>NZ_JAKNUT010000009.1 GCF_023155855.1 Microbacterium aoyamense | reverse complement strand
TCGACGCCCTGTTCTTTCGCTTGTTTCAGCAGCTGCTCCGCGAGCTGCTGCTCATCGATGATCTCTCCCGTCACGGGATCGATCATCTCGATGACATCGGTCATCGCCCTTCCTTTCAGTCAGGCCACACCAGATCCACCGTTAATCAGACAGTCCCGCTGAACGACGCCTTCGACCCTGCCCCGCCCTTCGAGGAGCTCTTTGCGGACACCATCAACAACCGCGTTCCACCGGGTCAGGGTGATTGGGATATCCCGGAGTTCATCGACGTACTCCGCACTATCGGCTACGACGGCCCATGGGGCGTCGAGTTGATCTCGGAGGCTCATCGTGCGCTCAGCCTTGAAGACGCGCTGCGCGTAGCCTTTGAGTCTGGGACCTGGGCGCTGACCGAGGCCGATAAGCTCCGGGGCTGAGGACCATGGATCCGACCCTGTTCATCGTCGGTGGGCTCCTTCTGTTTCCTGTCTTCACCGCGATGGTTTTCGCCTCCAGCTCACAGGCGCGAGAAGCGGCTTTCCGGAAGGCGATGGCTGAGTTCGGCGTGAAGGTGCAGCCCGCCGGGTACGCCGGTGTGCAGAATTCGCTGTTCTTCCGCGAGAACACGCAGATGCTCTTCGGCGACGCGAAGGACCGCGTGGAGGACATCCTCCGCGAGCTGTGACACCCGCGGAGACATGCCCGCGATGGGTGCTCGACGCACCGCTCCCCGATCCCCGATGTCGCGTTCACGGGCAGGCCGGCGGCCGGCCGGCTATGCGGGGATCGCGATGGAACTCGGCCCCGACTCTGGAGGTGTGTGAGCCTCACGCGCGAAGCGAGTGCGGGAACGTCTCTCAGTCCGTGCCCGCTGGGCGCCGTGCGACTGAGTTCGTTGCCCACTCACACGTCGGACGAGAGGCGAAGAGGACGGTTACCGAACGCCACCTGGGTGGAGCTCCGCGAAAGTCTCGGCGATCCAGTCGGCGATGATGGCGCCGACGTAGGGCATGTTGTCGATCGAGATGTGTTCGGTCCCGCCCTCGGGGTCGTCGAACAGGCGCAGTTCCCGCTTAGGCGAGTTCACGGCTTGGTCGTAGGTCTGGTGCGCGTACGAGACGTTGATCTGCCGGTCGCCGACGCCGTGGGTGATGAGCAGCGGAGCGGTGATCTTGTCGGCGACGCCGTTCAGATGCATCCCTTTCGTCTTTTCGATGAAGTCGTCCATGTCGGTCGCGCCCCACACCCAGAACACGTGGTCCCAATAGTGCGGCACGGGATTCTCGCCTTCACGGCGGCGCCGTGCTTCCTGCACCTCGAACCAGTTGTGGTTCGCGCCCCAGGCGACGCCGAGCTTCAGACGGTCCTCGAACGCAAGGGCGCGGGGGGCGTAGTACCCGCCGAGCGACCAGCCGACGATCCCGATCTGCTCCGGGTCGATCCCGAGGGTCTCGGCAGAGTGCTCGAGCCAATCCACGATCGCCGCGGCCCAGACCTCGGTGTCATGGCGCGCCGTCAATCCGCGCAGTCGGAGCGACTCGCCGGAACCGGGCGTGTCGACCATGAGCGTGGACACACCGCGTTCGGCGAGCTGCTGGGGAAATTGGGAGTAGTACATCATCTCCTTGGTCGAGTCGAGCCCGTTCCACTGGATGATGATCGGCCGCGGGCCTTCGCCCTGTCCGCGGTAGAAGTACCCGGGGAGGGATGACGTGCCGAACGGCACCTCGACGGTCGTGCACGGCGCATCGGACAGCTCGATGTGCTTCAGCAGAAGCTCGATCGACTTCTGATAGGCGGCGTTGCGCCCCTCCCACTTCGGCGATTGGAGGCGTTCTGCCTGCGACGTGTACAGCGACGCGCGATAGTAGGTCTCACCGGCCGCGATGCGTCTGCCGCGCGCCTCATCGTCCTGGGCTTTCGCGACGAGGCGGTCGGCGACGGCGGCCCACGCGGCATACAGTTCCTCCGTCCCCGCGTCGTCGCCGTTCTGGGATGCCAGCAGCACCGGCTTGCATGCCCGATCGACCTCATCGATGTAGCCGCCGCAGTTCAGCGCAGAGACGGCGGCCATCGACCAGACGTAGTTGGTCGGGAAATACATGAACATGTCGACTCCTCGGAGTGTCAGTTCGCCTGGAGGCGAAGTCGATCGGAAAGTGGTTTCGCCCCGGCGGACGACGTGTAGCCACCGTCTACGGGGATCTCGGCTCCGCTGATGTACGCGGAAGCGCCACTCAGCAGGAACGCGGTCAGGTGCGCGATGTCGTGCGGCTCACCCGTCCGCTCGAGCGGAGTGAGCTCGAGCTGAACGTCGCGCATGACGGCCGGAGCAGTCGCGGTCATCTCGGTCTCGATGAAACCCGGATGGATGAGGTTCACCCGGATGCCGCGGGGCCCTAGTTCTGTCGCAGCGACGTGGGTGAGTCCACGCAGGCCCCACTTGGAGACGGAGTAGGCCACGGGATAGTGGCCCGTCAGCGCGGCGGACGAGCCGACGCTGACGATCGATGCCCCTCGGCCCATCAAGGGCGCGATGGCCTGGATGCCGAGCATCGGCCCGGTCAGGTTCACCGCGAGGACGCGGTCCCAGTCGGCACGCTCTGTCGCGCCGATCCGCGAGCGATGTGTGATCCCGGCGTTGTTGACGAGCCCGTGGACCGACCCGTCGGAACGCAGCTCGAGCTGCAGCTCCCGCCAGGCCGACTCGTCGGAGACGTTCAACGTTCGGTACCGCACCTCTGCGCGTCGCAAGGGGGGCGGGGCCTCGGGGCCGAGGTCGACGGCCACGACCTGCGCGCCGAGGTCTGCCAGCGTGCCGGCGATTGCCGCACCCTGGCCGCGGGCAGCGCCCGTGACGACGATCACGCGTCCGCCGAGCTCGTGTGCGGTGGTCATCGATGCCGCGCGCGGGTTCGAGGTCGGGCGGGGGCGATGGGCACCGCCGCAACGGGCGCTTCGACGCGAGAAACGAGGTCGCCGATCCCCTCGACGCTGAGGCTCACGACATCACCCGCGGTGAGCGGAGCCGGGTCGAGCTCACCGCGTCGGCCCCACAGCTCCGCGAGGCATCCACCGTTTCCGACCGTGCCCGACCCGAGCACGTCGCCCGCCACGACGCGCGACGCACGCGACGCATAGGCCACGAGATCGGCGAACCGCCAGCCCATGTTCGATACGAGGTCAGCGCCGACGAGGACCCCATTCACACGCGCTTCGGCACGGATCGACAGGAAGCCCTCATCGTCGGTGAACGGCTCGAGCTCGTCTCGTGTGACTATCCAAGGGCCGAGGCTCGTGCCGAAGTCCTTGCCCTTCGCGGGTCCGAGCCGCACGTTCATCTCGCGCCCCTGCACGTCTCGTGCGGACCAGTCGTTCATGATCGTGTATCCGAAGATCGCCCCGGCCGCATCTGCGATCGAGAGGTCGGTCCCGCCCGCGCCGCCGACGATCGCTGCGACCTCGAGTTCGAAGTCCAGGCGCTCGGTCTCGGGCGGCACGACGGGCTCGTTCGGTCCGAGCACCGTGTGCGGGTTGGTGAAGTAGAACGTCGGTGCTTCATACCATTCGGGCGGCACCGCACTCGTGCCGTCGATCGCGGCGGTGACACCCTCGACGTGCTCCTCGAAGGCGACGAAATCGCGGATCGCGGCCGGCGAGAGCGGGCTGAGGAGGATGACGTCCTCGAGCGTCGTCTTCGGCTCCTTCCGCGAAGCAGCCCAGAGCGCGGGCAGGGCGTCCAGCCCGCGCTGCAGGACGTCGGCCACTGTCAGCCCATCGGCGAAGGCGATGACGGCACCATCGACGATGAACCCGTCCGAGGATTCGCCGCCGGCGACGCTCCACCGTCCGATCTTCATGCCGGCTCCGAGAGCTTCTGCGACACGCTGAAGATCAGGCCGCCGGCATCGGCTTCTCGATCGTGGTCGAGTTGCCACTGACCCAGCTGGACGGATGCGTCGACGACCATGCTGGCGCGCGGCACCCGACGCGCGTGGAATTGCTCCCACAGCGCGTCGGACACCTCGTCGTGCGCGATCAGGAGCTCGGTCAGCACGAGGGCGTCCTCGAGACCCTGGGCCGCGCCCTGCGCGATGGTGGGCGGGCAGGAGTGGGCGGCATCGCCGACGATCACCACGCGCCCGCGGTTCCACGGAGCGGGGACGACGTGCTGCGTGAACCACGTGTAGTGCGCCTGGGCGCCAGCCTCGAGGTCGGCGCGGATCGAGTCCCACGGACCGGAGTATGCACGGGACTGCTCCAGCATGAGGCGGGTCGCCTGTTCTGCGTCGGCACCGAAGTTGTCCTCGGCATCGCCGACGAGGATCGCGTACATCGAGTCCTCGCCGGTGGGTGTGTAGCCGGCGATGTACGCGGGACCGCCGTAGTAGAGCTCGGTGCGCTCGACGTCGCGGGGGCGTGAGACGAATGCACGCCAGATTCCCATACCGGTCGGCGCCGGGCGCGTCTCGATGCCGATGAGGTCGCGCACGGTCGAGTGGAGACCGTCGGCTCCGATGACCAGGTCGTAGGCTACGGTGGCGCCGGCGACGTCGAGTTCGACGCTCGAGTCCGACGGCCGGACTCCCGTGACCTTCGACCCGAAGTGGATCTTCGCCCCCGCCCGCACAGCCTCGTCGAGCAGGATCCGAGCCAGCGCGGGCCGCGGCATCCCCATTCCCGCGGGGTAGGCCGGCCCGCCGCTCTTCACATCGGGCAGCTGCGCGACGACGGGCGCATCTGGACCGGGCGCTCGGAGGGTCAGGCCGTCGAACGGGTAGCCCGCATCGCGAGCGGCCTCCCACACCCCGAGTTGGTCCAGTGCACGGAGCGCATTGCCCTGCAGGGAGATGCCCGAACCGAGGGGACTCAGCTCGGGCTTCGTCTCGAACACGTCGACCGAGACACCGGCTTTTGCGAGCTGGATGGCCGCGGCGAGTCCGGTGACTCCGCTTCCGACGATCGCGGCGCGGGTGATTGCAGTCATTTCAGAACCTCTCTGTTCTTCGTGCGAGTCGCGATTCAGAGGATCGCGACGGGATTGATGGGGGAGCCGACGGCTCCGGTGACAGGCAGGGGCGGCGCCGAGAGGAAGAAGTCGTAGCGACCGCTGGCGGCGCACGCCTGCGAGAGCTCCTCGAGATTCCACATCTCGCCGATCGTCAGCCCGATGTTCGGGATCGCGACCTGGTGGAGCGGCTGGAATGACGGCACGTCGAACTCGTTGGGCCGCACTTCGAAGCCCCACGTGTCGGTGGCGATCGCGGCGATCTCGGTGCGATGGAGCCAGCCCGCGGTCGTCAATGACAGGCCGGGTGCCGGTCCGCCTGCGTACTCGCCCCAACCTTCGCGGAGCGTCCGTGCATATTGGCCGGTGCGCACGAGGACGATGTCACCGCGCGTCACGACGCTGGTCGCACCCTGTGCGGCGGCCGTTGCCTCGAGATCGGCTGGCGTGATGGCGTAGCCGTCCTCGAGCTCGCCGGACTCCGGCCTGAGGTGGCGGCCGACATCCAATAGCACGCCGCGCGAGACGATCGCCGCCGCCGCGTGCTCGATTCCCGTCACGAGGTCGCCCTCACTGGTGACGACGTCGCCCGCTCGTCGCCCGTTCCAGGCGACGCCGTGATCGAAGATGTGCCCGAGGCCGTCCCATTGCGTGGAGCATTGGAGCGGCATCGCGATGACGTCATCCGCGCCGCCCAGCCCGTGCGGCATGCCCTGCGTGCCGCGCTCGGCGTCCACCCCCGTGTCGGTCATGGTGTGCACAGGGTTCGTGCGTCGACGCCAGCCGCGCTGCGGACCGTTCGTGTCGAACGACTGCGCGAGTGAGATGACGCGTCCCTCTCGGATGATGGATGCCGCCGCGATGCGGCTCTGCGGCTCGATGAAGTTCAGCGTGCCGAGCACGTCGTCCTCGCCCCAGCGTCCCCAGTTGCGGAACGCCTGTGCTCGCATGCTGATCTCGGCCGTGGGATCCGACCGATCGATGTCGGCCGGATCCTCGGACGGGCTGACCGCCGTGAGGCTCATGTGCGGTTCAACCGTGGACGGTGTAGGGGTTCAGCAGTGCCGCGCGGATCTCTTCCGGCACCCCTTCCTCTGTCGCTGAGGGGCCGTCCGCGGGCGGGAAGGATTCCGTCATCGACATCGGCATCGCACCGTTGCGATACATGTTGCTCGAGCCCAGCGACGGCTTCCAGGTGTTGGGCTCCCAGTCGGGCACGTAGTTGCGATAGCCGCCCGTGTTCAACTCGATGCGCAGCGACGAGGGCTCGCGGTAGTAGAGGAAACTCTGCTCACCGATGCCGTGGATGGAGGGGCCGTACTCGATCGGCGTGCCGTTCTCACCGAGGACGTCGGCGGCGACGAGGAGCTCTTCGCGTGTGTCGACCCAGAAGGCGTAGTGGTTGATCCGGCCGGCGCGGGACGATCCGTCCAGCACGATGCCGAGGTCATGGGACTTCTCGTTCGTGGTGACGACGGAGAACACCGAGATGGGCGCCTCGTCGAGCACCGTGCGGGCCATGATCCGAAAGCCGAGCACTTCCTCGTACCACTGGGCGAACGCGTCGACGTCGCTCGCGGCGACGGTCACGTGATCGAGCTGGCGGGGGGCGCCAGCGACCTTGCTGCGTCGCGACGGGCGGTCGGGGTAGATGGATGCCGCGTCGCCTTCGACGTCCTTGTGGTGTGTGACGCCCCAGTGGATCGTCATCGAGTGACCCCACGGACCGATGAACCGGAACGCGCGCCCGATCTGGGGCACGTCGTCGATCCATTCGCCGACGATCCCGGCGGCCTCGACGCGACGAGCCGCCTCGTCGAGGGCCTCGGCGCTCGTGGATCGCCATGCCATCGTGGCGAGACCCGGCTCGTCTCCGGGAACGACGACGACGGAGTACGCGTAGTAGTCGCCCCAGCAGCGGAGGTACACGGAGCCGTCGACCCGGTCGACGACGGTCAACCCCACCTGCTCTTCGTAGAACTTCACCGACGCCTCGACCTCGGGCGTCGTGATCGACACGTAGGAGAGGTGGGACAGCAGCTTGATCATCTTCGATCCTTTCGAGTCGCCGGCATTGGCTGCCTCAAGACTGCAATGTCTCAGCTCATCAGCAAAGAGTGGATTCGCTATCACCGATATCGTCTGAGCTGATAACCTGAGGCGGCCGGTCAGGGAGGATCTGCCCATGAACTCGTCCGCTTCGCTGTCGCGCCTCGACCTCAATCTGCTCGTGGCGCTCGATGCGCTTCTCACGGAGCGGAGCGTGAGCCGGGCAGCGCAGCGCCTGCGCCTGAGCCAGCCGTCGCTGAGCGCATCGCTCGCGCGTCTGCGAACCCACTTCGCTGACCCACTGCTCGTGCGCCGCGGTAACTCGCATGACTTGAGCCCGCTCGCTGTGCGCCTCATCGATCAGGTCTCCTCGACGCTCGAATCCGCGCGCCGCATCTTCGAGGAGCAGGCGGAGTGGGACCCGTCGACCGCGACACGGGAGTTCTCGGTCTACATGTCGGACTACGGATTGAGCACGGTGGCTCCGGTGGTGTCGCGCATCGCACGTGAGGAGGCGCCCGGCATCCGCTTCCGTTTCCTCCTGCACAATCCCACCATCGTCGACGACGCGAGCGAGACGCTGCGCGACGTCTGCGGCATCGTGATCCCGCACGGCTATCTGTCCGACCTGCCGTATGTCGATCTCTTCAACGACGAGTGGATGCTCGTGATGTCCGCCGACAATCCGCTCGCGCACCGGCCCCGCACGGTCGAAGACCTCGCGGACGTCACCTGGGTCTATACGTTCCAGACTCGGACAGCCTTCACGTCAGCGAGCCGTCAGCTGCAGTACATGGGAATCGAGCCGCACGTCGAGGTCGTCGTCGAGAGCTTCCTTGCCCTCCCGCTGTTCGTGCGCGACACCGATCGGGTGGGGCTGCTGCAGCGGGGTCTCCTGGCATCGCTCCCGTCGATCGCGGGAGTCGTCGCCGTTGAGCCGCCCTTCGACGCAGCTCCCATCTCGAGCGCGCTGTGGTGGCATCCCGTGCATCGGGGCGATCCGGCCCACGCGTGGGCGCGTGATCTGTTCGACCGGGCGGGCAGACAGCTCACTCGGGAGTGGGCCACCGATCGCGACGTGCCGTGAGTCGCTTCACGACCCGGTCGCGAGGTCCTCGAGCAACTCGACGGTCAGGACGTTCCCATCGTCGACAGCGAGACGTTTGATCGGGAGACCCCCGATCATGAGCCGGGCGACCGGGCTGGACAGCAGACCCATCGTCGCGCCGGTGTCGTCGAGCGCCGCCACGCGTTCGAGAAGGCGACCGCCGATGATGGGATGCTCGAGCCACTCGACCATGGTGGAGTCGGGCGTGAGGAGGCTGGTGGGCGACGAGCCTTCGACCGCCTGCACGACTTCGGCGATCACGTCGCGCGAGGAGCGGGACACGAGGAACGCGTAGTCGCCGGAATCGAGGACCCAGCCGGTCCCGGGCTCCCAGCGCTCCAGAGTACGTCGGGCGCAACGCACGCGCGCGTTCGCCGATGCCCCGGGCTCGAGATCGAGAATGTCGAATCCGGCGAGCTCCGCGCGCGCACGTCGCGCTTTCTCGGTGGGCGCGGACACGTAGACCTGGACAACCTCCCGCCCCGCCGTGGTGCCGACGTTGCGGACCTCCACCTCGCAGACCCAGCCGTCGCGATCTCGGCTGACGCGAGGCGAACCGTACTCGAACGAGGTATAGCTCAGACCGTGGCCGAACGGGAATGCGACGTCGGCGCCCTGCTCGTCGTAGCCGCGATAGCCGACGAAGATGCTCTCGCCGTAGGTCGACCTGCCGCGCTCGCCGGGAAACGTCGGGTGACTCGGCGAATGCGCGAGATCGAGCGGGATCGTCTCGGCAAGACGACCGGACGGCGAGACCGCCCCCGTGAGGATGCGCGAGACCGCACGCGACACCCCCTGCCCGCTCAGTCCGGTGGAGAGGATCGCGTCGACCCCGGCGCGCCAGCGCTCCATCGTGACCACACCGCCCGCGACGACGACGACGACAGTGCGGGCGGCCACGTTCGAGACCGCCGCGATCGCCCGTTCCTGCGCCGCCGGCAGATCGAGGTGGGTGCGGTCGAAGCCCTCGCTCTCGGCGTCTTCGGGCAGCCCGACCACCACGATCGCGACTTCGGCTGCCGCTGCCGTCTCTGCGGCCTCGGTGAGCAACTCGTCGGATGTCTCGACCCCGGATGCCGCGTAACCCGCCGCAAACGCCACCGAGCCCGTGTGCGCGTCGCGGAGCGACTCTACGAGGGAGTCCGCGGGACGCAGCGGATTGACACCGGCGCTGCCCGCGCCCTGGAATCGGGGAGCGAGTGCGAATGCGCCGATCAAGGCGACAGAGATCTCCCGCCCGAGCGGCAGCGTGCCACGTTCGTTGATGAGCAGGACCGCAGACCGCTCCGCCGCCTCGGTCGCGAGGGCATCGGCGTCGTCCGCGGACAAGGGGACCTCCACCGCCGCCCGGTCGATCTTTCGGGCGAGAGCCGCCACGCGGCCAGCCGCCGTGCGCACAGTGCTCTCGGCGAGCTGTCCGTCGGCCACCGCGTGCACGAGAAGGCGGTCGGACGCCCCGCCCGTCGCCGGCATCTGCAGATCGAGGCCTGCGGCAACCGCCGCCACGCTGTCGTCGACGGCGCCCCAGTCCGAGACGACGACGCCGTCGAAACCCCATTCCTCGCGGAGGACCTCCGTGAGGAGCCACGGGTTCTGCGCGGCGTAGACGCCGTTGATGCGGTTGTACGACGCCATCACGAGGTCGGGTTTCGCGTCGCGCACCACGTGTTCGAAAGCGCGGAGGTAGACCTCGCGCAGAGCGCGCTCATCGACGTCGGCGCTCACGCGCATACGGTCGGTCTCTTGGTTGTTCACCGCGAAGTGCTTCGCCGTCGCCGCGACACCCGTCGACTGGGCGCCTGCCACGAAGGCGCTCGCGAGGTCGCCCGTGAGCACAGGGTCCTCGGAGAAATACTCGAAGTTGCGGCCGCCCAGCGGTGAGCGCTTGAGATTCATGCCCGGGGCCAAGAGCACGCCCGCCCCGGCGGCGCGCACATCCAGGGCGATCGCACGCGCGACGCGTCGAACCAGCGCTCGGTCCCATGTCGTGGCCATCGCCGAGAGCGTCGGGTAGCAGGTCGCGGGGATCTTGCCGGCGAAGCCCGGCAGGTTGCGTGCGAGCCCATTCGATCCGTCGGTCATCACGAAGGCGGGCGTGCCGTGTGCGGGAAGTGCCTTCGTGCTTTCCATGTCCGCACCTGAAAGGAGCGACGCCGCCTGGTCCAGATCCATCTCCCGCTCCTCCATCAGAGCACCCCCTGGGCGATCATCTCGAGGCGTTCCTCGGGGTTGTGGATGTTCCATCGGCGCGGCGGCTGCGGGTCGTCCGAGGCCCGGCGATACGCGCACTCGAACCGGTGGTGCCCCTGCCCGACGATCCGCGGGGACTCTCCCGGCGCGGGCAGGACGACGTCAGCGGTGATACCCGGAGGCACCGAGACATCCAGGATCAGTCGGGAGTCCTCACGCGCCCACGCGACCTCGATCGGGCCGAATGGTGACACATGGGCGGTCGAGGCATGCTCCAGTCCTCCACCCGGAACCGGCGCGATGCGTACCCGGCGGTAGCCGGGCTCGGTCACAGCCAGGCCGCCGACGATCCGATGCATGAAGTCGACCACAGCGCCGAGTGCATAGTGGTTGAACGACGTCATCTCACCGGGGTTGACGGAGCCGTCGGGCAGCATGCTGTCCCACCGCTCCCACACGGTCGTCGCTCCCATCGTGACGGCATAGAGCCACGACGGCATGCGCTCCTGCATGAGGAGGTGGTAGGCGGCGTCCACGTGTCCGGTTGCAGCCAGCGCGTCGCATACCAGGGGGGTCCCTACGAACCCGGTCTGAATGAGGTAGTCGCCCTCGTGGACGAGTTCGGCGAGACGGCGACCTGCGGTCTCGCGCTGTGCGGGCGAGTCGAGGAGATCGAACCCGATCGCGAGCGAGAGCGCCGTCACCGTGTCGCTCACGATCATGCCGGCCGACGACACGTAGTTGTGTCTGAACGCCGACCGGGCGCGCTGGGCGATGCCGGCCAGTTCGCTCGCGGCAGCATCCTCGCCGAGCAGTTCCGCAGCCCGGGTGGCGATGCGCGCCGTGTACGCATGGTATGCCGTAGCGACGAGGCGGGGATCCGTCTTGGAGTCCCCGGGGCGGTCGGGGGGCGCGGACGGGTCGAGCCAGTCTCCGAGTTGGAACCCACTCCGCCAATGGCCTGTTCCATGAGTGAGGCGACTGACCTGCTCGACCCACGCCCTCATGCTTGCGAACTGGGTGCGGATGAGCTCGATGTCACCGGTGCTGCGATAGAGCTCCCAGGGCACGATGACGGCGGCATCGCCCCACGCTGCCGCGGGATCGCTCGGGAACCCGCACTCGAGCCACGGGTGGAAGTTCATCACGGAGCCGAATTCCTGCTGCTCTGCGGCGAGATCGCGCAGCCAGTTCTGCAGGACGCCCGTGCAGTCGTAGAGGTACGCCGCGGCCGGCGTGAACACCTGGATGTCCCCGCTCCAGCCGAGTCGCTCGTCGCGCTGGGGGCAATCGGTGGGGAGGTCGACGAAGTTGTCACGCATGCTCCAGACGGCGTTCGTGTGGAACCTGTTCAGCAGGTCGGAACTCGAGGCGAAGTACCCCGTGCGCGCCATGTCCGAGTGCACCACGAGAGCTTCGGCAGAGAGACGCGCCGTCGCAGGAAGCCCTCTCACCTCGGCGTAGCGGAAGCCGTGCACAGCGAATCGGGGTGTCCACGTGGTCTCGGCGTCATCCGCAGCCGTGAACGTGTCGACGGAGCGCGCCGTCCGCAGCGGACGGACGGACAGCTCACCGTGCTCCAACACCTCGGCATGATGCATCGTCAGGGTCGACGCGCCTGCACCGGCGACGGTGATCCGCAGTTTGCCCGAGATGTTCTGTCCGAAGTCCAGTCGAACGACGTCGCCGTCTCGCCGAGTCGCCACCGGCGAGATCATCTCGATGACCCGGACAGGGGGGCCAGGCGGTGCCTCGAGATCGGCGGAGAACGATGTCGCGGAGAGCGGGGTGGCCTCTGCCCACTGCGAGTCGTCGAAGCGCGGGCTCGACCACCCCGGCAGTTCGAGGCGTGCGTCGTAGCTCTCGCCTTCGTAGAGCCCGGTCGCCGTGATCGGGGAGTTCGACCAACGCCAGCGAAGGGGGACGATCCGGGATCCGGCATCATCGGTGATCTCCAGCTGGGCGAGCAGTGCGACATCTGAGCCATACACGTTCCACAGCCCGCCGTTGAAGCCGATCCGGCCGCGGTACCAGCCGTCTGCCAGCCACGCGCCGAGCGTGTTGCTTCCCGCTGCGAGGGTCTCCGTCAGGTCGTGCGTGCGATAGCGGAGGCGGTGACGATAGCTCGACCACCCCGGGGCGAGGACGTCGTCGTCGACGGCGCGACCGTTCACCTCGAGGTCGTAGATGCCGTGGGCGGTCGAGTAGAGCCGAGCACGCTGAACGCGTCCGACCGTTTCGAAGTCGGCGCGCAGAAGATAGGCCGGGCGCGGGGAGCCGGCGGGCGCCGCGGGCGACGGGCTCGCCCACTCCGACGACCAGTCGGCGGGGTCGAGCAGCCCGGCTTCGACGCGGATCGGTTCGCTCCACTCGCTGGCCTGCTTCGCGTCCGCCCAGACTCGGACGCTGACCTCGGCGCCCTCACGCGATGTCAGCGCGACCCCCGGCCAGGGCCGCAGAGACGGCCGGGAGTCCTCGATGCGCCCCGATGTGGTGACCGTCCCGTCCGCGCGCAGGACCCGGATCTCGTAGGCGACCTGAGCGACGAGGCCATTGGTCCAGCTCAGACGAGGCGTACCCGTCCCGAGGCCGAGGGCGGATGCGCGGTGCTCGAGACGGAGTGCGACCGGCTTCATCCCTTCACGGCTCCGGCGGTCATGCCCTTCATCACACGCTGGTTGAGGAAGAGGTAGAGCAGCAGGGTCGCGACGACGTTGATCGAGATCGCCGCAAAGGTGGGGCCGTACTGGATCTGCCCGAACTGGCCCGTGAAGTTCAGCAGGCCGACCTGGATCGTACGCAGGTCGTCGCGCGTCGTGAAGGTGAGCGCGATGAGCAGATCGTTCCAGATGAAGAAGAACTGGACGAGGGCGACGGTGAAGATCGCGTTGCGCACCATGGGGAATCCGATGGAGATGAAGGTGCGGTAGATGCTCGCGCCGTCGAGAGTGGATGCCTCGAAGATCTCACGCGGCACACTGCGGAAATACGTCGCCATCATGAAGACCGTGAGGGGAAGACCCATGACGGTGTAGGTGATGATGAGCGGCCAGAGCGAGTTGGTGAGGCCGGCGCGGAAGTAGATCGTGAACAGGGGGAGCAGGATCATCTGGCCCGGGATCATGATTCCCGCGAGGAACAGCAGCAGGACGGTGCCGCGGCCCTTCCACACCATCACCTCGAGAGCGAAGCCCGCGGCCACGCCGAGGACGATGGTGAAGAACAGCGACGGAAACACCGCCAGGATGCTGTTGCGGAAGTACGTGCCGAGGTTGCCCACGGTCCACGCTTCGATGTAGTTGTCGAAGTTGAACCAGTCCTCCGGGAGCGCCCACGTGGGGTTGTTGAGGAACTCGCTCTGGGTCTTGAGGGAGCCGGTCAGCAGCCAGAACAGCGGATAGACGACCACGATGAGCAGGACCGTGATGACGATCCACACGGGGATGCGGCGGACGATTCGCGAGAGCTTGGAGCGCTCTGCGTAGGTGTTTGCGGTCACAGTCGATCAGTCCTTGGTGAGGTCGCGTCGCGTAGAGCGGAAGATGAACAGCGTCACGACGAGGCAGAGCATCGTGAGCAGAAGGGCGATGGAGCTGCCGAAGCCGTACTCGCCGTACGTGAAGGACGTCTGGAACATGTACAGCGTGAGGGGAGTGGTGGAACTGCCCGGGCCGCCGCCGGTGAGCGCGAGGATCGAATCGAACACCTTGAGCGTGCCGTTGATCGAGAAGATGATCGACGAGAGCAGGACGGGGAGCGACAGCGGCAGGACGATGTGCCAGGTGAGGCGCCATCCGGATGCGCCATCCAGTCGCGCCGACTCGAAGACGTCCTCGGGGATGTCCAGCAGACCGGCATACAGCAGCACTGCGTAGAAGCCCATCGACCGCCACAGATCCATCAGCACGATCACGAAGAATGCCGTGCCCCCGGTGGCGAACCAGTCGACCGGAGACAGTCCGACGGCGATGAGGATGTCGTTGACGAGCCCGGTCTGGGGAGCGATCTTGAACAGCTCCTGGAAGAGGAGGGCGACGGCCACGGTGGGAAGTACGACGGGGAAGAAGGCCAGCGTGCGGATGAGGCTCGAAGCGCGCCGCAGCCAGAAGACGTAGATCAACGAGAGCAGGTATCCGAACAGCACCTGCGTGATCGTCACGACGATGGCGTACTTCACCGTGAAGAGGAGCGCATCGCCGACGCGTGGGTCGGTGAACAGCTTGGCGAAGTTGTCGAAGCCCACGAACTCGAAGCCGGTGATGGGGTTTCCCTCGAACACGGTGTAGCCGAGCGACCAGAAGATCGGGACGAGCATGACGAGGGTGTAGACGAGGAGCGCGGGTCCGAGCAGGACCATGACGGCGCGCCAGTCGCCGAGAACGCGGTTCACGATAAGACCTTTGTTTCTGTGAGCGGACGAGCGAAGAGGCTGCGGCGACGTCTGTGGAACCGTCGCCGCAGCCTCTGAGGTTGTTTACTGCAGGTCGGTCTGAACGAGGTTCATGAAGTCCTCGGGCGAGATCTGACCCGTCACGAGGCCGGCCGCGTTGGTCTGGCTCGTGGTGGCGGCCTTGGCGTTGAAGAGTGCCTCGAACCAGAGCACGCTCTGCTCGGTCTGCGTGATCTCGTCCTGCACCAGCGCCGTGAGCGGCGGGAGGTCGGCAGGCGTCTCTGCCGCGAAGCCCGTGATGACGCCCTGCGACGCAAGGGACTCCGTGCCGAAGTTCTCGGCGATGCACTTGAGCCAGGCCGCAGTGTCATCGTTGTAGCTCGCCTGGGAGAGCGCGAGCGGAACTCCGACGTTCGCGGCGAGCTGGTCGCTGCTGCCCGCGCCGCCCTCGACATCGGGGAACGGCATGAAGCCGATGTTGTCGACGCCGATCTGGTTCTCCTCAGGGTTGTTGAAGTTCGCGAGGATCCAGCTGCCCATGTAGAACATGCCGGCCTGTCCCGTGAGGAACTGGTTGACCGCCGTCATGTAGTCGATCGAGCCGACCGAGGGGCCGAAGTAGCCGGCTTCGCCGAGCGATGCGACCTCGGTGGCTGCCTCGACGTACTCGGGGTCGGTGAGAGCGGCTTCGCCATCCGCGACCTTCTGGAGCGCGTCGGGGCCGATCGACCGGTAGAGGTAGTTTCCGACGAGACGCGTGAGCGGCCAGCCGTCCTGGCCGTCGGCCGAGAACGGAATGACGCCCGCGTCGGAGAGCGCAGCCGCAGCATCCTTCAGCTCATCCCATGTCGTGGGGACCTCGATGCCGTTGTCGGCGAACAGCTGCTTGTTGTACCAGATGCCCTCGATGTTGAGCTCGGTCGGGAGCACGTAGACGTCGCCGTCGTAAAGAGCTTCGATCGTCGATCGCGCTGCGGGGAGCAGGTCGTCGGCGACACCGAGGGTGTCGAGCTCGGCTGCGACATCGACCAGCTTTCCGCCGTCGTTGAGGTCCTTCGCCACCTGCGGCGAGTTTCCGCTCGCGAAGAGCGCGGGCAGGGCGTCCTGCCCGGCGAGAAGCTGCAGCTGCTGGTCGTAGCTGGCCTGCGGCTGCGTCGTGATCTCGAGCGGAAGTGCGTCGTTCGCCTCGGTGCAGGAGCCGGTGCTGAGCGCGGTAAGAGTGTCCTGGATGCTCGTGTTCTCGGCGAACGAGAGGTACGAGAAGTCGGTAGGGGCGGCGGTCCCGCCTCCACCGCCGCCTCCGCTGCAGCCAGTGACGATGAGTGCGGTGGCGCTGACGGCAGCGCCGATTGCCATGAGCCGACGTGCTGTCGGGCGTGCTGTGGTCACAGTTCCTCCTTGAATGCGGCCTCGATTGAAGCGCTACAAGAACGATAGAAAGGCGAGTGATGATCGGCCAAGCTCATGAGACAGCGCATGTCGGATGACGGTTATCAGTCGTTCCGATATCGATTGCAACGCTCCAAAGTGCGTAAACTGAGGCGGTGTCAAGTCCGTCGCTGCGTAATGGCCACGAGTCGGTCGGCATCGAGGACGTGGCTCGTCTCGCGGGCGTCTCGGTGTCGACCGTCTCCAACGCGCTCAACCACCCCCACCGGCTCGCCGTCGGGACGATGGAGCGCGTGCGTCGTGCGATCGAGGTGCTCGACTACGTGCCGAGCAGCGCGGCGCGATCGCTGGCTGCGGGTTCGAGCGCGTCCATCGGCCTGGTCTTGTCCGACTTGGGCAACTCCCTCTTCGTCGACATCGCGCGCGGCGCGGAAGACGCGGCCGACGCGGCAGACCTGTCCGTCCTGCTCGCCAACACCGACGCCCGACTCGAGCGCGAGAGCCGTGCCATCGAGCTCTTCGAGTCCGCGCGTGTGGAAGGTCTGCTGGTCACGCTCAACGACTCGAACCACTTCCGATCGATTGCGGCGAGACGGCAGCGGCGCGCGCCGATCGTGCTGCTGAACTACCACGACGGCTCGGGACTCTACTGCAGCGCGTACATCGACAACGTGCACGGAGGACGCGTCGCCGCCGAGCATCTGCTTGCGACCGGGCGGCGACGACTCGTCTTCGTGGGGGGGCCGACGACCCTGCAGCCGGTGGCGGAGCGCCGTGAGGGATTCCTCAGGGCGGTGGCCGACGCGGACCTGACCTCCGCTGGTGACATCGCCCCCGAGCACGTGAATCGTGCCGATGGATGGAAGGTGGGCCGGGCGCTTGCGCCGCGCGTCGTCGATGGAGAAGTCGACGGGATCATGGCTGCGACCGACCTGCTCGCAGCCGGGATCATCCAGGCGCTCTCAGAGGATCCGCGGATCGATCTTCCGGGCTCCGTCGGCATCATCGGATACGACAACAACCAGGCCGCGTGGGACGCGCCGATCCCGATCTCGACGGTCAGCCAGCCTGGTCGGGAGCTGGGTGCGGAAGGTGTGCGCCTGCTGCTCGACGACCTGCGGTCACTCGCAGCGGATGACGGGCACCGTCATCGATCGATCGGCCTCGTTCCGCGCCTCGTTCAGCGCGAGAGCACACGTCGCTGAACTATTGACGCCGATCGCGATCGGGGCCGCACTCGACGGCACGGCCCCGATTCACGCGTCAGGCCGCGACGACGCTCGGACGCGCGGCGCGCTGAGCGACGGCGACGGCGACCGCTACCACTGCGGCCAGGATGCCGACGACGCCGACCGACACCGTGAGTCCTCCGGTCGCTGCGGTGATGGCGCCCATGAGGATCGGCGTGAGGAACTGGCCGAAGAAGAATGCGGCATTCCACCACCCGGTGACGCGCCCGCGGTCCTCGAAGCGCGTGCGCGAGAGGACCCAGGTCACCATCGACGGCAGGAGGACGCCCGATCCGAACGACGCAATCACAGCACCCGCGATAACCCCGGCAAGGCCCGGAACGAGCCAGACGACAATCATCCCGAGCGCCTGGAGCGCAAACGCGATGGGAACCAGACGGGCTGGGCCACGTCGCGCAAACAGGGGGAAAAGGAGAGCGCCTGCGGCGGTGGCGAGTGATGCTACAGCCGCTACAAGGCCGATCGTCGCGGTCGCGGTCGCGGCGACGCCGGTACCGACGACCAGGTAGCTCGCCTCGATGATCATCACATAGAAGGTGAAGCCGCCGAACAGAGTGACGACCAACGGCAGGGCGATCTGCTTCCACGGCACGCGAACCTTCTCGCCGGCCGCGACGTGCAGTTCGGAGGAGTCTGCACGGCTGGGCTCCCAGATCGAGAAGATCGTCGCTACCGCGATCACGACGGCTAGGCTGTAGATCCAGAAGGGGGCGTGCCAGCCGGCCGAGCCGACCGCACCGCCGATGGCGATGAAGAGCGTCGCCCCAAGTGTCGTGGCTACCGTCTGCAGACCCAGATAGCGGTTGCGTCGTCGCTCCCCATGGAAGTAGTCGACGATCAGCGTCGTGCACACCGTCATGATCCCCGCTTCGAAGATGCCCACGAACGCACGGCTGACGAGGATGCCGGTGAGGCTGTCCAGCCACGCCGGCACAGTGCCGGCGACGGCATAAGCGAACAGAGAGATGACGAGCAGGTTCTTGCGGCCCAGGCGGTCCACGATCTGGCCAGCGAACGGTGCGAAGATGGCGATGAACAGAGCCGGGATGGCGACGATCATCGGCACGAGCACTTCGGCGCCGGGCGCATCGCCGAAATGCTGTGAGAGTTGGGGCAGGACCGGCGTGATCAGCACGGACCCCATCACGGGCATGCAGCTTCCGGCAAGCAGGAGAGCGGCCTGCCAGGGCCCTGCGACTCTCGTTCGGGAGGCCACCGCGGTCTCGGCGGACAGTTTCGTCATGTGAATCTCCTTTGACTCTCTTGCGGGTGTTGGCATCGCGTACGCGATGGCTGCGAGCTACGGCGTGGACGTCACGGGGAGACGATCGTCGTCGGTTCGCAGGTCTAGGGGGACCGCGCTGATGCGCGCGAGCGGGTCCAGGCTGATGGCGGCGGTCCACACGAGGCGTCGGCGGTCCTCGACCAGCGACGCCGGCGTCGAGGTACGGCCGTCCCAGAGCGTCACCGATGCGTCCCACATCGTGTCGGGGAGGTCGCGCCATTCCACGTTCAGGTGCACGACGGCATGGGCGTGGAGATTCCGCAGCGCGTGCGCGTTCAGGGTTGATGTGAAGCGAACCGACTCGTCGTCGAAGGGAGTCGCGTGCGGGCTGTAGGGCCAACCCTCGCGCAGCGCCTCAAGGGTCTCAGCGCTCGCACGCGCGTGCAGGGCCACGCGCGCGACGATCGCGGCCTCGCGCTCGCCGGTCAACTCGTCGTCGGAGAGCTCGCCCAGGATCCGCGAGAAGTATGCGGTGCCTCGACGGGCCTGCAGCATGCGGTCGGTCGGCGGGGCTGCGAGCACGGATGGCATCGACGTCACCGCGTGCCGCTCAGGAACGTCCGAGCGAAGTTCAACTTCTCCACGATGGGGGCATCGCTGAACCGGAAGAGATCGAAGGAGGTCTCGGCCTCGAGAGACCACGGCACCCACGACGGCACCACGAAGAGGTCGCCCTTCTGAAGGACATGACGCTCGCCGTCCAGGACGACAGCGCCGCGGCCTTCGAAGACCTGCCAGATCGACGAGCCGACCTCGTGGCGAGGAGCCGTCGCGGTGCCCTCGCGCAGGCGGTGGAACTCGCACCGGATCGTCGGGAGCACGTCGCCGCCGTTCGTCGGATTCGTGTACTTGATCGCCGCGTGCCCCTGCTCGACGGTGGCCGGGTGGCCCTCGTCCTCCAATTCGAGCTGCGCTCGAAGCGCGGCATCGGTCGCCTCCCACCGATACGCGCCGAGCGGTGTGCTCGGGGACGAACCTCGGCTGGACAAGGGGGTGACGCCGGGGTGGGCCCACAGACGCTCGCCGCGCGAGATGGCGGGGGACGCCTCGTCCGTGACGCGCTCGGAGCCGAATTCGAAGAACCCGAAGTCCATGTCGTGGGCGAACGGCACGTCGAGACCGTCGATCCACGCCATGGGCTCTGCGGTGTCGTTGTGGTGGCCGTGGAAGTGCCAACCCGGCGTCAGGAGCAGATCACCGCGACGCATTGCGACGGGATCGCCGTTGACCACCGTCCAGACCCCTTCGCCCTCGACGACGAACCGGAAGGCATTCTGGGCGTGGCGGTGCTCAGGCGCGGTCTCATGTCCGCCCAGCCACTGGATGGCGCACCACAGCGTCGGCGTCGCATAGGCGGTGGGGGCCAGACCCGGATTCGCCAGGCCGATCGCGCGGCGCTCGCCGCCGCGTCCGACGGGGACGAGGTCGCCCGATCGGCGGGCGATGTCGAGCAGCTCGGTCCAGCGCCAGACAAACGGAATCGCGGACGGCTTCGGTGTGAAGGGCATGAGGTCGTTCGTCTGCGTCCACAGGGGAGCGGTGCTGTTGCGCGCGAAGTCCGCGTACAGTCGGTCGAGCTCGGCGGACGGCTCGGGAAGCGACGGGTCCGCGACGGTGCGTGCCGCGGTGTGGTCGATCGTCATTGATGGGTCCTCGTCGATCGGTGACGGATGCGAACCGACCGTAAAGCGGCGTCATCGGATCAGGACCCAGATTCCGCCTAACGGAATGGTGCCGCATCCGCGTGCAGGTCGCTCGCACGGATGTCGCGAGAGATCTCTGCGCGTGCCTGCAGGACGAGATCGATGAGCCGTTGCTGCAGGTCACCGGTCAGAAGGTCGGACTGCACCGATACCGAGAACGCCCCGATCTCGGCGCCGTCCGCGGATTCGATGGCCGCGCCGACCGCGGCGACGTCGCGCTCGGTCTCGCCCCGGTTCACCGCGAAGCCGTTGCGGCGCACGGAGTGGAGCTCGCGCAGCAGGGAGGAGAGTTCGCCGTCGCTGAGTTGATCGTCGGTTGTGGCGGCACGGTAAAGGGCGGTGAGTTCCTCGTCAGTGAGGGTGGCGAGAAGCGCCTTGCCGCCGGATGCCCGTGCCGCCGGCATGACGATGCCCTGGCGATCCCGGGTTCGGCGCGCAGTGGACGCTTCGACCGTCTCAAGGAAGCGCACCCGGACTCCCGTGCGCACCATCAGGTTCGCCGATTGCCCGGCCCTGCGCGCGAGCACAGTCAGATGGGGGTGGCAGATGCGGCGCAGTTCCTTGATCCACGCGAGGCGTGCGGTCCCGACGTCCATCGACGGACCCGGCCGGTAGACGTGGTCGTCGTCGATGACGGCGAATCCGCGGTAGACGAGCGTCGACAGCAGCCGATGCGCCGTCGAACGCGCTGTTCCGAGGTGCATGGCGGCGTCGGAGACCCGTACGCTGCCGTCGTCGCGCAGAAGCTGCAGCAGACGGAGGCCGCGGTCCAGTGATTCGACGCCGTTCGACGGTCGCTGGGGAAGAGGGTCGTTCCGCATTGAGGAATCTTATGCCGCATCGACGGAAACGCATCCCAAGCTGTCCGGGTGAAGACGCACGACGATGACGTACCTGCAGTCGGATCCGCCCTCATCGTCGGAGGCGGCATCGGCGGCCTGGCCACAGCTGTAGCGCTCCGCCGCGCCGGGGTAGCGGTCACACTGGTCGAGAAGGCCGACGAGTTCGGCGAGGTCGGTGCCGGACTCCAACTCGGCCCCAACGCGACCCGCATTCTGTTCGGCTGGGGCTTGGAGTCGGCCATCCGTGAGGTCGCGGTCTTCCCCGAGAACCTCATCGCGCGTGACGCCCTGACGAACGAGGAGCTCACCAGAATCCCCCTCGATGACGCTTTCGTCGGCCGATACGGCGCGCCCTACTGCGTCATCCACCGCACCGACCTGCACTCACTGCTCCTCGCGGAGGCGAGACGACTCGGGGCGGATCTTCACGTCGCGACCGAGATCGTGTCGGTGGACACCTCCGCCGGCACCGCACGGACGGCAGACGGGCGCACCTACTCCGGCGATGTCGTGATCGGTGCCGACGGGCTGCGGTCGTCGCTTCGCGATCGCCTCGTGGGCGACGTTCCGGTGAACTCGGGCTACGTCGCCTACCGGGGAACCATCGCCGTCGAGGACACCGGACCGATCTCCGACGATGTCGTCGTATGGATGGCGCCTCACGGCCACCTCGTGCAGTATCCGCTTCGGCGTGGGGAGCTGCTCAACAATGTGCTCGTCTTCCGCAGCGACGCCTTCGCGCGCGGGGAAGAGGAGTACGGCGGAGCAGACGAGCTCGAGGAGCGCTTCGGCGACTGTCACCCCGTCGTGCGCCGCGCACTCGACTTCGTCGGCAAGCAGCGTCGATGGCCGTTGTACGACCGTGTTCCGACCGACGACTGGTCGCAGGGTCGCGTGGTGCTCATGGGGGATGCCGCACATCCGATGCTGCAATATCTCGCCCAGGGGTGCTGCCAGGCGTTGGAGGATGCCTCGGCGCTCGGTACGATCGTCGGTCACGACGTCGCGGCGACCGACGTCGGCGCACTCTTCACCGCCGAGCGCGCGCCCCGCACGGCGGAGGTGCAGAGCACAGCGCGTGCCTTCGGAGACCTCTGCCACCGGGAGGGGGATCAGGCGAGGGCGCGAAACGCGCTCCTGCTTGCGCGCGGTCGTGACGACTTCAGCACCATCGACTGGCTCTACGCGCCGCAGAGCATCCCCGCCACCGCCTGAACACCCTCGCAACTCGCAGATCGGAACATGAAATGAAGCTCGCCCTCTTCGACGGTCACCGGCCGGGGCTCGTCGTCGACGACGACGTCATCGATCTCTCGCCGAGAGTTTCCGCCGTGACCCCCGCAGGCGCCTGGAGCGAGTGGCTCGATCGCCATGGTGACTTCGCCGGGGTGGAGGACATCGATCTCGCGGGTCTCGCCAGAATTCCGCTCGCCGAGGTGACGCTCGACGCGCCGCTCCCACGACCGGGCAAGATCATTGCCGCGCCGGTCAACTATCTCGACCACAAGATCGAGATGTCGGAGCAGAAGACGATCGCCGAGTACGGCGTGTTCCTCAAGGCGACCAGCTCGGTGCTGGCGCCAGGGGGGACCGTCATGCTTCCGTTCACGGATCGGCGGACCGACCAAGAGGGCGAGCTGGGGATCGTGATCGGGCGCACGGCCCGCACTGTGTCGACCGAAGATGCGCTCTCATACGTCGCCGGCTACACGGGGATCCTGGATATCAGCGTCCGCTCCACCGAGGACCGCTCGACGCGGAAATCGTTCGACACGTTCACGCCGATCGGCCCGTTCCTCGTGACCCCCGATGAGGTCGGGGATGCTGATGCGCTGCAGCTCGACTGCTGGGTCGGCGGTGAGCACCGACAGAGCGTGTCCACCTCGGAGATGATCTTCGGCGTCCCGCAGCTCGTCGCGTACGCCAGCTCGATCATGACGCTCTGGCCAGGCGACGTCATCGCGTCCGGCACGCCGGCCGGCGTGGGGGCGCTCAGCGATGGCGACGACATCGTGCTAGAGATTGCTCGCATCGGGCGACTGCACGTTGCGGTAAGCGCGGCTCAGGCCGCTCCTTATGCTTCCCGACCGTTGCCGCGTCCATGATGGTGATGATCATGCGATGCGCGTCAGTCGATCTTCAGCCAGGGCAGGCGCAGGTGAAGTTCCCGAATTCTGAGGCAGGCCATCGCCCCGCCCGGCTCACAGTGCCGAGCGGATTCTGCGGCCTGGATCGCCGACGTCGACACGGGCGAGAGGCATTCCTGTCCGGTTCTCGTCCCGCCTCACACTGTGCCGGTTCTGTGCCGGTTTGTCGTCCGACGCAACTGCGACCAACTGCGACTAACTGTGCTCCCACCCGCGGAATCTTGCGACCAGCTGCGACCAGCTGCGACCAACTGCGACCCGCGGGTGGCGAGTGAATAGCTCATAATCGTGAGGTCGCGGGTTCAAGCCCCGCTCCCGCTACGAAAAGGACGCCCCTCGTGGGCGTCCTTCTTCGCTTCCGGGGGCGTGTGTGCAGGCGGGGCGGACCGTGCGTTCGCATGACCCGTCGCCGAAGCCCGATACAGTTCGCAGTGTGGGGATGAAGGGGATGCTGCGCCGGCGCACGCGTCTCGCCTTCGCGATCTGGGTCGGCCTCTATGTGGCGCTCGCGGTGCTGCCGCTCGCCTTCGCCTTCATCTCGCTGGATCCGGGGCGCGGGTTCTGGATCAACTTCTCGGTCGCGCTCGGATTCGTCGGACTCGCGCTGTTCGGCCTGCAGTTCGTGATCGCGGCGCGCTCTGCCTTCATAGTGCATCCGGTCGGCATGGATGTCGTGCTCGGCCACCACCGGCAGATGGCGTATGTGGCGACCCTGTTCGTCTTCGCGCACCCGATCATCCTGTTCGTGTTCGACCCGCGGTTCCTCGGCCTGCTGGATGTCTTCACGTCCCCGCTTCGCGCGAAGTTCGCCGTGCTGTCGTGGGCCGCGCTCCTCGTGCTCATCGTTCTGTCGGTGCTCCGCCAGCGCCTGCGGGTGACCTACGCGGCATGGCAGGTCTCGCACGCGATCCTCGCTCTGCTCGTGGTCACGAGCGCACTCGCGCATGTCGTGCTGGTGGGCTATTACGTGCGCGAGTGGTGGGAGCAGGCGTTGTGGATCGCGTACAGCGTCGCGTTCATCGCGGTCGGTGTCTGGGTGCGCATCGTCAAGCCGCTCCAGCGTCGGCGCCGACGATGGAGCGTCGAGAACGTCGAACACGGCACTCGTGACACGACGACGGTGACGATCCGGCTGGAGGATCCGCGATCCTACGGCGGCCACGGCTTCCGGTTCGAACCGGGACAGTTCACCTGGCTGCAAGCGCGACGCTCCGCCTTCGCGATGAACTACCACCCGTTCTCGTTCGCTTCGAGCGCCGAGCGGCCCGATACCGTGCGCTTCACGATCAAGGCGCACGACCACTTCTCGCGGGACGTCCTCGACCTCCGCCCTGGTGAATCGATCTACCTCGACGGCCCGTTCGGCGCTTTCGTGCTCCCTGATGCCCCGTCGCTCGTGCTGATCGCCGCCGGCGTGGGCGTCACTCCGCTCGTGAGCATGCTCGAGACGCTCGCCGATCGTGGTGACACGCGCCCTGTGCAGCTGTGGTTCGGCAATCGGGACGAGGACAGCATCCCCTGCCACGACGAGATCGCCGCGCTGGTGCCGCGACTGAACCTCGAGGTCACTCATGTGCTGTCGCGTCCGAGTGGCGCATGGACGGGAGAGCGTGGACATGTGGATGCCGAGTACGTCCGTGCCCGTGTGCCCTCCGTCCCGCCCGGTACCGTGTTCTGCTTGTGCGGCCCCGATGCGATGATGGACGACCTCGAGCACGCCCTGGCCAGCGCGGGCGTCGCCGGCGACGCCATCCGCTCCGAACGATTCGCGATGGTGTGACATGTGGCGGGTACGAGCAGCGCGAAGGGCGGCCCTCATCTCGGCGGCCGTCCTCGTCGCCGCGTGCATCGGCTGGGCCGCGCTCGCGCAGACGGCGACGATCCCCGCGTGCGATCTGCCGACCCCGCCTTCGAACGTCGGCACGCTCACTTGCCCGACGCACGCGCCCTGATCGAGCGGTTCACGGGCAGAAAGGCAGCCTCATCAGCGAGTTCCTGTGCGCGCTGCCGTGGGTGAGGATGCCGCGGTCCGCGTCCGGGGTCAGGGTCAGGTTGCTTCGGGGCGCGGAGCGAAGACGCGGAAACGATTGCCGTCCGGGTCGTTCATCTCGATCCACTGGATGCCACCGTCTTCGTGCTCGCCGACGCGCTCCGCGCCGAGCGCCTCGGCCCGCGTCGCCACGTCGGCCCACGTGTCGGCGTCCTGCACGCCGATGTCGAGGCCGAGAGGTGCGCGGCCGCGAGCCGCGTCGGTCGCGCGCCCGAAGATCCAGGTCGTCGGCGTCACGACGTGGTCGAAATCGAGCATCACGAGATCGTCGGTCGCACCGTCCGCGATGGGCAGGCGCATGAGCTCCGACCAGAACCTCGCGAGCCGGCGCGGCTCGGGCGAGAGGAAGTGCAGCATCCCCACGATGGGTCGCTCGCCGCTCTCGCCCTGACCGACGAGCGCGATCCACTCGGCGAACGCCTGCATGAACTCGGTGAGGAGACGATCCGACTCGTCCGAGCCCGCGCGTCCCTCCTCGTCGACAACGTCCTCCGCCATGCCGATGTAGGCCTCGGGCTGCGCCATCGTGCGCAGGTTGATGTAGACGAAGTTCTGCCGCAGCGCGTGATTGGCCGCCATCCCTCCGTTGGCGTACGGCGACACGCTGACGATCGCGGCGGGCTTGCCGTCGAACACGTTCGCGTCCTCGTCGGGTCGAGAGCCGATGTCGGTGGCGTTCTTGAGCGCGCCGGGGATCGACCGGTTGTACTCGGGTGTGACGAAAAGCAGTCCGTCGCACGACCGCACCTCGTCGCGGAAGCGCGTCCACTGCGCGGGCGGGTCGTCGTCGAAGTCTTCCGAGTAGAGCGGCAGGTCACCGATCTCGATCCAGGCGAACTCCATCGAGCCCGGCGCGCGCTCCGCGAGAGCATGCGCGATCCTGCGGGAGATCGACTCCGTCCGCAGGCTTCCGACGATGATTCCGACGCGAGTGCTGATCAGGGCGGCCATGATCCCTTCCTACCGAGGGCCAGCCCGAAGCGGAGAGGGTTGACAGGCCTCTGCCGTCAGGTGCACTCGAGGTCGATCGCGGCGATCAGGCGTTCCACGAACTGCGCCACGACGGCGGCCTCGTCCGGCCCGAGGTCCTCGGCGAAGGAGCGGATGCTCGCGCCGAGGGGGTCGATCTCGTCGGGATGCACCGAGCGATCGTAGGGCACGACCAGCTTGCTGCGGCCATCGGCGGGGTTCGGGATGAAGCTGATCATCCCGCCTGCATGGAGCCGGTTGAGCATGGATGTCACGGAGGGCGTGGAGATGCCGACGTGCTCGGCGATCTCGGTCGGAGTGGCGTTGTCGCCTGCGTCCGACTTCTCCCAGACGAAGCGCATCGCAGCTCGCGCGGTCTCGCTCGGGCCGCAGTCCGTCTGTCGTCGTCGTGCCAGCCGGGCCTCGGCGAGCCGCAGGCGCTCGACCGCGCGGGATGCCACCTGCGTCGCTTCGTCGTGATCCATCCCCCCACCGTCCTCTGATCGCCGAGCAGGTGCAACCCGGGGCCGTAGTCGATCGCCTTGGCCGTGCATGAAGTGACGGGCGACACGGGTTCGGGCGGAAGTCAACCCCAGGCATCCGAGCGCTCCACCGTTCACGATGGATGCATCGCCCCAAGGAGGAGCACAGCGATGAACGGCGAAGGGTCCCTGGAACTCGTACGGATCGACCGAGAGCACTGGCTCGTGCACGACCACGCGTATTCGTCATCCGACGCACGACGTGTGGTCGCCTGCGTCGAAGAGACGGAGGGCGGGTTCGACGTCCTGTGGATCGCCGGGGGCATTCCGCTCCCCGTCCGCTACAGCCGCACGGGCGACATCCTCGACGATCTTCGCCGCTGGCGCCGGCAGAACATCACCGCGACCCACACGGTCGACGCGCCGCGTCGCGCGCCGCGGGCGATCTCCGATCGGGCGGCGGCACGCTCGTACGTTCGACGCTAGGCCAGCGCTCCGCGGGAACCGGGTCGTTGAGGGGGACCGGGGGCTCGGCTAACGCTGAGCCGGGTCGTCGGGTTCGGGCACCAGCGAGAGGCCTGCCGGCGAGTTGGCCGACTTGTTGAGCGCCTCGATCCACGCGGGGTTCAGGCTCGCGATGCGTCCGCCGAAGTACTGGAACGACAGCGTCGCGTGCGGGGTCAGCCAGACCGAAGTGCGCCCGATCCCGGCCCGGTTGGGGTCGGTCCAAGTGAAGGGGAACGCCTCGCCGCGCCGCAGCTTCGCCCAGATCACGTGCTGGAGATGTGCGAGCACGCGGTCGTCGAAGGAGGCGACGACCTTGGAGTCATAAGTCATGGTTCCCATCCCTGCGATCCTAAGGTGCGGAGCGGGCGATCGGGATGCGGGCCGGCAGGCGGGCCGGCAGTGTACACGTCCCGCGGCGAAAACGCTCGCGTTGCACAGATTGGACGAGTGACCCAACCTGGATGCTATGCACGACACGGCGTCACTGACACGAGACCTGCGCTCTGCGCTGGCCACCTCGCAGTTGACGATCGCGTACCAGGTGCAGTGGCAGCTCGACGCCCGGACGGCGGAGCTCTCGACGATGCGCCCCGTCAGTGTCGAGGCGCTGTCGCGGTGGAATCACCCCGAACTCGGGGTCGTCGCGCCCGATATGTTCATCCCGCTCGCCGAAGAGGGCGGCTTCCTCGACGAGCTCGACCTGCAGGTGCTCTACCTCGCCGCCGTTCAGGTGCGGCGCTGGCGTCAGCATGGCGCCGACATCGGCCTGGCGGCGAACGCGTCTCCGGCGCGGTTCACGGCGTCGTATGGGCGGCGCATCATCAAGACCGTCGAGCGCGCCGGACTCGAGCCCGACGCCGTCACCATCGAGGTGACCGAGACCCCCGCACCCCAGCTGCGCCCCGATATGCGGGCCGCGGTGGACCTGCTGCACCAGGCGGGCATGTCGATCTCGGTCGACGACTTCGACGGCGAGATGACCACGATGGCGATGCTCGAATCCCTTCCGATCGACGAGGTGAAGATCGACCGTTCCCTCACGCGGCGTTCGGATACCGCTGCGGACGAGGTCGTGGCCGGCGTTATCCGTGCCGCCGAGTCCCACGGCTGGCGCACCGTCGCAGAGGGGATCGAGACGCTCGAGGACCTCGATCGTTCGCGCGGTCGCAGCTGCCAGCGCGGGCAGGGCTACCTGTGGGGTCGGCCCGCGACCGCGCAGGAGCTGGAGCCGGTTCTGCTCGGCGCCTGATCGGGGTCAGATGTCGAAGCCGCTGTCCGGTTCGGTCGAGCCGTCCGACGGCGCAGGCGCGGCATCCGGCACCTCGATCTGCGACCAGGTGACGGGCATGCCGGGGGAGAAGAGGATGTCGATGCCGGGACCTCCGCGGAGGGGCGGGACGTTCACGTAGCCGCCGCCGGCGCGGATCGCGGCGAGGATCTGCTCCTTGAGTTCGGAGACGGGCTCCGGAAGGAAGTAGTCTCGGCCGTCCACGGTCAGTCGGTTCACGATCGCCATCCCTCCACCCTAGTGCGGCTGATCTGCGGCTTAGAGTGGGGGAATGGGTGCATTCCACTACGGTTCGCCGGCGACGTCCTTCGAGATCGACGACCGTACGCTCGCGCATCTCGAGCTCGTGGTGATGGCCAAGCTCCGCCGCCAGGAGAGCTTCTCGTTCGCTCTCTCCGACGAGGACGGCAGCAGACGTCAGGCGGTCTGGATCTCGCCGGTCGTGGCGCTGCGCTTCGAGTACGAAGCGCCCATGCCCGAGATCAGCAAGCAGTGGTTGCAGGACCTCGTCGACACGGCGAACTCACCCGGGGGCCTGCGGATCGTTCCCGAACCGTCGGCGTCAGCCTGACACCCGGCCGCCGCCGGCACGCTTGGCGCGATACATCGCGGCGTCGGCCGCGCTGAGGATCTCGGCCGCTTCGGACCCCTGCGCAGCCGTGACGATCCCGGCCGAGCCCGCCACGGTGACGACCGTCCCTTCCACGGCGATCGGCTCGCTGATGGCGGCGAGGGCCCGCTCGGCGACCGCGGAGGCGTCGACGGTCCCGGCGCCGACGACGACGATCACGAACTCATCGCCGCCGAAGCGGATCGCCAGATCCGACGAGCGCGTCACGCCCGTGAGCCGCCTGCCCGCGGCCGTGAGCACCGCGTCGCCCACGTCGTGCCCGTAGGTGTCGTTGATGCGCTTGAAATCGTCGAGGTCGAGGAAGACGAGTCCGACGTCGCCGTCGGCGAGCAGCGTGTGGAGGCGGTCGTCGAGGAAACGACGGTTGTGCAGGCCGGTCAGAGAGTCGCGCCAGGCGAGCTCAGCGAGCTCGGCCTGCGCCCGGGCGGCGAGGGCGGCACGGATGTCCTCGCCCAGGTCGAAGGCGCTCTCGGCATCGTGATCCCACGGGACGCTGTGACCCCTCACCTCTTCCCTCCATGCCGAGAAGGACCGCCGGGGCGAGAGCGGCTGGTCGCGGTTGGCCGGCCTCTGGTCGCCGAGCCAGTCCACCGTCCGCGCCACCTCTCGTCGCACGAAGACGAGGCGGTCGCCCTCGGCGCCGAGGGGCACGACGACGAGACCCGCGACGCCCGGCGCGGCCGCTGCCAGGACGGGGTGCTCGATGGGCAGAGCGTCGGAGGCGAGTGCGATGGCGCCCGCTTCGTCGAGTGCGCTCAGCAGCGTTGCCGGATCGGGGACCTCGCCGACCGTGCGGACCGTGCGGTGCATCCGCAGGATCGCGCCGTCCGCCGCGACGGCGTCGAGGACCGTGCGGCTTCCGGTCATGAGGAGCTCGCCGGCATCCTGTCGTCCGTACAGCGGAGCGGTGATCGCGGCCCGACGCTGACGGGCGTCGAGCTGGCGTCGGAGCTCACGGATCTGCTCGGCCGCAGCCAGTTGCGACGCGACCTGCAATGCAAGGACCTCGAGGGCCCGCCGCAGCAGCACGGGAAGCCGACGCGGCGTGCGGTGTGCGCACGTGAACATCCCGACGAGCCGGCCGTCGCCGACGACCGCGAAGGATACGGTCGCCGCCTGCCCCATGTTGCGCATGAACTGCATGTGCTGCGGCGACGCGGAGCGCAGCTCGCTCAGGCTGAGGTCGAACTGGGTCGTCGGATCGAGGGATGTCACCAGAGGCGAGCCGGCGTCGTCGGTGTCGGCGATGACGCGCGACCGCTTCTCGAGATAGAGAGCCCGCGCCTGCGCGGGGATGTCGGACGCGGGGAAGTGCAGGCCGAGATACGGCTCCATGTCGGGCTCGCGCTCGTCGGCCACGACCTGGCCGTGGCCGTCGTCGTAGAACGCGTAGCACATGACGCGGTCGTAGCCCGTGATCTGCTTCATCTCACGGGCAGCGGTATGACGCAGCTCGTCGGGATCGGTGATGCCGGAGAGACGCTGGATGGCTCCGACGACACCGGTGCGCACGTAGTCGAGGTCGGGGATGACGGGCTCGAGCTCGACGATGAGCGGCGACGTACCGCGGTGGACGATGACATCGCAGCGCATGCCGTCGAACTCCGCGCGCACGGGGTCGACGGCCAGGCTCTGGTCGATCGCCCACGAGAGCGTCGAGTCCCCGGCCTCGCGCAGGTCGCGCCCGAGCCACTCCGCGGAGTTCTCGCCCGCCATCACGACGAGTCCGGTGGCTTCATCGACGCCGAAGAGGTATCCGTGGGACTGGATGCGGCCGATCGTGCGGATCGGCTCGGCCGCGCACTCTTCGGCGCGTCGCTGCTCGGCGAGAAGCCGCTCCCTGTGCTCGTCGGGCGAAGGGGTGGACGTGTCGGTCAACGAAGGCCTTTCAGGGGCGGGCGGCGCGTGGATCGTGACGGATGCGGACCCTCGTCGGTCCGTGTCGTCCGCTCTCTCAGATCCTACGCGGGGCCGGCGAAGAAGTTCGGATCCGTTGCCGCGCCGGTCAAAAGAAGGCAGGTCAGGGGGTGATTAGGAAGCCTAACTAGTTTTGACTGCCGACCTCTTGCGCACGCATCGCCATGCGTCAACCCCCGTCATCCATCGCCGCGTCGTCGTTAGCGTCGGTACGGACGAAGAGATCGGAGCCTGATCATGGCGACCACGAAGACGACCGCCTCCGCGAAGACCGCTTCGCGACGAGCTCCCGGTGGAACCGGCGCGAAGCAGACCCGGCGGCAGAACGCCGAGAAGGGCTTCGTCGCATCGAAGACGCTCGATGAGAATCTGCAGGCCGTGCTCGTCGACCTGCTCGAGCTGCAGATCCAGGGCAAGCAGGCGCACTGGAACGTCGTGGGGCGCAACTTCCGCGACACCCACCGCCAGCTCGACGAGATCATCGAAGCGGCACGCGAGTTCAGCGACACGGTCGCCGAGCGCATGCGCGCCCTGCACGGCATCCCCGACGGCCGCAGCGACACGGTCGCCGAGACGACGACGCTCCCCGAGTATCCGCAGGGCGAGATCGATACGTCCGAGACGGTCGATCTCATCACCCAGCGGCTCGACGCGACGGTCGCCACGATGCGCGGTGTGCACGACGACGTCGACGAGGAGGACCCGACGAGCGCCGACATCCTGCACGCGATCATCGAGAAGCTCGAGCAGTTCGCGTGGATGGTCAGCGCCGAGAACCGCACTCCCGCGCCGCGCGCGAAGTGACGACCGGGCATGGACCTCGGAATCAGCGGCCGCGTCGCGCTCATCACGGGAGGCGATTCGGGGATCGGATGGCACACCGCCCGTCTGCTGCTCGATGAAGGCGCGACGGTCGTCCTGACCGACAAGGACGCCGATGCCCTCGCCGACGCAGCGAAGAAGCTCAAGGCGTCGTCGGGCACGTTGCATGCGTTCGACGCCGACATCACGAGCGTCGACTCGCTCGCAGAGCTTCACGAGAAGGTGATGGATGCCGTCGGCGACATCGACATCCTCGTGCAGTCCGCCGGGGTCACGGGGGCCCAGGGTCTCTTCCACGAGATCACCGACGAAGGCTGGGTCAAGACGATCGAGACCGACCTGATCGGTCCGGTCCGCGTGGTCCGTCAGTTCCTGCCGTCGCTGCGCAAGGGCGGGTGGGGCCGGCTCGTGTTCCTCGCGTCGGAGGATGCCGTGCAGCCCTACGACGACGAGTTGCCGTACTGCGCGGCGAAGGCGGGGATCCTCGCGCTCGCGAAGGGGCTTTCGCGGTCCTATGCGTCGGAGGGACTGCTCGTCAACGCCGTCTCGCCGGCATTCATCCACACCCCCATGACCGACGCCATGATGCGCAAGCGCGCGGATGAGCTCGGCACGACGCCGGCCAAGGCCATCCAGTCCTTCCTCGCCGAGGAGCGGCCGTATATGGAACTGGGCCGGCGGGGTGAGCCCGAAGAAGTGGCCGCCGTCATCGCGTTCCTCTGCTCGGACCGCGCCTCGTTCGTCAACGGTTCCAACTACCGGGTCGACTCGGGCTCGGTCGCCACCATCTGAGAATGCGAGGAGCATCATGACCACGAAGTTCGGCTACACCCTCATGACGGAGCAGAGCGGCGCGCGCGACCTCGTGCGCTATGCCATCGCGGCGGAGGAGGTCGGATTCGACTTCGAAGTGTCGAGCGACCACTTCTCGCCGTGGCTCACGAGCCAGGGGCACTCGCCGTACGCGTGGTCGATGCTGGGCGCGGTCGCTCACGCCACTTCCCGCGTCGAGCTCATGACCTACGTCACGTGCCCGACGATGCGCTATCACCCGGCGATCGTCGCCCAGAAGGCGGCGACGCTCCAGGATCTCGCCGAAGGTCGCTTCATCCTCGGCCTCGGATCGGGTGAGAACCTCAACGAGCATGTGATCGGCGAAGGCTGGCCCGCCGTGAGCGCGCGCCAGGACATGCTCGAAGAGGCGATCGCCATCATCCGGGAGCTGCATACCGGCGAACTCACGACATGGGAGGGCGACTACTTCCGCGTGGATTCGGCGCGGATCTGGGATGCCCCGGACACGCCGGTGCCCCTCGCGCTCGCCGTCTCGGGCGACGAATCGGTCGAGCGCTTCGCGCCGCTCGGGGACCACCTCGTGGCGGTGCAGCCGGACAAGGACGTCATCGATCAGTGGGATGCCGCGCACGACGGCGCATCGCGCAAGATCGGCCAGATCCCGATCAGCTGGGACCCCGACGAGAAGACAGCGATCGCGAGGGCTCACGACCAGTTCCGCTGGTTCGGCGGGGGCTGGGCGGTCAACGCCGACCTGCCCACCCCCGCCGGCTTCGAGGGCGCGAGCCAGTTCGTCCGGCCTGAGGACGTCGCCGAGGCGATCCCGTGCGGCCCCGACCTCGACAAGATCGTCGCGGCGGTGAAGGAGTACGTCGACGCGGGTTTCACCGACGTGGCCGTCGTGCAGGTCGGCGATGACGCGCAGACGCCCTTCCTCGAGGGCGCCGCGAAGGATCTGCTGGCCGAGCTGCGCGCCCTGTGACGCGCACCGCGAGAGAAGGAGACGAGATATGAGCGATCAGCCGAACACCCAAGGTGTGCCGGACGAGAACGTCGAGGCCGACACGGCCTCGGGAGGCGCGCCTGAGCGCAACGACGGCGGCGTGCACGGCGAGGACGAACCGCCCCGAGCGGAGGATGTCATCCCGGACGAGGATCTGACCCTGCCCGGCTCGCTGGAGAGCATCGAGGGGTCACCGGCATCCCCTGATCCCGAAGACCCCGGCGACCCCACGCCCGACAAGGACGTCTGACCGGCGTGCCCGCGCGCCCCTCCTCGTCCCCACCGGGTGAGGAACTCCGGTCGTACGCGGCGATCGGCGACGGCCGGACGGTGGCGCTCATCGGTCTGCGCGGCCAGGTCGACTGGCTGCCGATCCCGAACCTGAACTCCCTGCCGATCTTCGCTCGGCTGCTCGACGACGAGACGGGCGGATGCATCGAGCTCGAACCCGTGGGCGAGTACTCGGTATCGCGGCGCTACCTCGCCGGCACGAACGTTCTGACGACGACGTTCACGACCGAGACCGGCCGCGCGATCGTCACCGATGCCCTCGTCACCGGCGTTGCCGGACGTTTGCCGTGGGCTGAGCTGGCGCGTCGCATCGAGGGGGTCTCGGGTTCGGTGCGATTCCGCTGGCGGGTCCGGCCGGGCACGGCGCTCGGCACGGCCTCGCCGTGGATCGAGCGCACGCGGTCGGGTCCTGTCATCCGCGTGGGTGACGCGACGATCGCGGTCGTCGGCAGCCGTCACCACCCGCGCACGTCCCCCGAAAAGCCGCATCCCGAAGTCCGCGGCGCCTTCGCGACCGAGGCGGGCTCTCGCCACATGCTCGTCGTCGTCGCGACGCATGACGAGCCCGTGCACCTTCCTGACCCCGCGATCGTCGACGAGGGCATCGACCGGACGATCCGCAACTGGCGGGCGTGGTCGAGGGAGTTCTCGTACGAGGGCAGGTGGAGTGACGACGTGCAGCGCAGCGCGCTGGCCCTGAAGCTCCTCATCTTCAGCCCGACCGGCGCGATCGCCGCCGCTGCGACCTCCTCCCTCCCCGAGAGTCCCCGTGGTGGCAAGAATTGGGACTACCGGTTCGCGTGGGTGCGCGATCTCGCCTACACGGCGCACGCGCTCGTGCGCTTCGGGCTGCGCGAAGAGACGCATGCGGCGATCTCGTGGCTGCTGCGCACGATCCGCGAGAACGGTCCCGAGCTGCACATCTTCTATGGACTCGACGGCGACGTGCCGGTGGGAGTGCAGGAGTACGATGTCGCGGGGTGGCGCGGCCTCGGCCCCGTGGTCACGGGCAACCCGGCGCAGGGGCAGCTGCAGCTCGGAGTATTCGGCGACCTGCTGGCGATCTGCCGTACGTACGTCGACGCCGGCAACATCCTCGACGTCGCGACGGGTCGTATGCTGGCCGCGATCGCCGACCGCACGTGCGACCTGTGGCGCAATCGCGATGCGGGCATGTGGGAGCTGCCCGACCTGCAGCACTACACGTCCTCGAAGATGGGATGCTGGCAGGCCCTCGGCGACGCGGTGCATCTCGCCGAGCTCGGTCAGGTCGCAGGCAGCGCCGACCGCTGGCGGTCCGAGCGCGCGCGCATCGAGGAATGGGTCCACGAGAACTGCTGGTCGGACGTCCGGGGCGCCTATGTGATGCATCCGGAGACCGACGATCTCGACGCCTCGGTGCTCCTCCACGCCATGAGCGGCTTCGACCGCGGCGAGCGCATGTCATCGACGGTCGACGCGCTGCGGGAAGAGCTCGGCGCCGGGCCGCACCTCTACCGCTACTCGGGAGTCCAGCAGGAAGAGGCGACCTTCGTCGCGTGCGGATTCTGGGCGGCATCCGCCCTCGCGTGCGTCGGCCGGCACGCCGAGGCCATCGAACTCATGGACGAGCTCCGCGCGCACGTGAACGACGTCGGACTGCTCGCCGAGATGATCGACCCCGACTCCGGCGCGTTCCGCGGCAATCTGCCGCAGGCGCTCAGCCACTTGGCGCTCCTGACGGCGGCGATGACGATCGACGAACTCTCGCCCTGAACTACCGGGCTCGTGCGCGATCAGTACCTGACCGACTTCTCAGAGGATCGGTGGTTAGGGCGACTAATCAGTTTCCTGCCTCGTCAGGTTTGACATTCGCCCTTCGACCACGGAACATTTGCGATGAGGCGTGCATCGGGAGTGCGGCCGCGAGGACGGAATCGGGATGCTGCAGCTTACGGGGTGTGCCTCGATCACGATCGATCGCGGGTCGACGATCGTCGAGGTCAACGACACGCTGCTGCAGTGGCTCAACTGCGAACCGTCCGACGTCGTGGGACGCCCTCTCGAGCGCGTGCTCACGCTGCGGATGCCGCTCGGAGCATCGGAGGGGGATCGGCCGACCGACGCCACACTGCATGCGCCGGCGGGCGGCGTGCGGCCCGTCGTCGTCGGCCTGCTCGGTGAACCGGGGGGCACCACCCAGCAGGTCGTCGTCTTCGATGTATCGGCGCGTTCCGCCTTCGCCGAGGGATTTCGCGGCGCCGAGGCCAAGTCCGAGCGAGGACGGAAGCGCCTGCAGATCCTCTTGAACTCCGCCGTCGGCTTCGGCAATGTGCGCACGGAGATCGATGCGGCCGAGTTGCTGGTGGATGCCGCGCAGCGCTCGTTCGCGGCGAGCCATGTGAGCGTCCACATCGCGGGGCCAGAGGGGCTCGTGCACGTCGCGGGCGTGAATCCGCTGGCAGCGCACTGGCCGGAGGGTCTCCGGCCGACCGGCGCGCTCACGATGCTCAGCGATGAGGTGCTCGTCGTCACGACGCCCGACGAGGCCGAGGCATACCTCCCCGGGATCGGGATCGCCGACGTCTATCGCGCCGGCGGCATCCAGGCGGCGATCGCGTCGCCGCTGCGCTCGCACGGGGAGCCGATCGGCTCGATGATCTGCTACTTCGACCATCCGCGCGAGTTCGATGAAGAGGCCGTGCCCCTGGCCGAAGCCCTCACCAATCAGGCGGCCCAGGCGATCACCCGCGTGCGGCTCGAGGGCACCGTGCGACGCGCCGCGATGCACGACGAGGTCACGGGTCTGCCGAATCGTCGCCTCGTCGAAGAGGATGTCGCGAGCATGCTCGTCGGCGGCTACACCGCGCTGAGCGTCATCTTCATCGACCTCGACGGCTTCAAGGCCGTCAACGACGTGCTCGGTCACGGCGCCGGCGACGCGCTCCTCCGCGAGGTCGGTCTGCGCATTCGCGGCGTCATCCGCGAGAGCGATGTGCTGGGTCGCTTCGGCGGTGACGAGTTCATCGCGGTCGTGCCGGTCGACACCCCCGATGACGCGCTCGTCGTGGCGGACCGCATCCGTCTGGCGATCACCGGCCCGTATCCCGAACTCCCGGAGGAACTCGTCATCACCGCGAGCGTGGGTGTCGTCACCGTCGGCAACGATCGCACCCCGGCGATGGATCGCCTCATCCGCGCCGCCGACAACGCGATGTACCAGGCGAAGCTCGCCGGCGGCGACCGGGTCACCTCGACCCTCCTCGTCCACTACTGATCGTGCTTGATGCGTAGCCTGAGTGGATGACCGTCACGACTGCGCGCACTGCTTCGGAGGTCGTCGACTGGCGCCGCCGCGTCTTCGCTCTTTACGCGGCCGTCCGGCAAGCGGACGACCCCGAAGAGGCGCACGAGCTGTGGCGGATCGAACGCGATGACCTGATGGCCCGGCATCCTGCGACTCCGCTGCTCTCTAGCGACCGCCTGCTCTTCGAAGGTCTTCCCATCGCCCCGTATGATGCCGCGTGGAGATTCGAACTGCCCATCCTGCCCGCCGAGGCCGGCGGATTCGAGTTCGCGACGGGCACCGACGGCGTCGTGCCGTTCGAGCGGGTCGGCGTCGTCGAGATTCCGGATGCCGGCACCCTCGACGTCTGGAGGCTCACGACGTACGGCGGGGGACTCTTCATTCCCGTGCGTGACTCGCTCGCCGGTCAGCCCGACGGCACCTACGGCGGTGGTCGGTATCTCATCGACACGATCAAGGGCGCAGACCTCGGCTCGGACTCCGAACGCGGCACGATCGTGCTCGACTTCAACTTCGCCTACAACCCGTCCTGCGCGTACGACCCCGCATGGGCGTGCCCGCTCGCGCAGACGGGCAACGTGCTGTCGTTCGCCGTTCCGGTCGGCGAGCTCTACGACGTGCGCTGACGAGTCGGCCGGGAAGTAGGCCTGTCTCCCTACGGCGAAGGAGACCCGTCGCGTGCCGGACTCACGTACGAGTCCGCGCTGTCGTCGAGATCGCTGTTTCCGGGGGGTCGATGAACGGCTCGTCCTCGACCGAGCGTTCGACATCCGGACCTTCGTACCCTGCATCGTCGTCGCTTTCGAAGGCGGGTGGATCGTTCTTCGTCATCCGTCTGCTCCCATCGTCTTCTCCCAGCGTGCGGGTTGCAGGTCCTCTTTGTCGCTGCCTTGACAGGCGATAGCAACGAGGTCGCTGGCTGTCAACCCTCCGAAGCCGGGGGCGGTCCCGCATAGCCTGAAGGGGCAAGGGAATGAGAGCTCAGGGTCGAGGTGCGGCATTCGGGTGCCCGCTCCTCCCCACTCCTGAACGGTCCCGGTCCACTCCCCACGGCCGGGACCGTTCTCTCTGTCCGGGGCTGGCTCAGGCCTGGATCTGGCGCTCCAGCGTGCCGGGCGCGAGGCCCAGCATGCATTCCGTGACGTCTGCGACGAAGTCGCGGTACGCGGGATGCGAGAGGTCCGCCGTGCGGTTGACGTACGCCCCGCGGCCGTCGACCGCCAGGAAGATCCGGATGCCGGCGGCCTCGGCGTCGATGTCGGCGAACTCGCCCACCGCGATCCCTTCGCGGATGAGTTCGGTGAGGCGAGAGCGGTCGAGGGCGTCCTGCTCCTCCACAGCGGCCGCGACCGAAGGGCTGAAGCGGGACAGATGCTGCGCGTTGAGCCACAGGCGCGCGAGCGATGACGACAGGCCGCGCTGGATGTGGTCGACGAAGTGCGCGAGCCGCTGCAGCGGGGTTCCTCCGTCCATCGGGAAGAACCGCTCGCGTTCGGTCAGCGCGGCACGCGTGAACGCCTCGACGACGAGGTCTTCCGCCGCCGGAAAATAGTGCGTGATCAAGCCCGGCCTGACGCCGAGACGCTGCGCGACGGCGCGCAGCGTGATGCGCTCCATGCCCTCTTCGAGCGCGATCGCTGCCGCCGCATCCACGATCTCCTGACGTCGCTCTTCGGGTCGCTTCCGCGATCTCGTCGAAGAAGTGCTTGACGTCATGCCCTCGATGCTATTGACTAACTGACCAATAGTCCATTGGGCATTCGACCAATAACGCTCGAAAGGGTGCGCATGTCGCGTTCGCACACCACCGCTGAGTACGCGGATACCGCTTCGCAGCCCGAGACGAGGGGGATCGAGCTCGTCCCCGACTCCGAGCGCCACGGCCGCGCACGGGATCTCTTCTTCATCTGGGCCGCGCCGAACTTCAGCATCCTGAACTTCACGATCGGGGCGACGCTCATCCTGCTCGGTCTCGAGCTGTGGCAGGCGTTCCTGGTGATCGCCGCCGCGTGCCTGCTGTGGGTCCTCCCCGGCGTCATCGCGGTGAGCGGGCCGGCGGCGGGCACGTCGGGATCCGTCGTGACCCGCGCGATGTACGGACTCTTCGGCAACCGCATCTTCGTCGCCTTCGTCGGCTGGTTCATCGGCGCGGTGTTCCTGTCGCTGACGTGGCTCGCTTCGTCGTTCATGGGGGCCGACCTGCTGCGGCGGATCGGGATCGACGATCCGATCTGGGTGCCCGTCGGGGTCACACTCGTCGTCTCGTTCATCACGATCTACGTCGCGATCTTCGGGCACGGGCTGATCCTGCGGGTGTACCCGATCATCGCGCTCGCGCTCGCCGTCATCTTCATGCTCGTGACGGCCTTCATCCTGCCCGCGGTCAACTGGCAGTACGCCTCGCCGACGCCGCTCTCGGGAGTCGCGCTGTGGTCGTCGATCTCGATCGGCTTCACGATCCTCGCGTCGGGGCCGCTCTCGTACATCAACAGCCCCGACATCGCCCGCTACCTGCCCCGCTCGACGAAGCCGTCGCACATCATCGCCGCGACGGGCCTCGGCGGCGCGATCCCGACGTTCGTCTTCACGTCGGTCGGCGCGCTCCTCGCGACGGCGATCGGCGCCGACGGATTCGACGTCGGCATCGACGCGGCGCTGTTCGACATGCTGCCGATCTGGCTCGGTCCGATCCTCGTCATCGGCGTGGTCCTCAACACCATCGCGCTCAACGCGATGACCGCCTACACGTCGAGCATGTCGCTGCAAGCCGTCGGTCTGCGTCTGCGTCGCATCCCCGCCACCATCATCGTGGGCATCGTCGGCACGGCGCTCACGATCTACCTCGTGCTGTCGTCGTCGTTCCTGGATGCCGTGAACCTCATGATGCAGTTCCTCGTGGTGGTCTCGGCCCCCGCGATGGCGATCTACGTCGTCGACGTGCTGCGCCGTCGGTTCGCCTACGACGGCCTCGCCCTCTTCGACGTGCGCCGCGCGGGGCCGTTCTGGTACACCGGCGGATGGTCGATCCCCGGCCTCACGGCGCTCCTGGTCGGCGGGCTGCTCACCGCGCTCTGCCTCTCGACCGACGTGTGGGCGGGACCGATCGCCCAGGCGACCGGCTACATCGATCTGTCCGTGCCCGTCGGCATGGCCGTCGCAGCCCTGCTGTACTGGGGGCTGATGAGCACGTCGCTCGGCAAGGAGTCGCTCCGATGACCGTCCTCTACCGCAACGCCCGCGTCTTCACCGCGGCCCCCGACTCGAACGACTCCTGGGCGTCGGCGTTCACGGTCGACGGTGAGACGATCGACTGGGTCGGAGGCGAGGCGGATGCCCCGCCGGCCGAGCGCACCGTCGACCTCGAGGGCCGGCTCGTGCTGCCCGGGTTCGTCGACGCGCACACGCACCTCCTGATGATGGGCGCCTCGCTCGGTCAGATCCCGCTCACGTTCGCCAAGTCGCTCGACGAGATCCAGGACGCACTCCGCGCCGCACGCGCGGCGGCGCCCGAGGCGACCGCTCTCGTCGGCAGGGGTTGGCTGTTCGACGCGATCCCTGGCGGTCGGCCCACGGCCGCCATGATCGACGCCGTCGTCTCCGACATCCCCGTCTTCCTCGACGCCAACGACTACCACTCGTGCTGGCTCAACTCCGCCGCGCTGGCCGCGATCGGGGTCACGCGCGAGACGCCCGACCCGCACGGCGGCGAGATCGTGCGCGATGCCGAGGGCGAGCCGACGGGGCTCCTGCTCGAGACGGCGGCGACGAAGCACGTGTGGACCCATCGCGAGGAGACGACGACGGATGCCGATCGCGACCGCGATCTGGCGCGGGCGATCGACGCATACCTGGCTGCGGGCGTGACCGGTGCCGTGGACATGATGCTCGACGAGTGGGGTCTCGCCGCGATGCAGCGGGCGCTGGACGCGCGCGGCGGCGAGCTTCCCCTCCGCGTCGCGGCGCACTGGTTCGTCGGCAATGAGTCCGACGACGCCGCGAACGTCGCGCAGGTGCAGCGGGCCATCGAGCTCGCCGCGCAGCCGTCGACGCCGTGGCTGCGCGTCGTCGGGATCAAGCTCGTGCTCGACGGCGTCATCGACGCCTGCACGGCCGCGATGCGGCATCCCTACTCCGACGGATCCAACGCCGAGCCGATCTGGTCGCTGGAGCGACTCGTGCCGGTCGTGGCCGCCGCCGACGCGGCCGGACTCCAGGTCGCCCTGCACGCGATCGGTGACCGGGCGATCGACCTCGCCCTCGACGCGATCGAGCAGGCGACGGTGATCAACGGCGACCGCGCGCGCCGCCACCGCATCGAGCACCTCGAATACGCGGCGCCCGGCACCGCCGAGCGCATGGCGCGGCTCGAGGTCACGGCGTCGATGCAGCCCGTGCACTCCGACCCGGCCATCTTCGCGAACTGGGCCGAGATGCTGGGCGACGAGCGCGTCGAGCGTGCCTTCCCGTGGCCGGAATACGAAGACGCGGGCACGTTGCTGGCGTTCTCGACGGATGCCCCGACCGCGCCGTACGAAGCGCTCGCGAACATGTACGTCGCGGCGACGCGGGCGTCTGCCCTCGATCCCTCGGTCGGTGCTCTCCAGCCGCAGTACGCTCTGCCGCTGGAGCGCGCGATCGGGCATGCGACGCGGGATGCCGCAGCCTCGATGGGCGACGGTGCGTGGCGAGGACGCATCGCGCCCGGCTTCGCCGCCGACGTCGTCGTACTCGACGCGGATCCGTTCCGCGACGGCGACGCGGCCTTGCTGAGTACGCGGGTGGTCGAGACGATCGTGGCCGGCCGCACGCGGTACCGGGCCGATTCGCACTAGACGGCGGCGCGCGCTCCCACCCGGAATCCCGCCCCGCGGTGCTCCTCGGGCAGGCGGTCACCGCGCCCGTGCAGCTTCTCGCGCAGTGTGCCGTCGGCGTACTCGGTCGGGTACACCCCGCGCGCCTGCAGAACCGGGACCACGTGCTCGACGATGTCCTCGAACGTGCCGGGCGTGATGGCGTACGCGAGGTTGAAGCCGTCGACATCGGTGTACTCGACCCAGTCCTGCAGCAGATCCGCGATCTCCTCGCCGGAGCCGACGATCGTGGGACCGAGTCCGCCGATCGCGCCGCCCTCGGCGATGTCGCGCACGGTGAAGGTCTCGCCGTTCGCAGCGGACTCCTCGTAGTTCGCGATCACGGAGCGGATCGCGTTCGACGGCACGTTGCCCACGGGCTCGTCGAGGTCGTACTGCGACAGGTCGATGCCCATCCAGCCCGACATGAACACGAGCGCACCCTCGTCGCTCGCGTAGCGGCGGTAGTCCGCGTACTTCGCCTGTGCGGCCTCGGGCGTCGCGTCGGTGACGATCGTGAGCAGCGTGTAGATGCGGGCGGAGTAGCGGTCGCGTCCGGCGGCTTCGAGGGCATCGCGGATGCGGCCGACCGTCGCCTTCAGCACCTCTCGCGTCGGCGCTGCGACGAAGATCGCCTCGGCGTTGCCGGCGGCGAAGGCGACGCCGCGCGGTGACGCGCCCGCCTGGTAGATGACGGGCGTGCGCTGGGGCGACGGCTCGGAGATGTGGATGCCGGGCACCGTGAAATGCTTGCCCTGGTGGCCGATGTGGTGCACCTTCGTCGGGTCGGTGAAGACGCCGGTCTCACGATCGAAGACGACCGCGTCATCCTCCCACGAGCCCTCCCACAGCTTGTAGAGCACCTCGAGGTACTCGTCCGCGTGGTCGTAGCGGTCGTCGTGCTCGAGCTGGTCCTCGTTGCCGAGGTTGCGTGCCGCGCTCGGCAGATAGCCCGTCACGACGTTCCAGCCGACGCGGCCGCGCGTGAGGTGGTCGAGCGTCGTCATGCGTCGCGCGAAGGGGTAGGGGTGCTCGTATGCGGTACCCGCCGTGACCCCGAATCCGAGGTGCTCGGTCACGGCCGCCATCGCCGAGACGAGGAGCACGGGGTCGTTCACGGGCACCTGCGCGCCGTGGCGGATCGCCGCTTCGTCGTTGCCGCCGTACACGTCGTATGTGCCCAGCACATCGGCGATGAAGATCCCGTCGAACCGGCCCTTCTCGAGCAGCTGAGCGAGGGAGGTCCAGTACTCGATCGTGTTGTAGTCACGCGAGCGGTCGTCGGGGTGCCGCCACAGGCCTGAGGACTGGTGGGCGACGCAGTTCATGTCGAAGGCGTTGAAGCGGATCTGTCGAGGCATGCGAGCAATGCTGGACGGGATGCCGGAGTGCGTCCAGAAAGGCGTCACAGAACGCAACGGGACCGGGCTGCGAGAGGTGCCAGCCGGGTCTGCGGATTGACACGAGCGGGTCGTAGGCAATCTAATAGTCAACGACATTGACTGAGAGCGAGATCATCGCCGTGGAACTGCTGGCAGAGCCGCCCGCGTACGTCGAGGGCATCGATGGTGTGCGCATCGCGACGACCGTTCTGGGTGACGGCCCGCCGCTGCTCCTGCTGCACGGGTATCCCGAGATGCGCGACATGTGGCACGCCGTCGCGCCCGTCCTCGCCGAGCGGTACACCGTCGTCGCGACCGACCTGCGCGGCTACGGGCAGTCGGATGCGCCGTCGGGCGATCGCTACTCGAAGCGTGAGATGGCGGCGGATCAGCTCGCCGTCATGGGCCGGCTCGGGTTCGCCGAGTTCTTCGTCGCGGGTCACGATCGTGGCGCACGGGTGGGCCACCGCATGGCGCTGGACGCTCCCGGGCGGGTGCGCGCGCTCGCCGTGATCGATGTCGTGCCGACCCTGCACATGTTCGACCACGTCGACCGTGTGATGGCCACGAGCTACTTCCACTGGTTCTTCCTTGCGCTGGGCGGAGGTCTTCCCGAAGGGCTCATCCGCGCCGACCCGGAGCGGTGGCTGCGGAGCCGCTTCGTGCACCGGTGGTCCACGCGTGATCCGCTGACTCCCGAGGTGTTCGACCGCTACCTGGCGTGCTTCACGCGCGCCGGCGTGATCGAGGCGACGTGCGCGGACTATCGCGCCGCGGCATCCGTCGATCTCGACCTCGACCGCGCCGATGCGGCGGGGGGCGCACGACTCGAGATGCCCGTCCTCGCGCTGTGGGGTGCGGACAGCTACGTCGGCCGCAACTTCGACGTCCTCGGCGTGTGGTCGGACTACGCGAGCGACGTGTCGGGTGCCGGCATCGCGTCCGATCACTACGTGCCGGAAGAGGCGCCGGAAGCCTGCGCCCTTCATCTGCATGACTTCTTCGATCGGATCGGGGTCGACGGATGAACGCGACAGAACGACTCGAGGCGCTCGTCTCGATCGAGACGCCGAGCGGCCACGCGGCCGGCATCTCCGCCGCGTATGAACTCGTCGACGAGTGGCTCGCACCGCTCCTGGGTCCCGTGCGCTCGCACACGGTGGACGGCGTCGTGCACGCGCGCTGGGGGGCGGCGCGACCGCGCGTGCTGCTGCTCGGACACATCGACACGGTGTGGCCGCTGGGCACGATCGATCGGCTGCCGTTCGCTCTCGACGGCGACCGGTGCACCGGCCCCGGAGTCTTCGACATGAAGGGCGGGATCGTGGCCATGGCCGCTGCGCTCGCACTCGCCGGTCGCACCGATGACGTGGGCGTGCTGATCACCGGTGACGAAGAGGTCGGTTCGCTCACGTCCCGTGGACTGATCGAGAGCGAGGCGTCGGCATCCGAAGCCGTCCTCGTGCTCGAGCCGAGCCTCGGCGGGGCCGTGAAGATCGCGCGGTGCGGCGGAAGCATGTACACGCTCGACGTCACCGGCCGCGCTGCGCACGCGGGCCTCGAGCCGTGGAACGGCGTCAATGCGCTCGTCGAGCTCGCGCATCAGATCATCGACGTGACGACTCTCGCCGACGCGGACCTCGGCACGACCGTGAGCCCCACGGTCGCGCACGCGGGGACGGTCACGAACGTCATCCCCGAGCACGCGACGCTGCGCATCGATGTCCGCGGATGGTCGGTCGACGAGCTGGAGCGTGTGGACCGCGAGCTGCGGGCGCGCGTGCCGGTCGACTCCCGTGCGCGCATCGACCTGTCGGGAGGCATCAATCGCCCGCCGATGGAGGAGCATTCCTCCGCGGCCCTGCTCGCCCTCGCTCGCGAAGTGACAGCGGCGCTCGGCGATGGGGAACTCCGCGCGGCCTCCGTGGGGGGTGCGTCGGACGGCAACTTCACGGCGGCGCTCGGCGTGCCCACGCTCGACGGGCTGGGTCCGGATGGGGACGGTGCGCACGCCGAGCACGAGTGGGCATCCCTCGCCTCGATCTCGCAGCGCGCGCGACTCGTCGCCGGGATGATCGACGGCTGGAATCCCTGACTCAGGCGGGGCCGGGCGCGTGGCGCTCGATGCTCTCCAGGAGCAGGTCCAGCGCGGTCTCCCAGGCTCGCGGATCCTGGATGCCGGGGAGATTCGGCCCCACCCACGCGATGTTGGGGTGATCGTCCGCCCCGAGCCGTCGATAATCCAGCTGCCACGTGAGCTCGTCTGCGTCGCGCACGTCGTCGGGTTGCGCGCTGAGGGCCGCTTGGATGCTGCTCGCCGAGCGCACGAGCTGCCCGAGCGCGCGTGCATACATGGCGGCCTGCTCGGGCCCGTAGCCTCCGCGGCGAAGCGCGCCGATCGAGAACTCCATCGAGGTGAAATCCGTCGGGCGCCGAAGCGCCATCTGCAACGCGAACTCGGGGTAGCGCATGTAGTGGTCGTGGATCAGGTGCGCCTGTGCGCGGAGGTCTGCCATCCAGTCATCCGTCGCGATCATCGCTCCGCTGTAGCTGCGTGCTCGGAGGGTGTCGATCAGAGCGAGCAGGAGTTCGTCCTTGTCGCGGAAGTGGCGGTAGATGGACGTCGGATGCGCGTCGAGCTCCTCGCCGATCGCCTGGAAGGTCAGGCGGTCGAGGCCGTCACGCTGGACGACGGCGTCGGCGGCGGCGACGATGATCTCGCGGCTGAGCGAATCCCGCGCGCGGCGCTTGCGCGTCGGAGCGGTCGAGGCCTTGGAACGGGATGCCGGAGCCTTCTGATTCGCCATTGATCCGTCGTGCTCCGTCCGATGTCTGAGCGGGGGTGCTGGTGTTCACCGTAGCCCACCGATGACTTGAGCGTAGTCAACGGTCTTGATTCTCCGCGACACGTGTCGGCGAGGTATAGCCACTGCTATAGTCAACGCACCTGACCATGACTTCGACATGTTGAGAGGTCCCAGATGGATGCGATTCCCGCGGAGCTCGATCACGCTCTCGCCCGTCGGTTCGAGACGCCATTCCTTCTCACGGTGCGACCGGCTGCCGGCCCGGACGACGTCGCACTGCTGATCGAGGATCATCCCGACGGCTCGCGAGCCCGGCTCTGGCGGGCGGGGGACGAGCCCTCGGCCCTCCTGCCGTTCGCCGTCGGGGTCGGCGCGATCCTGACCCCCGATGCGAAGTGGGTCATCGATCTCGACGACGGCGGCGGCTCCGAGGTCGGCACGCTCGTCGCGGTGTCGGTCGACGGCGAGCGAGTCGTGGATCTGACCCCCGGCAGGCTGCCGTTCGTGCTGCGCGGCCTCGAGGCCGCTCACGACGGGAGTGCGATCGTCGTCACCGTCGTCGACGAGGACGGCTTCCATGTGCTCGTGATCCCCGCCGCTCCCTGGGGTCCGCCGCGCACCGTCTACAGCAGCCCCATCGAAGCGTGGTACGGCCAGATCTCACCCGACGGATCACTCGTGTCCGTCGACACGACCGACCACAATCCCGGCATCCGCCGGGCCGCGCTGACGGTCGTCGAGGCGGAGTCAGGCGAGGTCGTCGGGGTGCTGGACGACCTTCCCGCGGGTCCCGTGCGCGGGGTCCGGTTCTCTGCCGTCGCCGACGACCCCCGGATCCTCGTCAACACCGAGCGCACCGGATTCGCCCGCCCCGCGATCTGGAATCACACGACGGGGGAGCGCCGTGACTTCGCCCTCGCGGACCTCTCCGGCGAGGTCATCCCGCTCGACTGGCACGCGTCCTCGGGGCGCGTGCTCGCCCTGCACGTGGAGGACGGCATCCATCGACTGCTCGAACTGCACGAGGCGAGCGACGAGGTCCGAGTCGTCGCCGAGGGCGGAGCATTCGCCAATCCCGACGTCGCGGATCTGCATCCCTTCCAGTGGGCGTCCTCCTTCGCGCCGGACGGTGCGATCCGAGTCGTGCGCTCCGACTGGGCGACGCCCCTCAGCATTCTGCAGGACGACGGCGATCGGCTCACCGAGCTCGTCGCGCCCGCGGCAGTGCCTGGCGGCCGGCCGCTCGCGTCGTCGATGGTCACCAGTGCGGACGGGACGCGCGTACAGCTGTGGGTGGGGCGCCCCGACGGCGAGGCGCTCGGCACGGTGCTCGACATCCACGGCGGACCGAACCTCGTGTGGGTCGACGAGTACAGTCCCTCGGCGCAGGCGTGGATGGATGCCGGATTCGCCTATGCCGCACTCAACTACCGCGGCTCCGTCACGTTCGGGCAGGCGTTCCGCGAGGGGTTCTGGGGCACGGGCGGCGATCGTGAGATCGAGGACGTCGCCGCCGCGATCGAGCATCTCCGCGCACAGGGGTTGGGGGATCCGGCATCCACCTTCATCACCGGAGCGTCCTTCGGCGGCCACATGACGCTCCTCAGTGTCGGCCGCCTGCCCGACCTGTTCGCGGGCGGGCTCGCGCACGTCGCGGTCGCGGATTGGTCGGCGGCGATCGCCGAGATGAATCCCGCGGTGCGCAGCGTCTGGACGACCTGGGTGCCGCCGGAGATGGTCGAGCGATACTCGGCGATCAGCTATCTCGACGACGTCACGGCGTCTGTGTGGATCAATCAGGGCGCTCTCGATACGCGGACGCCGATCGTCGGCGTGCAGCGCTTCGTCGACGGGCTCGGCGACCGGGGTGGGGATGTCGTGATGGACGTCTTCGACGGGGGCCATGAGCCGACCGGTCTGCAGAACCTGGAACACGACCAGCGACGGATGACGGAGCTCGCGCTGCGTACGCTCGCCGGGCGTCGCTGGAATCACTAATCAATAACGTTGACTATAACGCTTGCTAAACCTTCTCGGTCCGCCCTATAGTCGGACCACCCGCCGCTTGGCATCAGGTAGACCGCACCGTCGCACAACCTCACGATCACGGAGTGAAGTCCATGTCGAAGTTCTCGCGCCACAGCCTCACCCTCGTCACGGCGGCCGTCGTGACCGTCTTCGCCTTGACCGCCTGCAGCGCCGGCGGGTCGGGCTCCGAGTCCGAGTCGCCCGCCCCCGTCACGCAGGGCGGCGAGGTCGTCATCGGCGCTGAGCAGGAGCCCGACTGCGTCGACTGGATCGCCACCTGCGCCGGGTCGATCTGGGGCACGTACATCATGCAGGTGCCGACGATTCCGACCGTCTTCAACACCCGGCTCGTCGACGACGTCTGGACGCCGGTCGCGTCCGAGCTCATGGCCGAGGAGCCCGTGGCCGAGAGCAGCGGCGCGGGTCAGACGATCACGTACAAGATCAACCCCGACGCCGTGTGGTCCGACGGCGAGCCCATCACCTCGAAGGACTTCGAGTACACGGCGCTCCAGATCCGCGACGGTGACGACATCTTCGACAAGACCGGCTTCGATCGGATCACCGCGGTCGACACGACCGACCCGAAGACGGCGATCGTGACGCTCGACACCCCCTACGCCGGATGGCGGTCGCTGTTCAGCACGTACGGCGTGCTGCCGGCGCACATCCTCGACGGCCAGGACCGCGCCGCCGCGATGACCGACGGCTACGACTGGAGCGGGGGGCCGTGGAAGATCGAGTCCTGGGATCGCGGCACGTCGGCCACGCTCGTCCCCAACGAGAACTACTGGGGAGACACGCCGAACCTCGACAAGGTGACCTACCTGTTCCTGCCGGACACGACGGCCGCGTTCCAGGCGCTCAAGAGCGGTCAGGTGGACGTGCTCTACCCGTCGCCGCAGCTCGACGCGATCAGCCAGATCGATGCGGGGCTGCCCGGCATCAACTCGCAGGTCGATCCGCGCAGCGCGTCGCTCGAGGCGGTCTGGTTCAACAACGAGGCCTTCCCGTTCGACTCGAAGGCTGTGCGCCAGGCCGTCGCGTACTCGATCGACCGCCAGGCGGTCGTGGAGCGGATGTTCGGAGCGCTCGGCGTCGACGAGCCGCAGCAGAGCTTCAACACGCCGATCGTCGGGGCGTACGGCGCCGACGACTTCTCGCAGTACACCCTCGACCTCGACAAGGTCACGGAGCTGATGGAGGATGACGGCTGGACCAAGAACTCCGACGACGTGTGGGAGAAGGGCGGCAAGACCGCGAGCTTCTCGATGGAGACGCTCGCCGGCAACAAACGGCGCGACCTCATGACGCAGGTGCTCCAGTCGCAGCTCGCGGAGGCCGGATTCGAGATGACGATCAACTCCGTCACGCCGGCCGATCTGTTCGGCACGGTGGCGCCCGAAGGCGACTTCCAGTCGGGCCTGTGGGCGATCGTCGACACCTTCCCGGACCCGACGCTGAGCTCGTCGTTCCTCTCGTCCAACATCCCGTCAGCCGACAACGGGTACTCCGGCATCAACTTCTACCGCGTCTCGATCCCCGAGCTCGACCCGCTGCTCTCGGCGGTCGACACCGAGCTCGACGTCGACAAGCGCGTCGAGATCGCCCACGAGGCGGATGCCGTGATCGCCGAGAACGTCCCGTCGCTGCCGATCGACACGGTGCCGCTCGTGCTGCTGTGGAGTGACAAGATCGGCGGACCGCTCGAGATCAACCCGATCGAGGGGCCGTTCTGGAACCTCGCCGCGTGGGGCATCGCGGGCTGACCGCGGCAGGGCTCAGGAGACAGACGTGTTCAGCTTCATCGCGCGGCGGGTGCTGTACTCGCTTCCGGTGATCCTGGTCGCATCCTTCATCCTCTTCTGGGCCGTCCGCTCGACGTTCGACCCGCTCGCGAAGCTGCGGCAGACGACCGATCCGACGGCGCTGCAGCGCGAGATCGAGCGACTCGGCCTCGATCGATCGATCTTCGAGCAGTACTTCCTCTGGCTCAAGGCTTTCGTCACGGGGGACTGGGGTGTCAGCTCGCGCACGGGCACCCCGGTCCTGCCGCTCATCGGTGACGCGCTGTGGCCCACGCTGCAGCTCGCCTTCTGGGGGCTCGTGGTGGCCGTCCTCGTCGCCGGCGGGATCAGCGTCTACTCTGCCGTGCGGCAGTACTCGGCGGGCGACCAGATCTTCACGGGCGCGTCGTACATCGGCATCGCGATGCCGGCGTTCTGGTTCGGTCTCATCCTGATCCAGGCGCTCGCGGTCTGGCCGAAGGAGACGTTCGGTCTCGACGAGCCGCCGCTCTTCTTCATCGGACTGCCGCCCGTGTCGGAGGTGGGCGTCCTCGACTACGTCCGACATCTCGTCCTCCCGGTCGCCGCGCTCATGATCGCGCTCGTCGCGTCGTGGAGCCGCTTCGGCCGCGCCGCGATGCTCGACTCGCTCTCGAGTGACTACGTGCGCACGGCGCGGGCGAAAGGGGTGCCGCGGCGGCGGATCATCTGGCGCCACGCCGTGCGCAACTCGCTCGCGCCCTTCGTGACGGTCGTCGCGCTGGATGCCGCGATCCTCATCGGCGGGCTCGTCGTGACGGAGCAGATCTTCGCGATCCCCGGGATGGGGAGGCTCTTCCTGCAGTCTCTCGTCGCCGGTGACGTGTTCGTCCTGCTGCCGTGGATGATCGTCGTCGCCGTGGCGGTCGTGCTGTGCAACCTCGTCGCCGACATCGGCTATGCGGTCCTCGACCCGAGAGTGAGGCTGTCATGAGCGGCGCGGGACTCACCGGCACCGAGGAACTCCTCGCCGAGCAGCCGGTCTCAGGAGGCTCGACCCGCCAGCTGATCCGTCGCTTCATCCATCATCGGCTCGCGCTCGTGAGCCTGATCATCCTCCTGCTGCTCATCGTGGTGTGCTTCGGCGCGCCCTGGATCGCACCGTATCCGCAGGGTCAGCAGGACCTCCTCCTCGGGCCGACCGCCCCCTCGGCGGAGCACTGGCTCGGCACGGACGAGCTCGGCCGCGACTATCTGAGCGAGATCCTCTTCGCCGGGCAGGTCTCCCTTGCGATCGGTCTGTTCGTCGCGCTGCTCGCGACGCTCGTGGGCACGGCCCTGGGTGCCATCGCCGGGTACGCGGGCGGTTGGATCGGTGAACTCGTCATGCGCATCACCGACCTCTTCCTGATTGTTCCGGCGATCGCGCTCCTGGCCGTGATCGTGCAAGGGCTCGGCCCCTCGCCCACGACGATCGTCTTCGCCCTCACGGCACTCGGCTGGACGTACATCGCTCGCGTCGTGCGTGCTCAGGTCCTCTCGCTGCGCGAGAAGGACTTCGTCGAAGCCGCCCGCGGCATCGGTGCGTCCAACGCCCGGATCATCCTGTCGCACCTGCTGCCGAACCTCGCGGGCGTGATCGCCGTCGCGATGAGCCTCGCGGTCGCATCCGCGATCATCGCGGAGTCGACTCTGAGCTTCCTCGGGTTCGGTGTGCAGTCGCCCCAGACCAGTTGGGGCTCCATGCTCAGCCAGGCGGCCGGCTACGTCGGCACGCCTCAGGTGTACCTCCTCTACTTCCCCGGCCTGTTCATCCTGGTGACCGTGCTGTGCGTCAACTTCATCGGCGACGGACTCCGCGACGCCCTCGACCCGCAAGGGAAGAACCTGTGAACGACGGCGCACCACTGCTGGAAGTCGAGAACCTGTCGGTCTCGTTCCCCTCGGACGCCGGGACGGCGCGCACGATCGAGGACGTCTCGTTCACTCTGCGCACCGGTGAGACGCTGGGCATCGTCGGAGAGTCCGGGTCGGGCAAGTCGATGACCGCAATGGCGATCATGGGCATCCTTCCCAAGCGCGCCGTCGTCACGGGCTCGATCCGCCTGCGCGGGCGAGAGCTCATCGGACTCTCGGATGACGAACTGCGCGAGATCCGCGGCAATGACGTCGCGATCGTCTTCCAAGACGCGCTGACGGCGCTGAACCCCGTCGCGACGGTGGGCGAGCAGCTCATCGAGGCCGTGCGCGTCCACCGTCCCGAGACCACGAAGACGCAGCGTCGCGCTCGGGCCATCGAGCTGCTCGAGCTCGTCGGCATCCCCGCCCCCGAGAAGCGCATCGAGCGGTATCCGCACGAGTTCTCGGGAGGAATGCGCCAGCGCGTCATGATCGCGATGAGCATCGCGAACGAACCCGACCTGCTGATCGCGGACGAGCCGACGACCGCGCTCGACGTGACGGTGCAGGCCCAGGTGCTCGAAGTGCTGCGCGATGTGCAGCGTCGGACGGGCACGACGGTGGTCGTGATCACGCATGATCTCGGCGTCGTCGCGGGCATCGCGGACCGTGTCCTCGTGATGTACGCCGGCGGTGTCGTCGAGGCGGCCGATGTCGATCCGCTGTTCTACGAAACGGGTCACCCGTATACGGCGGGGCTGCTCGCCTCGATGCCGCGACTCGACCAGCGCTCCTCGCGAGACGAGCGGCTGTACCAGATCCCCGGGCAGCCGCCGGTGGCGACGAAGTGGCCGCAGGGATGCCGCTTCGCACCGCGCTGCGCGCATGCCGTCGCGGGGCGCTGCGATTCGGTGGTTCCGCCGCCGGTGAACGTCGGGGGCACTCACACCGTGAGCTGCGTGCGCGTCGGCGAGTGGCGGGAGGATGCGGAATGAGCACGTCACTGACGGTCGACGGCCTCGTCAAGGAGTATCCGGTCGGCGGAGGGCTCTTCCGCAAGAGCCGCGAGATCGTGCACGCCGTCTCGGACGTGAGCCTCTCCGTCGCGGGCGGGACGACGTTCGGACTCGTGGGCGAATCGGGATGCGGCAAGTCCTCCCTCGGTCGTACCGTCGCCAAGCTGCAGTCCTCGACGGCGGGGACGATCCGCCTCGACGACGCAGACATCACACGGGTGCACGGCGCGCGCCTGCGCGGGCTGCGCCGCCGCATCCAGTTCGTCTTCCAGGATCCGTACGCGTCGCTCAATCCGCGCAAGTCGGTGCGCGACACGCTCGCCGAGCCCCTCGCGATCCACGGACTGCACCGACGCAGCCACTCCGCCCGCGTGCTCGAGCTGCTCGAGATGGTCGGCCTGAACCCCGCGCACGCGGACCGATACCCGCACGAGTTCTCGGGCGGGCAGCGGCAGCGCATCGGAATCGCCCGAGCGCTCGCCGTCGAGCCCGAGGTCATCGTGCTCGACGAGCCGGTCAGTGCACTCGACGTCAGCGTGCAGGCCGGCGTCCTGAACCTGCTCGACGACCTGCAGCGCGACCTCGGGCTCACCTACCTCTTCATCGCCCACGATCTTTCGGTCGTGCGGCACCTCAGCGACCGCGTCGGGGTGATGTACTTGGGCCGACTGATCGAGGAGGCGCCGGTCGATCTGCTGTACGAGCGCCCGATGCATCCGTACACGCAGGCGCTCCTCTCAGCGATCCCCGTGCCCGACCCGCGCATCGAGCGTGCGCGCGAACGCATCGTGCTGACCGGTGACGTGCCGAGCCCCGTGTCGCCGCCGTCCGGCTGCCGGTTCCGCACGCGCTGCTGGAAGGCCACCGACCTGTGCGCGGCCGAAGTGCCCGGGCTCATCGACCGCGGCGACGGTCATCGCGTCGCGTGTCACTACCCCGCCGAGAGGAACGTGGTGTGAGCATCAGACCCCATCGGATCGCGGTGATCCCCGGAGACGGCATCGGCAAGGAAGTCGTGCCTGCAGGTCTGCAGGTGCTGGATGCCGCGGCCGCGCGCTTCGACGTCCCGCTCGAGTACGAGCACTTCGACTTCGCATCTGCGGACTACTGGCTCGCTCACGGCACGATGCTGCCGGATGACTGGTTCGAGACACTGCGCGGGTTCGATGCGATCTACTTCGGAGCCGTCGGCTGGCCCGACGTCGTGCCCGACCACGTCTCGCTGTGGGGGAGCCTCATCCAGTTCCGGCGCCGGTTCGACCAGTACATCAGCCTCAGACCGTGCCGGTTGCTGCCCGGCATCCCGAGCCCTCTCGTCGGTCGTGCCCCCGGCGACATCGACTTCGTGGTCGTCCGTGAGAACACGGAGGGCGAGTACTCGTCCATCGGCGGCAAGATCTTCCATGACACCGACCGCGAAGTCGTCGTGCAGCAGACCGTCATGACCCGGACGGGTGTCGACCGCGTTCTGCGGTATGCGTTCGAGCTCGCCTCGCGACGCGAGCGCCGCAAGATCACCTCGGCCACCAAGAGCAACGGCATCACGATCTCGATGCCGTACTGGGACGAGCGGTTCGCTGCGATGGGCGAGCAGTTCCCGGAGGTCGAGCGCGACCAGTTCCACATCGACATCCTCGCGGCGAACTTCGTCCTGCACCCCGACTGGTTCGACGTCGTGGTCGCGAGCAATCTCTTCGGGGACATCCTCTCCGACCTCGGACCGGCGTGCACCGGCACGATCGCGGTCGCGCCGAGCGCGAACATCAACCCCGACGGACTCTTCCCGAGTCTGTTCGAGCCCGTCCACGGGTCAGCGCCCGACATCGCGGGGAAGGGGATCGCGAACCCCATCGGTCAGATCTGGTGCGGTGCGATGATGCTCGACCACCTCGGGCATCCCGACGCATCGTCGGCGATCCTGGCCGCGATCGACACGGTGCTCGAGCGCGCCGAGCCCGGCATCCTCACCCCCGACGTCGGCGGCGGCGGCACGACGTCGTCGCTCACGCGCGCGATCGCGGATGCCGTGGCCGACGCTAGCCTCGAGGAGTGAGGTCTCGTCCGGGTCGGGAAGGGTGAACGACTTCTCGGGGCACCTGCCGAGGAGCCGCGACTACCGACGACTGCTCGCGGGCCTGTTCTTCGCCGGAATCGCGACCTTCGCACAGCTCTACGGCCCCCAAGCGGTGCTGCCGCAGATCTCAGACGCCTTCGACGTGCCGCCCACGACGGCGGCGCTCGCGGTGTCGGCGGCGACCCTGGGGCTCGCGGTCGCCGTCATCCCCTGGTCGATCGTGGCCGATCGGATCGGACGCGTGCAGGCCATGACGATCGGGATGATCGCGGCCACGCTGCTCGGCGCGCTCGCGCCCTTCAGCCCCGACATCACCGTGCTCCTGGTCGTGCGCGCCGCCGAGGGAGTCGCACTGGCCGCGATCCCGGCGATCGCTCTCGCGTATCTGAGCGAAGAGATCGACGGCAGGGCCATCGCCGCCGCGGCCGGGAGCTACATCGCCGGCACGACCGTCGGGGGGATGTCGGGCAGGCTGGCATCCGGTTGGGTCGGCGACCTCGCCGATTGGCAGACGGGTCTGTGGGTGACCGCCGCCGTGTGCGCGGCTTCGGCGGTGGCGTTCATCTGGCTGATCCCGCGTGCGCGAGGCTTCGTGCCCGGACGCTTCCGGGTGACGGCCGGACCGAGCATCGCCCGGCGCATGGGCCTCAATCTGCGCTCACCCGCGCAGCTCGCGCTCTATGCGCAGGGGTTCCTGTTGATGGGGGCGTTCGTCGCGATCTACAACTACCTGGGCTTCCACCTCATCGAGCCGCCCTTCTCTCTGCCGACGGCGCTCATCACGCCTCTGTTCCTCGCTTATCTCGCGGGCACGGTGTCGTCGCCGTGGGCGGGCGTCCTCGCCTCGCGGCACGGGCGGCTCGTCGTGCTGCTCGGATCCACGGCCATCATGGCGGCGGGATCGGCCCTCCTGCTCGTGCCGCAGGTGTACGTCATCATCCCGGGACTGCTCGTCCTCACCGCGGGGTTCTTCGGCGCCCACGCGATCGCCTCGGGGTGGGCACCGGCAGCGGCGGATCCCGAGGCGCGCGCGCAGGCGTCTTCGCTCTACTACCTCGGTTACTACGCCGGCTCGAGTCTGTTCGGCTGGTGCCTCGGCTTCGTCTTCCACGGAGTCGGCTGGGGATGGTTCGTCGCGACGGTCATCGCGATGTGTGCCGTCGCCGGCATGCTCGCGTTCGGCGCTCTCCGGCGTCGCGCCGACGCCTGAGGGGTTCCGCCGGTACCCGGTTCGCCAGGGACTCCCGAAATCGCAGGAAACGGGGTGTGATGGATGCATCCACTCCACGCTCACGGAAGGCGGCTGATCATGCACACGCGCACACTCGGACAGGGACTCGAGGTATCGGCTGTCGGCATCGGAGCCATGGGGATGTCGATGAGCTACGGGCCCAACCCCGGCGACCGCGATGACATGATCGGCGTCCTGCGATATGCCGTCGAGCAGGGCGTCACCCTGATCGACACGGCCGAGGTCTACGGTCCCTACGACAACGAAGTACTCGTCGGCGAAGCGATCGCCCCGATCCGCGACCGCGTCGTCGTGGCGACGAAGTTCGGCTGGAACATCGTGGACGGAAGGATGGTCGGAGCGAACTCCCATCCCGACCAGATCCGGCGCGTGGCTGAAGGATCGCTGCAGCGTCTGGGGGTCGACGCGATCGACCTCTTCTACCAGCACCGCGTCGACCCTGCCGTGCCGATCGAGGATGTCGCCGGCGCGGTCGGCGAGCTCGTGGCCGAGGGCAAGGTGAAGCACTTCGGGCTCTCGGAGGCTGGTGGCGACACGGTCCGACGCGCTCACGCGGTCTTCCCCGTCACGGCGGTGCAGAGCGAATACTCGCTGTGGACGCGCGACCCGGAGGCCGAAGTTCTTCCGGTGTGCGCGGAGCTCGGCATCGGTTTCGTGCCGTTCAGTCCGCTCGGAAAGGGCTTCTTCACGGGTTCGGTGTCAGCCGACGCGACCTTCAGCCCCGACGAGATCCGTGGTCGCGTGCCGCGATTCGAGGCCGAGAACCTCGCTGCGAACCAGAGTCTCATCGACCACGTCCGGGCGCTCGCCGAGTCGAAGGGCGCGACGCCCGGACAGGTCGCCCTGGCATGGCTGCTGGCGCAGCATCCCTTCATCGTCCCGATCCCCGGCACGCGTCGTCGCGAACGCGTCGACGAGAACGCCGCGTCGACGACGGTCGGCCTGTCGGCGGATGACGTCGCCGACCTCGACGCGCTGACCGAGCGCTTCGGCGTCGCGGGGAACCGCTACGACGACGCGGGGATGAAGATGGTCGGTCTCTGAATCGAGCGCGCTTCCTGAGGTTCGGCACGGTCCCTCAAGACTGCCCAAAGATCCGGCTAATCGCCCGCGGAACGTCGACCGTGCGGGGTAACGTCTCTCTTGTCGCCGAAAGCGACGAACTGCAGGGAAGATGTCGTGCGAGGCCGCTGGGGGAATCCGGGGGGATTCCGGCCGAAGACGCATCAGGCGAACTGGGGAGTTTCGCCGAAAGATCGTCGGGTCGGGTGGATCGTTTTGGGGAACGAATCCACCCGCACCACGACGGTGATCGCAGAAACACCCGCACTCTTACCGAAAGGTCTTCGCCATGTCTGCTCGCACTCGCTCGACCTCGTCGCTCTCGATCGTCGTCGCACTCGTCACCGCTGTCGTCGGCATCGTGGCGCTCACGCCGCGCGACCGTGCCACGACGCCTATGGCCGGCAGCGACGGGCTCGCGCTGATCTGACCTCAGACCCGCAGGTCGCGCGCGATTGCGCGGGACGCTGCCCGCGCGTGCAGCCCGATCTGGAACAGCAGCCCCTTGAGCGGCGTGCTGAGTCCGACGAACCGCAGTCCCGGCAGCGTCGTCCGTGCTCCGAGCACCACGGGGGCGCCGCGCTCGTCCAGCACCCCGAGGTGCCCGAGGACCGGGTTGAGGCCGGTCGTGTAGCCGATCGCGGCGATGACGGCATCCGGAGTCACCCGCGTGCCGTCCGCCAGCACCGCTTCGCCGGCCTCGAACCGCTCGAGCGCGGCGACCGGTGTGACGGTACCCGCACGCAGTGCCGCGACGAGGCCCACGTCGATCGTCGGAGTGAGCCCCGTCGCCCGGGCCTGGGCCACGACACCCGCGCGCGGAGCCGGCATCCCGTACCTCGTGAGATCGCCGAGCGTGACGCGCTGCAGCAGCCGGTTGACGGGATCGACCGCCCAGGCCGGCAGGAAATCCATCGGCATCGCGAGGAGCGTCGTCGGGATGCCGCCCGCCTGCCGCGGAATGAGGTTCGGCGGAGTGCGGATGGACAGCCGCACCTCACGTGCGCCCTGCTCGGCCAGGTCGGCCGCGATCTCGGCACCCGTGTTGCCCGCGCCGACGACCAGCACGCTCCGTCCGCGGTAGGGCGCGGCATCCTGATACTCCGACGCGTGCACGACGGTACCCGCGAAGGTCTCCTGCCCGGGCCATCGCGGTGGCAGGGGAGTGCTGTTGTAACCGGTCGCGACCACGACCTGACGCGCGCTGATCGGACCCGATTCGGTGGTCGCCGTCCAGCCGCCGTCCGTGGGGTCGATACGCGTCACGGCGGTGCCGAAGCGGGGATGGATGCCGGCACGCCGCGCATACACGCGGAGGTACCACGCGACGTCGTCCTTGGCGACCCACCGCCCGAACCGCCGAGGCATCCGCAGCCCCGGGAGCGCGGACTGGATGCGCGGCGTGTGCAGGTGCAGTCGCGAGTACCGGCGGTTCCAGCTCTCACCGACGACGCTGCCGCGGTCCACGACGATCGCATCGATCCCTTCGCGCGCGAGGCACGCCGCGGTCGCGAGTCCGGCGGGGCCTGCGCCCACGATCAGCACATCGGTGTCCATCCGCACACCGTACCGCCCGGGGTGCGAAAGGATGGAGCGACCGATCCAGGAGGAACCGTGACCATCCGCCACACCGTCGTCTTCACCCTCGTGCACCCCGCCGGCTCGCCCGAGGAAGCCGCGTTCCTCGACACGGCGACCGAGACGCTGAGCGCGATCGGACCGGTGCGCGACTTCACCGTGAGCCGTCAGGTGAGCGCGAAGAGCGACCTGCAGTGGCAGTTCGCGATGGTTTTCGCCGATGAGGCGGATTACGCGGCGTACAACGACGACCCCGCGCACGTGGCCTTCGTCGCGAACCGCTGGGTGCCCGAAGTGGACGCCTTCCAGGAGTACGACTTCACCCCGCGGTGATCAGACGATCTCGCCGCCTGCCACGGTGTCGGCGAGCGCCGCGACCCGCGGCAGGTGGTGAGCGCCGTAGAAGTCCGCGCTCGTCAGGCGTTCCGCACCCCGGGCCTTCGGTTCGTCGTGCGAGAGCACGGCCACGACGGCGAGCGCGTGCATCCATCCGCCGGCGAGCGTTCCGAGCAGCATGAGGTAGGGGACGCTCACGGCGTAGGCGTCGCGCGGTGAGTTCGCGAAACCGAGCAGGTCGGTCGTCGCGCGTCGCGTCGCGGCGACGGCGCGCTCGAGGCGATCCGCCGTGCGTGCAGCGACGGGGTCGCCGTGCCCGCGCAGGGCGTCGATCGTGGCCTCGACGTCGGTGAGCAGCGCCTCGACGGTGGCGCCGCCGTTGCGCAGCACCTTGCGGCCGACGAGGTCGTTGGACTGGATCGCCGTCGTGCCCTCGTAGATCGGCATGATGCGGGCGTCGCGATAGTGCTGGGCGACACCCGTCTCTTCGATGAAGCCCATACCGCCGTGCACCTGGATCGCGTCGCTCGTGACCTGCAGAGCGTCCTCGGTCGTCCAGCCCTTCAGGATCGGCACGAAGAACTCGGCGAGCGCGGCGAGGCTCTCGTCGTCCTCCGCGCGGTCGAGCAGGTCGGCCGCGTACACGCCGAGTGCGCGCATCGCGAAGACCTTGCTCGACATCGACAGCAGCAGGCGGCGGACGTCGGGATGCTCCGCGATCGCCGCCCCGGAGTCGCGGCCGATGACGCCGCCCTGCACCCGACCGGCGGCATACGCGCTCGCCTGCTGCAGCGCGCTGTCGGAGATGCCCGTCGCCTGGAACCCCATGCCGGCGCGGGCTGAGTTCATCATGACGAACATGCCGGCGAGGCCGCCGTGGAGTTCGCCCGCGAGATAGCCGGTCGCGTCCTCGTACGACAGGACGCACGTCGGGCTGCCGTGGATGCCGAGCTTGTGCTCGACCGCGACCGTGGTGACGCCGTTGCGCTCGCCGAGCGAGCCGTCGGCGTTCACGAGGGTCTTGGGGACGACGAAGAGCGAAAGACCCTTCGCGCCGGCGGGCGCATCCGGCGTGCGCGCGAGGACGAGGTGCACGATGTTCTCGGCGACGTCGTGATCGCCCCATGTGATGAAGATCTTCTGTCCGCGCAGCGACCAAGTGCCGTCTTCGCGAGGAGTCGCGATCGTGCGGATCGCGCCCAGATCGGTGCCCGCGTCGGGCTCGGTGAGGTTCATCGTGCCGGTCCACTGACCCGACACGAGCTTCTCGAGGTAGACCTTGCGCAGTTCGTCGGATGCCACGGCGTCCAGCGCGTGGATCTGGCCCGCGGTCAGCAGCCAGCAGAGGGCGAACGCCGCATTGGAGCCGTTCCAGATCTCGCCGAGGCCCGCGCGGATGGCGCCGGGAAGCCCGTCGCCGCCGGCCGAGACCGGCGCCTCGGCCGTGACCCAGCCGCTCTCGACGAACGACTGGTAGGCCTCGGCGAAGCCGGCCGGCAGCCGGACGGAGCCGTCCACCAGCCGGGCACCCTCGCGGTCGCCGATCGTCTGCAGCGGAGCGAGCACCGACGACGCGAAGTCGCCGGCGGCCTCGACGATGTCGACACCGTCGCCCGCTGTCATCTCGCCATCGGTCGCGCGGGCGACGAGGTCGAGCCCGAAAGCCTCGCCGAACAGGAATTCGTAGTCTTCGACGGGCGCCTTGTAGGCGGATTCTGCGGCCATGGTGAAACCTCGCGGGGTGGAGCGAACGTGAGACTGAAGACCAGAGTACCTGAGACTGAGTCCCACATCCAGAGTGCTGGCTGAGAACAAAATTTTCAGTGGTGGCGTGCGGTCGTGAAAATCTGACAAAATCATCCCGAGCCAAGGGGGATGGGCATGCGGGGAAGATTCGCGCGGGCGGCTACGGCGCTCGCGATCACAGCGGCGCTCGTCGCTCTCAGCGGATGTGCGACGTTCGAGAGCGATCTCTTCGCTGGTGTCGGCACGCCGTCACCGACCCCGTCATCCACCGTCGTCACGCACGGCCCCGTCGCGCTCGTTGAACCCGAGTACGACCCCGAGGACATGCCCGTCCACCACCTCTGCGAGAAGGGCACGCTCCTCGCGATCTGGGCGCACTACGACGACGACCTCATCTTCGGCCATCAGCGCGTGAACGATGCGCTGGATCAGGGCATGTGCGTCACGGTCGCCTATCTGTCGGCGGGCGACGCCGGCCGCGGCGTCGAGTACTCCCAGGGGCGTGAGCTCGGCATCCGGAACGCCTACGACACCCTCCGCGGCCTCGACGGCCAGTGGAAGGAGACGACCGACACGCTGCGCACCGGCGTCACGGTCGAGGAGTGGCGACCGGTCGGGCTCCCCGAGTTGACGCTCCTGTCGTTCCGGCTGGTCGACGGCAACCTCGACGGCAGCGGTTTCGCGAGCATGGGTTACGAGAGTCTTGCGAAGCTGGCAGCCGGAACCATCCCGACCGTGCGTGACGTCGACGGGCCGGAGGCGCTCACCCTCGATCAGATCACCCACTCGCTCATCGAGATCCTGAGCGAGCATCGCCCGACGGAGATCCTCACGGGCATGCCGCACGAGGCGAGCGATCTCGCGAGCGGCGACCACTCCGACCACCAGACGGTCGCCTCGTTCGCCCGGGCATCCTGGCGGAGCATGGGTGTCGACCCCTCGAAGGTCACGTACGCGATCGGGTACCAGACATCGGGCTACCCCGTGAACGTCGAGGGCGACGTGCTGGCGGCCAAGGTCGCCGGCTTCTCGGCATACGCGATCCAGGACCCCGTGACCGCCAGGTGCCGCGACCTGAACTCGTGTCTCGACCTGCGCCTGTTCGGTGCGTGGCTGCAGCGCGAGTACTCGAAGTCCGCCGCGGAGGTGGCGCTCCCGTAGGCTCGATGACCATGGCGACCGGCGCGACGATCCACACCTTCGACGTGCAGTTGGCCGACGTCGATCGCGGGGTCTATGACGAGCTCTCGCTGCGCGTCGCACGGCATCCGTCCGAGACGGCCGCGTTCCTGATGACGCGCGTGCTCGCCTACTGCCTCGAGTTCGCCGAAGGGATCGCCTTCAGCGAGGGGATCTCGGCGACCGATGAGCCCGCCGTCCTCGTGCGCGATCTCACCGGGACCGTGACGGCGTGGATCGAGGTCGGTGCGCCGGATGCCGAGCGCCTGCACCTCGGCAGTCGTCAGGCGGAGCGCACCGTCGTGTACACGCACCGCGACCCCACCAAGGTCGCTGCGGCCTGGAAGGGCAAGCGGATCCATCGGGCGGATGAGATCGTGCTCTACAGCTTCGATCCTGGATTCGTCGAGGATGCCGCAGCGCTCATCGAGCGTCGCAACACGATGACGGTGTCGGTCACCGAGCGGCACCTCTACCTCGAGCTGAACGGTGCGACGCTGAGCTCGGATGTCCACGAGCGCGGCATCGACTGACGCTCAGGTGAGGGATGCCGTGCGCCCGCGAAGAGGGCGGGACTCGTCGCCGTGCAGCTCGCGGTGCAGGCGCTCCATCTTGACGTCGAGCTCGGACGCCGTCTCGGCGGCGGCGGTCAGCTCGGTCAGCAGCTCCGCAGGCACCTGGCTGTCGTACTTGTAGTAGATCTTGTGCTCGAGGCTCGCCCAGAAGTCCATCGCGATCGTGCGGAACTGCACTTCGACCGGCACGTCGACGCGACCGGTCGAGAGGAAGACGGGCACTTCGACGATCGCGTGCAGGCTCTTGTAGCCGTTCGCTTTGGGTTCGGCGATGTAGTCCTTCACCGCGAGGACGCGGATGTCGTCCTGTTGCGTGAGCAGATCGAACAGGCGGTAGGCGTCGCGCACGAAGCTGCAGGTCACCCGCACGCCGGCGATGTCGGTGATGCCCGCGCGGATGCTCTCGAAGTCGCCCTCGATGCCCTTGCGGCCGACCTTGTCGACGATGCTGTCGGGCGACTTCACCCGGCTCGTCACGTGCTCGATCGGGTTGTAGTCGTGCATGAGCTGGAACTCGTCCTGCAGGATCGCGATCTTCGTCTCGACCTCGCGCAGCCCGAACTGGTACTCGAGCAGGAAGCGCTGGAACTCGTCGCGCATGGCCCGAAGCTCACCCGCCGAGTACGAGACGCTGTCGTCGACCGAGAGGGTTCGTGCATCCGCCATGGACTCGACGCTATCGACGAGGGCTAGGAGCGTCCTGTGAGCGAGGCGTCTCGGTGCGGGGGATGCGGGATGCTACGCCGTGACGAGTGCGGTGAGTGAATCCGGTGAGAGCGCGTGCTCGATCGCGAGCATGCTCGCCCCGAGGACGGCGGCGTTCTGCGCCGCGGCTGACTGCACGATCGCGAGGTGCTCGGTCGCGAGGGGGATCGAGCGGGTGTAGACGACCTCGCGCACGCCGGCGATGAGGTGCTCGCCGACGCGGGCCATCGACCCGCCGATCGCGATGACCGAGGGGTTGATGAGACTCACGCACGCCGTGAGCACTTCGCCGATGTCGCGCCCGGCCTGACGGACGGCCTGGATCGCGTCGATGTTGCCGCGCTTGACGAGGTCGATCACGTCGTTGCCCGTCTCGGCGTCGACGCCCTGCGCGCGCAGCGTGCGCGCGATGGCGGGGCCCGAGGCGAGCGCCTCGAGGCATCCCGTGTTGCCGCAATGACACGGGACCCCCGCACCCCGCGCGACGCGCACGTGGCCGATGTCGCCCGCGATGCCCTGCGCCCCGCGCTGCAGGGTGCCGCCCGAGATGACACCCGCGCCGATGCCCGTCGCGATCTTGACGAACATGAGGTGCTCGACGCCGGGGTAGGCGAGCGCGCGCTCGCCGAGCGCCATGATGTTCACGTCGTTGTCGACGAGCACGGGCACGTCGAGATGCTGGCGCACCCACCCGGGTACGTCGAAGCGGTCCCACCCGGGCATGATCGGGGGATTCACCGGCTGACCCGTCGAGTGCTCCACGGGTCCGGGGATGCCTATGCCGATGGCCGCGAGGTCGCGGCGGGTGCGACCCATCGAGACCAGGAGGGCCTCGGCGTTCTCGACCAGCCAGGTGAGCACCGGCACAGGGCCGAGCCGCACATCGAGCGGTTCGCTGTGCTCGGCGATGATCGCACCCGCGAGATCCGTGACGGCGAGCGTCGCGTGCGATGCGCCGATGTCGGCAGCGAGAACGAGCCGGGCGCTCGGGTTGAGCGCGAAGAGCGAGGGGGGACGCCCGCCCGTCGACACGGTCTCGGCGATGGGCGTGATGAGTCCCAGGCGCATGAGCTCGTCGACGCGCGCCGCGATCGTGGAGCGTGCGAGACCAGTCGACTTCGCGAGCTCGGCGCGCGTGCGCGGCACGCCGTCACGCAGAAGCTGGAAGAGCTGGCTGACTCCCGCGGCTCCGCTCGACGATTCGATGGTCACGATCCCCACACCTCAGTCTATTTCTCACGTGGATCGATCAGAAGACGACGGACTTCTGAATGGATGCCACGGCCCGCCGTCGACGCGCTGTCAGAAGGTCGTCACCGGCAAGCCGCGATCGTCATGCTCTGCCGACGGGCTTCGCGAAGCGCTGCTGCAGGAGCACCGCGACCACGATGATGACGCCCTTGGCCACCAGCTGCACCGACGAGCTGAGGTTGTTCTGCACGAAGACGTTGGTGAGCGTCGCGAAGATGAGCACGCCGAAGACCGTGCCGACGATCGTGCCGCGCCCACCGACGAGAAGGGTGCCGCCGACGACGACGGCGGCGATCGCATCGAGCTCCCACAGCATGCCGTTGGTCGAGCTGCCGGCCGTCGTGCGACCGAGGATCATGACCGCGGCGATTCCCGCGCAGAGGCCCGAGATGACGTACAGCCACATCGTGTGGCGCTTGACATCGATGCCGGCCAGGCGCGCGGCCTCGCGGTTGCCGCCGATCGCGACGGTGCGACGACCGAAGGTCGTGCGGTTGAGGAGCACCCACCCGAGTGCCGCGACGATAGCGAAGATCCAGATCAGCATGTCGACCCCGATGATGTCGAGGTTCATGAAGTTGATGAAGTCGCGATTGCCCACCTGAAGCGTTCGCCGCTCGGCCAGGATCTCGGCGAGACCACGGGCGCCGACGAGCATCGCGAGCGTCGCCATGAACGCCACGACCTTGCCGTATGCGATGACGATGCCGTTGATGAGGCCTGCGAAGGCGCCGACGGCGAGTGCGATGGCGACCATGATGATCCAGTGGAACTGGTCGGCGAGATCCTGGATGACGGTGAGCGCGGCCACGACCGAGGCCAGACCCATCACCGAGCCCACCGAGAGGTCGATGCCGCCCGCGATGATGACGAGCGTCATGCCGATTGCCAGGACGCCGATGATCGACGCCTGTCGCAGGATCGTCAGGATGTTGCTCACGGACATGAACGTGTCGGGCGCGGTCACCGCGCCGACGATCACGAGCACGAGGAGAGCCACGACGAGCCCGAGATTGCGTCCGACGGAGCCGGAGAGGAGGCGTCGCCAGGCGGGCTCGGGTGCCGTCGTGCTCGTCGATGTGGTCGGCGGTGCCGCGGTCTCGGGGGCGGCCTCGGCCCCGGGGGTGGTCTGCTCGCTCACGCGGCGGTTCCTTTCATGACGAGGTCGAGCACACCGTGCTCGTCGATCTGCGATGCGGGAAGTGTGGTGAGGACGCGGCCGTCCGCGACGACGAGAACGGTGTCGGCGAGTCCGAGCACCTCTTCGATCTCGCTCGAGACGATCACTATCGCGTTGCCCGCGGCCGCGAGGCGTCGGATGAGCGCGTAGATCTCGCTGCGCGCGCCGATGTCCACACCACGGGTCGGTTCGTCGAGCAGGAGGACGCGTGTGCCGTGCACGAGCCAGCGGGCGAGCAGGATCTTCTGCTGGTTGCCGCCCGACAGCGTGACCGCGGGGCGGTCGGGGTCCGCGGGCCGGAGCTCGAGGGCCTCGATCTGCTCCGTCGCGACCTTGCGTTCGGCCCGCTCGTCGAGGAAGCCGGCCTTCGCGAAGCGGGACACCGACGAGAGCGTGACGTTGACGAAGATGGGTTCGTCCAGGACGAGCCCCTGACTCTTCCGCTCCTCGGGCGAGAGGCCGATCCCGGCCTTGACGGCCGCCACGACGGATCCACGTCGCAGTGTGTCGCCTGCGACCGACACGGACCCGGCCGTCGACTTGTGCGCGCCGTACACGGTCTCGAGGATCTCGGACCGACCCGAGCCGACCAGGCCCGCGAGTCCGACGATCTCGCCGGCGCGGACCTGGAACGAGACGTCGGAGAAGACGCCCGCGAGCGCGAGGCCCTCGACCTCCAGCACGACGGGCGCATCGGCCGCGACCGGCACGGCCGGCGGGAACACGTTGGCGACGTCGCGGCCCGTCATGAGCTTGATGAGCTCGCTCGTGGGCGTCTCGGTCACGGGAAGCCCCGTCGCCGTCGTACGGCCGTCCTTGAGGACCGTGATGCGGTCGCCGATCTGACGGATCTCTTCGAGCCGGTGCGTGATGTAGACGACGGCGATGCCCTCGGACGTGAGCTCGTGCACGACGTGGAACAGGTTCTTGACCTCTTCGGAGTCGAGCACGGCCGACGGCTCGTCCATGATGATGAGCTTGATGTCGTGCGACAGCGCGCGCGCCATGCTCACGATCTGCTTGTTCGCTGCGCTGAGCGTGCCCACCTCGGTGTTCGGCGAGAGGTTCGCGTGGCCGAGGCGCCGCAGCAACTCGCGCGTCTGCTTCGCGGCCTCGGAGCGCTTCGTGAACCCGCCGCGGGCGATCTCGTGGCCGAGGAAGATGTTCTCGGCGATCGTGAGGCCGTCGACGACGTCGAGCTCCTGGTACATCGTCGCGATGCCCAGTTCGATCGCGGACTCGGGATTCGGGATCTCGACCTGCTCGCCCTGCCAGAAGATCTCGCCCTCGTCGGGGCGATGCACGCCCGCGAGCGTCTTGATGAGCGTCGACTTGCCCGCGCCGTTCTGACCGAGCACGCAGTGCACTTCGCCGGCCAGCACCTCGAGGTCGACGCCGCGGAGGGCGCGCACGCCCGCGAAGGACTTCGTCACGCCTCGGACGGTGAGTAATGCCGATGGATGGTCAACTTTGATCACGAGGCGAACATAACACGCGGAACCAGTGGCGATCGAGTCTCGATTGCGCAACGTTCGCGGCATCCATCGCCGTCAACGGTCCGAAAGGACGGCGAGGCATGCAGGAAATCACGGTTTGGACACTTTTGCCGAACTCAAAACAAAAGATGACGAACACTGATGCACTTCTGCTACGTTGAGTCGCGTCAGCGTGGATCCCCTCGAGTGCGGGCAGCAACCCTCTCGCGAATCACGCGGACCTGACTGCATCACATTCAAGGAGGAAACACATGCGCTCACACATGAAGGCGCGCTCGCGTCTCGTTCTCACGGGAGTCGCCGTCGTCGCGGCGATCGGTCTTCTCGCCGGCTGCACGGGCGGCGGCGCCGACGAAGAGAGCGTCGTCGATCAGGGTACGACCGACGAAGAGAACGCGGCGTCGGGCGACACCGTCGTCATCGGCTTCTCGGGCCCCGCGGCCGACCACGGCTGGCTCGGCGCGATCAACTCCGGCGCGATCGCTGCCGCCGACAGCTTCGGCGACGTCGAGCTGAAGGTCGCCGAGGGCACCAACGACCCGATCGCCCAGATCGCGGCCGTCGAGACGTTCATCAACGAGGGCGTCGACGCCATCGTGCTGCTGCCGACCGACGGCGCAGCGCTCACCGAGATCGCGATCGAGGCGATGGAGGCCGGCATCCCCGTCATCAACGTCGACCGCGAGTTCTCCAGCCCGTTCGCCGCCCGCACCACGGTGCTCGGCGACAACTACGGCATGGGCGTCTCGGCCGGGCACTACATCTGCGAGCAGCTCGGTGGCGAGGGCTTCGTCGCCGAGATCGCCGGCATCGACTCGCTGCCGCTCACGCAGGACCGCTCGCAGGGCTTCGCCGACGCGCTGAGCGACTGCGGCCTCGAGGTCGACGCGCGCGTCGCGGCCGACTTCACCGTCGCCGGCGGCGAGGCAGCGGCATCCCAGCTCCTCGCAGCCAACCCGCAGATCGACGCCATCTGGAACCACGACGACGACCAGGGCATCGGCGTCCTCGCGGCGATCGACGCTGCAGGTCGCGACGAGTTCTTCATGATGGGCGGCGCCGGTAGCCGCAGCGCCATGGAGGCCATCGAGGCCGACGACACCGTGCTCAAGGCGACGGTCATCTACCCGTCGACGCAGGCCGCCGACGGCATCGCGCTCGCCCGTCTGCTCGTGCAGGGCAAGACGATGAGCGACCTCATCACGCCCAGCGTGCCGAACCGCGTCGTGCTCGATGCTCCGGTCGTCACGAAGGACAACGTCGAGCAGTTCATCGACCTCTCGTTCGAGTAAGCCGATGAATCGCGGGGCGCTCGTCTCATCGACGGGCGCCCCGCGCCGACCTCCCGAGAGAGGACACCGCGTTGACTGAGACGCACCCCGGCGCCGCCCTCCGCGTCGCCATGATCGGCCACGGCTTCATGGGCGCCGCCCACTCCCAGGGCTGGCGCGTGGCCCCCCGCTTCTTCGATCTGCCCCTCGAGCCCGAGATGGCGGTCGTCGTCGGCCGCGATGCGGCCAAGACGGAGGCATCCGCCCGCAAGTGGGGCTGGGCTGAGGCCGCCACGGACTGGCGCGAGGTCATCGCGCGCGACGACATCGACGTCGTCGACATCGTCACCCCCGGCGACACGCACGCCGAGATCGCGCTCGCGGCCCTCGCGGCCGGCAAGCACGTCCTGTGCGAGAAGCCGCTCGCCAACACCGTCACCGAGGCCGAGGAGATGACCGCCGCCGCAGATCGCGCGGCGGCAGCGGGCGTCCGCTCGATGGTCGGATTCACCTACCGCCGCGTCCCGGCGACGACCTTCGCGCGCGACATGGTCGCGGCGGGTCGCATCGGCCGGATCCGCCAGGTGCGGGCCGAGTACCTGCAGGACTGGCTGATGGATGCCGAGGCCCCCCTCACGTGGCGCATGCAGAAGGACCGCGCCGGGTCGGGAGCCCTCGGTGACATCGGTGCCCACGCGATCGACCTCACCGAATACATCACGGGGCAGCGTGTCACGACCGTCTCGGGGATCATCGAGACACTCGTCACGGAGCGTCCGCTGCTGGGCGAAGGGCAAGGGCTCTCGGGCACCGCGTCGACCGAGCGCGGCGCCGTGACCGTCGATGACCTCGCGCTCTTCACCGGCCGCCTGAGCGGCGGGGCGCTCGCATCGTTCGAGGCGACCAGGTTCCGCACGGGGCGCAAGAACGCGCTGCGGATCGAGATCTCGGGATCAACGGGGGCGATCGCGTTCGACCTCGAGCGGCTCAACGAGCTCGAGTACTACGACGCGACGCAGCCCGAGACCGAGCTCGGCTTCCGCCGCATCCTCGTCACCGAGCACGACCATCCCTATCTGGCGCCATGGTGGCCGACCGGTCATATGCTCGGCTACGAGCACGGCTTCTCGCACCAGGTGTTCGATTTCGTCACCGCGATCGCCGACGGTACGCAGCCGCATCCGTCGTTCGAAGACGGTCTGCACGTGCAGCGCGTCCTCGATGCCGTCGAGCGCTCGTCGGCATCGGGCAGCACGTGGATGCCGACCGACGCCTGACAGCTCACCCCGCAACGGAAGGACTCGCGATGACGCGACCGATCACCCTGTTCACCGGCCAGTGGGCCGACCTGCCGCTCGAAGAGCTCGCGCGCCTCGCCTCGGAGTGGGGCTACGACGGCCTCGAGCTCGCCTGCTGGGGCGACCACCTCGACCCGTGGCGGTGGGACGAGCCGGGCTACGCCGAGGGCAAGCTCGCGCTGCTGGAGAAGTACGGCCTGAAGGTGTGGGCGATCTCGAACCACCTCAAGGGCCAGGCGGTGTGCGACGACCCGATCGATCAGCGGCATCGCGACATCCTTCCCGATGTCGTGTGGGGCGACGGCGATCCCGAGGGTGTCCGGCAGCGGGCGGCCGAGGAGATGAAGAACACCGCCCGGCTTGCCGCGAAGCTCGGCGTCAAGACGGTCGTCGGGTTCACGGGCTCGAGCATCTGGAAGTACGTCGCGATGTTCCCGCCCGTCTCGCAGGACGCGATCGACGCCGGCTACCAGGACTTCGCCGACCGCTGGAACCCGATCCTCGACGTGTTCGACGAGGTCGGCGTGCGGTTCGCCCACGAAGTGCACCCGTCCGAGATCGCGTACGACTACTGGACGACGGTGCGCACGCTCGAGGCCATCGGACACCGCGAGGCGTTCGGGCTCAACTGGGACCCTTCGCACTTCATCTGGCAGCAGCTCAACCCTGTCGACTTCATCCTCGAGTTCCCCGAGCGGATCTACCACGTGGACTGCAAGGACGTGAAGCTCAATCTCGGCAACGGCCGCAACGGTCGACTCGGCTCGCACCTCGCGTGGGCGGACCTCCGTCGCGGATGGGATTTCGTGTCGACCGGTCGCGGCGACGTGCCGTGGGAGGCCTCGTTCCGCGCGCTCAACCAGATCGGCTACGACGGTCCGATCTCGGTCGAGTGGGAGGACGCCGGCATGGATCGCCTGCTGGGCGCACCGGACGCACTCGCGTTCGTCAAGCGCAACGCATTCGAGGCCCCCGACGCGGCGTTCGACGCGGCGTTCAGCGCCCGCTGACCGCGGGGCCGGCGGCGAACGGCCGGTAGGGTGGCGGCATGACTTCGATGCCGCCGGGATGGTACGACGACCAGCGCGGCGCGCTGCGGTGGTGGGACGGCACGCAGTGGACCGAGCACGTTGCGACGCCCGATCCCGAACCCGAGGCGGGTGCCGAGCCGATCGACGAGATCATCCCGCCCGAGCTCCAGGACGAGTACCCCGCGGGGTACCCCGGGGCCGAAGCAACCGGACCCTCCGGGGCCTTCGTCGCCGCCACCGAGCCCGCGAAGTCCAAACTGTGGATCCTCTGGGTCGTGCTCGGTGTCGTGCTGCTCGGCATCGTGATCGCCGCGGCGGTCGCCCTCCCGCTCTTGTTCCTGTCGCTGACACGAGGCAGCGCGGGCGGTGATTCGGTCGCCCCGCAGGGTGACGCGCAGGCGGCGGCCGTCGCCGCCGTCGAGCTCTACGACGAAGCGTGGCAGACCGCCGACTGCGGCCTGCTCGAGGAGTCCACGACGCAGGCGTTCCGTGAGGACAACGGTCTCACCGACTGCGCGGACTTCACCGAGAACGCTCAAGCGTTCGCCGAGGGCTTCGATGAATACGTCCTGACCGTGACAGGCGTGTCAGAAGACGACGACGTCGTGTCCGTCGACACCCGCGAGTCCTACGTCACCTACATCGACGATGAGGGCGAACTCGTGGAAGAGCCGATCCCGGGCGAGGTCGAGTGGACGTACACCGTCGTGCAGGAAGGCGACCGCTGGGCGGTCGACGGGCTCGACTGATGGGGACGGATGCCGCGCCCCGGGCGCGCGGAGCGCGCTTCGTCATCACGTGCCTGGGCATAGGTCTGGCCGCAGGCCTGCTCTCCGGACTCTTCGGTGTGGGCGGAGGCACGGTCATCGTCCCCCTGCTCGTGCTCATCCTGGGGATGGACCAGCGCCTCGCCTCCGGTGTCTCGCTGGGCGCGATCGTCCCGACCGCGACGGTCGGCGTCATCTCATACGCCGTGCACGGTTCGGTCGCGTGGATCCCCGCGCTGATCCTCGCGGCAGGTGCCGTCGTGGGTGCGCAGATCGGCACCTGGCTGCTTCCGAAGGTGTCGATCACGGCGCTGCGCTGGGGGTTCGTCGGGTTCCTGGCGCTCGTGATCGTGAGCCTGTTCATCGTGGTCCCGTCGCGCGATGCGGGGCTTCCCGTGACGGTCGCGACCGTGTTCGGTCTCATCGCGCTCGGTCTCGTGACGGGTGTCCTGGCAGGACTCCTCGGAGTCGGCGGCGGCGTCGTCGTCGTGCCTGTGCTGATGCTCCTCTTCGGCGCGAGCGACCTCGTCGCGAAGGGGACGTCGCTGCTCATGATGATCCCGACGGCGATCTCGGGCACGATCGGCAACATCCGCCGCAAGAACGTCGATCTCGTCGCGGCCGCGCTCGTCGGCGTCGCGGCGTGCACGACGACGGCGCTCGGCGCATGGATCGCGACGATCGTCGATCCGCTCGTAGGCAACATCCTGTTCGCGGTGTTCCTCACCGTCATCGCGGTGCAGATGGCACTGCGTGCCGTCCGGGGCCGCAACCGCTGACCTGCCCGCCGGTAGGATTGGCGCGTGCCAGTGAACCCCGAGCTCGTCGGCCGTACGTTCCCGCCGACAGCCTCCTACCTCGTCGGGCGTGAGAAGGTGCGCGAGTTCGCGCGCGCCGTCTTCGCCGACGACCCCCAGCACGTCGATCCGGTCGCAGCGCAGGCGCTCGGCTACGCGGACGTCGTCGCTCCGCCGACCTTCGCCATGGTGATCCAGGACCTCACGCTGCAGCAGCTCCTCGCGGAGCCCGACTCGGGCATCGAGCTGTCGCGGGTGCTGCACGGCGAGCAGCGGTTCGCGTACACGCGGCCGATCGTCGCGGGAGACGAGCTCACGGCGCGTCTGACGGTCTCGGCCATCCGCGCGCTCGGCGGCAATGCGATGGTGACGAGCGACGCCGTCATCACCGACGCCTCGGGCGAGCACGTCGTGACCGCGACATCCGTCCTCGTCGTCGGAGGCGACGCATGACCGCCGTCGGAGACGTCGTCGCGGAGCGCACGGTGCACCTGACGCGCGAGTCGCTGGTGCGGTATGCCGGGGCATCCGGCGACTTCAACCCCATCCACTATCGCGACGACGTCGCGGCCTCCGTCGGGCTTCCCGGCGTGCTCGCGCACGGCATGCTCACGATGGGGCTCGCTGTCCAGGCGATCGTGCCGTGGCTCGGCGACTCCGGCCGCATCCTCGACTACGGCGTGCGTTTCACGCGCCCCGTAGTGGTCGACCCCGAGACCGGCGCAGACGTGACGGTTGTCGCCAAGGTCGGCGCGATCACCGATGACGCTCTACGCATCGACCTCACCGTCACGCACGGCGAGACCACGGTGCTCGGCAAGGCGCAGGTGCGCGTCCGCGCCGCCTGACCGGTATGCCCGACGTCACTCCGATCCCGCTCGCGCAGCTCACGACGCTGCGCACGGGCGGCGCACCCGAGCGCATGATCGACGCGCACACGACCGACGAGCTCGTCGGGGCGCTGCGCGAGGTCTGGAGCGAAGGCGACGCCGTGCTCGTCCTCGGTGGCGGTTCGAACCTCTTCGTCGGCGACGATGCGTTCGACGGCACCGTCGTGCGCGTGCTGACGGAAGGCATCGAGGTGCTGCCGTCGCCCCGACCGGGTCACGTGCGCCTGCGCGTGCAGGCCGGTCACGGGTGGGACGATCTCGTCGCGTATGCGGTGGAAGCAGGACTCGCGGGGATCGAGGCGATGTCGGGCATCCCCGGCACCGTCGGGGCCGCCCCCGTGCAGAACGTCGGAGCCTACGGTCAGGAGATCGTCCAGACCCTCGTCGAGGTGGACCTCATCGACGAGGTCGACGGTGAGATCTCGACGGTCGGCGCGGAGGACCTCGGGCTGGGCTTCCGCACCTCGGTCTTCAAGCACCACTACGGCTCGGTGCCGGCACGCTCCGCCGTCATCCTCTCAGTCACCCTCGAGCTCGAAGAGGTGGGCCACGCCGAGCGCACCATTCCCGGGGAGCAGCTGCGCACGGCGCTCGGTCTCGGTGCGTCCGACGCCGTCAGCGTCCGCTGGATCCGGGACCACGTGCTCGCGACGCGAGCACGCAAGGGCATGGTGCTCGACGCCGCCGATCCCGACACCTACAGTGCGGGATCGTTCTTCCAGAACGCGATCGTCTCGGCCGGGTTCGCCCGCACCCTGCCCGCCGAGTGCCCTCGCTGGCCGATGACCCCCGAACTGGATCCCGTCGTCGTGATTCCCCTGGAGGCCTTCGACGGCTACGTGCCCCCGAGCGAGCTCCGCGAGTCCGACGTCAAGGTCAGCGCGGCGTGGCTCATCGAGCACGCGGGGATCGGCAAGGGCTTCCGTCTCGCGCGATCCTCGCGGGCGGGTCTGTCGACGAAGCACGCGCTCGCTCTCACGAACCGCGGTGGGGCGACCGCCGCCGAACTCGCGCAGCTCGCGCGGTTCATCCAGGGTCGTGTGCAGTCCGAGTTCGGGCTCATCCTCCAGCCCGAGCCGGTGCTCGTCGGCGTCGAGCTCTAGTCGGGTCGGCTGCGTCGTCCGATCCGCTTCGCTCAGGTCAACTGACGCGTGTGCCGCACATGCCGCACACGCCGGTCGCTGAGACCTCGACGAAGCAGTCCGGGCACAGCGCCCGCGTCGGATCGGGATCGGCAGATGCCGGGCGCGGCCCCGTCCGCGGCACGCTCTCCCTGCGCGGCGCGCGGCGGGCGGGCTTGCTCTCGACGGGCGCGGGCCGCGCAGGTGCGGGGACGTGTTCACGACAGTAGAACCGCACGTACCCGCTGTGGTTGTTGGGGTGCTGGTGCTTGTAGGCCCACAGCTCGGTGCGATCGAACGACTCGGAATCCGCACCGCATGCCGCGCACCGCGTCGGCTCGCCGGGAATGAGGTCGGCGACCAGGACAGGGGTGTCGAACGGGATCGAACTGCGCCAGTCGGCTGACTCGACGATCTTCATGGGGAACCCCTCTGCACGGCGACGAGCATTTCGTGCCACCTTCAACCGTAAGCGACCGCCGCGCTGCTCGATACCACCTCGGTTCGCAGTAGCCTGCGAACGGAGGTGCGCATGCGGAGGACGCCGGCGATCGCAGTCGTGATCGGGATGCTGCTGCTGGCCGGCTGTGCAGTGGGTGCAGGCCCTGAACCGAAGCCCACGGCATCCCTCCCCGAACTCGGCGCACCCCTCACGGCGGACGACCTCGCCGCGTTCGGCGGCGTCGCGGTGGTCGACCTCGCCTCGCGCTGCACGGCGACGCTCATCGAGACCGGGGCCGACACAGCACCCGCGTACGTGCTGACCAACGGTCACTGCGTGGGGCTGGACGGAGCTCCCGCGAACAAGACGATCGTCGACGAGGAGGCGTTCGGCGAGGCGACGTTCTTCCAGACGGCCGACACGGCGGACGACGATCGACTGCGGGTCGCGGCATCGCGAATCGAGTACGCCACCATGCGCGGCACCGACGTCGCGATCGTGCAGCTGGATGCGACGCTCGGTGAACTGCGCTCGGCAGGCGCGGTGCCGCTCGAGATCGCCGCGGATCCGCCGGCGGAGGGAGAAGTCGTCGTCAACGTCGCCGCGCCGACCCAGGGTCTCGAGGACGACGACTGGGTGCTGCGCCGCGGAGACTGCGCCGTGGGGGCGACGAAGGACGTCATCGAGTTCTCGTGGCTCTGGCTGGCCGCCCAGCGCAACGACTGCCCGGGCGTGCTCGGCGGGTCGTCGGGTTCTCCGCTCATCGCGGACGGCGAGGTGGTGTCGATCGTGAACACGACCAATACAGGCGTGCCCGTCGAGCGCGGAGACACCTGCTACCTCGGCAAGCCGTGCGAGGTCGATGGCGCGGCCGCCGTGTTCGTGCCCGAGACGAGTTACGGAGTTCGGGTCGCGGGGATCGGATCGTGCTTCCCGGGCGGCGTCTTCGCCCTCGGGGGCGCGTGCCCGCTCGAGGTCACCACGCTGTGGGACGTCTCGGGCGGAGGCATCTACGGCGCGAACGGCGAGGACGGCGGTGGCCGGACGCCGACCTCGAGCTGCGCAGCGGCACGGACGTCTCGGTCGGCATCGTCGCGAACCTGCCGCTCGGCGACGCGTCGTCGTGCACGGATGCCGCGGCTTACGTCGGTGGCGACACGTTCGCCGTCGCTGCGGACGCGGAGGAGCCGGTGACGGTGCCGATGACGCTGCCCGCCGAGAACGGCTTCGTGCTCGCCTGCGCCGCCGTTCCGGGCGAGGAGTCCCTGGCGGCACGATTCGTCTTCACGATCGACGCGATCCCGCCGGACTTCGCCCCCGAGCTCTCCGTGCAGGACATGGGCGACGTGACGATGGTCGACCCGCTCTTCGACATCCCCGACATCGCCGACATCCAGGTGCTGTTCGGGCCGCCCGACGACACCGACTGCACAGATCGCGCGGCGTATCGGCCCTACGTGCGTCAGTCGTTCTTCATCGAGGCAGCCGACCTGCCCGTGAGATTCTGCGCCGTCGGCTTCGATATGGCCGGCAACGAGTCGCCGGTCAGCGACCGGATCGTGGACTGACAGGGTCGTCGGTCTCGGCCGGTCGGGCATCCTCCGCGAGCATCGCGAGGATGACGGACCGCGGTTCGGGGTGCGCCCCGCCGATGCCCATCACGAATTCCGCCAAGAACTGCGGCATGCTCATCGTCGACTCCTTCGTTCGTATCGTCTGACCAGGACGACGAACGGAAGGAGTGGCGATCGACGACCGCGCCGAGATCAGTTCGAGAAGAGCTCCTGCATGCGGCGCACGCCCTCGAGCAGGGCCTCGTCGCCGAGGGCGTACGAGAGCCGCAGGTAGCCCGAGGGGCCGAACGCCTCGCCTGGAACCACGGCGACCTCGGCCTCTTCGAGGATCAGATCGGCGAGCTCGAGCGAGGTCGTCGGCGTCGTGCCCCGCCACTCCCGCCCGAGCAGGCCCCGCACGTCGGGGTAGGCGTAGAACGCACCGAGCGGGTTGGGCACCACGACCCCCTCGATCTTCGCGAGCTCGCCGACGATGAGGCGGCGGCGACGGTCGAACGCGACACGGAAGTCCTCGGCCTCGGTCTGCGGGCCGGTGAGCGCGGCGAGCGTCGCGCGCTGCGCGATGTTGTTGACATTGCTCGACAGGTGCGACTGGAGGTTGGCTGCGAGCTTGATGGCGTCCTTGGGTCCGACCATCCAGCCCACACGCCAGCCCGTCATCGCGTAGGTCTTGGCCACGCCGTTGACGAGGATGGTCTGCGCCGCGGCATCCGGAACCGCCTCGACGATGGATGTCGCCCGCACGCCCTCGTAGACGAGGTTCTGGTAGATCTCGTCCGAGATGATCCAGATGCCGTGCTCGACGGCCCATTCGCCGATCGCCTTGGTCTCTTCGAGCGTGTAGACGGCGCCGGTCGGGTTGGACGGCGAGACGAACACCAGCACGGTCGTCTTCGGGGTCCGCGCCGCCTCGAGCTGCTCGACCGTCACCTTGTAGTCCTGGTCGGCCCCGGCGAAGACCTCGACGGGGATGCCGTCCGCCAGCGCGATCGCCTCGGGGTACGTCGTCCAGAACGGAGAGGGGAGGAGCACCTCGTCGCCCGGGTTCACGACCGCCTGGAAGGCCTGATAGACCGCCTGCTTGCCGCCGTTGGTCACGACGATCTGCGACGGATCGACCTCGAGGCCGGAGTCACGCAGTGTCTTGGCGGCGATCGCCTCGCGCAGGACAGGGAGGCCGACAGCGGGGGTGTAGCGGAAGTTCGCCGGGTCCTGCAGCGCGTAGGCCGCGGCATCCACGATGAACGACGGCGTCGCGAAGTCGGGCTCACCGGCCGCGTACGAGATGACGGGACGGCCGGCGGCTTGGAGGGCCTTGGCCTTGGCGTCCACCTTGAGGGTCGCGGATTCGGCGATGGCACTGAGCTTGCGGGAGAGGGGAGCGCGTTCGGCGGTCCCTGAGCCTGTCGAATGGGTCACCCTCCGAGGCTACCGGCGACGGCGGGCGAGCTCATGGTCCGCATCGATGAAATCGGCCTGCCCGGTGTACACCGCGGCGATCGCGGAAGCGATACCGTGTGCTCGTGACGTGGATCTGGGGTTCCGTGGTGCTCGCGATCGCGCTCGTGTTCGCGGGCGGCGTCGCATGGTGGCTGGCGAAGGGCTGCGTCGTGACGAGGATCGGCGCCGTGGGCGCGATCGTCGGTGGCCTCGGCGCGCTCGGGTGTCTGACGATCATGTTCGACACGGATGCCGCGATCCGCATCGCGACGGTCCTGGTCGCGGTCTTCGGGGTCTGGCTCTTCGCGTGGGCGATCGCGGGTGGAGTCCGGGGGCAGCGCCTCGATCGGGCGCGCGAGGCCGAGGCAGTGGTCGCGCCCGAGTCGCGCCGGATCTGATCAGAGATCGAGCGGCCAGAGCGCTCGCAGCTCGATCGTGCCGTGCGTGGCCATGGGGTGCCGCGCCGCGACGCGGATCGCGTGGTCCATGTCGTCGCACTCGAGGATGTCGAAGCCGCCGATGACCTCGCGCGTCTCGGCGAACGGCCCGTCGGTGACGTGGAGCTGGCCGCCGCGCCGGCGGACGGTCTTGGCACGACTCGGCGGCTCGAGCCGATCGCCGTCGAGGTTGACTCCGCTCTCGGCGGTCTCGCGCACCCAGTCCTCGATCGTGAGCACCGGTGCTTCGGTGGAATCCAGCTCGGGGTCCGAGATGACCAGCATGAGGAATCGCATGTCGTGTCCCTTTCATCGGTGACGTTACGTGAAGGGCGTCGTGCGGGTGCAGCGCGGATCGACGTCAATCCCAGACGATGTTGTTCTCGTTGCCCGGTGTCTGCGTGAGCCGCGTTACGTCGGTGCCGTCGGCATCCATCACGCACAGCTCTTCGTTGTCTGATTCGAGATACTTGCATCCGAACGCGATGCGCTCGCCGTCGGGGGAGTAGTCGGGCTTGATCGGATGCATCTCGCTCGTCGTCGCGAGGAGTATGGATGGATCGCCTCCGGACGACGGAACGGTCCAGATGCCGTTGCGCGGATCGCCCAGATCGGCGCTGTGCTGCACGTTGTAGACGATCGTCGCGCCGTCAGGAGACCAGCGCGGATGCTCGACGAAGTCGTCGAAGGGGGTGAGCTGCCGGATGCCGGTGCCATCTGCGGCGACGATGAAGAGCGCGCTGTGGCCGGTTGCGGGGTCGATGCGGGTGAAGACGATCTCGGCGCCGTCGGGCGAGAACTCTCCTTCGTAGTCGAACCCCGCGTCCGCGGGTTCGAGGAGGGGTCGTGGGTCGGTTCCGTCCGCGTTCATGAGCCACAGGGTCTGCGTGAATCCCGGGGCGTCCTCATCCGCGACGGGAGATTTCGACAGCACGATGGTCGACCCGTCCGGCGAGTAATCGGGCTCGCCGCTGAAGACGTCATCGGTCAGCTGCGCGAATCCCGTTCCGTCGGGAGCGATGCGGCCGACGTGCACCGCGCCGTCCTCGTCGAAGAAGTCGAACAGCAGGTGCGCGCGGTCGGGACTCCAATCGGGGAATTGGCCGAGCTGATCACCCACCGGCTGTGGATCGTTGCCGTCGGCATTCACCGTCCACAGGGCGAGGCGACCCGAACGCGGCGGCTGCTCGTAGGTGTACGCGATGCGCTCGGCACTCGCCATCGGGTCGGGCGAGTCGGTCGGGCGGGGCTCTGTCGCCGTGCACCCCGAGAGCGCCGCGGCGCCCAGGACGACGGCCGGCACGACGACCGTTCGGACACGCACGACGGCTCCCTTCGGAAGCGGGTGGACCCAGTGTCGCCCGAAAAGCCGCCCCGCGGTACCCGTGCCTGCACTGATTCCTCGGATCGAGCGGCATCCGGATCGCGTGCGACACGACGGATGCCCCGGATCCGAAGGCCCGAGGCATCCATCGTCTCCGTGTGAACTCAGCCGAACTGGTTCATCGTGTTGTCCTTGCCGCCCGCCTTGAGGGCCGCGTCGCCGGCGAAGTACTCCTTGTGGTTGTCGCCGATGTCGGAGCCCGCCATGTTCTGGTGCTTGACGGTGGCGATGCCCTCGCGGATCTCGCGACGCTGCACGCCCTTGACGTAGGCGAGCATGCCCTCGTCGCCGAAGTAGCCCTTGGCGAGGTCATCCGTCGACAGCGCGGCCGTGTGGTACGTCGGCAGCGTGATGAGGTGATGGAAGATGCCGGCGCGAGCCGAGCCGTCCTGCTGGAACGAGCGGATCTTCTCGTCGGCGAGGCGACCGAGTTCGGTGTCGTCGTACGACACGTTCATCAGGTCGGCACGGTCGTAGCCCGAGACATCCGCGCCCTGCTCCACGAGCAGGTCGTAGGCCTGCTGACGGAAGTTGAGCGTCCAGTTGAACGACGGGCTGTTGTTGTAGACGAGCTTCGCGTTCGGGATCTCCTCGCGGATGGCGTCGACCATGCCCGCGATCTGCTCGACGTGCGGCTTCTCGGTCTCGATCCACAGCAGGTCGGCGCCGTTGCGCAGCGATGTGATGCAGTCGAGCACGCAGCGCTCCTCGCCGGTCCCGCTGCGGAACTGGTAGAGGTTGCTGGCCAGGCGCTTCGGGCGCAGCAGCTTGCCGTCGCGCTTGATGATGACATCCCCGTCGCCGAGGTCCGAGGCCTCGATCTCTTCGACATCGAGGAACGCGTTGTACTGATCGCCGAGGTCGCCGGGGGTGTGCGAGACGGCCAACTTCTGCGTCAGACCGGCGCCGAGCGAATCGGTGCGGGCGACGATGACGCCGTTGTCGATCCCGAGCTCGAGGAACGCGTAGCGCACCGCGTTGAGCTTCGCGATGAAGTCGTCGTGCGGCACCGTGACCTTGCCGTCCTGGTGGCCGCACTGCTTCTCATCCGACACCTGGTTCTCGATCTGGATGGCGCACGCGCCCGCCTCGATCATCTTCTTCGCCAGCAGATACGTCGCCTCGGGGTTGCCGAAGCCGGCGTCGATGTCGGCGATGATCGGCACGACGTGGGTCTCGTAGTTGTCGATCTGGGATTGGATGAACTCGACCGCCGTCTCGTCGCCTGCGAGGCGCGCGGCATCCAGCTTCGTGAACAGCAGGTCGAGCTCGCGGGCATCCGCCTGACGCAGGAACGTGTAGAGCTCTTCGATGAGGGCCGGGACCGACGTCTTCTCGTGCATCGACTGATCGGGGAGGGGGCCGAACTCCGAACGGAGCGCGGCGACCATCCAGCCCGAGAGGTAGAGGTAGCGCTTGTTCGTCGACTTCAGGTGCTTCTTGATCGAGATGAGCTTCTGCTGCCCGATGAAGCCGTGCCAGACGCCGAGCGACTGGGTATAGACCGACGAGTCGGCGTCGTACTCGGTCATGTCGCGACGCATGATGTCGGCGGTGTACTGCGCGATCTCGAGACCGGTCTTGAAGCGGTTCTGCGCGCGCATCCGCGCGACGTACTCGGGGTTGATGGCATCCCAGCTCGAGCCGTTGCTCTCTTTCAGAGCCTCGACGGCCTGGATGTCGTCCTGATAAGTGGTCATGTCTGTTCCTTGATTCGGGATGCTGCGGGTCAGTCGTTGTCGGTGAGGTACTTGGCGTACGCCGGCAGGGTCAGGAAGGCCGGGAAGTCGGTGCCGAGCGCCACCTCGCGGAAGATCGCGGCGGCGTCGTCGAAGCGGTCACCGTCGCGGCGGTCCACCTCGCCCAGCACCTGCGAGATCAGCTCCTCGATGTACTCGCGCGTGATCTGCGTGCCGTCCTCGGTGCGGCGATCCTGGTGGATCCACTGCCAGACCTGGCTGCGCGAGATCTCGGCGGTTGCGGCGTCCTCCATCAGGTTGTCGATCGCCACGGCGCCGAGCCCTCGCAACCATGCCTCGATGTAGCGGATCGCGACCGACACGTTGCCGTGCACGCCCTCGTTCGTGACGGGGAGTCCGATGTGGACGTCGATCAGCTCGGCCGCGTTCACGTGCACCTCGGGGCGCTGGCGGTCGATCTGGTTCGGACGCTCGCCGAGCACGGCGTCGAACTCGGCCATCGCGACGGGGATGAGGTCGGGGTGGGCCACCCACGTGCCGTCGAAGCCGTCGCCGGCCTCGCGCTTCTTGTCGGCGGCGACCTTCTCGAACGCCTGCGCCGTCACTTCGGGGTCGCGACGGTTCGGGATGAACGCGCTCATACCGCCGATCGCGAAAGCGCCGCGCTTGTGGCACGTCTTCACGAGCAGCTCGGTGTAGGCGCGCATGAACGGCACGGTCATCGTGACCTGGCTGCGGTCGGGCAGCACGAACCGTGCGCCGCGGCCGCGGTAGTTCTTGATCATCGAGAAGATGTAGTCCCACCGGCCGGCGTTGAGCCCTGCGATGTGGTCGCGCAGCTCGAAGAGGATCTCCTCCATCTCGAAGGCCGCCGGCAGGGTCTCGATGAGCACCGTCGCGCGGATCGTGCCGTGCGGGATGCCGATGTACTGCTCGCTGAACGTGAAGACGTCGTCCCACAGCTTCGCCTCTTCGCTCGACTCGAGCTTGGCGATGTAGAAGTACGGGCCGCGACCGTTCGCGATCAGCGCTTCTGCGTTGTGGAAGAAGTACAGCCCGAAGTCGACCAGGGATCCGGATGCCGCGAGCGCGCGCCCTGTGCGGTCGGTGAAAGACAGGTGCTTCTCGGTGAGGTGCCAGCCGCGCGGACGCATGACGATCGTGGGCGTCTGCTCGGCGGTCACCTCGTAGACCTTGCCCTCGGGGCTCGTGAACTCGAGCTCGCCGCGGATCGCGTCGCGCAGCGACAGCTGACCTTCGATGACGTTCTTCCAGGTGGGGCTCGTGGCGTCCTCCTGGTCGGCCAGCCACACCTTGGCGCCCGAGTTGAGCGCGTTGATGGTCATCTTCGGGTCGGTGGGGCCCGTGATCTCGACGCGGCGGTCCTCGAGGCCGGGGCCGGCGCCGGCGACCTTCCACGCGACGTCGTCGCGGATGTGGCGCGTGTCGTCGCGGAACTGCGGGTCGTGGCCGTTGCCGATCTCGAAGCGGCGGCGCATGCGGTCGGCGAGGCGATCGTGGCGACGACCGCTGAAGCGGTGGTGCAGCTCGGTGAGGAAGGCGAGCGCCTCGGGCGTGAGGATCTCGTCGTAGCGCGGGCGGATCGCACCGAGGACCTCGACCTGGGGCTCGTGGGTCTGAATGGCGGTGGGCCCGGTGTGCGTACGCATCGGCGTCGCGGTCGCAGGTGTCATGGTCCTGTCCTCTCGTTGATCGATGGATGCCGGAGTCTCTCGCTCCAGCGGGTCGTGGCATCCACTCTGTGTGAAGTTTCGAGCTTGAACCGGCCAAATCCGATGTGAAGTTTTCGCGTATTTCTTCTTTCGTGACAGAATCCGATCATCGCCAGACGCAGAAGGAGCCGAAATGGACGCGATCCTCGATACGAATGAGGATGTGGATTCGCTCACGATCGGCCGCCGCATCCGGCAGCTGCGCACCGACCGCGGCGTGACGCTCGAAGAGCTCGCCGCGGCGGTTGATCGAGCCCCCAGTCAGCTGTCGATGATCGAGAACGGACGACGCGAGCCCAAGCTCACGCTCCTGCAGGCGATCGCGCGTGCGCTCGGGTCGTCCATCGACGCGATCCTCGAGTCCGAACCGCTCGACGAGCGCGCGACGCTCGAGATCTCACTCGAGCGCGCGATGCGCGGGCAGACGTTCCAGGCCCTCGGCATCCCGCCCTTCCGCATCGGCAAGGCCGTGCCGACCGAGGCGCTCAAAGCGATGATGGCGCTGCAGAGCGAGATCGAACGGCTGCGCGACGAGCGCGCAGCGACCCCTGAAGAGGCCCGTCGCGCGAACGTGGCCTTGCGCCGCCTCATGCGCACGCAGAACAACTACTTCGCCGATCTCGAGGACCATGCACGGCGCATCCTGTCAGCCGTCGATCATCCGGGAGGGCCGCTCACGCAGCGCACGGCGTCCGACATCGCCGCGCATCTGGGGTTCACGCTGCACTACGTGCCCGACCTGCCCCAGACGACCCGCAGCGTCGCCGACATCAAGAACGGGAGGCTCTACCTCTCGAGCCGGCTCACGGCGAAGGGCGACCCTCGCACGGCGGTGCTGCAGGCGCTGTCGAGTCGGATGCTGGGGCACCGCGAGCCGACCTCGTACGCCGAGTTCCTGCGGCAACGCGTCGAGACGAATTACCTCACGGGGGCGCTGCTGATCCCCGAGGCGCACGCGGTTCCGTTCCTGCAGGATGCGAAGAAGGACCGCGCGATCTCGATCGAAGACCTGCGCGACGCCTACTCGGTGTCCTACGAGACGGCCGCGCACCGGTTTACGAACCTCGCGACGACGCACCTCGACATTCCGGTGCACTTCCTCAAGGTCCACGAGTCAGGCGTGATCACGAAGGCGTTCGAGAACGACGACGTGAACTTCCCGACGGATCAGCTCGGCGCGATCGAGGGCCAGATGTGCTGCCGCAAGTGGACGTCTCGCGTCGTCTTCGACGAGGACGACAAGTTCAACCCGTACTACCAGTACACCGACACGGGCAACGGCACCTACTGGTGCACCGCTCGGGTCGAGGCGTCCAGCGAAGGCGCCCACTCCGTCTCGGTCGGCGTGCGGTTCGACGACACGAAGTGGTTCCTCGGCCGCGACACGACGAACCGAGGCGTGTCGAAGCACTCCGTCGAGGTGTGCTGCCGGCGCGCTCCCGCCGATCTCGAGGCCGCGTGGCGCGAGAACTCGTGGCCGAACGTGCGCACGCCGCGCACGCTCCTCGCGACACTGCCCACGGGGTCGTTCCCGGGCGTCGACACGACCGACGTGTACGAGTTCTTGGAGGCTCACGCACCGCGCTGACATGCATCGGTGCCCCGATCAGGGCATGATGACCGACTTCACGAGCGCCGGGTCGCGGGCGTCCATGAGCTCGTACGCGGCGTCGACGCCCTCGAGACCGAACCGGTGGGTGATGAGCGGCTCGTAGCTCACCCTGCGCGATGCGAGGAGGGCGAGCGCGTCGCCCATCGCGCGGATCAGGCGCGGCCGCTCGGGGCAGAATCCGTTGACGACGGTGACGGCTTTGTACCAGAGACGCATGTCCATCCGCGCCGTGCCTTCGTGGTGATAGCCGACCACCCCGAGCGTGCCGAACGGCCGCACGATGCTCCCGGCCGTCTCGAGGCCGGCCGTGACACCGGTGACTTCGAGCACGATGCGGGGGCGCGGATCGAGCGGTGACTGCGGAAAAGCCGCGTCGACCTCGTCGGGGTGCAGCACGAGATCCGCGCCGAGAGCGAGCGCGCGTTCGCGCGCGGCGGGATTCGGGTCGACCCCGATGAGCCTGCCCGGCGCGCGCGTCTTCGCGAGCTGCAGGATACCCAAGCCCATGAAGCCGAGTCCGACCACGGCGATGTCGTCGCCGACGCGAGGATCGGTGCGGGCGAGGGCCTCCTCGAGGTCGGCCATCGGCTCGCCGACCGCGTAGACCGGGTCGAGGCCGGCGGGCACGGGGAGCACGGAGTCGGCGTCGAGCAGTACGAGCTCGGCGAATCCGTCGCCGCCGAGTCCCGTCACGATGTCGCCGACGTCGAACCTGCCCGAGAGCGAGCCCGCCGCACGCACGCGACCGACGAACTCGTGGCCGAGCCGCACGGGTGCGCCGCCGTCGGCCGGTCCTCGCCGCCACACGTCGATGTCGGACGTGCACACCCCGCACGCGATCACCTCGACGAGCACCTGGTGCGGGCCGGGCACGGGATCGGGCACCTCGACGATCGCCGAGAGGCGGGGAGCGACAACCTGGCTGATGCGCATCGTGCGGTTCTTTCTGGTCGAAGGGTCGGATCTGAAGAGACGGACACGCCCCCGCAGTCGGATCCGGTCAGTGTAGTGCGCTGGTTGGCAAATGGTATGTAGTGGTTCGCGCAACACGAGATCGTGATATTACCGGCTTGTCAGCGATGGCCAAGTGTCTTAATGTGGCTTATGTGGTAAACAAGTGGCATTGACCACGCGAACTCCCGCCGACACCCCTGAGGAAACCGATCTCGTGACCGAACGCACCGCAGCCGTGATCGCGGCGGGCTCTCAAGGCCGGGTTCACGCGCGGGGATGGTCGTCGGTCGCCGGCGTGCGGCTCGCCGCGATCGCCGATCCGATCGCGGGCGCCGCTGCCGAGTTGGCCGGCGAGTACGACGGCGTCGCCGCGTACGACGACGCGACCGCGATGCTGCAGGAGCTCCGGCCCGAGTTCGTGAGCGTCTGCACCCCTCCGTCGGTGCGGCTCGACGTCGTGCGTGCCGCGATCGCCGCCGGTGCCCGCGCGATCCACGCCGAGAAGCCGATCGCGACGTCGTACGGGGACGCCCTCGCGATGGTCGCTGAAGCTCAGGATGCGGGAGTGCAGCTGACCTTCAATCTGCAGCGTCGCTTCGAGCCGGTGCACCGATTCGCGCGCAGCCGGATCGTCGAGGGCGCGATCGGCGACATCGTCAGCATCGAGGGCTATTGCCCCAATCTCCCCGACTGGGGAACGCACATCTTCGATCTGATCCTGTTCTATCTCGGTGACGAGGCGCCCGAGTGGGTCATCGGCCAGGTGGATGTCACGGTCAATCGCTTCGTCTACGGCGCCTTCGCCGAGACGTCGTCGCTCACGCAGGTCAAGTGGCCGTCGAACATCAACGCGGTCGTCATGACCGGCCGTGAGCCGCAGACCCCCGTGCTCAACCTCGCGAACAACACGGGGCTGATCGTGCAGGGCACCTCGGGGCGGATCGAATCCCGCGGGTCCCGCTGCCTCGTGCAGCGGTTCGGTGCCGACGACGAGCTGTTCCCGACCCCCCACTCGACGGATGCCTCGACCTGGGAGCGCGGGATCGATCCGGCGATCTTTGCGGCGACCGCCGAAGCCATCGCCGACCTCGTGGACGCGCTCGACACGGGCCGCGAGCCCGTGCTCTCGGCGCGCCGCGGCCTCGCGGGCGCCGAGCTCATCTTCGCCACGTACGAGAGCAGCCGTTCGCGGCGCCGCGTGATTCTTCCCCTCGACCTCACCGACAACCCCCTTCTGGACGGTCTGGCCCAGGGCTTCTGGGCGCCGACCGGCGAGCAGCGCTCCACCTACTGAACGCGAGACACACGATGACCACGACCTTGACGCGCGACGGAGCGCGGGAGGGTGCCGCCCTGGAGGCGACGCGGGCGACCATCGTGGTCGGCGGCGACGACGTGTACGAAGACCTGTTCGGCGTGGCCGATGCCACGGCGCAGCTGCTCGCCGAGGTCGGGATCGCCGCGACGATCCGTGTCGGCACCACCGCGTTCCTCGCCGCACCCGCGCCTGATCTGTTCGTGCTCGACACGGCCCTGCCCGAGCTGACCGACGAACGGGTTGATGCCCTCGTCGCCGCGGTGCGCGCGGGGAGCGGGCTGCTCGTGCTGCACGCATCGGCCGTCGCCCCCGAAGGGTCGGCCGGCGATCGCCTCGCCGTACTCGTCGGTGCGCGGTTCGCGTCGCATGGTCCGACGCCGCACGAGAGCCGGTTCTTCGTCGAGCTCGACGATGCGCACCCGATAACGGTGGGGATCCACGACTTCGACGTCGACCACGAGCACTACGCGCTCGAGGTCGCTCCCGGCTCGCGCGCGATCGCGTGGCGCCGCTCGGCGACGGGCCGCGAACCCGTCGTGCTCGTGCGCGAAGACGGCGCGGGGCGGGTCTGCTACGTGCAGCTCGGGCACGACACCCGTCCGCTCGGCGAACCACCCGTTCGAGCCCTCCTCGCTCGCGCCGCCGCCTGGCTCACCCATCACGAAAAGGAGGTGTAGCCGTGCGCGTGCTCGGTCGCCGTCTCGGCTTCTATCTCATCACCGCGTGGGCCGCCATCAGCCTCAATTTCCTGATCCCAAGGCTCATGCCGGGCGACCCCGCCACCGCGCTCATCAACAAGTTCCAGGGCAAGCTCAGCGCCGAAGCCATCGCCGCGTTCAAGGTGCTGTTCGGGCAGGACGACAAGACCCTGTGGGAGCAGTACATCGACTACTGGGGCCGGATCTTCTCGGGCGACTTCGGCATCTCGTACGCGTATTACCCCTCCCCGGTGAGCGACGTGCTGAGCGCGAGCGTCGGCTGGACGCTCGCCCTCGTGACGATCTGCACGATCCTCAGCTTCGTGATCGGCACGGGACTGGGAATGATCGTCGGCTGGCGCCGTGGCACCTGGACCGACTCGATCGTGCCCGTGACGAACTTCCTGTCGTCGATCCCGTACTTCTGGTTCGCGATCATCATGGTCTACGTCTTCGCGATCACGCTGAACTGGTTCCCGCTGTCGGGGGGCTATTCGATCGACACGACGATCGGCTTCAACTGGCCGTTCATCTCGAGCGCGATCTACCACGGCATCCTGCCGGCGATCACGATCGTCGTCGCGTCCGTGGGCGGCTGGCTGCTCGGCATGCGCAACATGATGGTCACGACGATGGGTGAGGACTACGTGCGCCTCGCCGAGGCGAAGGGGCTCAGCCGCGGCCGCATCCGGTACGCGTACGCCGCGCGCAACGCCGTGCTGCCGTCGTTCTCATCGTTCGCGATGGCGCTCGGGTTCGTCGTCGGCGGGTCGATCGTGACCGAGATCGTCTTTAACTACCCGGGAGTCGGCTCGGTCCTCTTCAAGGCCGCCCAGGCCCAGGACTATCCGCTCATGCAGGGCCTGTTCCTCATCATCACCCTCGTGGTGCTCGTCGCGAACCTCGTCGCCGACACCGTCTACGTGTTCCTCGACCCGCGTACCAGGGAGGCCTGACCGATGGCCATCGCCGAGATCTCGACCGACGACGCGATCGTCGCCGCCCGGCCCACGCGCGGCAGCCGATTCGCCTGGATGCGGGCCTTCCGCCACGGCGGCACGCTCGTCGGGCTGATCGTCACGAGCTTCTTCATCGTGCTCGCTATCATCGGGCCCTACATCGCCCCGTACGACCCTGCGGCCGTGAGCTACGACTACCTCCAGCCGCCGAGCGCCGCGCACTGGTTCGGAACGACGCAGACCGGTCAGGACGTCTTCTCGCAGGTGCTCGAGGGGGCACGCATCTCGGTCGTCGTCGGCGTGGCCGCGGCGGTCATCGCGGTGTTCCTGTCGATCCTCGTCGGCATCACCGCCGGCTTCCTCGGCGGCGTCACCGACGACCTGCTGTCGATGCTCGCCAACATCTTCCTCGTCATCCCGAGCCTTCCGCTCACGGTGATCCTGATCGCGTATCTGCCGCGAAGCGGGTCGCTCGGCGTGACGCTCGTGATCGCGATCACCGGGTGGGCGTGGGGGGCGCGCGTGCTGCGCTCGCAGACGCTGTCGCTGCGTCGACGCGACTTCGTGGAGGCCGCGCGGGCGACGGGCGAGCGCACGTCAGCGATCATCTTCCGCGACATCCTGCCCAACCAGCTCGCGATCATCGCCGCGTCGTTCCTCGGCACCGTGACGGGCGCGATCCTCGCGCAGGCCGGCATCGCGTTCCTCGGTCTCGCCGACGTCACCGAGTACTCGTGGGGCACGATCCTCTACTGGGCGCAGACGTCCAACGCGCTCCTCGGCGGAGCGTGGTGGTGGTTCGTGCCCGCCGGGCTCGCGATCGCCCTGCTTGGAACGGGTCTCTCGCTCGTGAACTTCGGCATCGACGAGTTCATCAATCCCCGCCTGCGCCTGGCCGGCATCGGAACACGCCGTGCGCAGCGCGCGATGGCCAAGCGGCCGCGCGTCAAGAAGGCGCCCGGCACCCGCGTCATCCGCGGGGCGGCAGCGCCGTTCACGCAGGAGAGCTCCGACGTGCTGCTCGAAGTGCGCGGCCTTCGGGTCGAATACGGCTCGGAGCACGCCAGCACCGTCGCGGTGAACGACGTGTCGTTCTCTCTGCGCCGCGGCGAGGTGATCGGTATCGCGGGCGAGTCCGGATCGGGCAAGTCGACGCTCGCGTATGCGATCACCCGGCTCCACAAGCCGCCCGCATCGATCACGGCGGGCCAGTTGCTCTACACGCGGGCCGACGGCACGGTCGTCGACGTGCTCGGCCTCAGCGAAGAAGAGCTGCGACGCTTCCGCTGGGAAGAGCTCTCGATCGTCTTCCAGTCGGCGATGAACGCCTTGAACCCGATCATGAAGATCGGGGAGCAGATCGACGACGTGCTCCGAGCGCATCGGCCCGACATGCCCGAAGCGGACCGTAAAGCCCGCGTGATCGAGCTGCTCGACCTCGTCGGGATCCGTGAAGACCGCGTGAACGCGTACCCGCACGAACTGTCGGGCGGCATGCGCCAGCGCGCGATGATCGCGATCGGCCTCGCGCTCGACCCCGAGGTGATCGTGATGGACGAGCCGACGACGGCGCTCGACGTCGTGATCCAGCGGCAGATCGTCGAGAAGATCATGGAGCTCAAGGATCGGCTCGGATTCGCCGTGATCTTCATCACGCACGATCTGTCACTGCTCATCGAGCTTTCCGACACGATCGCGGTGATGTATGCGGGCCGCATCGTCGAGATCGCCGAGGCGCAGGAGTTCTACCGCCGGCCGGCGCACCCCTACAGCCGAGGACTGCTGGGGTCGTTCCCGACGCTCGGCGGCGAGCGGCGCGAGCTCACCGGCATCCCCGGATCGCCTCCCGATCTGCGTGCGCTGCCATCCGGCTGTGCTTTCGCACCGCGCTGCCCGCTGGTGCAGGACCGCTGCCGCGTCGCGATGCCGCCGCTCACGAAGGTCGCGGTCGAGATCGGCATGCGGCCGACCGAGGCGCGCTGCGTGATTTACGAGACCTCGGATTCGTCCGAGCGGGTGGTGGAGGCGGTCTGATGGCGATCACGAACAACGACGCGACGACGGATGCCGCGGGCGACGCGCCCGTGCTCGAAGCGGTTCATGTGACCAAGCACTTCCCGGTGCACGGCGCCCGGCTGCGCCGCGGGCCGCGACCCGTCGTCCACGCGGTGGAAGACGTGTCGATCGCGCTGCACCGCGGCCGCATCACCGCGCTGGTCGGAGAATCGGGGTCGGGCAAGTCGACCCTGGCACGCCTGCTCTCGCAGCTGTACCCCATCACGTCGGGCGAGATCCGTCGTGACGGCGTCGCCGTCAAGGTGCACGGCGGGCGCCGGTTCCGGCGCTACGTGCGTGCCGTGCAGCTCATCCTGCAAGACCCGTTCGGCTCGTTCAATCCGGTCGCGCGGATCAACGTCACCCTCATGCGGGCCGTGAAGATCCATCATCCGGGTCTCTCTCGCGACCAGCGGCAGGAGGTCATCGACGGTCTGCTCGAGCAGGTCAACCTGGTGCCGCCGCGGCAGTACACCGAGAAGTTCCCTCACGAGCTCTCGGGCGGCCAGCTGCAGCGCGTCTCGATCGCGCGCGCGCTCGCGGCCGATCCCGAGGTGTTCCTCGCCGACGAGCCGGTGTCGGCCCTCGACGTGTCGATCCGCCTCGGCATCCTGAACCTGCTGCGACGACTCACCGACGAGCGCGACGTCGCACTTCTCTACGTCACCCACGACATCGCTTCGGCGCGCTACTTCGCCGAGTCGACGGCGGTGATGTACGCCGGCGAGCTCATCGAGTCGGGCCCCTCGGAAGAGGTAACCCAGCGCGCCGCGCATCCTTACACACGTCTGCTGATCGATTCGGCACCCGACCCGTCGCGCCCCTCCGATTCGGAGCGCATGGCGGATGCGGGTCAGCCGCCGAGTCTGATCGATCCCCCTTCGGGCTGCCGGTTCCATCCGCGCTGCCCCTTCGCGGTGAAGCGCTGCACAGAGCAGTCCCCGCCGCGCTTCGAACTCGGAGGCGACCATTGGGCGCGCTGCTGGCTGTACGGCGATGACGAGGAGGCCGCGTCGCATCGCGAGCACGCCGCGTCGCTGCCGGGCATGACGGCCGTGATGCGTGCCGGCAGAAGGGAGGTCTCCGCGCCGAGCGGCGCGTGACCGCGGTTCACGCACCGGCACCACTTCCTGTCTCACCGATCACCGCACCTCCAAGAAAGGCACATCCATGCACATCAATACGCCCGGAAAGCGCTTGCTTGCGCGTACCGGCGCCGTCGCGGCAGCACTGGCGCTGGCTTCGGTCGCGCTCGTCGCCTGTTCGCCCGGCGACACCACCGAGGACGGGGTGTGGGTCAACGTCGGCAACGGCTCCGACGTGCTCACCCAGGTGTTCAACCCGTTCCTGCCCGACCCGTCGGCGCTCAACATGATCGGCGGCACGAAGGGCTCGTTCATCTACGAGCCGCTCGTGCAGATCAACTTCTCCGACATCGGCAACGACACCCCGTGGCTCGCGAAGGAGTGGGAGTGGAGCGAAGACAGCAAGACCTTCACGGTGCACCTCCAGGACGGCGTGAAGTGGTCGGACGGCGAGGCCTTCACCGCTGACGACGTCGTGTTCACGTACGAGCTGGTCAAGGCCGATCCCGCCCTCAACCGCAGCGGCCTCGACTTCGAGTCCGTGACCGCGGAAGACGACTCCACCGTCGTGTTCACGTTCGATCAGCCGTCGCGGCAGGCGTTCTTCAAGATCGTCGCGCTGCCGATCGTCTCGGAGCACGTGTGGTCGAAGGTCGAAGATCCGACCACCTACGAAGACAAGGAGCCGATCGGCACCGGAGCCTTCCTGCTGGAGGCGTTCAGCCCGCAGCTGGTGACGCTCAAGAAGAACCCCGACTACTGGCAGGCCGGAAAGCCCCAGATCGAGGGCCTCCGGTTCATCCCGTACAAGGACAACACCGCGCAGCTGGCGGCCCTCGTCCAGGGTGACATCGACTGGGCGGGCACCTACATCCCGAACGCCGAGGCCTCGTTCCTCTCGAAGAACGAGCACTTCAACTACTGGCAGCCGACGGTCGGCATCGACGGGCTCATCCCGAACCTCGAGACGTGGCCCCTGAGCGAGCTCTCGGTGCGCCAGGCGATCAGCCTCGGAGTCGACCGCGACCAGCTGGCCGCCTCGCGCGACTCGCAGGCCGCGTCGAGCGTCATCGGCCTGCCGATGCCGGCGTTCGAGTCGGTCATCTCGCCCGAGTACCAGGGGGTCAACTTCACCCAGGACCAGGAAGAGGCGTTCGCGACGCTCGAGGCCGACGGCTTCACGCGCGGCGACGACGGGATCTGGCAGAAGGACGGCAAGAAGATCGAGTTCGCGGTCAGCTTCCCGTCGGCCTACACCGACATCGCGGCGTTCGCGCAGGCACTGGTGTCGCAGCTGGCCGATCTCGGCATGACGATGACGATCAACGGCACCCAGCCGAGCGACATCAACGGTCTCACGGCGAAGGGCGACTTCCAGGCCACCCTGGGCTACCCGACCGACTCCGTGCCCGACCCGTTCTCGTACTACGACGTCATCATGAACCCGCAGTACTACGTGCCCACGGGAACGAACAACGAGACGCTCCGCAACATCGAGCGCTTCAACGATCCCGAGGCGAAGGCGCTGTTCGAGGCCTACCCGCTGGCGGCGACTGACGAGGAGCGGACGGAGATCTTCAACCAGCTCCAGACGATCTGGGTCGAGAACCTGCCGATCATCACGATGTTCTATTGGGGCTACTACGCCGACTGGAGCGATGAGAAGGTGACCGGGTTCCCGGATGCCGACAACCCGTACTCCAACGCGAACCCCAACGCGGTGACGGCGATCAACCTCGTGCCGGTCGAGTCCAAGTAATCGGCAGAGCGGGGTGGCCGCCGACGGCAGCCACCCCGCTCATCCCTCGCGAAAGGAAACCATGACCTCCCGCGCACTCGTGCTCGTGACCGGCGACGACATCCACCACGACCTCCTCTCGGCTGCCTCCGTCTTCCAGCAGCTGGGCATCGAGGCGGGATTCGCCACGCGACGCGGCATGGGCCTCAATCGCTTCGTCGAACCGCGGGCCGAGACCGCGGATGCCGACGTCTACCTCCTCTACACGGCGGGCGGACCCTTCCCCGCCGCCCAGCAGCGGGCGCTCGCCGATGCCGTGGCCGGGGGCAAGGGAATCGTCGCCGTCCACGGCGCCAACATCATGGGCATGGTCGACGGCGCACTCGACCCGGAATGGTCTGCGCACTTCGCGACCCTGGGCAACCGCTACCTCTCGCACGGGCCGGGCCATCACGAGGGCCGGCACACGATCGAGATCGTCGCCGACCACCCCATCACGCGCGGCGTGACCGATTTCGAGCTCTTCGACGAGTACTACGAGTTCGAGCTCGCCGACGACGACGTGCAGATCCTCGCACAGCGGCACCGCGCGGACGGCGTCGTCATCCCCGTGCTCTACACGCGAGAGGTCGGTGCGGGTCGCGTCGTGTACCTTGCGCTCGGGCACGACATGCGGGCGTGGGGCGAGCCGTCGTTCCGCACCCTCGCGCGCCAGTCCGTGCAGTGGGCCGGAGAAGCGCGATGACCGCACCCCTCGCCGTCATGGCGTACTCGGTGCTCGAGCCCGCACTGTGCGATCTCGAGGGCACTCTCGCCCGCGTCGCCGACCTCGGATTCCTCGGCGTCGAGACGTACGGCATCGTCGAGCACTACGGGCCGGCGCGCGTGCGCGACGCCCTCGCCGGCGCCGGGCTCGCTCTGACGAGTGCGCACACGCCGTTCCCCGCCGGGGCCGAGGCCGATCGGCTACTCGACGAGGCGGAGGCGCTCGGCGCCCAGACCCTCGTGTGGAGCATGGAGCGCGAAGAGTTCGATGACGTCGCCTCGATCGCCCGCGGGGTGGAGCGCGTCAACATCGCGGCGGAGAACGCCGCGGCGCGCGGCATGCGCATCGCCTACCACAATCACTTCGCCGAGTTCGCGCACACTGTGGACGGCGTGCAGGCGTACGACGTGCTGCTCGATCTGCTCGACCCGCGTGTCGTCGTCGAGCTCGATGCGTACTGGACGGTGATGGGCGGCGCCGAGCCCGCCGACGTGCTCCGGCGGCTCGGAGCGCGCGCGGAGTTCGTCCACATCAAAGACGGCCCGGCGGTGTCGTACGAGGACGACGTGATGGTGCCGATCGGCGAAGGCCGCATCGACTGGCCGGGCGTGCTCACGGCGGGCGCGTCGCTGCGGTGGCACATCGTCGAGCTCGAGCGCCTCGAAGGAGACGTCTTCGACGCGTTGAGGACCAGCCGCGACCATCTGGTGAACGCGGGGCTGTCGACCGCACGGGAGGAGACCCGATGAAGGTGCTGTTCTTGGGAGGCGCGGGCATGATCGGCTCGGCCGCCGCACGTGAGGCTGCCGCACGCGGCATCGAGGTGACCGCGGTCACGCGATCCGAGCCGCGCCGCTCATTGGCGCCGGGCGTGCGTCATGTCGCCGCCGACGCGCGCGACCTCGACGCGCTTCGCGCGGCCGTCGACGGCGAGCAGTATGACGCCGTCGTGAACTGGATCGGCTTCACCCCCCGTGACATCGCAGGCCACGCCGAGCTGTTCGGCGCAATCGCCCGCCAGTACGTGTTCATCAGCACCTGCTCGGTGTACGCGCGGCCCGTGCCGCTTCTCCCCATCACCGAGTCATCGCCGGTCTCGCAGCCCCATTTCGGCTACGCGCGCGACAAGATCGCGTGCGAGGTCGAACTCGAGCGCGCGTATCGGGAGGAGGGACTGCCCCTCACGATCGTCCGGCCCTTCCACACGTACGATCGCACGGTCATCCCGGTTCTGCCCGGGTGGACGGCGATCGATCGCTGGCGGTCGGGCGAGCCCGTGGTCGTCCACGGCGACGGCACATCGCTGTGGACTCTCATGCACTCGTCGGACTTCGCGCGGGCGTTCGTGCCACTCCTCGGCGAATCGCGTGCGATCGGCGAGACCGTCAACGTCGTGAGCGGCGAGGCCCTCACCTGGGATCAGATCCATCTCACCCTCGCAACGGCCGCAGGTGTGCGCGACCCGAAGCTCGTGCACCGATCGAGCGAGACGATCGGCGCCGTTTACCCGGGGTGGGCCGACGTGCTCGATCACGACTTCCGCCACACGATGCTCTTCGATACCTCCAAGCTCCAGCGGCTCGTTCCGGGATTCGCGCCGCAGATGTCATTCGCGCAGGGTGCCCGAGAGGTCATGGCTTACCACGACGCTCTGCCGGAACGCCCCGAGCGCAACGCCGAGCTCGACGCCGCTTTCACGCGGCTCGTGCAGCTGACCTGATATTCGGGGAGACAGACATGACCGCTTCGCTGGGGGTCCAGCTCTACAGCGTCAAGGACCACATCGGCCCCGACGACCTTCCGCGCACGCTCGAGCGCCTGGCAAGCATGGGATTCACCCACGCCGAGCCATACGACATCCTGAGCGACACGGACGGGCTGCGTCGAGCTGCCGCCAATGCGGGCCTGCGCCTCGAGACGGCGCACGCGCCACTCCTCGTGGCCGACCGCACCCGTGTGCTCGATGCCGCGGCGGCTCTCGGCATCCACACGCTCCTCGTGCCGTGGACCGAACCCGACGGTATCCGTGACGCGGCCGGGGTGCAGCGCCTCGCCGCGGGGATCAACGCGGCGGCCTCGTCCGCCGCCGAGGGCGGGATGCGTGTCGGGTATCACAATCACGAGTTCGAGTTCGCGCAGACGGTCGATGGGAAGCCGGTGTACGAGCGACTCGTCGAACTGCTGGAGCCCGAGGTCGTGCTCGAGCTCGACACGTTCTGGGCGAGCATCGGCGGAGCCGACGTGTTCGAGCTCATCCCGCGATTGCGTGAGCGCGTGCGGTATCTCCACGTGAAGAACGAGCCCCCCGATCCCGGAGACCCACCCTTCGCGGGCACAGACATCACTGGGCGCCTCGACGAGGTGCTGGCTGTCGCCCGGGGCATCATCGACCACCCGGTCGTCGAGATCGTGGTCGACGAGGGTGACGTGTTCCCCGTGCTCGAGCGCAATGCACGCTACTTCAGGGAACTGGACTCGACGGGGCTGGTGCCGGCATGAGTGCAGCGGTGGGCGTCGGCGTGATCGGCGCCGGAAACATCTCGGACGAGTACCTGCGAAGCCTGACGTCGTACGCCGATGTCACCGTCGTCGCAATCGCCGACCTCGACCGCGAGCGCGCCGCGGTACAGGCACAGCGGTATGGAGTGTCCCTCGCCGACACGGTCGACGATCTGCTCGCGCGGCCCGAGGTCGAGCTCGTCGTGAACCTCACGATCCCCGCCGCGCATGCCGAGGTCGGGATGGCGGCCGTGGCTGCCGGCAAGCACGTCTGGGCCGAGAAGCCGATGGCGCTCTTGCGTGCCGAGGCGCGCGCCCTCCTCGACGCCGCTCGTGCGGCCGGGGTGCTGGTCGGCAACGCGCCCGACACGATCCTGGGTGAAGCCATCCAGCACTCGCACCGGCTGCTCTCGGACGGCATGATCGGCACTCCCCAGACGGTGCTCACGCTCATGCAGGGTCCCGGGCCGGACTCGTGGCACCCGCGCCCGCAGTTCCTGTTCGCGCGAGGCGGAGGGCCGCTCTTCGACATCGGGCCCTACTATCTGACGACTCTCGTGCAGCTGCTCGGACCGATTGCCGAGGTGCACGCCGTCGGCCACCGCGAACGGGAGGAGCGCGTCGTCGCCTCCGGACCCGACGCCGGCATGCGATTTCCTGTCGAGATCTGGACGCATGTGAGCGTCCTCACGACCTTCCGCTCGGGGGTGGTTGGAACGTCGATCTACAGCTTCGACTCGCCCGTCGAGCGACAGCTGTTCGAAATCACCGGCGACCGCGGGGTGCTCGAGGTGCCCGTCTCGGGATTCGACGGGCCGACCCGTGTGCTCGCTGCCGGTGAGCGCGGAACTCCCTGGCAGGAGTTCCCGCCGCCGGGAGCTCCGCGCGTTCGGGGAGTAGGAGTGCTCGAGATGGCGCGGGCGATCCGCGACGGCGTGCAGCCGCGCGCGAGCGGTGAGCTCGCCTACCACGTCCTCGACGCGCTGCTCGCGATCGAGGAGTCGATCGAGACCGGGGCCACGCTCGCGCTGTCGAGCAAGGCGCCCGTCATCGCCCCCGTGGACGCCGATTGGGATCCCACCGCGCGGACACTGCCGTGAGCGGGATCGGCAGCGGCGGTCGGGCGAACGCAGCGCCTCCCGAGTACATCCCCTTCGCTGACGCGCGTCGTGACCAGGCCGAGCGCCTGCGCGAGCTAATCGCCGTCTTCTCTCAGCGAATCGCGCTCGGCGAGCTCGCGATTCCGGATTCCGACGACGAAGACGGGCCCGGCCCTATCCTCGTCGGGATCGGCGCGAGTCTCGCCGCCGCATGTGCGCCCGTCTGGGCGTTGCGCGAGCGCGGCATCCTCGCATGGCGACTCGGGTCGGGTGACGCGCCGCTGCCGTTCCCGCCCAGCCACCATCGGGTCATCGGCATCTCGCAGAGCGGACGCAGTTCCGAGACGCTCGCGGCGCTGCGATCGGTCGATGAGTCGCTCCGGGATGCCGTCGTCAACATGGCGTCGTCGCCGATCGCCGACCTCGTCGGCCCTCGAACGATGGCCCTCGGCAGCATTCCCGACAGTTACGCGTCGACGATCGGCTACACCGCGACCACGGCCGTGCTGGGGATGGTGGCGGATGCCTGGAACGGGCGAGGGATCGACGCGGGGTGGATCACGCTCGCCGACGAGTTCGAGGCCGTCGTCGACGGACTCACCACGTCGGTAGCCGATGCCCTGAACGCCTTCGAGGGTGCCTCTTGGGCCGATGTCATCGGGTCGGGTCCGGCGTCAGGCTCGGCTGAGGCCGGGGCGCTGCTCCTGCGGGAAGTCGCGCGCGTGCCCGCGACCGCGATGGGCACGCGTCAGTATCTGCACGGGGCGATGGAGTCCGCCGGCGGCGGTGTGCATGTCATCCTCGGCGACAGGCGAGAGCTGAGCCTCGCCGCGACCCTCCTCGATGCCGGGCATCGCGTGGTGCTCGTCACGAGCGAGGTGGTCGCTCACCGCCCGAATTTGCACGTCCTACGCGTGCCCGAGCGCCCCGCGGCGCAACGCGCGATCATCGAGGCGGGTGTGCTCCAGGGCCTTGCCGAGGGCGTGGCGAGGCGTCGAGGGATCGAGATCGAGGAGTTCGTGTTCCACAACGACGACACCAAGGTCGCGACGGGAGATTGAGCGTCCCAAACGACCTGGTCAGCGGTGGTTTCTTGATGCGGGGCGGGCGAACTGCGTCCGCAGGCGGTAGCGGTCGCCGGAGTACTGGATGATCGACCTCAGGACGGGACGCTCGTCGACGTCGACCACCAATTGGGTGAGGACGAGGATAGGCTTGCCCGGCTCGAGATCGAGATGGCCGGCGATGTCGTCGCTCGCCGACTTCGCCTCGACCGTGCTGTCGGCTCGTGCCGGGGTGACGCCGCTTACCGTGAGCAGACGGTAGAGCGAGTCGGTAGCGAAGTCGACGGAGTCGTGCCCCGGCACGAGAGCAGCCGGAATCGTGTCGCGATCGACGGCGATCGGCACACCGCCCAGCAACCGAACGCGATCGAGATGGAACAACGGCGTGCCCGGCGCCACCTGCAGTTCTTCCCCCTCATCGATTGTTGCCGCCAGCACGTCGGCGCGAAGCACCCGCGACGTCGCGGGCAGGCCCATCCGCGCGGCTGTCTCGCTGAAGGACTCGAGGCTGTTCGGCCAGTCCTTCGCGACCGGCGAACCGCTCGAGGAGGTGGGGTGCGGGCTCGCGACATACCACCCGCGCCCGTGCGACGATCGCAGCACGCCGTGGTCGACGAGGTGCGTGAGCGCCTTGCGCAGCGTCACCCGCGACATCCCCAGTTGCTGGCACAATTCGCGCTCGGGGGGAAGACGGGTGCCGGGGCGCAGCGCCCCGCTATCGATCTCGCCCGAGATCAGCTCGACAGCCTGAAGCCACAGCGGCTCTGGATAGTCGGATCGGATTCGTACATCCGCACGGCTGTCGGTCACGCACCCTGTATACCAGGTGCATACCTCGGCGTGATTCCGGCGCGGTTCGACACGAAGTGTGTCGAACCGCGAGCCGGGAAGCGGCGGGCGACTATCTGCCTGCGATGAGGTCGGCTCCCTTGGCGAAGATCGACGTGCGGTCAGCGGATCCGGATGCCTCGGCCCGATCCGCCGCGCGGTACGCGGTGTAGATCGCGTTGACGGCGAGCCACCGCAGCGGCTCGACCTCCCAGCGCTTCGCGCGGTGATCGACCCAGGGCAGACGCACGAGGTCGGTGTCGCGGCCGAGCACGAGGTCGGCGAGCGTACGGCCGGCGAGGTTCGTCGCCGTCACACCCGTGCCGACGTAGCCGCCCGCCCAGCCGAGTCCCGTCGCGCGGTCGTGGCCGACGGTGGCGGCCCAGTCGCGCGGGACGCCGAGGACGCCCGCCCACGCGTGCGCGATCGGCACGTCGGCCGCGGCGGGGAAGAAGTCGCGCAGCAGCGCCGCGAGCGAGGCGATCGTGCGCGGCTGGGTCGCCCCGTCGGTGTCGACCCGCGAGCCGTAGCGGTAGGGCACGCCCCGCCCGCCGAACGCGATGCGGTCGTCGGCCGTGCGCTGCGCGTACATGTACACGTGCGCGAAGTCACCGAGGGTCTCGCGGCCCTCCCATCCGATCGTGGCCCACGTCGACGCGGGGAGCGGGTCCGTCACGATCATCGACGAGTTCATCGGCAGCCACGTACGGTGCTCGCCGTGGAGGTCGGCGGTGAAGCCCTCCGTCGCGCGGATGACATGTGCCGCGCGCACGATGCCGCGCTCGGTGACGGCGCGACCGGGCTCGATGCGCACGACGCGGGTCTGCTCGAAGATCGGCACGCCCAGGCGCTCGACCGTCGCCGCGAGGCCCCGGGCGAGCTTCGCGGGATGCACCCGCGCACAGTGCGGATGCCAGATCCCCCCGAGCACACCGTCGATCGAGATGCGGGATGCCGCGGCCCCGGCATCCATCTCCTCCACATCGGTGTGCGGCCACGCACGCTCGTGCGCCGCGGCGACCTTCAGCCGTGCGAGCTGCGCCGGCGTCCGCGCGACCTCGAACTCGCCGCCCTTGACGATGTCGGCATCGATGCCCTCGCGGGCGGCGACCGCGATGACCTCGTCGACGGATTCGTTCAGCGCCTTCTGCTGGCGCGCACCGCCGTCGCGGCCGTATCGTTCGCGCCCGCCCGTGACCGAGTTCGTGAGCCAGCCGCCGTTGCGCCCCGAGGCGCCGAACCCGGCGAACCGCTGCTCGAGCACAGCGACCCGCAGATCGGGCTGCAGCATCTTGAGGTAGTACGCCGTCCACAGCCCCGTGTAGCCGCCGCCGACGATCGCGACGTCGACGTCGGTGTCGCCGGCCAGCGCGTCGCGCGGCTCGGGGACGCCACCGAGGTCACGCCACCACCACGACACGTCACCGTTGCGCACAGTCATGCCCCCATCCTCCCGGGTCATCCGATGCCGAGCCGTCGCAGAGTGTCGGAAGTTCGCCGCGGATTCGGCCATTCCCGACGGCTCGGTGATCACAGCTCGTCAGTCGAGGGCTCGGAACGCCGCCCACAGCTCCGCTCGCACGGCGAACGACGACAGGTCGCGACCCAGGAGGCGCTCCGCGAGCGCGAGGCGCGTGCGGACCGTGTGACGGTGCACCCCGAGGGCGCGGGCGGATGCCTCGTGGCTGCAGTCGTTGTCGAGCCAGGCCCTCAGGGTGTCGAGCAGGTGCGTGCCCTCTGCGGCATCGTGCGAACTGAGCGGCGCGAGTTCGGCGAGAGCGAGCGACCGGGCCTCGGTCGACAGCGCCGACAGCACCCCCGCGCCCGCGACCGAGGCGAAGTCGGTCACGCCCGCTCCACCGCGCTCGCGCGCCGTGCACGCCTGCTGGGCGGCTGCCGCGAAGCCGTCGTAGCCGGTCGGGTCCGAGACCCCGATCCGCGTCTCGAACCGCTCCGCGATCTCGGCGAGGATCTGACGATCGGCGGCGGACGTCACCAGCACGAGGCCGTCGTCGCCGCGCCCGAAGAAGAGGGAACCGCGTCGCTCGTCGACGCGCAGTTCCAGCAGCTCGGCGAGGGCGTCGATGCGGGATGCCGCGGCCTCCGTCACCGCGACCACGATCGGCGTTGCGGGCAGCGGGCCCCACAGATCCCGCACGATCCGACGGACGAGCGACGGCTCGTCGGTCAGGAGAGACTGCACGAGTCCGGCGCGCAGCGCCGCTCGAGCGCGCGCGAGCCCCTGCTGCTGCTCGAGAGCGAGACCGGCCATGGCGATGACGGAGGTGACGACGCCGCGGCCCTCCTGATCGAGGTCGCCCGTCGCCATCGCGATGACACCCCGCAGGTGCCCGCCGCGTCCGAGCGTCTGGAGCGAGAACGGCGTCGCGCCGATCCGGAGAGCGGATCCGGCCCGCGCTCCGCGACGCAGCACGCCGCCGACCTCGTCGTGCAGACCTTCGCCCGTGGCGGCGTCGAGCGCGCCGGACGGATGCTCGCGGACGAGCTCGCCCGCGGCGTCGAACAGCCCCACCCACGTGTCGAGCTGGCGCGCGAGCTCCGCGAGCGTCGCCCCCAGGCCGTCGGGGCGGAGGGCCGCGAGCGCAATCGCCCGCTGGGCCGCGAGAGCCCAGCTGCGTCGGGCGTACGCCTGGGCGGCGATCGCCTCGGCACCGGCGCGCGCAACGGCGATGAAGGGGGTGCGGTAGGGCACTTCGAAGAGCGGGATGCCCCCATCTCGACAAGCCGCGGCGAGTTCGGGCGGGATCCCGTCGCGCACGACCTCGGTGCCGAACCCCAGGCCGACGACGCCGCGTGCCGACAGCCGCTGCACGTACTCGAGGTACGGCACGGGCGAGTCGCCCTGGAACTGCGTCCCGGTGGTGAGCAGCACCAGCCCTTCCGAGAGGAACGGGGTCGGATCGGCGAGATCACTCGAGTGCACCCATCGCACGGCCTGATCGAGCGCGCCGGGGCTCAGCGAGGAGTCGTCGAGCCGAAGGTGCAGATCGCGCCGCGCGAGCAGCGCGCGCAGCGTGGGGGTGTCGGCCGCGGCATCCATCGTCTCTCCTCAGGCGTGTACGAGCTGTACAGCAGGGTATCCAGAATGTACGCCCAGGCGGGTGCGGCCACCTCGCCGCGAGAAATACGCTCCCGAGCATGAGCACGATCGACACCGTCACCACCCCCCTCGGCGGCCCCTCCCTTCCGCAGGAGCGCCGGCTCGTCACGAGCATCCCCGGCCCTCGCTCGCAGCAGCTGCTCGACCGCAAGGCCGCGGCCGTCGCTGCGGGGGTCGGTCACACGGCGCCGATCGAGGCGGTCGCAGCGGGCGGCGGAGTGATCCTGGATGCCGACGGCAACTCACTCATCGACCTCGGCTCCGGCATCGCCGTCACGACGCTCGGCAACGCGCACCCGAAGGTCGTCGCAGCCGTGCAGGCGCAGGTCGCGCAGTTCACGCACACGTGCTTCATGATCTCGCCGTACGAGTCCTACGTGGGCGTCGCCGAAGCCCTCAACCGTGTGACACCCGGCGACCACGTCAAGAAGAGCGCCCTGTTCAACTCCGGCGCCGAAGCCGTCGAGAACGCGATCAAGATCGCCCGTAAGTACACGAAGAAGCAGGCGGTCGTCGCGTTCGATCACGGCTACCACGGCCGCACGAACCTCACGATGGCATTGACCGCGAAGGCGATGCCGTACAAGAGCGGCTTCGGTCCCTTCGCGTCCGAGATCTACCGTGCCCCGCTGTCGTACCCGTACCGCGACGGCCTCACCGGCCCCGAGGCGGCGAAGAAGGCGATCTCGGTCATCGAGAAGCAGGTCGGCGCCGACAACCTCGCCGCCGTCATCATCGAGCCGATCCAGGGCGAGGGTGGCTTCATCGTGCCGGCGGAGGGGTTCCTGCCGGCCCTCGTCGAGTGGTGCACCGCGAACAACGTGGTGTTCATCGCCGACGAGATCCAGACCGGGTTCGCTCGCACGGGGGAGATGTTCGCGAGCGACCTGTTCGGGATCACTCCCGACCTGATCACGACGGCGAAGGGCATTGCGGGCGGCATGCCCCTCGCCGCCGTGACGGGCCGGGCCGAGATCATGGACGCTTCGCACGCGGGCGGCCTCGGCGGCACCTACGGCGGCAATCCCGTCGCGTGCGCCGCAGCGCTCGCCGCGATCGAGGCCTTCGAGACGGAGGACCTCCTGGGCCGCGCACGCGAGGTCGAGGCGATCCTCAAGAGTCGCCTCGCCGGTCTCCAGGATCCCCGCATCGGCGATGTCCGCGGCCACGGTGCGATGATCGCCGCCGAGTTCGTGGACCCTGCGACGGGAGAGCCGGATGCCGCGCTGACCGCCGCAGTTGCGAAGGCGTGCATCGCCGAGGGCGTCATCGTGCTCACGTGCGGAACGTACGGCAACGTCATCCGGTTCCTGCCGCCCCTGTCGATCCCCGACGCCCTGCTCCACGAGGGTCTGGACGTCGTGGCTGCCGCGCTCGCCGCCGCCTGATCGCCGACGCCGCGGACCGCGGCACCGACCCGCGCTCGAGATGAGCGACCGCGCACCGCGCGCAAGAGCAAGACGAAGGAGTCCACATGAGCGAGATCACCCGGGATGTCATCGTGATCGGAGCGGGGGCCGCGGGCCTCACCGCTGCGAACGACCTGAAGAAGGCCGGTCTCTCCGTCGTCGTGCTCGAAGCGCGCGACCGCGTGGGCGGGCGCCTGTGGACCGACGTCATCGACGGCGCGATGCTCGAGATCGGTGGCCAGTGGATCTCGCCCGATCAAGAAGCACTCAAGGAGACCGTCGAGGAGCTCGGTCTCGAGACGTTCAGCCGCTATCGCGAGGGCGACTCGGTGTACGTCAACGCAGACGGGCAGCTCACACGCTTCACGGGCGACATCTTCCCGACCGGGCCCGAGACCGAGGCCGAGATCGAGCGGCTGATCGAGATCCTTGACGCCCTCGTCGCCGAGATCGATCCCGACAAGCCGTGGGAGCATCCCGACGCCGAGGCGCTCGACCGCATCTCGTTCGAGGCGTGGATCGCCGAGCAGACCGACGACCAGGAGGCGCGCGACAACATCGCCCTCTTCATCGCCGGCGCGATGCTGACCAAGCCCGCGTACGCGTTCTCGGCCCTGCAGGCGCTGCTCATGGCGGCGAGCGCCGGGAGCTTCACCCACCTCGTCGATGCGGACTACATCCTCGACGAGCGCGTGGTCGGCGGCCTGCAGCAGGTGCCGCTCCTGCTCGCCGAGCGCCTCGGCGACGACGTCATCCTCGATCAGCCCGTCAACGAGGTGCACACCACCGACGACGGTGTCGCGGTCGTCACCGACAACGGCCTGACGGTGCGCGGCCGCTACGTGATCCTCGCGCACGCACCGATCCTCTACCCGTGGATCGAGTTCGACCCGCCGCTGCCGCGCCTCAAGCAGCAGCTCCATCAGCACATCTCGATGGGCTTCGTCATCAAGGTCCACGCCGTCTACGACCGCCCGTTCTGGCGGGAGCAGGGGTTGTCGGGCACCGCATTCAGCCCGTACGAGCTGTCGCACGAGGCGTACGACAACACCAACCATGGCGACGAGCGCGGGACGCTCGTGGGCTTCGTCTCGGACCGCAACGCCGACGACCTCTTCCGCGTGTCGCCCGAGGAGCGCAAGGCGCGCATCCTCGAGTCGCTGTCGCACTATTACGGCGAGGAGGCGAAGAGTCCGATCGTGTACTTCGAGAGCGACTGGGGCGCCGAGCAGTGGACGCGCGGCGCTTATGCCGCGAGCTTCGACCTCGGTGGACTCCATCGCTACGGCGCCGACCTGCGCACGCCTGTCGGACGCATCCACTTCGCCTGCAGCGACATGGCGGGTGCCGGATACCAGCACGTGGACGGCGCGATCCGCATGGGGCGGCTCGTCGCATCCCAGATCATCGAGGAGGCCCGCGCGTGAGCGGTCGGATCGTGGTGGGATACACGGCGACGGATGCCGGGGCCGACGCGGTCGCACTCGGCGCGCGTCTCGCGGCCGCCGCCGACGCGGCGATCGATCTCGTGGTCGTCCTGCCGGCGGCCGACCGGAGCGTCATCACCCCTCTCGACTCGGGATATGAGCAGTACCTGCGCGGCCAAGCGGCCGAGTGGCTGGGCGAGGCATCCGACCGCCTTCCGGCATCCGTCTCCCGCGAGACGCACGTGCGCTACGGCGAGTCGTTCGCCGAGGGGCTCCAGACGGCGGCCAAGGAGCTCGAGGCGTCGCACATCGTCGTGGGCGCGGCCAACGGCGGCCTGCGCGGCCGCCATCGCCTCGGCACGGTCGCGACCGAGCTGCTGCACTCGTCGGAGGTTCCCGTCGTGCTCGCCCCCGAAGGGTCGCGCCATGTCGACCCCGCCGTCGGGGTCACGCGCATCACCGCCGCGATCGGCACTCGTCCCGGCGCCGACGTGCTGATGGACGAGGCCATCGCGCTGGCGACCGCGACGGGCGCGGAGCTGCGTCTGCTGTCGCTCGTGAGCGTCGATCTTCCTGCGAGCGTCGACACGGGCGTCATCCGCATCGCGGGCGAGGCCCACACGGACCGCGTCCTCACGCAGGCGAAGGACGGCCTGCCCGACCACATCGATGCGGACGTCGTCTCGGCTGCCGGTGACAGCATCGAGGACGCCGTCGCGCACCTCAGCTGGGAGCCGGGCGAACTCGCGATCGTCGGCTCGAGCCGCCTCGCTCAGCCGCGGCGCCTGTTCCTCGGCTCGACCGCGGCCAAGATGCTGCACGAGCTGCCCGTACCCATGATCGTCGTGCCCCGCACGCGCGCCGCGAAGGAGGACCAGCGATGAGCGCACCCGAAGCTCCCCTCGCACCACTGTCCGATGGCGAGGCCGGGGGCCTCTCGAAGAAGGGCCTGAGTGCCGGCACGGTCGGACTCATCGGCGCCGTCGTCATCGGCATCTCGTGCATCGCACCCGCCTACACGCTGACGGCAGCCCTCGGGCCGACCGTGTCGGAGGTCGGATTCCAAGTACCGGCGATCATCCTCATCGGCTTCATCCCGATGCTGCTCGTCGCCTTCGGCTACCGCGAACTGAATCGCAAGATGCCCGACTCCGGCACATCGTTCACGTGGGCGGCGCGCGCGTTCGGCCCGTGGGTGGGCTGGATGGCCGGCTGGGGGCTCATCGCTGCGACGATCCTCGTGCTCTCGAACCTCGCCGGCATCGCGGTGGAGTTCCTCTTCCTCCTCATCGACCAGATCGCGGGGAGCCCCGGCACGATCGCGGAGCTCGCTTTCAACCCGTTCATCAATGTCGGCGTCTGTCTGCTCTTCATGCTGGGTGCGACGCTGGTGTCGTACCGCGACATGCAGACGACGCAGAAGCTCCAGTACGTGCTGGTGACCTTCCAGGTGCTCGTGCTGCTGGTCTTCTCGATCGCCGCCTTCGCGCACGTCGCCCAGGGCAACGCCTTCGACGGCTCGATGCCCGAGCTGTCGTGGTTCAACCCGTTCGCCGTGGGGTCCTTCACGGCCGTCGTCGCAGGCCTCTCCCTCTCGATCTTCATCTTCTGGGGCTGGGACGTGACCCTGACGATGAACGAGGAGACGAAGGATCCCGAGAAGACGCCCGGACGCGCCGCCACGATCACGGTCATCACGATCGTCGTGCTCTACCTGCTCATCTCGGTGTCGCTCCTCGCCTACGCCGGCACCGGCACGGAGGATCTGGGCCTCGGCAACGAGGGGATCCAGGCGAACGTGTTCTTCTACCTGTCCGGTCCGATCCTCGGTCCGCTCGCCTTCCTCGTCTCGTTGGCGGTGCTGACCAGCTCGGCCTCGTCGCTGCAGTCGACGTTCGTCGGCCCCGCACGCACTCTGCTCGCGATGGGGCACTACGGTGCTCTCCCACCCGCGTTCGCGAAGGTGTCGCCGCGGTTCTTCACCCCCGGCTACGCGACGATCGTGTCGGCCATCGTGGCATCCGTGTTCTACGCCGTCATGCGCTTCGTGAACGAGAACGTCCTGTGGGACACCATCACTACGCTCGGCATGATGATCTGCTTCTACTACGGCATCACGGCGTTCGCGTGCGTCTGGTACTTCCGCAAGCAGTGGATGGACTCGGCGCGGAGCTTCTTCTTCACGCTGCTCTTCCCGCTCGTCGGCGGCGTCATCCTGCTCGCGCTCTTCGTGATCACGCTCGTCGAGAGCCTCGATCCCGATTACGGCAGCGGCACGGAGTGGTTCGGCGTCGGCAGCGTGTTCGTGCTCGGCGTCGGCATCATCGGGCTCGGCCTCGTGATCATGGTCTGGCAGGCGATCAAGCGCCCCGCCTACTTCCGCGGCGAGACGCTCTCGCTCGATGCGCCCGAGAGCCTGCGCCGAACCCGACGCTGACAGACTGAACCCACGACCCCGAACCCTCGACATTGAAACGGAAGCACCGCAAATGAGCGAATACGCCGTCGTCAACCCGGCCACCGGCGAGACCCTGGCCACCTACCCGACGCTGACCGATGCCGAGGTGGAGGCCGCCGTCGCGTCGGCGGACGCCGCCTACCGAGAGTGGCGGGCGCTGCCCGTGGCGGACCGTGCCGCCGGCATCCGCCGCGTGGCCGAGCTCCACCGCGAGCGTCGTGACGAACTCGCCGCGATCATCGTGCGCGAGATGGGCAAGCCCCTCGCCGCCGCGCTCGGCGAGGTCGACTTCGCGGCCGACATCACGGAGTACTACGCCGACCAGGCAGAGAAGATCACGGGCGACCAGCCGCTCGAGATCGACGGCGACGGCACGGCCGTCATCCGTCGCAGCCCCATCGGCGTGCTCCTGGGCATCATGCCGTGGAACTTCCCGTACTACCAGGTCGCCCGGTTCGCCGCGCCGAACCTCGTGATCGGCAACACGATCATCCTCAAGCACGCGCCGCAGTGCCCCGAGTCGGCGGCGGCGATCGACAAGCTGTATCAGGATGCCGGACTCCCCGCCGGAGCGTACGTCAACGTGTACGCGACCAACGACCAGGCAGCCGCGATCATCGCCGACCCGCGCGTGCACGGCGTCTCGGTGACCGGCTCGGAGCGTGCGGGTGCGGCGGTCGCCGAGATCGCGGGCCGCAACCTCAAGAAGGTCGCTCTCGAGCTCGGGGGATCGGATCCGTTCATCCTCCTGTCGACCGACGACCTCGACGCGGCGGTGGACTCGGCGGTCGAAGCGCGCCTGGACAACACAGGCCAGTCGTGCAACGCCGCGAAGCGGTTCATCGTGGTCGACGACCTCTACGACGCGTTCCTCGAGAAGTTCACGGCGCGCATGGCCGGTGCCACGGTCGGCGACCCGAACGCCTCCGACACCGTCCTCGGCCCACTCTCGTCGCTCGTCGCGGCCGAGCGACTCGCCGAGCAGGTCGACAAGGCCGTCGCGCAGGGTGCGACCCTCGTGACCGGAGGCACGCGCGACGGCGCGTTCTATCCGGGCACGGTGATCACCGACGTCACGAGCGACATGGACGCGTACCGCGAGGAGTTCTTCGGGCCGGTCGGGGTCGTCTACAAGGTCTCGGGCGAGGACGAAGCCGTCGCCGTCGCGAACGACACGCCCTTCGGGCTCGGCTCGTACGTCTTCACGACCGACGAGGAGCAGGCCGCCCGCGTCGCCGACAAGATCGACGCCGGCATGGTCTACGTCAACGTCGTCCTCGCCGACGAGCCCGCGCTGCCGTTCGGTGGCGTCAAGCGCTCCGGCACGTCGCGTGAGATGGGGCTCCTCGCCGCCGACGAGTTCGTCAACAAGAAGCTCATCCGCGTCGGCGCCTGACTCGTTTCGTCTCGCTTCGCTCGCTCGACGAGCGGCAGGGCGGGTCGGAGCCGGAATGATGCTTCCGGTCCGACGCGCTCGCGTCCGGCGGGCGTGCACGGAGCCATCCAGGGGTGCTGGGTCGGTTCGACCCTCCTCGGGGCATGCCGTACACTTGCAGTGCAGTCGAAGTCTGCATTCTTTCGCCGTGCCCGCGGGCCACGTGGAGGAGTGCGGGTTTTCACCCGAGGTCGCAAGATCTCTAGGGCGGTAGCTCAATTGGCAGAGCAGCGGTCTCCAAAACCGCAGGTTGCAGGTTCGATTCCTGTCCGCCCTGCGCGTCAGCGCAGCAGGCATACGCCGGCCGGCGCTGGCACACGGAAGGTATTCAGGTGGCATCGATGGTTCAGGATGAGCCGAACGGCGAGGTCGTCGCAGCGAGCGGCGCACCCGGCGCGAAGAAGCCCAACTTCTTCGCTCGCATCGCCCTGTTCGTTCGTCAGGTCTTCGCAGAACTCCGCAAGGTCATCACTCCGACCCGCCAGGAGCTGCTGAAGTACACGCTCGTCGTGCTCGGATTCGTCGTGGTGATGATGGCGATCGTCTACGGCCTCGACCTCCTGTTCACGTGGCTCGCCGGCACCGTCTTCGGCGTTCCGGCCTGACCTGATCGACGACGACGCGGCGATGGATGCAGCATCCATCCCGCGGAACGGAAGAAACGCAAGTGTCTGAGAAATACACCGACGACGCCGACTGGGCGACCGCGGCCGAGCAGTCCTCCGAGGACGACGAAGCGCAGGAGGGCAACCAGCTCGCCGCCGAGGAGTGGTCCGTCACTCCCGCCGAGCACGTTGCGATCCACATCGTCGACGACCCCGACGAGGACGACGAGGAGAACGAGTCGGACCTGGAAGACATCGACGACATCGACGACCCGGAGGCCGACGCCATCGTGAACGACGCTCTCAACATCGACGAGGCCGCTGAGGCCGAGGCCGCGGCGGAGGCTCTCAACGAGTCGATCGCCGAAGAAGAAGCCGACTACGTCGCCGCGCACGCGGACGACGTGACCCCCTACGACGGTCCCGACATCAACGGCGACGAGGACGAGCCCGTGCTCGACGAGGAGTTCACGGCGGAAGTGGATGCCGCGGCATCCGTCGTCGACGACGTCGAGGCCTCCGTCTCGCCCGCCGACGCCGCCGAAGCGCCCGTCGATCTCGACGCCGCCGACGCCGAGGACGACGCGGACGTCGACCCGTACGACGCGTTCCGCGCCGACCTGCGCATGCTCCCCGGCAAGTGGTACGTCATCCACTCGTACGCCGGCTTCGAGCGCAAGGTGAAGGCCAACATCGAGCAGCGCAAGTCGACGCTCGAGGTCGAGGACGACATCTACCAGATCGAGGTCCCGATGGAGGACGTCGTCGAGATCAAGAACGGTCAGCGCAAGATGGTCACGCGCGTCCGGATCCCCGGCTACGTGCTCGTGCGCATGGAGCTCAACGAGGACACCTGGTCGGTCGTGCGCCACACGCCGGGCGTCACGGGCTTCGTGGGCAACGCCCACAACCCCACGCCGCTCCGCTTCGAAGAAGCCTTCAACATGCTGAAGTCGCTCGTCGAGATCAAGGAGACCGCTCCCGCGAAGGCGGCGGCGAAGGGCTCCGCGACGCAGGCGCGCAGCGTCATCACCGAGGTCGACTTCGAGATCGGCGAGACGATCACGATCAAGGAGGGCTCGTTCGCGGGCCTGCCCGGGTCGATCAGCGAGATCAAGCCCGAGAGCGGCAAGCTCACGGTGCTCGTTTCGCTCTTCGAGCGCGAGACCCCCGTCGAGCTCTCGTTCGATCAGGTCACCAAGCAGTAATACGCCTTGCAAGGACGCCCCGCCCGGTTCGCCGGTCGGGGCGTTCTTCGTTGTCGCGACCCGCACGGTCGCCGAGACCACGCGATTTCGCCGAACCCACCCGATTCGGTCGCCGAAAGTGCGTGGGTTCGCGAAGAACGCGTGGGTTCGACGCGAACGATGGATGGCGCGCGACGCCTATGCCGAGGCGGCGAGCAGGTTGCCGGCGCGCACGCGGATCGCGTCGATCGCGTCGACATCGCCGCGCAGGTAGGCGATGAGGCAGTTGAGGAAGAGCCCGTCGAACAGGGCGTACGCGGTCGCTCGATCGATCGTCGGGGCTGTGCCGCGCAGTTCGGCGTGGCGCTCGACGACCGCCCAGACCATGTCGGTGAGAAGCTCGTCGATCGCCAGAATGGTTTCGCGGAAACCGCCCTCGAACATCGCCTGGTTGCGCAGGTCGTACCAGAGGCGGTGCAGCTCGGCCTCGTCGCGCAGCGTCGCCGAGATCTCGACCCCGAAGCGCGCGATCATCTCGTCGGCCGACGTCGCCGTCTCGAGGATCGGGTCGTACCGGCGCGCGCACTCGGACTTGTACTGCCAGATCGCCTGCGCGATCAGGTCGTCCTTGCTTTCGAAGTAGTAGTGGAGGATGCCGGTCGAGACGTCGGTGCGTGCCGAGATGTCGCGCAGGCCCGTGTTGGCGAACCCCTGCTCGGCGATGACGACGAGCGCGGATTCGGCGAGCGCCTGACGGCGCGCGGCGAACTTGTCGACCGACGCACGCGTGCGGCGCTGCGTAGCTGTGCCCATGTCGCCACCCTCCTTCTGGGACCGATGATACGCCGAGGGGGACAGGTTCCGACAGGAATTTGGGCAGATGTCCGAAAAAGTCTTGTCACCCGTCCAACTTTCTGGTGTGCTGATCCCACCCACTTTCAACGAAGAAAGAGATGGAGTGATCATGACCTCAGATCTGACGGGAGCCCGAGTGCTCGTCACCGGAGGCGCGAAGGGGCTCGGGCTGCGTACGGCCCAGGCGATCGTCGCGAGCGGCGGGAGCGTCGTCATCGGCGACATCGATGAGCAGGCGGGAGCGGATGCCTCGACGGCGCTCGGCGCCGCGGCATCCTTCGTCACGCTCGACGTGACCGACGACGCGTCGTGGGCCACCGCGATCGACACCGCCGTGGACAACCTGGGCGGGCTCAGCGGCGTCGTGAACAACGCCGGCATCGAGATCGCCGAGCTCTTCTTCGACCTGACCGCCGAGGCGATCCGCAAGATCCTCGACGTCAACGTCGTCGGCACCGCGCTCGGCATCAAGCACGCCTTCCGCGCCATGCGACCGGGGGGCCGCGCCGGCGCGGGAGGCGCGATCGTGAACATCGCGTCGGTCGCGGCGACGATCGGGTTCCCGGGGATCGCGGCGTACTCGGCATCCAAGTCCGCCGTCGACCGCCTCACGAAGGTCGCCGCCGCGGAATCGGGCCGCCTCGGCTACGGCGTGCGCATCAACACCGTGTGCCCGGGCCTCGTGCCCAACGCGATGGGCGCCAAGCTCGCCGTCGACATGGAGGCCCTCGGGCTCTTCCCGTCGGTCGACGAGGCCGTCGGCGCGGTCGTCGCCCTGACACCGTCGGGCCGACTCGCGACCGAGGACGACATCGCGAACGGCGTCGCCTTCCTCCTTTCCGAGGACTCGGCGTTCGTCAACGGAGTGACGTTGTCGATCGACGGCGCGATGGGGATGTGAGGAAGACCATGGGAACCACCAAGCCGGTCGTCGTCTACGGCGTCAGCGGATACACGGGACGCCTCATCTGCGAGTACCTGCGCGCGTTCGGCGTGCCCTTCGTCGCGGCTGGTCGCGATGCCGAGAAGGTGCGCGCCGTCGTCGAGAAGATCCCCGGGATCGAGACCGCCGACTACGAGATCGTCGGCGTCGAGAACGACGCGGACGCCTTGGCCGCCGCGTTCGAGGGCGCGAAGGTCATCTGCAACACGGCGGGCCCGTTCATCAAGTTCGGCCCCGAGGTCGTCGAGGCGGCACTGCGCATCGGAGCGCATTACACCGACACGACGGGGGAGCAGGACTGGGTGCTGCACGCCCGCGACACGTGGGGCGACGCGTACGCCGAGAAGGGGCTCGTGCTCTCGCCCGGCATCGCCCACATGTACACGGTGAGCGAGATCGCCGCCAACATCGCGCTCGAACCCGGCGGCTACGACACGCTCGACATCCTGGTGCTGTGGAAGGGGCTGCCGACGTACGCATCGACGCAGACGATCTTCACGATCCTCAAGGCCGAGTGGTACTACCTCGAGCAGAACGAGCTCGTCGCGTGGGACCACACCTCGGCCTACGACGTGACGGTGCCCGGCTACCACGAGCAGGCGATCGCCGTGCCGTGGGGCGGGATGTCGCATCCGATCTGGTTCCAGCACGACCCGCGCGTCTCGTACGTCCGCTCCATCGGCGGCGTGCTCAACCGCGCCGTCATGCAGGGGGTCGGCCAGACCGTGCAGATGTTCGAGGAGCAGATCAAGCCCCTCGATCCCGACGCGCAGGAGAAGGCGCTCGGAGACATCGCGGCATCCCTTCAAGCCGACATGCCACCGCGTGAGAACCCCCGCTACAACCGGTCGGTCGACTCGGTGCACGCGTCGGGCCCGCTCGGCCGCTCGCATGTCGTCATCCACGGCAACAGCAACTATAAGCAGACCGGACTCCTGCAGGCGTTCGCGGCATTCTCGCTCATCCAGCAGGCGCCGTTGCGCGTCGGCTTCGCGTCGGGATGCCAGGCATTCGGCCACGAGACGCTGCTCGGCCAGCTGCGGGCCTTCGGGCTCGTGTCGGCGCCCGTCATCACGCGGGTCTGAGAGATCCCCAGAGGGTGCCGCCGGACCCCAGCCGGCGGCACCCGTTCCTCATCCGAAGGGCACCATGCACTTCTCCACGCTTCCCGACCAGCGCGCCGCGGGCGCGCCGGATGCGCCGGCCATCCGTGACGATGCCGGCACCCTCACGAACGCCGACCTGCTCCTTCGAGTCGAGCGCGTGGCGGCGGCCCTGGCCGATCGGGGGGTCGGCCAGGGCGACGTCGTCGCCGTGCTCCTGTCGAACCGGGTCGAGCTCATCCTCACTCTCTTGGCGGCGTGGCGGATCGGCGCGGTCGTGACCCCGATCAACCCGGTGCTCGGCCCCGCCGAAGCGCGGTATCAGGTCGAGGACGCCGCATCGAAGCTCGTCGTCACCGAGGCGGCGCGCGACGATCTCGGTGCGCCGGCGCTGACACTGTCCGAGATCGGCGACGGCGGCGGTCCGGTGTCGGCGGCGATCGAGGGCTCGGCGACCGACCTCGCGCTGCTCATCTACACGAGCGGCACGACAGGCAACCCCAAGGGCGTCATGCTCACTCATGCGAACCTCGATGCGATGACGTCCTCGTTCATCGAGTGGTTCGAGATGGATGCCGCAGACCACAGCCTGCTCGTGCTGCCGCTCTTCCACGCGAACGGCATCGTGCTGGGCACGCTCTCGCCACTGCGCGCCGGCGGCCAGGTCACGATCGCCGGGCGTTTCGCCCGTGATCGCTTCTTCGACGACGTCGAGAGGCACCGCCCCACCTACTTCTCAGCCGTCCCCGCGATCTACGCGATGCTGAGCTCTCTGCCCGATGAGGTGCAGCCCGACACGTCGTCGCTGCGGTTCGCGGTGTGCGGCGCGGCGCCGATGCCGGCCGAGGCGATCCGCCGCTTCGAGGACCGTTTCGGCATCACGCTGGTCGAGGGGTACGGGCTGTCGGAGACGACGACGGCATCCACCATCAATCCGCTGCGCGGCGCTCGCAAACCGGGAACCGTCGGGCTGCCGCTCCCCGGTCAGCAGGTCGCGATCGTCGACGAGGCGGGCGCGCTGGTCCCGGCGGGCGAATCCGGCGAGGTCGTCATCGCAGGCCCGGTCGTCATGTCGGGGTACCTCGGCCGGCCCGAGGAGACCGCGAAGACGATCGTCGACGGGTGGTTGCACACGGGCGATGTCGGGCGGTTCGACGAGGACGGCTATCTGCAGATCGTCGACCGCATCAAAGACATGATCATCCGCGGGGGCGAGAACATCTACCCGAAGGAGATCGAGAACGCGCTCTACAGCCACGCCGACGTGCATGAGGCGGCGGTCGTCGGCGGCGCCGACGACGTGCTCGGCGAGGTTCCGATCGCCTTCGTCGTGCTGCGGGAGGGATCGGATGCCGGTGCCGACGAGCTCGCGGCGCACGTCGCCGGCATCCTCGCTCCGTACAAGCGTCCCGCCCGCATCGACGTCGTCGCCGGGATCCCGAAGAACCCGGTGGGCAAGATCGACAAGCCGGCGCTCCGACGCACACTGCACGAGTCGGCATGAACGTCGTCGTCGCGGGCGTGGGGCTCGTCCCCTTCCGCACTCCTCGTCACAGCGAGACGTACGACGTCATGGCCGAGCAGGCCGTCCGCGGGGCGCTCGCCGATGCGGACCTCGAGATCGGTGACGTCGATCAGGCCTTCGCGGGGTACGTGTACGCGGATTCGGCGGCAGGGCAGACAGCGCTCCACGGGGTGGGGGCCACCGGCATCCCCGTCGTCAACGTCAACAACTACTGCGCGAGCGGCTCGACCGCGCTCTGGCTCGGCCGTCAGGCCATCTTGTCGGGCACGGCGCGGTGCGTGCTCGTCGTCGGATTCGAGCAGATGGCGCCCGGTGCGATCGGCAGCGTCTTCCCCGATCGGCCCGAGTCGCTGTGGCGGTTCGCCGAAGCGCGGGACCGCGGACGCGAACCGTCGGATGCTCCGGCCGCCGCGCAGTACTTCGGCGCCGCCGGGCAGGCCTACCTCGATCGGTACGACGTCGACGTCGCACTCTTCGCGGAGGTCGCCGTGAAGGCGCGGCGCCATGCGGCCGCGAACCCCGTCGCGGTGTTCCGGGATCCGGTCACCGTCGACGAGGTGCTCGCGTCGCCGCACGTGTACGGTCCCCTCACGCGCCTGCAGTGCTGTCCTCCGACGTGCGGAGCCGCCGCGGCCGTGCTGTGCACTCCCGAGTTCGCGAGAGCGCACGGGCTGGACCCGAGCATCGTGATCCGCGCTCAGGCGATGACGAGCGATCGCAGCGACACCTTCGAGGGCGATGCGATGAAGCTCGTCGGTTCCGGGATCGCACGGCAGGCGGCGGATGCGGTGTACGAGGCATCCGGCGTCGATCCGTTCGACATCCCGGTCGTCGAGCTGCACGACTGCTTCACGGCGAACGAGATCATCAGCTACGAGGCGCTGCGTCTGACCCCCGAGGGCACGAGCGACCGCTTCGTGCGCAGCGGCGACAACACGTACGGCGGCCGGATCGTGACGAACCCGTCGGGCGGACTCCTCTCGAAGGGGCACCCGCTCGGCGCGACAGGTCTCGCGCAGTGCGCCGAGCTCGTCTGGCAGCTGCGCGGCACGGCAGGGGAGCGTCAAGTGGCGGGTGCGCGGCTCGCACTGCAGCACAACCTCGGACTCGGCAGCGCGTGCGTCGTGACCCTCTACGAGCGGCTCGGCGTCGCCGCCTGATGCGGTAGACTTGTTTGGTTTGCGGTCCGCCTCGGCGTGCCCGCAGACGACCGCGATCCGGAGATGCCGGATGCGCGGGAGAACGGGATGCCACGGCATCCGTTCGATCGAAAGGAAACAAGAATGGCACCGAAGAAGAAGGTGACCGGCCTGATCAAGCTTCAGATCAACGCCGGTGCAGCCAACCCGGCGCCGCCGATCGGCCCCGCGCTCGGTCAGCATGGCGTCAACATCATGGAGTTCTGCAAGGCGTACAACGCCGCGACCGAGTCGCAGCGCGGCAACGTCATCCCCGTCGAGATCACCGTCTACGAGGACCGCAGCTTCACGTTCATCCTGAAGACGCCGCCCGCTGCCGAGCTCATCAAGAAGGCCGCCGGTGTTGCGAAGGGCTCGAAGACGCCCCACACGGTCAAGGTCGCGAAGCTCACCAAGGAGCAGGTCCGTCAGATCGCCGAGACGAAGATGCCCGACCTGAACGCGAACGACATCGAGGCCGCCTCGCTGATCATCGCCGGCACCGCCCGTTCCATGGGCATCACGGTCGAAGGCTGAGGGGATTAGAGGAAATGGCTGCTAAGTCCAAGGCCTACCAGGCCGCCGCCGCGAAGATCGCGGCTGACACGTTCTACACGCCCACCGAGGCCGTCGTGCTCGCGAAGGAGACGGGGTCGGCCAAGTTCGACTCGACCGTCGAGGTCGCGCTCAAGCTCGCCGTCGACCCTCGCAAGGCCGACCAGATGGTGCGCGGCACCGTCATGCTCCCGCACGGCACGGGCAAGACCGCCCGCGTCATCGTCTTCGCGACGGGTCCGGCCGCTGAGGCCGCGATCGCCGCAGGCGCCGACGAGGTCGGCGGCGCCGAGCTCATCGAGAAGGTCGCCGGCGGCTGGACCGCGTTCGACGCGGCCGTCTCGACGCCCGAGCTCATGGGCCAGGTCGGTCGACTCGGCAAGGTCCTCGGTCCCCGAGGCCTCATGCCGAACCCCAAGACCGGCACCGTGACCCCCAACCCGGCCAAGGCCGTCGAGGAGATCAAGGGCGGCAAGATCGAGTTCCGCGTCGACAAGCACGCCAACGTCCACTTCATCGTGGGCAAGGCGTCGTTCTCGGCCGAGCAGCTCGATGACAACTTCAAGGCTGCTCTCGAAGAGATCATCCGCCTGAAGCCGTCGAGCTCGAAGGGCCGCTACATCCAGAAGGGCGCCGTGTCGACCACGTTCGGCCCCGGCATCCCGCTGGACGTCAACGCTTTCTGAGCACTGACAGCAAGGGGCCTCACCTTCGGGTGGGGCCCCTTCTTCGTGCCCCGATCGTGTGCAGGACGGCGGGTCTCGTCCCCCGGCACGCCGAGAACGGATGCCGCGGCGCCGGCGTGTCACACGGGACTCCCGCCATTGTGCTCGGGAGTAGCGTCGAGCCATGTCTCGACTGACTGATGTCCTCGGCATCGACGCGCCCATCGTCCTCGGCCCGTTCGGCGGCCTCTCCTCCGTCGAGCTCGCGGGAGTCGTGAGCGATCGCGGCGGGCTCGGCTCGTTCGGCCTCTACGGGTTCGCGCCCGACCGAGTGCATGAGACGATCACCGCGCTACGGGCGCGTACTCGCCGCCCGTTCGCCGTGAACGTGTGGCTGCCGACCGGCGACGAGGTCCAGCCTTCCGAGGTCGACCTCGCTCCGGCCATCGATGCGCTGACTCCGCTCTACGAGGCCGCCGGTGCGGAGCGTCCGGTGACTCCCGAACGATTCGTCCCGGATGCCGCGGAGCAGCTCGCGGCCGTCCTCGAGGCGGCACCGCCCGTGCTGAGCGTCGTCTTCGGCGTGCCCGACGCCGCGCTCGTGACAGCGGCGCGCGAGCGCGGCATCCGTCTCATCGGCACCGCGACGAGCGTGGCGGAGGCGGTGGCCCTCGACGCCGCCGGGGTGGACGCGATCGTCGCGAGCGGTGCCGAGGCCGCGGGCCACCGTGTCTCGTTCCTGCGTCGCGCCGAGGACTCTCTCGTGGGCACGATGGCCCTCGTGCCCCAGATCGTGGATGCCGTCGCCGCGCCCGTCATCGCCGCCGGCGGGATCGCCGATCGGCGAGGTGTGGCGGCTGCGCTCGCGCTCGGGGCATCCGGTGTCCAGGTGGGTACGGCGTTCCTGCGCACGCGCCAGTCGGCGGCTACCGAAGCGCATCGGCAGGCGATCGCGGGGGCCGCCGACACCGACACCGTGTTGACGCGCGCGATGAGCGGGCGCCTGGCCCGCGGCATCCCGAACCGTGCGATGCGCGAGATCGAGACGAGCGGTGTCATCCTGCCGTTCCCCGCGCAGAACTGGGCGACCGGCGTGTTCCGCGCTGCGGCGACCGCGCGGGGCGACGGTGATCTCGTCTCGCTGTGGGCGGGTCAAGCCGCAGGGCTCGCAACGCGGGACGACGCGGTCGACGTGTTCGACGAGCTCGCCGCCGGGCTTGTGTGACGCCTGATCCTTCGCGCCGAGCCGAGCCGTACAGCACGGCGGGAATCCCGGTTCGACACGCCGGTGCGCGAGGCTCGAGCCCGGCGCGTCGCGTCGAACTCCCGCCGACGTGCCCGGTGGGTCAGACGGTCGGGAGCACCTCGAACGTCGTATCGGCGGCGGGTGCGGCATCCGTCACCGTCGCCGCATCCACCCTCGAACCCGGGGGTCCGTCCGCCATCCATGCGAGAACCTCGTCGACCTGGGCGTCGGTGCCCTCGACCTCTGCCTCGACCGATCCGTCGCGGAGGTTCCGCACCCATCCCGTGACACCCGCCTCTCGCGCGATCATGCGCATCGTGTAGCGATAGCCGACGCCCTGCACCATTCCCCGCACCACGACATGCACGCGCTTCATGCGTCCATCGTGCCAGGATGCCGTCATGGGCACCGTCGACGACTACCTCAAAGAGCTCGATCCGACCGACCGGGACGTCGTCGCGCACGTCTACGCGATCGCGCGCGAAGAGGTTCCGGAGGCCGAGCAGGGGCTCGGCTACGGGATGCCCGCGCTGACCTACCGCGGCAAGCCCCTCGTCGCGGTCAAGCGCACGCAGAAGCACATCGGCATCTATCCGTTCAGCCCGGACGCCGTCTCGGCCGTCGCCGACGCGGTCGCGGCCCTGCCGGAGACCGGGCTCGACAAGGGCACGATCCGGTTCCAGCCCGGGCATCCGCTGCCCGACGACGTGCTGCGCACGCTCGTGACCGCTCGCAAGGAGCAGATCGAGCGCTGATCAGTGCGGGAGCACGAGTGAGATGCCCAGACCGATCATCACGACCGCGATGACGGCGTCGAGGGTGCGCCAGGCCCGCGCGGTCGCGAGCCAGCGGCTCAGATAGCGCGCCCCGACCGCGAGGCCGAAGAACCACACGACGCTCGCGACCAGGGCGCCGAGTGCGAACCACCAGCGGGTGTCGCCGTGGGTGTTGGCGACCGTGCCGAGCAGGAACACCGTGTCGAGGTACACGTGCGGATTGAGCCACGTGAGCGCGAGGACCGTCAGCACGACCGGCGCGAGGCGCGTCGCAGTCGTGACGCTCGACGTCGGCGCGCTGTCGCTCGACGACACCGCGAGCGCCTGACCGCTCGGTCGCCAGGCGCGCTTCGCGGCCAGCAATCCGTACACGACGAGGAAGATCGCGCCGGCCCACCGGACGACGTCGATGAGCCAGGGCACGGCGTGCAGCACGAGCCCGACTCCCGACACCCCGAGTGCGATGAGCGCGGCATCCGACACGGCGCAGATCGAGGCGACGACCAGCACGTGCTCACGTCGCAGACCCTGGCGCAGCACGAAGAGGTTCTGCGCGCCGATCGCGATGATGAGCGAGAAGCCGAGACCGAGGCCGGCGAAGAGCGAGGTGAGCACCCTTCGACACTAGGTTTCGGCTTCCATCAAGTACAGCTCATGATTCTTGTGATGCATTAGCCTGGCTTACTATGCGCATTTCGTTCGAGCTCGCCGAGACCCTCGCGACCGTCGTCGAGGAGGGGACGCTGGATGCCGCGGCCCGCCGCCTGCACGTGACTCCGTCCGCGGTGAGTCAGCGGATCCGCGCCCTCGAAGACCTCCTCGGGCGCGTCATGCTGGTGCGGTCGAAGCCCGCGCGACCGACCGAGGCGGGGGCGGCCGTCGTCCGTCTCGCCCGTCAGGTGTCGTTGCTCGAGCACGACACGCTGGGCGAGCTCGGAGCGGACGACGGCGACGGGCGCACGTCGGTGCCCCTCGCCGTGAACGCCGACTCGCTCGCCACGTGGTTCCTCGAGCCGCTCGCGCGGCTGTCGCAGCGGCATCCCGTCGTGTTCGAACTGCACCGCGATGATCAGGACTTCACCGCGGGGCTGCTCGAGTCGGGCACGGTCATGGGTGCCGTCACCTCACGCGCGACGCCTGTCGCCGGCTGCCGTGTCAGTGAGCTCGGCGCGATGCGCTATGAAGCGGTCGCGACGCCGGCCTACGTCGAGCGCTGGCTCGACGGAGGAGTGGATGCGGTATCCCTCGCCGCTGCGCCGCTCGTCGACTTCGACCGCCGCGATGATCTGCAGACCCAGTGGCTCGTTGCGATGGGGGTCGACCCGGCGCTGCCGCCGCGGCACTACGTGCCGGCGTCGAACGACTTCGCGACGGCGGCGAGGCTCGGACTCGGGTGGGCGCTGTTGCCGACCTTCCAGTCGGACGAGGGGATCGCCACGGGGCAGCTCGTGCGGCTCGGCGGGCCTCCGATGGACGTGCCGCTGCACTGGCAGCAGTGGAATCTGCGATCGTCTCTCCTCGATGCGATCGCGGACGAGATCGTCGCCGAGGGGCGCAGGGTGCTCAGTCGTCGCTGACGCGCAGCACGATCTTGCCGCGTGTGTGCCCCTCTTCGAGCGAGCGGTGGGCTGATGCCGCGTCGGCGAGATCGAACACCTTGTCGATGTAGACCTGCACCGCACCCGAGTCGAGCAGGCGCGCGATCGTCGCGAGCGCCCCGCCGTCCGGCACGACCTTGTAGGACGTCGCGCGCACGCCCGCCGCGTCCGCCGCATCGGCGAAGTCGGGCCACGATCCGGTGGGCACGAGGATGTAGAGGCCACCCGGGCGCAGAACACGGAGCGAGCGCGTCCCCGTGTCACCGTGCACATTGCCTACGAGGTCGATGACGACGTCGACGTCGGCGATGACTTCGTCGAACCGCGTCGTGGTGTAGTCGATGACGACGGATGCCCCGAGCTCGCGCAACCACGCGGCGTTGGCGCCCGACGCGGTGGCGGTGACATGGGCTCCGAAGTACGCCGCGAACTGCACCGCGAAGTGGCCGACGCCACCGCTGCCCGCGTGGATCAGCACGCGCTGACCCTCGTGCGCGTGAGCCGTCTCGACGACCAGCCCCCAGGCTGTCAACGCGGCGAGCGGCACGCCTGCGGCCTCGACATGCGACAGGGCCGACGGCTTGCGCGCGACCGACATCGAGGGGACGACCGCGTACTCGGCATAGGTGCCCCCCGAGCGGGGGAAAGGGACCATGCCGAAGACAGGCATGCCGGGCTGCAGCGGGTGCGACTCGTAGGGCGCTTTAACGACGATGCCGCTGAAGTCGAACCCGAGCGTCGAAGGGAACGAACCCAGATGAGCGAAGACACCCGCACCCGCGCGCGTCTTCGCATCCACCGGGTTGATGCCGGCCGCGACGACCCGAACGAGCAGTTCGCTGAGGGCCGGCGACGGCACGGGGGTCGCCGCCTCACGGAGCACCTCGGCGCCGCCGGGTCCGTCGAAGACGACGGCGCGCATGACGGCCGGAGGCTCGGGAACCGGCGGGAGATCGAGTTCGGGAGCAGAGGCCGATCGCAACGGTCGGAATCTCATGTTTCGCCACCTCCGCGTGCGTGTCGTCCTCGGCAGCACTCGTGCCTCGTGAGGACAGTCAACCGCGAAGATGTCTCGCCCGTGTTACGCGGATGAGACGAGACGGATAAAGCGTCACGCGTGCGGGGGCGCCCCGGTGCTGAGCGCGTGGAGCAGCCGCGTGAGCTCGCGCACGTCGTCGATCGACCACTGGTCGAGCGCGGTGAGGAGCGTGCTGCTCTGCGGCCGACGCACTTCGGCGAGCCGCTCGAGTCCGAGCGGAGTGGCCGAGAGCAGGCTCGATCGGCCGTCGTCGGGGTCGGGGGTGCGTTGCACGAAGCCGAGCTGCTCGAGGTCGCGGACGGTGCGACTGACCTGGCCTTTGTCGGCCATGAGCGCGTCGGCGAGGGTCGAGAGCGTGACGACCTCGCGCCGCACGATGGTGGTGAAGACCTTGTATGCCCCGGGGAGCATGCCCGGGCTCATCCGGTGCGCGCTGTCGGCGAGCAGCTGCCGGACCTGGGTGAAGAGCTCCCCGAACTCGGCCTCGAGGGCGCGCACCGCGGTGGTGCGCGCCTCCGAGGCCGGTTCGGTCGTCATCGGGTTCGACATTATCGGGAGTCGCGGGATGCCTCGGCCGAGGCATCCGGAACCGTCTTGACGGAACCCGTCGCCGCCAGCGCCGCCATGCCTTCCGCGGTGCTCACGGTCGCGAGGTCCGCTTCACTCGCCTCGAGCCGCTCCTGCGTCGTCATCCTCGTGAGCGGCTTGTTCGGCAGGAAGATGATCGCGATGAGGCTCATGATCGCGAACGGCACGGCGATCAGGAACGAGTGGGCGATGCCCTGCGCGTAGATGTCCTCGACGATGACACGCACCGTCTCGGGCAGTGTGTGGACGGCGGGGAGCGTGCCCGAGCTCAGCTGCTTGCCGATCTCGACACCGTCCGGGCCGAGGGCGATGAGCGCTTCGGTCAGCGCGTCCTTGCTCGAAGCGAACAGGTTCGTGACGCTCGTCGCCAGGGCAGCTCCCATGACCGATACGCCGATCGTGCCGCCGAGGCTGCGGAAGAACGTGACCCCCGACGTTCCCACGCCGATCTCCTCGGGGCGTGCGGTGTTCTGCACGACGAGCACGAGGTTCTGCATCGTCATGCCGACGCCTGCACCCATGAGGAACATGTAGATCGAGACGAGCACGAAGTTCGTGTCGTACTGGATCGTCGTGAGCAGGTACAGCCCCGCGATGAGCAGGACGGAGCCGACGACGAGGTAGCTCTTCCACTTGCCGAAGCGGCTGATGAGCTGGCCGACGACGATGGATGCCACGAGCAGCCCGCCGATCATCGGGATCGTCATGAGGCCCGCCTCGGTGGGCGTCGCACCGCGTGCGAGCTGCATGTACTGGCTGAGGAAGACCGATGCTCCGAACATGGCGATACCGGTCGCGATCGAGGCGAGCACCGCGAGGGTGAACGTGCGGTTGCGGAACATGCGGAGCGGGATGAGCGGCTCCTTCGAGCGCAGCTCGGTGATGATGAACAGCGCCGTCGAGACGATCGCGCCCCCGACCATGAGCACCGTCGTCAGGCTCCACCAGTCGTAGTCCTTGCCGGCGTTGGTGATCCAGATCAGCAGGAGCGAGACCGCCGCCGAGAGGAAGACGATACCGAGGTAGTCGATGTGCACATCGCGCTTCGTGCGCTTCACGTGGAGCGTCACCTGCAGCAGGATCAGCGCCAGGATCGCGAACGGGATCGAGATGTAGAAGTTCCAGCGCCAGCCGAACGAGTCGGTGATCACGCCGCCCAGGAGCGGTCCGCCGACGGTTGCGAGTGCCATGACGGCGCCGAACAGACCCATGTACCGGCCGCGCTCACGCGGGCTGATGATATCGGCCATGATGATCTGACTCAGGGCGGCGAGACCGCCGGCGCCGATGCCCTGCACGGCGCGGAAGGCGATGAGAGTGCCGGGGTCCTGTGCGAACCCGGCGGCCGCCGTCGCGAGGACGAAGATCGAGATCGCGAGCTGGATGAGCAGCTTGCGGTTGAACAGATCGGCGAGCTTGCCCCAGATCGGGGTCGAGATCGCCGTCGTGAGCAGCGTCGCGGTGACGACCCACGTGAACGCGGCCTGATCGCCGCCGAGGTCGTGGACGATCACGGGCAGCGAGGTCGAGACGACGGTCGAGGCGAGCATCGACACGAACATGCCGAGCAGCAGGCCCGACAGGGCCTCGAGCACCTGTCGGCGGGTCATGCCCGACTCGGTGAGTTCGGGGGTGGAGGTTGCCATGGCGTCCTTCCGGATGAGATTTCAGGGGCGCGACGACGATGGCGCGAAAGTTGACAAAGATCAACTATAGGCTGATTGTTGACGAACGTCAACTAAGTACGAGATCGATCTGCGGATGATCGGCGAACACCTCGAGGACGATGTCGAAGTACGTGGGTCCGGTGCCGGCTTCGACGGCGTCCAGGCGCTCGCGGAACACCGCCTCGTTGAAGATCTCGGGATGCCGCAGCTTCTCGCGGTAGTACTCCGCCGTCGCCGTGATGCCGAGCGCTCGCCGGCTGCGCGCGTGATCGTGCCACACCACGCGATGGCCGTGAACGGCGTAGAGCACATCGTTCAGCGCGTCGAGGCTTTCGCCCATCCGCCAGTCCGCATCGGCCATGAAGACGCGATTGAACTCGTCATAGAGCGACGGGATGCCGTCGATCCGCGATCCCTCGATGGTGAGGGTCGCCATGTCAGTCGGCGAGGGCGAGCGCGCGGAAAGGCTGACGCGGCGGCTCCGGCATCCGCTCCGCCTGCGGACGACTGAGCAGATGCCTGCGGTGCAGTTCGTCGATGAGGGCGGTCGCGAGCCTCACGAGCTTGCCGATCTCGACCTCATCGCGTTCGACCCACGCGCACTTCGGCTCGTCGCCGACCGGGACGAACGCGTCATGTTCCTCCCACGCAACGAGCGTGCGCTCGGCGCCGAGGACGTGCTGCTGCCACCACACCTGGCGCAGGTACCCGCGCGGGATGCTCCGCCACGACTTGTTGGTCGTCTTGATCTCGGCGAGCGTCACGCGCCCGTCCGTGTCGACGGCGATGCCGTCGGGCGTCGCGAGGTGCCGCTTCTCGACGACGGCGTGGAAGAGCGCAGACGAGGGGAGGATGCCGTGGGTCGCGGCGACCCACCGGGCGATCTCGGGCTCGCGCACGCGGCCGTGCGCCGTGTAGGCGTTGCCCGAGAATCCCGACCCCATGAGCTTCGCGTCCGCCGCGCGAGGGATGGCGTTCGATGAGGTCAAGGTCGCGACATCCGTCGCCGTGATGCCGCGCGAGCGCGCCCGCACCCATGCCACTCGATCCCGTGAGTCGGCGACGATGCGGGCAGCGAGCTGCGGCGATCGTGCGGCGAGTTCGGGGGTCACGCTTTCGAGGCTAACCCTGCCCGGCGACGCGCGCCGCCCGACGCTCCGAGCCGATCATGAGTCGCGCTCGCGCCACAGCCTGTCGGTGATCGACTGCACATCGCGATCGAGATGATCGAACCGCTTCTCGAGTGTGTCCAGGCGTGCGTGCAGCCCGCCGATTTCGCCGCGGAGTCCGCCGATCTCGCCCGTGAGTTCGCCTCGCAGGGTGCCGATCTCGCCCGTGATCTCGCTCCGGAGGCCGCCGACCTCAGCGCGGATGACGCGACTCAGACTCGTGATGACGATCGAGAATCCGCCGAGGATCGCTGCGGCGAATACGCCGATCAGCGTCCATACTTGGGGATCGCTCATCGTCATGCCCCCATCATGGTCGGTGCGACCGCGGGTGTCACGGCGAAACCTCCAATTCTTCGGCAGCCGCCCGCACGAACACCCAGTCGGGAAGTGGCAAGGCGTTCCACGCTGTGTGAAAGACGATCGCCAGAGGATGCTCCGGTGCCGTACGCAGGCATCGGGCGAGGAGCTCATGCGCCGCCGAAGACAGTCCTTGCGCCCACAGCACCCAGGCGAGTGCGCACAGCAGGTGGGGCTGATGCATGGGCGGCGCATGAACGGCGACCCGTGCCAACAGGGCGGCGCCGCGCTGCAGCCTTCGGGGGGAGGGCATCTCGCTGGTCTGTCCGGTGAGGAGATCGCCGATGCGGCGTGTGCCCGGGTTGTCGCGATCATGCTTCATCAGGTACTCGTGAGGGGTGGTCCCGGCCTGCGCCGCCAACGCGCGTACCTCGAGGGTTCGTCGCCACGACGCGGCACCGGTCTTCGCACCGAAGGCGATCTGCAGCACCGTGCGGTCGACATCGCCTTCGGACTGCATCATCGTCACGAGTCGGGCGATCGTCGCAGGACCGATGTCGTCGGAATCGTGACTGAGAAGGCGCTCGAGGAAAGGGATCGGCTCGAGTGGTTCGGCCGGACGATACACGCCCAGCGCGCTGCGCTCCTCGCCGAAGACGACGATGTCCTCGACGCCCGCGGCGACCCGTTGCGCCAGAGCGAGATCGGCCTGGGGAAGTGCCCACGGCTCTTCCGGACGTTCGGGGAGAAACGCTGCGCTCGCTTCGACGAGCGCGAGCGATTGCCCGAGCGGCGAGCGTTCGTCGAATCGCTCCCAGGCGTCGCCCGCGACGAGCAGGCTTGCCACGATGCGCAGCCCGGCATCCATGAACTGCTCGCACAGGACCACTTGCAGAGGGTCCCACGCGTCGAAGGCCGTGACATAGGGCTCGTCGGTGTAGATCACGATGGCTGCGCCGGAACACCCGCGAATACGCTCGAGGTTGCCCAGGAGGACATTCGCCAGCGCCGCGAACACGTCGGGCGATTCATGTGACGGCAGGTCGATGCGCAGGGCGCCGACGGTGCGCTTGCCGACGAAGGGCGCGACGACGAAGCTGTTGCGCAGCGGTGTTCCGGCGAGCGTCGGCAGAAGGGCGATGAGGTCGACGGGATCGGATGTCTTCACGATCGTCGGAGTGGTGTTCATGTCACTCATCGTCGTCGCGGAGAGTCGCACGGTTTCGTGGTCGATCGCGTTCTGTACAAACTCTCCGCCGGGGACGCTCTGTGGAGGGAGGGCGCACACGCCACGAAATACGCTAGCCGCATGCCGAGAACGATCACCTGGGACGACTGGCTCGACGCGGGAGTCGTCGCCGGTGTGGGCGACGAACGAACCACCTTCGTGCAGGAGCGCGTCGACCTCATGCTCGCCTGGGTCCACGACGACAGCGCGTTCACTCTCGATCCCGAAGTGACCGTATGCGACGTGCTCTGCGTGGCGGCGGAACTTCTCGAGTCGATCGGCGAGTGGGATCGCGCGCTCCAGATTGCGGAAGACGCTGCGGCGGCGGGCGATGCGGAGGTGCTCGGCGCGCATCCGACGATCATCTCGATCCTTCTCTCTGCGGAGCGCGTGGATGACGCACTGGACCGAGCGCGCGAGATCTTGGTCGCCTTCCGCGACGATCCCAACGACGTCGAACCGCAGATCTTCGAGCGCGTCGGCGAGGCATTCGAGTTCGCCGACACACTCGGTGACGCGCGCACATCGACGATGGCCGAGCGGCTCTTCACCATCGGAGCGCGGCATGTGACCACGGACGACGATGGCAGGCAGTGGGGGATGCTCCTCAGCGGCCGCTACCGCGTGCGGCGGGCGCAGGGGAAGCCGATCGATGTGCAGGATGCCGAGACTGAGGAGCTCCGCCGAGAACTGGGGTGGGAGCCTCTCTAGCCTTCGGCGTCCGGCGAAGGGATCTCGATGACCTTCATGACCTCGTCGCCGTAGTCGTTGATGACCTTGATCGCGATCTTGCCCGTCGATGGCCTCTCGAAGGGAAGCGACACCGTCCGGTAGAGGGCGGCCCAGGCATCCGGATCGATGTCGGCCTTGAGAGCGCGCTCGAGCTTCTTCATCGGATCGCCGCCGCCCGTGAAGTAGCAGTGGCGCACGAAGAACGCCTCGTCGTCGTAGTCGGTGTCGATCATCCAGAGAGCGACGCGATCGGTCTGGCGACTGCGCACTGCTCCGGTGCTCGGGTCGTAGACGTCGACGCCGTGCAGTTCGATCTCGAGAAGAGGGGGGTCGACCATTGCGGCCCGCAGCTCGATGTCGGGCTCGCCGAAAACCGTGAAGAGGTTGCCGGCGCCCGTCTTCTTGAGCGCGTCTCCCATGAGCAGTTCGGCGTTCATGCGCACGAGCAGCACCTTGATGCGGCCGAGCTTGCGCTCACCCGCGACGTGGGCGAAGCCGTCATCGCCCGTATCGAGTGTCACGCCGTCCGCCTCGGTGACGCCGGTCGCCTGCGGGTCGAAGGCGAAGCCGAGCACGCAGAGCAGGTCGACGTTCGGATCCTTCAGCGCCTCGCGTGCGGCGTACTTGATGAAGCCCGGCGACACGGTGCCGTACTGCGGACCGATCGCGACCGCGACGCGACTGGGCGCGGCATCGTCGGATGCCGCGGCCCGATCGCCCACCGCCTGCACGAAGATGCCGGCGTGCGGATCGAGACTTGCGAACTCGATGCGCTCGTTGCGGCGGCCGTTCTGGATGCCCGATGCCCGCAGACTGTCGAGGATCGTCTGCGTGAAGTCGCCGCCGCTCGGGTCGGTCTCGGCTGCGTGCTCGCCGCGGGACTCGTCGCGCTCGCCGAAGCTCAGCGAGCGATACGGCGACAGGCTCTCGACCGTGAACGGCCCCGTCACGCGCACGCGCTTCTTGTCTTCGTGCGGCTTGTCGTAGAGCAGTTCGAAGTCGGCATGCCGCTTGATCGCCGCGTCGATCTGCTCGCGTGTCATCCCTTCGACGATGTCGGGATTGTTCGCGATCGACTTGAGGGTGATGTGCTGCACGCGCTCGTAGACGAAGCCTCGGCGGATGTCGCCGTGCGTTTCGGCAGGAGGGAGCGCCACCGCTCTCGACGTCCCGCCCGAAGTCTTCGTGAAGGGTCTGACCGCCTCGGATCTTCCGGACGACGTCCGGCCGTACTCCGAGGCGGACTTTCGACGCGAACTGCGCAGACGCGTCGAAGGCGGCACCGCGCTGGCCTGACTCCCCCGATTTGGCGGGTGCCCCCGCATCCCGTATGCTGGGTGTAGCCAAAGACCGCCGGTCATCGACGTGCGCGCAAGCGAACGTGATCGAAGCACTGCGAATGCAGGGGCCCGCGCAGGTGTCACGAACTCTTCTTGAAGCTCCGTGCGCTTGCGCCGGAGCTTTCGTCATTCCTGAGCGAGATCGAAGACCGGAGCCTGCGGCCGACGCCCCGCCATCGCGGAGCGTCTCGTACACACAAGGAGTGGCCATGGCGCAGAAGGATGCATCGGTCGCCGAGCTCACGAAGCAATTCGAGGACTCGACCGCCGTTCTGCTGACCGAGTACCGCGGTCTGACGGTTGCCCAGCTCAAGGAGCTGCGCAACACCATCCGTCAGGACGCGGAATACGCCGTGGTGAAGAACACGCTGACGAAGATCGCGGCCAACAAGGCCGGGATCTCTTCGCTGGACGACGACCTCAAGGGTCCGTCGGCCATCGCTTTCGTGCACGGTGACCCGGTCTCCGTCGCGAAGGGTCTGCGCGCCTTCGCCAAGGCACACCCTCTTCTCGTGATCAAGGGCGGCTTCTTCGACGGAAACCCCCTGACCGCGGATGAGGTCAACAAGCTCGCCGATCTCGAGAGCCGTGAAGTCCTGCTGGCGAAGCTCGCCGGTGCGATGAAGGCCTCGCTGACGAAGGCGGCCTACGTCTTCAACGCACTGCCGTCGAAGGCCGTTCGCACGGTCGACGCACTGCGCGAGAAGCAGGAGTCCGCGGCCTGATATCGGGCTTCGGCATAGCAAAACCCCACTACAAGGAGAATCATCATGGCAAAGCTCAGCACTGAGCAGCTGCTCGACGCGTTCAAGGAGCTCACCCTCATCGAGCTCTCCGAGTTCGTCAAGGCGTTCGAGGAGACCTTCGACGTCACCGCTGCCGCCCCCGTCGCCGTTGCTGCGGCCGGCGCCGGCGCAGGCGCCCCGGCCGAAGAGGTCGAGGAGAAGGACTCGTTCGACGTCGTCCTCGAGGCCGCCGGCGACAAGAAGATCCAGGTCATCAAGGTCGTCCGCGAGCTCACCTCGCTCGGCCTCGGTGAGGCGAAGGCCGTCGTCGACGGTGCTCCCAAGGCTGTCCTCGAGGGCGCCAACAAGGAGACCGCCGACAAGGCGAAGGCCGCTCTGGAAGAGGCCGGCGCGACGGTTACGCTCAAGTAATCACGCTCACGCGTAGGAGACCCCGGATGCCTCGGCATCCGGGGTCTTCGTCGTCTCAGGCGCCGGCGGCCGACGGGATGTCGAGACCGCCGTCGATGACGGTCGCGGACACGCGCGGATCGATCGCCGCCGTGGAGGAGCGCACGATGAGCTTCGCCTTCATCCGCACCGCGGTGCGCGGTTCGTCGGGATCGGCGATCTGTGCGAGGAGCATGTCGACGGCGACGCGGCCCTGCTCGCGCGGAGACTGCCGCAGCGTCGTCAGGGAGAACATCTCGGCGTACTCGTGGTCGTCGATCCCGATGACGCTGAGCTGGCCGGGAACCTGCACCCCGAGCCGGCGCGCGGCGATGATCGCGCCGATCGCGACCTCGTCGCACGATGCGACGACGGCGGTGCAACGGTTGCGGGTGTCGCTCAACGCGTCGACGGCGGCGGCGTAGCCGCCGGGAAGCGTGACATCCGATTCGATGTGGCGGACGCTGTCGGCGAGCCCGGCATCCTGCATCGCCGCCTCGTAGCCGCCGAACCGCCGACGGTCGACCTGCGCCCAGTGGCGATCGGTCTGCCCGCCCAGGAACGCGATCCTGCGGTGACCGAGCGCGATCAGATGGTCCGTCGCTCGGCGCGCGGCGTAGTCGTCGTCGATCTCGACGATGGATGTCGCATCCCCCGAGCCGACGACGCTCACGACCGGGCGTCCGATCCTGACGAGCTGCTCGAGTTCGTGGTGATCGGGTTCGAGACCCACCGCGATGAGACCGTCGAAACGGCTTCGCGCGAGGAAGTCGCCGAAGATGCGCGCCCGCCCGGGACTCGCCGGTTTCGCGTCGTACAGCGTGAGGTCGAGCCCCCGCTCGAGCAGGATCTCCTGGATGCCCTCGAGCACCTCGGCGAAGAACCAGCGGTTCAGATACGGCATGACCACGCCGATGTTCTGCGTCTTGCCGGTGGCGAGACTCACGGCGTTGGTCGACGGGACGTAGCCGATCTCGGCGGCGGCCGCCTCGACACGGAGGCGGGTGTCATCCGACACGTACCCCGTACCCCCGAGGGCGCGGCTGGCGGTCGACTTCGACACACCCGCCCTGCGTGCGACCTCCGCGATACCGCTCATCGGTGAGTCAGCCTTTCCGCGTCATGACCGGAACAAGCATGGCACGAAGCGCGACGTATGGGAACGGTTCCATGAATCCATCAATGTGAATCCAACTTTTAAATGCCCGCTGATCTGGGATAGAGCAATCTTCCGCGGGGGAGGAAAGCTAGCGTGGTTGTGCGAACCGGCTCACATCCCATACCGTGTGTGGGAACGGTTCCCTATGGAATCGCCCGTGACTCGAGGAGGAGAACACACATGGGCATGTCACAGCAGCAACGACGGCTCCTGATCCCCGTGGCAGCTCTGGCGGTGGCCGGGCTCGCGCTCGCCGGATGTTCCGGCGGTGGTGGGGGCGACGACGGCGGCGGCGGAGACGGCACCGTCACGATCATGGGCGCGTTCACCGACGCCCAGGCCGCGGCTTTCCAGGCGGACCTGGACGCGTGGTCGGAGGAGAGCGGCATCACCGTGACCTACGACGGCAACACGGACTTTCAAACGGCGGTCGTCGCACGAGCGACGGCGGGCAACCCGCCCGACATCGCGATCTACCCGCAGCCGGGTGTGCTCAAGAGCCAGACCAACACGCTCTTCCCGCTCGAGGACCTCGGAATCGACGTTGAGGCGATCACCGCGGACGAGGCGAACGGCCTGGGTACGATCGCCGCGACCGAGGACGGCACCTTCGGCCTGCCGTACTCGATCAACGTGAAGTCGCTGGTCTGGTATAACCCGGCGGCCTTCGAAGCGGCCGGCCTCACTGTGCCCACCACCGACGAAGAGCTCTCGGCGATCCAAGACACCATCATGAACGACGGTCTCGGGTATCCCTGGTGCGTCGGTCTCGAGGCAGGCGCCGCGACGGGCTGGCCGGCGACCGACTGGCTCGAGGAGTATGTCCTGCGCTACGGCGGACTCGATGAATACAACAGCTGGATCGCGGGCGACACCCTCTTCACGAGCGATGTCGTCGAGGAGGCCGGCACGAAGGTGGCCGACGAACTCCTCGCGCCTGACAAGGTGAACGGCGGCGGCGCGGCCGCTGCGACGACATCGTTCCAGACCGCGGGCAACCAGCTGTTCGTCTCCGGCAAGGAGAACGGCCAGTGCTTCATGATGCGTCAGGGTTCGTTCATCGCGGACTTCTTCCCCGACGAAATCAAGGCGCAGATCGCCGACAACGACCTCTCGAACATCAACTTCTTCCAGTTGCCCTCACCCGAGGGAACGGACACGGCGATGCTCGGCGGAGGCGACCTGGTGGGCGCATTCACCAACAACGAGAACACGAAGGCGGTCGTGGAGTACATCACCGGCAAGGAGTTCGGCACCAACGGCTATGCAAGCCAGGCCATCTTCCTCTCGCCGCACAACGACTTCGACACGTCGAACTACACGACCGAGTTCCAGAAGAACGCCCAGGAACTCCTCGCCGCGTCGACGCTGTTCGGATTCGACGCCTCCGACCAGATGCCCGGCGAGGTCGGAGCCGGGACGGAGTGGACGGAACTGACGAGCTGGTTCGCCGGCCAGAAGAGCATGGAACAGGCCTTCGAGGCGATCGACGCCTCCTGGCCGCGGTAGTCATCACCTGATCCGACCGGTGCCGGGGGACGACCCCGGCACCGGTCGGCCCACCCACACCTTCCCCACAATGACGTAGGCGGCAACGATGGCAATACTCAGTGCAGTCATCTCCGTGGTCCTCGGACTCGGAGTCTCGTTCCTGATCTTCTGGGGCCTCAACTGGCTCACCGAGAAGACGCCCGACAAGACGAAGGCGCGGTTGCTGCCATATGTCTTCCTCTTCCCCGTGATCATCCTCGTCGGGATCTTCCTGCTGTACCCGGCGATCCGGACGATCATCGAGAGCTTCATGGAACAGAGTGCACGTCGCGGCGAGAGCGCGACGTTCGTGGGCTTCGACAACTACGTCGACCTCTTCACCGATCCGAACTTCCTCGGTGTCCTGTTGAACAACGCCCTGTGGGTGCTGGTCGTGCCCGCGGCATCCGTTCTCATCGGACTGCTCGTGGCGACGCTCACCGACCGCCTCGGCAAGAAGCGCGAGACGACGTTCAAGTCGATGATCTTCCTGCCGATGGCGATCAGCGGCGTGGCTGCCGCCGTGACCTGGAGATTCATCTACTTCTACGCGCCGCCGGGAAACCCGCAGATCTATCTGCTCAACGAGATCTGGACGACGATCACGGGCGGCGATCCCGTACCGTGGCTCACGATCGATGCCGGACGCCTCAACAGCTTCCTCATCATGTTCATCGGAATCTGGCTGCAGGTCGGCTTCGCGATGGTCCTGCTCTCCGCTGCGATCAAGGGAGTACCCGAAGAGACGATCGAGGCCGCGCGCATCGACGGGGCGAGTGAGCGACGACTCTTCTTCGGGGTCATCGTGCCGCAGATCCGCGGAACGATCATCGCCGTCTTCGTCACGGTCGTCATCTTCGTCATGAAGATCTTCGACATCATCTACGCGATGACCGGCGGCCAGTACCAGACCAGCGTGCTCGCGGTCGAGTTCTACACGCAGCTGTTCAGCTTCCAGAACCCGGGTAAGGCCGCGGCCGTCGTCATCGTCCTGATGATCGCTGTCGTGCCCCTCATCGTCTACCAAGTCCGCAGCTACAAGTCGCAGGAGGAACTCCGATGATCGACATGCCGACCCCCGTCGTCGACGAGGACAACAACACTCGGACGATCACGACAGGCGGCAAGCGCTCGAAGCGGCCGACCGAGGGGGATCGTCGCAAGCCGCACGTGCTCGTGACGATCATCATGGCGATCATCGCGATCGCGTGGCTTTTCCCGCTGCTGGGGCTTCTCATCACAAGCTTCCGAACCAAGGCGGCTGCGGATGCCACGGGCTGGTGGACGGTCTTCACCGATCCGCTCGGCGCCGGATTCACATTGGACGGCTTCTCATCCGCGTGGGAGGCGCTCGATGTCGGCACGACGTTCTGGAATTCGCTCGCCGTCACGATTCCCGCGACGATCCTGCCGATCATGGTGGCCGCGATGGCTGCCTACGCGTTCACGTTCTTCCAGTTCCGGGGCAAGGAGATCTACTTCGCGATCGTGCTCGGCCTCATGGTCGTGCCGATCCAGCTCGCGATCATCCCGATCCTGCAGCTGTTCGTGTGGTTCGGGAACACCACGGGGATCCAGATCATCGGCCAGTACCCGGCGGCCTGGATCGTGCACTCGACCTTCGCCCTGCCGCTCGCGATCTACATCCTGCGCAACTACATGCAGACGCTGCCCAACGCCCTGATCGAGGCCGCGCGCGTCGACGGCGCGAGCCACTTCCAGATCTTCTGGCGGCTCATCGTCCCGATGTCGGTGCCCGCGCTGGCCTCGTTCGCGATCTTCCAGTTCCTCTGGGTGTGGAACGACTTCCTCGTGGCGTACATCTTCATCCAGTCGGGTCCCAACGCGGTCATGACGCAGGGGCTCTACACGCTGCTGGGTCAGTACGGACAGGGGTGGCAGCGGGTCGCGGCCGGCTCGTTCATCACCCTCGTCGTGCCGCTGGTGATCTTCTTCGCACTGCAGCGGTTCTTCGTGCGCGGTCTCACCGCGGGTTCGGTCAAGTAGCTGGGGAAGCGATGAAGGGCGCGGCACCGGGGGGAGCCGCGCCCTTCATCGTGTGCTCATTCGACGGCCGTGACGCGGTACATCACGAGCTGGTCCGGGTTCACACGCGGTGAGGCGAGACCCGTCTCGTGGAGCAGGTCGCCACGGAAGACCCCGCCCGGGAACGACACGTCCGACCGCTCGTGGCGATCCCAGTACTCCTGCGCGGCGAGTGCCTCGGCGTCGCTCGGCCGGCCCCACCACTCGGGAGCGATGAGCCCCGAGGGCAGCGCGCCGATGAACAACGGCGCGACCCGGTACCGACGATCCGGGTCGAGACCGCGCAGACGCAGGCGTGCCGGTGGATCGGGACGGATGCCGCCGAGAACCGCGACGCTGAACAGAGCGCTCGTCCGGTCGGACGCGACGACCCCGTGGGCGATGACGTCCGGGTCGGGAGCGTCGATGCGTACGAGCTCGCCCCCGAGCAGCAGCTCCCGCTCGGAGCGGTAGAAGTCGATCCAGCGGGCGAGACGCTCCAGGTCCGTCTCGGAGACATCCCCGAGGTCCCACTCGATGCCGAAGTGCCCGAAGACCGCAGTGCCCGCGCGGAACGACAGATCCATCACGCGCCCGGTCGTGTGCGAGCGCTCCGATGCGATGTGGGTGCCGAGGAACTCGGGCGGCACGAGTTGCGCCGTCCAGCGGTTCATCGACTGCCGGTCGTGCGGATCGCTGTTGTCGGACACCCACACGCGGTCGGTCAGCTCGAGCACCCCGAGGTCGACGCGTCCGCCACCCGACGAGCACGACTCGATCTCGAGCCCGGGATGCGCGTCGCGCAGCTCGCGCAGCAGACGGTAGAACGCGAGCGTCTGCGCATGCACGACCGGCCGCCCGCCGTCGGTGGGGTCGCCGGCCTCGATGAGATCGCGATTGTGATCCCACTTGATGTAGTCGATCGCGTACTCGTCGAGGATCGCCGCCATCTGAGCCTTCACATGCGCGTACGCACCCGGGTGGGCGAGATTCAGCACGTGCTGGAAGCGCGACTCGATCGGCAGGTCGGCGCGCGCCGCCATGATCCACTCCGGGTGCGCACGAGCGAGGTCGCTGTCGAGATTGATCATCTCGGGTTCGAACCACAGGCCGAACTGCATTCCGCGCTCGTGGACGTGGTCGACGAGCGGATGCAGGCCCTCCGGCCACACGTCGGGCGACACGACCCAGTCGCCGAGTCCGGCGCGGTCGTGTCGGCGTCCGCCGAACCAGCCGTCGTCGAGGACGAAACGCTCGATGCCGATCTGCGCGGCACTGTCGGCGAGGGCCGTGAGCTCGCCCGCATCGTGGCGGAAGTAGACCGCCTCCCACACGTTGAGCGTGACGGGGCGATCCGGCCCCGGTGCGTCGACGCGCGCGCGCAGGTGCGCGTGGAAGCGCTTGGCCACGGCATCCAATCCGTCGCCGAAGGACCCGTAGACCCACGGACCCTCGTACGAAGAGCCGTTCTCCAGCACGATCTCGCCCGGAAGGAGCAGCTCGCCACCGCCGAGCACCTGCTCGCCCGTGAATACGCGCTCGGCGTAATGGCGGTGGTCACCGCTCCAGGCGGTGTGGACGGCCCACACGCGGCCGTCCGCGAATCCGAAGCCCGGGACGCCGGCGTGCAGCACGAACGCGCTGTCGGCGCCGGTGCGGCCGCGGCGGTTCTCGCGAAGATGAATGCCGCCACGCAGCGGCGTGCGCTGCGGCACGCGCTCGCCGTTGTGCCGGCCTGTGAAGTCGAGCAGTTCGGTGGCTTCGGCCGGGATCGGCAGGGCCAGCGCGAGGTCGTCGAGCGTGTAGGCGTCGTCGGTGCGATTCGTCACCGTCGCACGTGTGCGCACGAGTCCGCTCGGCAGCAGCTCGATCACGAGCCGCAGCGCGAGGCGACCCGCGTCGTCGACGGCGTGGAAGACCAGTTCTCCGGCACCGGCGTCGACGAACCCGTCGACCGGCGCGCCGCCTGACTCGATGCGCTCCACGACGAATCGCGGTGACCACCCGGAGCCGGCGAAAGAACCCGAGAGCCCGGGTCGGCCGATCCACCCCGCATGGTGCTCGGGCAGCACGGCGAGGCGCAGCGGGGTCTCGGGATTGTTCGACCCGATGACCGGGACGACGGCGTCGCACAGTGCTTCCGCCGCGACCGCATCCAGGGAGGCGAGCGCGGGACCCCAGTGCACGATCGCCGGCAGGCGCCCGCCGCGTGCGTCCACGAGCAGCGAGACCCCGGCAGCGGAGACATGGATGACGGATGAATCAGTGGTCACGGCATCCATTCTCCCGTTGCTCATGCACGCGGCAGAAGGGCGTCGTTAGTGTGAGTCCATGGATGCCGCTCCCGTCGCGACCTCGTCACCATCCGTCGATCCCGCGGTCGGGCTCACCGCCGCGGATGTCGCCGAACGGATCGCCGCGGGCGAGACCAACGCGTACAAGGCCGACACGAGCCGGGGCGTGTGGAGCATCGTCCGCGCGAATGTCTTCACGCTCTTCAACGGGATCGTCTTCTCGTGCTTCTTCGTGCTGCTGCTGCTCGGCCGTTGGCAGGATGCGATCTTCGGTCTCGCCGCGTTCGCGAACTCGATCATCGGCTGCTGGCAGGAGTTCCGCGCGAAGGCCGCGCTCGACAAGCTCGCGCTGCTCAACGCCTCGGCGGCGCGCGTGCGCCGGGACGGCGTCGAGGTCGAGCTGCCGCCCGGCGAGGTCGTGAAGGGCGACATCCTCGTGCTGCGCGCGGGGGACGAGGTCCCCGCCGACGCGCTCGTCGTCGAGTCGCGCGCGCTGCAGATCGACGAGTCGATGCTCACGGGCGAGTCCGATGCGGTCGACAAGAAGCCCGGAGACCAGGCGCTGTCGGCATCGATCGTGGTGGCGGGCGAGGGCGCGGCACAGGTGAACCGCGTGGGCGCCGACTCGTACGCCAACCAGTTCGCCGGCGAGGCGAAGCGGTTCTCGCTCGTCTCGTCCGAGCTGCGCACGTCGGTCAACCGCGTTCTGAAATGGGTGGGGTGGGGGATCGGCCCGATCGGCCTGCTCGTGCTCAACGCGCAGATGATGGTGTCCGGCGGGTGGGTGACGGCGTGGGAGACGGGAACGTGGGTGCAGGCGGTCGTCAACACGATCGCGTCGCTCACGGCGATGATTCCGCTCGGCCTGGTGCTGATGACGAGCATCGCGTTCGCGGTCGGTGCCGCCAAGCTGGCTGCCCGCAAGGTGCTCGTCAACGAGCTCCCCGCCGTCGAGGGCCTCGCGCGCGTCGACGTCGTCTGTCTCGACAAGACCGGCACGCTCACGGCGGGCGACATCGATTTCGACGGAGCCCACCCGCTCGACGGGGGATTGGCAGGATTCGAGCCCGTGCTCGCGTGGTACGGCGCTGCCCCCGACGCGAACGCGACGGCGAAGTGCCTCCGTGAGCCCTACCCGGTCACGGCAGCGCTCGAGGTCGCGGCCTACATCCCCTTCTCGTCGGCCCGCAAGTGGAGCGCCGTGTCGTTCTCGGGCGCCGAGTCGGGCACGTGGGTGCTCGGGGCGCCGGAGATGGTGTTCGGGGATGCCGCGACCGACGCGTCTTCGCCGCTCGGCCGGGTCGTGACCGAGCTCGCCTCGACGGGACGGCGCACGCTCGTCCTCGGCCGGGCTGCGGCATCCATCGACGAAGCCGACGTCGAAGCCGAGCGACTGCCCGACGGAGTCGTGCCCGTCGTCGTGCTGACGTTCCGCGAGCAGGTCCGGCCGGATGCCGCGCAGACGCTCGCCTACTTCGCCGAGCAGGGCGTCGGCATCCGCGTCATCTCCGGCGACAACCCGCGCACCGTCGCCGCGATCGCGCGCGAGGTGGGGCTGGACGCTCCCGAAGGGTTCGACGCGCGCAAGCTCCCCGACGACGACGCGGAACTCGGTCGCGTGCTCGAGGAGAACCTCGTGTTCGGCCGCGTCACGCCCGAGCAGAAGAAGCGCATGGTCGTCGCGCTGCAGTCGAAGGGTCACACGGTCGCGATGACCGGCGACGGTGTGAACGACGCCCTCGCGATCAAGACGGCCGACATCGGCATCGCGATGAACTCGGGAGCCGCCGCGACGAAGGCGGTCGCGCGGCTCGTGCTGCTCGACGGTCAGTTCTCGCACCTGCCCGACGTCGTCGCCGAGGGGCGCCAGGTCATCGCCAACATCGAGCGCGTCTCGATGCTGTTCCTGACCAAGACCGCCTACGCGACAGGCCTCGCGATCCTGTTCGGCGTCATGGTGATGGAGTTCCCGTTCCTGCCGCGGCAGCTCTCGATCACGGACGGCCTGACGATCGGCATCCCGGCGTTCTTCCTCGCCCTGCTGCCCAACGCGCAGCGCTACGTCCCCGGGTTCCTGCGGCGCTCGTTGAGCTTCGCGATCCCCGCGGGCATCATCATCGCGATCGCCCTGACCGTCTACACGCGGCTCGCGATGGCGCTCGAGGTGCCGGAGGCCGAATTGCGGACGGGATCGACGATCATCCTCGCGATCGTCGGAATCTGGGTGCTCACGGTGCTCTCGCGGCCCGTCACGCGAGTCAAGGCGCTCGTGATCGGCGCGATGTTCATCGGGCTCGTGCTGGTCTTCAGCATCCCGCTCGCCACCGAGTTCTTCCAGCTCGTCGACCCGGGTCGGGAATGCGCGTGGCTCATCGCCGGCATCACGATCCTCACGATCGGCGGCATCGAGATCGTGCGCTTCTTCCACCGCCGCTTCGTCGCGCGGTCGCTCGCGGCGGGCGCGGGACGCTGATCCACGAAACCACGCATTCTCACCGAAACCACACGCTTTCGCCGCCGAAAGAGCGTGGGTTCGGTGAAAGTGCGTGGGTTCGGCGAACGAGTGGATGCCGGAGCGCTACATCCTGACCTGAGCCGCGTTCGCGAAGAACCGCGAGCCCGGCGGCAGCCAGAGCGCGGCGAGGACCGCGATCTCGAGGATGCCCTGCGTGATCGCCGACCACTGCCAGCCGTCGGTGGTGACGATCGTCGTCACCCGGAGTGCGAGCGAGATCACGAGGTAGATCGTGATGAGCGTGCGCGAGAAGCGGCTGCCGCGCGCGAGGCCCGATGCGACCGCGACGATGAGCAGGCCGAGCAGGATGATCGCGGCACCCAGCAGCGAGACAGGCAGCACCTCGTCGCCCGGCACCTCGTAGCGGCTGAGGAGCACGAGGATCCCGAGCGCGACGCTCGCGAACGCCGTGATGTACACGAGGACGATCGCGATCGTGACGACCACGGGTCGTTTGACGGTGACGGTGGATGCCTCGCTCACGCGCCCAGGTTAGCGCTCAGCCGGCGCACTGCAGGCGCGACTGCATGGACTCCATCGCGTCGATCTCGGCTGTCTGGCCGTTCTTCATCGCTTCGGCGACCGCCTGAGCGCGCGGATCGGACCCGAGGTCGAGCAGCGCTTCGGCCATAGGGATCGCGCCCTGGTGGTGGCGGATCATGAGCTCGAGGAAGAGACAGTCCGCTGTCTGGCCGGTCGCGGCATCCAGCTCTCGCAGTTCGTCGTCCGACGCCATGCCCATCGCTTCACGGAGCTCTTCGTCGGTCAGCGCCTCGCCGGTCGCGGTGACACCGTGATCGTGACCGCCGTCTGTCGCCGTCATCCACGACATGAGCGGGCCGCCGGACTGCGAAAGCCCCCACTTGACGAGCCAGTCGTACATCTGGCCCTTCTGCTCGGCCTGCGATGTCGCGATGTCGTACGCGAGGATGCGCAGCTCTTCGTCGTCGGTCTTGCGGTAGATCGTCATCGCCATGTCGATCGCCTGCGCGTGGTGCAGCTGCATGTCGCGTGCGAACCCGGCATCCGCCGAATCCGTCGAGGGCGTCACGACCGACGAGGTCGCGCCGAACGTCGAGAAGCGGCCGATCGCGAACGCGAGACCGGCGACACCGAGCGCGATGACGGCGATGAGCAGCCAGCGTCGCCACCCGGCGACGGGCTGCTCACCGCTGTCGGTCATCGTCTACTGCTTGCCCGGGCCGTCGATGGCACCCGTGCAGAGGGCACCGGGCTCGGGAACGTCGTCCGAACGCCAGTACTCCTCGAAGAACTCCGCGATGCGCGGGTCATCGGCGGAGTCCACCTTGAGCTGGTGGTTCCAGTTGCTCACGGCGATCGGGGTGTCCATGCCTTCGTACGGCGACAGGATCGCGTACGTCGAGGGCAGGGTGCTCTCGAGGGTCGCGAGGTCGTCGCCCGAGATCACCGCGGGGTCGTACGTGACCCAGACGGCGCCGTGTTCGAGCGCGTGCACGGCGTTCTCGTTCTGCTGCGGCTGGTCGTAGACGCCGCAGTTGAGCCACACGGCGTTGTGGGGTCCGCCGGCGGGCGGATTCTGCGGGTAGTCGACCGTTCCCTCGACGTGGGTCGTCTCGTTGTCGAAGGTCTCGACGCCCTCGATCGTCGCGCCCGAGCCGCCGGCCGTGTACGACGCGGGGGGAGCGGGCTGGAAGACGATGGATGCCACGATCGCGCCGATGACGATGACCGCCGCCGCCGAGCCCACGGTCCACCACACGATCTTGCCGCGCTTGCGCTTCGCGAGCTGCTTCTGGTACTCGGCGAGCTTCTGCTGGCGCTTCTGCTCGCGCTGCTGCTTGACGGTCAGGTTGATCTCGGCCTGCTTGGCCGGATTGCCGCTCGCACGCTTGTCTGCGGGCGGCGGGGGAGTCGTGCTCGGGGTCATGGAGGCCTCGTGTGGGTGAGCTGCTGTGTAGCCGGAGTCGGCGGATCCAGCCTATTCGGCTGAATGATCAGCTGGCTGGGAACCGCCCGAATCGATCCCGCAGGTTTCGGGCTGCTCAGTAGACGCAGCCAGCGGTGGGCGGCGACGTTGGCGCGAGTCAGCTTCGCCGATTAGGCAACGTAACCACCGATGAATAGTGAGATCGCGACGATGGCTGACAGGACGTACTCGACGCTCCGTCTTACGGGGGGTTGGGGAACTCGCCACTGGGTCGTCGCGTCACGGTCATCGGCCGGGGGCATAGGGACGGAAAGTTCTCCAGCGCGGTACGACTGGATCGAACCCCATACCAGCCGAGCCAACGCAACGATCGCGACTGCCCCTGCGAGGAGTAGGAGGGCCACCCGCGCGGGGGTAGGAACCGTCGCAGACACACAGTTCGTCGCCCAGCTGGAGTATCTGACGACTCCGCTCGCAAGAATCGCGGCACCGGCAATGGATCCGACGATCGGGGGAGTCCCGGCGAACGCACTACGCCAGCCACCGGAGAGCCTATTGCCACGGTTCACAAGGCGAGCGAACCATGCTCCATAGGCGCTGAAGTACGCGCCAGCAGCAATCCACAGCTGCAAGATGAGCAACTCTGACGTACAACTCAAAGGACGCCCCTTATCTCAACGATCACTCATAGGTACCAGTTGAACATCAGAGCGCATCCGCCCCCTAGGCCAAACGAGCTGCCTAAACCGCCGGTCAGAGCGCCTTCAGTTCCCGACTGACTAGACATGAAGAAGCCCCCTTCCCCGTAAACACCAACGATTGCTGAGGCGCTGCACGTGCCGCTGAGTCCGGCAGTACTGATCGTGGGCGCGTTCGCAACCCTGCCGGTGGATAGCGTCAGATCAAAGTTCGCTTTCATGCCGAGTCCAAGGCTGATGCTGCCGTCGCTGACTGCGCCGCAAACGAGCAAGCAGGCCGAAACCGAGGAAGACTTCGCCCCAGCGTTCCACCAGCGAATCAACTCCTTGATCCACTTGTCGTTGGGGGGTGTGTCCGATAAACGGTGGATCTGGTCTGGCGGTCATTAGTTGATACGGCCTTCGAATGCGATCGCGAACGCGTTCAGCGCCGGCTTCCACCTCGTCGCCCAGCGTGCCCTGCCCCGGCCGGTC
>NZ_JAKNUT010000008.1 GCF_023155855.1 Microbacterium aoyamense | reverse complement strand
CCGGCCGGGGCAGGGCACGCTGGGCGACGAGGTGGAAGCCGGCGCTGAACGCGTTCGCGATCGCATTCGAAGGCCGTATCAACTAATGACCGCCAGACCAGATCCACCGTTTATCGGACACACCCGGTGCACAGCAAACGAAAAGGGCCAGAAACTCGCGGAATCCCGCGGATCTCTGGCCCTCTTCTGTGACAGCGGTTGGTGGAGATGGCGGGAATCGAATTCTGCCGACGCCTCCGCGTGATTACGCGGATTCAGAAAAGATCGGCGCGTGAGTTCGCGGTCTTCTCGACCTTTCGTCGGTGTGCTCAGACCACTGAAGCTGCACTCGGCGCACCTATCATCGATCGTCCATCGTGAATGGTGCGGTCACGGTTCAGGCGATGGGATCCGAGCCATGGGCGCCCTCCTCGCGGAGTTCGGAAACACGCATCGGATACACAGCGCATCGCATCGCTCTCGGAGTCGGTGCCGCCCGCTACGTCCTGAATGGAATGGGGGGTGGTCAGGCGACCCGCGGGTCACAGACGCTCGTCGGCACCGCGTATGACGAAGGCGACGGCGATGAAGGCGAGGATGATCGCCGTGATCTCGAGGATCCCCGACGATGCCGCGAGGGGCCCTGGGGTGCCGTGGGTCACGGCGAAGGTGGAGAAGTCCCAGAAGCCGTGAAGCACCATCGCCCACACCAGGCTGCCCGTCACGCGGCGCAGGATGTAGAAGATCGTGCCGGCGCCGAAGGCGAACGCCACCTGTTGAAGCGTTGGGCCGATCGGCTGACCGCTGGCTGCGTTGACGAGGTGCATGAGACCGAAGAGGGCCGATGTGAGCAACCAGACCCAGACTTCTGAGAGACGACTGCGCAGGCTGACGAGGAGCAGTCCTCGCGTGGTGAGCTCCTCGGTGAACCCCACCAGGAGAAGGACGAGGGATGCCCCGAAGAACGCCACGTCATACGATCCCCAATCCGTCGCGACGAGGTTCGTGATCAGCGCGACCACCATGACGACCGGTGCGATGAGCGGCCATTTGTGCGCCGCGCGATGACGGTCGAACAGCGCGGGTCGCCACCAGCCGAGCGCTGTGGTGGTGATCGCGAGGAGGATCGCTGCCACGATCAGCGACAGCCCGGCGCCCAGGAACAGGTTCTCGCCGCTCTTGCCCAAGTCGGTGTAGGGCACCCCGGTGGCCTTCTGCACGCCGAAGACGACGACGACGTAGGCGAAGTAGATGACGATGCCGATCCACACGCGCGGGCGGACACGGAGACTCTGGGCGTTGCTCGATGTCATGCGGATCTCCTTGGGCTCTCCGTCAGTGAAGCGCATCGTGGCACCGTGAGACAACACGTCGATGGATGCTGTCGGGTGGGCGCATCGAGTGAGGAACGGACGAGGGCCCGCGAGATCGCGGCCGTCTAATTGTTGCTCGAGCTCGACGTGCGGTCGGGCAGGTACGGCTCGATCGCCGCGGCGAGCTTGGCGGGATTCATGGACTGCAGCCAGACGCGGCCGGGACCGTGGATCTCGGCAAGGAAGAGCGAGTCCCCGAAGAACTTGTTCTTGATGCCCTTGATCGACGTGAACTCGAGTTGCATGGATGCCTCGAACAGCGCGAGATGCCCCGGGTGCACGAGCAGCGACTGACCCGCCGCGAGCGTGTACTCGGTGATCTCACCCGCGAGCTGCACCCAGGCGGTGCCGTTGCCGGTGAGCTTCTGGAAGACGACCCCGGCTCCGCCGAAGATCCCGGCGCCGAGCTTCTTCTGGAGCCCCACCGACACCTCGACGCCCGACGTGCTGGCGCTGTAGGAGCCCTGCTGCACCATGAACGAGTCGGCCGCATCGATGTCGAGCTGCCGGATCGTCCCGGGCAGCTGAGCGGCGAAGGCCAGCATCCCGCCCTGCGCCGGCGCGGTGTACTCCGTGAGGAACAGCTGCGCCCCGCCGAGCACCCGCTTCAGGCCGCTCATGAAGCCGCCCTGACCACCGGTGCCGTGAACCGTGGAGGTGTCCAGCGCGAAGCCCGGCGTCATCCACGCCACATCGCCGCCCTCCGCCACGATCCGCTCACCGCTGTCCAGCGTGAGCTCGAGAATCGGCATGGTCGTACCGGCGATAGTCGATTTCATGATTCCAAGGTAGAGCTTCGACTCCCGCGTGGCGAGACGCGAAAGCCGGGTGATCGAACCCAGTCGGTTCCTCGACACCTGGGCGGTCCCGTCGGGTAGCGTTGCCGACAGGTCTCGCGGTCGCGGCGAGCATCGAACACGCCGCCGAGCGCATCTTCGACTCGGGCCCGCTCATTCCCGCGGTCCTGGCGTCATGTCCTGACACATCACACAGAGATGAATGTCGGGCATGCCCATGAAACGTGGGCAAATCGCGAAACGGCACCGAGCACGCTCAAACGAAAAGGGCCAGAAACCCGCGGAATCCCGCGAATCTCTGACCCTCCTCTGTGACAGCGGTTCGTGGAGATGGGGGGAATCGAACCCCCGTCCATCGCTGAGTGTCCACGCATTCTCCGGGCGCAGTCTGTGAAGACGTTCTGCTCGGCTCCGACCTTTGTCACAGACACCTAAGTCGACGAGCCCAGCCTGGAAAGTGTCCCGCGTGACGTCCAGACGCCGTCACGCAGCAAGTCCCCTAGATGACGCGAGGGTCCGTAGCGGGAACGCCTACGGTCTCACGGACTTCAGGCTCGCTTAGGCAGCGAGGGCGAAGTCGTTGCGCTTTGCATCGGCAACTATTGTTTTGCAGAGGTCGTTTACGAGATAACCCTGCATCCTCGGCCCGCTTCTCGTGGGTACGCAGGCGATGTCGAAACCGATCATCCCCGTGGTCTTCTTTCGAAGAGAGGCCGCTGTCACACTGTGGAGTTTCCAACTGCTGGATGCCGGAGCACCCGAGCATTACAGAATACACCCATCCCGACCGCCGCGCCCCTCGCCCCCGCACAGCGGCGCGACGGTCGGAACCTAGGCCGCGACGACCCTGCGTGCGCGAGGCGCTTCGGTCTCGGCGCTGCCGAGCGTCGCGGTGTGCCAGCCGGCATCCCTCCACGCCTGCGCAGGCAGGCAGCGTCGGGCATCCACGATCGCGCGGTGTGCGACGAGTCGCCCGAGCACCTCGGGATCGGCGCCGGCGATCTCGGGCCACTCCGTGAGCACGAGCACGAGGTCGGCACCCGTCACCGCGGCCTCCATCGATGCGGCGTATGTCAGCGTCGGGAACGACCGCTTCGCCGTCGCGTTCGCCTCGGGATCGTAGACCGACACGAGCGCTCCCCGCAGATGCAGGGCCGCGGCGACATTGAGCGCGGGTGAGTCGCGCACATCGTCGGTGTCGGGCTTGAACGCGACGCCGAGCACGGCGACCCGGGCGTTGAGGATGTTCACGGGACACGTCGACATCGCGAGCTCGACGACGCGCTGACGCTGGCCCATGTTGATCTCATCCACCTGCTGCATCAACCCGACCGCCTGGAGGGCACCCAATTCGCCGGCGCGGTGCGTGAGCGCGCGGATGTCCTTGGGCAGGCATCCCCCACCGAATCCGAGCCCCGCGTTCAGGAACCTGCGACCGATCCGCGCGTCGTAGCCGATCGCGTCGGCGAGGGTCGTGACATCCGCCCCCGCCTTCTCGCACACCTCGGCGATCGCGTTGATGAACGAGATCTTCGTCGCGAGGAAGGCGTTGGCGCTCACCTTCACGAGCTCCGCGGTCGGAAGATCGCACGTCACGACCGGGGCGCCCGCCTCGATCGCGGGGCCGTAGAGTCGCCGCAGCATCCCCTCGGCCCACGGCGACGCTCCCCCGATGACGATGCGGTCGGGTCGGAGTGTGTCCTCGACGGCGTACCCTTCACGCAGGAACTCCGGGTTCCAGTCGAGCTCGACGTGGAGCGAGGTCGGCACCATGGCATCCACCATGTCGCGCAGGCGCTGCGCCGTACCCACCGGGACGGTCGACTTGCCGACGATCAGCCCGTCGTGCGTGAGCGCGGCCGCGACAGCGCGCGTGGCACCCTCGACGAACGAGAGGTCCGCCGCGTGCGAGGACGCCTGCTGCGGGGTGCCGACGCAGATGAAGTGGATGTCGGATGCCGCGACCGCCGCACCGAGGTCGGTCGTGAACGACAGCCGACCGGCAGCGATGTTCTTGCGGATGAGCTCGGGAAGCCCGGGCTCGTAGAAGGGCACCTCGCCCTCTTCCAGCGCGGCGATCTTCGCGGGGTCGGTGTCGACGCCGATGACGGTGAAGCCCATCTCGGCGACCGCGGCGGCGTGGGTCGCACCGAGATATCCGGTGCCGATGACGCTGACGCGGAGGGGCGACTCGTCCTCGATCGGAACGGGAGCGGGTCGGAGGTGAGGTGACATGTGGAGCTCCTTCTCTTGACTGCGGAACGGATGGGATCAGTAGGCGATGAGGCGGAAGTTCGCCCCGGGCGATGCGAGACCGCCCTTGAAGGCCGTGAGCGATGCGGCGCGCGAGTCGATGCGCCAATCGTTGGTGACGAGCTGGCCTTGACTCACGGTCGTGACGGCGATGTTGAACCAGGCGAGACCGATGATGTCGGCGTTCTCGGGGCGGGCGAGCGACTCGAACAGGCTGTTGAGCCACGGCACCTTCTTGCCGCCGTTCTCGGTCGCACCGACCTCGGCGAGCAGGATGGGCTTGTCGGTCAACGCCCGCAACTGCGTGAGGGTCGCACCGAACGTGTAGTCGAACGTGAAGTCGTTCGCCTCGACGAACGGCTGGCGCAGGTACCCCGAGATGCCGACCAGGTCGACGTACTCGTCACCCGGGTACAGCGACTGCAGGTACGCCGGATCCTGGTGCCGTGCGGGCAGGTTGTTCACGATGTTGGGCGCCCACGTCCAGATGACGAACTGATTGGCGCCTTCGGCCTCGAAGATGTCGTGCACGTGGCGCCAGACCGCGACGTAATCGCCGGGATTGTTGCCGTTGTTGGACGTGCCGTTCGTCTTCTGCTCGTTCCACGGGTACCACGTGCCGTTCATCTCGTGATTGAGACGGATGCCGAGCGGCAGCCCCGTCGTCACCACGTCCCGCGCGTACTGACGCAGATAGTCGTCGAACGCGCCCGACAGGATGCGCGGCAGCGAGTAGTCGGGGTCCTCGGGCACGTCGTTCGCCGCGGCGATCGGCCGAGACTCCCACGTGAGCATCGGGAGGAGCCCGCGCTCCCACGACCGCACGACGGCGTCGCCGCGGAACGTCTGATCCCAGCCGCCGAAGTAACCCACGAGCGACTGCCGCGTCCCGGCCTTCACCGCGGCGTCGTCGAACGTCGCGAAGTTGAAGGGTGCCTGCGCGGTGTACATCCCGAAGTACCGTTGCGACGGGGCGATGAGGGATGCCACGGGCGGCGCCGTCACGGCGGGCGACGTCGATGGGCTCGACGGCGCGGGTGCCGGGTCGACGGCCTGCTCGCCTCCGCCCTCGGGTGACGAGCGGTACACGGTCACGGTGCGCACCGGCGCTTCTGCCTCGGGCTCCGGCTCCGCGGTCGGTGTGGGCGTCGGAGTCGGCGTCGGCGTCGGAGTGGCGGTGCGCGTCGGGGCAGGCTTCGACGCGCTCGATTTCTCAGCAGCATCGAGTTGATCCTGGAGCTCGGCGTTCTCGGCGAGCGCCGCGGCGAGCTGGTCCTCGGCGCTCGGTCCGGGCGTGAACCCGCCGGGCGAGGCCCAGACGACGGCGCTCGTCGCGACGAGGGCCACGGTGAGGACGAGTCCGCCGAGGGCGGTCAGCTTCGAAGCGCGGCCGCTGGAGGCCCACCAGGTGCGGGGGTTGACGTCAGACAATGATCCAGACCTCCAGGGCGATGATCGCGGCGCCGATGACGTACGGCCACGCGGCTTTCGGGTTGAGGCGGCGGCGCTCGGGGCGGGCAGGAGCCGCAGATGCGGCAGCTGCCTGCGGCTCCGCGGCGAGCCGACGCTCGACCCTGGTCTGCGTCGACATCGCGGTGGCGAGCGCGGTGCGGCCGGGCGCGGCATCCTTGCCCGGCACGATCTCTCCGAAGAGCTCGTCGACCGGCTCAGCGGCTTCGAGTTCGCGGTGCATCCGCTCGCTCTCGGCGTCGGGCACGAGCTGGTCGTCCGAGGTCGGCGCATCGCCGCCGGCGTAGGCCCCAGCGCGGGTCCCCCAGCCGCTCGCGTGCCCCATGCGGAAGAACCCGATGAGCCGGATCGGCATCAGGAACATCGTCGAGGTGATGATGAACACGGGCAGACGCAGGAAGTCGCTGGGCTTCTCGGAGAGGTGTCGCAGCTGCCGGATGGCCATGCTCAGCACCGACGAGACGACGATCAGCGCGATGACCCACACGATCCCCGAGCCCATGCCGAACTCCTGCAGGATCGCGGCGTAGAAGTTTTCGCCCGCACCGACCGTCGCGCGATAGATCCAGCCGAGCAGCACCCCCGCGAGGAGGAACGGGAGGATGATGTCCATCGCCATGAAGAGGGCGAGCATCGGAGCGTGGCCCAGCATCCACGGCATCATCCGCAGGGTGTTGTACTGACTGCCCCGCGCCCACCGGAGCTGCTGCTTGTAGAGCTTCTTGAGCTGGAGCGGAGCGTCGGTGTAGACGAGGCTCGTGTGCTGGTAGACCGTGCGGTAGCCCTCCTGGAGGGTCAGATTCGTGAGCGTGCGATCGTCCGAGATCTCCAGGAACACGCCCATGAACTTCTGCGTCATGAACTTGTCCATGACGTTCATCAGGATGCTGCGGCGGAACGCGATCGTGCGTCCGGGCAGGCAGCCCACCTGGCCGACGACGCTCTGGGCGGGCATCGAGTACAGCGATCGGGTGTTCTCGAGCCAATCCGCCCACCGCGTGATCCAGCTGCGCTCGGGCTCGAGGATGCGCTGGCGCGTCGTGACGCCGCCGACCCGCTCGTCCTTGAACGGCTTGACGAGCTCGTCGAGGGCGTCCGGCATCCAGATCGTGTCCGAATCCACCAGTACCGAGATCTCGTACCGCGACAGCTCCACGCCGACCTTGACCGCGTTGCGCTTGCCGGCGATGGGCGTGTGCACCCACCGGACGGCGGGGGCGAACTCGGCGCAGACCTCCTCGAGATCGAGATTGCGTGCGCCGTTGATCACGACGATGATCTCGTCGGGCTTCTGCTCGATGATCCGGCGAAGCACGTCACGGAAGAGATCGAGCGGCTCGTCGACGACGGGGATGATGACGCTCGTGCCGGCGCGATGCGGCTCGGTGTAGGGACGGTACCGCATGCTCACGAGCACCTTGAGAAGCCACATACCCCAGATCAGAAGGGAGTACACGGCGAACAGGTACAGCTCGGGGTAGCCCCCCAGCATGTGGCGGACCTGCAGCAGGAAGATGAACACGGCGGTCCTTTCGGATGTGTGGGGTAACCCACCACGCCGGGGGCTGTTCGTGTCTCGAGTCCACGCCCGGTCGGCGCCTCCCGCAACCAACACGCCAGGAGTGTCACGCAACGTTTACGGGCGCCGCCTGTCGGCATTCTGGCGGACACGGCGATGGGCAATCCCAGATCAGAGGCACGAAATTCGTGAACCGCGTTCGCCCGCTCGGTTTTCGACTCCCAGTTTCGGTTCATGCGACCGACACATCCGCCGTGTGCGCCCGAAACACGGTTGTCCGCCATACGGCGGACGTCTGTTCGCGATGTCGTTCACGCACGTAGGCTCGACGCATGAGCGAAGTGATCATCACCGTGCGCGGCGAGCACGAGACCCGCGTGGCCCCCGAAGAGGCCGTCGTCCACCTGTCGGTGCGCGCGGAAGGCCCCGAGCGCGGCCCCGTCGTCGAGCAGATCTCGGCGCTCACCGCTCCCCTGCGCGATGACCTCGCCGCCCGCAAGCTCGCGGGCGGCGTGAGCGACTGGTCGAGCCAGCGCGTCTCTCTGTGGGCCAATCGTCCCTGGAACAGCGAGGGCAAGCAGCTCGCGCTCGTGCACTACGCGTCGGTCGAAGTGACGGCGACCTTCACCGACATCGCCGCCCTGTCGTGGTGGATGACCGAGGTCGCGCAGCGCGACGGCGTGCAGATCGACAATCTCGTGTGGCGCCTCTCCCCCGACTCGGCGCGCCTGACCGAGGGGGCGGTCGCCTCGCAGGCGGTGCGCGTCGCGGTCGACCGCGCGACGGCCTACGCCGCGGCGATCGGCCTCACGACCGTCACACCGCTCGAGATCGCCGACCTCGGCCTGCTCGGACGCGGCGAGAACCCTCCGCAGGCGCCGCAACCTCGCATGATGGCGATGGCAAAGGCATCCTTCGACACCGCCGGCGGCGCCCCCGCGATGGAGTTCCAGCCCGAGGACATCGTGGTGTCGGCCGCCGTCGAGGCCCGCTTCAGCGCGCGGTAGTCACTCGCCCAGGCGGTTGCGCGAGCGCATCGCGCGCTCCGCCTCGCGCTTGTCTTCGCGCTCGCGGATGGTCTGACGCTTCTCGTACTCGCGCTTGCCCTTCGCGACGGCGATCTCGACCTTGGCACGGCCGTCCGAGAAGTAGAGCTTGAGGGGGATCAGCGTGTACCCGCCCGCCGAGATGGCGTGCGAGAGCTTGATGATCTCGTCCTTGTGCAGCAGCAGCTTGCGCGTGCGCTTGGTCGCATGGTTGGTCCAGTGGCCCTGCGAATACTCGGGGATGTGCACGGCATCCAGCCACGCCTCGTTGCCGTCGATGTACGCGTAGCCGTCGGTGAGGTTCGCACGCCCTTGGCGCAGCGACTTCACCTCGGTGCCCGTGAGCACGATCCCCGCCTCGTAGGTCTTCTCGATGGCGTAGTCGTGCCGGGCCTTACGGTTGGTCGCGACGACCTGTTCACCGCGTTCCCTGGGCATGATGACTCCTCGACGACGTCCGGACGATGGATGCCGCGGCCGCGGCAGCCTGTCAGTCTATCCCAGCGGCTCCGCTCCGAGGACGGCGCGGGTCAGGCGCGGAGCCAGCGCCTGATCGCGAAGCCGGCCGACAGTGCCGCCAGCAGCACCCCGATGACGACGATGATCGGCACGACGACCCAGGCCTCCGGCATCCCGACCCAGGTCGAGACGAAGGTGATGCGACCGCGCAGGTATCCGTTGACGCCGAAGTGCACGCCGGCGAGGATCGCACCGCTCGCGAGGATCGATCCGATGAGCGCCGCGAACACGCCTTCGAGGACGAACGGCGTCTGGATGAAGCGATTGGATGCCCCGACCAGCCGCATGATGCCGATCTCGCGCCGACGCGCGTAGGCCGAGAGGCGGATCGTCGTCGCGATCAGGAGCACCGCGGCGATCAGCATGAGCGCGGCGATGCCGACCGCGATGTAGGTCGCGACCGTGAGCGCCGAGAACAGAGGCTCGAGATACTCGAGCTCGTCCTTGACCTGCTCCACGCCCGCCTGGCCCTCGAACGCCTCGATCAGCACATCGGAACGGGTCTGGTCGACGAGGTTGACCGAGAACGAGCTGTTGAACTGCTCGGGCGTCAGAAGGCTCGCGTAGTCCGCGGGGAAGAGGTCGAGGGCGTTCTGGTAGGCCTCGTCCTGCGTCTCGAAGGTCGCATCGCGGATGAGCGTCGCGATCGCGGGACTGTCGAGCTTGGCCTGCACCTCGTTGATCTGCTCCTCGGTGGCAGCCCCCTGCGTACAGGTCTCCGCCGTCGAGATCACGCTGCACATGTAGACCGACACCTGGGCGCGATCGACCCAGTAGTCCTTCATGGTGGCGATCTGCATCTGCATGAGGATCGCCGCACCGACGAACGTGAGCGAAACGAACGTCACGAGCACGACCGAGATGACCATCGAGGCGTTGCGCCGCAGGCCCGAGAACGCCTCGCCGAGGATCAGCCCCACCCTCACGAGGTCGGCCCCACTTCGTCCTCGTCGCGCTGCTCGCCGAGGCCGAGCCGGTCGGCGAGCCCGAGCTCCGAGACATCCATCTCGATCGCCTCGACGACCGGGATCGGATTCGTGCGGGGACGCTCCGGCTCCTTGACGATGGGCTGCTCGGCGGGTTCCGGTTCGTGTATCGCTTCCTCCAGCAGCTCGGCCTTCTCGGCCTGCGCGATCTCCTCGGCGACGGCCGCGGCGACCTCGCTCGCGGCCGGCTGCTCGCCCGTCTCGTTCTCGACGATCTCACGGTGCAGCTCGAGCACGGCGGTGAGTGCCGCGACGGCTGCCGCCCCGCGCTCGGGTTCCGGAGCGAGGCTCGGGATGCCGGAGGTGTCGCCGTACCCTCCGTGCCGCTCGTCGCGCACCATCTCGCCGTCCTTGAGCTCGATGACGCGACGCTGCATCTGATCCACGAAGCCGGCCTCGTGCGTGGCCATGACGACCGTCGTGCCGCCCGCGTGGATACGCGAGAAGAGCTGCATGATGTCGACCGAGGTCGCGGGATCGAGGTTGCCCGTCGGCTCGTCGGCGAGCAGCACCTGCGGGCGGTTGACGAGCGCGCGGGCGATCGCGACGCGCTGCTGCTCGCCGCCCGACAGCTCGTGGGGCAGGCGCTTCTCCTTGCCGTCGAGGCCGACCAGGGCGAGCACTTCGGGCACCGCCTGCTGAATGAACGCGCGCGACGATCCCGTGACCTGCAGGGTGAAGGCGACGTTCTGGAAGATCGTCTTGCCCGGCAGGAGACGGAAGTCCTGGAACACCGCACCGACGTGCCGTCGGAAGTACGGCACCTTGCGGTTGGAAAGGGTGCGCAGATCGCGCCCGAGCACGACGACGCGGCCGTCGCTCGGGGTCTCTTCGCGCAGGATCAAGCGCAGGCACGAGGACTTGCCCGAACCGGAGGCACCGACGAGGAAGACGAACTCGCCTCGCAGCACCTCGAAGTCCACATCGTTCAGGGCGGGTCGGGCAGTGCCCCGGTAGCGCTTCGTGACGTTCTCGAACCGGATCATGGCTCAGCCAGCCTAAGCAGGTGCGGCCCGATCCCTCCGAGCGACACCCTGAGGCGCAGCATCCATCGTCTGTCAGCCCTGTTTCGTCGCCGAGATCACCGCCCGACTCGTCTCGAGGACCTCGTCGGGATGGGTGAGGTGCACCGCGTGCTCGGCCCGCGGCCACGAGACGAGCTCGGCGCCGATCTCCTGCGCGATGCGCGCGTGGGCCGCGCGGATCGGATCGCTCGGCTTGCGGTCCGCGGTGACGACGACGGCAGGGACGCGGGGAACGGTCGACAGATCGAGTGCGGCTCCGATGTCGGCGAGACCGACCACGGCGCGACCGAGCTTCGGTGCATCCAGGTCGGTGATCGTCATCATCGCGTCACGCACGTCGGGCCTCATCGCGTGGCGCTCCACCGACTTCTTCGCGCTGCGCTTGAGCGAGCCGCGCAGGATCGCGCCGACCACCGGCATCCGGAACATCTTCACCGCTTGCTGCGCGCGCTTCTCGACCATCGCCGCGAGCTTCGGATCGGTGATGGGTGTCGGATCGAGCAGCACCAGACCGGCGATGTCCTCGGGATGCTGCGACGCGAGAAGCAGGGCGACGGCGCCACCGAGGCTCTGGCCGATCGCCACGACGGGACCGTTCTCGCCGATCGCCTCGTGGAGGGCGTCGGCGGCATCCGCGAGTCCGCCGGGCGCGATCGAATCACCGACACCGGGACGATCGAAGAGGATGACGCGCACGCCCGGATCGGCGAGCAGTCCCTCCACGAGGCCCGGGAAGAATCCCTCGGCCGCCTCGGCGCCTCCGGGAAGGAGGAGGACTGCGGGGCCTTCGTCTCCGACGATCTTCACCATGCCGTGAGCCTACGCGGCACCATGGAGTCATGAGCATCCTCCCCATTCCCGCCGAAGAGCTCCGCCCGTTCGCCTCGAAGACGATGAAGTTCGAAGGCGCCGACCACGGGTCCGAGATCTCGTTCTTCTACGTCGACAACGAGCCCGGGCAGGGTCCGGGGCTGCACCGCCACCCGTACAGCGAGACGTGGGTCGTCATCGAGGGCGAGGCGACGATCCGAATCGGCGACGACACGATCGTCGCGCACCCGACCGACACCGCCGTCGTGGTGCCGATGGTGTGGCACGGCTTCACGAACACGGGGACGGGGCCGCTGCGGATCATGTGCATCCACGCGTCCGACCGCATCATCCAGGAGTTCATGGACGGCGAAGAGCCCTGAACAAGACTCAGAGACACCATCAATCGAACGTGAGCGATCGCGGCGGACCTCCTGCTGCGGCGCATGCAGCATCGTCGGAGCCGGGAGGCACTCAGAGGTCGAGGATGCCCACCCGTTCGCCGAAGAGCTCGTGCGCGGGGCGGAAGCCGAGCTTGAGATAGAACTGCTCGGGACCGTCGTCAGCCTGCTCCCACAGTGCGGTGATGTGGTCGTACCCTCGCCGACGGGCTTCGGCCGCGACCTGCTCGACGGCGAACCGCCCGACGCCTCGACCCTTCGCCTCGTCGGCGACGTTGAGCCGCCAGATCCCACCGCGGAACTCGGCCATCTCGCTCTCGGGATCCCAGTTCGCCATGACGAAACCCACGACCTCGTCATCGTCCATGATGACGCGAGGCCACGCGGTCGGCGTGACATACGCTTCCGCGATCGAGTGCAGCACCGGCGCGACATACGCCTTCTCACCCACGACGGGCGGGATCCGGATGACGGCAGGGAGGTTCTCAGCGTCGAGCTCGACGAGTCGGAGGGTCATGCGGCGAGCGTAGCCGCGGCATCCGACCCCGCGTCATCGGCGAGGATCAGTCGTCGTCGTCCTTGCGCTTGCGCCAGCGGATGCCCGCGTTGATGAAGCCGTCGAGATCGCCGTCGAAGACCGTCGCGGGGTTGCCGACCTCGTGGCCCGTGCGGAGGTCCTTCACGAGCTGCTGACCGTAGAGGAAGTACGACCGCATCTGGTCGCCCCAGCTCGCCGTGATGACGCCCGCGAGCTCCTTCTTCTTCGCCGCTTCCTCTTCGCGCTGGAGCAGCATGAGGCGCGTTTGGAGCACCCGCATGGCGGCGGCGCGGTTCTGGATCTGCGACTTCTCGTTCTGCATCGAGACGACGAGGCCGGTGGGAAGGTGCGTGATGCGCACGGCCGAGTCGGTCGTGTTGACAGACTGACCACCGGGGCCGGACGAACGGAAGACGTCGACGCGGATGTCACCCTCGGGCACCTCGACCTCTTGCGCCTCTTCCATGACGGGGATGACTTCGACGGCCGCGAACGAGGTCTGGCGCTTGTCGGCGGAGCCGAACGGGCTGATGCGTGCGAGGCGGTGCGTGCCGGCCTCGACCGACAGCGTGCCGTAGGCGTACGGAGCATCCACCTCGAACGTCGCCGACTTGATGCCCGCGCCCTCGGCGTACGACGTGTCCATCACCTTGACGGGGTACTTGTGACGCTCGGCCCATCGCAGGTACATGCGCAGGAGCATCTCGGCGAAGTCCGTCGCGTCGTCGCCACCGGCGCCGGAGCGGATCGTCACGACCGCGGAACGCTCGTCGTACTCGCCGTCGAGGAGCGTCTGCACCTCGAGCTCGCTGATGATGTCCTCGAGTTCGGCGAGCTCCTTGCGGGCCTCGTCGGCGGAGTCTTCGTCCTCCATCTCGTTCGCGAGCTCGACGAGCACGTCGAGGTCGTCCAGACGACTCTCGACATCGGTGATGCGCTTGAGCTCCGCCTGCCGGTGGCTCAGGGCGCTCGTGACCTTCTGCGCCTCTTCGACGTCGTCCCACAGATCGGGAGCGCCGGCGGCCTCGCTCAGACGAGCGATCTCGGCGGTGAGTGCGTCGACGTCCACGACGGCGCGGATTTCGCCGAACGTGGAGCGCAGCGCCTGGATGTCGGCGGAAAGATCGAGTTCGAGCATGACACTCCAGACTAACGCGGATGCGGCATCCCCCCGCGCTCGGTCCACGGCGCTAACGTGGATGATCGTGACGGATCCCGCCCAGCCCCGCGCGCGGGACGTGCTGTGGCGGTTCGGCCCGATGGTCTACGGCCCGACGGTGCTCTTCGCCCTCGGCGAGGGCGCCGTCATCCCCCTCATCCCCGTCATCGCAGCGGAACTGGGCGCCGACCTCGCGACGGCCGCGCTCGTCGCCGCGGCACTCGTGATCGGACAGCTGTGCGGGAACATCCCCGGCGGATGGGCGGTCGCCCGGATCGGCGAGCGCCTCACGATGACGTTCGCGGGCATCCTCGCGCTCGGGGGCGTCGTCGCGCTCGCGTTCGCGCCGTCGCTCGGCGTCTTCGCCCTCTCGATCTTCCTGATCGGGTTCTGCGCGGCGGCCTTCGCGCTCGCTCGCCACTCCTTCATGACGACGCGCGTCCCCTACGCGTTCCGTGCCCGTGCGCTCTCGGTCTTGGGCGGGACGTGGCGACTGGGCATGTTCATCGGCCCCTTCGTCGCCGCTGCGCTCCTTGCGATCTTCGGCGACGAACACGCCGCGATCTGGTTCTTCGGCGCCTGCATCGTCGCGACCGTCCTGCTCGTGCTGCTCGGCCCCGATCCCGAGAAGCAGGTCGCCCCCGCCGACCCGACCATGTCGGAGGACACGGGCGAGGCCGTCACGGGCTCGATCCCGACCGTCGAGCGGGTCGGCGTGTTCCGCACGATGTGGCGCTACCGCCGCGTCCTGTCGACCCTCGGCCTCGCCGCGGCGTCCCTCGCCGCGGTGCGTTCGGCACGCCAGGTCGTCCTGCCCCTGTGGGGCGTGTCGATCGGACTCGACGCCCAGACGATCGCGCTCGTCGTCGGCGTCTCGGGCGCGATCGATTTCGCGCTGTTCTACGCCAGCGGCCAGGTGATGGACCGTTTCGGCAGGCTGTGGGCGGCCCTCCCCGCGATGGTGCTCATGGGAGCGGGGTTCCTCGCGCTCTCCTTCACGCACGACCTCGCGCAGTCCGCGATGTGGTTCGCCCTGTTCGCGGCGGTGCTCGGCGTCGGCAACGGGCTGTCCAGCGGCATCCTGTTGACGTTGGGGGCGGATGCCGCGCCGAAGGCCGATCCCGCGCCGTTCCTCGGATCGTGGCGCACGCTGACCGACGGCGGCGGTGCGACGGCTCCGCTCCTCGTGTCGGCCATCGCCGCGGCATCCACCCTCGCCGTCGCCACCGGCGCGATGGGTGTCGTCGCCTTCCTCGGCGCCGCTCTGTTCGCCGTCTTCGTTCCCCGGCGCAGCGACTGACGGCTCAGCCGACCACGTGCGCGTCGCTCTCGACGTACGGGCGCTGCAGCCAGGCGCCGAAGTGCGGCAGCCCGATTGCATGGACCCCGCAGAACTCAGCGCAGAGCGGTGCGGCTGGTCGCCGTCGCCTCGAGCGCGACGCCGTCGGGTACGAAGAGCGTGAGCACGGGGGGATGCCACACCCCCGCAACCGTGACGCGGGCCGAGACGCCGTCCGGCGTGCCCGCCGAGACGACGACGGCATCGCCTCCGAGTGCCGCGACGAGAGCATCCGCCTGGTCGCGCACACCTTCGGCCGAGAGCTCCGCGATCGGCTCGCCCTCGCGCACGTCGAGCGTGAATCCGTCTGCGCCCGCGAGGGCCGCGGCATCCGCCACCGAGTCGAGTCGCTTCTGGGCGAGGTAGAGACTCGTCGCATCGACGCACACGAAGAGCGCCACGAGTGCGAGCACGGCGTAGCCGATCGTGAGGAGAAGCACGCTGCCGTCGTCGTCGGAGCGTCTCATCGCGCACCCCATACGCGCGACACTTTCTGCACGGCGGTCGCCTCGATCGGGATGCGGGCGAGGTCGTCGAACCCCAGGACCGGAGGGACGAGCGGCAGAGCGACGGTCGTCCTGAGCGTCACCGTGAGCACGGCGCCCGCTTCGGGGCACGCTGCTCCCGTCGGCGTGCACGTGAGCGCGACCGAGACCGCGTCGGGATCGAGGTCGTACTCCGCCGTCACTGCTGCGAGTACGCGCTCCGCACGGCCCGCGGCATCCGGAGCATCCTGCGCTGACGCGACCACGCGAGCGATGTGCCGCGCGCCCGCCTCGGCGCCGAGCGACTGCCCCTGGACGGCGCCGAGCGCGAGGACGAGATAGAGGATCGGCACGAGCAGGAGGAGCCCCACGAGGATGAACTCGAGCGCCGCCGAGCCGCGATCGTCGTGCTCAGTCGAAGGACTCGGCGGGTGCATGCGCGGTCACCTCCAGCGTGCCGGGGACTCCGAACAATCCGACGAGCGGCAACGTCGCCCGGACCGACAACTCGATCGTCGGTCCCCCGACAGTCGTCGTCTCGCGCACCGCGATGTCGGTCGTGTACTGCGCCCCGACCGCCCGAGCCACGATCTCGCGGGTGCGGTCGACGCCCGCCGCCGGGGTCGTGTCGGCGAGCGCCGCGACGTAGGCGCCCTCGACCGCCGCGTCGTGCACGACGTTGCGCACGTACAGTGCGAAGCCGAATTGCAGGACGCCGAGAGTGAGGAAGGTCAGCACGATGCCGACGAGGAGGAACTCGACCGGTGTCGAGCCGGCGTCGTCGGCGAGCGTGCGCCGGAGCCTAGAGTCCACTGACGCGCGAGATCGCCTGCTCGAACAGGCCCGACAGCGCGGGGCCGGCGACAGCCCAGATCAGCACGACGAGCCCCGCCGTCATGAGTGTGATGAGCACCCAGCCGGGGACGTCGCCGCGCTCGTCGCGGTCGAGGTCGTGCAGCGCGGAGTGCAGACGCGTGAACAGTGATCGGAACATGGATTACCCCCTGGATCGTCAGCCGAGGCCGAGTCGAAGTAGAAAGATCCCCGGAAAGACGGCGAACAGCACACTCAGGGGAAGGATGAGGAAGACGAGCGGGAAGAGCATGTAGATCTCGGTGCGACCTGCGCGCTCGATGAGTCCGCGCTTGGCGTCTTCGCGCGCGTCATCGGCCTGCGCGTGCAGAACCTGCGCGAGCGGTGCGCCGCGGTCGAGAGCCGCGACGATCTGGTCGATCGTGCGCGAGAGCGGCGCGAGCTCGAGCCGCGCCGACAGGCGCAGGAGTGCATCCGAGAGGGACTCCCCGGTTCCCACGGCGACGACGACCTCGCGAAGCTCTGCCGTCAACTCCCCCGAGCCGACGTCGCTCACGCGCCGCAGCGAGTCGAGGATGCCCTCGCCCGCCGACAGGCACAGAGTCAGGAACTCGAGCACGGTCGGCAGCTCCTGCTCGATCCGTGCGATGCGCGCCCGGGCCGCACGCGTGAGGTGGACGTCGCAGAGGACGACTCCGGTCACGCCGAAGAGCGGCGGCAGCAGCCAGACAGCGGTCGTCGCCGCCCCCGTCAGCACGAGGATCACGAGCAGCGCACCGCCCGCACCCACGCCCGCGACGGACCACGCGAGCTGCCGACCGCGGAAGGCCGCGGCATCCATCACCCACCCGCTCTGACGCAGGCGCCGGTCGACAGAAGCGGACGCGCCGAACGCCCGACCGAAGCGGGACTGCACGGCACGCCACACCGAGGCGAGATCGTGACCGCCGTCGACTGGAGCGACGGGGAGACCGCGCGGATCCGTCACATCGCGAAGGTAGGGCGCGAGCCGGCGCGTGAGCCCCACCGCGCGCCAGCGCGGGGCGAGGGTGAGAAGCAGGCACGCCCCGACGCCGAAGGCGGCGCCGAGAATGACGGCGAACGCGAGATCCGTCATGCGAACCACCGCCGCGGCTCGGGGAGGCGACCGAGACGGATCATGACGCGGAACGCCACGAACGAGACCGCGGCACCGCCGATGATGAGCGCGACCCCTTCGGGGCTGCTGTACGCCTCGGCACCCTCGGGCCGCAGCGCGAGCAGCGCGAGGATCACCCAGGGAGCAGCGACACCCAGCACCGCAGCGCCGCGGATCCACGACTGGCGCGCCTCGACCTCGGCCCGCAGTGCGGCATCCGCGCGGACGGATGCCGCGAGCGCCCGCAGGACGGGCGTGAGCTCGGTGCCCCCGACCTGGCGGGCCATGCGCAGCGTCTCGATGATGCGATCCGCGACGGGGTCGGCGAGCAGAGCCTTGAGCCGCGCCGCGCTCGAATCGAAGTGACCGGATGCCGCGAGATCGCGCCCTGCGGACGCGAAGGCCGGCCGCAGCTCGACGGGAGCCGATTCCGCGAGGCCGGCGACGGAATCGGGCAGAGACATTCCGGCGCGCACCGACGCGATGAGCAGATCGCACACGTCGGGCCAGAGCCCGCGGCGCGTGCGCTGGAGCTTCGTGCGCCGCGAACGCAACCACGCGAACGGCGCGAACGCCCCCGCGACCGCGGCGACCACGGCGAGGGCGCCGACCTGCGTCACGAGCCACGCAACGGCTGCCGCGAAAGCCGCGCCACCCAGGCTGATCGCGGTGAGCTGCAGTTGCGTCACACGTGCGAGCCCGGCCTCTTCGAGCAGCCGTGCGACGCGCCCAAACGAGGGCGCCGCGACGCGGGGCGCGCCTGCCGGCCACAGCCAGGGCGAGAGGGTGAGCAGGAGCCCCGCCGCGAGAGCAGCACCCCAGACGAACGTCACGCGACCGCTCCGTACAGCGTGCGCGCCGCGATCTCACCGTTCGACAGGCCCGTCGGCGCGATGATCTCGACGACGCGGCGCCGGCCGGCGGCATCCCGCGCGCAATGCACCACGAGATCGACCGACGACGCGACCGCGGGCAGCACGAACCCCGCATCGATGTTCCGGCCTGCCAGCAGAGGAAGGGAGGCGAGCTTCACGAGGGCCTCACGCGCCGAGTTCGCATGGATCGTCGCCGCGCCAGGGATGCCCGTGTTGAGTGCGAGCAGAAGATCGAGCGCTTCGGCGTCGCGCACTTCGCCGACGACGAGCCGGTCGGGGCGCATGCGCAGCGCCTCTTTCACGAGCCGGCGGAGCGTCACCTCGCCCGTGCCCTCGAGGCTCGGCTGGCGACCCTGCAGAGCGACGATGTCAGGGGCGGATGCAGCGAGCTCGAAGGTCTCCTCGACCGTCACGATCCGGTGCTCCGAAGGGCACGCCGCGATGAGGGCTGCAAGGAGGGTCGTCTTGCCCGCGTGCGTCGCACCGGAGACGAGGATGCTGCGCCTCGACGCCATCGCGTCTTCGAGCAGGTCCGCGGCCGTCGCGTCGAGCGAGCCCGACGCGACGAGCTGGTCGAGGGTGCGATAGGCCGGGAGGAACTTGCGGATGTTGACCGCCCAGTGCCGGCGCGTGATGTCGGGGATGACGACATGAAGTCGGCTGCCGTCGGGCAGCGACGCATCCACGAACGGCTGACTGAGATCGACGCGGCGGCCGCTCGCGTGCAGCATCCGCTCCACGAGATCGCGCACGGCCGTGTCTGTGAGGGCGAGCGGCACTCGCTCGGCGACGCCCGCTCGCGCGACGAACACGCGATCCGGCGCGTTGATCCACAGCTCCTCGACCGTCGGGTCGTCGAGGTATGCCTGCAACGGGCCGAAACCCGACACGGCGGCGAGCGCGTCGCGCACGCACGCGGCCTCGTCGTCGACCGGCGCGAGGCCCCGCGCGAGAGCGAAGTCGTCGTGGCGTCGCACTTCGGCGCGCGCGATGCGGAGTGCGCGATCCGGGTCTCTCGACGGGTCCGTCTGCTCGACGCGCAAGCGCTCGCGCACACGCTCGGCCACGAGCGTGGCGGGAGCGGCGGATGCAGCGGCGAAAGTCACCGGAGGATCATCGCCCGGGGCATGCCGCGGCATCCCGAAGTTATCCACAACCTGCCGCCGCACGATGAGGGGGCCAGCCCCACAGCCGGAGCCCAGGTCGCTCAGTAGACTGATCGAACTCGCGGGAGTGGTGAAACTGGCAGACACGCAGGATTTAGGTTCCTGTGCCTCCGGGCGTGTGGGTTCAAGTCCCACCTTCCGCACAGGGTCGTTCGTCCGAACGATCCACCGCCGACCGACTCTGACCGACGGGAACCACCTGTGCAACCTCTCGCACTCATCCCCTGGCTCGACCCGGAAACGATCATCGCCGGGGCGGGTCCCTGGGCGCTGCTCGTCGTCTGCTTCATCGTCTTCGCCGAGACGGGCCTGCTCGTGGGCTTCCTGCTCCCCGGCGACACCCTGCTGGTCATCTCGGGCCTCCTGTCGCACCCGCAGGACTACGCCCCCAACGGCGTCTTCGGCATCAGCGTCTGGTGGGTCGCGCTCCTGATCGGGCTCGCGGCCTTCGTCGGCGGCGAAGTCGGGTACTACATCGGCCACAAGGCCGGACCCGCCGTGTTCGAACGCAAGGAATCCGGGCTGTTCAGCGTCAAGAACGTCGAGCGCACGAACGCGTTCTTCGAACGCTTCGGCGGACTCACGATCATCCTCGCCCGCTTCGTTCCGATCGTGCGCACGTTCGCCCCCGTGGCCGCGGGCGTGGGCCACATGAACAAGTGGCGCTACACGCTCTACAACCTCATCGGCGCCGTCATCTGGGGCTTCGGGCTCACGATGTTCGGCTACGCGATCGGATTCATCCCGCCCGTCGCGTGGTTCGTGCAGGAGTACATCGACCTCATCCTGCTGGCCGCCGTCGGCGGCACGGCGGTCGTCACCCTCTGGCACTACCTCAGCGAACGGCGCAAGGCGAAGAAGCTCGCCGCGGCCGGCGCCGACGTCGTGACCGACCACGCCGAGGCCGAGGCGCTCGTGCTCGATGCCGACGTCTTCGACCGCGGTCCCGAGCACCACGACGGTGAGGCGCCGAAGGCTTAGGACGCCTTCTTCTTGGCGGCCGGCTTCTTGGCCGCGGGCTTCTTCGCAGGAGTGGATGCCGTGGCCTTCGCCTTCGCGGGGGGCGCGGCATCCGTCGTCTTCGTCGACCCCGCTCCCGCACGCGCCGCACGCGACTTCTCCACGCTCGCGCGGAGCGCCTCCATGAGGTCGATGACCTCGCCGCCGGCGTCCTCCTCCTCGTGCGTGCCGAAGGTCTCGGCGGTATCGAGCGCATCGCCCTTCTCGATCTTGGCGTCGATCAGAGTCCGCAGCTCCTGCTGGTACTCGTCGGTGAACGCCTCGGGGTCGAAGTCGCTCGCGAAGCTCTCGACGAGGGATGCCGACAGCTCGAGCTCCTTCGCCGAGATCCGCACCGTCTCGTCCAGGGCGGGGAACGAGGCCTCTCGCACCTCGTCGGCCCACAGCAGCGTCTGCAGCACGAGCACATCGCCGCGCACGCGGAGCGCCGCGAGCCGCGTCTTCTGGCGCAGCGAGAACCGCACGATCGCGGTGCGATCCGTCTGCTCGAGCGTCTTGCGCAGCAGCACGTACGCCTTGGGCGAGGCGGAATCCGGCTCGAGGTAGTAGGCCTTATCGAGGGTCAGCAGATCGACCTGCTCGCTCGGCACGAACTCCACGACGTCGATCTCGCGGCTCTTCTCGGACGGGAGCGAAGCGAGGTCCTCCTTCGTCAGCACTACCGTGCGCTCTCCGTCGTCGTAGGCCTTGTCGATGTCCTGGAAGGGGACGACCTCACCGTCGATCTCGCATATGCGCTGGTACCGGATGCGCCCGCCGTCGGCGGCGTGCACCTGATGCAGCGACACGTCGTGGTCCTCCGTCGCGGAATAGACCTTCACCGGCACGTTGACGAGGCCGAACGTCAGTGCGCCCTTCCAGATCGCTCTCATCAGACCAGTACACACCGGCCACACCGGTTGCTGCTACTCCTTCCTGCGATGACTAGCCTGAACCCATGCCCGGTGAGCAGCTCGTCCGCGTCGACGGCCGCCGCGTACGCCTCACGAACCTCGACAAGGTGCTCTACCCCGAGACCGGCACGACCAAGGGCGAGGTGATCGACTACTACAGCCGGATCGCTCCCGTGCTCATCCCCCACGTCATCGGACGACCCGTGACCCGCAAGCGCTGGCCCGAGGGGGTCGGCACGGACGCCGACCCGGGCATGGTCTTCTTCGCGAAGGACCTCGAGCGCGGCGCCCCCTCGTGGGTGCAGCGCTCCCCCATCGAGCACTCGACCGGAGCGAAGGACTACCCCCTCGTGGCAGATCGCGCGACACTCGTGTATCTCGCGCAGGTTGCGAGTCTCGAGCTGCACGTGCCGCAGTGGCGCTTCACGGCAGCCGGCGATCGAGGATTCGCGGACCGTCTCGTGCTCGACCTCGACCCGGGCCCGGGCGCCGGGCTGGCCGAGTGCGCGCTCGTCGCCCAATGGGCCCGCACGATCCTCACGGGCATGGGACTCGAGCCCTACCCCGTCACCAGCGGGAGCAAGGGCATCCATCTGTACTCCGCACTGCCGCCGGGTCATTCGACCGAGCAGTCGTCCGCCCTCGCGAAGGAACTCGCCCGCGCGATCGAGGCGGACCACCCCGAGCTCGTCGTGAGCAGCATGAAGAAGACCGAGCGCGACGGCAAGGTCCTCATCGACTGGAGCCAGAACAACGGCGCCAAGACGACGATCGCGCCGTACTCGCTGCGCGGACGCATGCATCCGACGGTCGCCGCGCCCCGCACGTGGGACGAGCTCGACGATCCCGATCTGCGCCACCTGGAGTTCACCGAGGTGCTCGACCGGATGCAGGCGATCGGCGACCCGATGGCCGCCCTCGGCTTCGGCACGGGAGCCCGCGAAGCCGACGACGGTCCCCTGTCGGCCTACATCTCGAAGCGGACCGCGGGCAGGACCCCCGAGCCCGTGCCGTCGAATCCGCTCGGCGACGCCTCTGCGGGCGACCTGCCGATCTTCGTGATCCAGGAGCACCATGCGACGGCGCTCCACTGGGACTTCCGGCTCGAGCACGACGGCGTGCTGGTGAGCTGGGCCGTGCCGCGCGGCATCCCGCCGACGTACAAGCGCAACAACCTCGCGATCATGACCGAGGACCACCCCATGAGCTACGCGACGTTCGAGGGAGTCATCCCCGCGCGCGAGTACGGCGGCGGCGAAGTCACGATCTGGGACCACGGCACGTACGAGCTGGAGAAGTGGCGCGACGACGAGGTCATCGCGACCCTCGAAGGACAGCCCGGCGGCCCGCTCGGACGAGTGCGCTTCGCACTGATCCGCACCCAGGGCGAGGGCGAGAAGTCCAGTTGGCTGCTGCATCGTATGAAGACGGATGCCGCGGGCCGCGCGCAGCAGGACGGGCAGCCGGTCATCGCCCGCGGTGCGACCGAGGCCGCTCCGTTCTCGGTCGGAAGCGCTCGGAGCACCGCGCCTGTACCGCCCGCGAGTGCCTTCGCGCCGATGCTCGCGACCCACAGTTCACCCGGGATCGCCCGGCGGTCGGCACAGCGCTGGGGCCCGTGGGTCGAAGCCAAATGGGACGGCGTGCGCGCGATCGGCTTCTGGGACGGCGAGCGGCTGCACCTGCGCGCCCGGAGCGGCAACGACATCACGTCGAAGTACCCCGAGCTCACGACGCTCGATGCGGGCCTCGGTCCGGATCCGGCGATCCTCGACGGCGAGATCGTCGCTCTGGATGAGCGCGGGCGCCCGAGCTTCCCGCTGCTGCAGAACCGCATGAACCTCTCGAAGCCGCGCGAGATCGCGAAAGAGGCTCCGCGCACACCCGTGCGGTGGTATCTGTTCGACGTCCTCGCCCACGACTCGGTCGACACCGCGACGCTGCCGCTCGCGCAGCGGCGTGAGACACTCGAGCAGATCGCCCGGGGATCGATTCCCGCGATCGTGGTTCCTCCCGTCTTCGACGACGTGGATGCCGCGCTCGATGCGAGCCGGCAGTTCGGGCTCGAAGGGGTCGTCGTGAAGGATCCGGCATCCCGCTATCGCCGCGGAATCCGGTCGGAATCATGGCTGAAGGTCAAGATCACGCACGCCCAGGCGGTCGTGATCGGAGGCATCCGGCCGGGCAAGGGCCTGCGCTCGGGCTCGATCGGATCGCTGCTGCTGGGTATCCCGGGGCCCGACGGGCTGCAGTATGCGGGTCGCGTCGGCTCGGGGTTCAGCGACAAGACGCTCGCGCTGCTCGAGAAGACGCTCATGCCGCTGCGCAGCGAGGAGAACCCCTTCGTCGGCGTGCCGCGCGAGGACGCCGCGGACGCGCTCTGGGTGCGTCCCGAGGTCGTCGGAGAGGTCGAGTATGCCGAGTTCACGCCGGGCGGCATCCTGCGCCACTCCCGTTGGCGCGGGCTCCGGCCCGACACTTCGCCGGCCGAGGTCGTGCGCGAGGACTAGCGTCGCTGCGCAGCGGATCGAGGACTACGCGTGGGCGTCGTGCTCGACGTGGTCCGCGGGCTCGAGCTGGAATGTCGAGTGCTCGACGTCGAAATGCTCCGCCAGGCAGCCCTGCAGCTTCGCGAGGATCGCCGCCGACCTGCCGTCGGCGAGGGCCGCGGCATCCACCACCACATGCGCGCTGAAGACGGGAGCACCCCTCGTGAGCTGCCATACGTGCACGTCGTGCGCGTCGACGACGCCGGGCGTCGCGAGGATGTGCTCGCGGATCTCGTCGATGTGCATGCCCTTCGGCGTCGATTCCGAGAGCACCGAGAACACCTCGCGGAGCAGCGAGATCGCGCGGGGCACGATCATGGCGGCGATGAGCAGCGACGCGATCGCATCGGCGGGCATCCACCCCGTCGTCACGATCACGATCGCGGCGACGATGACGGCGGCCGACCCGATGAGATCGCCGAGCACCTCGAGGTACGCTCCCCGCACGTTGATGCTCCGCCGCTGCGCCGCGCTCAGCAGCCACATCGCGACGGCGTTCGCCAGCAAGCCGATGATCGCGATGACGAGCATGAGGCCGCCCGCCACCTCGGCCTCACCGGGGTGCAGCAGCCGCGACACACCCTCCACCGCGACCCAGACGGACAGCACGATGAGGATCACGCCGTTCGCGAGCGCTCCGAAGACCTCGGCGCGCTGATACCCGAACGTGCTGCGGTCGTTCGCGGGCCTCGCCGCGACGATGCTCGCGATGAGCGCGATCACGAGGGCCGCGGCATCCGTGAACATGTGCGCCGCATCGGCGAGCAGCGCGAGCGAACCCGACAGAGCGGCGCCGACGATCTGCACGACCATGACGACGGTCGTGATCGCGAGCGAGATCGCGAGCAGGCGACGGTTGCTCGCCCCTCGGATTCCCTCCGCAGGCGCGTGATCGTGCATACGTCCCAGGCTAGGCCCGGACACGCCTCGGGAGCGGGTCGCGCGCCCAGTCGGGAATGAGTCTGATTCTCGTTACAGACCCGCCAGGAGCGGTGTCAGTGCGCGGAACGCCCGCGAGCGATGGGACGCCGCGTTCTTCTCCTCGGCCGACCACTCCCCGACCGTGCGGTCCTGCTCGTCCGGGATGAAGATCGGGTCGTAGCCGAAGCCGCCGACGCCCGAGGCCTCCGTCGCCAGGCGCCCGGGCCAGATCCCCTCGACGACGTGCTCATCACCGTCGGGGACGACGAGTGCGATCGTCGAGACGAACTGCGCGGTGCGACCCGGATCACGGATGTCGGCGAGCTGATCCAGCAGCAGGTTCAGGTTCGCGACCGCATCCTTCGCGTGCCCGGCCCAATACGCCGAGAAGACGCCGGGCGACCCGCCGAGCACGTCAACGCAGATGCCCGAGTCGTCCGCGAGCGCCGGCAGACCCGTGTGCGCAGCGGCGGCGCGCGCCTTGATGAGGGCGTTCTCGGCGAACGTCACGCCGTCCTCGACGGGCTCCGGTCCGTCGTAGCCGATGACCTCGAGATCCGGCCGGGTGGACGCGACGATCGCGTGGAACTCCTCGACCTTGTGGGCGTTGTGGGTCGCCAGCACGATCTGCCGTGTCACGACTGCTCCAGCGCCGCCAGCTGCATCGAGCGCAGGTCGGCGCAGCCGGCGACCCCGAGCTCGAGAAGCGCATCGAGCTCGCGCTTGTCGAACGGGGCACCCTCGGCGGTGCCCTGCACCTCGACGAACAGCCCTCGGCCGGTCACGACGACGTTCATGTCCGTCTCGGCGCGGACGTCCTCGACGTAGGCGAGGTCGAGCATCGGCTCTCCGTCGATGATGCCGACCGAGATCGCCGAGACGGTGTCGATGAGCGGCGTCGAGCGCTGCGCGATGAACTTCTTCTCGCGACCCCACTCGATCGCATCGGCGAGCGCGACGTACGCACCCGTGATGGCCGCTGTGCGGGTGCCGCCGTCGGCCTGCAGCACATCGCAGTCGATCACGATCGTGTTCTCACCGAGCGCCTTCGTGTCGACGACAGCGCGCAGTGCTCGCCCGATCAGGCGCGAGATCTCGTGCGTGCGTCCGCCGACCTTGCCCTTGATGCTCTCGCGATCGTTGCGCGAGTTGGTCGCACGCGGGAGCATCGCGTACTCGGCGGTGACCCACCCCTTGCCCTTGCCCGTCAGCCAGCGCGGCACGCCGTTCGTGAACGACGCGGTGCACAGCACCTTCGTCCCGCCGAACGAGATGAGGGCCGAGCCCTCGGCGTGGGCGCTCCAGCCGCGCTCGATCGTGACGGGGCGGAGCTGGTCTGTGGCGCGGCCGTCGGCGCGGGTGATGTCGGTCATTTCTCTCCTCGAGAGGTGTGCGTGTCCCACTTCGACCCGCTTCGAAGGAGCGGAAGCGGGTCGAAATGGGACACGAAGCGGGTGAAGTGGGACACGGTCAACGGGGCAGGTCGATGGCGCCGGTCTGGACGAGCTGCACTTCGCTCACCTCTCGACCCATCAGGCGGTGGGCGAGGCGCAGGAACTCGTCGGCGGAGTCGCCGGTCGCCTCGTAGACGTGGCGGGATGCGGCATCCGGACCCGCGAGCAGGTCACGGGAGACCAGCTGACGATAGACGTCCTTCGCCGTCTCGGTGTCGCTCGAGACGAGCGAGACGTCCGGGCCCATGACGTAGCTGATCGCGCCTTCGAGGAACGGGTAGTGCGTGCAGCCGAGCACGAGGGTGTCCACTCCCGCGTGGCGCAGCGGAGCGAGGTACTCCTCGGCCACGGCGAGGACCTCGGGCGAGTCGGTGACACCCGCCTCGACGAACTCGACGAATCGCGGACACGCCTGCGCGAAGACCGTGAGCCGCGCGTTGACCTCGAGCATGTCCTGGTAGGCGCCCGAGCCGATCGTGCCGGCGGTGCCGATGACGCCGATGCGCCCGTTGCGGGTCGTGGACATCGCGGTGCGGACGGCGGGGCCGATGACCTCGACGACAGGCACGTCGTAGCGTTCGCGTGCATCGCGGAGCATGGCGGCAGATGCCGTGTTGCAGGCGATCACGAGCATCTTGACGCCCTGATCCACGAGCGAATCGAGGACCTCGAGCGCGTAGCGGCGCACGTCGGCGATGGGTTTGGGACCGTACGGGGAGCGCGCCGTGTCGCCGACGTAGAGGATGGATTCGCGCGGCAGCTGGGCTGAGACCGCCCGCGCCACCGTGAGCCCGCCGACACCCGAGTCGAAGATTCCGATGGGGGCGTCGTTCACGATGGACCAGCCTACGCCAGACCGCCGCGTCGCTAGGCTGACCGCATGCCCGCATCGAGCGCCCTGCACACGGATCGATACGAATTCACGATGCTCGACGCCGCACTGCGCGACGGAACCGCGCAGCGCCGCTGCGTCTTCGAGCTCTTCGGCCGCCGCCTCTCGGGAGGCCGCCGCTTCGGTGTCGTCGCCGGCACCGGGCGGCTGCTGACGCTCCTGCGTGACTACCGGTTCGGCGACGAGGAACTGCGCTTCCTGCGCGACGAGAAGGTGGTGGATGCCCAGGCCCTCGCGTTCCTCGAGAACTACCGGTTCACGGGTTCGATCAGCGGCTACCGCGAGGGCGAGCTCTACTTCCCCGGCTCGCCGATCCTCACGGTGGAGGGGACGTTCGCCGAGGCGGTGATCCTCGAGACCCTGGCACTCAGCGTGCTCAACCACGACTCCGCCGTCGCGACCGCGGCCTCGCGCATGAGCATCGCCGCCGGCGACCGACCGCTCGCCGAGATGGGCTCGCGCCGCGCGGGCGAGGAGTCCGCGGTCGCCGCAGCCCGGGCCGCGTTCATCGCGGGCTTCGGCGCAACGTCGAACCTCGAGGCCGGCAAGCGCTGGGGCATCCCGACGATGGGCACCGCCGCCCACGCGTGGACGCTCCTGCACGACACCGAAGAAGACGCATTCCGCTCCCAGATCGAGGCGCTCGGCACCGGCACGACCCTCCTCATCGACACCTACGACATCCGCACGGGCGTCGAGACCGCGATCCGCGTCGCGGGCACCGACCTCGGCGGCGTGCGCATCGACTCGGGCGACCTGCCGACCGTCGCCGCCGACGTGCGCGCACGGCTCGACGAGCTCGGCGCGACGAGCACGCGCATCACCGTCACCAGCGACCTCGACGAGTTCGCGATCGCGGCGCTCGCGGCATCCCCCGTCGACTCGTACGGCGTCGGCACGTCGGTCGTCACCGGCTCGGGCGTGCCCACGGCCGGAATGGTCTACAAGCTCGTGGCCAGGCAGGATGCCGCGGGCGGCTGGGTCTCCGTCGCGAAAGCGTCGACCGACAAGGGGTCGAAGGGCGGACGCAAGGCGGCGTTCCGCACGCTCGAGCGCGGGACGGCGACGAGCGAGCTCGTCGCGGTGTCGGACGGCTTCGAAGCGGTGTCGACGGCGGCGGAGCATCCCGATGCCCGCGCTCTGCAGGTGCTGCTCGTCGACGGCGGCGAGATCGATGCGGCCTACGAGGGTGCGGACGGGGTTCTCGCGGCGCGAGCGCACCACGAGGTCGCGCGCGAAGAGCTGCCCGTGCGGGCGCTCGCGCTCAGCCGCTCCGACCCGGCGATCCCCACGGTGTACGTCGACGCCTGATCAGACGCGCCTCACCCGACGAGGGACTCGTAGATCTCCTTGCACGTCGGGCAGACGGGGAACTTCTCGGGATCGCGCCCGGGCGTCCACTTCTTGCCGCACAGCGCGCGCACCGGCTTGCCGGTGATGGCCGACTCGAGGATCTTGTCCTTCTTGACGTAGTGCGAGAACCGCTCGTGATCGCCCGGCTCGATGTTCTCCTCGCGGATGAGCTCTTCGAGCTCGCGGTCGAGGGTGGTCGTTCCACCCTGATCGGGGGTATCGAGGGGGGTGCTCATGGTGCCTCAGTCTAGCCGCGGACGAGGACGCACGGGCAGGCTCACGTCGCTTCGGCGAACTCCATGAGCCGGCTGCCGCGGCGCTCGAACGCGAGCGATCCGAGCCCGATCCCGATGGCGAAGACGACGGCGCCGACGCCGACGCCCGTCCACAGCGCGACGGTCGCACGTTCAGGCTCCCCCGTCATCACGAGCCACGCGAGCCAGAGCACGGGAGCACTCACCGCGATCGCCCCGAACATCACGAGCGCCTGCGCGATCGCCCCCGACGAACCGACGCGCTGGGGCTGCTGGAACGGGCTCTCGCCCGGGCGCGAGACGGCGTAGGGCGCGACGGCCGACGAGATGCTCGAGAGCCCCAGCGCCGAGAAGAAGAGCGAGACGCACACGCCGGTGAGGGCGGGCAGCAGCATCCATCGCCCGTACGCCGCGACCGAGACGGGGATCGCGACCGCGAGCAGAGGGACGCCGACGAGCAGCACCGGGACGAGGCGTCCGACGCGGTCGGAGATACCGCGGACGCCGCTCGCGAGGTGCATCCACACGGCCGTCGAGTCGTAGGCGAGGTCGTTGTGCGGCAGCCACCCGAGGAACAGCGCCGCCAGCAGGACGGGAAGCAGGAGCGCGATCTCGGGCGGCACCCCGGCGATGAGCAGGGGCACGGGCGCGACGGCCGCGGCGATCGGGATGACGACGAGGTTCATGACGTACCTGCGGTCGCGGAACCAGTACTGCAGGCTGCGCGCGGCGATGGCTCCGCCGGCGGTCCCGGGGGCGACCCCGAACCAGCCGAGACCCGATCGCTCGCGACCCGATGCCGGGCGCTCCGTCGTCGTGAGGAGGCGACGCACGAGCCACCACCACAGCAGTCCCAGCAGCGCGAGCGAGAGCACGGCGATCGCGAGCGAGAGCCCCGCTCCGGGATCGCCCTGCGCGAGGAGCCCCGGGAAGGCCCATGCCGCACCGAACGGAGTCAGTGCGAGCACGTCGACCGCCTCGGACAGCTGGCTCGGCACGGTGCCGTCCCACTCGAGCGATGCGAGGAAGACGCCGACGGGCACGACGACCACGAGGATCGCAAGCACGAACAACCCCGTCAGTTCGCGCGAGCGCCGTTCGCGGAGGAAGAGCGACGTCAGCGCCATGCAGACGCGTGCGAGCAGAACGCAGGTCGCGGCGACGAGGATGACGGATGCCGCTCCCGCGACCCAGGGAACCCCGTGCGCACCCCACAGCACGGCTCCCGTGATCGCGAAGGCCAGCAGCGCGGCGATCGGCACGCTGACGAATCCTGCGAGCACGAGGACGGCGGCGAGTCGACCGTGCGGCATGCCCAGCAGCGCGAACCGGCGCGGGTCGAGCGGATCGTCGGCCGCCGCGACGACGGGCGCGAGCGCGAAGCCCAGACTGATGGCCGACCCGCAGAGCACTGTGACGGCGAGCGCGACCTCATCAGCGGCATCCCGCAGCGTCAACAGCGCCCAGCAGGCCGCGACGATCGCCGTGGTCAGGAGGATGAGTCCGATGACGATGCGCGTCGCACGGCCCGCATCGCCCCGCAGGGCGCCGACGAGGAGCGCGATCCTCAGTCGGAGAACGTGTGCAGCCACTCCAGGCCCTCCACGTCGCTGAGGCCGCCGGCGAGTTCGATGAACCGCTGCTCGAGCGTGAGCTCGCCGCGCACGTCGTCGACGGTGCCCTCGGCGAGCACCTGGCCCGCGACGAGCACGGCGACGCGCGTGCACACACGCTCGACGAGGTCCATGCCGTGGCTGGAGAGGATGACGGTGCCGCCGTGCGCGACGTAGGCCGAGAGGATGTCCAGGATCACGGCGCTCGAGACCGGGTCGACGGCCTCGAACGGCTCGTCCAGCACCAGCACGCGCGGCGAGTGGATCATGGCACCGGCGAGCATGACCTTCTTCACCATGCCCGCCGAGTAGTCCGACACGACCCGGCCCAGAGCATCGGTCAAGTCGAACGCCCGCGCGAGGTCGGCGGTGCGACTCTCGACGACGGCCGACGGGAGTCCGCGCAGCACACCGTAGTAATAGAGCAGCTGGCGGCCCGTGAGCCGGTCGAAGGTGCGCAGTCGGTCGGGCAGTACTCCGAGCTGGCGCTTGGCCTGCTGCGGCTTGGCCGCGGCATCCACTCCCCCGACCCGGATCAGCCCGCGATCGGGTCGCAGCAGCCCCGCGATCATCGAGAGCGTCGTCGTCTTGCCGGCGCCGTTCGGGCCCACGAGACCGTAGAACGTGCCGGCCGGGACCGTGAGGTCGATGCCTTCGACGGCGCGCGTGTCGCCGAAGCTCTTCGTGACACCGCGCAGCAGCAGCGCGGCCGAGGACGGATCGACGGATGCGTCGCCCTCGGTTTCGGCGAAGACCGCCGCGAGCGCGGACTCGGGGTCCGCCGCTGCGGGCTCGTCATCGATGTCCGGCTCGACGACCTCGACGTGCTCCTCGAGGTCCTCGATCGCGACGGCGTCGGGGACATCCGGCTCCGCGGGGACTTCGAGCGCTTCGGGCTCCGCGTTGACTTCGAGCGCGTCGGGCTCGGCGGAGGCCTCGAGCACTTCGGGCTCCGCGGGGACTTCGAGCGCTTCGGGCTCCGCGTGGACTTCGAGCGCGTCGGGCTCGGCGGAGGCCTCGAGCACTTCGGGCTCCGCAGTGGTCTCCGCCACAGTCACGTCCTCGGAGTCGATCGTGTCGGCATCCGCAGGGACGGGTGCCGGCAACGGCGGTCGTGGGGGCACGACGACGTCACCCGGGTCGGCGAACTCGGGGGGCAGCGGGGGCGGTGGTCCCGGGTCGACGGGAGGAGTCCTGGGAGCCCGCGGGGCCCGAGGCTTGCGCGGCGCGGCGGGACGTTTCGCGCGTGGTTTGGCCTGCGGCTTGGTGATCTCGACGATCTCGGCGCCTTCCGCGCGCTCGACCGAGTCGCCCTTGTCGTTCGGGCGGGGCTCGTGTGGCACCGGAAGGGAGGCTGTCACCGTTCGAGGCTATCAACCCGTTCCCGCGGGACGCGCAATACGCGGCCAGATGTCGCAGGTCACGCGAAATGTCACGAAATGGCAACGGCGACCCGACATTATGCACCTTCCCAGGTGCTATCGCTACCATGGGCGAGGCACGAAGGAGTGTCTGTACGGTGAATTCGCCGTTTCCACCACACTCCAGGAGCAGACCATGACTCTTCAGACCGTCATCCTCGCGGCCGGTATGGGCTCGCGCCTGGGTCGCAGCCTGCCCAAGCCGCTCACCGAGCTCAACGACGGCCGCAGCATCATGCAGCAGCAGCACGACAACATCCGTGCGGTCTTCGGCGACGACGCCGAGCTCACGACGGTGGTCGGCTACCGCGCCGAGACGATCGTCGAGGCGTTCCCGGACGTCAACTACGTCTACAACGACCGCTACGACCAGACGAACACGTCCAAGAGCCTCCTGCGCGCTCTCGCGAAGACGGGCAAGGGCGGCGTCCTCTGGATGAACGGCGACGTCGTGTTCGACCCGCGCATCCTCGGCCGTGCCATCGCGCACATCGAGCGCGACCAGTCCTTCGTGACCGTCAACACCTCGAAGGTGAGCGACGAAGAGGTCAAGTACACCGTCACGCCCGAGGGCTTCATCAACGAGCTCTCGAAGACCGTCAAGGGCGGCATCGGCGAGGCCGTGGGCATCAACTACATCTCGAGCGCCGACAAGAAGGCGTTCATGCGCCAGCTCACGCGCGTCGACGATCAGGACTACTTCGAGCGGGGCCTCGAGCTCGCGATCGCCGAGGACGGCGTGCTGCTCGCACCGATGGACATCTCCGACCTCTACGCCGTCGAGGTCGACTTCGCCGAAGACCTCGAGCGCGCGAACCTCTTCGTCTGAGGCTGTCAACCCGGGGAGAGACCCGGGTCGTCGGCTTAGGATCGGCCCATGGCCGAGAAGGTGCACCGCATCCACTCCCTGCCCGGAGACTCTCCGTGGCAGGGTGACATGCCGCCCGTCGGCTCGGACGAGCATCCGCACGCCGTCCGCATGCTCGATCGCGTGCTCGCGATCCAGCGGCCGGTCGTGCTCGCCCACCTGCGCAGCATCCGCCTCCGTCATCCCGAGGCCGGCACTGCGGACATCGTGCGCATGCTCGAACGGCGCTACCTCGCCGCCGTGACCACCGGCGGAGCGGCCGTCGGCGCGACGGCCGTCGTCCCGGGCATCGGCACCGGTGTGACGCTCGCGCTGAGCGGCGTCGAGACGATCGGGTTCCTCGAGGCGACGACGCTCTTCGCGCAGTCGGTCGCCGAGGTGCACGGCATCCCCGTCGCCGATCCCGAGCGCGCACGCGCGCTCGTGCTGACGCTCATGCTCGGCCGCGAGGGCATCGACCTCGTGTCTCAGCTCGCTGCGCAGGCGAGCGGCAAGGGCGGCACGCGCTCGAGCTACTGGGGCGAACTGGTGACCAAGACACTTCCCCGCGCCGCCGTCGGTCCGCTCGTCGATCGCCTCAAGACCACGTTCATCCACCAGTTCGCGGTCCGCGGCGGTGCATCGTGGATCGGCAAGGCACTCCCCTTCGGCATCGGCGCCGTCATCGGCGGGACGGGCAACCACATCCTCGGCCGGCGGGTGCTCGTGAACTCGCGCCGCGCATTCGGCGCTCCTCCGCTCCAGGTGCCCGAAGCGATCGAACCGCAACCGGGAACCCTCACGATCGAGTCGACGACGGGTCGCGCTCTGCGACGCGCGGGCGGTGCGATCGCGAACGGCGTGTCGAAGGGGGCGGATGCCGTCGGCAGCGCCGCACGTCGCGCCACCGGTCGTCGCAGAGAGCTTCCGACCGGGAGCGAGCCCGACGACCTCGGCGACGACTGACCGCTCCTCCCCCGCCCGGTCGCGGATCGCGCTCTCCACATCGGCATCGACACCGCGCCGTTCGTTCGCTTCGCACGTCGGTCGGCACCCCTACCTTCGCTGCATGCTCAGAGCTCTCGAACCCGACGACAGTCCGCGCCGCGCCTATCTCGTGCCGTGGCACGTCGACCGATCGGACCCCCGGCATCCCGTCGTCGTCAACGCGGGTCTGGACGCCCTCGACTTCGTCCGGCTGTTCACCGACGGACCCCACGTCGCGACCACCGAGCATTGGGGCCAGGTCCTGCCTGCCGAGACGGTCCGGCTCTGCTTCTGCGACGTCGACACCGACGACCTGACGATGACGGTCGTCTGGTTCCGCCCCGACACGGGCGAGGAGTACTGCTGGCGGTTCGTCCTGTGAGGTGCCGGCGCCCCGGCGGGGTGGGAGAATGGCGCCATGGGCCTGTTCCAGAAGCTTCCCGAAGACCCGGTCGAGTGGGCTGGGCTGCCGTCCGAGCCGTTGCCCGACCTCCCGGCCGCCGAACGGCTGCCGTACGGGGGCACGATCGACCTCGACGCCGTTCCCGGCGTCGGCTCCATCTCCATCTCGATCCCCACGGATCTGCCGGCGAGTGTCGCCGAGGGCGACGCCGACTGACGTCTAGGGCGTCGGCGTGGGAGTGAGCACTCGCGCCATCCACACCGCCAGGAGGTCGTCGATGAGTGTTCCCTCGATCAGGTGGTTGCAGCTGATCGCGAACGTCGTCGACGTCGAGGGGTCGGCGACGAAGAACGACCGGTAGCCGTCGTCCTCGCCCTGATGGAAGACGAGTCCGTTGTCGCCGACGTTGACTCCCGGCCCGTACACGCCTCCGTGGAGTTCCGTCCCGCGGGCGATCGCGTCGGCGAGTGCTCCGGGTGGGACCACGGTCGTCGCGCGATACTGGTCGCCCCAGCGGACGAGTTCGCCCATGGTCGTCAGGACGCCGGTCGGGCCGGGGATGGACGCCCCGTCGGCGCCGTCCCGATAGGGAGATGTCGACGAGAGATAGCCGAGCGAGTTCGCGGCGTCGTCGTCGTCCGTCTCGCTCACCATGTCCACGCCCGCAGCCTCGAACATGTGGACCCGCATCCAGGACTCCAGATCCTCGCCCGCGGCCTCCTCCACGATCATGCCGAGCAGCATGTAGCCGACGTTGGAGTAGAGGAACGCGCCGACCTCGCGCTGCGTCGTGGGGTCCGAAGCGAGATCGGCGACGAGGGACTCGCGTGTCACCTCGTCCGTGAGCGAATAGCTCGGATCGAGGATGCCGGAGGTGTGGCCCATGAGGTCTCGAACGGTCGCTTCATCCGCCCACGCCGGCAGTCCGTCCAGGTACTCCGACACGGCGGCGTCCAGGTCGAGGCGCCCGTCCTCCGCCAGCGCCACGGCGGACAGCGCGGTGAACTGCTTCGAGATCGACCCGATGTTGAAGCGGGTGTCGGCGTCGATCGCCGTGTAGTGATCCATGTCGGCGAGGCCTCGCTCGTACGACCACACCACCTCCCCCTCGACCGCGGCGGCGGCGGCGCATCCCGGGGCATCCTGCGCCAGCGCGGCATCCATCAGCTCTTCGGAATCCGCGCCCCGCGTGTCGCTCGCGCACGCGGTGAGAGACGCGCCGACGGCGATCGCCGCCGCGACGAGCAGCCCAGCCCGTCCACGGGACATGGCACCGGAATACACCCGTGGGGACGAGCGGTCAAGATCATCCCTCGTAGGCTCGAGGAGTGACCCCGATCCTCATCGCTCTGCTGCTGGCCAACGCCGTGTTCAACGTCCTCGTCTGGCCGACCTTCTATCGTCGGGTCGCGAAGGATCCGCGTTCCCGGGACGCCGACGGACGCCCCACGCGGTTCCTCGTCGTGCACGCCGTGCTGATCGCGACAGCGCTCGTCCTCGCACTGGCATCCGTCATCGCCGCCATCGTCGCGCTCACGTCGTGACGCCGGATTGCAAGCGCTTGCAATCCGGCCTCGACACACCCCGCCACGACCCCTAACCTCGCATACATGGACAGCACGCTGGCGTGCCTTGCGGCGTGGATGCCGCGGCAGCGGTGGTACGCCGCGAAGGGCAGGCCGCCGAGCCTGCGCCTGGTCGGCTGGTGGGAGACCGACAATCCCCTCCCCGGCGACGACGCGCGCCTGCGCACGTTGCTGGTCTCGGACGAGGGATCGCTTCCGCCGGTGCTCTATCAGGTACCGATCGCCGAGCGCGCGACCGCGCATGTCGACGCGGATCCCGAGCACGTGATCGGGAGTCCCGAGCCCGGCACGACCTTCATCGACGGCGCGTACGACCCGGCCTACGCGCGGGCGCTCCTGACGCTCGTGACCGAGGGCGGCGAAGCTCGGGGCCCGAACATGGCGGCGCGCGGCATCCCCACTTCCGTCGATCTCGGCACGGGCCCACGCCGCGCCTCCGTGCTGCGGGGCGAGCAGTCGAACACCTCGCTCATCTACGCGGGCGAGACGGCCACCCCCGTGATCTGCAAGGTCTTCCGGCAGCTGCACCCGGGGCTCAGCCCCGACATCGAACTCGCGACCGCGCTCGCGGATGCGGGCTCGGCCCACGTCCCCCGCGCCGTCGGCTCGCTCGAAGCGCGCTGGCCCGATTCGACGACGGCCGCGGGATCCGTGTACGGCTCGCTCGCCTTCGCGCAGGAGTTCCTCCCCGGGGTCGAGGACGCCTGGCGTGTCGCGCTTCGGGCGGGCGCACGCGGCGACGACTTCACCGAACGCGCGCGCGATCTGGGCGCCGCGACCGCCGACGTCCACCTCTCGCTCGCGGCGCTGTTCCCCACGCCTCGGACGGATGACGCCGCCCGCGCGACGACGTCGGCCACGTGGCGGCGGCGACTGTCCATCGCGATCGCGGAGGTCCCGGCCATCGCCGAGCGACAGCAGGCCATCGAGCGGGTCTACGCGCGCGCCGAGACGATCGCGTGGCCGCCTCGGCAGCGCATCCACGGCGACTACCACCTGGGTCAGGTGCTGCTGGTGCCCGGTCGCGGGTGGGTGCTGCTCGACTTCGAGGGCGAGCCGCTGCGGCCCATGGCCGAGCGTCGGGAGCCCGACCTCGCCCTGCGCGACGTCGCGGGCATGCTCAGGTCGTTCGACTACGTCGCAGGATCGATCCGGCAGGGCGAGCAGGGGCACTCGCACGGCGCCGTACAGGAGTGGGCGCGCAGCGCCCGCACCGCGTTCCTCGATGGCTACTGCGCGGCATCCGGAACCGACCTCGACGCGCAGCACGAACTGCTCGCCGCTCTCGAACTCGACAAGGCGGTCTACGAGGCGATCTACGAGACCCGCAATCGCCCGACGTGGGTCAGCATCCCGCTGCGCGCCATCGCACGGCTCGCCGACCGCTCCGGCACCGTCGTGTGATCACGCCGTGAGCTCGTCGTCGAGCTCGGCTTCGTCCAGTTCGTCGTCTTCACCCTCGTCCAGCGAGCGGACGTGCCACTCGTCCCACGTGCGCATCAGGTGCCCGATCGCGTCGTGGAAGCGCGCCGTCGCGGCGCCGGGAGCCGTGTCGCCGAAGTAGTGCCTCACCCACTCCTCGAGCCGGGCCGTCGCACCGGGGTCCTGGAGCACGCGATCGGTCTGGGAGACGATCGAGCCGGCCGTCGCTGCATCCAGCCATTCGCACGCCGAGAGGTAGCCGTGGGTGTCGATGACGGCAGCGGGATCGGCCGGACGCGTGATCAGGAGCGGACGGTCGGCTGCCAGCCGGTCGTAGACCATCGCCGAGATGTCGACGATCGCGACGTCGGCCGCGGCGAGCTGCCACCCGAGGTCGGGTTTGTCGTCGAAGACGTGCTTCGCCGACGGATCGGCGGCGTTCGCGGCGGCGATCGCGGCGATGATGCGCTGATTCGCCGCTCCGTATTCGGGGTCCACGACTCCTGAGCGCGGGTGCGGGCGGTAGATGAGGCGGTGGCGTCCCGTCGCGAGGAGAGCGGATGCCAGTGCCTCGCCGTGCGTGCGGATCGACCCGTAGTGCGCCGAGGGACGATCCCCCTCCCAGGTCGGTGCGTACAGCACGACCGTGCGGTCGTCGGGCGTGTAGGGCAGCGTGCCGGAGTAGTGGTCTGCCTGCGGGCGGCCGATCTCGATCGTGCGGGTGTCGAGGTCGTAGTCCCACAGCACGCGGGAGAGGCGCTCGCGCGCCGCCTGCCCGGCCACGAAGGCGTAGTCGTACGCCTTGTACTGGTTCGTGGTCATGTACATCTTGTCGGACTCGCCGTGGTTGATGAACACGTGCCAACGGCGGCCGTAGCGGAACATCTGGAAGTTGCGCGTGTTCTGGTTGACGTACAGGACGACCCGGATGTCCTGCGTCGCGATGTACTGCTCGAGGTCGCGCACGGTGGGCACGAACGCGACCGGAAGCGCGTCGTCGGTCACGAGCGCGTGAGCCCCCGTCGCCGCGCGCGAGAGCACGACGACCGGCCAGGTCTTGGCGAGTTCGGCGAGCGGTTTGTACCACTGCCGCATCTGGTACATGTTGACCGCGCCGTCGGCGAAGTACACCGCGACGCGGAAGTGATGCGGCGGGTGCGGATGCTTCGCCGCGAGCGCCCTGCGCACCGCGCGCACAGCGGATCGGTTCGACACCGCCTTGCGCACGAGCGCGGCGGCCTTCTTCGCGTCGGAGACCAGACCCACCCCTCCAGCGTACCCACGGGCGGGCATGACATGATCGACGCGTGCATGTCGTGGATCCCGGTCGCAAGGATGCACCGGTCATCCCCGCGGGCTCCGGCGTCACGTTCGTCATGCCGGTCCTGAACGAGATCGGTTATCTCGAGCGCGCTGTGCGGACTGTCCTCGCGCAGGATGTCGCAGGCCCCGTCGAGCTCGTCATCGCGCTCGCGCCATCGACCGACGGCACCACCGAGCTCGCCCGCTCGCTCGCGGCCGCCGATGGACGCATCGTGCTGATCGACAACCCTGTGGCCGACATCCCCGTCGGACTCAACCTCGCGATCCGCGCCGGACGATACCCGACGATCGTGCGGGTCGACGCCCACTCCGAGCTCGAGCCCGACTACGCCCGCCGGGCGCTCGAGACGCTCGAGAGCGTGCGCGCCGCGAACGTCGGCGGCGTCATGCGCGCCGACGGCCGATCGCCGTTCCAGCGGGCCGTCGCGCGCGCCTACAACTCCCCCATCGGTCTGGGCGGCGGCGCCTACCACGGCGGGACGCAGGCGGGCGAGGCCGAGTCCGCGTATCTGGGCGTGATGCGCCGAGCCGTCCTCGACGAGGTCGGACTGTTCGACGAGTCGATCCGCCGCGGCGAGGACTGGGAGCTCAATCTGCGCATCCGTCGTGCCGGGTATCGCGTGTGGTTCGATCCTTCGCTGTCGGTCACGTACTGGCCCCGCGAGAGCTGGCCGCGGCTCGTGCGGCAGTTCTACGCGACCGGGCGCTGGCGCGGCGAACTCGTGCGCCGATTCGGACGCGGCAACTCGCTCCGCTTCTTCGCGCCGCCCCTGCTCGTGCTGAACGTCGTGCTCGCCCTCGTGGTCGGCCTGCTGCAGCTGACCGGCGTGATCTCGGGGATCTGGTCGGCCGTGGCATCCGTCGTCTACGTTCCGATCGCCCTGTACGCACTGCTCATCGTCGCGGTCGCGCTCGGCGCGGGAGGCGGCAGAGGATGGCGCGACAAGCTGTGGACGGCCGCCGTGCTGCCGTCCATGCACCTCTCGTGGGGTGCGGGGTTCGTCATCGGCGTCGTACGCGGCGCGCACGACACGGTGGACACGTCGCGGCTCGGGAGCCGGAACACGCCCCTGCCCTGACGAGCGGCGTCAGCGGGCGACGAAGCCCTGGTCGAGGATGCGGGCGACCACACGCTGCGCCGCGTGACCATCGTCACGCGGATTGAACTTCGCACGCCACACGGCGTACTTCTCGGCGTGGGTCGCGGGGTCGGGCGACGCGAGCGCGGCGATCAGCTCGTCCTGCGAACGGACGACGGGCCCGGGCGCGTGATCGGCGAGGTCGAAGTAGAAGCCGCGCAGCTCGCCGCGGTAGTGCTCCATGTCGGGCACGAGGAAGTACATGGGCTTGCCCGTGACCGAGAAGTCGAACATGACCGACGAGTAGTCCGTCACGAGCTCGTCGGCGACCAGGAGCAGCTGCGACGTGTCGGGGAATGCCGTGACGTCGATGACGCGCGGACCGGCGGCATCCTTCCCCGGCTGCAGCGTCCGCGAATGACCGCGCACCAGCACGACGGCGTCGATCGCCGATGCGAGGGCCGCGGGATCGAGGAAGTCGACGATCTCGTCGCGATCGTCGCGCCACGTCGGCGCGTAGAGGACGACGCGTTCGTCGGGACGGATGCCGAGGGCCTCGCGCGTGGCGCTGCCGTCGCCCGTGACCAGGACGTCGTTGCGCGGGTACCCCTCGACCCAGATCGGCCGTGTGAGGAACGCGTAGGCCTTGCCGAGGAGCCGTGCGGCATACGGATTCTGCGCGAGCAGGACGTTCCACCGTCGCGATTCGCGCACGACCGCCGCCATACGGCGCGGATCGAAGCCGGGCCGATGCAGCGCGAGGCGCTTGAGCGGCGTGCCGTGCCACGTCTGCAGCACGACCTGGCCCGAACGTCGCTCGAACCGCCGCCGCAGCCAGTCGTTGACGACGAGCAGGCGCGAAGCGCCGCGCGCGCGCCACCACTCGGGGCTCCCGTCGACGACCGGGATCGAGCCGTCGGGGACGCGGACGGAGAGGTCGACCACGCTCCAGTACCGCGTCACGCCCGGCGCGCGGCGCGCGAGCTCGCGATCGATCGCGAGCGGATTGCAGCTCGCGTTGCGGCCGTAGAAGCTCTCGAAGAACACCGCGTTCTCGAGTCCGCCCGGCCGGGTCTGGTAGCGCCGCTCGAGGGCATCCTGCCCCTCGCCCGAGTCGTAGGCGGGGTCGATCGGGGGTCCGATGCGGACGGTCCAGCCCTCGAGGCTCGCCCGCAGGGTGCCGAGGAGCGTGGTCGGGAGCGATCCCGGTGCGTCGTGGATGCCGGACGACTCGAGGCGATAGGTGCCCGAGGGCAGCGGAAGCTCCGGCCCGCCCCAGCGTGCCGCCCGTAGCGGAAGGACAGCCCGCCACGTCTTGCCGCGACCCGTGAGCGACGCCTCGACCCGCGCACGCGGACCCACCAGCGCCACGGCGGACGGGCGCGCACCCGTGCCCGAGAGCACGAGCGCCGGCTCGCCTGACTCGGTCTGGAACCGTGCGTCGGTCATCGACGTCCCTTCTTCGGGTCGCGGGCGAGGCCCGCCAGAATCGCACGGTACACCCTCTCGGTGTTGCGGCCGTCGCGATGCCGGTGCACGGCGTCGTCGAGGGCACGGGATGCCGCGACCCGCCGCTCGTGCTCCTGCGGATCGCCCAGGACTGCGGCGAGGTCGGCTGCGGCATCCTGCCAGGTCGACGACCACCGCTCCCCCGCGACGTCGAAGTACCGCCCGTAGAAGCCGCGCCTGCGCGCGTACTCCTCGACGTCGGGGGCGAGGTAGACGACGGGCAACGGCACGAGTGCCGCGTCGAACGCGAGGGACGAATAGTCGGTCACGAGGGCGTCGAGCCCCGACAGCAGAGGCGTGACGTCGCTGACGAGGTCGCTGCCGAGACTCCGCACGCGCGGATCCGGTGTCGGCGGCTCGTAGTCACCCGCACCGAGCGGGTGCGAGCGCACCAGCAGCGTCGCGTTCTCGCGCTCGAGGACGTCGAGGATCGCGGCCCATTCGTCGGGTGCGGGGATCGCGGGATCGACGTCGCCGTCGCGCCACGTCGGCGCGTACAGCACGAGGCGGGACTCGGGATCGAGATCCCCCGTGAGGGCGACGATCGTGGCACGCGCCCGCGCACGCCGCACCTGCGGGTCGCCCTGCGACAGAACGTCGACGCGCGGTTCACCCGTCACCGGTACACGGGCGTCCGGCAGCGCGAAGGCCGACTCGAGCCGGCCGCGGACGACGTCGGACGCCGCGGGGAGCACGCGGATGCGGCGCATCGCGCCGCGGAACATCGTCGCGAGCAGGCGCCGCGCCGCACCGGCGACCGGCAGTCGGCGCAGAGGTCCGGGAAGGCGCAGCGTCTCGGGGGAATCGAGTCCGATGCGCTTGAGCGGGATGCCGTGCCACAGCTGCACGACGAAGGCGCCGGAAACGGCATAGCGGTTGACGTCGCCGAACCCGTGGGTGACCACCACGACACGCGCCCGCGCGGTGCGCCAGAGCCCGGCGAGCGACGTCTTGGGGAGGCACGGGATGCCGCGGGCTGCGGCATCCTTCGCCTCGCGCTCCGAGCCCACGAGCCAGACGGCCGCGTGCCCTTCGGTCGCGACGAGATCCCACAGCGCCAGGGCCCCGTCGCCGATGCCGGCGCCGCACCCGAAGACCCACTCGTCGCGCGAGCGCGGAACGATGGCGGTCAGCATGCGCCCCGCGGCATACAGCGGGATCGCTGCGAGCTTTCGCGCATTCCCCGCGCCGAATGAGAAGGACGCCACCCCGCGAGCCTATCGCGGGGTGGCGTCCTCGAACCGTGTTACTGGAGTTCGCCGAGAGTGACGTCGACCGTCTGGGTCTTGCCGTCGCGGACGAAGGTGACCGTCGCGTCGGAGCCGGCGGCCGCCGCACGGACCTGCGCCGTGAGGTCGACCGAGTCGGTGACCGGCACCCCGTTGAAGGCCGTGACGATGTCGCCCTTCGCCAGGCCGGCTTCCGCCGCTGCGCCGCCGTCCACGACCTCGTCGATGTAGGCACCGGTGATGGTCGTTCCCTCGACGTAGGCCGCCGACAGCACGTTCGCGCCCAGGAGTCCGTGCGTCGCAGCGCCGTCCGCGATGATCTCGTCGGTGATGCGCTGGACGATGTCGGACGGGATCGAGAAGCCCACGCCGATGTTGCCGGACTGACCCGACGATCCGCCCGCCGAGGCGATCGCGACGTTGATCCCGATGAGCTCGCCGGACGAGTCGACGAGCGCGCCGCCGGAGTTGCCGGGGTTGATCGCGGCATCGGTCTGGATGACCGCGATCTTGATCGTCTCGGTGGCCTGGCCCTGCTGCTGCTCGCCCTGACCGAAGTCGAAGAAGAACGGCGACTGGTCCTCGGGGTTCTGCTGCTCGCTGTCGTCGCCGTCCTCAGGCTCGGCACTCGAATCGGGGGCGGCCGAGGACTGGATCTCGATCGAGCGGTTGAGCGCGCTCACGATGCCCGTCGTGACGGTGTTCGACAGGCCCAGCGGTGCGCCGACGGCGATCGTCTGGTCGCCGACGTTGAGCTTCGAGGAGTCGGCGAACTCGATGGGCGTGAGGCCCTCGGCATCCACCAGCTTGATGACCGCGAGGTCGTACGTGGGGTCGGTGCCGACGATCTCTGCGTCGAAGACGCGGCCGTCCGACGTCGTGACGCGGATCGTCGCGTCGCTCGAAGCGCCGTCGAGGGTCACGACGTGCGTGTTCGTCACGACGTAGCCGTCGCTCGTGAGGACGACGCCCGAACCGGTGCCCGAGCCGCTCTGGCTCGATGCCTCGATCGTGACGACGCTCGGGACGACCTTCGCCGCGATCGCCGTCGTCTGATTGACCGACTCGGTGTCGTTGACCGTGACCGTGCTCGGACCGGCGGCGGGGGTGATGCCGTCGTTGGAGAACAGGTTCGACCCGATCCACACTCCGCCGAGACCGGCGGCGCCGCTCACGAGGGCGGCCGCGACGATGAGACCCGCGACCTTCGTGCCGGTCTTCTGCTTCTTGGGTGCCGGGGCGGTCTGCACGGCGCCCGTCAGCGGCAGCGTCGGCTGGGTCTCACCCGGGCGGGCGGCTGCCTGACCGAACGATGCACCGTAGGGCGCCTGACCGTACGGCGCCTGACCCGCATAGGCCTGCGGCCCGGCGGGCTGGCCGGCGTAGCCCTGGGGACGGGCGTACGCCAGCGCAGCCCCGGCGGGTGCGGCGGGACGCGCGGGGATCGTCCAGCCGGCGGGAGGAGCGACGGGGGGCGTCGCGGGGGTCTGGGGAGCCGCAGCCGGGGGCGTCGTCGCCTCCGGTGCCTGCGGTGCGGCCGTCGCGGCAGCCGCGGGAGCGGATGCGTCGGTCGTGGGGTCGCCTTCTGCCGCAGTCTGGTCTGCGGGGGTCTCGTCCTGCGGACGCTCGCCCTGGTTGTCGCTCATGGTTGCTCCTTCTTCAAGCTTCCTCCACTGTGCCCGCGGATGCTGTGCGTTTCTTATGCCGCGGATGCGTCCCACCTATGCAAAGCACAAGAGCACGACGCGAATGATCTGCAGAGGGCGAGTACGGTTTCAGGATGCGAGAGATCCCCGGTGCCTGGCGTCGCGCGGCGGCGGGCGCCGGCCTGATCGGCCACGACGGCGTCATCCGTCCGACCATCTTCGCCGAGATGTCCGCCCTCGCGAGCCGCACGGGCGCGATCAATCTGGGCCAGGGGTTCCCTGACGAGGACGGGCCGGCCGACGTGCTCGAGGTCGCGCGCGCCGCGATCGCCAACGGCGTCAACCAGTACCCGCCGGGCCGCGGCATCCCGGACCTCCTCCACGCGATCGCGAATCATCAGGAGCGGTTCTACGGCATCGCGCTCGACCCGCACCGCGACGTCGTCGTGACCGCGGGCGCGACCGAGGCTCTCGCCGCCGCGCTGCTCGCGCTGGTGGACGGGCCGGATGACGAGGTCGTCGTCTTCGAACCGCACTACGACTCGTACGCGGCTGTCGTCGCGCTCTCGGGCGCCCGGATCGTGACGGTGCCGCTGCGGTGGCCGCACTTCCAGCCCGATCTCGACGAGCTCGCGGCCGCGGTGACCGACCGCACCCGCGTCATCCTCGTGAACGATCCGCACAACCCCACCGGCGCGGTGTTCGGCGCCGAGGTCCGCGAGGCGGTCGTCCGTCTCGCGCACGAGCACGACGCCGTCATCCTCACCGACGAGGTCTACGAGCACCTCGTCTTCAACGGCCCGCACGTGCCGATCGCGACCTTGCCGGGCGCCTGGGAGCGCACTCTGACGATCTCTTCGGGCGGCAAGACGTTCTCCACGACCGGCTGGAAGATCGGATGGATCTCGGGTCCCGCTCCGCTCGTCGACGCCGTCCTGGCGGTCAAGCAGTTCCTGACCTACGTGAACGGTGCTCCGTTCCAGCCCGCGATCGCGACCGGGCTGCGGCTGCCGGACGCCTTCTTCGCGAGGATCGCCGAGGACATGGCCCGCAAGCGCGACATCCTCGGCGCGGGCCTTCAGGCGGCGGGCTTCGACGTCTCGGTTCCGGCGGGCTCGTATTTCACCGTCGCCGACGCGTCGAGCGTCGGGGCGAGGGATGCCGCGGTCTTCTGCCGCGAGCTGCCCGAGCGCGCCGGAGTCGTCGCGATCCCGCTCACGGCCTTCGCCTCTCCGACGCACCGGCACGAATACGGGACGCTCGTGCGCTTCGCCGCCTGCAAGCGCATCGAGGTGCTGGAGGAGGCGGCATCCCGCCTGTCGGTGCTGCGCTCCTGAGCCGCCGGCTTCCGCCTAGGACTTCGGCACGACGGCGAACCGGCGCAGCCGCAGTGCGGGGTTCACGCGGCGCACCCGCGCGACGGCGTCGCGGTCGAGGTGCGCGACGGCCACCCCGGTGCCGGTGCCGATCCCCACGAGCTCGACGCCCTGGGGGTCGACGACCATCGACAGCCCGACGCCGAGGGGCGGCGGATGATCCGCGGCTGCGACGAACAGCGTGTTCTCGATCGCGCGAGCCTGCAGGAGCGTACGCCAGTGGTGCTCCTTGAGCGGCCCCCGCACCCACTCGGCGGGTACGAGGACGACGTCGGCTCCGGCATCCGCCAGCACACGCCCCGACTCGGGGAACCGCAAGTCGTAGCAGGTCATGAGCCCGAACGTCAGGCCGTCGAGCACGAAGGTCTCGGGGGCGGCGATCTCGCCGGGCTCGACCCAGTCGGACTCGCGCTGTCCGAAGGCGTCGTAGAGGTGCAGCTTGCGATAGGTCGCGAGGAGTCCGGTGCCGTCGACCGCGACGACGGCATTGCGCACGCGACCCGCATCTCCGCGCTCGAGAAGACCCGCGACGACGTGGATCGCGTGCTCGCCGGCAAGGGCGACGAGGCGCTGGACGAACGGGCCGTCCACATCCTGCGCGTGCGCCGCGAGCGACTCGTCGAAGGGGTCGATGAACCAGCTCGCGTACTCGGGCAGGACGATGAGCTTCGCCCCACGGCGGGATGCCTCGGCCACGAGCTCCGAGATGATCGCGAGATTCGCCGCGGTGTCGGCCGTCGGGGCGAACTGGCCGACGGCGATGGCGGTGGTCGGGCTCGTCACGAGCGCTCCTTCCGGGAGTGACGCGCGCGGATGATGGCGGGGGCGATGATCCACAGCAGGACGAGGACGACGCTGAGCGCGACGACGGCCGCCCAGGACGCCGCCCCGTCCACGACGACGTCGAAGACGAAGGCCACGACACCGATGAGCAGCACCGCGACCGTGAGCAGCGACGTGATGAGTGCCGCGTGTCCGTACTCGACCACGCGGGGCTTCGCGCGGCGCTGGAACAGCACACGGTGCAGTGCGACGGGTGCGAGCGCGACGATGGCGCTCAGGGCGGCCAGGACGACGAGGATGAGGTACAGCGTGCGCTGCCCGTCGCTCAGATCGCTGAACGTCGGCTGGAACGCGAGCGCGAGCAGGAAGCCCGTCAGGATCTGGGTGCCCGTCTGCAGCACGCGCAACTCCTGCAGGACTTCCACCCAGTTGCGATCCGCGCGTTCGGCGGCGGTCTCGTCGCGACCGTCGGGGATGTCGTCCAGGGGATCCGCATCGCGGGGGGAGGTCATGCTTCATCCTGTCGCGCGGACGGCGGACCGGGCAAGCGACGGCGGCCCGTGGCATCCACCCCCCGAGAAGCCGTGCTAGGCTATCTACTTGTGCCGCGGGGTGGAGCAGCTCGGTAGCTCGCTGGGCTCATAACCCAGAGGTCGCAGGTTCAAATCCTGTCCCCGCAACAAAGAGAAGAAGGCGTCCCGTTCACGGGGCGCCTTCTTCCGTTTCGCCTCATGCCGCCGTGCGAGCGTCCGTTGAGAATGGTTCTCCGTGCGCACGGGGATGCACTCTGAATCGCATTGAACCTCGCGCTCACACGCGGACTACGCACTTCAGGCGGGCCCCGGCTGCGCACGTTATTTCGGGTCGAGGACGTCGCCCACTTCGGACAGGAATCGCGCGATGACAGCGAGCTCACGGTCGTCGTACCGCGTCGCGATGCCGCGCATGAGCTGCAGTCGTTCACCGAAGTGCCGATAGAACTCGCTCCGCGACGTCTGCGTGAGCACGACGATGCGCGCGCGACGGTCCCGAGGGTGGGGCCTGCGCTCGACATGCCCCGCGAGGGCGAGGCGGTCGATGAGCTTGGTGGTGGATGCCGTCGAGATGCGCAGATGCTTCGCAACCTGATGAGGGCTGACGGTGTCGCCGCGCTGTTCGCGCATGATGAGCATCCGCAGCGCGGCGAGGTCGGTGGCGTTCATCTCCATGTCGCCCTTCATGCCGCCGTACATGCGATCCATGGCGTCACTGAAGGCGCGGATGGCGACGAGCACGTCCATCACGGCGCGCTCGTGAGGCGTCTGCGGCTGCCAGGGCTGGCTCATGTGGACACTCCCTCCCTCCCCTTGTATCATCGTGCACACGCTGATCGCTAGATAAACTAGCGAATTCAAGGAGGACTCCATGGTCGACACCGAGCACGTCGTCCTGCTCGACGACGAAGGCCGACCCATCGGCACAGCGCCGAAAAGCAGCGTGCACGGCACCGACACCGCCCTCCACTTGGCATTCTCGTGCCACGTCATGAACGACGACGGTCAGGTGCTCGTGACACGCCGCGCGCTCGGCAAGAAGACGTGGCCGGGAATCTGGAGCAACTCGTTCTGCGGCCACCCGAAGCCGGCAGAACCCGTGATCGCCGCCGTGCACCGGCGCGCCGAACATGAGCTCGGGATCACGCTCACCGACCTCGAGCTCGCACTCCCCCTGTTCCGCTATCGGGCGACCGACGCGAGCGGCATCGTCGAGCACGAGGTCTGCCCCGTGTACACGGCGCGCACGAGCGACGAGCTCACCCTCAATCCACTCGAGGTCATCGACGCCCAGTGGGTGGATCCGGTGGATCTCGCGACATCCATCGATGCGACGCCCTGGGCTTTCAGCCCGTGGCTCGTTCTGCAGTCCCGACAACTGCACATCTTCGACGCGGGCCGACTCCCACAGCGACGGGCATCATGATCGATCCTCCGACGCGCGCGGCGATCGACGACGCGATCAACGACGCGATCACGCGACTGCGCGGTCGCGCGGAGGCGCTCGGCGGTGGGTTCGCCGCACTCGGTCTCGCAGTGGCGCGCGCCTCGGCGGGCGGCAAGCGCCTGCGACCTGCGCTGGTCGTCGCGGCGTACGAGGCCTTCGGCGGCGACTCCGCGCGTGCGCACGGCCTCTACCCGGTGGCTGCCGCGTTCGAACTGCTCCATACGGCGTTCGTCGTGCACGACGACGTCATCGATCACGACACCGTGCGCCGCGGCATCCCGAACATCGCCGGAGAGTTCCGCGAGCGCGGCGCCGCGCAGGGGGCGGATGCCGCGGGCGCTGCGTTGCTCGGCGATGCCGCAGCGATCCTGGCGGGCGACCTGCTGCTGCACGAGGCCTCACGACTCATCGCCCTCGCCGATGTCCCCGCGGACCTGCGGGCGCGCCTCTACGCACTGCTCGACGACGCGGTCTACGTCTCGGCTGCGGGCGAACTCGCGGATGTCGAGAACAGCGTCACATCGGGCACGGCCGAAGCCTCTGCGCTGCTCGAGACCGCGTTCAACAAGACGGCGGTGTATTCGTTCCGCGCGCCCCTCGCGGCCGGCGCTGTGCTCGCGGGAGCGGACGCCGACGCCCTGACGGTGCTGGAGGAAGCGGGCGGCGATCTCGGTCTCGCGTTCCAGCTGGTCGACGACCTGATCGGCGCCTTCGGGTCCGAGGAGCAGGCGGGTCGCGAGACCGGCGGCGACCTGCGCGAGGCGAAGCAGACGCCGCTCGTCGCGCTCGCGCGCGGGACGACCGCGTGGCCGCGCGTCAGCGACGCCCTCGCGGTCGCCCACACGGGCCCCATCGCGATCCGCGAGGCACAGCGCATGCTCGATGAGAGCGGCGCCCGGCAGCAGCTGCGCGGGCTCATCGACGACACCCTCGCGCGCGTGCGGTTCACCGCGGACGACCCGACGCTGCCGACGCCGGCGGGAGACCTGCTGCGCGTGCTCGCGAACCGAGTGGAGGACCGCGTCCCGTGACCGATCGCACCGTCCGCCGCGGCGTGCCCACGAGTCTCGCGCTGTACGACGAGACGGCTCGGGATGCCGCGGCCGCCGTCATCTCGCAGTATTCGACGTCGTTCGGCCTCGCGTGCCGCCTGCTCGGCGCGCGCCCGCGCCCGCACGTGCGGAGCATCTACGCGCTCGTCCGTGTCGCCGACGAGATCGTCGACGGGCCGGCCGAGGCCGCGGGCCTCAGCCCCACCGAAGCCGAGGCCGTGCTCGACGAACTCGAGATCGAGACGCTGCGGGCGATCGACCGCGGGTTCAGCGCGAACCTCGTCGTGCACGCGTTCGCGCTCACGGCCCGCGAATGCGGCATCGGCGCCGACCTCGTCCGCCCGTTCTTCGCGTCGATGCGCACCGACCTGTCGACGTACGACCACGACGACGCCTCGCACGACGCCTACGTCTACGGCTCGGCCGAGGTCGTCGGGCTCATGTGCCTGCAGGTCTTCGTCAACGCGGGGTCGAAGCATCCCACCGCCCCTGCCGACGTGCTCGTCGACGGCGCACGACGACTCGGAGCGGCGTTCCAGGACGTCAACTTCCTCCGCGATCTCGATCATGACGAAGCCGCGCTCGGCCGCGACTACCTCGGGGTCTCGACCGGCGCCACGACGCGCGCGGCCGTGCTCGACCGCATCGACGGCGACCTCGCGGCCGCGGCATCCGTCATCCCGCTCCTCCCTGCCGACTGCCGCCGCGCGGTGACGGCCGCGCACGATCTGTTCGCCGCGCTGTCCGAGCGGTTGCGGCGATCGGACGACGGATCCATGCGCGTGCGCGTACCGGATGCCGTGAAGGCGCGGATCGCGGTGCGCGCGATGCTCGGCGGATCACCGCGCGGGGCGCGCGCGTGAGCGCCCGGCGGGAGCCGGGGCGCGCGATCGTCATCGGCGCGGGGATCGCCGGACTCGCGACGGGCGCCCTGCTCGCGCGCGACGGATGGAGCGTCACGATCGTCGAGGGCCGGGACGACATCGGCGGTCGCGCCGGATCGTGGGAGAAGGACGGCTTCCGCTTCGACACGGGCCCGAGCTGGTACCTCATGCCCGAGGTGTTCGAGCACTTCTTCGCCCTGCTCGGCACATCGGCGGAGGCCGAGCTCGAGCTCGCACCCCTCGACCCCGCCTATCGCGTCTATTCGGGGTCCGCGGGGGCACCGGTGGACGTGCGGTCGGGGCGCGCGCACGCGACCGCGCTCTTCGACGCCATCGAGCCCGGTGCGGGCGCGGCCCTCGACGCGTACCTCGACTCGGCGGGCGACGCCTACGGCCTCGCCGTGAACCGGTTCCTCTACGACACGTATGAGTCCACGGCCGGCCTGCGCGACCCTGCCGTCGTCCGGCGGCTCCCGACGCTCGCTCCCCTGCTCACCCGCTCGCTCGCGTCGTACATCGACCGACGCTTCACGGATCGACGGTTGCGGCAGATCCTCGGCTACCCCGCCGTGTTCCTCGGCGGGTCCCCTTACGGCGTCCCGAGCCTCTACCACCTCATGAGCCATCTCGACCTCGACGAGGGCGTGCTCTACCCGCGCGGAGGGTTCACCGAGGTGATCCGTGCGATCGAGCGCCTCGCGCGCGCCGAAGGCGTCGAGATCATGACGGGCGCCGACGTCGTCCAGATCGAGACGACGGATGCCGCGGCCACCGGCATCCGTCTCGCAGACGGCACGCGGCACGCGGCCGAGCTCGTCGTCTCGACCGCCGACCTCCATCACACCGAGACGGCGCTGCTCCCCCGCGAGCTGCAGAGCTATCCCGAGTCGTGGTGGACGAAGCGCACGCCGAGTCCGGGAGCGCTCCTGGTGCTCCTCGGCGTCGAGGGCGCGCTCCCCCAGCTCGCGCATCACACGCTCCTGTTCGCCGAGGACTGGAAGGCGAACTTCGACGACATCTTCGGCACGCCCTCGCGCATCCCGGATCCGGCATCGCTGTACGTCTGCCGCCCCAGCGCGACCGATCCGAGCGTCGCGCCGACCGGATCCGAGAATCTCTTCGTCCTCGTGCCGATCCCCGCCGATCCCACGCTCGGACGGGGCGGCGAGGACGGCGACGGCGATCCGCGGATCGAGGCGGCCGCCGATCACGTGATCGCCCAGATCGCCGCGCGCTGCGGCATCCCGGACCTCGCCGATCGCATCGTCGTCCGCCGCACGATCGCTCCCGGCGACTTCGCCGCGGACCTGCACGCGTGGCGCGGCAACGCGCTCGGACTCGCGCACACCCTCGGACAGAGCGCGGTGTTCCGTCCGCGCAACGCCTCGAAGAAGGTCAGCGGGCTCTTGTACGCGGGGGCTTCCGCTCTTCCGGGCATCGGTCTGCCGATGTGCCTGATCTCGGCCGAACTCGTGCTCAAGCGCCTGCGTGGCGATCGCACACCGGGTCCCCTGCCCGAGCCCGATCGTGCGAGAGTGTGAGCGTGCCCGGCCTGTATCTCGCGATCATCCTGCTGAGTGCCGCGGGCGTGGGCGCCCTCGACTGGCGGTTCCGCCTCGCCGCGTGGCGCAGTCCGGGGCGCACGGCGGTGGCCGTCGCGATCGGCACGGCGTTCTTCCTGGCGTGGGATGCCGCGGGCATCGCACTGGGCATCTTCGTCAAGGGCGGCTCCCCCGCGCTGCTCGACGTCGATCTCGCGCCCGAGCTGCCCCTCGAGGAGCCGTTCTTCCTCGCGTTCCTGTGTTACCTCGCCCTCGTCGTCTACGGCGGGATCGACCGGCTGCTGCGCCGCGGAGATGCCGAGGGCGCGGCATGACCTACCCGCTTCTGGTCATCCCCTTCGCCGTCGTCACCGCGATCGTCGCACTCTCGACGATCCGTCGTCCCGACTTCGGTCACCGCATGGCGCTCTCCTCCCTCACGGCGGCCGCATTGTTCCTGCTCACCGCCGTCTTCGACAATCTGATGATCGCGGCGGGGCTGTTCACCTATCCCGAAGAGCACCTGAGCGGACTGCGGATCGGCCTCGCCCCCATCGAGGACTTCTCGTACGCGATCTGCGCGGCGTTCCTCGTGCCGGCCGTGCACACGCTGCTGCGCCGCCGTGACCGCGGCAAGGCGGACGCGTGAGCGCGGCATCCGATTCGAGGAACGTCACGACGCAGCTCTTCGTCTCGTCGCGGCCCGTCAGCTGGATCAACACCGCCTACCCGTTCGCCGCCGCCTACCTGCTCACCACCCGCGAGATCGACGCGACGCTCATCATCGGCACGCTCTTCTTCCTCGTGCCGTACAACCTCGCGATGTACGGCATCAACGACGTGTTCGACTACGAGTCGGATCTGCGCAATCCGCGCAAGGGCGGGGCCCACGGGGCCGTGCTCGACCGGCGGATGCACCGCATCACGCTGTGGGCGGCGGGACTGTCGTGTCTCCCCTTCGTCGTGTACCTCGTGGTCGTCGGGTCGCCCGTCTCGTGGCTCGTGCTGGCCGCGAGCCTGTTCTTCGTCGTCTTCTACAGTGCGCCGCCGCTGCGGTTGAAGGAGGTCCCGTTCGCGGACTCCGTGACCAGCAGCATCCACTTCTTCTCGCCGGCCGTGTACGCACTCGTCCTGGCAGGCGCGGTCTGGACGTGGCAGCTCGCCCTCGTGATCGTCGCCTTCGCGCTGTGGGGCGCAGCCTCGCACGCCTTCGGCGCGGTGCAGGATGTCGTGGCCGACCGCGAAGCGGACATCTCGTCGATCGCGACCGCGCGCGGCGCGCGCTGGACGGTCTGGTTCTCGCTCGCCTGCTACGCGGCCGCGGGCGTCGTCATGCTCTTCACGACGTGGCCCGGGCCTCTCGCCGCCGTGGTGGCGCTCCCCTACCTCGCGACGGTGTGGCCCTTCCGACGCGTGACCGACGAGACCGCGGTCACCGCCACCCGCGGGTGGGACCGGTTCCTGTGGCTCAATCAGCTCGCGGGGTTCCTCGTGACGCTCCTGCTGATCTGGTTCGCGATCCTCACCGCCTGATCAATCCTGCGCGTGTCCCCATTCCCGCGCTTCGTGTCCCACGAACGCGCGGTATCCGGCATCCATTCGAAGCGAAGTGGGACACGCAACGGACCGGGCGCACGCGGAAGCGCGCCGCCCGGGAGGGGACGGCGCGCTTCGCGTCTGAGGCCGGTGGCTCAGTCCATGGGGCTGAGCGTCAGCAGGCGGTTGACGGCTGCGGTCAGGCGCTCGTCCGCCTCGGCGAAGGCGGTGAGGTCGCCCGCCTTGAGCGCCGCGTCGCGGTCGAGCATGGCCTGCTGCGCATCGGCGAGCGCCGCCTCGAACTCGGCCGACGGGACACCCGTGCCCGGGGTCTCGGTGCCGGGCTCGGTCGGCTCGGGAGTCGGGGTTCCCTCACCGGGTTCCTCCGGCACGACGGTGCCGTCACCCGTGTCGACGCCGGAGTCGCCGCCGAACAGCACGTCGAGCGCTTCGTTCAGGGTGTCCTCGAAGGCGATGTCGTCGCCGAATGCGACGAGCACCTTGCGCAGCTGCGGCAGCTGCGTGCCTTCGGCCGACTGCACGAAGACCGGCTGCACGTACAGCAGACCGCCACCGACCGGCAGGGTCAGCAGGTTGCCGTTGAGCACTTCGGACTGGCCGATCGTGAGCACGTTGATCTGCTGCGAGACCGTGGGGTCGGAGTCGAAGCGGTTCTGCACCTGGCCGGGTCCGGGCACCGGGGTGTCGGCCGAGATCTCGAGCAGCCTGAGCTTGCCGTAGTCCTCGCCCTTGACACCGGCCTCCCGGCCGGCGTTGGAGTCGGCCGAGAGGTAGCCCATGAGCACGTTTCGGCTCGTGGTGCCGGTCGTCGAGGACGGGATGAAGGAGGTGAACATCGAGAAGGATGCGGCATCCTGCCCCGGCATCTGCATCGTCAGGTAGTACGGCGGCTGCAGCGTATTGGAGTTCTGCGGGTCCTCCGGCGTCGCCCACGCGTTGTCGCGCTCGTAGAACGAGCCCGGGTCGTCGACGTGATAGATCTGCAGCATCGCGCGCTGCACCTTGAACAGATCGGTCGGGTATCGCACGTGGCTGATGAGATCGGCCGACATGTCGCTGATCGGCTTGAGCGTCGAGGGGTACACGTTCTGCCAGGCCTGAAGCATAGGGTCTTCGGGATCCCACGCGTAGAGCGTGACCGAGCCGTCGTACGCGTCGACCGTCGCCTTGACCGAGTTGCGGATGTAGTTGATGTCGTCCAGCGCGAACCGCGGCTGCTGGTTGTTCGAATCCGCGATCGCCTGCGAGAGCGGCACCGTCGTCGAGTACGGGTAGTTGGCGCTCAGCGTGTAGCCGTCGACGACCCACTTGATGCGGCCGTCGACCACGGTCGGGTACGGGTCGCTGTCGAGCTCGAGGTACGGCGCCGCCTTCTGCACGCGATCGACCGGGTTGCGGTCGTAGAGGATCTGCGAGTCGTCGTTCACGTCGTCGGAGAAGAGGATCTGCTCGGACTGGAACTTCAGCGCGTAGATGATGCGGTTGAAGATGTTGCCGACCGACGGCCCGCCGTCGCCGCTGAAGGTCGTGCGCGGACCCGTCGCGCTGTCGCCGCCCGAGGGGTAGTCGAGCTCGATCGGGTCGGTGCCCTCGGGCGCGCCGACGATCGAGTACGTCGGCGAGGACTCGCCGAAGTAGACGCGCGGCTGGAAGTCCTCGTTGTCGGAGAGGAAGCCCGTCGCCGGGATGCCTCGCTCGAGGAAGACCGGATTGCCGTCGGCCGTGCGCTCGTTGCCGGCGGCGGCGATCATGCCGTAGCCGTGCGTGTAGACGAGGGTCTCGTTGACCCACGTCGAACCCGCTCCGAGCTGGCTCATGTTGAGGTCGCGCACCGAGACGATGGTGTCCTGCATCTCGCCGTCGATCTCGTAGCGGTCGACGTCGAGCGGATCGCCGAACTGGTAGTACTGGCGGTACTGCTCGAGCTGACGGACGGTGGGGCCGATGATCGCGGGATCCATGATGCGGATCTGCGCCGTCGTATCGGCGTCGGCGCGCAGCTGCCCGGCCTCGGCCGTCGTCTCGGCGCTGAACTCGGTCTTGTCGACCGTGTCGATGCCGTACGCCTCTTTCGTCATCTTGAGGTTGCGCTCGTAGTACGGGCTCTCGTAGGCCTTCTGGTTCGGCACCGCCTGGAACGTCGTCACGACCCACGGGTACCCGATGCCGAGCACGATCGCCGAAACGATGAGCAGACCGGTGCCGATCAGCGGCAGGCGCCAGCGCCCGATGATCGCGGTGACGAAGAAGAGCAGCGCGACGAAGACGGCGATGATCGCGAGGATCGTCTGCCCCTGGATCACGGCGTTCGCCTCGGTGTAGCCGGGGCCGGTGATGCGGCCCTGCGCACCGGGTTCGACGAGCGTCTGATAGCGATCGAGCCAGATGCTCGCGCCCTGCACGAGCAGGTAGACACCGGCGATGATGGCGAGCTGCACGCGAGCGGCCTTCGAGATGCGCAGTTCGCGGTTGCCGATGCGCACCGAACCGTAGAGGTAGGCCACGAGCGCCGTGACCAGCAGGCAGATGAGCAGGACGGCCGACAGGAACCCGACGAGCGCCGAGTAGAACGGCATCGCGAACATGTAGAAGCCGGTGTCGAGATGGAACTGCGGATCGGTCACGGCGGTCTGGACGCCGTTCAGCCACAGCCAGGTGGTCTCCCACTGGGCGGACGCGGCGAAGCCCGCGAAGAATCCGAAGAAGATCGGGATGCCCCACATCGCCAGGCGGCGCAGCGGCTCGACGACCTCCTGATAGCGGTCGAGCTGCGAACTCAGCCGCGCGTATACGGGACGCAGGCGGTAGGCGAGCTGGATCGACAGCCAGACGGGTACCGCCATCCCCAGGAAACCCACGACGAACATGACGACGCGCGCCGTCCATTGCGTGAGCAGGACGCTCTCGAAGCCGAGCTGGTCGTACCAGAGGAAGTCGGCGTAGAGATTCGCGAAGACGAAGAACGCCACCACGAGGGCGGCGATGATCGCCAGAGTGATCGCGATGACGCGTCGGGAGCGAGAGGGCGTGGCCTGGTTCGGCGCAGAGGTCGTGGTCACCCCTTCATCCTAGGCGGCGGTCTTCTGTGGGTTGGCCGTGTTTGCCCTGGGCGTACGCCGCTGTGGCGCGCCTATGAGGCGGCGCCGCAGGTCGGCAGCGCGTCGAGGTCGCCGTCGCCCGAGATCGCATCGAGGGCCGCGATCGCGTCGTCGAGCGTCTCGACCGAGAAGACGCGCAGACCGTCGGGCACGTAGCCCACGACCTCGTCGCAGTTCGACTCGGGTGCGAGGAACCAGTCCGCACCTGCGCCGACCGCGCCCCACATCTTCTGGCGGATGCCGCCGATGGGCCCGACGTTGCCCGCCGAGTCGATCGTGCCCGTGCCGGCGATCTGCTCTCCGCCGTTCAGCTCGCCCGGGGTGAGCGTGTCGATGATGCCGAGCGCGAACATCATGCCCGCGCTCGGGCCGCCCACGTTGTTGAGCTGGATCGCGACGTCGAAGGGGAACGTGTAGTCCGACAGCAGCGTGACGCCGATGAGCCAGGTCGTCTCGCCGTCGACCTCGGTTTCCTTGGGCGTGACCGATACGGTCTGCTCCTCGCCCTCGCGCTCGACGACCATCTCGACCGGTGCTCCGTCGCCGTCGTTGATGACCGTGCGCAGTGCCGCGGCATCCGACACCGGCGTCCCGTTCGCCGACAGGATGACGTCGCCTTCTTCGAGGATCCCGGATGCCGCGGAATCATCGGTGAACGAGTAGACCTCGATGTGCGGGTCGACGTCGTAGCCGAGGTGCGTGAGGGCTGCGGCGGTCGCCTCCTTCTGGGAGTCGACCATGAGGGCGGCGCTCTCTTCGTTGCGCTCGTCGGTCGTCTGCCCTTCGGGGAAGACGTTGTCGATCGGCAGGACCGCCTTCGTCGGATCGAACCACGCGAGCGCCAACTCGAACCACGACGGCGTGCGCTCGCGATTGCCGACGACCTGCACCGTCAGCAGGTCGAGCGCGCCCTCGGTGGGGTACGTGTCGGCACCCTCGACCGAGATGAGCGGCACCTGCGTGCCGTCGGCCGCCGACGCGGTGCCGAGCGTGTTGTAGACGGGGCCGGGTCGCTGGATGACGTACGACGTCGGCAGGAACGTGATCACGAGGAGGATCACGAGCGCGACGGCGAGCGCCCAGACGCCGGCGACCATGCCCTTGGACATGCGCCGGCGCGGTGCGGGCGTCATGCTGCTCGACACCTGGACGTTCTCATCGAACAGCGCCACAGTAGGGACCTTCCTCGAGCCTGGTCGTTCGCGACCGGCGTAAGCAGCGATGGTCTCTGCCGGAGGGTGCGATGGATGCTGCGACTAGCGTAGATCGCAACGTCATGAACCGGCTGAAAGGCGGCTGAAGTGGCAGACGACGATCGCTCGCCCGAAGAGGAATTCCAGGAGCTCATCCGGCAGCTCTTCGGGGGCTCCGGCGCGCAGTTCGACCCTGAGCAGCTCGAGAAGCTGACCGGGATGAACATCGATCCCGCGATGATGCAGACCGTCATGCGGCATCTGCAGGGCGCGTTCGCAGGCTCCGACGACGGGATCTCGTGGGATGCGACGAAGCGCCAGGCGCTGCACATCGCCAATCAGGACGGCCTGGGCGTGACGGCCGGTCAGCGCACCGACCTCGACCAGGCGTTCTCGCTCGCGACGCTGTGGCTCAGCGAGGCGACCTCGATCTCCGAGCTCGCGCAGCCCCCGCAGACGCTCACGCGTGGCGGATGGGTCGAGGCGACGCTGCCGGTGTGGCAGGAGCTCGCGGCCCCCGTCGCCACGAGCATGGCCGACGCGATGACGTCGGCCCTGAGCGAGCAGGCACCCGAAGACATGCAGGGGATGATCCAGGGTGCCGGCCGGCTCATGCGCATGGTCGGCGGCTCGCTCTTCGCGGCTCAGCTCGGGCAGGTCGTGGGCGATCTGTCGAAAGAGGTCGTGAGCGGCGGCGACGTGGGCATCCCGCTCATGCCCGACGGCGAGGCCGCCATCCTCCCCCAGAATTTCGCCGACTTCGGTCGCGACCTCGAGGTGCCCGACGACCAGCTCGCGCTGTACGCCGCGACGCGCGAGCTCGCGCACGCCCGGCTCTTCCGGCACGCGAAGTGGCTGCGGCTCCACGTCATCTCGCAGGTCACCGACTACGCGCGGGGCGTCCGCGTCGACACCGATGCCCTCGAAGAGCTCGCGTCGCGGTTCGACCCGTCCGAGCCCGAAGAGCTCCGTCGTGCGATCGAGAGCGGCGCTCTGCTGCCCCCGAAGTCCGAGGCGCAGCTCACGGCCCTCGGCCGACTCGAGAACCTGCTCGCGACGATCGAGGGCTGGGTCGACGTCGTCACCGAGGACGCGACATCCCGCCTCCCCTCGGCCGCGCGGATCTCCGAGGCCGTGCGCCGTCGCCGCGCCGTGGGCGGGCCGGCGGAGCGTGCGCTCGGCTCGCTCGTGGGTCTCGAGCTGCGTCCGCGACGCATGCGCGAGGCCGCGGCGATGTGGCGTGCCGTGACGGATGCGGTGGGCGTCGCCGCGCGCGACGCGCTGTGGGACTACCCCGACCTCATGCCGACGGCCGAGGACATCGACGACCCCGCGGCCCTCGTTGCGCGCCTCGAGGCGCGGGCACGCGGCGAGGAACCCGTGCGCGACGACATGGACGACGCGCTGGAGCGCCTGCTCGCAGGCGAGGAGCCCGGCGCCGCACCGGGGACGCCCGAGTCGGACGCGCCGGACGAACCTGAGGATCCTCGGCCGGTCTGACCCCCGGCATCCTCTCCTCCACAGACACCGGATCTGTGGACAGCGAGGATCTCGCGCAGCGAGCGGGCGAGGATCGGGGCATGCTCCGGATCGATCCCGCCCACACGCCGCTGTGGCGCACGCCGACGACGCTGCAGTTCGGCATCGCGGCCGTTGCGATCATCGAAAGCCCCGAACGCTGGCAGGAGCGTCTCGTACGCGAGCTCGAGCACGGCATCCCGGACTCCGCTCTCGAACCCGTCGCCGCTGCCCTCGGCGCACCCGAGGGCGCCGGGGCCGCATTCGTCCAGCGCATCGGCCGTGCCATCGCACCCGAGCCGCGGCGCATGGGCGACGTCGCCCTGATGCTCCCCGCCGACGCCCGCGAAGAGCTGCGGTGGCTGCTCGTCCAGGCGGTCGAGCTGACGGGCGCATCCGCACACGTCATCCACGCCTCCGAGAAGCCCGAGATGCCGACCCTCGTCGTCACGCACCACGTGATCGCGCCGCGGACGGTCTCGTCTCTCACGGCGGCGGATCGGCCGCACCTGCCACTCGTCCTGGCGTCCGGCGCGATCGAGGTCGGACCGCTCGTCGTGCCGGGCCGAACGGCGTGCGTCGCGTGCATCGCCCGGCATCGCACCGATGCGGATGCCGCGTGGCCCGCGCTCGCGGGTCAGCTCGTCGCGGCGCCCGCGCCCGCCCTCGACGCCGCGCTCGTGATCGAGGCGGGCATCACCGCGATGCGGCTCATCGACGAGGCATCCCGCCGCCCGCTCCGTCAGCAGGCGACCTCGGTGCACCTGCGTAGTGGCGTCGTGCATCGCTCGGTGCGGACCCACCCGCCGCACCCAGAGTGCCGCTGCCGATCTCTCGCAGGAATCGAGACGCCGAACGATCCCGTGGTCCTCGCGCCCAAGAGACTGCGAGCGTACGCCCGGCCCGCGTGATGCCGACGTATGCAAGACGCCGCTCTTCGTCGACCTGCTCGAACGTCGTCGCGTACGAGATCGGCAGCAGACCCTCGGCGAAGCCGATCAGGTGCACGTGGTCCCACTCGAGGCCCTTCGCGGCGTGCAGCGTCGCAAGGGTGACGGTGCGCAGCGCGGGATCGTCCTGGGCTTTCGCGCGCGCCATGAGGTCGTCGGTGAACAGGCGCAGCGTCGTCCCCTCGGGCGCTTCCTCCGCGAGGCGCAGGACGGCGGCCCGCGCCTCCCAGGCGTCGCGCAGCGCACCGCCCGCTTGCGGGGGGTCGTCGGTCAGACCGCGGGTGCGCAGGATGTCGCGCACGGTGTCGACGAACCCCGTCTCGATCGGCGCGACGGTCGCCGCGCGCAGCTCCATGATCGCCTGGCGCACTTCGGGCAGGTCGAAGAACCGCTTGCCGCCGAGGACGCTCGCGGCGATCCCCCGGTCGGCGAGGGCAGTCACGATCTCGGCCGACTGCGCGTGAGCGCGGTAGAGCACCGCGATCGCCCGCGGGTCGACGCCCTCGGCCAGCTGCCCCGCGACGGCGGTCGCGACGGCGCGCGCCTCCGCCTGGTCGTCGCGATGCTCCGACACGGCGGGCACAGGATGCCGTGCGCCCGCACGCGCGGACGGCCGCAGGTGCAGCGCTCCGGGACGACCCCGCATGAGCGCGTTCGCGACATCGAGGATCGCGGCATCCGATCGGTAGTTCGTCTCGAGCCGGACGACGCGGGTATCGACATGGCGGCTCTCGAACTCGAGCAGGAATCGCGCGTCGGCGCCCGCGAACGAGTAGATCGTCTGGCTTGCGTCGCCGACGACGCACAGGTCGTGCCGCTCGCCGAGCCACAGTTCGAGCAGTCGATGCTGCAGCGGTGAGACATCCTGGAACTCATCGACCGTGAAGTGGCGGTACTGCTCGTGCACGGCCTTCGCGACATGCGGCTCGGCCTCGAGCATCCCGGCGCAGGCCAGCAGAACGTCCTCGAAGTCGATCTGGCGGCGCTCGTCCTTGAGTTTCTCGTACGCGCGCTGCAGATCGGCGACTCGACCTGCCGACAGGCGCCCGATGCCGTTCGGACGCGCCGCGACGTACTGGTCGATCGAGCGCATCGTGACCTTGCGCCACTCGATGCCCGACGCGACGTCGCGCAGGGTCGGGGTGTCGGGATCGATGCCGATGCCGTCGGCGGCGTGCGCGAGCAGGCGCACCTTGCTGTCGACGATCTTCGGCGCGGTGTCCCCCGCGAGCGACGGCCAGAAGAAGTTCAGCTGCGCGAGCGCCGCCGCGTGGAACGTGCGCGCCGACACGCCCTCGACGCCGAGGCCGCGCAGCCGACCGCGCATCTCGCCCGCGGCCTTCGCCGTGAAGGTCACGGCCATCACCCGGCCGGGCGAGTACGCACCCGTGTCGACGCCGTGGGCGATGCGGTGCGTGATGACCCGGGTCTTGCCCGTCCCCGCTCCCGCGAGCACCGCGACGGGTCCGCGCAGCGTCGTGACGGCCTCGAGCTGGCGCTCGTCGAGTCCTTCGAGGGCGCGGTCGCTCATGAGGTACCCGCGTGCCACTCGCTGATGAGTCGGTGCGCGATCGACGCGGTGCCCGGCAGCAGGACGTCGCCGCCGCCCGCGAGGGCCTCTCCGATCTCGTCGCGGGTGAACCAGCGCACCGCAGCGATCTCCTCGCCGTCGGCGCGCGCCGCCTCGTCGTCGATCGCCGTCGCGAGGAATCCGAGCATGAGCGAACGCGGATACGGCCATGCCTGCGAGCCCCGGTAGCGCACGTCCTCGACCTCGACACCCGCCTCCTCGTGCACTTCCCGATGGACGGCGGACTCGAGGGACTCCCCCGCCTCGGCGAAACCGGCGAAGCACGAGTACCGGTTCGCACCCCACAGCGCGTTCGAGCCGAGGAGCAGGAGATCGGGATGCCGCGCACTCGTGATCGCGACGATGACGGCAGGGTCGGTCCGGGGGAAGTGCTCACGGCCGCAGTGCGGACACCTCCGCGACCAGCCGGCGTTCTCGCCCCGGGTGCGCGTCCCGCACGCGGGGCAGTACGGGGCATCCAGCAGCCACCTGCCGAGGCTCAGCGCCTCGACGAAGATCTCGGCTTCGCGCGCCGGCAGCGCTCCGCCGACCACGCGGAGTCCGGCCCATCCGCCCGGCGCCTCGAACGGCTCGTCGTCGGCCTGCGCGAAGACCGCGGCGAGCACCGCGGCGCCCGTCCCATCCCGCCCGAGGAAGGCCCACTCCGCGCCCTCCGGCACGTCGGCGGGCGCGCGCCAGTGCAGGCGACCGGGCTCGTCGAGCGGTGCGGCATCGCCCGCGATGACGAGGACGTGGGATGCGTCATCCACCGTCGCCTCATCCAGGAGACCCGTCGTCGCGCGTTCGTCGGCAGAGCGATGGAAGCCCTCGAGAGCGGGACGACGCGAGGACGACATGGCGGTGGACCCTTCTGCATCGCGGGCACGGGCCGGACGGCGGCCTGAGACGGCACGGGCGTGGCGCGGGGGCGGGCCGGGAGACCCGACCTAACCTGGGCACATGGCACGCTCACCCCTCACTCTAGCCGCGTCCGTCACGTCGGCTCTGCCGCGGGTCGGGGTCGTCGGAGTCGGCGCCCTGACCGAGGGCGCGACCGGTCGTTACGACTCCGCGGTCGCCCAGCTCGACGACGGACGTCGGGTCGTCGTCCGCGTTCCCGCCGAGGCGGATGCCGCAACCGAGCTCGCCGCCGAAGCACGAGCCCTGCGCGCTCTCACGCCCGGGGTCCGCGGTCTGCTGCCGTTCCGCGCGCCCGAACTCCTCGGCGAGACGGGCCTCGGCGACAGCCGCGCGATCGTCGTCGATTTCCTGCCCGGGTACCGCGTCGACGCCGCCCACCTGCCCTCGGGTCGCGGCGCCGCGACGTCCCTCGGCGCGGCGCTCGCCGCGCTGCACGGCCTGCCCCTGTCCATCGTGCGCACCGAGGGGCTCCCCGTGCGCACGCCTCAGCAGATCCGGGACGACGTCTCGCGCCTCATCGACCGCGCCGACGCGACGCGCGTCCTCCCCCGCGCACTGCGCGACCGTTGGAACCGCGCCGTCGACGCTCAGGAGCTGTGGCGATTCGAGTCCGCCGTCGTGCTGGGCGGCGCGGGCGCGGCATCGTTCCTCTTCGAAGACATCGAGGGCGAACCCGAGGTCACGGGCCTGCTCGATTGGCACGGGCTCTCGGTGGGCGACCCCGCGACCGACCTGCAGTGGCTCGCCTCGGCACCGGCGGCGGCGGACGACGTCTACGCGGCCTACGTCGCCGCGAGCGGCCGCGCGCCCGACGGTCGCACTCGCGAGCGAGCGCGCATGTACGCCGAGCTCGAGTTCGCGAAGTGGCTCATCCACGGTCACGACACGGGTCGTGCCGACGTCGTGGACGACGCGAAGGCTCTGCTCGAGTCGCTCGCGGCGGGGGTCGACGGCGATGACCTCGTGGCGCACGCGGAGCAGGACGTCGACGACGCGATCGCACTGCTCGATCGCGTGCCGGAGTCGCCCGGCTCGCTGCGGGACACCTCGATGCACACCGACGCGTACGACGCCGAGGAGCTTTCGCTGTGGATCCCCGACGTGCCCGACGTCCCGGCGGCATCCGCGCAGGTCGCCGACGAGTGGCGTCCGGACGACGTCTCGACCTCGCCGATCGAGCTGCCCGTGGCGGTCGACGTCGAGAGCGGCGCGGCGGCGGATGCATCGGCTGACGACGTCGATCCCGATGCCGCAGAGGATGCGGTCGGCGACGCCCAGCGCGCGTCGGACGCGGCGCTGCGTCGCTGGATGTCGCAGTAGCGCTCAGCCGCGCAGGACGAGGTCGTCCGCGACGTAGTAGAGCACGACGTCGATCTGCTCCATCGGCACACCGCGCCCCGCGTGGTAGGCCTGACGGTACAGCTCGAGCTGCAGCATCCGTTCCTTCGTCTCGGCCTTCGTGCGCGGGGCGACGCCGGTCTTCCAGTCGACGATCTCGATGCGCCCTTCCCGCTCGTACACGGCGTCGAGCTTGCAGATCACGACGTGCTCGCGACCGTCGAGCGCCGTGACCGTGAAATCGATCTCGGTCTCGACCTCGAGGGGCTGCAGCGGTGCCCACTCCGACGCGAGGAAGGTCGTGCGAAGTCGATCGAGCGCCTCGGCATCCTCGCTCGAGGCACGCGTCTCGGGCGCGTCGTCGTCGAGCTCCCACAGCGCGTCGTCGATCGAGCCGCCGATGCCGACGCGACCGGACCGCTGCTCGACCCACGCGTGGAACAGCGTGCCGAGGCGGGTCTGGCGGAACGGCCGCTCCGGAAGCGGACGCGAGAGCTTGGCCACGGTGCCGGCGTAATCGGCGACGAAGTCCTTGAAACGGGACGCCGCGATGCGCGTCGGCGCCGACTGAGCGGGCGCGGCGCGCTTGGCCTCGCGCTCGGCGAGGAGCAACGCGATGTCGTCGTCGGGGTCGTGCCGTGGTGCGTCGAGCGCCGCGTCCACGAGGCCCGCCGCGTGGGCGACAGCGGGCCGCCGCGCACCCAGGGGATCGATGGGCCACGTGAGCACGCGCCGCTCGCCTTGGTAGGGGTCATCGCCGGCGTCGTCGGGCGGTGGGTCGACACCCAAGGCCTCGGCCATCTCGAGGTAGAACGGGCTGACGGGTCTCGGCTTCTTCGTGCCCGACCAGCTCGATCCGGTCAGCAGAAGGTGATCGCGTGCACGCGTGACCGCGACGTAGGCGAGACGGCGGTCCTCGGCGAGCTGGCGATCGCGGTTCGCCTGGACGAAGGCATCCATCGCCGCCTTCAGCTGCTGCTGCGTCGATGCACCCCGCCAGCCGAGTTCGGGCAGCCACGGCGCGTCGCCGCGGAAGGCATAGGGAAGGATGCCGAAGCCGAGCCATGCCTTCGTGTCGCGCGGAGCGCTCGGGAGTTCGTCCTTCACGAGCCGCACGACCGCGACGGCATCCCATTCGAGGCCCTTCGAGCCGTGGATCGTGAGCAGCTGCACGACGTCGTCCTCGGGCGGCTCGGTGCGCGGAGCGAACTCGTCGAGCTGCTCGGCGTGGTCCAGCCACGCGAGCAGGCTCGCGAGCGACCCGGTCTCGTCCGCCGCGAGGAAGGCGTGGAGCTCGTCGACGAACGCGCGCAGCTGCGCGGAGGCGATGCGGGCGGGGCCGCGGGACTCGTTCGCGGCGAGCTCGACGTCGAGCCGCAGTTCGAGCTCGACCAGCCGCACGAGATCGGGGATCGGCATGCCGACGGCCTGCCGGAGTCCCGCGAAGACGCCGCCCGCCTCGCGGAGTCGCTCGCGCGCCTCGGGCGTGAACCCCTCGAGCCAGCCGTGGTCGCTGTGGTGACGCAGCACGAAGTCGAGCGCGTCGACGAGGGATGCCCCGTCGTCGCCGGCACTGCTGCGCAGCCGCTCGACGACCTCGGGCGCGAGTGGCTGGAGCGCCGCGTCGTGCCGCGAGATGCGCCGCGCGAGCGCGGCGAGCTCGCGCAGGTCGGGGAGGCCGATCGCCCAGCGGGGGCCAGCGAGCAGACGGATGAGCACCGAGCCCGCGCTCGGATCGCTGAGCACACGCAGCACGCAGACGACGTCGACGACCTCAGGCGTCGAGAGCAGGCCCCCGAGGCCGAGGATCCGGTGCGGGATGCCGCGCCGTCCGAGCGCGTCTCCGAAGCGCACCATGTGCTTCTTGCTGCGGAAGAGGATCGCCCCCGTCGTCGACGCCCCGTCCCGGGCACGCCCGGCGCGCACCTGTGCGAACCAGGATGCGACGCGGTCGGCCTCGGCATCCAGATCCGCGTCGAAGGCGAGCTCGACGACGCCCGCCGGCGCCCCCGGCCTCGGGCGCAGCTCTTCGACCGGCACGGACGCGGACGCCGCGAGCGGCGCGAGCACGGCGTTGGCCGCGACGAGCACCGATGCGCTGTTGCGCCAGCTCGTGAGCAGCGAGAAGTGCAGGCATTCGCGCTCGGGCGAGAACGCGGCCGAGAAGCCGCCCAGATTGCCCGCGCTCGCACCGCGCCAGCCGTAGATCGCCTGGTGCGGGTCGCCGACCGCCATGACCCCCGTGTCGCGGAAGAGGGCCGCGAGCAGATCGGTCTGCACGACCGAGGTGTCCTGATACTCGTCCAGCAGCACGACGCGATAGCGATCGCGCAGTTCGGCGGCGACAGAGGCATGACTCGCGACGACCTCGAGCGCACCCGCGACCTGATCGGAGAAGTCGATGACCCCCAGCCGCCGCTTTCGGGCGGCGTACTCGCGCGCGAGATCCGTGAGCATCGCGAGCGCCGAGACCTTGAGCTCTGCCTCGACGACGTCGGCATAGACGACCGTGCGGGCGTTGGTGGACGGCAGCGCGAGCACGGAGCGGAACTCGTCGGGGAACGCCGCGAGCGCCTCGAGGTCGACGAGGTTGTCGACGCCGTCGCGCGCGATCCGGAGGGCTGCGTCGATGATGCTCCGCACGGCCTCGCCGCGGCCTTCGAGCCGCGGATCGTCGGACGCGAACACGACGCGCCGCATGAGCAGCCACGCGGCGGACTCCGAGAGCACGGCGGCCTCGGCATCCCTCCCCACGCGCACGGCGTGCTCGCGCACGATCTGATCGGCGAAGCTGTTGTACGTCGAGACGGTCGGGCGATGCAGGAGCGCGTCGTCGTCGGCGTCCTGCGCCACCGCCCCGAGAGAGCGCGCGAGCGCATCCATCGCCGCATGGCGTTCGGCGGATGCCGCACCCGCGCGCTCGAGTTCGCCGAACACGACGAGTCCGTCGCTCTCGTGCAACGCCGGGAGCGCGTCGAGCAGGCCCCGTCGCTCGAACTCCGACAGCCGCGCGAGGCGCCGCTGGATGCGCTCGGCGAGCTCGCCCGCCGCCTTGCGCGTGAAGGTGAGGCCGAGTACCTCGTCGCGACGCACGAGCCCGTTCGCGACGAGCCAGACCACACGGGATGCCATCGTCTCGGTCTTGCCGCTGCCCGCACCCGCGACGACGAGCGCGGGCGCGAGCGGGGCTTCGATGACCGCGACCTGCTCGTCGGTGGGCGGGAACTGCCCGAGAGCGGCGGCGATGACCCGCGCGCTGAGGATCGCCGTCACGATGCGCTCACCGCGCCGATCGTGTGGATGCGGCACAGGCCGTACGAGTGCTCGTCGCGGCAGTGCTCCTCGTACGGCGCCGTGAACGACGTGCCCCGCATCGCCGTGACCGCCGCCTGCAGGCGGGTGACGAACGCGGCCCGCCGCTCGTCGTCGAACGGCGGCTGCGCGGGCGTCACGTAGTCGGACTTCGCGGCGGTCGGCCGCAGCACGAGCAGCTTCGCGCCGCCCGACGGGTGGCCCACCGCCTCGGGGATCGCCCCCGCCTCGAACGCGAGCTGGTACGCCCCGAGCTGGGGGTTGTCGACGACCTTCGCGTCGGTCTGCGGCTCGCGCTTGCCCGTTTTGAGATCCATGATCACGACCGTCCCGTCGGGGGTCAGCTCGACGCGGTCGATGTAGCCCGACAGGATCGCGCCGAACTCGAAGACGTCGTCGCCGTCGAGCGGAATGGGCACCTCGAAATGCGGCTCGGCCCCGATCAGGGCCCCACCCGACTGCTCGAACCGGTGGAGATAGAGATGCAGACGGCGCACGAGGTCACGAGCGCGGGCCTGCTCGGCGCGGTCGCGCCAGGGTGCTTCGAAGCTCAGCTCGCCCCAGCGCGACTCGACCTGCTCCCACAGCGCGGTCTCGCTCGATGACGTCGCATGCTCGAGCGCGGCATGGATGATCGTGCCGAGCCCGGCCGTCGCACCGCCCGGGTCGCCCCCGAGATCGCCGATGACCCAATTGAGCTCGCACTCCTCGAGCGTGTGCAGCCGCGACGGCGACACGCGCACGTCCTCTTTCGCGAGGTCGCGGAGCGGACCCGTGGAGGTCGGGGGCCGGACCCCGTACCACTCGCGAGGGTGCGCGCCCGGGACGCCCGCATCGGCGAGCACCGCGAGCTGCCCTGCTGCGCGCGCCGTGCTCCCCCGGCTCGCGGTGTCCGTCAGCGTGCGACGATGGCGTGCCACCAGCCCGCGCAGCGAGAGCGGATGCTCGACCGTGTGCTTCTCGGAGTCGGGCAGGAACTCGAAGAAGACGCTCGGCCCGGTGTCGTCGTCGTCGACCGCCGTCACGATCACCCGCGCCGTCGCCCGGGAGAGCGCGCGGGCGAGCAGCCGCAGCTCGTCGTGCATCGCCGCGCGACGCCGGTCGAGGGTCGCGGCGCGATCGCCGGGCGCGCGGGACGCGGCATCCGCCAGTCGCCACGTGTCGAGCAGACTGCCGCGCAGCCGCGTGTTGGGCCAGACGCCGTCCTGCATGCCCGCGATCACGACCGTGTCGAACTCGAGCCCGAGGGCGCCGGCGGGGGTCAGCACGCGCACGACGTCGTCGCGGGCGGGGGCGTCGAGGCGGTCCTCGGCGACGTCGCTGTCGAGGATGCTGCGCACGAACACCCGCGGATCGGCGTCGAGCGAGCGCTCGACGAACCGCTTCGCCGCCTGGAACACCCCGACGACCGCGTCGAGATCGCGATTCGCCTGATCGGACAGCGGCCCCGTGCCGCGCGCGAGCTCGGCCCAGGCGCGCTCGAGCTTCGTGCGCTCCCATGCCGTCCAGAGGAGCTCGTGCGCCGTCGCGCCGCGGGCGAAATCGGCCCTCAGCGCCATCAGCGTCCGTGCGAGGTCGGCCGCGCGACGCGCTTCGCGCGTGTCGATCAGGTCGAACTCGATCGGCTGACGCATCGCCGAGAGCAGCAGATCGCGGCCCGAGGGCTCGACGCGCACGTCGTCGTCGGTATCGACGACCTGCGCGAGCATCGCCTGGCGGAACGCCGCGAGCAGCCGCCGGAGCTCGATGGGGTCGAGCCGCCCGTACGCGCCGAGCAGGGCATCCGACACGTCGTCGAACGTCCACTCGTCGCGCGACGCGAGATCCACCAGCCGCAGCAGGTCGCGCACGGCGCGCAGACCGCCCAGCGCGCGGCCGGGACCGCTCGCACGGGCGGGGACGTCACGCGCCGAGAGCTCCGCCTCGAGGGCCGTGACCTGCCTCGTGTCGTGCGCGATGACGGCGCACGAACCCCACGCCACGCCGTCGTGCACGTGCCGCTCGCGCAGCAGTCGCGCGATCGCGTCGTACTCCTCGGCCGACGAGCGCAGCGTCAGCGCCCGCACGGATGCGTCCGGCTCGGCACCGGCGCCCGCGCCGCGGTGCGCGACGACCCCGACGGCGCCGATGCGCTGCGTGACGCGTCGCACGAGTTCGGCCTGCCACGGCGTTCCGCGATGCGGTGTGCCGAGGACGCGGACGTCGACGAGGGATGCCGCGAGCCGCGCGAAGTTCTCGGGCGTCGCCCCCCGGAACGCGCCCGAGCCCACATCAGGATCGCCGAAAGCCGTGACCGCGACGCCGCGCGACCGCGCCGCCTCGACGAGCTCGACACCGCCGAGCGTGAGCTCCTGCGCGTCGTCGACGAGGATCACCCGCACGCGGTCGATCGCCGCGAGCCCGGGCGGCGCAGTGCGCAGAATGCCGACCGCCTCGCGCACGAGGCCGGCCGCGTCGCGGTGGGCGCCGCGCATGTCTGCGCGCACTCGGACGTAGTCGCCGAAGAACTCCGACAGCGCCGTCCACGCCGCGAGGTCGTGGCGCGCGCCCAGCTCGCGCAGTGCGGACGGGTCGATCCCGAGCGCCGTGCACTCGGCGAGGAACGTGCGCACTTCGGAGCGGAATCCCGGCGTGGCGCGGATCGGGGCGGGCAGCCAGTCGGGCCAGCGGACGGCTCCGGATGCCTCGTCCTCGGCGTCGCCGTCGAGAAGGTCCTCGATGAGCTGATCCTCATCGCCGCCCGTGAGGAGCTGCGGCGGCTCGGCGTCGGTCGCGACCGCCACGGCGCGCACGAGCTGGAAGGCGAAGGACGCCACGGAGCGCGCGAGCGGACCCGACGTCGCACGTTCGACGGCGAGCGCGAGGCGGTCGCGCAGCGCGGTCGCGGTCTGGCGCGACGGCGTCAGCACGACGATGCCGTCGGGATCGACACCCGCCGCGACGAGCGCGCGCACGCGCGCGACGAGCGCCTCGGTCTTGCCTGTGCCGGCCGCTCCGACGACGACGGAGGAGGCCGCGGCATCCATTGCCACGACATCCTGCTGCTGCGCGTCGAGGACGACGGACGTGCCGGGGATCATGCGTTCGACGCTATCGCGGCGGCCCGACATCGACGTTCGCCGACAGCGTGCGCAGACCGGGCGGACGTGCCTGTGCCGTGTCGTAGAGTTGCCATGCGCCGGGGAGGCTCCCCGGCACGCAGGAGGTCATTTCACGTGGAGATCCGCATCGGCATCGCCAACACCGGCCGCGAGCTCACCTTCGAGACGAGCGAGCCCGCCGCCGAGCTCAAGAAGTCGGTCGCCGCGGCGCTGGACAGCGGCGCGACGCACGTGAGCTTCACCGATTCCAAGGGCAACTCCTACATCGTCCCGACCACGGGCCTCGCCTTCATCGAGTTCGGCACCGAAGAGTCGCGCCGCGTCGGTTTCGTCGCCTGACACCCCCATGCAGATCCTGATCGCGTTCATCGTCGGCGCGGCCATCGGGCTCGCGATCCACTTCGTCGTTCCCGATCGGGGCACGCGCGGGATCGCCGTCGGCCCGATCGTCGGCGCCGCTGCGGCGGGACTCGTGTGGCTGCTCCTGACGTGGGCGGGAGTCGGCATCGACACCCCCTGGCCGTGGCTCTCGACGCTCGTCGCGCCCCTCGTCACGTGGCCCGTGCTCGCCGTCATGAGCAGCCTGCGAGTGAAGGGCGACGCCCGCCGCAAGGCCGAGCTCAAGCTGCTCTGACCGCCTCGGCCGTGAGGGCCGTCCGGTCTCAGGCCGCGAGGCCCATCGCATCCATGCGGCGCGAGTGGGCGGCCATGAGCTCCGTGAAGACGGGCTCGACCTTCTCCTCGTCGGCGACCCGCAGCTCGGTGGGCCGCAGCGCCGCACGCGCGATGAGCAGCGTGTCGCCGACCAGCCGGCGACCCCACATCGCGAGCAGCGACTTCCACTCGGGGTCGGACTCGATCGTGGCGCCGATGATCTCGACGATGGCCTGGCGGTCGTCGTCGGCCTGCAGGATGCGGGCGACGCGTCGACCCGTGTCGCCGTAGCTGGACGCGAGCGCGAGATAGAAGTCGTCCAGCATGCCCGCCGTGATGTGCACCGAGAGCATCGTCTCCTGCGCCCGCACGCCGTGGGTCGCGCGGCGGAACGCATCGAGCGGCTCGCGGAACGGCAGCATGAGCGTCGTCGGATCGTCGCCGCGTTCCCGGATGACGGCGACCAGGCCCTCGTGCTTCTCGAGCGCCGCGCCGGCGGCCCTGGACAGCGACTCCTTCTGCGCGAGCTCGGGCGTCAGCGCGATGAGCTCGCTGAGCGTCTCGAAGTACCCGAGCTGCAGATACGCCGCCTGGCCGAGGAACGTGTCGATGTCGGGCGCGAGCTCTTCGAAGTCGACGCGCGTCGCGCCGCCGAAGTCGCCGCGCGCACGCAGCGCGAGCTTCTCGCCCGAGGGGCGTGAGCGCTGCCAGAACCACTTCACCACGCCGAACAGCCTACGGCCGCAGGCATCCGAACCGCTCGCCCGGTATCCTGGATCAGTCCCGGCGTCGGATCGGGACCACCGCGCCTGTGACTGAGTGAAGGGCGTGGACCTCTCACCCCGGCGGCATCTCACCGCCAGACAGGCTCATATCGTGACGACCTTCGCCGAACTCGGCGTCGATCAGGACATCGTGGATGTCCTCGCAGCGCGGGGCATCGTGGATGCCTTCCCCATCCAGGAGCAGACGATCCCGCTCGGACTCCCGGGCCAGGACATCATCGGTCAGGCGAAGACCGGCACCGGGAAGACGTTCGGCTTCGGCATCCCCGTCGTCCAGCGTCTCGGCCTCGACCCCGCTCCGGGAGTGAAGGCACTCATCGTCGTCCCGACGCGCGAACTGTGCGTGCAGGTCTACGAGGACATGGACATGCTGACCTCGGGTCGCTCGACGAGCGTCGTCGCGATCTACGGCGGCAAGGCGTACGAGGGCCAGATCGACCAGCTCAAGGCCGGTGCGCAGATCGTCGTGGGCACGCCCGGGCGTCTCATCGACCTCAACAACCAGCGGCTGCTCGACCTGTCGCACGCGACCGAGGTCGTGCTCGACGAAGCGGACAAGATGCTCGACCTCGGGTTCCTCCCCGACATCGAGAAGATCTTCTCGAAGGTCCCGGCGATCCGTCACACGCAGCTGTTCTCGGCCACGATGCCCGGTCCGATCGTCGCCCTCGCGCGTCGGTTCATGACCAACCCCATCCACATCCGCGCGACCGATCCCGACGAGGGCCTCACGCAGGCGAACATCAAGCACCTCGTCTACCGCGCGCACTCGCTCGACAAGGACGAGGTCATCGCCCGCATCCTGCAGGCCGAAGGCCGGGGCAAGACCGTCGTCTTCACACGCACGAAGCGCGCCGCGCAGAAGCTCGTCGACGAGCTCAGCGATCGCGGCTTCAACGCGGGCGCCGTCCACGGCGACATGAGCCAGGAGGCCCGCGAGCGCTCGATGGCCGCCTTCAAGGCCGGCAAGAAGGACGTCCTGATCGCCACCGATGTCGCCGCCCGCGGCATCGACGTCGACGACGTCACCCACGTCATCAACCACACGATCCCCGACGACGACAAGACGTACCTGCACCGCGCCGGCCGCACGGGCCGCGCGGGCAAGACCGGCATCGCCGTGACGTTCGTCGACTGGGACGACCTGCACAAATGGGCGCTCATCAACCGTGCGCTCGAGTTCGGCAAGCCCGAGCCCGTCGAGACGTACTCGTCGAGCCCGCACCTCTACGAAGACCTCGACATCCCCGCCGGCACGAAGGGCCGCATCGCGACGGCCCCGAAGACGCAGACGGTGCGCACGCAGCAGCCTGCGCGGGCGACGGATGCCGCAGCCGAGGGCGAGACGACGGCCGGCACGAGCCGCCGTCGGCGTCGCCGCTCGAGCGGATCCCGCGAGGAGCGCGTCGGCGCGACCTTCGCCGCGGACGCCCCCGCCGAGAACGGAGCGCACGACACCGCCTCGGGCACGACCGACCGCGGCGCCGAGGGTGCGGGCACGCACGACGGCGGCGGCAGGGAGCACCACGACGGCAAGCCGGCCCCGCGCCGTCGCCGGCGTCGCCGCCCGAGCGCCGGCGGAGCGCCCGCGGCATCCTGACCCCGCACGCCGGGGATCATCCACGTCGGACTCGACACACGGTCGGAGAATGTGCAGATCGTCGGCGAGAATCGCACGAAATTCTCCGACGGACACGACATTCTCCGACTGAACGTTCCCCGCGATGGGCCCGTCACGAACCGCGCGTGTCGTGCGACGAGGGGCCGCGAAGCGATAGCGTGATCGCTGAGCGACGCGTGAGCGTCGGTACCCCCTCTAAGAAAGGCACACATCGTGCGATTCATCGACGCCGTGACGACCGGCTACGAGTACCAGGGTTTCTGGGGCTCGTTCTGGGACCTCATCTGGTGGTTCCTCTGGGCATTCGTCTTCGTCGCGTACCTCTTCGCGCTCTTCGCGATCATCTCGGACCTCTTCCGCGACCACAAGCTCAGCGGCTGGTGGAAGGCGGTGTGGATCTTCTTCCTCATCTTCGCCCCGTTCATCACGGCGCTGATCTACCTGATCGCGCGCGGCAACGGCATGGCCCAGCGCGGACAGGCGCAGGCCGCCGAGATCCAGAAGGCGCAGAACGCGTACATCCAGTCGGTCGCCGGCACCAGCCCGTCCGACGAGATCGCCAAGGCGAAGGCACTGCTCGACGCCGGCACGATCACGCAGGCCGAGTACGACGGCATCAAGGCCAAGGCCCTGAGCTGACCTGATCACACGACAGCGCCCCCGCTTCCATGGAAGCGGGGGCGCTGTTCGTCTACGCGCTCCGCGCGCTCGCGCGCCGGTCCACCCTCACGGGTAGACCGGCGCGCTGCCGCCGGCGGCGGCGATGATGCGCTCGACCATCTCGACCGACGTCGTGTGCTCGCCGGGCAGATTCGGCTTTCCGAGGCCGTGATAGTCGCTCGAGCCGGTCACGATGAGATCGCGCTCGCGCACGAGCTTCTCGAGGGTCCGGATGCCCGGCTCGAGGTTCTCGCGGTGGCCGAGCTCGAAGCCGCCGAGGCCGGCATCCAGCATCCGGTTCAGCAGTCCCTTCGAAAGCACGCCCGCGCGTCCCGCGGGGTGCGCGACGATCGACACTCCCCCGGCGGCACGCACGAGCTCGACCGCGGCGACCGGGTCGGGTGCGTAGAGCGCGACGTAGTAGTCGCCGCCGGGGCTCAGGATGCTCGAGAACGCTTCGGCGCGATCCCGCACGAGTCCGCGCGCGACGAGGGCATCTGCGATGTGAGGGCGCCCGATCGTCGCGCCGTCGGAGGTCTGCGCGACGATGTCGTCCCACACCAGGTCGAAGTCGCGCGAGATGCGGTCGGCCATGAGACGCGCGCGGTCCAGCCTCGACGAGCGGATCCGCGCCGTCTCGGCGCGAAGCCCCGGCGCGTCGGGGTCAACGAGATACGCGAGGACGTGGACGCTCCGCCACTCGTGCTTCGCAGACAGCTCCATCCCGGGGAGGAACGTCATGCCGAGGGATGCCGCGGCCTCAGCGGCCTCCGCCCACCCCGACGTCGTGTCGTGATCGGTGAGCGCGGCCGTCCGCATGCCGTGACGGTGCGCCGCAGCCATCACCTGCGCGGGGGATTCGGTGCCGTCGGACTGCAGCGAATGCAGGTGCAGATCGGCGGGACCCTCGACGCGCCGTTCACCCACCATCCTCCGAGCGTACCGGGGGTGTCGCCAGACGGATCTCTCAGAGTCCTGACATAGAGTCGGGCGGGTGCTGCGCCTGCTGGGGATCCTCTTCACCGTGCTCTGCGCGATCGCCGCCGCGGTCCTGACGTTCCCCGGTTTCTTCCGCGTCGAGCGCATGTTCCCCATCGCGCAGATCGTGTCGTTCCGCGGTCTGCTGGCCCTCGCGTTCGCCGTCGCCGCCGTACTGGCGCTCCTCATCGCCTTCGCGAAGCCGCTGCGCGCGCTCGCGCTGTCGCTCGCGCTCCTCGCGGGTCTGGCGGCAACGGCGAACGGCGTCATCCTCGTCTCGCGGGGGCTCGGAGTGCAGGAGCTTCCCGCCCAGACCGAGAGCAGCATCCGGATCCTGACGTGGAACACGGCGGGCCCCGCGACGTCACCCGATCAGATCGCGCGGCTGGCGGTGGCGATGGATGCCGACATCGTGACGCTCCCCGAGACGACGATCGAGACGGGCACGAGCGTCGCCGTCGCGATGCGCGAGCTCGGCCGCCCGATGTGGGCCCACCATGCGGTGGACCCGTCGACGGAATGGGATGCCGGATCCACCACGCTGCTGATCTCGCCCGACCTCGGCGACTACTCGGTCATCGAGTCGTCCGCCGACGGCACGAGCAACACCTCGACCGTCCCGAGCGCTGTGGCGATGCCCGTGTCGGGCGATGGGCCCATCGTCGTGGCGGCGCACGCCGTCGCACCGCGGCCCGCGTACATGCGCGACTGGCGGGACGACCTGCAGTGGCTCGCCGACCAGTGCGCCGACGACAACGTCATCATGGCGGGCGACTTCAACGCCACGGTCGACCACATGTCGGGTCTCGGCGTCGACGGCGGTGACCTCGGCCGGTGCACGGATGCCGCGGCCTCCACCGGCAGCGGAGCCGTCGGCACGTGGTCGAGCGCGTATCCCGCCCTGCTCGGGGCGCCGATCGATCACGTCATGGCCTCGAAGCGCTGGGTCGCGACGGGCTCCGTCGTCGTGCGCTCGACCGACGATTCGGGGAGCGACCACCGCCCCCTCGTGGTGCAGTTGGAGCCTGTCAGCCCGTAGGCGTGCGTGCGAGGATGGAGGCATGAGCGACACCTCGACCGAATCCGCCCCCGTGACGTCGTCGACCAACCGTCGGCAGTCGTTCGGACAGGGCTTCCTCGACGGCATCTCGACGGGCTGGGCGGATCGCCCCGACCTCGCGCCGCCCGTCCGCGAACAGGCGCCGTACGCGAAGGCGCGACGCGACGCCGTGTCGGCGGAGTTCCCCGGCAAGCGCCTCATCATCCCGGCCGGTTCGCTCAAGCAGCGCAGCAACGACACCGACTACCCGTTCCGCGCACACTCGGCGTTCTCGCACCTGACGGGGTGGGCAGCGGACTCCGAGCCCGACTCCGTGCTCGTGTTCGAGCCGACGGATGCCGGTCACGACGTGACCCTCTACTTCCGTGAGCGCGCCGACCGCACGACGAGCGAGTTCTACTCGGATGCCTCGATCGGCGAGTTCTGGATCGGCCCGCGCCCGTCGCTCGCCGCCGTCGCCGACGAACTCGGTGTCGCGACGGCGCACATCGACACCTTCGCGTCCGCCGAGGGCGAGCTGGTCCTCGACGAGGACGAGGACCTCACCCGCGTCGTCTCGGAGCTGCGACTCATCAAGGACGACTACGAGAAGGCCCAGATGCAGATCGCGGTGGACGTCACGGCGGACGGCTTCGACGACATCGTCGCGAATCTGCCCGCGATCATCGAGCACCCGCGCGGCGAGCGCATCGTCGAAGGCGTCTTCCACCAGCGCGCGCGCAGCGACGGCAACGCCGTGGGGTACGACACCATCGCAGCCTCCGGTCCCCACGCCTGCTACCTGCACTGGACGCGCAACGACGGTGCGGTGCTGCCGGGCGACCTCATCCTCGTCGACGCGGGCGTCGAGGTCGACAGCCTCTACACCGCCGACATCACCCGCACGCTGCCCGTGAGCGGCACGTTCACCGACGTGCAGCGCAAGGTGTACGAGGCGGTTCGCGAAGCCGCCGACGCGGCGTTCGCGATCGCCGTGCCGGGCGCGAAGTTCAGCGACCTCAACAAGGCCGCGTGGGAGGTGATCGCTCGCCGCACCGCGGAATGGGGCCTCCTTCCCGTCACGGCCGAGGAGTCGATGGATCCTGAGACCGGTCACCACCACCGCCGCTGGATGGTCCACGGCACGAGCCACCACCTCGGCATCGACGTGCACGACTGCGCGCAGGCGCGGCGCGAGCTCTACGCGGGCGGCACGCTCGAGGCGGGCATGGTGTTCACGATCGAGCCGGGACTGTACTTCCAGATCGACGACATCACGGTGCCCGAGGAGTACCGCGGCATCGGCGTGCGCATCGAAGACGACATCCTCCTCACCGAGGACGGCCCCGTGAACCTCTCGGCGGCGATCCCGCGCACGGCCGACGAGGTCGAGGCCTGGATGCTTCGACTCGGAGCACGCTGATGCGGGCGCCTCGCTCAGCACAAGTCGCGCGACTGCGCGCGTGACCTTCACTCCCCCGCCCGCGTTCACGACCCGCCCGACCCTCACGGGCACGTTCGGGATGACGGCATCCACCCACTGGCTCGCCACCGCGACCGCGCAGGCGGTGCTCGAGCGCGGCGGCAACGCGTTCGACGCCGTCGTCGCGGGCGGATTCGTGCTGCACCTCGCCGAGCCGCACCTCAACGGGCCCGGTGGCGATCTCGTCGGCATCTTCGCGACGGCCGACGATCCGACCACGCCGGTCGTGCTGATGGGTCAGGGACCGGCGCCGCGGGGCGCGACGATCGAGCACTTCCGCGCCGAGGGGCTCGATCTCGTGCCGGGCGCGGGCGGGCTCGCGGCTTCGGTGCCGGGAGCGGTGGATGCCTGGCTCGTTCTCCTGCGCGACCACGGCACGTGGGAGCTCGGCGACGTCCTCGCCTGGGCGATCGACTACGCGCGCGCGGGCGTTCCCCTCCTGCCGTCGGTGCTGGCGACGATCCGCCGGGTCCGTGCGCTCTTCGAGCAGGGCTGGCCCTCGTCCGCGGCGCTGTGGCTCCCCGCGCTCGACGGAGGGCTGTTCCGCAATCCCGCCTATGCCGACGTGCTCGACTCGCTCGTGCACGCGTCGTGCACCGTGCGCGACGACGGCCCGATCGGCCGTGCCGCGCGCATCGACGCGGCGCGGACGGAGTGGAGCACGGGACTGGTCGCGCACGCGGCATCCACCTTCCTTCAGCAGCCGCATCGGCACTCGACCGGAGGCGCGCACGCGGGCGTCATCACGCCCGAGGACTTCGCGGCCTTCGACGCCGGCTACGAAGACGCCGTCACCGCATCGTTCCGCGGCGCGACCGTCGCGAAAGCGGGTTCCTGGACGCAGGGGCCGACGCTGCTCGAGGCGCTGCGGATCCTCGATGGTCTGCCCGACGACGCGATCGACCCGTCCACCGAGCTCGGGGCGCACACGGTGATCGAGGCGCTCAAGCTCGCCCTCGCAGATCGCGACGCGTACTTCGGCGACGGCGCCGCGATCGGGGAACTGCTGACGGATGCCGTCATCGGCGCGCGACGCGGAGCCATCGGTCCTTCGGCGTCGAGCGACTTCCGTCCGGCCTCGCTCGAGGGCCGAGAGCCGTTCCTTCCGCCGCTCATCGTCGGAGAGTCCGGCCTCGGCGAGCCGACCATCGACCGTCGCGGCCACACCCGGGGCGACACGTGCCACATCGACGTCGTCGACCGGTGGGGCAACATCGTCGCGGTGACACCGTCGGGCGGCTGGCTGCAGTCATCCCCCACGATTCCCGAACTCGGGTTCTGCCTCGGCACGCGCCTGCAGATGGCATGGCTCGATCCCGCCGCGCCGTCGGCTCTGCAGCCCGGCGCCCGGCCCCGCACCACCCTGACACCGACACTGATCCTCGACGGTTCCCGATCGATCGCGCTCGGCACGCCCGGAGGCGATCAGCAGGAGCAGTGGCAGCTGCCCGTGCTCGTGCGCATGCTCGCGGGCGGTTACACGGCGCAGCAGGCGATCGACGCGCCGTCGCTGCACACGACGGCGCTGGTGGATTCGTTCTGGCCGCGCACGTGGAACCCGACGGGCGTCGTCGTCGAAGACCGCCTGGGCGCTGCGGTGATCGAGGGTCTCGAGCGACGCGGCCACAGCGTGACACTCGCGGGCGAGTGGGCGTTGGGCCGGGTGTCGGCGGTCGGGATGGATGCCGCGACCGGCGAGCTCTGGGCAGCCGCCAACCCGCGAGGCATGCAGGGCTACGCCGCGGGGCGCTGACCGCGATGCGGGTTCTGCGTATCGAGCGCAGACAGTCACCGCTCTCAGGCTTCGCCACCGTTTCGTGATCTTCGAATGGCCCGGAGGCAACGATCTCCGCTTCGAATGTCGGAGGCCATTCGTATCTTTGTTCTATGCAACGGACTCCCGCACCTCCGGCCGAACGGCTCCTCGCAGCCGCGGGTCGCGTCGCGCGGGCGGTCCCCGGGCTCGACCCGAGTGTCGCGGCGACGCAGCTCGACGATGACGCGCTGCTCGGGGTGCTTGCCGACGCGACCGAGGCACGCAAAGCGCTCGACCTTCTCGTCTCGGTGACGTCGGCCGAAGTCGCGCGGCGCTCCCACCGCGAACTCGGCTACGACGGCCTCGCACAGCGCAAGGGGCATCGCAACGTCACGTCTCTCGTGCAGAACATCACGGGCCAGTCGACGGGCGACGTCCGGCGCACGTTGCGAGCGGGCGAAGAGCTGGCGCCACCGGCGATGGATGCGACGACTCCCCCGCCGCCCGAATGGCTGGCCGCGCTGCGCGCCGCGCTCGCGTCGGGCCGACTCGGTCAACAGCAGTTCCACGCGATCCGCACGGGGCTCGGAGAACCTCCGGTCGAGCGGTATCCCGATCTCGATCCCGATTTCCTCCCTACGGCATGGGGTCGCGCCGTCGCCCTGCTGATCGACGAGGCCACCTCCCTCCCCGTCGAAGGGCTGCGCGACGCCGCTCGCATCGCGCGTGATCGGCTCGATCCGGTGGGGGTGACGCTGCGATTCGAGGAGCGGTACACCGCTCGTTCGTTCCGCACCTGGACGGATGAGGCCGGTCAGCACCACGGTCGCTTCGTCTTCGACGACGAAGCCGCCGCGTGGGTCGACGCCATCCTCCAGGCTGCACTGCGGCCGCGCCGCGGACCACGTTTCGTGTCGTCAGCGTCGCCGCATCCGTCGGTGGTCGACGACCCGCGCACGAATGAGCAACTGCAATACGACACTCTGATCGCGGTTCTGCGCACGGGCGCGGCCGCCGACCCCGCTCAGTCGTTCGGCGACCGCCAGCCCGGCGTGCGCATCGTCGTCGAGGCGTCCGCCATCGCGGCGCCCGACGAGCGCGGCGAGATGCGGGTCGTAGGCGTGGGCCACCTCGAGGACGGCGGCGCGGCGCTGCCGCCGGGTGTGATCGAGAAGTTCCTTTGCGACGCCGGTGCCGTTCCCGTCGAGCACGACGCGTTCGGACGCCCGCTCGACGTCGGGCGCGAGCATCGGCTGTTCACCCGAACCCAAAGGATCGCGATCGCCGCCCGCGACGGCGGCTGCATCTGGCCGTCGTGCAGCGCGCCCGTCTCTCAGAGCGAGTACCACCACATCGACCACTGGTGGGAGCACCACGGCAAGACCGATGTCGACGATGGCGTGCCACTCTGCCGCAACTGTCACCTGCGGCTACACAATCAGGGCTGGCGCATCACGCGCGAGCGCGATCCCGCGACGGGAATCGACACGTACTGGTTGCATCCCCCTCCCGACCCTGTCACGGGCGAGGTAGCCGAACCCACGCGCCTGTCGTCGAAGTCACCGCGCCGATTCGAGGCAGCATGAGGCGGTCACCGGCCACGCGCCGGGCGAGCGCGTGCGATTGCGGACGCGCGTGCGAGTGCGGCCGAGACCTGGCCGTGTCACTCGCGCAGAACTCATCTCTAACTCTCCGACGGAGCGACCTCGGTCTTCATCGCCCTCGCAGGATCACGTCTGACCTCGCGCGCATTCAGCCGTCGGTGCCCCCGCGAGCTGCTATTCGACCGTCGACCATGCGACGGCGACGAGACACAGGCCTTCCTCCGACTCGCGGTAGAAGACGTCGCCGGGAAACTCGACGCCCGACGCGACACGGCTCGCGGGCAGCGACAGATTGATGCTCCACGCGGGATCAAGCGGAGCCTGATCGGGCCAGTAGTCCGCGACGAACTGCTCCGGTTCCTCGGCCGAGAGTCCCGACCAGTCCGCGGGATCACGCAGATCTGGATCCGCGTCCTCGCAGACGAGCGATCCGCCGTCACCCGCTTCCGCGGCGTCGATCAACCGCTCGGTCGTATCGATCACGGCGGCGCCCTCGGCACCCCAGATCAGCGTGTCGACCGAGCATCCGCACAGCGCTGTCGCGACCACCGCGATCGCGATCGAAGTCGCCACCCGTCGCGCTGCTCTCACACCCTCACCGTATCGAGTGGAGGACACCGGCTGCGCGTCGTGCACCTCGAGCAGAGATCAGGAACGACCCCGCATCCACGCGGCGACTCCGGGCGCGAGGTCGGCGCCGATCTCGTCTGCGGGACGCTTGCGGCCCTTCACCTCGAACGAATGGCCGCCGCCCTCGATCCAGGCGATCTCGGCGTCTCGACACGACGCCACCGCGTCGAGCAGCTGCGCGTGCGGGTCGACGAACGGGTCGTTCGTGCCCTCGACGAACAGCTGCGGCGGGACGACGTCGGGCAGATGCGCGACACGCGGCTTCGACGGGTCACCGGGAGGATGCAGCGGATACCCGAGGTACACCAGCCCGGCCGGCGCGATCGCACCTTCCGCCGCCGCCATCGAGGCAATGCGACCGCCGTAGGATTTGCCTGCCGCCCAGAGCGGCAGCCCGGGAAGCTCGGACCCGAGCGCAGCAGCGACCGCGCGCCAGGTCGTGACGGCATGGGCGGCGGGGCCGGGCATCCGGCGCCCCGCCTCGACGTACGGGAAGTTGAACCGCAGCGTCGCGAAGCCCTCGGTCCGCAGACCGCGCGCGAAGCCGAGGAGGAAGGGATGCCGATACCCCGCGCCCGCGCCGTGCGCGATCGCGACGACCCCGACCGGCGCGTCGGGCGCCTCGAGCTCTGCGGAGACCTCGACCGATCCGGCCGGGAGGTCGACCGAGACGCGCATCACGCGGCGTCGGGCCGTGATGTCGCGGGAGCCGGTGGGTCGGACGCCGGGTCCGACGGCGCGGAAGCCGTGGAGTCCGCGGCTCCGGCGGGATCCGAGGCCGCGTCGGAGTGGTCATCCGACGGGGCGGGGGCCGCGGCATCCGGAGCCGTCTTCGGCTGTTCGGGATCGACCCGCTGACCGTACTGCGGGCGGTCGTCGGCCGGCGCCGGGGTCACGACCGGCGGCGCAGCGACCGGCGCCACGGGCGCCGAGACCGGCCCGAGCACCTGGCGCGCGCGGTGGATGCTCGAGGCCGCCACCGTGACCTCGTACCGGTCGGCGACGACCTGGGCCACCGACGCGAAGTCGCGCCGGCGGCGCACGAAGGAGTACGTGATGATGCTCAGCAGCATGCCGAGCGCGATGCCGACGAAGAGCACACCGACGAACGCCTGAATCGGCACCGACGGCGACCCGATGACGAGGATCGCCGAGAAGAGCAGACCCAGCAGCACACCGTTGATCGCACCGGACCGCGCCGCGGTGGCATAGCCCAGGCGGCGCGTGACGCGCTCGATCGAGCGCAGTCCCTGGCCGACGATGGCGATGTCGCGGGCGGGCACATCAGCCGCGATGAGGGTCGAGACGGCCTTCTGCGCCTTCTCGTACGCCGAGAACTCCGCGACCGTCTGCCCGACGTCGTCGGGTCCTTGCGGGAAGCGTCCGCCCATCATCGTCATTCCCCCATTCTCCCACGGGGGCGGGGCTACGCTGGGACGTGTGAGCACGCAGAGGGTCTTCGTCGCACGCCTGACGGGGTGCTCCGTCTTCGACCCTTCCGGCGACCGTCTCGGCAAGGTCCGCGACGTCGTCGTCATCTACCGCAAAGACGATCCGCCCCGCGTCATCGGCCTCATCGTCGAGATCCCCGGTCGGCGCAACGTCTTCCTGTCGATCAACCGCGTCACGTCGATTGCGACCGGCCAGGTCATCACGACCGGGCTCATCAACGTGCGCCGCTTCCAGCAGCGCGGCGGCGAAGTGCGAGTCCTGGCCGAGCTCATCGGCCGCAAGGTGTTCTTCACCGACGGTACCGGCGGCGCGCAGATCGAGGACGTCGCGATCGAGCGGAACCGGCTGGGCGAATGGGATGTCGGGCAGCTGTTCCTGCGCAAGCCGCGCACGAGTGCGTCGCCGTTCGCGAAGGGACCGACCACGTTCGCCAACTGGAGCGATGTGCGCGAGAGCGCCGTCCCGGGCGAAGCGCAGTCCGCCGAGCAGCTCGTCGCGAGCTACTCCGAGCTCAAACCCGCCGACCTCGCCAACACGCTGCTCGATCTGCCCGAGGACCGCCTGCTCGAGGTCGTCGACGAGCTCTCCGACGACCGCCTCGCCGATGCGCTCGAGGAGATGCCCGAGGACGAGCAGGTGCACATCCTCGAGAGCCTCGACGACGAGCGCGCCGCCGACATCCTCGATGCGATGGAACCGGATGACGCGGCCGACGTCCTCGGCCAGTTCTCCGAGGAGCAGCGCGAGGAGCTCCTCGACCTCATGGAGCCCGAAGAGGCCGAGGACGTCCGCGCGCTGCTGAAGTACAGCCCCGACACGGCGGGCGGTCTCATGACTCCCGAGCCGATCGTGCTCTCGGCCGACGCGACGGTCGCCGAGGCGCTCGCGCTCATCCGGCGGCACGAGCTGCATCCTGCCCTCGCCGCCGCCGTCTTCGTCACGCTCCCGCCGTACGAGACCCCCACGGGTCGCCTGCTCGGCACGGTGCACTTCCAGCGGATGCTGCGCTACCCCCCGCACGAGCGCCTCGGCGCGATCATCGACGACTCGCTCGAGCCCGTGCCGGCCGACTCGTCCGCCGCCGAAGTCGCCCGCATGCTCGCCAGCTACAACCTGGTCTCGCTCCCGGTCGTCGATCAGGCGCGGCGCCTCGTCGGCGCCGTCTCGGTCGATGACGTGCTCGACTACCTGCTCCCCGAGGACTGGCGCTCGCACGACGAGGATGACGACTCGTCCGCAGCCCCCGCCACGACCGCCGCCGTGCCCGTCAGGAGGCGCTGATGGCACGCTCGTCACGACTCCCCTCGCTCGACGCGCCCCGAGGGCGCTCGGGCATCATCAGCCGCAACCCCAAGCCGTCTCAGGACCGCTTCGGCCGGTTCTCCGAGGCCTTCGCCCGCGGCATGGGCACGTCGGGATTCCTCATCGGCATGACGGTGTTCGTCGTCGTCTGGCTCGCCTGGAACACCTTCATGCCGCCCGCGTGGCAGTTCGATCCCCGCGCCACGAACTTCACGCTCCTGACGCTCATCCTCTCGCTGCAGGCGTCGTACGCGGCGCCCCTCATCCTGCTCGCGCAGAACCGCCAGGACGACCGGGATCGCGTGCAGATCGTGCAGGACCGTCAGCGCGCCGAGCGCAACCTCGCCGACACCGAGTACCTCGCGCGAGAGATCGTCGCGCTCCGCCTCGCCGTGAAGGACTTCCACGACGAGGTGGTGACGAAGGACGCGCTCCGCTCCGAGCTGCGCCAGCTGCTCGACCGTCTCGACGAACGCGAGGGTCGCGAGCCGGAGGCGCCGCGCGCCCGCGAAGAGCGCCGATGACGGAGACGGATGCAGCGGCCGCCGTCCGGAGCGCGGTCGGCGCCGTCGTCGACCCCGAGCTGCGCAGACCGCTCAGCGAGCTCGACATGCTGCGCGACGTCTCGGTCGACGGCGGTGTGGCCCGCGTGGGCATCGTGCTCACGATCGTCGGCTGCCCTGCCGCGGATCGCATCTCGAGCGATGTGCGAGCCGCCGCGGCATCCGTCGACGGCATCTCGGATGTCGAACTCGAGGTCGGGGTCATGTCGCCCGCGGAACGCGCCGCACTGACCGAGCGACTGCGCGGCGGGCGCGCGCGGGTGATGCCGTTCGGCCCGGGAACACTCACGCGCGTCATCGCCGTGACGAGCGGCAAGGGCGGCGTCGGCAAGTCGACCGTCACCGCCAACCTCGCGGTCTCGCTCGCGGCCCGTGGGCTGTCGGTCGGCCTCGTCGACGCCGATGTGCACGGGTTCTCGATCCCGGCGCTCATGGGGCTCGTCGACGACAGCGGCGCCGTGCCGCAGCCGACGCGCATCGACGACCTCATGCTCCCGCCCGTCGCGCACGGCGTGAAGGTCATCTCGATCGGCATGTTCCTACGCCGGTCGACCGGCGACGAGCCGCTCGGCGCGGTCGCGTGGCGCGGCCCGATGCTCCACCGCACGGTGCAGCAGTTCCTCACCGATGTGTACTTCGGCGACCTCGACGTCCTGTTGCTGGACATGCCGCCCGGTACGGGCGACGTCGCGATCTCGGTCGGACAGCTGCTCCCGAACGCCGACGTGCTCGTCGTCACGACGCCGCAGGCCGCGGCATCCGACGTCGCCGTCCGCTCGGGACTCGTCGCCCGCCAGACCGGTCAGCGCGTCGTCGGGGTCGTCGAGAACATGGGACCGCTGGTGATGCCCGATGGCTCGACGCTCGCGCTCTTCGGCGAGGGCGGGGGCGCCGACGTCGCCGCCGCGCTCGACACGTCCGTGCTCGCGTCGGTGCCGCTGAGCGCGGCACTGCGCGCGGACGGGGATGCCGGCACCCCGGTCGTCGTCGCGGACCCCGCCGACCCCGCTGCCGTCGCGATCGCGCGTCTCGCGGAGCGGATCGCGGCGGAACCGCGCGGACTCGCAGGCAAGGCCCTGCCGGTGCGCCCGAACTAGGTCGCTTCGGAGTCGTACGGCGGCACGGCGCCGGCCCGGAAGGGCGAAGGCGTCGGCGCCTCGAGCGGAGGCGTGACGACCTTCGTCATCGCGTTCGGCGATACCGGCTTGACGACGGGCGAGTCATCGAGGAGCGCCTCGCGGATGATGCGGCGCGGGTCGTACTGGCGCGGATCGAGCGTCTTCCAGTCGACGTCGTCGAACTCGTCACCCATCTCGTCGCGTACCCGCGTGCGGGCGGACGAGATCCAGTCGCGCGCACGCTTCGTGAAGGTGGCGAGCGCTTCGGCGTAGCGGGGAAGTCGTTCGGGGCCGATCACGAGAGCTGCGACGAGGGCGATCAGCAGCAGCTTCTCGATCGTGAGGCCGAAGAACATGAAGCAAGGTTACCGCCGCGCCGCAGCCCGACGCGCCCGGTCGGCGCTTAGGCTGTGGACGAAGGAGCCACCATGAGCGGACAGGATGCGAACCAGCGGTTCGCCGACGAAGCGACGATCGAGCCGGAGCACATCGCGCGGGCACGCACCCACGCCCTCGAGCTCGGCGCGTCTCCGATCAGCCCCGCCGTCGGCGCGCAGTGCGCGGTGCTCGCCGCGGCATCCCAAGCCCTCAACATCGTCGAGATCGGCACGGGTGCCGGAGTCTCGGGGCTCTGGCTGCTGCATGGCTCGCCCCGCGCGACCCTCACGACGATCGACAAGGAGCCCGAGCACCTCGGCGCCGCGCGCCAGGCATTCGCCGACGCGAAGATCCCCGCCGCCCGTGCCCGCTTCATCACCGGTCGCGCGGCGGAGGTCCTGCCCCGCATGAACGAGGCGTCCTACGACATCGTGCTGGTGGACGCCGACCCCGAGGGCGTCATCGAATACGTCGAGCACGGGCTGCGGCTCGTGCGCGCCGGCGGGACGGTCCTCGTCCCCCGCGTGCTCGCGGGCGGAGCGGTCGCCGACCCGGTGCGCCGCGATCCGGTCACGACGGCCTACCGCTCGCTCGTCCAGGAGACGCAGTCCTCGCCCGCCGTGATCGGCGCGCTGTCGATCGTCGGCGAAGGACTCCTGCAGCTGACGACACTGCCGCGGGACTAGCGGACGGGAACAGCGAAACGGCCGGTCGAATGACCGGCCGTTTCGCTGTCGACGACGTCTCAGACGGGAGCGACGACTCCGCCCAGAACGTCGTAGAGCTCCTTGGCCTCAGCGTCGTTCACGGAGACGACGAGGCGCCCTCCTCCTTCGAGCGGTACACGCACGATGATGAGGCGGCCCTCCTTGACGGCCTCCATCGGCCCGTCTCCGGTTCTCGGCTTCATGGCTGCCATAGCGGCTCCCTTTCGTCAGGTCTTGCCTGACAGTTTACCGAACGCACGGACACCCGGAGTCGCTCGCACGGGTTACGGGATCTGCCAGTATGCGTTCGCCAGGGCATACATGTTGTAGATCCACCACCACTGCAGGGCGAGGCAGGCGACCAGCACGCCCACCCGCCACGCACGTGAACGGGGTATCGCCGCGGCTCCCCACAGCGGCGAAAGCGGCACGAGCAGGCGGAAGACGCTCGATTGCGGGAAGAAGACGAGCAGCAGATACACGAGGTAGCTCGCCGACCAGAGACGGATCTCGGGGCCGAGGCGCTTGACATGCGGTTCGAACAGCAGCAGGGCCGCGAGACCGAGCACGAGGATGCCCAGCGCGACATACCCCATGACGGCGCCGAGCCCCCACGCCTGGAACCAGAATCCGGCGGCGAGGACCCACCCCTCGAAGGGGATGAAGTGCGCTGAGGCGTCGCCGATCCAGTTGCGCCGCCACGCGAGTTCCGTCGCGAGATAGGCGCCGGCATCCCCCGTGACGGCCCCCGCGATCACCTGCCACGAGAAGCCGACGACGACTGCGAGGAGCCCTGCGAGCACGATGTGCACGATCTGCCGCGTCGGCAAGGGCTCGGTGCGGCGGGTGATCCACCAATGGATGCCGTGGAGCCCGAGGAACAGCGCGAACGCCAGCACACCGGGCCGGGTGTAGCCCATGAGCGGGATGAGCAGGTAGAGCCACGCATACTTCCGGCGCATGACGACGAGGATGCTGAGGAACAGCATCAGCAGGAACAGGGATTCGGCGTAGCCGACCTGGAACAGTCCGGCGAGCGGCCCGGACGCGAAGAAGAGCACCGCCCAGAGCGCTGCGCCCTCGTCGAGCCGGGTGCGGAGCATCCGGAACAGCACGAGGCATGCGAAGAAGCCCGCGACGAGCGAGAGGAGCACGGCACCCGCGCCCCAGGAACCGAGAGGGATGCCGATGAGCCGCGCGAGGTATGCGTAGATCGGCATGAACGCCCAGGCGTTCTCGGCCACCTGCCCTGCATCGTTCGTCGGCAGGTCGGCCGGATACCCGTTGAGCGCTGCGAACCAGTACCACTGCGCGTCCCAGCCGAGGGCGAGCGAGCCGAGCGTCGCGTTCTCGCCGAACCGCGATGTCGGGCCCGACAGCGCTGCCGCGATCAGGAAGAACCCCGTCGTGACCAGACGCGAGAGGACGTAGAGGATTCCGATCCGCACCGCGATGGGACTCTCACTCCACGAGCGCACGAGGCCGCGCCGCGGCGGCGCGGGATCGATCAGGTCAGCCACGCCCGCAGCCCGCGCTCGACGTCGACGATCTGCGCGAGCGGCACGCGCTCTTCGTCGTGATGCGCGAGGTGCGGATCACCGGGGCCGTAGTTGACCGCCGGGACTCCCATCGCCGAGAAGCGGGCGACATCTGTCCACCCGTACTTGGGGCGCGGCTCGCCGCCGACCGCGGCGAGGAACTCCTGCGCGAGTGGTGCGTCCAGGCCGGGGCGAGCGCCGGGCGCGATGTCCACGACATCCACTTCGAAGCCGTCGAAGACGCTCTTCACGTGCGCGACGGCCTCGTCGGCGGAACGGCTCGGCGCGAAGCGGTAGTTCACCTCGATCTCGCACAGGTCGGGGATCACGTTCCCGGCGATCCCGCCGTCGATGCGCACGGCGTTGAGGCCCTCCCGGTACTCGAGGCCGTCCACGAGGATCGCGCGCGGACGGTAGTCGGCCAGGCGGGCGAGCACGGGAGCCGCCTTGTGGATCGCGTTCTCGCCGATCCACGCGCGGGCGCTGTGCGCACGGACGCCGTGCGTGCGCACGATCGCGCGCAGGTTGCCGTTGCATCCGCCCTCGACGGTGCCGTTCGAGGGCTCGCCGAGGATCGCGAAGTCGGCTTCGAACAGGTCGGGTCGCGTGCGAGCGAGCCGCGTGAGACCGTTGAGGTCGGCATCCACCTCTTCGTGGTCGTACCACATCCAGGTGAGGTCGACGCGAGGGTCGGCGAGGTCGTGCGCGAGCTTGAGCTGCACCGCGACGCCGGCCTTCATGTCGACGGTCCCGCGACCCCAGATGAACGGCTCGCCGTCGATCGCGACGTCGCGCGTGGGCACGTTGTCGTTGATCGGAACGGTGTCGATGTGCCCGGCGATCGCGACCCGTTGCGAGCGGCCGAGGTTCGTGCGGGCGACGATCGTGTCGCCGTCGCGATACACCTCGAGGTGCGGGAGCGCGAGGACGGCCTCGTGGATCAGGTCGGCGAGCGCGGTCTCGTCGTCGGAGACGCTCGGGATGTCGCAGATCGTGCGGGTCAGGTCGATCGAGGGCGCTGTCAGATCGAGCTTCGGCATCCCCCGAGTCTAGTTTCGCCGCCGCCCGGCTCGAACCCACGCACTTCGCGCGAACCCACACGTTTCAGTCGATCGGATCGCGTGGGTTCGCCAGAAGTGTGTGGGTTCGGCGTCATCGCACTGCGCCGGTAGCGTTGAGGCATGAGCGACGAGCGGTGGGTGTGGGGTTTCGGACTCGCGACGAGCGCGGCGGACGGGACGGTGCTCGACACCTGGTTCCCGGCGCCGGCGTCAGGGCGCATCCCGTTCGGTCTGGACCCTGCGATCCCGCCGGACGAGCTCGATCGCCTCGCCGTCCCCGACGAGCGTCGTGCCGTGTCGGTCGACGTCGTCGTGATCGAGGCGGATCTGGATGCCGCGCCCGAATCGACCTCTGACGCCTACCTCAGGCTGCAGGCGCTCTCGCACCGGCTCGTGAAGCCGAACGAGGTCGATCTCACGGGCATCTTCGGCCACCTGCCGAACGTCGCGTGGACGAGCGCGGGGCCGATGCATCCCGACGACCTCACGCGCCTGCGCCCCTTCCTGCAGCGCGACGGCATCCAGGTGCAGGGGCTCGACAAGTTCCCCCGGCTGCTGGACTACGTCACGCCGCCGGGCGTGCGCATCGCCGACGCGAGCCGGGTGCGCCTGGGCGCCTACCTCTCCCCCGGCACGACGGTCATGCACGAGGGCTTCGTGAACTTCAACGCCGGCACGCTCGGCGCGAGCATGGTCGAGGGGCGCATCTCGCAGGGAGTCGTCGTCGGCGACGGCAGCGACATCGGCGGTGGGGCATCCATCATGGGCACGCTCTCAGGAGGAGGGTCGCACCGCGTCTCGATCGGCGCGCGCTCGCTCCTCGGCGCGAACGCCGGCGTGGGCATCTCGATCGGCGACGACTGCATCGTCGAGGCGGGCCTCTACGTCACCGCGGGCTCGAAGATCGTGCTCGCCGATGAGGCGCCGCGCGCCGACGGCACGAAACCCGTCGTGAAGGGCGCCGACCTCTCGGGCCGCGACGGCATCCTCTTCCGCCGCAATTCCGTCACGGGCGCGATCGAGGCCGTGCGACGCTCGGGCGTCGGCGTCACCCTCAACGAGGCGCTGCACGCCTGATCTCGCGCTCTCGCCCTATGCTCGGGGAATGAGCGAGCGACTGCCCAAGAAGATCTACGAAGCCGAGCTCAGCGCCCTGCAGGCGCAGCTCGTCGATATGCAGGCGTGGGTGCAGGCATCCGGCGCCCGGATCGTGGTCATCTTCGAGGGACGGGATGCCGCGGGCAAAGGCTCCACGATCAAGCGCATCAGCGAGTATCTGAACCCTCGTGTCTCGCGCATCGCAGCCCTGCCGACACCGACCGAGCGCGAGAAGACGCAGTGGTACTTCCAGCGTTACATCGCGCACCTCCCCGCCGCGGGCGAGATCGTGCTGATGGACAGGTCCTGGTACAACCGCGCGGGCGTCGAGCACGTGATGGGGTACTGCACAAACGCCGAGTACCACCGATTCCTGCATCAGGCGCCCATCTTCGAGCGCATGCTCGTCGAGGACGGCATCATCCTGCTCAAGTACTGGTTCAGCGTCTCGGACGTCGAACAGGAGAAGCGGTTCCGCTCCCGCAACGAGGACCCCATGAGGCGCTGGAAGCTCAGCCCCAACGACGTCCTGTCGATCACGAAGTGGGAGGACTACTCCCGCGCGAAGGACACGATGATCGTGCAGACCGACATCCCCGAGGCGCCCTGGTTCGAAGTCGACAACGAGGACAAGCGTCGCGGTCGGATCAACATGATCCACCACCTGCTCTCGAAGGTCCCGTACGAAGACGTCGAACGACCCCCGATCGACATCCCGCCGCGCCCCGCGTCGGGCGGGTACGAGCGGCCGCCTCGCGACGAGGACAACGCCGTGCCGGACTACGCGTCGACGCTCACCGCTTGACCTTGTCACTGTGTCAGGGTCGAACGTGGACTCCATCATGTACACCATCGGAGAGTTCGCCGCCTACGGACGTGTGAGCGCCCGGATGCTGCGGCACTACGACAAGATCGGGCTCCTGGAGCCCCGTCGCGTCGACGAGTACACCGGCTACCGCCACTACGACCCCGCGCAACTCGCGCAGCTGCTGCGGATCGTCGAGCTGCGCGAACTCGGCTGCTCGCTCGACGACGCCGCCTTCGTTCTCGGCGCCGACGACGAGGAGGCGGCCCTGCGGGTCGTCCTGGCTCGGCGTCGGGGCGAGCTCGCGGACGCCGTGGCCGCCGACACCGCGCGCATCGCCCGGATCGACGCGCGACTCTCCCTCCCGGAAGGAACCACCCCCATGGCCGACATCACCTACACGAGCCTGCCCGCCGTCACCGTCTACGCCGCGACCGCCGTCGCGGGAGGTATGGGACCGCAGTTCGTCTCTCCCGTCATCGACGAGATCCTGCCCCCGCTCCTGCACGCACTTCAGGAATCGGGCGTCGAGTTCCACGAGCCCGGCACGTTCTGGTACGAGCCTGTCGAGGGCACCGACGGGCTGCGGGTCTGGGTGTCGTGGATCGCCGGCGACGAGCCCGTCGAGAACGACGCGTGGCAGGTCGTCGAGCTCCCCGCGGTCGAGCACGCCGCAGTCTACGACTACCGCGGCGACATGCCGGGCATCGGTGGCGCTTACCACGAGCTCATGACGGGCCTCGCAGAAGCCGGCGTCGAGCTCGCGGGGCCGAGCCGCGAGGTCTACCTCGAGTCCGAGCCCCTGCCGCAGTCCGAGTGGCTCACGCAACTGCAGCAGCCGATCGTGGCGCCGCCCGCCCGCTGAGCCTCAGCCGCGCAGCCGTACCGAGAGACAGGTCACGCAGCCCTCGAGCTTCTCGAACTCGCTGACGTCGGCGGTGACGACCTCGAGGCCGCGCGCGCGGTAGAGCGCCGCGGTCTCGGGGGCGTCCGACGACATCAGGACGGTACCGGGGTCGAGCACGACCACAGCCGTGCCGTGCTCTTCGGGAATGCCGAGGAAAGCCGGGAACAGCGACGGGTCGTCCACGAGCGGCTCGAATCCGACCACTGTGCCGTCGGGCAGAGCCGTCACACCCGACTTGAGATGCAGCACCTTTGTGACCGGGATCTCGACGACATCCCACCCCCGCGGCTCCACGCTGCTCCGCAGCTGAGCGATGCCGTCGGCGTTCGTGCGCGATGACGCGCCGACGTAGACCGTACGTCCCACTTTGAGGACATCCCCGCCGTCGAGGGTACCGGGGTCCTCGATGGAGGCGTACGGGATTCCGGATGCCTCGACAGCCGCCCGCACGGTATCCGCCTCGCCGCGCCGTGACGACGCGCCGGCGCGACAGAGCACGGCGAAGTCATCGAACACGATCACGGCATCCTCGACGAAGACGCCGTCGGGCTGCTCATCAGCGGGCTCGATCTCGACGATCCCCCACCCCCGCGAACGGTAGACGTCGACATACCGCTCCCACTGCCGCTGCGCGAGCGCAGGATCGACCGCGACACGATCGAGGTGGGTCAGCTCGCCGCCGGCGAGAAGCGGCGACGGACGGCGGACGAGCAGTCTGGGCATCCCCTGACCCTCGCGTCAGACGCCGGGGTAGTTGCGCTCGGGAGACCCGACGTACAGCTGCTGCGGACGACCGATCTTGGTCTGGGGGTCGTGCTGCATCTCGCGCCAGTGCGCGAGCCAGCCGGGCAGCCGGCCGATGGCGAAGAGCACCGTGAACATGCGCGTCGGGAAGCCCATCGCCTTGTAGATGACGCCCGTGTAGAAGTCGACGTTCGGGTAGAGACGACGTTCCTTGAAGTAGTCGTCGCTGAGCGCGATCTCTTCGAGCTCTTTCGCGAGATCGAGCAGCGGGTCGCTCACACCGAGCGCCGAGAGCACTTCGTCGGCCGACTCCTTGACGAGCTTGGCGCGCGGGTCGTAGTTCTTGTAGACCCGGTGCCCGAAGCCCATGAGCTTGACGCCGTCTTCCTTGTTCTTGACCCGCTCGACGAAGCGCTGCACGCTCTCACCCGAGTCGCGGATGCGCGCGAGCATGTCGAGCACGGCTTCGTTGGCCCCGCCGTGGAGCGGACCGTAGAGCGCGTTGATGCCTGCCGAGATCGACGAGAACTGGTTGGCGCCGGTCGAGCCGACCAGACGCACCGTCGACGTGGACGCGTTCTGCTCGTGGTCCTCGTGCAGGATGAGCAGGCGCTCGAGCGCGCGCGACATCACGGGGTTCACTTCGTACAGCTCCGAGAGCACGCCGAAGTTGAGCTTGAGGAAGTTGTCGACGAAGCTCAGCGAGTTGTCGGGGTAGAGGAAGGCCTGGCCGATGCTCTTCTTGTGCGCGTACGCCGCGATGACGGGGAGCTTCGCGAGCATGCGGATCGTGTTCAGCTCGACGTGCTCGGGATTGCCGGGGTCGGACTGGTGCTCGTAGTAGGTCGACAGCGCCGAGACGGCTGAGGACAGCACCGACATGGGGTGTGCCGTGTGCGGCAGCGCCGAGAAGAAGCGCTTGAGGTCTTCGTGCAGAAGCGTGTGGCGACGGATGCGCTCGTCGAACGCGCCCAGCTCGTCGGCCGTCGGCAGTTCGCCGTAGAGGAGCAGCCACGCGACCTCGAGGTAGCTCGAGTTCTTCGCGAGCTGCTCGATCGGATACCCGCGGTAGCGCAGGATGCCCTGGTCGCCGTCGATGAAGGTGATGGCCGACTTCGTCGCCGCCGTGTTCACGAACCCGTAGTCGAGAGCCGTGTGCCCCGTCTGCCGCGTCAGCGTCGAGACGTCGATGCTGGGCACGCCGTCGGTGCCGCGCAGCACCGGCAATTCGGCCGTGCGATCGCCGACAGTCAGAACGGCCTTGTCGTGCTGGGTGCTCGCGTCGGTCACGCCGCCTCCTCGCGCTGGTGTGGTCTGCGGGGGTGTCGCCCCTTCGGACAGCCGGTGGCGATCCAGGGAACGGACGCGAGGACGGGGGGATGCCGCGTCACCGCGCTTTTACAGCCTAATGGGCCGCGGAACCTACCGCGGACACCGCCAAACAGACGGGGAATCGACTGTAGGAACCCTTAGAGAGCGGCGGAACGGAGCCGATCGGCGGCCGCGTCGATGCGCTCGTCCGTCGCCGTCAGCGACAAGCGGATGTGCCGCGGATAGTGCGTGCCGTAGAAATGCCCTGGTCCGGCCAGGATGCCGAGGGCCGCCAGTCGACCCATGCTGTCCCACGCGTCGAGTCCCTCGGTCGCCCAGAGGTACAGTCCGCCCTCGCTCCCGTCAACGCGGAAACCCGCCGCCTCGAGGGCGGGCTTGAGCACCTCGCGTCGGCGACGGTAGAGCTCCTTCTGCACGGCGACGTGCCGGTCGTCCGCGAGCGCCGCGGTCATCGCACGCTGCACGGGCGCCGGCAGCATGAGCCCGAGGTGCTTGCGTCCCGTCAGCAGCCGCTCGACCAGCGCGGGATCCCCCGCGAGGAACGCCGCGCGATACCCGGCGAGATTCGACTGCTTGCTGAGCGAGTACACCGACAGGATGCCATGCAGCTCGCCGTCCGTCACGCGCGGATCCAGCACCGAGGGGATGGGCTCCACGTCCCACGGTGCGTCCCAGCCGAGTTCGGCGTAGCACTCGTCGGATGCGAGGACGGCACCGAGGCCACGGGCGCGTTCGACGGCTGCGCGGAGGGACGCGGCATCCATCACCCGCCCGTCGGGGTTGCCGGGCGAGTTGAGCCACACGAGCTTCGTCTCAGCGGGCCACTCGGCCGGGTCGTCGGAGGCGAGCGGTGTCGCACCCACCAGGCGGGCACCGACCTCGTACGTGGGGTACGCGGCGCGCGGGTGCACGACGACGTCGCCGGGCCCGAGGCCGATCAGGAGCGGGAGGAGCGCGACGAGCTCTTTCGACCCGACGGTCGGGAGCACGTTCTCGGGCGCGAGGCCCGGCACACCGCGGCGACGGGCGTACCAGTCGGCGATGGCGGCGCGCAGCGCCGGGGTGCCCATCGTCTGCGGGTAGGCATGGGCGTCGGTCGCCCCCGCGAGCGCCTCGGCGACGAGCGCCGGCGTCGCATCGACGGGTGATCCGATCGACAGATCCGCGATGCCGCCCGGGTGACTGCGTGCCTGTTCGGCGTAGGGCGCGACGGCGTCCCACGGGTAGTCGGCGAGGTCGGCGACCCCCACGGTCAATGCTCCTGCGGAGGGAGGGCGGCGATGATCGGGTGATCCTTGTGGATCACACCCACCTTGGCCGCGCCACCGGGCGAGCCCACGTCGTCGAAGAACTCGACGTTGGCCTTGTAGTAGTCCTGCCATTCTTCGGGCAGGTCGTCTTCGTAGTAGATCGCCTCGACGGGGCAGACGGGCTCGCACGCACCGCAGTCGACGCACTCGTCGGGGTGGATGTAGAGGCTCCGTTCGCCCTCGTAGATGCAGTCGACCGGACATTCGTCGATGCAGGCGCGGTCTTTGACATCCACGCACGGGAGAGCGATCACATACGTCACGGGACCAGTCTAATTCGCTTCGAGAGACACGTCGGCAGGACGCGGGGGAAGCGCCGGCCACGCGACGACGAGAAGGACGAGGATCGGGATCACGATCGTCCAGACCTGGCCGAGCACCGAATCGGGCACGATCACCGAGCCGCCCGGCCCGCGACCCGAGAAGACGAGCGTCGCGATCATCATGCCCATGCCGGCTGCGAGAGCCGCCCATCGGTCGGCCGTGAGGAGGCGCACAGCGGCGAGCATCGCGGCGCAGCCCAGGAGCGAGAGGATCAGCCCGAGCGGCAGCCAGCCGAGCGGGAAGGAGTGCGCGATCGTGCCGGCGAGGCCATAGACCGCGCCGACGATGAACGCGATCAGCCACGTGCCCGCACGCGCCCAGGAGAACTTCACGCGGCAAGCCTACGCCGAGGTGATCCCCGTGACGGCTCAGCGACCACCGCCGCCGGGGGGCTCGTCACGCGGCGAGCCCCCACAGGCGCAGGAGCGCCGCGACGACGGCCGCCGCGATGACGACGACGAGGAACGGCGCGCGCAGCAAGAGCAGCCCCGCGGCGACGAGGACGGCGGGGATGCGCGCGTCCACGACGATCGCCTGCCCCTCTCCGAGCGTCTGGACAGCGACGAGGGCCGCCAGCAGCGCCACGGTCAGCAGGTCGGCGATGCGCGCGGGGCGCGGCGCCTCGAGCCAGCGGGGCGGCACGAGATAGCCGACGGTCTTGAGGGCGACGCAGACGATGGATGCCACGAGGACCGCGGTCCAGAGGGTCATGGCAGTCCCTCCCGCTCGGGCACGTCATCCGGCTCGTCCGCGGTGTTCTCCGGCGTCCCGAGCCAGTTGAACCACCCCACGAAGATCGCGACGACGGCCGCGAACAGCACCGGCAGGCCCGGCAGCACGAACGGCGTCACGAGCATCGCCACGACCGCCGCGGCGATGCCGACCGCGATGGGCTGGCGACGGCGCAGGCGCGGCCACAGCAGGGCGAGGAACGCGGCGGCGGCCGCGGCATCCAGTCCCCAGGCTCTCGGATCGAATCCGGCTCCGTCGGCCGATGCGAGGGCATCCGCCCCGATCGCGCCGATCGCCGTCGTGAGGTTCCATCCCACATAGATGCCGATGCCGGTCACCCAGAATCCCACGGTGCGCGCGTGCGCGCTCTTCTGCGCGAGGGACACGGCGGTGGACTCGTCGATCGTGAAGTGCGCGGCCGCGGCGCGCTTGAACAGGCCCGGACCGATGACCGACGACATCGAGATGCCGTAGGCGACGTTGCGCACGCCGAGGAGCGACGCCGAGGCGATCGCCGACGGCGCCGCGGCGAGACCGCCCGAGGCGATCACTCCCACGAAAGCGAACTGGGATCCACCCGTGAACATCAGCAGGCTCAGCACCATCGTCTGCCACACGTCGAAACCCGACGCGACCGCGAGCGCACCGAACGAGATGCCGTACGCGCTCGTCGCGAGAGCGACGCCGAGCCCCGCGCGCACGGCTCGCCGCGCCTCGCCGGGCGCGTGCGCGTCGTCGAAATGGGGTTCGGAGCTCACCGATCGAGCCTACCGATGCGCCGTTCGGAGACCCGCGGTCCGCCCGGTCATCCGTGGACCGATTCCTGCCGACGCGAAAGGGCAGGGTCTCCCCTGCCCTTTCGACGAGAACGGATCAGACGCCGGCGTCCTGGCGCTTGAGGCGTGCCGTCGCGCGGGCGCGCTCCGTGGCATCCAGGTTCACCTTGCGGATGCGCACCTTCTCGGGCGTCACCTCGACGCATTCGTCGTCGCGCGCGAACTCGAGGCTCTCCTCGAGGGTCAGGACGCGCGGAGGCGTCATCGATTCGAAGGAGTCCGACGTCGACGAACGCATGTTCGTGAGCTTCTTCTCCTTCGTGATGTTGACGTCCATGTCGTCGGCCCGCGAGTTCTCGCCGATGACCATGCCCTCGTAGACCTCTTCGGTCGGCTGCACGAAGAAGCTCATGCGCTCCTGCAGTGCGATCATTGCGAAGGGGGTCACGACACCGCTGCGGTCGGCGACGATCGAGCCGTTCTGGCGCGTGGAGATGTTGCCTGCCCAGTCGTCGTAGCCGTGCGAGATCGCGTTGGCGATGCCCGTACCGCGCGTGATCGTGAGGAACTCGCTGCGGAATCCGATGAGGCCGCGCGAGGGCACGATGAACTCCATGCGCACCCAGCCGGTGCCGTGGTTGGTCATGGTGTCCATGCGACCCTTGCGGGCGGCCATGAGCTGCGTGATCGCGCCGAGGTGCTCTTCGGGAGCGTCGATCGTGAGGTGCTCGAACGGCTCCTTGAGCTTGCCGTCCTCGCCCTTGCGCGTGACGACCTGCGGCTTGCCGACCGTGAGCTCGAAGCCCTCGCGACGCATGTTCTCGACGAGGATCGCGAGCGCGAGCTCGCCGCGTCCCTGGACCTCCCACGCATCCGGGCGTCCGATGTCGACGACCTTGATCGACACGTTGCCGATGAGCTCGCGGTCGAGGCGGTCCTTGACCATGCGGGCGGTGAGCTTGTGGCCCTTGACCTTGCCCATGAGCGGCGAGGTGTTCGTGCCGACGGTCATCGAGATCGCGGGGTCGTCGACCGTGATCCCCGGCAGCGGACGGACGTCCTCGGGGTCGGCGATCGTCTCGCCGATCGTGATCTCCTCGATACCGGCGATCGCGACGATGTCACCGGGTCCGGCCGACTCCGCCGGGTAGCGGTCGAGGGCACGGGTCTTGAGGAGCTCGGTGATGCGCGCGTTCGAGTGCGAGCCGTCGTGACGCACCCAGGCGACCGTCTGGCCCTTCTTGAGCGTGCCGTTGAAGACGCGCAGGAGCGCGAGGCGGCCGAGGAAGGGGCTCGAGTCGAGGTTGGTCACCCAGGCCTGAAGCGGCGCCTCGTCGTCGTACGACGGCGCGGGCACGTGCTCGAGGATCGCGTCGAAGAGCGGCTCGAGATCGTCGTTGTCGGGCAGCGAGCCGTTCTCGGGACGGTTGCGGGATGCCGCGCCCGCGCGACCGGACGCGTAGACGACCGGCACGTCGAGCAGGGCGTCGACATCGAGGTCGGGGACATCGTCGTGCAGGTCGGACGCGAGGCCCAGGAGCAGGTCGTGCGCCTCTTCCTCGACCTCGGCGATGCGCGCGTCGGGGCGGTCGGTCTTGTTGACCAGGAGGATCACGGGAAGCTTCGCCTCGAGCGCCTTGCGCAGGACGAACCGGGTCTGCGGGAGCGGGCCCTCGCTCGCGTCGACGAGCAGGACGACGCCGTCGACCATGGACAGTCCGCGCTCGACCTCGCCGCCGAAGTCGGCGTGACCGGGGGTGTCGATGACGTTGATCGTCACCGGGACGTCGGTGTGGGCGCCGTTGTAGGTGATCGCCGTGTTCTTGGCGAGGATCGTGATGCCCTTTTCGCGCTCGAGATCGTTCGAGTCCATCGCGCGCTCTTCCATGTGCTCGTGCGAGCCGAACGAGCCGGTCTGGCGGAGCATGGCGTCGACGAGGGTCGTCTTGCCGTGGTCGACGTGCGCGACGATCGCGACGTTGCGGAGGTCCGGACGGAGGGCGCGCGCCATGAATGATCCTTGCGGTGGGGTGGATGCGTCGAGAAGCCGACGTACAAGCCTACCGCAGGGCTCCTGGGAGCCCGCCCTCCCGGCTAGGCGTGCGGCAGCTGCGGCGGCGGCGTCGGCTCCTCGGGAGCCGCCGGCGCGTGGATCTCGGCTTCCTCGTTCGCGTCCACCTGCTCGCCCGCGGCCTTCTGCTCGTCGAGCACGCGGCGCCGCTCATCGCGCCGAACGGCCTGCTCCGTGGGATCGGGCACCGGGATGGCGGCGATGAGGCGCTTCGTGTACGCCTGCTGCGGGTTGCGCAGGATCTCGTCGGGCGAGCCCTCTTCGACCAGCTTGCCGTGGTTCATGACGACGATGCGGTCGGCGAGGCGGTCGACGACCGCGAGGTCGTGGCTGACGAAGAGGCAGGCGAACCCGAGTTCCTCCTGGAGGTTCTCGAGCAGATCGAGCACGCGTGCCTGCACCGAGACGTCGAGCGCGCTCGTCGGCTCGTCGGCGACGAGGAGCTTGGGCTTGAGCGCGAGGGCGCGAGCGATGCCGATGCGCTGACGCTGACCCCCCGAGAGCTCGTGCGGGTAGCGGTTGCGGAAGGACCGCGGCAGCTCCACCTGATCGAGGAGCTCCTCCGTACGGGTGCTGATCTCCTTCTTGGTGAAGTCGCCGAGCAGCTGGAGCGGCTCGCCGATCGACTCACCGACGGGCCAGCGCGGGTTGAGCGAAGAACCCGGATCCTGGAAGACGATGCCGATGTCCTTGCGCAGTTCGCGCAGCGCGTTCGGCTTGATGCCGACGAGCTCGACGCCGTTGACCATGGCCGAGCCCTCTTTGAACGGGAGCAAGCCGATCGCGCCGCGCGCGATGGTCGTCTTGCCCGAGCCCGACTCGCCGACGAGGCCGACGATCTCGCCCGGGTGGATCGCGAAGCTCACGTCATCGACGGCACGGAAAGCCGGCACGCGACGACGCCCGGGGTACTCGATGACGGCGTTCTTCAGTTCGAGCACCGGTGCACCCGTGCGCACCGTCTTGCCTTCGTTGGTGTACCCGAGCTTGGGCACCGCCGCGAGGAGCTCCTTGGTGTAGTCGTTCTTCGGGTCGCTGAAGATCTCGTGGACCGAGCCGCGCTCGACGACCTCGCCCGTCTTCATCACGATCACGTTGTCGGCGAGGTCGGCGACGACGCCGAGGTCGTGCGTGATGATGATGATCGCGCTGTTGAGCCGCTTGTGCAGGCTGCGCAGCAGGTCGAGGATCTCGGCCTGGATCGTGACGTCCAGCGCCGTCGTCGGCTCGTCGGCGATGAGCACGTCGGGGTCGCACGAGATGGACTGCGCGATCATGGCGCGCTGACGCTGACCGCCCGACAGCTGGTGCGGGAAGGAGTTGTAGGCCTTCTCGGGATCGGGCATCTCGACGAGCTTCAGCAGCTCGAGCGCGCGCTCCTTGGCCTGCGCCGGGGGCATGTTGCTGTGGACGCGGATCGCCTCGGTGATCTGGTAGCCGATGCGGTACACCGGGTTCAGCGCCGTCATGGGCTCCTGGAAGATCACGGCGATGCGCTTGCCGCGGATCTTGCGCAGCGACTCGACCGGCGCGTTGAGGATCTCACGGCCGTGGAGCTTGACGCTGCCGCGCGAGCGCGAGTTGGGCGGGAGCAGCCCCAGCAGCGACATCGAGCTGACGGACTTTCCCGATCCCGACTCGCCGACGATGGCGAGGACCTCGCTCGGGTGGACCTTGTAGTCCATGCCCTTGACGGCGTTGACCCATTCGCCGTTGACCCAGAAGTCGACGGCGAGGTTCTTGGCCTCGATGATGGGGCGGTCTGCGGAGGTCTCGGGCGACGGCGTCGCCGTGGTGTCGACCGTGCTCATACGAAAGCACCGTCCTCTCGAATGGTTCGTGGAAGCATGGGATCGTGGACCAGCCTGAGATGCCCCGGATCGTCTTCCGCTCCCGATTCGGAATCGGCCTGACGATCGTGGTGTGGGCGATCAGCGCCGCCGGCATCGTCTCGAGCCTCGTGTCCGGGGCCGGACTCGTGCCGGTCGTGCTGCTGGCGAGCCTCGGCTGGTTCGTGTGGCTCGCGTTCTGGCGTCCGAGCGTCGTCACCGACGCTCGAGGTGTGCAGCTGCGCAACCTCGTGCGCGACGTCGACGTGCCCTACGACGCCATCGACGACGTCGACACGCGGTACTCGCTCGTCGTGCGCTCGGGCGGCAAGAGCTTCTCGGCGTGGGGCGCTCCCGCACCCGGTGGCGCCGCGTCGCTGCGCGATTCGATGAGCCGTCGTCGCGCGACCAACCGCAGCGACTGGAACGACGCACCGCAGTCCGTACGCGCCGGCGGCACTGCGCGTCCCGGAGACACCGTCGGCTCGGCGTCCGGCGCTCCCGCGACGGTCATCCGCCGCGAACTGGCCCGCCGAGAGCACGAGGGCATCCGGCGTGACACGGCCGCGCGCGCGACCGTCGCGGTTCGCCCGCTGCTCGTCGTGGTGAGCGGCGCGGCGCTCGCCGCGAGCATCGCGGTGATCGTCCTTCCGGGGGTCTGATCCCCCGCGCAAGGCGATCATCACTAGTTCGACTCCTTGCGCAGCTCGTCGTCGGCGTAGGTGACCTCGATGACGCCCGGGTTCTCGGCATCCTCCCGGTCGGTGTCGTAGCGACCGCCGCCCGAGAAGCCACCGAACATCGCGCCGAACGCCTGGCGGTAGGGCCCGCGCTTGCCGGGCATGCGCCGCTGCCGGGGGTCGAACGCATCGCGGAGACCGTCGCCGATGAAGTTCACGCACAGCGCGAGCGCGATGATGAACAGACCCGGCCACCAGAAGAGCCACGGGCGCGTCGAGAACGCACCCTGGTACTGGTTGAGAATCTGGCCGAGCGAGACATCCGGCGACTGCACGCCGACGCCGAGGAAGCTCAGCGCGGCCTCGGTGAGGATCGCGCCCGACATGAGGAGCGAGATCGCGACGATCACGACGCCCATCGCGTTGGGCAGGATGTGGCGGAACAGGATGTGGGGGTTGGATGCCCCGGCCACCCGCGCGGCATCCACGAACTCCCGCTCGCGGAGCGACAGGAACTCACCGCGGACGAGTCGCGCGAGCGCCGTCCACCCGAAGAGTCCGAGCGCGATGGCGAGGAAGAACGCGCCGAAGTCGCCGGTCGCCCGGCCGATGACCGCGGCGAGGATGAGGAACGGGATGATGATGATGACGTCGGTGATGCGCATCAGCACGGCATCCACCCACCCGCGGTAGAAGCCCGCGATCGCGCCGATGACGATGCCGAGCACGCCGGCGACGAAGCCGTAGACCACCATGACGGTGATCGACTGCTGCGCACCGCGCATGACCAGCGCGAAGATGTCGCGGCCGATCTCGTCCTGCCCGAACGGGAACTCTCCGAAGTTGAACGGGAGCACCCACGTGGGCTGGCCGCCCGGCAGCGCGACGTCGAAGCGCTGCAGGTACGTGTGCGGATACCATCCGGGCACCTTGATGCCGAACACGTCGAAACCGATCGACGAGTAGATGAGGATGAACAGCAGCGCGAGCACGATCATCGCCGAGACGGCCCCGCGGTGGCGGAAGAAGCGGCGGCGGACGATCGTCGCCTGGCTGAGACCTTCGACCTCCCGCTGCTCGATCGTGAGGACTTCGTTGAGGGACTCGGTGGGAGTCGGTTCTTTGCGTGCCATGTCAGTTCACCCGGATCCGCGGGTCGAGTGCCGAGTATGAGAGATCGGCGATGAGGTTGAAGACGAGCGTCACGATCGAGGTGATGAGGAAGATCGCCATGACGGTGTTGAGGTCGACCTGCTGGACGGCCTGGACGAACATGCGGCCGATGCCGTTCCAGCCGAACACGGTCTCGGTGATCGCGGCACCGCCGATGATCCCGCCGATCTCGAACGCGACGAGCGTCGTGATGGGGATCATCGCGTTGCGGAACGCGTGACGCATGATGACGGTGCGCTCGCTGAGCCCCTTCGCGCGCGCCGTGCGCACGTAGTCCTGGTTCATGACCTCGAGCAGGCTGCCGCGCGAATAGCGGCTCCACGCGGCGAGCGAGAGCAGCATGAGCGCGATCGTCGGCAGGAGGAGGTGCGTGAAGTTGTCGAGCGTCTGGATCCAGACGCTGCCCTGCAGGTTCGGCGTCGACGAGCCGATCGTCGCGATCGGACGGCCGTTCGTGATCTGCACGTAGTCGGGCCAGGAGGCCATGACGCGGTCGACGATGATGAGGATCGACGAGATGATCGCGACGATGATGCCCGCACGGATCGACGACGGCCTCTCATCGCCGCCGAAGATGAAGGCCGCGGCGATCGCGATGCCGATCATGACGACGAACACGATGACCCACGACAGGTACCCGGCGACGTAGAAGAACAGGTAATTGAACGGGTACCACAGAGCCGCGCCGGCCACGGCCGTCACGAGCGCCGTGTAGATGACCTTGCGGTTGGAGAACCCCGCCGTGATCCACGTGACCGCGAACGCCGAGGCGACGCCGATCACGAGGATGCCGATGATCCCGATGTAGGGAGTGTCGAGCCAGCCCGTGTAGAGGATGAAGAACAGTCCGGCACCGGTGACGAGGGTCGCGATCCCGAAGTTGAGGAAGTACTTCTTCGCCGAGCCGCCGACGATGCTCGCCCACGCGAAGCCGACGACGAAGGCCGTGACTATCACGATCCATGGCGCGACCACGGGGTCGGCGAGGAAGTTGTTGAACCCGATCGCGACGTACATCTTGAGGATCTGCGCGACCCAGAAGACCGGGAGGGAGAAGAACAGGAACGCGATGAAGGTGACGGTGTAGTCGAAGCCGCTGTACTGGCGCAGCGCCGTCGCCATGCCGATCGAGATGCCGAGGAGGATCGCGAGGACCGTCGCCGCGACGACGAGCTGCACGGTCTGGCCGATGCCGATGCCCACCTGGGCGGCGACCTCCTGACCGCGGATGTTGTAGCCGAGGTCGATGTTGCCCGTGAAGCCCTTGAGGACTCCCCCGAGCCAGATGAAATACCGCAGGAAGGGCGGCACATCCAGGTTCAGCTGCTGGATCTTCGCAGCGATCAGCTGTTCCTTGTTGGGTGCGGTCGAGCCTCGGAGATCCTCGAGTGGGTCGCCGGCATTGGCGGCCAGGATGTAGATGAGGTAACTCGCCGCGAAGACGATGAGGACGGCTGCGATGAGCCGCCGCACGATATAGCTGAACACGTGGGGGTGTGCCCTCTCTCGCTGGGCTCGTTCGGAGCCACGCGTAAGACACTACGGCACGGGGTTGTGAAAGCCGCAGTGACCAGGGGAAGGGGGGCGCCGGGCATCCGGCGCCCCCCTCAACTTGCAGAGATTATCTGCTGGTCATACTCCGTGGATCACTCCGCGGCCGAGACCGGCTTCCAGTCCCAGAAGTTCCAGAAGTAGGTCGGGCTCAGGAAGCCCGGAACCACACCCTCGGTCTCGGCGCTCCACGCCGTGATGCCGGGGAACTGGAAGATCGGAACCGACCACGCCTGCTGACCGATGATCTCCTCGGCCTGGACCTGGAGGTCCTCCTGCGCGGCCGGGTCGGCCTCGCCTGCGAGCTGGTCGAAGAGATCGTCGATCTCGGGGTTCGACCAGCCGTAGTAGTTGTTCAGGCCACCGGTCTGGTAGTTCGCCGCCGACGAGCCGACAGCGGTCGAGGTCGACTGCCAGCCGAAGAGGGCTGCGTCGTACTCGGTGGTCGCGGCCGAAAGCGCCGAGCCCCAGTCCTCGCGCGATGCGTCGACGAGGTCGAAGCCCGCCTCTTCCGCGTACGGCTGGATGAGCAGGAACTCCTGCGCACGACGCTCGTTCGTGTTGCTGAACAGGAAGCGAACCGTCGGGTTCGGGACGCCGGCCTCGGCGAGGAGCGCCTTGGCACCCTCGACGTCGGGCTCGGTCATCTCGGGGTAGCCGTTGACGGCAGCAGCAGCCTCGGCGCCCGAGGTACCCGGGAGGAAGACCTGCGAGTTGCGCAGCTCAGCGTCGGGCTGGAGCGGCTGGATGAGCTTCTCGAGGATCTCCTGACGGGGGATGATCTTCAGGAACGCCTGGCGGACCTTGAGAGCCTTCTCCTCGTCGCCACCGTAGGTCGCGGGGTCGAACGGACCGCCGTTGCCGACCTGGAGGTCGATGTGCTCGTACGTGCCCTCGGGCGCACCCGAGTACTCGACACCCTCGACGCCCGCACCGAGCAGCGCGGCGATGTCAGCCGTCGGCTGACCCGACGCGATCGAGATCTCGCCGTTCTCGAGCGCCGTGATCTGCGCCTGCATGTCGGGGATGACGCGAACCGTGATCGATTCGTACTTGGGCGACGGGCCCCACGTGTAGTCGGGGTTCGCCGTCAGCGTCGTGTAGCCGTCGGTCGCGTTGATCTCGGTGATCGTGTACGGGCCGTTCGACAGGAGCTGCAGCGGGCTGTCGGGCGTGCCCGACGAGAACTTGTAGTCCTGGTTGTAGGCCTCGGAGACGGGCTGGAGCCACGCGAGGTCCTTGTCCTGGACGGCCTTGACGAAGTCATCCTTCGCCTTCTGCTCGTCGCCCTCGGCGTAGTCGTCGGGGTACGCGAGCATGACCGTGCCGGCAGCGGAGATGCCGGGGCCCGAGAACGCGAGCTCCCAGTCGACGTAGAAGCTGTCGTACGTGAAGGTCAGCGAACGGCCGTCGTCACCGATCTCGGGGGTCTCCGAGACGAGGTCGAGGGCGTAGTCCTCGAGTGCGCCGGTGTTCCAGAAGGTGCCGGTCTGGCCCGTGAGCTCACCGGTCTCTTCGTCGATCGTGCCTTCACCGTCGGAGACGTGGGTCGTGTTGGCAGCCCAGACCAGGAGCAGGTCAGCGGCGTCGACGGCGCTGCCGTCGGTCCACTTGACGCCCTCGTTGATCGTGTACTTGACGGTCAGCGGGTCCTCTTCGACGACCTCGTAGGTGCCGAAATCGGTGTCCTTGACGAGCTCGCTGTCGGCGTTGTAGTGCCAGAAGCCCGACTTGGCCATGTAGTTGACGACCGCGTTCGAGGTGGCGTTCGTGTCGGCGAGGCCGTCGTTGAAGGCGTAGTAGATGTCATTCCAGGCGACCGTGATGCTCGTGCCCTCGATGACCTCCGACTCGCGCGGGGGGGGTGCATCCGGCCAGGACCATAGCCCCGACCGCAACGACACCCACGCCCGCTGCCAGACGTGTGATCTTCACTCTTGATTCCTCCTGTGCAGGGATGAGGTTTGTGCCAACGACAGCCGACTACGGCGTCGGGCACGGGTAGGGAAACAATAAGCAGACGTTCATCTTCGATCAAATCAAAGCGGGAAAACGTTACAAGCCCTTTACTCAAAGTCGCTCGGATGTGACATTCTGACAACCGTGAGCACGTCGGAGCCTCTTCCCCCGGAGGGTATCCACAAGCCCGCGTCGAACGCGCGGCTGTGGTGGGAGATCGGGATCGTCCTCGCGCTCTCCGTCGGGCGTTCTGCGCTGTACTCCGTGCTGCAGCTCGTCCGCGCACTCCAGCAGGAGCAGTCGCTGGGCGACCAGCAGACCTCCCTCAACCCCGGCGCGAGCGCTGCGGCGTTCTGGGACGTGCTCTACCAGTTCCTCTCGCTGCTGTTCGCGCTCGCGCCCGTCGCCCTGGTGATCTACCTGCTGTGGGAGCCCGGGATGTCGGCGTTCCGGCGGATCGGCCTCGACTTCCGCCGCTTCGGCGGCGACGTGGGCCGCGGCATCCTGCTCGTCGCCGTCATCGGCATCCCCGGCCTCGGCCTCTACGCTCTCGGCCGCGCACTGGGGATCACGGTGCAGGTCGATGCCGCTCCCCTCGATCCGTCGTGGTGGACGATCCCGCTCCTCCTGCTGGCCGCCCTCCGGGCCGGGCTGACGGAGGAGGTCATCTTCCTCGGCTACCTGTTCGACCGGTTGCGGCGCATCGGATGGGGCTGGTGGACGATCATCCTCTCGACGGCCGCGCTGCGCGCGACCTATCACGCGTATCAGGGCTTCGGTCCGATGATCGGCAACTTCGCGATGGGCGTCGTCTTCGGGTGGTGCTACAAGCGCTGGGGTCGCGTCATGCCGCTCGTGATCGCGCACGTGGTGATCGACGTCATCGCGTTCGTGGGCTACCCCGTCGCGGCAGGCCTCTGGCCTGGCGTCTTCGCCCCGGCCCCCACCCCTTCCCCCACTCCCACGCCCACGCCCTGACGTCGAACCCGAGCGTTCTCGTCGAACCGCACGCGGTGGACGCGTAGTTCGACGAGAACGCTCGGGTTGGACGACCGGTTGCTAGGCGAAGGCCTCGATCGGCGGGCAGGCGCAGACGAGGTTGCGGTCGCCGTACGCCTGGTCGATCCGGCGCACGGGCGGCCAGTACTTCGTCCGCACGAGCGTGTGCACGGGATACACGGCGATCTGACGAGAGTACGGGTGATCCCACGAACCCTCGATCGCCGCCTGCGCCGTGTGCGGCGCGTTCACCAGCGGGTTGTCGGTCGCGGACCACTCCCCCGCGGCGACGGCGTCCGCCTCGGCCTTGATCGCGATCATCGCCTCGATGAAGCGCTCGATCTCGGCGAGGTCCTCGGACTCCGTCGGCTCGACCATGAGCGTGCCCGCGACGGGGAACGACATCGTCGGGGCGTGGAAGCCGTAGTCGATGAGCCGCTTCGCGACGTCGTCGACCGTGACCCCGGTGGCCTCGCGCAGCGGTCGCAGGTCGAGGATGCACTCGTGCGCGACGAGCCCGCCCTCTCCCGCGTACAGCACGGGGTAGTGGTCCTTCAGCCGGTGCGCGATGTAGTTGGCCGAGAGCACGGCGGCGGCCGTGGCATCCTTCAGCCCCTGCGCTCCCATCATGCGGACGTACGCCCATGAGATGGGGAGGATGGATGCCGAGCCGTACGGCGCGGCCGAGATCGGGCCGCCGTCGAAAACGAACCCGCCGGCGTGGTCGGCCCGCTGCGCGAGCGGATGCGACGGCAGGTAGGGCGCGAGGTGGGCCTTCGCCGCGACGGGGCCGACGCCCGGTCCGCCGCCGCCGTGCGGGATCGCGAACGTCTTGTGCAGGTTCAGGTGCGACACGTCGCCCCCCAGGTCTCCGAAGCGGGCGAACCCGAGGAGCGCGTTGAGGTTCGCGCCGTCGACGTACACCTGACCACCCGCGTCGTGCACGGCCTGCGTGATCTCGAGCACGTCGTGCTCGTACACGCCGTGCGTCGACGGATACGTGATCATGAGCGCTGACAGCGAATCCGAGTGCAAAGCGATCTTGGCGCGCAGGTCGTCGAGGTCGACGTTGCCGGCCTCGTCGCACGCGACGACGACCACCTTCATGCCCGCCAGGACCGCCGACGCGGCGTTCGTGCCGTGGGCGGATGACGGGATCAGGCACACGGTGCGATCGAGGTCGCCGTTCGCGCGGTGGTAGCCGCGGATCGCCATGAGCCCCGCGAGCTCGCCCTGCGAACCCGCATTGGGCTGCAGCGAGACGGCGTCGTAGCCCGTGACCTCGGCGAGCCACGACTCGAGCTGCTCGACGAGCGCGAGGTAGCCCACGACGTCAGCCGCGGGGGCGAACGGATGCACGCGCGAGAACTCGGGCCACGACACGGCCGCCATCTCGGTCGCGGCGTTGAGCTTCATCGTGCACGAGCCGAGCGGGATCATGCCGCGGTCGAGCGCGTAGTCGCGGTCGGCGAGCTGCTTGAGGTAGCGCATCATCGCCGTCTCGGAGCGGTGGGAGTTGAAGACGGGATGCGTGAGGTACTCGTCCTCGCGGAACAGCCCGACCGCGACGCCCGCGAGCGCCTCGGCCTCGGCGAACGGGAGGTCCCGGACGTCGTGCTCGTCCGCCGCGGGCAGCCCGAACGCCCACGCGACGTTCGCGAGGTCATTGGCGGTCGTCGTCTCGTCGACCGAGACGCCGACGGTCGCGTCATCCACCCAGAACAGCTGATAGCCCTTCGAGCGGGCGCGCTCGATGACCCGCCGCGACGGTCCGGGCGTGTGCACGCGGATCGTGTCGAAGAACGCGTCGCTCACGAGCGTCAGGTCGTAGGAGCGCAGGCGGGATGCCAGGGCTTCGGCCTTGCGGGCGACGTCGGTCGCGATCGCGCGGAGCCCGTCGGGCCCGTGGTAGACGGCGTACATCGCTGCCATGACGGCGAGCAGCACCTGCGCCGTGCAGATGTTCGAGGTCGCCTTCTCGCGCCGGATGTGCTGCTCGCGCGTCTGCAGCGAAAGGCGGTACGCGGGGTGGCCCGCGGCATCCATCGACACTCCCACCAGGCGACCCGGGAGCTGGCGCTCCAGACCCGTCCGCACGGCCATGTAGCCCGCGTGCGGTCCGCCGAAGCCGAGCGGCACGCCGAAGCGCTGGGTCGTGCCGACCGCGACGTCGGCGCCGAGCGAGCCCGGCGAGCGCAGCAGAGTCAGAGCGAGCAGATCGGCCGCGACGACGACGAGACCGCCCTGCGCCTGAACGGCGCCGATGACCTCGGTCGGATCCCACACGCGACCCGACGCCCCGGGGTACTGGATGAAGGCGCCGAACGCCTCGGGCACGGTCGCGAACGAGGTCGAAACGAGCTCGATGCCGACGGCGGCCGCGCGGTGCTCGAGGAGCGCCTTGGTCTGCGGCAGCGTGTCGGCATCGACGAGGAACACGTTCGACGACGACTTCGAGGCCCGGCGGGCGACGAGCATGCCCTCGACGACGGCGGTCGACTCGTCGAGCATCGAGGCGTTCGCCGTCGCGAGACCCGTGAGGTCGGTCACCATCGTCTGGAAGTTGATGAGCGCCTCGAGCCGGCCCTGCGAGATCTCGGGCTGGTACGGCGTGTACGCGGTGTACCAGGAGGGGTTCTCGAGCACGTTCCGCGCGATGACCGACGGAGTGAACGTGTCGTAGTAGCCGAGTCCGATCATGGGACGCGCCGTGCGGTTCTGCGACGCGAGGGCGCGCAATTCGGCGAGCGCCTCGGCCTCGGTCGCGGCGGGCGGGATGTCGCTCGTCTCGCGAGAGCGGACGTGGATGGATGCCGGCACCGCGCGCTCGACGAGCGCCTCGACCGTGTCGTAGCCGAGGGCTGCGAGCATCGTCGCCTGCGCCGCGGCATCCGTTCCGATATGACGATCCCGGAACGCGCCCGTCATTCGTCGCCGCCCGTGAGCGCGACGTACGCCTCGCGGTCGAGGAGCCCGTCGAGGGCTGCCGCATCGACCGAGATCTTGACGAGCCAGCCGTCGCCGTACGGGTCGGAGTTGACCAGCGACGGGTCGGCGACGACGGCGTCGTTGACCTCGACGACCTCGCCGTCGAGCGGCGCGTACAGCTCGCCGACCGACTTCGTCGACTCGATCTCGCCCACGACCGTGCTCGCCGCCACGGTCGAGCCGACCGACGGCAGCTCGACGAACACGACGTCGCCGAGCTTCTCGGCCGCGTAGTCGGTGATGCCGACAGTGGCCACATCGCCGTCGACGGCGATCCACTCGTGCTCGGCGGTGTACTTGAGGCTGGTGAGATCGGTCATTTCGCGGTCCTCTTGTAGAAGGGAAGGGTGGTGACGGTCGCGGGGATGCGGGTCCCGCGCACGTCGATGGACAGTTCGGTTCCGGGTTCGCTCGCGCGGGGCGAGACGTAGGCCATGGCGATGGGATGCCCGAGGGTCGGGCTCAGCGCACCGCTCGTGATCTCACCGACCTGCGTGTCGCCGTCGAACACGGCGTACCCCGCGCGGCCGGCGCGCTTGCCGTCGGCGACGAGGCCGACCAGCACGGGCGCGTCGGCGGCGATGACGCTCTCGAGGGCCGCGCGACCGACGAAATCGGCTTCCTTGGTCGACAGCGGCACGACCCGGCCGAGGCCCGCCTGAGCGGGGATGACGTCGAGCGAGAGCTCGTGCCCGTAGAGCGGCATGCCTGCCTCGAGCCGCAGGGTGTCGCGCGACGCCAGCCCCGCGGGCGAGAGCCCGAACGGCGCGCCGGCGACCGTGATCGCCTGCCACAACGCCTCGACGTCCGGCGCATCGACGCTGATCTCGAAGCCGTCTTCACCCGTATAGCCGGTGCGGCTCACCAGCACGGCACCGTCGCCGAAGCGCATGCCCATCGCCGTGTAGTAGGGCAGGGTCTCGAGCGTGTGCCCCATCGCGAGGTCCTCGTCGTGGGTCAGCCCGTCGACGGCCTCGAGGATCTCGCGCGCCCGCGGGCCCTGCACGGCGATGAGCGCATCGTCGAGTTCGACGAGTGCGGCGTCGAAGCCGTCGAGACGTTCGGTCAGCGCTTCGCGCACGGCGTCGCGGTTGCCGGCGTTGGCGACGATGAGGAACTGATCCTCGGCGTTGCGCGTCACGATGAGGTCGTCGATGATGCCGCCGCTCGGGGCGAGGATCATCGTGTACTTCGCCTTCGAGGGTGCGAGCTTCGACGGATCGAATGCGAGGGCGTACGCGAGGAACGCTTCGCGGTCGGGCCCCGCGACGCCGAACTGCGCCATGTGCGAGATGTCGAAGAGTCCCGCGGCCGTGCGCACGGCGTGGTGCTCGGCGAGATCGGACGTGTAGCGGACGGGCATCATCCATCCGCCGAAGTCGGTGAAGGCGGCGCCCAGCGCTTCGTGGCGCGCACGAAGCGGGGTCGAGCGGGCTGCGGTCATGAGTTCTCCCGTGGTCGTGCGGGCGGGCGCCGTTCAGCGCCCGAGGAACTCCCCCTCTGTCATTTGGCCTGAGAGCTTCACCCTCGCGGGCTTTCACCTTCGGCACGACGTGACGTCGTTTTCCAGAGCGGCCGGACGTGCGCGGTACGGGACCTGAGAGATTGGCGGGGAGGCTTGCTCCTTCGGTACTCCGAGATGGATGCCGGAGTTCTCCCGCACACGTCATGCGGCCTGTCTTCGATTGTGCGTCCAGCATATCGGCGAACGGCCGACATAGCGGGTCTCAGTCCACGCACGGTCCCGACGACACGGGCTCCGAGAGCGAAGGCGCACGGTCGGCGACCGGTGCCAGCTCTGCCGTGGTCATCGCATACCCGCGCGCCGCATCGTCGATCGCGCGCGCGAACACGACGCCCGCGACGCGTCCGTCGGCGGTGACGAGCGGGCCGCCCGAGTTTCCGGGTCGCACGGACGCTTGCAGGGAGTAGACCTCCCGCAGCACCTGTCGGTCGCCGTAGACGTCTTCGACGGGCACGGTCGCGACCGAGAGCACCGTGGCCGGCGACGACGTGAAGGGACCGCCAAGCGGATAGCCCAGCGCCACGGCGGCGGCGCCCGGCGCGAGAGTCGGTGCGACGGCGAGCGGGGCGACCCCGAGGTCGTCCACCGCGATGACGGCGAGGTCGTCCTCGGGATCGAAGTAGACGATCCGGCCCTCGCGCGCACCCAGACCGGGCAGCTCGACGACGGGGGTCTCGACACCCGCGACGACGTGCGCGTTGGTGACGATCCGATCGGCGCTCACGACGAATCCGCTGCCCGTGAAGCTGCGCCCGCAGGAGAACGCGGTGCCCGACACCCGCGCGACCGATGCGCCTGCGGTCTGCAGCGCCGGGTCGTCGAGGACGACGGGCGGCGCGGGCTCGACGGAGGTGTCGGGCGCCAGCAGATCGCCGAGCTGCGGAAGCCCGTCGTCGAGCACGGTGGAGCGCAGCTCGGCGAGGGCCGAATCGACGAACGGCGGCGTGAAGACGTCGATCGTCTGGATGACACGCGAGGAAGCGACGGCGGACGAGACTCCCGGCATACCGATGGCCGTGACAGCCGGAGCGACGAGGACGATCGACAGGGCCGCGATGACGACACCGGCGACACCCCCGACGAGGCGGTCGACGACGCCGAGCCGCAGCTTCTCGGCTCCCCCGCGCAGCGCCGAGCCGATCGCCGTGCCGATCGCCGCGCCGACCGCGAGGAGACCGCCCACCGTGACGAGCACGGCGACCGTGCGCCAGCCGGGCGAAGGCACCCATGCACTCACGAGCGGTGTCAGCCAGAACGCCGCAGCACCGCCCGCGACGAGTCCCAGGAGGGTTCCGATGCTCGCGAAGAACCCGCGTGCGAGCCCCGAGACGAGCGCGAGGACGAGGATCACGATGACGAGCACGTCGACGATCAGCATCCAGCCCCCTTCACTCCGCCGCGCCAGCGTAGACGACGAACCTCTGCGTCCGCGCCGTGACCCGCGAGCGGTTTGCCTTCTGGTCGTCCTGACTATAAGATCGACTCGAGAGTTAGAGTCACCATGACACGAACAGCCACCGCATCCCTCGCCTCCGCCGCTTCCGCCGCCGAGGACGTGACGCGTGTCGCCGTGTCGACCGTCATCTTCTCGCTGCGGCGCGATCCCGGCAGCGACTGCTCGACGGTCGTGCTGCCGCTCGTGCGGCGCACCCGTGATCCGCACGAGGGCCTGTGGGCGCTTCCCGGCGGATGGCTCGACATCGCCGAGAGCCTGGATGCCGCGGCCTCGCGCACTCTCGGCGAGACGACGGGCCTCGCCCCGAGCTACCTCGAGCAGCTGTACGCGTTCGGTGCCGTCGATCGCTCCCCGACCCGCGTCGTATCGATCGTCTACTGGGCACTTCTGCGCCCGGACGAGGTCGAGGGCTCCAAGGATCTCGAGAACGTCGAGTGGTTCGATGCGGCATCCCTGCCCCGCCTCGCCTTCGACCACAACGAGATCGTCGAGTACGCGCTCTGGCGCCTGCGCAACAAGGTCGGCTACAGCCGCATCGCGCACGGCCTGCTCGCCGACGAGTTCACCCTCGCCGAGCTGCGCGAAGTGTACGAGTCGATCCTCGGCCGACGCCTCGACCCGGCGAACTTCCGTCGCCAGGTCGAAGGCTCCGGCACGCTCCTGCCGACCGACCGCTTCCGCACGGGCAGTCACCGGCCCGCCCGCCTCTACCGCTACAACCGTGACGTCGAGCTCGCCGATCTGGGCCCGCTCGCAGGCTTCGTCCGAAAGGGGTCGTCATGACCGCCATCACGCTCCAGCCTCGGCCGACCGATCCGTCCGTCGACCACGCCATCCAGGCGATCGTCGATGGTGCATCGACGGCCGAGACCTGCAACACCGACCTCGCCGCCGGTCCGTGGACGTTCGACGACCGACCCGGCTACGGGCCGGGGTCGTCGATGGGCGACGTCATCCCGACCGGCTCACCGCGCCAGGGCGAGCTCCCGCAGTCCTACCGCGACGCCTCGCCCGAAGAGCTCGACGCACGGATCGTCGCGGCGAAGGCGGCGCTGGGCGACCGCGCCGTCGTGCTCGGCCACTTCTACCAGCGCGAAGAGGTCGTGCGGCACGCCGACTACGTGGGCGACTCGTTCCAGCTCGCGAACGCGGCGCTCGAACACCCCGACGCCGAGGCGATCGTCTTCTGCGGCGTGCACTTCATGGCAGAGACCGCCGACCTGCTGTCGCAGCCGCAGCAGTCCGTCATCCTGCCCAACCTCGCGGCCGGCTGCTCGATGGCCGACATGGCCGACATCGATCAGGTCGAGGAGTGCTGGGAGCAGCTCGAGGACGTCTACGGAGACATGGATGCCGTGGACGCCGACGGCCTGGTGCCCGTCATCCCGGTCACCTACATGAACTCCTCGGCCGCGATCAAGGGCTTCGTCGGTCGCCACGGCGGCATCGTGTGCACGTCGTCGAATGCTCGGACGGTGCTCGAGTGGGCGTTCGCCCGCGGCCGCCGCGTGCTGTTCTTCCCCGATCAGCACCTCGGACGCAACACCGCGAAGGCCATGGGCGTGCCCCTCGAGCAGATGCCGATGTGGAACCCGCGCAAGCCGCTCGGCGGCTCGTCGGCGCAAGAGCTCGACGACGCGCGGGTCATCCTGTGGCACGGCTTCTGCTCGGTGCACCGCCGGTTCTCGGTCGATCAGATCGACAAGGCGCGGGCGGAGCACCCCGGCGTACGGGTCATCGTGCACCCCGAGTGCCCCATGGCGGTGGTGGATGCCGCGGACGAATCAGGTTCGACGGACTACATCCGCCGCGCGATCGAGGGCGCGACCGAGCCCACCACCTTCGCGATCGGGACCGAGGTCAACCTCGTGCAGCGCCTCGCGGCGGACAACCCGCAGCACGAGATCTTCTGCCTCGACCCGGTCGTCTGCCCGTGCTCGACGATGTATCGCATCCACCCGGGTTACCTCGCGTGGGTGCTCGAGGGTCTCGTCGACGGCGAGGTGCGCAACCGCATCGTCGTGCCCGACGACGTCGCCGAGCCCGCGCGTCTCGCGCTCGAGCGGATGCTCGCCGCGAAGCCGCCCGAGGCGCGTCCGAGCGATTGGACGAACGCCTCATGAGCGCGTCCCCTTCTGAGCGCTTCGTGTCCCACGACACGCCGCTACCCGGCATCCATTCCGAGGCGAATCGGGACACGGGTGCCGTCCACGCCGTCGTCGTGGGCTCGGGCATCGCGGGCCTGACCGTCGCGCTGCACGCCGTCGAGCGCGGCTGCCGCGTGACGCTCGTGACGAAGGACGTGCTCGACCACGCCAACACGCGCTTCGCGCAGGGCGGCATCGCGGGCGTCATGTTCGCCGACGACCGGGCCGCGGACCACATCCGCGACACGCTCGTCGCGGGCGCGGGCCTGAGCGACCCCGAAGCGGTGCGCGTGCTCGTCGAAGAGGGACCCACGCGCATCCAGGAACTGGTCGACATCGGCGTCGTGTTCGATCGCGGCGACGACGGCGCCTACATCAAGGGCCTCGAGGCGGCGCACTCCTATCCGCGGATCCTCCACGCCGGGGGCGATGCCACCGGGACCGAGATCGAGAAGGCCCTCGTCGCGCGCCTGCGCGCGAGCGATGTGCGGGTCATCGAGCACGCGTTCCTCGTCGATCTCCTCATGGCAGACGCGAACCCGAGCGATCCGGTCGAGCCGGGGCTCGAGGACGCCGGGTTCGACGAAAACCTCCGGGCTCGCGACGCCCGCCGGGTGAGCGGTGTCGAGCTGCTCGTCGGCGACGGGCCCGACGCGACGGGAGTCCGCGAGACAATCGAGGCGGATGCCGTCGTCCTGGCGACCGGCGGCGCCGGCGAGCTGTACGCGCACACGACGAACCCGCCGGTGGCGACGGGCGACGGGATCGCCGCGGCGCTGCGCGCCGGCGCCGTCGTGCAGGACCTCGAGTTCTTCCAGTTCCACCCGACGATCCTGGGCGCGGGCGACGCGTTCCTCGTCTCGGAGGCCGTGCGCGGCGAGGGCGCGACCCTCGTCGACGAGCACGGGCGCCGGTTCGCGTTCGACGCGCACCCCGACGGCGAGCTCGCTCCGCGCGATGTCGTCGCCCGCGCGATCGCGCACCGGATGGAGCTCCAGGACGGCCGGCCCGTCTTCCTCGACGCGACGCACCTGCGTCCCACCGAGGCCGAGACCCGGGCCTTCCTCGCGAAGCGGTTCCCCACGATCGACGCCGCCGTGCGGGCACGAGGACTCGACTGGGCGCGCGAGCCGATCCCCGTGACCCCCGCGGCGCATTACCTCATGGGCGGCGTCACGACCGACCTGCACGGGCGCACGTCGATCCCCGGTCTGTACGCGGTCGGCGAGGTCGCGCGCACGGGAGTGCACGGCGCGAACCGCCTCGCATCCAACTCCCTCCTCGAAGGAGCGGTCTTCGGCGCGCGCGCAGGTGACGCGATCGCGGCCGACGCGGCATCCGGAATCTGGCCGACGCCGGCCACGCCCGAAACGGTCCCCAGCGCCGTCGAGCCCGGCTGGCGCCGGACGCCGTCGGTCGTCGGGCCGTTCTCACGGCACGCTCTGCAGCAGCTCATGTGGGAGCACGCGGGCCTCGTGCGGGATGCCGCGGGCCTGCGCTCCGCAGCGTCGACGCTCGACGCCTGGAGCAGGCAGGACCGCGCACCCCGCACCGAGGCCGAGCTCGAGGACGAGAACCTGCTCACCGTCGCGATCGCGCTCGTCGACGCGGCGCTGCTGCGAACGGCATCGGTGGGTGCGCACTTCCGCTCGGACGAGCATCCGCCCACGGTCGCCGACGCACTGGCCGGCACGGTCACGATCGACGACGTGCTCGCGGCGAATCCCTATCCCTCCGGCTCCATGCCCGCGCGCTGGTGGATCGACGACGTCCAGCGGGACTACTTCGCGAAGGCGCACGCCTGATGCTCACCCGTGCCGTGATCGACCGCGTCGTCGCCGCCGCGCTCGAAGAGGACGCGCCGTGGGGCGATCTGACGAGCGAGTACCTCATCTCCGAGACCGCGACGGCGACGGCGGAGCTCGTCGCGCGCGAAGCGGGGATCTTCAGCGGTGGCGAGGTGTTCGCCGCCGCATTCCGCCTGACGGACACCCGCGTCGACGTTCGGCTCGCAACCGCGGACGGCGAGGCCTTCGGGCCCGGAACCGTGCTGGCGGTCGTGAGCGGCCCGGCCAGGTCCCTCCTCACAGCCGAGCGCATCGGGCTGAACTTCGTCCAGCGCATGAGCGGCATCGCGACGCTCACCGCGCGCTACGTGGCCGAGGTCGCGGGCACCGGCACGCGCATCGCCGACACGCGCAAGACGACCCCTGGGCTCCGGGCCTTCGAACGGCACGCGGTCGTCGACGGCGGCGGGCGCAACCACCGTCACTCGCTGTCCGACGCCGTCATGGCGAAGGACAACCACCTCGCCGTGCTCGGCGGCTCCTCGGTGACAGACGCGCTCCGCGCGGCCAAGGATCGCCTCCCCCACACGACCCACATCGAGGTAGAGGTCGACCGCCTCGATCAGATCGAGCCCGTGCTCGCCGCGGGCATCGGCACCATCATGCTCGACAACTTCTCGCTCGACGACCTGCGAACGGGGGTCGCCCAGGTCGCGGGCCGCGCCGTCGTCGAGGCGTCCGGCGGCGTCACCCTCGAGACGGTCCGCGCGATCGCCGAGACGGGGGTGGACGTCGTCTCGGTCGGCGCGCTCACCCACTCCGCCCGCGCGCTCGATCTGGGGCTCGACGTCCGCATCGACCAACCATGAGCATGCTCTACCTCGACAGTGCCGCGACGACGCCCGTGCGTCCCGAAGTGCTCGAGGCGATGCTGCCGTACTACACGAGATGGTTCGGCAATCCTTCGAGCCACCACACGGTGGGCGAAGCGGCGGCGGGAGCTCTGGCCGATGCGCGGTCGCGCGTCGCGCGTGTGCTCGGGATGCGGGCATCCGACGTCGTCTTCACGTCGGGCGGCACCGAGGCGAACAACCTCGCCGTGAAGGGCATCGCGCTCGCCGCCCACGGCAAGCGGCATGTCGTCACGACACCGATCGAGCACGAGTCGATCCTCGAGTCGGCGGACTACCTCGCACGCCTGCACGGGTTCGACGTCACGCTCGCGCCCGTCGATCACGTGGCCCGGCTGACGACCCAGGCGCTCGAGCAGTCGTTGCGCGACGACACGGCGCTCGTCTCGTTCGGATTCGCCAACAACGAAGTGGGGACGATTCAGGATGCCGCGGCCCTCGCCGCTGCAGCGCATGGGCGTGGCATCCCGGTCCATCTCGACGCCGTGCAGGCCGCGGGCTGGCTCGCGCTGCGCGACACCGGCGCCGACGCGATCTCGATCGCGGGCCACAAGCTCGGCGCGCCGAAGGGGACCGGTGCGCTCGCCGTCCGCGGGCGCGTCCCTCTCGAGCCGCTCCTGCACGGCGGCGGCCAGGAGCGCGGGCGCCGCAGCGGTACGGAGGACGTCGCCGGCGCCGTCGGCCTGGCCGTGGCGCTCGACCTCGCCGAGAGCGAGCGCGCCGAGGCATCCGTCCGCGTCTCGGCACTGCGCGACGCGTTCATCGCCGACGCGCTCGGCCGCGTGCCCCGGGCACGGTTGACGGGCGATCCCGTCCACCGTCTGCCGGGCACTGCGAGCTTCACCTTCGAGGGTGTGAGCGGCGAAGCCGTGCTGCTGGAGCTCGAACGCCGCGGCGTCGTCTCGTCGAGCGGCTCGGCGTGCGCTGCGGGGAGCGACGAGCCCTCGCACGTGCTGACCGCGATGGGCGTTCGACCCGAAGTGGCGCAGACCGCCGTGCGCTTCACGTTCGCGCACGACGCGTCGTTCGATCCGGCGATGCTCGCGGCGGCCGTCGAGGCGTCGGTCGCCGCCGTCACCGGCTGACGGCCCCGACCCCGTGCGCCGCGCATAGGATCGGGCCGTGGCATCCTCCCCCGCGATCACCGTCATCGTGCCGGGGTTCGATGTCGTCCGCTACGCGGGCGAGGCGATCGAGTCGCTCCGCCGTCAGACCCGCACCGACTGGACCGCCGTCCTCGTCGATGACGGATCCACAGACGGCACGGGCGCGATCTTCGAGGCCGCGGCCGCCGCCGATGCGCGCGTGCAGGTCGTGCATCACGACCTGCAGCAGGGACTGAGCGCCGCGCGCAACACGGGCCTCGACCTGGTCACGACGCCCTACGTCGGCTTCCTCGACGCCGACGACGTCATGACTCCCACCGCGATCGAGAACCTCGTCGGCACCCTCGAACGGACGGGCAGCGACCTCGTGGCCGGCGCGTACGTGCGCCTCCGGCCCGACGGTCGCGGCGGGTACGCTCCCGGCGAGGTGCAGCCGTGGGTCGCGGCGGCGACGGACCCCGCGCGCGACGCCACGAACTTGACGGAGCATCCGGATGCCTCGGGCAACATCGTCGCGTGGTCCAAGGCCTCCCGCACGGAGCTGTGGCGCGAGGTGCGGTTCCCACTCGGCAAGACCTACGAGGACCAGCTGGTCGCGCAGCTGCTGTACACACGCGCCCACGCTTTCGACGTCATCCCCGAGGTGGTCGTGGAGTGGCGCGAGCGCGCCGAAGGCACCTCGATCACGCAGCGCAAGGATGCGCTGCCGGTGCTCCGCGACTATCTCGAGGCGCTGACAGGGGGAATCGAGATCCTGGATGCCGCGGGCCAAGCGGGTGCCGTGGCATCCCGCATCCGTCTCATCCAGCGCCTCGATCTGCCGCCGCTGATCGCTATCGCCGAGACCCATCCCGATCCCGCCTACCGGGCCGAGCTCGGGACCTTCGTCCGCGCCCTCGCGGCGCGCTCGCCCCTGCCCCTCGCATCCGTCATCGCGCCCGCGCTGGACTGGTAGCCGACCCGTCAGTTCTCGGGGAGGCCGGGAGTCGTCCAGACGCGGGATTCGGGCACCGCGATGGGCACCGTGACCGCGAGCTCCAGCGCCGGTCCGGCGGGCGCGCGGTCGGCACGGCGATCGGGCAGCGCGGGCGGCGGGTCGGCCGCTTCGACCTCGAGGATGCGGGATGCCGCGAGCTGCTGCGCCGCGAGCTCGGCGTAGAGCCCGCCTTCGGCCAGGAGCGACGAGTGCGTTCCCGATTCGACGATCCGACCGGCCTCGACGACGTGAATGACGTCGGCCGCGATGACCGTCGAGAGCCGGTGCGCGATCGAGAGCGTCGTACGGCCGCGGGCCGCGGCATCCAGCGCCTCCTGCACGACGCGCTCGGAGACCGTGTCGAGTGCCGACGTCGCCTCGTCCAGGAGCAGGACGGGCGGATCCTTCAACAGCACGCGCGCGATCGCGATCCGCTGTTTCTCGCCGCCCGACAGACGGTAGCCGCGCTCGCCGACGACGGTGTCGTAGCCGCGCTCGAAACCCTCGATGATGTGGTGGATGTTGGCAGCACGACACGCGTCCTCGAGCTCGGCATCCGTCGCCTCGGGCTTCGCGTAGAGCAGGTTCTCGCGGATCGTCGCGTGGAACAGATACGTCTCCTGCGAAACGATCCCGACGCTGTCGATGATCGACTCCTGCGTCAGCTCGCGCACGTCGGCGCCCGCGAAGAGGACGGATCCGCCGGACGCCTCGTACATGCGCGGGGTGAGGTACAGCACCGTCGTCTTGCCTGCCCCCGAGGGGCCGACGAACGCGACGTGCTGGCCGGGCTCCGCCGTGAAGCTGACACCGCGCAGCGTCGGCCTGGCGTCAGCCGCGGCATCCGGATACCGGAAGACCACGTCGCGGAACTCGATCCGCCCGAGCGGACCGGGCGCCTTCGCGACCGGGATCGCCGCCGGCGAGTCCTCGATCGCCGGCACGAGGTCGAGGTACTCGAAGATGCGGGCGAACAGCGCGGCGGAGGTCTGCAGGTCGAGCGCGACGCGCATCAGACCCATGAGCGGCATGAGCAGCCGCGCCTGCACCGTCGTGAACGCGACGATCGTGCCCGCCGTGATCATGTCGGTGCCGCCCGTGATGAGATACCCCGCGACGAGGTAGATGACGGCGGGCACGCTCGCCATGAGCACCTGCACGACCGCGAAGAAGCCCTGACCGCTCATGGCGCGGCGCACCTGCAGACGCACCTGATTGCGGTTCTCGTCGGCGTAGCGGGCCGACTCGGTGCGCTGACGGTTGAACGACTTCGAGAGCAGGATGCCCGACACGCTCAGGGTCTCCTGCGTGATCGACGTGAGCTCCGACAGCGACTCCTGCGTCTCGCCCGCGATGCGCGCGCGCACCTGGCCGACTCGTCGCTGGACGAGCACGAGGAACGGCATCAGCACGACGGCGATGAGGGTCAGCCGCCAGTCGATGATGATCATCGCGACGAGCGACGCGATGACGGTGACGACGTTGCCCAGGATGCTCGTGACGGTGTTGGTCAGCACTCCCGCGACGCCGCCGACGTCGTTCTGCAGGCGGGATTGGATGACGCCGGTCTTCGTCCGTGTGAAGAAGCCGAGCTCCATGGCCTGCAGGTGGTCGAAGAGCTTCACCCTCAGATCGCCGGTGACCTGATTGCCGACCGTCGAGGTGAGCCACGTCTGCCCGACCCCGAGGGCGGCCGACAGCAGGAACAGCGCGATCATGAGCACGACGAGCCGCCACAGCAGCGGAAGGTCGACACCGCCGCCGTCTGTGGGGAAGAGCGCATCGTCGAAGATCCGCTGCACGAGGAGGGGCGGAATGACGGCGATCGCCGCGCCGGCGATGACGAGGAACGCGGTCCAGGCGATGCGCCACGTGTACGGGCGGAAGAGCACCACGACACGTCGGCCCAGGTGCGCGATCTTCGGGGCCTCGGCGTTGAGCTTCTTCTGCGCCTCGATGTCGACGCCGCGGAAGCCGCCGCCTGCTCCGCCTCGGCCGCCCATGCTCATGGCCCGAGCCTAATCAGCCCGAGCGGTGCCGGGGCTAGGCTGAGGGCATGACTTCGACTCCCGAGACCCCCGCCCACGACGGCAGCGACCTCGCCGAGCTCCGCGACGAGATCGACGAACTCAAGGCGATCCCCGAGGACGAGCTTCTCAACCCGCTCCCGAAGATCGTCGAAGAGAACGAGGCGACCGCGGCGCCGACCGACGCGATCGGCTCCGAGAAGTGGGACCTCCCCGTCGAGGACGAGTCGCTCGACCAGCAGTAGCGGTCATCCGAGGTCGAGCACGAGATTGACCACGGTGCCGATGATGACGGCACCGAACAGGTAGGCGATGAGCGCCTGCGCCGTCACCGTGCGCCTGATCTGACTGCTCTTCACGTTCGTGTCGGCCACCTGGTAGCCCATGCCGACGCCGAGTGAGAAGTAGTAGAAGTCCGAATAGCTCGGGTCGACGTCGCCCTCGTTGAAGTCGATGCCTCCGACGGGGTCGGAGTAGTAGACCCGCGCGGTGCGCAAGGCGTAGTCGACCTGGATCAGCCCCCACGACGAGGCGACGCTCACGAACGCGATCGCCGCCAGGACGTACGACTCGAGATCGGACTCGATCCCCGTCTGGTAGAGCACGACGAAGACCGCCGCGAGACTCGCGGTGCTGCCCACGAGCGCGACGAGACGCGCAGCCGGGCGGCCGGGATCCTCGGCGCTCGCGTGCCGCCGCGTCTCGGCCCCCGTCATCGGCCACACGATGATCGTGATCCAGATCACCGACACGAGGCACAGCGTCGACCACCCCGCCAGCAGTCCGGCGGCGATGCCGAGCAGCGGGCTCACGACGATCGCCGCGGCGATACCCGCGACGAGCGCGACGATCGAGCGGAGCACGACGGTCGAGCGGGGTCCGGATCCAGCCATACGCGAATGTTTTCACGGCATTCGGGAATGGGATGCCCCACCCCGCCGTTAGTCTGAAAGCTTGCCATCCTCGGGTGGCGCTGTTCGTGCACCACCCGAGCCCTGAGGAGACGACCTATGGCCGCGACCGACATCCACCCCTCGACGGGTAGCATCCCCGCGCAGAACGTCACCCGCACCGGGCCGGTCATCGCACTTCTCGTCGTCGCCGCGTTCGTCGTCATCCTGAACGAGACGACCATGGGCGTTGCTCTCACGCCCATCATGGAAGATCTCGGCATCACCGCTTCCACGGGTCAGTGGCTCACGACCGGATTCCTCCTCACGATGGCCATCGTCATCCCGCTGACCGGGTTCCTGCTGTCCCGCTTCACGATCCGCCAGGTCTTCTTCGCGGCGATGTCGCTCTTCGCGCTCGGAACCCTCGTCGCCGCGCTCGCTCCGAGCTTCCCGTTCCTCCTCGCCGGCCGCGTCATCCAGGCCTCCGGGACCGGTGTCATGATGCCGTTGCTGTTCACGACAGTGCTCAACATCGTGCCGGCGTCTCACCGCGGTCGCATGATGGGCGTCATCACCATCGTCATCGCCGTGGCACCTGCCATCGGCCCGACGGTGTCCGGCCTCATCCTCTCGACGCTGACGTGGCACGCGATCTTCTGGATCATGTTCCCGATCGCTCTGCTCTCCATCGCGCTCGGCGCCATCTGGGTGCGAAACGTCACCGAGACCGATCCGCACGCGCGCTTCGACATGCTCTCCGTCGTGCTCTCCGCGCTGGGCTTCGGTGGACTGATCTTCGGCTTGAGCAGCATCGGCGAGTCTGCATCCGGTCATGCAGCCGTGCCGGTCTGGATCCCGCTTGTCGTCGGCGCCGTCGCGCTCGTCCTGTTCGTCCTCCGTCAGCTGAAGCTGCAGAAGACCGACGGCGCACTCCTCGATCTCCGCACGTTCAAGAGCAAGACCTTCAGTCTCGCCGTCGTTCTGGTCGCCGTCGTCTTCGCCGCGCTTTTCGGTTCGCTCATCCTCCTGCCCATCTACCTGCAGCAGGTGCTCGGACTCGGCACCCTGACCGTCGGGCTGATGCTGCTGCCCGGCGGCATCCTCATGGGTGTGATGGCCCCCATCGTCGGCAACCTCTTCGACCGGTTCGGTCCGACCCCGCTCGTCATCCCCGGACTCGTGATCGCCGCCGGTTCCCTGTGGGGCATGACCACGTTCGACGAGGGCACACCGGTCTGGTGGATCGTCGTCGTCTACCTGGTCCTCAACCTCGGTCTGGGCCTCACTTTCACTCCGCTGATGACGTCGGCGCTCGGCTCGCTCCCCCGCAAGCTGTACCCGCACGGAAGTGCCGTCGTCGGCACGGTGCAGCAGGTCGCGGGCGCCGCCGGCACCGCCCTGTTCGTCACACTCATGTCCGTCACCGCGGCGGCCGCCGTCGGCAACGGAACCGACCCCGTTCTGGCGAGCGCGCAAGGCGTCCACGCGGCGTTCTTCGTCGGTGCCTGCATCGCATCGGCCGCGGTCGTGCTCGGCCTGTTCGTCCGGAAGCCGGTCGACGGCGAGATCGAGGGCGCGCCGATCGGCCACTGACGTATCAGCGCATCGGTCCACCCCCTCGTGGCGGGTGCGGGCGTGTGCCAGGCTGAGCCCTGGCCGACCCGCACCCGAGCGAGGAGCACCCGATGATCGTCACACCGCCCACGGCCGAGAGCGACCCGCACGTCGCGGCGAAGTACCACGACGACCTCCGCGGTGACGGCTTCGTGTATCGCCACACGCAGGCGATGGAGATCGACCCCGAGGTGCACGAGCTCTTCGACGCGATCACGAGCTCGCTGGCGCAGTCGCTCGGCCTCCGCACCTACGAACTCGCCACGCTGGGCGCCGCCCGCGCTCTCGGCTCCGCCCACTGCCTGCTCGCGCACGGGCGCCGCGCTCTGCGCGAGGGGGTGCTCGATGAAGACACGCTCGCCGCCCTCGCGCGCGGCGATCATTCAGGGCTGAGCGCTTCCGATGCCGCAGTGGTGCGCTTCGCCGAGCGACTGTCGACGGATGCGTCGGCGATGACGGACGCCGACAGTCGGTCGCTCCGCGACGCCGGCTTCACCGACCGCGAGATCGTCGACATCGCCTTGGCAGCCGGTGCGCGCAACTTCTTCAGCCGCACGCTGCAGGCGCTCGCGGTGCCGGTCGACGACGTTCCGGGTCTCACACCGGGGCTCGTCGATGCACTGCTGACATCCACGCGCCGCTGACCGGCGTTCAGTGGTGGATGAAGGCCTTCAGCGCGACCAGGATGAATCCGAACGCCGAGGTGACGATCGCGCTGACGAAGCGCGGCCAGACCCTGGTCGTCCAGCGCGCGACGGCGAACCAGCCGAGCAGGCCCAGGAGCACCGCGTCGAAGATGAGCGCCGTCCAGATGGCGGTGTCGTCGTCGACCGCCTTCGTGGCGCCGAGCAGCAGGATCACGAGCGCCGGGACGGTGGCGACGAGCATTCCGACGGAGTGACGGACGGATGCCCGCACGGAAGGCCAGAATCCGGCGGCGCCCTCGGTCGCGGCCAGGCGCGCGAGCGACCCCGCGAAGATGTGCGCGAGGAAGAACACGATCACCGTCACGACGACGGTGAGGAACGCGTTGATCGAGGAGCCGGTCGCACTGCCGCTGACGACGATCATCCCCGAGACGAGGATGAGGCCGTAGACGGCCTCTTCGGATTGCAGGACCCTCGTGACAGAGGGCTTGAGGAGCTGCTCGTCGGTCATGACGGGCGTCGTACGGGTCAGACGGTGCTGCAGGAGCCCCCGCCGCAGCACGACGACGAGCTCTCCACGACGGTCAGCAGGTTCTTGTCATCGCCGACGGGCTGGACGGTCGTGGGCGTGGTGAGGGGCGAAGTCGTCATACCGACATGCTACTCGCGCGATCAGGCGTCGGCGCCCAGCAGCGCGCCGTCGGTCTGGCACGTGGGGCAGTACTCGGCCGTCGTGCTGCCGAACGAGAAGGAGCGCACGGTGTCGCCGCAGACGGAGCAGACCTCGCCCGTCCGGCCGTGCACGCGCATCGCAGCGACCTTCGCGGCCTTGAGCTGATCGATCGGAATGCCCCGGCGTGCGGCGATGGCACCGCTGATCGTCGACGTCGTCGCGTCGAACAGGCGGCCTCGCTCACGCTCGTCGAGAGCCGCGGCATGCACGACGGGCGACAGCTTCGCCAGATGCAGGATCTCGTCGGAGTACGCGTTGCCGATGCCGGCGAGCGATTCCTGCTCCTGCAGGACCGCTTTGAGCTGCTTGCGGCGTCCGATGACCACCGCGTCGAGGTCGGCCTGCGTGAACTCGGGATCGGCGGGATCGAGGCCGAGTTTCGAGACTGCCGGCACGTCACGGGGCTGATCGACGACGAAGAGGCCGAGCGAGATCCAGTTGCCGGCATCCGTCAACGACAGCTCCGCGCCGTCGTCGAGCGACAGCGTCGCGAGTGCGGGGGGCGCGCCCTCGGGTGGATCCTCACGACCCTGGGACCACCGCGCCCATCCGTGCCGGCCGAGCGAGATGCCGAGGTGACGCCCGCCGACCGCGAGGTCGAGGTGCTTGCCGTAGCGCTCCGCGCCCGTGATCTCGGCGCCGACGAGCGACTCCGGCGGCGCCGCGCGGGTCTTGATCGCGCGGAACTCGAGCACGTCGACCCCCGTGATCGTGCGACCGCGCGCACGATCGTCCAGGAACTCGGCGAGCGCCTGCACCTCGGGAGACTCCGGCATGCCGTCATCCTGTCACGGCCGACCGACACTCACGAGGTGTGGTGCGGCGGGTGCGTGCGCTCCAGGTTCGCGCCTTCGACGTCGACGTTCGGGATGACCCGGTCCAGCCATTTCGGCAGCCACCACGCCGAGCGACCGAGCAGGTGCATGAGCGCCGGCATGAGCAGCATCCGCACGAGGAACGCGTCGAGCAGGATGCCGAGCGCGAGCCCGAAGCCGAGTGACTTGATGATGGTGGATTCCGACGTGATGAAGCCCGAGAACACGGCGACCATGATGAGCCCTGCCGCGATGACGACGCTTCGGCCCGCCCGGAAGCCCTGCGCGACGGCGAGTCGCGCGGGCGAGCCGTGCACGTACGCCTCGCGCATGCCGGTCGCGAGGAAGAGCTGGTAGTCCATCGCGAGCCCGAATAGGATGCCGACGAGGATCACGGGCAGGAAGCTCAGCACAGGCCCGGTGCTGTGGATCCCGAAGACCTCGGCACCCCACCCCCACTGGAACACCGCCGTGATCGCGCCGAAGGTCGCGAACAGCGACAGGATGAACCCGCCCGTCGCGATGAGCGGCACGAGCAGCGAGCGGAACACCATGATCATGATGAGGAACGACAGGCCGATCACGACCGACAGGTAGAGCGGCAGCACGTCGGCGAGCGCTTCGGAGATGTCGATGTTGATCGCCGCCTGACCCGCGACGCCGAGCGGTTCGCCGCCGTACTCGAGACCGCGCAGGTCGCGCACGAGCGCGTCGGTGGACTCGCTCGTCGGACCTTCCGCCGGCACGACCTGGAAGGCGGCGAGCTCGCCGTCGTCCGACACGGCGATCGGAGCGACCGCCACGACATCGTCCTCGCCCGCGAGCAGACGCGCGATCTCGAGCTGCGCAGCGAGGATCTCGTCGTCGCTCTGGCCTCCCGACAGCTCCGCCGTCACGAGCAGCGTTCCGTTCGCGCCTTCGCCGAAGGCCTTCGCCGTCGTCGTGAACGCCTGGTAGGCCGACGAGTCCGCGGGTTCCGACGAACCGTCGGGCAGCCCGAGGCGCATCGACAGCGACGGGATCGCGATGACGAGCAGCGCGAGCACCGCGACGAGCGAGGTCACGACCGCACGCCACGTGGGCATGGGCTTCACGGCGGGCGGGGCCACCGCATCCGTCGCCAATTTCGCCCGCGCTCGGCGCGAGAGGATCCGCGTGCCCGCAGCCCCCAGCAGCGCCGGCGTGAGGGTGATCGCGATCAGCACGGCGATCGCGACGGCGATGCCGCCGACCGTCCCCATGAGACCGAGGAACGGGATGCCCGTGACGTTGAGGGCGAACAGCGCGATGATGACCGTGGATCCTGCGAAGACGACGGCGTTGCCGGCCGTGCCGTTCGCGAGGGCGATCGAGTCGGTGACCTCGACGCCCTGCAGCAGCTGTTTGCGATGGCGGTAGATGATGAAGAGCGCGTAGTCGATACCGACCGCGAGGCCGAGCATGACGCCCAGGACGGGCGTGACCGAGGCCATCTGCACGACGCCCGAGAAGGCGAGGGTCGAGAGCGCCGCGACCGCGACGCCGAGGATGGCGGTGATGAGGGGGAAGGATGCCGCGAGCAGCGAGCCCAGCATCACGATGAGGATGACGCCTGCGAGCGCGACACCCACGACCTCTCCGACGCCGAGGATCTGCGGAACGCCCTGCGAGATCTCGGTCGAGAACGACACCTCGACCCCGTCGATCGGCTCTGACTCGAAGTGCTCGACGACGGCCTGCTTCGAGGCCTCCTGCAGCTCGAGGCGCGGCTCGCTGAACGCGACGTTGACGAGGGCCGTGGACCCGTCCTCCGAGACGACCCGGATGCCGTCGGCCAGACTCAGCAGTTCGGCGCCCTGCTCGAGCTGGGCGCTCTGCATCTCGAGTTCCGCTCGCCCGTCGTCGATCTTCGTCTGCTCGGCATCGAGCTGCGCCCTGCCCGCATCGATCTGCGCCTGTTGCGGCGCGAGCTGGTCGGCGGGGATCCCGGATGCCAGAGCCTGATCGAGCTGGGCCTGTGCCGCGTCGAGCTGGGCGACTCCGGCATCCAGCTGCTCCTGGCCCGCGTCGAGCTGCGCCCGGGCATCCTCGATCTGCGTGCGGCCGTCGTCGATCTGCTGCTGACGATCGGCGCGCTCCTGCTCGGTCGAAAAGGGGTCGATGACGTCGGTCACGTCGGGCAGGTCGTCGCTCGACGCGACGAGCGCACTGATCGCGGCCCGCTGCTCGGCGGTGAGGGCGGAGCCGTCCTCCGTCGCGAAGACGACCGTGCCTGCCGCTCCCCCGTACTCGGGCAGCTTGTCCTCGAGTTCGGAGATGACGTCGCCGGACGCCGTTCCCGGCACGTCGAAGCTCGACGTGAGTCCTTTGAACCCGATGAGGAATCCGCCGACCGCGATCGCGAGGATCGCGACCCAGCCGAAGATCACGATCCAGGCGCGGCGCGCGGCGAAGGATCCCAGTCGGTACAGCAGCTCGGCCACGTCGTGCCCTTTCGATCGTCCTCCTAGATGATACGCAACGTCTCGTCTCGCTCGAGACGACGTAGGATGACCGGATGACCGCCGCCGCTCCCCCTCGTCGCACGGGCCCCGTGCGCAGCGAAGGCGTGCGGCTCGCGATCCTCGAGGCGACAGCGCGCCAGTTCGCCGCGCGGGGGTACGACCACCTGACGATCGAGGGCATCGCCGCCGAAGCGGCTGTCGGCAAGCAGACGATCTACCGCTGGTGGGGGTCGAAGAGCGCCCTCGTGGCCGAATGCCTCGTCGAGGGGATGCTGCTCCCCCACCGCCTCGCGCCGCCCGACACCGGCGATATCCGCGCCGACCTCACCGCGTGGGTCGACGCCGTCCTGACCCTTCTCGCCGAACCGCAGGGCGAGACGCTCCTGCGCTCGATCATCGCCGCCGCGGCCGAGAACGCCGACATCGGCCGACGCATCCGCGAGAGCCTCGCCGGGTCCGAGTCGATCGTCGGGCGGCTCGAGGCATCCATCGGCACAGCGCCCAACCTCACGCCGGGCGCTCCCTTCGAAGAGCTCAGCGAGACGCTCGTCGGGGCGATCGTGCTGCGCGCGCTCAGCCGCGCACCTCGCGAGCCGGGCGACGCCGCCCGCATCGTCGCGGCCGTGCTCGGCCCTGCGTGAGCTCGCACGGACGCCGCGAGCCCGGGTCGGAGATACAGTGACGGCGTGAGTGCCCGCCGCATCCGTCTCGCCCTGTGTCTGCACGACGGCACGCCGCTAGGCCTCACGCCCGCGCTCGATTTCGCCGACGGGACGTGGTGGACGGATGCCGCGGCCCTCGTCTCCGCGGCGCGCGAGGCGTGGGGGCTCGAGGTCGTCATCCTGCGCCTCGCCGAGACCGTGAAGTCCGGCGGCCTGCACCACCAGATCTACGCCGCCGAGGTCGCGGCGGAGCCGGTGCTCGCGCTCGATCCGGTCGATGCGACGCTGTTCGCCGATGAGCCACTGCGGATGCCGTGGGCGAAGCCGGGCGGTCCCGCCGCTCAGCTGGACTGGGCGACGACGGCGCTCGCGGCATCCGGTGTCCGCGTCACGGGTGCTCCTGTGCAGGTGCGGTCGTGGAACCTCTCGAGCCTCTGGCGGCTCCCCACCGACGCGGGCAGCGCGTGGCTCAAGGCCGTGCCGCCGTTCTTCGCCCACGAGGGCGCGGTGCTCGAGGCACTCGCCGGTCACCCGGTGCCGCGCGTGATCGCGCGTGCCGACGGCGTCACGCTGCTCGCGGACATCCCCGGTGTCGACCTGTACGAGCCGTCGTTGCCCGACGCGCTGCGCATGATCGACCTGCTCGTCGCGATGCAGTCCGACGTCGAGCGCTCGTCGCTGCCCGACCTGCCGTCGTGGTCGGTCGCCGATCTCGGTCCGGGAGCGCAGCGCGCGCTCGACGCGACTCCCGAGCTCTCGCAGGAGCACCGTCGCACCGTGCAGCGGATCATCGACGGACTCGGCTCGACGGCGCGAGCGGTCGAGGACTGCGGCATACCGGAGACGCTCGTGCACGGTGACTTCCACCCCGGCAACCTGCGCGGGACTGCGGGGTCGCTCACGCTGCTGGACTGGGGAGACAGCGGGTGGGGGCATCCGCTGCACGACGTGCCCGCCTTCGTGCAGAGGATGGATGCCACGGCCTCCGCCGCCGCGACGGCGCACTGGATGGAGGCCTGGCGCACGGCTGCACCCGGCAGCGACCCCGAGCGCGCCCTCGCGCTGCTCGAGCCCGTCGGCGCGCTGCGCCAGGCGCTCATCTACCAGCTGTTCCTCGACAACATCGAGCCCGTCGAGCGGGTCTACCACGCGTCGGATCCGCTTCCGTGGCTGCGCAAGGCCGCCGAGCTCGCCGCGTAGCGCAGCCCTCCGGGCACGTCAACGGGCGTGCGCGGAAGGGATGTCCGAGGCATCCTCGAGACTGACGCGCAGGAGGTTTCTCATGGCCGGACTCGGCAACATCACGTTCTATGCGAACGATCCCGTCGCGCTCGCGCGCTTCTGGTGCGGCGTCTTCGGCTACCCCGAGCAGAGGTTCGAAGGCGAGCTGAAGGCCGAGCTGCTCGCGTCGGGGCTGACGGAGGACGATCTGAACAAGCGCGGTCTCGCCGAAGACCCCGCGGGCGAAGGTCCGCGACTGTTCTTCCACCACGCGTCAGAGGAGAAGAGCGGTCGCAACCGCATCCATCTCGACATCGGCGCGACGCCCGGCCGCGCCCCGACGAACGAGGAGCTCGAGGCAGAGAAGGATCGCCTCGTCGCGCTCGGGGCTTCGGTGGTGCGCCTGGTGGACCAGTCGTGGGGCCCGTGGCCCGAGCACTACTACCAGATGGCCGATCCCGAGGGGAACGAGTTCTGCCTGCAGTGAAGCCGGTTCTACACTGACGTCATGGCGGCGCTGACGCGCGAGCAGCGTCTCGTCAGGACGTTCGTCGCCCTCGCGGACTCGCTCGTGGATGACTTCGACGTCGTCGACGTGCTGCAGCACCTCGTCGACGAATGCATCGTCCTGTTCGATGCGGCTGCGGCCGGGATTCTCCTCCGCGGCCCGACCGGGACGCTCGAGGTCATCGCCTCCACGAGCCATCGCACCGAGCTCCTCGAGCTGATGCAGTTGAGAGTCGGCGAAGGGCCGTGCGTCGAGGCGGTCGCGACGGGTCGCGTCATCTCGGTCGCGGATCTCGACAGTGCTGACGAGCGCTGGCCCGCGTTCGCACAGGATGCTCGATCGTGGGGCTTCGCATCCGTCCACTCGATCCCGTTACGACTGCGCGATGCGACGCTCGGCTCGCTCAACCTGTTCCGCGAGCAGACCGGCGAACTGAACGCACCGGATGCCGCGGCGGCGCGCGCTCTCGCCGACATCGCGACGATCAGCATTCTGCAGCAGCGGCTGGTCGAGGAATCCGGAATCGCTCAAGCCCAGCTCCAGCGGGCGCTCGACAGCCGCGTGCTCATCGAGCAGGCGAAGGGGTACCTGGCGCAGAAGCAGGGGCTGGACATGGATGCCGCGTTCACCCGCATCCGCTCCTATGCGCGCTCGACGCAGTCGCGGCTCGCGGCCGTCGCGGCCGAGATCATCGCGGGACGCGTCACACCCTAGATCGTCGAGCGATGCTGCAGAAGCGGGCACTCGAACGGGTCGCGCTCACCGAGCCCGACCCGGTTGATGTATCTCACGACGATGCCGTAGGACTGCCACAGTCCGGTCTGCGTGTACGTCACGTCGTGATCGCGGCAGAAGGCGGCGATCATGCCCGACGCCTCGCGCAGGTGCGGCCGTGGCATCGACGGGAACAGGTGGTGCTCGATCTGGTAGTTGAGACCGCCCATCGCGGTGTCGAGCAGACGACTGCCGCGGATGTTGCGGCTCATCAGCACCTGCCGGCGGAGGAAGTCGAGCTTCACGCCCGCAGGCACGAGGGGCATGCCTTTGTGGTTCGGCGCGAAGGCCATACCCATGTAGACGCCGAAGAGGCCGAGCTGCACGCCCAGGAACGCGAACGCGATGCCCGGCGACAGCACCATGAAGACGAGCAGCGGCAGCCCGACGAGCCGCACAGCGAGGAAGATCGTCTCGACCGTGCGACGGCGCAGGGGCGCCCGCGAGAAGACGCGCCGCACGCTCGAGGCGTGCAGCGAGAGGCCCTCGAGCAGCAGGATCGGGAAGAAGAACAGGCCCTGATGAGCCATGACCCACGACAGCGGCCCCGAGCGGCGACGTGCCGCCTGATCGGCGGTGACCGCGATGACCGGCAGATCGATGTCGGGATCGGATCCGATCTTGTTCGGGTTCGCGTGATGGATCGTGTGCTTGTGCTGCCACCAGCCATAGCTCATGCCCACCAGCAGGTTGCCGATGACGAGCGTGATCCAGTCGTTCCAGCGCCCGGATCGGAAGATCTGTCGATGCGCCGCGTCGTGGCCGAGCATCGCGACCTGCGTGAACGCGATCGCGAGCACGGCGGCCGTCACGAGCTGCCACCACGTCTCACCGATCAGCACGAACGCGACGAGCAGCGCGGCGAGCGCGAGGGGCGCGGCGACGAGCCGCGTCCAGTAGTAGCCATAGCGCCGGCGCATGAGTCCGCTGGCGGTGATCGCCTTCGACAGCGCGGTGTACGGGTTCTCAGTTCGCCCGGTGGCACGGACGGCGAGCGGAGGATTGATGGTGGACATGACGGGACCCTGTCGTCGAACCGGCGACGCGCTCCGCGCCGCTCGGATGACGGGGTCCAGGACATCCGTTCCGCAGTCTACTCCGGCTCCGGCTCCGGCGGCGCGGGGCTGGGAGTCTCCGGTCAGCGCACGCGGATCGCGGAGGGCTGGATGCTCACCGTGAACGAGCGCGTCTCGCCGATCTCCTCGCCGTCGATCTCGAACGCGCGGGCATCGGGCAGCGTGACTTCGAGCTTGCGCGCACGACCGTGGTTGACGGCATCCGTGCTCGCCGTGTCGGCAGCCCTGTCGAAGACCTTCTTCAGTCCGTTGTCCCACACCATCGTCTTGAGAGTGCCGACCCACTCCCCGACGCCCTCGGCGCTCAGCACGAGGTAGTCGAGCTCGCCGTCGGACGGATCCGCGTCGGGCAGGAGGGTGATCCCGCCCTGGATCATGCCGCAGTTGCCGATGAGGAGCGTGTGCCCCTTTTCGTCGCGCGCCGGTTCGTCGTCCTTCGTTATGTGGAACGGCACGACCTCGCTCGCGTCGAGGGCACGTCCGAGCGACTCGACGTAGGCCAGCCACCCCGCCTTGTCCTTGAGGTCGTCGTCGGTCTCGGCGATCATGTGCGCGTCGATGCCGAAGCCCACCATGACGACGAAGGCGTGACGCTCGCCGCCCTTCTCGAGATCGACGTCGACCCAGCCGACGTCGATCGCACGTGCCGGCCCGCCCAGAGCGCGGGTGAACGCAGCCGGAACGTCGTTGATCGGCACCTCGAGATTGCGCGCCAGCAGATTGCCGGTGCCCAGCGGCACGATCGCGAGCTCGACATCGTTCTGCGCATCGGCGAGATACTCCGAGACCGCGCGCACGGTGCCGTCGCCGCCGGCCACGATGAGGAGGTTCGCGCCGGCTTCGACGGCCTCCTTCGCGACCGCCTGACCGGGGTCGTCCTCGCTCGTCTCCCACCACCGCACGCGGGCGCCGTCGTCGGGATCGGATGCCGCGGCCAAGCCGCTCTCGAGCGTCTCGCGATCGGTCTTCGTCGGGTTCCAGATGACGGCGATATCCAGGGTCACAGCGATCCGTTCCAGGCCCCGGAGCGTGCGTCCGGCTGCCTACGACGCTACGGGGCGCACCGCCCGTCGTCGCCGCCTTGACAAGCGCCCCGCACGATCACCCGTCGACCGCGACCACCTGGATCGTCGCGAGCGTGGCATCCGCCGCATAGGCGATGCGACCGCCGTCCGCACGCGTGGCACGGAGGGCGTCCAGCGCCTCGCGCGTGACGATCTCGCCGGGAGCGAGCACCGGGACCCCGGGCGGGTACGGCGCGATGAGCTCGGCGCAGACGCGGCCGATCGCGGCATCCGCGTCGATCGTCTCGTGTCGCGCGAAGAACGCCGCTCGCGGATCGAGCGCGGTCTCGGCGCGCACGCTCCATGCCGCGGAGGGCGTGATCCGCCGGGCCACGCCGCGACGACGCTCGACGGCGTCCGTGAGCTTCTCGACGAGGACATCGATGGATGCCGTGTCATCCGCGATCGTGATCATCGGCACGAGGACGTCGCGGTCGGCCATCTCGAGCGTGATGCCGTGCTCGAGCAGATCGGCCTCGACGGCGTGCCCGTGTGCGCCGGTCCCGGCCAGCAGGACGACGAGCTTCGCGGGATCCACCCGCACGTCGTCGTGGTCGGTCAGCACAGCGAGGCCGGGCACGCCCGACAGGCGTGCGCGGGCATCCGCCACGAGGTCGACGAGTCGCCCGACCAGCTCTTCACCGTCACGTTCGAGGAGGGCTCGGGATGCATCGATGCTCGCGAGCATCGCGCCCGACGAGCTCGTCGTGAGGGAGGCATCGAACGCCCGCTCGAGCCGGTCGGGATCGAGCAGACCACCCGACCGCGTCGTGCGGGCGAGGAGGAGCGCCGACTGGCTCCACGCGGGCAGCGATTTGTGCGCGCTGGTGATGAGGGCATCCGCACCGAGCGCGAGCGCGTGCGCGGGCACGCGCGTCGAGAATCCGAAGTACGCCGCCCACGCGGCATCCACCACCAGAGGCACGTCGAAGGCGTGCGAGACGTCGGCGAGCGCGGGGACGTCCGATTGCGTTCCGACGTAGGAGGGATCGCCGATGAGCATACCGCAGGCGTCGGGGTTCGCCCGGAGGGCCGCCTCGACGGCCTCCGCCGGCACCGCGCCGGGCAGACCGGTCACGGGGTCGATGGACGGACTCACCCACACGGGACGCAGGCCCGCGAGCACGATGCCGAGCAGCACAGACCGGTGGAGGGTACGCGAGACGACGACGCTCTGACCGGGCCGCCCCAGCGCCAGCACCGACGCCTGATTCGCGTGACTCGAGCCGTTCACCGAGAAGCGGCACCAATCGACGCCCCACGCCGTCGCGGCGCGGGACTCGGCGTCGGCGAGCAGTCCCTTATCCTGCTTCATCGTGTCGAGGCCGGCGAGCATCGGGACGTCGCCGACGATGAGGTCACCGACGAGGTCCGTGCGGTGCTTGTGCCCCGGGATGCTGAAGGGTCGCATCCGGTCGCCGCGCACGTCGGCCATGTAGCGCAGCCACGCGGCGAACAGCGGGGCGTCGTCGGCGTACCCGCGCGGATCGAAGGCGGTCATCGAACCAGTGTGTCGTGGATCGTCACGCGAGGCGCATCGTCTCGCTCATCCGGCCCGCGAGCGTCGTCGCCGTGCGGGCGATCGTGGCCTGCATGACGGTCGCGGCGGCGCTCTGTTCGATTCCGGCGATGCGGGCGATGCTGATCGTGCGCCTGAGCGTCGGGTCCGACAGGCGCACGGAGCGCAGCCCGGGCCGCTCGATCAGCACCATCGCGGGCACGATCGCGACGCCGAGTCCGCGCTCGACGAAGCGCAGCACGGCATCCATCTCCACTCCCTCGACGATCGCGTGCGGCGTCAGCCCCGCGGCGAGGAACGCGGCATCCGTCGTGGCACGAAGGTCGTACGACGGGCTGAAGACGACCTGCGGCAATCGCGCGACGTCTTCGAGACGGATGCTGTCGCCCGCCGTGATCGGCGGCTCCGCCGACGCCGAGATGACGACGAGCTCCTCGACGAGCAGGCGTGCGACGGCGAAGCGATCGGACGCCTCGGCATCGGACGTCGTGATGAGCGCGAGGTCGAGCTCGCCGGCGTCGAGCTCGTCGAGCAGGCGGCGCGACCCCTGCTCGGAGATGTGGAGCTCGATCGCCGGGTGTGCCGTATGGAAGTCGCTCAGCACTTCGGCGACGAGGCTCACGCAGAGCGTCGGCGTCGCGCCGAGGCGCACGCGCCCGCGCCGGAGCCCGGCGAGCTCATCGAGCGTGTGCCGCACCGCGTCGGCGTCGGCGAGCATGCGGCGCGCGAGCGGCAGGAGCGCGTCGCCCGACGCGGTGAGCGTACTTCCGGAACGCACGCGATCGAACAGCACGGTTCCGAGATCGTGTTCGAGGGCCGAGATCTGGCGGCTCAGGGACGGCTGGGCGAGGTAGAGCTGCTCGGCCGCTCGCGTGAAGTTGCCCGTCTGCGCGACGGCGACGAATCCACGCAGTTGATCGAGGTTCATGCAGAAAGGCTATCGAATCGAGCGAGAAGATGCATTGGAGTAATGGATGCCGCGAACCTACCGTGGAGGGATGACCACTCCCGAACGCCGCCTGTCCACGTCCGTCCTCGTCATCGGGACGGGCGGATCAGGGCTTCGTGCCGCGATCGAGCTCGCCGAGGCCGGAATCGACGTACTGGCTCTCGGCAAGCGACCGAAGTCCGACGCGCACACCTCCCTCGCGGCGGGCGGCATCAACGCCGCGCTCGCGACGATGGATGCCGAGGACTCGTGGCAGCAGCACGCCGCCGACACGCTGAAGGAGAGCTATCTGCTCGCCGACCCGCACACCGTCGAGATCGTGACCTCCGGCGCCTCGCGCGGGATCGACGACCTGGAGCGCTACGGCATGCCCTTCGCCCGCGAGGACGACGGCCGCATCTCGCAGCGCTTCTTCGGCGCGCACACCTACCGCCGCACCGCGTTCGCCGGCGACTACACCGGCCTCGAGATCCAGCGCACGCTGATCAACCGAGCCGCGCAGCTGCGCATCCCGATCCTCGACACCGTCTACGTCACGCGCATCCTCGTGAACGACGACGGCGCGGTCTTCGGCGCGTACGGCTTCGATCTCGAGGACGGCACGCGCTACCTGATCCATGCGGACGCCGTCATCCTCGCCGCCGGCGGACACAACCGCATCTGGCGGCGCACGTCGTCGCGTCGCGACGAGAACACCGGCGACTCGTTCCGGCTCGCCGTCGAAGCGGGCGGACGCCTGCGCGACCCCGAGCTCGTGCAGTTCCACCCCAGCGGCATCATCGAGCCGGAGTCGGCAGCCGGCACGCTCATCTCGGAGGCGGCCCGCGGCGAAGGCGGGATCCTGCGCAACGGACTCGGCGAGCGCTTCATGCACGAATACGACCCTGAGCGTCTCGAACTCTCGACCCGAGACCGCGTCGCGCTTGCGTGCTACACCGAGATCAAGGAAGGACGCGGCACAGCGAACGGCGGTGTGTGGCTGGATGTCTCGCACCTCCCCCGCGAGACGATCATGACCCGCCTCCCCCGCGTCTACCAGACGATGCTCGAGCTGCAGATGCTCGACATCACGAAGGAGCCGATCGAGATCGCACCGACGGCGCACTACTCGATGGGTGGCGTGTGGGTGCGGTCGGAGGACCACTCGACCGACGTGCCCGGGCTCTACGCGATCGGCGAGGCGTCGTCGGGCCTGCACGGCGCGAACCGCCTGGGCGGCAACTCGCTGATCGAGCTGCTCGTGTTCGGCCGGATCGTCGGCCAGGCGGCAGCAGAGTACTCGGCGGCACTTCCGGCCCAGACGCGATCGGCCGCAGCGGTCGAGGTCGCCCGTCAGGAGATCGCGGCGCTGCTCGCGGCATCCGGAACCGAGAACGTCCGCGCCCTGCAGCGCGCGATCCGCGACACGATGACCGAGCACGCGGGCGTCGTGCGCGACGAGCAGGGCCTCCTCACGGGTCTCGCCGAGCTCGACGCGATCGAGGCGCGCATGGCCGACATCGGCGTGCATCCCGACATCGCCGGGTTCCACGACCTCGCGCACGCGTTCGATCTCAAGTCCGCGGCGCTCGCAGCTCGCGCGACGCTCGAGGCCGCTCTCGAGCGTCGTGAGACCCGAGGATGCCACAACCGCAGCGACTTCCCCGAGACCGATCCCGCTCTGCAGGTGAACCTCGTGTGGTCGCCTTCCACGGGAGTGACCCGTGAGTCGATCGCGCCGATCCCCGACGAGATCGCCGCCCTGATGCGCGACGAGGTCTCGGTGGCGGGCAAGCTCGTCGAGTAGTCATATTCCGTGACGCTCATGCGTTCTTGGAAGATTCCGACAACTCTCGGTTCCACGTCACCGAGGTCGCCTAGTCTCGACGCATGCCAGCGACCGCGACCGCATATCTGACCGGCTTCGGCAGCTACCTGCCGGGTGATCCGGTCGACAACGACGGCATCGTCGCGCGCCTCGGCGGAGAGGATGCCGTGACCGAGCGGATCCGCCGCCGCATCCTCGCGGACAACGGCATCCGGCAGCGGCACTACGCGCTTGATGAGCACGGCGAGCCCACCGAGCTCAACGAGGAGCTCGCCGTGAAGGCGCTCCGCGCCGCCCTCGACGACCGCGGGATCGCGGCATCCGACCTCCGCATGCTCGCGTGCGCGACGACGATGGGCGACGTCCTCGTGCCGGGCTTCGGGTCGATGGTGCACGGGCGTCTCGGCGGCGGGCCGATGCAGGTGCTGTCCGCGTCGGGGGTGTGCGCGTCGAGTCTTTCGGCGCTCGATGCCGCGGTCAGCAAGATCCGGCTGGGCGATCATCCTCGCGCCGCCGTCGTCGGATCCGAGCTGTCGAGCCGCAGCCTGCGCCAGCGCCGCTTCGACGGCGTGCGGGCGGGCATGGACGCCCACTTCCTGCGGTGGATGCTGTCGGACGGCGCCGGGGCGGTGATCGTCGAGTTCCAGCCCCATCCTTCGCGTCCCTCGCTGCGCGTGGACTGGGTGCGGCAGGTGTCGCTCGCCCACGAGCACGACGTCTGCATGCGGGCGGGCATGGCGGGCGATGAGCCCGCGGTCGGCGGAACGTGGCAGGACGTGCCCGTCGACGACGCGCAGGCGGCCGGCATGTTCGTGCTGCGGCAGGATGTCGGCGACCTCGACGACCTCGCGCAGGCGGGCATCGCGCAGTTCGAGGAGCTCGTCGACATCGGCCTGGTCGACGTGAAGCACCTGGACCACGTCGTGTGCCACTACAGCACCAACCTCTTCCGCGATGTCGCTTTCGAGGCGCTGCAGCGCCGCATCCCGACCCTCGACACCGACCGGTGGTACTCGAATCTCGAGACGCGCGGCAACACGGGGTCGGCGAGCATCTTCATCGCCCTCGAGGAGGCGTGGCTCACGGGCAGGTTCCAGCCCGGCGAGACGATCCTCCTCGCCGTGCCCGAGTCGGGTCGCTTCTCTTTCGCCTTCGCACATCTGACCGTCGTCGCCCCACCAGAAGGAGCCCCCTCATGAGCACCACTGCCACCGCTACACTCGCGGACCGCCTCGCCGATGTGTGGGCCGACTTCGAAGACCGGCTCACCCGCGTGCCCGTGCTCGCGCGCCTCGCCGACGGCACCGTCACGCTCCGCGATTACGAGCGGCTGCTGTTCAACCTGCGCCAGCAGGTCGTCGACGGCTCGCCGTGGATCTCGCGCGCGGCATCCAACTTCGACATCCCGCATTTCGAGCTGCGGGCGGCGGCGATCCGACACGCGGAGGAGGAGCATCGCGACTACCTGATGATCGAGCGCGACTATGTCGCGATCGGCGGCTCGCTCGACGAACTCCGAGCGGGGCGGAAGAACCTCGGCTCCGAAGCGCTCTCGGGGTACATGTTCACGTACGCCGACCGCCCCAACCCGACAGGACTCCTCGGCGCGATGTTCATCATCGAAGGCCTCGGCGCACGGCGCGCGGCCGGCTGGGCCGCGCGATTCCAGGAGGTGCTCGGGCTCGCCGACGCCCAGGTGCGGTTCATGACCTACCACCAGGAGGCCGACGCGCAGCACACGGGCGGCCTCGAGACGATCCTCGAGTCGGGCCTGCTGACCGAGGACGACGAAAACGAGGTCGTGCGCTGCGCGGAGGTCGTCGCACGTCTGTACGCGCTGCAGCTGGAAGAGCTGGATCGCTGACATGCCGTCGTTCCCGAAGCTCCCCGACCTCGCGGCGGTGCCCGACAAGGTCACGGAGTTCGTGCGCGTGCCCGAATACGTGAAGTCCGACCCGAGCATGTGGGAGGCGATCTACTCCGACCCGTCGGTACCTCTCGACCGCTCCGTCGTGCGGCAGATCATCAACGATCAGCGTCGGCTCTCGCGTCGCTGGATCTACCCGCTCGCACGTGTGCTGTCCCGGGTGCTGGTCGCGATCATCTCGGTCGTCAAGCGCGTGCTCCCGTTCCGCTGGATGACGCTGCACACGATGGACACCCTGTGCGTGTGGTTCCTGCGGAACTTCGTCTCGCCCGACGCGGTCGAGCTGCTCATCCGCCACTTCGTCGTCGAGACGAACCTCGTGAACTTCATCATCCGCAACACCGCGACGACGATGGATCCCGTCACGCTCCGCCCCGAATCGCTCTCGGAGCTCGGGGACTCCGCCGTGGTCGAGCACGACGTCAACGTCTACGACGTGCTCATCGCGCTCGACGGCATCGAGCTGATGCCGCCCGCCTCCTTCGATTGGAGCCAGCTCGACATCCCGCGCCTCGACGCGGAGCGGCACCACCGCCGGCTCATCCGCCTCGACATCCAGACCGCCTTGTGCTTCATGAACATCCCGTTCTCGATGGCGCTGACGGTCGAGGAGTACCGACGCGCCGTGCACAGCATCCGCTTCGACGACTCGTTCCTCGAGATCCTCGCCGTCATCACGGGCGACGACACCTTCCGGCACTGGAAGCTCGCGGGCATGAGCCTGTGGATGGACTCGAACGTCGACGTGCCCCGCATGGTCTATCGCCACGCGCTCGTGTGCGAGTACGCGCACGCGCACCTCGTGAAGCTCGCGCACGGCGAGTACCCGCGCGCGACGGCCGCGCAGTTCGACTGAGCGGCGCTGTCAACCCCTTGGCTCCTTCTCGCCGGTCGGGCGACGCTGGATCTCGACCGGAGGAGACCCCATGCCTGACGAAGACGCCGAGAAGACTCCTGACACGAAGGACCTCGAGGAGCCGAGCACCGAGAAGGACCCCGGCGAAGAGCCGAAGAAGGATGCCTCGAAGGACCCCGAGCCCAGTCACGAAGCCGTCGGCATCGGTGTCATCGGGGGCGAGCTGGACGACATGATGCCCGAGGCGGACGACGCAGAAGAGTCCGCCGACTGAGCCGGACTCAGAGCTCCGTCACGGCGCCGGCCTCGACGCGCCACCGCCGATCGGTGCGGACGGCCTGCAGCATCCGCCGATCGTGCGTCACGAGCAGGAGCGTTCCCTCGTACGACTCGAGCGCCTGTTCCAGCTGCTCGATCGCGGGCAGGTCGAGGTGGTTCGTCGGCTCATCGAGGACGAGGACGTTGACGCCCCTCGCCTGCAGCAGAGCGAGCGCCGCGCGCGTCCGCTCCCCCGGCGAGAGCTCGTCGACCGGGCGCAGCACGTGATCGGCCTTGAGCCCGAACTTCGCCAGGAGCGTCCGCACCTCGGCCGCGTCGAGTGCAGGCACGAGGTCGGCGAACGCGGCCGCGAGCGGCCGCGTTCCGACGAAGAGCGACCGTGCCTGATCGATCTCGCCGATCTGCACGTTGGCCCCGAGCGAGGCGGTGCCGGAATCGGGATGCTGCGTGCCGAGCAGTGCGCGCAGAAGCGTCGACTTTCCCGCGCCGTTCGGACCCGTGATGCCGATGCGCTCCCCCGCGTTGACCTGCACCGACACAGGCCCGAGCGTGAACGAGCCCTGCCGGAAGACGGCATCGGAGAGGGTGGACACCACGGTGCTGGAACGCGGCGCCGCGCCGATCGTGAACTCGAGCTGCCATTCCTTGCGGGGCTCCTCGACCTCGTCGAGCCGCGCGATGCGGCTCTCCATCTGCCGGACCTTCTGCGCCTGCTTCTCGCTCGATTCCATGGACGCCTTGCGCCGGATCTTGTCGTTGTCGGGCGACTTCTTCATCGCATTGCGCACGCCCTGACTCGACCACTCGCGCTGCGTGCGTGCACGGGCGACGAGGTCGGCCTTCTTCTCGGCGAACTCGTCGTACGCCTCGCGCGCGTGCCGCCGCACGGTCGCGCGCTCTTCGAGGTACGCGTCGTAGCCGCCGCCGTAGACGCGGTTCGAGTGCTGCGCGAGGTCGAGTTCGAGCACGCGGGTCACGCAGCGCGCGAGGAACTCGCGGTCGTGGCTGACGAGCACGACCCCGCCGCGGAGGCCACGCACGAACGCCTCGAGGCGCTCGAGCCCGTCGATGTCGAGGTCGTTGGTCGGCTCGTCGAGCAGCACGATGTCGAACCGGCTGAGCAGCAGCGCGGCGAGGCCCGCGCGGGCGGCCTGGCCACCCGAGAGGGTCGTCATGAGGGCCGACTCGCCGACGTCGAAGCCGAGGTCGGCGAGCACGACCGGGATGCGATCGTCGAGGTCGGCCGCGCCGCTCACGAGCCATCTTTCGAGGGCAGCGGAGTAGACGTCGTCCGCACCGGATGCCGTGGGATCGCCGAGCGCGGTGGCTGCGGCATCCATCTCCGCCGTCGCCTGCGCGCACCCCGTGCGTCGCGCGATGTACGCGGCGACCGTCTCGCCCTCGATGCGCTCGTGCTCCTGCGGGAGCCAGCCCACGAACGCGTCGGCCGGCGCGAGCGAGATCGTGCCCGCCGGCGGTCGGTCGATCCCCGCGAGCAGGCGCAGCAGGGTCGACTTGCCGGCGCCGTTGACACCCACGCCGCCCACGACATCACCGGGGGCGACGGTCAGATCGAGCGACTCGAAGAGCGTGCGATGGCCATGGCCGCCGGCGACGCCGCGCGCGACGAGGGTTGCGGTCATGAGTCCATTCTCACGGTCCGCGGCTCAGTCGGCGGTCGCGTGCCGGCGCTCCTCGATGCGGTGTTCGACCTTTCGCTGCACGTGCAGCATCGGGTAGATCCCGAGCAGCACGGCCATCGGGGCGAGGGCGCCCGGATCATGGATGTCGTGCGCGCGATACGTGCGTTCGAACCGATCGACGTAGAAGTGGAAGTCGCGGGGTGACGTATCGAGGCGCCTCGCCGAGATGCCGGCGACCATGCCCGGCGCGTAGCCGACCTTGAGCCCCGCGAGCGCGAGGTGGACGGACAGATCGAGATCTTCGTGCATGAGGTCTGCGCGATCGGGGCACACCGAGTCGCGTACGGCGGCCCAAGCACCCGCCCGCAGTGCCATGTTGCTCCCGAAGAGGAACACGTACTTACCGGCGAGCTTGACGGTCGCCTTGCGCACGGCGTCGTCCGCATGCAGGCCGAACGACCGCAGAGGCATGTCGTAGTAGTCCACGGGCCCGCTGATCGCCGCGACCTCCGGCTCCGCCGCGAACGCGGCACGCATCTGCTCGACCCAGTCCGCCTGCACGACGGAGTCCGAATCGATGCGGCCGATCAGATCACCGGTGGCCGCGTCGAATCCGGCGTTGCGTGTCGGGGTGATGCCCTGCTCGTCATTCTGGCTGCTGAGCCGGATGCCGGCATCCGGGAACGCCGTGATCAATCCCTCGACGATCTCCCGCGTGCGGTCCGTCGACCGGTTGTCGACGACGAGGATCTCTTCCGCCGGCTCGGTCTGCTCGATGAGCGCGACGAGGCAGCGGGCGACTGTCTCCTCCTCGTTGTAGGCGGGGATGACGACCGAGACGGTGGCGCGTGAGCTCATGGCTCGACCCTATCGAGCGAGCGAAGGAATCAGTCCCAGTCGAGGTACTCCTCGATGAAGACCGCGGTGTCCATGATGTGGGTCAGCGGGAAGAGGTGACCGGCGCCCGCGACCGAGCGGATGGTCGCCCGCTCGGGAGCCGTCGCCTGGAGGGCCTCGGCGTTCGCGACGGGGGTGACCGCGTCATCCGTCGCCTGCACGATCAGCACGGGGATCACGGGAGGAAGCGGGATGTCGACGTCTTCGACGCCCAGCAGCAGGAGGCCGTTCGCGCGATCGGGGTGCGCTGCGACCGTCGTGCGCGCAACCGTGCCGCCGAAGCCGTGACCGCCGATCCACGTGTGGTCGAGACCGAGGTGGTCGATGACCGCCATGACGTCGTCCGCGCGCTCGTCGAGCGAGCGCTCGCCAGGGCCGTAGCCGATCCGGATGATGTGGAATCCCGCCTCTTCGGCGAGATAGTGGCCCACGACGCCCAGTGCGTCCTGCCCGGGCTCTGCGATGAGCACGAGCGGCACGGGTCCTTCGCCCTCGACGACGTACGGGATCGCGCGGCCTTCGGGCTCGAAGGTCTGGATGTCGGTCATCGTGGTGGGTCCTCTCGCGATGCTGGGTGCTTCCAGCGTATTCGGCCGGGAGAGCTCCCACCCAACGCGTGACGCCCGCCCCGGACACACCTCTCCCCGGTTCGCGGCGCGTTCAGGCAGCTTGGAAACGTCGCGGCGACTTCGACCTCAGCGCGATCGGATCGTCGACCTCGCCCGTCACCGGGTCGGGTGGTGGATGCAGCCAGTACGAGCCCAAGCCGGTCAGCGGATCGCGGGATCGCGTGATCCGCCATCCCTGATTGTGGAGTCGCATATGGCAGCTGCGGCAGAGCGGAACACCGTCGTCCACATCGGTGCGCCCGTGATCGGCCCACCAGTGATCCGAATGGTGGAACTCGCACTGCGAGATCGGAGCGACGCACGACGGCCAGACACAGCCGCCGTCGCGAGCGGCGATCGCGATCCGCTGCTTCCTGGTGAACAGCCGCTGATCTCGACCGACGTCCAGCGGACGGCCGAACGAGTCCAATTCGACAGCGGTGGCGCCCGCGTCGCAGAGCATCTTCTCGATGACTCCGCCCGGAAGCGCCGCTCCGGAATCCTCGAGGTGCCCGACGCCGCTGACGCGCATCCTGCCTCGCTCGCCGGCATCCGTGATCGCGGTTGCCTCGACGATCACCCGCACACCGGGCTGTCGATCGCCGAACGCTTGCCCGGGGTCGGCGTTCGCGCCCGTGCGCAGGATCGCCATGAGCGTGTCGTATTGCAGCTGCTCGTTCGAGCGGTCATCGACCCGGGCGCTGGTCGCCTCATCGGCGGCATCCGTCCCGACGAATCGCGGCCCGCGCCGCGGCCGCAGCGCCGCACCCAGGATGGAGTGCACCCAGGCGGCAGCCTCGTCGTCGAACACGATCCGCGCCTGATGCTGCCCCTGCTCATCGACCCAGGTGCGGAGCGACCTCGCCTGGAAGCGCTGTTCGAACCGCAGCGTCACGCCCACCGGGTCGAGCCGATCCCTCGCCGTTCGGGCGGCGTTCCGCAGTTCCTCGACAGGCGTCGAGCCGGACTCGGTCAGAAGAATCTCCACGGCCTTCGCCCACGCCTCCGGGAGGAAGCCGGGATCCAGTTCGGGATAGCGATCGACGGGGGGTTCGCCGAGTCCGGTCCGGATCGCATGGAATTGCGCCTGGCTGACCTGCCCCGACGCGAGCGCCCGCCGAAGCAGCTCCAGCCACCGCGGTGCCACCGGGGTCGACAGCGCCGCATCCGGCTCCAGATCCACACGGGCGACGAGGTCTTCGCCGGCGCGGATCGTCTTGAAGACGTCCCCTCGCGATTGCCCCGTGATGTTCTGCACCAGCGACGTCACATTCCGATGGCCCTTGCGCTGCGCCAATCCCGAGTACCCCAACTCGCGCGCTGATCGACGCCCGACCTCAGCCGACATGGCAGCGAGCAGGACGTCGGCCGCATCGCGCGCTGCTGCGGCATCCCGCATGGCATCGAGCAGATCGTCATCGTCGAGCGACCCCACGATATCGGCGAGACGGCGACCGTCGCACACTCGTGCGACCGCTGACGCCGCGGCGAGCAGCCGCGCATCGGGAGTCGACGACGGTGCGAACTTCATAGAACAAAGATACGAATGGCCACCGACAAAGGAGCGGTCGGAAGGGCATCCCGGCGATCACAGAAAGATAACGAAATGCGGACGCTGGAATCCCGGCATTCGACTCGCCGCGCACCCCGGGGCGCCGCCATCGCGATCAGCAGACCCAGATGCTCGTGTCGATGCAGACGTCCTTCCCCGGCCCGCCGTCGAGATCGTCGACGCCCGATCCGCCGATCAGCAGATCGACCCCGCCTCCGCCGTCGAGCTGGTCGTCGCCGCCGTCGCCGGAGAGCAGGTCATTCCCGTCCCCACCGATCAGGTGGTCGGGGCCGCCTCCGCCGAACAGCACATCTCGACCGCCGAGCCCGCACAGGACGTCGGGCCCGCCCCCGCCGATCAGCAGGTCGTTGCCCGCGGTGCCGGTCTTGGTGCAGGACGGCACCGAGACTTCGACGATCTCGACCGATCCGGCTTCGCAGTCCGCGCCGGCCGGGCGGACCGATCCGCGCTGATCGACCGCGAACACCGTGCACGCGGCAGCAGGCACTGCGCCTCCCGCGGGGCTCGTCCCTGCCGGGAGCCGCGTCTGCGTCGAGCCGCCGTTCGCCGCGAGGCCGCCCAGCTGCACATCGCCGACGTTCGACTGATCGCCGGGACCACCGACGAAAGCGCAGGACGCGTCCCCACCGACGTTGTAGCCGGCTGAGATCGTGGTGCCGGAGATGGCGCAGTCGGCGCCTCCTCCCGCTCCGTCGGCGACGATCGAGCCGAAGCTGTCGAGGTCTTCGCCCGTGCCGACGTTCGCGCCGGTCGGGGCGCTGTTGCCCGCGACGGTCGCGTGCCGCAGGAAGACGTCGCCCGTGCTCGTGAAGACCCCGCCGCCCGTCGTCGCGGCCGTGTTGCCCGACAGAGTCGAGTTGTCGATGCGCACCTCGCCCGTCGCGGCCGCGATTCCCCCGCCGCGTCCATCCATCCCCGTTGCGGAGTTGCCGCTGAAGGTCGACGAGGTCACGACGATCTGCGCAGGAGGCGGGTCATCCGTCAACTCCACGATCCCGACGAACAGCCCGCCGCCCGCGCCCACGCGGATGTTGCCCGAGACCGTGCTCCCGGTGATCGTCGCGGTACGGCCCTCGCCGGGCTGGTCCTGATCCACGCTCCAGATGATGCCGCCCCCGGTCGTCGACCCGGCCGGCGCGTTGCCCGAGATCGTCGAGTCCGTCACGACGAGGTCGCCGCACGCGGAGCAGGACACGCCCGGACCGCCGTTGTCGCTCGCCGTCGAACCGGTGAAAGAGAGCAAGCCATCTCCCTGGCCCGTCGTCGAGAGGCCGCCCTGCCCGTTCTGCGAGATCGTCGAGTCCGTCACGGTCAGCGCACCGTCTATCGCGCCGATGCCGCGCCCGGTGTTCTGGGTGACCGTCGAGCCCGCGAGAGTGATGCCCCCGAACGAGACGCGAATCCCCGTGCCCGTGTTCGGGCCCAGCATCGAGTCCACGAGACCTATGCTCGATCCGCTGCCGAACTCGCCGCTGTTGAGCACGTAGCCCGTAGCCGCGTCGTTCCCCGACACGGTGACGTCCGCGAGATCGACGTCGCCGTTGAACCGGATCGCCGCCCCGTCGAACGTGTCGCCACCCGTGATGATCAGCTCACCGAGATCCACCTGGGGCGCACTGTCCAGCACGTCCAGCACTCGCTCGTCCGCGCACGTCTGCTGGATCGTCGCGCCGTTGCCGACGATCGTGAGCGACTGGCTGCCGGTGTAGTCGAGGTCGCCCCCCGCATTGGCGTCGTCGTCGTCGCAGAGCGTGAGCGAATAGGTGCTGGATGCCGCGAGTTCGATCGTCGTGGCATCCATCGCCGCGTTCGCCTGCGTCAGGGCCTCCCGGAGAGAGGTCTGCCCGTCGGCGCCGTTGACGACGTCGGCCGTCGTGGTCACCGTGACCGTCGCCGCCACGGCCGGCGCCGCGGTCACGATCGCCGCGATCGGCACGGCGATGACGGTGATCAGACACGCGACAGTGATGCGCTTGTTCATGATGTGCCCCAACCGCGCGGTTCGGACCGACGGATGCGCCGGAGTCATCCGATCACGCTTCTGGCAGACACGATCCACCCATTCGCGCGCGAGCGCTACCCCGTCGGTGACGAGGTCGAGGGCGGCGGCTCAGCCGACGGAGTGGGTCACCCACAATCCGGCAGGAGTGGCCCCGATGTCCTCCGGAGTCCAGTGCAGATCCGCTGCCGCGGCACGACGCTCGGCCCGCCGAGCGTCGGCGAAGTCACGCGCGGTGTGGGGCACGGTCCGGTTTCCGGCGAAGATCCATGCCCGCGGCACGACGTGCACGGCGAGCGCTCGCGACCCATCAGTGGGGTTGACCGTTGACGCGAGGATCACGCCATGGGTGTTCATCTCCCACCAGAACGTGACGTCCAGCCCTTGAGCTTCGAGCGCGCGTGACAGCACACGGCGGCCCCACTCGTCATCCTCCCCGAATCGGCCGACCCGGTAGTCGTGTCCGCCGTAGAAGTACAGCCAGTCCGGAGTGAGCAGCCGCATGATCTCGGAGAAGTCCTCATCCGACGTGGGATCCGTGGCGACCAGCAAGGGGATGATGGCGTGCGTCCCCCGCACGATGACGGGGTGCTCGAACCGTTCCCAGTCCGGCCGATCGGCCGCACCATCGGCCCAGAGGAACTCGTCGAGGCGCACACGAACAGCCTCGATGGCGCCGTTGATGCGCTGACGCTCTGCGAACTCCATCCGACAACGCTATACGCCTTCGTGACGGTCCACGGATCCCCGATCGGCGCCCGATGCGCGAAGCAGATCGGCCTAGCCTGTGGGTGTGCCTACGCCCGAGATCCTCCGCTACGCCGCCTTCTCCTCCCACTCCGACGGGGGCAATCCGGCGGGCGTCGTGCTCGACGCGAGCGGACGAGACGACGAGTGGATGCAGCGCATCGCCGCCGACGTCGACTACGCCGAGACGGCCTTCGTGACGGGCGAAGCCGAAGACGGCTCGATCGTCATCCGCTACTTCTCCCCCATCGCCGAAGTGCCGTTCTGCGGGCACGCGACCGTCGCGACCGCCGTCGCACTGGCCGAGCGCGGACGCACCGGGAGCATCCGCTTCGCCACGAGCGTCGGACCCGTCGAGATCCTGGTTTCACGCGATTCCCAGGGCATCCGCGCTGCGTTCACCAGCATCCCTCCGACCGTCACGAACCTCGCAGACGACGCTCTCGCCGAGATCCTGCACCTGCTCGGCCTCACACCGGACGCACTCGATCCCGAGCTTCCGCCCCGCATCGCGAACGCGGGCAACCCGCACCCCGTCCTCGCGATCGCCGATCGGGCCGCCTTCGACGGGTTCGCGTTCGACCCCGACTCCGCGCGAGCGTTGATGGATGCCCGGGGCTGGCCCGCGACCATCACCGTCATCCATCGATCCGCCGACGATCGCTTCGTCGCGCGCAACATCTTCCCGGTGGGGCGCATCACCGAGGACCCCGCGACGGGCTCGGCCGCGGCGGCGGTCGGCGCCTACCTGCGCGAGATCGGCGCTGTGAACGTACCGAGCAGGATCGTCATCGAGCAGGGCGCGCACGTCGGGCGCCCGGGGCTGCTGACCGTCGACATCCCCGCGTCAGGCGGGATCGTGGTCTCGGGTCACGCCGTTGCGATCGAGCTCAGACGTTGAAGCGGAACGTCGGGCCCGCCTGGCACTGGTGACGCTCATCTGCCGTTAGTGCCATCTGATCCGGCTTTTCTGCCAGCACCTCTGTCAGCTGTGCTGGCGAGTTCACTACACAGGTTATCTTTCCTGCGGACTGGCTGCGGACTTCGCACATGCCCAAGCAAAGCTGAGAAGAGCCCACAAACCCCGGGCGACCTGCTATGACTCGCCCCGGCATGTCCGGAGACATGATTCCTTGGAAGGATCTGTCTCATGGGACGTCCCAGCAAGTATCCGCGCGAGCTTCGTGAGCGCGCTGTCCGCATGGTCGCCGAGCTGCGGCCCGATT
>NZ_JAKNUT010000007.1 GCF_023155855.1 Microbacterium aoyamense | reverse complement strand
CCAACAGCTCCAGGAACCGAACACGAGACGCAGAAGGGCGCCGCCCCCGATAGGGGCGACGCCCACCTTGATCCTGCATGGCAACTCCCGATCACTCAGGCGTTGCATCGACCCCTAGAACTCAAGTTCGGCGGGGGCCCTGAACGTTGCGCGAGACGTCCCGGCGGGAGCCGCGGCATCCGCACTCCCCCAGCTCAGCGGAAGTCCCGCGAACGATGCTGCACCCCCACCCTGAGGTCTTCGAACCGGTCGGCGAGCAGGTTCGTCACCCCTTCGACCGAGCGCTCGAGCACGCCGCGCACGATGAGCGCCGGCGCATCGCGCACGACCCGCCGGTACCTGTTCCACACTCCGACCGAGCAGATGACGTTGACGAGACCGTGCTCGTCTTCGAGGTTGATGAACGTGATGCCGGATGCCGTGGCCGGCCGCTGCCGGTGCGTCACGAGTCCGGCGACCTCGATGCGTCGCCCCGACTCATGCGTGCGGAGCCCGATCGAGGTGAGCACGCCCCGCGCATCGAGCCCGGACCGGTAGTGGGTCAGGGGATGATCGTCGGTCGAGACCCCCGTCGCCCAGAGGTCCGCGGCGAGCACGTCGTAGCTCGTCTGATCGGTGAACAGCGGCGGCTGCACCGACACGAGCGAATCGGGCAGGAACTCGATGCGATCCTGCGCCGCCGACCCCGCGAGCCAGATCGCCTCGCGCCGGGTGAGCCCGAGGCACTCGAAGGCCCCCGCCGTCGCGAGCGCCTCGAGCTGCGCGGCCGTGACGCCCGTGCGGCGCACGAGATCGCGGAGGTCACGGAAGTCACCCTCGGCATCGCGCGCGGCGACGATCCGCTCGGCGACCGGCGTGCCGATGCCCTTGACGGATGCCAGGCCCATCCGCACGGCGAAGGCGCCGTCGCGGCGATGGGCGGCGTCCTCGTTCGGTGCGGCGCGGTCGAAGAGGCCGACGGGAGGCTGGATGCGATGGGTGCAGGCATCCCTCCCGTCCTGTACGGCACCCTCGATGCCTTCGAGGACGGCCTCGACGCCCGAGAGGTGCAGATCGGGCCGACGAACCTCGACACCGTGATGACGGGCATCCGACACGAGGGTCGCGGGCGAGTAGAACCCCATCGGCTGCGCCCGCAGCAATCCCGCGAGGAACGCGCCGGGATAGTGCAGCTTGAGCCACGAGCTCGCGTACACGAGCAGTCCGAACGAGAGCGAATGCGACTCGGCGAAGCCGAAGTTCGCGAATGCCTGGATCTTGGCGTAGATCGCATCAGCCTCGTCGCCGACGAGCCCGTTCGAAGCCATGCCCTTGTAGAGCTTCTCTTTGAGCGAGTCGATGCGCTCGACTCCGCGCTTGGATCCCATCGCGCGGCGCAGGAGGTCGGCATCCTCCCCCGTCAATCCCCCCACCGCCATGCCCATCTGCATCAGCTGCTCCTGGAAGACGGGGATGCCGAGCGTGCGCTCGAGCACGGGCTTCAGCTTCTCGTGCGCGTACGTCACGGGTTCGAGCCCGAGCTTGCGTTTGACGAACGGATGCACCGCCCCGCCTTGGATCGGCCCTGGCCGGATGAGCGCGATCTCGATCACGAGGTCGTAGAACCTGCGCGGCTGCAGGCGCGGCAGCAGTCCCATCTGCGCGCGGGACTCGACCTGGAAGACGCCGATCGAATCCGCCCGGCACAGCATGTCGTAGACCCCCTTCTCCTCCTTCGGGATCGTCGCGAGCTCCCACGCCTCTCCCGTCGCACCGCGGATGAGATCGAAGCAGTACTGCAGGGCCGCCAGCATCCCGAGCCCCAGCAGGTCGAACTTGACGAGCCCCATCCACGCGGCGTCGTCCTTGTCCCACTGGATGACCGTGCGATCCTCCATGCGCGCGTGCTCGATGGGCACGACCTCGCCGACGGGCCGGTCGGTGAGCACCATGCCGCCGGAATGGATGCCGAGATGCCGCGGCGCCTTGAGCAGCTCGCCCGCGAACTCGAGCACGCGATCGGGGATGTCGTGCCCGGCGCTCGTCTCGAGCAGGGCGCCCCAGCCCTCGACCTGCTTCGACCAGGCGTCCTGCTGCCCCGGTGAGTGCCCGAGCGCCTTGGCCATGTCGCGGATCGCGTTCTTCGGACGGTACTGGATGACGTTCGCGACCTGCGCCGCGCGATCGCGTCCGTACTCGCGGTAGACCCACTGGATGATCTCTTCGCGCCGATCCGAGTCGAAGTCGACGTCGATGTCGGGCTCCTCCTCGCGCAGCGAAGACAGGAACCGCTCGAACGGCAGGTCGTAGGCGATCGCGTCGACCGCCGTGATGTCGAGCAGATAGCAGATGGCGCTGTTGGCCGCCGAGCCGCGCCCCTGGCACAGGATGCCGCGGCGCCGCGCCTCCTGCACGATTCCCCACACGATCAGGAAGTACCCGGGGAAGTCCTTCATCTCGATGACACCGAGCTCCTTCTCGATGCGGGCACGATCCTTCTCGTTCAGATCGGGATACTTGTGCTCCGCGGCCTCCCACACGAGCTGACGCAGATACGACATCGGCGTGTGGCCCTCGGGCACCTTCTGCTTCGGCAGGGCGGGCTTCGCGCGTCGCAGGGGGAAGGCGAGCTCGGCCGCGAGCGGGACGGTGCGGGCGACGGCATCCGGATGCCGCGCGAACCGCTCCGCCATCTCGGCCCCCGACCGCAGATGCGCACCCGCGTGCGCGGGCAGCCAGCCGTCGAGCTCGTCGAGCCCGCGATTCGCGCGGACCGCGGCGACCGCGGCAGCGAGCAGCTGACGCTGCGGCACGGCGTAATGGACGTTGTTCGTCGCGATGAGCGGGAGGCGCCGTTCGGCGGCGAGCCCTGCGAGCACGTCGTTGTGACGGGTATCGAGCGGATTGCCGTGGTCGATGAGCTCGACATGCACGGCATCCCTCCCGAACAGGTGCACGAGCCGGTCGAGCTCCTCCGCCGCGGCTGTCGGTCCGCCGTCTGCGAGAGCGCGCCGGACGGCGCCCTTGCGGCATCCCGTCAGGATCACGGCGTGATCGTCGAGCTGCGCGGCGAGCTCGTCGAGGTCGTACACCGGCCGCCCCTTCTCGGCCCCCTGCAGCTGGGCGTGCGTGATGGCGCCCGCCAGCCGGTGATAGCCCTCCTCCCCTCGTGCGAGCACGAGCAGGTGCGCGCCGACGGGGTCGGCCTCGCCGTTCTGGGGCCCCGGCAGCTCGAGCGACAGCTCGGCCCCGAAGACGGTCTGAAGGGCGAGGGTCTCGGATGCCTCGGCGAACCGCACGATGCCGTAGAACCCGTCGTGGTCGGTGATCGCCAGAGCGTCGAGACCCAGCCGCTCCGCCTCTTCGGCCAATTCTTCGGGCGAAGACGCCCCGTCGAGGAACGAGTACGACGAGTGCGCGTGCAGCTCGGCATACGGCACGGTCTCGACAGGACGCTCGATCTTCGGCGCGACGTACGGGCCCCGCTTGCGCGACCACGCCGGGCTGTCGCCGCCGTCGGCCCCGACCGGCGGACTCGCACCGGGGCGGCGGCGATCGCTGAGCACTCGCTCCATCTCGGACCACGGCACGGACGGATTGTTGAACCCCATCAGGCGTACCGCCTAGTCATAGCTGCCCTCGATCGTCCACGACCCCCGGTCGCACACGAGAAGCCAGGCGCCCCCGTCGTCGTCGACCACCTGGAACCGATGCGCGCGGCGAGCGCGTGCGGGATCCCATCCCCTCTCGACGACGGGCCACGGGCCCGCCCACACCTCGATCCGCCGCACGCGCCCGCCCTCGACGAGCACGGCCGGCACCGCCGTGACCGCGCCCCGGTCGTCGACCTCGACCGCGTACCCGCCGAGGGTCAGCACCTCGACCGTCGGCGGCTCGGCGAACACCGTCGTCGGCAGCGGATCGGGCAGGCTCCCCGGCCACGGCCGCGCGCGCTCCTTCGCGACGACGGCGCGATCGCCCCACGGCACGAGCACCTGCCGCTCGGTCAGCCATCTGCCGCCGCCGACCGCGGGCGTGACGACGGCGCGATGACCGAGCATCGCCTGCACGCGCGAGAGCGCGTGGTGCACCTTCTCTTCGGGCGCGGAGCCGAAGATCGCGGGGCGATGGTGGGATGCCGCATCCACCGCCTCGGGAGTGATCCGCACGAGCGTGACTCCGCTGCGCAGGCTCTCGGTGTCTTCGCCCAACTGCCAGCGCACGCGGTCGACGACCGCCGCCGCGTCGAACGAGGCGGGATGCAGCCACACCCGCTCGCTGCGCTCGCCCCGGTCGCCGACGAGCTCGACCCGCAGCTCGGTGCACACGAGATCGATCGCGCCGAGCCCCGCGATGAAGTCGTCGGCGACGACGCGCATGCCGAACGCGACCTGATCGGCGATCTCGAGCGGAGGCTCGAAGGCGACGTCGCGCTGCAGCTCGGGCGGAGGCGTGCGCGGCTGGACGGGTTGCGAATCGCGCCCGCCGGCGAGGGCATGCAGGCGGATGCCACGCCCCCCGAAACGCTCGCGCACGCGATCGGGAGGCATCGCGGCGAAGTCGCCGAGCGTCTGCACGCCGAGCCGGGCGAGGAGGCCCACGAGGTCGTCGCTCGCGGGGCGACGGCTCTCTGGGGCCCCGAGCGCTGCTTCTTCGAGCACCGCGACCGAGAGCGGCGCGAGGAATCCGGCCGCTCCCCCGGACGGCACGACGAAGACGGGATCGCTCCGCACGGCACCCGCTCTGGCCGCCTGCTCGGCCGTGAAGGGGCCGTCGGCGATCCCCGCACGAACGTCGCCGAACCCGATCTCGCGCAGCTCGGCGATCAGCATGCGCGCCGCTTCGCTCTCTCCGCCGTAGTAGCGGGCGGGTCCGCGTGCGCGCAGCGCGCAGAGCCCGGGGCGCACGAGCTGCACGCCCGGTGCCTTCTCTTCGATGTGCGCGATGACGGGTGCGAAGGCACGGTGATCCCGGGCGATGTCGGCGGGGATGATCCGCAGCCCCGGGCACCGCGACTGTGCGTCACGGCGGCGCTGCCCGCGCCGTACGCCCTCCGCCCGCGCCGCCGCCGAGCAGGCGACGACCGCGTTCCCCTCGACGACGGCGATCGGCAGGGCGGGATCGAGCGTCTGTACCTCAGGAGGGGGCGCAGGGGCGCGCACACGACCCCGTCGCGGCGGCTCGGACGCCGACGCGCGGGTGAGCGCCGTCACGGGCCAATCGGGGAACCACAGCACGAGACTGCGGACCGGAGCATCCATCACCGCACTCACCCCGCCCTCGACCACTCGACGCCGTGTTCCTCGACCGCAGGCTCTTCTCGGTGCTCGAACCGGGGCTCGATCCGGCTGAGGATCACCGGCGCCGTGTCGACCGCGCCCGAGGCATCCGGCAACAGCACACGCGTGCGCCGGGGAGTCGGCCACCGCCTGCTCGCGGAGGTGATGGTGATCCTGCGCTCCTGCAGATAGCCGTGCCCGCGGCCGATGCCCGTCCACGCCTGTTCGCCGAGTTCGAGCACCGCCTCGGTCTGCGGCCACGGACCCTGCACCAGCAGCACCGCTCCGCGGTCGCGCAGCCGCGCGGCGAGCCGCGCGACCTCGCCGTCGGGGGCTCGCCCGCTGGGACGGACGGCGACGACGGGGAGCACATCGGCGATCGTCGCGGTGACGGCGAGCCAGCGCGCGCCGGGATCGGGGATCAGCACGAGCCGAGACAGATCGACCCCCATCGCCTCGGCCGCTTCGGCGCCGAGCCGAGGCATCCCCACGACACCGCACCACGAGCCGTCTTGCGAGGCCTGCGCCATCAGGGCGAGCAGAAGCGACGTCGACCGCGGCAGCGAGTACGCCGCGCCGGGCTTGAGGCCACCGCCGGGCAGCAGATCGGCGAGGGGAGGGATGACAGGAAGAACGGGCGCGTCGAGTCGGCGGCCCTGCATACGATCGAGTTGTGCGCGCAGGCGCTGCACGTCATCGGCTTGAACCGGTGCGCGAGTAGCGGTCGCCAGCACGATGCCCCCCATCGATCTATCAGAACGTATGTTCTATTTCTGCGATGCTCCGACTGTACGCGGATCCGCAGACATTGCAAGATGTTCGAGCAATCTGTTGCAGATTCGAAGATAGATGCTATTCTGAACTCAGAAGTCGCGCAGTGCCCACATCGCGATCCCTCTTTCATCGGAGTCTCATGGGCACGCACATTTCGACACCCGGGTCATGGCCTGAGCTCGACGCGCTCGTCACCGAGATGGTCGAGACGCGCGCGGCGATCGCACGGTGCCAGGCTCGCGAATGGGAGTTGCTGTCCGCCGCCGTCGACCTGGCGGTCGCGCGCCGTCCGCATGCTCCCCGCAGCTCGGCCGACATCCCGATGCGTGAGATCTCGGCCGAGCTCGGCCTCGCCATGAGGGTCAGCGACCGCACGGTGCAGACCCGCATGGGCGACGCCGTCGCGCTCGAGACGAAGTTCCCTTCCGTCCTGTCCGCGTGGCGTGAGGGGCGGATGGATGCCGGTCACGTCAGCGCGATCCTCGACGCCGGCGCTGCGATCGAAGACGACGATGCTCGACGACGCTTCGAAGCCATGGTCATCGAGATCGCATCCGAGACCACTCCTGCGCTGTTGCGCGGCCACGCCAAGGCGATCGCGGCACAGCTCGATCCCGATGCCGCCGCCGAGCGCACTCGGCACGCGCAGGACGACCGAAGGGTGCGCGTGATCGATCTCGACGACGGCATGGCCCGCCTGCTCGCCGATCTTCCCGCCACCCTCGCCTACGCGATCGCCGACCGGCTGACTCAGATGGCGCGCACCGTGCAAGACGACGACCGTCAGGGTGAGGACGTCCGATCCGACGATGGATGCCACGGCACGAGCGCTCGCGCGGGCGGGAGCAACGCTTTCGGCCTCCCGGCCGGCGCTGGCCAGGCGCTCGACGAACAGAACGCAGACGCCGACCCCGCACATGCCTCGGAGGATCGCGTGTGCGACCAGGTCATGACTCGACCCGACGAGATCGCAGAGGTCCGCACGATCGACCAGCTGCGCGCCGACATCCTCGCCGATCTCCTCCTCGCCGGCGCTCCCGCCGCCCACGGCGACGGCGATGCCCTCGCGGCGATCACCGCTCACGTGCAGGTGACGGTGCCGGCGCTTTCGCTGGCAGGTGCCGACGATTCGCCCGCACTGCTCGCCGGCTACGGCCCTGTCGACCTCACGACAGCACGTCGGCTCTGCTCGAGAGCACCCGGGTGGGATCGCGTGATCACGCACCCGCTCACGGGGGCCGTGCTCGCCGTCGACCGCTACCGGCCGAACGCCGACATAAGACGCTTCCTCGCCGCACGCGACGAGCGCTGCCGCTTCCCCGGCTGCCGCCGACCCGCGCGACGCTGCGATTCAGACCACACGATCGATGCCGGTCTCGGGGGCGAGACATCCGTGTGCAATCTCGCGAACTTCTGCCGCCGGCATCACACCCTCAAGCACGCGACCGACTGGACCGTACGTCAGCTCGGCGACGGAGTCCTCGAATGGAGGAGCCCGACGGGCCGAACTTACCGAGATAGACCGCCATCGATGGTGCGATTCGTTTCATCGAGTCCCCCCGATCACGCACAGGCAACCCATGAGCACCCACCGTTCTGACGACGCACGGGCCTGCCGTCGCGCGGGCTCCCGGCAACCGAGATCAGTCGATGAGCGACGCGGTCGTCGCGATCGTCGCGAAGCCGCCGGCTTGCAGATCCAATGCGGTCGTCGCCATGAGCTCGTCCGCCGTGCGCGTCACGACACCCAGGCCGGCGACGTCCGTGGACAGGTCGAACGTGCGCGTGGCGTCGAGCGCGACCGTCACGTCGTAGCCGAGATTGCCCGCCATGCGCGCCGTAGTCTCGACGCACATGTTGGTCTGGATGCCGCAGATCACGAGCTCCGAGATCTCCTGCGACTTCAGCCACGCATGCAGATCGGGGTCGCCGTAGAACGCCGAGTTGACGTGCTTGCCCACCGTGAGCGCCGGTTCGATCGCGGCGACGACGTCGACGAGCGCGTTGCCGGGCTCGTCGGGGTTCAGGGGCGAGCCGGGCGAGGTCGAATCGTGGTGGACGACGACGATGGGTTCGCCCGTCCGCGTCCACTGCGCCGCGAGCGCCGCCACGTTCTCCTCGCACGCCGGATTGGTCGTCGGCCCCCAGAACGAGAGGTCGTCGAACGCGCGCTGCATGTCGATGACGAGAAGAGCTCGGGTCATGACCCCATCACATCATGCGCGACGGGGCTCGGCGCGCGCGGCGAGTGCCGTCTCGGGACGCAATTCTGCCGATCCGGTCCCGCGAGTGCGGCGACCGCGCACTCGAGAGCTCGGACCCGGGGCTCGAGACCGGCGTCCGGCGCGGGGGCAGAGAGCCGAGCACCACCCCGACCAGCACGAGCACGAGCCCGACCGCCTGCGAGAAGCCGAACCCCTCGCCGGCCACGATCACCCCGAGCACGACGCCCGTCACGGGGTTGAGCAGACCGACGATTCCGACCACCCCGGGGGACAGATGCCGCAGGCCCGCGAACCACGCGACGTAGGCGACCGCCGTAGCGACGAGCGTGACATACGCGAACCCGAGGCCCGACTCGAGCGTGAGCGCGGGCGGAGCACCTTCGACGAGCAGCGCGGCGGGAACAAGGACGAGGGATCCGCCGACGAGCTGCCACGAGGTCATCGTGAGTGCCGGGATGTCCGAGCCCCAGCGCACCGTGAGGACGAAGCCGATCGACGACGACACCATCGCGCCGAGCGACGCGGCGACTCCCACCGGGTCGGCACCGGAGCCGTCGAAACCGAGCATGACGCCGACCCCGACGAGTCCGACGCTCGCACCGACGACGGCGGCCAGCCGAGGGCGACGGTGCAGCAGCAGCCACGCGAAGAGGAGCATGCACGCGGCGGACGTCGACATCAGGGTGGATGCAAGACCCGACGGCAGGCGCTGACCGGCGACGTAGATCAAGACGAAGAAACCGCCCACGTTCAAGATGCCGAGCACGAGCGAGCGCCACCACCACGACCCCGTCGGCAGCCGACGGGCCAGGAGCAGCACGAGGAGTCCGGCCGGCAGCGCACGCAGCACCCCGCCCCACAGGGGATAGTCCGCAGGCAGCAGGTTGCGGGTCACGACGTACGTGCTCCCCCACGCAATGGGAGCGATCGCGGTGATCGCGATCCAACCGAATCGATTACCTTCCATGGAAGATATATTAGCTTGCCAGGAAGATAAACTGTCGCCATGGACCGCATCACCGAGATCCAGGCCGAGTGGCGCCGCGAGAGGCCCGATCTCGACCCCTCACCGCAGGGGGTGATCGGTCGCCTGCACCGCGTCGCGCTGCTCCTGACCGAACGCCTCGTCGAGGTGTACGCCCAGTACGGGCTCAGCGAGGGCGAGTTCGACGTACTCGCCGCACTTCGGCGGACGGGCGAGCCCTACGAGCGTGCGGCGGGCGAGCTCGCCGACCACACCCTCGTGACGACGGGAGGTCTCACCAAACGCGTGGACCGGCTCGTGGCGCGCGGCCTCGTCGAGCGGCGGGCCGAGGCATCCGACGCCCGTCGACGCATCGTGCGTCTCACGCCCGAAGGACAAGACCTGATCGACCGAGCGTTCGCGGCACACCTCGCGAACGAACATCGTCTCCTCGACGAGCTCGGCGGTCGCGAATCAGCCGCGATCGAGCCGATCCTCACTCGGTGGCTGTCACTGCTCGAGGAGCAGTGAACTCAGGCGGCGAGCGCCAGGTACGGCTCCCACCGCGGGTCGGTGCGGTCCGCGCCGCGGACCGTCCACTGGCCGCCGCGCGGCGCGTTCGGCACGAGACGGAGATCCCAGCGCATCTCCTCCGGAGTGCGATCGCCCTTGAGGTTGTTGCAGCGCAGGCAGCACGCGACGAGGTTCTCCCACGAGTCCGCACCCCCGCGCGAGCGGGGCAGGATGTGGTCGATCGTCGACGCCGACTTGCCGCAGTATCCGCAGCGGTGGGCATCGCGACGCAGCACGCCGCGTCTGGTGACGGGGATGCGGCGGCCTCCCGGCACTCGCACGTATCTCGTCAGCAGGATCACGGCGGGTCTGTCGTACGATCCGCGGGCTCCCCAGACGGGCTCGCCTTCGACGAGCTCGATCACCGTGGCCTTCTCGTTCATCACGAGCACGAGCGCTCGCTTGAACGACACGACGGCCAGCGGCTCATACCCCGCATTCAGCACCAGAGTGCGCATTCCTCATCCTCTCGAACGGCCGGGACGGCTTCTCGGTTGTTCGTTCTCGACGGGATCGAGCAGTTTCGGGGCATGAAAAAAGCGCCGTCTGATCACAGACAGCGCTTCGGCGCCACGGAAGAACCGTGGCATCCGCTCGTGCAATGCCGCAGGACATGACGTCCCAGCGCATCCATGGTTCGGATGCGTGGAGTGTTGCCAGTTCTGCCCACGGCTTCCCTCCGCTTCCTCTCAAGCGTCGGGATCAGGCTAACGCACGCTCACCGGACCGAGGGACGCGGGCGGGTAAACGCCGGATGGCGTGTCGGGGAAGCGATCAGCCGGCGTTGGCCTGCAGCCACGCCCACGGATCGGCGACGGTCCCGTTGATGTGGACCTCGAAGTGGAGGTGGTTGGCGGACGAGCTGCCGGTGCTGCCGACGAGGCCGATGAGCTGTCCGGCCTCGACCGTCTGGCCCGAGACGACCTGTCGGCTGCCGTACGTCATGTGCCCGTAGAGCGTCGAGACGCGCTGGCCGCCGATCACGTGCTCGATCGTCACGGCGACGCCGTAGCCGCCGAAGCTCTCCTGCGACGTCTTGACGACTCCGGCAGCGGTCGCGTAGATCGGCGTGCCGGCGGGCGCGAGCAGGTCGACGCCCTGGTGGTAGCCCGAGTCCCAGAGCCCGCGGCCCTTGGTGAAGTTGAGGATCGGCCAGCGCACCTCGCCGGTGCCCGGCGAGACGAGGTTGATGTTGACGAGCGCACCGGCGACGCTCGCGCTCTGGCGGGCGCGGGCGGCGGCGGCTTCTGCCGCCTTCTTGGTCGCGATCTCGGCCTCGGTCGTGGCCGCGTACCCTTCGCGGGTGAGTTCGGTCGACACGGCATCCGACGCGATCACCATGGACTGCGAGTCGTCGGCCGAGAACTGCTGGATCGTCTGCGCCGCTTCGACATCGGTGCTGCGCGACGCGGCGTAGGCCGGAAGTGCGACGGTGACGACGAGTCCGCCGACGACGCTCAGGATCACGAGGCTCTTCAGCGGCTTGCGGATCGAGGTCTTCGGTCGCGGCGCCTTGACGGGACGAGCGGCGACCGCAGCGGCACGCTTCGCGGCGGGGCGGTTGCGTACGCGTCGAGCGGGAGCGGTCTCTCCCTGCGGCTGTACCGCAGTGGGATCGTTCTCTTCAGCCAAGCTGTCCTCCGGCGCCTCTGCGCCGGGGCGCTGGCTCGTCAGCACTCAGTGTTCGGGGCACGATGTGCGGGTTTCACCACGTGGACGACGAGCCGGTGAGGCAATACCGCGTGGAGTCCGTCGGCGGGCTTCTCGCCTGTGGACTTTTCGAGGCTACCGGACGGTAACGAATCTGTCACGTTCAGGGCCTGGCAAAGCCCTGGACATCGGGAGTTCAGACGCGGTCGTCGACGAGGAAGATGTGCGATGCGACCTCGACGGGGAGCTCGAGACCCTCGTCGTTGCCGTCCATCTGGACGAGCACGTACCCCTCGCTGTAGCGGTAGTCCCCCGACGCCCCGGGCATCACACCGGCCGACTTCAGCTGCTGGAGCAGCTCGGGGTCGACCTGCGCGGGCTCCGCGAGCCGACGAACGGTGCCCGTGATGGGCTCTCCCGCCTCGTTCAGGCGACGCACGAGACCCACCACGCCCTGCTCGAACTCGATCGCCGGCACGTCGCCCAGCTGATCGAGTCCGGGAATCGGGTTGCCGTACGGGGACTCGGTGGGATGCCCGAGCAGCTCGATCAGGCGACGCTCGACCTGTTCGCTCATGACGTGCTCCCACCGGCACGCCTCTTCGTGCACGTAGGCCCAATCCAGACCGATGACGTCCGAGAGCAGGCGCTCGGCCAGCCGATGCTTGCGCATGACATCGACGGCCTTCTGGCGCCCCGCCTCGGTGAGCTCGAGTGTGCGGTCCTCAGAGACGACGACCAGGCCATCGCGCTCCATGCGCGCGACGGTCTGCGACACGGTCGGGCCGGAGTGGCCGAGCCGCTCTGAGATGCGCGCACGCAACGGCTGGATGTTCTCCTCCTCGAGCTCGAGGATCGTGCGCAGGTACATCTCGGTGGTGTCGATGAGATCTGTCATGCGGGGTCCTCGCGGAAGAAGAAGCAGGTAAGGACAGCCTATCCCGGGCACGACGACACACGGCGCAGTCCGGCGCGCGGCATCCCTAGAATCGAGCAATGGCCCACGTCACACTGCCCCGAGAGATCCTTCCTTCCGACGGACGCTTCGGGTGCGGCCCGTCGAAGGTGCGCGCCGAGCAGCTCGACGCGCTCGACGGTCCGGGTCGAGCCCTGCTGGGCACCTCGCACCGCCAGGCGCCCGTGAAGTCTCTCGTCGGTCAGGTGCGCATCCAGCTCGCCGATCTCTTCCGCGCGCCGAACGGCTACGAGGTCATCCTCGGCAACGGCGGATCGACGGCGTTCTGGGATGCCGCGGCCTTCGGTCTCATCGAGAAGCGCAGTCAGCACCTCGTGTTCGGCGAGTTCGGCTCGAAGTTCGCCGCCGCCGCGAAGACTCCGTGGCTCGAGGCGCCGGACGTGCGCGACGTCGCCGCCGGCACGAGCACGCGGCCCGAGATCGTCGAGGGTGTCGACGTCTACGCGTGGCCGCACAACGAGACCTCGACGGGCGTCACGGCACCCGTCGAACGGGTCGAGTCAGACGGCGCGCTCACGGTCATCGACGCGACGAGCGCCGCGGGCGGCATCAACTTCCGTGCGAGCGAAGCGGACGTCTACTACTTCGCACCGCAGAAGAACCTCGGCTCGGACGGCGGACTGTGGTTCGCCCTGGTCTCGCCCGCCGCCATCGAGCGGATCGAGCGGATCGCGGCATCCGGTCGCTACATCCCCGAGTTCCTGAGCCTCAAGAACGCGCTCGACAACTCCCGGCTCAACCAGACGCTCAACACGCCCGCCTTGACGACGCTGTTCCTGCTCGACAAGCAGCTCGAGTGGATCACGGCGAACGGCGGACTGCAGTGGGCCGATGCGCGCACCCGCGAGTCGTCGCGAGCGCTGTACGAGTGGGCCGAGGCATCCCCCATCGCCACTCCCTTCGTCGCCGACCCCGCGGACCGCTCCCCCGTCGTCGTCACGGTCGATTTCGACGACTCCGTCGATGCGGCGGCGGTCGCCGCGAGCCTGCGCGCGAACGGCATCGTCGACACCGAGCCGTACCGCAAGCTCGGCCGGAACCAGCTGCGGGTCGCGACCTTCGTCTCGATCGAGCCCGACGACGTGCGGCAGCTCATCCGCTGCATCGACTACACCGTCGAACGCCTGTAATCTCAGGCGGCGGAGGAATCATGGCAGGCAAGCCGCAAGCGCGCACGCTCGCGCGTCGCGAAGAGGTGCTGCGCGCCGCGATGAGCGTCTTCGGTCAGCGCGGCTACAACAAGGGCGCGCTCGTCGAAGTCGCCGAGCGAGCGGGCATGACGCACGCCGGCGTGCTGCACCACTTCGGCAGCAAAGAGGCTCTGCTCGTCGCCGTGCTGAAGTACCGCGACGGCGAAGAGGCCGCCGGCGTGCCCGGGCGCGCGCAGACCGAGGGACCCGCCTTCCTCGGCCACCTGCTGGACACGGTCACCGAGAACACCGACCGCCCCGGCGTCGTGCAGACCTACACCGTGCTGTCGGCCGAATCGGCCACCGACGGGCATCCCGCGCAGGAGTACTTCCGCGGGCGGTTCGCCGGATTGCGCACGAAGATCGCCGGAGTCCTCGCCGAGGTCACGGGGCGCGACGCCGACGATCAAGAGGTGAAGGACGACGCGGCCGCCCTCATCGCGCTCATGGACGGCCTGCAGGTGCAGTGGCTGCTGGATCCGGATGCCGTCGACATGCCGCGCATCGTCGAGAAGGTCATGGACGAACTCGTCGATCGCCTGACGACCCGCGCGGAGGCGCCGTCGTTCCCGCGGGCGACGGACTGAGCGGACTACTCCTCTTCTTCGGGAGCATCCTCGTCGGTCTCGTCCTCGTCGGTCTCGTCCTCATCGGAGAGCTCGTCGATGTCGACGCCGTCGACGTCGCCCGCGTGGAGGATCGACGAGCCGTCGGCGTCGAAGTCCGCGGCATCCAGATCGTCGATGTCTTCGTCGTCGTCATCATCGTCGGAGCCGTCGTCGGAGTCGTCGATGTCGGCGTCCTCATCGTCGGCGAGCTCTGCGAGCGCCGCCTGCGCAGCGTGGTACTCGGCGAGCCGCTCGGCCCAGGGAACCCACTCCGGCGCGACGAGCGCACCGCTGCCGGGCAGCAGTTCGAGCTCGAGCACCGTCGGCTCCTCGCCCTCGACGCGCGCGACGCTCACCGTCCAGAACCACCCGGGGTACCCCGCGAGGCGGTTCTCGAACCGCAGCGACACGACGCCGTCCGATTCGAGCCGGTACTCCGCGGGCGGGCCGACCGTCGAGGCGGGCGTGATCTCGTGAAGCGCGGCGAGCGCCAGATCATGGGCGCCCGTCAGGCTGGGATCGGGCTCAGGCTTCGAGGTCATCGGCGACCTTGCGCAGGACGGCCGCGACCTTCTTCGCGTCGCCGCCGCGCGGGTAGTGGCCGCGACGTAGGTCGCCACCGATGCCGTCGAGCAGCGTCACGAGGTCTTCGACGATGATCGCCATGTCGTCGGCGGGCTTGCGCGAACGCTTCGACAGGCTCACCGGCGCTTCGAGAACGCGCACCGACAGAGCCTGGAGACCGCGCTTGCCGTCGGCGACGCCGAACTCGAGGCGCGTGCCCTGCTTGGGTGCGGGCGTGCCCGCGGGCAGGGCCGTGGCGTGCAGGAAGACGTCCTGGCCGTCATCGGTGGTGATGAAGCCGAACCCCTTCTCCTCGTCGTAGAACCTGACCTTGCCGGTGGGCATTGCGAACCTCGCTGTCGTGACTGCGCCGCGCTGGCGGCATGACGGATGCGGGGCGAACCCCTCCGACAAGCCTAGGGCAACAGGCGGCGGGGGTAGGCTAGGGCGGATGAGCACGCGCACTCCTGGCGACGATGTCGCGATCAGCCGACTCGACCGAATCCTGTCGTTCATTTCGCTCGGGATGATCGTGCTGTCGATCGTCTGCTTCTTCGCGATCATGATCGCCCGGCCCGCCGGCGTCGAGGACTTCACGCAGGGCATCTGGCCGCTCGTGACGATTCTTCCGCTCCTGGCGCTGCCGCTCGCGTTCGTGCTGATTCTCGTGGTGCTCATCCGCGCCTTCATCCGTCGCGGCCGGGCGAACCGCGGGGGCTGAGTGATCTCGGGCGAGCGCGCGCTCGCGACATCGCTGTCGGAACTCGACGATGTCGCCCTGACCGCCACGCTCGAAGCCCGCGGAGTCTCGCCCACGATCGCGTGGCGCGACTTCTTCGACGCCGCCGCGGGGCTGCTGGATGCCGCATCCCTCGATCGGGTCCTCACACGCCTTCCGCGAGCGACGTTGATCGCGGTGACGGATGCCGCGGCATCCACCGTTCCCCCCACCCTCGCCCTGCTCGATGCGGCCGGACGCCCCTACGACGCCGTCGCGGCACGCGTATCCGCGCTCCGCACCGAACGCCCCGACGCGTTCGAGATGCCGGCAGCTCCGCCGCCCCGCTCCGTCGGCGGCGAGGCGGCCGCCGCAGAGCGCGCCTTCACGTCGTCCGGCGCCCTCGCCGACGTGCTGCTGGCCTGCCTGCACTCCCCGATCCAGCGGACGGGCGCAGGTGCGGTCAGCGCCGCTGATCGACGCCGACTCACCGAGGCGGGGGCCGTTTCGACGCCCGAAGAGCTCGAGGACCTCATGGCGTCGGCGGCCGCCGCGGGGCTCGCCGCCCCGGCGGCACGCGAGTGGGTCGTCACCGCAGCCGGCGAGCAGTGGATGGAGGCGCCGACGCTCGAACGGTGGCGCACGATCGTCGACGGCTTCCTGCGCGCCGTGCCCCAGGGCCTGCGCACCCCCGACGGCGGCATCGCCGACCCGGGCACGTGGCAGAGCGCGTATCCGCTCGATCCCGAGTGGCCCGAGCGCGCCTCCCGCATCGTGCGCACGGCGGTGCGCTGGGGACTCCTCGGCGAAGACGCCACCGAGCCGTCCTGGACGGCGCGGATCCGCCGTGGCGAGTCGCTCGACACGTCCGCGCTCGCGGAGCATCTGCCCGCCGAGATCGATCGCGTGTACCTGCAGGCCGACCTCACCGCGATCGCGCCGGGTCCGCTCGCGCCCGCGCTCGAACTGCGCCTGCGCGCGATCGCCCACCGCGAGTCCCGCGCGCAGGCCTCGACGTACCGGTTCACGACCGAATCCCTGGGATCGGGACTCACCGAGGGCGAGACGGCCGACTCCATCCGCGCCTTCCTCTCGGCGCTGTCGCTCACCGGCATCCCGCAGCCTCTCGACTACCTGATCGAGAGCACGGCGGCCCGCCACGGGCTCGTCCGCGTCGGTGTCGACCCGACCGCGGGGCGCACGCGCGTCGTCGCGGCCGAGCCGGGGATCCTCGACGCGATCACCGTCGATCAGGCGCTGCGCCCTCTCGGACTCGTCCGTGACGGCGACGACCTCGTCTCGCGCGCAGGGCGCGACGCCGTCTACTGGTCGCTCGTCGACGCGCGCTACCCCGTCGTCGCGCTCGACGCCTCGGGCGCCCCCGAGTCCCTCCACCGACGCACGAGCCGTCACGCCGTCGAGGCGGAGCGGAGCCCGAAGGAGCGGTACGCGGGGCTCGTCGCGACGTTGCGCGCGAGTCTCGGGGCGGACGGGGATGCCGCATGGCTGGGCCGCGAGCTCGACCAGGCCGTCCGCGCTCGGGCCGAGATCGTCGTCGTGGTGCGCATGCCGGATGGCACGGAGCGTCCGTTCACCCTCGAAGCGTCCGGCCTCGGCGGCGGACGCCTGCGCGGCCGCGACCGCGCCGCCGACATCGAGCGCACGCTGCCTGTGGCGAGCATCCTGAGCGTCCGCCCCGCCTGAGCTCAACTAGACTGGCACGTTATGGCTGACGGTCCCCTCATCGTGCAGAGCGACCGGACGGTGCTGCTCGAAGTGGCCCATCCGGATGCCGAGAACGCGCGCCACGAGCTCGCGATCTTCGCGGAGCTCGAGCGTGCCCCCGAGCACATCCACACGTACCGCATCACGCGGCTCGGTCTGTGGAACGCCCGTGCGGCGGGCCACGATTCCGACGACATGCTCGCGACGCTCGACCGGTGGTCGCGGTTCCCCGTGCCGCCGTCGGTGTCGATCGACATCCGCGAGACGGTGGGCCGCTACGGCCGACTCGTCATCGAGCGCACCGAGGACGGCGAACTCGTGCTGCGGTCGACGGATGCCGCGGTGCTCGCCGAGATCTCGCGCAACAAGCGCATCCAGCCCCTGCTCATCGGCAAGCCCACCCCCGAGACGTTCCTCATCGACGCGTGGGCGCGCGGTCACATCAAGCAGGAGCTCCTCAAGATCGGCTGGCCGGCGGAGGACCTCGCGGGCTACACGCCGGGGACCCCGCATCCCATCGACCTCGAAGAGAGCGGCTGGACCCTGCGCCCCTACCAGCGCCAGGCGGTCGACATCTTCACCGAGGGCGGCTCGGGCGTCGTCGTGCTCCCCTGCGGCGCGGGCAAGACGCTCGTGGGTGCGGCCGCGATGGCCGACACCAAGACGACGACGCTGATCCTCGTGACCAACACCGTCAGCGCCCGGCAATGGCGCGACGAGCTGCTCAAGCGCACGTCGCTCACGCCCGAGGAGATCGGCGAGTACTCGGGTCAGGTCAAAGAGGTCAAGCCCGTCACGATCGCGACCTATCAGATCCTCACGGCGAAGCGGAAGGGCGAGTACGCGCACCTCGCGCTGCTCGACGCGCTCGACTGGGGCCTCATCGTCTACGACGAGGTGCACCTGCTCCCCGCGCCCGTGTTCAAGCTGACCGCCGACCTGCAGGCCCGGCGCCGCCTGGGCCTCACCGCGACGCTCGTGCGCGAGGACGGCCGCGAGGGCGACGTCTTCAGCCTCATCGGTCCCAAGCGCTTCGACGCGCCCTGGAAGGAGATCGAGGCCCAGGGCTTCATCTCGCCCGCCGTCTGCTACGAAGTGCGCGTCGACCTGCCTGCGGGCGACCGACTCGAGTACGCGGCCGCGGCCGACGACGAGCGCTACCGCCTCGCCGCGACGGCCCACGCCAAGATCGGCGTCGTACGCCGCCTCGTGCAGCGCCACGCGGGCGAGCGCATCCTCGTCATCGGGCAGTACCTCGATCAGATCGACATCCTCGCAGAAGCGCTCGACGCGCCCAAGATCACGGGCGCCACCCCCATCGACGAGCGCGAGGAGCTGTACCAGGCCTTCCGCGAAGGGTCGATCGAGCTGCTCATCGTCTCGAAGGTCGCGAACTTCTCGATCGATCTGCCCGAAGCATCCGTCGCCATCCAGGTCTCGGGATCCTTCGGCTCGCGGCAGGAGGAGGCGCAGCGTCTCGGGCGCCTCCTGCGCCCGAAGGAGTCCGGCAACACCGCGAGCTTCTACACGCTCATCGCGCGCGACACGGTCGATCAGGACTTCGCGCAGAACCGCCAGCGGTTCCTCGCCGAGCAGGGCTACAGCTATACGATCCTGGACGCCGACGGCATCGCCGCCTGAGGCTCGACCGGCGGCACGGGTACCGCCACCGGCGCCGTGAGGCGGAGCGTCCGCGGCATCCCGGAGCGCCGGAACATCACCTCGACGAGCGCGACGTAGGCACCCACCATGACGGTCGAGACGATGAAGCTCAGGATGCCGGGCGAGGTCGCATTCACGTCGCTGAGACCGGCGAGCGCGAGCAGGAACGCCAGCAGGTTGTTGACGACGTGGATCGAGATCGCCGCTTCGAGGCCACCGGTCCGCCACGTGAGCCAGCCTGCCGCGACGGCGAAGACGCCGACGCTCACCTGACCGAGCGGGTCGTAGAGGTGGCCGAGGACGAAGAGCGGCACCGGGAGCAGGATCGCGAACGCGGGATGCCGCAACCACCGCCCGATCGCCTGCATGAGGTATCCGCGGAAGACGTACTCCTCGGACGCTGCCTGGAACGGCACGACGAGCAGCAGCACGATGAGCGTCGCCCACAGCTGCGGGTTGTCGCCCGGCTGGAGGACCTCTCCCCCGGTCTCTTCGGCCGGCAGCAGGAACGACAGCCCCGTGACCACCCCCGCCACCACGACCCCCGCGGCGGCGCAGAGCAGCATCCATCGCCATCTCAGGCGGCCGAAGGCCGACGAGACCAGCCCGACGCGACGGCCGTTGATGAGCAGCGACGCGAGCACGTACGCGGGGAGCATGAGCGCGATCGACCCGAGCACGACGGCCATGATGAGGGGGTCGGCCAGATCGAATGCGACGCCCTCGCCGATCGCCAGCAGCCTCTGCATGATCGTGGGGTCGACGAGCGACCACACGAGGAGCGCGACGACACCGAGCAGCGTGAGAACGACGTAGAACGCGAGCCCCACGAGTCCGACGACGAGCGGCGTCCACCATCCCGGGCGCCGGCGCGCGAAGACGAGGCGATGGAAGCCGAGACCGTCGGCGAAAGCGTCGGCGGGAGGCTGTGTCATCCCTCCATCCTGCCTGCTGTGATCGGGCTTTCCGGCCGATATCCAGACAGGGCATGGCATCCATCGCCATAATGAACCCATGACCGCACCGCGCATCCTGGTTGTCGACGACGAGCCGAACATCCGCGACCTGCTCATCACGAGCCTCCGGTTCGCGGGATTCCAGGTCAAAGCCGTCTCGAACGGCGCCCAGACGATCTCGGCCGTGCTCGAAGAGGAGCCCGACCTGATCATCCTCGACGTCATGCTCCCCGACATGAACGGCTTCAGCGTCACCAAGCGCCTCCGCGGTGCCGGGTACACGGCGCCGATCCTCTTCCTCACCGCGAAGGACGAGACCGAGGACAAGATCGAGGGGCTCAACGCCGGCGGTGACGACTACGTCACGAAGCCGTTCAGTCTCGACGAGATCGTCGCTCGCATCCAGGCGATCCTGCGTCGCACGATGCAGGCCGATGAGGAGTCGGTCATCCGGGCGGGCGAGATCACGATGGACCAGGACACCCACGACGTCGTCGTCGGCGATGCCTCCATCGACCTCAGCCCCACCGAGTTCAAGCTCCTGCGCTACCTCATGCTCAACCCCAATCGTGTGCTGTCGAAGGCGCAGATCCTCGATCACGTGTGGGAGTACGACTTCAACGGCGATGCGGGCATCGTCGAGAGTTACATCTCGTATCTGCGACGCAAGATCGATCCGCACTCGTCCGAGCCGCTCATCCAGACCAAGCGCGGCTTCGGCTACATGCTGAAGGCGGGCAAGACGGCCTGAGCCGCCTGAGGAAACGTGGCCGACAAGACCGACGCCGTCACCCGGTGGTGGCGCAGCATCAGCCTGCGCGCCAAGGTCACGGGCGCCTCGGTCGCCGTCCTCGCGATCGGTCTGCTCGGCGCCGGCATCGGCACGACGATGTTCCTGCGCGGCGCGCTGCTCGCCAACCTCGACACGCAACTCGTCCAGCTCGCCCAGACCGATGTCGCGGGCTCGCTCCTGGACATCTCGCTCGTGGACGGTGAGCTCGCCGCCGAGCCGGCCGAGAACGCGCCCCCCGCCGACTACTTCGTGGCGGTGTACGGCCCCGTGCACGGCGCCTTCCTCGGCTCGGCGGGCGGGACGGCGGAATCGCCGCCGAAGTTCCCCGAGACGATCGACCTGACCTACGCCGTCAACCATCCGCTGAGCCTCGAGACCCTTCCGTCGGAGGACGGGGACACCGAGTTCCGCACGGCGATCGCCGTGCAGGAGCTGCCGGGGACGGGGATCTCGTTCACGCAGCTCGTCGCCCTGCCGATCGGCCCCGTCAACCGCACGGTCGCGACGTCTGCGGGCATCTACAGCATCATCGCGGTCTTCGCGATCATCTTCGGTGCGGTGCTGACGCGCCTTCTCGTGACGTTCGCCTTCCGCAGCCTCGGGCAGGTCGAGACGACCGCCATGGCGATCGCGTCGGGCGACTTCGGCCAGCGCATGACCGACATCGAGCCGACCACGACCGAGGTCGGCCGCCTCAAGACCGCGATCAACGCGATGCTCGGTCGCGTCGACACTGCCATCTCGCAGCGGGACGCCACCGTGCGCCAGATGCGCCGGTTCATCGGCGACGCGAGCCACGAGCTGCGCACACCGCTCGTCACGGTCCGCGGGTACGCCGAGCTCTACCGCATGGGCGCCATCCGTGGCGACGAGGACGTCGCTCAGGCGATGGACCGGATCGAGAGCGAAGCCAAGCGCATGGGCGTGCTCGTCGAGGACCTGCTCGCCCTCGCACGACTCGACGAGCGACGGGATGTCGTCATCACGCCCGTGGACCTGCGTCCCGTCGCACGGGACGCTGCCCTCGATGTGCGCGCGACGTCTCCGTCGCGGCCCGTCACCGTGATCGACACGACCGCCGTCGAGCGGCACGAAGCTCCGCATGTGCCCGAACCGGGCCCCGAAACGACCAAACGCCCGTCGACATCGGCGATCGCGCGAGCCGGGGCATCCCTCTCGCTGCTTCGTCGCAAGCCGAAACCGATGCCCGCCACGTCGGCGACCGGCATGGGTGAGCCGGCGGTGCAGCAGCTGCACCTCGCGGCGGAGCCCGCGGCCCCCTCGACGGCACCCGCACCGATCGTCCTGGGCGACGAGAACCGCATCCGGCAGGTCGTGACGAACCTGCTCGGCAATGCGCGGAGGTTCACCGGCGAGGACTCGCCGATCGAGCTGCGGGTCGGCATCGACACGGCGATGGCGATGGGCTGGATCGAGATCATCGATCACGGCGAGGGCATTCCCGACCAGATCAAGGACAAGATCTTCCAGCGGTTCTGGCGCGCCGACAACTCGCGTACGCGCGAGACGGGTGGCACGGGGCTGGGGCTGTCGATCGTCGCCTCGATCGTCGAGGCCCTGCACGGCGCCGTGTCGGTCGCCGACACCCCGGGCGGCGGTGCGACCTTCCGCGTCTCGCTCCCGCTCGCCGAACCGCGGGATGCCTCGGAGCACCTGCACCTCGAGACCCAGCCGCTGCGTCGTCTGACCGATCCCGCCGAGTAGCGACTCCTCCACAGTCGTGGGCGGCGGGTCGACGTTCCACAGCCTTCCCTGACGGCTCAGGATGCCGCGGCCCGCGCTTCTAGCGTGGGACGCACACCCCGAACAAGGAGCTTTCCATGGCCGTCTTCTCCGTCGATTCCGATGCCGTCCTCTCCTCCACCGCCGTCGTGCGCGGAACGATCGATCGCCTGCAGGGCGAGGTGAACGCCCTCCTCAGTCAGCTGACGGGCCTGCAGTCGTCGTGGACGGGCGCGGCCTCCACCGCCTTCCAGTCCTCCGTCGAGCAATGGCGCGCGACGCAGCGCACGGTCGAAGAGAGCCTCGCCGGCATCAATGCCGCCCTGTCGCTTGCGGGGCGTCAGTACGCCGAGGCCGAGCAGGCGACGATGGGCCTCTTCCGCTGATGGACTTTGCTACGGTTGCTACACCTCTTGCTACGATTGCTACGCGATCGAAGGAGGCAACCGTGGCGAGGACCATCCCCCATCGCGAACTGCGCAACAACTCGAGCAAGATCCTCGAGGAGGTCCGAGGCGGCGAGACGATCCACATCACCAATCACGGCGAGGTCGTCGCGACGCTCGTGCCCCCGCCGCTCGCCCCGCAGGTCACGATCCGTCCGGCGAGGCGCCGCGGCGGGTGGCTGGACATCACACCGCAGCCGCTTCCTCCCGGCGTCACGACGCAGCAGATCCTCGACGACCTGCGCGGCGATCGATGAGCGTCTACGTGGACTCCTCGGCCGCTGTGAAGCTCATGGCAGAGGAGAAGGAATCGGACGCTCTCGCCCATGCCTTGGAGCAGGCCGCCGAAACGGGCACGGCCATCCGGTCCGCAGCGCTCCTCGAGACCGAACTGCGCCGGGCTGCCAACCGCCTCTCGCTGAGCCAGGAGGCCGTGACCGTCATCCTCGAAGGCATCGACCTCGTCGACATGCCCCGATCGGTGTTCGCCGAAGCGGGCCTCGTCGTCGGCGCCAACCTGCGCTCTCTCGATGCACTGCATGTCGTGACGGCGCTCCGCTGCGGACCCACGACCTTCATCTCGTACGACGCACGGCAGATCGAGGCCGCGCGTGCCGCGGGGCTTGCGGTCGCGTCCCCCGGCCGCTGACGCTCACCATGTGCAGAAGCGCCCCTCCTCTCGAAAGAGGAGGGGCGCTTCTTCGTGTGGGACTCAGAAGTCCATGCCACCCGTCGGGTCGCCGACGGGAGCGGCGGCCTTCTCGGGCTTGTCGGCGACGACGGCCTCGGTCGTGAGGAACAGGCCCGCGATCGACGCGGCGTTCTGCAGCGCCGAGCGGGTGACCTTCACCGGGTCGTTGATGCCGGCCGACAGCATGTCGACGTACTCGCCGGTCGCGGCGTTGAGGCCCTGGCCCGAGGGGAGCTCGGCGACCTTGTTCGCGACGACACCCGGCTCGAGGCCGGCGTTGAGGGCGATCTGCTTCAGCGGAGCCTCGATCGCGACGCGCACGATGTTCGCACCGGTCGCCTCGTCACCCGAGAGCTCGAGACCCGCGAAGGCCTTCTTGCCCGCCTGGATGAGCGCGACGCCACCACCGGCGACGATGCCCTCTTCGACGGCCGCCTTGGCGTTGCGCACGGCGTCCTCGATGCGGTGCTTGCGCTCCTTGAGCTCGACCTCGGTCGCGGCGCCGGCCTTGATGACGGCGACGCCACCGGCGAGCTTCGCGAGGCGCTCCTGGAGCTTCTCGCGGTCGTAGTCGCTGTCGGTGTTGTCGATCTCACGACGGATCTGCGTGACGCGACCCTCGATCTGGTCGGCCTCGCCGGCACCCTCGACGATCGTGGTCTCGTCCTTCGTGACGATGACCTTGCGCGCACGGCCGAGCAGGTCGAGCGTCGCGTTCTCGAGCTTGAGGCCCACCTCTTCGGTGATGACCTGGCCACCGGTGAGGATCGCGATGTCCTGCAGCTGCGCCTTGCGGCGGTCGCCGAAGCCGGGAGCCTTGACGGCGACCGACTTGAAGATGCCGCGGATCTTGTTGAGCACGAGAGTCGCGAGCGCCTCGCCCTCGACGTCCTCGGCGATGATGACGAGCTCCTTGCCGTCCTGGATCACCTTGTCGACGATCGGCAGGAGGTCCTTGATGTTGCCGATCTTCTGGTTGGCGATGAGGATGTACGGGTCTTCGAAGACCGCCTCCTGACGCTCCGGGTCGGTCACGAAGTAGGGGTTGATGAAGCCCTTGTCGAAGCGCATGCCCTCGGTGAGCTCGAGCTCGGTGCCGAACGTCTGCGACTCCTCGACGGTGACGACGCCTTCCTTGCCGACCTTGTCGATCGCCTCGGCGATGAGCTCGCCGATCTCGGTGTCGCCGGCGGAGATGGATGCCGTGGCCGCGATCTCCTCCTTGGTCTCGACCTCCTTCGCGTCCTCGAGAAGCTGCGCCGTGATGGCCGCGACGGCCTTCTCGATGCCCTTCTTGAGCGAGATGGGGTCAGCGCCGGCCGCGACGTTGCGCAGGCCCTCGCGCACGAGCGCCTGAGCGAGCACCGTGGCGGTCGTCGTACCGTCACCGGCGACGTCGTCGGTCTTCTTCGCGACCTCCTTGACGAGCTCCGCGCCGATCTTCTCGTACGGGTCGTCGAGCTCGATCTCCTTCGCGATCGAGACGCCGTCGTTCGTGATCGTGGGGGCGCCCCACTTCTTCTCGAGCACGACGTTGCGACCGCGGGGGCCAAGCGTCACCTTGACGGCGTCGGCCAGGATGTTGAGGCCGCGCTCGAGGCCGCGACGGGCCTCCTCATCGAAAGCGATGATCTTTGCCATGTGTGTTACGTCCTCCCAGGACGGGGCTTATGGATTAGCACTCAACGAACCGGAGTGCTAATCCATTCTGGCACTCGCCCTATGCGAGTGCAAGCCGCCGGAAACACGAAAGAGGGATGCCTCACGGCATCCCTCGTCCCGTCGGTGTCGTCGGCCTCAGACGACGCGCACAGCTTCCGCCTGCGGACCCTTCTGACCGGCGCCGACCGTGAACTCGACGGTCTGGCCCTCTTCGAGGACGCGGAAGCCGCTCATGTCGATGTTCGAGTAGTGGACGAAGACGTCCTGGCCGTCGGTGACGGTGATGAAGCCGAAGCCCTTCTCGGCGTTGAACCACTTGACGGTGCCTTGAGTCATGCGAATGTTCCGGTCATGCGAGATCTCCTGTAGTGCGGTGGGACATCGCCATCGTATGCACGCCGGAATCGTCGGATGTCGCCGGATGCCGGATGTTGACACGCGCGCATCGAAGTGTTTACGGGCGCGAAACACGCGGGCCCGGGAAGGCGCGTCAGGGCGTCGCGGAGGGCGAAGGCGGGTTGGCCGTGCGGTCGAGACCGATGACGATCGTGAGCTGGCGGGTGGCCGGATCGGCGGGCTGGTACGCCTCGCTCTGCTCGACCTTCGCGCCGCCGATGACGCCGGCGAGACCGAGGGCCGCTGCTTCGTCCTCGGGGGCGAGATAGTAGACGGTCGTCTCGGGGAAGTCCTGCGAACCGGCGCCACCCGCGAGGACGCTGCCGACGGGCCATCCCGCGCCGAGGACGACATCCTCCATCTGCGTCGCGAGGCCCTCTTCGGGGGTCGCGTTGAGGATCAGCACGCTCGTCGTCGTGTCGACGACGGGCGTCACCACCGGAGTGGGGGTCGGCGTCGGAGTGGGCGTCGGGAAGAGGTCGATGCGACCGGACACCAGGAGTGTGCCGAAGATACCCGCCGCGATCAGGACGATCGTCGCGAGGGCCGCCCACAGGAACACGACGCCGCCGCGCATGCGCGGGTTCTCGGCGCGGTGGGCGCCGACACGGCCTGCATCGGCCGGAAGGTCGTCGAAGCGATCCCGGGGGAAGGTCGTTTTCGGCACCCCCCGATGCTACCGTCCGGTCGCGGAAACCCGTGCCTCGCGCAGCCGCCGCAGGCGCTTGACGAGCATGGGGTCGTGCTCCTGCGCCTCCGCCGTCTCGATGAGGCGGCCGAGCAGCTGGTAGTACCTCGCGGGCGAGATGCCGAGGTCGTCGCGGATCGCCTCCTCCTTCGCGCCGACGTGCCGACGCCACTCCGCCTCGAAGGCGAGGATGGCGCGGTCGCGGTCGGTGAGTGGCACGAGCCCACGCTAACGCCCGGAGTCCTCCGCGCCGGCACGCCACTCCAGGGATGCCCCGAGCGGATCCACGTCGGCGAGCGGACGCCCGTCGCGCGACAGCGCGAAGCCGTCGCCGTGCACGCCTGGAGGGTCGATCGAGATCCACACCAGGTCGCGCGCGCGCAGCATCCCGATCAGTCGCTCCCGCGCGACGCGCGGGATGTGCGGCAGCACGCCGGGGGTCGTGACGACGAGGGTCGCGCCATCGGGCGCGGCGGCGAGTGCGGTGTCGAGGACGGCGGCCTCGGATGCGTCGCCCCGCCACATCACGGGCGGATCCGCCGCGGCGATGTCGAGCGCCCCCTCGATGCGATCCCGGCGGCCGGTCTCGCCCGGCCACACGAGCGTCGTGAGGAATCGGCGGTCGTCGGCCGACGCGGGGTCGAGGGGCGCGAGGTCGATCCCGCCCCGCCACACGACGTCGGGCAGCCGCAGGGGCGGCGCGCCCGTCACCGCGCACTCGAGCACGACGGTCGAGCTCGACGGCGGGTCCAGGTCGACCGCGACGTCGCCGCGATAGCGGTACGCGTACCGATCGGGGTACAGACACAGCCCCGCGCTCGCACCGATCTCGAGCAGCGCGATCGACCCGTCGACGGCGGCCAGGGCGGGCAGGAGCACGGCGCAGCGCATCGGCTCGTTGGTCTGCAGGGTTCGACGGGATGCCTCGGCGACGACGCTGTCGGCATGGCGCAGCATCCATTCCCGCCACGAAGCGAACCCGGATTCCGGCGAACCCAGCAGCCGCGCGACGGCGAAGACGAGCGGGGGCTGGCGGTGCGTCGCCGGAATGCGCGCCAGCAGAGCGAGGAGGTCGTCGTCGGATGCCGCGCCCGCGGCCCACTCCTCGTAGAGCGCCGACCGGCCGGGCGCCTCGTCCGCCGCGAAGCGCGCGTAGCGCTCCCGTGCGGAGTCGATGTCGGAGCTCATGCCTCCATCCTCCCGCAGTGCGGTTGAATGGAGGCATGACCTACGCAGTCGAGAAGTCCGACGACGAGTGGCGCGAAGAACTCACGCCCGAGCAGTACGCCGTCCTGCGGCAGGCGGGAACCGAGCGCGCTTGGACGGGCGAGCTGCTCGACGAGAGCCGCGCCGGTCTCTACACGTGCGCCGCGTGCGGATCGGAGCTGTTCAAGAGCGGCACGAAGTTCGATTCGCACTGCGGCTGGCCGAGCTTCTACGAGTCGATCCGCCCCGACGCGGTGCAGCTCCTCGACGACTCCAGCCACGGGATGCAGCGGACCGAGGTGCGCTGCGCGAACTGCGGCTCGCACCTGGGGCACGTGTTCCCCGACGGCTTCGGCACGCCGACGGGTGACCGCTACTGCATGAACTCCCTCTCGCTCGAGTTCACCCCGGAGTCATGAGCGGCGCACTCGAGGCCGTCCGCGACCGACGGTCGTGGTCGAAGGTCACCGACGAGGCGCCGACGCGTGCCGAACTGCTCACGTTCGTCTCGGCGGCGGGCCGCGTCGCCGATCACTCGTCGCTGCGGCCCTGGCGCCTCATCGAGCTGCGCGGCGACGACCGCGAGCGCCTCGGCGCCGCGATCGCGAAGGCCGAGGGCGACAAGAAGCCGTCGACGAAGCCGCTGCGCGCGCCGCTGCTGATCGCCGTCGTCGCCTCGTACAAGAAGAGCAAGGTCCCGCGGTGGGAGCAGGAGGCCGTCGCCTCGGGTGTCGCGCACGTGCTGAGCCTGCTCCTCGACGACGCAGGATGGGGCGTCTTCTGGCGCACCGGCAGTTACACCCGCTCGAAGGCCGTCGCGAAGGCGCACGGCCTCGGCAAGGACGAAGAGCTCCTCGGCTGGCTGTACGTCGGCGGAAAGCCGCCGCGCACGCGGCCGAGCCGCCGCCGGGCCGTCGACGCGAAGCACCATGTCTCTCGCTTGCCGCGCAAGAAGAAGCCCTAGCGACGCACCCTGCGCCACGGGGCCCCCGCGACGATGACGCCGACGAGCGCAACGCTCGCCATGAGCGACTCCTGCAGGATGCCCGGACCCGCGCTCGACGGCCAGATCGCGTCCAGCAGCACCGCGGTGATGAGCTGCCCGACGACGGAGCCCAGGCCGAACAGCAGCACGCCCGTGTAGGTGACGAGGGCCGCTGACAGGAAGATGTAGACGACGCCGATCGCTCCACCGAGATACAGCCACGGCTCGCTCGGATAGGACTCCGGTGCGCCCACGATCCCGACGTGGACGAGCGCCGCCGCGACCAGGAGCACGGATCCCCCGGCGAAGTTGACGAGCGTCGCGGTGAGAGGTGTTCCCACGCGCTGGCGCAGTCGCCCGTTCGTCGCCTGCTGCCACGCGATTCCCGCGCCCGCGAAGAACGGCAGGAGCAGCATCCAGAGCGGGATGCCGCGCACACCGTCGCCGACGAGCGAGAGCGCGACGGCGCACAGGGCGAGCGCTCCGCCGATCAGGCGGGGAACCGTGACGGCGACGACGCCCGCCGGTCCGTATCCCAGCCGGTCCAGCAGCAGGCCCGAGAGCGACTGCCCCGCGACGATGCCGACCGTGAAGAGCGAGACGCCGATGATCCCGACCGCGAGTCCCTGCGTCGCGACCGTGAACGCGCCCGCGGCGCCGCCCGCCAGCATCCACCACGGAATCGTCCGCTCGCGCACGCCGACGACGAGCGTGCGCACGCCACGCCGGCCCACCGGCAGCAGGACCGACAGCGCGACGAGGATGACGAGGCCCGAGCCGAACGAGATCGCCGCCGCGACGAAGCCGTCGTCGAGTGCCGTGCCGAGCGAGCCGTTGACGCGTGCCTGCAGCGCCGTCAGCACACCGACGAGGACGGCACCCGACAGCGCGAGCGAGGCGGGCAGACGCACGCGATCGCGAGAGTCTGCGGTCACGAGCCGGCTGCGGGACTTGAACCCGCAACCCCCTGTTTACAAGACAGGTGCGCTGCCAATTGCGCCAAGCCGGCGAAGTGGCCAGTCTACCGGCCGTGGGGGGACGATTACGGCGTCGGGGTGGGCGTCGGCGAAGCCGAGGCCTCCTTGTAGTACGCGTCGCTCGCGATCGTGAGCACGAACTGCGCGAACTCCTTGGGGTCGTCGAGCGCGCCGACATACGGCATCCCGTTCACGAGCACCATGGGGGCGCCCGTCAGCACGACGTCCTCGGTGTCGGGGATGCTCTCGAGGGCGCGCTCGGTCGCACCCTTCGCCCACGTCGCGAAGTCCTCGTTCTCGATGCACGCGCGCACGACCTTCGGCGACGTGACTCCCGACGCCTGGGCGAGGTCGGCGAGTTCGCTGTTGCTGTAGCCGTCGGAGTCGACATCGGGCTGCTGCGAGAGCACGGCGTCGTTGAAGGCCCAGAAGGCCTCGGGCGAATGCGTGCCGACGCACGCGGCGGCGCTCGCGGCGCGCAGGGAGTACTTGGTGCCGTTGGACTTCGCCGTGAGCATCGCGACCGGATAGTACGTGAGGGTCGCTGCGCCCTCGGTGACCCACTTCGACAGCTGCGACGAGTTGGCGATCTGGAACTCGCCGGACCCGGCGGAAAGGTAGTCCACGTAGACGCGGATGTCGACGGACGGCTGCTCCGTCGGGGTCGAGGTGGGCTCGGGCTCGGCGGCGGTCGGCGTGGGAGTCGCCGTCGGCGGAACCTCTTGCGCATCCGATGCGTCGGCCACCGTCACGGCGAACCCGTCATCGGTCGCATTGCCGGGCTGGAGCATCGGCTTCGAAGCGGCCGAGGACACGGCCCAGGTCACGACGAGCGCCGTGATGGCGACGACGGCGACGACGGATGCCGCGACCGTCGCCGTGCGGATGCGGTGCGTGCGCTTCTGGCGCGCCTGCACCTGCAGCGCCTTCTCGCGCACCGCGTCGCGGCGATCGCTCGGGGCGTTCGAAGACTCGTCGGTCGACATGGAACCTCTCGGAAGGACGCGGGCCGGATTCGGCTGAGCCGAGCCTCGCGCGCCGGACGGACGCGGTCCGCACGAGGGGGCCGTGGACGATGCTAGCCAGACACCCTGGGAAATGCCCAGACGACGCCCGGATGCCGGCAGGGTGCGAGCTGCGGCATCCATGTCATACTGTCACTTGCGCCCGACGAGGGGCGTACGGGGGAAGCCCCGTCATCCATCACTACGGATCGTCCGGCACGTACCTGCCGGTGAAGGAGAAGAAAACATGGCGTCCGTCACGTTCGACAACGCAACCCGCCTGTACCCCGGGGGCACGCGCCCCGCGGTGGACAAGCTCAACCTCGAGGTCGCCGACGGCGAATTCCTCGTCCTGGTCGGTCCGTCCGGCTGTGGAAAGTCCACGTCCCTGCGCATGCTCGCCGGCCTCGAAGAGGTCAACTCGGGCCGCATCCTCATCGGCGAGCGCGACGTCACCGACGTCCCGCCGAAGGACCGCGACATCGCGATGGTCTTCCAGAACTACGCGCTGTACCCGCACATGACGGTCGCCGAGAACATGGGCTTCGCGCTCAAGATCGCCGGCGTCGGCAAGGACGAGCGCGCCGCGCGCGTGCTCGAGGCCGCGAAGCTGCTCGACCTCGAGGAGTACCTCACGCGCAAGCCGAAGGCGCTCTCGGGTGGTCAGCGTCAGCGCGTCGCGATGGGTCGCGCCATCGTCCGCCAGCCGCAGGTGTTCCTCATGGACGAGCCGCTGTCGAACCTCGACGCCAAGCTCCGCGTCCAGACCCGCACGCAGATCGCGTCGCTGCAGCGCCGCCTCGGCGTCACGACGGTCTACGTCACGCACGACCAGACCGAGGCCCTCACGATGGGCGACCGCATCGCGGTGCTCAAGGACGGCCTGCTCCAGCAGGTCGGCACGCCCCGCGACCTGTACGAGAAGCCGAACAACGTGTTCGTCGCCGGCTTCATCGGCTCGCCCGCCATGAACCTGTTCCCGTCCGACCTCGCCGAGGGCGGCGTCCGGTTCGGCTCCGAGGTCGTGCCGCTCGACCGCGACACCGTCGGCCGCGCGCACGGCAGCCAGGTCACGATCGGCGTGCGCCCCGAGGACATCGAGGTCGGCCCCGCAGACGGCAAGGGCCTCGCGGTCGTCGTCGACCTGGTCGAGGAGCTCGGCGCCGACGGCTACCTCTACGGTCACACGGACATCGCCGGCAAGCGCGCCGACATCGTCGCTCGCGTCGACGGTCGCAACCACCCGAACGCGGGCGAGACGGTCACCCTCGCCGCGAAGGCCGGTCACGTGCACGCCTTCGACCTCGAGTCGGGCGAGCGTCTGAACGACAAGCCGGTCGTCTCGGCCTGACGTTCCCACCTCGCGAGGGCGCGGGCAGGCTCACCAGCCTCCCGCGCCTTCGCGCTTTCCCGGAGGACCCGTGCCCGACGCCCTGAGCATCACCGCGAGCGCGGTCGATCCCGCCCTCCTCTCGCTCCCCTGGTCCACTCCGCTGGGCGAGTGGCCGTCGAGCGCCATCGTCTCGCTGCCGAAGGGGCTCTCGCGCCATCTCGTGCGGTTCTCGAGCCTCTCCGGCCGTGTCGTGGCCATCAAGGAGACGACGGAGCAGATGGCCCGCCGGGAGTACGACATGCTCGGCAATCTCGCCCGGCTGGATGCGCCGTGCGTCGAACGTGTCGCCGTGATCGCGAAGCGGACGGACGCCGCGGGCGAGCCGCTCCCGGCAGCGCTCGTCACGGCGCACTTGAAGTTCTCACTCCCCTATCGGGCGCTCTTCACGCAGGTGCTGCGGCCCGACACCGCGACCCGGCTCGTCGACGCGCTCGCCGCCCTTCTCGTCCGGCTGCACAACGTCGGCTTCTTCTGGGGCGACGTCTCGCTCTCCAACACGCTCTTCCGTCGTGACGCCGGCGCGTTCGCCGCCTACCTCGTCGACGCCGAGACCGGCGAACTCCACGAGGCGGGCCTGACGCGCGGGCAGCGCGAGCACGACCTCGACGTCGCGCGCACCAACATCGCCGGCGAGATCATGGACCTCGAGGCCGGCGGGCGCCTCGAGGGAGGGGTGGATGCCGTGGCCATCGCCGACGGCATCGTCTCGTCGTATCACTCGCTGTGGGCCGCGCTCACCGATGCGCAGACCTTCACGGCGTCCGAGTCGTGGCGCATCACCGAGCGCGTCCGCCACCTCAACGATCTCGGCTTCGACATCGGCGAGATGTCGATCGAGCAGGCGCCCGACGGCACGAAAGTGTCGATCCAGCCCAAGGTCGTCGACGCCGGGCACCATCAGCGGCGACTCATCCGGCTCACGGGCCTCGACGTCGAGGAGAACCAGGCCCGGCGCCTGCTCAACGACATGGACGAGTTCCGCGCGCGCGTCTCGCGCCTCGACGACGAGGAGATGGTCGCCCACGAGTGGCTGACGCGCGTCTTCGAGCCCGTCGTGCGCGCGATCCCGTGGGACCTCCGCGCCAAGCTCGAACCCGCCGAAGTGTTCCACCAGGTGCTCGAGCACCGCTGGTACATGTCGCAGGCGCAGGGGAAGTCGGCCCCGCTCGCCGAAGTGCTCTCGAGCTACATCGACACCGTCCTGCGCCATCGCCGCGACGAAGCGACCGTCATGGGACCGCCGACCGAGACGATGGCGCTCCCCGTCATCACGGCGGAGCTGCCGGTGCAGGACGACGAGGACGACGAGGTCGACTGGCGCGACCTCGTGTGAAGACGAGATGACGCCGCGACGCGAGGTGGGCGGGGATTTCGGAGTCCCCGCCCGTGCTAGCCAAGTTGCGGACAGGACGGCTGCCTCGCCAAGTACCAGGTCCCGTTGAGCACTACCGCCATATTCCCGGGCACCTCGGAGCACTCGACGGGGCCCCGATCCTTCGAGATTTCGACTCTCGCGGGAAGCTCCACGCCGTCCAGCGGGAGCAACTCATCCCACCCGAGCCCCAACACGTATGGGGTTGGTGCTGACGACTCGTCCGTGCATGCAACGGTCTCTTTGCTGTCCACGTCCTGCGTATCGGCGACAGTCATTTCGGGAAGAACATCGAGATCAGGGGGGCAGGTCGTGGGCAGCTCCGCGTCGGACGCGGACGGTTGGATGGATGATGGATTATCGGCGGGCACCGGCTGGGTGCCGGCGGCGCATCCCGCGAGCAACAGAGCAGACGCAACCACGGCCAGTCCGGCGAATCGAGGCTTCATGGTGCTCCTAGTGATGCGGCTGAGTTCCACGCGCGGACGCCGCTGAGCTGCGTGCAGTAATTGGGCCTCGCTCCCCAGGCGGCACCGCTGATAGGCCGGAAGACTGGGACGTCGATCATCCCTCGGTCTCGGACGTGTGTCGGGGTTCCCTGCCGACTCGAGAGCTCGGCGAGGTCTTCCATCGAATCCTCACACGGCGACAGCGCCGTCATCCGACGTCGTGTGAAGACTAGTAGCCGACGGTGAAGCGCTCGCGCGAGTGCTTCGGCTCCTCGATCTCATCGATCACGGCGACGGCGAGGTCCGGTCCCGAGATGTACGACTCGCCCGCGGCATCCGTCACGAGCACATCGCCGCCGTCACGGTAGGAACCCGTCCGCTTGCCGGGCGCCCACACGCCGAAGCCGCCCGCGGGATGGACGTAGAACCAGTCGCGCGCCGCGGGACCGCTCTGGAGGTCCTCGAGGATGCCGATCGCCTCGAGGGCCTCGGGCTTGTACTCCTCGGTGAACGAAGGCTGGTCGACGAGGCGCCCACCGCCGGGCGCGACGAGGCTGCCGCCGGCGCCTCCGATGACGCCGATGCGCACGCTCTCGGGGAGTTCCGTGACGAGTTCGGCGACGTTCGTGCGCACCTGGCCGACCATGTCGCCGCGGGCGGGGACGGTCGACACCACGACATCCACGCCCTGCAGCTCGGCGACGAGTCCGGGGACGTCCAGCAGCGTGCCCTCGATGTACGTCGCCCCCTCGACACGTTCGGCCGGGACCGTGCGGGCGACCGAGACGACCGTGTGACCGCGGCTCACCGCCTCGGCGACGATGTTGCTTCCGGCGTAGCCGGTTCCTCCGATGACGGCGATGCGTGCCATGACGTGGTTCCTCTCAGACGGGTCTCCGTCGTGCAAGCGGCGCTTCCGGGGATTCATTCCCCAGAATGGAGATTCAGTGCGCGGCGCGCAGCGTGGAGACCTGGTACAGGGCGACGGATGCCGCGATGCCGGCGTTCAGCGACTCGGTTGCTCCGGTGATCGGGATCGACACGATCTGGTCGCACGTCTCGGTCACGAGCCGCGAGAGACCCTTGCCCTCGGAGCCCACGACGATCACGACGGGACGGTCGGCTAGTTCGAGCTGCGGCAGCGAGACATCCCCTCCGCCGTCGAGCCCGAGCACGAAGACGCCCTGCTTCTTGAAGTCCTTCAGCATCGCCGTGAGGTTGGCCGCGATCGCGACCGGGATGCGGGCGGCCGCACCCGCACTGGTCTTCCACGCCGCGCTGTTGACGGACGCCGACCGACGCTGCGGAAGGATGACCGCCTGACCGCCGAAGGCGGCCGTCGAGCGGATGATCGCGCCGAGGTTGCGCGGGTCGGTGATGCCGTCGAGCGCGATGAAAAGCGGCACCTCACCCTGATCGATGACCTTCTCGAGCAGATCCTGCGGGTGCGCGTACTCGTACGGAGGCACCTTGAGCGCGACGCCCTGGTGCACGCCGTCGAAGCCCGCCATACGGTCCAGTTCGGGCCGCGTGACCTCGAGGACCGGGATCTCGCGATGAGTCGCGATCGAGAGCATCTCCTTCACGCGGTCGTCCATCTCGACGCGCTGCGCGATGTAGAACGCCGTCGCGGGGATCTTGGCGCGGAGCGCCTCGAGCACGGAGTTGCGGCCGGTGACCGTCTCGGTGTCGTCGTCCTTCTTCGCCGGGCGGTTCGAGCGCTGCCCGCCGCTCTGCCCGGGCTTGCCCTTGCCGCCCGCCGCGGCGTAGCGCTCGGCCGCGGCCTTGCGCTTGCCCGCGGGATGCCACGCGCGGTCTTCCGCCTTGGGTGTCGGCCCCCGTCCTTCGAGGGAGCGCTTGTTCTTGCCGCCCGAACCCTTCGTGGGCCCCTTGCCGCCCTTCGCGGCGCCGGGGCGCCCTGGCTTACCGGCCATCGATCGATCCCTTCGTCGTCTGGCCGGCGAGCGACCAGTGAGTTCCGTCCGGAGTGTCCTCCAGAGTGATTCCCGCTGCGGCGATCGCGTCTCGCACGCGATCGGCGGCGGCCCAGTCCTTGGCCTGACGCGCCTCGGCGCGCTGGTCGATCATCGTCGCGATCAGCGCGTCGAGGGCGGATGCCTCGGCCGAGGCATCCGTCGTCCGCCACTGCGGGTCCTGCGGATTGAGCCCCAGGATCCCCACCATGCGCCCGACGGCGATCGACGCCCGCGCGGCCGCCTCGCGATCGCCCGCGTCGAGGGCGGCATTGCCCGCGCGCACCGTCTCGTGGACGACGGCGAGCGCCTGCGGCACGCCGAGGTCGTCGTCCATCGCGGCGGCGAAGGCCTCGGGGAGGCCTTCGACCGTGAGCCAGCTCGCGGCGCCGAGCACGCGTCCGGCGCGCTCCATGAACGTGCGGATGCGGTCGAGGGCGGCTTCGGCCTCGTCGAACGTCGAGGGCGAGATCGAGAGACTCGAGCGGTAGTGCGCCGCCGCGAGGGCATAGCGCACGACGAGCGGATCGTGCGCGCGCAGCACATCGTCGGCGAGCAGGAAGTTGCCGAGCGACTTCGACATCTTCTGATCGCCGACCGTCACGAGCCCGTTGTGCACCCAGTAGCGGGCGAACGCATCGCCCGCCGCCGTGGACTGCGCGAGTTCGTTCTCGTGATGCGGGAACCGCAGGTCGAGCCCACCGCCGTGGATGTCGAACTCGGGGCCGAGGTATCGCCGCGACATCGCGGAACACTCGATGTGCCACCCGGGGCGACCGGGGCCCCACGGCGACTCCCACGTGGCGGATGCCGGCTCGTCGGGCTTCGCGGCCTTCCACAGTGCGAAGTCCTGCGGCGCGCGCTTGCCCGCGTCGGTGTCGGGCGAGGACTCCATCGCGTCGGGGCGCTGATTCGTGAGCTCGCCGTACGCAGGCCACGAGCGCACGTCGAAGTAGACGCTCCCCTGCACCGCGTAGGCGTGGCCGTCGGCGATGAGTCGCTCGATGAGCTCGAGCATCTGCGGGATCGATGCCGTCGCCCGCGGCTCGTAGGTGGGGGGAAGGATGCCGATCGCGGCATACGCACGCGTGAAGGCGAGCTCCATCCGGTAGGCCAGCGCCCACCAGGGCTCGGACTCGGTCGCGTTCGCGAGAACCTTGTCGTCGATGTCGGTGACGTTGCGAACGAACGTCACGCGACCGAAGCGGTCTTGAACCCAGCGACGAAGGATGTCGAAACTCAGCGCTCCGCGCAGATGACCGATGTGCGGCCCCGACTGCACCGTCGGCCCGCAGACGTAGATCGTGACGTTCCGGGGGTCGATCGGCACGAAGTCGCGCAGGGCCTGCGCCTTGGTGTCATGGAGCCGAAGAGTCACCGCACCAGCCTACCGGCCGGGTCCGCGCCGGAACTGGGGTAGAAATGGGAGTCGTGCACGTTCTCGCCGTCCTCGCCGCCGCCCTGCTGTTCGGCACGACCGGAACCTCGCAGGCGCTCGGCCCCGACGGCACCACTCCCCTGTCGATCGGCGTCATGCGCATGGTCATCGGCGGGACGGGTCTCGCGATCATCGCGTTCACCCTCGCGGCGCGGCATCGGAGGCGGACGAGGGATGCCGCGCCCCGTCCGAGGCTCGACGCCAAGGCGCTCTCGCTCATGGTGCTGACGGGCGCGTGCCTCGCGCTGTACCAGCCGCTCTTCTTCCTCGGCACGGGTCGCAACGGCGTCGCCGTCGGCACCGTCGTCGCACTGGGCTCCGCCCCGATCCTCGCGGGTCTGCTCGAATGGGCGCTCACGCGCCGCATGCCCTCGCCCACGTGGATGCTCGCAACGGCGCTCGCGACCGCCGGCGTCGTCCTGCTGGGCTTCGGCGGCGAAGCCGGAGGCGCCGGGGGAACAGACCCGATCGGTCTTCTCGGATCCGTCGGAGCCGGAGCATCCTTCGCCGTCATCGCCAACGCGCAGCGCCGACTCCTCGACGCCGGCTGGGACCCGTTCACCGTCGTGGGCGCGATGGGGGCGAGCTCGGCCATCATCTTCGCGTTCTTCCTGCCCTTCGTCGACCTGCGCTGGCTCGGCACGACGAGCGGGGTCGTCATGGCGCTCTGGCTGGGTCTGGGCACCATCTCGGTCGCGTACGTCCTCTTCACGTGGGGGCTGAGCGGCCTCACCGCCGCGACGGCCGCCACCCTCACCCTCGGCGAACCGCTCACGGCCGCTGTACTGGGCATCGTCGTGCTCGGCGAGCGACTCTCGGCCCTCGCCGTCGTCGGTCTCCTCGTGCTCGCGGCGGGCCTCGCTCTGCTCGCGTGGGGCTCGCGCGCGCCGCGCGACCCGAAGCCCTACGCCGTGGAGGCCTGATGTCCCGCCCTTCCATCGAGATCCGCGTCGACGACCTGTCCGGAGCCCCGACGCAGGCGCTCATCACCCTGCACCTCGCGGGCATGCACGACACGTCCCCGCCGGAGAGCGTGCACGCGCTCGATCTGGACGGACTGCGGCATCCGTCCATCACCTTCTGGTCCGCCTGGATCGGCGGCGAGCTCGCCGGGATCGGCGCACTGAAGGCGATCGACGAGCAGCGCGGCGAGCTCAAGTCGATGCGCACCGATGACCGCTTCCGCGGATTCGGCGTCGGGCGTGCCCTGCTGCGGCACATCGTCGACGCGGCTCGTGGGCGGGGCATGACGAGCCTGTGGCTCGAGACCGGTACGCCCGACGACTTCGTGCCCGCCCAGCGCCTGTACGAGAGCGAGGGGTTCGTCGTGTGCGGTCCGTTTGAGGGCTACCGCGAAGATCCGTTCTCGGTCTTCATGACGCGCGAGATCTGAGCGTCACCACACGAGCGCGACCGCGTGGGCCTCGACGCCCTCGCCGCGGCCCGTGAACGCCAGTCCGTCGGTGGTCGTGGCCGTGACCGAGACGGGCGCTCCGCCGAGTGCGGCCGACAGCACGGCTTCGGCCTCGGCACGGCGGGCCGCGAAGCGGGGTCGGTTCGCCTGCACCTGGACCGACACGTTGCCGACGCGGAATCCCGCCTCGCCCAGCAACGCGTGCGTGCGCGCCAAGAATGCGGCGGCGTGCGCCCCGGCGAACTCCGGCCGATCGGTGCCGAAATGCGTGCCGATGTCGCCGAGCCCGGCCGCCGCCAGCAGGGCGTCCACGATCGCATGGGCGACGGCGTCCCCGTCGGAGTGTCCCGACAGCGCCCGCTCGCCCGGCCATTCGAGTCCGGCGAGCCACAGCGAGCCGTCACCGCCGTACGCGTGCACGTCGGTGCCGATGCCGACCCGCGGGATGACGGGTGCGTGCGTGAGCGAGGGAGCCGGTGATGGATGTCGCGACACGAGCCCCGCCGCGCGCACGAGGTCCGCAGGGGTCGTGATCTTGAAGGCGAGCGGATCCCCCGCGACCGCGGCGACCGGGTGACCCGCCTCGGCGACGAGTGCCGCATCGTCGGTGAACTCCGTCGCCGGGTCGTGATACGCGGCGTCCAGGATGTCACGACGGAATCCCTGCGGGGTCTGCGCGGCCGAGAGCTCGGCACGGTCGACGACACCGACGATCTCGCCGCCGTCGACGCGTTTGATCGTGTCGATGACGGGCAGGACCGGGATGGCTCCCGCGGCACCGCCGTCGATCGCCGCGACGACGCGCTCGAACACATCGGGCGGCGTCAGTGCTCGCGCGGCGTCGTGCACGAGCACGATCTCGACGTCGGGCCAGACGGCTACGAGGCCTGCGGCGACCGAGGCCTGCCGCGTCGCCCCGCCCACCACGACCGAAACGAGGTCGGAGCGGTCGTCGAACGCCGCGCGAGTCTCGGTCACGGCATCGCCCTCACGGCCCGAGGGCGCGACGACGACGACCTGGACGTCACCGACCAGGGCGACACCGTCGAGCGCGTGGCGGAGGATCGAATGCTCGTCGATTCCGACGAAGGCCTTGGGCGCGTCAGCGCCGAGGCGCGTACCGGAACCGGCAGCGACGACGATCACCGCGATGCGCGGCACAGGTGCGATTCCCACTCTTGAGAATCTAGACCGGTTCGGTCAGGAAGCGAGGACCTCGTCGAGGATGACGCCGGCCTTCTCTTCGTCGGTCTTCTCGGCGAGTGCGAGCTCGGAGATGAGGATCTGCTTCGCCTTGGCGAGCATGCGCTTCTCACCGGCCGACAGACCGCGGTCCTGATCGCGACGCCAGAGGTCGCGCACGACTTCGCTCACCTTGATGACGTCGCCGGAGGCCAGCTTCTCGAGGTTGGCCTTGTAGCGGCGCGACCAGTTGGTCGGCTCCTCGGTGAAGGGTGCGCGCAGCACCTCGAAGACCTTGTCGAGGCCTTCCTTGCCGATGACGTCGCGGACCCCGACGAGGTCCACGTTCTCGGCGGGAACCTCGATGACCAGGTCTCCCTGCGTCACATTGAGCTTCAGATACTTCTTCGTCTCGCCCTTGATGACGCGTTCCTTGACCTCGATGATCGTCGCGGCCCCGTGGTGCGGATAGACGACCGTCTCGCCAACCTCAAAAAGCATGCAGTTGTGTCCTTTCGGCAACCTCCAGGATACCACAGGCGACATACGCTAAGGTTCGCCGCCCACCCCTCGTCGACGCGGACGAAGAGGCACACGGCGGTGCGCCGGAGACCATAGAATGCAAGGGAACCGTCATCCACTCCGGGAGGATCCGTGAAACCGCGCCTCATCGCGTCGATCGTCGTGGGCGTCGCCGTCCTTCTCGGGACGAGCGGCTGCACCTTCATGACTCCCCAGTCGACCGAGATCCAGTACTCGGCCGCCGAGGGCGTGAACGTGTACAAGTCCGGTCCGCTGCAGGTCCGAAACGCCTTCATCGTCGCGAACGAGGACGGCACGGAGGGCAACTTCATCGCGGCGATCGTGAACGACACCGACGACCGGCACACGCTGACGGTCGAGATCGGCCCTGAGGGCGACACGATCCGCAAGACGATCCGGGTTCCCGCGAACTCCGTGCTGAGCCTCGGGTCCGACGAGACCGAGCCGATCCTGATCGAGGGCGTCGAAATGCTCCCGGGCGCCGACATCCCCGGCTTCTTCACGTCGGGCGACGGCGAAGGGGCGCTCGTTTCGCTGCCCATCCTCGACGGCAAGCTCGAGTACCTCGCCGACCTGGTGCCGTAGGGCCGCCGGGCGTTCAGCCCTCGAAGCGGTACCCCAGACCGCGCACCGTCACGAGCATCGTCGGGTCACCCGGCGTCTCTTCGATGCGCGAGCGGATGCGCTTGATGTGCACATCGAGCGTCTTGGTGTCGCCGAAGTAGTCGCTCCCCCACACGCGGTCGATCAGCTGGCCGCGCGTGAGCACGCGTCCCGCGTTGCGCATGAGCACCTCGAGCAGCTCGAACTCCTTGAGCGGCATGCCGATCTCGCGGCCGTCGACGGCGACGGTGTGCCGGTCGATGTCGAGCACGACGCGGCCCGCGTCGAGTACGCGGTCGTCCAAGTCGGTCTCGGCGGGCACGAGCCGGCGCAGCACCGCGCGCATGCGCGCGAGCAGCTCGCGTGACGAGTATGGCTTCGTGACGTAGTCGTCCGCTCCGAGCTCGAGACCGACGACGATGTCGACTTCGGAGTCCTTGGCCGTCAGCATGATGATCGGAACGGCCGAGGACGTGCGGATCTGACGGCACACCTCGGTCCCCGGCATCCCGGGCAGCATCAGGTCGAGCAGCACGATGTCCGCTCCGCGGTCGCGGAAGGCCGAGAGCGCGGCGGGGCCGTCCTCGGTGATCTCGACCTCGTAGCCCTCCCGGCGGAGCAGGTAGGCGAGCGGGTCGGCGAGGTCGGGTTCATCCTCGACGATCAGGACGCGGGTCATGCGGGATCTCCGATCTGGGGTGCCGTGCGCGACGCAGCGGTCTTCTTCGCGGCCGCGCGCTTCGGCTTCTTCTTGCGGGTCTTCTTGCCCGTGGGCAGGTCATCGGGTGCGGCGGCGAGCGGCAGGCGGATCGTGAAGGTCGAGCCGCGTCCGGGCTTGGACCAGACACTGACGTCGCCCCCGTGGCGCTGCACGGCGTGCTTGACGATCGACAGACCCAGACCCGTGCCGCCGGTGCGGCGCGCGCGGGCTGGATCAGCGCGATAGAAGCGCTCGAAGATGCGCTCCTGATCGCCTTCCGGAATGCCGATGCCGCGGTCGGTCACAGCGATCGCCACGACGTCGGCGTCATGCGACACCCCGATGCCGACGCTCGAACCACGCGGCGAGTACGCGATCGCGTTCGCGACGAGGTTGCCGACCGCCTCACCGAGCACCTGCACGTCACCGCGGACGTGGAGTCCGCGCGTGCCGCCGCGCGTCATCTTCACGCCCGCCGACTCGGCTTGGATCTCGTGGGCATCGACGGCGGACGCGACGATCTCGTCGACCGACACGATGCGGTCCTCGCTGAGCTCGTCCGAGGACTGCAGCTTCGACAGGCTCATGATCCGCGATGTGAGGACGGTGAGCCGGGATGCCTCGGCGATGAGCCGTCCAGCGAAGTTGCGCACCTGCTCGGGGTCGTCCGCCGCTGACTCGATCGCCTCTGCGAGCAGGCTCACGGCGCCGACGGGCGTCTTGAGCTCATGGCTCGTGTTGGCGACGAAGTCGCGGCGCATCTGCTCGACCCGCTCGCGCTCGGTGATGTCGCGCAGCACCAGGAGCGTCAGCCGCGGCGAGACGCGGGTCGCTCGGACGGCGACGAGCCGCGGCTCGGCCGGCGGCGCGCCGCGGCGCAGGCGCAGGGTCTCGGCCTGCGGCAGATCCGTTTCACGCGCGCGGCGCATGAGCGTCTTGAGCTCGTCCGAGGGCAGTACACCGCCCTCGCCGAGGTGGAAGGGCCCCGCGGGGCCCGAGGCCGCCAGGACGGTGGCGGACGCGTCGACCACGACGGCAGCGTCATCCATCCCGTGCAGCACTTCGCGCACGCCCTCGGGGATCGCGACCGAGGTCTCGACCCTGGCGCGGTCGCGCGCGCGCATCGCCGCGACGATGACGGCCGCGATCGAGCCGCCGACGACGACTCCCGCGAGAAGCGCGAGCAGCGCGAGCTGCATCGTGTCCATGGGTCAAGCGTAGGGTGTGGTGCACACGGGCGAACGGCGTCTGCCCGGGACCACGGGGCATCGCCGAGTACTATTCACCGCGGCGGCACCGTTCGTTAACCTTCGCTGACGACAATCGCGGAGGGTTGCGGGCCGTTGTCCGGCGAACAGCCTGCCCCCACTTACAGGAAGGTGCTGTCCATGCGCGAAGTGTTCCACCAGTCTCTGGAGGACGTCCAAGGGCGCCTCGTCGAGATCGCCGAGCTCGTGACGGTCGCGATCGACAAGGCGACGAGGGCGTTCGGCACGAGCGACGTGGCGCTCGCCGAAGAGGTCATCGAGGCGGATTCCATCATCGACGACAAGGCGATCGCGCTCGACGAGCTCGCCATCGAGATCCTCGCGCGACAGCAGCCTGTCGCCCGCGATCTGCGGATCGTCGTGAGCGCCCTGCGCATCAGCGCGTCGCTCGAGCGCATGGGTGACATCGCCGAGCACATCGCCCAGCTCACGCGCATGCGCTTCCCCGAGCGCGCGATCCCGAAGGGCCTGAAGTCGACCTTCCTCCAGATGGGCGAACTCGACGTCGAGGTGTCGCGGAAGCTGACCGACCTGCTTCGCACGGAGGACCTGTCGCTCACCGACGACATCCGCAATGCCGACGACAAGATCGACGACCTCCACGTCTCGGTCTTCGAGAAGGTGCTCAGCGACAGCTGGCAGGGCGAGGCGTCCGCCACCGTCGACGCGACCCTCGCGAGCCGATACCACGAGCGCTTCGCCGACCACGCCGTCTCGGTCGCGAAGAAGGTCGCCTACCTCTCGACGGGCGACTGGACGACCTCGACCGACACGATCGACGTGGTCGCGCCGGCCTGACGCCGACATGCGAAAGACCGGATGCTCTCGGAGAGCATCCGGTCTTTCGCGTTGTTACTTCTTGCCCTGCGAGGCGACGGCGGCGGCTCCCGCCGCGGCGGCCTCGGGGTCGAGGTACTCTCCCGCGCCGATGGGCTTGAGGTCCTCGTCGAGCTTGTACACGAGCGGGATGCCGGTGGGGATGTTGAGCTCGGAGATGTCGGCGTCGCTGATGCCGTCGAGGTGCTTGACGAGTCCGCGCAGCGAGTTGCCGTGCGCCGTCACGAGGACCGTCTTGCCGGCCTTCAGGTCGGGAACGATGTCGCTCTCCCAGTAGGGCAGGAAGCGGTCGATGACGATCTTGAGCGACTCGGTGCGGGGAACCTCGCCGTCGATGCCGACGTAGCGCGGGTCGCCGACCTGGCTCCACTCGCTGTCGTCGTCGAGCGGCGGCGGCGGCACGTCGAACGAACGGCGCCAGAGCATGAACTGCTCCTGGCCGAACTCCTCGAGCGTCTGCGCCTTGTCCTTGCCCTGCAGTGCGCCGTAGTGACGCTCGTTGAGGCGCCAGGTGCGCTTGACCGGGATCCACAGGCGGTCGGCCGCGTCGAGCGCGATGTTCGCCGTCTGGATCGCTCGGCTCAGCACCGACGTGTGCAGGACGTCGGGCAGGATGCCGGCCTCGGCCAGCAGCTCGCCGCCCCGGCGGGCCTCGGCCTTGCCCTGCTCGGTGAGGCGGACGTCGACCCACCCCGTGAAGAGGTTGAGCTCGTTCCACTCGCTCTGGCCGTGGCGGAGGAGGATCAGCGTGTACGTCATGGGTTCAGCCTAGCGAGCCGAGCCCTGCGATGATGAGGGGATGACGCCCCGCCGCGGCCCCGTCGGGCAGGCCACCCGCGGCACGACCGGCACGAACCGCCTGCGCCGCGTCGATCGATGGATCGCACGCCATCCCACCCTCCGGCGCACCGCGGATCCGCTCGTCGTCGACCTCGGTTACGGTGCGAGCGGCGTGACGGCCTTCGAGCTGCAGGCGCGGCTCGCACGCGCGCGCGCCGACGTCGAGGTGCTCGGGCTCGAGATCGATCCGGCGCGTGTCGCACGGGCGAACGCGCAGCTCGCGGAAGTGCGTGCGGGCAGCACCTCGTTCGCACCCGATGCCGCGGTGTCGTTCGCGATCGGGGGATTCGAGGTGCCCCTGCCCGAAGGACGGCGGCCCGCCGTCATTCGCGCCTTCAACGTCCTGCGGCAGTACGACGAAGGCGACGTATCCGCCGCATGGGCATCGATGGCCGCGCGGCTCGCGCCCGAGGGCTTCTTGGTCGAGGGCACGTGCGACGAGATCGGACGCGTGTGCACGTGGGTCGCGATCGATGCGTCGGGTGCACCGCAGACGCTCACCCTCTCGCTGCGACTCGCCGCCCTCGAGCACCCGTCGATCGCGGCCGAGCGCCTGCCGAAGGCGCTCATCCACCGGAATGTGCCCGGCGAGCGCATCCACGGCTTCCTCAGTGCTCTGGATGTCGAATGGGAGCGCGCGTCGGCGGTCGCGCCCTTCGGCCCCGTGCACCGGTGGCAGACGGCGCTGCGGGCGATGGATGCCGAGGGCTGGCCGCTGCGCGAGCGCGCGCGGTGGCGGCTCGGCGAGGTCACCGTCCCCTGGGATGCGGTCGCGCCGGTCGGTTGAGCGCTCAGATGCGAGGGACGGCGGCCCGGGCATCCCCCGCCGTCATCCCGGTCGCGACGAGCAGATCCACCACGAGCGGCCGCATCGCGCCGATCAGGTTGAGATCGCCGAGCGGCGCGCCGGGCAGGAGCTTCTCGGGGTCGAGATGCTCCGCCACGGCCATCAAGGTCGCGCGGGCCTGCGGCTCCAGCGTCAGATCATCGAGCGAGTCGGCGAGGGCATGCGCTGCGCGGAAGATCTCCGCGAGCAGATCGGCCGAGACGGGACGCGCTCGGCCGTCGTCGCAGAGGTACACCACCCGGCGTGCGACGACGCGGAGGTTGCGGTAGGCGAGCTCGACCGATGCGCGCACGCGCTCCTGACGCGCAAGCTCGAAGCGACGTCGGCGCAGGAACGGCGAGATCCGGGCGACGGCGGTTCCGGATTCGACCGACGACCGCCAGTCGTCGATGAGCGGCTGGATCGCCCGAGCCTTCTCGAGCCCCCGCTCGGCCCGCAGCCGATCACCGCGCCGGAGCGCCTGCACGAGCGCCGCCGCGGCGGAATCGAGGGCTGCGAAGACCGCTCGGGCGTCCCGCAGCGCCGCCCGATGCGGATTCCGCGGGATCAGCGCGGTGACCAGGAGGGCGGCGATACCGCCGATGACGCCGTCCACGAGACGGACGAAGGGGGCGCCGGCCGGGATGATCATGACGATGAGAGCCTGGATGCCGGCGGCGATCGCGAAGCTCGCCTGCGCCGACAGGAACCGCGCGACCGCGAGCGTGAGCCCCAGCGCGAGCGCGAGCTGCCACCACCCCGGTCCCGCGACGAGGAGCAGGACCTCGGCGACGAGGATGCCGACGAGCATCCCGACGACGGTCTCGAGCACGCGCCGCGGCCGGGCGTCGCGCACGAGGCCGAGGCTCGACACCGTCACGGTTGCGGCGAGGAGCGGCGCAGGATGGCCGAGGACGTAGGCCGCGAAGGCGTACGCCCCCGTGGCCGCGACGACGATCTGCACGATCGCGATGCCGGAGTCGCGCACGCGCAGGAGCGCGGGCCGCGGGTCGACGCGGCGACGCCACCCGGTCGGGATCGCCGTCGTCGATGGGGTGTCGGTCATCAGACCGGCGGCGTCGCAGCCTTGCGTCGGCCCAGTCGGGGCAGACGCGGGACGCCGGCGGTCGCGCCGGCATCGGGCGGCACGACGACCTCCTGCGCCGCCGCGATCAGTCCGTCGGCGGTGTCGACCGTGAGCTCGGCATCCACCGGCGCCTGACGACGCACGATCGCGAGCGCGATCGGCCCCTCTTCGAAGTGGAGCGCCGCAGACCGCACCTCGCCCACCTCGTCGTCGCCCGAGCGCACGATCGCGCCGCGCTCGGGGAGCACGCTGCCCGAGCCGTCGAGCTGCAGCGCGACGAGGCGCCGTGGCGGATGGCCGAGGTTGTGCACCTTCGCAACCGTCTCCTGGCCCCGGTAGCATCCCTTGCTCAAGTGCACGGCGGTGCGCAGCCAATCGAGTTCGTGCGGGAGGGTGCGCTCGTCGACGTCGCTGCGCCGAGGGCGCCACGCTGCGATGCGCAGGGCGTCCGCCGCGTCTGCTCCCGCGAGGGCGATGTCGCCTGCGACTGCGCGTGCGGCCAGCTCTTCGAAGGCGTTCCGCGTGAGGAGCGCCTCGGCCCAATCGCGATCCGCTCCGGGATGAGGATCGACGGCCGCGTAACCCCAGCCGCCCGGCGCGACGGACGGCCACGGGTCCGTCCAGACCAGCTCCGAGCCGAGCGCGGCGACGGCATCGGTCGTCCCGCCGACGACCGCGACCTCGTCGGAGGCGTCGCGAGGATCCACCCGCAGGCGGAACCTCATGCGCCGCAGCCACGCGAGGAGTCCCTCGGCGTCTTCGCGATCGACCAGGAGCCACGTCGTCTCGCCGTCGTCGAGCACTCCCGCGACGTGCTCGACACGGCCCTGCGGATCGAGCACGAGGAGTTCGGTGCTCTCCCCCGGCGCCAGCCGCGCGAGCGCCTGGGAGGTGAGCGAGTCGAGCCACGACAGGCGGTCCTCGCCCGGCACAGCGATGACCGCTCGATCGCCCAACGGCGCGACGGCGCGGCCGGTCGCGAGCAGCCGCTGTTCGCCGAGAGGGTTGCCGAGGTGTCGCAGCACGCCGTCGTCGACGACGGCGCCGGGCACGTTCGCGAACGCCGTGGTCATCACTCCGCCCGGGCGAGCCGCGCCGACGCGTGCGCGCCGAGTTCGGAGCCGAGGGCGGCGATGTCCCACGCCCAGAGCAGATGCCCGTCGACGAGACCGTACATGCGGGATGCCGCGGCATATTCCTTGGCGCCTGCCGGACGCACGACGGCATCGGTCGCGATGTCGATGCGCGGCCCCTTGATCTGGCCGAGGTAGAGCTCGCTCACTCCGTCGGAGTGGACGAGCGAGACCTCGATGTCGAAGCCGCCGTCGGCATTGCGCAGGGCTTCGATGTCGTCGGCCGTGCGCACGACGGTCGCTGCGCTCGCGGGGAGCAGACCTGGACCGGCGTCGGATGCGGAGTACTCACGCGAGAGGCGCCAGTAGCCGATCTCGGCGACGAGGGCCGTCCGCTCCTCGTCCTGCTCGCCGTGCAGCCACGCGTTCGCCGAGTAGTTGAGGTACGGCCCGCCGTCGTGACTGAAGCTCACGCGATGCGTGAACTCGCCCTGATAGCGGTGGCCGCCGGCTTCGTAGTCGATGACGCCCGTTCCCTCCCACACGCCGACGAGCCACGAGAGCGGCGCGAGATCGGCGGGGAGGTCGGTCGGCAGGTCGAACACGACGGGTGCCTCAGCGCTGGCCGCGGTAGAGGTTCTTCAGCACGACCACCGACACGAAGACGATCGCGAGCGAGGCGAGCGCCAGCAGACCCACGAAGAAGAGTTCGAGCGCGACGAGATCCATGCGCTCCACTTTAGCGGGCCCGCGACCCGGCTCAGGCGGGGGTGAGGGACGCCAGACCGAAGCCGAGGCTGATGATCCCCAGCACGAAGAGGGCGCCGAGGGCGCTCGCGGCGACCCGGCGGGTGAAGCCCTGCGATCTGCCCGACCACAGCTGGACGCCGAACGAGAGGATCACGCAGAGCCCCATTCCGACCGTGAGCCACGCGGCGCGCCCCTCGGACGGTACGAAGATCCCGACCACGGTGCCGATGACCAGCGCTGCGACCCAGACGATCACGAGACCGCCGATCGTGCGGCGGGGAGCGAGTTCGGGAGTGGCCACGCGCCCATTCTCCCGCATACGGCCGCCGACCGGTACACCCGCCGCCACGGCCTACACTGGGGTGCACGGCGCAGGACCGTGCGCCGGTGAGGACGACGTCTTGGCACAGCTTCTGGTTCTGAGCTCCACGCAGGGGGGCGGTCCCGTCCTGCCCTCGCTCGAGCTGCTGAGTCACCGCGTCCGCCAGATCCCGGCCGAGCCGGCGTCGCTCGTGAACGCGCCGAGCGCCGACGTGATCTTCGTCGACGCGCGCGTCGATCTCGTGGGCGCGAAGTCCCTGTGCAAGATCCTCAACACGACCGGCCTCGATGCTCCCCTCGTCCTGGTCGTGACGGAGGGCGGACTGACGGCGGTGTCGACGGATTGGGGCGTCGACGACGTCATCCTCGTGACAGCCGGACCCGCCGAGGTGGACGCCCGCATCCGCCTCGCGATCGGGCGGCAGTCCGCCGAGCAGGTGTCGACCCGCATCCAGACGTCCGGAATCTCCATCGACGAGTCGTCGTACTCCGCCAAGGTCCACGGCAAGCCGCTCGACCTCACGTACAAGGAGTTCCAGCTGCTGCACTTCTTCGCGACGCATCCGTCGCGGGTCTTCACCCGTGAGCAGCTGCTCAGCGAAGTCTGGGGCTACGACTACTTCGGCGGCACGCGCACGGTCGACGTCCACGTGCGGCGCTTGCGCGCGAAGCTCGGCGACCTCGAGCAGCTGATCGGCACGGTCCGCAACGTCGGCTACCGCTTCAACGTCTACGAGGACGACCAGCTGCCGGCGCCTCGCCAGCGGACGGACGCGTAGTTCACCTGCACGTCACGTGTCCCTGCAATGATGAGGGGATGATCGGACACGACGTGCTCGACGCCGGCCTCGGCGATGCGGATGATGACGACTTCGACCAGTCGGAGGATTTCGACGCGCAGCTGCCAGACGGTCGCTATCTCGACCGCGAGCTGAGCTGGCTCGCGTTCAACCAGCGCGTGCTCGAGCTGGCCGAGGACCCTGCACTGCCGCTGCTCGAGCGCGCGAACTTCCTCGCGATCTTCGCGAGCAATCTCGACGAGTTCTTCATGGTCCGCGTCGCCGGCCTCAAGCGCCGCATCATCACGGGGCTCGCAGTACCGACCAATGTCGGCCGGGCGCCCGCCGACGTCCTCGCCGACATCTCGGGCGACGCGCACGCGCTGCAGCTGCGGCATGCGGATGCCTGGACGTCGCTCGTCCAGCCGGGGCTCGCCGATTCGGGCATCGAGATCGTCGGCCACGATGCACTCGACGAAGAGGAGCGCGACCGGCTCTACGACTACTTCCAGGCGCAGGTGTTCCCGGTGCTCATGCCGCTCGCGGTCGACCCGGCGCATCCGTTCCCCTACATCTCGGGCCTCTCGCTCAACCTCGCGATCCGCATCCGCAACGCCCGCACGGGTCGCCAGGAGTTCGCGCGTCTCAAGGTGCCGCCGATGCTCCCCCGGTTCGTCGAGGTCTCGCGCGCGGGCGACAAGGTGCGCTACCTCCCGCTCGAGGAGCTGATCGCCCATCACCTCGAAGACCTCTTCCCGGGCATGGAGATCCTCGATCACCACACCTTCCGCCTCACGCGCAACGAAGACGTCGTGATCGAGGAGGACGAGACCGAGAACCTCATCCAGGCGCTCGAGGCCGAGCTGCTGCGGCGCCGGTTCGGTCCGCCGATCCGGCTCGAGGTCACCGACGACATGGACGACCTCACCCTCGATCTGCTGATCGATGAGCTCGACATCACGGAGCAGGAGGTCTACCGTCTGCCGGGTCTGCTCGACCTGCGCGCCCTGTTCGATCTGGGCAAGCTCGACCGGCCCGAGCTGCGCTTCCCGCCGCATGTGCCGACGACCGCGGTCGCCTTCCAGCCCGCCGAGCAGAACGGGCGCGCCGACCTCTTCGCCGCGATCCGCAAGGCCGATGTGCTGGTGCACCATCCGTACGAGTCCTTCGCGACGAGCGTGCAGGCCTTCCTCGAGCAGGCGGCCCGTGACCCGCACGTGCTCGCCATCAAGCAGACGCTGTACCGCACGTCGGGCGACAGCCCGATCGTGCAGGCGCTCATCGACGCGGCCGAGGCGGGCAAGCAGGTTCTGGCTCTCGTCGAGGTGAAGGCCCGCTTCGACGAAGCCGCCAACATCGTGTGGGCGCGCAAGCTCGAGAAGGCGGGCGTGCACGTCGTCTACGGCCTCGTGGGGCTCAAGACGCACTGCAAGCTCGCGCTGGTCATCCGAGAAGAGGACGGCAAGCTGCGCAGCTATTGCCACATCGGCACGGGCAACTACAACCCGAAGACGAGCCGCATCTACGAGGACTTCGGTCTCTTCACGACCGACGAACAGGTCGGTCGCGACCTCACGCGCCTGTTCAACGAGCTGTCGGGCTACGCGATCGAGAAGAAGTTCAAGCGCCTCCTCGTCGCACCCCTTCACCTGCGCAAAGGACTGCTGCGCCTCATCGACAAGGAGCGCCGCAACGCCCTCGCGGGCAAGCCCGCGGCCGTGCGGATCAAGGTCAACTCCATGGTCGACGAGCAGATCATCGACGCCCTGTACCGCGCGAGCCAGGCCGGTGTGAAGGTCGAGGTGTGGGTGCGGGGCATCTGCTCGCTCAAGCCGGGCGTCGAGGGGCTGAGCGAGAACATCACGGTGCGCAGCATCCTGGGCCGCTATCTCGAGCACTCGCGCATCTTCTCGTTCGAGAACGACGGCGACCCGCAGATCTACATCGGCAGCGCCGACATGATGCACCGAAACCTCGACCGCCGCGTGGAGGCTCTCGTGCGCGTCGTCGCGCCGACGCACCTGAAGGAGCTCACGGCCCTCTTCGACTTCGCGATGAGCGACTCGACCAGCTCGTGGCACCTCGGCCCCGACGGCGTGTGGACGCGGCACAACCTCGGCGAGGACGGCAAGCATCTCGCGGATCTGCAGGATCGCACGATGAGCAGCGTCCAGCGACGCCGTCGGGCGAGGGCCGTGCGATGAACGGGGCTCTGACGACGAGAGTGGTGCGATGACCGAGACCGCCGTCTACGCGGCGGGGGGCGTGGTCTGGCGACTCGTCGACGACAAGATCATGGTGCTGCTGATCCACCGGACGCGGTACCGCGACGTCACGCTGCCCAAGGGCAAGGTCGATCCCGGCGAGATGCTCGCCGAGACGGCGGCGCGAGAGATCTTCGAAGAGACCGGCATCCGTGTCGCGCTCGGCGTGCCGGTCGGCGTCTCGCGGTACCGTCTGCCCAGCAAGCGCACGAAGATCGTGCACTACTGGGCGGCCGAGGCGACAGAGCCCGCGATCCGCGCGTCGGCGTTCGTGCCCAACAAGGAGATCGCAGCGATCGAGTGGGTCGCGCTTCCGAAGGCCGCCAAGCGGATGAGCTACCCCGTCGACGTCGAGATCATCGAGAACTTCTCGCGACTCGTCGGCGACGGCATCCTGCGCACCTTCCCGCTCATCGCGCTGCGGCATGCGAAGGCGCTCCCCCGCGAGGAATGGGACGGCAAGGATGACGCGGCCCGCCCGCTCGCGCCCCGGGGCCGCCGGCAGGCCGACGCGATCGTGGGCCCTCTCCTGGCCTTCGGTGCTCGGAAGATCATCTCGAGCCCCGCTGTCCGGTGCGTCAAGACGGTCAAGCCGCTCGCGCTCGCCCTCGGCCGCAAGATCGACAAGACCGACCTCATCAGCCAGGACACCTGGGAAGAGGGGAAGTCCGACGCGCGCACCCTCGTGGGCCAGCGCGTGCGATCACGCAAACCCGCCGTGGTCTGCAGTCACGGGCCGGTGCTTCCCGACATCCTGAGCGAGATCGCTCTCGCCACCGGCACGCTGCGCGGCTCGTACCTCGGCAGTGCATCCGCATTGGAGCCCGCGGCCTTCTCGGTCGTGCATCTCTCGGTCGACAACCCCGGTTCGGGCATCGTCGCGATCGAGACGCACGCGCCCAAGGTGTAGATCCGCGCGTTCCATGCGCGCGAATCGACCCTGAGCCGTTCATCTCCCGTTCACCATCCGAGCGCACTCTCTTAAGAGTCCGCGCCTACGTTTCAGAGCGTGCCCCGCACCGGGCTCATCTCACGAGGCTCACCCGTGCCTCGTTCCCTGACACGTGAAGGATTCACACAGTGAAGATCTCCCGCATCGCCCAGGTGGGCGCTGTCGCCGCTATCGCGGCCCTCACTCTCGCCGGTTGCGCCTCGAACGAGGGCGGCACCGGCGGCGGCGAAACCGACGCCCCCGTCTCGGACCTCTCCGGCGAGATCGCCGGTGGCGGCGCGTCGTCGCAGGAGGTCGCGGTCCAGGCCTGGACCGCCGGCTTCCAGACCGCCAACCCCGACGTGACGATCACCTACGACCCCGCCGGCTCCGGCGCGGGCCGCGAGTCGTTCCAGGCGGGCGCCTTCGCGTTCGCGGGCTCGGACCGCGCGTTCACGACAGACGAGATCACCGAGGGCCCGTGGGACGCGTGCGTCGACGGCTCGGGCATCATCGAGCTCCCGACCTACATCTCGCCGATCGCGGTGATCTTCAACATCGAGGGCGTGGACGAGCTCAACCTCGACGCCGCCACGATCGCCGGCCTCTTCGCCGGCACGATCACCAACTGGAACGACCCGGCGATCGCCGCTCTCAACGAGGGCGTCACGCTCCCCGACCTCGCCGTCACGCCGGTCCACCGTCAGGACGACTCGGGCACGACCGAGAACTTCACCGACTACCTCTTCCAGGCAGCGCCCGACGTGTGGACCTCGGAGCCCGACGGTGTCTGGCCGCTCTCGAGCGGTGAGGCCGCCAACGGCACCTCCGGCGTCGTGACCTCGGTCTCGGGTGGCAACGGCACGATCGGCTACGCCGACGCGTCGCGCGCTGCCGAAGAGGGTCTCTCGACGGCCGCCGTCCAGGTCGGCGACGAGTTCGTCTCGTACTCGCCCGAGGCCGCTGCCGCGATCGTCGACGAGTCGCCGTTCGCCGAGGGCCGCGAGGACGGCGACCTCGCCATCGAGCTGCACCGCACCTCCGAGGCCGCGGGCGTCTACCCGATCGTCCTCGTCAGCTACATGATCGCGTGCAAGGAGTACGCCGACCCGGCCGTCGCCCCGGTCGTCAAGGGCTTCCTCTCCTACCTCGCGAGCGCTGAGGGCCAGGATGCCGCGGCAGCCGCGGCCGGCAACGCGCCGATCTCCGACTCGCTCCGCGAGCAGGTCGACGCCGCGATCGACCTGATCGTCACGGAGTAATCCTCTGATGCCCGGTCCGGCGGAGTCCGCCGGACCGGGCATCCTCCTGAAAGCACCCGCACCCGCGAAACGGAAGCCATGACGACGACAACCGCCCCGACCGCCCCGAAGGTCAAGACGCGGGCCGGCGACCGCTGGTTCTCGGGCACGGCGCTCGCTGCCGGCTCGATGATCCTCGTGACGCTCGCCGCCGTCGCGATCTTCCTGATCGTCCAATCGATCCCCGGCCTCTCGGCCACCGGAGAGACCGCATCGATCCTCAGCAGCGCCGACAACTTCTGGGCCTACGTCGGCCCGCTCGCCTTCGGCACCATCTGGGCATCCATCCTCGCCCTCGTCATGGCGGTGCCGCTCGCGATCGCCGTCGCGCTCTTCATCTCGCACTACGCGCCGCGGCGCCTCGCGCAGGGCCTCGGCTACGTCGTCGACCTGCTGGCCGCCGTTCCCTCCGTCGTCTTCGGCCTGTGGGGCATCCTCGTCCTCGCGCCCGCGGTGCAGCCCGTCTACGCGTGGCTCAACACCTACATGGGCTGGTTCCCCCTCTTCGGCGGAACCGTCTCGAGCACGGGCCGCACGATCTTCACCGCGGCGATCGTGCTCGCCGTCATGGTCGTGCCGATCATCACCGCCATCTGCCGCGAGATCTTCCTGCAGACGCCGGTCCTCCACGAAGAGGCCGCGCTCGCCCTCGGCGCCACGCGCTGGGAGATGGTGCGCATGGCCGTCTTCCCCTTCGCCCGCAGCGGCATCGTCTCGGCGTCCATGCTCGGCCTGGGCCGCGCTCTGGGCGAGACGATGGCCGTCGCGATGGTGCTCTCGATCTCGGGCCGCATCACCTTCCAGCTGTTCACGTCCGAGAACCCTGGAACGATCCCTGCGAACATCGCGCTGAGCTTCCCCGAGGCCTACGGCCTCAACATCAACGTCCTGATCGCGACGGGTCTCATCCTCTTCATCGTCACCTTCGCGGTCAACGCCGGCGCCCGCTGGATCGTCAACCGCCGCAAGGAATTCTCGGGAGCCAACTGACATGACCACGACAGCTCCTTCGCAGACCCCGTCGTCCCTCTCCCGACCGTCGGCCCGCCTGACCAGCGGTCACCTGCCGAAGTGGGGCACGTGGGGCGTCCTCGGCCTCGCCCTGGTCGTCTCCGGCATCCTCTTCGCGCTCACCGCCGTCGCAGGCGGCAGCGAGTTCAACGTCGCCGGCTGGCTCGTCGTCACGGCGCTCGCCTACCTCGTGCTCATCACGATCATCTCGAGCATGGTCGAGGGCCGCCGCAAGGGCGTCGACCGTCTCGTGACGGGCGTCGTCGCGACCGCCTTCCTCATCGCGATGGTGCCGCTCATCTCGGTCGCCTACACGGTCATCGTGAACGGCATCGCCGGCATCTCGGCCGAGTTCTTCACGAGCTCGATGCGCAACGTCGTCGGCGAGGGCGGCGGCGCGCTGCACGCGATCGTCGGCACGCTTCTCATCACCCTCGCGGCCGCCGTCATCTCGATCCCGATCGGCATCTTCACCGCGATCTACCTCGTCGAGTACGGCCGCGACAACCGCCTGGCGCGCGGCATCACGTTCCTCGTCGACGTCATGACGGGCATCCCCTCCATCGTCGCGGGCCTCTTCGCCTACGCCCTGTTCGTCGTGTTCTTCGGACCCGGCATCCGCATGGGCATCATGGGCTCGGTCGCCCTGGCCGTGCTGATGATCCCGGTCGTCGTGCGCTCGACCGAGGAGATGCTCCGCCTCGTGCCGAACGAATTGCGCGAAGCGTCGTATGCGCTCGGCGTGCCGAAGTGGCTCACGATCGCGAAGGTCGTGCTGCCGACATCCATCGCCGGCATCACGACGGGTGTCATGCTCTCGATCTCGCGCGTCATCGGCGAGACCGCTCCCCTGCTGTTGACGGCGGGCGTCACGACGTCGATGAACTACAACCTGTTCGAGGGACGCATGATGACCCTCCCCGTGTTCGCGTACACGCAGTACATGAACCAGGGAATCCCCGCGTGGGCCTACGTCGACCGCGCGTGGGCGGCCGCCCTGACGCTCATCGTCATCGTCATGCTGCTCAACCTCATCGCGCGGCTCATCGCCAAGGTGTTCGCGCCCAAGCTCGGCCGCTGATCGCAGCGACCGGCATTCATACGAAGCTTTCACCCGAAGAAGAACCAGAGGAATCGTGTCCAAGAGCATCGAAGTCAACGACCTGAACGTCTACTACGGCGACTTCCTGGCCGTCGAGGGCGTCTCGCTGAGCATCGAGCCGCGCAGCGTCACCGCCTTCATCGGCCCGTCCGGCTGCGGCAAGTCCACCTTCCTGCGCACGCTCAACCGCATGCACGAGGTCATCCCCGGCGCACGCGTCGAGGGCAGTGTGCTGCTCGACGGCGACGACCTGTACGGTGCCGCCGTCGACCCCGTGCTCGTCCGCCGCCAGGTCGGCATGGTGTTCCAGCGCCCGAACCCGTTCCCGACGATGTCCATCAAGGAGAACGTGCTCGCGGGCGTGAAGCTCAACAACAAGCGCATCTCGAAGGGCGACGCCGATGCCCTCGTCGAGAAGTCGCTGCAGGGCGCGAACCTGTGGAACGAGGTGAAGGACCGCCTCGACAAGCCCGGTTCGGGACTCTCGGGCGGTCAGCAGCAGCGCCTCTGCATCGCCCGCGCGATCGCCGTCTCGCCCGAGGTCATCCTGATGGACGAGCCGTGCTCGGCCCTCGACCCGATCTCGACCTATGCGATCGAGGAGCTGATCGGCGAGCTCAAGAGCGACTACACGGTCGTCATCGTGACGCACAACATGCAGCAGGCCTCGCGCGTGAGCGACAAGACGGCGTTCTTCAACATCGCCGGCACCGGCAAGCCCGGCAAGCTCATCGAGTACGACGACACAAAGACGATCTTCACGACGCCGAGCGTTCAGGCGACCGAGGACTACGTCTCGGGACGATTCGGGTAAGAACACCTGCTTCCTCGACGATGGCCCCTGCTCCGGCGGGGCCTTCGTCGTCGGATCACTCCCGGTGCGGTCCGATCGCCATTTCGAGGAGGGATGCCGCAAGCATCTCCGGCGTGTCCTGTCCGGGGCTCCAGCCGGTCGCGATGAGCTGCTGATAGCCGACGACGGCAGCGACGAGAGTCGTCGCTCGGCGACGCGACTCTGCCGCGTCGAAACCGAGTTGAGCGAGGACGCTCGCGACGAACGCGACACGTCGCTCCGTCACGCGCGCGACGGCGTCCACCACGCCGTTGCGCTCTGCAGCGGTGAAGAGGGTGGCTTCTCCCCCGCGGTCGGGGGTGCGCGTGGTCACGATCCGAACGAGCCGCTCGAGTCGTTCGCGAGGATCATCGCTCTCGTCGACGATCCCGATGACGGCGCTCGTCTCGCTGTCCTCCCAGCGATCGAGAACAGCATCGACGAGTTCGGCGCGGTCGGCGAAGTGCCAGTAGAACGAGCCCTTGGTCGCACCGATCTCGCGGGCGACCGGTTCGACACGCACGGCGTCGAGTCCGTTGTCCGCGAAGTGCCGGTACGCGGCATCCACCCAGTCCTCACGCGACAGCCTTGCCATGTCCGTACGCTACCGTATAGTCTCTTCCGCGCCACCATACGGGTGCGTATGCAAAGAGGAGGCACGGATGCGACAGCCGGCGTTCTGGTCGCTCGCCCTGGCCGAGATCACGGATCCCGACTTCACGCACGTCGCGATCGGGGTGCTCCCCGCGCATGCGACGGCCGACCCCGCCGCATGGGCTCGCGCGCTCCTCTCGCGCGACGCGCTCCCCCGCTGGATCGCCGGGCTGCTCTACCTGCACGGGATCGCGCTGCGCGCGGCGGGACGCTCGGCCCGCTGCGACCGCTTCCGCCTCGGCCGCGTCGAGGGCGACGAAGCGCTCATCTCGCTCGACGGGCGCCGCCTCGATCTGCGGGTCGGCGTCGGCGTCGACGAGGACCGCGCGCTCGTGCGCGTCGTGACGGCCGGCCGCATCAAGGGAGGACGAGCGTGGTCGTGGCCCGTGCGGTCCGTGCTGCCGATCCTCGTGCGGCGGATGATCGACAGGTCACGGCGCGACCTGTCCGGCGTGACGCGGTGACTAGTCCCGAGGAGTGAGGAGATAGCGGTTGAACGCCTGCGTGAGCCCGCTGTCGAGCTCGATCCGCGTGTCGTCGATCGCGGTCACGGGCGCGGCGAGGCGCACGCTCGAGACGAGCCAGGCGGCGTCGGCGCGGGCGAGGAGGTCGACCGGGATGAGCTCCTCCGCCGTCTCGTACCCCTCCTCGCGCAAGTGATCGAAGAGACTCTGCTGCGTCGTTCCGCGCAGGATGCCGCCGGTCGGCGCGGGAGTCGTGAAGCGATCGCCGAACTTGAGGATGAGGGATGCCGTCGGCGCCTCGAGCACGTAGCCGTCCGAGGTCACGAAGATCGCGTCATCCGCTCCTCGAGCCTTCGCCTCGCGGATCGCGGCCATGTTCACGGCGTACGAGAGCGTCTTGGCGCCCAGGAGCAGCCACGGTGCGCGGTCGGGCACGTCGCTCGCGTAGCCGCGATCGAGGGTCACGACGCGGATGCCCTGCGTGCGCGGCACGGTGAAGTCGGCGGCGGCGGATGCCGTCACCCACGCCGTCGGCGCGGGTCCGTGCTCGACACCGCGACTCAGGATGAGCTTGATGACGCCCTCGCCGCGCCGCTCGCCGTGCTCTGCGGCGCGTGCGACGGCCTGCCGCCATTGCTCGAGGTTGGGCGCGGGCAGGTCGCAGATCTCCGCCGAGTGGGCCAGTCGATCGAGGTGCGCGGCGACCTCCTGCGGGTGGCCGTCGACGACGCCGATCGACTCGAAGATGCCGTCCCCGCGCTGCGTGCTCAGTTCGCCCACGCTGAGCGCGGGCTCGGCCGGGTCGATCGTGCGGAAGGTGGCCGAGAAGTCGCGGCGGTCGTCGTCGACGCCTGCCGGCTGGATCACGAGCGCGAATCGCCAGGTCATGACACGAGCCTATGTGTTCGGGAATGCCCCGGGCACAGAAGTGCCGGGCCGCAGAACGCCTCTGTGCCGTCACCGGCTGCGCCGGGAGAGTCGCTCCGCGTCCCGGCGAAGAAAGTGCCGGGCCGCAGAACGCCTCTCGGCGCGGAGCCGCTCGTAGCGGCAGAAGATGGAGCCCGGGGTTACTGCGGCCCGGCTGAATCAGTGTAACGGAGCGGAGGGTGCGAGCATTCCCGCAGGGCGCTCACGTGAGCCCATCCCGGCGCCAGAGGCCCGCACAGGCCGTGAGGTCGCGCGCGTAGGACGACAGCCGCAACGCGCGCGTCGTAAGCGCCGAGGCGCGATCGGGTTCGGTGGGCTCGTAGTCGTCGGCGAGGTGCGTGGCACCGGATGCCTCGACCCGGCAGAACGCGGCGGCCCGTTCGAGCGCGATCGCGAAGTCGCCCTCGAAGACGCCCCGCAGGATCGTGTCGATGAGCGAGACGAGCTCGTCGGGGCCCGCGGGAGCGGGCGCTCCGGCGACAACCGGGTCGACCGAATCGAGGCGCACACGACCGCTCTCGTACAGCAGGGCGGCCGTCGCCGGATCGTCGTGGATCATGCGCTGAAGCAGATAGAGCCGCCACAGCGCACCCGGCAGCGACACGGCCGGTGACCGCGACCAGAGTTCGGCGATGTCATCCATTCCGTGCACATCGGTGAAGGTGACGAGCCGGTCGACCACGGCGCCGGACGCGTCGTGTCGCGCACGAGCGAGGAGCGCTTGCGCGGTCGAATGCGCGATGCGCGAGACCTCGGCGGGGTCGTCTCCCGCGTAGTAGCGGTCGAAGACCTCGGCCGGTCGGCGGACGGGCTTGTGGTAGTCCCTTTGCGCGTCGCTCACCGATCCAGGCTACGCCTGGTTGATGCGCACGTGGTTTCCGGCGGGGTCTCGGAACGCGGCATCGCGCGGTCCCCAATCCTGCACGATCGGCTCCTGCAGCACTTCGGCGCCCGCTGCGCGCAGGCGCTCGAACGTCGCGTCGAGGTCGTCGGTCGTGAAGACGTAGGGTCCGGGGCCGACTCCCTTCACCACGAGGCGCGTGAGCGCATCGCCGTCTTCGGGCGAGCGTCCCGCCCCGGGGTCCGAGATGACGAGCGCGGCGCCCGCCTGACCGGGCAGTCCGAAGCTCACCCAGCGGTGGCCGTCGTAGGCGACGTCGTTGACGATCTCGAGGCCGAGGCCGTCGCGGTAGAACGGAATGGCTGCGTCGACGTCGTCGACCGTGATGGGGCAGAAGGCGAGGCTGATGTTCGACATGCCTCCACGGTACGAGGGGCGCGACATCCGCGCTTCTTCGATCCTGCTCAGTCCGCAGGGCGCGGGGTCAGCACATAGCGCGTCGGGCGCGTGAGGATCTTCGCGATGCACAACGGCATCGCCTCGGCGGCGTCGTGATCGCGTGCGCGATACGCGCTGGGCGTCTCGCCCACGATCTCAGTGAAGGTCGAGCTGAACGACCCGAGCGACGTCGCACCGACGGCGGTGCAGGCATCCGTCACGCTGGATCCGGCGCGCAGCAGCGCCATCGCGCGCTCGATCCGCCGCGTCATGAGGTATGCGTACGGGGTCTCGCCGTACGCGGTCTTGAACTCGCGCGAGAAGTGCGCGGGCGACATGAGCGCCTTCGCTGCCATCGTGGGCACGTCGAGGGGCTCGGCGTAGTCACGGTCCATCAGGTCGCGCGCACGCCGCAGGTGCACGAGGGTCTGCGGGGACTGGGGACCGGATGCCACGTCCCCAACGGTACTCGGCGGATCAGGCCGTCGGGATCGCGACGATCGGCTCCGTCGTCGGCGTACCGCTGGGCGACCCGCCGGCCTGCTCGACCGTGATGGCGATCGTGTCGCCGGCCTGCATCGGCTCATCGAGCAGCGTCGTGGTCGAGGTGGGTCCGGAGGCATCGAACGTGCCCGCCGACACGGGTGTGCCGTCCTCACGCACGAACCACATCTCGAACGTCTCGCCCGTGGGGATGGACGCGAGACCGTCTGTGACCAGAACCGCCTTGCCCAGCGACTCCGACCAGTGAGCGGTCGCCGTGCCGCCGCCGGCCACCTCGGCGGTCGCGCTCAGGGCGTCGGGTGCGGACTCGATCTCGGCGAGCGCGACGACCGCGGGCGGCCGGTTCAGCCACTGTCCGAGCGATGCGGCACCGAAGCCGATGACGACAAGAAGGATGAGGGATGCCGCGAGCCCGAGGAGTCCGCGGGTCCAGTTGCGCCGCGAGACGGCCTGCATCATGGCCGTGTTCGGTGCCGGCTCGACGCTCCGCGTCTCGTCTGTGATCGGCGCGTCCGGCGTCGGTGCGGCCGGGATGACGTCATCCACCGTCTCGATCGGCTGTGTCTCGACGAGCACGACGTTCTGCGGGAGCGGAGGAAGCGGCGGCACGATCGGCGCGTCCGCAGCCGCGGGCGTGGAGGCTTCCTCGGGGGCGTCCTGCGGCGTGGAGGCGATCTGCGACAGAAGCGTTCCGCGCAGGGTGAGCGGCGGGGCGACCGGCGTGACGGACTCCGCGAGCAGTGTGACGGTCGCGGCATCCGCCTTGACGACATCGGCCCACTCCGGATGCTCGGACAACGCGCGCTCGAAAGCGTCGCGGTCCTCGGGCGACAACGCACCCAGCGCATACCCCGCCGAAAGATCGGCGAACTCTTCGAAGTTCATGTCGTCACCCCCATCTCGATTCGCAGGCGGGACAATCCGTCCCGCATCCTTGTCTTCACCGTGCCCAGCGGCGCCCCCACCAGGGCCGCGATCTCGCTCTGAGAGTAGCCGCCGAAGTAGGCGAGGGTCAGCGCTTCGCGCTGCACCTCGGGCAGGGCGGAAAGGGCCGTCTGGACCTTCTCCCCCTCGATCTTGAGTTCCACCTGCTCCGCGACGCCGTCATGGGCGACGTCGAGGTCTCGGAAGCCCACGCGGACGTCGCGATCGCTGCTCGCCTGCGACGACCGGACCCGATCGACCGCGCGGCGGTGAGCGATCGTGAAAACCCACGATCTCCCCTGACCTCTGTTCGGAGTGAAGCGCGCGGCGGATTGCCAGATCTCGAGGAAGACCTCCTGCAGCACCTCTTCGCTCTGCGAGCGATCGACGAGCACACGGAGGATGAGTCCGAAGACGCGCGCGGAGAGCAGGTCGTAGAGGCGAGCGAATGCTCCTTGATCGCCCTCGGCGACGCGCTGGAGAAGATCGCCCGCGCGATCTGCGGGCTCGGTGCCGTCATCGGGCACCTCGAGTCCGTCGATGACCATGGCACAAGCATGCCCTACTCCCCTCGGATCCCCGTGTTCCGCCGCGAACCCTCGCGTCATCCGAGCGGTGCGGGTATGCTGTCTGCCCTTTTTCGCGCGCGTGAACCCGCGCGCGAGCGCCATCGCTCCCGACGAGTCTCCAATCCGTTCCCGCCCCCGTGGCGAACCCCTGTTGTGCGCCGCTTCCCGGTGCTTCACACAGCGAATCCCCTCGGGGTTTCAACCACACGGAGGAAGACTCATGCTCAGCAAGAGGAAGAAGATCTCGGCGGGCCTCGCTCTCGCATTCGGAGCGGCGCTGGCACTTTCGGCCTGTTCGATGGGCGGAACCGCTGCCCCGTCCGAGTCCGCGCCGATGGCCGAGGAGACGATGGCGCCCGAGACGATGGATCCGGCGGCGAACCTCGTCGGTCCCGGCTGCGCCGCCTACGCCGAAGCCGTTCCGGACGGCGCCGGCTCCGTCGCGGGCATGGCCCTCGACCCCGTCGCCACGGCGGCATCCAACAACCCGCTCCTCACGACGCTCGTCGCCGCGGTCAGCGGGCAGCTCAACCCCGAGGTCGACCTCGTCGACACGCTCAACGGCAGCGAGTTCACGGTCTTCGCACCGGTCGATGAGGCCTTCGCCAAGATCGACCCCGCGACGATCGAGGCGCTCAAGACCGACTCGGCCACACTGTCGTCGATCCTGACGTACCACGTCGTCCCCGGCCAGATCGAGCCCGGCGACATCGCCGGCACGCACACGACCGTCCAGGGCGCCGACCTCGAGGTCACCGGTTCGGGCGACGACCTGATGGTCAACGGCTCCTCCGCTGTGATCTGCGGTGGCGTGCAGACCGCCAATGCGACCGTCTACCTCATCGACACGGTGCTGATGCCCCCGATGTAAGACGGCCCTGCCGACCCTTCCGGGGGGCTCGGTCGGCGGCAAGAGGCCCGTGGTGATCTTAAGACACCACGGGCCTCTCGCCGTGCCCGGCGTGAGCGCGAGAACGCCAGTTGTCGCCCGCGCGAGTGAGCGTGGCGATCGCGTGGCAGTTGCGGCAACGCACATCGCATTTCGCGATCTCCGCCTCGACCTTCGCGAGGGAGTAGCCGTCCTTGACCATGCGCATGACGTCGAGCCGCTTCTCGGTCCCCGGGCGATGATCGAAGTCGAGCACCCGTATGTCGGCGTTGCCGCAGTCGACGCAAGGGTGCTCACGCAGGTACGCGGCGAGGAAATCCTTGGATGCACGACGCTGCTCGGCCGTGCGTGCCACGATCGTTCTGACGTGCTCCTCGCGGTTGCGTTCGTAGTACCGCCGAGACGCTTCGCGGTTGCACTCACGGCACACTTCCTGCAGGCCGTCAGGGCGTGACGCTTTTCGGTTGAAGTCCGTGAAAGGCTTAGACTGCCGACACGTGCCGCAGGTCTTCATCGGCACCATTCCTGACGCCCCCGTAGCTCAGAGGCAGAGCAACCGGCTTTTAACCGGTGGGTCGAGATATCGTAATTCTCCGGGGGCACGCGTCCGTTCTACGCCCGGCATCCGACACCCGCTCAGTCGAGTTCGATCTCGTAGTGCACGAAGCCCGTGTCGGTCGCGACCCTGTCGTAGAGGGTGCGTGCGGTCGTGTTGTGCGATTGCGTGAGCCAGTAGACCTTGGATGCCGCGGCAGATCGCGCCCAGTCGGTCACCGTCCCGATGAGCGCGCGACCGACTCCCCCGCCGCGGACGTCGGGTGCGACGAAGAGGTCTTCGAGGTAGACGTAGGGGCCGACGCTCCACGTCGCGGGATGCGCGAACCAGTGCACGATGCCGACCGCTCTGCCCGCGTCATCCCGGGCGATCGCGCCGTGAATGGGATGATCGGGATCCGTGATCCGCTCGAACGTCAAGGCGGTCTGCTCAGGCGAGAGCGAGGACTCGTAGAACTCGAGGTAGGCGAGCCACAGGGGCAGCCAGTCGTCGCGGTCGGCGGTGATGAGAGGACGGATGCTGGTCACGCCCCGAGATTACCCGCGCCTCGTCGATCCATTGCGGACAATTTCTGTCCTGTATGCGCGAGACGATGATCGTGTCAGAGAGGAACCCCATGACCGACCAGCCGACTTCCGTCCCCGCGGCCCCCGCCGGATCGAACACCGTCAACCCGTTCATCATGACCGACGACGCCGCGGGCCTCATCGCCTTCGTGGTCGGCGTCTTCGGCGCGATCGATGTGCCCGAGGCGCGCACGCTCGAGGCCGACGGGCTGATCCTGCACTCCGAACTGCTCATCGGCGACTCCATGATCACGATCGCCGATCGTCAGACCGACTGGCCGTACACGCCCGCATTCACGCGGGTGTACGTCGACGACGTTCCCGCGACGCTCGAGCGGGCGGTCGGGCTCGGCGCGCGCATCGTCACCGAGCCGACCGACTTCTGGGGCGACGTCTTCTCGCGGTTCGCCGACCCGTTCGGCAACCTCTGGTGGGTCTACTCGCACACGCCGGCGGACGACGCCGCGGGCGAGTGGGGTGCAGAGCCGGACGCCGAGCAGGAGGATGCCTCGTGGGAGTCGTTCACTTCGCCCGAGCTCGAGTACATCCACTCGACTCTCATCGACGCGATGCGGGCTCTGAAGGACCCACGGGCCGGCTCAGAGGGCTGATCGCGCGGTCCGGTGGGCGTGCGCGCTCAGGTCGCTCCCCCGCCGCGCGAGGAAGTCTTCGAGCCGCGCGGGATCGACGCGTCCGATCTCGCGCAGCGCGACGCCGACGTTCGTCTGCACGAGGTGCTCCGGATCGCCGGCGAGGATCTCGCACAGCGCGAGGGGATCATCGAGGTCGCGCGCGCGGATGATCCAGAACGCCGCCGTGATCGCCATACGGCGGTGCCAGCGGTCCGTCGATCGCGCGAGGTCGAACAGCACATCGCGCGGCTTGTCGAGCAGGTAGAGGCCGACGACGCGGGGCGCGGCGCGATCGATGTAGTCCCACGTGTCGATGCGATCGATGTTGCGCATCCACACGTCGTAGAGCGCCGCGCGATCGACCCCCTTCGTCCGAGCCTTGAAGTCCAGGATCGACACGCCGACCATCCGCTCCTCGTACGCGTCGGAAGCGAGCAGAACCTCCACCTCTCCAGCGGCATCCCGGAATTCCGCTTCGCGATATCGAACACCGTCCCCATCCGCACGCCGATGACCCGCGTGGCGTCGTCGGTCATGCGCTTGCGGATCTTGGTGCGTTCGTCGATGGATGCCTCGGCTTTCAACTCCGCGGTCACCTCCGCCGCCGTCGGCTCGCTCATGGGCGCTTGAGCATCTCGATCTCGAGGCCGATCGGCCCGTGGATCGTCCGACCCGTGGGCTCGTAACCGAGCTTGCGATAGGCCTGTTGCGCGCGCATGTTGCGCACGTGCGTGTCGAGCGAGAATTCCGCGGACCCGAGACCGGCGGCCCATGCCTCGCCGGCGGCGAACAGCTCGCCGAGCAGTCCCGTGCCGCGATGATCGTCGGCGACGTACACGGCGACCATCTGGGCTCTGCCGGACGGATTCGCGCGGCCGAAGTAGTCCTCGGCACCGGGCTCCGGGCGCAGCACCGTGACGGTCCCGACCAGCCCGGCATCCGTCTCGGCGACGAACTGCGCGACGCGTTCGCTCGTCGCACCGGATACGGCGCGGTCCTCCCAGAAGTCATCGTCGCGGGCCGCTGCCTGCGCGCGCGTCTCGAGGAAGGCGATATCGGCGGCGGGGTCCAGGAGCGCGCCCAGCCGCAGCTCGCGGATGGCGGATGCCTCGTCGGCGCGGATGCGACGGACCTCAGGCACCGGACTGGGCGAGTTCTGCTCCGGCGTGCGCGAGCTCGGCGAGCGCCGCGTCGCTCGACTCGGGAGCGACGCCGGCCACGAGGTCGGTGAGGATCCGCACGTGCCGCCCATGCTCGATGGCATCGAGCGCCGACGCACGCACGCAGTAGTCGGTCGCGATGCCCACGACATCGACGTCGACGACGCCGTTCTCCTCGAGCAGGTGGGCGACCGATTCGCCGTCGTCGGTGACGCCCTCGAAGAGCGAGTACGCGGGCTCGCCCTGCCCTTTCTTGACGTGGTGGGTCACGGCATCCGTCGACAGCGCCGGGTCGTACTCCGCGCCCTCGGTGCCGCTCACGCAGTGCACAGGCCACGTGTCGACGTAGTCGGGTTCGTGGTGGAAGTGCCCGCCGTTGTCGCCCTGCGCATCGTGCCAGTCGCGGGATGCCACGATCACGGCGTAGTCGTCCGCGTGCGCCTCCAGGTGCCGCGTGATCGCCGCGGCGACGGCATCCCCGCCCTGCACACCGAGTGCACCGCCCTCGGTGAAATCGTTCTGGACGTCGACGATGAACAGCGCCTTGCTCATGAGTCGAGCGTACGCCGGTACTCCGCACGGGTCAGCGGGTGGCCGTCTTCGGCGGCCGGCTGCGTCGCCGAAGGCGGGGTCTCAGCGACCGCGTCGCGCTTCGAGAGCTTCGACGGCCACCAGATCGCGCGCCCGATGTCGTACGACAGCGCGGGCACGAGGAGCGAGCGCACGACGAAGGTGTCCAGCAGCACGCCGAAGGCGACGATGAACGCGATCTGCGCGAGGAACAGGATCGGGATGACGCCGAGTGCCGCGAATGTCGCGGCCAGCACGAGCCCCGCCGACGTGATCACCCCGCCCGTCGCGACGAGCCCGCGCAGGATGCCGGGTCTCGTGCCGTGCACGAGCGACTCCTCGCGTACGCGCGACATCAGGAAGATGTTGTAGTCCACACCGAGCGCCACGAGGAAGACGAACCCGTAGAGCGGCACGGCGGGGTCAGCCCCCGGGAAGTGGAAGACGCCGTCGAAGACCAGCGCGCTCACCCCCAGTGCCGTGCCGAACGACAGGATGACGGTGCCGATGAGCAGCAGCGGTGCAACGAGAGAACGCAACAGCAGCATCAGGATCAGCAGGATCACGAGCAGGATCACCGGGATGATGACGGTGCGATCCCGGATCGAGGTGTCGTTCGAGTCGATGTCGGTCGCCGTCTCGCCGCCGACGAGGGCGTCGGTGCCGTCGAGTGCCGCCCGCAGCTCTCGCACCGTGTCCTCCGCGGCGACGGAGTCCGCGGCATCCGTCAGCGTGCCGATCACGAGCACGTCGCCGTCCGACACCGCAGGCGTGGGCGCGGGCGTCCCCGGCGGACCCTGCGCGGCGAAGACCGGCTGGCCGTCTTCGATCGTGACGGACGCCTGACCGGAGGGCGCGTCGTCGGATGCCACGGCCACCGACTCGACGCCGTCGCTGTCCTCCAGCACCGAGACGGTGTCGACGAGCTCGTCCTGGGGGACGATGACGTAGACGGGGCTGCCCGACCCGGCGGGGAAGTGCTCCGCGAGCACATCCTGCCCGTCACGCGCCTCGGACGCCCCCAGCACGAGATCGCTCGAGGGCACGCCGTCGGCCTTGAGCTGCGTCACGCCGACGGCGCCGGCGAGCAGCACGACGGTGCAGACGATCCACACGGTGCGGGCGTGACGCGCGACGAAGCGCGCCTGACGCGGCCACAGACCCTTGACAGGCTGAGTGAGATCGTCGGGGATCGTCGCGAGCTCGTGCTTCGGGATGAACGGCCAGAACGCCGCGCGGCCGACGAGAGCGAGGAGGGCCGGCAGGAACGTGAGCGCCGACAGGACCGAGAAGGCGATGCCGATCGAGGCGATCGGTCCGAGGGCGCGGTTGGTCGCGAGATCGGACAGCAGCAGGCACAGGAGGCCCGCGATGACCGTTCCGCCGGAGGCGAGGATCGGCTCGAAGGATCCGCGCCACGCCTGGACCGTGGCATCCCACCTGCGCGCGCCGGTCGCGACGGCCTCGCGGAACCGCGCGACGTACAGGAGAGCGTAATCGGTCGCCGCGCCGATCACGAGGATGAACAGGATGCCCTGCACCTGCCCGTTGAGCACGACGATGCCCGCGTACGCCAGCCACCACACGGTCAGGAGGGCCACGCACAGCGCGAAGACGCTCGTCAGGAGCACGAGGATCGGCAGCAGCGGCGAGCGGTAGACGATCACGAGGATGATGAAGACGGCGATCAGCGCGACGCCGAGCAGCAGCCCGTCGATGCCGAGGAACCCCTCCACGAGGTCGGCGGTGAAGCCCGCGGGTCCGGTGACCCAGGACTCCAGTCCGCTCGGCAGCTCGTCCGCGAGCAGTGCGCGGATGTCCTCGACCGTCTGGGGCACTTCACCCGTCGAGTCGATCGGGACGAAGATCTGCGCGGCGTCGCCGTCGTCCGAGACGATCGGCGGCGACACGCCGTCCTGCACGCCGTCGAGCGCGGCGATGTCGTCGGCCACGGTCTGCAGATCGGCGAGGTCGTCGTCGGCGAGTTCCTCCTCGCCCGTGACCACCACGACGGCCGGGATGCTGTCGGATCCGAGGAAGTCGGGCAGTCGCTCGGAGACCTGCGTCGCATCCGCGCTCTGCGGCAGGAACGACGAACGGTCGTTGGTCGAGACCTCGTCCACTTTCCCGAAGAAGGGTCCGCCGATGGACCCGCCGACGAACCAGAGCAGGACGAGAAAGACCGGGATGCCGATGCGCAGCCAGCGGGTGGGTGCCTTCGACGCGTGGTGAGGTTTCGCCATATCGCTAGCTTATCTAGCGAAATGGCCGTTCGCGAACACTCTCTAGGCTGATCGGATGCTGTCCGCCGTCATCGCGCTCGTCGGAGCCGTCGTCTACGGTTCCGCCGACTTCTTCGGCGGGCTCGCCGCTCGTCGGCTGCGTTCGATCGTCGTGACGGCGATCTCGGCCTTCGCAGGACTCGTCGCCCTCGTGATCGCTCTACCGGTCATGGGCGGCGCGTGGTCCCTGGAAGATGTGCTGTGGGGCGTGCTCGCCGGCGGATTCGGCATCGTCGCGATCGCCCTCCTGTACGCGTGCCTCGCGATCGGACCCATGAGCATCCTCTCGCCCCTCACGGCGGTCGTCTCGGCGATCGCACCCATGGTCTGGGGGCTGACGATCGGTGGCGAGACTCTTCCCCCGCTCGGCTACGCGGGGCTGGCGGTCGCGCTCGTCGCCGTCGTACTGGTGGGCTTCATCCCGGGCGAGAAGGTCGTGCGCCCGCAGGCGCGCGGCGTGCTGATGGGTATCGGTGCGGGCCTGGCGATCGGCGCCTTCCTCATCGTGATGGACAACACGGGAGGCGACAGCGGGATCGTTCCGCTGCTCATGAGCCGCGTCACGAGCACCGTCGTCACGACGCTCATCGTGACAGCCCTCGTGATCGTCGCGGTGCGTCGGGGCCGGGCTGCGGCGACGGTGCTGGATGCCGCGGGCGCGCCGCTCGGATCGACGCCATCAGGGCGAGCCGACCTCGAGCACGTCGAGACGCCGACGCTCTCCGTGCAGATCACCCGCGTGCGGGCCCTGTGGTTCGCCGTGATCTGCGGAGTGCTGGATGCCGCGGCCAACGCGCTCATGCTCGTGGCGCTGCGCCTCGGCGATCTGTCGATCGTGTCCGCGCTCACGGCGCTCTACCCCGCGGGGACGATCCTCCTGGCCGCCGTCGTGCTCCGCGAGCGCGTCGCGCCCGTGCAGTGGATCGGGCTCGCCCTCGCCCTCGTCGCGGGAGGGATGCTCGGCGTCGCGTGAGCGTCAGCGCACGAAGAGCATCACGATCGATCCCACCGCGGCGATCGCGCCGACGGCGATGAGGCCGATCGCGAGCCACATCAGCAGTCGGACCAGCGGCGAGCCCTTCGTGAGCCGCATCCGGTCGTCACGGCCGAGGCGGACGAAGACGTCGCCCGTCTCGCGCCCGGCCAGCGCCTTCTCCTGGTCGTGCGTGAGCCGCGCCGAGCCCACGCGACCCTCATGACCGAACCAGCGCGCGATGCGCCCGTGCGGGTCGTCGGCGAGGACCGCCTGCGCGGGAACCCATGTTCCGTCGGCGAGCTTCGCGATGATCGCGAGCAGTGCGACGAACGCCCCCGCACCGAGACCCACCCACGTGAAGATCTCGAAGATCGCGTCGATCGCGTGATCGGGCACGGCGCTCCTCGGTCTCGGGATACGCAAGAGGCCCGGAAGTCCGGGCCTCTCGTGGTCTGAGCCACCTGTGGGAATCGAACCCACGACCTATTCATTACGAGTGAATCGCTCTGCCAGCTGAGCTAAGGCGGCGCACATCACTCACGCGATGCACGATCAACCATCTTACAGGGTCGAGGGAGCACTCGCGAACACGAGGAGCGTCAGTGCCCGCGGCATCCGCCCGTCACTCGCACGTGATGTCGGACTCGGGAACCGTTCCGTCGAGCAGGTACGACTCGACGGCGTCGTCGACGCACGCGTTGCCCTTGTTGAAGCCCGTGTGGCCCTCGCCGACGCGCGTGACGAGCACGCCTGACGCGAGCTGCTCGGCGAGCGCGACGGACCACTCGTACGGCGTCGCGGGATCGTTCGTCGTGCCGACCACGAGGATCGGCGCGGCACCTTCGGCCGCGATCGGCTCACGCACTCCCGTCGGCGGGTACGGCCACACCGAGCACGAGTCGGGGCCGAACCAGTAGGGCGCGACGGTCGGCGCCTCGGCCTCGAGCGTCGCCTGCGCCGCCGCGAGGTCTGCGTCGTCGGAGTCGACGGGGTAGTCCATGCAGTTGTACGCGCGGAAGGCCTCGGACGAGTTGTCCTGGTAGACGCCGTCGACGCGGTCGTAATAGAAGTCGACGAGGACCCAGGCGAACTCGGGGTCGCCGCGCAGCACATCCGTCAGAGCCTGGGTGAGGTACGGCCAGTTGTCCTGTGTGTACAGCGCCGTGACGATCGCCTGCAGCAGTGCGTCCGCGCCGAGCATGCGGCCGTCGGCGGCCTCGAGCGGTCGCTGGTCGACGCTCGCGAGGAGAGCCCCGAGGTCGGCCATCGCCTCGTCGGTCGTGCCGCGGAACGGGCAGTCGCTCGTCGTGAGGCAATCGGCCATGTACGCGCGCAGCGCCGACTCGAAGCCGATGCCCTGGGTCACGTTGACGTCGAGGCCCGACACGGCGGGGTCGATCGCGCCATCGAGCACGAGCCGCCCGACGCGCTCGGGGAACAGCTTCGCGTACGTCGCGCCGAGGAAGGTGCCGTACGAGTACCCGAGGTAGTTCAGCTGCTTGTCGCCCAGCACGCCGCGGAGGAGATCCATGTCGCGCGCCGCCTGATCGGTCGTGATGAACGGCAGGATGCCGTCACTGTTCGCGTCGCACGCGTCGGCGAAGGCCTCGTGCTTCTCGATGAGCGCATCGCTCCACTCGTCGGAGCCGCGGGCTCCCGGCACGAGGTCGAAGAGGTAGGCATCCATCTCGGCGTCGTCGAGGCACGTGACGGCGGTGGACTCCCCCACACCGCGAGGATCGAAGCCGATGACGTCGTAGCGCTCCTGGAGCGCGTCGCCGACGGCGAAGTCGACCGAGTCGCGGATGAGCGAGACGCCGCTCGCCCCCGGCCCCCCGGGGTTCGTCAACAGCGAGCCGATGACGTCGCCGCCCGTCGCGCGGTGGCGGATGACCGAGAGTTCGATCTCGCCGGCATCGGGGCTCGTCCAATCGAGGGGCGCGGTGACCGTCGTGCAGTCGAATCCGCTCCCGCAGTCGGTCCATGCGAGCTCCTGCTCGTAGAACGGCAGCAGATCCGCGTCGATGCCCTCGGTGTCGGGCGCGAGGCTCGACCCCGGCCGCGCGCCCGTCTCGGGGATGAGTGCGTAGAGGCAGCCGCTGAGAGCGAGGGATGCCGCGGCGAGCCCCGCCACGACGGCGGCGGTGCGTCGCAGACGCGCGGAGAGGGTGTGACTCACGGGGTCCTTCCGCTCGCGACGGTCACGAGCATGCTTTCGAGGGCGAGGGTGGGGGCGACGTTCTGTTCGAGGTTGCGCCGCGTCTCGGCGATCCGGTCGACGACGACGAGCGTCCGCTCGACGGGCCATGCGGAGGCGACCTGTCGCAGCTCGGCGTCGAGCTCGCGGTTGATGAGCTCGTCGTCGCGCCCGAACTGGAGCATCAGAACGTCGCGGAAGAGGGACTGCAGATCGGTGAGCACGCGGTCGATCCCGTCGCGCAGGCTGCGCGTCGCGCGCCGCTTCTGCTCCTCTTCGAGGGCGTTCAGCTGCGCGCGGACGGCCGGCGGAACGGCTCCGCCCTCGGGGATCCCGAGGGTGCGCAGCAGACCCGAGCGCTCGGCGTCGTCGCGCTCCGCGGTGAGTGCTTTCGCGTCATCCGTCGCGACCTGCACGATGCGGCCGGCGACCTCGACGGCGCCGTTGACGCCGCGGACGCCGAGAACGGCGCGCAGCGTCTCGTCGCGGCGCTCGCGGGCCGCGGCATCCGTCGCCAGTCGCTGCGCCATGCCGATGTGGCGCTGCGCGTGCCGTGCCGACCGCTCCGCGATGCCGGCATCGACGCCGGTGCGCTCGACGATGAGTCGCGCGACGTCCTCGACCTCGGGATCCCGCAGCCGCAGCGTGCGCACGCGCGAGCGGATCGTCGGCAAGAGATCCGCATCGCTCGGGGCGCACAGCACCCAGACGGTGCGCTCGGGCGGCTCTTCGAGGGCCTTGAGCAGCACGTTGGAGGTGCGCTCGGCCATGCGGTCGGCGTCCTCCATGACGATCACGCGATAGCGGCCGAGCGAGGGCGAGAAGTACGACCGCTCGACGAGCGCACGTGCGTCCTTGATCGAGATGATGACGCCCTCGGTGCGGAGTGCCGTGAGATCGGGATGCGTGCCGGCGAGCACTTGGCGCATCGCCGGCTCGTCCCCGGGCTCGGCGATCAGGGCTGCCGCGAACGCGTAGGCGAGCGTCGAGCGGCCCGAGCCCGGAGGGCCGGTGATGAGCCAGGCGTGCGTGAGATCGGCGGGATCGGATGCCGCGGCGCGCAGCGCCTGGACGGCGTCGCTCTGCCCCCACACTGCACCCCAGGGCAGCGTTCCCGAGGATTCAGGGACCACACGGTCGGCGAGGGCCTCGGCATCCATTCGTTCAGCCTAATCGCGACCGGCGACGTCACCGCCGCCCAGGAGACCCGCCACACGCTCGCGGATCGCCGAGGCGATCTCAGCCGCGGGACGGGACGCGTCCAGCACCAGGAAGCGCTGGGGCTCGGCCGCGGCGAGGGCGAGGAACTCCGCCCGCACCCGCGCGTGGAAGTCGTCCTGCTCGGATTCGAGACGGTCGAACGGCTTGTCGTCGGCGTCCAGCCGCGCGCGAGCCGAGGAGGGATCGAGGTCGAGCAGCACCGTGAGGTCGGGCAGCAGACCGCCCGTCGCCCACAGCGAGAGGTCGCGCACCTCGTCACGGCCGAGGACGCGCCCCGCGCCCTGGTAGGCGACCGAGGAGTCCAGGTAGCGGTCCTGGACGACGATGTCTCCCCGGGCGATCGCGGGGCGGACGACGGTCTCGACGTGGTGCGCGCGATCGGCCGCGTACAGGAGTGCCTCGGCGCGCGGAGCGACCTCGCCGCGGTGGTGCAGCACGATGTCGCGGATGAGCACGCCGACCTCGGTGCCACCGGGTTCGCGCGTGCGCACGACGGTGCGACCGAGCGCCGTCAGCCACTCCTCGAGCAGGGTCGACTGCGTCGTCTTGCCGGCGCCGTCGCCGCCTTCGAGCGTGAGGAAGAGGCCGGGCTCCGTCACTTCTTCGCCGGGGCCTTGCGCGTCGTCGTGCGACGCGCGGCCGTGCGCTTGGGAGCGGGGCCCTTCGCGCGCTTGTCGGCGAGCATCTGGACCGCGATCTCGAACGTGATGTCGTCCGGCGTCTGGCCGCGCGGGATCGTGACGTTGGTGGTCCCGTCGGTCACGTACGCGCCGAAGCGGCCGTCCTTGATCTTGATCGGCCTCTCGCTCACGGGATCGTTCTCGAACTCCTTGAGCGCCGATGACGGCCTGTTGGCGCCGTACTTCGGCTGCTCGTAGATCGAGAGGGCCTGCTCGAGCGTGATGTCGAAGATGAGCTGCTCGCTGTCGATCGTGCGCGAATCCGTGCCCTTCTTGATGTACGGGCCGTAGGGGCCGTTCTGCGCCGTGATGACGGTGCCCGACTCGGGGTCGGTGCCCACGACGCGCGGCAGCGCGAGCAGCTGCATCGCGGTGTCGTAGTCGATCGTGTCGGGCGACATGGTCTTGAACAGCGATGCGCGGCGCGGCTTGGGCGCGGCATCCTTCTTCGTCGTCCGCTTCTTCGGCGCATCGATGACCTCGCCCGTCACCGGGTCGACGCCGACGGGCTCCTCGGGGATCTCCTCCTCGAGGTACGGACCGAACCGGCCGTCCTTGACGACGATGAGCCGGCCGTTCTCTGGATTCTCGCCCAGGACGCGGTTGCCCGCGACGGGTGCGTCGATGATCTCCTGCGCCTTCTCGGCCGTGAGCTCATCCGGTGCGAGGTCGTCGGGGATGTTGACCCGGCGGGGGTCTGCCTCGGGGTTCGTCGGGTCGACGACGTCGAGGTACGGCCCGTAGCGACCGAAGCGGAGGGTCGCGACATCCGAGATCTTCGTCGCATTGAGCTCGCGGGCGTCGATCTCGCCGAGGTTGTCGACGATGTTGCGCAGGCCGACGTGCGATTCGGAGCCGAAGTAGAACTCGTTCAGCCACTCGGCGCGCTTCTGCTCGCCGCGGGCGATCGCGTCGAGGTCGTCTTCGAGCGCCGCCGTGAAGTCGTAGTCGACGAGGTCGGCGAAGTGCTCCTCGAGCAGGCGCACGATCGAGAACGCGAGCCAGCTCGGCACGAGCGCCTGACCGCGCTTGGTGACGTACCCGCGGTCGAGGATGACGTCGATGATGCTCGCGAAGGTCGACGGGCGGCCGATGCCCTTCTCCTCCAGCGCCTTGACGAGCGATGCCTCGGTGAAGCGCGGCTTGGGGCTCGTCGCGTGGCCCTTCGGCTCGACCTCCTTGAGACGCAGCACGTCGCCCACAGCCATGACAGGCAGCGACTGGTCGTCGGCCTTGTCGGCGTCGGCGCGCTTCTCGTCGCGGCCTTCTTCATACGCCTCGAGGAAGCCCTTGAAGGTGTAGACGGTTCCGGATGCCGTGAACTCGACCTTCTCACCGGCGGCCGAGAGCGCGAGGGTGACCGTCGTCGTCTCGTACTTGGCGTCGGACATCTGGCTCGCGATCGTGCGCTTCCAGATGAGGTCGTAGAGGCGCTGCTCGTCGCGGTCGAGCTGCGACGACACGGACGACGGCGTGCGGAAGTCCTCGCCCGACGGGCGGATCGCCTCGTGGGCCTCCTGCGCGTTCTTGGCGTTGTTGCGGTACGTGCGGGGGTTCGGGGGCACAGCCTTGTCGCCGTAGAGCGCGACCGCCTGCGCACGGGCCGCCTGCACGGCCTGCGTGCTCAACGCCGTCGAGTCGGTGCGCATATAGGTGATGAAGCCCTTCTCGTACAGGCGCTGCGCGACGCCCATGGCGTGCTTCGCGCTCATCGAGAGCTTGCGGCCGGCCTCCTGCTGCATCGTCGAGGTCGTGAAGGGCGGTTTGGGGCTGCGCGTGCCGGGCTTGGACTCGAGGTTCTCGACGGATGCTTCGCCCACCGCCGCGATCGCTACGGCGAGCGCCGTCGCCCGAGCCTCGTCGAGCACGACGACGGCCTTCTTGAGCTGGCCGCGGTCGTCGTAGTCGGTGCCGCGCGCGATCGGCGCACCCTCGAGGCGCACGAGGCGCGTCGTGAAGCCCTGTTCGCCCTTGACGGCGAGCGCTTCGAGGTCCCAGTAGGAGGCCGAGATGAAGGCCATGCGCTCGCGCTCGCGCTCGACGACCATGCGCGTCGCGGCGGACTGCACGCGACCGGCGGACGTGCCCTGCCCGACCTTGCGGCGCGTGACGTCGGAGACATCCCACCCGTACAGCCGGTCGAGGATGCGACGGGTCTCCTGGGCGTCGACGAGCGCGAGATCGAGCTCGCGCGTGTTCTGCACGGCGGCCTGGATCGCGTCCTTCGTGATCTCGTGGAAGACCATGCGCTTGACGGGGACCTTGGGCTTGAGCGCCTCGAGCAGGTGCCACGCGATGGCTTCGCCCTCGCGGTCCTCATCGGTCGCGAGCAGGAGCTCGTCGGCGTTCTTCAGAGCCCGCTTGAGCTCCGTGACCGTCTTCTTTCCACGCTCGGACTCGACGTAGAAAGGAGTGAAGCCGTTCTCGATGTCGATCGAGTACTTGCCGACCGACGTCTTCTTCAGCTCGGCGGGAATGGACTTGCGGTCGGCGAGATCACGAATGTGACCGACCGAGCTCAGCACCTCGTAGCCGTCGCCGAGGTACCCCTGAATCGACCGCATCTTGGTCGGGGACTCGACGATGACGAGCTTCTTGCCTTCTGCCAACGGGGGCCGTCCTTTCTCCGACGCACACCATACACGCCGTATTACAGGGCGAGCGCTGTGAGGCCCGCTGAACCGCGCTCTCACGGCGGCGGACCTGCCCGCGCGGACGCGACGGCGGGGAACGCTCCGAATCGTCCGCCGACGCTCACCGTGGCGACGAGATCGATGACCTCGCAGGTCTCGAGCGAGGCTCCGGATGCCGCGGCCAGCTCGGCCGCGCGCTCGCACGGCGCACCGGAGACCGCTCCGGATGCCGCGTCCGCCGCGGCAAGCGCGGCGGCATCGGCCGCACCCGCGAGCCGCTGCCCGAACACCGCGGCCGCGCCCGCGGTGGTGAGTCCCACGGCGAGCACGGCGGTGGCCGCGACCACGCCGACCGACAGCATCGAACCCGGCATCACCAGCCCCCCGCGAGCGCGCAGCTCGTCGCCGAGACGCGCACGGGGAGGGCGACCGTCGCCGACGCCGTGACGCAGACGAGATCACCCCGATGCTGGATCCCCGCCGTCGCCCCCGCCGCTGCGGACGCGACCGCATCGTGCACCCGCGCCTCGGGCTCGCCTCGTGCGGCAAGACGAGCGGCGTCGGCCGCGGCATCCTGCAGCCGCACGTTCTGGGCAGCGACCCCGAGGCCGCCGGCGCCGAGCAGCAGCACGAGCGCGACGGCGGGAAGAGCGACGGCGAACTCGGCGACCACCGCGCCGCGGTCGCCCAGGCGGCGCGGACTCATGCGACCGTGAGCGCGCGGCGGATGAGGTCGGTCAGGATGCCGCGCACCTCGTCCGACTTCATGATGACGACCAGCAGCCCGGCGAACGCGACCGCCGCCATCGTCGCGATCGCGTACTCGGCGGTCGCGGCGCCGGTGTCGTCGAGGAGCGCACGGCGACCCGGTGACCGGAAGAGCCGCTCCGCGCGCTCTCGCGTGAGCGGCGGAAGGTCGGTGGCGCGTGCCGTCGGAGGAGCGGCGTCGGCCAGCACTCGGGCGAGCAGGGGACGGAGGGGACGGGTTTCGATGTCGAACATGGGACCACCGTTTCTAGTGAGGAGAGGTATGGGCACGGTCAGAGGCTCAGCGGCACGACCGACACGACGCTGAGAAGCATCGGCGCGACGCCGAGGAGCAGGAAGGCGGGCAGTGTGCACACGCCGAGCGGAAGGAGCAGCCGGGACGACAGGCGCACAGCGCGGAGTCGCCCGTCGACGCGCGCGCGATGTCGCGAGAGAGACGCCGCCGCGCGGAGCAGTTCGACGGCCGGGACGCCCGCGGAGCGGGAGAGCGCGAGCACCGAATCTGTCGACGGATCGACGGGCGCACCCGTCGCCGCCGCCACGAGGGTGCGCGCGCGGTCGATCGAGGCACCGCCGCTGAGCGCGATCGCGAGCACGTCGGCGTCGAGCCCGGGGACGGCATCCTGGGCTCGCGCACTGCGGACCAGCACGCTCGTCCAGCGGCGCGCCACCAGGATGAGCACGATTCCTCCGACCAGGCACGCGATGCCGATCGGGCTGCCCACGAGCACGGCGAACGTCTCGAAGCCGAATGCCGCACCGAGCGCGACCGCGACGAGCGGCAGCCACGCGAGCAGTCGTGCCGTGCCGGCGGGCTCGGCGAGCGCGATGCGTACGTCATCCATCGTCCGCTGGGCATCGCGCAGCGCGTCGGCGAGCGAACGCAGCGCGTCGGCCAGCGGGGCGCCGACGGTCGTCGCGACGCGCCACGCCGCCGCGACCTCGTGCCATGGGCCGGGTGACGCCGTCGTGCCTTCGATGGCGTCGGCGAGGGTGAGCCCGTCTTCGAGCCGGCGGCGCACGCCTTCGGCGAGGGGCTCACCGGTGTCGGCGAGGTGGATCCATGCCCGCGCGGGCGGCAGCCCGGCCTGCAGCAGGACCGCGAGCTGCAGGAGGATGTCGGCGACCGTCGCGTATTCGGGTGCCGTGTTCCTGCACGCACGCAGACGCGGGATTCTCATGCGGACTCCTCGATCGACAGCCGCCCATCGCCGTCGAGCACCGGACGCCCGATGCCGGCGAGCCGACGGACGCCGTCTGCCGATCGCTCGACGTGCACGACGACGCCGATCGCGCTGCACACCTGCCGCGCGAGTGCGTGGGGATCGAGGTCGGCGAGGACGCCGAGCGCCTCGAGCCGCGCGGGCACGTCGGCGAGGCTGTTCGCGTGCAGCGTGCCTGCTCCGCCGTCGTGCCCCGTATTGAGCGCGGAGAGGAGCTCCCGCAGCTCGGCGCCGCGGCACTCCCCCACGACGAGTCGGTCCGGGCGCATGCGCAGCGCTTCCCGTACGAGCCGCGCGAGGTCGAGTCCCCCTGCTCCCTCGAGGTTCGCCTGTCGTGCCTCGAGCGTCACATGGTGCGGATGCGCGATCCGAAGCTCGGCGACGTCTTCGATCGTGACGATGCGCTGGCTCTGCGGAGCGGATGCGAGCAGTGCCGCCAGCAGAGTGGTCTTGCCCGCCCCTGCGGCCCCCGTGACGAGGAGGTTCTCGCGTCGCGCGACGAAGTCGTCGAGCCTGACTCGGGTCTCGGTGTCGAACATGCCGCGCGCCTGGAGGGCGTCGAGGCTCGGATGCTCGAACCGTGGCACGCGAATCGAGATCGCCGTCCCCTCGGTCGCGATCGGCGGGAGGACGGCATGCACCCTGAGCCCGCCGTCCAGCCGGACATCGACTGCGGGAGCTGCATCGTCGATGTGGCGACCGCCGGCGCCGATGAGCTCTACGGCGAGATCACGGACGTCCTCCGCGCTCGCGCGCCAATGCGGCACGGGCACAGCCCCCGCTCCCCGATCGACGAAGAGCCCGGACCGGCCGTTGATGAACACGTCGGTGACATCGGGGTCTTCGAGATACTCGGCGAGCGGAGCGAGTGCCGGATGCCACGACCGCGCGATCCTCGGACGCACCGGCACCTGCTCCTGCGCGCGAGCCGACGCGGCTCGGGGCTGTGCGACGAAGGGCTGCGGCATCCCTCGACGCTAGGAGTGCCCCGGCCCGCGTCGGGGCCGAGAGCGGCGGGCGGTGGACGAACTCGCGCTGACCTCGACTGTGGAGGAGGCAAGCGAGGACCGACGCAACAAAAAAAAGGGGCGGCATCCCATGGGGGGAATGGGATGCCGCCACGCGCAACACCACCGGTTCGGGGGGTGAGTCGGGGGTGTCGCAATGCCAGAATCGAAATGTTCGGCCGAGGGACAGCATAAGCGACGAGGGTGTGCCGTCCAAACAATCTCGGCACATCTGTGCACTGATATATCAGCCTGGGTTCAACAACGCGCTCCACCCACTATCGGAGGTAGTCCCGAGGCTCGAGCGCTCAGTAGATTTCACGCAAGCTCGCCGGACTCCGGCATCCTTCCCACGCCGCAAAGGAGCGCGCACCGTGACCGACACCACGAGCAGCCAGATCGACCACCTGTTCAACGAGGACCGCCGCTTCGCGCCCTCCGACGCCTTCGCCGCCGACGCCGTCGCGACGAAGGAGCTCTACGCCGAGGCCGAGGCCGATCGCGAAGCGTTCTGGGCGGAGCAGGCGCGCGCGCTGCACTGGCACAAGCCCTTCACCGAGGTGCTCGACTGGTCGACGCCCCCGTTCGCGAAGTGGTTCGACGACGGCGAGCTCAACGTCGCCTACAACTGCCTCGACCGTCACGTCGAAGCAGGCAACGGCGACCGCGTCGCGCTCCTGTGGGAGGGCGAGCCCGGCGACGAGCGCAAAGTCACCTACGCCGAGCTCACGGACGAGGTCAAGCGTCTCGCGAACGTGCTGGGCGATCTCGGGATCGGCCACGGCGACCGCGTCGCGATCTACATGCCGATGATCCCCGAGGCGATCGCGGCGATGCTCGCCGTCGCACGGATCGGCGCCATCCACTCGGTCGTCTTCGGCGGCTTCTCGGCCGACAGCCTGCGCTCGCGCATCGACGACGCCGGTGCGAAGCTCGTCATCACGGCCGACGGCGGCTACCGCAAGGGCAAGGTCTCACCGCTCAAGCCCGCGGTCGACATGGCGCTGGCCGACCGAAACGGATCGGGTGTGCAGGAGACGGTGGAGCACGTGCTCGTCGTGCAGCGCGGAAAGAACGCCGTCGAGTGGACCGAGGGCCGCGACGTGTGGTGGCACGACGTCGTGCCCCAGGCGTCGGGCGAGCACGAGGCGCAGCCGTTCCCGGCCGAGAATCCTCTGTTCATCCTCTACACGTCCGGAACCACGGGGAAGCCGAAGGGAATCCTGCACACCTCCGGCGGCTACCTCACGCAAGCCGCGTTCACGCACAAGGTCGTGCACGACATCCACCCCGAGACGGATGTCTTCTGGTGCACCGCCGACATCGGCTGGGTCACGGGACACAGCTACGTCACGTACGGCCCGCTTGCCAACGGCACGACGCAGGTGCTGTACGAAGGCACGCCCGACACCCCGCACCCCGGCCGCTGGTGGGAGCTCGTCGAGAAGTACGGCGTGACGATCCTCTACACGGCGCCCACCGCCATCCGCTCCTTCATGAAGCTGGGCCGCGCCATCCCGAAGAAATTCGACCTGTCGTCGCTGCGACTGCTCGGCTCGGTCGGCGAACCCATCAACCCCGAGGCGTGGATGTGGTACCGCAAGATCATCGGCGGCAAGACGACGCCGATCGTCGACACGTGGTGGCAGACGGAGACGGGCGCCATGATGATCTCGGCACTCCCCGGTGTGACCGAGACCAAGCCGGGTTCGGCGCAGGTGCCACTGCCCGGCATCGCGATCGACGTCGTCGACGAGGACGGCACGCACGTCGGCAACGGCAACGGCGGGCTCCTCGTGATCACCAAGCCGTGGCCGAGCATGCTGCGCGGCATCTGGGGCGACCCGGAGCGGTTCGTCGAGACCTACTGGGAGAAGTTCCAGAAGCAGGGCTACTACTTCGCGGGCGACGGCGCCCGGCTCGACGACGACGGCGACGTCTGGTTCCTCGGCCGCGTGGACGACGTCATGAACGTGTCGGGCCACCGCCTGTCGACTACAGAGATCGAATCCGCCCTCGTCGCGAACGAGGCCGTCGCAGAAGCCGCCGTCGTCGGGGCTTCCGACGAGACCACGGGTCAGGCCGTCGCCGCGTTCGTGATCATCAAGCAGAGCTACCTCGCGGCGAACTCCCCCGACGGACTCGCGCAGACGCTTCGCCTGTGGGTCGGCGAGCAGATCGGACCGATCGCCAGGCCGCGCGACGTCTACATCGTCGAGGAGCTCCCCAAGACCCGCTCCGGCAAGATCATGCGCCGTCTGCTGCGTGATGTCGCGGAGGGTCGCGAGGTCGGCGACACGACGACCCTCGCCGACACCGCGGTCATGTCGGTCATCTCGGCCCAGGTCCGGTGACCGGACGGATGGATGCCGCGGGTGCGGCGGCATCCATCCCCCTCACGCGAAGGTGAAGACGACCTCGACCTCGACGGGCGAGTCGAGCGGCAGCACGGGCACCCCGACGGCGGAGCGCGCGTGCTTGCCGGCGTCGCCGAAGACCTCGCCGAGGAACTCGCTCGCGCCGTTGATGACACCCGGCTGACCCGTGAACTCGGGAACGGATGCCACGAAGCCGGTGACCTTGAGAACGCCCGTGAGGCGGTCCGCGCCACCGACCGCTGCCGCCGCGGCGGCGATCGCATTGAGCGCGCACTGCCGCGCGTAGGTCTGGGCGTCGGATGCCGGGACGAGCCCGTGGCCGTCGCCGACCTTGCCCGTCGCGGGCAGCGCACCCGAGACGAAGGGCAGCTGGCCGGCGGTGTGGACGAGGTCGCCGTGGGCCTTCGCCGGCACGTAGGCGGCGACGGGCGGTACGACGGAGGGGAGCTCGATGCCGAGCTCGGCGAGACGCTCGGAGACGGTCATGCGCTCACTCCTCGAACTGGCGTGCGGCGACGGCGGCGGCATCCAGTCCCGCATTCGCCGACCCACCGCCCGACGGACGCTTGAAGTAGGCGACGAGGCCGCCCTCGGGGCCGGGGACGACCTGGACGAGTTCCCACCCCTGCTTGCCCCAGTTGTTGAGGATCGCGGCGGTGTTGTGGATGAGCAGGGGCGTCGTGAGGTACTCCCACGTCGTCATACGGACTCCTCGAAGAGCGCGGACTGATGCGAATCGAGTCCTGGTGAGACTGGGAAACAGCCGTCTGGGCGGTGCCGTGTCGGGGTTTCGCCCAGGTATCTCCCTTACGATCTAGCCTATGCCTGATACGAAACGAACGACCAGTGGTGTGCTCGGCGGTCTCGCCGGCCTCGTCGGTCTCAGCGCAGTCGCCGGCGTCCTCATCACTGCGACCGTCACGCCGGCCATCGCCGTGTCGGGCTACGCGGCCTCCAGCGCCATCACGATGTTCGACAATCTGCCGAGCGCGCTCGACATCGAGAAGCTCATGCTCCCGTCGACACTCATCTACACCAACCCCGACAACGGTGAAGAGGTCGAGTTCGCGACCTTCTACGATCAGAATCGTTCTCCGGTCGACTTCGATCAGGTTGCGCCGGTCATGTACGACGCGATCCTGTCCTCGGAAGACCCCCGCTACTACCAGCACGGCGGGGTCGACCTGATCGGCACGACGCGCGCCATGCTCTCGAACCTCCGCGGCGGAGGCGAGACGCAGGGTGGATCGTCGATCAGCCAGCAGTACGTCAAGAACATCCTCGTGCAGAAGTGCGAGTCGAACGCCGAGGCCGAAGCGCGCAGCCAGCTGACCGACGAGGCCGAGAAGGCAGCGGAGGCCTCCGGTGAGGACGTCGTCCAGCCGACCGGCGACGAGGTGGTCGCGCGCCGCGATCAGGTGCTCGCGCAGTGCTGGACCGATGCCACCACCGCGGCGGGTTCCGAGGGCATCCAGCGCAAGCTCCAGGAGATGCGCTACGCCATCGCCCTCGAGCAGAAGTATTCGAAGAACGACATCCTCCTCGGGTATCTGAACATCGCGAACTTCGGCGGCCAGACCTACGGCATCGACGCAGCCGCCCAGTACTACTTCGGCGTGCCCGCATCCGACGTTTCGATCGCACAGGCCGCGACCCTCGCCGGCATGGTCCAGAACCCCAACACGTACCGCATCGACAAGCCGGAAGGCTCCATCTCGAATTCCGACGGATCCGTGATGTACAACAAGGCCCCCGACGGGCTCATCGACGACATCAACACGTCGATGTTCGGGCCGCTCCAAGCGCTCGTCGACGACGGCACGATCACGCAGGAGCAGTTCGTCGCGGCTGCGGACGGCTACAGCGCAACCAAGGGCCGTCAGCTCTACGTCCTGAGCCGGCTCCTCGGCGACGGCAAGATCAACCAGGAGCAGTACGTCGCGGCCGTCATCGAGCCGATCACGCCCAACGTCCAGGCGCCGAAGACCGGGTGCGAGCCGGCCGGCGGCGCTGCCTACTTCTGCCAGTACGTCAAGAACACGGTGCTGTCGGACAAGGCGTTCGGCGAGACGCAGGAGGACCGCAACCGGACTCTCCAGCGGGGCGGCCTGAAGATCTACATCACGATGGATCCGCGCTTGCAGATCAACGCCGAGGCCGCGATGTCGCAGATCGTTCCGACGTCGATCGAGGGCTGGACGGGCGCCGAGACCGGCCGCCTCGGATCGGCGACGGCGAGCATCGACAACACCACCGGCCGCGTGCTCTCGATCGCGCAGAACACGAAGTTCAGTGAGAACGCCAACCTCGCGAGCGACCCGAACTACTCGTCCCTGGTGTATGCCGGCAACAGCGTGACCGGCAAGTCCGGCGGGTTCAACGTCGGATCGACGTTCAAGCTCTTCACCCTCATCGCGTGGCTCGAGGCGGGTCACTCCGTCAACGAGTCGCTGAACGGCGTGAACCGCGTCTTCCCGAAGATGACCAACTCGTGCACCGGCGATTGGACCAACACCGCGAAGGACAAGATCGGCAACTTCGGCGGCGTCGGCGGATTCGTCGGCACTCCGATGCGGTTCACCTCCACCTCGCTCAACTCCGGCTACCTCGCGATGGCCGAGAAGCTGGACCTCTGCGACATCGCCAAGGTCGCCGCCAAGATGGGCGTGACCCGCGGCGACGGCAGCCCGATCGAGATGAAGTACGCCAACAACGTCATCGGTGACGACAACATCTCGCCGATCGCGATGGCCGGTGCCTACGGCACCGTCGCGAACAACGGCGTGTACTGCCAGCCCAAGGTCATCGACCGCGTCGTCGACCCCGAGGGCGTCGAGCTGCCGATCCCCGAACGCACGTGCACGCAAGTCATCGATCCGAAGGTCGCCGCCGCTGCCGCACTCGCCCTCCAGGGCGTCATGAACGGCGGAACGGGCTCGGGGGGTAATCCCGGCAACGCGCCGATGCTCGGCAAGACGGGCACGCACGAGGCGATCCAGTCCTGGCTGGTCGAATCCTCGACGCACGTCGCGACCGCCGCGTGGGTGGGCAACAGCACGGGCAAGGGCGACATCTTCCGCCGCTCGGCCAACGGCTACCAGCTGTCGAACATGCGCTACGCGCTCGCACGTCAAACCCAGTCGCTGGCCAATGCGCTCTACCCGGCCGGTCCCTTCTCGACCGACTTCGGCGATCTGACGCGACAGGTCCTCGCCGACCTGCCGAACGTCGTCGGGATGCCGGTGGACCAGGCCCAGAAGACCCTCGAAGAGGCCGGCTTCCAGGTCACGGTCGGCGCGCCCGTCGACTCGACCGAGGGCGCGGGAATCGTCGCCGCGCAGGATCCGGGAGCGGGCAAAGCACCGGGCGGATCGATGATCACGATCTCGCCGAGCAACGGTGAAGGACTCGCGGTGCCGGATGTCGCGGGCAGCTCCCTCGACAAGGCCAAGAGCGACCTGCGTGCCGCCGGCTTCGGCAGAGCGGGCAACGGCACGTGTACGGTTGACGCCACACTGGAGGGCAACGAGACCAAGGCGACGGGCACCGATCCCGCCGCCGGCACGGTCACCAACCGGAACACCCAGGTCTCAGTCAACTACACCGCACGCGAGTGCCGGTGACCCGAGCCCGAACGACTGCCCTCACCGCCCTCGCGGCGGTGGGGGCAGTCGGCGTCGGCGCCGCCGTCTGGGGCATCGGCATCGAGCGGTACTTGTTCACCCTGCGCACGCATGAGGTGAAGGTCCTCCCCGCCGGCTCGCCGCGGCTGACGGTCCTGCACCTCTCCGACGCCCATATGGCGCCCTGGCAGCGGCGCAAGCAGCGCTGGATCGCCGCGCTCGCCGAGCTGAAGCCCGACCTCGTCGTGAACACGGGCGACAACATGGGTCATGTCGACGGGCTCACCGGGCTCCGCAGCGCATTCGACCCGCTGCGCAGCGTGCCCGGCGTCTTCGTCCACGGCTCGAACGACCACGCGGCACCCTCGCCGCGCAACCCGCTCAGGTACTTCACGGGTCCGTCGAAGTCGCACACCACCGCGGAGCCACTGGACACCGGCGCTCTCGACTCGTACTTCCGTGACGAGCTCGGGTGGCTCGATCTGAACAATGGCGTGGGTTCGCTCGTGGTCAGCGGGCAGAGAGTGGATGCCCTCGGCGTGAGCGACGCGCATCGTCACTGGGACCGCCTGGAGGCGCTGCCCGGTCCGCTGGAGCGCCTGCGCGCGACGGGCGATGCCGCGCTGACGATCGGCGTCTCGCACGCGCCCTATCGCCGCGTCCTGGACGGCTTCGTCGATCTCGGCGCGGACGCGATCTTCGCGGGGCACACGCACGGCGGCCAGGTGCGCCTGCCGGGCTATGGCGCGCTCGTCGCCAACTGCGACATCCCACTCGATCAGGCACGGGGATTGAGCGAGTGGTCGCACGGCGGACGCACCGTGCCGCTCAACGTCAGTGCGGGCCTCGGGCATTCGATCTACGCACCCGTTCGTTTCGCGTGCCGACCCGAGGCGTCCTTCATCACGCTCCTGCCCGTGGACGGATAGCGAACGAGGATCGGGTAGACTCGTGGGGTTGCCGTTCGAACGGCGACGGGGTGTGGCGCAGCTTGGTAGCGCGCTTCGTTCGGGACGAAGAGGCCGCAGGTTCAAATCCTGTCACCCCGACCAGTACGAGAGGCTCCACCGCGAGGTGGGGCCTTTCGCGTAGAGAGGAGCATGCCCCGTGACCACTCCCCGCCTCGTCGCTTTCGACCTGGACGACACCCTCGCACCCTCCAAGAGCGCGATCGATCCCCGCATCGGCGATCTCCTGGTCGAGCTCGCTCGCCGCGTCGAGGTCGCGATCATCTCGGGTGGGCAGCTCGCGCAGTTCACGTCGCAGGTCGTCGACAGACTGCCGGATGCCGCAGCATCCGTCTCGACGCACTTCCACCTCATGCCCACGTGCGGAACCCAGTACTACCGCATCGGCGCGGGCGGAATCGAGACGGTCTACGCGCTCTCGCTGACCGACGACGAGAAGTCCCGCGCTCTCGCGGCCGTCGAGGAGGAGGCACGTCGCCTGGGCCTCTGGGAGTCCGAGACCTGGGGCGACATCCTCGAAGACCGCGGATCGCAGATCACGTTCTCGGCACTCGGGCAGCGCGCGCCGCTCGAGGCGAAGGTCGCGTGGGACCCGACGGGCGCCAAGAAGAGCGCACTGCGCGCCGCTGTGGCCGACCGCATCCCGGATCTCGAAGTACGTTCCGGCGGCTCGACCTCGGTGGACATCACACACCGCGGCATCGACAAGGCCTACGGCATGAACAAGCTGGTCGAGCAGACCGGCATCCCCCTCGATGACATGCTCTTCGTCGGCGACCGCCTCGACCCCGACGGCAACGACTACCCCGTGCTGGCGATGGGCGTGGCATGTCACGCCGTCGAGGGGTGGGAGGAGACCGCCGCGTACCTCGAGGCGCTCCTGCCCACCCTCCCCGAGCGCGCTTAGCTCTTCGCGGCCGCGCGAGCGCGCGGGGCGCGGGCCGGCGCGGGCTGACCCACCGGCACGAGGCGCGAGAGCTGCGTCACGTGACGCGGTTCGAGTTCGGCGAGCGACGAGACGCCCAGGAGCTTCATCGTGCGCTCGATCTCGGTGCGCAGGATCTCGATCGTGCGGTCGACGCCCTGGCGCCCCCCGGCCATGAGCCCGTAGAGGTACGCACGGCCGATGAGGGTGAACTTCGCACCGAGGGCGATGGATGCCACGATGTCGGCGCCGTTCATGATGCCGGTGTCGATCATGACCGTGGCGTCCTTCCCGACTTCGCGCACGACCTTCGGCAGCAGGTGGAACGGGATCGGCGCGCGGTCGAGCTGACGGCCGCCGTGGTTGGACAGGATGATCCCGTCGACGCCGAGGTCGACGAGCTTCTTCGAGTCCTCGACGTTCTGCACACCCTTCACGACGATGTTGCCGGGCCACAGCTCGCGGATGATCTCGAGGTCGTCGAAGCTGATCGTCGGGTCCATCGCGGCGTTGAGGAGCTCGCCGACGGTGCCCCCGGTCGTCGAAAGCGACGCGAACTCGAGCTTCGGCGTCGTGAGGAAGTCGATCCACCACCACGGGCGCGGGATCGCGTTGACGATCGTGCCCACCGTGAGCTGCGGCGGGATGGCGAAGCCGTTGCGCTTGTCGCGCAGGCGCGCACCGGCGACCGGGGTGTCGACGGTGAACTGCAGCGTGTCGAAGCCCGCCGCGGCTGCGCGCTTGACGAGGCCGTACGAGATGTCGCGATCGCGCATGACGTACAGCTGGAACCAGTTGCGCCCGTGCGGGTTCGCCTTCTTGACGTCTTCGATCGACGTCGTGCCGAGCGTCGAGAGCGTGAACGGGATGCCGGCGGCACCGGCGGCACCCGCACCCGCCGTCTCGCCCTCGGTCTGCATGAGGCGCGTGAAGCCGGTCGGTGCGATGCCGAAGGGCATCGCGGACGGGCCGCCGAGGATCTCGGTCGACATGTCGACCGAGGCCGCGGGCCGCAGGATGTCGGGGTGGAACTCGATGTCCTCGAAGGCCTGACGCGCCCGCGAGAGCGACAGCTCCCCCTCGGCCGCGCCGTCGGTGTAGTCGAAGGCGGCCTTGGGCGTGCGGCGCTTCGCGATCGTGCGGAGGTCGTAGATCGTGAGTGCGGCGTCGAGCCGGCGCTTGCGCCCGTCGAGCTCGGGCTTCTTGAACTGCATGAGCTCGAGGAGCTCTGCGACCTTGGGGAGTTGGCGCTGGACCATGAGTGCTTCTTTCTCGGGCGTCAGGTGCGGGCGAGGCCCGCTTCGGAGTAGTAGCCCGTGATGTGGGCGTGGACGAGTGTGCGCGCGCGCGTCGCGTCGCGCGCGTCGATGGCTTCGAGGAGCGCGCGGTGCTCTGCACGCAGGCGCGCGGCCGTGGCATCCCACGCCGGAATGCGCTCGGCGCCGGCCTGCACGTATGACTCGATCGCGGTGCGCAGGCCCGTCATCGTGGCGGCGATGACCTGATTGCCGGATGCCTCGGCCAGCGCGAGATGCAGCTGCGCGTCGAGGGCGAGGAACTCGGCGGGAGTGAGGTCCTGCTGCTCCATGGCCTCGAGCACGACGCGGGCGTCGCCCGTCGCGGGCTCGGGAGCGCCGGCGAGCGCCTCGACGACGGCGGCTTCGAGCACGAGGCGCGTCGCGACGACGTCGTCGAGCGGAAAGCCGTGGGCGGCGACCTGGAGCCGCAGGACGGCTGACAGGCCCCCCTGCGGGGTGGCGGTGATGATCGCGCCGGCGTTGGGACCGGAGCCCGTTCCCGTGCGGATGAGACCCATGACCTCGAGGACGCGCAGCGCTTCGCGCACGCTCGAGCGGCCGACGCCGAGCGACGCCGAGAGGTCGCGCTCGGAGGGCAGGCGATCGCCCGGACCGAGTCGGCCGTCGAGCAGGTCGGCCTCGATCGTCTCGAGCACGGTGCGCCAGGCGCGGGTTGATTCGCTCACGCGACTCCTTTGTGGTCTGACCACATTAGCCCATGGTCTGACCACACTCAACCAGTAGCCTGATCGGATGGATCCCCTCCTCCTCGTGCTCCTCGTCTTCGCTGCGACCTGCGCCTTCTGCTGGATCGCGTCGCTCATCACGAAGGACACGTCGTGGGTCGATCGCATCTGGTCGATCGTGCCGGCCGTCTACGTCTGGATCTTCGCGATCGCCGGCATCGTGGACGGGAAGGATCCCGCGCGCCTGATCGTCATGGCCGTGCTGGTGACGGCATGGGCGGCGCGCCTCACGTTCAACTTCGCCCGCAAGGGCGGCTACACCGGCATGGAGGACTACCGGTGGGCGATCCTGCGCGGCCGGATGAAACCGTGGCAGTTCCAGGTCTTCAACCTGCTCTTCATCGTGCTGTACCAGAACGCGCTCCTGGTGCTCATCACGCTGCCCGCCTTCATCGCGTGGGAGAACCCCGCTGCATTCGGCGTGTGGGACGCGATCTTCGCCGTCCTGTTCGCGGCGTTCCTGGTCGGCGAGTTCATCGCCGACCAGCAGCAGTGGGACTTCCACCGGGCCAAGCGCGCCGGCACGGCCGAAGGCTTCCTCACGGCGGGGCTCTTCTCGTGGAGCCGCCATCCGAACTTCTTCTTCGAGCAGGCCCAGTGGTGGGCGTTCTACGCCATCGGCGCGACGGCCGCCGTCGCATCCGGTCTCGCATTCTGGGGCGGCGCGCTCAACTGGACCATCATCGGCGCGATCCTTCTCACGATCCTCTTCATCGGTTCGACGATCTTCACGGAGTCGATCTCGTCGTCGAAGTACCCCGCGTACGCGCAGTACAAGCGCACGACGTCGATGCTCGTCCCGCTGCCGCCGCGACGCGCGAAGGCGAAGGCGGGTGCGAAGACCGGAGCGAAGAAGGCGAAGGGCTCGAAGCCCAAGCCGGCGACCAGCCCCGCTTAGGCGGTCGCGAAGCCCTGGGGGTTGCGGGACTGCCAGTTCCAGGCATCCCGCGTCGCATCGTCGATCGTGCGCACAGCGACCCAATCGAGCTCTCGTGCCGCTTTCGCGGGATCGCAGTACGACGCCGCGACATCACCCGCCCGTCGGGGCAGGATCTCTCGCGGCAACTCGCGCCCGACTGCGCGTTCGAACGCCGAGACGAGTTCGAGGACGCTGACGGGCCGCCCCGTGCCGAGGTTGTAGATCGCGAAGCCGGGCTGCGCCTTCTCGAGTGCCGCGACGTGACCGAGTGCGAGGTCCACGACGTGGATGTAGTCGCGCAGACCCGTGCCGTCGGGGGTGTCGTAGTCGTCGCCGAAGATGCCCACACGCTCGAGTGCACCGACGGCGACGCGCTGCACGTACGGCATGAGGTTGTTCGGAATGCCGGACGGATCTTCGCCGATGAGGCCCGACTCGTGCGCGCCCACCGGATTGAAGTAGCGCAGGATCGTGACGTTCAGATCAGGATGCACGCGCGCGACGTCTTCGAGCACGACCTCGTTCATGCGCTTGGACTTGCCGTAGGGGTTCGAGAGGTCGACGCTCGTCGTCGCCTCCTCGGTGAACGGCAGGTCGGCGGGGTCGGCGTACACCGTGCCCGAACTCGAGAACACGAAGGACCGGATGCCGTGGTCGATCCCCGCACGCAGGAGCGCGAACGTCGTGTCGAGGTTGTTGGAGTAGTACTCGAGGGGCTTCTGCGTCGACTCGCCCACGGCCTTGAAGGCCGCGAGGTGCACGACCGCGTCGATCGGTCCGTGCTCGTCGAACACACCGGCGACGACCACCGGGTCGGAGGCGTCCCCGACGACGAGCTCCACGGTCTTGCCGGTGATCTGCGCGATGCGCTCGGCGGCGATCGCCGAGGTGTTGGACAGATCGTCGAGCAGAATCACCTCGTGGCCGGCGTCGAGGAGGGCGACAGAGGTGTGGGCACCGATGAATCCGGCACCGCCGGCGAGCAGAACGCGCATGACACGAGTCTACGAGGGGCGACGGCTCAGCCCAGGCGTCCACCCGACTCGCGCAGATAGCACTCCGCGCACATCGACTCGTAGGTCACGCGGTCGGTGGAGAGTTCGTCGATCGCGACCTGGTCGCCGTCGAAGACGAACCGACCGCCGACGAGTCGGGCGTTGAACAGCGCCTTGCGCCCGCAGCGGCAGATCGTCTTGAGCTCCTCGAGGCTGTGGGCGAGTTCCATGAGGCGCCGGGAACCCGGGAACGCCTCGGTACGGAAGTCGGTGCGGATGCCGTAGGCGAGGACCGGGATGCCGTCGAGCACGACGATCCGCAGGAGGTCGTCGACCTGCTCGCGCGTGAGGAACTGGGCCTCGTCGACGAGGAGACACGCGACATCCGCCGCTCGCCCCGTCTCGGACGGCACGAGAGCCTCGATCGCCTCGTGCTTGATGCGGGAGCGGTGCGCTGCGAACAGCTCGTGCACGTCGTCCCCGGGCCTGATCAGGAAGTCGACCGGTCGCGTCATACCGAGCCGGCTCGAGATCCTGTCCGCGTCCTTCGTATCGATCTCGGGCTTGGCGATGAGCACGCGCTGGCCGCGCTCCTCGTAGTTGTACGCGGCCTGCAGCAGCGACGTCGACTTGCCCGAGTTCATCGCGCCGTAACGGAAGTAGAGCTTGGCCACGTGTCGAGATTAGTCGGTTCGTCAGCGTCCGCCGAAGCCGCCTCCGCCGCCTCCGCCGCCCGAGAAGCCCCCGCCCGACGACCCGCCCGAGAACGACCACCCCGAGCTCGACGACGAGCCCCCCGAGCTCGACGAGCCGCGTGAGACGGGCGTCGCGGCGAGTCGGCCGATCGAGCCCGACGCATCCGACAGCGAGTCCGACACCACGATGTCGAAGAGGGACACGCGCGCAGCCACGATCGCCGCCGGCGCCACGGCGCGGATGACCTCGATCCACTGCCGCTCCATGCCGAACAGCACCGCGTATGGCAGGAGCCGCTCGTACAGGTTCACGACGTCGGCGCCGGGCGCGTTCGGCTCGTCGCCGTACGTGCGGCGGCCCGACGTGACGAGATCCGCCGTCTGCGGCGACTGCGCGGCACGCAGGCGGTCCTCCTCGGCGAGGCTCAGATACTCGCGGATGCCGTCGAGGTAGGTGCGATGCATCCCGCCCGCGAGCGTCAGCACCGTCGTCGGGAGGCTGAACATCGGAAGGATGAACCCCGCGAACAGGCCGCTGCCGATCGCGAGGAAGAAGAGCGTATTCCCGAGCTGGCCGATGTCGTCCAGGACCGAGAACGCCTCGCTCGAGAAGAAGAACAGCGCGAACGCGAGGCCGAGGCCGCCGAACTGGAACGCGGCGCGGATGAGATCGATCCCGTCCGGCCGCTTCGCGCGGTAGCCGCGCTGCAGCGTGAAGTCGTCGATGCGACGCACGTAGGTGACGGCGCGGGTCGGGGGCTTGCGGGCGAACGCACCCAGATCGACCTCGGTGCCGGGAGCGGAGGACTTGCCGAACAGCGTGTCGACGACGCGCTTGTCGTCGTGTTCGAGCTCGGATCGGTTACTCAGCACGAGAGTGAAGTCCCCCGGCTCGTGACGATCGCCGGACGCCCGGATCTCGAGGCGGTCCCGCACCGCGAGGTCGACGACATGCGCCGCGAGCGCACGCTCGGGAACGTCGAGCACACCGGCCGACAACGTGAGCGATTCGTCCTCGGGCGGCGAGTACTGCACGATCACGGGTGAGCGATCCGGGTTGCGGCGGAGCACGATCTTCATGACGATCACGAAGATCAGGCCGCCGATGCCCGACAGGATCGCCAGGACCGGCACGATCCATTCCCACCACGGATACGGCGGAGGCGGAGGCGGGCTCGGAGCGGCGAACGTCCCCTGCGCGAAGCCGATCGCGAGCGTCACGCCCTCGTAGGGTCCCAGCGCTCCCCCGTCCGCGGTGATCGTGACCGCCCCGGCCGCGGCATCCATCGATCCGTTCGACGACGCCCACGCGTTCACAGCGTCCGGCCACGACGCGGCGGGTGTCGGCGGCGAGATCTCGCACTGGTCGGTCGAGCCTGCCGCGCCCCGGTAGCAGTACGCCCGGCCGTCGAGCCGGCCGTCCGCCGCACCGCCCGCGACGTGGACGCGCGAGGTCACGCTCGCGAACGGCTGCGCGTGATCCGTGCCGACGGTGTCCCAGAAGAACTCGTCGGCGTCCGTGTCGTCGTAGCGCAGCACGACGTCCTGCATCGTGTACGAGATGACATAGGTCTGCACGCCGCGCACGTAGTCGTCGTTCCCCGTGAGGACGTAGATCCAGTCGTCGTCCGACTCGGTCCACCACGGGATGGATGCTCCGTCCGCACCGGTGACCGAGGTCACGGTCGTCGCGAGGTCGATCCCCGAGTCGGTGCGCGGCAACCAGCGCACGATGCCGCGGTTCTGGTCGAAATCCGGGAACCGGGCGACGAGGGTCTCGGTCGTGTAGAGCGCGCTGCGTCCGCCGCCGTCGCGGATCAGCCAGTGGTCGGCCTCGAACGAGTCGTACGAGAAGTCGTCGACGTCGGCGGATGCCGGGGCCACCGACAGCACGACGAACACCGCCACCGCGAGTGCGGCGAGCACCCCGCGCATCCATCGCCCCATGCGTACAGAGTAGGGGCGGGATGCGTCAGGCCGTGAGGGCCAGCGTCTCCGCCGTCTCGGCGAGGGACTCCTCGGCAACCTCGGGGCGCGTGTTGAGGGTCTCTCCGTAGCTCGGGATGAGCTCGCGCAGGCGGGGCTGCCATCCCTCGATCTGGTCGGGGAAGCATGTCTTGAGCAGCCCGAGCATGATCGACACGGCCGTGGACGCACCGGGCGATGCGCCGAGCAGGCCCGCGATCGAGCCGTCGGATCCCGTGACGACCTCGGTGCCGAACTGCAGGATGCCGCCCTTCTCGGGGTCCTTCTTCATCACCTGGGCGCGCTGGCCGGCCTGGATGAGCTCCCAGTCCTCGTCTTTCGCGGTCGGCATGAAGGTGCGGAGGCTGTCGACCTTCTTCGCATGGTTCTTCAGCAGCTCGCCCACGAGGTACGTGATGAGCGACGGATTGTCGATCGCGACCTTGAGCATCGGGCCGAGGTTGCCCCAGCGCACCTGCGAGACGATGTCGAACAGCGAGCCGTTCTTGAGGAACTTCGGGCTGAAGGTCGCGAACGGGCCGAAGAGCAGCGACGCCTCGCCGTCGACCACGCGCGTGTCGAGGTGCGGCACCGACATGGGCGGGGCGCCGACCGACGCCTGCGAGTAGACCTTGGCCTTGTGCTGCGCGACGACGGCGGGATTGGTCGTCTTGAGGAACTGACCGCCGATCGGGAACACGCCGTAGCCCGAGATCTCGGGGATGCGCGAGGACTGCAGGAGCTTGAGCGCCCATCCGCCCGCGCCGACGAAGACGAACTTCGCATCGGTGTGACCCGGCGTGCGGCCGATCGTGTTGCGCCAGTTGAGTCGCCACGTGCCGTCCTTGCGGCGACGGATGCTGCGCACCTCGCGGTTCGTGACGAGCTGCACTCCACGGGTCTGCAGGTTGTCGAAGAGCTGATGCGTCAGCGCACCGAAGTCGACGTCGGTGCCGGCGGGCACGCGCGTGGCCGCGAACGGCTCGCCCTTGCGGCGCTTCTGCATGAGAAGCGGCGCCCACGTGTTGATGACGCGGGAGTCCTCGGAGTACTCGATGCCCGCGAACAGGGGCTCCTGCTTGAGGGCTTCGTAGCGCTTCTTGAGGTACGCGACATCCTTCTCGCCCTGCACGAACGTCATGTGCGGAGCCGAGTTGATGAAGGTCGAGGGAGCGTCGAGCACGCCTTCGTCGATGAGCGTCGACCAGAACTGCCGGCTCTGCTGGAACTGCTCGTTGATCGAGATCGCCTTCGCGGGGTCGACCGAGCCGTCCTTGCCCTCGGGCATGTAGTTCAGCTCGCACAGGGCCGCGTGCCCCGTGCCCGCGTTGTTCCACGCGTTCGACGACTCGAGCGCGACATCGTGCAGGCGCTCGTAGACGACGATCTTCCAGTCGGGCTGGAGTTCGGAAAGGAGGGTGCCCAGGGTGGCGCTCATGATGCCACCGCCGATGAGCACGACGTCGACGGGTTCACTCACAACTGACAAGTCTAAGCCGTGGCAGGTGCGCCGGATTCCACGTGTCAGCCGTCGCCGTCGATGTCGATCTGCGGGATGAACTGGTCGATCACCTCGAAGATGTTTCCCGCGAGGTACGCGAGGACGGCGATGAACAGGCCGATCGTGATGGAGCGAGCGACAGCCTTGACGGGGTGCCCCGTCCCCGCTCGCGCCGACACGAGTCCCGTGACGGTGAGTGAGACGATCACCACCAGGAGCGAGATCGGCAGCCGCCAGTCATCGGGGAGGAACACGACGGCTGCGGTCAGCGGAAGCGCACCCGAGACGAACGCGAAGAAGCCCCGGAAGGCCACGCCCCACGGTTTCGTCGCCGGGGCGGCGCCCTCCAGCATCCCGTATTCGACCTCGAGGGATGCGCCGAGCGGATCGCTCCTCATGAGCTGATCGGCGACCTGATCGGCGAGCTCCGGGTCGAGGCCCCGCCGCACGTAGTGGTCGCGCACCTCGGCGCGTTCCTCATCGGGGCTCAGCGCGAGCTGGCGCTCCTCCTCCTCGATGATCGCGAGCTCGGCCGCGCGGTCCTGCGCCGCCTCGGCATACGCGGCGCCGGCCAACGAGAGGCCGCCCGTGATCATGAGCGTCATGGCGGCGAACAGCACCGTCTCATCGTTGGCGCCGGCTCCGGCGAAGCCCTGGACGATACCCGTCGTCGAGATGATCCCGTCGTTGGCATCGAGCACCCACTTGCGGACGACGGCGGAGTCGACCACGGGATGCCTCGGGTCAGGCGTTCGCGCCGAGCGACGCCGCGACGACCTCGGCGATCTGCACCGCGTTGAGCGCAGCGCCCTTGCGCAGGTTGTCGTTGCTGATGAACAGCACGAGCCCCTTGCCCTCGGGTGCGGACTGGTCCGCGCGGATGCGACCCACGAAGCTCGGGTCCTTGCCGGCCGCCTGCAGCGGCGTGGGCACCTCTTCGAGCACGACGCCGGGCGCCGAGCTCAGGATCTCGCGGGCGCGGTCCGGCGTGATGTCGTCGCGGAACTCGGCGTGGATGCTGAGCGAGTGGCCCGTGAAGACGGGAACGCGCACGCACGTGCCGGCGACCCGGAGGTCGGGGAGCTCGAGGATCTTGCGGCTCTCGTTGCGGAGCTTCTTCTCCTCGTCGGTCTCGTTCCAGCCGTCGTCGACGAGGCTGCCCGCGAGCGGGATGACGTCGAACGCGATGGGGGCGACGTACTTCTCGGGCTGGGGGAAGTCGATGGATGACCCGTCGTGCACGAGTCGCAGGGTGTCGCCCTGCGCGAGCACGCCCTCGACCTGACCGAGCAGCTCCTCGGCGCCGGCGATTCCCGAGCCCGAGACGGCCTGGTACGTGCTCACGATGAGCCGGTCGAGGCCGGCCGCGGCATCCAGCACCTTCAGCACCGGCATGGCGGCCATCGTCGTGCAGTTCGGGTTGGCGATGATGCCCTTGCGCGCCTCGGCGATCGCGTGCGGGTTGACCTCGCTCACGACGAGCGGCACGTCGGGGTCCATGCGCCATGCGCTGGAGTTGTCGATGACCACGGCACCGGCTTCGGCGAAGCGCGGGGCGTGCGCGCGGCTGCCCGTCGCACCGGCCGAGAAGAGCGCGATGTCGATCCCCGACGGGTCGGCGGTCGCGACGTCTTCGACGATGATCGTCTCGCCGCCGAACTCGACGGCCGTGCCTGCGGAGCGCGCGGTCGCGAAGAGGCGGAGCTCGCGGAGCGGGAAGCCGCGCTCGGCGAGGATGTCGCGCATGACGGTGCCGACCTGGCCGGTGGCGCCGACGACGGCGACGGAGAGTCCGGAATCGGAGATGCGGGTCATGGCGGTGCTACCTCGTTCGTGTGGGATTCGCCCGATTCTATCGGCGACGCGGATGCCGCGGCCCGCATATTGCGACGGTCAGCCCACCGGGTTCAGCGCCGCGGCACCGAACGACACCGAGAACTGCACGCACCACAGGTCCACGGCTCGGAAGACCGCGAGGTCGACGTCGGCGGGGATGTCGTAGAGCTGGTTCCCCTGATTGCCTTTGATCGGCCCCAGGTCGACCGCCGGGTGGCCTCCGGCCGTGAACCACCCGTCGAAGCCCTCGATGACCGGGCCGGCGCTCAGCCACACGTGGACGTCGGGTCCGTTCGACGTGTCGAGATTCTCGAGCGCCAGCTGCCGCGTGCCGTCGGGATGCTGGATGACGCGCGCCGAGCCCGTCGTCGCGTGCTCGTGACTCACGAACACCCCCGTCGACAGATCGACCGGTCCGGTCGGGGCGGGTGGAGTCGGCGCCGCGGTCGTGCTCGCCTGCGGGTCCGCGCCAGGACTCGCGGTGGCGTCGGGCGCGGGATCGGCGGAAGCCGTCGCCGTGGGGATCGCCTCGTCGACGCGCACGTCGACGAACAGCAGCCACGGCTGGAAGACGAAGAGGCCCACGGCGATCGCTGCGGCCGCGATAGCGCCGACGATCCACGGCCAGATCCTTCGGCGCGGCCGCCCGGAGCGTGGCTGTGCGGTCTGCTCGGTCACGGCATCCACTCTCCCCCCGCTCGGTGTCGCGAGGCTAGTGGTCGAGGCTGGGTCCCGGCTGTGGCCGAGCGTCAGCGGCCGGTGCCGGCGTGGACGACGGCGTCGCTGGCGCCGTCGAGGCCGTAGGCGGTGTGGACGAGACGCGCCGCTTCTGCGAGGTCGTCGCCGCGCAGGACGACCGAGATGCGGATCTCGGAAGTGGAGATCATCTCGATGTTGATGCCCGACACGCTGAGCGCCTCGAACAGCGTCGCCGAGACGCCCGAGTGCGTGCGCATGCCGGCTCCCACGACAGAGAGCTTTCCGATCTGGTCGTCGTGCACGAGGCTCTCGAACCCGATCTCAGGCTGGTCGCCCGCGAGCGCCTTGAGCGCCGCGGCCGCGTCGGTCTTGGGCAGGGTGAACGAGATGTCGGCGCGGCCGGTGGCTCCGATCGACACGTTCTGCACGATCATGTCGACGTTGGCGCCGGACTTCGCGACGACCTTGAAGATCTCGGCGGCCTTGCCCGGCACGTCGGGCACACCGATGACCGTGATCTTGGCCTGCGTGAGGTCGGTCGCGACTCCCGCGACGATCGGCTCTTCCATCTCTTCTCCTTCGCCGTCGGGGAGCGTCATCCCCGGGCCCAGCACATAGGTTCCGACGCTCGATGAGAACGTCGAGCGCGCCTGGATCAGCACGCCGTGGCGGCGCGCGTATTCGACGGCGCGGATGTAGAGCACCTTCGCCCCGTTCGCCGAGAGCTCGAGCATCTCCTCGCTCGTGACGACGTCGAGCTTGCGCGCCTTCGGCACGACGCGAGGGTCGGCCGTGTAGATGCCGTCGACGTCGCTGTAGATCTCGCAGACGTCGGCGTTCAGTGCCGCCGCCAGCGCGACAGCGGTCGTGTCGGAGCCGCCGCGGCCGAGGGTCGTGATGTCCCGGGTGTCTCGGTTGAAGCCCTGGAAGCCGGCCACGATGACGATCGCGCCCTCGTCGAGCGCCTCCTTCAGCCGGACCGGGGTGACGTCGACGATGCGCGCGGCGCCGTGCGTGGCATCCGTGATCATGCCCGCCTGGCTGCCCGTGAACGAACGGGCCTCGAAGCCCATCGAGTGGATCGCCATCGCGAGCAGCGCCATCGAGATGCGCTCGCCGCTCGAGAGGAGCATGTCGAGCTCGCGCGGCGCGGGGATCGGCGCGACCTGACCCGCGAGGTCGAGAAGCTCGTCGGTCGTGTCGCCCATCGCACTCACGGCGACGACGACGTCGTGGCCGGCGCGACGGGTGTCGACGATGCGCTTCGCGACCCGCTTGATGCTCTCGGCATCGGCGACCGACGAACCGCCGTACTTCTGCACGATCAACGCCACGTTGGAACTCCCCGAACTGCGGACGCACGGATGCCGCGCCCACCGGATCATCTTACGGATCGCTTCATGACCCACAGGCCATGTGACGGCTTCGCTAGAGTGCACGCATGGAGGGATACCTCGAAGGCTGGCACGACTTCAACGTGGCGCTCATGGGCGCCGTCGCCGCCCTCGCCGGTCTGCTAATCGTCGCGTCGAGCGTCAACATCGCCGAGATCGTCAAGGCTCCCGCCGTCGCCTCGCGACTGGCCGCGGGGCTCGCGGGGCTCGTGCTCGCGATCGTCGCGTGCGCGTTGGGGTTGATTCCGGGCATCCCGCCGCTCGCATACGGAGCAGGTGTCATCCTCGCGGCCGTGGGAGCAGCGATCATCCAGTGGCGCGCGACGCAGCGCATCTACGGCAACGCCGATCCCGCCAACCGGTGGAAGGCCGGAAAGGCTGCGCTGGGGTTCGTCTCCCCCCTCGCGTATCTCGCAGGCGGTGTGCTGCTCGTGGTCGGGATGCCGAGCGGTCTGGTCGCGTTCGCGATCGGGGCCATCGCATCCATCGTCGCGGGCATCCTCATCTCGTGGATCGCCCTCGTCGAGATCCTGCGCTGACCGCGTCCGCCCGGGCGCTCGTCGAACCCGACGACTCTCGTCGAACCAAGCGTGCTGCGCATCGGGTTCGACGAGATCACTCGGGTTCGACGCGTCCGCGCGCGCGTGCGACTGCCCGGCGGGCGACTGCCCGACGGGCGGGCGCGCCGGGCGGGCTTCTACGGGGTCGCGATCGGGGGAAGGTCGCCGGGCGGCTTGCGCGTGCGGATCGTGCCGCCCGTCGCGGCGAGCCAGCAGCCGAGGATCACGAGCGGGAAGCCGACGATGAGCCCGACCGTGATCTCCTCACCGAGGATGATCGCACCCAGAGCGATCGCGACGACGGGGTTGACGTACGTGAAGAGCGGAGCCCGCGCGGGGCCCACGGTGTCGATCAGCGCGAAGAACACGATGAACGCGACGGCGGTGCAGATCACGCCGAGCAGGACGAGAGAGACGGTGCTGGATGCCGTCGGCACCTCGTGCTGCGTCAGCAGCGCGATCGGAAGGTAGAAGAGCCCGACGGCCGCGAGGGCGAGGGTGATCGACCCGAGCGAGGGGACGTCCTTGAGCTTGGTCGCGATGATGAACGGCGCGATCGCATAGCAGATCGCCACGAGCAGCAGCTCCCCGATCGCGAGCAGAGCGCCCGGTCCGCCGACGGCGAGTCCCGGGCCGGCGACGATCACCGCGACGCCCCCGAAGCCCACCGCGAGCCCAATCGCGCGCGACGGACGCAGGACCGATCGGTCGCCGCGCGTGAAGGCGATGATCGCCGCGAACAGCGGCACCGTCGCGACGAGCAGCCCGGTCAGACCCGAGGGCAGCGTCTGCTCGGCATGGCCGAGCAGCAGGAAAGGACCTGCGATCTCGATCGCCCCGAACGCGAGCACCCAGCCGATCTTGCGCCAGGCGGGGCGCAGTGCCTTCGCGCGGATCGCGAAGGGAAGCAGGATCAGTGCACCGATGAGCGTGCGTCCGGCGACGATGGATGCCGGAGAGTACGAGTCCACGGCCTGCTTGATGAACAGGTACGGCAGACCCCAGATGATCGCCATCGCGGCGAACAGGATCCAGGCCCGCGTCGTGAAGCGGCCCGCCGCAGCGGCGGTCATCAGATCGACCGGCGCCCTTCGAAAGCCCGACCGAGCGTGACCTCGTCGGCGTACTCGAGGTCGCCGCCGACGGGGAGCCCCGACGCCAGGCGCGTCACGGCGATCTCGAGGGTGCGCAGCAGTCGACTCAGGTAGGTGGCCGTCGCCTCGCCCTCGAGGTTGGGGTTGGTCGCGAGGATGACCTCCTGCACCGTGCCGTCGGCGAGCCGCTGCATGAGCTGCGTGATGCGCAGGTCGTCGGGGCCGATGCCCGCGATGGGGCTGATGGCGCCGCCGAGCACGTGGTAGAGCCCGCGGAACTCGCGGGTGCGCTCGATGGCCGCGACGTCCTTCGCGTCTTCGACGACGCAGATCACGGTCGCATTGCGCCGCGGATCGCGGCAGATGCTGCACCGATCCTGCTCGGACACGTTGCCGCACACCTCGCAGAAGCGCACGCGCTCGCGTACCTCGGCGAGGAGTTCCGACAGCCGGGCGACATCGAAGGTCGGCGTCTGCAGGATGTGGAACGTGATGCGCTGCGCCGACTTGGGGCCGATGCCGGGGAGCCGGCCGAACTCGTCGATCAGATCTTGGACGATGCCGTCGTACATGGCTAGCTGAACCTCGTCGGCGGCTCGTAGGGCTCTTCGCGCACGAACGTGGCGCCGAGCACCTGTCGCACGACGGCCTCGCCGTAGCGCTGCACGCCGTCGTTGCGCACGGTCGTCGTGACGCGCGGTGCGACGACGGGCGGCACGTTCCGCGGCGCGTCCGCGATGGTCTCGGCCTCGGCTTCGTCCTCGTCGGGCTCGATCGACGGCTCGACCTCGGCCGCGGGCAGCACGTCGCCCTCACGGACGGGCGCCGCTTCGCGGACGGGGACGGATGCCGCATCCTCGGGCTCGTCGTCGACCGCGAGCGCGGCGGGCACGCGCGCTGCAGACGGCGCGCCGTCGGTCGCCGTGGTCGGAATCGGCGCGACGGCCCACTCCGTGACCGGAGCGGCTGACGCCGAGGCCGTGACGGGAGCGGCCGAGGCGGTGGCGGCGCGGGCCCCCGACAGCGGAGTTCGCGGAGGCGCCGATTCGGACCGCGGACGAGCGGGTCGCTCGGAGCGAGGCGCCGGGCCGGGGTCGGCCGGGGGTGGCGGCGCGTCGTCGTCGGCAGGCGGAGGTTCGTCGACCGGCGGTGCAGCGTCGACGGCCGGCGGTGTGTCGCCGCCCCGACCGCTCGCGCCGTCGCCCGGCCCGTCGAGGCGGGGGCGGAACTTGACCTGGACGCCGAGCACGTCGGCGATCGCCTGGCGGACGTCGACGTAGGCATCGGTGCCGCCGTGCGTGCGCGGCTTGAACTTCTCGATGTCGGCCGGGCTCTGGAACGCCAGTGAGACGTTCGGGTTCTCGGGGTCGCCGTCGAGGTCGACGACGCGCGTCGCCGAGGCGATCAACCAGGACGAGCGGCTGAGGTTCTCGAGCCGGCCGAGCACCTCGGGCCATGCGTCGCGCATGCGCTGCGCCGTGATCGGGCCGGACGGGACGGATGGTGCGGGAGCCGCTTCGACCGGCTCAGCGGCCGGGGTCGTGTTCGCAGCCGCCGCGGATTCGACGGCCGGAGCCGGCGCGGCCGGCGCGGCGGGGTTCGGCGCCGCGGGAGGGGACGAAGCGGAAGCCGGAGCGGTCGTGGCGGCAGAAGCCGCAGGGGCGGGAACAGCGGCCGGGACTGCGGGGACCGCGGCATCCGTCCCCTGCGCCAGCACCCGGGCGATCATGAGCTCGAGCTGCAGGCGAGGCGAGGTCGCACCGGTCATCTCGTCGAGTGCGGAGATCACGACGTCGGCCGTGCGCGAGAGGCGCGCCGCGCCGAACGCCGTCGCCTGACGGGTCATGCGCGCGAGATCGTCGGCCGAGACACCGCGGAGCACCGCCGCAGCACCCTCGCCCGTCGCCGCGATGACGATCAGGTCGCGCAGGCGCTCGAGCAGGTCGTCGACGAACCGCCGGGGGTCCTGCCCGGTCTGCACGACGCGATCGACCGCGGCGAAGGCGGCGGCGGCATCGCCCGCCGCGAACGCGTCGGTGACCTCGTCGAGCAGTTCGGCGTGCGTGTAGCCGAGGAGCGATACGGCACGGGCGTACTCGACCCGCGAGGTCTCGGAACCCGCGATCAGCTGGTCGAGGAGCGAGAGCGTGTCACGCGGCGAACCGCCCCCCGCTCGCACGACGAGCGGAAGCACGCCCGCCTCGACGTCGACGCCCTCGGCCGTGCAGAGCTCCTGCACGTACTCGAGCATCGCGGCGGGCGGCACGAGCCGGAACGGATAGTGGTGCGTGCGCGAACGGATCGTGCCGATGACCTTCTCGGGCTCGGTCGTGGCGAAGATGAACTTCACGTGATCGGGCGGCTCTTCGACGAGCTTGAGCAGAGCGTTGAACCCCTGCGGCGTCACCATGTGCGCCTCGTCGAGGATGAAGATCTTGAACCGGTCGCGGGCGGGCGCGAAGATCGCGCGCTCGCGCAGATCGCGGGCGTCGTCGACGCCGTTGTGGGATGCCGCGTCGATCTCGACGACGTCGAGCGACCCCCCGCCGCCGCGCCCGAGCTCGACGCAGCTGTCGCACGTGCCGCACGGTGTGTCGGTCGGCCCTTCGGCGCAGTTGAGGCAGCGCGCGAGGATGCGTGCCGATGTCGTCTTGCCGCAGCCGCGCGGGCCCGAGAAGAGATATGCGTGACCGACGCGATCGCCGCGCAGCGCCGTCATGAGCGGATCGGTGACCTGCGCCTGGCCGATCATCTCGCCGAAGGACTCGGGCCGGTAGCGGCGGTAGAGAGCGGTGGTCACGTCCTCCAGCCTAGGCGGTGGCTACGACACCGCGGCGGGCTCAGGCATCCACTCCCGGCTGGGTGCCGTCATCCAGCCCGATGATCGGGATCGTCGACGTCACCGTCGGCACCGACGCCACGAGCAGCGTGCCGTCCTCGCGACGCGAATCGGCGAGGTGACGCAACGACGGACGGCCGGCGATGACGGGCCCCTGGTCGGTGAGCGGCACGACAACCTCTTCCCCGTCGCCGATCGCGAAGGCCGCTCCCCGCACGCTGAACACGACGGGCTCGCCGCCGCTCGCGGCGACGGTCAGGGCATCCGTCGTCACCGTCACCTGGAGTCTTGTGCCGTGCCAGTGCAGCACGTACGACAGCGACGGCCAGTCGGCGGGCAGGCGCGGATCGAACGAGAGTTCGCCGAAGTGATCGCGCATGCCGCCGAAGCCCGCGACAAGCGCGGTCCACACACCGCCGGCCGACGCGACGTGCACACCGTCGGACGCGTTGTGGTGCAGGTCGGCGAGGTCGACGAAGATCGACTGCTGGAAGTACTCCAGCGCGAGGTCCTGGTACCCCACTTCGGCCGCGAGGATCGCCTGCACGACCGCCGACAGCGTCGAGTCGCCCGTCGTGAGCGGGTCGTAGTACTCGAAGTCGGCCAGCTTGTCCTCGGCCGAGAAGTGGTTGCCCTGCAGGAACAGCGCGAGCACGACGTCGGCCTGCTTGAGCACCTGATACCGGTAGATCACGAGCGGGTGGTAGTGGAGCAGGAGCGGCCGCTTCTCGGGCGGCGTGTGCTCGAGATCCCAGATCTCGCGTTCGAGGAACACGTGATCCTGAGGATGGATGCCCAGGGCCGGGCTGAACGGGATGTGCATCGCCTCGGCGGCGCGGTCCCAGCCCTCGGCCTCCGCCGGATCGAGGCCGAGGCGCTCGACCATGTCGCGATAGGCGTCCGGCGCGTCATCGGCCATCTCGCGGACGGTGCGCGCCGCGAAACGCAGGTTGAACCGCGCCATGACGTTCGTGAACAGGTTGTCGTTGACGACCGTCGTGTATTCGTCCGGTCCCGTCACGCCGTGGATGTGAAACGACTCGACCTCGATGTCGCCGTCGCTCGAGCGCCAGAAGCCGAGCGTCGACCACAGGCGCGCCGTCTCGACGGCGATGTCGACGCCCTCGCGGTGCAGGAATTCGACGTCGCCCGTCGCGCGCACGTACTTCGCGAGCGCGAAGCTGACGTCGGCGTTGATGTGGTACTGCGCGGTGCCGGCGGCGTAGTAGGCGGACGCCTCTTCGCCGTTGATCGTGCGCCACGGGAAGAGCGCGCCCGCTTCGTTGAGCTGGAACGCCCGCCGGCGCGCCGCCGGGAGCATGAGATACCGCATCCGCAGCGCGTTGCGCGCCCACAGGGGCGTCGTGTACGCCAGGAACGGCAGGACGTAGATCTCGGTGTCCCAGAAGTAGTGGCCGCTGTAGCCCGAACCCGAGAGCCCCTTCGCGGGGACGCCCTGGCCGTCGGCGCGGGCCGCCGCCTGCGCGAGCTGGAAGAGGCACCACCGCGTCGCCTGCTGCAGGTCGTCGTGCCCGCCGATCTGCACGTCCGAGCGCTCCCAGAAGCCGTCGAACCACGCGCGCTGCCGCTCGAACTGATGGGCGACGCCCTCGGTCTCCGCACGGTCGAGCGTGCGACGGCAGCGATCGACGAGCTCCCGCGCCGGCACGCCGCGCGACGTGTGATAGCTCACGAGCTTCGTGACGGTCGTCGGCACCCCGGCCTTCGCCTGCACCCGGAAGACGTTCTTGGCGATGTCGGGCTCGATGAGCCGGCGGTCGGTGTGCTCGTTCGCGGTCTCGATCAGGTGGTCCGCGACGACGGCGAGCGTCATGCCCGACTCGGTGACGCGGTACGAGAGCGCGGAGCGTCCGGCATCCTGCCAGTACTCCTGCGGCTGCAGCACGCGCTCCGAGATGCGCTCGGCCTTGCGCGGATCGAATCCGGCCTTCTTGGGGGCGTTCGGCGTGCCGCCGTAGACGTTCTCGCCGTCCTGGCGGTTGATGATCTGGCAGCTGATCGTGACGGGCGCATCGGCGTTGAGCACGGTGACCGTCAGCGAGAGCACGGCGAGGTGCTTCTCTTCGAACGAGACGAGCCGTTCGTCCTCCATGAGGACTTCCTTGCCCGACGGGGTCACCCACAGGATGCGTCGGCGCAGCACGCCGTCGCGCATGTCGAGCGAGCGCTCGTACTCGCGGACGTCGGCGACGTCGAGCGACAGCGGCTCGTCGTCGACGTAGACGCGCATGACCTTGGCATCCGGCGCGTTCACGATCGTCTGCCCGACTTCGGCGAAGCCGTACGCCTGCTCGGCATGCCGGATCGGGAACGTCTCGTGGAAGCCGTTGATGAACGTGCCGTCCTCGTGGGCGTGACGGCCCTCGACGTGGTTGCCGCGCAGGCCGACGTAGCCGTTGGCGACGGTGAAGAGCGTCTCGGTCACCCCCGCATCGTCGATCGAGTAGTTCTTCTCGACCAGTCGCCACGGGTCGACGGGAAAACGGTCGCGATCGATCACACGAGCTCCTGGAGGTCGTCGACGACGAGGTGCGCCCCGGCGTCGGAGAGAGCGGATGCCCCGACCCCGCGATCGACGCCGATCACGAGCGCGAAGCCGCCGGCCGCGGCCGACTGGACGCCGCTGATGGCGTCCTCGACGGCGACCGAGCGCGCGGGATCGACCCCCAGCATCCGGGCGCCCTCGACGAAGACGTCGGGGGCGGGCTTGGAGGCGAGGTGGTCGCGCTCGGCGATCACGCCGTCCATCACGACGGGGAAGCGCTCGCGCAGGCCCGCGACACGCAGGACCTCTTCGGCGTTCTTCGAGCTCGACACGACCGCGATGGGGGTGCCGGCCGCAGCGAGCACGTCGAGCAGTGCGACCGAGCCGGGGTAGGGCGCGATGCCATCGGCGCGGAGCACGCGCTCGAACACGACGTTCTTGCGGTTGCCGATGCCGCAGATCGTGTCCTTCTCGGGCGGATCCGACGGATCGCCCCACGGGATCTCGACGTCGCGACTGCGCAGCAGGCTCGCCACACCGTCGTAGCGCTTCTTGCCGTCCAGCGACGCGAAGTAGTCGTCGTCGGTGTACGGCGGGGTGATGTCCCACGCCGCGAAGAGCTCCTCGAACATCGTGCGCCACGCGTGCATGTGCACTTCTGCGGTCGGTGTCAGCACACCGTCGAGATCGAACAGAACGGCGTCGTACGCGGTCAGATCGGGCTTGTCAGCGGTGGTCACGAGGCCCCTTCGCTCGGGTCGGGAAAGCGGGCACGGTCCGCCTTCGCACCGTCCATCCAGCGTAGTGCGCAGCCGTCACGCGTCAACGACGCCGAGGGTCTGGCGCGCGATCTCGAGCTCTTCGTCGGTTGGGACGACCAGCACCGTGACACGCGACGCATCCGTGGAGATGATCCGGATGCAGCGGCCCGCGGCCGTGTTGCGCTCGGGGTCGATCTCGATCCCCGCGAAGCGGAGGGTCTCGAGCGCATGCGCGCGCACGAGCGGCGCGTTCTCTCCGACGCCGGCGGTGAAGGAGATGACGTCCACTCCCCCGAGCTGCGCGAGGTAGGCGCCGGCGTACGCGCGCAGCCGGTGCACATAGACCTCGTACGCGAGAAGCGCCGCCTCGTCGCCGGCTTCGATGGCCGCCTTGATGTCGCGGTTGTCCGACATCCCCGCCATCCCGATCAGGCCACTTCGCTTGTTGAGCAGGTGGTCGAGGTCATCGATCGACATGCCCTCGCGACGCGCGAGATGGAAGAGCACAGCGGGGTCGATGTCGCCCGACCGCGTGCCCATGACGAGGCCTTCGAGAGGCGTGAAGCCCATCGAGGTCTCGACGGAGCGTCCGCCGTCGATCGCCGTGACCGACGCGCCGTTGCCGAGGTGGAACACGATCTGCCTGAGTTCGGCGAGCGGGCGACCCAGGAAGGCCGCGGCGGCCTCGGAGACGAACTTGTGCGACGTGCCGTGGAAGCCGTAGCGGCGGATGCGGTGCTTCTCGGCGAGCGCCGCATCGATCGCGTACGTGTAGACCTCGGGCGCGAGCGTCTGGTGGAACGCCGTGTCGAAGACGGCGACGTGCGGGAGGTCGGGGAACGCCGCCTTCGCGGCCCGGATCCCCTGCAGCGCTCCCGGGTTGTGCAGCGGTGCGAGGACCGAGAGCTCGTCGATGTTGATCTCGACGAGCGGCGTGATGAGGGTGGGCTCGAAGAAGCGCGCGCCGCCGTGCACGACTCGGTGCCCGACAGCGACCGGCGGCCGCTCGTCGAGGGACGGCCCGTGCTGCGCGAACGCGTCGAGCATGACTTGGAATCCCGCGGTGTGGTCGGGGATGGGCAGCTCTTCCTCATAGGTCGCCTGCGATGCCGTGACGGCGGGGCCGTCGGCGTGGAACGAGACCTTGTGCACCGCGTGCCCGAGGGACTCGCCGATGCGTTCGACCAGACCCGACGCAAGGACCTGCTCGGTCGTCATGTCGATCAGCTGGTACTTGAACGACGACGAACCGGAGTTGACGACCAGGACGACGCTCACGAGGCATCCCCCTGCGCCTGGATCGCGGTGATCGCGATCGTGTTGACGATGTCCTCCACGAGCGCGCCTCTCGACAGGTCGTTGATCGGCTTGTTCAGGCCCTGCAGCACGGGTCCGATGGCGATCGCGCCCGCGGAGCGCTGCACCGCCTTGTAGGTGTTGTTGCCCGTGTTGAGGTCGGGGAAGATGAACACCGTCGCGCGCCCGGCCACTTCGGATCCGGGCATCTTGGCCGCGGCGACCGCGGCGTCCGCGGCGGCGTCGTACTGGATCGGGCCTTCGACGAGCAGTTCGGGCGCACGATCGCGCACGAGCGCCGTCGCGCCGCGCACCTTCTCGACGTCGGCGCCCGACCCCGACTCCCCCGTCGAGTACGACAGCATCGCGACCCGCGGATCGATCCCGAACTGGGCCGCGGTCGCCGCCGACGAGATCGCGATGTCGGCGAGCTGCTCCATCGTCGGGTCGGGGATGACGGCGCAATCGCCGTAGACGAGCACGCGGTCGGCGAGCGCCATGAGGAAGACGGAGGAAACGACCGAGACCCCCGGCGTGGTCTTGATGATCTCGAACGCCGGGCGGATCGTGTGCGCGGTCGTGTGCGCGGCGCCCGAGACCATTCCGTCGGCGAGCCCCAGGTGCACCATGAGCGTTCCGAAGTACGAGACGTCGGTCACGGTGTCGGCCGCCTGGGCGTATGTCACGCCCTTGTGGGCGCGGAGCTTCTCGTACTCCCGGGCGAACTTCTCGACGTGCACGGCGTCGAAGGGCGAGAGCACCTGCGCACCGCGGATGTCGATGCCCAGCTCGATCGCGCGCGAGCGCACCTCGATCTCCTCGCCCAGGATCGTGAGGTCGGCGATGCCGCGCGCGAGCACCGTCGCGGCCGCGCGCAGCACGCGGTCATCGTCGCCCTCGGGCAGCACGATGCGCTTACGCTGCGTGCGCGCCCGCTCGATGAGTCCGTACTCGAACATCAGCGGCGTGACGACGGTGGGCGCCGCGACGCCGATCGCCCGCAGGAGCTCCTCGCTGTCGACGCTGCGCTCGAAGAGCGCGAGCGCCGTGTCGTAACGGCGTTGCGAATCCGCGGCGAGGCGGCCGCGCGTGTTCATGATGCGGGCGGCCGTCTCGTACGTGCCGAGCCCCGTCGTGATGATCGGCACGCTCGAGGCGAGGCCGTCGATCAATCGCGTGATGGGCTCGGGCAGATCGAACCCGCCGTTGAGCACGACCCCCGAGATCGAGGGGAAGGTGCCCGACGCGTTCGCGAGCAGCGTCGCGAGCAGCACTTCCGACCGGTCGGCCGGGATGACGACGACTCCCCCGTCGATGAGCCGCGGCAGCACGTTGACCATCGACATGCCCGCGACGACGACGCCGAGCGCCTCGCGGGTCAGCAGGTCGGGGTCGCCCGACAGCAGCTCGCCGTCGACGGCTCGCATGATGCCGCGGATCGACGGTGCGACGAGGTAGCGGTCCTCGGGGATCGCCCACACCGGCACCGCCGCGTGGCCGGGGCGGAGGGATGCCGCGGCCGACCGCTCGATGGCGGCGATCGCCCCGGGCACCGCCTCCGGCTCGGCGCGGTTCACGATGACGGCGAAGAGGTCCGCCCTGCCGTGCACGAGCTCGGCGAGCGCGAGATCGGCGATCTGGCCCATCTCCTCCGCCGTACGGGGCAGCGACGATCCGAGCTGCTCGGGCTGCGTCTGGTCCTGCCCCGATCGTCCGCTCAGCACGAGCAGCACGGGCGCGCCGAGGTTCGCGGCGATGCGGGCGTTGTAGGCGAGTTCGGCGGGGCTGCCGACATCCGTGTAGTCGCTTCCGACGATCACGACGGCGTCCGACTGCGCCTCGACGGCCTTGAACCGCTCGACGATGACCGCCAGTGCCGCATCGGGATCCCGACGCACGTCGTCGTACGTGACTCCGATGCAGTCCTCGTAGGCGAGGTCGACGCCGTCGTGGTCCAGGAGCATCTCGAGCACGTAGTCGCGCTCGACCGTGGAGCGCGCGATCGCGCGGAACACGCCGACCCGCGGCGTCGCACGGCTGAGCGTGTCGAGCACCCCGAGCGCGATCGTGGACTTGCCCGAGTGCCCTTCGGCCGACGTGATGAAGATGCTCTGCGCCACGTGTCAACCCTACGGGCGGGGTGGATGCCGCGGCCAGGCCGCAGCCGTGACTAAGCTCCGATCATGACCGATCGCCCCGGCATCGACGTGCCCGACCACCGCGGCAGAACCGGGCTCGATCGCGCGGGTCTCGAGCTCGATCGCAATCCCGGTGTGAGGGTCACGGATGTCGAGGTGCTCGCCTCGGCGTGGCACGTGCTGCGACGCACGACCCTCGAGTACCGGGCGCCCTCGGGCGCGTGGGAGACCCAGCAGCGCGAGACGTACGATCGCGGCAACGGTGCGACAGTGCTGCTGTACGACCCGGCGCGGCGGACCGTGCTCCTGACCCGCCAGTTCCGCTATCCCGTGTACGTCAACGACCACCCCGACGGCATGCTCGTCGAGACGGCCGCCGGCCTTCTCGACGACGATCATCCCGAGGCCGCGATCCGACGCGAGGCGGCCGAGGAGACCGGCGTCGAGATCGGCGAGATCGAGCACCTGTGGGACGTCTACATGAGCCCCGGGTCGGTCACCGAGCGTCTCCACTTCTACGCAGCGCCGTATGACTCGACGGCCCGTACCGGCGACAGCGGCGGGCTCGAAGAGGAGGGCGAGCACATCGAGCTGGTCGAACTCGACATCGAGGAAGCGCTGTCGATGGTGCGCAGCGGCTCGATCCAGGACGCGAAGACGATCATGCTGCTGCAGTGGGCCGTTCTCGACGGGCCGTTCCGTCGCTGAGCCCCGGGAAAAGTAAGACTCTCCGCGAACCCGGCAGAGCCTGGTTACCCTTGCTACGTTTCCGTCCTGGGGGAGTTGGCCTGGATGCCGCCTCGCGGAGAGCTGAGGACAGTCTACGCGACGAGCGGGGCGAGTCGTTCTGCCATCGGTGAGAGCAGCCGCACGAGATCACCGGGCTCCTCGACCCGGTGCATCGGGCCCGAGAAGCCCAGCGCTCCCGCGAGGGTGCCCTGCGCGTCGCGGAGCGGCAGGGCGAGGCATCCGTATCCCGGCACCAGCTCGCCGATCTGCCGTGTCGCACCGAAACGGGCGAGATCGGCGGCGGCGCCCGCGTCCGGCCCGGAGTGGCGTCGCTCCACGAGCAGGAGGCGCCCGACCGCGTACCGCTCGGGCTCGCGCGCCAGGCGGATCTCGTCCGAGAAGGGGAAGTCGGGGTCGGCGTCGACGACGACGGGGCGGTCCTGAACGTAGAACACGACGTGGATGCCGCCCCGCACCGCGGCGCGCGCATCCGCCACGACGGCACGGGCCGCCGACGTGAGCCGCATCGGCGGAGCGACGACGGCCGCGAGCTGAGCGACCTTCGCGCCGAGCGCGAACCCCGAAAGGTCGGGCGTGCGCACGAGGTATTCGTCCTGCACGAGGAGGTTGAGGAGGCGATAGGCCGTCGCGCGCGGAAGGCCGAGCTCGTGCGAGATCTCGCGGGCGGTGACGCCCGCACCGAGACCGGCGACGGCTTCGAGCACCGTGAGCGCGCTGTGGATCGCCCGCGGCTGGCGCGCCGTGACCGAGGGCGCGGCTCCGTCAGCCATGCGACGGCCGGTCTTCTCGCGCGACGCCGCCGAGCACCTGCGACGCGAGGGGCTCGTCGTAGGACCCCATGCGATCGAGCGGACGGGCGGTGCTGCGCAGACGTACGGCGATGAGCGCGCCGGAGACGACCGCGGCGCCCGCCACGATCCAGACGGCGAGACTGCCGGTCCGGGCGTCGACGATGAAGAAGACGACGAGAGCCGCGGCGAGCGCGACCGCCGAGAATCCCGCGATCACGGCGGCGCGCAGCGTGAGTTCGCCGATGCGGTGGAGGAAGAACGGCGCCGCCACGCATACGAGCACGTAGGCCACGATGTACCCGGCACCGCCCACGGCGATCGTCGCGTGCATCGCGTCGCGGATCGGGATGCCGGCGAGCGTGACGATCAGCGGTACCCCCGCGATGATCGGCAGCGACAGCAGGACCGCACCGACCGGAGTGCCGAAGCGCGGGTGGGCGCGGCCGGCGATGCGCGGGAGCACCCCGTCGCGTCCCATCGTGAACAGGACCCGCGTGAGCGCGGTCGTCGATCCGATCGCGCATGCGAGGAAGGAGGCCGCGATGCCGATGTCGGCGACGACTCCCCAGCCGGCGAGTCCGTACGCCGCGGCCAGGTCGTTGATGGGAGACGTGCTCGCTCCGAGTTCCGCGCCGATCTCGGCGAAACCGGCGACCTGGGCGAGAGCTGCCAACACGTAGAGGCCCGCCGACAGGACCACCGTCCAGACGATCGCGCGCGGGACGGTGCGCAGAGGCGAGACCGCCTCGACGCCGAGCGTGGCGGCGCTCTCGAATCCGACGAAGGCTGTCAAGGCGATCATGGATCCCGCCGCGATCATGGCGGGGTCGAAGGAGCCGGCCTCGAACACCGCGCCGGGATCGATGGGCCCGATGCGCACGAGGAGCACGATCAGCAGCACGACGATGAGCAGCACCGAGATTCCCTCGACGACGAGGGCGATGCGCGACGAGAGGCGGATGCCTCGCACGAGCACGAGCGCGACGAACGCGATCTCGACCACGAGCACGCCCGCGATCGTCGAGGTGTCGACGAGGTCGGGCCACAGGCCGCGCAGCAGGAACGTGACGTAGTACGCGCCGCCGAGGAGCGCGAACATCGCGATCGCTCCGTGGCCGAGCACGATGGCCGCCCCCGCCGCGAGACCGGCGCCCTGCCCGAGTCCGCGGGCTGTATAGGTGTAGGTCGACCCCGCCGCGGCGAGGCGGCGGGCGAACTGCGAGATCGTCTGCGCGACGAGGAAGCTGAGCAGTCCGGCGACCAGGATCGACGGCACCGTCGCGTGGGGCGCGACCCCCGCCACGAGGAGCACGACGGTCGTGGCGGCGGCGGCGGGCGCGACGGCTGCGACGGACTGCGCGAGGACGTCGGAGAACCCGACGCTGCGTCGATCGAGACCCTCCAGAGGCGACCTGGACCCGAACCCGCGCACGGGCTCAGGTCTCGCGATCGCGCGTTCGAGTGCGGTCATGGCTCCTCCCGATGCGCGAGACGTTACGCCGTCGCCGTTGCCCGGGAGGGTCCCTCGTGTTTCCGGTTCGTGTCGCCCGAATGAGACACCCGGCGCGAGAGTTCCCACTCGCGTGGGGCGAGGTTTCACACGTGGGGAACGGCCGTGCAACAGCCGGGCGGGAGGGTCGAGGCATCCTGCTCCGCCCGACATCCACCCGGAGGATCTCATGACACAACTCGAATCGAAGGGAGTCGAGGCTTCCGCGAAGCGGACCCTCCACGGCTCTCTCGGCGTCACCGCCATCGTCTTCATGGTCGTCGCGGCCGCATCCCCGCTCACGGTCATCGGCGGAGCGGCGCCGCTGGGCATGCTGCTCGGCAACGGCATCGGCTTCCCCGCGCTCTACGCGATCAGCGCCGTGATCCTGCTGCTGTTCTCGGTCGGCCTCGCCGCCATGACGAGGCACGTGCCGAAGCCCGGCGCGTTCTTCACGTACGTCGGCTACGGCCTGGGCCGCTCGACGGGACTCGCGAGCGCATGGATCGCGATGCTGACCTATACGACGATCCAGGTGTCGGTCTACGGCTACATCGGCTACATCCTGTCGGTCACCGTGCAGTCGCTCGGCGGTCCGGCAGTGCCGTGGTGGCTCATGTCGCTCGTCACGATCGCGATCGTCGGCGTGCTGGGCTTCCGTCACATCGATCTGTCGAGCAAGGTCCTCGGTGTACTGCTCGTCGCCGAGGTCGGCATCGTGCTCGCGATGGTCGTGGTCGTCGTCGCGAGCGGAGGCGCTGCGGGTCTCGATCTCTCCTCGTTCGAACCGGCGAACGTCGCGAGCGGCTCTCCCGGCGTCGGCCTCATGTTCGCGATCGCGGCCTTCATCGGCTTCGAGGCGACGGCGATCTTCCGCGACGAGGCACGCGATCCGAACCGCACCATCCCGCGTGCGACCTACGCGGCCGTGATCGGGATCGGCGTGTTCTACACGCTCGCCTCGTGGGGCCTGGTCATGGCGTGGGGCGCGGATGACGTCATCGGCGTGATCGCGGAGGACCCCGGCACCTTCATCATCGCGACGATGTCGCGCTATCTCGGCGTCTTCGGCGAGGTGGCGGTCAACATCCTCCTCATCACGGCGATGTTCGCGTGCGTGCTGTCGTTCCACAACGTCGTCACCCGCTATCAGCACTCCATGGCGAACGCCGGCGTGCTGCCCGACAAGCTCGGCGCAGTGCACGCGAAGCACCTGTCGCCTCACGTCTCGTCGATCGTCCAGACCGCGACGGCCGCGGTGCTCATCGCGATCTTCGCGGTGCTCGGACTCGATCCGGTCCTCCAGGTCTTCACGTGGTTCGCCGGCGTCGCGACACTCGCGATCGCGATCCTCATGGCGATCACGTCGGTCGCCGTCATCGTGTACTTCGTCAAGACGAAGAAGGACAAGCGCCTGTGGAACACCGTCATCGCGCCGGCACTCGGCTTCATCGGACTCGTCCTGTCGGCGGCGCTCATCGTCGCCTACTTCCCGATCATGGTCGGCGACGTGGATGCCGACGGCAATCCCGTCTTCGCGGCGGTGAGCTGGTTCCTGCTCGCGCTGGTCGTGATCTTCCCGATCATCGGCTACGTCCAGGCCCGATGGATCAAGGCCCGCCGCCCGGCCGCCTACGCCAAGCTCACCGACTCGATCGCCGGCTGACCCGCCGCATCCCGAAAGGATCATCATGACCATCACCTCCGCAGACCCCGCCGCCGGCTTCGCGACTCCCCCGATCGCCGGTCACCCGCTCGCCTCGCTCACGGCGGCCGAGATCGAGGCCGTCCGCACGATCGTGCTGGCGCTGCCGACGACCTCCGACGCGACGCGCTTCGCCTACGTCGGGCTCGAGGAGCCACCCAAGCCCGAGGTGCTCGCGTGGGAGCAGGGCGGTGCCCTGCCGGAGCGGCGCGCCCGGGTGCAGCTGCTCGACATGCGGACGACCCACTCGCTCGACCTGGTCGTTTCGCTCGCGACGGGCGAGGTCGTCTCGTCGGTCGAGCTGGACGGCACGGCGGGACAGCTCCCGATCCTCGACGCGGAGTTCGAAGAGGTCGGGATCATCGCGAACGACAGCGCCGAGTGGGTGGCCGCGCTCGCCGCGCGTGGCCTGACGCCCGCCGACGTCGTGCTCGTGCCCCTCTCGGCGGGCAACTACGGGTACGCGGAGGAAGAGGGACGCCGCATCCTGCGGACGTTCGCCTTCCGCCAGGACCATCCCGCCGACCACCCGTGGGCGCACCCGGTCGACGGCCTCACGGCGTACATCGACGTCGCGACCCGCGCCGTGCTGAAGATCGTCGACACTCCCGGCTTCGCCGTCCCCGAGACGAGCGGCAACTACGACGACCCCGCTCTTCAGGGTCCGCCGCTCGAAGGGCTCAAGCCGATCGTCATCACGCAGCCGGAGGGATCGAGCTTCACCGTCGACGGCGAGCACGTGACGTGGGGCGAGTGGGACCTGCGGATCGGCTTCGACACGCGTGAGGGCCTGATCCTCCGGCAGCTGTCGTTCGCGGGGCGGCCGGTCATGTACCGCGGGTCGATCAGCGAGATGGTCGTGCCCTACGCCGATCCCGCTCCGAACCGCTTCTGGCAGAACTACTTCGACACCGGCGAGTATCTCTTCGGCCGCTACACGAACGAGCTCGAACTCGGCTGCGACTGCGTCGGAGACATCACCTACGTGGATGCCGTCCTCGCAGACGAGCTGGGCAGCCCCCGCGTCGTGCGCAACGGTGTGTGCATGCACGAAGAGGACTTCGGGTCACTGTGGAAGCACACCGACCTGTTCACGGGCGCGTCCGAAGTGCGGCGTTCGCGGCGCCTCGTCATCTCGTTCTTCACGACGGTCGGCAACTACGATTACGGGTTCTTCTGGTACCTCTACCTCGACGGCACCATCGAGTGCGAGGCGAAGCTCACCGGCATCCTGTTCACGTCGTCGTACCCGGGCGAGGACTACGCCTACGCATCGCAGGTCGCCCCGGGGCTCGGCGCGCCCTACCACCAGCACCTCTTCTCGGCACGGCTCGACATGACCGTCGACGGCACCGCCAACGTCGTCAACGAGATCGATGCCGTGCGGGTGCCGATCTCGCCCGAGAACCCGGCGGGGAACGCCTTCACGAAGCAGGTGACGCCGATCCGCTCCGAGAAGGAGTCCGGCCGACTCGCCGACGGCGCCCGCAATCGCGTCTGGCAGATCGCGTCGACCGACAAGTCGACGTCGCTCGGTCAGCCGACCTCCTACGTGCTGTTCCCGACGGAGACACCCGTGCTGCTCGCCGACGACGCGTCATCCATCGCCTCGCGCGCCGCCTTCGCGACGAAGAACCTCTTCGTCACCAAGTACGACCCCGCCGAGCGGTACGCGGCGGGCGACTTCGTCAACCAGCATCCCGGTGGCGGAGGCATCCCCCAGTTCATCGAGGGCGACGAGCCGCTCGTGGGCGAGGACGTCGTGCTGTGGCACACGTTCGGACTCACGCACTTCCCGCGCAACGAGGACTGGCCCGTCATGCCGATGGACTACGCCAAGTTCACCCTCAAGCCGTACAACTTCTTCGAGCGCAGCCCCGTGCTGAACGTGCCGGCTCCCGAGTCGGCGCACTGCTCGGCCGGGACGGGCGCGACACACGCGTCGATGGGCGGGTACGGGCCCACCGGCGGCGCGCACGACCACGGTTCCCAAGACCACGGCGCGCACGGCCACCACCACTGAGCGTGACCGAGATCCTCCACGCCTGGGCCATCGCACCGGCCGCGATCGGGACCTGCTGTCTGGCAGCCGATCGTCGGCGGGTGCGGTGGCCCGAGGTCGCGGCATCCCTTCTCATGATCGTCGCGATGCTGGATGCCGCGCTCACCCGTGCCCTGCCCGCGGTGGTGTGGGCCGCGGTCCTCGTCGCCACGGCGATGTCGTTCGCGGCCGTCAGACGCTCCCGCGGCAGGCGGACGGCGCGCGGGCTCGACGCCATGACCCTGCACACGACGGTGGGCATGATCGCGATGGCCGCTCTGCAGCTCGCGATGACACCCGCCGGCGACGGCGCCGTCTCTGCGGGGCACGTTCACGGCGCCGGCGGTGGAGGGTTCGCGTTGCTGTTGTGCGTCGGTGCCATCGCGTACGCGGTGGCATCGATCGTCATGCTCTCACGTGCCCACGGTGCTCTCGACCGCATCCAGTACGCCGCGATGGGTGCCTCGATCGGGGTCATGGGGGTCGCCGCACTCCTGTGAGAAGGGGGGAAGTCCAGGGTTCTCCCAGAGCCCTGCGTCCGCCTCGAGGGTTACGATCGAAGGAAGGGCGATGGAGCCCTTCACTTGTACCCACCGCCGCCCGGCGGACCCGAGGAGGTCGCAGTGACGGACACCGCAACGACGGCAGACGCCGATGCGATGACGGCCGAGGGGTTCGCGCGCGCCACCGACGGCATCCTCGCCTCGGTCGGGACCGTGATCGACGGCAAGGCGGATGCCGTGCGTTCCGCACTCGTGTGTCTGCTCGCCGAGGGGCACCTGCTGATCGAGGACGTCCCCGGCGTCGGCAAGACGATGCTCGCGCGCGCGCTCGCGGCGTCCGTCGATGCGACCGTGCGTCGCATCCAGTTCACCCCCGACCTGCTGCCCGGCGACGTGACGGGCGTCAGCGTGTTCAATCCCGTCGATCGCGAGTTCGAGTTCAAGCCCGGCGCGATCTTCGCCAACATCGTGATCGCCGACGAGATCAACCGTTCCTCCCCCAAGACGCAGTCGGCCCTCCTCGAGGCGATGGAGGAGGGGCAGGTCACGGTCGACGGGCGCACGCATCCGCTTCCCGATCCGTTCCTCGTCGTCGCGACGCAGAACCCGCTCGAGATGGAGGGCACGTACGCCCTGCCCGAAGCGCAGCGCGACCGCTTCATGATGCGCATCTCGATGGGCTACCCCGATCCCCGCTCCGAAGCGCTCATGCTGCGCCAACGCGACGCGGTCAATCCGCTCGACGCGATCGTGCCGGTCGCGACGAGCCGGCAGGTGTCGGCGCTCATCGCCTGGGCTCGTGCCGTGCATGTCGCGCCCGCGCTCGAGGACTACGCGGTCGCCCTCGCCGCAGCGACGCGCTCCCACGCAGATCTGCGGCTCGGCGCGAGCCCGCGCGCGACGCTGCAGCTCGTCCGCGCGGCCAAGGTGTGGGCCGCGCTCGACGGTCGTGACTTCGTCATCCCCGACGATGTCACGGCGCTCCTCGTTCCGGTGTTCGCGCACCGGCTCATCCCCACCCGATCGGCGGGCGGCGCCCGCTCACGCGGCGGCGCCGACGCCGTGACGACGGTCCTCGAGCGGATCGCCTCGAGCGTGCGGGTGCCCATCGCCTCGCGCCAGTGACCCCACCATCATGAAGCGCGTCTGGCCCCTGACCGTCCGTGGCACGGGCGCGCTCGTCCTCGCCTTGGCGTGCTTCATCATCGCGAACGAGGCGGGGATCATCGAGCTGCTGTACTTCGGCGTGCTTCTGATCGCGCTGCTCGCGGCATCCCTCGGCGCGCTCTATCTCGCGCGCCCGACGGACGCCGTCGTGCGGTCGCTGCATCCCGACATCTCGACCGTCGGCCGCGAGACGCTCGTCGACGTGCGGGTCGGGGTCCGTTCGGCGTTCCCGACCCCGTCGGGCACGTGGACGGACGGCATCCCGAAGGCGCTCCGCGGCAAGGCTCAAGGCACGTTCCCGGCCCTCGGCTCGGGGCTGCTCGGCGGCTCGCGCGCCGGTGCCCGCACGGTCGATCTGTCCTATTCGGTCGTCGGCGTGCGCCGTGGCGTGCACGCACTCGGACGGCTGTCGGTGCGCTTCGCCGATCCGTTCGGGCTGGTTCGGCGCAGCATCCTGCTCGGCGATCGCACTCCCGTCACGGTCGCGCCGGCGATCGTCGACCTCACGCCGCTCGTCGACTACGCGGGCGAGGCCGGCGGCACGCTTCACACCACGACGAACCAGCTCGGCCAGGGCGCCGACAACCTCGTCGCTCGGCCCTACGTGCCGGGCGATTCGATGCGTCGCATCCACTGGCGGGCGACCGCTCACCGCGACGAGCTCATGGTGCGCCAGGAGGAGCAGGAGTCCACTCCCGAAGCGAGCGTCGTGCTCGATCGTGGTGTGCTGCGCTGGTCGTCCGAGGCGCTGAGCTCGACCGGCGCGGACGCCGGCTTCGAGACGGCCGTGTCGATGTGCGTCTCGGCCGTCGCGCGGCTCGTACACGACGGCTACGCGGTCGAGGTCCTCGACAGCGACGGGACGCTGCTGGCCGACCGCATCGACGGCGGCGACATGGACGCGGTGGAGACCCTGCTGACCCAGTTCGCGACCCTGACCGCGCAGCGCGACGATCACCTCGGCAAGCTCTCGCGGCTGTTCGCCGGGGTCAACACGGGGCCGCTCGTGCTCATCGTCGGCCGCTTCGACTCCGCCGACGCCGATGCGATCGCGGCCGTCGCGCACCACAGCACGCTGCCGCTCCTGTTCTCGACGTCGCCGGTCGGCGACGCGCTCGATCACGCCGTCGACGCGGGCTGGCGCGCGCACGCGCTCGAGCCCGACGGCGACCTCGCGTTCGCCTGGAGCGCGGGCGTCGGGAGGGGGGTGCGCGATGTCGTCTGACCTTCGGACGCGGCCACAGGCCGACCCCCACCCCGCGCTGTCGTACGCGCAGCGTCCAGGACCCGTCGACGAGAACCCCGCCCGTCGGCGCGATCTCGCCGTCACGATCGGCCTCTTCGCCGCACTTGTCTCGGCGCTCCTGCCGGTGCTCCCCGTCGTCCAGCCGGGAGGATGGATGCTGGGCGCCGTCATCCTGGCCGGGCTCATCCTCGCTGCGGGCTACCTCGCCCGTCGTCGGCGCATCCCCGCGGTCGGGGTGAGCCTCATCGAGGCCGCCCTGTGGGTCATGTTCATGACCGGCGTGTTCCTGAACTCGACCGCGATCCTCTGGGTCATCCCCACGCTCGACACGTTCGCCGAGGTTTCCGCCCTCGTCGATCGTGCCGTCATCGAGATCGCGAACGGCTCGGCGCCGCTGGATGTGTCGCCGTCGCTCTCGATCCTCATCGTGGGCGCGATGGGTCTGCTCGCGATCATCGTCGACCACGTCGTGCTCACGGCGCGCATGCCGCTGCTCGCATCGGTCGGGATCATCGCCGTCTCGCTCATCCCGTCGATCGCCGTGCCCGGAGACCTCGACGTCATGGCGTTCGTGCTGCTCGCGGCATCCATCCTCTTCCTCATCCGCGCCGAGACGAGCTCGCGCGTCCCTCCGCTCGCCCGCGCCGTCGAGCGTTCGGCCGGCGTACCCGCGACGGCGATCGGCATCGGCGCGATCGCCGTCATCGTCGCGCTCGTCGCCACACCGTTGCTGCCCGCTCCGATCCCGCGCACGGGCGCGGGCGTCGGCAACGGACCAGGCATCGACGCGAGCCTGCAGCTCGGCGACGATCTGCGCAGGCCGATCGAGATCGAGGTCATGCGCGTGCGGACCTCGGGCTCCGAGGCGCCGTATCTGCGGGCGACGACGCTGTCGCGCTTCGACGGCGCGGTGTGGGAGCCCGACAACGTGCGGACCGAGCCCCTCGATCGCGACGGGGATCTGGGCGCGCTCGACATCGACGACGACGTGCGGCTCGTCGAGTCGACGACCGACGTCGAGGTCGTCAACCTCGCATCCATCTGGGCGCCGATCCCCTATCCCGCCCGCTCGGTCACGGGCCTCGAGGGCGGTTGGGTCAGGGTGCCGTACAACCGCACGGTCGTGTCGCAGGCCGGCACAGCGCAGGGGCAGCAGTACGAGGTCGTCGCCGACACGCCGCGGCCGACGCTCGAGCAGATCCGGGCCACGAGCGCCGACAGCGCCGAGCAGCGCGAAGAGCTCACGGCGCTTCCCGAGGATCTTCCACCGGTCATCGCGGAGACCGCGGCCACGGTGACCGCGGGGGCGGGCAACGATTACGACGCCCTCATCGCGCTCCAGCGCTGGTTCCGCGGCAGCGAGTTCCGCTATTCGCTGAGCGCGCCCGTCGAGGAGGGCTTCGACGGATCGGGCGCCGAGGCCGTCGCGTCGTTCCTCGAGGTGAAGGAGGGGTACTGCATCCACTTCGCCTCAGCCTTCGCGCTCATGGCGCGCACCCTCGACATGCCGACCCGGATCGTCGTCGGCTATCTCCCTGGCGTGCCGACGGCCGAGCGCATCGACGACGAGACCGTGTACAGCGTGCCGAGCTCCCTGCTGCACGCGTGGCCCGAGGTGCACTTCCAGGGCATCGGCTGGATCGGCTTCGAGCCGACCAACGGCCTCGGGAACCCGACGTCCTTCCTGCCCGCGTCGGTCGCTCCCGGCCAGGTCGGAGCCCCCGGAGAGACCGATCCGCAGCCGTCCGCCTCGCCCTCGACCGGTCCCTCCGGTGGTCCGCTCGACGCCGAGGATCCGCGCGCCGGAGAGACCGCCGGCGACGCCGTGCGGATGGTCAACCCCCTGCCTACCCTCGGCGCCGTGCTGGCGATCCTGCTCCTGCTCGCGGTGCCCGCGCTCGTGCGCGAGGTCCGCCGACGCCAGCTGGCCGCCGCTGCCGAGAACGGTGATTCCGCGGCCGCGTGGATGACGGTCCAGGATGCCGCGATCGACGTCGGCATCGCCGTGCCCGCGAGCGAGTCGCCCCGCGCGTTCGCCGCCCGCCTCGTGGCCGATCACGGCGCTCCGGCCCACGAGCTCGGCGTGCTCGCCCGCGCGATCGAGCGCGCGAGCTACGCATCGTCAGCGGTCGCCGGGTACTGGCACGGAAACGACGTCGCGGATGCCGCGGCCGCCGTGCGCGCGGCACTTCTGCGCACCGCGCCGCCGGCTCGCCGTGTGCTCGCGGTCGTCGCCCCGCGATCGCTCATCATCCGCCCCGGCAGTGCGTACGCGGCCGGTGCAGGAGCGCGCGTGCGCGCAAGGTAGGATGTTCCGTGGCCCTCCGGGGCCCTGGAGGATTCGCCTAGTGGCCTATGGCGCACGCTTGGAAAGCGTGTTGAGTGAAAGCTCTCAGGGGTTCGAATCCCCTATCCTCCGCCGCTCCGATCCCAGTGTTTATGCGGGATTTTCGACCCTTCGAACTTCCGTGGCACAGTTGGTGGCACAGTTAACGCTCACTAACAGCCCTTTTCCGGGTTGAAGGTTGAGGGTTTCCGACCTCTTGGTGCGCGCTCGGAGCGGCGCGTCATCGCCCCGTTTTGCCGCGCTCTCGAATTCTCAGACGTCGCGTCTGGAATCCGGCCGTCAGCCCCAGGACGAGGCACACCACGGCGATGGGCACCGCGATCGCCGTCCATGCAGCGCCCATCAGCAGGTTCGCGATCAGGACAGTGACCCCCAGACCATTGAATGTAAGTGCAAGGTAGGCGAATTGGAGAGATGTCCAGGGCTGACGGCCCCCAGGACTGCTTGACGACACGGTGTTCCATTCGACGAGACGGCTCCCTGACGATACCTCGCCGACACGGGTGCGTTCGCTGATTGATCAGTCGTGGCTGTATAGTCACCATGTGCTGACCATTGCATCTCGTCTCGACGTCATGAACCGCCTCGGCCGTGCCATGGCAGATCCCACCCGGTCGCGGGTCCTCCTGGCCCTGCTGGATGGGCCGGGCTACCCGGCTGAACTTGCGCACGACCTCGAGTTGACGCGGACGAACGTGTCGAATCATCTGGCGTGCCTTCGTGGCTGCGGGTTGATCGTCGCTGCTGTTGAGGGGCGACGCACTCGCTACGAGATTGCTGATCCACATCTGACGCAAGGCATGCGACAGCTCCTCGAGGCGGTCGTCGCGGTCGACGAAGGCGCTCCCTGCGTCGATGACGCGTGCGAGTGCTGCGCATGAGCGAGGAGTGCTGCGGTCCCGACGAGCCCCGCAAGACCCCTGCCGTCCGCCGGATCGAGTTCTCCCGCAACCAGCCAGCTGCCGACGCATGCTGCGCGCCGGAGCAGACCGCTACCTCGACAGGTCACATGGAGGGCGACGCGTGCTGCGGCCCCGACATCATCTCGACCGACGGGCCCGTCGAGGTTGAGATCCGTCCGGCGTGGTGGCGTGATCCCGCCCTGCTGCCGTCAGCGATCGCGGGCGTCCTCCTCCTCGCGGGTTACATCTTCGAGTGGACTGGTCTGCCGATCCCGGCCGTCGTCCTTCAAGGTCTGGCGTTGGTCGCCGGCGCCTACACCTTCGTTCCCGGCGCAATCCGACGCCTGATCCGGGGGCGTCTCGGCGTCGCCCTGCTGATGACGATCGCCGCGATCGGTGCGGTGCTCCTCGGACATGTCGGCGAGGCGGCGACGCTCGCGTTCTTGTTCTCGCTCGCAGAGGCACTCGAAGATCGAGCGATGGACCGCGCAAAGGAGGGTCTGCGCGCATTGCTGTCGCTGATCCCGGAGACGGTTCGCGTCTCCCGGCTATCCGGTGACGTCACCATCCCCGCAACCGACGTGCGCGAACTCGACATCCTTGTCGTCGGTGCGGGCGAACGCGTCGCCACCGACGGCGTCGTGGTCGAGGGCCGCTCCAGCCTGGACACCTCCGCGATCACGGGCGAATCGATCCCGATCGAGGCCGGTCCCGGCGATGCGGTCGCCGCCGGCTCGGTAAACGGCTCCGCGACGATACGGATCGAGGCCACCGCTGACGGCCGAGACAACTCCCTGACGCAGATCGTCGCCCTCGTGGAACAAGCGCACGCACGCAAGGGCGAGCGAGCGCGACTCGCCGACCGGATCGCTCGCCCTCTCGTCCCCATCGTTCTGATCGTCGCGGCCCTCGTCGCGCTCTTCGGATTCCTGATTGGCGACCCCTCAACGTGGATCGAGCGCGCCCTCGTCGTCCTCGTCGCGGCCTCCCCGTGCGCTTTGGCGATCGCGGTGCCGGTCACCGTGATCAGCGCGATCGGATCGGCATCGAAGTTCGGCATCGTGATCAAGTCCGGCGAGGCCTTCGAACAGTTCGGGACCATCCGAACGGTCGCGCTCGACAAGACCGGCACGCTCACCCGCAATGAGCCGGCGGTCGTCGACGTCATCACCGCCCCCGGCATCTCACGCGACGAGGTGCTGGCCTGGGCGGCCGCACTCGAAGCATCCAGCACCCACCCACTCGCCGCGGCGATCACCGCCGCCGCGCCCACCCGCACGATTGCGTCGGACGTGGTAGAGGAAGCGGGGCGCGGCATCACCGGTCGCGTCAAAGGGAGAGCTGTACGGGTCGGCAACGATCGGTGGCTCGACGCCGGCGCGCTCCGCGTCGCCGCTGATGCAATGGCGTCGAATGGCATGACGATCGTCGTCGCCGAGGCCGACGGTGTGATCGTCGGCGTCATCGGCGTCCGGGACGAGCTGCGACCGGAAGCGGCGGAGACCATCCGGATGCTCGTTGCGGAAGGCATCGATGCCGTCATGCTGACGGGAGACAACGCCCGCACCGCCCGCGCGATCGCCCAGGAAGCCGGGATCACCGACGTCCGGGCCGAACAGCTCCCCGCTGACAAAGCCACCGCCATCGACGAACTCGTCGCAATTCGACCAACCGCGATGGTCGGCGACGGCATCAATGACGCCCCTGCCCTGGCCACCGCGACGGTCGGCATCGCCATGGGCGTCAAGGGGGCTGCTGCCGCCGTCGAGTCAGCCGACATCGCCTTCACAGGACACGACCTGCGCCTGCTCCCCGCGGCCATCGCCCACGCGCGGCGTGCGCGTCGCATCATGACCGTCAACATCGGCCTCGCACTTGCGATCATCGTCGTGCTCTTCCCGCTCGCCCTGTTTGGCGTGCTGGGGCTCGCGGGCGTCGTTCTGGTGCACGAAGTCGCCGAGGTCATCGTCATCCTCAACGGCGTCCGCGCCGCGCGCCGCCCGGCGAGGCTCTCCAAGCTCGCGTCCGACGCGGCCGTCGCGCTCGAGTCGTCGCGCGTTTGATCGCGCTTCGACCCTTGGTATCCTTGGCCTGACATGCTCCCCTCAGCACGCACCCGACCGCTGAGAGTCCTGAGCGAGCGTCTGCTGATAACGAAGATCATTACCGGGCTGGGCCTCGCCCTACTGCTGATCGTCGCTGCGTGGTCCGCGTCACACTCCGAAGCAGACGGCACCCTCTCGTCGGCCGGAGCTTCAGTCGCTGTCTCGCAGATCGTCTCGGATGCTGTCGCGGGGGACGCCGCGGTTGTTCCGAACGCCGACCAGGACCTGGTGGCGGTGACCGAGTGGGCCGACGTCGGAACCGTCTTGGCGGGGACAGCGGGCTGCCTGCTCGGCATCTTCTGCACGATCCTGCTCATCGCCTTGATCCGCTACTTCGTGCTGCCCCGAACCGCGCCCCGTCTGGGCGGGATTGCGCGCACGCTCTCGATACTCATCTCCGCTGACCGTCCGGTGCTCCGACCGGTCACGCTCTCCGAGCTCTCCATTTCCCGCACCTGAGACAGGTAAGCCGTCCTCGACGACGGCCACGTTCCGGCGCATCGCGCCGGGAGTCCGACCTGTCCCCTGTGTTTGGAGTACCCGTTGAACCGATCCCTGAAGGTGACTGTCGTCACCGGCACCATCCTCGGCCTGCTGATGCTAGTCGGCCTGATCTTCTTCCTCGTCAACCAGAGCCTCACCTCACCCCCTCAGGCGGAGGGCGAGGAGCCGCAAGTCGTCCGCGCTAGCTCACACGTGCTCGATGAAGGAGGCGACGGCGCCGTCACGATCGTGGAGTTCTTGGACTTCGAATGCGAAGCGTGCGGCGCGTTCTACCCGCTGGTGGAGGACCTGCGCGAACAGTACGCGGGGAAGATCACCTACATCGTCCGCTACTTCCCCCTGCCTGGGCACACGAACTCCACCAACGCGGCGCTGGCGGTCGAGGCGGCAGCGCAGCAGGGCCGGTTCGAGGACATGTACCACCGTCTCTTCGAAACCCAGACGGAGTGGGGAGAGGCGCAGGAGTCCCGCGCGGATGTCTTCCGCGACTTCGCCGAAGAGCTCGGGCTCGACATGGACGCGTACGACACGGCCATCGCAGATCCGGTGACGCTCGCACGGGTCAAGCTCGACTTCGACGAGGGCAGCGCGCTCGGAGTTCGCAGCACACCCACCTTCTTCCTCGATGGCGAACAGCTCACGATCGAAGACTGGGACGACCTCCCCAACGCGATCGAGGATGCCGTCAACGGAGCCGGTCGATGACAGTAGGCCTGTCGCACCGACGCGCGATCATCGTCGGAGCGGGACAATCCGGACTCGCGGTCGCAGCCGCGCTGATCGCCGAGGGGCTGCGTCCACAGCAGGACTTCGTCGTGGTAGATGCCGCGGACACACAGCAACGGAGCTGGTCAACCCGCTGGCACTCGATGAGCTTGCTCAGCGACGCCCGGCACAGCGCGCTGCCAAACCATCCGCACTCGGGCGACCAGCGACGCGCAATTCGCGCCGACGAGATGGCGGACTACCTTGCAGACGTCGAATCCACGCTCGGCGTCGAAACCCAATGGGGAGTCAGCGCCCGAAACGTCGAGCGTCACGGGAGCGGCCCGACGCTGTTCCTTGCCACCAATCTTGGAGATGTACAGACCCGGAACATCGTGTGCGCGACCGGCGCCGCGGCTCGAGCGCACATGCCCGAATGGGCAATCAAACTGGTCGTGCCGGGATCTGCGATGCATTCGAGCCAGTATCAATATCCGCGCCAGATCGCCGAGGGCGACGTGCTCATCGTCGGTGGCGGCAACAGCGGCGTGCAACTCGCCCGCGAGCTGTCGGCATCCCACGCTGTCACCCTCTCGGTGCGAGGGCCGCGACGGCACCGTGCCGTCGAGCGACACAGCGCCTATACGGACAGCCGCGGCAGATGGTGGCGTCGTCCGCAGGCGGAGCCGATCTTCGGGGAGTCCCTCTCGCAGCTCCGCCGGGCGGGCGTGAACCTCGTACCCGATGTTGTGGACGCTCATGGAGCTGAGGTTGTGTACGCGGACGGATCGCGCTCAGCGCCGCACTCGATCATCTACGCGACGGGGTTCACGCCGGCGAACCGGTGGCTTCCGCCCCGAAGGGGTCAGCGGCCACTCCGTGCGACACTCACCGACCTTCCTGGTCTCTTCGTCGCCGGCGACCCCGCACACGGCAGCCCCGCCTCAGGGACCATCGCAGGCGTTGGGCGAGATGCCACCGCGATCGCGCACCACATCGTCAATCGCCCCTGAAAGGAGCAGAGCATGGGAGCAGATCACAGCCACGGCGCCGGCGCGACCGCGACACCGCGGAACCGTCTGATCATCGCGTTCTCGATCACCGCGTCAGTGTTCGTCATTGAGGTCTTCGGCGCGATCATCACAGGGAGCCTTGCTCTCTTGGTCGACGCGACCCACATGCTCACTGACGTCATCGGCCTCGCCCTCGCCGTGACGGCGGCACACCTGATGAACCGACCACCGTCCGATAGACACACGTGGGGGTTGCGACGAGCCGAGGTTCTAGGGGCGCTCGCGCAGGCGGCACTGCTGCTCGGCGTCGGGATCTTCGCGCTCGTCGAGGGCATCCGGCGGCTCTTTGAACCACCCGAGATCGCGTCTGGGAGTCTGCTGTTCTTCGGCATCGTCGGTCTCGTCGCCAACGTCATCTCACTCGTGGTGCTGATGGGGGGCCGCAAGCAGAACCTCAACATGCGGGCCGCGTTCCTCGAGGTCATGAACGACGCCCTCGGATCGGTCGCGGTAATCATCAGCGCGATCCTGATCGCGACGCTCGGCTGGTATCAGGCAGACGCGATCGCCGGCATCCTCATCGCCCTGCTCATCATTCCCCGCACCCTCATCCTGCTGCGAGCATCGGGGAGCGTTCTGCTGGAGAGCACTCCTCCCGGCCTGGACCTCGCAGAAGTGCGCCGCCACATCTTGGCGCTGCCGCACGTCATCGCGATCCACGATCTGCACGCGTCCCAAGTCTCCACCGATCTGCCCACCCTGAGCGCTCACGTCGTCGTCGACGACGGTCTCTCTGCCGACGACAGCGCGCGACTCCTGACATCACTCCAGGAGTGCGTCGCCGACCACTTCCCCGTCAGCGTCGAGCACTCCACATTCCAACTCGAACCACAGTCGCATCCCGGAGAACACACCACCCATGCCTAACCACGCACGCCGCACGCTGGCCATGCTCACCGCCGTTCTCCTCGGCGCGTCCTTTGCCCTCGCAACGGCCGCTCCCGCGGACGCGCACGACGAGCTCGTCTCGACATTCCCAACCGCCGACTCGACCGTCGACAGCTCACCGGCAGAGATCACACTCACCTTCAGCGCCGCGCTCAACTCCGACCCGGCCACGATGGTCATCGAGGTCATCGGGCCGGATGGTGCCAACTACACCACCGATCCGCCGTCGGTAGACGACGAGATCTTCGTCACGCAGCATCTCCTCGACGAGGCGCCCAACGGCCTGTTCACCGTGAGGTGGAAGGTCGTCTCCAGCGACGGTCACCCCATCAGCGGGGAGTACTCGTACACGGTCGCAGCAACGATCGCTCCTGCGCCCGCCCCGACCGAGGGCGTGGCGGAGACAGCGACGCCGGAGCCCTCAGTCGCGGTGAATAACGACACGGGCGCGGAAGGTCACGGCGAGAGCACAGGCGGTGGGGCTCTCCTGCCCGTCCTCGCGGTGGTGACCGGCGCACTCATCCTCGGGGGCGGCGCCATCATCGTGCTGATGGTCGGTCGAGAACGCCGCCGCCGCGACCGCGAAGGTGCGCAGACCGGTACCGACGATGAATAGCCGGAGACTGCGCCTGTTCGCCGTCGGGTGCATCGTGGCAGCCGTCGCCATCCTCATCGACCAGGCGACAAAGGCTGCGGCGCTCAGCGCACTCAGCGAGACCGACCGCATCCGCCTGGTCGGCGACCTCCTCGGCCTGCAGCTCGCGTTCAATCCGGGTGCGATCCTGTCTCTCGGTTCGGGAGTCACCTGGCTGCTCACGCTCCTTGGCGTCGGCGCTGTCGTCCTGATTCTGATCGCGACCACACGGGCCCGAACCGCGATCACAGCGGTCGCGCTCGGCCTCATCCTCGGTGGCGCCGTGGGCAACCTGATCGACCGACTCTTCGCCCCGCCGGCGTTTGGGCGCGGGCACGTGGTCGACTTCCTCGCCTACGGCGACCTCTTCATCGGCAACCTCGCCGACGTCGCGCTCGGTGCCGGAGTCATCCTCCTGCTGATTGACACATTCCGGCGACGTCGAACCGCCAGCCAGTCCGTGGACGACGCGAGGTCGGAAGCGCAGTCAACGATCGAGGTAGAAAAGTGAGCAAGCCGAAACGCGAACCCTCCCCGTACCAGCGCAACGCTCTTGCCCCGAGCCTCGTCGCCGCCGCCGTCCTGTTCCTCGCACCCGTCCTCCTCAACAACGGCTGGGCGGCCCTCGTCCTGTTCGTCGTCTCGATTCTGGCCGTGATCATCGGGTGGTTCGCCATCCAAGCCCGGCAGTGGTGGTGGTTGCCTGTCTTTCTCGCCATCGCGGTGATCTGGAACCCCGTCCTCCCGTTCCCCTTCGCGGGCATCGTGTGGACCATCGCGCAACCAGTTGCAGCCCTCGTCTTCCTCGCTGCTGGCGCACTGATCAAGATTCGACGCCCGTGAACGGCTCACGCATGCGCTCCGCGGCAGTATGTCTGGTCGCGCTCACCCTCGCTCTGGTCGGGTGCTCCCGCGATGACTCTCTGGCCGATCAATACCGAGCGGGGGACAACAAGGGCTACATCGCCGGAGACTTCCGTGTCGTCGAAATCCCCGTTGCGGAACGAACCGACCCCGTGGAGTTCGACGGCGTCATCGAAGACGGCACGCCCGTTTCCAGTGATGACTTTCGCGGCAACGTGTTGGTTGTGAACTTCTGGTACGCCGCATGCGGGCCGTGCATCGCCGAAGCGCCCCTCCTCGAGGAGGTGTGGCAGCAATACAAAGAGCAGGGGGTGCAGTTCCTGGGCGTGAACACATACGACTCGGCCGCGAGCGCGACTGCCTTTGCTGATGACAACAACGTGACCTACCCCAGTGTCATCGACGCCGGGGACGGCCAAGTGAAGTTCGCCTTCGCGCAGGTCACACCCATCCAGGCCACACCGACCACGCTCGTCCTCGACCGGGACGGGCGCGTCGCGGCGCGCATCATCGGACAGCTCGCCAGCGCCTCCATCCTGTCCACACTGGTCGACGACACTCTCGCCGAGGCCGGATCGTGAACCCCGGATCTGCCGTGATCGACGGCGCGCTGTGGGTCGCGATCCCGGTGGCGATCCTCGCGGGACTCATCTCATTCGTGTCACCCTGTGTGCTGCCGCTCGTTCCCGGGTACCTCGGTTATCTGGGCAGCGCCACTCCCCGGAGCACGGCGCCGACAGGAAGCGTGCCCGATTCCAACGCGGACCGGCGGCGACTCCTGCTGGGCGTCTCACTCTTCATCGCAGGTTTCACCGTCGTTTTCGTCGCGGTCACCGTCCTGGGTGGCACATTCGGTCTCTTGCTGCTGCAGTACGCGAACGTCCTGACCCGCGTGTTCGGGGTCGTGATCATCGCGCTCGGCCTGGTCTTCCTCGGCTTCTTCGGGATCGCCCAGCGAACCTTCCGACCCACAACCCAGAGCCGAGCGGGACTCATCAGCGCGCCACTGCTCGGATTCGCCCTCGGGGTCGGTTGGACGCCTTGCATCGGCCCGACTCTCGCCGCGATCATCTCGATGTCCTGGAATCTTGGCGACCCTGCCAGAGCTGGTCTCCTCGGACTGGCATACTCGCTTGGCCTTGGCATCCCGTTCCTGATCCTTGCCGCGGGATGGGGCTGGGCTACTCGGTCCGTCGACGTCCTGCGCCGTCACATTCGCGCGCTGAACATCGTGGGCGGCGCGCTCCTGATCCTTCTCGGCCTACTGATGGTGACCGGACTGTGGACGGCCATCATGTCGCAGATGCAACAACTCATGCTCAGCGTGCCACTCCCGCTATGAAAGACGACTGATGGCTGACCACATCGCCTCTCCGGAAGGCGCCCTCTCCACCGGGGCGACAACAAGGCGTTCGCGGCGCCACCGGACGCCGCCGCACACATCGACGACAGTGGCAACCGTCCGGGCAGCACAGGGAGATGCGTCTCGACGTTCGCGTCCGGAGCGCAGCCGCCAGGCTCGAACGCTCGTCGTTTTCGCGATGGTATGCGGCCTGATAGCGACCGTCGCCTTGCCCGCGTACGGAGCGTGGCGCACACCCGAGTCGCCGACGAACACCCTGCATCAGGTCGCGTCTGATGACGCACAATCTCTCGTCATCGCCTCCGACGTATCCGCCTCACCGTTTTCCCGCGAAGGCTACGCGGCAACTACGCAGGAGGAGATCGACCAGAAGAAGGCCGCCGAAGCGGCGGCGGCGCGCGCCCGAGCATCGGCGCGCAGCGCGGCTGTGCCGTTCGACTACAGCATGGTTACCCCTGGCAGTGGGCTGGTGCGCTGGCCAGTCGGCGGGCCTTTTACCGTCGGTGACGGCTTCGGGGCGCGAGGCGGCGCCCACATGGGCACGGACATGCTCGCTGCCGGTGGCACACCCGTGTATGCGTCCGTTGACGGGGTCGTGAGAATCTCTCAAGACAGTTACGGCGCCTACGGTGTGACCGTCGTGCTCGAGTCCGTCCTCAACGGTCAACGGCTGAGCACGGTCTATCCACACTTGCAGACGGGAAGTCGACAGGTCACGAGCGGACAGACCGTCACCGCGGGTCAGCTCGTCGGCCTTGTGGGAAGTACTGGCCGATCTACCGCCAGCCACCTCCACTTTGAGGTCTACGTCGACGGTCGAGCGTTGGACTCTCTCGCCTGGCTCCAAACGAACGCCGGCTGACCTCGCCGCGAAAAAGGAGCGTGATGACGACGCAGCAGGAGCTCGCCGAACGATACGGCCGCCGTCCCCGTCCGCACCGTCGGCGAGCGTTTTGGATCGCCGTCGCCCTGGTCGCTGTGACGTCCATCGCGGGGCTCGCCGGGCTGACGATCTCGAACTCGATGGACGAAGTCGGCTTCGACGAAACCGGGTTTGACTTGATCGACGAACGCACGGTGACAGTGTCATTCCAACTCACGCCACCGACCGGCGCGAGTGCCGCGTGTGCACTGCAGGCCCTTGATGAAGATTTCGGCGTCGTGGGCTGGCTCGTGGTCGAGTATCCCGCGTCTGAGGCAGTCACACGAACTCTCACCGAGACCATCCCGACCGTTGCCGAGGCGACCACGGGCACGGTCCACTCCTGTTGGGCCACCTAGTGGCAGGCGAGTCTGCGTCGACCGGCACCGCTCCGACCGCCGGAGTGTAGCGATCGGTCCGCACTCCGTTCCGGGCTTTCGCGGCATAGCCTCGCCGCTCCGCGTCGAGGTATTCCACGGTCCCGGCACTGCACGCTCCCCGACCGCTGGGGAGGCTGATGTCGGCGACGCCGCGGAGTGAGCGTCAGATGGCCAACGGAATCGAGCGCTCGTCCGGCACCGGAGCTAGGAGCTGCCCCACCAGATCCGCCGCGCCCCGCTGCAGCGTCCGCACCGCGTGCGAGTACGTGTTGAGCGTCGTCTGGATGTCGGCGTGACCCAGCCGCTCGGAAACGATCTTCGGGTGCACGCCGGCGCGCAGAAGCAGGGTCGCGTGCGTGTGCCGCAGCTCGTGCAGGTGAAGCTCGTCGAGATCGGGATGCGCGGCGACGGCCTTGAGCACTCGCTCGCGCCACTGGCGGGAGAACTGTGTCGGGTTGTGCGGTTGCCCGAACCGGTTGCAGAAGATCAGATGCTCGCCGCGAGCCATGTCGGGTGACACTGCGCGCAGCATGTCGCGCTTGGATCGGAACGCACCTGCGAGACGAAGATCGATATCGACGTTGCGTACCCGGCCGCTCTTTGTCGCCTTGAAGTCGATGATCGGCTTCTTGCCGGCCTCCTTGACGTACGACATCGCGCGGGCGATCGTGATGACGTTGTTGTCGAGGTCGAGATCCTTCCAGCGCAGGCCAAGGATCTCGCCGCGACGCATGCCCGTGCCCAGCAGTGTGAGCCAGGCGAGCCAGAGGTAGTCCCCCATCGACTCCGACCACTCCAGGAACAGGCGCGCGTCCTCCGCGGACCAGGTCGCCATCTCGGGCGGAGCAGCCTCGAGCTTTGTGGGAGGAGACGCCCGTTTCGCCGGATTGAATCGGATAAGGCCGTCCTCGAGCGCGTGCTGGAGCACCTGCGAGATCAGCACGTGGATGTGCCGCACCGTCGCCGCACCCAACGGGTCGCCGATGTGCCCGCGGTCCTTCCGGCCGTTGCGCTCGGGCTGCCGGTAGAAGCGGTTCAGCTGGTCCTTGGAGATGTCGGAGATCGGCGAACGGCCTACAGACGACGGCAGCACATGGACGCGGTAGTGCTTGCGATAGCCGGCGAGCGTCGTCGCACGTACTCGGAGCGAGTCGAAGTACTTGTCGGCGTAGCTGTTGAGGGTCTGCCGCGTCTCCTCGATGTGGTCGCCGCGGCGGATGTCGACCTGCACCTCGACGAGCGCGTCGAGCGCCTGCTTCTCCGTCGTGTACCCGCGCTTGAATCGTCGCGCAGTGTCGCCGTCCGCCCGCGTCACCCAGTAGGCGATCCGATAGAGAGTCTCGCCCTCTTTGGTCTTGTACGACGAGACGGTTCCGTCGAGGTTCGGCCTGCGCAGCATCCTGTTCTCCTCCTCAGCCGATCGAGGGCCCGCCGGACGTCGCCGGCCCGACGAACGGACCCGGCGCGTGCGCGCGCCTTGGATCGTCCGCCGCTCGGGGTTCCGGCAGTTCCACACCGCCAGCGAGGCCTTCCTGGCGAGCTCGGTTCATCAGACGTGTCGCGGTGCTCTGACTGACGCTCAGGCCGTCCGACACGGCTCGTAGTGGCGGAAGGTTGATGGCCGCCGCGAGCTGGTACAGCCGAGTGGCATCCATCAGGCTCTGCCACGTATTTCGGTTCGTCCGGTCGCGCATGCGCTGGATGTACTGGCTGCCCGTCGCGAGTGGCTGATCTGGCTCAGAGACCGTGGAAACCTTGAGCCCACCCACCTGCAGCGCCCACTGAACCCGCACCTCCCGCAGCGTCAAGCTCGTCACTTCCTCGCCAGCCCCGACGCGAAGGGCTCGAACTTCCGTCGCGACCACGCGCCTGAGCTCGGCGTCATACTCGGCTCGCACCGCGACGACTCCTGGCACCTCCGGCTCATCTTTCAGCTCGACGACCCACGTACGCGGAACGCTCACCCCATCTCCGACGAACACCCGCTCGTCACTCACGTCGCTCGTCTGGATGCTCACGGTGCTCCAGCGTCACTCATGCGCGAATCTGCGCGGCCCGGCATTGCCATGACGCAATCTTGACACATCTGGCTCACGGAGTGCTACGGTGTGCACATGCGCTGACAAAGGTGGCTCACGAAGGAGAAGATGATGAACCGCTCGCAGACCTCACTCGCACTGACGTACAAGGATGCCGCGGTTCTCGTCGGCGTCGAGTACCGCACGATCAAGCTGGGCGTGGAGCGCGGCACGATCCCCACGGTGCAGCTCGGGCCCCGACGGATGATTCCCCGCGCGGCATTGCTGCGCGTCTTCGGCGTCGAGTCCTGACCTCACTTCGCGGAGCCCGTCGTGGTCGACGCACGCCTCCCCGCCGAGTGGCTGGGGAGCATCCGCATCGACAACCTGAGTGACCGTGCCTTCCGCGTCCTCGCCGGCGCCCTCATGTGGTGCAACGGGCAGGGCACGGACGGCTCCATCCCCGCGCGATACACGAAGTATCTTCATCCTGACGGCGACGATCCGGCCGCGTTAGCGGAGATCGAGCGTGCGGGAATCTGGACTCGGACCGAGGACGGCTACGTCATGGACGGCTGGTCGACGGGCCTTCGTCAGTCCACCGCGGCCCAGGTTGCGGAATACCGCGAGGGGTCTCGCCAACGCCAGAAGCGCTATCGCGATCGACAGCGAGAGGCTGCCGCCTCGCATGTGGATCCGTCGAACGCCACGGGCGACGTTACGCGTAACGCGACGCGTGAGGTTACGGCGAACGTAGGCTCAGGCTCCCTTAGTGAGACGAGAAAGAAGAGCGCCTACGCTTCGCGCAACATCACGCGTAACGCGGACTCCCCCTTTTGCCGGGAGCACCCCGAGGGCACCACGGAGCCCTGCGGAGCCTGCGCACGCGCCAGAGTGGCGCACGCGGCGCGCCAGAGCACCATTCCCGGTCTCGGCTGGGACTGCACGATCGACGGCCACAAGCTCGTCGTCGATGGCACGTGCGCCGTCTGCGACTACCGCCCGGAGCAGTCGGTCGCCTGAGAGGAACGCGGGCGCGACAGCTACACCGCCGGCACCTTCAGCTCATCGACGAGTGCGCGAATCTGCGCCGCGATCGCGTCGCGCATCGAGCGCACACCGACCAGATCCCACTGTTCTGGGTTCGGGAACTCCCACTCGATCCGTCGGCCGACGACGGGTCCAGGCAGCTGAAGTCCCGGCTTCATCGTCACCACCACATCAGCCGCCGACAGGTCTCCGACGGTCACCTGTCGAGGCTTCGCAGCCGTCGTGTCGGCGCCGGCTTCCTCCAGGGCCTGCGCGACGATCGGGTTGATCTCGTCGGCGGGGTTGAGGCCGGCGCTCGTGCTCAGGAACGCCCTAGGGGCGACCAGATCGAGTAGATGCGCGCCCATCTGCGAGCGGCCCGCGTTGTGCTGGCAGATGAAGAGAACGGTGGGTGGCGTGGTCATGCGGTCCCTCCAGTGGTGTGGTGCGTGCGGGTCCAGGTCTGTGCTGCCGTCTGAACGGCGTCCCATGGCGACCCGAGCGGTGGGGTGTACGAGAGATCCAGGTCGCTGATCTGCTCGACGGTGAGGCCGGCGAAGAGGGCGGCTGCGTAGGTGTCGACGCGCTTCGCGGTCTCCGTGCCAAGTCGTCCGACGAGCTGCGCGCCGAGCAGCAGGCCGTTCTGACGGTCGCCGGTGATGCGAATGCTGATGGATTGGGCTCCCGGGTAGTACCGCTTGTGGTCGTCGGCGACGGTCTGCGTCGTCAAGGGGTCGTGGCCGGCTGCCCGCGCTTCGTGCTCGCGCAGTCCCGTGCGAGCGGCGACGACGTCGAAGACCTTCACGACCTGCGTGCCGACAGAGCCTGCGAAGCGCGCTGCTCCTCCGAGGGCGTTCTCCCCCGCGATCCGGCCCTGCTTGTGCGCGGTCGTCCCGAGCGGCAGATACGTCACCCCGAGGAGGCGATGGTGAGTGACGATGCCGTCGCCTGCTGCGAAGACATGCGGGATGCCGGTACGCATCTGCTCGTCGACGACGACCGCGCGACCCACTCCGAGCTGCGCGCCGGCGGTCTCGAGCAGGGAAGTGTTGGGACGCACGCCGACGACGGCGAGGACCAGATCGGCGGTGTGAGCGACCGGCTCGCCGTGGTGCTCCGCGTGGACCACGAGGCCGTTGCTCGACTTCTCGACGCCCTTCACGACCGTGTGCGTGCGCACGTCGACGCCGTGCTCGACGAGTTCGTCGTGCACGATCGAGGCGAGGTCGGGGTCGAGCGTGGAGAGCACTTCGGGTCCGCGCTGAAGCTGGGTCACGTTCATCCCGCGGGCGCGGAAGCCCTCGGCCATCTCGAGGCCGACGTAGCCGGCGCCGATGATGATCGCTGTCCGGGGGTCGCGATTGGCGAGGTGGGCGTCGAGTGCGAAGGTGTCTCCCATCGAGTGGATCACGTGCACGCCATCGTCGGGTCCAAGTTCTCCGAGGCCGGCGATGCCGGCGCATGAGGGGAGCGCTCCGGTGCCGACGACCAGCTCGTCGTAGATGATCTCGGATTCGCCGTGCTCGTCGCGGACCGCAAGACGCCGTGCCTGCGGGTTGATGCGGGTCGCGAGGGTGTTGAGCTGCAGCCGCATCCCCGTCGCTTCGAGGTCGGCGTGGGTGCGGTGGGCGAGAGATTGCCACGGCTGGACATCCCCGGAGAAGTAGTACGGGATGCCGCAGATGGAGTAGTTCGGGTAGGCGTCGGCGACGACGACGGTCACGTCGACGGTCGGGTCGAGTTCACGGGCGCGCAGCGCGGCGGAGATGCCCGCGTCGCTGCCGCCGATGGCGACGATGTGCATGGTGGGAGTTCCTGACTCGGGTCGGTGGCAGACGGGTATGTCAGCGCTGAGGATGGAGCGGGCGGTTCAGTGCAGGGTCGCGAGCTCTTCCTGCGCGAGCTCGACTTGGTCGTTCGTGAGCGGAACGAACAGCGCGCGGGCGGCGATGTCGAGCGCGTTGTCGACGTAGAAGTCGACGAAGGCGCGGACGTCGGGCCGGTCGGCGTAGGCCGAGTTCTTGACGTAGATGAAGACCGGACGGCTGAGGGGCGAGTAGCTGCCGTCCTGCACGGTGTCAGAAGTGGGAGCGACCCCGTCGATGGATGCCGCGACGATCGCGCCTTCGTTCTCTTCGACGTAGCTCAAGCCGAGGAATCCGGTCGCGCCGAGGTTCTTGCTCACTCCTTCGACGGTGCTGTTGTCGTCTTCGGAAGCGCTGTAGTCGCCTCGGATCGCATCTTCCTCACCCGTGATGGCGGCCGTGAAGAAGTCGAGAGTGCCCGAGTCGACGCCCGGCCCGAAGAGGGTGAGCGGCTCGTCAGGGAACGAAGGATCGATCTGGCTCCACGTGGTTACTTTGCCCTCCGACTCCGGTGACCAGACGGTCGCGAGCTGTTCGACGGTGAGATCGGTCGCCCAGTCGTTTGCCGGGTTGAGGATCACCGTGATGCCGTCGTTGGCGACGACGATTTCGGTGTAGTCGACGCCGCCCTCGTCGCAGGCGGCGATCTCGTCGTCGGTGATGGCGCGGGAGGCGTTGGCGATGTCGGTGGTGCCGTCGCAGAACGCGCGGAAGCCAGCGGTCGTGCCGGTCACGGACACCTTGATCTCGACGTCCGGCTGGGTGGCTGCGAACAGGTCTCGCGCAGCATCCGTGAGCGGCGCGACCGTGGACGACCCGTCCGTGAGGATCGTGCCCTCCAGCGCGCCCTCCTCAACTGCGTTGCCTGAGACGCAGCCGGTCAGGGCGAATGCTGCCGAGAGGACGAGCGCACTCCCGCCCACGAGCGTCCGACGGCGGTGGTGCGACGACCGGGCGCGGACGCCGGCCGTACGGGTGTTCACGCCGCGTCTCTCGTGGGCAGCAACTCGGACAGAAGGATCTCGACGCGGGAGCGGATCTCGTTGCGGATCGGGCGCACCGCCTCTATCCCCTGACCTGCGGGGTCGTCGAGCTCCCAGTCCTCGTAGCGCTTTCCGGGGAAGATCGGGCACGCGTCGCCGCATCCCATCGTGATCACGACATCGGACTCGCGAACCGCGTCGACGGTGAGGATCTTCGGAGTGTTGTCCGCGATGTCGATGCCCTCTTCGGCCATCGCCTCGATCGCGACGGGGTTGATCGTGTCCTTGGGTGCCGAGCCGGCAGAGAGGACCTCGACTGCATCGCCGCCGAGCGCGCGAAGGTAGCCCGCCGCCATCTGCGAGCGACCGGCGTTGTGGACGCAGACGAATAGCACTGTGGGCTTTGAGCTCATGACGGACTCGCTTTCTCTCACGAGAAAGCATAGACCACCATCTATCTATCTGCCAGCGACGACAGGCTCGGAAAGGAGTTCGGCAAGAAGTTCGCGCACGCGGGCTTCAATGTCTTCGCGGATCGCACGCACCTGCTCGAGCGGTTTGCCGACGGGGTCCTCGAGGTCCCAATCGAGATACCGGCGGCCGGGGTAGACGGGACACGCGTCGCCACAGCCCATTGTGACGACGACGTCGGCGGCGCGGACGGCCTCATCGGTGAGGGGTTTGGGGAACTCTCCGGCGAGCGGTATCCCGATCTCTTCGAGCGCCGTGGCGATGGACTGCCGCACATCCCCCGCGGGTGCGGAGCCCGCGGTGCGAACGATGAGCCGGTCGCCGGCGAGTTGCCGCAGAATCCCCGCGGCGAGCTGTGACCTGCCGGCGTTCTGCACGCAGACGAAGAGCACGCTCGGGGTGCCGTGCGGTGATCCTTCCGCACGCGCGAGCGCTTCCAGCCGGGTTGACGCGAAGGTGGCGACGCGGCTGCCGAGGGTGGACGAGGTGCCCGCACGTGCGAGAAGCGTGTAGCTGTCGTCGACGGTCGCGCGGACGGTCTCGGGACCGAAGACGCCCCGGAACCGCAGGGCGAGATCGTCGGAGATGCGTTGCAGATCCGGCGGTGGGGCCGAGCCGGGACTGCCACCGAGGAGCGCGTCCACGCGCTCGGCATGCTCCGGCGCGATCGAGTACCAGACGCGCCGACCGTCTGGCTCGCGGACGACGATGCCCTCGTCGTGCAACGCCTTCATGTGGTGGCTCACGGTGGGCTGGCGCAGTTCGAGAACGGTGGCGAGGTTGCCGACCAGCGCACGGCCGTCGTCGGACTCGCGGATGAGGCGCAGGATGCGCGCGCGCGTGGGATCGCCGAGGGTGGTGAGCCCGACGTCAGCGGCGCGATTCATAGACCTCAGTCTATCGGCGAAGAGCGACACCCCGGCGATCAGCGACCTCGAGCGTACGCTGCCCGGCGTCAGTGACTTCGAATCCGCCATCTCGGCCGGCGATCCATTCGAGGTTCTCCAACTGCCAGAGGAGCTGGTCGACCGCGCGCGTGTTCCAGTCCGCGCCACGGCTGATTCCACGGAACGCGTGTGACCAGGCGGACAGAATCTCGTCTCGGCTGGCGCAGTGCGATTCCCGCACAAGCTCGAGCATCGCGACGCGACTTGCCGAGAGGTGCCGACGGATGACGGCGTCGTCCATCTCAGTCAGCTCCAGTGATGGCGCTGCGTCGTTCGATCAGCAGGGTGTCCCGCCAGGCGCCTGCGTGAGGCCCCACACCCGCACGGGCGATGCGTTCGCGACGTCCCACAACTCGGAATCCGGCGGCCTCGTGAAGCCGGGCACTGGCGGCGTTCTCGGGGAAGATGCTGGACTGGATGGTCCAGACACCGGCGGCCTCGCACGCGGTCACGAACGCGGCGAGGAGGAGCTTTCCAACGCCTCGCCCGCGGCCGGACCGCGAGATGTAGACGGAGTGCTCCACGACACCGACGTAAACGGGTCGTGAAGAGACGGCCGATGCCGCGATCCACCCGATGATGAGCCCGTGTTCGTCGACGGCGACCAGCCGCCCGATATCGAGCTTGCCAGCATCGAACACGCCCCAGTCGGGCGTGTGGGTCTCGAAGGTCGCTTCGCCGTCGGCGATGCCCTCCGCGTAGATCCGCTCGACGTCGGGCCAGTCCGACGCCTGCATGGAACGCACCGTCGTCACGAGCAGCATCCGCCTCCGCTACCGCTGTCGGTGGAGCACACACCCGTCGCGGGAAGCACGAGGTCCACCTTCGACGCGGAGGTCATGTCGCCTGCGAGCCACGCGGTCACGGAGCGAACCTGCTCGTATCCGGTCGCGAGCAGGAACGTGGGCGCACGACCGTACGACTTCATGCCGACGATGAAGAAGCCCGGCTCGGGGTGGGTGAGTTCGCGGAACCCGTGAGGTTCGACCGTGCCGCACGAGTGCAGGTTCGGGTCGATGAGCGGGGCGAGCCGCTTGGGGGCCTCGACGATCTCGTCGAGCTCGAGCCGGATCTCGCGAAGCATGTCGAGGTTCGGACGGAACCCGGTCGCGTTGACAACGACGTCGGTGCGATGGGTGACGACCTCGCCGCGCTGGTGTCCGACGAGTTCGACACCGTCGGACGTGCGGCGGCCGCGGATGATCTCGAATCCGTCGGTGAGCGCGATGGCACCGGATGCGACGGCCTGATCGACGCGGCTGCCGAGGCGCGCACGATCGGCGAGCTCGTCGTCGGCCGAGGACGACACCCGCACCGCCTGTGCGTTCCGGATGAGCCAGGTGACGCTAGTGCCAGGCTCCTCGCGCACCAACTGCACCAGCGCAAGCAGGGTGTTCGCGGCGGAGTGTCCGGCGCCGACGACTGTCACCCGACGGCCGGCGAACAGGTCGCGGTCGCGACCGAGGACGTCCGGCAATGCGGGAGTGACCCGGTCGGCGATCTCTGTCATTCCCAGCAGCTCGAGCCCGCTCGAGGACAGGGAGTTCGGTGAAAGGTACGTGCCCGATGCATCGATCACGGCGCGTGCCGCGACATCTTCAACGGATCCGTCGGCCAACCGCACGCGGACGCTGAACGGCGTCGCCGCACGCCCGGTGGTGCGGGTGCGGTCCATGCCCTCGCGGGTGACGCCCTCGACCCGAACGCCGACGCGGGTGCGCGTGGCGATCGCATCGACGGCGGCGAGGGGTGCGACGTACTTGTCGACGAGTTCGGCTCCCGTCGGTGCACGCTCCGCATCGGGCAGCTCCCAGCCCTGCGCGTCCAGCAGCCGACGGGAGGCGGGGTCGACGAGGTGCTTCCAGGGCGAGAAGAGTCGCGTGTGCCCCCACGACCGAACGCTTGCTGCGACTTCTCCTCCGGACTCGAAGACGAGGAAGTCGATGCTCCGCTCCGCGAGGTTCGCCGCCGCCGCCAGTCCGATCGGTCCGGCGCCGATGATCACGACCGGCAGGGTCGCGGTTCGCTCGCTTGTGGTGACGCGGGGCGTCAGGTCGAGAAGGGTCACAGCAGCCTCCGACAGATATCGATGAACGTCGATGTCCGATTCTTATCGATGTATCGACATCTGTCAATATCGACTACTGTCGATGCATGGCCACGATGCTTGAGGTGACGGACGTCACCGCTGAGACCTGCTGCACACCACTCGTGCGCGAACCGCTCACGGCTGCGGAGGCGGACCAGCTGGCGACCACGATGAAGGCGTTGGCCGATCCGACACGTCTGCGGCTTCTGTCTATCGTCGCGGCCTCCTTGGACGCCGAGGCCTGCGTGTGCGACCTCATCGAGCCGGTCGGGCTGAGCCAGCCGACCGTCTCCCACCATCTCAAGGTCCTCACCACCGCGGGCTTCCTCACCCGCAGCAAGCGCGGCACCTGGGCGTACTTCAAGCTCGTCCCTGGCGCGCTTGATCGCGTCTCTCAACTCCTCGTCGCTTCGTGAACCGCACCGTTCGCGCTGGCGCGGGCGAGTTGCTCGGCAGCGCCGGCTTGACCGTGGTCGTCGTGGGGTCCGGCATCGCCGCCCAGCGCCTGTCCCCGACCGACGTCGGACTCCAGCTCTTCGAGAACGCCTTCGCCACCGCGTTAGGCCTGACGGTCTTGATCCTCGTCTTCGCTACGGTCTCCGGTGCCCATTTCAACCCGGTCGTAACCGTCGTCGACATCCTTCTGCATCGACGCCCGTGGTCGGTCGCCGCCACATACCTGCCCCTGCAGATCGTCGGTTGCATCGTCGGCGCGATCCTGGCGAACCTCATGTTCGCCCAACCTGCCGTCAGCTGGAGCACGACCGACCGCGGTGGATGGAACCTGCTTCTCGCCGAAGTCATCGCGACCGCGGGACTGATCGTCGTGATCTTCGCGCTCGTCCGCACCGGCCGCTCGCACCTCACCGCGCTCGCCGTCGGCGCGTACATCGGCGCGGCGTACTTCTTCACCTCTTCGTCCAGCTTCGCCAATCCCGCCATCACCATCGGTCGAATGTTCAGCGACAGCTTCGCCGGCATCGCGCCGGCTTCCGCGCTGCCCTTCATCGGCGCGCAGTTTGTTGGGGCGGCGATCGGGTGGCTTGTCGTTCGGGTTCTCTTCCCGGTCGCCTCCTCTGAACCTGTCACACTGCACGACTGATTACGGGTCGAAGGATCGACTGCACCGCTCACCAGAACGACGAAGATCCAAGAGCGAGTCCGACGATCGTCCTCAAACCGAACCCGTACGAACGAGCCGAACGAGGGGAACAGGTGATGCACGCAGGCACTAAAAGTGTGCACGCTCAGATCCCTTGTGTGAACTGGTATCGCGTGTCAACCTGGTTGCATGACTCGAGGACGCCACCAACAGCGGAAATCCGTGACTTTGCGATCCTCGACCTCCCTTTCCGTTCCGCCTCCGAGGACTGCGGACGTCGGCAACGACGGTGTCAACGAGACAGCGTCAGCGTCGCCCGCTGCGCGCATGGATGGAAGCTCGTTTCGACGATCCGCGCCCAGTGACTCGCCGGACCCAGCGCGCCCTGCATCGGTACGTGCGCCGCGCGCCGCTCGGTCCACACCGGCGGCACCTTGGGAGAAGAAGAGCGCACGGCTCGCAGGGCTGAGCCGCCTTGGCGAGATCTCGAAATCTCTGGCGAAACTGCACCGCGAGGAAGTCGCGTTGCTGAAGGAACGCGACGCTCTGATCACGCAGCTCAGAAGCGAAGATGTCTCGTGGGCGTTGCTCGCCACGCGCACGGGCATCAGCCGACAGGCGCTCAGCAAGCGCGCTGGCTGAGCACCTCCCGGCCGAGCCAGTCAAAGTCCTTCAAGCAGCTCCTGCATGGTGGCGATCTCCGCCGTCTGTGTGTCGATGATGGTCTGCGCCATCGCGATCGCGTCCGGGTTATGCCCGTTGTCGACTTCGTCCTGCGCCATATCGATGGCGCCTTCGTGGTGCATCGTCATCTGCTCGAGGAACAGTCGTGACGCCTCCGCGCCGGTAGCGGAATCCAGCGCCGTCATGTCGTTTTCGCTCATCATGCCGCTGGCATGACCCATGTCGCCCATGGCGCCCGTGTCGCCGTCGGCACCCCACGCATCCAGCCACTCCTGCAGCTGGTCGATCTCGGGCTGCTGGGCGGCTTTGATGTCCTCCGCCAGCGTGATCACGTCCTCGTCGATGCCGTCTTTGGCGAGGATCATGTCGGACATCTCGACGGCCTGCTCGTGGTGCGGAATCATCATCTGCGCGAACATCACATCCGCATCGTTGAAGTCCGTGTTCGGCGCGGAGGCGGCCGAACTGGCGCCGTGATCCATGCCCGGCATCGAGTCCGAGCCGGAGCCGGTGGCGCCGGCGCAACCGGTCAGCGTGAGCGCGGCGAGAAGGGTGAGTGCGGCGGTTGCCGCGGTAGGGATCTTCATCAGGGTTCTCCAATACAGAAATACGTGAAAGCAACGCCGGTTGGGGTGACGGGCGTGCGGATGCGGGAGCCGGGCACAAAGGTTCGGCACGAACGCGTCACGTACGGCTGATGCAGAGAACGGTGAGCAAAGGAGGATGCAGCCTCGCGCGGGGTCGCGCGGGCACGACCGAGGGCCTCGGCCGGGTAAGAATCGACGACCGCCTCATGCCGGCGCCGGGCCGGACCAGCAGCAGCACGGTCGCCAGCAGCGCCAGCACGCACGCCATAGCGAGCATGTTGGAGTGCCCGCTGCCGCAGTCCGCGCACGGTTCATCGGCTGCGACGGTGTCGGCACGGTGATCACCGGCACCTGTCGAAGCAGAAGCGGCGACGGTGGTCCGGTGTCCGACCTCGGTCGCGGTGTGGGCGTCGAGGGTGTGGGCGTCAAGGGAGTGCATGGCCAGCAGGCCCACGATGACCGCGCCGGTACCCACGATGAGCAGCAGCATCGTGCGGGCCATCGATCGGCCGGTGCGGACCCGGTCCGTCAGTGCGATCAGCGACATTGTCACTTCCCTCCTCCTGCGGTACGTCACACCTGTCGGCGACGGATAACCGCGTCGGGGCTGAGATCCAGGCGCCGGAGCAGTTGAGCGTTGAGGGCGACGACGATGGTCGACAGGGACATCAGGATCGCGCCGACCGACATCGGCAGTACGAAGCCGATCGGGGCGAGGATCCCGGCGGCGAGCGGCACCGAGATCAGGTTGTACCCGGCAGCCCACCACAGGTTCTGCTTCATCTTCCGGTAGCCGGCGCGGGACAGCTCGATAACCGACAGCACTGATCGGGGATCGTCGCTGGCGAGGATCACCCCGGCCGAGGCGATCGCGACGTCGGTGCCGGCGCCGATGGCGATACCGACGTCGGCCTGTGCGAGAGCGGGCGCGTCATTCACCCCGTCCCCAACCATCGCAACCTTGCGGCCCTCGTCCTGCAGCTGCTTTACCTTGGAGGCCTTGTCCTCCGGTCGCACGCCCGCGAAGAACCGGTCGATGCCGATCTCAGCCGCCACGGATGCTGCTACCGCTTCAGCGTCACCAGTGATCATCACGACCTGCACGTTGCGCGCGCGCAGGGCGTCGATTGCCTGCCGGGACTCGGGACGGATCTCATCGGCCAGCCGGAGCGCACCGGCGACCTTCCCGTCGATGAGGACGTGCAGGATGATCGCACCCTCCTGACGCCAAGTCCCCACAATGGGCAATTCTTGAACTTCGGTCTGCTCGAGCAGGTACGGTCCGCCGACCTGCACCACCTGGCCGTCGACGGTCGCGCGGACGCCGACCGCCGGTGAGGATTCGAAGTCCGTCGACGCCGGCACGGAAAGCTTCTGCTCGCGCGCGGCGGTCACGATGGCACGGGCCAGCGGATGCTCGGAGTCGGCCTCCGCAGCGGCCGCGAAGGCCAACAGCCAGTCCGCGTCGACCCCGTCGACCGGTTCAACAGCGGTGACGGCGGGAGCGCCCTTGGTGAGGGTGCCGGTCTTGTCGAACAGTACAGTGTTCACTGTCCGCATGCTCTCCAGCGCCAGACGGTCCTTGATCAGCACCCCGCCGCGGGCGGCGCGCTCGGTGGCGATGGACACCACTAGTGGAATCGCGAGGCCCAGGGCGTGCGGGCAGGCGATCACCAGCACTGTGATCGTGCGGATCACCGCATCATCGGGGAGCCCGACGATGGTCCATACAACAGCAGTGATCGCCGCGGCGATCAGCGCGAACCAGAACAGCCACCCGGCGGCACGGTCGGCGAGGCGTTGCGCTTTCGAGGACGAGTTCTGTGCCTCGGCGACCAGGCGTTGGATACCGGCAAGTGCGGTGTCCTCACCCACCGCCGTGATCTCGACGCGGATGCCGGAGTCGGTGGCGACGGTACCCGCGACGACCGCGTCCCCGTCGCTGCGGCGGACGGGCTTCGATTCGCCGGTGATCATCGACTCGTCCATGCTGGCCGAGCCCTGCACGACGCGACCGTCGGCCGGGACGCGTCCGCCCGGACGAACCACGACGGTGTCGCCGACCTGCAAGTCTGCGGGCGCCACGGTGACAGTGGTGTCCCCCTCCGTCTTCTCCGCCTCGTCTGGGAGGAGTGCGGCAAGGGAGTCCAGTGCGGAGATGGTCTGCGCGAGCGATCGCATCTCGATCCAGTGACCGAGGAGCATGATGACGATCAGCAGCGCCAGCTCCCACCAGAAATCCAGCTCGTGATCCAATAGCCCGAGGCTGGCGCCCCACGATGCGACGAACGCGACGGTGATCGCCAACCCGATCAGGAGCATCATCCCGGGCTTACGGGCACGCAGTTCGCTGACCGCGCCAGTGAGGAACGGGGCGCCGCCCCATGCATACATCACGGTGCCGAGGACCGGAGAGATCCAGGCCACCCAGACCGCGTCGGGCAGCGGATACCCGAGCAGCATCGAGAACATGCCCGAAAACGCCACTACCGGAACAGCGAGGATCAGATTGATCCAGAACAGTCGACGGAACCGTGCGACATGGTCTGGGCCGTGCCCGGCGTGACCGCCGTGGTCGCCGTGATGAATCCCCGTCCGCGCACCGCCGTGTCCCTCATGGCCACTTTCCTGCGCGGCCTTGTGGCTGGCGTGCGCGTCATCCACCGTGTCACCTTCGCGAGTGTCGGTCGACATGGGGTGGTGATGTGCGTGGTGGTCGTGCTGGCTCATGCTGAGCTTCCTTCCACTGTTCGCATCCGACAGATGCGGGTCAGACCTGGCAAGAACGCTGGTCACTTCGGGGGTGGTGACCGTCGAACTCCGTGGTGGGTACCGATCGCGCGGCGGTAACGCCCTCACGTCGATCGCGCTCAGACGGAGCGGCCGGTCACCGCGTAGCCGGCCTCTTCCACCGCCGCCTCGACGATTGCTGGGGCGATAGGCGTCGAGCTGCGGATCGTCACCCGGGACGCGCCGCCCGCTTTCAGGTCGACCGAAACACCCTCCACCCCGTCGATCGCGAGCAACTCCTCAGTGACACTCGACACGCAGTGTTCGCAGGTCATCCCCGTCACCTGCACATCGGAAGTAACCGCGCCCGTCGCGGCGCCCGCGTTCCCGGGAGTCGACGCAGTTGCGCAGCACGCGCAGCCAGCGCCCGCTTCCTTCAAGCCCAGGTCTATACGCTTCTCGGTGTTCATCTCTGTCTCCTCGTGATGAGCGGGTAGATGTGTCAGGAACGAACCATCCTGGCGATCGCCTCGTTGGCCTCACGGATCTTCTCTTCCGCGACCGCGCCGCCCTCGGCACTGGCTTCGGCAACGCAGTGCGAGAGATGGTCCGCCAACAGCGACAACGCGACGGACTCCAGCGCCTTCGTAGCAGCGGAGACCTGCGTGAGGATGTCGATGCAGTACTTGTCCTCCTCGACCATCCGCGCGATGCCACGAACCTGGCCCTCCGCTCGTCGCAGCCGCTTGAGCAGGTCTTCTTTACTCGCCGTGTAGCCGTTCACAGCAGATACCATACCCCCCTACCGTATAGAGGACAAGCGCTCGGTCATCTATTGAGCGCAGCGCGAGTGGCACCGGCGCGGGTGAGGAGCGATGGTGGCCTCGGGCTGACGTCACAAACGCTGCAATGAGCAGTCCGGCCGGCGAGCTCGCCGGCCCGCGCTCTGCGACACGGTGTCGATCGACAAGAGGGAGAGTTCGGCACCACAGGCGAGGTTGCACAAAATCTGTTGCAGGGGCAACGCGAAGTGGAGAGCTTCCACGGCGCGCTAACCCGGTTCAGCGGTCAAATCGTCCGCGCATTCGCGTTGCCCTGAGCCACCCCAAGCATGCGTGGCTCTCCCGTGGCACAGTTAAGGCACAGTTACCGAAATCCACCCGCGTGTTTACTTGCATCTTCAGGCAGGGGGATGCTGGTGTGCCACGAGAGCGACTCGGCGAAAACCGCGTAATTACGCGGCAAAACGGGCCATTCGCAGGTGGCAAAATGAGAGTTCGAATCCCCTATCCTCCGCCGAGTAGTAATCAAGTCTGACCAGGCTTTTTCTCGCCTAGGTTCACCGCCTTCGACCTCGCATGCAACGAGATATGCAACAGCGCTCATCGCAGCAGCTCCGCGAACCGGTCAGCGGCGCTCCGCTGCATCGTCGGCGTGACGTGGCTGTAGATGTTCATCGTCGTCGAGATATCCGCGTGCCCGAGGCGCTCCTGCACGACCTTCGCGTGCGTGCCTGCCTCGAGCAACAAGGTCGCGTGCGTGTGCCGCAGGCCCTTCAACGTGAGCCGCGGCACGTCGATGCCCGCGCGCTGAGCGGTCGCGACGCGGTAGACCCAGCGCCGGCTGATCTCATTCGGCGCGCGCAGCTCGCCGCTCATGTTGCCGAAGGCGAATGCGTCGGCGTGCGCGTGCGGTAGGTGCACCTGCCCTCGTAGCGCTTTGTACGCGCGCAGGACAGCGACCGTCGCGGGGTCGATGTCGATCGCGCGGCCACCGCCCGTCTTCGTCGTCTTCACCTCACGCGCTCGCGCCGTGTCGGCCGCGCGTCGCACACTGATACGGCCGTGCACGATGTCGACGTCGCCCCACCGCAGCGCGAGCGCCTCGGACCGCCGCATGCCGGTGTACGCGATCGCGTGCCACAGCGAGTACAGATCATCGCGATACACATCGCGGTCCCACGCCAGGAAGGCCGCGAGCTCTGCGGCGCTCCACGTCGCGACCTCGGGCCGCTGAGTCCGTACCTGCTTGCTCGTGGGCGCTTGCACGGTGCGGCGCTTGCGGGCGACGTTGACGGAAATGAGCCCGTCCTCGATCGCGGCATCGAGCAGAGCACCGATGACAACGTGCACCTTGTTCACCGTGTTTGCAGACAGTGGCTCGCCCCAATGCTTGCCGTCGCGGCGTCCCTCACGCTCCAGGAATCGATAGTGCGTGCTCAGCCTGGACGACGTAAGTCGGTCCAGTCGCGTCGCGCCGAGCTGGGGCACGACGTGATTTCGCACGATGCGGGTGTAGCCCTGGATCGTCGATGCTTCGAGACGCAACCCATCGAGCCACTGAGCGGCGAACGCCCCTACGGTCGGCGCTCCGGCCGCCGTCACTCGCACGTGCTCTCGCAACTTGCGACGTGCGTCCTGTAGGCCGGCGTCGGCTGCCTTCATCGTGGCGTAGCCGGCCTGCCCAGCCTGCCTTGTGCCAGCGTCGGCGTTCTCGGGATCGATGGGGACGCGCAGTTGCCAGCGCCAGCGCTCCCCCGCCGTGGTCCTATAACGGGTGATAGACCCGACGCCCCGCCGCCTGGTCACTCGGGTGCCTTCAGTTCGCCAGTCGGGTCGAGGATCGTAGGCACTTCGACCCCCATCGCAATCAGACGCTCACGGACCGCCCGCAGCCGATCAAGTTGAAGCTGCACACGCTCGGTCAAGACAGTGCGCTCAACCCCACTCGTCTCAACGGCCTCCAGATAAGCCTCCTGGAATCGGAGCAGTTCCACTTCGTAGCGCCATCGCATCTGATAAGCGTCCGTGACGGCATACCAGCCTTGAAATCCAGCATCAGCTTGCGTCACCACGTCGGAGACGTTGTTGCTGTCGCCGTTGAACCACCCGATGGCATCCCATGCCGTCATGAACCGACCAGGCAGAACCTCTATGAACGCCGTCTCCGTCAAAGGGGCGAGGAGCGCGAACGGCGGCACGTTCAAAGCGCGCGATAGCACGAACAGGTCACCCAGCGTTACCGATGCCCGCTCACCATTCTCCAGTTTTGCGATCACGGAGCGATGGACGGCATGCCCTAGCTCACGCGTGATGTTCGACAGCGCCTGAGCGCTGAGAGACGGAGTCGATGCCTGACGCAACTTTCGAACGTTGTCCCCGACCGCTCGCGCAAGTCGTGCATCCCACGAACTCTGATCGACTGTCACGATTCAGAACATACACCACTTCGGCGTGGCGTACTTGATCTATTCAATGGCAATCCGTACAGTGGCGATCATCGGAACGAAATGGTCACTCAGTCGGCTGGCTTGTTCCGAAAATTGACAGTCATCGATTGGAGGAGTGATGGACACGCAGCTGCCACAGCGCGCGGTCAGTCCTGAGGGAGCCGCTCACTATCTGAGCATGCCGCCCGCGACGCTCGCCTACTGGCGCTCCATCGGCGTTGGTCCGAGCTGGGTGCGCCTCGGCCGCCGCGTTCGCTATGACCTTGCGGATCTGGACGCGTTCATCGAGCGCAACAAGCAGCATGCGCAGGCGTCGTAATGGGCATCGAGGAACTTCGCGCATCCCCGCAGGCGACGATCACCATTAAGGACGCCGCGGCTGTTCTGGGCATCAACACGCGGACGTTGACCTCTGCGCTGTCAATCCACGGCGGCGACATCCGCGCTGTTCGAGTCGGTCGAAGGGTCATCATTCCGCGGGATTCCTTTCTCGCCTGGCTCGACGGTGCAGACCACACTGAGGCGGATCAGACCGCCAGCGCGAGCGCGGGACCCGACGCTACGGCGATCATCCGCGCCAAGCTCATCGAACTACTCGGCGAGCTGGAGAGCGTGGCCTGAAATGGGGGCTCGCCTCGTGGGAGAAGCGATCGCGTACGCGGTCGACGTGCCGTTGACTGGCAATGAGTATCGGCTACTCATCGGCATGTCTCACACTGCACTCGACGGTGCGATCGACGACCCCCGCGAATCCCGTCGCTACTTCGATAGCCGCGATGCAATGTGCCTGGCCATCGGCCGGCGCGTCAACGACCACGACGCCACTGACCGCGCCGCGGCGTTCGAGGCGGTACGGGTCGCCCTCAGGGGCCTCGTATCGCTGGGCGCAATCGAGCAGCTCAAGCGTGGCCAGTCCGGGCAGCGTGCCGAATTCAACCTCGTGATCGAGGCGGAACAATCGCGGACGACCGCTGAGTATCGCCGACGTGCGCTGTCAAAGCGAGCGCGGCCGAGGCCGCCAAAGCCCCAGGCTCAGCCTGGCCCTGCACCCCAGGCTCAGCCTGGCCCTGCACCCCAGGCTCAGCCTGGCCCTGCACCCCAGGCTCAGCCTGGCCCTGCACCCCAGGCTCAGCCTGGCCCCAAGGAACCACAGAGGAACCACAGAGGAAAGACACGAGGAATCACATCGACTCACAGCACCGTCTCACTTGCATCTGTGGACAAGTCGATCGATGTCGATGAGAGCGAGGCGGCGGCATGAGAGCGTCCACCATCCCGGATGACACTCGGTCCGTTTTTTTTGAGACTGAGTTTCACGACTCACGCCTCCGGCTCCATGTTTTCCCCCCGAGAACCGACCACACATCAGCCACTCGTATCAAGAGATCCCTGAATCCCCTAGACACCTGGAGCGCTGCCCGACCAGCGCGCCAGGCCCCCACCAAACCCGCAGCACCGCCAAAACCGAAAGAGAGACACACAATGAGCATCTTCCGTCAGCCGATCCCCACCATCGTCGATGGCCGGCACCCATTGCCCGAGCTTTGGATTCCCGATGAAGAGAGCGAACGAGCGAGCGCGTTGCGCAAGCAGTTCAAGAAGACATTCAAGGCCACAGGTAACGACCACGCCACCTGGCGCGAGTTCGTCGGCATCCGCCTGCCCGCCCACGTTCACGAGTACTTCGCCGCGTTCCCTGCACTCTCGGCCGCTGAAAGCGATGACAGTCAGCGCGTACTCGATCCCTTCGCCGCGACGACGAGCGTGATCCGCCAAAACGGAAGCCCGATGCCCACCCAGCTATTCGTAACGCGTGCCGCGGTCGACCAGGCTCACCCCGCAGCGACCCCGCAGCCGACGGCGCTCGTGCAGGAAATCACAAGTGACGGCGACCGGTCCTGGGACGCGTACCTGACCCTCCGAGCGGTCGACGACGCACGCGCCGAAGCGCGGGCAGCTGCCGAGGCGGCTCGACAGGAACAGCACATGCGCGCAACCCTCATGTGCCCCGTCTGCGAGCAGGTGCCCGACTCGGCTGGCCAGACCGTCCGGGCGCGTTTGCTCGTCCCGGTCCAGGGCGCGGCGCACGTCCCTAGCATTCGGTCGTGTGTCCCGTGCTGGGCCGTCGCCAGCGCACAGTACGTCGCCGAACTCGCGTCGGCCCCACTCGCGGCCGGCAAATCGCGCACGCGCGGCCAGGCCGTCGCCGAACACTTGCGGCGGGCCCAGTGACCACCGGAGCGCCGCAGCGCGCAGCGCAGGGTGCTGACGGGTTGGCCTGCGCCTGTGGCGCTCCGGTCTACATCCGCAAGAGCGGCGAGTGCCGCAATTGTTACCAGAGCCGCTGGGATCACAACCGAGCCAAGCCGCCGCGCGAGTGCGTCGACTGTGCTCGGCCCGCAAGCTCACCGACCGCCCGATACTGCGATCCGTGCCGCCGTAGACGCGCCCAGAGCCGTCGCCCATTTCTCGCCGACCCGAGCACCTACAGCACGGCACACGCGCGAGTGCGGCGAGCTCGCGGCCGCGCAGCCGACTGGCGCTGCCTCGACTGCCAGAAGCGCCAGGCCAAGCAATGGGCCTACCGCGCGGGCAGCCCACGCGAGCGCGTCACCCTCGAGCTTCACGCCGGCCGAGCGCACCGTCACGTATGGTCACCGGACCCTAACGACTACGACCCGCTGTGCCTCTCCTGCCACATCGCCCGCGACCGCGACCCCCGTCCCGGATACCGCCACGATGACGCGAGGCGACGAGAACTCCGCCAGGCCTGGAGCCGCGACCACTACGAGAAGCAGACCGGCTCCGACGACGGCCGAGCAAAGTACCGCGAGCGGAAGCGCACTGAGAAGCGAAACCGAAGCCAGGCGTTTGAGATCCGCACATGGGCCGCAGAACACGGACTCACCATCAGCGCCTCTGGGCGACTGCCAGACGCCGTTCTGAGCGACTGGAACGCCGCACGGCACACCGAACCCCACCACCCCGACCACCGCATCAAATCCGCCGTCAAGAAGAACTTGACGGCAAACGCAGGAAGGTAACCCGATCACCATGGCCAGGACTTATGAAGTCGCCGTAGGGGCAGACGGCAAGCAGTTCAACAAAGCGCTCAAGCAGGACGTCATCAAACCAGTCGAAGATGCAGCGAAGTCCCTCGACGAACTCGGCGACGAAGGCGACCAGAGCGGGCGCAAGCTCGAAGCCGCCCTACGCGATGCGTCGCGAGCGTCCGACAAGCTCGACCGCAGCGTCAAAGACACCAGCAAAGGCGTCGACGACCTGAAGGGCGAAGCGAACCAGACCGGCCGCGAAATGGCAGCATCCTTCAAAGAGCCCGCAGACGCGCTCGACGCCGTACAGGAGCTCGCCGCCAACGCCTTCCAAGGGTTCGGCCCCGCCGGCGCGGTTGCGGGCCTCGCAGCGGCCACCGGCATCGGGCTCGTGACATCCGAGATCATCCGGCAGCAAGAGGAAGCGGAGAAGATGCGGGAGCGTCTCACCAGCGCCTACGCCGACGCTGCCGAGGAAGGCCGGAAGTATCTCGACCAGGCACAGATCACCGCCGACGTGCACGACCTCATGTTCAACCCCGACCGCGCCAGCGAATGGAAGCAGATTCAGGCTGACGCACTGCGACTCGAACTCGACCGCGGCACGCTCTACGCCGCCAACGCCGGTGACCTCGATGCTCAACGCATCGTCAACGAGCGCATCCGCGACCTGATGAAGGAGCAGGTCGACGCACAGAAGGCGAATGCCGAGGGTGCGGTCGCGGTCGACCCCGAGCTACAGAAGATCGTCAGCCGGTGGGATGCGGTGCTCGACGCAACCAACAAAGCGAAGCAGGGGACGGAGGAATACTCAGCCTATGTCGCCGCTAGCGAGGCCGCGAACCGTGAGCAGATCGACAAGACTGCCCGCGTCGCCGGGGAGCGCTACGCCGAACTCGCCGCACAGTACGGAGCGGGAATCACGGTGCCGGTCAGAGCGGATCTCTCGCAGTTCGAGGCGTCGGTGAAAGCCGCCATGCGCCGCTCATACGAGACGACGATCGCCGTACGGGGCGGCGGGAGGTTCATGGAATGAGCAGCGTGCTCGACTCCGCCACCGCAGGCCTAGTCGCGTCGGTCGTTGATCGGTTGGCAGCACTCGGTGACGTCAAGTGGTCACCTGAACGCGAGCAGATCCTGTCGCTAATGCTCGGAGAGTTGCGACGAGACGAAGCGACACTCGCCGTCATGACGCTCGTGCTCGCCCACGTCGCGATCGTCCGGAACGCCGACCCGCACGTGAGCCAGGATGATGCGCTGAATCTACTCCGCAACGTCGTCGGCCAACTCTTGACTCCTTGACGCGACCGTCTCGACGAGCGTGAGGCCGGCCCGAGCGCCCCCCGGTCGATCAGAGCGGCTTGTGTTCGAAGGGCAGCGAGCCCTTGGCGCGAGCGGTTCGCTTCACTTCGTCGACGAAGGCTTTGGCGAGGCGGAGTGTGCCAGCTTGGGCGTGGAGGTCGAGTTGGATGATGGCTTCGTTGGTGAGGGTGGGACTGCAGGCTTCGAATGGGAGTGTGAGGATGTCGTTGCCGACGATGGTGGTGACATCGCGTGTGCCGGTGAGGATTCCGACGCTGACGCGGGAGTTGGCATGTGCGGGCAGCGGTGTCTCGGTGCTCAGGTGCGCGGTGGCGTATTCGACTAGGTTGTCGGTGGCCGTTGGCGTAAGATCCATCTCTCCTTCCCAGTAGACGGGGTAGGCGACTTGGACGGTGGCGGCGTTCCGGTTGGCAAAGGCTTGCAGTCGCTCCTTCACAGCTCGTCGGAGGTATTCGCCGACGCGAGTTAGGACGATCTGCAGGGGCTCAGTGTTCTGTCCTTCTTGGGCGGCGAGGATCTCGGCGAGTTGCGCGCTGAGGCTGTCGAAGCTGACTTCTTCGCGTGCTTCGATGAGGTGTCGACGCCAGGCAATCACGCTTCGAATCCGCCCGAGGGTGTAGCCGATGAACGCCCTTGGTTCGCCGGCGTCTGCTTCGTCGAGTGCTTGGAGGTATGCGTTCTTCTGGTCCTTGAACACGAGGACGGGGACGTCGTTGCCTCGGATGGTGGGGATGGATGCGACGATGCGCGCGACGCGACCGTTGCCGTCCTCGAAGGGGTGAATGTGTGCGATTGCCCAGTGGAGGAGGGCGGAGAGCACTCTGGCTTTGTCTGTGGGGGCAGCGTTACGTGTTTCGAGTTCGCGGTAGATGTCGATGGTGGCTCGGAGTTCGGCGGGGAGCCGCTCGTGTGGGCAGTACCACTTTCGGCGGCCGAAACGATCGACGACGTAGTTGGCTGATCGTTTGTATTCGCCGTGATGAAGGGGTTTGGGGCCAGCGTCGGTGTCGTATGTGGTTTGGCTGGCGGTGGCGATCGTGTGGACCTCGCGAATGAGGGCCTCGTTGATGGGGTGTTCTCCTGCGCCGTGGGCGTAGTCGCGGGCAAACTCGTAGGCGTTGAGTTGGTCCTTGAAGTGGTCGCCGGCGCCGGCGCCGGCGTGGGCGAGTGCATCTTCCCACCCCTCGTCCTCCTCGGCGATCATGCGCGTGGCGCCGCGTTCAGACTGGTAGAGATCCTCGACAGCGCCGGTCTCGAAGGCGGCGGCGCGCAAAAGCGTCTGCAGCGCATCCTGGTCGTCGGTGGGCTCGTTCTCCATCGTGTCGGGGAAGTACGAGATCTCCGCTAGCCAGCCGTCGCGGTAGGAGGTGATCTCGCGGTAGGGGAGATCTGGGCGCTCGGTCATGTCGCTATCCTTCCATCGCGTGCCACCCGCTGAGGCTGGCTGTTACTTCACCTCTGCCGATTCCCCTCGACGAGCTCGATGGCGTCGGCGAGTGCGCGCAGAATTCTGATGAGATCCGTCATGCTGGCCGCTGTCGCCAGCTCCATCTTGTCGTTCACGAGCATCACAGACCCGGGACCGGCGCCCTCCTGAGACTGGTAGAGAATCGCACCGTGCGGCAGATCGATGCCGTCGTCGTCGGCGTGGAGCCACCGCTCAGGCGGCTCTCCATCGCCGCCGTGATCGAGCCACCGACCTGAACACCAAGTCACAGGGCAATCGATCCTCCGCGCGAGCGCCGCTTCGTCCTCGGGTGACAGTTCGAGGCTCATCGACCGTTCACCGCCTCGACGAGGGCGCGCATGCGGTCGTCGGCAACCTGAACATAACGTTGCGTCGTGGCCGGCGAAGCATGGCCAAGCAGCTTCTGAACTGTGAATACATCGCGATCGACGTTGTACGCCTTCGTCGCAAACCGATGTCTCAGCGCGTGCATCGTCACTCCGGCTGGGAGCAGCTCGGCGAGCCGCTTACCGACATACCTCGGCGACAAATGCCCCTCGGCGCTCACGTGGGCCTGTCGCTCGACAATTCGGCCGGGGAACACATAGCCCGGGCCGTGCGCCCGCACCGCCGCAGCGAGCGACCAGGGCATCGGTACACGCCGAAGCTTTGAGCCCTTGCCATGTACGGTCAACCACGTCGCTCCGTTTCCGTCGTCCACAAGATCACTCGTGTGAACCCGCGCGACCTCGGCCCGCCTGAGCCCGAGCTCAGCCGCCAACCGAAGCGCGAGCCCCCATCGTGGATCCGCGTCGCCGAGAGCAGTGGCATACTCAGCGTCGGTCGCGGGCCGCGCCACCGGATCGCCTGCCTTCACCTTCGGCAGCTTCAGCGTCGGATTTTCGGTTGTGCGCTCCGTCTCGACGGCCCATGCATAGAACGTCCGCAGCATCGACTTACGGCCGCGGCGAGTCTCCCTCGCCCAACGCTTGCCGGCCATCCACTCGTAGAGGTCATCGACGGTGACGGCGAACGGTTGCAGATGTGCATGGTCCCGCGCGAACGCTCGCAGACCGTCGCCCCAAGCGCGCACCGTCGAGGGCGACGTACCCTGCGCCCATAGAGAGCGCTCGAAAGCAAGAATAGGCGCGTCCCATTGCTCGGGCACTGGCCTGCGCAACATCTTGTGTCCGGTGTGAGCCGTGGGGTCGGCCGTCACGCGCTGACTGGCCATCGCCCACCTGTAGAAACATCGCACGTCCCCCGTCATCGCTGTGCGCGTCGACGGGGCGAGCGGCGCGAGCGAGGCGCACCAGGCGTCAACGAGATCGCGGGACACGTGCCACGGTGACACCTTCGCGAACAGTGCGAAGCGGCGCACATGCCTCAACCGTCGACGGCGCATCTGTTCGCTCACGTGCCCCTGAGCTACCTCAAACGCCTCCAGGGCTTCCGCCCAGCGCGCTGCTGTCGTCGCGTCCAAATGCTTCGCTCCGTGCCACATGCCCTCCGTGCTGGGCGGACTAGTGATCATGATGTTTCCCCCTCTATGCAACAGCCCATGCAACACCGCCGTTGCACAGCGCTGGTTCTCGGTGTCGCGGCTGATCGGCGGACAAAGCCGAGATCCCTTGTGCGGACTGGCCAAACGACCCCTCTACGCACCTGGCTACGCAAGGAGAGAAGACAGTTCGAATCCCCTATCCTCCGCCAACTACTTCTTGACTCCGACCTGGATTTTTCTGTCCCAGATTCAGTGCTGAGCCCGCCTGTTCCAGAATCCATGCAACATCCGGAACACCGGCCGCAAGGCATCCCGCGATGAACGTCGGCTCCGTCGTGATCGCGGCTCAGTCACGTCGAGGCGAGCCGCCGGGCGATGCGTCCGCGGCGGATGGCCTTCTCGACCTCGACGAAGAGGGGCACGACGAGGGCGAGGGCGATCGCGATGAGCCATTCGTTGCCCGTGAGCGAGACCGTGCCCACCAAGCGCTGCAGGAAGCCGATCTCGACCGCCGCGACGGTGAGGGCGGTCGGGATCGACAGCCATTTCACCGCGGCGAGGATCGGGGCGGTCAAACCTGACTCGGGGTCACGGCGCATCGCGAGTCCGCCGAAGATGGCGCCGAACGCGGCGACGACGAAGGTCATCGTCACGGGCGCGTTGGGCTGCGTGGAACTCAGCTGATCGGGGAACAGGAGCAGCGGCACGAGTGTCATCAGGAACAGCACGCCGCCGTACGCGAACCAGAGGACGACCGCGCCGCCGTTCGCGATCGTCTTCTTCGGGTCGCGCGGCGGCAGCAGCATGATCCCCGCGGGTGCGGGGTCGAGCAGGATCACGATGACCGGGAAGATCGAGATGAAGAAGTTGAGGAACAGGATCATGATCGGCGTGAGCGGCACGCCGTCGTTGATGTCGAACAGACTCGCCACCAGGAAAAGCAGCACGAGGGAGAAGAGCTGCGACATCTGATAGCGGACGTAGCTGACGATCTTGTCGTAGATCGAGCGTCCCAGCCGCACGGCGGTGACGAGCGTGCCGAAGTTGTCGTCGACGAGGATCATCTTGCCGGCCTGCTTCGTGACCTCGCTGCCCGAGCCCATCGCCACGCCGATATCGGCCTGCTTGAGCGCGGCGGCGTCGTTCACAGCATCTCCGGTCATCGCGACGACCGCGCCGTCCTCTTGCATGAGTCGCGCGAGGCGCAGCTTGTCCTCGGGCGTGACCCGCCCGAACACGTGCAGGTTCGGCAGCGCCGCCTTGAGCTCATCGTCGCTCATCGCCTGGATCTCAGCGCCGCTCGCCGCCCCGGGGCCGAGTCCCAGCTTCGCTCCGATCGCGGCGGCGGTGATCGCGTGGTCGCCCGTGATCATGCGCACCTCGATGCCGGCCTCGTGCGCGATGCGCACGGCCTCCTTCGACGACGGGCGGAGCGGGTCGATGATGCCGACGAGGCCGACGAGTTCGAGGTCGGTCACTTCCGCCATAGGATCAGCTGGCACCGGCGCACCGGCCGGCAACCGGCGGATCGCGAACGCGAGCACCCGCAGTCCTTGCTCTGAGAGCCGCCGGTTGGCTCCCAGCACGACGTCGCGCTGCGTGTCGATCGAGACCGGGCCGTCGGCGGTGGCGACCGTCGAGCAGCGGTCGAGGACGACATCCGGTCCGCCCTTGACGAGCACGACTCGAAGGGTCGAGTCCCCGCGCGGGACATCGTGGAAGGTCGCCATGAACTTGTACGCGGAGTCGAACGGCACCTCGGCCAACCGGGGATACGTGGCGCGCGTGAGCTCGGCATCCGCCCCCATCTTCGCCGCGAGCACGACGAGCGCCGCTTCGGTGGGGTCGCCGATGACGTCCCCGTCGTCGGATACCGTCGCGTCGCTGCACAGGGTCAGTCCGAGCGCCAGCGGCGAGAAGTCGGGGTTGGGCTGATCAGCCACCTGGCGGATCTCGCCGACCTTCTCATAACCGGTGCCGCCGACGGAGTACCACTCGCCCGCGAGGTAGAGCGACTCGACCGTCATCTCGTTCATCGTGAGGGTGCCGGTCTTATCGGAGTTGATCGCGCTGGTAGCCCCGAGCGTCTCGACGTCCGTGAGGTTCTTGACCACGGCATTGTGCTCGGCGAGCTGCCTGGAACCATAGGACAGCATCGCCTGCACGAACGAGGGCATGCCCGTAGGGATGGCCGAGATCGCCATCGAGATGCCGAGCAGGATGACCGACGCGATCTCTTGGCCGCGGAGCAGACCGGTCACGACGATGATCGCGACGGCGCCCCAGGCGATCCACCCGAGAACACCCGTCAGTGAGTCGAGTTCGCGCTGCAATGGAGACTTGGCCGGCTTGACCGCCGACAGCATCGAGGCGATCTGCCCCATCTGCGTGTTCATGCCGGTGTCGGTGATCACGACGGTCGCCGTCCCGCGCGTCACCATCGTGTTCTGGAACACCATGTCGGTACGATCGCCCAGAGTTGTTTCGGGGTCGCCGATCGTGCCGGCGTCTTTGGCGATCGGCGCGCTCTCTCCGGTCAGGGCGGCTTCCTGTGTTTCGAGGGTGGCTGAGCGGAGGATGCGTCCGTCCGCGGGGACGATGTCGCCCGCCTCGAGCGCCACGACATCGCCCGCGACCAGATTCGTGGACTCGATCTGCAGGAGCGAGCCGTCCCGCACGACCCTCGCCTTCGGGATCTGCATCTTCGACAGTGCGTCGACCGACGCCTTCGCCTTCATCTCCTGGCGCGTTCCGAGGAACACGTTCAACACCACGAGGGCGCCCACGACGATGCCCACGCTCACCTGGTTGATGAAAAGGCTGATGATGGCCACGATGACCAGCATCACGTTCATCGGATCTATCAGCTGGCGGAAAGCCACCTGCCAGATCGACGGCTGAGGTTCGGACGCGATCGAGTTGGGACCGTGCTCTGCGAGTCGGCGCGCGGCCTCCGCACCCGTGAGCCCCGTGCGGGCGTCCGTGCCGAAGGCCGCGACGACCGCATCCGCGTCTTGCGTGAACCAGGGAGCGGACGGGGCGGCTTCCGCGATGCTCATGATGAGAAGGCCGCCGCTATGCGAGCGCCTTGGCCTTCAGCGTGTCGTACTCGGCCTGCGTGATCGCGCCGGAGTCGAGGAGCTTCTTGGCGGATTCGATCTCGCCGGCCGGGGACGACGTGCCGGCCACGCTGCGGATGTAGTCGTTGGTCTCGCTCTGCGCTTGCCCGCGTCGTTCGAGCTCACGTTGCGCCATACCGCGACCGCGGGCGATGAGGTAGATCAGTGCCGCGAGGAACGGGAAGATCACGAGGAAGATCACCCAGCCGGCCTTCGCCCACCCGTTCAGAGTGTGGTCGCGGAACAGATCGATGATGATCGTGATGAAGATCCAGATGCATGCGAAGAGGATGTAGAACCAGAAGATCCACAGGAGGAAGTCCCAAAAGCTGCCGGTCATCATGATCTGCCTTTCGTTCGATCGGAGCGAGCGCCATCCGTGGGGTCGCCCGCCAGGGCCCACTGTCCTCTTCCACTGGGCGGCGGTCATCACCCCAACAGGATGATGACCCCGGGAAGGCTCCCGGGGTCATCGATTCGCGGTTCCGGCGATCGAGTTAGGAGTTGATCTGCTCCACGACGTCGTCGGCCGATTCTTCGAGCGCTTTGCGCAGCTTGTCGTAGTCGTCGGAGTCGATCGCCTTGCTGATGCGCTTGTCCGAACGCGTGAGCGCGTTCTCGACACGGTCGGCCCACTTGTCGTCGACGACCGCCACAACCGCCGACGTCCCGGGCGCGAGATATTCGTCCACATCGACGCCGAATCGCTTCTCGTCGCGGCTCTTCTTGATCTTGCCGAGGATCGCGCCGATACCCGCACCGACAGCGGTCGCAGCGAGCAGGGGCGGCGCGAAGAGCCCGACCACCACTCCAGCGCCCGCTCCCCACGCCGCCCCGTGGCCCACCGAGTGCGCACCGTGCTCCTTCACCTGCACTTTGCCGTCCTTGTCGCGGACGAGCACGACGGCGCCGATGATCTCATATCCGCCGGAATCCTGGCCGCTTCTGAGGGCTTCGTAGTCTTCGGATGCTGCGGCGGTGTCGTCGTACGATCCGACCACCAGCGCGAGGTTCTTGCTACCCATCGTTCTCTCCTTCGAGGTCGAGCTCGAGGGCGACCCGGCAGATCACCACGAGCTCCGCTTTCATCACGGTGCGGTGATCGTATGCGTGTGCGATGACGCGGCACGTCATCCTGTTGGGGGGATATGGATGCCGGCAGGCTCGGGAGCGGAGCTATGCACTGGTGGCCGCCACGGTCGACCGTCTGATGACCACGGGTGCTCCGGCGAGCCGCACGATCGCCCATCCGAAGATGATGCACACCGCGCCCATACCGACGGCGAAGAGCGATACCCCGTAGGCCACGACTGAGGTGAACAACGACGCCCGCAGGAAGGATGCCTGCATGACCGTCGCTCGTGCCGGGTCGTCCTGATCTAGTTCCGCATAGGTCTTGCCGCCCGACGCGCTGAGGGCGTGCGTGTTGATGATGTCGGCCTGCACGTAGGCGGTGAATGGCCCCGTGACCTGCTGCCCCTGGAACGCGATGGCGTCGTCGGGGATGGTGATCTTCTCGGCCGTCAGCTGATTCGTCACACCGATCCAGGCGACGACGCCCACCACGATCAGCAGGACGCCGATGATCATGCCGACGACCCCGGCAGCTTTGACGAGTGTGAGCTTCGTCCGTCGAGGTTCGATGGTCGCCGACTCTTCGTTCATGTCGTCCTCCTAGACGATCTCAGTGATTGCGGGGTTCTGGGTTCAGCCCAAGAGGGTCTCTGTGCCCGATCCGGAGGGTTTGGGGTCCGGAACGCGCCGCATTCGGAGCGCGCCGATCACGCCGACGAGCGCCGCGAAGATCGGGATGAGGAGGGCGATCTGGAGGGCGATGGGACGTGCCACCGTGTTGATGCGGATGACCTCCCCCTGTATCGCCTCCGGCTGGTCGACGAGGAGTTCGGCGAGCAGTTCGTTGGACATGATCTGCGCGTCCTCCTCGAGCACTTGGGCCACCTGCTGTTTGTCCTCGGCGGGGAGCACGGAGCTGGAATCCGCGAGGAAGGTGAAGACGAGAGCGAGCGAAGCGAGCATGATCGCGCCGGCGAACGCGAGCCCGAAAGACAGCCCGAACGATCCGGCCGCGGAGTTGACACCTGCCGCTTCGCTGACTCGTTCGTCCGAGATCGGGGACAGGGTGTAATTGTTCAGTTGCGACACAAGGAGCCCCAGACCCACGCCCGCGATGACGAGCGGCCCAAGGAGAAGCCATCCGGATTCGGCGCGCGGAACGACGAAGACCAGCAGCACCAGCCCGACGATGAGAAGGACGAAGCCCCAGAGGACCAGCGTCGCCGGCCTCCGCGAGCGCTTCGCCCTGCCCGCGAGCAACGCGATCGCGAACATGCTCAGCGACAGCGGCGCGATGGAGAGTCCCGCCTGCAGCGCGTTGTAGCCGAGCACCATCTGGAGATAGATGGGCAGAACGATCATGGTGCCGCCCAGCGCGATCTGCTGCATCATCTGCTGGGTCACTCCCAGCCGGAACGGCTTGGAGAAGAAGAGGGTCGGATCGAGCAGGGTCGCCTTGCCGGCGCGCTTACGTCGAATCAACCAGTAAGCGAGACTTCCCAAGCCAAGCAGCCCCACGGCGATGAGGAGAAGCACCGGGCCCTCACCCTCCTGCCACACCAGGATGCCGATGACCACGCCGCCCATGCCGACGACGGACAAGATCGAACCGACGACGTCGATCCTGCGGCTGCCCGTGTACGGGACGTCGTGGATGAGTTTGATGCCGAGCAGGACGACTCCGATGACGATCGCCTCGAGCAGGAAGGCGATCCGCCAGGAGAGGAAGGTCGTGATGAATCCGCCGATGAGCGGCCCGACGGCCGCAGCGATGGCAGCAGAGCCGCCCACAAGCGCATAGACCCGCTTCTGGGCTGCTCCTTCGAAGTTCCCGTGGATGAGCGACTGCATTGATGGGAGGAGAAGCGAGGCGCCGAGGCCGCCGACGAACGCCCAGAAGATGATGATGGGAAGAAGTGATTGTGCCAGCGTCATCGCGATCGCACCGGCGGCGTAGCAGAGCAGCCCGATGATGTAGGCGCGCTTCCGACCGATGAGGTCGCCGACTTTGCTGCCGATCAGGATGAAGGCCGCCGACACCAGCGCCTCGAGGGCGATCGCGGACTGAACGCCGCTGACCGTGGTGCCGATGTCGCGCACGACTGCCGAGATCGAGACGTTCATGATCGACGTGTCGACGACCAGGACGAACATCGCCATGGCGAGCAGGATCGCGAGCCGTCGGTTGAAGGTGGCTGCGCTCGGGCTCTCGGCACTCATCGCATCGTCTCTCGCGGCGCAGGGTTCACGCTGATGATCTCGACATTGAGACTGCCGAACATGTCCAACAGACCCACGAGTTGCGGTTGATCAGCTACCGAACCGACGATTGTCGTGCGACCATCGGCGTCGGCATCGACCGTGAAGTCATCGAGCGCGGCGAGAACAGACGGCCATAGCGGTCCGCGTACGACGATCTCCACCACCTGCGCGGTCATTTCCATCTCCCGGGTACGTGTCGTTGCCGTGCTGTGCACATGGTGACGCGCACCGGGTGCGGATCTCGTCATCCCGATGGAATGATTCGCCCCGCTCTGGCCACCGGCGTATCGGGCGAGGCGAGCAATATCCCCCATATGGGGTGATGAGGAGACGACCACCCGTGGGACTACGGTGACCCATGCTCTGCGAGCCGCAGAGACCCCACACACAGAACGGATCGACCAAATGAGCACAGTCGCACGAAGCAGTTGGACAGGCTGGGTCGTCTTCGCGGGCGTCCTTCTCCTCATCAGCGGAATCTTCAGCATCGTCCAGGGGCTGGTCGCAGTGATCGGCCCCAACTCCTACTACGTCCTCACCGCGGGATCGCTCTGGCTGTTCGACGTCGCCGGGTGGGGATGGTGGAACTTGATCATCGGCGTGCTGCTCGCCCTTACCGGGCTTGCCGTGATCGGCGGCCAGACCTGGGCCCGGGTGGTCGCCATCATCCTGCTGATCCTCAGCGCGATCGGCCAGCTGCTGCTGATCCCGGCGCAACCGTGGTGGTCCCTCATCGTGATCGCGATCGACATCCTCGTCATCTACGCACTCATCGTCCACGGGCGCGAGCTGCGCGAAGAGTCGTGACGAACCGAACATGACCGAAAGCGCGGATGCCTCGCCCGCACCTCCCGAGCGGGCGAGGTCCCTCGCCGCGGCGCCGCGGCGAGGCATCCTCGCGATCATCGACCATCCGCTCATCGTCGCGTTCACCGCGACGATCGGCGTGCTCGGCGCCCTGCTGCTGGGGTCGGCGATCGCACAGATCTCGACGATCCTCATCTACGTCTTCCTGGCGCTCTTCATCGCGCTGGGACTGGATCCGATCGTCCGCTGGCTGGAGAGAAAGGGGCTGAAACGCGGAACCGCGATCACGCTCGTGTTCTTGGCGTTCGCGCTGGTCGCCTCGGCGTTCCTGCTCGTGATGCTGCCGCCCGTGCTGGAACAGATCGGCGAGTTCGTCGCCTCGATCCCCGTGGCGATGGCCGAGATTCAGCACACGGACTGGTATCTGAGTCTCCCCGCTAACGCGCAGTCGGCGATCGGCGGAGCGCTCGATCAGCTCGCCGCGCTCATCGCACAGCCCAGCACCGTCGCGGCGATCGGCGGTGGTGCGCTCGCCGTCGGTGTCGGCATCGTGAACTTCATCACCGGCATGTTCATCGTGGTCGCCCTCACGCTCTACTTTCTCTCGTCACTCACCGCCATGAAAGACGCGTTCTACTCGATCGCTCCCGCAAGAAGTCGTCCGCGACTGGCCGTCATGACCGAGCAGATCACCGCATCCGTCGGTGAATCGCTCATCGGCTCGGTCGTGCTCTCAGCGATCAACGCGGCGGTCGTCCTGCTTCTGCACCTGTTCATCGGACTGCCGTTCCCGGCGCTGATGGCGTCGATCGCATTCGTGATCACGCTGATCCCGCTCTTCGGTTCCGTGATCTTCTGGCTCTTCGCGACCGCTGTCGCGCTCTTCTCCAGCCCCACACAGGCCCTCATCTTCGGAGTCTGCTACCTGGTCTACATCCAGGTGGAGTCGTACGTCGTCAGTCCCCGCGTCATGAACCGGGCCGTCTCCATCCCCGCCGCGCTGGTCCTGATCGGCGCGCTCGTGGGCGGCGCGCTCGCCGGCGTTCTCGGGGTACTGCTCGCCTTGCCGATCATGGCGTCGCTCCTGATGATCATCCGCGAGGTGCTGGTTCCTAGACAAGACCTGAAGACCTGATCGACATCTGATCGCGGAAGGTCGATGTGTAAGCCGACGCACCGTATTACTCCACATGTCGCCTGCCTCCTGTCGGGACCGTCCACGGCGTGCAAGGATTCGATCGTCCGAGCACTGCAGGACGTGAGGCCCCCCGCCATGACCGAAGTTCGTCGGTTCCCGCTGCACGCGGTTGACCGGCCCTCATTGAGGGCGCAACTCGATGTCGGTGCTACAGCACCGATAACTCTGCTCGTCGCGCCTGCCGGCTCCGGCAAGACTGTCCTGCTCGCGCAATGGATGGATGCCCGCATCGGCCACTCGGTGGCTTGGCTGGACGTCTCTCGGTCGGACCATGACGCATCGATCTTCAGCCGCCATCTCATCGAGGTCATCGCCGCGGTCGATCCGCGGTTGAGTTCCTTCGATGTTCCGATCGGAACGCCCGAAGGGGGGCTGGGCGAACCGTTCATCGAAGCGTTCGCGGTCGAAATGAGCAGCCTGGACGACGTGGTGGTCGTGTTCGACGACCTCCACAACCTCGCCGGCAGCGCGATCGTCGCCGACCTGTGGCGCCTGGTGGACCGCCTGCCACCGAATGTGCACTTCGTGTTCGCATCGCGGGTCGACCTGCAGATCGGTCGCAGTCGACATCGCGTCCGACACGGTCTGGTGGAGATGCGGCAGGCAGAACTTGCCTTCACGCCGGAGGTGACCGCTCGAGTGCTTGAGAGCATCACGGGAGCGGATGTCTCGCTCGCCACAGCGGCGGCGGTGACCCATCACACCGAGGGGTGGGCGGCCGGGGTTCAGCTCAGCGGACTGTCGATGAGGTTCCAAGAGCATCCTGAGCGGTTCATCGAGCACCTCGATGCATCGAACCGGCTGATCGTCGACTACATGTCGGAGGAAGTGTTCGACGCACAGCAGCCGGAACGACGTGAGGCGCTCCTGCGACTGTCGGTCCTGGACGAAGTATGCGCCGGCCTCGCCGAGTCAGTGGCGGGCGTCACGGACGGCGATGGATACCTGCGGCAACTGGAGCGAGACTCCATGTTCATCGTCAGCATTCCTGGCCGCATCGGGTGGTATCGGTTCCACCACCTGTTCCGCGACCTCCTCCGTTTTCGAATCCGCGCGGAGAGCGACGACCGTGAGTCCGCACTGCTTCGAGCCGCAGCCGCCTGGCACCTGCAGCGCGGCGAGACAACGACCGCCGTCGAATACCTGCTCCGTGCGAGGGCCTGGGATGACGTATGCGACATCGTGTTGGCCAGCGGGCCGAAGACCTACGAGCAATTGCGCACGACTACCGTCGCGCGTTGGCTCTCACTGGTTCCCGACGAGGTGCGGTGGGCGAACCCGCGGGTCGAACTGCTCTACGGCATGGTCGTCGGGATGAGTGGCCGTGGCGCCCTCACCGTCGAGATCATGCAACGGCTCCTGACCGCCGGCGTACTCGACGTCGGTGGCCAGCAAGTCGCTCTCAGCTATCTCGCCACGTGCGTCTACTTCCAGCCGCGGCCCGACCAGTTCCTCGGCGTCGCGCGACGGTCGCTCACCCTGCTCGCCGACAATCCACACGCAGACCCGCCAAACCTTCTGGGGCTCACCACTCCCGCCCTGCTCGAGACCGTGAGTCGCGTGGCACTGAGCCGCGCGCATTTTCTTCAAGGGGACATCCCCGAAGCGCGGGGAGCGATCCAAGCCGCCCTGTCCAGCGAAGGAAGTGGCTACGGCCCCTATCGAGTTCAGATTGTCGGCACGTTCGCCCTCATCGAAGCATGGAGCGGCCGCCTCGATCATGCGACGACGCTGGCGGGAGACGCGCTGGAACTCGCACGCGAGCTCTCCCTCCTCTCGCACCCCTCGCCGGCCGAGGCCCATATCGCACGAGCGATCGTCGCCGTCCAACGCGGCGAGTCGGAAGCCGGGGCCTATTCCTTGCACGAAGGCAACATTCGAGCGGCAGTGAACCAGCGAGCGCCGCTGATGTGGGTCGCCCACCTTGCCGCCGCGCTCGTCGACCCTCGGGGAACCGAGTCCGCCGCGATCGAGCCCCAGGGAGCACCCCCGCCCCTCGTCGCGCGCGGTTTGTCGGCGCTGGCATGGCGGACCGCGCGACTCAGCGGCGCGCCCCGCGATCCACGCCGGCATCTCGAATCGCACTGGTCGACGATCGCGTTCGAGCAGGTCGCTTCTCTCATCGAACTGGGCCTCATCACGGAGGCGCGCAGCCTGATCGATGGCGTGTGTTACGTCGCCGATGCCTCGCTCCCTTCCGCCGCCGTCGAGTACGGCCTTGCGTCTGCGTGGCTCGCATCGGCGGAGGGTCGTGGCGTCGAGTCGCGGCGGCAGCTGAGCGACGTTCTGAATCTCGCGGAGCGCGAGAACCTGAAGTACCCGATCCTCGCGGCCGGGCGTGCCGTTATCGAACTCGTCAAAGCACTCCCCGGTCCGACAAGTCACTTTCGCGAGCAGCTCATCCGTATGGCCAGACCTTCGAGTGCGGGGACGGAGTCGCTGCCTACAGCTCTGACCGCGAGGGAGGTAGAGCTCCTGGATCTTCTTCCCACGCGACTCACCAACGTGGAGATCGCCGACCGATGGTACGTCTCGGTCAATACGATCAAATCTCATCTGGCGCATATGTATCGGAAGATGGGCGTCGCGGATCGGAACGCTGCAATCGTCCGCGCCCGGCAGCTGGGCCTCCTGGCGGCCGACGGCGCACCGTCCAGGAATTCGCCTTCCGACCTGCAGTGAGAGTCTCCTGACACGCGCATCGAGGTCATCCAACAAGGGTGATGCCGACGGTGGTGGGGCGTCGGACAATCCTGTGTATGACTCAGCGCGAGGTGCTCATCGACCGGACGATCGTCCAGGAGGTCTGCAATGTCCTCGTGGTCTTCCTCGCACCCGGGTTCGCGACGGCTGAGGCGGAGTACGACGCTGTCGGCGACCGCAGTTTCGCCCGCCTCACGCTGCACACACGCTCGGCGGAAAGCCAAGAGATTGCCGTGCCCGAACACGCCGAGAATCTGTTGAAGGAACTGCGCGACAAGATGTACGAACCGGGCAAAGGAACATGGTGGAGCGCGACTATCCGAATCGATCGCGCCGGCTCCTATTCCGCCCGGTTCAACTATGAGCAGCCGCCGCCCTTTCCGGATGGTCTGCCGAGCGCGGCGGAGTTCGCCGTTGACCACCGGCGGTACCCTCGGGATCCCGAACACCGCCCTCCCTGGCTGGGATCAATGCTCCCAGGCGCGGGGGCAGCCGAGAACTGAGCGAGTCACCGCCCGATGCGTCCACTCAGGGGGTGGGCGAAGCGCTCGGCTCGGGCGTCGGCGCCATCAGCTCGGCCAGCGCGGCCTCGAAGGCCGTGATGGTCGCGGCATCCACCGTTCCCGTCGGTTCGACGCCGAGCTCGATCTGGAAGTCCTTGACCGCCTCGGTCAGCTCGGGCGTCCACACGCCGTCGACGGGGCCGTCCCAGAATCCCGCGAGCGCTAGGGTCTGCTGCACGGCCGCCGTCGTGGCGAGCTCGGCCTGCTGCGTGGCACCGTCGATGACGAGGAGGCTGGTGTGCAACGCGTCCGCCGTCGCGCTGTCTACGGTCCCGGTGACCGGCAGGCCGTTGGCCGTCTGCAGTGCTTCGACGGCGGCCACGGTCTCGGGCCCGTAGATCCCGTCGATCGTCCCGGCGTAATGGCCGGCGGTCGCGAGGTCGAGCTGAAGCGCGGTGACATAGGCGGTCACCGCAGCCTGCGTCTGCAACGCCTGCTCATCGGAAGGGCAGCCGGCATCGGTGAAGAGCGCCAGCCACGCCCACTCCAGTGAGACGACGGCGGCGTTGAACTGTTCGGATGCGTCGGTGAGCGGCGTCTGCTCGGTGATGCCCGCTCGGGTCGCATCGAGGTCGGACTGAGCTTGCTTGACGCGCTCGACCGACGCGGAAGAAGCGAGCGGCTCCGGCGTGGGCACGGGCGAGCTCTCGGCGACGGGAGCTCCGGATGCCTCGACCCTGGCCAGTTGCGCCTGCGCGTCGGCGAGCTCCTGCTGGGCTGCCGTGAGCGACAGCTGGGCTTCGACCGCGGCATCGGCGCTCGTCGCGACATCCTCCTGCGGCTCTTGGAGGTCGGTGCCTGCCGCGGTGACGTCCCCCACCGTCGGCGCCGTCGACCGCAACACGTCGCCGTAGCGGTCCAGCGCGAGGACGTAGGTCTCGGCTCCGTCGCAGAATGCTGCCGACGCGGTTGCGAGCGATGCCTCGGCATCAGCGACAGCCTTCTCCTTGGCCGTGACGCGCGCCTGCGCGCGATCACGTTCGGATGCCCCGCCCGCGCAACCCGCAAGTGCTCCCACCGTCAGCAGCGACACGGCGAGTAGTCCGCCGAGCCGGACACTCGGCTTCGCCGATCGAATCGTCACGTGCGACCTCCATCACTCGACTGCGTCGGGGACACGCTATGGAGGCACACCGGATGCCGCATCATCCTCCATGGGGGATTCCCGCTGGATGCCGCCCGCCTCACCTTCGCGCAGCACGACTGCCGGCAGGGAAGAAGCTTCAGGTCTCACGAATGTCGGCGCGACGCGTCAGCAGGGATTCGGGCGCGAGCGTACGAGGCCTGCGGAAAAGGACGAGCAGCGCGATCGCGAGCATGCCGCCCAATGTTCCCGCGACGATGTCGCGCATCGTGTCCTCGAGTCCCGACTGGGACACGGTGCCGATGAGGATGTCGCTTGCGAACTCGCAGATCTCCCATGCTGCGGCGAACGCCATCGGCGTGAACAGAATGACGGTCAGGGAGAACCAATGAGGGAGAGGCGCATCGGCCGACTCCTCTGCGCGCCGAACCAGCAGCATCCCGAGCCAAGCCAGCATCACCCCGGAGTCGAAGTGGATGAGGCCGTCCCAGACCGGTAGCGCCCCGTACAGATTGAGAGCGCTGCCCGCGAAGGGGCCGCCGATCATGAACAGGATGTAGTGGAGCTGCAGCGCCCAAGGGATGGTCGTTCGCAGAAGCAGCTCGGCCGCGGCCGGCGCCCACAGCGCCACGGCCAGGAGGACAGCAAGCCAGGGCTGTGTTGCGAGTCCTACCCATCCGAGCACCACGGCCAGCAAGACGCTGCCCACCTGGAAGGGCAACGCGCGAAGTGCGGAAGATCGCGCTCGCACGGCGGGTGATGGTTGGGGTGCCGCTGGGGCTCTCGACATACCGTCTCCGACCGTAGAACGTGTGTGCGTCATCGCGTGCGGATCAGCGTAGACCCCCTGGGATGAGCACTACAGATTTCTACCCAGTTCGATCGCCCCGGACCTACTCCGAGTCGACTTGGGAAGAACGTCAAGCGCGATCTGGAAGAAGAAGGCAAACACCGCGAGGAGGCCGCGCTGCTTCGAGAGCGGGATGAGTTGATCGCACAGTTGCGGAGTGAGGATGTCCCCTGGTCAACGCTCACGATGCGAACAGGACCTAGCCGACAGGCGTTGAGCAAGCGAACCTCACAGGCAGCTGCAAGGTACCTCCAACGGGGCCTGAAGACGATGACGAGCGCGGATGTCCTCACCGCCCAGTCGGATTCGAGGAACTCGGCACGACTCGGGCGGCGCAGCTCTTGCGCGCGTAATCGAGGTATTATCTACTTAGATAAGTCTGGAGGTTGAACATGACGATCGTTGATTCGCTCCGCCGCGCACGACGCAACTCAGAAGTCAGCCTTCGTGATGTTGCGCAGCGATCCGGCGTGGGCGAAACGAACCTTTCGGCGATCGAGCATGATCGACGCACTCCAACGACCGCCACCGCCGAGCGAGTCGCGGACGCACTTGGCGTGACCTTCGTGCCGGTCTCTGTCCGCGGTCGCACACCCGCCGCTCTAAGCGCTGCGGCGATCGCGGCGGCAGACGACAGTGGCGACCACCGGCTCGCCTACCGGCAATTCATCCAGCTCGCCGATGACCTCATCGCAGTGGACCCGGTCACACGCGTCATCTTGTCCGCCGAGGAACCCGAACGAACCGGCAAGCGATGGGATGACGCGGTCGCGGCACTCGTCGAGTATCGACTCACCGAGGCCGGCGCGCCGCTGCCCGCGTGGGTCACGCGCAGACAGGGGAACCCGGATGTGACGTGGGAGCCTCAGCGATCATCCCGCCCACTGCCGATCCGAGCCGACACTGAGAAGGTCGCTGATCCTTTCCGGCGTCGTGGCATCCTCATCGAAGAGAACGAGTTGCTGAGCGCGTAGGCGCCCAGAAGGGACTTCGCTCGCCGTGCCGACCACGCTCTCCCGAGACGATGTCATCGCCGGACTCCGTACCATCGTCGAGCGGTTGCGAACCGCCGGCGAGGCGGCCACGATCCAGCTCGTCGGGGGTGTAGCGATCTCACTGACCATCGACGCCGACCGACCTCCGACGAAGGATGTGGACGCGCTGGTCTCCCCTCCTGTTCGTGTCCGCGCGATCGCGAACGATGTGGGAGTTGAGCGCGGATGGCCGGACGGCTGGCTGGATGAGGATGCCGCGATCTTCCTGCCGAACCAGTTCGGCCGCGGCGAGGAGTGGGTGACTGTCTACGACCAGGAAGGGATCGTTGTCCAGGTCGGAAGCCCTCGCATGCTCCTCGCGATGAAGTTCCTCGCGATGAAGTTGCTCGCGGTCGAGAAGCGACCGCTCCGCGACGCCGACGACGTTGCCATCTTGTTGTCCGTGGTTGGGATACAGACCGCCTCTGACGCCGACGACCTTCTCGAAGAGTTCTATCCGGGCGACAACCTCTCACCGAACATCTACGCGCTCGTCGAGCACCTCCTCGCGGACGCCATTCCAGCGCCGGCCGCGCCAACGTTGGATCTCTCCTAGCGTCGGCGTCGGCGTCGGCGTCGGCGTCGGCGTCGGCGTCACGTATCCGTGAGTCTGTCCGGAGAGCACACGCGTCGCATCACGGGCCGAGCCGAGTCTGCATGCCTGGCTCACCCGTGGCACAGCTAAGGCACACTTACCGAAATTCACCCGCGTATTTACTTGCATCTTCAGGCAGGGGGATGCGGGTGTGCCACGAGAGCGACCTCGCGAAAACCGCGGAATTACGCGGGAAAACGGGCCATTCGCACCTCAGAAAATGAGGGTTCGAATCCCCTATCCTCCGCCAAATTTGAACGCCTCATCTGGGCTTTTCTCCCCCACTGTCGGCAGTGAGCTCAGCAGCGCCGCTACTCGCGCGCGGATCTCATTGCGGATCGACCGGACTTCCTCGATGCCGCGGCCGGCGGGGTCGTCGAGCTCCCAGTCCTCGTAGCGCTTGCCGGGGAAGATCGGGCAGGCGTCGCCGCATCCCATCGTGATCACGACATCGGATTCGCGCACCGCGTCGACGGTCAACACCTTCGGGACGTGGCCGGCGATGTCGATGCCCTCTTCCGCCATCGCCTGAACAGCGATCGGATTGATCTCGCCTTTCGGCTCGGAGCCCGCGGAGAGGACCTCGACGCGGTCTCCGCCGAGCTCGCGGAGGTATCCCGCGGCCATCTGGGATCGTCCCGCGTTGTGCACGCAGACGAACAGCACGGTCGGCACGTGGGTCATGACTGCACGATATCCCGCTGAGGCAGCCGCGCCCGCACTTGTGCACAGACGTGCATCCCGACGACCGCGCGACGCCGCGGCATGAGACGATGCGTCACGATGCATGAGATCGACGACGCCACGCAGGATGAACTCCGCGCGCTCCGAGTGCGCGCATACGGGCCCTCTGCCGACATCCATCGAGATCCCTCCGCTGCTGAACGCCTTCGCGAGCTCGAGTCCCGCTCCGCTGCTCCCCCCGTCGTCGAACCCCCCGTCGCTGCGCCGAGGGAGCCGGCGATGGATGCCGCGCCTCCCGCCCCCGTGCCGTCCGAGCCGATCCCCGTGCCGTCCGAGCCGGTCGCGGTGCCCGCTGAGCCGGCGGTCGCCCCCACCCACGCGGACGTCGCGCCCCGCGGCATCCCCCGACTCACCAAGATGCTGTGGGGACTGTCGGTGGCCGTCGCCGCGGCCGCGGCTGCGGCGATCACGTTCTCGCTGACGTACATCGCACCCGTCTCGGACTCGGGCGGCGCGACGCAGATCGCGACGCTCGAGCCGACATCGGCGACCGTGCCCGTCGGCTACATGGGAGCGGGTCCCAGTTCGCGCTCGTTCGAGTTCTACGGATACACGATCTTCGAGACGGCGGGCGGGTACTCGTACTTCGGCATGCAGGGCTCGAACTGCTTCTCTATGGCCCCGACCGATCAGATCCCCGAGGAGTTCGACTCCCAGCAGGGCTACTCGATCGACTTCACCGTCCTCGGAGGGTGCGGCGCGGGCGCGTTCCCCGCCATCGCGCAGTTCACGGTCGGCCCGGCCTCGCCCGAAGAGCTGCGCGCGCAGTTCCCCGACGACACCGCTCTGCGGATCGCGTATGACGGCGAGCGCGTCGGAGTCTTCCTCGCGGACGAGTAGCCGCGCGGCATCCATCCATTCCCCCGCCACCTCCGAACAACTCCTGACCCGACGGCAGGAGACCCTCGTGAACACGAAGCGCGGCCGCTGGACGGCCCTCCTCCTCGCGGCGCTCGCCGGCGTTGTGAGCGGCGCGGTCTTCCTGGCTGTGGCCGAACTCCTGGCCCTGCTCGTCGCACGCGACGCGAGCCCTGTGCTCGCCGTCGGCTCGTTCGTGATCGACATCGTGCCGCAGCCGTTCAAGGAGTTCGCGATCGCGACCTTCGGCGAGTACGACAAGATCGCGCTGCTCGCAGGGCTCGGTCTCGCCGTCGTCATCGCCTCGGCGATCGCGGGAGTCCTGCAGTTCCTGCGACCCCCGCTCGGCATCGTGGCACTCGGGATCGCGGGCGCGCTCTCGATCGCGGCGATCGTGACGAGGGCAGGTGTCACGCCGCTGTCGTTCGTGCCTCCGGTGATCGGGGCGGTCGCGGCATCCATCGTCCTCGCGATCCTCTGCCGGCGGCTGCGAGAGTGGCGCGAACGGACGCCCGAGAGTGGCATGGACCGCAGGCGCTTCTTCGTGATCGCAGGGATCGCCGGTGCATCCGCCGTCATCGTCGGAATCACGGCACGCGTGGTCAGCATGGCGACGTCGTCGGTCGATGCGGCGCGTCGGGCGCTGAATCTTCCGGCTGCGAGGTCGACGGTCACGATCCCGGCGGGCGCCGAGCTCGACGTGCCGGGCATCACCCCCCTGTTCACTCCGAACGCAGATTTCTACCGCGTCGACACCGCGCTCACGGTGCCCTCGATCGACCCCGGCACCTGGCGTCTCGTCATCGACGGCATGGTCGAACAGCGCATCGAGCTCACGTTCGACGATCTCGTCGGCATGGGTCTCGACGAGTACGCCATCACGCTGACGTGCGTCTCGAACGAGGTCGGCGGCGAGCTCGCCGGAAACGCGATGTGGCTCGGCGTGCCGATCCGCGACATCCTGAGCATGGCCGGCCCTCGATCGGGCGCGGACATGGTGCTCTCGCGGAGCGTCGACGGCTACACCGCGAGCACCCCGCTCTCGGCTCTCACCGACGATGGTCTCGACGCGATCCTCGCGGTCGCGATGAACGGCGAGCCGCTGCCCCTCGAACACGGCTTCCCCGTGCGCATGGTCGTGCCGGGCCTCTACGGCTACGTATCCGCCACGAAGTGGCTCACGGAGCTGAAGGTAACCACATTCGCGCAGGACGAGGCCTACTGGACGCCGCGCGGCTACAGCGCCGAAGCGCCCATCAAGTTCTCGTCGCGCGTCGACACCCCCAAGATCGGCAAGCCCGTCGCCGCCGGGCGCATCCCGATCGCGGGCGTCGCCTGGGCGCAGTCCGTCGGCATCGAACGCGTCGAGGTGAGCATCGACGACGGTGAATGGATGCCGGCGACCCTGTCCACTCCGATCAACGAAGACACCTGGGTGCAGTGGGTCATGGAATGGGATGCGACGCCCGGCACCCACTACGTCGCCGTGCGCGCCGTCAACAAGAACGGCGACCTGCAGATCGAGGAGCGCGCACCCATCGCACCGAACGGCTCGTCGGGCTGGCAGCGGTCGTTGATCTCGGTGACGTGATCGGTCCGCGTCCGAGGCCATTCCCGGGGTGACGACTTCTCCACAGATCCCGCCCGACCGTCCCGCGGGCCTCTGGGGTGCGGCACGATGACCGAGGAGGACGGACCGAACGGAGTGGGATGACGCTGCACGACGAGTCCCGCGAGGAGTTCGCCGAGCTCGACGAGCTCATGGCGACGGGTGCCGGGGCGGTCGCCGTCGACCCGCAGGTGCGCCGGAGCCGCCGCATCCGGGCACTCATCGTCACGGGCGTCATCGTCGCCGTCGTGCTCGCGTCGATCGGCGGGTACGTCGGTTGGGCACTCACGGCGCCTCTGCCCGCACCCGAGGCCTCTACCTCTACACCGGTCGATCGTGCCTGGGATCCTGCCGCGATACCCCTGCCGACCGACGGGTCGACCGCGATCAGCGTCTCGGGCGGCGAGGAATACCTCGGCGAGTCGGCCAGCGGGATCTGGCTCTCGAGCGGCACGACTGAGCCGCGCTCGATCGCGAGCATCACGAAGATCGTCACGGCGCTCGTGATCCTCGATGCCCACCCGATCCCCGAGGGCGAAGCGGGGCCGAACATCACGTTCAGCAAGGCCGACCACGATCTGTACGACAAGTACTACGTGATGGGCGCGACGATCGCCGCGATGCCGACAGGCGCCACGATGCCCCTGCGCTCGGCGCTCGGCGCCATGATCATCCCGTCCGCATGCAACTACGCCGAAGCCGTTGCCAACTGGGCGTTCGGCTCGCAGAGCGCGTTCCTGGAAGCCACGCGCGCGTGGCTCGCCGCGCACGGCCTGACCGGAACCACGATCGTGGAGCCCACCGGCATCAGCCCCGGCAACACGAGCACGCCGGCCGACGTCCTCGCGATCGGCAAGCTCGCCGCGGCGAACCCCGTCGTCGCCGAGATCGCCGCGACGCCGTCCCTCCCACAGCTCGGAGGCGCGCCCACGACGAACGCGCTCCTCGGCACCTCGGGCATCACGGGGCTGAAGACGGGCAACCTCGGCGACGGCAGCTACAACTTCCTCTACACCGCGACGCTCGACGTGGGGATCGACGAGCCGCTGCAGGTGACGGGTGTCGTGTTGGGAGGGCAGACGCGCCAGTCCGTGAACAACGGCGTCATCGGCGTCCTCGACGGAATCCGCGCGGGGTTCAAGCGGCTGGCCGTCACCTCCGAGGGCGACCAGCTCGGCGCCCTCACGACGCCGTGGGGCTCCTCGGCGCGCATCGTCGCCGGTGCGGACGCCAAGATCCTCGTGTGGTCCGATACCACGGCCACCGCGTCCGTGAAGATGCAGACGCCGAGGACCTTCGCCGAAGGCGAGGTCGTCGGCGAGCTCACCTGGACCGCCGGACCGAGCTCCGTCCGCGTGCCGGTCGTCATCGACGGCACGATCGAGCCGCCGACCGACTGGTGGCGGCTCACCCACCCGGGCGAACTGGGCGGGTGACGGGCGGCGCCGGGGCTCCTATGATGTCCGCGTGGATACGCTGAGGGCCGATGTCGTGCAGGACATCCGCTTCGCGCGCTCGACGGACGGCGTCGGGATCGCGTACGCGGTCCACGGATCGGGACCGCCCCTGCTGATCGATGCGTGCTGGCTGAGCCATCTGCAGTTCGACTGGGAGAGCCCCGTCTGGCGCCACTACCTCGTCGAGCTCGGCAAGATCGCCACCGTCATCCGCTACGACGAGCGCGGCCACGGCCTGTCCGACCGCGGCGTCACCGACCACAGCCTCGACGCCCGCGTCGCCGACCTCGAGGCGGTGGTGGAGGATGCCGGGCTCGACCGCTTCGCGCTCATGGCGATGGCGCAGGGCGGCCCCGTCGCGATCGAGTATGCGGCGCGGCATCCGGATCGCCCCACGCGGCTCGCGTTCTATGGAAGCTACTCCGGCGCGCACGCGGCGGCGACGCCCGAAGACCTCGAGATGTACGCGGCCTTCGAGGCGCTCATCCGCGTCGGCTGGGCGCGACCGACGTCGGAGTTCCGTCGCGTCTTCAGCAGCATGATGATCCCAGATGGCACAGAGGAGCAGATGCGCTGGATCGACGATCTGCAGCAGCGCGCGTGCGACGCCGAGACCGCGGTCATCTCACGGTCGCAGCGGCAGACGCAGGACTCGACGTGGCGCCTGCCGGAGCTGGACCTGCCGACACTGGTCATCCACAGTCGCGAGGACCACATGAACGAGTTCCACCACGCGCGGGCCCTCGCGTCGCAGATCCGCGGCGCCCGTCTCGTCGGGCTCGACAGCAGCAATCACATCGTGCTCGCTGACGAGCCCGCATGGCCGGTCTTCATGCGTGAGATGACCGCCTTCCTGCAACCCGATCGCGCGGTTGCGCGTCCTGTCGTCGACTCCGACGACGTCGCCTCCCTCGTGTCTCCGCGCGAGCTGGACATCCTGCGGCTGGCCGCCGCAGGATTCGACAACGACGCGATCGCGGCCGAGCTCTTCCTCTCCGTGCGCACGGTCGAGCGGCACCTGCAGAACGTCTACGCCAAGCTCGGGCTGAGCGGTCGGACGGCTCGCACGGCGGCGGTCGCGCGACTGCTCTCCACCTCCTGAGCAGCGCGCAACGCGTACGCGTCAGCCGCCATCCGGCACCTCGGAGCGACGGGGCCGTTGCGCGTCGGCGCCGATGTGCGGGGGCATGCCCGATTCCTACCGTGGAACCACCAACCACAACAGGAGGAATCGAGATGTCATCCTTTTCCAGCACCACCCACATCATCACGGCGACTGATGAGGACCGCGCACTCAAGGCGAAGCACGCTGCGATGTGGGCGAGCGGCAGCTACCCCACGGTCGTCGACGAAGTGGTCCACACGCTCGGCGGCGTCCTCGTCGAGGCCCTCGACGTGCAGCGCGGACAGCGTGTGCTCGACGTCGCCGCCGGCACGGGCACCTCGGCGATCCCGTCTGCTCGACGGGGCGCAGAAGTCGTCGCGACCGACCTGACGCCCGAGCTCCTCGCCGTCGGCCGCTCCGACGCCGAGTCCGAAGGGCTCGAGATCGTCTGGCAGACGGCGGATGCCGAGGCTCTGCCGTTCGCGGATGCCGACTTCGACGTCGTGATGTCGAGCATCGGCGTGATGTTCGCTCCGCACCACCAGCTGGCAGCGGACGAACTCGCACGCGTCTGCCGACCCGAAGGAACCATCGGCGTCCTCAGCTGGACTCCGAGCGGCTTCATCGGACAACTCTTCGCGACCATGAAGCCCTACGCACCGCCGCCCCCCGCGGGCGCCTCGCCCGCCCCACTGTGGGGCAGCGTCGAGCACGTGCGGGAACTCTTCGGCGACCGCGTCGAGGACGTCGTCGCGCACCAGCAGGCGCTCATCGTCGACCGGTTCGCGAGCGGCGCGGAGCTGCGGGACTTCATGAAGGCCAACTACGGGCCCACGATCGCGGTCTACCGGTTCATCGCCGACGACCCCGAGAAGGTCGCGGCGCTGGATGCCGACATGGCAGCGCTCGGCGATCGCTTCTTCGAGGGCGACGTCATGCCCTGGGAGTACCTGATCGTCACCGCGAAACGCCGGAAGGAGTGAATCATGCACCCCCTGATGTACGGCTACTTCCTGCCCGACAGTGTCGAGGTCAGCCGCGAGGCCGCCGAGCGCCACGCACGACGGACTCGCCCCGAAGAACGCGCACGCGCGCTCTTCCCCCAGCGTCTCGCCTTCCGCGTCGCGCTCCAGCACTGAACACCACACTCGAGAGGAGGCCCGAGATGGCATTCATCTTCTTCGTCGCGATCGTCGGTCTGGTCGGAGCGATCGCCACGATCGCCGCCATGGGCGGTGATCCGTCCAGCCCCATCCCGACCGTCATGGACTACGACACCCGTCGTCCACTGCCATGACATCCGAACTCGGAGCCCCGCATCCCGTTCCCATCGGGATGCGGGGCTTCCTGGTGCACGGAGTAGCCTGCGCGGATGGGCTTCGCATCCGACCTCATCACCACCGACGCACCCGAAGACACCGAACTTCAGCTCTTCGCGCCGTTCATCGGCAGCTGGCGCGTCCGCAACAGCCTCTACTCCGAGGCCACCCGCGAATGGACCAAGAGCGAACTCGACTGGTCGTTCTCGTGGATCATCGGCGGTCGCGGCGTGCAGGACGTGCTGACGAATGACGATGGTGAGGCGATCGGCACGACGGTGCGGACGTGGGATGCGCGCGTGGGCTGGCGCGTCGTGTGGTTCTGCCCGCGCGCGGCCGAGCACGTCGTCCTGAGCGCCGAGGCGGACGGCGACGACATCCGCCTCCAGGGAGTGCAGGCGGACGGCCGCATGGTGACCTGGATGTTCCACGACATCACCACGGAGTCGTTCGAGTGGGACGGCTGGTGCTCGAACGACGGCGGCGACACGTGGTGGCACGAGCAGCACATGGACGTGCACCTGCTCGAGCGCTGATCATCGCAGAGCGGTCAGCGGTAGAACCCGTCGCGCAGATTGATGCCGTGCTCGACCCAGACCTTGAGGGCCGACAGCATCCCGGTCCATCCTTCGCAGTTGCCGAATGCCATCTTCGCCCCGGCCTCGGTGGCTTGCCACGATGACTCCGTGATCGTGACGAGCGTGCGGGCACCGTCGTCGATCGATTCGAATGCGAAGGTGGTCGTCGTCTTGCCGTCGCCGGCCGCGGTCGCTTCCCCGTCCCAGCGGATGACGATCCGGTTCGGTGGATCGGCCTCGATGACATCGACGGGGAACGCCCCAGGGAAGTCCTGGAAGTCCCAAGTGACGTCGGCGCCGGGTTCGAGTCGGCCCCTCGCCCCGCCGGTTGTGAAGTATCTCGACAGCTGAGCGGGATCGGCGACCGCTTCGTAGACCTCGGCGATCGGCTTCGCGATGCGCCCCGACACGGTGAACGAGAGTTCGGTGAGTTCGCTAGACATGTTGTATTTTTATAACATGATGGATGCCGCGCGCAAGCCCCTCGCCGATGACGACGAAGTCTTCAAAGCGCTCGCCTCGCCCGTCCGTCGGCGCATGCTCGACGTGCTCAAGGAGTCGCCGCGCACGACCGGCGCGCTGTGCGAGCTCTTCTCCGAGATCGACCGCACGACGGCCCTGCAGCATCTTCGCGTCCTGGAAGCCGCTGACCTCGTCACGGGTCGCAAGGTCGGGCGCGAGCGGCACCTGTCACTTGCCCCACTCCCGATCAAGCGCATCCACGATCGCTGGATCAGCGACTACACCGCCGCCGCCGTCCAGCTGCTCGCCGACCTCGACGAGCGGTGATCACCACATCTCCGCGAGCGCGTCGGCGAACACCTTCTCGGCGTCCGCGTCGAAACCCCGGCGCGCGAACCATGTGCACACGTTCACGACGTCCCGGTAAAGGAAGTCGGCGCCCGCGGGATTGAACGACAGATCGACCACTTGCGGCAGGTCGATCACGATGACCCGGTCGCCGTGCAGCAGGAGGTTGTAGGCCGAGAGGTCGCCGTGCGCGAACCCTCCGCGTGCGAAGGAGAGCAGGATGTCGCGCACCTGGGCGAAGGGCCCTTCGAGCGCAGCGCCGCGCAGGCGGGTCTGCGCGAGCCGCGGCGCGGCCGTGCGGCCCTCGCCCAGGAACTCCATGAGCACCTCGGTGCCCGTGATCTGCACGGGGTACGGCACGGGCACGCCCGCATGCCAGGCGCGCGTGAGCGCGTCGAACTCGGCGAGCGCCCAGTGGGCGGCGGCGACGGATCGCCCGTAAGCGGACTTCTTCTGGACGGCTCGCGAGTCGCGAGAGCTCTCCATGCGCCTGCCCTCTTCGTAGCGCCCCGAGCGATGGAAGTCGCTGTGATCGGTTCCGCGATAGCGCTTCGCGGCGAGGAGGACCCCGGGTTCGCCGGGCACGGCGCGTTCGATCAGGAAGACATCCGCCTCCTTGCCCGTCTTCACGATGCCGAGTTCGGTGTCCCACGCCGCGGACTCGGTCACGAGCCAATCGGGATGCGGCAGCGGACCGCGCTCCGTGGGGGCGCTCGACGGCCAGGTCGACCATCGCTGGTCCGGTCCCGGTTCGTCGGGCATTTCGAGCAGGCCGAAGTAGTCTTCGAACGCCTGCGAGGGTCGTCGTTCGTTCATGGTGGATGATCTCCGGAAGGGGAGGTCATCTACTATGCGTCAGCGGATGACCTCGGGACTGTGTTCTTCAGAACAAGGTGGTCGTGGGAGTGAACGGCACGCACGACAAAGACTGTCGACATCATTCCTCCCTCCGGACGGGCACCGACGGTGCGATCGAGGCATCACGCTACACCCCGATGCGCACGCGAAGAAACGATCCATTCACCGGAATGGATGCCGCGGCGCTACCGTTGCGTACGACATGCAGCGCTTCGGAACCCTCTCCTTCGGCCACTACGGCCCCCTCGGCGGCGGGCGACAGCTCACCGCCGGCGACTCGATGCTCCAGGCGATCGACCTGGCGCAGGGCATGGACGAGCTCGGTGTGAACGGCGCGTACTTCCGCGTGCACCACTTCGCCCGGCAGCAGTCGTCTCCCATGCCGCTCCTCGCCGCGATCGCGGCGCGTACTCAGCGCATCGAGGTCGGCACGGGCGTCATCGACATGCGATACGAGAACCCGCTGTATCTCGCGGAAGAAGCGGCATCCGTCGACCTCATCTCCGGTGGCAGGCTCGCACTCGGCGTCTCGCGCGGCTCACCCGAAACGGTCGTGCGGGGCTACGAGGCGTTCGGCTACACCGGCTCGGAGGACCCTCGCGGCGCCGACCTCGCACGTGAGCACTTCGACCTGTTCCTGCGGGCGATCGACGGCGAGGGGCTCGCCTCGGGTGACCCGTCATCGCCCTTCGGCGGCGCGTCGGGGCCGCAGCGGATCGAGCCGCACTCCCCCGGCCTGCGTTCGCGCGTGTGGTGGGGCGCGGGCAACCGCGACTCGGCCGAGTGGGCGGGCCGCGTCGGCGTCAACCTGATGTCGTCGACCCTGCTCACCTCCGCCGACGGCCGACCGTTCGACATCCTGCAGGCCGAGCAGATCGACGCATTCCGGGCCGCGTGGCGGGAGGCAGGACACGCCGGCGAGCCGCGCGTCTCGGTCAGCCGGTCGATCTTCCCTCTCGTGACGGCGGAAGACCACATGTACTTCGGTGGGCGGCAGGACGGCGATCAGATCGGGATCATCGACGGCATGCGCTCGACCTTCGGCAAGACGTATGCGGCCGAGCCCGACGTGCTCATCGAGCAGCTGCAGCAGGATGCGGCGATCCAGGCCGCCGACACGCTCATGCTGACGATCCCGTCTCAGCTCGGTGTCGCGTTCAATCTTCGGGTGATCGAGACGTTCGCGACGCACGTCGCGCCGAGCCTGGGGTGGACCCCCGCGGTCTGATCGCCCGGGTTATGCCGTACGCGAAACCGCAGACCGCGAACGGTGACCGGCGGGTCCGACCGGTAGCGTGAGCATCGTGTTCGATTCGCTGAACGCCGCGCTGCACCTGCTGCTCGCGACGGTGCACCTCGCCGCGACACCCGACGTCGCGGCTTTCGGTGCGCTCGGCATCGCGATCGCACTCGTTGCCGCGACGGTCGTCGTCGCGACGATCCTCGCGGTCGCCGTCCCCCACGCCGAGAGCGCCTCACCCGCGCACCCCGCGCGCGCGATCGACGTCTCCTCCCCGCTCGCGCAGAGCGATCCGGACGCCTCGGGCCATCCACGCCCCCGAGCCCCGGGTTTCGCGGCCTCGGCCGCGTAGCCCGAGTCCGCGCGCCACCCCTCGAGGGTGGGCCGCGGCATCCCTTCGTGGTCGATTGAATCCCTGATCGCTTCCACGAACGGACACTCCCTTGGACCTTTTCGCCTTTCCACCCATCGCCTTCATCCTCGACCTCGCCTATTCGGGGCTCGTCGGGCTCAGCACCCTCCTGTCGCCGCTCACCGCGGCATCCGCCGCCCTCGCCGTCGTCCTCGTGACGCTCCTCGTGCGGGCTGCCCTCATCCCCACCGGCATCTCGCAGGCCAAAGCCGAGCAGACGCGCGCACGGCTCGCGCCGCGACTTCGCGAACTGCAGAAGCGCTGGGGCAAGAACCCCGAACGCCTGCAGCGCGAGACCATGCAGCTCTACCGCGATGAGAACACGTCGCCGTTCGCCGGCTGTCTGCCGATCCTCATCCAGGCGCCCATCGTCGGCGTGCTGTACGCGATCTTCCTGCACCCCATGATCGCGGGGCACCCGAACGCGTTGCTCACCGAGACGCTGTTCGGCGTGCCGCTCGGGTCGAGTCTCGCCGGCACGCTCGCCGGAGGGGCGATGGATGCTTCGTCCATCACCGTCTTCGGAGTGCTCGTGCTGCTCATCGCCGGTGTCGGCGAGCTCACGCGGCGCCTGCTCCGGCCCGAGCCCGTACCGCCCGTCGAGGGATCGTCGATCCCGTCGATCCCCATCGGGCTCATCGGGGTGCTGCAGTTCGCGACCGCCGTCGTGGCGATCTTCGTACCGCTCGCCGCGGGACTCTACCTGCTGGTCACCGTCGCGTGGACGCTCGGGCAGCGGCTCGTGCTGCGCCGGGTGTTTCCGCCGACGCCCAGGAATGCGGCGTAGGCTCGTCGTCGTGAACGATCAAGTGATGCCCGCGGGCGTGAGGAGGCTGTCGACGCGCTCTGCGTCGATGGTGCAGCGAGCCTGAGGCTCGATTCCCTTCTCCTTCACTCTTCACATCCAGAAAGCTCTCTCATGCGTCCCATCGACGACGCCCGCATCCGGGCATCCTTCCTGAACGCCTCCCAACGCGAACGTGCACAGCTGACCCTCCCCGATCTCGATCTGATCGACTGGGAGAAGCGCGAGTTCCTCGGCTGGCGCGACGCGAAGTTCGACAACCTCGGCTACGTCGTGCTCGAGCTCGACGGCGAACTCGCGGGTCTGATCCTGCGGCAGTTCTCGCGGGCGCCGAACGCCCGCGCACAGTGCTCGTGGTGCAACGACATCGAGCTGCCGAACGAGGTCGTCCTGTTCAACACGAAGCGGACCGGGGATGCCGGCCGCAAGGGCGACACCGTCGGGACGCTCGTCTGCGCGAACTTCGAGTGCAACAAGAACGCCCGCAAGCAGCCGCGCGAGGCCTACCTCGGCTTCGACGTCGAGGCGGCCCGGCAGCGACGCATCGACACGATGCGCGAGAACGTCGAGCGGTTCGCCCGCGGCATCCGCGACGGCAGGTAGCTGCAGACGGTACGGTGGGCGCCATGACCGCGCCGGGCGTCGAGCTGTCGTTCCCGTTCACGGGGCGGTGGATGGCGCAGAACAGCCCGGCCGACCACGTGCCGAGCCATGGCACCCACCTGTTCGCGACGACGTACGCGATCGACTTCGTCGCCCTCGACGAGCGCGGGCGCACCGCGCCCCGCTCGTGGCGGTCGGCGTTCTCGACCGAGGCACCCGAGATCTTCCTGGGCTTCGGAGTCGACCTGCTCTCGCCGCTGTCGGGCACCGTCGTGGCGACCCACGACGGTGAGGAGGACCACATCGCCCGGCGGTCGCCCTTCGCCCTCGCGGCTTACGCGCTGACGCAGTGGGAACGCGTACGGGGCGGCGCGGGTGCGATCGCCGGCAACCACGTGGTGATCAAGGATGCCCGGCGGTTCGTGCTGCTGGCGCACTTGCGCCGCGGGTCGCTCGTCGTCCGCCCTGGCGACGATGTCGTGGTCGGTACGCGGATCGGCGCGTGCGGCAACTCGGGCAACAGCACCGAGCCGCACGTTCATGTGCAGGCGATGGATGCCGCCGACGCGACGATCGCGCGCGGTCTGCCGATCACGTTCGCGACGCCGGCAGGGCACGTGCTCCCGCGCAACGGCGAGCCGTTCATTGCGTGACGAGTTCCGCGGGTTCCGATTCGTACCGCGTCACTTGAGGTTGTCGATGATGTCCTGCTGAGTCTCGCTCGTCTTCTTCATCGTGTCCGACAGCGTCTCGAAAGCCTTCGACCGCCGATCCATGATCGACTGCAGGTGAAGCGCGTCCGTCTCGGAGAGGTCCGCTCGTCCGGCGAGCAGTGCGTCGTGGGCCGCGGCGATCTCGTCGGCGCCGCCCGGTTCGTTCGTGCCTTCGCGCTCGGTCATAGGGCGAACCTACTCCGCCGTGGTGCGGTCGTCACGCGTACCGCCGAGTGACCGCGTCAGGCCAGGGGCAGGGGAAGCTCTCGAGTGTCGTCCCACGGCTCGGTCCAGCCGAGGCGATCGAAGAGTCCATCGAGGAGCATGCCGGTGAAGCCCCACACGAGCTGATGACCATCGCCCTCGGGCACGAGGAAGCCCGGCCCTCGGTACTCCTGCCCGCCACGACGGATGATGATCGAGCCGCGGTTCGCGGGGTTGAGCAGGTCTGCCACAGGCGTACGGAAGACGGCGGAGGACTCCGCGACATCGACGACGTGGACGGGCGAGGGATGCCGCCACCACCCGACGACCGGAGTCACGAGGTGTCGCGAGTAGTCCAGGGGAATCTGCTCGAGCGTGCCGAGGATCTCGACCCCGGCCGGATCGAGTCCCGTCTCCTCGCGCGCTTCGCGCAGAGCGGCCGCGACGACGTCCGCGTCGCCCGGATCGATGCGTCCGCCGGGGAAGGCGACCTGACCCGGATGCGAACGCAGCGTCGTAGCGCGGGCCAGGAGCAGCACGTCGAGATCGCGGGACACCGCGGCATCCATCGCCTCATGACCGCTGTCCTGAGAGTCGAGCACGCCGAACAGCATGAGCACGGCCGCCGGCCGAGCGTTGGTGCGCGGACCGTCGTACGCCCGCGGACGGCCCACGACCGCGGCGAGCTGCGATCGTGCCGCTTCGGCGACGTTCGACTCGGGGGGCATCCGATCAGGCTACGTGCAGGAGCGGACGACCGGGGTCACGCGGCGCGGAGGATCTTCTCCATCTGCTTGCCCTTGGCGAGCTCGTCGACGAGCTTGTCGAGGTAGCGGATCTTCTGCATGAGGGGGTCCTCGATGTCCTGCACGCGGACGCCGCAGATGACACCCGTGATGAGCGAGGCGTTCGGATTGAGGTCCGCATCGGCGAAGAAGTCCTCGAACGTCGTGTGCTCGGAGAGGTGCCGCTCGAGCTCATCGTCGTCGAAGCCGGTGAGCCATTCGATCACCTCGTCGAGCTCGGCTTTCGTCCGGTTCTTGCGCTCGACCTTCTGGATGTAGAGCGGATAGACCGAGGCGAAACTCATCGTGTAGATGCGGTGCACGGGGCCAGCGTAGCCGTGGCTCAGGGCCGGCGCGCTCACACGGATCACCCAGGAAACGCACCCGAACCGTCCAGACTCGGCGGGCAGACTCGCTGACTTGTGTCCGCACGAGCGGCCGCGAACGCGCCTGCCCGAGGCGCGGCCTACGATACGGAACCAGATTTCATGCGCTCGATGACGCCCTTCACTCCTGCCCGCCGCACTCTGCGCCTCGCCGCGCGACGCGCCCGCCGCCGCCCCGCGATCATCATCGGCGGACTCGCCATCGGGCTGGTCGCGACCCTCGGTGTGACGACCGCGGTCCCGGTCTCGGGGGCGGAGGCATCGGGTCTCGGGGCGTACGTGTACGCGTCGTATTCGACTCCTGCGCCGTCGGCGACGGCCGAGGCTCTGGCGTCGGATTCGGCGGAAGGCGAGTCCGCTGTGACGACGGCAGAGGCTTCACTCGCTGCGGCCGCGTCGATCACCGCCGACATCGCGGCATCCGGTCTCGACCTCGGAGTCGGCGACACGTCCGTCGATACGACTGACCTCGCGGATGTCGCATCCCGCCTGTCGCTCGCCGTCGAAGGCGACCAGCCCGACCTGATCGTCGACTCACTCGTGCTCGACGTCACCGAACTCGTCGCGCCCGTCGACGAGCGGGTCGCCGCGCTGCGCGGCAGTCTCGAGGCCGCCGTCGCTCTCAAGGCGAAGCAGGAGGCGGAAGCCGCTGCGGCTGCTGCCGCCGCGGAAGCCGCAGCCGCCGCACAAGCCGCAGCCCGCCCTTCGCCCGTCTACGCGACGGGTGGTGCGGCCGGCGACAACAGCCCCGCGGGTGCCCAGGCGTCCGCCCGCGGGATGCTCGGCGGCTACGGCTGGGGCGATGACCAGTTCGGCTGCCTCGTCGCGCTGTGGAACAAGGAGTCCGGCTGGAACTACCAGGCCTACAACGCCTCGAGCGGCGCAACCGGCATCCCGCAGGCTCTCCCCGGCAGCAAGATGGCCAGCGCCGGTGCCGACTGGCAGACGAACGCCGCCACCCAGGTCGCGTGGGGCCTCGGCTACATCGCGGGTCGATACGGATCGCCGTGCGGCGCGTGGTCGCACTCGCAGTCGGTCGGCTGGTACTGACCGCCGCTCCGATCTCACCTCACGCCGGCGTAATCGTCGAGTGTCAGGATGCGGATCCCGTCGTCGTGAAGTCGGAACTGCGCCCGGAGCGGCACACCCTCTTCGCGACACGCGTCGGCCATGGCGCGCGCCCAGTTGAGCTCGTCATCCCCGAGCGTGGCGGCTCCTGGGCGCTCCCACACCAGGACGACCCGCGCGGCGCCCGTCAGTTCGAGGATCCTGCCCAAGCGGTCGGCCAGGAGGTGCGCGAAGTCGGTGAGTCCCGCCTCCGGATCGGTGAACAGCTCGTCGGGATCGCTCGGATAGTCGTCGCACGGCATGATGACGTCGCTCAGACGGTCGTCGGCTTCGAGGAACAGCAGCCAGAGCTGCCGCGGGTTATAGGCCCGCTCCAGCAGTCGGTCGAGCTGGTCGGCGAGGTCGGTGTCGGTCGTGAGGCAACGGTCGCGATCGAGTCGCGTACGAGAACTGGTCATGGGTCCAAGATCGTCGGGTTGCACACTGCCGCCACCTCTCCGCGCTGCATCTGTGAGCACTGCCGCGCGGTCGACGAGCTGGGGAGGAGTCGTCGACGCACTCAGGGCGGGCTCCCCGGTCAGAAGGTGCGGAGTCGGCGGGGATCCCGACGTCGCAGACGTTGCCGTCGCCGTCGCACGTGCCGCAGGATGAGAACCGACGAAGGGACCACCGATGCGCCGGATCGGGATGCTGGGCGGCATGAGCTGGGAGTCCACGGCCGAGTACTACCGCCTTGCGAACGAGATCGTGCGCGATCGGCTCGGCGGCGTCCACTCGGCGCTCGTCCTGGTCGATTCCGTCGACTTCGCCGACATCGAAGCGCTCCAGTCCTCGGGCGACTGGGCGAGCGCCGGCGCGGTGCTGGCGGAACGTGCTCAGGTCCTCGAGAACGCCGGCGCCGAGATCCTCGTGCTGTGCACCAACACGATGCACAAGGTGATCGGCGCCGTTGAGCGTGCCGTGACGATCCCCGTGATCCATATCGCCGATTCGACGGCGGAGCAGGTCCGTGCCGCGGGACTCGGGAGCGTCGCGCTCCTCGGCACGGCGTTCACGATGGAGCAGGACTTCTACCGTGAGCGACTCGCCGAGCACGGGATCGACGTGAAGATTCCGGATGCCGCGGACCGGGCGATCGTGCATCGCGTCATCTACGACGAACTCGTCCGCGGCATCGTCTCCGACGGCTCCCGGGCCGAATACCGTCGGATCATCCGCAGCCTCGTCGACGACGGTGCCGAAGGTGTCATCCTCGGATGCACCGAGATCGAGCTGCTCGTCACACAGGCCGACAGCCCCGTGCCGGTGTTCCCGACGACCCGGATCCACGTCGAAGCCGCCGTCGCTCGGGCGCTCGCGCCGCAGCCCTGACTCAGCCGCTGCGGGTATGCATCCGCTCGCCGGCGGCGTTGAAGATGCTCAGCACCTCGACGGCCCCGGAACCGGCGGCGCTCATGGCATGCGGCGTCCGTGTGTCGAACTCGGCGGCTTCGCCCGGCTCGAGCTCGAGGTCCTGATCTCCCAGCCGCAGGCGCAGGCGTCCGCTCAACACGTACAGCCACTCGTACCCGTCGTGCACGCGCAACTCGGGCAGCTCCGAGACTGCCGGGTACGTGATCTTGAAGGTGCTCACGGGCGAGTCCTCGAGCGTGAGCGGCGCGATGACGACTCCCCCGCGACGTCGCGCGGGGCGCCGCACACGGGGGTCCACGGCATCCGGACGCACGAGATCGTCGAGGCGGATGCCGAGCAGTCGCGTGAGCGGCACGAGCAGCTCGAGGCTCGCCTGACGCTTGCCCGACTCGAGCCGCGAGAGGGTGCTCACCGACATACCGGCCCGCGCGGCGACGTCTTCGAGCGTGAGCCCGCGGTCCTGGCGCGCTGCCCGCAGGCGTGGTCCGACGAGAGCTGTGCTTGCCGATTCCGCAAACTCGCTTGCCATGCGAGCAGTATGCCACGCACGCTGGAGACATGGAAACCTGGGATGCCATCGTCATCGGAGGCGGCGCCGCCGGCCTCAGCGCCGCACAGATGCTCGGCCGTTCGCGGCGTCGCACGCTCGTCATCGATGCGGGCTCGCCGCGCAACCGCTTCGCCGCGCACATGCACGGCGTGCTCGGCCAGGACGGCACCGCGCCGCTCGACCTCGTCGCCCGGGGGCGCGCCGAACTCGAGGCCTACGGGGTCGCATGGCGCGAGGCATCCGTCCTCCGCGTCGATGCGCACGCCGCCGGCGTCGCCGTCACGTTCGACGACGGCTCGGTCGAGAACGCCCGCGCGCTCGTCGTCGCGACGGGGCTCACCGACGAACTGCCCGACGTTCCGGGGCTCGCGGAGCGCTGGGGCACGAGCGTCCTGCACTGCCCCTACTGCCACGGGTGGGAGGTCCGCGGCCGGCGCCTCGGGGTGCTGATGGTCTCTCCGCATCAGGTTCACCAGGCGCAGCTCGTTCGCCAGTGGAGTGACGACGTCGTCGTGTTCGCCGCGATCCCCCTCGACCCCGCGTTCGAACACCGCCTGCGGGCGCGCGGCGTCGAGATCGTGACGGATGCCGTCACCGCGCTGGTCGGCGACGGAACGGCGCTCACGGGTGTCGCGCTCGAGAGCGGCGCAGTGCACCCCGTCGATGCTCTCTTCACGATGGGAGCGGCGCGCCCACACGACGCCTTTCTCGCGCATCTCGACCTCGATCGCACCGAGACTCCCGTCGGCTCGTTCCTCTCCGTCGATGCGACCGGCCGGACGAGCTCGCCGCGCATCTGGGCCGCGGGCAACGTCGTGAACCCCATGGCCAACGTGCCCCTCTCGATGGGCGCGGGGGCTCTCGTGGGCGGCGCGGTCAACGGCGCCCTCGTCGAAGAGGACTTCGACAACGCCCCGGCGGTGTACTGGGAGGGCCGCTACGCGGATCGCCTCTGGTCGGGCACGCCGAACCGCACACTCGTCGACGTGGTCGAGGGGCTGGAGCCGGGTCGCGCGCTCGACCTCGGCTGCGGCGAGGGCGCCGACACGATCTGGCTCGCGGAACGGGGGTGGGATGCGACGGGCATCGACATCTCCGCATCGGCCATCGCACGAGCGCGCGCTGCGACGACTCGGGCGCGCTTCGAGGTCGCCGATCTCGGAAGCCATCGACCGGCGGGCGACTACGACCTCGTGACGGCGAGCTTCTTCCAGTCGCCTGTCGCGCTCGACCGTGCGCGGATCCTGCGCGACGCCGTCGCGCGGATCGCTCCCGGTGGCCGACTGCTCCTCATCTCGCACGCGGCACCCCCGCCGTGGTCGACGCACGCTCACGCGCACGGCGGCACTTTCCTCTCGCCCGGCGACGAGCTCGCGGCGCTCGCGCTCGATCCGAGCGAGTGGACGACAGAGCTCGCCGAGGTGCGCCACAGGCCTGTCACGGCTCCCGACGGCACGCCGTCGACGCTCGACGACACCGTGGTGATGGTGCGCCGCACCCCTCGCCCTTAGCGTCGCGACACCGCGGTGTTGGTGCGTCGCATCCGTCCTCGCTAGCGTCGACGACATGACGAACGCGAGCAGCCGCGCGGTGTCGGCCGCGACAGGCTTCTGGATCGTCGCCGTCGTCTTCCTCACGGCGATGGCCTACTCGACCATCCCGACGCCGCTGTACACGCTCTACCAGCAGCGCGACGGCTTCGCCGTCTGGGTGATCACGATGATCTTCGCCGCGTACGCCGTCGGGGTCGTGCTGAGCCTGTTCTTCGCCGGTCATCTGAGCGACGTGTTCGGCAGGCGACGGATGCTGGTCATCGCCGTCCTCGTCTCGGCGGCCTCGGCCGTCATGTTCCTCGTGTGGAACGACGTCGCCGGACTGCTGGCGGCGCGCCTCGTGAACGGCGTCAGCATCGGCATCCTCACCGCCACCGCGACGGCTCACGTCTCCGAGCTCAGGGCGAGGTCGAAGCCCGACGAGGATCCGATCATCGCGGCGTCCGTCGCGGGCGCCGCGAACCTCGGCGGGCTCGCGCTGGGGCCCCTCATCGGCGGATTCTTCGTCGAGTTCCTCCCCGACCCGCTCGTGCTGCCGCACGCCGTCTTCCTCGTGCTGCTCCTCGCGGCGGGCGCCGCACTGCTCGTCGTTCCCGAGACGGTGATGCGGCCGGTTCCCCGGCCGAGATACCACCCGCAGCGACTCGCGTTCCCGCCCGGGTCGCGACCGTCGTTCGTCGCGGCGGGGCTCGGCGCGTTCGCGTCCTTCGCGCTGTTCGGCCTCTTCACGTCGCTCGCGCCGACGTTCCTCGTCGATGCGTTCCACGCACCGAGCCACCTCCTCGCGGGGGCCACACCGTTCGCGGTCTTCGCCTCGGCGGCCATCGCGCAGGTCGTCCTCGCCCGCGTCGCGCTGCGGCGTCAGCTCGCGATCGCCGTCCTGAGCTGCGCCGTCGGCCTGATCGCGATCGCGGTGGGCGCCGTGCTCCCCTCACTCGCCCTCTTCCTCGTGGGCGGGATCATCGGCGGCGTCGGCGTCGGCATCCTCTTCCGCTCCGCCATCGCGACGGCCGCCGGACTCGCGGCCCCCGGCAAACGGGGCGAGACGCTCGCGCTCATCTTCCTGATCGCCTACTGCGGACTCGCTCTGCCGGTGATCGCCGTCGGTGTCAGCCTGCTCTTCTTCGGTGAGACCGCCGTGCTCCTGGTCTTCACCGCCCTCGTGCTCGTGGCAACGGTGTCCGCGGGAACCGTGATGCGCCGCCGCGCATGATCAGCGCCGCGTCGCCCACCCGGCGAACAGCGCGTACGCGAGCGGCAGCGCCGAGACGATCATCAACACCGTGCCGAACACCGCTTCCTGCGAGCGGAGCACGACGCCTCCGATGAGCAATCCGGCGAAGAGCACGCCGGCGAGGATGCGGCGGCCGACGCGTTCGAGACTGCGGATGCGCGCATCGAGCCGTGGCGTGTCGACGGCGAGCTTTCCGCTCTCGAGGCGCGTGAGCGCGTCATCCATCCGCCGCGGCAGCCGCGCCGTGATCCCCGCGACCGACACCGCTTCGCGCGCGAACGCCTGCACGACGTTGCCGCGCTCGTCGCGCAGGAGTCCGTCGGCGTAGGGCTCGACGGCGTCCCAGATGTTGAAGTCGGGATCGAGCCCGCTGCACATGCCCGACGTGAGCGACACCGCCCGGATGATCAGCAGGAAGTTCTCGGGCAGCTGGAACGGCATCGCGCGGACGACGTCGCCGAACTCGGTCGCGAACTCCTGGAACTCGCGCGGGTCGACCCGCTGCAGCTCGGCGAAGCCCATGCCGCCGAAGCGCGCGAAGAGCGCCGTCATCGCACGCTCGAGCTCGACCGTGTCGGCCGACGGCAGCAGCACGCCGACCTGGCGGATCGCCTCGACGAGCTGCGGACCGTTGCGGGATGCCGCGGCGATGATGAGCCTGCGCAGCCCCTCGCGCAGACGTTCGGGCACCTCGCCCATCATGCCGAAGTCGATGAACGTGAAGATCCAGTCCCCATCGTCTCCGGGCGTCACGAAGATGTTCCCCGGATGCGGGTCGGCGTGGAAGAACCCGTGCAGGAAGAGCTGGTCGAACATGACGGCGGCGAACCGCTTCGCGACCTCGGACGGGTCGATCCCGGCATCCCGCAACGCGCCTGTGTCGTTGATCTTGATCGCCGTGACGTCCTCGAGCGTCAGCACGCGGCGCGTCGTGCGCTCCCATGCGATCTCGGGTACGGCGACCCGATCATCACCCGCGAACGACTCGGCGAAGCGTTCGGAGTTCGCCGCCTCGTGCAGGTAGTCGATCTCCTCCTGACTCGTGTGGGCGAACTCCTCGATGAGCACGGGCAGGTCGACGTGCTCCGACACGATGCGCACGCGGTCGAGCCAGCCCGCGACGCGGCGCAGCGCCTTGAGATCGACCGCGACGACCTCGTCGATGCCCGGGCGCTGCACCTTGACGACGACGTCCTCGAACCCGGTGTCGGCGGCGTCGCGGGGCAGCAGGCGCGCGCGATGCGCTTGTCCAAGGGATGCCGCGGCCACCGGATCCGGGTCGACCCACGCGTACGCGCGATCCAGCGGCATGCCGAGCTCGGCCTCGGCGAGCGAACGGATCGCGGGGAACGCGACGGGCGGGACTTCGTCCTGCAGCCCCTCGAGCTCCTTCGTGATCTCGGGCGGAAGCACGTCGAGGCGCGACGACATGAACTGGCCCACCTTGATCATGAGCCCGCCGAGCGACACCGCCAGCTTGTGGAAGCTGCGAGCGATGCCCTGCAGTCGGCGTGCGCGACCGCGCGCCGCGAGGCGCCCGAGCCCGATGCGGGGCAGGAACAGCTCGAACCACCACGCCTGCGCCATGTAGCGCGCGGCGAATCGCAGGATACGGCGATAGCGGGCGCGGGAGCCGGCCGCGTCGGGCATGGGGTCTCCTGTCACCGGCGGCCCTCGTCCGACGGCCGCCGGGATCCGGTCATCCGGTCAGTCCTGGGCGAGGATCGAGTAGAGCTTACGCCGGGCCTCGGCGAGCACCTCGGTCGCCTGGGCGATCTGCTCGGGCGTACCCGAGCGCCCCACCTGTGCCGCCGCCTGCGCGAGGTCGATCCCCGCCTTGGCGAGGCCGCCGGACCGACTGCCCTCCTTGGGCGCGCTGGATTCCCACGGAGCCGCCTTCGGAGCATCGGCGTCGACGACGGCACGACCCTCGGCCGTGAGCGAATAGGTCTTGCGACCGTCGGACTCGGACGCGCTGATGAGTCCCTGATCGGTCAGCAGCTGGAGCGTGGGGTAGACGGAGCCGGGACTCGGCTTCCACGAGCCGCCGCTGCGCTCATCGATCTCTCGGATGATCTGGTAGCCGTGCATCGGCGATTCGGCGAGGAGCGTCAGCACCGCTTGGCGCACATCGCCCTTCGCCATGCGCGAACCGCCGGTCTTCTGCTCGAACTGCCCCTTGAGCTGGTCGAACGCCTCCCAGAGATTGTTCATGGGCCAGGGCTGCGAACCGCCCCGCCCGCGCGATGCGAACATGTCGTTCAGGAATGAATCGCTCATGACGAGCCTCCTCGATGCCGAACACGAGCGGTTCAGCGATACACAACGATATATCGCTGAGACGGATCACAGAACGGGATGCAGGAAGTTCACAGCCCGGTCATCTCGGCGCTTTCGTCCCACAGTCGCGCGGCGATCGCTGTGTCGTCGGCGATCGGACTCGTCCGAGCGACACGGTCGTTGGCGTAGTACTCACCCGGTCGCCACGAACCGCCCGGCACACCGAGCGCGAGCCACGTGAGATGAGCGCCCCCGGCATCCGCCGACACGAGGATCTTCTTCGCGAGCGGGTTCGTGTACAGGAACCGCCACGCTCCGTGCGCCTGCGCCGCGAAGCTCGTCGCGACGGCGCCCGGGTGGAAGGCGACCGCTGAGATGCCCTCATCGCGATACCGGCGATCGAGCTCCTTCGTGAACAGGACGTTCGCGAGCTTCGCGTTGCCGTAGGCCGTGCTCGCCGTGTACCGCCGCTCGCCCTGCAGGTCGTCGATGTCGAATCGCGAGAACCGCTTCGCGGCGAGGCTGGAGGTCTGGATGACGGCGGCCTCGCTCTCGATGAGGCGATCGAGAAGCAGGTTCGTCAGGAGGAAACCCGCCAGGTGGTTCACCTGGAACGTGATCTCGTACCCGTCGCCCGTCACCCGTCGCTCGCCGAATACGCCACCCGCGTTGTTGGCGAGGACGTCGATGCGGGGATGGTTCGCACGCAGATCGGCCGCGAGAGTGCGCACCTGCGCGAGCTCGCTGTAGTCGGCGACGTACGACGCGACACCGAGTTCCCCCGCGATCGCCGCGGTCTTGGCAGGGTCCCGCCCGACGACGACGACCTCTTCGCCCGCGGCGTGCAGCTGCCGCGCGGCGGCGGCCCCGATGCCGTCGCTGGCTCCGGTGATGACGATGGTGCGCGGCACGATTCCTCCGATGTTCGAGAACGTCACCCTATTCGACGCCCCTGGCCGTTCGGATGCGATTCCCGCCACACTGGTGCCATGACGAGCTGGGTGCTGCACGTCGACCTCGATCAGTTCATCGCGGCGGTCGAGATCCTGCGGCGCCCCGAGCTGGCGGGCCTGCCCGTCATCGTCGGGGGGCGAGGGGATCCGACAGAGCGCGCCGTCGTGTCGACGGCTTCGTACGAAGCGCGCGCCTTCGGCGTCGGATCGGGGATGCCGCTGCGCATCGCCGCGCGGAAGATCCCGGATGCCGTCATCCTGCCGGTCGACGCACCCGCGTATACGGCCGCGTCCGAGGAGGTCATGCAGACGCTGCGCGCGCAGCCCGGCGCCGTCGTCCAGGTCCTCGGCTGGGACGAGGCGTTCGTCGGTGTGGACACGGAAGATCCCGAAGCGTATGCGCGCGGCATCCAGCGCGCCGTCCTCGAACGCACCGAGCTGCACTGCAGCGTCGGAATCGGCGACACCCTCGTCAGAGCCAAGAACGCGACCGACTTCGGCAAGCCGCGCGGCACGTTCCGGCTCACGGCCGAGAACTGGCTCGAGGTCATGGGCCACCGCCCGACGATCGCCCTGTGGGGCGTCGGATCGAAGGTCTCGAAGCGTCTCGCCGCTCTCGGCATCGAGACGGTCGACGAGCTCGCGCGGGCCGATCTCGATGCCCTCGCCGCGGAGTTCGGTCCCAAGATGGGCCCGTGGTACCGCCAGCTCGGCCGAGGCGACGGGTCGAATGTCGTCGACGACACCCCCTGGGTCGCGCGCGGCCACGGCCGCGAGACCACGTTCCAGCAGAACATCGTCGACCCGGACGAGATCGCGCGGGCAGCGCGCGACCTGCTCGCCCAGGTGCTGGAGGACGTCGCGAAAGAGGGTCGGCCCGTCGTGGGCGTGGGCCTGAAGGTGCGTTACGCACCGTTTCTCACGAAGACCTTCACGCGCAGGGTCGCCACGACCTTCGACCGCGACGCGGTGCTCGCCGAGGTCATGGCGCTCGTCGCGAAGATCGAACCCGATCGGCCGCTGCGACTGCTCGGCGTCCGCGCCGAGATGGAGATGCCCGACGACGCCCGCGAGGGCCACACCCCGACCCGGGGAGGCTGGTGAGGGCTACCAGCCCATGGAGCCGGGGACGCCCTTGAACGGGCCGACGATCTCGGGCGTGATCCACCCTCCGTAGAAGCCCCCGGGCTGGGGCACGACCACGACGTCGTCGAGCGTGCACCGGTCCATCACGCCGGCGTACACCGCGACGCGGCCCGCGAGCACTTCGTATCCGGGAGACGGATGCGGGTACGTCCAGCCCGCGCGCGGCCTGTGCTCGTCGCCGCCGTGGACGTCGAAGTAGCGAGCGCCGCCCTTGAACTCGCAGAACGACGAACCCTCGCCCGGCGTGAGGGCGCCGGGGGCGAAGGCGTCGATCGGCACGTAGTAGACGGGTGGATGACTCGTCTCGAGCACGCGGACGACATCATCCGTATCGACGATCACCTCGCCTCCGAGCTCCATGCTCACGCGCTTCGACACGTGCTCGACGCGAGGCGGCCGGGGATAGTCCCACACGGACTCCTGGCCCGGCAGGACGGGATGGCGCGTGATCATGAGGTCACGCTACGCGCGCGGGGCGAGCGCGAGGCTGTGCATGCCCTGGACATCGGCCGCGGCATGCGACACCGGTGGTTGACTGACCGCATGGATGCCTCGCCGATGTTCCCGCTGGGGTCGGTGCTGTTCCCGCACACGCCGCTGCCGCTGCGGATCTTCGAGCCGCGGTACCTCGTCATGCTCGGCGAGCTGCTCGACGATCCCGATCCGGAGTTCGGCGTCGTCCTCATCCAGCGCGGGCACGAGGCGGGCGGCGGCGACCAGCGGCTCGACCTCGGGACGATGGCGCGTGTCATCCGGGTCGTCGCCGGTGAGGAGGACATCCAGCTCGTCGCGATCGGCCGTCGTCGTGTCGCGGTGACGCAGTGGCTCGAGGACGACCCGTACCCGCGTGCCGTGCTCGAGGTGCTGCCCGACCTCGTGTGGAACGAGGAGTACGCGCCCCTGCTCGAGCAGGCCGAGAGCATCGTGCGCCGCGTGCTCGCCCGAGCTGGCGAGTACGCCGAGACGCGATGGGATCCCGACACCGAGGTCTCGGACGAGCCCGTCGAGGCCGCGTGGCAGCTGGCCGCGATCGCGCCGCTCACGGAGTGGGATCAGTACCGGCTCTTGCGTGCGAGGAGCGTAGGCGAACTGCTCGCGACCCTCATCGATCTGACACTCGCTGCCGAGCCGGAGCTCACGGCACCGCCGCCGGGCGACGACTTCGACCGCGAACTCGAAGACCTGCTCCGCGAGGCGGATGGCCCCGAGCCAGGGGATCCGGAGTCCGAGCGCGACTGAGCGCCGGTCAGCTCATCGCGACGGTGACGCCGAGCCACTCCGCGAGCTCGGCGATCTCGGCGCGCACCATCTCGTGCTCCTCGGGCTCGAACGGCAGGAACTCGTGCACGGCGTTCACGCGGAGCACGTCGCGCGAGCGATCGAGCTCGGCATCCAGCATTCCGACGAATCGATCGCCCATGAGGATCGGATGCGCGAAGTACCCGTAGCGCCGCTGGGGCTTGGGCTTGAACTGCTCGAGCACGTACTCGAACTCGAAGAGCTCGCGCAGCCGGCCGCGGTCGAAGAGCAGGCTGTCGTAGGGGTTGAGGAACGCGACGCGACCGCCGTCGTCGGCCTCTTCGAGCGCGGCGAGCGCTTCGGGATCGACCCGCAGCTTCCACGTGCTCCCCTCGACGACGGCTGCCTCGCCCGAGTTCTTGCCCACGCCGTTCCACCACCAGTGGGGCTTCGCGAGACCGGCGGCCTGCAGCATCCGCTCCCCCAGCAGCTCGGCGGCTTCTTCGTCCGAATACGCCGGCAGGTCGGTCGGGTAGACGCGCTCGGCGAGGTCCCAGCGCCGGTGCCGGCCCTCGCGGCCGACGATCGCGACCTTGCCCTGCCGCAGCAGGAAGTCGAGCATGATCGGCACCTGGTTCGAGCCGCTCCACCCATCGGGTGCGCGGCTCACCTGCGCGGTGTCGGGGATGTCGGATGCCAGGAGCGGCCCGTCGGCCTTCAGGCGCGCCAGGATGTCGCGCGCGAACCGGTCGTTGGCTTCGAGCCACTGCTTCGTCTTCTCGCGCTCCGGCCACCTGCGCATCTTCGGCAGCATGAGCGGCAGGAGGCTCATGGGGCGGAACGCGCCGTCGAACTCGAAGAGCTGCCGATCGATCTCGACCGCCTTCTGCAGCTGCCCCGGCTCGTACGACCACCCGATGCGCGACCACAGCACGGTGTGCTCGCACGGCGCGATGGTCGCGGTCGGGTCGATCTTGACGTAGCCCAGCTGCTCGGCGACCTCGACGACGTCCCCCGCTCGGCCCGCGTCCAGCAGCTGCGCGCGCACGATGATGCGGCGCGCCTGGTCCTTCGTGAGCTCGTGCACCACGTCGACGACGTTACCGAGCGCCTCGGACTTGGGGCGCCCCATTCCCGTTGGGGCGGGCCATCCCCCGCCCCAACGGGAATGGGCGCCCCGAACCCGAAGAACCGGCAGAAGGGCGATCAGCGACCCCAAGCCTCGAGCCAACGCAGCCAGACCTCGCTCACGGTCGGATAGGACGGCACCGCGTGCCAGAGGCGCTCGATCGGCACCTCTCCGACGATCGCGATCGTCGCCGAGTGCAGGAGCTCCGCGATGTCAGGGCCGACGAAGGTCGCGCCGATGAGCACGCCGCGCTCCTCGTCGACGATCGCCCGTGCCCGGCCGGTGTAGTGGTCTGCGTAGGTGCTCGCGCCCGCGACCCACGAGAGGTCGTAGTCGAGGACGCGGATGCCGATGCCCGCCGCCTGCGCAGACGCCTCGGTGTGCCCGACGGCAGCGACCTCGGGGTCGGTGAAAACGACCTGCGGCACCGCCGCGTGATCGGCCGTCGCGACATGGCGGCCCCACGGGGCATCCATGACCTCCCCGCCGCGCGCTCGCGCCGCGATGACGTCGCCCGCGGCACGCGCCTGGTACTTGCCCTGGTGCGTCAGAAGCGCGCGGCGGTTGACGTCGCCGACGGCGTAGAGCCAGTCGAAGCCCTTCACGAGCATCGTGTCGTCGACGTCGAGCCAGGATCCGGGTTCGAGTCCGACGGCGTCGAGGCCGACGTCCTCGGTGCGGGGCGTGCGCCCGGTCGCGACGAGAATCTCCGCGGCGCGGAGTTCCGATCCATCCGAGAGCGTGACCACGACACCGCCGCCGTCGCGGGCGACCGCGTCGACGCCTCCGGACCGGATCGTGACGCCGGCTTCGCGCAGTGCATCGCCGACGAGCTCGCCCGCGAACGGTTCGAGCGTCGTGAGCAGACCCGACCGAGCGACGACCGTGACCTCGGTCCCGAACGAGGCGAACGCCGTCGCCATCTCCACCCCCACGACGCCACCGCCCAGGGTCACGAGCGAGGTCGGCACGACCTCGACGCTCGTCGCTTCGCGACTCGTCCAGGGGGATGCCTCGGCGAGCCCCGGAATGCCGGGGACCGCGGCATCCGTCCCTGTGCACACGGCCACCGCGTGGCGCGCGACGAGCGTGACGGTCGATCCGTCGGGTGCCTCGACCGTCACCTCGCGCTCTCCGCTCAGCCGCGCGTGGCCCCGAACGAGGTCGATGTGCGCCTTGTTCAGCCACGCGACCTGCGACTCGTCGCTCCATTCGTGGACGATGTCGTCACGCCGCTGCAGCGTCGCCGCGACATCCAGTCCGCCCGTCACCGCCTCGCGGGCTCCCGCGATATCTCGCGCGGCGCGCAGCGCGGCGCCGCCGCGCAGCAGCGCCTTCGACGGCATGCACGCCCAGTACGAGCACTCTCCGCCGACGAGCTCGCTCTCGACGATCACAGCGGTGAGACCGCCCTGCACGGCCCGGTCGGCGACGTTCTCGCCCACGGGTCCGGCTCCGATGACGACGAGATCGTACTCACGAGTGCTCATGGGCCTACGGTACGCCCGCGCGCAATCCGTCGGCGCGAGGACTGCGAAGTGCCATAGATGACGTTGTGGGTCAAGGGTCACGCACATTCCGGCCCGGTGTCGGCCACCTGTGGTTGGCTGGAATCCCGCCCGAGAGGACAGCATGGCGATCGAGTTCCGCGGTGTGACCAAGCGCTTCCCCGACGGCACCGTCGCGGTCGACGACTTCAGTCTCGTCATCCCCGCCCACAAGACGACGGTCTTCGTCGGTTCATCCGGCTGCGGCAAGACGACGCTGCTGCGCATGATCAATCGGCTGGTCGAGCCGACGAGCGGCGACATCACGATCGACGATGAATCGATCTCTCAGAAGGACCCGGTGCAGCTGCGCCGCGGCATCGGCTACGTGCTGCAGAACGCGGGGCTCCTCCCCCACTTCTCGGTCGTCGACAACATCGCGACGGTGCCCGTGCTCAAGGGCACGCCGAAGAAGCACGCGCGTGAGCGTGCGCTCGAACTGATGGATGTCGTGGGTCTCGACCGTGCGTTCGCCGATCGATACCCGAGCCAGCTCTCGGGCGGCCAGCAGCAGCGCGTCGGCGTGGCCCGCGGTCTCGCGGTCGATCCCAACATCCTGCTCATGGACGAGCCCTTCGGCGCGGTCGACCCGATCGTCCGCAAGGAACTGCAGGCCGAGACGATCCGCCTGCAGCGCGACCTCGACAAGACGATCGTCTTCGTCACGCACGACATCGACGAGGCGTTCCTGCTCGGCGACCAGGTCGTGATCCTCGAGAAGGGCGCGCACATCGCGCAGATCGGCACCCCCGACGAGATCATCGAGAACCCCGCGAGCGACTTCGTCGCGAGCTTCATCGGCGCCGAACGCGGCGCGCGGGCCCTGCACGAGAAGAAGACGCCACACGGCACCGTGCTCGTCGACGCCGACGGCCGCACGCAGGGAGTCCTTGTCGAGGGCAGTCCGTGAACTGGGTCCTCAACAACCTCGAACTGATCCTGCAGCTCTCCGTGCAGCATCTGCGCCAGAGCGCCATCGCGATCGTGCTCGGATTCGTCATCGCCCTGCCGATCGGGTGGGCGGCATTCCGCTACACACGGCTCCGCGGCTCGGTCCTCACGACCGTGAGCCTGCTGTACACGATCCCGTCCTTCGCGCTGTTCGCGATCCTGTCCCTGTTCGGCGTGCCGTACCTCTCCGAGACGAACCTCGTCATCGCTCTGACGATCTACGCGATCGCGATCATGACGCGATCGGTGACGGACGGCCTCGCGTCCGTCGACGCCGTGACGCGCAGCGCAGCGATCGCCGTCGGCTTCGGCCCGTGGCGGCGCTTCTGGACCGTCGACTTCCCGCTGGCCGGCCCCGTCATCCTCGCGGGCCTCCGCGTCACCGCCGTCTCGACGATCTCGCTCGCAACCGTCGGCGCCCTGATCGGCGTGCAGAACCTCGGCTATCTGTTCACCAACGGCGCGCAGCGGCACATCGTCGGCGAGATCCTCGCGGGCGTCGTCGCCGTCGTGGTCATCGCGCTCGTGATCGACCTGCTCCTGGTCCTGGTCGGCCGTGCGCTGATGCCGTGGACGAGGCGCACGCCCTCCGCGACGCGCTTCGCCGTGAAGGCGGCGGTCGCATGAACCTCCTGTTCGAGGCGTTCGCCTGGATCTTCTCCCCCGACCGCCTGACGGGTTCCGTCCCGCTGCCCACCGCGATCGCGCAGCATCTCGCCTTCACCTTCGGCTCAGTGCTCATCGCAGCCATCATCGCCATCCCGTGGGGCTGGGCGATCGGGCATTTCGGCCGAGGGCGCGAAGTCGCAGTGTTCCTCTCGGGCGCCGCGCGCGCGCTTCCCGCCCTGGGGGTCGTCGCGCTCCTCCTCGAACTCATTCCCGTCTCGTACAAGACGCTGGCGGCGGTCGTCGCCTTCGTCCTGCTCGCGATCCCGTCGATCCTCGCCGGGGCGTATTCGGGCATCGAGGCGATCGACCGGACGGTCATCGGCGCCGGCCGCGCCGTGGGCATGACGCAGTGGCAGATCCTCTTCAAGATCGAGATCCCCCTCGGGCTGTCGTTGCTGATAAACGGCCTTCGATCGGCGACACTGCAGGTCGTCGCGACCGTCACGATCGCCGCGTACTTCGGCCTCGGCGGGCTCGGCTTCTACATCATGCAGGGGCTCGCCAACCGCGACTTCGTGCAGATCCTCGGGGCATCCATCATCATCATCGCCCTCGCCCTCATCCTCGACGGGCTCTTCGCGCTCCTCGCACGGTACGCCGTCCCGCGCACGGAGTCTCGGCGTCGGCGGCGGCCGACCCCGGCCCCGATCAGCTCGAACGTCGGCTACGCGCCGTCCCTCTGACTCCCCCTGCCCCTCACAACACCGGAGGTTCCACATGAAGATCACACGCACACGGCTCTCCCTCGCACTCGCCGGCACCGCGGTCGCCGCGCTCGCCCTCGCGGGCTGCGCGTCCGGCGGCGATCCGCTCGACGGCGGCTCGAGCGGCGACGCCGGAGGCGGCGACTCCGAGACGATCGTGGTCGGCTCGCAGACGTACTACTCGAACGAGATCATCGCCGAGATCTACGCGCAGGCGCTCGAAGGCGCCGGCTTCACGGTCGAGCGCAAGTTCAACATCGGGCAGCGGGACGCCTACATCCCCTCGCTCGAGGACGGCTCGGTCGACCTGTTCCCCGAGTACACCGGCAACCTGCTGCAGTTCTTCGAGCCCGACGCGACGGCGACCACGTCCGACGAGGTCTACGCGCAGCTGCAGGAGGCGCTCCCCGACGGCCTCACGGTTCTCGACCAGTCGTCCGCGACCGACCAGGACTCGTACAACGTGACGTCGGCCTTCGCCGACGAGAACGGCCTCACCACGATCGGCGACCTGGCCGGCATCACGCCGCTCGTGCTGGGCGGCGCTCCCGAACTCGAGACGCGTCCGTACGGGCCGACAGGCCTCAAGGAGATCTACGGCGTCGACGTCACGTTCAACCCGACGGCCGACACGACGGTCGCCGAGCTCGTGGCCGGGAACATCCAGGTGGCCAACGTGTACAGCGCCGACCCGGCGATCGGCATCAACGATCTCGTGACGCTCGAGGACCCCGACGGGCTGCTCCTGGCATCCAACGTCGTCCCCGTCGTCAACGCGGATATCGCGGACGAGATCGCCGACGTCATCAACGCCGTGAGCGCCGCCCTGACCCCTGAGGGTCTCGTCGCGCTCAACGTCGAGTCGACCGTCGACGAGCGCTCGTCGGCCGACATCGCGAAGGACTGGCTCGCCGCGAACAACCTCGGCTGAGCCTCTCGCAAAGGAGGACGAAATGAAGGCAGTCGTGAACGGCACGGTCATCGCCGAAGCCGATAAGGACGACCTGATCTCGATCGAGGGCAACTGGTACTTCCCGCCCGCGAGCGTGAAATGGAGCGAACTCGAAGAGAGCGCCACCCCCTACACGTGTCCGTGGAAGGGCGAGGCCCAGTACTACTCGGTCAAGACAGCGGACGGCGTGCTGGCGGACCGCGCGTGGTCGTACCCGACTCCGTACCCGACCGCGTTCGACCGCGTGGGCAAGGACTTCTCGGGCTACGTCGCTTTCTGGAAAGAGGTCGACGTCACGGAGTGACCCGTTCTCACGAGACGGGGTCCGGCCGCTGCGCCGGGCCCCGTCTCGCACGTTGTCCCGGAATCCGAGTGAGCACCGGCGCGTGCTGACAGTGCTCCGCGCCACGGCCTGAGCATCGCGTGGAATGATCGGGGTATGGCCCGCACGTCCTATAGCGCCATCTCGAGCTACTCACGCGTCGAGATCCTGCACCTCCTGCAGGTGAGCCCCGGTCGCACGATCCAGGACCTCTGCGAGCACACCGGCCTGCACGCCAACACGGTGCGGGAGCACCTGCAGCGTCTCGCCGACGGCGGATACATCGTCACGGAACGCGAGCACCGTACGACGCGCGGTCGTCCCCGCGTCTTCTACAGCGCCGCGACCGGAGCCGACGACGCGTCCAGTCCCATAGCCCGCCGCAAGGCGATGGATGCCGCGCGCCGAGGCGACCTGCTGCGGCGCGTTCTGCCGCCGACGGATGCCTCGGCGCTCGAGGACGACGCCGTGCACCAGCTCGACGCACTGGTCGAGGATCTCGAGGCGGCTGGCTTCGACCCCATCGTCGACGAGCGCGAGCTCACGGTCGACCTGAGTCCGTGCGCGCACGCCGACATGGACCCCGCGCAGCGCGGCATCCTGTGCTCGGTGCACGTCGGGCTCATGCAGAGCGTGCTCGCCGAGGCGCGCGGACCGCTCCAGGTCGACGGTCTCGCGCCGTCGTGCGACCCGACGACGTGCGTCGTGCACCTCGCGCGCTGACCTCGATCAGATCGTGACGGGACGCCCGCCCGTCGCGGCGAGCTCGCCCTTCTCGACCCGCACGACGATCTGCTTCGACGTGGGTGTGTTGCAGATGTCCGCCACGGAACCGCGGGGCACGAGCGCGTTGGCCTCGGGGAAGTACGCCGCGACGCATCCCTTCACGGTCGGATACGACACCGCACGGTAACCGCGCAGCACGCGGTCGGGCTCGCCCGGCCATTCGCTGAAGATGTCGACCGTGTCGCCGTCCGCGAGGCCTCGCGCCGCGAGGTCGTCGGGGTGGATGAACAGCACGAAGCGTCCCTTGTGGATGCCGCGATACCGGTCGCTCAGCGAGTACATCGTCGTGTTGTGCTGGTCGTGCGCACGCATGGACTGCATCATCAGGCGGCCCTCGGGAGTCTGCACGTGCTCGACGTCCTGGATCGTGAACTCCGCTCTGCCCGACGGCGTCGGGAAGGTGCGCGAGTCTCGCGGCGGGTGCGGCAGGACGAAGGTGAGATCTTTCTTGACACGCGCGTTGAAGTCCTCGAAACCGGGCACGACGTGCGCGATCGCGTCGCGGATGGCGTCGTAGTCCTCTTGGAACGCCGCCCACGGGATGCCGGGATGCGATTCGCTGAACAGTCGCTTCCCCAGCTCGCACAGGATCCAGACATCCGATCGCACGTCGTCCGAGACGGGCTTGAGCTCGCCGTGGCTCATGTTGATGCGGCACACCGTGTCTTCGCTCGTGAGGAACTGCAGACCGAAAGACGTCACGTCGCGTTCGGCGCGCACCGTCGCCGGAAGCAGCAGCGATTCCTTGCCGGTCACGACGTGCGAGCGGTTGAGCTTCGTCGCGACCTGGATCGTGAGGTCGACCTCGCGCACCCCCGCCTCGGACCGCCCCGAGTCGCTCATCGCGGCGATGAGGTTGCCCGCCATCGACATGAAGACCTTGACCTTGCCGTCCTCCATCGCGTTCATCGCGTCGACGGAGTCGAGCCCGGGCTCGGTGGGGACCTCGAAGGCGAACTGCCTGCTCATCGCGGCGGCGAAGGCGGGACTGATCTTCTCCCAGATGCCCATCGTGCGATCGCCCTGCACGTTGCTGTGCCCGCGAATCGGCGAGGCGCCGGCACCCTTCTTGCCGATGTTGCCTCGCAGCAGCAGGAGGTTCATGATCTCGGCGATCGTCGCGACCGCCTTCTTGTGCTGCGTGATGCCGAGAGCCCACGTGATGATCGTGGCGTTGCTGTCGATGTAGCGCTGGGCGAGCTCATCGATCTCGGCGCTGGTCAGCCCCGTCGCCGCAAGCACGCCGGACTCGTCGACGGCCATGACGTGCTCGCGGTACGCGTCGAAGCCGTTGCAGTACGTGCGGATGAAGTCGTGATCGAGCACCGTCCCCGGCGCCTTCTCCTCGGCCTCGAACAGCCGCTTGGCGACGGCCTGCAGCAGGTGCTGGTCGCCGCCGATCTTGATCTGCACGAACTGGTCGGCCATCTGCTCGCCCGTGCCCAGCTCGCCCGACACCTTCTGCGGGTTCTTGTAGCGCTTGAGGGATGCCTCGGGCAGCGTATTGACGGCGACGATCCTGCCGCCGCGGGTCTTGGTGTCTTCGAGCGCGTTGAGCATCCGCGGGTGGTTGGTGCCGGGGTTCTGCCCCATCACGATGACGAGGTCCGCCCATGCGAAGTCGTCGTAGTGGACGCTCGACTTGCCGATGCCGATCGCGGGCGTCATCCCCGATCCGGTCGCCTCGTGGCACATGTTCGAGCAGTCGGGCAGGTTGTTGGTGCCGAGCGCGCGCGCGAACAGCTGCAGCAGGAACGCGGGCTCGTTCATGATGCGGCCCGACGTGTAGAAGACGGCCTCGTCGGGGCTGTCGAGGCCGCGCAGCTTCTCGGCGACCTTGTCGAGCGCATCGCTCCACGAGATCGGCACGTAGTGGTCGGAGTCCGCGGCCTTGTACATCGGCTTCGTGATGCGCCCTTGCAGGCCGAGCCAGTACTCGCTCTTGTCGAGCATGCTCGTGAGGCTGTTCTCGGCCCAGAACGCGTCCTCGATGACGACGGGCGTGGCATCCCACACGATGTTCTTGATGCCGTTCTCGCAGAACTCGAGCGTCTTGGAGTGGTCGGGGTTCGCCCATGCGCACGAGGGGCAGTCGAAGCCCTTCTTGTGGTTGACGGTGAGCGACAGCTTCGCCGTCTTCTCGACCCCGAGGTGCTCGGCCATCGGGAGCATCGCCTTCTCGACCGCCTCGATGCCGACGGCGTAGTCCATCGGCTTCTTGACCTCGAGGTCCGCGTCGGTGAAGTCCTCGGCGAGGGGCTTGTCGAAGAGATGGATCGGATCGAGCGCGTTGATCGGGTCGGGTCGGTGCAGATCGGTCATGCGCGTGGTCCTTTCACGGCAGCGGGAGTGCGGACGGTGATGCGCTCGGGGCGCGTATAGACGTTCATGGACTCGCCGCGCAGGAAGCCGATGAGGGTGAGTCCGGTGGACGCTGCGAGCTCGACCGCGAGCGACGACGGCGCCGAGACCGCGGCGAGAATCGGGATGCCGGCCATGACGGCCTTCTGCACGAGTTCGAAGCTCGCGCGGCCCGACACCTGCAGGACGGTGCCGCTCAGGGGCAGACGGTCTTCGAGCACCGCCCAGCCCACGACCTTGTCGACGGCATTGTGGCGGCCGACGTCTTCGCGCAGCACGAGCAGGTCGCCGGTCTCGGCGTCGAAGAGCGCCGCGGCGTGCAGCCCACCGGTCTTGTCGAAGACCTCCTGGCGGGCACGGAGTTCACCCGGGAAGCTCGTGACGGCGAGCGCCGAGACGCTCACGGGGTCGGCGGCGACGTCATAGTGCGACACGGTCTCGACGGCGTCGATGGATGCCTTGCCGCACACACCGCACGAGCTGGTCGTGTAGAAGTTGCGGTTGGGCTCGGGGGCGGCGACACCGGGAGCGAGCGTCACATCGAGGACGTTGTAGGTGTTCTCGGCGCCCGCGCCGTTGGTGCCCGGGCCGCCGCAGTGGATCGCGGAGCGGAAGTCGCCGCCGTGCGCGATGACGCCCTCCGAGACCAGGAACCCCGCCGCGAGTTCGACGTCGTGGCCGGGCGTGCGCATCGTGACGGCTAGTGGTGTCCCGCCCACGCGGATCTCGAGCGGCTCCTCGACGGCCAGGACGTCAGGACGGCGGGATGCGGCATCCGTCCCGTCGGCACCCACGCGGATGCGCGTCACCGGTCTGCGAGCTGTGATCCGCCCCATTTCGCCATGCTAACCCCGCCGTCGACGCGCGTGTGCGGCGCAAGCGGCGGGTTCGTGCCGAGTCCTCAGCCGCCGATCGCGTTCATGCCGCGTGCCGGCTGAAGGAACGACGGGTCGTTGATCGCGTGTCCCGGCAGCTTGCCGCGCACGCACGAGCGCAGCATGGCGGCGACGGCCGCGTCATCCCCGCCGCTGCGCAGCACGGGGACGAGGTCGTACTCGGTCGTCGAGAAGAGGCAGTTGCGCAGCTGCCCGTCGGCGGTGAGCCGCAGGCGGTCGCAGTCGCCGCAGAAGGGCGCCGTCACCGACGCGATGACGCCCACCGTGTGCGGGCCGCCGTCGAGCGTCCACCGTTCGGCCGGTGCACCGCCACGGCCCGGCACAGGGGTCAGGCTCCAGCGTGCGCCGAGCTTCTCGAGGATCTCCTCGCGTGTGACCATCTGCGTGCGATCCCACGTGTGCCCGGCGTCGAGCGGCATCTGCTCGATGAAGCGCAACTGCGCGCCGTGCCCGATCGCGAACTCGACCAGGTCGACGAGCTCGTCGTCGTTGACGTCGCGCATCGCGACGGCGTTGAGCTTGAGAGGCCGCAGAGTGGATGCCGCGGCCGCCGCGATCCCGTCGAGCACGTCGTCGAGTCGATCACGACGCGTGAGATCGCGGAACCGCTCTCGGTCGAGCGTGTCGATCGAGATGTTGAGCCGCGCGAGACCGGCGGCCTCGAGGTCGGGCAGAACCTCGGGCAGGCGGATGCCGTTCGTCGTCATCGCGATCTGCACGGGCTCGCCATCCGCCGTGCGGATGCGAGCGAGCCGACGGACGACGTCGACGATGTCGGTGCGCAGCAGGGGCTCGCCGCCCGTGAGCCGGAAGGTCGTGATGCCGGCCGCCGCCGCGACCCCGGCGATCCGGACGATCTCGTCGGTCGAGAGGATGCTCGAGCGCGCCAGCCACTCGTTGCCCTGCTCGGGCATGCAGTACGTGCACCGCAGCGAGCAGCGGTCGGTGAGCGAGATGCGCAGGTCGCGGTGGACGCGGCCGTGCGTGTCGACGAGCGGGCCGCCGGACTCCACGGCTGCGGCGGGATTCGGCATCCGGACCCCGATCGCGACCGGCACCGCCGTCACGAAGTCGCCCCGTCCATATCCCGAGGGTAATCGCTCCCCCGAGCGTCACGGCGATCGGACCGTCCGATCTGCGCCCATTCGGCGTTTTTCACGGCGGAGAGGCTTGCCTCACCTGGGAGAACCCTGTGTACCGTATCGACCAATGCGGACCGCTGCGAATCCTATGGTCTGACCACATGCTAGCGTGTGGTCAGACCACAAGCGTCGCCTGAACCGATCGGAGAACCGCGTGGATCTGCTCGACCCTCTCCTCCTGGCGCGATGGCAGTTCGGCCTGACGACGCTGTACCACTTCATCTTCGTGCCGCTCACACTCGGCATGGCGCTGACGGTCGCGATCTTCCAGACGGCGTGGGTGCGCACGGGGCACCTCAAGTGGCTGCACCTCACCCGCTTCTTCGGCAAGATCTTCCTGATCAACTTCGCCATGGGCGTCGTCACCGGCATCGTGCAGGAGTTCCAGTTCGGCATGAACTGGTCGTCGTACTCGCGGTTCGTCGGCGACGTGTTCGGCGCCCCGCTCGCCTTCGAGGGCCTCATGGCCTTCTTCTTCGAAGCCACCTTCATCGGCCTGTGGATCTTCGGGTGGGACAAGCTCCCGCGGAAGCTGCACCTCGCGACCATCTGGATCGCGACGCTCGGCGCCTGGCTCTCGGCCTACTTCATCCTCGCCGCCAACGCCTTCATGCAGAACCCCGTCGGCTACAAGATGGCCGAAGACGGCGGCCGCGCCGAGATGACGGACTTCTTCAAGGTGCTGTTCAATCCCGTGGCGCTCGCCGCCTTCCCGCACACGATCTTCGCGTCTCTCATGTTCACGGCGGGCGTCATCATCTCGATCGCGGCATGGCACCTCATGCGCCACCAGAACCAGGAGCTCATGCGCCCGACCCTCAAGTACGGCGGCTGGCTCATGATCGGCGCCTTCGCCGGGACGGCACTCTCGGGCGACCAGCTCGGCCTCGTGATGGTCTCGACGCAGCCGATGAAGATGGCCGCCGCCGAAGCGCTCTTCGATACCGCGTGCGGGGCCCAGGCATCCTTCTCGATCTTCACGCTCGGAACACCCGACGGGCATACCGAGCTCTTCTCGATCCGCGTGCCGTATCTGCTGGCGTTCCTGTCGACCCACACGCTCGACGGATGCGTCGAGGGCATCCGCGACCTCAATGCCGAGTACACCAACGAGGTGTTCCCGCAGTTCGCAGACCAGGTCGACGGCAACTTCGCGCCGATCCTGTGGATCACGTACTGGTCCTTCCGCTGGATGATGGGCTTCGGCTTCCTCGCCACCGCGGTCGCCGTCGTGGGCCTGTGGGTCACCCGCGCGAAGGCGAAGAAGCCGCCGGCGATGTGGATGTGGCGCGTCGCCGTCTGGTCGGCCCCCCTCGCCCTCTTCGGCATCCTCGTCGGCTGGATCTTCACCGAGATGGGCCGTCAGCCCTGGATCGTCTTCAGCCTCATGCTGACGGAGGACGGCGTCTCACCGAGTGTGCCGGGCTGGAACGTGCTGCTGTCGCTCGTGGCCTTCACGCTGATCTACCTGATCCTCGCGGTCGTCGAGTTCGGGCTGATCATGAAGACGGCCAAGAAGGGGCCTGATCCGCTGCCTGAGCCGGGATCACCGGGCGCCGCGCCGACCTCGGTCGAAGACACTCCCACGACGGTCTACTAGGAGAGCGCCATGGATCTCGCATACCTCTGGTTCTTCATCGTCGGAGTGCTGTTCGTCGGCTACTTCGTGCTCGACGGCTTCGACTTCGGCGTCGGGATGTCCCTCCCGTTCCTCGGCAAGGACGACATCTCGCGCCGCCAGATCATCAACACGATCGGCCCCGTGTGGGACCTCAACGAGACGTGGGTCATCGTCGCCGGCGCGTGCCTGTTCGCCGCCTTCCCGGAGTGGTACGCGACGCTCTTCAGCGGGTTCTACCTCGCACTGCTGCTGATCCTGCTCGCGCTCATCATGCGCGGCGTCTCATTCGAATACCGCCACCAGCGCGACAGTGTGCGATGGCGCCGCAACTTCGACCGCATGATCGTGATCGGCTCCGCGGTCCCCGCGCTCCTGTGGGGCGTCGCGGTCGGCAACATCGTGCAGGGCGTCCCCCTCGACGCCGACCACGAGTTCACCGGCTCGTTGCTGACGCTTCTCAACCCGTACGGCCTGTGGGTCGGCGTCACGACGCTCCTGCTCTTCTGGCTGCACGGCGTGTACTTCATCGCGCTCAAGACCGACGGACAGGTGATGGAGGATGCCCGAAAGCTCGCCCTGCGCCTGTTCATCCCCGCGGTGATCTTCGCCGCCGGCTGCGTCGTGTGGACGATCGCGATCGCGGCCGGCCGCGAGGCCCCGCTCCTGTGGGCCGTGATCGCGTGCGGCGCCGTCGCAGCGGTGTTCCTGATCGTGTCGTTCCTGTTCAACCTTCGCCGCTCCGAGGGGTGGGCGTTCACGGCGGGAGCGATCACGATCGTGTTCGCGGTCCTGACCCTGTGGCTCGCGCTGTTCCCGTACGTCATGCCGTCGACGGTCGACCCGGCGACGAACAGCCTGACGATCGAGAACGCGTCGAGCACCGACTACACTCTCACGATCATGTCGTGGGCTGCGCTCGTCTTCCTGCCGCTCGTGCTGCTCTACCAGGGCTGGACGTACTGGGTCTTCCGCAAGCGCGTCTCGCGCACGCGCATCGAGAAGGCGGCTGCCGTCGCCCACTGAGCTCACCGCCGATCCGTGCTCGATAGGGTCGAAGAGTCATGACTGAGACGGATGCCGCGCCGCCGCGCACGAGCGCACGACCCGTCGATCCACGGCTGCTGACCTACGCCGCCGCCTCACGTGGCTTCTTCATCGCGATCGGTGCGATCGCCGTCCTGCAGACCGCCGTCATCATCGCGTTCGCGTGGCTGCTCACGCGCGCGATCGTGGGAGCGATCGAGGGGATGCCGTGGCCCGAGCTCGTGACGACCCTCGGCGCCCTGGCCGTCGTGATCGTGATCCGGGCGATCCTGTTGTGGGCGCGCGATGCGGTCGCTGCCCGCGGTGCCGCCCGCGTGCAGACGCAGCTGCGGCTCGCACTGACCCGTGCCGTAGGAGAGCTCGGGCCGGACTGGCTCGCGACCCGCAACTCCGCGGCACTGGCCGTCACGGCCGGGCGCGGTCTCGACGCGCTCGAGGCGTACTTCGGCCGCTACCTGCCGCAGCTCGTGCAGACCGTGGTCGCGACACCGCTCATCGTGGCGGTCATGTGGTGGCAGGACTGGATCTCGGGGCTCACCGTCGTCCTGACGATCCCCCTCATCCCGATCTTCATGGTCCTCATCGGACTCGCGACGCGCGCCGTGCAGCAGAAGCAGTGGAAGACCCTGCAGCACCTCGCGGCGCGCTTCGCCGACACGGTGCAGGGCCTGTCGACGCTGAAGGTGTTCGGTCGCGAGCATCGGGCCGCGGCATCCATCGAACGCGTCACGCAGGACTACCGACGCGAGACGATGAAAGTGCTGCGCATCTCGTTCCTGTCGGGGTTCGCACTGGAGTTCCTCGCGAGCATCTCGGTCGCGATCATCGCGGTGTCGATCGGGTTCCGGCTGATCGACGGCTCGCTCGCTCTCGCCGTCGGCCTGTTCGTGCTGCTGCTCGCGCCCGAGGCGTACCTGCCGCTGCGGCAGGTGGGCGTGCAATTCCATGCGGCGGCCGAGGGCATCGCCGCGACGGACGACGTCTTCGATGTGCTGGATGCCGCGGCCGCGCGCCCCGTTTCCCCGCTCCTCGAGCGAGCGAGCCCCGCGCACGAGTCACGGCGCGACGATCCGACCCTCGTGCTGCGCGACCTCCGTGTGCAGCGCGGCGAGCGACACCTCCCGCCCGTCACACTCGTCGCATCCCCCCGCACCGTGACGCTCATCGAGGGGCCGAGCGGCTCGGGCAAGTCGAGCGTGTTCGCCGCGCTCCGCGGCGCGGCACCCTTCGAGGGCACCGCCGCCTACGCGGGAGCCTCCGTGCGTGATCTCGCGCCCGCGCGCTGGCTCGCGTGGGCGGGGCAGCAGCCCGGTCTCGTCGCGGGCACGATCGCGTCGAACGTGACGCTCGGCGACGCTGCGCCCGACCCGGCTGTCGTCAGGCGAGCGCTCGCGCTCGCCTGCGCCGATGACCTCGCGCCCGACCTCGAGCTCGGGGTGCAGGGTGCCGGCCTCTCGGGGGGCCAAGCGCAGCGCGTCGCGGTGGCGCGGGCGTTCTACCGGCGACAGCGCGGGCATGCACAGGTCGTCGCACTGGACGAGCCCAGCTCGGCCCTCGACCGCGAGACCGAGGCCAGGCTGTGGCGCGGCATCCGTTCCCTCGCCGACGACGGCGCCACGGTGCTGCTCATCTCGCACCGCGCGACCGCGCGCGACATCGCCGACACGGTCGTCCGGCTGGAGCCGAGCGAGGTGGTCGCATGACCGCCGGGCGGATGGATGCCTCGACCGCCGCGGTTCTGCGCGGCGCGCTGCCCCCAGCCAAGCGACTGTGGCCGGCCCTCGCGGCCGGGTTCGCGTCCGAGGCCTCCGCCGTCGCGCTCCTCGCGACGAGCGCGTGGCTCATCGTGCGGGCGAGCGAGATGCCGCCCGTGCTCTACCTGTCGTTCGCGGTCGTCGGAGTGCGTTTCTTCGCGCTCTCGCGAGCGGTGTTCCGGTACCTCGAGCGTCTCGCGGGTCACGACGCGGCGCTCCGCCAACTCGCGACCACGCGAGCGAACCTGGTGCGGCGGCTCGTGCCGCTCGCGCCCGACGGTCTCGCGCGCACGCGGCGCGGGTCCGTGCTCGGCGCGCTCGTCGACGATGTGGACGAACTGCAGAACCTGCCCCTCCGCGTCGTACAGCCGCTCGTCTCGTCGGCGGCCGTCGCGGTCGCGGCGGTCGTGTTCCTCGCATTCGTGTGGTGGCCGGCATCCCTCACTCTCCTCGCCTGCCTGATCGGCGCCGGCGTCGTCGCCACGGCATGGGGATGGATCGCGGGCGGGCGCGCCGAGCGCGCCATCGCTCCCCTGCGCGCTCGTCTCGCCGACGCGGTGCTCGATCACCTGGGGAGTCTCGACGTCCTCCTCGCGTACGGCGCCGAGCACGAGAGCCTCGCGCGCATCGAGCGGGCGGACGCCGACCTGCACCGAGCGGTCGTGCGCCGCACGTATGCACAGGCCGGCACCGCCGCCGTCGTCTCGCTCCTCGCCGGAGCGGCCTCGATCGCCGCCGTCCTGGTGTCGGCGCCGGCCGATCTGGCCGGACCGACACTGGCGATCGCCGTGCTCGTGCCGATGGCGGTCTTCGAGGTCTTCGCGTCGGTGCCCCTCGCGGCATCGGCGTGGCGTCAGGTGCGCTCGTCGGCCGCGCGCGTCGCGGCATCCGTCCCCGCAGATCTTCCCGACGGTCTCGTGGACGAGAGGATCGCGCCCACCGGCGAAGGCCCCGCTCTGGGCGACGGCGTGCGGCTGTCGGGCGCCTCGGTGCGCTGGCCGGGTGCGGCGGCGCCTGCGCTGCACGATGTCGACCTGCACGTCGGCCCCGGAGAGCGCCTGCTCGTCGTCGGTTCGAGCGGCGCGGGCAAGTCGACCCTCGCGCACGCTCTCGTGCGGTTCCTCGAGACGAAGGGCGAATATGCCATCGGCTCCGCATCGGCGCACTCTCTCGCGGGCGACGACGTGCGGCGCACGATCGGCCTGTGCGAGCAGCGGCCCATGCTCTTCGACGAGGACATCCGCCAGAACCTCCTCTTCGCCCGCGACGATGCGTCCGACGCCGAGCTCGAGGCGACTCTCGAGCGCGTCGGCCTCGGCCCCTGGCTGCGCGAGCGCGGCGGGCTCGGAGCGCGCGTCGGCGAGCGCGGAGCTCTCGTCTCGGGCGGGCAGGCGCAGCGCATCGCCCTCGCGCGGGCGCTCCTGCGCGGCTTCCCTGTGCTCGTGCTCGACGAACCGACGGCGGGCGTGGACCCCGAGGCATCCGACGCCCTGCTCACCGACCTTCTGTCGGCGATCTCACCCGATCAGGCGGTCGTGCTCATCTCTCACGTCGCCGTGCCGGACGGGCTCATCGACCGCACCATGCGCATCGAGCGCGGGCGGATCGTCTAGCGCTGCTCGTCACGGCGAGTCCGCCTCAACGGAACTTCCTCCGGTGGATGATGGCGCGCTGGTCAAGTGGACCTGGTTGTGGAGGTGACCAATCGCATCGGCGATGATGACGTCGACGTCCTGATCAGCATCGATACGGACGCCTCGCTCGTCATCTTCAAGCGCCTCGAGCAGCGCGTACTGCGACGCCAGAAGTGAACTCGGCATGAAGTGGTTGCTTCTGCTTTGAGCTCGAACGACGACTCGGTCCATGTCAGCGTCCAGATGGACGAAGACAGCGTCTGGCGCTTCCTGCGCGATGATCGCGCGGTAGTGGCGCCGCAGAGCGGAGCAGGCGAGCACGGCGCCATCATCTGCTCTGGCCAGAGTTTTCCCGCACTCGCGGAGCCAAGGGAGCCGATCGGCCTCCTCAAGCGCGATTCCGCCGGCCATCTTGGCGACGGACCGAGCAGAATGGAGGTCGTCACCATCGATGAAGCGGACGCCGTAGTGATGAGCGAGTGCGAGGCCGATAGTCGACTTGCCGACCGCGGAAACGCCCATGACCACCACGCGAGGGGTTTGGCCCCGATTCATGTGTGGGACACGTCCAATCGGTAGGCGCGGATCGCGGTGCCCGCGAACATCTCCGCTCGCTCCATGCGCGAGTATCCGCGAGTGATGCCGGCGAACGCGCCATAGAGCGCAGTCATGCTGGAGTACATTCCGTCAACAGGGAAGTTGCTCCCGAACATGACGCGGTCGGGCCCGAACGCATCGATCGTCTGATGGATGAGTGGAGCAATGCTCTCCGGTGTCCAGAAGTGGTCTGTCGTACCGATGGCTGAGACCTTCACGACGACGTTGGGGCGCTCGGCGAGGAGTCGGAGAGATGCCGCCCACTCGTGCAGATACTCCGGCTCCCGCGACAAGGGCATACCGATGTGATCGAGCACGATCTGCGTCGTGGGATGGTCGGCGGCGAGCGCAGCAGCGGAGGTGAGTTGATCGGCGAACACCTGAAGGTCGAATGAAAGCCCCAGGGTCGCGAGCTGCGCGAACCCGGAGCGCCATTGCGGCTCGTCGATCATCCCCGGTCGCGGTGTATGGCTCTTACGAGGATCTTGATGCCAGTTGAGAATCTGGCGCACACCGCGCACATGCTGCATCGACGCCAGGGTCTCCAGCTGAACGCTTACGTCGGGTTGAGTCAGGTCGGCACGACATACGTGCACGGCGGGGATCGGCGCGCTTTCAGCAATGACCTCGCCGATCCACCGCGCTTCAGCGACCGGGTCAGCTGCGCCGTTCTCGACGTGGACCGATGCGATGACCGGAAGGTCGGCGACATCGGCGAGGTAGTCGCTGACGAGGTAGTTCCTTCGCAGATCGCGATCATCGCCGTGGTAGCGGTCGATGGGGGCGTCCGGCGCGAGCCACGGATATCCGAGATCGAGACGTGCGAGGTGATGATGCGCGTCGACGATCGGAACGTCGATGATCGATTCACTCATCGTTGAGCTCCGCTCGTCGTTCCACGACACGGATTACGCCCGTGTGATCGAGCTCGCCCTCGCCGGCGGCGACCATTTCGGCGAACAAGCTCATCACGGCGGTCGAGACCGGCAGGTCGATGGAAAGCTCGCGAGCAGCTTCCTCGACGAACCGCAGATCCTTGAGCTGATTGGCGGCGCTGCCCCCCTCGGTGTAGTCCGCGCTGAGCCATTTCGACTTCTTCTGCCGAAGCACCTCGGACGCGGCGAGACCGCCTTCGAGGATCTCGATGACGGTTGACTTCTCGAGCCCTGCGCGCGCGGCCAGGCTGAGTGCCTCGGATATGGCCGCGACCGTCGACGCGACCACGATCTGGTTGCATGCTTTGGCCAGTGCTCCGCTCCCGGCCGGCCCGAAGTATCTGATCACGCGTCCATAGAGGCGGAAGATGGGTTCGGCGTGCCTCGCAATCATGGGGTCTCCGCCCACCATGATGCTCAGCGTGCCAGCGGCTGCGCCGATCGTGCCCCCGCTCAACGGTGCGTCCACGACCGAGACGCCGTGCTCGCGCTCCATAGTGCGTGCGAATGCTGCGGTATCCACGGGTGAGGTCGTGCCGTGGACGACGAGCACAGGATGTGACACACCCCTGGCCGCCCAGCCGGCGAGCAGCCCATCGTCCCCGGCGAGAATTCCCTCGACCTGAGGGAGATCGGGAAGGACGGTGAGGACGATGGGTAGTGCGGCGTCGGAGGGGGTGAGCGCAAAGGAAGCGCCGCGCGCGACGAAGGGGTCAGTGCGGGACGGCGTGCGATTCCAGACGGTCAGGTGGGATCCAGCGTCGAGCAGCCTCCCCGCGATGGGCCCACCCATCGGCCCGAGTCCACAAATGGAGACTGGTTCGGCGACAACGGAACTCATCTTCTCCCCTCCTGCACTGAGGCAAGCAGGTCGAGTCCCAGATCCTCGAGAAGCAGCTGTGCCTGGAACTTGAGGAGGGAACTGGACCGCTCGAGATTCAGGCCGACGTCCCGACCGCACAGATCCCCGATAGGGACGTCCGGGATGACCATTGCGGCTGCTTCTCGGGTCTCCTCGATGAGATAGGTCTGCGATGCAGCGACGAGGATTCCGGGTGCAGGGGGCGTCTCCTCTCGGAGTGCGCAGAGGACGGCTTGCGCCGCGTCTCCCGCGTGGAGGTAGCTCCACCCCTCGTAGGCCTGTCGCAGGGGATCCAGTCTGAGTGCCGTACGCACGTGGTCGGCGAAGGCGGCGCCGTTGCCGGCCGTGAGATCGCGGACGAGGGGGAATCGCAGTCCTGTGAGCTGCAATCCCCACGCGGTCGCTGCCATCCGCGCCGCGTATTCGTTGGCTTCCTTGGAGAGTGAGTAGGTGTCAGCGATCGATACTGGTTCCGTCTCGTCATACGGAATTCGCGTGGGCGCGCGACGTTTGCCGATCGGCAGCCCGTTGACGTTGATGCTTGAGGCGTAGACGACCTTCTGGACTCCGCTTCTGGCCGCGGCCGAGAAGACCGAATAGGTGCCGACCGCATTCACCTCGTAGGTGGTGACGTCGTCCTCGAGGTTCGGTCCAGGGATTCCGCCGAGGTGCACAACTGCGTCGGCGTTCGCCATGACGTCGCCGACCGCTCGGTCGTCTCTGAGGTCGCCGACGACGGACTCCACCCCGGACACAGCCGACGCTATGCGGTCGAATACGACGACCTTCGCCCGTTTCTGGCGGAGCAACTCGACGGTGGGCCGGCCGATGAGGCCCGCCCCACCGGTGACGACGATGCGAGCGCCAGCAACGTCTCCAATCACCCAGCCAGCTCCTGGACCGGAGTCGCTGCGACATCGTCCTTCGACTTGCCGCGCTTGAGCATCGGCCAATCCTTTGCACTCTGGTCGAGGGCCACCGCGATGATCACAACGAGCCCCGTCACGATCTGCTCGTAGAAGCTCGGGACGTTGAGCAGTACGAGGCCGTTCGTGAGAGCACCGAGAATAAGTGCACCGACGAGGGTTCCGGCGATGCGTCCTTCACCACCCATGAGGTTGGCGCCGCCGATGACAGCCGCCGCGATAGCGGTCAGGAGGTAGGGACTCCCCCCTTCGGTTTGGGCGGCGTTGATTCTGGCGACGAGGATGAGACCGGCAAGTCCAGCGAGACCACCGGAGAGGGCGTACACCGCCACCTTGACCCGGTTGACGCGGATGCCCGAGAGCCAGGCAGTCTCCTCGCTGCCGCCGACAGCGATGACGTTCTCGCCGAACACGGTGCGCCGGAGGAGCAGCCAGCACAGCACGCCTACTACCGCGACGATGATGACCATCACCGGGATGCCGCCGACGTAGCTGTTCAGCAGGAGTACGAACTCCGGCGGGATGTTGTAGACCGGCTTGCCGTCAGTGGTGACGTAGGCGAGCCCCTGAAAGACGCTCATGGTTCCCAGTGTTGCGATGAACGGCGGGAGTTTCAGCCTGGTGATGAGCAGTCCGTTGGCCGCGCCGCACGCGAGGCCGACCACGATCCCGATGAGGAGCGCGAGAATCGGGGCGACGCCGCCCGAGACCATGAAGGTCGCGGCGACGATGCCTACGAGGCTGGCGATCGACCCGACGGACAAGTCGATTCCCCCAGTGATGATGACGAACGTGACGCCGAGTCCGATGATCGCGTTGATGCTGGCGGCGACAGCGATGTCGCGCAGGTTGCCGATCGTCAGAAACGATGGGCTGAGGATGCCGAAGATGATGAAGATGATCGCTGCGGCACCGAAGATGCCGAGCGTTTGGACGTTGACGCGCAGTCGACGCGGACTGCGGGTGGGCGTGCTCATTTCTGTCCTTCCGCGACGCCCATAGCGCTTGCTACAAGGGTCTGTTCGTTGATGTCGTCTCCCTCGAAGGAGCCGACGAAGCGTCCGGCGCGCATGACGAGCACCCGGTCGCTGAGAGAGATGACTTCTGGCAGATCGGACGAGACCACGACGATGGAGTGGCCCTCCGAAGCGAGTCGGTCGATGAGCCGGTAGATCTCGACTCGGCCGCCGACGTCGACGCCCTTGGTGGGCTCGTCGAACAAGTACACGCTGGCACCACGCCAGGTCCACTTGGCGATGACGAGCTTCTGTTGGTTCCCACCCGAGAACTGTCGCGCGTTGAGGCGGACGTTCGCAGGTCGCAGCGACATGCCCTGCGTCTGAATCGTCGCCGTGTCGATTTCGCGCTTCTTGCTGACGACCGGACCCACCGTGTTGAACTGATGGTCCGCGGTCATCGCGATGTTCGCGTACGCGGGGATCTGCAGGACGAGGCCCTGCCGCTTGCGCTCTTCTGGGATGAACGCGATGCCGGCGCTGCGACTGGTGTGCGGATCGACGACGCGGAACGGCTTGCCGTCGATTGCGATGTGCCCGGTGCTGCCGTGGTCCGCGCGGACAATCGCGCGGAGAAGCTCCGTACGGCCGGAGCCGACCAGTCCGGCGATGCCGACTACTTCACCTGCGCGAACTGCGAGCCGCAAGGGAGCAGGGTGCTTCGGGTGCCGCACGTCTGTCGCTTCGAATCGCACAGCCGCGTCGGGCTTCATCGGATGTTCCCGAGTGAATCCGAGCAGTTCGCGACCCACCATCTTCTGGACGATTTCTTGCTCGGATGTCTGCGCGATCTCAGCTCGGTACGCGTTCTTACCGTCCCGCAGCACGACAACGCTGTCCGAGACCCGCATCACTTCGGGCATCTTGTGGGAGACGAACAGAACTGCGACACCGCGCTCCTGCACGATCTCGCGTACCCGTTCGAGCACCTGGGCCGCGTTGTGCTCGAGCATGCTCGTGGTCGGCTCGTCGAGCGCGATCACCTTCGCGCCGAAGGCGAACGCGCGGGCGATGGTGAGCGCCTGGCGCTCCGCCGGGCTGAGCTTCGAGACAGGGGTCGACGGCGTCGTCTCGAAGCCCATTCGATTCATGTCGGCGATGACGCCGTCTACCGCCCCCGGGACCTGCTTGCGCTGGGCGCGGGACTTCCCGATCGTCACGTTCTGGGCGACGGTCAGTTGCGGAACGACCGCGGGCTCCTGCTGGGCGATGACGATTCCGTCCGCCAGCGCCCGGCGCGGGGAGTATTCCTCGCGCCGGACGCCGTCGATGGTGATCGAACCGCGGTCGGGAGTCAGCGACCCGCCAAGGATGGCGAGCAGTGTGCTCTTTCCCGCCCCGTTCTCGCCCGCGATCGTGCAGATCTCGCCGGCGTTGACGTCGAACGTCACGCCATCGAGCGCCCGAACTCCGGGAAAGCTCTTCGCGATTCCTTCGATCTGAAGTAGCGCGTTCAATCGATCACCTCTTTGTTCTCGAGTGGGTGGCAGCCGACTTACGGCATGCCTTCGGCGTAGTCCGCGACGTTGGCCGAATCGATGATGAAGGCCGGGACCTCGATCCAGCCGGGTACTTCCTTCCCTGCCAGGAGCCAGAGACCGACGTCGACGCCGGCCGCGCCCTCCTGGTTGGGCTTCTGACTCACGGTTGCGGTGATACGTCCGTTCTGGATCTCGGTCTTCGCCTGCGGGATTCCGTCGGTGCCTACGATCAGGACTTCACCCGTCTTGCCCGCGCGCTCGACGGCGGTTGCGACGCCGAGTGCCATGCCGTCGTTCTGGACGTAGAACGCCTTCAGGTCGGGGTTGGCCGTCAGCATCGCGGTCGCGATGTCCTGCGCCTTGGTCTGATCCCAGTTGGCGGTCTGCGCCGCGACCAGCTCGAGGTTCGGGTGCTCGGCCAGGCCGTCTTCGAAGCCCTGGCCACGGTTGAGGGCGTTGGATGATCCTGGATCGCCTTCGACCATTGCGACCTTGCCGCCATCGGGGAGCTGCTCGGCGAGGTAGTCGGCAGCGGTCCGACCCGTGGTGAGGGAGTCCGGGCCGGAGTAGACGACTCCTGGGAGGGTGCCCTTCGCGTCATTGAGGACGATGGCGGGAACGCCCTGCGCGAGCGCATCCGTGAACACAGAGTCGAGCCCGGTGGCCGAGATCGGAGAGGCGAGCAGGACGGTGCAGCCCTGTGTGAGCGCGCTCTTGGCCTTGTCGAGTTGCTCGGTGATCGACGCTTCGTCGTTGACGGCGAAGATCTGCACCTCGGCGCCGAGTTCCTTCGCGCGGTTCTCGACACCGTCGGCGACGAGCGACCAGTACTCGTTCGAGAGGGTGCGGGTGACGTAGCAGATCTTCGTACCGTCCGGCACCTCGGGCTCGCCGAGCGAGCCGAGCGCATCTTCGTACGGCTGCACGTCGTCGGCCTGGACGAGGGAAACGATGTCGCCCTCACCGGCTGCACCGCCTCCCCCGTCGGGGGTCGCGGTGCAGCCTGCGACTCCGACGCCGAGGGCCGCCGCCGCGAACACGGCGAGCGCGATCTTGGTAGTTCTGGTCATGGTCATACCTTTCATCTTTGTAAGGGGGTCGTGCCAGAGAAGGAGTGAAGTGTTAGACGGTCGTGAACATCGCTTCGGTCTCACGACGCAGTTCGAGGGCAGTTGTGAGCGAGTCGTCCATCTTGACGTCGTCCCAGCTCACGATCTCGCCCTTGGGGACATCGTTGATGAGTTCCACGTGGTGAGCGAGCGCGACGGGGAGCGCATGTGAGGCGGTCGAACGGGCCGCTGAGACGAGCTTGCCCCAGACGGTGTAGCCGCCCTCTCCGTCGAGGAACTCTCCGACGTGCAGATCCTTCTTCGCGGTGGCAACGACGTCGGCGTAGAAGCCGACGGGAGATCCGGTCGGGATGCCGCGGAGCGCGGCATTGGCGATCGACACATTCAGCTCGAGCCCGACGTAGTGATAGGGGCGGTAGAGCGCCGCGTACTGGCCGGTGGGATCCGGGTGCCAGGGGTACTCGACGAAGCAGTTCGACACGTATTCGTTGGTCGCCTTGACGACGACGAAGACGCCCTCCTGTGTGTTGTGGGGAATCCAGTCGCCATCCCGAGTGACACTGGACATGACATCCACGGTTCCTTCGTGTGCCAGCACCCCGCCAGTCGATGCCGGTCGACAGATCGTGGCGATCTGCTCGACGTCACCAGGGGTGAAGGTCAGTCCGTCGTCCGACGGAATCAGGGCTGCCGCATTCGCGACGGCAGCCATCTCGATCGCAGCCTTCGTCCCGTCGCGGAACGAGGTGTGCATGTAGGGATTGAGCTGCCCGGAGTCGGTGAGCTCCTTCGAGAACTCCCAGTTCTCCCAGACGTTGTCGGGGTTCATCTCGTGGTAGTGGCTCAAGTACTTCGCGCCCTTGCCTGCGCAGACGACGTCGAAGCCCGAGGTGCGGGCCCAGTCGACGAGTTCCATGATCAGTGCCGGCTGGTCGCCGTAGGCCATCGAGTACACGACTCCGGCCTGCTCCGCTCGGCGAGCCAACGCGGGGCCCGCGAGTGCATCCGCCTCGACGGTCACCATGATGATGTGCTGGTTCGCCGCGAAGGCTTTGAGCGCGTGGTCGATACCGACGATGGGGTTTCCGGTCGCCTCGACGACGACGTCGATCCCGGAGCAGAAGAGGTCGCTCGACGAGCCGATGATGGCGGTTTTGCGGGTCGCGAGCGCGTCATCCACCGTGTCGGTGATCAGTTCGGCCGGCCATCCGGCGAGCTCGAAGGCATTGCGCGCGCGGTCCACGTTGATGTCTGCAACGGCTACGACGTGGATGCCGGGGATGTTCCGAGCCTGAGCGAGGTACATGTTCCCGAAGCGACCGGCGCCGATCAGCCCGACGCGAATCGGACGTCCTTCGGCCTCGCGCTCGGTGAGCAGGTGGTGCAGGTTCATGTCTTCCTTCTCCCTGTTCGACGTTGACGAGAGGTGCCCGGAGGCGATGGACATCAATGTCTTGCAGCGTTAGAGTGGTAACGGTTCCACTTTTGTACCACTCTGCGAAGCGAGACGTCAACACCCTGTCGAGAACGAGGGCCATCGACGCTCGCTAGCATGGCGAGACAGGACACGGAGGAGTTCGATGAGGAAGCCACCCACCATCCGCGACGTGGCGTCTGCAGCGGGCGTGTCGGTCGCTGTGGTGTCGCGCGTTCTCAACGACACGGGGCCGGTGGCCGCGAAAACGCGCGATCGCGTTGTGGAGGCTATCGAGAAGCTTGGATTTCACCCTCGCGCTGCGGCTCGGAGTCTGGTCACAGGCACGACGACCCTCGGACTCATCGTCACGGACCTGGAGAATCCCTTCTTCGCCAGGCTTGCCGACCGGATCGTCTGGGAGTCACGCAGCGCGCGCATCCAGGTCGTCCTCATGACGACGCACGAGGACACGCATCTCGAACGAGAGACGCTCGATCGGTTGCAGGACCGCTCAGTGGCGGCGATCATCGCGACACCCACTGGCGGAAACGCCGACAAATGGGAGCGCCTGATCGAGCTCGGCATCCACATCACCTTCGTCGACAGATCTGTGCCGGGCGTTCCCATCGACGTCGTTCGTATTGAGAACGTCGATTCCGCACGAAGCGCGACGGAGCACCTGCTCAATCTCGGCCACGAGCGGATCTCGATCATCTCCGGTCCTGAATCCACCACAACGGGAAGTGAGCGGATATCCGGCTATCGTCTGGCCCTCGAGGAGCGAGGCATCGCGTATCGGAGTGAGCTCGTTCACGCTGTTCGTTTCCGTGGAGACGCAGGCGCCGACGCGGTCGGTTCTCTGCTCAGCCTGCAAAGCCCCCCGACGGCTCTGATCGTCGCGAACACGGCGCAGGTGCACAATGCCCTGCGACGTCTCGAGCAGTCCCGCATCCGGATTCCGGATCAGCTCTCCGTCATCGTCTTCGACGACAACCCATGGACCGACCTCTTCACGCCGCCTCTCGCCATCGTTCGACCCCCCATCGACATGCTCGCGGTGCACTCGCTTGAGCTGGTCGGCGGCCGACTACGCGGCCAAGTAGGCGATGTGCCCCGATCCGTCGCCGTCTCAGCAGAGTTCGTCGCGCGGTCCAGCACCGCACCCCTGCAACTGGCATTCCCCGAACAGAAAGATGAAGAATGACCGACGTGATCGTGACCGCTGTTTTCCGCGCCGCCCCAGGCATGCGCGACGCCCTGATCGATGCACTCCGACGCGGGATCCCGGCTGTTCACGAAGAGGCGGGATGCGTCCTTTACGCAATTCACGACGCCGCCGATGGGTCGATCGTCATGCTCGAGAAGTGGACGTCCACTTCCGAACTGGATGCGCACGCTGACGGTATTGCCGTGAAGAAGCTCAACGAGCTGATCGGGCCTTTCCTGGCTGAACCTGTAACCGTCACGACGATGACTCCGATCCCGGCTGGCACCGCGGCTCAGGGAGTCCTGTGATCGAGCAGGCAGCGAGCATCAACGTCGTCCGACTGGCGGTGATGGGGTCGAACCTGGCCCGCAATCTCGCGAGCCGCGAAGCGAACACAGTCGTCCCAAGTCAAACGGACTCACTCGTCTAGGACAGCCGCATGCCGAAGGCCTGCACGCCGGGGTGCGATTCCAACGGCGTGAAGCCGACGCGCGGGTAGAACGCGAGCGCCCCCTCGTTCTCTGACGCCGCGGCGAGGTGCAGGCCCGTCACGCCGCGCTCACGCAAGGCGGCGACGAGGGACTCGATGAGGCGTCGCCCCCACCCCTCTCCCTGCAGCTCGGGCAGCAGGTCGATATGCAGGTGTGCGGGGTATTCATCGCCGTAGGGCTCCGCTCCGCCGCGGCGGCCGTAGGCGTAGATGAGCGTGCCGTCCTGACGTGATCGCTCCACCTCGGGCAGAGGCCAGGCTCCGTTGCGTGACGGCCACCACTCGTCGTGGAACCAGTCCTCGAAAGCCTGCGTGTCGGGCGTCCCGACGATGTAGCCGGCCACGCGACCGTCGTCGGTCTCGACGACGAACGCGAGATCGGGGTGCCGGGCGACGTAGGGCAGGACGAAGACCTCGGCCCAGATGCGATCGTCGTCGAACACGCCCGTCGCGTCGCGCCCGGCATCCGCCGTCTTCAGGCAGATGTCGGCGAGCGCGGGTTCGTCGCCGGGACGGAAGGGACGGATGCTGGCCACCGGCCGAGTCTACGAGACGGGTGGGAGCCGATGCTCGAGCCGCACCACGATCGACTTCGATGTCGGCGTCCCGCTCACGTCTGCCACCGAGTCGAGCGGCACGAGGACATTCGTCTCGGGGTAGTACGCGGCGGCGTTCCCGCGCGGGGTGGGGTACGCCACGATCCGGAACGCCTCGGCCCGACGCTCTTCGCGGGTGCGGTCCGCCGCCGTCCACTCCGACACGAGATCGACGACCTCGCCGTCGATGAAGCCGAGCGCGACGATGTCCTTCGGGTTCACGAGGACGACCCGACGGCCGCCGTGGATGCCGCGATAGCGGTCGTCCTTGCCGTAGATCGTCGTGTTGTACTGGTCGTGAGAGCGGAGCGTCTGCAGGAGCAGACGACCGAGGGGGATGCGGGGATACTCGAGCGGATTCGCGGTGAACCGTGCCCGGCCGTCCGCCGTCGCGAAGCGCCGCGCGTCGCGCGGGCCGTTCGGCAGGTGCAGCGTCCGCCCTCTGTCGATGCGCTCCTCGAAGTCGTCGAAGCCCGGAACGACGCGCGCGATGTGGCGTCGGATGCCGGCGTAGTCGCGCTCGAGCGCAGCCCAGTCCGCCTGCGGGTAGTCGGCGCGATCGCCGAACACGAGCGCGCACAGGCGCGCGACGATCGCGACTTCGCTCAGCAGCCCGTCGGACGGCGGCGCGAGCCGGCCCCGCGAGGCGTGCACGGCGCCCATCGAGTCCTCGACCGTCACGCGCTGGTCACGATCGCGATCCGTGCGGCCGAGCGTCGGGAGGACGAGCGCACTGCGCCCCGTCACGACGTGCGACCGATTGAGCTTCGTCGACACCTGGACCGTGAGGTCGACACGTCGCATCGACTGTTCGACGACGGCGGTGTCGGGCGTCGCCGAGACGAAGTTCCCGCCCATGCCCACGAACACACGCACCCGTCCGTCCCGCATGGCGCGAATCGCCTGCACGGTGTCGAAGCCGTGTTCCCGCGGTGCGGCGAACCCGAACTCCGCGTCGAGTGCGTTCAGGAAGGCCGAGGACGGCTTCTCGTAGATGCCGACGGTGCGGTCGCCTTGCACGTTCGAGTGACCGCGCACGGGGCAGACCCCGGCGCCCTTCCGTCCGATGTTCCCCTGCAGGAGCAGCACGTTCACGACCTCGCGCAGCGTCGGCACCGAGTGCTTGTGCTGCGTCAGCCCCATCGCCCAGCAAACGATCGTCGCCGTCGAGGTGCGCACGGCCTCGGCCACGCGCCGGAGCCCCGCCTCGGGGATGCCGGTCGCCGCGACGAGGTCCGGCCACGCGGCATCCCTCATCGCGTCCGCATACGCCTCGAAGCCGCTCGTGTACTCGCGGACGAACGCGTGATCGACGGCGCCGTGCTCGATCAGGTGCTTGCCGATCGCCTGGAACAGCGCCTGATCGCCGCCGAGCCGGATCTGCACGAACTCGTCGGCGAGCTTCGATCCGCCGAATGCGACACCGCGGACGGTCTGCGGGTTCTCGAACCGCACGAGGCCCGCTTCCGGCAGCGGGTTGACGGCGATGATCCGCGCGCCGCCCCGCTTCGCCTTCTCGAGCGCCGACAGCATGCGCGGGTGGTTCGTCCCCGGATTCTGACCGGCGACGATGATGAGGTCGGCATCGTGGATGTCGTCGATAGAGACGGTGCCCTTGCCGATGCCGATCGTCTCGGTGAGCGCGGAGCCCGATGACTCGTGGCACATGTTCGAGCAGTCGGGCAGATTGTTGGTGCCGAGCCCGCGCACGAGCAGCTGGTACAGGAACGCCGCTTCGTTCGACGTGCGCCCCGACGTGTAGAAGACGGCTTCGTTCGGGTCGTCGAGATCGCGCAGGGCATCGGCGACGAGACCGAGCGCGTCGTCCCACGAGATCGGGCGGTAGTGCGTCGCGCCTTCGTCGAGGATCATCGGATGCGTCAGCCGCCCCTGCTGACCGAGCCACCACTCGTCGTGGCCCGCGAGATCTTCGACCGAATGCTCCGCGAAGAACTCCGGCCCCACGCGACGCAGGGTCGCCTCCTCGGCGACGGCCTTCGCACCGTTCTCGCAGAACTCCGCGATGTGGCGCTTGTCCTCTTCGGGCCACGCGCAGCCGGGGCAGTCGAAGCCGTCCTTCTGGTTCACCTGCACGAGCGTCTGCACCGACCGGACGACGCCCATCTGATCGTTCGCGATCTGCAGGGCATGCAGGACAGCCGGAACACCGACGGCGACCTTCTTCGGGCTCGTCACGCGCACGCGTGTCTCGTCGATGTCGTTCTGCGGGGGCTTCCTCGCCATACGCCCAGGCTATGCCGTGCCGTCGGGATGCGACGTCTCGACGATGTCCGCCGCGGTCGCGGTGATGCGGCGGGCCATGCCGCTGAAGATGAAGCCGTGGAAGGGCAGCACCGCGAGCCAGTACAGCCGTCCCGCGAGCCCGTGCGGGAAGAAGACCGCGTGCTGGTCGTAGCGCGAGCCCGCGGCATCCGGAGTCACGCGCATCTCGAGCCACGCGAGTCCCGGGACCTTCATCTCGGCGCGCAGCCGCAGCAGCGAGCCCTGCTCGATCGTCTCGACGCGCCAGAAGTCCAGGGCGTCGCCGACGGCGAGACGCGCCCTGCTCCGGCGGCCGCGCGCGAGACCGATGCCGCCCACGAGGCGGTCCATGATGCCGCGCACGGTCCACAGGAACCGCGACGAGTACCAGCCGTTGTCGCCGCCGATCCCCTGGACGACGCGCCACAGCGCCTCGGGCGACGCGGTCGTGACGGCAGAGCGGACGTCGGTGAAGACGACCCGCCCTGCCCAGTCGGGATCGCTCGGCAGCGGGTCGCTCGGCACGCCCGAGATGTCGCCGTCCTGCCAGCTCGTCTCGATCGCATCGTCGCCCTCGCGCGCGAGGGCGAGGCGCACCGCCGAGCGGTACGGGGTGAGCCCGTCCGCGGGCGGCGGGATGATGGCATCCACGTCGTGCTCCTTGACGATGCATTCGTTCTGCAGCGATTCGACGAGCGGACGCGCGATGGATGCCGGAATCGGCGTGACCAGCCCGACCCAGTGCGATGCGAGCCCCGGCGTGAGCACCGGCAGCGCCGCGATCGGACGTTGCGGCAGCCCCGCCTCGACGGCGTAGCCGTTCATCATCTGGCCGTAGCGCAAGACGTCCGGCCCGCCGATGTCGACGGCGCGGTTCACCTCGTCGGGCACGCGCGCGGCGCCCAGCAGATAGTGCAGCACATCGCGCACGGCGATCGGCTGGATGCGATTGCGCACCCACTTCGGCGCCGGCATGTAGGGCAGCACCTCGGTGAGGTGGCGCACCATCTCGAACGACGCCGACCCCGAGCCGATCACGACGCCCGCCTGCAGCACGAGCGTCGGCACGCCCGACGCGAGCAGGATCTCGCCCACCTCGACGCGTGACCGCAGATGCGGCGAGAGCTTCGCGTCGTCGGGGTGCAGCCCGCCGAGGTAGACGATGCGGCGGACGCCCGCAGCGACCGCACGGTCGGCGACGGTCTCGGCGGCGCGGCGATCGGTGCCTTCGAAGCCCTTCCCGGCTGACATCGAGTGGATCAGGTAGTACAGGACGTCGACGTCCGAGACCGCTCGGGCGACGGCATCCGGATCCGTCGCGTCGCCCTCGATCACCTCGACGTCAGCACCCCACGTGAAGGCGCCGAGGCGTGCTGCGTCGCGCGCGACGACGCGCACCCGGTAGCCCGCCGCGAGCAGCCGAGGCACGAGGCGCCCGCCGATGTAGCCCGTCGCGCCGAACACGAGCGCGCGCGGGCCCGCGCCGTCGTCTCGCAGCTGCGCGGCGAGTTCGGGCTCGCGCCCGGTGGGGGCGGTGAGATCATCCATCGGGCCCACGCTACGCTCGCGCGATCACGGCCCGGGAGGGGTTGACACGATCTCGCGCACCGCCGCCTCGCCGAACCCGACCATTCGATCTCGTCGACTCCACGAGGCTCGCGGGAGGCCGTGCGTCAGCGCTTGCCGGTACCGAAGATACCCCGGATCACGCCACTCAGGATCGTCTGGGTCGACTTCGAGTTGAGCACCTGCTCGATCCCCGACTTCGGCGCACGCGAAGACGTGCGCGAGGTGCCGGCGGTCTTCTTCAGCAGGCGCTCGTACTCGGCCTGCGCCTTCTTGTCGGCGGCGGCCTGCGCCTTGTCGATCGCGGCCTGCTGCTTCGCGAACTCGGCGTCGGCCTTCGCCTTCGCGAGGGCGGCCTCTTCGGCAGCGGCCGCGTCATCCGCCGCCTTCATCTTCGCCGTCAGGATCTCGCGCGCCGATTCGCGGTCGATCGCCGTGCCGTACTTCGCGAGGAGGACGGATGCCTTCACCGCCGCATCGATCGCGGGGTCGGGCGTCGGCGACATGAGGCCCTGCGGCGCGCGCAGGCGGGTCCACGCGACGGGTGTCGGCGCGCCCTTCTCGCTCATGACGGTGACGATCGCCTCGCCCGTGCCGAGCTCCTGCAGCGTGCGCTCGAGGTCGTACCCCGACTTCGGATACGTGCCGACCGTCGCGCGGAGCGCTTTCGCGTCATCCGGCGTGAAGGCGCGCAGGGCATGCTGGACGCGCGAGCCGAGCTGCGCGAGCACGTCGGACGGCACGTCCTTCGGGGTCTGCGTCACGAAGAAGACGCCGACGCCCTTCGAGCGGATGAGCCGCACGGTCTGCGTGATCGCCGAGAGGAAGTCCTTCGAGGCGTCCTTGAAGAGCAGGTGCGCCTCGTCGAAGAAGAACACGAGCTTCGGCTTGTCGAGGTCGCCGACCTCGGGAAGGATCTCGAACAGCTCGGCGAGCAGGTACATCAGGAACGTCGAGAACAGCGCGGGCTTGTCGGCGATGCCCGGAACCTCGAGCAGGCTGATGATCCCCCGACCGTCGGGCGCCGTGCGCAGGAAGTCCGTGACCTCGAACTCGGGCTCGCCGAAGAAGACGTCGGCGCCGTCGTCGGCGAACGTGATGAGTTCGCGCAGGATGACGCCCGCCGTCGCCGCCGAGAGGCCTCCGAGCTCTTTGAGCTCGGCCTTGCCCTCGTCGCTCGTGAGGTAGCTGAGCACGGCACGGAGGTCGGACAGGTCGACGAGCGCGAGGCCGTTCGCGTCGGCGTAGTGGAAGACCAGCCCGAGGCTCGACTCCTGCGTCGCGTTGAGGCCGAGGACCTTGCTCAGCAGCAGCGGCCCGAACCCCGACACGGTCGCGCGCACGGGCACGCCCTTGCCGATGCCGCCCAGCGCGAAGTACTCGGTGACGGATGCCTCGGGCTTCCAGTCCTGCCCGATCGCCTGCGTGCGGGCGAGGAGCTTCTCGCTCGACTCCCCCGGCGTCGCGACGCCCGAGAGGTCGCCCTTGATGTCGGCCGCGAAGACGGGCACGCCCTTGCTGGCGAGCTGCTCGGCGAGGCCCTGCAGAGTGCGGGTCTTGCCCGTACCTGTTGCACCTGCGACGAGACCGTGGCGGTTCATCATGCCGAGCGGGATGCGGATCTGCGCCGCCGCGACGGGCTCGGTGTTCATGAGCGCACCCAGGTCGAGGGTCGTGCCCTCGAAGGTGTAGCCCTTGACGACCGCGGCGATCTCGTCCGCGTCGAGGGGCCCGGAGGTGTCGGGGATGGATGCCTCGGCCGGCGCCGGTGCCTGCTCGGCCGGGGCCGCCTCGGCCGGCGCCGGTGCCGGCTCGGCCGGGGCCGCCGCGGGACTCGCAGACGCGGGGACCCCCGCCCTCGCCTTCGCCGCCTCGGCTTCGGCGGCGGCGAGCGCCGCCTTGGCCTGAGCTGCCTTGAGAAGGGCTTCCGCGGCTTCGGCCTCGGCCCGGAGGCGCGCGAGTTCGGCTTCGGCGGCGGCGACGGCGGGGTCGGTCATGCGCTCAGCCTAGCCAGGCGCTCTCACCGAGGCATCCGTCCCGTCACGCCTCGAGACCCCATCGATGAGAAACCACCGCAGCCGTGAGAAACCACCGCGGGAGTGTTTTCTCACGCGTCCAAGGGTTTCTCATGGGGACCCGGCTGCTCGCGCGCGAGCGGGACGGCGAACGCCGCGGCGACGGCGAGCGCGGCGCCGACCCCCACGAGCGCGCCGCCGAGCGTGTCGCTCAGCCAGTGCGCGTGCAGATAGGTGCGGCTGAACGCCATCAGCAGGGTCCAGGCGACACCGAGGATGAGAACGCCGAGTCGGGGGAACAGGATGACCACCGCGGTGGCGAGCGTCGCCGCGCCCGCGACGTGGCCAGAGGGGTACGACCCGTAGTCCGAATGCACCAGGATGTCTTCCGGGCGCGCGCGCCCGAACGTCGACTTGAGCACCTGCACGAGCCCCGCCGAGATCGCCTGCGCAGCGATGAAGTAGGTCGCCGACCACGGCCGGCGCAGGATCACGAGCACGATCGCTCCGCCGATCGGCACCGCGAGGATCGCGAACCATCCGCCGCCCAGGAAGTTCATGACGAGCGAGAACCCGCCCAGGAACGACGACCAACCCGAGGCGAGGAGGGTGTTCCACCACACGTCGATCGTGAACGCCGCGTTCTCGCGCGAGAACAGCCACCAGCCCAGCCCCGCCGACAGCAGGATCAGCGCGAGTCCCCACACGACGAACGCCACGACCGGAAGTCGGGATGCCGCGGCATCCGGTTCGCGCAGGTTCGCCGTCATCCGCCCATTCTGCCGTGCCGACCATGCGCGAAGATGGCACCATGCCCCGCGTCGTCGATGTCGTGCGCGCCACGATCGCCCCCTTGACCCGCACCCGCGCGTTCCGCCGCGCCGGTCCGTGGCTCATGCCACGGCTCGAGAAGGTCTTCGCGGCTCTGACGGGTGGCAGGGTGCCGCTCAGCGGGCTCCTCGTGCCGTCGCTCGTCCTCCATACGACGGGAGCGAAATCGGGCGAGCCGCGCGACGCGGCGCTCATGTACACGCCCGACGGTCACGGTCGCGCGATCGTGGCCGGCACGAACTTCGCCGGCGGGCACCACCCCGCGTGGACGAACAACCTCCTCGCGCATCCGGATGCCGGGATCACGGTCCGCGGCAGGTATATGCCCGTGCGGGCATCCCTCATTCCCGACGACGAGCGCGAGGTCGCGTGGGCGCGCATCGAGGATCAATGGCCCGGGTATCGCAACTACGAACGGGCGTCGGGGCGCAAGGTCAAGCTCTTCCGCCTCCAGCCGGTGCGGGGCTGATGCGCGTCCTCCGCGCCATCACCGCGCCGCTCTCGCGCACGCGGTGGTTTCGACGCTTCGCGGTCACGGCGCTGCCGCCGATGGAGCGCTGGACGTCGAGGGTGTCGGGCGGTCGCATCCAGCTCACCGCGTTCCTCGTGCCGTCGCTCGTCCTGCACACGATCGGCGCCAAGAGCGGTGAACCCCGCGACGCCCCGCTCATGTACACAGCCGACGGCGAGGGCCGGGCGTACGTCGCGGGGACGAATTGGGCGGGGGCTGCGCATCCCGCATGGACGACCAATCTTCTCGCGCACCCCGACGTCTCCATCACGGTGCGCGGGCGGCACATGAAGGTGCACGCGTCCCTCGTGCCCGACGACGAGCGCGATGCCGCCTGGGCGGTCATGGAGGCGCAGTGGCCGGACTACCGCGAGTACGAGCGCGACTCCGGGCGCACGGCCCGCATCTTCCTTCTGCAGCCTGTGCGCTGATGCCTACGGAGCGAGGCGCTCCACCGTGCGCGGTTGCACGATGAACCACAGCGCGAGTGCTCCGACGATCGCGCAGCCGACCATGACGGCGGCCATCGTCGTCGCGGTGATGCCGGCATCCTTCGCGATCCATCCGACGAGCGGAGAGATGAAGCCCGCGACGCCGAAGTTCGTCGCGCCGATGATCGACTGCGCCGTGCCGGCGGCCTTGCCGTGGCGATCGAGCGCGAGCACCTGCACGCACGGGAACGTGAACCCGCACGCGGTCATGAAGACGAACAGGGGGATGATCGTGCCCCACAGGCCGAGACCGAGTTGGTCGGTGACGATGATGGATGCCGAGGCCAGCACGAGCACGCCGGTCGAGACCGCCATGACCCACTGCGGCCCGAAGCGGGCGGCCAGCCGCGAGGCGACCTGCACGCCGACCACGACGCCGAGCGAGTTGGCCGCGAAGAGCATTCCGTACTGCTGCGCGTTGAAGCCGTACGAGATCTGGAAGAGGAAGGACGACGACGACAGGTACGAGAACAGCCCGCTGAAGGTCATGCCGCCGATGATGAGCACGCCGATGAACACGCGATCGCTGAAGACGCTCTTGTAGCGCTGCCAGATCGTCGTCGTGCCCTTGCCGCCGCGCCGTGCGGGCGGCAGGGTCTCGGGCAGCAGGAAGAGGGATGCCGCGAGCATGACGGCTCCGTAGACCGCGAGCACGATGAAGATGCCGCGCCAGGGCATGACGAGCAGCAAGGCCGACCCGACGAGCGGAGCGAGCACGGGGGCGACGCCCGACACGAGGGCGAGCCGCGAGAGCATCGTGACGAGCCGGCGGCCGCCGAACAGGTCGCGCACCATCGCCGCGGCCACGACGCCACCCGCGGCGGCCCCCGCCCCCTGGAAGAAGCGCGCGACCATGAGCAGTTCGAGGGTGGGCGCGAAGGCGGCGCAGATGCTCGCGACGACGTGGACCGCCGTGACGGCGAGCAGCGGGACGCGACGCCCGACCTTGTCGCTGAGCGGGCCGACGATCAGCTGACCGAGGGCGAAGCCGACCATCGTTCCGGTGAGCGTGAGCTGGATCGCGGCGGCCGTCGTGTCGAAGTCCGCCTCGAGCACCGGGAACGCCGGCAGGTACAGGTCGATCGTGAACGGCCCGAGGGCGGTCAGGGCGCCCAGCAGGATGATGTAGAGGACCCGCCGACGGTTCGAGATCGAATCGCCGGGGTGGAGCATGATCGGCGCCGTGGCCGGATTCGGCCCGAGCGTGCGGATCGCGCCGGTCGGCGACGGGATGCGGATCGACCCTGTCGCCGGGGCTTTCTCGGCCGACGGGGTGACGGGAACGGGAGCGGTATCGAGCACGGAGGTTTCGTTTCGGCGACGAGGCGGGAGCGTCGACACCGGGATGACCGGCTCAGGCGCGAGGAAAGCGAATCGCAGGATCGAAGACGGATCGAATCGATTCGAGTCCATGATACCGGATGCCTCGTGTGCACACGACAGCGAATCTGCCGACCCGGCAGTGTCTTCTCCGCGAGGTGCGGCCCACTGCTCGGTGATCGCGGTCACGCTCGTGGTCAGATGCGTTCCGGACGCGATGCTGCGGCCAGAGCTACATATCGCGAGTTGCTCTCTGCCCGTCAGCGGTGTCACGGCCGCGGCGCCTCCTCGCCCCGGTTCAGGAGCGCCACCGCCGTCGTACCTGATCGGGCCAAGTGGTCGCGAGGTCCAGACTGACGACCGGCGACATGTCGGGCGCTCACCCTCTCGCGTCGATCGCCGGGCGCCCATCGCCGCCGATCGGGCCGCGTGGTCGTGGGCTCGGCGCTGAAGGTCGCGCGACTGTCGGCGCACACTCCGAACGCCGGGCCCCGTCGCAGGGGCCTGGACGTGTGCGGATCGCGCACGGTGATCTTCGATTTCATGCTGCTTCGAATCGTCGGGGCGACTTGGACTGGAGCATCACGGGCTCGGCGATCTCGCCCGTGTCGGGGTCGGGTGGTGGGTGGAGCCAGTAGGTGTCGTGCTGCGTTTCGGGATCACGCGTGCGGGTGATACGCCAGCCTTGGTTGTGGAGCCGCATATGGCAGTTGCGGCAGAGCGGCACTCCGTCATCGACGTCAGTTCTGCCGTGGTCTTCGGACCAGTGATCGATGTGATGGAATTCGCACCACGAGACGGGCGCGGAGCAGCTCGGCCACACGCATCCCCCGTCGCGGGCGGCGATCACGATCCGCTGCTTCGCGGTGAAGAGGCGCCGTTCGCGACCGAGGTCGAGTGGCCTGCCGAACGCGTCGAAGCGTGCGGTGGTCGACCCGGCGTCGCACAGGTACTTCTCGACCAGACCACCGGGGATCGCCTGCCCGCCGTCTTCGAGGTGGCCGACACCGACCACTCCCATGCTTCCGCGCTGCGTCGGGTCGTCCATCGCGGACTCTTCGACGATGATCCGCACGCCCGGCTGTCGATCACCGAACGCCTGGGCCGGGTCGACATTCGCACCCGCGCGCAGGATCGCCATGAGGGTGTCGTACTGCAGCTGCTCGTTGGTGCGCTCGTCTTCCCCACCCGCACCGGCGCGCTCGTTGTCCGTGGCATCCGCGTCGACGAACCGCGGTCCGCGGCGGGGGCGGAGTGCGGAGCTGAGGATCGTGTTCACCCACGCGGCGGCGTCATCGTCGTAGCTGATCCTGGCGTGGTGTTGGCCGTGCTCGTCGACCCAGGTGCGGTACGAGCGGGCGACGAAGCGTTCCTCGAACCGCAGCGTCACCCCGACGGGGTCGAGCCTGTCCCGCGCGATGCGCGCCGCGTTCCGCAGATCCTCGACCGACAGTGCGGATGCCTCGTGCAGGAGGATCTCGACTGCGCGTGCCCACGCTTCGGGCAGGAAGTCCGGGTCGAGGTCGGGGTACCGCTCAGTCGGGGGCTCACCGAGGCCCGTGCGGATCGCCTGGAACTGGGTCGAGCTGATCCGCCCCTCGGTCAGCGCCTCACGCAGCAGCACACTCCACCGTGGCACCCGCGGCTCCGACGGTTCGTCAGCGTCGGGCGTGGGGGTTGCCGCGGCATCCCGCAGCTCTTCTCCGGTACGCAGCGAGCGGAACACGTCGCCCTTGGACTGCCCCGTGATGTTCTGCACGAGCGAGGTCACGTTGCGATGCCCTTTGCGCTGCGCGAGCCCGGCATATCCGAGCTCGCGCGCCGAACGGCGCGCCACCTCGGCCGACGTCGCCGAAGCGATCACCTCGAGAGCCTTCCGCGCGTCACTGACCTCACCCAGAAGCTCCAACAGCCCCTCGTCATCGAGCCCGGTCGCCGCAGCGATCGGATCCGCATCCGCCAATCGGCTCGCGATGAGCGCAGCAGCATCCACCAACCGTCGAACCGGTGCGGACGCCAAGTGCTTCATTGAACAAAGATACGAAGCACCTCCGACATCGGAGGCCCGAAACCATGCCCTTTCCAGCACATAAGGTCACGGAAAGATAACGGTTGCCGGGGTGGCCGACGCGGCGATGTCGTAGCCGATTCGAGCGAGGACTTCGGGACGAGACGCGGCACGCAGGCCGCGCCCGAACTCATGAAGCCGCATCGCGAAGGGCAACCACCCCTCGAGGACAAGTTCGTATCAGCCAAGTCTTGCCCCCGCTGGCGCGCCATGTGTAGCTTCAGCGGTGGAGACCGCTTGACGCGGGGAAGCGCACGTTGGGCTTGGGGACTATGGAGTTCCGTGACGTATTCGGTGCGCTTCGCGCTTGTCGCAATGGTCGGTTCGCTTTCGCTCGCAGTGCCCCTGGGTTTGCCCGCGACCGTGGTGGAGGTCCTCCCCGCTGCTGTGACGCAGCAGTCCGTCGACCCGTCCGATCTGCCCGCGCTGCCTGCGAGCGCGCTGGAGTCGGAGTTGGCCCCCTGGCCGGAGGAGCCGTTCGCGTCGACGGTGCTCGGTCAGCCGGATGCGTCGGAGGCGCCTCCCGCGGTGATCGAAGACGCGCCGAGTGGTGTGATCGATCAGGCGGAGTTGACGCCGGAGCGTGTGGTTGCGCAGTCGGAGTTCACGACGACGTATGAGCGCCCGTCGGGTGGGTTCGTGGATGTGCTGTCGCAGCGTGGGCGCAGAGTGCGGGCGGCGTGATCACACGGACGGTCGGGCTCCTCGGCGGCGCGTCCTGCACGATCAGCGGCACTGACAAGACCTGGTCGGTGCCGAGCATGCTCGGCCACACCCTCGTCACCCGCGGTGCGACCACCAGCAGCATCCACCTCTGGGATCCGTTCGGGCAGCCCCTCGACCCCACCACCGGGACCATCGGCACCAGCACCGCCGACGACACCGGACAGCTCAACGGCAACACCGGCTGGCACCAAACCGCCCTCAAGAACGCCGAAACCGTCGGCAGTGTCCAGATCATCGAGATGGGCGCCCGAATCTACGTCCCCAACCTCGGCAGATTCCTCAGCGTCGACCCCGTCGAAGGCGGCAACGCAAACGCTTACACCTGGCCCACCGACCCCATCAACTCCGAAGATGTATCAGGGCTGGCGCCCGGAGGGTCGATGCTCAACGACAGCCTGGCGGTCTATCAAGGCCTCCGCGTTGCCGGCGGCGCCGCGATTAGGGGAGGAGCGAGTGGTTTCGGGAGCTGGATTCAGTCCAAGCCATCTGCAGTGGCCCTGCGCGCAGCTGTCGAGCGCGCAGGGAGTTCGGCTGCCGCGCGGTCTGCCGCTCATCACATAGTCGCTGGGAAGGACAGGAGAGCGGCGGGAGCACGAGCGGTTCTCACGAAGTTCCAAATCAGCATCAATAGCGCGTCGAACGGCGTGTTTCTCCCTCGCAACCTCGCAGCGCCGAACCCGGCCGGATCTGCGGTGCATTCCACAGTCCACACCAACGACTACTACCGGACCGTCGACCGCATGATGCGAAGTGCGACTACGCGAGAAGAGGCATTGGAGACTCTCGAGACAATCCGTGGGCAGTTACTGTCGGGGACATGGCCATGACTGAGATTGCCGGCGCGGTTGAGATTGGTGCTTGTGAGGGCTACGAGTGGGCGATCCCCGAAGATGACGATGGCCACGAAGCACTGGCGTCGATCGATCATCACATCGAGGCCCGGTCGTGGCCGCGGCCTCGTTTCGAGCTGGTCACGCGCGCCCGCGGTCGACGATTCCGCCGGGCCACGATGCCGTGGTGTAACGACGAGGTCCTCGTCTTGCGAGACGAAGCGATCGAGCGCGTAGGCCCTCTACTGAGCGGATCGGGGATCTTCCTGCCTGTGTCGTGCGACGACGCTGCGCTCGTTCTGTTTTACGCCTGGGCTCGTTCAGATGCTCTGGATGTGGGACGCTCCTCGATCACGCGCTTCCCGAGCAGCGGCCGCGTGATGCGGATTGATCGGCCAGTGCTCCACGCCGCATGTCTCGCCGAGCCCGGTGCGTTCCGAGTCGCAGAGTCCCCGCGAGGGCCGACCTTCATGACCGACGACGTGGCAGAGGGCATCCAACAGACTGGGATCGCGACCGGCGCGCTCTTCACCGATGTTGAGATCAGCTGAGTGGCGCTCAGGTGCGTTCAGCGATCGAGCACATCGGTGAGGGGAGACCGTGTTGAAAGCGTTGCGACGAGCACACGTCGTTTCCTGGGGCGCACCGTGCGTGGCCACGAGCATCCTTCTGCTCACAGGCTGCGCGATGCTGTCGGTTCCAGCACGGCCGAATGACCGACCACTTGCGGTGACGGCGCGGGATGGAGGCGTCTGGTTCGCGTGGTGCGGACAGCCCACCGATGAGTTCGGATATCTCCAGATCACATACCGTGAATACTCCTCGGACACGGGGTTCGTCACAGCCGCGCGTGGCACCGGGGAGTTCCGATTCGAGCCGGGAACGGAGTTTTCAACGACCACACCCCCGGTGGGCTTGACTTTCGATGTCGATGAGGGGATTGCTCTGGACGCGGGAGCGATGCGCATCTTCGTCGCTCCTGGGCAAAGCGCGGACAACCTCGCACCCTGGTCTGTGATCTTCGAGGTCGAATCGCCCGACGACATCACGGACGTCTGGCTCCATCCATCTGGCGAAATGACGAGCGAACCCTGTGTCGACTAGATCAATTCGAATCTGCGATGTGTGAGATGCGCGGGGATGGGACCGAGGTCAGTCAGGGAAACCCTGCGAATGACTCCCGAATCGTTCGCGCGTACCTTCACATGCTGCTGGACGGTCATAGTGAGGACGACTCCGCGGAGCTCGCGGCAATCGCCGCACTGAACGACGGACGATCGTGGCAACTCCAGAGCGCGGCCCTCAACGCACGGCTCCCCTACGCCCTCAAGTGGAAGCTCTGGTGGTGGGAGAGTCTGCCACTCTTCCAGACCAACAACGCGCCTACCGTTGACGACCTGAGCTGCTCGCTCGTCAGGCACCCCTCGCTTGTCCCCTGGTTTACAGACTGGATCGAGACGGTTCTCCATCCCGGCGGAGATTGGCTCGGGGTACTCTTCGCTGACCAGGCCGCGGCACAGTTGGGCGTCGATTCCATAGACCACGAGCGGAGGCTGGCTGGGAAGGCAGCTCGCGACGAATGGCACGATGAAGTCCCGGACTACAGCGTGGTCCTGGGCGGCCTCTCGCGTGAACGGCTCGTCAGGCCTGGGACCGCCGCCGAAGTGTATGACCTCGCGCTCTCGCTCCACTCGCCACTCGACCTGGGCGTGCTCTGCTGGGGCGCCGCGGGCGGGTCGGTGGCAGCGACCGAGCGACTTCGCGAGAAAGTCGATGGCCTTGCTGACTCGGGAACGCAGGGGGTCGCCGAGCTTGTCCTCGGCCTCGCGGACGAAGTCACCGGCTGGCACACCTTGCCAGCCACGGGAACTCGACGCCTCGCGTTGGGGAGAGCGCAAGAGTTTGTCGACGCTTCGATCGGCGGGCACGTGACCTACGACGAGGTGCAAGACGCATGGACCACGTCGTTGCTCGATGTGCATGATCACAGAGCGGTCGAGATTGGGTCGGTTATCCAGGCGAGTGGGCCACGACTACGCGCTCACCTACAGCACCTCTCGGAAGCTGACGACACGTTCAACGACTGGGCGCGAGCCCGCGCTAGACAGGCGATGGACACAACGGACTTGCCGATCGCACCTGTCGTGCTTCGCGACGCGTTGGAGCGCACGCTGTGGGATCTGAATCGGAATGGCTAAAGGGGTTCCGGCAGAACTCGAACCGTTTGTTTTCGCAGACGGTCGGCTCGGCGTACCCGGCGACGAGGAGATCCCGTTCGTTCTCGAAGTTTCTGCCGAAAAGCGACCGTCATTGAATCGCCCCGGGTCTCGTGGAGGGTCTGAATCCCCGAGAGGATGATGACTATGCCAGCACCGAGGAAGTATCCGCCGGAGCTTCGTGAGCGTGCGATGCGGCTTGTCGCCGAGGCCAGGAAAGAAGATCCCGAGCTGTCGTTGAACGCGGGGTGGTGCGGGTCGGGCAGCGTGTCGGGGTGAACTCGGACACGTTGCGTGGCTGGTGCAAACAAGCTGCGATCGACGCGGGCGAACGCCCCGGGACCACCACGAGCGATGCCGCTCGGATCAAGCAGCTCGAGGCAGAGAACCGGGAACTGAAGCGTGCCAACGAGATTCTGTTGGCGGCGTCCTCGTTCTTTGCGCGGGAGCTCGACCCGCGACTGCCGTGGTAGTTCAGTTCATCGACGATCATCGTGACCGGTTCGGGGTCGAGCCGATCTGCCGCGTGCTCACCGCGCATGCAGTGCCGATCGCTCCGTCCGGGTACTACGCGTTCAAGAAGCGACCCGTCTCGGCGCGGGCGGTGACGGACGCGGAGTTGGTCGTGCAGATCGAGCGGGTCTTCTGGGACCGGAAACTGGGCCGCGGTATCAGCGGCGTCCGCAAGGTCTGGCGGCTGCTGCGCCGAGACGGGGTGGTCGTGGCCCGCTGCACGGTCGAACGACTCATGCGCCAACAGGGGCTGCGGGGCATCCGCCGCGGGAAGCAGTTCATCACGACCCGCCCGGACACCGCCTCGACGAGGCCGCCGGATCACGTGCACCGCGACTTCACCGCGGACCGCCCGAACCAGCTCTGGGTGGTCGATTTCACCTACGTGCCGACGTGGTCGGGGATGGCGTTCACCGCGTTCGTCACCGACGTCTACTCACGAAGGATCGTCGGCTGGCGGACCATGGACCGGATGCCGACCGCGCTGCCTCTGGACGCGCTCGAGATGGCGCTCTGGGTGAGGGACCGGGCGGGTCAGGACGTAACCGGACTGATTCAACACTCGGACGCCGGGTCGCAATACACCGCGATCCGCTACGCGGAGCGTCTCGCTGACGCCGGCGCGATCGCCTCGATCGGACGTGGGTGATTCGTACGATAACGCGCTGGCAGAGACGGTCGTCGGGCTCTACAAGACCGAGTGCGTGAAGATTGACGGCCCGTTCCGCACCGCCGACGAACTCGAACTCGCGACGCTGTCCTGGGTGCACTGGTTCAACGAGAACAGGCTGCACTCATCGATCGGATACGTCACCCCCATCGAGAAGGAGACCGAGTACTACCGTGAGAACAACCCCCAGCGTCAACCGGCGTTGGGAGAACTCGCCCTCCACTAAACCCGGGGCGATTCACATCGAGTCATTTGGCTCTGGCCGTCGAGTGCGGCGCGGCAGTACGAATTTGGGACCTTAATGACGCACCGTCTGGCGGGGGTTCGCTCGCCTTCTTGGGCGAGGTGATCGAACAGGTGCGCTATCTGGCAGTCTGACTCGCCCCGGCATGTCCGGAGAGCGTTTTGCTGGTGTCAGCCGGCTTTCTCGACCGGTTCGGTGTGAGCGTAGTCGAGTTGCTCGACCTCGAGGGGTGTGAGGTCGTCGATCGAGCGGTGGGTG
>NZ_JAKNUT010000006.1 GCF_023155855.1 Microbacterium aoyamense | reverse complement strand
CGCCGATGCCGCCATCGAACTCAACGGCCGCCCACGCAAAACGCTCGGCTGGGAAACCCCAGCCGAGCGTTTCGCTGCTTTACTTCAGACCTAACCCCGTGTTGCGACGATCCCTAGAAACCGCCGAAGCGGGGGCCCATGTCGACGAAGCCTCGGCCCTGCACGCCGGGCTCCGCCGTCGGCGTCACGCCTTGTTCGCGAGAGCGAAGCGGACGGATCCGTCCTGGCCCTGCTCGGCGTCGAGGATGCGATCGTCGAGCGCAGGTACGGCCTCCGCTTCGACGAACAAGCGGGCGCCGTGGGAGTCGATGACGGCATCCGTCGCCTGCGGTGCGGGGGCGACGCTGATCTCGAAACCTCGCTCGGGGCCGGTGTTGCGGATGCGGACTCCACCGTCATCAGGAACGTCGGGGATGCCGGCGACGATCGCCTTGACGGCCTCTGCAGCGGTGTCGGTCATTGTGAGCATGGTGCTCTCCTTCCGTTGGGCGTGCATCGGAACGGGCCACGATTCCGAGATCCGCGCCGGATCGCAACCGTGTCGCGCGTGTCGGGTGCCATTCACACCGGATGCCAAGGTTCATCTGCCGGTGCGAGCGCGGCAGTGGGCGCCGCCGATGAGCGGATCGAGCGATGCCACGTGGACCGCGCGCCGGACATCCACAGGCGCTCTCGCGAAAGACTCCTGGAGTGAAGGACGGGTTGCGGATGCTCCCGGAATGAAGGACGGGTTGCGGATGCTCCCGGAATGAAGGACTCGAGATCACGAGTGGTTCGCGGGCGCGGAGCGGTGTCCTTGGTCGCGGGAGTCTCAGGGTGGTGTCCTTCGCTCCGGGAGCATCCGTGCAGTGTCCTTCGTTCCGGGAGTGTCCGTGCGGTGTCCTTCGTTCCAGGAGTCTCCCGAATGTCCGGCCCGCGTGCCACGCTCGAGCCATGAGCAACGCGCAGCGCTTCCTCGACGGCTATCTCGAGGCCTGGACGACGAACGATCCCGACAGCATCCGTGCCCTCTTCGCGCCCGACGCGACCTACCGCGGTGCCCCGCGCCACCTGCCCCCCTTCGAGGGGGTCGACGCGATCGTCGCGCACTGGCTCGAGGAGCAGGACGCTCCCGGCACGTGGACGTACGAGGGCGGTGTCGCGCAGGAATCCGGCAACGCTGCGCTCATCCACGGAGTGACGTCGTATTCCGACGGTCCGAAATCGGGCGTCTACGACAACACGTGGCTCGTGCGGTTCGACGACGACGGTCGCGCGACGGAGTTCCAGGACTGGTGGTTCGAGCGCAGGGGGTGACTCCGTCGCACCAGTGGGCGACGCAGGAGTCGGCGTCGCCTGCGACGGTACCGCTTCAGCCCTGCTTCAGCCTCGACCCGCCAGACTGGACGCATGCGGGTGCTGGTGGTCGACGACGAAGTGCGCTTGGCCGACGGCATCCGTCGCGGACTCGAAGCCGAAGGCTTCGCCGTGGACGTCGCGCACAACGGCGTCGACGGGCTGTGGCGGGCGCGCGAGACGCCGTACGACGCGATCGTACTCGACCTCATGATGCCGGGGCTCAGCGGCTGGAAGGTCGTCGAGGCGCTGCGCGCCGAAGAGAACTGGACCCCCGTGCTCATGCTCACGGCCAAGGACGGCGAGTGGGATCAGGTCGAGGCGTTCGAGACGGGCGCCGACGACTTCGTGACGAAGCCGTTCTCGTTCGCGGTGCTGGTCGCCCGGCTGCGCGCGCTCATCCGGCGCGGCAAGGTCGAGCGGCCGACCGTGCTCGAGGCGGGCGACCTGCGGGTCGATCCGGGTGCCCGTCGCGCGTGGCGCGGGGACACGCAGATCGCCCTGACGTCTCGCGAGTTCTCGGTGCTCGAGCATCTGATGCGCCATCGCGGCGATGTCGTCGCCAAGCGCGACCTCATCGCGGGGGTGTGGGACGACGACTTCGACGGCGATCCGAACATCGTCGAGGTGTACGTCGGGCACCTGCGGCGCAAGGTCGACAAGCCGTTCGGGCGCAACGCGATCGAGACCGTGCGCGGCGCGGGGTACCGATTGGCGGGCGACGGTGGCTGAGCGGCGGGGGCGCTCGTTGCGATCCCGCATCACGCTCAGCGCGACCCTGATCGTCGCGCTCGCTCTGGTGCTCGGGGCCGTCGGCTTCTACGTCGTGCTGCGATCGAGCGTTCTCGGGTCGGCGACGGCTTCCGCCGAGGCCCGGGCCGAAGAGATCGCCGACCGCATCGACGGCGGGGGCACCGGCATCCTGTCGTCCCTCGACGACGTCGCCGCCTGGGTCGTCTCAGGTGACGCGCTCGTCGCCGTCACCGACGAGGTCGAGGGCGAGGTGCTGCCGACGACCGAGGGGCTCGTGACGATCGACGGCGAGCCGTTCGTCGTCGCGTCCGAGGGGCTCGACGGTGACGGCACCCTGTTCGTCGGCACATCGGTCGAGGACGACCTCGCGACCCTCGGCACCGTGACCGTGCTGCTGGCCGTCGCGGTGCCGCTTCTTCTCGTGCTCGTGGCCGTGACGACGTGGTTCGTCGTGGGCAGGGCGCTGCGGCCCGTCGCGCGCATCCGGCAGGAGGCTGAGGGCATCACCGCCGAGCGCCTGCACCGCCGGGTGCCGGTGCCGGACTCGGCGGACGAGATCGCTGCGCTCGCCGTCACGATGAACGGGATGCTCGACCGCCTCGATGTCGCCGCACAGGCGCAGCGGAGGTTCGTGTCGGATGCCTCGCACGAGCTGCGTTCCCCCCTCGCGACGATCCGGCAGCACGCCGAGCTCGCGGGTGCGCACCCTGAGGCGACGTCGACCGCCGAGCTCGCCGAGGTCGTGCGCGACGAGGGCCTGCGGCTGCAGGGCATCATCGATGCGCTCCTGCTGCTCGCGCGGCTCGACGAACATGCGGCGACGTCGTCGGAGCCGGTCGATCTCGACGATCTGGCGCTCGCCGAGGTGTCGCGCCTGCGGGCCGCCGGCCACGACGTGGACGGCTCGGGCATCCACGCCGGTCGCGTACAGGGCGACGCGCGCCTGCTCGGGCAGCTCGTGCGCAACCTCGCCGACAACGCTGCGCGGCACGCTCGTTCTCGCATCGCGATCGGAGTCGCGGTGGCAGACGGGCGCGTGTTCCTCACGGTCGAGGACGACGGTGCGGGCATTCCGGCGGCCGAGCGGGAGCGCGTGTTCGAGCGTTTCGTACGCCTCGACGAGGCGAGGGCGAGGGATGCCGGGGGCAGCGGCCTCGGGCTGTCGATCGTGCGCGGAATCGCCGATTCTTCGGGCGCGTGGGTCGTCGTCGACGACTCGCGCTGGGGCGGCGCGCGATTCGCGGTCGCGTTCCCCGCGGCATCCTGAATCGTTCTTCAGGGAGCTTCAGGCTGGCTTCAGTGCCCGGTCGCGAGCATGGAGTCATGACTGACACGCAGAAGCCCCGTTCCCGCAAGCGCACCATCCTGATCTCGGCCGGCGCCGCCGGCGCGGCTCTCGTCCTGATCGGCGGAGGCGTCGCCATCGGCGCTGCGCTCGCCGACGATCGCGACGATGACTTCTCGCCCGTTGCGGGCGTTGCGACCGCGTCCACGTCCCCGTCGTCTGTCGCGACGCAGAGCCCGACTCTCAGCGCCGGATCGGCCTTCGGAGCCACCACGACCGACGAGCTGATGGCCGTCATCGACGCCGCGCGCGCGGTTGCGGCCGGAGAGGCGGTGTCGGTGGATGCCGAGCGCGACGGCGGCTGGGAAGTGAAGCTGCGCAGCGACACCGGTGCGGAGACCGAGGTGCGGGTCTCGGCCGACGGCACGGCCGTCGTGTTCGAGACCGAGCAGGACGACGACCGCCCACCGAGCGCCGTGCTCGATCGCGCGACCGTCGACGCCGTCGTTCGCGCGGCGCTGGGGGAGGCCGACGGCCGGATCACCGACCTCGACGCTGACTCTTCGTCCTACGACGTGACCGTCGTGACGGCCGATGGTCGCACGATCGACATCGACCTCGCGGGTGACTTCACCGTGCTCCGCGCGGACGTCGACGACTGATCGCTGTTGTGTCTGGATGGGCCGCGCCGGTGCGGGGGACCGCTACCGGTGCGGCGCGGCGACTCCTACGATCGGGGCATGGACCCCGCCATCCAGTCGATGATCGACAACCTGCCCACCAACACCGGCAAGTCCCTCGACGAGTGGTTCGTCGTGCTCGACGCTGCCGGCCTCGAGAAGCACGGCGAGATGATGTCGCTCCTCAAGTCCGAACACGGCGTGACGCACGGGTATGCGAACGGCATCGTGCTGCAGTACCGCGCGCGGGGCACGTCGTCGTCGGACGACGATCTGGTGGAGGCGCAGTACTCCGGGGCCAAGTCTGCGTTGAGGCCGATCTACGAGGCGTTGCGGTCGTTCGCGGTGGGCCTCGGCCCGGATGTCGAGGTGGCTCCGAAGAAGGCGAGCGTCTCGCTGCGCCGCTCGAAGCAGTTCGCTCTGGTCGAGCCCGCGAGCGCGAAGCGCGTGCAGTTGGGGTTGAATCTGCGCGGGGTGGAGCCGGTCGGACGGTTGGAGGCGTACTCGGGCATGTGCACGCACCGGGTGTCGCTGACGTCGGTCGACGAGGTCGACGATGAGGTGCGGGGGTGGCTCGCTCAGGCGTATGCGCTCGCGTGAGTAGATGCTTGCTTGCCCGTGCCGCTCGTGCGGTGCCGGGGCGATCGCACCGTCTCATCCCTCGGTACTTCGATGCCGAGCACGGCTCCACGTCCGTCGATCGGTCGCTGGCCGGGGCGGCCGATGAGGGATAGCCGCCCTCGGCTTCATCTGACGCCCGCGCAGATCTGGTGAATCAGAACCCCCGTGGATTGGAGCGATTCTGAAGGTAGCCCCGCTGGCTGCACAAGTCTTGCCACGATTCCTCATCCACCTGGCGGAAGTTGCGCCCGCGAACGCGGCAGATCTGGCTCCATCCATCTCGGCTGATCAGATCCTCCGACGGAATCGACCCGTTGTTGATCGCACGCACGACCTGCGCGTCGCTCCAGTTCGTGATGCTCACGTGCCTCCCCCTTGTGTTCGACCGGCCACCGCAGTGCGGTCAGTGGCAATGATCCAGATCACCGATCGCCGAATCGACCCGTTGCAAGGTCCGAGGTCGGCATCTCGGACTTACGATGCTCGTCGTGACTACCCCTCGTCAAGGTTGTCGTGCGGTGCACCGACGTCGGCGCGCACTCGTATCGATCTTGCCCCCTCGAAGCGCGCCCGGGAATCCTCGGCAGCGATGTCGGAGGTTCGTCGCATACTGATCTACTCGCTGCTCGGCGGGTATCCGCACGTGAACAGGAGTTCCGCATGACCGACCCGAACTACACCGCCCTGCTGATCATCCTCGATCGGTCGGGCTCGATGACCGCCATCCGCGATGACATGGTCGGTGGCATCGAGCAGATGATCGCCACGCAAGCGGCGGAGGACGGGATGCTGACGATCGACATCGTCACGTTCGATACTCAGATCGAGCTCACCCACCATTTCGCCGACCCGGAGTCGGTGCAGGTCGAGCTCGTGCCGCGCGGAGGCACCGCGCTGTACGACGCGATCGGGTGGGCGTTCAATGGCTTCGGCCAGGCCCTCGCCGAACTTCCCGAGCACGCACGGCCGGGAACCGTGCTCGTGACGATCGTCACCGACGGTGAAGAGAACAGCTCGAAGGAGTACAGCGCAGCCACGGTGACGCAGTTGATCGAGCACCAGCGGTCCGCGTTCGATTGGGATGTCTCGTTCCTCGGCGCCAACCAGGATGCGATCGCCGAAGCCCGCAAGATCGGCATTCGTGCGGAAGATGCGCTCGACTACGACCTCGGCTCCGTCGCGGGGACGATGACCGCCCACAGCGAGAAGCTGAGTCGTCGCCGGCGGGGCGACCTGACGGGATACACCGACGCGGAGCGAGGGAGCGCCCGGGGCGACGAGAGGCCGTAGCGCGCAGCGGCGCGAGGTGCGGCGGATACACTGGATGCCGCCAGCCTCTGTAGCTCAATGGAAGAGCAGTTCCGTCCTAAGGAAACGGTTGGGGGTTCGAGTCCCTCCAGGGGCACCGAAGTTTTCCGGCTTGATCAGGGCTTTCCCTACACGTTTGGTGTGCGGATCTCGCCCGGTTGTCGTGCTCGCGATCTACCCCGCCGCCATGTAAGTTCGGCAGTATGACAGTGGCGCCGGCGGTGGATCAGATGGTGACCGCGCTCATCCCATCCTTGTCTCGGAGCCTGGCCGATCAATTCAACGTCTTCCGCGTGATGCATCACGGCACGCACGAGAAGCAGCTGTCGAATGTGTTCGCCTGGCTTCTCAGGCCCGACGCGACCCATCGTCTGGGGAGCACCTTCCAAGAGATCCTCGTCGCTCGCGTAAATGGCGGACTGCCTGCAGGGAGCGATCAGTTTCCCGCATTCGGGTATCGCGTTATCCAGGAAGTCAACACGTCGGGTTCCGGCGAGATCGGTGGGGACATCGCCGACATCATGCTGACGTGCGAGACGGCCAGCATCGTCATCGAGAACTTCGAATCATCCGACGGGCACGGTCACGATTACGGGCGCTATCTCGCGCACGGTGCGGAAGGTGGCAAGCAGAGCGTCGTCGTGCTGCTGTGTGCTCGTCGCGAAGCGCATCGGCAGATCGGTGGGTGGCAGGATGCCGTGGTCATGACGTATGCCGAGCTGATCTCAGCGTTGGAATCCAGGGTCGCCCAAGACTCGAAGTGGCGACGCGAAAACCCTGATCAGTACTTCTTCATCAACCAACTCGTCGAGCATTTCGTGGAAGGCGCAAGGGCTGTGAGCATCGAGGACCGGATCTCCTTCATCAACACCATGTGCGAAACCGGCGAGTCAGCGCGTTACGGATACCGTCAGCAAGCGGCAGCGGCCGAGGAGTTCGCCGCCCTCATCGCGCAACACGCGACGCGACAGTTCGAAGAAGGGCGCTCGACGCTTGCGAGCGTGAAGAGGACCTTGAAGCGCTATGCCGAGCGAACGTTGGTCAGGCAGCTCGCCGCGCTCCTGACGTCTGGGCCGATCACATCGGTGGAGATGAACTTTCGCGGGCAGTGGGAGTGGTGCGTGACTCTTCGTCGCGACCAGCACCCGACGATCTTTCTCGAGTTCGGACCAACAGCGGTGGTCGAGAACGGTCGGGTTCCTCAACCCCTGACCGCCCCCGACTACACGAAGGTGTTCGTGACCCGTAAAGTTGCGGGCGACGGGATCGATTTCATCCTGCAGACAGACGTCGGCCTTCAGGAAGTGCTCGAAGGCCTTTCGGACGACGACACTCGCCTCCGTGATGCGGTGCTAGCGGCCGCCGGGGCGGGTTAGTAGCGCATCGCAACTTGGCTCGCGAGGCCGATCACCGGCCGGTGGCGTACGAGATCCACCGACGGGCTGACCGATTCCTCTATAGTCCGTGCGTTTTGCGCCAGAACCATGATCGCGGCAGCGGATCATACGATGAGCCACTATGCAACAGCTCGCGGACCAGAGGGTAATCATCCTTCGGTGAAACATCTAGGACGTGACGGTAGTGGTCGCCGCCTGCCTGGGAGAGTATCGCTGCGCGCCAGAACTTCCAGGTGCTGTCGGTGACCCGACCGATCCGTCGACAGTCGATCTCGTCTTCGCACAGCTGCAGGTATCCCTTGATTACGACGATGTCGGCCCGGCGAGGACCGCCCGACGATACCCAACGGAACGACCGCCGATCCATCAGCTCCCAGTACCTCGCGATGTATAGCGACTCGAACTCTCGATGCATCTGCCGGCTGTGGAACAGCAACTGCCATGCAGCCACGATCACGGCGACCAACGTCGCGACTTGGAGGATAAGACTCCAGATGTCGATGCCCACGAGGTTGATCGTGATCAGAGCTGACCGAGAAGATGATTGGCGATCGCCCGACCGAGCGGAATCGGCACAGCGTTCCCGATCTGTCGTGCGACGGCCGTTTTTGAGCCGACGAACCGATGAGTATCGGGGAATCCTTGCAGCACGGCGGCCTCGTAGTGCGTGATCGCCCGATGCTCTGTCGGGTGAAGGTAACGCCCCTTCTCAGGCTTGAAGAACTCTGTGCGGATCGTGACCGATGGCCTATCCCAGTGAAGCCTTCCCATCACATCCCCGGAGCCACTCGTGTGCCCGATCCAGCACGGCGCTTTCAAGCGATCAGGGAGATCGAACCGATTACCGCCCTCGGGAATCTCCGGAAAGCGGAGCTTCGAGATCTCCGCATAGTCGCGGCCGACATGCAGCTCGAACGGGCGGAAGACGCCGGGAAGTCGAACGCCGAAGAACTCTTTGGTTCTGCCGTCGAGCTGCGTCTCAGTAACCACAGGCGGGATGTGCTTGAACGCTTGACGGACAGTTCGGTGCCTCCCGATGTGCGTCGGCTCCGGCATCCCGACCGCCGGGAGATCGCGGTGGCGGCCGATCAAGATCGCGCGCTTACGTGCCTGAAACGCGCCGTAATCCGCAGCATTGAGGATGTCCCACTCGAACGTGTAATCGCGCATCATTCCGTCCGGCTGCGTCGACTCGGTGAAGTCTTGGAACTGCTGCGAGTTCGCGAACGCTGCGACGTTCTCCACGACGAAGTACTTCGGCTGTGCACGCAGAATGGTCGCCGCGTACTCCTGCCACAGGTAGTTGCGCTTGTCGGCCGTGTCGCGCTTGCCGAGCATCGAGAAGCCCTGGCACGGCGGACCGCCGACGATGACGTCGACATTCGGCACGTCCTCGTCTCTGAGCCAGCCTTCGATGCCACCTTGGTAGACGACGTCCTTACCGAAGGTCGGTCCGAAAGTCGCGCTGAAGGTCGCCGCGGCAGCGATGTCGAGCTCCACCGCTCGCTCGACATGGAAACGGTCCGATGCCTCATGAAATCCCGCGGTTAAACCGCCCGCGCCGGCGAAGAGATCGAGGACGGAGATCGTCTGCGTCACGCGATCAGAGTCAGGGGTCGAATCGACCTCGACGGGGAGCTGCAGAGTCATCCTGATCAATCTACTGTTGAGGCGAAGGGATCAAGCCATGGCCGCCGGCGAGTCCACGACGCCACGTCGTCGCACCGAATCGTGGGCGAGCACGCCGGGAAGCCGCGCCTCCATGCGATCGAATCGCGGACGGGATACGTCTCCCGAGCTCGCGATCCGTCGTCGACTGCACGCGTCCGGCCTTCGCTACCGGGTATCGGTGCGACCGGTCGCCACGCTACGTCGCACCGCCGACATCGTCTTCACCCGGACCAAGGTCGCTGTTTTCATCGATGGGTGCTTCTGGCACGGTTGCCCCGAGCATTATCAAGCGCCTGTTCGGAACGCTGAGTTCTGGCTCGCGAAGCGCCTGCGCAATCAGGCGCGGGATGTCGATACTGACGCCATCCTCAAGGAGGAGGGCTGGCGCTCGGTACGCGTCTGGGAGCACCAGATCAACGAGGCGCCCGACGCGGTGGTAGCCGAGATCGTCGCCATCTTGCGCGAGATCTGATCAGCGCCGGAATGGCCGGTGAGCCTCGAACTCGATCTCGAAGCCGAACCGCCCGAGGCGGTTCAGGAGCGACAGCAGCTCCACCGGCATCTTCGTCAGGTACGCCTGGCGAGCTCGGATTTCGGTCGGTCGATAGTCCTGGAACGGGTAGTACTTGAAGCCGCGGTGTCGCTCCTTGAGCTCATCTTCGAGCCGCACCACCTCGGAGTGGATCGACTCGACCTGCTCACGGGTGATCGGTCGAGGAAGCGACGTGTAGTCCCTCAAAGGCACGACCCAGTGCGGGCGGCGGTCCGCCGTGGCTGCATCGAGATCGGGACGCGTTCGAGGCACCCACACATGGGACTCCACAACGGGCGCGGATGCCGCGCGTGACCATCCGACGATGCCCGTAGCCCCGGCGGGCGTCGTGAACCAGTGCAAGATGACGTCGCCGGGCTGCACCATTCGCACGAGGTCCCAGTGCCAGATCGGTCGCTCATCCGCCGTCGTGATCGGCGCCCGCAGGTCGATGCCGGGTGCCTTGGCGCCCGCGATCTCCATCCAGAACCGCTGTCCTGGTTGGCCCTGCCACCAGAACTGCGGCCTCAGGTCGGCGTCATCCTCGATCATGAACCGCCCTCACCCCAACAGGAGCGCACTCGGCGCGCCCTTCCATGTCACCACGAGCTCATCGCGTGCGCGGCTCGCCGCGACGTAGAGCAGCGACCGGAACTGCTTGTCCTTGTCGGGCCTGTCTTCCTCGGGAACACCCTTGTATGCCCATGCGGGTGGGAACGAGCCGTCGGAGACGTCGAACAGCACGACGCGCGAGAACTCCATTCCTTTCGCGGTGTGCATCGTCATCGCGACCGGGCTGCCGCCGGTCACACGGGGTGCGTTGAGGAGCGTGAGAGAGACGTCGCGCTGGGCGAGACCCTGCTGCACCTTCTTGGCCGCATTGTTGGATGCCGCGAGCACCGCGATCGTCTCCTTGCGCACGCCCTCGTCGATCCAACGCTTGATGTCGGCCGCGATCTTGTCGAGCTGCTCCGCGTCCGACTTCGCCGTGTGCTTGGTCGGTTTCGGCCCACTTCGGGCGGAACGGTAGCCCTCGGTCGAGACCTCGAGTCCTTCTGAGTCGTCGTACTCTTCCCCGGCAAGCACGCCGAGCGCGAAGCGAAGATTCTCGAGGGTGGTGCGGTAGTTGAGGGTCAACCGTCGCGATCGACCCTGAATATGGATGCCGTAGTGCTTGAGCACCGTGGGCCGCCCGTAGATGCGCTGGTGGGTGTCGTCGGCGATGAAGAGGTCGTTCGCCCCTTCGGCCACGATCGCTCGCAGCAGCTTCCACTTGGCGGGTTCGAGATCTTGACCCTCGTCGACGAGGACGTGATCTGCGAAGGTCGTCCCGGTCGACGTCAGCCACTGTGCACCGATCGCGGCGATCTCGCCGTAGCCGAGCTGGTTTGCGATCCGCTGGTCTTTGCGCATCTGCTCGATCACCGCCCACACGGCCGCTCGCTTTCCTCGGTCGAGTGCGACGCCGCGTCCCGGGCGACGGACGGTGAAGTATGCGTCGGCGTTCAGGATCCTGTTCGGCAGCACCACCTGGGCGTACTCGTCGTCGAAGAACGCCGGCGACTGCAGTGAGATCGACAGCGACGACCCCGCCTGCGTGATGGCCGATGACCAGTCCGGCTCCGCGGGCGATGCCGTCTTCTCGCGCGTCGAGCCGATCGTCGCGAGCGCGGCCTCGCTGAAGCCTTCGCCGGCGCGCATGCGCACCTCGGCTGCGAGTTGATCCACGCCTCGCACGAGCACACCGGGGTCGCCCAGCCTCTCTGCGATGGGAACCGAGGCGTCCAGACGCTCGAGGTCGCGGCGCAGATTCTCGGCGAGCGCGCGGGTGAACGTCGTGAGGATGATGCGTGCAGCAGGATTCTCGAGCGCGAGGCGACGTGCCCGGTGCAGCAGCACCACAGTCTTACCCGTGCCCGCGCCCCCGCTGAGACGGAAAGACCCCGAGTAGTCCTTCTCGACGTACGTGCGCTGTTCGGGATGCAGGAAGACCCGCCACGCCCCGAAGTCGCCGTCCTCGATGATCCTGCGCAGCTCCTCGTTGTCCTCCACGTAGGTGAACTGCATCTTCGATGCGGGGTGCTCGAGCGCCTTGAGGATTCTGGTGTCTTCGTCGTCTTCGGGTTCGACTTCTACCGGCTTGTCGAGTCCGAGCTGCTCACGGATGACGTGAAGTGCCTCGCGTGCGGCCATAGAGAGCAGCACTTCCTGCTGCCACTGTGTGTGCAAGTTCTCCGCGAACTCGAGCAGTGCGTCTTCGTCGGATAGAGCGAAGGCCGCGTCGGCAAGATCCTGTGTGAATCCGAACTGCTCTGTCAGGTCGGTGACCAGGTAGCCCAGTTCGCTCAGCAGAGGTGTCTTGGACTGAGCGGTCGGAACCTCGGCGGGCGTGGCCGCGGCGTCGACCGTGACCTCCTGCGCAGCGACAGCCTCGTGCAGTTCGAGGACGCCGTTGACGTGGTTGAGGTGGAGGGTGAGCTTCTTCGCCTTCTCGGTGCCCTCGTCGTGGGGCCACGTTCCGGCGTAGACGTAGTGGGTCTCTCCGTTCGGCGGATCGATGCGGAACAGCACGGCGCGCCAGAAGTCGTTCACGCGGCCCGTCCGAGCGCGAGCGTCGACCGCTCCGTTGATCGGTTCGATGTGGAGCCCCGGGCTCGCGTCGTTGGCACTCAGTTTCTCGATGAACGTGAAGATCAGCGCCTTGACGTCCTTGTCGTGTTTGGGCTGCTTGACGCTTGCATAGGTGACGGCAGGCATGTCAGTCTCCTCCGGTCAGTGCCGCGACCTGCGCGGCGAGGTCATCGGACTGCGGGTCGAGGAGCGTCCAGCCGTCGCTGGTCAGCGAGTCGGCTTCGCCGTCCTGCAAGTCCAGAGAGATCGCGACGCGTGCGTCCGCCCACGCGAACGAGATCGGAATGCCCCCACCGACCTCGACGCCCATTTCAGGCAGCGGGATGGAAGCCGCAGCCAGTCGATCGATGACGTGGCGTTCGGCACCCGTGGCGTACGCGGCGAGCGACGCCCACTCGCTCGGCAATTCGGTTGCGCCCGTCGGCGTGACACCCGGAGCCGCGGCGGAGAGAGGGGTAGCGGCTGCCAGCCGCGACAGGGTCGTGATCTCGACACCGGACATGTCCGCGCGCCACCCCACGACGTTCGACAAGTGCAACCACAGCCGCCATGCGTGATCGAATCCCGCGTCAGCGAGCGCCTCGTCGCGGTCGTCGAGGACTAGGGCGAAGTCGGTGGCCCCACCACCTTTGAGCCGCGTCGCCGAGACGAGGGGTCCGGCGGCTGTGACCCAGTCCGGAGCGGGTATTGGTGACTTCGGTAGCCCTTCGACGAAGACGCGGGCAGCGCGTTCGAGCGCCGATTCGCCGCCGAACGGCGTCGAGGTCGCGGACCTTTGGAGGATCACCGGCAGGACGCGTGCGACGGTGTCGCGACGCTTCGCCTCGTCGTCGGGCCTCTGCATCCACTCCATGAGGAGCGTGACCGGGTCGGCGGTGAGCTTCGCAAGCTGGGTGAGCGGCAACTGCGCCTGGGCTGCGACCTTCTCTGCCCATGCCGGCACGAACCACGAAGTGTCGAGCTTGTCACCCATCAGATCCGCCCACGTGACCGCGACCACGCGATGTCCGAGCCCGCGCGCGGCGTCCCGCTTTTTCGTGTCGTCGGCGAGGCGGTTGCACCCGACCACCGCGTGGAAGGCCTTGCCATCCGTGTAGATCGCGATCGGCTCGGCGCCGCCGCCGAACTGTTCCAGCACGAAGTCGGGCTGGGTCGGGCCCAGCGGAACCTGTGGACGCAGCATCCAGATCCGTGAGTCGCCGGGGAAGGACACCTGTACCTTGTTGCCCCAGTCGCCCGGGATCTCTTTCACACGACCGCCCAGAGCCTGCGCGCGTTCGATGAAGGTCTTGCGGAACAGCTGTTCGATCACGGACTCGCTGAGCGGGACGCCCGGGTCGACGTCGGTCACGTCGAACGCCGTTGACGGATCGCCCGTCGATGAAACCTCGAGCAGCTTCGCGAGCGCCTGTTCCGCCGACGCGCGAGAAATGTTCGCATTGCCCGGAGCGAACGGCAGCAGGCAGCGGTGACACGCGGCGCGCTGCTCGTCCTGGCATGGACAGTCCTTGAGCACTCGCCAGGCGTCGATGAGGATGCCGTGGAGTCGGGCCGGATCAGCGAGCTCTGCGAGGTAACCCGTGCCGCCGGGGACGGTGTCGTGGATCAGCAGTGCCTGGGCCGTTCCGCCCTCGTCGCCGAGCGGCTCGGTCACGGGCACGATTCGCAGATGGTCCGGATCGCCACCCATCGATTCGCGGAGTCCGAGCAGCACGGCTGCGCTGAGACTCGGGACCACCACGCCGTCGCCGAGCGTGAGCGCGGGAGGGAGACGGAGGAAGATGCCCTGCGTCACGAGCGTGCGGGCCAGAGCCAGCGCTACCGTCTTCTCGCTGGATTGGTCACGTCGAGGGCACCACGGGCGGTGGTCGCGACGGCTGTTTCCGCCGGCCTGCGAGTCGAGCTGACCACAGGTGTCGCACACGCGGAAGAGTGGGCCCGTGACCTCGGAACCGGCGAGGAAGCGGCTCGGTCCGGCGCCCGAGCGCTTGCCGAAGTTGATCCACCGGATCGTCAGGTCTCGGGCATACGTGACGCCGAAGCTCGTGCCCTTGTCATACCAACGACGCACGATCCCGGCGGGGTTGAGGTCGGCACCGACCTTCACCGCGAACGCCGTCCGCCGCCGATCGTCGCTGCGATCGCCGATGACGGCTTCGTCGCGGCGCGCGACGGCCGAGACGGTCTTGAGTTCCGCCACGGGCATCCGCTGGGCGGCGTCGCCGATGCCTTTCGACCGACATCGGGGACACTCGGTGAGAGGCCCGTCGGCGCTCCGCCGGGCGAACCCGCACTCGGGGCAGAACGTCCAGTCCTCGACCGCTTCGCCGCCTGGGCCGAGATCGACGGCGTCGACCGGGATCTCGAGCCCCTGGGCGTAGAAGTAGGAGCCGGGCGCCAGTTCGTGGATCGCTATCGCCGCTCCACGTTCATAGCTGTAGGTGTCGTCGTGCCACTCGGAAGTGTCGGGATCGATCCACGACACCGCGGCGTCGAGGCGCACGGAGTCGTCGAGGAGCGTGTAGTTCGGCAGAAGCCCGAACCGCTCCAACGCGCCGATCCAATAGCCGTCGGTGAGTGCGGTCTGCTGGGCACGCAGCATCCGATCAGCCGCCTGGGCAGCCCGGAACGCGTCCTTCGCATCGCTCTCGACGCCCAGCTCTGCGGCGGCTTCGAGATCGGGGAGTGCCTTGCCGATCTCTGTACGCCGACGGGTGACCGTCTGCAGCTCGAGGTTCCAGCGCAGTACGGCGTCGCGGACGGACGCCGCGAGACCTGAGGTCCCGGCTTCTCCGGTCGGCGTCGCCCAATCTCGGAGGCGAGTGGCGGCCGCGTCGCCCAACGTCGGGAACGACTCGAGAAAGGCGTCGACGAATTCGTTCGCGCCGGCGTCGGCGAACGCGATCGCGTCACCGAGGAACGAACCGGCCTCGGACGTCTTCAGCACGTCGTTCGCCTTCTGAACGGTGTCGGACTCGGCCGATCGTCGGTCGAGGATCGACGCGAAGTACTGCCGGCGCAGGATCTCCTGCGCGTCGACGAATGTCGCCGGGGGGCGCACCGCACCGTTGATCACCGACAGCGGGTCGCCCATTCGAGGCAACTGGTCGCCGCGACCCGTGACCGTCGCGATCGACAGCGCGTTTCCGGTGAGGCGGCCCGCGCGGCCGACGCGCTGAAGGTACGACGCGACGCTCCGGGGGAGCCCCGCCAGCATGACGGTAGACAGGTCGCCGATGTCGATTCCCATCTCGAGAGTCGGGGTGGCGACGAGGACGTTCGGCGCCGACGGGTCGTCCGACGACGACTTGAACCCGTTCTCGTAGTCGAGGCGAACTTTCGTGTCCAGCAAACTCGTGTGCTCACGGGCCACGACGCGACGCACAGATCCCTTGTCGTAGAGGGTGCGGTAGTAGTTCTCGGGCGTACCGCCCACGGGCCCGAGGGCCCCGGGGCAGCGCGCCGAGATGCACGGGCCGTCGCGCAACTGACCGATCGCGTCGGCGGTGCCCGTCACGGGGTTGCGGCACACATCGCACTCGAGTCGCACGTCGCCGCTTCGGAGGGCGTCGCTGTCGACCGGCCGCACCACGATCGACGAAGGCGGGATCAGGTAGGCGGTCGCAGCCCCACCCGATACCTGGCGTGAGCGGAGAATCCCGATGCGTTCGAGCTCGGCGAGGAGCGCCGCGGTCAGGCGCACGCCGTCGGTCGCCGCCGACCCGAGGACTTTGCGCGCCCAGATCGCGTACCAGCTCTGCGCAGACGACACCACGTCTAGGTGCGTCCGATGGGCGTCGTCACCGGTCGGGGCGTGCGGGCCCACGCGAGGATAGCCGGGAGCGTCGCGTCCGGGTGGGAACGCCGGCATCCCAACCCCGCGCTTGCGACCGCCCCAGATCGGCCAGCGCTTGCCGTCTTCTTCGATGTAGCGGGTGAACCACTCGTGTTCGATCGCACCGCGGTCGCGCATACGCTCGAGCACACCGCGCACCCATCGGACGACACCGTCATCAGACGTCGACGCGGGATCCAGCCCGCCGATCACACCGTCGGCAGGAGTGTCTATCAGCACCTTGCGACCCGCGGCCCGCAGCGCAGCCTCGGTGGCCGAGACGGATGCCGCCAGGCTGCCGGTCAGTTCGAGAGTGCGTCCGACCCGGGACTGCAGGCCGAACTCCATCGCGAGATCGAACTGCAGCCGTCGCTTCACACGGGTCAGCACGGCGGCGGGCACCCCGCGAAGTGTCTCGGATTTCCAGAACTCGATGAACTCTTCGCGCTCGACGAGGTCGGGAGGCAGCAGGCGGTAGCGGGCGTCGGCGTCGTCGCCGGCATCCTGCACCAGCAGGTTGGCGATCTCGTCGAGTGGCGTCGCGTCGTCGGCGACGGCGTGACGAATCGCGTTGCGAAGGGCGAACACGTGCGCGCGGCTCTGCACGAAGCCGGCGCGGTGCGCGGCATCCTGCACGCTGTCGGTGAAGACGAGCGCCTTCTTCTCGGCGCGGTCGAGGTCGGCGTCGCCGAAGAGTGTGGTGACGACGACGGACAGCATGGTCGCCATGGCGCTTCCGAGGAACCGGATGCCGTCACGTCGGCCGCACGCGGGACACACGTCGTCGCGCGAATCGTCGTCGATCTCGCCTGACGTGAGCGCGAGAACGGGCAGTGCCGTCCCCTGCTCGTCCGCATCGTCTGGTCGTGAGGTCAACAGCGCGCGATGCTCATGGTCGAACCACGCGAGACCCGGGACCGGCTCGCCGCCGAGCGCGGCGTCAGCTTCGGAGGGGGCATGGAGCAGAGCGCGGAAGCGACTCTTGCTGTCGCGGGCGGCGTGGTCGCGACGGATATCGTCGTCGGTCGCCGACAGCTCGTTGCCGACGGGGGCGAGCTGCACACCCCATCCGCTGCGCCCACAGTGACGGCAGAAGATCGCCGGGAACCATTTCGTGTCGATCGTGTCGTCGGCCCCCGCCGCCACGGGTCCGTTGTCGGCCCAATGGAACCGCGCAGTGGGTGCTGTCGCGCGGTCGATGCGGGTGAGCTCACGGATCCACATGTGCAGGTCGATCGACAGCGCTCGCCGCCCGAGGCGGGCGCGCACATGGCTGAGTGCCGCGAGCACACGGGTGAGGAACACGCGCCGCGCTCCGCTGCGACTTTCAAACGTCTCGGTCACGCCGAGGCCTGCGGGGAGCAGCTCGTCGGCGAGATCGTCGATGCCCACCGCCTTTTCGGCACGCGTCGCGATCGCCTGCACGAGATCATGGGAAGCGACGGATGCCAGGAGGTCGTCGTCTGAGACCGACGCCCAGTCGACGTCCGCGCCGTCGGCGAACAACGCCGAAAGCACTCGGCCGGCGAGTGCGCCTGCGGGTGCCCCGTCGATGTCGCCGGGGAGTGCTGCGATGTCAGCGACGAGGGAGTTGTCGAGCCCGCGCGGCGCGCCGACGGGAGTGCCTGAGGCACGCGCGGCGCGCACCCACTGACGCACCGACTGGCGGGTCTCGCGGACGACGCTGTCGGCGGGGAACGGGATTCCGAAGACGGTCTCGGCGAACTCGAGCATCCTCCCGGGATCGCCGTCGTCGCCGAGGGTGGCACTGGTCGCGATCGGAGTGACATCGCCGAGTGGGCCGCTGCCGAGGGGCTCGGGCGCGTTCTCTGGGCGAAGACGTCGCAGCGTCAGCCCGAGCCGGCGGAGGAGCATCGCGACGTCGGTGCCCTGTGCGCCGTCGTAGGTGTGGAACTCGTCGAGCACGAGGTATTGGAGACTCGATGCCGCCGCAGCGAGGAGAGGCTGATCCGCGCTGCGCAGCAGCAGCTGGTCGAGCATCTTGTAGTTGGTGAGGAGGATGTCGGGTGGATCCGACCGGATCGAGCCGCGGTCGTTGATCAGGCCGTCGGCGGTGACGCGGGTGCGACTGCGCCCCGCGGTCTCGCCGGTGTAGATCGCAGCGCGCACGCCTTTGAGCGCATCGTGCCCGCGGATGAGCTCGGCGAGGCGCCGGGACTGGTCGTTCGCGAGGGCGTTCATCGGATAGAGGATGAGCGCCTTGACTCCGGTGTCTCCCGCTGCTTTCGCGCGGAGGACGTGGTCGAGGATCGGGTAGAGGAACGCCTCGGTCTTACCCGAACCGGTTCCGGTGACGACGAGCGTGGGCTGGGGAGCGGTCTTGACCGATCCGTCGGGTTGCTCGCCGCGGTTTGCGGAGCTCAGTCGCCGGAATGCCTCGGCTTGGTGGCCATACGGGGTGTGCCCCTCGTACCAGCCGAGCGAATCGCGCCAGCCGTCGGCGGCCGCGCGGAACGGCACCCGCGCGCGGACATAGGGGCCTCGGAAGATGCCGCCCTCGGCGTCGCCGAGGAATTCGCGGAGCGCGCGCTGTGCCTCTTCGTCCGACAGCGCGAACGTCGTCGTGAGGTAATCGACCAGGCTCGACCGGATCTGCGCCGCCTGGCGCGAAGGCAGCAGTTCGCTCACGAACGCTCCTGCAGGATCCGCTCGAAGTGCGCATACGCCTGCCGCATGTCGGCCTCGCGGTCGAGCGTGACGAACGGGAGCTCGTACTCGTACGTGTTACCTGACGGGTTCGTCGCACTGCGCTCGTCCTGCGTAACCGCATCACCCTTTTGGCGCCAGACCTTCAGCACCTCGTTAGGGACTAAGCGGCCATTCTTGTCGTAGATGTACGGGCTTTTCCCGAGCCCACGGTCGTAGTCGAATAGGACCGGAAACTGGGTGCGGTAGACAGTGCATAGCTCGTCAGCGGTGATGCCGAGCGAAATAGCGCACAACGCATCGATCTCCACCAACGCTTGACGCCGGTCACTATCTCGACGTAGGGGAGACTCGGCTGTCCATGTTGGTGCGTCAGCCTCCAAAGCGGGTCTGTTGGCGTACGCGAAACCGGGGGCCCAACTCATTAGAGCAGCGGGCGGACGCGCCTGTCTCCTCCACAGATCGTCGTACGCGGACGTTAGGGCGTTGAGGCGAAGTGCACGCCAAGCTATCGCCGACGCGCACAACCCGGTCGCGACGGGGAGGCGTTCGATCGCCCCGAGGAGAATCGACGACTTTGGAGCCGCCCGGACCGAGAGATCAGCGAGCAAAGACGACATTGAACCCGCAACGATGGAGAGGCTGTCATCCGCGTGTTCACGCATACCGACGGAGAGCACACTCTGTCGAAGGTGCGTGGGTCCGGGGGGAATAAGCGCTGGGATGAGTGTGCGCTCCCCGGTGTTCGCGGCCATCATACGCCAGACGACTCGGTAGTAATCGGTGGCGGGTTTGCGATCGGGACCCCAGGTCATGAATCCGGACTGGTATTCGGCGCGGGGGAGTGTTGGCTTGTAGATCGTCACTGGTGCTTCCGCTACCTGAATACCCTCCAGGTCTACCCGTGACCAGTCCTTATTGTTCTTCATCGAGGGGTTGGGGTACTTGTAGATCGGCGTGGCGACGAATATATGCGGACCCTGCAAGATTGCGCTCTCGACGCCAGTACGACCCCAGTCGACGTCGAAACGGCCAGACGCGCGATCGGTTGTCTCATCCCACCCGCGCGCGTAGTCGAGGGAGTACTGACCTCCGACACGCGGGGCATCCGCAAGCTTCGAAAGTACGCTCGCCGTTGCGTGGTTCACGGCGTACAACATTCTCGTCTGTGCCACGGGAGATTCCCCGCCCTCGAGGAGAGTCCACCACGAGCGCAGGGTGGAGCTGTCAACGTGCGTTATGCGATCTCGATGAGGTCGGAGGTCCCAATGGCCATCGCTAGTTCTCAACCCTGGTTCCGGGCCGGTGCCATCGTGCTGTAGGGAGCCCACAACGGTGGACGGGTGGTAAAGATTTGTCGCCATCAAGAAGCCTGGCTCACCGGGTGAGCCGTACACGTGTACGCCGTATGTGACCAGATTGTGGATCTCGAACAATGCGAGCTCGTTGACGAATTGCCAGTGACGCCGAAGCCGCCCGTATGTCGCCCGGCGGAGTGGCCCGGCCTTCTCGTCGGTGAAATGCGTCTCGGGGTGAATAAGCGCGACAGAACCCCTTGACGAAAGGTGCATCCAGGTTTGCTCCATGAAGCACCGATAAAGGTCGGGCTGAAGACCTGCGAGATGCGGATAGTTGACCGGCGATCCCACGAACGCGGCCGTGCACGCGACATTCGCCGTCCCGTCGACGAGTAGATCGCGGATGCCATCGAGCTCGAGCGTTTGTGCACGCTTGGCCTTCACCTGGATCTGCGTGGGCTTGACGGCGAGCTGCCACCAGGGGTCGCCCTCGGCCAGGAGGGCGTCGACGTTGGACCTCGGTCGCACCCACGGCGGGTTCCCGACCTGCAGGTCGAATCCGCCGCGAGCGAATACGCCAGCGAAGTCAAGCTCCCAATGAAAGAAGCCATTGTCTTTGGCGATGCGCGAGGACACCGCCAGCCATGGGTGACTTGCCAGAGCGTCGTCGATGTCGAGGGCGCTCGACCAGTCGAGGTCGTCCTTCTCGGCCTCCTCGAGGTCGTCCCATTCAGCTGGCAGGCCGAATTGCTGGGCTCCTTGGCCAGCCCGGCGGGCGGTAGCTCGCGAGTGGCCGCCGATCAGCATAGTGAGGCCGTCGAGCCATCCATCGAGGTCGGGCGGAGTCACTCCTTGCGTCAGGTGGTCGGTGAGCGGCCAGAACCAAAGAGCGCTCCACGCATCCATCACTCGCCGGAGGCGTCGGTATGCGCCTCCCTCGTCGTTGAGGAACGCCTCGACCTGGCGTCGGGATACGATCGAGTTTTCGCCGTCCTGCTGCGGTCGAGGGTCGTTCCAGAGCGCGACCTCTCGGGCGACCTGCTGCTCAGCGATCTCAAAGCGCCGTAGCGTGAACTGCCAGAGCACTTCGACACGATGGCTCAGCCCGACGAGGCGGTCGATCTGCTTCTTCGATGGTTTCCTGCGCAGCCGTTTTCGCCAATCGCGAATCGCAGCGTACGCCTCCGGCGCGAGCTCCTTGCCTTCATTGGCATCGACGCCTGATCCCCAGCCGTCTGCTGGGAGGAGGAAGTGATGGACCTTTCCAAGCGTCGCGCTGCCGAGCTTTCTCTCTCTCATCTCTTCGGCGAGAGTTGAGACCGGCACTGGTGTCGGTACATCGTTCAACCACGACTTGTCTTCGACTTGTCGCTGCGAGTACACCGCACGGCGGGCGCCTATGAGGGAGTTGCCCCGACGCAAACGCAAGCCGAACCACGGAGCCTGCAGACCGTCGACCATCGTGTCGAGCCACAGCGAGATCTCGGCGAGTTCCACAGCGGTGGCATTGAGGTCGACGCCGTACACCTGGTGCAGCGCGATCGCTGCCTTGACCTTCTGCAGCTCGCGGGGGCGCTCGTCAGGGTCGATGCGTTCGCCGGTCTCGTGCTCGCGGCGCTCGAGGTACTGCTCTGCGAGTTGTCGCACAGCCTCGATGGCGAACGCCCCAGATCCGAGCGCTGGCTCGCACACCGTCATGCCGAGAATCTCTTCGGCGGTCGTGCGGTGGCCGTCCTGGTCGAGCAGCTCTTCGAGTGCCTGTGACACGACGAACTTCGTCAGGACTTCGGGGGAGTAGTACGACGCCGAGGTCTGGCGCTCGCGGCCGGAGAGGCGGAACACGAACTCACCACCGCTGTATCGGCGTGGCCTCGATTCGCCCGTGATCGGATCGGTGATGCGGACGAAGTCCCTCTGTGCGATGCCTTCTGACCGGGTGACCGGAACGACCCATGATCCCTTCGAGCCGTCGCCGCCAGGCGCGACCTCGTAGAGATCTTCCTTCGCGAAGAAACCCGTGTACGACATGAGGCCCTCGTACACCGCGCCGAGCTGGTTGATGCCGAGGTCGGCGTACGAGATGAAGCCGCGGTCACGGCCCTTCTTGACCTGGTTCTCGCGGGTGAGGAGGAGAAGCTGCAGCACGCGCTGGAGCGCCCCATCACCGAGTCCAACTTCGTCGATCAGCGACGTCGCCGTCTTCGCGAACAGGTCGGCGTTCAGCGAGTTGAAGGTCAGTCCTTCGCGGAGGGTCTCGTCGGTTTCGCGTTCCTCGCCGGCGTCGTGGCCGGCATCCACCAGTCGGAAAAGTGTCGCGAGGGACCCGGAGAGGTGAGTGCGATGACGTGATTCCTCGCCGAGCTCGACGAGGACGAGCTCACGCAGTCGATCGAGGCCGTAACCGAGTGAGTACTCCGGAGCGCCGACCGGCAGCACCTTCATCTCGGGCGAGGCCTCGGCGTAGAGGAGGAACAGGATCCGGTAGAGGTAACGCAGCGACTGCCGCGCGAGGACGTTGGCCTCGGCATCCGGAAGCGACTCGAGATCTTGGGTCTTGCGACGCCGCACGACCTCGTTGGCGATGATCTCGATCGACTCCCGCACGCCCTCGCGCAGGTCTTTCGAAACACCGACGGTGTGCTTCACCGAGTCGTCGAGCGTCTCTGTCCACCACGTCGTGCCGTCGACGTCGGGCAGCACGGTCTCGCTGCTGAGCACGGTGGCGGCGCGATCGAACTCGCCCGCCTTCTTGGTGTCGCCGCGGTCGAGCACGAGCTGCAGGTCGACGGCGAGGTAGCGGCCCTCTGCCCAGCGGTCACGCTCGGCGAGGAGCGCCCACGTTCCTGACAGGACGACAGCAAACGCCGGGGTGTCGTCACCGCTGAAGAGATAGGAGAGGCAGCGCGCGACAGAGCTGACTGCGTCGGCATCGTCCGGGGTGAAGGGCTCGAGCAGGGTCGCCTCGTCCTTCGCCAGCAGATCGGACACATCATCGACGCGGTGCGCACGCACGACGGCGCCGGCGGGCGACTCAGGGGTATCGGCGGGCGCGATGATCGTCACCGGGCCGCTCACCGTGCGGTGCCAGCGGGCGTCGGCGTAGCCGAGGGCGGTGACGAGCGGCGTGAGCACCGCGGCGTCGTATGCGGCGGCATCCGTCGCCTCGCTTGCAAGCGCGCTCAGCAGATCGCGACGAACCGCAGCCAGGCGGGATGTCGGCGTCTGCTCGCCTTCCCTTGCGCGCTCGTCCCATGACTTGCGCAGGGCGCCGAGCCGGGACTGGAACGACTGTTTTGTCGACTCGGTGTTGAAGTAGTGCTCGCTGATCCAGTCTTCGCCGACGACGAAGGCATCCGATGCCATGCTCAGTTCTCCTCGGGGACGATCACGAGCAGGGGGCGAGCCAGACTTCGCGCGGGCAGCATCGTCCGGGCGATCTCGGCCTCTTCACGCACACGGCGGGCGCGTTCCTTGACCCCGACGCGTTGGACGAGGTCTTCCGAGGCATCCACCCATTCGTCGACACGATCCGACCACTCAGCGACCCTGCGACGTACGTCCTGCGCGGCGGCATCGGACGTCATGCGCAGGTGTTCCTCCGCAGCATCCACAGCCGCGGAGATGAGCTCCTGCACCCCGTCGACACCATCCACGCCGGCGGGATTACTGCGATCGGGGGTGATGCCGAGTTCGTCGAACGCTTCTGCGGTGTCGGCGAAGGGGCGGATGGAGGTGCCTGTCACGGCGACAAGGTTCGTCGCGATGACCTGACCGCGGGCATTCGTCAATGACCCCAGCACGAGGACCGTTGGGGCGTGGACGTCGCCGCGAACGGCGAACACCTCGTCGCGACCGAGACGGGCGAGCGTGCGGTCGCCCGCCCAGTCGAGCACCGGATGCAGCGGACCGAGATAGTGGGCCTCGGGCCAGAGGCCCTTGTTGTTCGCCTTGTCGTTCTGCGCGTCCTTCAGTGACGCCTGTGCTCGCGTTAGGGTGACCGCGAGTTTCATGTCGTCGACGACGCGGCGGTCGGTGAGGTAGGTCTGGGGGAGTACCGCGAGGCGCTGGCGCAGGTCGTCAGTCGGGGTGAGTTCGACGAGTCCGTAGCCCTGGTGGTCGACCCAATCGACGCCGCCGGCACCAGGGGATGCGGCGGGGGTCTCGAAGACCTCATCCAGCGCGGCGGCGAGGTACGCGGCATCCGACGGGAACAATCCCGTGCTGATCCGCTCGGTCACCGTCACCTCGGTCGTGCTGTCGACGTGGTGGTCGGCGTCGTCGAGGATGAAGGTGAGCCAAGGGTCGTCGGCATCGGATGCGACGGAGTCAGGTGTCGGAATCAGGTCTTCGAGCGATTGACCCTTGATGAGCGCCGCTTCGACCGCCTTCTCCTCTGCGGCGACGCTGTACGAGCCCATGAGCGCGCCGGCGTCACCGAGGGCTCCATGAGCCTCGGTCTCGCGATCGACGAGCTTGGTGAGCACCCGGATGTCGCCGACGAACTTCTCGTGTGTCGGTCGCAGGAGGAGCGTCGTGATCTGCGGGGCGTGGCGCTGGCCGTACCGGTCGATGCGGCCGTTGCGCTGCTCGATGCGGATGAGGCTCCACGGGATGTCGAAGTGGATGAGCTCGTGGCACTGGGCGTGCAGGTTCACGCCCTCGGAGGCGATGTCGCCCGTGACGAGGATGCGGATCGGGGACGCGGAGAGCTTGAAGGACTCGACGACCTCCTGCTGCTCGACATCCGACAGCCCGCCGTGCAGCACGGCGACCTGTTCGGGCTTGAGGCCGAGCTGCGTCTGAAGCTGCTGCTGGAGCCAAAGGAGCGTGGGCACACGCTCCGAGAAGACGACCGCGCGCATGTCGGACGATTTCGAGACGCCGATGCCCTTGAGATACGTGACGAGCTGCTCGAGCTTCGCCGAGGGGCTCGCAGCACTGTCCTTCGCGAGGGCGAGCAGCCGATCGAGTGACTCGCGCTCACGTTGTTGCGCGTCGGTGCGCTCCTCGCCGAGAGTGCGGATGCGGTTCTTGACCGATTCGACGAGGGCGGGGGGACTCGACAGGTAGGCCTTCGCCAGGGTCCAGGGGAAGAGACCCTTGTTCTCGCCCGAGTATGGGCTCGAGCCTGCCGCCGGATAAAGCCAGACGTCCGCGAGCTCGTGGGCGACGGCATCCTCTTCCAGGGAAGCGTCGACGAGCAGGTGCTGCAGATCCTTGCGCTCGACCCAGTCGTCGCCCACCTCACGGGCGACCTCGGGGGAGTGGCGATGGCGGCGGACGACGAGCCGGTCGAGCGCCTCACGGTTGATGTCGCCGTCGGGGCCGACCGCGGTCGGTTCGAGCAGGCGGATGAGTTCGGCGAACGACTCTTTGTTGCCGTTGTGCGGGGTCGCCGACGCGAGGATCATCGCTTCGGTGTTCGGCGCGAGCACGCGAGCGAGTGCGTTGTTCTGCGTGCCGGAACCGGTGAGGTTGTGGGACTCGTCGATCACGACGGCATCCCACTGATGCTTGCGCAGGTGGTTGAGGTAGCGGTCCTGTTTGAGGGTGTCCATCGAGATGATGACGCGCTTGTAGAGGCTGAACGGGTTGCGGGTCGCGGGGAGCTTCTGGCGCACGCGCTGGATGCCGACCGAGTCGAGGCGGACGAACGGCAGAGCGAACCGCGTCCACATCTCGAACTGCATCTGCTCGAGCACGTGTTTTGGTGTGACAATCAGTATGCGCTCGCCGCGGCCGCGGCGCACGAGTTCGGAGAGGATCATGCCGATCTCGATCGTCTTGCCGAGCCCCACCGTGTCGGCGAGGAGGATCCGAGGGCGAAGGTTGTCGGCGCTCAGCGCCTTGCGGACCGCCGAACGCTGGTAACCGAGGGCGTCGGTGAGCATCTGCGTCGAAACCGAGAGTTTACCTTCGCCGAGCGGGATCGGGGTCTTGCGGAGCGTGGACTCGAGCCAGAGCCTGCTTCGGCGGTACTTCGGTGAATCGTCGGCGCGGACCTTCGTCTGGCGAGGGTCGTAGGGAACGATCTCGTCGAGGTGCTCGTAGAACGCGGCGCGGGTGTCTCGGACGAGCTCGGAGAGACCCGTGACCTCGACGAGGAGTCCGTCTTGAGTGGGGCTCGCGTTGGTCACGAGCCAGTCGGCGTCTCGCACGCGGACGAGGGAGCCGGGTGCGACGTTCAGGGGCGCGGCATCCATCGACGTCCTCGTCTCCACTCCGGTTTGTCCTCTCCCACGCCTTCGGCCATCGTATCCAGCGAGTGCTCTTCGCGTTCGGGTGCCGGATTTCGAGCCGTCTCGAATCCACTCTATGAGGGTTCTCTCATCTTTCCCTATGCTCGGGAGGGTCGGCGTCGGAGCCGCCACGGGCCCGATGTCGGAGGTGGTCCGTAACGTCTGTCGGCTGGGCTGAGGTGCTCGGTGCCGCGGGGAACCGCCGCTTCCGAATGGGGAGAACGAAGATGAGCTGGCCGGAGCTTATGGAACCTGCGCTGCAGGAATACATCGAGGAACGACAGGCGACCGCGCTGCGGACGTACGAGAACGACCCGGATCTGCTGACCGAGCACGTGCGACAGGAGGACAGCTTCCGCACGGGCGGTTACGGGACGCGGCAGATCAGCGAGCTGTTGCAGAACGCGGTCGACGCGATCGGCGCAGGAGGCGGCACGGGGATGGTCGAGTTCCGCCTCGCCGACGGGGCGCTCTACTGCGCGAACGAGGGTGTGGGATTCAGTCGCGAAGGTGTGCGTGCGGTCACGTACGCGTTCTTGAGCACGAAGCGCGGAGACGAGATCGGGCGGTTCGGACTCGGGTTCAAGAGCGTCCTCGGCATCTCGGACAACCCGCAGATCTACAGCAGGGGCGTGAGCTTCGAGTTCAACGCCCCCGATACCGCCGAGCTGTTCGCCGGCATCCCGAACGAGGGCGGCCGCTTGCCGCTTCTGCGGATCCCTACGCTCGCCGACCCGGCCGTCGCCGCCGCGGAGGATCCCAATCTGGCGGAGCTGATGTCATGGGCGACGACGGTGGTGAAGCTCCCGCTGACCCGCGAGGGTGACCGGCTGCGGAAGGAGCTTTCGAACTTCGACGTCGAAGCGCTGTTGTTCTTCAAGCCACTGGAACGGCTCCGCATCACGGTTCAGGAGTCGCCCGGGTCCGCGCCACTGTCGAAGGACTTCACTCGTGAGGGCCACCCGGACGACGGTGAGGTGCACCTGGTCGCGCCAGGCAAGGAGCGCGAGCGGTGGCTTTACGCCGAGAGGGAGTACCGTCCGACGATCGACGTTTCATCGACGCTCAGCGCCACATCGCTCCGCGAGTCGATGACGGTCTCGTACGCCGTGCGGCCCGAGGGACGAGCGGGAGTCGGGCGGCTGTGGGCGTGGTTCCCGCTTCAGGACGAGACGACTGCGAGCGGCGTCTTCAACGCGCCTTGGCAGGTGAACGACGACCGCACCACGCTCATCCCCGGTTCGCAGCTCAATCGCGCGATGCTGGGCGTGGCCGCGGAACTCTTCCTCGACGTCGTGGCTCGAGCTTCCACCCCGACTGACTTCGCTGCGCATCTCGACCTGTTCCCCGCCCGCGGCCGCGAGATCCGGAGCAATGCCGACAGGTTCCTTTCGGACGAGATCCCGAAGAAGGCGTCGAGTCGACCGATGATCCCCGATGTCGGTGGCCGCCTGCGCGTGCCGACTTACTTCGAGCGGGTGCCCGAGCTCAAGAGTCCGCCTGTGACGGCTGCGGCGGTCCGAGCTTGGGAGGAGGTCGCACCGCGTGACAACCTGCCGCACTGGCAGAGTTTCACCACGGCGACGCGTCGCGCGCGCCTCCGGACGTTGCTGGGAGGGTCGGACGAGCAGCGTTCCCCCAAAGAAGTGGGCGTGGCGGGTTGGCTTCAAGAACTGGTCCATGATCGCGGCGCCGAGAGTGTCGAGACGGCGGTTTCGATCGCGGCGTCACTTTCGCCGATTTCGGCGGAGATGAAGGACGCGGTCGCTTCGGCGCCGATCGTTCCGTTGGAGGGTGGGCGGTGGGCGCGAGTCGACGCGAGCTCGACCGTACTGCTGCCTCTCGAGGGTGCGGCGATCCCCGCGGGAGTCCATATCGTCGACCGCGCACTCGCCGCTTTCGGTTCGATCGCGGATGATCTGCGCTCGCTGGGGTTCCGGGTGGTCTCGGCTGACGAAACCGCGATCGCACTTGCCAACAGTGCCTCCGATCATTGGTCTCCGCTGGACTGGGGGCGCTTCTGGAACGTCGTCAGCTCGGCGACTCCACAGACCGCAGTGCGGGCGATCGCGGATGTGCGCGGGAGAGGCATCGACATCCATCTGCCGACCAGAGCGGGCACCTGGCGCCCGGCTCGCGAGATGCTTTCGAATCCCGCATTCGCTCCGTCGGTCGCCGTTCGCCACGTCGACTCGGATCTGGTTCCCAGCATGGCCCTCGTGCACGCAGCCGGCGCCTCGCCCCGACCTGTCACCGGCTACCCGCTCGGGCGCGACGGCTTGCGAGTCCGGTACGTGTCTTCGATCGAGCAGATGGCGCGCGCGTTCCTTGCCCGTTCGGGAATCGGTGGTGTGCGGATCATCGTGCCCGATGCCGATGGTGTGGGCCCACTCGACGTGCTGGAGGAGAAGCTGACGGACGAAGAGCGAGTGAGTTGGACTCGAGAGATCCTGACCGCGATGGGCAGTCGGGAGATCACCCTGAACGTGCCGCTCGGCGGTCGTAAGACGGCGGAGATCCCTGCGTCATCCTTCGAGTGGTGGGCCGCGCGTAACTTCGGTCGCCTGGCCACCACACAAGGAGTCCGATCGCTGACTGACGCGGTATCGTGGCGCCTCTCGCGCTACGGCGCCTTTCTCCCGGTGGTCATCGACGGTGAAGTGAGTACGGTCGTGGGGCTGCCGAACGAACTCGCATCCGTGTCGGACGCACATCTCGTCGACTTCCTCTCGCGAGCCGGCTACCCGTTGAACCCCGCGGTCGTCGAGCCGTTCGCTGAGCTGCTCCGTCTCAGCGCCTCTCGCGACTCCATCCCGATACCGGACGTGATCCCGGCCGTGTCGCGGGGCACCGTGTCGCTCACCCCGCCGCATGAGGTGGCGGTCGCCGAGAAGTCGGCCGACGTCACCGCGCTCGACGAAGCTGGGGTGGCGTACATCCCGACGGGAGGTGACATCGGTGATCTCGTGCGTCGTTGGGCGCTCCTGCTCCCGGGAGAGGCGCTCCAGCAATCTTTGGAGATTCTTGGTCTGGGCGAGTCTACGCCGGTGCTCGACCTATACCCGAGCCTCCAGGGACGCGTCGTCGCCCGCCTCGGAAAGCAGCGGATCGCCCGTGCGGAATCGATCGCGCGCGTTCTCCGAAGTATCCACGGCGAGTCGAAGCGGCCTCTCACCTCGGCTGTCCAGGACGGGGTCGTGGTCGTGGATCGTTCCCTCGACCATCAGGGCGCACTCGAACAGATTTCGCGCGAGCTCGACCTTCGCCTCACCGCGGACGACGTCCGAGGGGTCCTGCGCGACGACGAATCGATGCGACGGAGCGAGCTCATCGAACGTGCGCAGGCGGCTCGCAACAACGAGCAGCGGCTGCTCATCCTGGTCGGCGCGGATGTGCTCCGCCAGCGATTGCCCAAGGGACTTCTGCCTGCAGTCGAATCCAGGACCGGGAAGCTGGACGATCGCGAGATCGCAGAGCTGTTCATACGAGTACAGGGTCAGGATGCCGTGCGCGCCGTGCGGGAGGACCTCGCACGTGTCGGCGTGCCGGTGCCCAAGCAGTGGGACGGCTCGGCCACCGCTCAAAGCGCCGTGAAGCGGTTGGGCTTCGACACCTCGTTCGCGGGCACCCGGGAGGCTCGGCGGATGTCTGTCACCCAGGTTCAGGGGCAGGTCATCCTCAACGAGCTGCACGATTTCCAGCGATCGCTCGCGGCTCAGATCACGGAGCTCGCGACGACTCACCATCCCGAGAAGAAGCGCGGTCTGCTCTATCTGCCGACCGGTGCCGGCAAAACACGCGTCACGGTCGAGGCGATCCTCCATCTCTTGAAAGAGCGGCAGGTCGAGGCCCCGATCCTCTGGATAGCCCAGAGCGAGGAGCTTTGCGAGCAGGCGATCACGGCATTCGCCGAGGTGTGGCGCTGGATGGGCGACGAACGACCGCTGGACGTGAGTAGGTTCTGGTCGGGACATGAGCTCGATGAATCGACGGAAGAACTGCAGATCGTCGTCGCGATCGACGACACGCTCGCGAGTCGGTTGAACGAACCCCAATACGGATGGCTGACACGGCCCGGCCTCGTCGTCATCGATGAAGCCCACACGGCCGGTACGAAGACCTACACGGAGATCCTCCGATCGCTCGGGTTGACGGCGAACCGGACCGAACGGCCACTTCTCGGCCTGACCGCTACCCCATTCCGCGGGCGGAACGAAGAGCTCAATCGCCGCTTCGTCGAACGATTCGGGTCGAACCGGCTTGAGTCTCTGGATCCGGAGGATCCGATCGGCGAGCTACGGGAACGCGACGTGCTCTCCGAAGTCGACTACGACATCCTGTCGGGCGTTTCGGTCGGGGTCGGGGATCAGGACGCGGAGTTCCGCCGGATGAAGGAGGTCACGAAGAACATGCTGACCCTCATCGGTCAGGACATGGGCCGCACGCAGGGGGTGGTCGACCACATTCAGGCACTGCTGACGAAGAACCCCGACTGGCCGGTGCTGGTCTTCGCGGCATCCGTCGCATCCGCCCACACGATCGCCGCGCTTCTCGTTCTGCAGGGTGTCCGCGCAGATTCCATCGACGGCGGCGCGCGAAAGCAGGAGCGACGCCGAGTCGTCGAGCGGTTCAAGTCTGGGGAGTCGCAGGTGTTGGTGAATTGTGACCTGCTCACACAGGGATTCGATGCACCGAAGGTGCGCGCCCTCTACATCGCGCGTCCGACGTTCAGTCCCAATCGCTATCTACAGATGGTCGGTCGAGGTCTACGCGGGCCGGCCAACGGCGGCACCGACCGGTGCCTCATCGTGAACGTCGCCGACACCTTCGAACAATTCGGCGAACGTCTCGCCTACAACGAGTTCGACTACCTCTGGAGCAAGAAATGACGGACATCCTCGAAACGCTGCCAGCGCCCGTATCGGATCCGAGAGAGGGGCGGGATGCCGTCACCGCCGAGCTTCGTAAGAGGTGGCTCGGGCCACTCGGCGGCGATGCCGAGGTACTGGAACGGAGCCCTGTCTATGCCTACCTCGTGGGCACGCTTTATCCGGTCGAGCGTGGGGTCGCACCCGTGGCGTTCGTCGAGGACGTAGAAGTCGAGGAGACGGACGAGACGCCGCTCGACGTGCCGGAGTTGTACACCGAGGACGATGACGTCGATGCGGGCACGGGTGATAGTGACGAAGAGGACACCGGGATCAACATCACCGGCGCCTTCGGGTGGGCCCCGCAATCGCTGGGCGTGTCATTCGTCCACTCGAGCGACGTCATCGCCGTGAACATCGCCGCCGGAGTCTACGAGAAGGTGGACCCGTCGGCCGAGGACACCGCAGTCGCTGGTGAGGCGGGCGGGACGAAGGATCAGAAGCGCGAGGCGTGGAAGCGTCGGCCACTCTCCGCACGGCACATGGTCACGGTCACCGGGTCGGGATCCGTCGCCGTACTCGAGGGACGCGCCACGCTGTCATGGAGGTCGCGGATCCACAACGGCAAACGGCTCACCACCGTGTCGTTGTCGAACGCTGCGGAAGTCGCGACAGGCGAGGCCAAGAGACACGCGGACGTGTGCCTGTTCCAGGTGTCGATGTCATGCGTCGACGATCACGGGCTTTCGCCGTACCCGCAGGGCGACGTCTACGCGACGGACGAAGACCGCGAACTGGCGTTCCGATACCGCGACAAGCCTGCTTTCGCCATCGGCCACGGCGTAGCCGTCGAGTGGTCGCCCGAGGACGCGCCCACGCTCGTCACCACAACCGTGCTGCCGGAGGTGGAGGTCGCGGCAATCCGCGCGAAAGTCGGATCGGGTGACATCTACTCGATGCGTTGGCTGTCCGACGAGGCGATCGCCGGTGTCGACCTCTCTGCTGCGCTCACCCAGATCGTCACTGACTATCGGGTGTGGATCGACGGCCAGAGGGACATCGCCGACGGCGAGGTGAGTAACTTCCGGAGCGTGGCGGCCGACATCGTCGCCCGACAGGAGCGCGCAGCATCCCGTATCGAGGAAGGAATCGCGATCCTGGCAGGCGACCCACGGGTACTCACAGCATTCAAAATGGCCAACCGGGCGATGCGCTGGCAGATGCTTCGGCAGCGCGACCTCGTCGAGAAGGACGTGCGATACGGCTCGGCGCTGGACGCCGATCGGGGCAAGGATGAGCCTCAGTGGCGCCCGTTCCAGCTGGCATTCATCCTGAGTGCGCTCGCGTCCACGGTCGACGACGAACACGACGACCGCGAACTGGTTGATCTCATCTGGTTCCCGACAGGTGGTGGCAAGACCGAGGCGTACCTCGGCCTGGCGGCTGTCGAGATGATCCGTCGGCGCATCGTCGACGGAGTCAAGGGTGGCGGGCTCGCCGTCCTCACCCGGTACACGATGCGTCTGCTCACCGCTCAACAGTTCCAGCGCGCGGCGACACTCATCTGCGCGCTCGAACTGATGCGTTCCGATGACGAACGGCTCGACGACGCGCCCGCGTTCTCGATCGGAATGTGGCTCGGCAACTCGACCACTCCAGGCACCTACAAGGCGGCGGAGAAGCAGATGCGTCAGGTGCGCTCGCAGGCTCGGCCGGAGAACCCTTTCCAGCTGCTCGCGTGCCCGTGGTGCGGGACGTCGATCATGCCGCCGCGTTCCACCTCGAACGATCGGGCGTACGGAGTTCGTTCATCCGCCCACGGATTCGAGTTCTTCTGTCCCGACGAAACGTGTCCCTTCAACGACCGGCTCCCGGTGCAGGTGGTCGACGAAGGGCTGTACGACAACCCGCCGACAATGCTCGTGGCCACGGTCGACAAGCTTGCGCGGCTCGCGTGGATTCCGCAGGGGTCGAAGTTGTTCGGGGTGAAGAGCGTCTCCGCTCCGCCGTCATTGGTCATCCAGGATGAGCTCCATTTGCTCTCGGGTCCTCTCGGAACGATCGTCGGGATTTATGAGGCAGCCATCGGCGGATTGCTCCGGTGGAATGGGACTGCACCGAAGGTCGTGGCGTCGACCGCGACGACCCGCGCGTCGATCGAACAAGTGCAGGGGCTCATGGCGAAGGCGGTCGAGTCGTTCCCACCCGCGGGTGTCGACGCCGACGACAACTATTTCTCGGAACCCGACCCCGAAGCCGCGGGGCGCCGATACCTGGGGATCATGCCGCAAGCGCACACGCCTTCCTGGGCCGTAGGTCAGCTGTCGGCAGAGATCCTCAACGCTCCGCAGGCGGTCAACCTGTCCGGCAAGGCTGAAGACGCCTACTGGACGCTCGTGGTCTATCACAACAGCCTTCGTGAGCTGGGGCGCACCGTCACCATCCTCCGTGATGACGTGCCATCGAACCTGATCCGACGTGAGAAGGCCGAGGGTTCTGCCCGAGAGCTTGGATCCGACGGTGTGCATGAACTGAACGGGAACGTCGACTCAGCGGAACTGATCGCTCTCTTGCAACGCTTGGAGAAGGGGCCCGACGACGCACAGGTCATCGACGCGCTCGCGACCACCAACATCATGTCGGTGGGCATCGACGTGAGTCGACTCGGTGTGATGCTCGTGAACGGTCACACCAAGACGACGTCCGAGTACATTCAGGCCACTTCGCGCGTCGGCCGTGGAAAGACTCCCGGTCTGGTGGTCACGATGTTCCGATCGGGCAAGCCCCGTGACCGTTCCGTCTTCGAGTCGTTCGGCGCATACCACCGCGCGTTCTACCGGTTCGTCGAACCGTCCAGTGTCACCCCGTGGTCTCTTCAAGCCCGCAAACGTGCCATCCGGGCTGCCCTCGTGATTCTCGTTCGTCATGGGGTCGGGCTCTCGGACAACGGCGACGCGTCGCTGTTCGACCCTGACTCCGCGCCCGTGAAGAAGGCCGTGGCACTGTTGAAGCGGCATGTGGAGTTCGCCGATGAGGACGAGGCATCCGTCGTTGCGAGTGAGATCGATGACGCCGTTCTCGAGTGGGTGGATGCGCGAAACCGTGTCCAACAAGAGGGGAAGAAGCTCGTCTACTCGTCTCGCGACCATGACGAGCGTCTGATGAGACAGTTCACCGATCCAGGCAAGGGATGGCCCGTCATGAACTCGATGAGAAATGTGGATGAGGTGGTCCGCGTGCGGGCGAATGGAGAGCGTCGTGGCTGAAGTGCAGGTGAAGACGGTCCGCGCATCGGAGACGGTATCCCCGTATGGGCCGGGGGCGATCGTGGACATCCTCGGCCAGTCGTTCATGGTGCCGACGGGTGACAAGTGGCCGCCGAGCAAGTTGCGCCGCGCGGTGCGATCGGACCGACTGGCCGAGGCGCTCGGCGTGGACGATCTCTGGGCCGCGCCGACCACGCACACGCCGGAAGATCAGAAGACACCGGGGCTCGAGTTCGAGCGGTTCCCCGCTTGGTTGTTCTGCCAGGGGTGCCGTCGCATGATCAAGTGGACTCGCTCTCTCGAGACGGGTGGTCTGCCGCATTGCCAAGAAGCCGCCTGTGATGGGCGACTTGTGCCGATGCGATTCGTCGCCGTGTGCACGTCGAACAGCCATATCGCAGACGTGCCCTGGGTCGAGTGGATGCACCGATCGGCGGACGGCGACTGCAAGGCAGACGACAAGCTCAAGTTCGAGTCTGCCGAGGGACGCGCCGAAGGTCTCAGCAGCCTGCAGGTTCGATGTGAGCGCTGCGGTCACCGACGTACGCTCGGCGAGCTTCGCCGGGATGTGCTCTCGGTCGAGGGGTTCACATGTCGTGGCAAGCAGCCGTGGGAGCGTGATTGGGGTGTGTGTGGCAAGCCGATCGATCCCCAGCAGAGAGGTGCCACAAGCCTGCACTTCTCGGACACGATGAGCGCGATCGACATCCCCGCGGTGGAGAGCAGATCTGAACAGGATCTCGAGGCCATACGCAGTCATGTGTTCTTCACCGCCCTGCGCGGCGCGACCGATCTTGCTCAGCGCGACATGCTCGCTGGACAGATCTCGCTGGACACCGGAATCCCGGTGGCGGATGTGATCGCGGCGGCGCAGCCCCCCGCAGCACCCGGCGACGTCGACGTCCGCGCCACGCGGAGCGGACTTCAGGCCGACGAGTATGAGGCGTTCATCGCGGCCGTCGCCGGAACCGCACCCGTGGAAGGGTTTCATACGCGTCCCGCTCGGCTTCCTCGGGGTCGAGGCGACGCGAGTGACGGACTTGCGGCTTTGATCACGGACATCGTGCTGGTCGATCGACTTCGCGACGTTCGAGCGGTTCTCGGATTCCGTCGGTACACCCCGGATGCCGAGCTGAAGGCGGCGGTGCCTTTCACTGCCCACGAGCGCAAGTGGTTGCCGGCGGTGGAGGGGTACGGGGAGGGAGTCTTCCTCCGGTTCGACCCGGACGCGGTGGCGGCTTGGGCAGCACAGGAGGAGGTGCAGCGGCGAGGCGAAGCTTTGCTCACGCACCAGAATGCCTCGATTCTCGGCAACCGGCTGCATGTCGTTTCGCCAGAGTATGTGCTGCTCCACACGTTCGCTCACCTGTTGATGCGAGAACTGGCATTCGGGAGCGGCTACACAGCGGCATCCATCCGCGAACGCATCTACTGCGAGTCGGACGGCGACTACGGCGTCTTCATCTACACGACCTCATCCGACATCGAAGGGACCCTCGGAGGACTCGTCCGTCAGGGCGAGCCGCGACACCTCGGATCGGCCATCATTCGAGCGCTTGAGCAGGCAGCGTGGTGCCCGAACGATCCGGTCTGCATCGAATCCGAGCCGCAGAGCATCGACGGATTGAATCTTGCGGCGTGCCATGCGTGCAGCTTGGCGTCGGAGACATCGTGTGAATCGCAGAACCTGCTGCTCGACCGAGCCTTGATCGTCGGGAGTGAGTCGGTGCGCGGATACTTCGAGGACGTGTTGGCGGCGATCCTCGGGCAGAGGATTTGAAGTGGAGGCCGACCGCGCTGCCACATCGCCGAGCAGACGCGAAGGAACCCGCCGCCGTTCTGGGAACCTGGGTCAGTTGCCGCCCGCGCTGGAGATGGTCGTTTCTGGAGGAGGGCGCATGCAGACGCATATGGCCAGATACGGCGCTGACGCCGTAGGGCAGCTCAGGGGACTCGTCGGCGAAGCGAAGGCGAACGACCCGCTCGCGCCGGTGACGATCCTCGCGCGCGACAACATTGCGGCGATCACGATTCGACGCGCGCTGGCGCAGGGCGTCGGGGATCGTCGTGGCGTCGCGGCCGTCGAAGTCACGACGCTGCGCCGGCTCGCGGAGCAGGTGCTCGCAGCCGGGGGCGACACCAGGCGTCCCGTCACCACCGCGCTCTTGACGGCACTGTGGCGGCGTGTGCTGTCATCCGATCCGGGGTGCTTCGCCGCCGTCGCGGAGCATCCGTCGACCGTCCGTGCGCTCGTGCGTGCGCACCGCGAACTCCGCGAGTGCGACGCCGATGCGCTCACCCGCATCGCGAGCACGAGCGTCCTCGGCGCGGACCTTGTGCGACTTCACGAAGCCGTCACGGTCGAGGCGTCCGTCGGTCGTCGCGATGAGGTGGCCGTACTCGCCGATGCCACCCTCCGAGTGCAGGCGGGCGCGGATCTCAGCGCGGTCGGCACGATCATCCTCTACCTCCCCGAAGAGCCCACGCCGTCCGAGTACGCACTGATCGCTGCGCTCGACGAGGCATCCGGCCTCCGTGCTGTCGTCGGCGTCACCCGCAACCGGGCCGTGGACCGCGACGACGTGGCCGATGTCGATGCCGAGTCACTCGCGAACGCGGTCGTGCATGCATCGGACTCTGACGACGAGGTGCGCGCGATCGTGCGTGAGGTGCGCGCGCTGCTCGCGCGCGGTGTTCCCGCGCATCGCATCGCGGTTCTGCATCCTGTCGCCGTCCCGTACGCGCGGCTCGTGCACGATCACCTCGCGCAGGTGGGCATCACCACCAACGGGCCGGGCGTGCGGCCGTTGCGTGACCGCGCGATCGCCGACGCGTTCCTCACACTGCTCTCTCTCGAACCCGAGAGCCTTCGCCGCGTTGCGGTCTTCGACTGGCTGGGGCGCGCACCGATCCGACTCGGCGAGGGCAACCTGCCGACTCCGCGCACCCGGTGGGAGAAGCTGAGCCGCCGTGCGGGCGTGACCGACGGCGACTGGTCGGAGCGCCTCGCAGATCACGTGGCGCGCGAGCAGGCTCGGCTGGATGCCGACCGCGACAACCCCGACGCGAGCGCGGGCGGTCTCGCTTATCGGGAGCGATCGATCGCCGAAGCGCAGGAGCTTGCCTCGTTCATCGTCGAACTGCGCCACCGCCTAGAAGAAGGTCGATCGCTCACGAGTTGGGCCGCGCTCAGTGAGTGGGCTCTCGGCCTCCTTCACCGTTACATCGGCAGAACCGACGCGCGGAACCGCCTGCCTGAAGAGGAACAGCGCGCGGCAACGGCCATCGAGGTCGCGCTGGGCGCGATCGCCGAGCTCGACGGCCTGGGCAACGCTGACGTCGCAGGGGTGCGCGAGATCCTCGAGGTGGATCTCGACGCCCGCAAACCGCGCGTCGGAAGGTTCGGCGACGGTGTTTTCGTCGGGCCGATCGGCAGCGCCCCGTCGCTCGACGTCGACCATGTCTTCGTGCTCGGGCTTTCTGAGGACCTGTACCCCGGCCGCCGGTCGAGCGATCCGCTCCTTCCCGATGCCGTGCGCGAGCTCGTCGGAGGAGCCCTTCCCACCGCGAGTGACGGCATCCGTCGTCAGCATCGTGCCGTGCTGGCCGCGTTCTCAGCCGCAGCGCACGTCACCGCCAGTTTTCCTCGCGGCGATCTGCGCCGGGGCGCCGAGCGGCTCCCGAGCCGTTGGCTCATGCCGACGATCCGTTCGCTCTCCGGCATCCCGGCACTCGCGGCGACGAAGTGGAGCGAGGCATCCGGCCTCCGCACCGTCGCTTCGCACTGGGAGGGCGTCTCGCGCGCCGAGCGGCCTGCCACTCGTCAGGAATGGCGGCTGCGCCACCTCGCGGGCCGAGGGACGCTGGACGGAGACAGGGCGGTGGATGCCGCGGTCGAGCTGATCGACGCTCGCCGAGACGAGGCATTCACCCGCTTCGACGGCAACCTCAACGGGGTCGCGGGGCTGCCCGATTATGCCGACGGGCGCGCCCTGGTCTCGCCCACGGCGTTGGAGGGTTACGCGGGCTGCGCTCACGCGTTCTTCGTGGAGCGGCTCCTCGGCGCGAGGCCACTCGAGAGCCCCGAAGAGATCCTCTCCATCCGTGCATGGGACCTCGGTTCGATCGTGCACGAGGTGATCGACCGTCTCACGACCGAGTCCGCGGATCGCCCGGACTTCGGTGAACCGTGGACGCCGGAGCATCGGGCGTTGATGCGCACGATCGCCGATGAGGTGATGGACGACTACGAGCGCCGCGGCCTTACGGGCCACCCGCGTTTGTGGGAGCGCGAACGCGAGGTGATCCTTCGGGATCTCGAACTGTTCCTCGATCTCGACGACGAGGCGCACGCGCGTCACGGCTCGCGCATCGTGGGCAGCGAGCTGGCGTTCGGCATGAAGGGCAAACCGGCCGTACACGTCGATGTCGACGGTGGTGCGATCGGGATGCGAGGCAGCGCCGACCGCGTCGACCAGACGCGCGACGGCCGACTCATCGTCACCGACTTCAAGACCGGCAGCGCGGGCGGCTTCAAGGACATCGGCACAGATCCCGTCGCGGCCGGACGCAAACTTCAGCTGCCCCTGTACGCACACGCCGCGCAGGCGGCGTTCGGGGAACATCCGGTTGACGCGGGCTATTGGTTCATCGGCCGTCGCGACCGGGGCAAGCGGGTCGAGGTCACCCTCGACGAACACCTCGAGGAGCTCTACCGCGGTGCTCTCGGCACTCTCGCGGCGGGGATCCGGGACGGGCTCTTCCTCGCACGACCGCCCGCGAACGACGACTTCCTGTGGGTGCAGTGCGCATACTGCAATCCCGACGGCGTCGGATACGGTCACGTCCGCGGCGCGAGCGAACGCAAGCGAACGGATGTCGTGCTCGCGAAGCTCTACACACTTCTCGACCCGTCCGTGGTCGCCCGCGACGGAGGAGCCCTGTGAGCCTGCCCGATCAGCCCGCCCGCCACGAGATCCGGACGAGCCTCGACGAGAACCTCTTCGTCGATGCCGGCGCCGGATCGGGCAAGACGTCCGCGCTCGTCGGTCGCGTCGTCGAGTCTGTGCTCGGGGCCGACCCCGTACGCCTGTCGAAGACCGCCGTCGTCACGTTCACCGAGAAGGCGGGCGCTGAGTTGCGTGATCGCTTGCGCGAAGCCTTCGAAGAAGAGCACCGCAGCGGCACACCTCGCGCCGAGGAGGCTCTCGACGATCTCGATGCGGCCGCGATCGGCACGCTCCACTCGTTCGCGCAACGGATCCTCGCGGCGTTCCCGATCCAGGCCGGAATGCCGCCGATGGTCGAAGTCCTCGACGAGGTCGGGTCGTCGGTCGCGTTCGACGACCGATGGTCGACGATGTGGCGGCGGATGCTCGCAGAGGACGCGCTGGCCGAATCGCTGCACCTCGCCCTCGCGGTGGGCGTCAAAGACGAGCAGCTTCGCTTCCTCGCCCGCAGGTTCGGCAACGATTGGGACCTCATCCCGTCGCATGTGCTCGCAACCCCCGAGCACGGCATGGTTCTGCCCGATACGGCGCCGCTTCTGCGCCGGGCGATCCTCTTGGCCGAGTCCGAGAGCGAATGCCGCAACGATTCCGATCGCTTCCTGGAGGTCCTGCGCGGTGTGGGCGACTGGGTGTCGCGCTTCCGTCACGCGGGCGATGACCGGGAGCGGTTCGCGCTCGTTCGCGAACTCGGCTACCTCAAGCTCGGCTACGGCCAGCGCGGCAACTGGCCCGACCTCGGCCGGCTCAAGGACGAGTGCAGAGCGCTCGCCGCCGACGCGCAGGCGATCGCCGCCGCCTACGGAGACGCGGCGTTGCGCCCGCTGGCGCGATGGATCGCGGCCGCGGTGCTCGACGATGCGCGCGAGCGCGTGGCATCCGGATCCCTCGAGTTCCATGACCTGCTGGTCGCGTCCCGCGACCTTCTGCGCACGGACGCCGATGCCCGCGCGGCCCTGCAGGAGCAATACCAGCGCCTCCTGCTCGACGAGTTCCAAGACACCGATCCGATTCAGATCGAGCTCGCGGTGCGCATCGCCGGTGGACGCGATGCCGATGCTGAGCACTGGCACGACATCGTGCTCCCACCCGGCTCGCTGTTCGTCGTCGGCGACCCCAAGCAGTCGATCTACCGGTTCCGCCGAGCGAACATCGCGACGTACCTCGAAGCGGGCGAGCGCCTGGGTGGTCGCCGGTCGTTGGTCGCCAACTTCCGCACCGTGCCGCCGATCCTCGACTGGATCAATACCGTCTTCGGCAGGATCATCGTCGAGAAGCACGGCGCGCAGCCGCGGTATGAGCCGCTTGAACCTGTTCGCGATGTGACCGGCGACGACGGGTCTGCGCTCGTCGGGCCGACAGTCACCCTGCTGGGTGTCGAACCGCATCCGCCACGCACGCCGGTCGGGCCTCAGCGTGAGGCGGAAGCGAACGACGTGGCATCCGTGATCCGCACAGCCCTCGCCGAGGGTTGGACTGTCGGCGAACGGTACATGGAGGAACAGCCCGACGGGACGATGGTCGAGAGGACCCGCTTCCGACCTCTTTCCGCTCGCGACATCGCGGTTCTCATCCCCGCCCGCACCTCGCTGCCCTTCCTCGAGGACGCGCTCGATGCCGCGGGCGTGCCTTACCGCACCGAGTCCAGCTCTCTCGTATACCAGTCGACCGAGATCCGATCGCTGCTGGCAGCCCTGCGCGCGATCGGGGACCCGAGCGATCAGCTCGCGACCGTGACCGCACTGCGGTCAGCGCTCTTCGGTTGCGGTGACGACGACCTGTTCATCTACAAGCGCGACGGCGGCGCGTTCACAGTGTCCGCCCCCGTTCCCGACGATCTCGCGAGTACACCGGTAGGGATCGCGATGACCTACCTCAACGGCCTGTTCCGACGCAGTCGGTGGATGACGCCGGCCGAGCTCCTCACGACGATCTCGATCGATCGACGGGTGCTCGAGGCCGCGACGATCACCGAGCCGTCGTCTCGCGCCCGTGATCAGTGGGGTCGCGTGCGGTTCGTGATCGATCAGGCCCGGGCGTGGAGCGACATCAGTCACGGCGGGTTGCGCGAGTACCTCGCCTGGGCCTCTCATCAATCGCAGGATGGCGCGCGCGTCGCCGAGTCGCTCCTGCCGGAGACCGATCTGGACGTCGTCCGCATCATGACGGTGCACGCCGCGAAGGGCCTCGAGTTCGGCATGGTCGTGCTGTCGGGTCTTACGAGCCACCCTCAGCGGCAGAACGGCGTGCGGCTGCTGTGGCGTGATCGTGGCTACGCGGTCAGCCTGTCGAGCTCGCTGCAGACCACAGACTTCGCCGATGCGGCACCGATCGACGAGCAGATGGACGACGAGGAGCGCCGGCGCCTGCTCTACGTCGGCACGACGCGCGCGCGCGATCATCTGGTCGTTTCGCTCCATCGCGCTGAGCGCGATGCCGTCTCCACGGCGGCGGAAATCCTGGTTGAGGCGGGTGCGGCCGATGTACCGGGCGTCCACGTCTACGAAGCCGGTCCGCTCGGCGACGTGCCCGCGGCGCGCGTCACTGCGCCGGCACCGGGTTCGACGTGGGAGGAGTGGTCAGACGAAACCGAGCGTGTCGTCGCCGCATCCCTCCGACCTTCCGCGGTCACCGCGTCCGGCTTGGAGGGCACGGAGCCCGAGGTGGTGTGGGCGATCGCCGACGAGCCGGCGGCTGCTGACGTCGTCGCCGGTCAGGCGAAGGGTGTCCGCGATGTCGAACTCGCACCGTGGATGAAGGGCCGTTACGGCAACCTCATCGGTCGCGCGGTGCACGGCACATTGCAGGCGGTCGGCGGCGACGCTTCGCTCGTCGACGGCGTCGCCGAGGCCCAGGCTCTGGCGGAAGGCATCCCCACACTCGCGACTGCGGTCGCATCGTTCGTGCGCTCGGCACTCGGCACGCCCGTCGTCGAGAGGGCGTTCTCGTCGGAGCACTGGAGCGAGCTCTACGTCGGTTCGACCGGCGACGACGAGCTCGTGCACGAGGGGTTCATCGACCTTCTCTTCCGCGATGGCGACGGATCGCTCGTCATCGTCGACTACAAGACGGACGAGATTCCGGATGCCGAGGCTCGCGCCGCGCGCGCCGCGCACTACGCCCCTCAGCTGAAGGAGTACGCGCGCATGCTTGAGGTCGCGACGGGGGAGCGGGCCCGAGCTGAGCTCGTGTTCCTGCGCTCGAATGGCGAGCCCGGTCGGGTGGTCCTGGTACCGACGGGCTGAACGCCCGAGGCTCGCGGGGTCAGACAGGTCACCGACGCGGCGGTCGAAGATCGACCGTCGGCACCGCCGTTCCATCAACCCCGCGTTTCGCGAGCATATCGACCATGTCCTCCTGCCGCGGCTGACCGAGCGTCAACCGGTAGAGAGTCAGCGCGCTGCGCAGTCGCTCGTACTTCGCGGCATCCCGACTCAGCGGATACTCCGCGAGCACACGGTGAATCCGGGCGGGGCCCGGGTACAGCCACCAGGGCGAGAACTCGCCGAGGTCGTTGGGCGCTCGGGTCGCGGCGTCGAATGCGGCGCGCCAGGCGCAGGCATCCCGCGATGCCAGCACATCGCCGAAATGTGATGACGCGACGTTCTTGCGCACCGCGTGCCCGGCGAAGCGGTTGACGCGGCCTTCACGCTGCTCGAAGTCGACGGGGTTTGACGGCACGTTCCAGTGGATGACGGAGTGGCTCCACCAGTGGAAGTCGATGCCTTCCTGCCCGACACTCGTCGAGGCGAGGACGAAGGGCGCGAATGGACTGTTGAAGGCGGCGCGGACCTCGCCCTGGCGCACGCCCGACGAGTCATCCGCCTCGGTCGCGTACTTGCCGCCGTAGCGCAGCGCGAAGCGTGCCATGAGCGGGATCTCCTCGCGCGACGGGGAGTTGTCGCGGGCGACGTAGCGGGCGGGTCGCAGTTCCATCGACTCGACACATCGCCGCGCGAGCGCCATGAGACCGGCGTCGTCGAGGTCCTCACCGCCCGATTCGCTCAGCAGTTGGTACAGGTATTCGTCCATGACGGACTGCAGATTGCCGTCGGCACAGTAGTCGAGCACGCTGCGCCAGTACTCCTGCTTGTTCCCATACAGCGTGACGAGCAGAGCGATCGATTCCGTGCGGTTGAAGAGTGTACGGATGCCTCGCACGAGCTCGAACGCGGCAGCCCACAGACCCGCCGGCGTGACCGCGGGTCCTGCTACTGACCGCAGTGCGCGCCAGGCGATGTTGCCGGGCGAGTGTGCGGCGATGCGCCCGAGGTCGGGGTGTGACATCGCGGGCGAGCCCACCTCGAGCGCCACTCGCACGTGCTCCAGCAGGCCGGCGAAGCGTGTGTCTTCCGACCGAAGCTCGACGAGTTGCTCCGCCGTCGCGTCGGCGAGCGATGCCGGCAGCAGACCCGGATAGGAGAAGACGGCATCGGCGACCTGCTCGGTCTCGGCCGCGGCATCCATTCGCGATGCGATGTCATCGAGCAGGGCGTCGGGTGATCCGACACCGCCCGATGTACGTGCGAACGCGAGAGGATCGCCGAGGTCGGCGAGTGCGGGATGCGGCCAGAACAGTGCAAGCGTCGACATGGCCGCGGCGCGGCCGTCGGCGAGCTTGTACATGAGGCGCGCGCTCACGGCTTTGCGTGCGTCGGGGGTGTTCTCACGCAGCAGGGCGCGGTCGCCCGCCGCAAGGCGGTCGGCCTCGTAACTCAGCAGTGCTGCGATGGCGGTCGGCACGCCCGTCCACGCCGAGAAGAGCACGTGTTTCGTGACCGATCCGTCCGAAAGCGGCCCGTAGATCGACCCTGGCGCGAGATAGGGCATCGTCGGCGGAACCCACAGCAGCTTCCACCACCCGCGATCGATCGTCTCGTCGGCGAGCGCACGCAAGTGGCCGTTGCCGAGGTCGATGGTGTCGAACGCAGAAACGGCGGCTGCCTCCAGGGACCTCGTCGCTGCGAGCGTCGCTCCCACCGAGGAGGCGAGCGGTCCCTCCAGCGCCGTGCGCACGCGGTCCGACGACTTGTAGCCGTCCATGAAACTCGCGAAGTAGGGGATCGACTTCCAGTACTCCAGGTCGATGGGCGAGTCGACTTCGCGGCCCAGCCGACGCAGCGCCGCCCATTCACGCAGATCGTCCGCAGTGGGGGACTTGGTCGCCAGCTGGCGCACCGCGACCAGGTCCTCGTTCTCGCCGATGGGCGGCCGCTCAGACCTCGTCATGAGCGGAGTCAACGCGTCACGCACACTTCGTGCCGCGGCGTGCGCATCGCCGCCGACGACGAGAGACTGGCGGTAGGCGGCAAGAGATGCCGCGACCTCACGCTCTGCCCCGGGAGCGCCGCCGGCGAGAAACCGCACGGTCGCCAGGAAGTCCTGGTAGTGGTCGTCTTCGGCGTCGTCGCTGTTCGTGAAGGGCTTGTAGGGGGTGGCCGACAGCAGCAACACCTTCGCGTCGGGGTGTTGGAACAAGGCGTGCGCGAGGTCGGCGGCATCGCCCGACTCGGGATTCAGCAGGTGTCGGAATCTCTGGAACTCATCGAGGATGATGAGGTCGGGCTCCAGCGTCTCGACACCCGCTTTCGCGAGCGTCTGGCGGAACTCCGCGATGAGGTCGTGGTTGCGATGCCAGAGCTCGCTCGGAACCTTCTTCCTCCCGCGAACTTCGTCGCGTAGGGCGATGAAGCGCTCGAGCGAGCCGTCGGCCTCGATCGCCCGCGTGAAGGCTCCGACGATGCGCGGGTCGGGATCGCCCTTGAGCTCGCGGAGGAGGGGTTGCACATAGGACTGGTCGAAGCGCTGCCAGGTCTTGACCGTGCCGTGCATGAGCAGGCGGGTGACGCGGCGATCCGAGTCCGTGCGGTTGACGAGCTCGTCGAGGATGACGGTCAGCATGGCGCGTTCGGGCGCCGAACCCTGGCGCCACCCGCCCTCGCTGAACGAGGTACCGGGCGTGAAAGAGACCAGGTTCACCTTCTTGCCCCCGCCGGTCGCCTTCTTGGTGAGCTTCTTGCTCTCCTTGGCGAGGAGCGTGAGGCGCGTCGCCATACCGACGTGCTCGTCACCTGTGACATTGAGGCGCTGCAGATTCTGGGCCGCGAGGTCGGCGTTGCTGCATACGTAGACCACATCGATGCGGTCTACGTGATCGACATCCTGCAAGTGCTCGATCGTGCGAGCGATCACCCCGCGGGCGATGATGCTCTTGCCGAGGCCGGTCTCATCCGCGATGAGGAAGCGGCCCGATGCCGTCGCCGACTCCGGCCCGTAGAACCGCTCGATGACGTGGTCCACGGCGTTCTGCTGGAAGCCCTTGAGGCCCGCCATGACCGCCTGGACGTCCACCGCGCTCACGACGCCGCCTCCGTCAGCTCGAGGTGCGCTTGCCACACCTGACTCCACAGTTCATCGAATCCGTCGGGCAAGACCGCTTTCTCATCGTGGGCGCGCACGTAGTCGATGATGCGGCGAGCATCGGCGAGCCCGCGATGACCGTCGCCGACCGCGCGGACGAGCGCTTCGAAGAGACCGGTGCCGACGGCATCCCGATCTCCGAAGAAGCCCGCACCGCCGCCTCCTGCACTCGACAAGATCGACGCACCCGACAGCTCGAGCAGCAGCGTAAGCAGGCGGATGAAGGCCGCGCGGTCGGTGAGCTGTCGTGCGATGACGGCATCCCGCCGGTCGGCGACGTCGTCGAGCAGCCGCGCCACGACGATCGTGCGACGCTCGTTGCCGAGCGCATCGCGCACGGCCAGAACGATGAAGGGGGTGATGTCGGCGAGCGGGATGCTGTGCACCGTCGCTTCGGCGGGCTCGGTACCCTCGAGGTGCATGCCTCCGACGTCGGGACGCGTGAGAAGGTGCCAGCGCAGTGTGAGGTCGTCACTCACCACGATCGGCTCGTCGGCCCAGACGCGAAGGGCGAACGGCCCGGCGGGGATCACCCGAACGGAGAACCTCGTCCGCGCCAGCCCGCGCACGAGTGCCTCGAGTCGTCGATCGATCTCTTCCTGAGGATCGGGCTGAGCGCCGCCCTCGGTCTGGTACTCCTCGACGAGGTCGCCCAGTGCCTCAAGTGTGGCGTTCACACCGACCTGCGGAACCGAGCCCACCATCTCGACCATCACCTCGACGTTGAGCTGCCACGCGGCGGCTGTCGCGTTCGCCGACCCCAGGAAGACGTGCGCGCCGTCTTTTCTGTCGACGACGATCGCCTTCGCATGCAGCCCCGAAAGACGCTCGCCGGGCGGAACGAACGGGCTGTCGTCGTCGTCGCCCGAGTATGTCGCGGCATCGTCGAGCACGTGCAGAACCGCCTTCAACGACGGTGGTTTCAGGCGGTCCATGCTTTCCGCCCGAGAGACGACGTGTGTCTCACTGCGGATGCCGCGGCGCAGCATCGCGAGCCCATCGTCGGACAGGAAGGGCGACATGATCAGGGAACGTTGCCCGCGCACATCGGGCATCTGCGACCCGGGAATGCCGAGCGCATGGAACGCGATGCTGCGCATCGGGTCGGGGCGCTCCCATGCGATCGTGCGCCAGCGCTCGGCCAGGGCGTCGATGCGCGCTCGCCGTTCGTCCTCGAGATCCTGCACGGCGAGAGCCGGGAGATAGCGGAGCAGATCGACGAGCGGGCGGTTGGTCGCCTCACTGTCGCCCGGCTTGCCATCGAGACGCACGACGGCATCCCAACTGCGATCAGCAGTCAGGTTGCGGCTTGCGCAGATGAAGCGGTACTCGATCGCGGTGCCGTTGGTGTACTCGAGGAACCACACCTTGGGGTGGAAGAGCCCGCGACGCACGGCGACGGGGTGGATCATCGGTTCGAGGAAGGCGACGAGATCAGAGCGCGCGCCCATAGAGATCTCGCCCGCCTGCGCGAAGATGTCGATGCGATCTGCCGCGCGCCGGATCGCATCGAGCACGCCGAGGGTGTCGTCTTGCACCGAGAGCCGATGTGACGCGAAAGACAGCGGCACCGCGAGAGCCGTTGCGAGATCGAGCGTGAAGGTCGTGCCGACCGCGTGGACGAGCTCGAATCCGGTCGGCGGCTTGAGCTGCTCCGTCAGCGCGGCGCGGGACTGGGGCTCAAGCATCCGTCACTCCGTCCCTCCGTGCGAGGCCGTCGTGGATGTCGAGCAGGATGCCGCGTACCTGCGGCCACCGGAACACGAGCGCGCCGGCGCCCGAGCTTCCGCCCCAGGTCGCGAGGCGAGCACGATTGCCCAGTCTCGCCTGCGCGCCCTTGTGCTGACGCTCGCGACGAGCCATGAAGTCGCGCAACTCGGCGCTGTCGGCGATCGCGCTGCCGTGTTCGATGAGCAGGTCTCGCCAGTTGCGGACGAACCGGCGAGACTGCGGATTGATCGGCGACCCTCGGGTCAGCTCGACGCGGGCGAGCAGCAGGTCGAGGTCCCAGGAGCGCAGATCGATGAGCTCATCCGACCAGCGGTCGAGACGGTCGCGAAACCCGGCGGTCGGTTCGGCGAGCTTCTCGTACCCGGCAGCTTCGTATTCCTCGGCGAGCATGAGGTTGTAGAGCAACTGGGCGCCGTGCATGAGTGATGAGAATGCGCGGGCATCGTCGAGCATGACGTGCGCATCCCCCGAAACAGCGATGGCGGCGGCATCCGCCCATGGCGCGGGGCTCTCGCGGTCGGGGCGTTCGACGGCGAGATGAGCGATGAGGGTGTCGGGGGCCTGGTCGAGAATGCGATCGCGGAGCCACTCGGCCTCGTCGCGCTGCAGCGCGAACCCGCCGGGAAGCGACTTCGGGAAGCCGTCGGGCGCGTCCGGGAGGGTCGTCGACCACGCGCGGAATCGCTTGTGTTCGCTGAGATCGTCGGGCGCCGCACGCATGCCTTCGAGCCGGAGCGCATCGTCGCGCGTGAGCGATGCGTCGGACAGGATGCCGTAGTGGCGAAGCATCGTCCAATAGATCGCCGACGGCAGGTTCTTGAGCGCTTCGCCGGCCTGCATGCCGAGCAGTCCGGCGTAATCACCCGCGTCTTTCAAAGCCCGAATGGTGTCTCGCTCGAACTGTGCGGCGTCGCCGGTCGCGTCTTTGCGCCCTGCGGCCTTGCGGTAGGCCCACGGAACGAACAACAGGTACCGTGCCCGCGTCAGCAGCGTGGAAGTGCCGGGGAACAGTGCGTCGGCGATGCCGTCGCGAATTTGTCCGAGACCGAGTTCGTCGCGACTCTCGCGTTCGGCGAAGAGGCGGATGATGTCGCGCATGCGGCGCTGCTCTTCGCTCGACGCGTCGAGCCACGCGATGAGAGACGGCATCAGGCAGCGAGCCTCGGCGGGGGCACGTGCCGCTCCGACCCCGTCGCGAGTGCGACGAACTGCTCGACCGCTTCCATGTGCTCCTCCCCGGGCTCACCCTATTACGCCGCATCGACGTCGACCCAACGGCCGGAGACGTCGACGAGAGTGAGGACCTGGGTGCGGCGCGCGAAGACCCACGAGTCAGCCGCCGATACGCTGGCGCCATGCCGCGAATGATCCCGTCCACCGCCCGGGCGGGAGCCAACTGGTCGGAGCGTCGCCTCTTCGATGCCTTCGCCGGCATGATGGACCGGACCGACTGGGTCGTGTTCCATTCGCTGGTCGTCCGGCAGCACGTCGACAAGCTCATGGGTGAAGCCGACTTCGTCGTGGCGGTGCCCGGGCGCGGCATCCTCGTCATCGAAGCGAAGGCGCCGAAGTCGATCGACTATCGCGACGGGGTGTGGACGCTCGACGGCACGCCCCACCCTCACAAGAGCCCGCTGGAGCAGGTCGACGGCGCTTCGCGCAGCATCCGGTCGTATCTCCTTCGCCAAGGAGTGATCGACGGCGACGAGCCGTTCGCGCGCCTGCTGTGGTTCACCTCGATCGGCCGGCATCAGTTCGGTGATCGCGCGCCGTCCGACCTGAGCTTCTTCGAGTGGGAGCTCGCGTGGGCCGACGACCTCGCTCACCCGGCTGCGATCGTCGAGAAGGTGCTCGACGAGCACATCGGCTGGCACTCCGGAGCCGATCACGTGGACCACGACCCCGCCGGGGTCACGGCCGAGAAGGTGGAGCGCCTCATCGGCGCGCTCGCCCGGGACTTCAGCGTCGAGGCAGACGAGCGGGACGCTCGGCGCGAGGCCGATCGCCGCGAGGCCGCGCTCTTGGCCGAGCAGCGCTTCGCGCTCGAGCTGGTCGCGGACAATCGCGCCGTCTACTTCGACGGGCCCGCCGGCAGCGGCAAGAGCCATCTCGTCGCGCAAGCGGCGATCGATGCGATCAAGCGGGGCGAGAAGACCCTGCTCACGTGCTGGAACGTCGTGATGGCCGATCGTCTGCGTGCGACCACTCGGGTCCTGCCGGGGCCGCTCGCCGTGGGCGACCTCGGATCAGTGATGCTCCGGGTCGCAGGTCTCGCGGAGCACCCCGCCGACGCGTCGAACGACTGGTTCCAGCGCGATCTGCCGACGAAGGCTCTGCAGGCGCTCGCTGGTCACCCCGAGCGCGGTGGCTACCGCAACGTGATCGTCGACGAGTTCCAGGACATCGCAGGCAACCCGCTGCTGCTCGACGTCCTCGCCGCGCTCGCGGCGCCGGATGCGCGATTGATGTTCGCGGGCGATGAGCGACAGCAGATCATGCGCCCCATGGCCGAGCGCGTGGATCCGTTCGAAGTGACCAAGGCGCGAATGCCCGATCTCGTGCGCGCCCGCATCCGCCGCAACTGTCGGCAGGCGCCGGCGCTGGTGGCGAAGGCCGAACTGATCGTCGGGCGACCGTTCGGGCATACGTCGCATCGATTGCCGAGCACGACTCCGGGTGGCGCTGAGCGCATCGCGGCATCGGCGGGCAGCGAAGCGGCGACGCTCGCGGGTGTCGTGAAGCTCCTCGCCCAGCAGTACAGCCTGAGCGACGTCGTCATCCTGAGCCCGTGGGGGTCGCGCTCGCTTGCGGCACGGATTGTGGCCGGCGAGCTCGATGAGCCGGCACACGCCGATGACGTGCGCTGGCTGCGGGCGAACCTCGGGGATGCCGCGGGCCGCGCGCGGTTCGGGTCGATCTCGAAGCTCAAGGGCATCGAGGCGGATGCCGTCATCATCACCGACGTCGGGCCGGATGCTCGCGAATGGGCGCAGAAGCACGAGCTCGATTGGGACGACCTGCTCTACGTCGCGCTGTCTAGGGCGAAGTACCAAGCGGTCGTGATCGAACAGGCAGGGCAGCAATGAGCGGTACCTACGAGAACCTGGCGCTCCGTGGCGACGCGATCGCCGGCGAGGATCTGCGTTTTGCGGAGTTCATCCGCTGTACGTTCATCGACATCACGTGGGCTGGGCGGGATCTCACGGGTGCGGTGTTCGACGACGTCCGATTCGAAGGGGGGAGTGTCGTCGGAGCGCGCTTCGATGAGTGCGAGTTCAGGAACACGACGTTCCGCGAAGTCGATGGGCGCACGTCATCGTTCCGAGACTCCTCGTTCGACCGCTCGCAACTGCTCAACGTGAACCTCGCGCGGGCAACGCTGACCGGCGTCGCTTTCGATCAGGCGACGATTCTCGGTGGACTCCTCGAAGGAGCCGACTTCAGCTTCTCGATCTTCCGGTCGTGCGGATTCAATTGGATCCAAGGAGAGGCCGCGAAGTTCATCGGGTGCGAGTTCGTCGCTCCGACCGCTGCCGGCCAGTCGACGATCGAGGTCGAACTGCCGGTGGCCGACTTCTCGCGCGCGAAGCTGCGGGATGTCACCTGGCCACGGGCGCGACTCGACATGGCGACGTTCATCGGCGCCACACTCGAACGCGTGCTGTTCGCCGATGCGCGCCTGGAGGACGCGGACTTTACGGACGCGACGCTTCACTCGGTGATCTTCGACGGGGCGGACCTGTCTCGAGCGGAGTTCGGTGAGACCGCGCGTGAAGTCAAGTCTCGCGAGTCGACGCTGTTCTTCGTTCCGGAGCAGCCTCGGCCCGCGCGTGTGCGCGACGTCGGGTTCGCGGACGCCGACCTTACCAACGCGCGATTCAACGGTGTGGAGTTGTTGCGGTGCGACCTCAGGGAAGCCAACGCCCTGGCGGCCGAGTTCATGGGCACGCGATTCGCCGATTGCCGACTCGAGGGCCTCGACTGGACCGATGCCGCGCCCGGTTGGCTCACGACGGATGACAGTGTTCGTCGCGCGATGATCGACCTTTTCCTCTCGGAAGACATGGCGCTCCCGTACATACCGCTCGATGAGGGATTCGACATCGTTCAAGACGCCGCGACGCAATTTCGCAGTCCATCCTGGGCGGGCATCGAGCCCGTAGCGCTGTACTTCTTCGAGGGGCTGTCGGCACGTCTGCGCGAGGCGGATCTCGACGACGGGTTCGTGCTCGGCATGAATGGTCACGGGATGAACTCGTATGCGTGGACCTACGCCTGCCGCGGATCGCGCGTGTCGCTCCTGGCCCAGATCCTGCGCGGCAACGTGCATCGCGATGCGGAAAGCCAGACGAGGCGATGGTCGGCGGTGATGCGGGGAGCGGCGCGTCTCTTCGAGCGTTCCTATGCCCAGGCCGATGGCGCGAGACTGCTCATCGAGTTCAGCGACATGCGCGGTATCGCCCAGTGGCGATGGATTCGGGAGGCGGATGCCGCGTTGCCCATCGATCCCGATCCCCGAGCCGTTCAGGTGGATGACCCGCGAATCGTGCGCTGGGAGGGCGACCTGTCGGACATCGAGGGCTTCTTCGGAGCGGCAGCGAAGGAGGCCGACAAGCTCTCGGCCACTCACGGGGAGAGCTGACTAGCGCGGCGCTACTCCTTGGGCTTGGGGAAGGTGATCTCGGTGGTGATCTTGATGCTCCCCACGGCCCTCGTTGACGCGGCGAACGTGCCTCCCACATCGACGAGCTTGGGGAGACCCGCCGACACCTTCAGCGCGCTGTCGATGTTCATCTGCGACTCCTTCGTCGCATCCAGCGTCAGCTGGTAGCGCAACACGGGGTTCTTGCCTCGTCGTAGAGCGACAAGTGCGGTCATCGAGTGCTCGCCGAGGAGATTGTGCTCGCGAATGTATGCGAGCGCCTCGTCTGGATCGGGATCGGAGCCGGCGAAGTCAGTCTCGAGAGCGAGTTGGGCCTTCAGGTCGGATGCAATATCCGCGCTCAGGTGCGCATCCACTCCGACCGTCTTCGCGCCGACCTTCGCTGCTGCCTTCGCATCCCCCGCAGTTCGCTCCACTTTGGCATCGGTGACGCGCAAGGAACGCGCTCCTAGAAACGACGCGACGACAGCGAAGTGGTGGTACTTCGCGACGGCGAACGTCTCGATGGCTTCGGATGCGCTCACATATGTCCCCGTGTCGTAGGGACTTTGAATGAGGAGAGTGCCTGATGCGAGCTGACCCGACTCTTTGAGAAGCTGTCTGGCCGCCGTTGCCCGCTCGTCGTTGACCTCGGGTTCGATCGAGAAGGGGATCACGACAGACTCCGCGTCTTCGAGTTGGTCGATCGTGCTCGGGTCATTGAAGGCGTCGAGATAATCTTGATCGCTCAGCACAGCAATCGATCGGGGTAGGTGCTGCGTAGTTGTGTCGGACGCTCTTGTGTTCATGAAGCACCCCTCCTGTCCGGTGTGTTGTTGCTCCGGCGCGGAGCAGGTCTCACGTACGCAACGGCGGTGACGAGAAGCACGCCGATGATGGCGGCTACCGAAATCCACCAGGTCGCCTGTGTCTTCTTCCGCGCTCGGGCGAGCTCCCTGCCAACGGCGAGCGCGGCGTTGAGCGCTGAAACATCGCATCGCCGATCGACTGCTTCGACTCCCTCGACGACCAGTTGTGCAACCGCGGCGATCGGAGACATGAGTTCGCGCTCGTCCACAACCGCCACTATCGGCGAACGGATCGATCCATCGAGTTCAGCGCCGGCGAACTCGAGTCGGAGCAGACCTTGCCCGAACTGCACTTCCACATCGCCGGAGCGCACTCGTTTCGCGCGTAGCCGGACCGCTGCGCTCTTGTCGCGGAGAGAAGCGAACTCAGGGTTCTCGATCGTAACGGCACTCCCGTTGATGGACGCATCGAGACCCTGGCGCTGGGAGGACTGCGCATATACCGCGATCACTTCACGTACCTCCTCAGGCTCTCGATGACGCGCCGGCGCCCCGCCTCGTCTTTCAGGCTTCCCACGATGAGGTCGGCCTTGTTCAGCTTGATGGCTCCCGACTTAATGGGCCGAGCCTTTCGCACCAGACCCCGGAACGCACGCTCGTCGGTGCCGAACAGTTCGCTCTGATCGGCGTGGGTTCCGATAAGGATGATGCGGGGCGTCTTCGCCTGTGGCGAGAGCCACTTCTTCAGTTGGTTGAGGTCGCGATCGACCAAGTCGACCGTGTCTTTGTCTCCCTGCTCCACGAGGTCGGCGCGAAACAGATAAAGGACGAAGTCGGCGTTGTTGAAGTCTTCCTCCCAGCCCTTGTAGGCATTCGCCGGCGCCCACCCAGGTAGATCGTGTCGCACCCGGTAGCGCACTGCCCGCTTCTCCTGCTGGAGTTCGAACACCCCGCCGGACTCCGGATCCACAGTCGGGCGTGCCGCCGCGGGGCGCTCCTTGCCTAGGAGGGTCTCGAGCAGGGCAGTCTTGCCGACGGACTGTCGCCCGATGATGGCGATACGTTTGCCATCCCACAGTTTGGAAATGCTGTCTACCAGCTTTTCGAGGCGCTGGCGAAACACGACGGTGACGATCGCAACGGCGGCCGCTCCGGCGACGGCGACTCCGCCCTTGATGAGGTTGGCGGGTAACGACATCCTTGCGGTCCTTTGGTACGGGCATGGCGAACGGTTTGGGCCGAAAGGCACGGTAGGGGTCAGCCTAGTCACCTTCGGCCCTAGCTGGTGACGTCGCCCAGCGCGTCTTCAGGCCACGTCCGGGCGTACTGAGCGAGGCCTTCGATGTCTGCGTATACGGTCGAGAACCGGTAGCCGAACCGCTCCTCGAGCTGGTGGCGGATCTCGCGTTTCGCCTCGGCCGAGATCCGATACGTGAAGACGGGCGCGAACGAGTTCGGCAGTCGCCCGCCTCGTACGTGAGCGAGTCGCATGGGCACCGATGCGAACTCGCGAAGTTGCCCGGCGGTCCAGATCGAGTCGCCGTGTACCCCGCCATCCGCTCCGTCGATGGGCACACCGTCGAGGATGAACGCGGCACTCTGCGCTGGGATGCGCGCATGGAGCGCGGGCGGTCGCCAGATCTTGCGGCCGAGACCGGTTCCCCAGTTTGCATGGCGACGCGCCGAGTCACTCTTGAGTTGGTGCCAGCGCGGGGTGTTGGTGTTCCACAGCGAGTTGAGCTGCAACGGTTTGTTGCCGTCGACGAAGACGAGCAAGCGTGCCGCCTTGTGATCGGTCTTGTCGTTGCGCGCCGTCGCAAACCAGGCGGCGATGAGCGGGTTCATCGTCACATCGAGCAGGCGAGTGGGAACACCCACGTGCTGCATCTGCGCGAGCAGTGGGAGAGACGAGATACCGTCCATCCGCCAATCCACGCGGGCGCGCCACAGCAGATTGCGTTCGGCGCGCACGAGTTCGTCCTCGGTCGCGGGTCTGCCCTGCAGTTCGCTCACGGCGCGGTGCAGTGAGCTCTGCAGCCCCCAGCTCGCGTCGGACTGGCCGCGCCAGACGAAGCGCTCCGTCTCGTAGGTCGACGTGAGGTGGTTGACCTCGGCCTGAAACGACTCCCACCCGTCGATGTCGATCTGCCACTCGTGGAACAGGCGGTTGGCGTCGATCGCGGGCAGCGTCATGGCGCGATCCTCGCAGGAGGTGCGTCGATGGATGCCGAGACACGCGCGACCGCGCTACGCAAGAACTCCTGCGGCGCGAAGCCCGGCAGCGTCGCGCGCACGTCCTTCCAGGCCTCGTCCAGCGGCCGGCCGCGATGGCGGACGCTGTAGAGCGCCGCGACAGCCGCCGTGCGGCTGCGACCCTCGGCACAGTGGACGAAGACCACCCTGCCCTCGGTCCGGAGTGCGGCGATGGCATCCACCGCATCCGTCAACACGAAGTCCAGGTTGGTGTTGTGATCGGGTCGATCGACGAGCCACACCTGCACGCTCTCCAGGCCCGCGGGAACCTGGCGGGTGCCCACGCGGCACAGCGATACGACGGCATCCACCTCAGAAGGCAGGCGATCGAGCGCCGCGAGCGAGCCGATCCAGACGCTGTCATCGTGCGGATGCGGGAACAGCCAGTCGCTCTCGCTCGAGAAGGAGATGCGCGCAGCGGTCGGCCAGCCTTCGCGATCAGCACGCCCACCGCGGGCGGCGAGCACCGCGAGCCGCACGAGGTCGTCCGCGCGCAGTCCGGGCCAGCCGTGCAGGCCGCGCTTCCACGCGATCGGCATGGCCGAACCGCCGAACACCGCACCGGCGAGCGAGCCCGCGATCGCGGCGACCGTGTCGGCATCGCCCCCGCCGCGCACGGCGCGCTCGACGGCATCCTGCAGCGATCCGGCACCGGCGACGGCGGCGAGCGCGGCTTGAAAGGCACGCACGACCCATCCGTTCCCCTCGCGGAAGTCGCGGGGATGGATGCCGGGGGCAAGCGCTTCATCGATGAGGTCGGACCACCGCGCCCGACGCTCGCGCGGAACCCACGCGAGCTGCGCGCGCACGTCGAGGTCGCCCGACAGCACGGCGTGCCGGATCGCGAGGCACCACAGCGCGCAGGCGTCGGCGTTGTCGTCGTCCCAGTGCGTCAGGCGCGCGATGCGCCCCGCCGCATCCGTGAGGTCGACCTCATCGCGGTCGAGGTAGCCGAGCGCGAGCGGTCCGGTGCGCATGAGGGAGCCGTTGCCGCTTGTGCGACCGTTCATCCGGTGAAGCTGCTCGGAGCGCTCGAGGGCGGTCGCCGCGGTCGGCGTGACGAGGTGCGAGAGCACGCTCCGCGTCTGGGTGCCGACATCCTTCGCCGTCCGCGACCACTCCTGCCACTGCGCGACGATCTCGTCGAGGGTCGCAGCGTCGTCCATGCGATGACCGTCCGCGAGGGCGCGGAGGATCGGCATCGCCATACTCGTGTCATCCGTCCACTCGCCGACGGCGTGGCCGAAGCATCCTGTCCCGAACTCGGGCACGACGTCGTCTGCGAGCGCCGGACCGAACTCGTACTGTGATCCGAGGGCGTCGCCCGCGGCCGAGGCGAGAACGGTGCCCACGGCGCGGTCGAGCTGTTGAGGTGAGAAGTGGGTCATCGGGCGCTCCCTCCGGTCGGTCCGCCGAACAGCTCGCACGGAATCGTCTCCTTCACTCCGTCGCCCATGGTGCCCTCCTCGATTTAACGCACTATCGCGCAATAAGTCGATGATGGCACGAGGATCGGACATTACGCAAGAGTGCGTAAAATGAGAGATTCGGATCGCCGCGTGGACGTCGGAGCGACAGCGCGCCAGGATCGGAGCATGGCTCAGCTCCCTGCATCCATCGCCGCCTTCATCGATGCGACCAACGCCGGCGACTCCGACGCGTTCGTCGACGCTTTCGCCGAGGACGGCACGCTCGACGACTGGGGGCGCGTCGCGCGCGGGCACGACGGCATCCGGCAGTGGGATCGCACCGACAACATCGGCAAGCGCTCGCACTTCGACCTCGTCGACATCGCCGAGGAGGCGCCGGGCACCTACCTCGTGCACCTGAAGGTCACGGGCGACGGGTTCAACGGCACGAGTCCGTTCCGGTTCACGCTCGCGGGCGACAAGATCGCGAGCGTCGTCATCGTTCCGGACTGAGCGCGTGTGTGGGAGTGTCCGAGGCTCCCCGTACCTTCGACAGTGACGAGAGGAAGCGCAACATGGCACAGGTGGTCTGGTTCGACATTCCGGTCAGCGACATGACGCGAGCGATCGCGTTTTACGAGGCGCTCACGGGCGAGCAGCTCGTCCGGCTGCCCGTCGGGCCTGAGAAGGAGACGGCGATCATCCCGGCGAGTGACGGAGGATCAGCGGGATGCCTCTTCCTCGCGCCCGAAGACGAACCGTCGCACTTCGGCTCGCGCGTGTACTTCGACGCGAGCCCGTCGATCGACGAATGGATCGCGCGCGCCGAAGCGGCGGGCGGAAGCATCCTGGTTCCGAAGACCGAGATCGGCGGCGGGCGCGGAGTCTTCGCCTATATCGAAGACTCCGAGGGCAACCGGATCGGGCTGAACGCGCAGGCGTGATTCACTGACCGGGAGACTGCGCCTGCTCGTCGGGGTGGTTCGGGGTCCAGCCGTACCAGCCGCCGTCGGCCTGCGCCACGGTCCACTCTCCGCACGCGAAGGCGGTGTCCAAGGCGTAGACATCGGGAGCGCCGTCGATCGCGAGCGTCGGCCCGGACTGGCGGTCGATCTCGGCGCAGACGGTCGGATCGAGGGTGGCGGCGCTGTCGAGCAGTACGACGACGTCGGTGGACTTCTCGCGAGTGGACGCGACGGTGCGGATGTTCGTCGCGTCGGACGGGATCCAGTCCGCCGTGAGCTCGCTGTCGGCCAGTGCTCCGACGTCGTCGTACGTCGCGGAATGCCGCTGGTAGACGGCCCCTTCGATGGCGGAGCATCCGGTGAGTGCGAGGGCGACGGTGGCGGCGGAGATGACGGTGAGAAGGATGCGGTGATGAGGCATGCATCCAGCCTCCGCATCGACGGCAGGCGGCGCGTCCGTCTCGAGACGTATCCGGTACCGCCGCCGGATGTAGATCTCAGCGAGCGAACAGTCGACGCATCCTGCCCCGTGCCAGCATGCCCAAGACGAGGGAGGCGAAGGCGTCCACGAGATCGATCGGCAGGATCCGCACCCGCGAGCGTATCGAGCGGGTTTCACCCCGTCCCGGCCCAGCGGGCGATCTCGCGCTCAAATTGCGGCAGAGCCGCCGTGACATCTTCGGGCGACGTGAAGGTGATGACCGCGCGGTTGTGGCCTGCCCACCGAAGCCGACCGCCGAGGTCTCCGAGCTCGATGGCGTGTCGCTCGGGCTTGGGCTTCGCTCCCGTGTGGAGGATGACCTGCAGCACCCCCGGGCGCCGCATGCTGAAGGTGGCGAAGTCGTCGTCCAGCGCGAAGTTCGGCGCCTGCCATTTGATGCTCTCGGTCGCCGCCGGCACGACACGGAGAATGGATGCCCGCACCTCCCGCGCGGCGTCGGTCATCGCGTGCGACTGCTCATCGAACCAGGCATCCACCACACTCTGTTCAACGCTCACTCGTCGATTCTGGCGTGAGAATGCGTTCATGCCCGGCCTTCGGCGGTTCTCGCCCCGCGACTCTCTCGATGAGGGTTCCGGAGGGGAGGGATGCCCCGCAGTGGCGCTCGCCGTGGCGCTCCGCTCTGCCGGTCGAGAATCCGGGACTCGTACGCACTGTAGGAGGTCGAAATGATCGAATATGGATCGCACTTCTATTGCATTCAGTAGTAGATATGTTCTAGTATGAGTGCATGAACTCCCGTCCCTCCATCGAAGTTGAGGACACCGACTTCGGGCCCGACACGGTGGATCGCATGGTCGAGGTCGCCGACATGATGACGGTGCTCGCGGCGGAGCGATTGATGGCGGTCGCGGTGCTGCACGCCGAGGCTCGAGAGCGTGGGCCGCGGATGTCGGCCGAGATCCTCGATCGTTCGGTTCGGCTCGAGATCGCTTCCGAGTTGCGCATCACGGAGTACGCGGCGGGGGAGCTTCTCGCGCTGGCGGATGGCGTTGTGCATCGTTATCCGGCTGTCTACGACGTGCTGCATCGCGCTGAGATGACCGAGAAGCACGCCCAGATCCTGATCACCGCAGTCGACAGCGTTGATCCACCTCTGCGGGCTCAGGTGCTCGATGAGGGGATGACGCTGGCGACCGAGTTGCCGGTCGGTTCGTTTCGGCGGGCGATGCGTGCGCTCGTCGATCGGGTGCGCGCGGTGTCCCTCGTCGAGCGGCACAGTCAAGCGGTCGCGGGTCGTCGGGTCTACATCGAGCCGGTGGATGACGCGATGTCGTGGCTGCACGCGCTGATCCCGTCGGTTGAGGCCCATGCGATTCAACAGCGGCTCACCGGCATCGCCGGCGCGATCGTCGGGCGCCGGTCGGAGTCCGAGTCCGGCTCAGGTGCCGACTCTGACGTAGCGGCGGACGACACGCGGACGACCGACCAGGTGCGCGCCGACGCGCTCTCGGACCTGCTCATCGATGGCGACACGACCCTGCTTCCCGACGCCGCACGCGGTGTGCGGGCGAGCGTCGTGGTGACCGTCCCGGTGATGTCACTGCTCGGCAGCGACGCTCCAACCGAGCCGGCGACGGTCGAGGGTGTCGGGCCGATCCCGATCGACCGCGCGCGCGAGTTGTGTGGGGGAGCGGACGGGTGGATGCGAGTCCTCACGCATCCCGAGACCGGCATGGTCCTCTCGGTATCCCGCGATCGCTACTCGCCCCCGCCGTCGCTGCGGAAGCTCGTGAAGTGGCGATCGGCGCGGTGCATGGCGCCCGGATGCGGTGTCCCCGCCAGCAGGTGTCAGATCGATCACACGCTCGCCTGGGAACACGGCGGCGAGACCTCGCTCTGGAACAGCGCTCCGCTCTGCCAGGGGCATCACACGATCAAGCACCACGGGAGCTGGGTCGTGCAGCAGATCGACGGCTCCGGCGGGGCGATCGAATGGACCTCGCCCTCCGGGCGAAGGTATGTGGTGAAGCCCGAACGGCCGATGCCCGCGTTCCGCCCGAGCGACGAGCCCCCACCGTTCTAGTGCACCTTGGTTCACAACGCGCCGGCTCTCCGCGACTTCGGCGTGGATGTGCGCGTCCGCCTCGCTCGGCGCGTCTACGTGCCGACGGAGCCGTGAGTTCGGCGGTGATCCTGGACGTCGGCGTCTACGCGCCGATGGGTCCGTGATTCCTGCGGTGATCCTCGACGTCGGGCTCCGCGCGCAGCGCGTCGGCGATCGACTCTTCCGGGCGCGGCGGGACGGTCTCGTCGTCTTCGATCTCGGGAATGCTCGGCTCGCCGGGCGCGGGTACGTGATGGGCGGGATCCTGAGCAGCTGACACGAGGCATCCTCCGTTCGACGATACGCACACATGCTACGCCGGCCGCGCGATCCGTCCGCGCTCGGTAGTGTGGGCCTCGACGAGGGGATGCCCGTGATCGCGCGGTTCGAAGAGCTCGACTGGCAGCCCACGCCGATGGGCGACCTGACGCTACGGCGACGATCGGAGCCGGCCGTCGGCGCAGAAGTGTACGAGGTCAAGCTCGGCGACGAGTACCTGATGTCGAGCCTCTTCACGGTTGCCGAGATCGCGCTCGCCGATCTCGGACTCGCCGCCGCGACGGGCGACGAGCTGAACGTCCTCGTCGGCGGCCTCGGGCTGGGCTACACAGCGGTGGCCGCACTGCGCGACCGGCGGGTCACCGCGCTCACCGTGATCGACCGCCTCGACGCGGTGATCGGCTGGCACGAACGGATCCTGCTGCCCGTGTCATCCGAACTCGTCGGCGACCCGCGCACGTCGCTCGTCAGCGACGACTTCTTCGAACGGATGCGGCGACCGCCCACCGGCGCTCACTACGACGCGATCCTGCTGGACGTCGACCACTCACCGAGGCACCAGCTCGATCCGAGTCACGCCGACCTGTATCGCGCTCCCGGCCTGCGCGCACTCGATCGACACCTGACGGGCGGCGGGGTGTTCGCCCTCTGGTCCGACGACCCGCCCGATCCGGAGTTCATGACCGAACTCGCCGCCGTGTTCGACGACGCAACCGCGCACGTCGTCGACTTCGACAACCCCGTCACGGGTGGGACGTCCTCCAACACCGTGTACGTGGCATCCTCCCGACGCACCTGAACCTGTTCTGCTCTGTCGTAGACGACGAGAGCGCGAGCGTCGTCATCGTTCTGGATCGAGCTCGGCCGGCGGCGTCGGAGGCCCCCGATAGGTTCGAATCGATCGGGGATCGACGAACGGGGAGGTCGATCGAGGGTCGATGAACGGAAAGGTCGATCGGGGATCGACGAACAGGAAAGACGAACAGGAAGGGCAACTGTGCGGGCGGGAACGGCGCTGGGGGCGGTCGTCGCGGGCATCGCGATGGTGGTCGCGCTGTCTGCGTGCGTGCCGACCCCGGCTACACAGGTCGTCGCGACGGCGGCGCCCGAGGCATCCATCGACTCGACACCTGCGGCATCCATCGTCGAGACCGCGACCTTCCTCGATGTCGTAGACGGCGACACGATCGAGACGAGCGCGGGCACGGTGCGCATCATCGGGATCGACACCCCCGAGCGGGGCGAATGCGGCGACGCGCCGGCGAGCGAGGCGATCGCGGATGCCGTGGCTGCCGGAGACGCCGTCACCCTCGAGCTGCCGGAAGGGCAGAACGAGCAAGACCGGTACGGGCGTCTCCTGCGCTATGTGACGACCGCGAGCGGCGTCGACCTGGGGCTCCTTCAGTTGCGGGCGGGCAACGCCGTCGCGCGGTACGACTCGACCGACGGGTATCCGGCGCATCCGCGAGAGCCCGACTACCGCGCGGCACAGGTCGCGACGCTCGGGCCCGACGGCGGAGTGATCGCCACGGGATGCCAGGATGCCGCGCCAGTCGACTCATCACCAGGACGAGCGGCAGGCTAGAGCCTGCGACACGGAGCGCAGCTCGCAGCCGTCATCCGGCGTCTCATGACGACGCCCGGCGTCACTCTGGAATGAGCCCCGCGGCGCGTCGCTAACGTCGTGCCTCATGATCCAGCTCGAAGCCCTCACGAAGGTGTTCGGCGATGGTCCCGACGCGACCACCGTACTCGACCACCTCGACTTCGCCGTGCCATCGGGTCAGATCGCCGCGGTCGTCGGTCCGTCGGGCGCGGGCAAGTCGACGCTCGCGCAGTGCGTGACGCTGCTCGAGCGCCCGACCTCTGGGCGGGTCGTCGTCAACGGCGACGACCTGACGGCGTTCGGCGAACGCGACCTGCGGGTCGCCCGCCGCCGCATCGGCACGATCTTCCAGTCCGACGGACTCTTCGCCCGGCGGACGGCGGCCGAGAACGTGGCGCTCCCGCTGCAGTTCCTGGGCGTCACGGCGGCCGAGTCGCGTGCGCGCGTCGCCGAGCTGCTCGACCGCGTCGGGCTCGCCCACAAGGCAGGGCACTACCCGCATCAGCTGTCGGGCGGCCAGCGCCAGCGCATCGGCATCGCCCGCGCTCTCGCCCTGCGCCCGAGCGTCCTGCTGTCGGACGAAGCGACCTCGGGACTCGACCCGGATTCGACGGCGACGATCGTCGCGCTGCTGAAGGAACTGCGCGACGAGCTCGGTCTGTCGATCCTGTTCATCACGCACGAGATGGACACCGTCGTGCAGATCGCCGACACCGTTGCTCGGCTCGACCACGGCCGGATCGTCGAGTCGGGACGCATCGTCGACCTGCTGCGCGATGCATCCTCGCTCCTCGGAGACCAGCTGCGTCCCGCGCGTGCCGCCGCGGCCGCTGAGGACGGCGACGTCGCGATCGATGTCAGCTATACGACGGCCGTCGACGGTGACTGGGTGGCGCGCGTGTCGCGCGAGCTCGGCGCCGACCTGCGCCTGCTGGGTGCGTCGATCGAGCAGGTGCACGGCGCCACTGTCGGAACCGCCCGCGTCGCCGTGCCGTCCGCCGCCTACGCGCGAGCGCTGCCGCTGCTCGCCGCGGCGGGTCTGACGGCCCGTGCCGCGGAGCCGATCCGCACGACGAGCTTCACCGACGCGGAAGACGCGGAAGACGCGGAAGACCTGGAGGCCGTCGCATGATCGGGTTCCCCGTGCGCGCGCAGAACGTTCCCATCCCCGAGATCCCCGCGCTGATCATCCCGGCGATCGGAGACACGCTGATCATGGTCGGGATCACGATGATCATCGTCGTCCTGGTCGGGGTGCCACTGGGGGCCACGCTCTTCAACCTCGCTCCCGGCGGGCTGTTCCCGCACCGCTCGTCGCACGTGACGCTCAGCTGGGTCGTGAGCATCGGTCGATCGCTGCCGTTCCTCGTGCTCATGGCGGCGATCATCCCGTTCACACGGCTCATCACCGGCACGAACATCGGCATCCCCGCCGCCGTCGTGCCCATGTCGATCGCCGGCATCGCATTCTTCACGCGCATCGTCGAGAACTCGCTGCGCAGCGTGCCCGTCGAACGCTCCCGCGTCGCGATCGCGTCCGGCGCTTCGCCCCTGCAGACCATCTGGCACGCGCAGCTCGCCGAAGCAGTGCCGTCGATCGTCGGGGGCCTCACGATCAACACGATCGCGATGATCGAGTACTCCGCGATCGCCGGCACGATCGGCGCCGGCGGTATCGGCTACGTCGCCGTCACGTACGGCTACCAGCGCTTCGACAACGCCGTGATGGTCGCCACGATCATCGTGCTCGTCGCCCTCGTCGCGCTCGTGCAGTTCGCCGGCGACCGCGCGGTCCGGGCGCTCACCCCCTCGGCACGACAGTCGCGCCGGCTCACCCTCGCGGCTTGAATCCGTCCTTCCTCACACACCGGAGACCAGCATGTCCACCACAGCGACCCAGACCCCGCTCACCCCGAACGACGACCACGGATTCACCGTCCGGCGACGAAAGCGCTGGCCGTTCATCGTCGGCGGCATCGTCATCGTCCTCGGCATCGCGGCGGCGATCATCCTGCCGCGGGTCATCGGCACGACCTCGCCCAACCTCGTCGAGGGCGCGACCCTCACGATCGTCACCGCCGAGGGCAACGCCGCAGAAGAAGCCCTCGTGCAGTTCGTCGCCGACGAGGTGGCGCCCGACTACGGGATCACGGTGCAGTTCAAGGGTCTCTCCGACAGCACGACCCTCAACCGTGCCGTGAGCGACGGTGAGGTCGCGGGCACCGTCTACCAGCACAAGCTCTGGCTCTCGCAGGTGCTCGAGGCCAATCCGGACTTCCGTGAAGAGGCCGCGACGCCGGTCTTCCGCTGGGGCTTCGGGCTGTGGAGTGACGAATACACGTCGGTGGAGCAGATTCCGGATGGCGCGAACATCTCGCTCTACTCGGACCCCGCCAACGAGGCCCAGGGCCTGTGGGTCCTGGAGCGCGCCGGACTCATCGAGCTCGACCCGTCCATCGACAAGTGGTCGGCGACGCAGGATGACATCGTCTCCAACCCGAAGAACCTCACCTTCACGCTGCTCGACTTCGCCGCGCAGTCGCGGTCGCTCGCCGACCTCGACGCCGCCGTGGGCTACACCGAGTACTACCTCGCCGCCGGCATCCCGATCGAGCAGCAGATCTACGCGCCCGCCGCGCCCGACGAGTTCGCCGGCCAGCTCACGATCGGCTCGGACTACGCCGACGCCCCCAACATCCAGAAGCTCGTCGCGGCATTCCAGGACCCGAAGGTGCAGGAGTTCCTCGCGACGGACCCGCGCGTGAAGGGCATCCTGCTCCCGCTCGACGCGGAGTAGCACGGGGCGGATGCCCGGGGCCTGAGGTTCCGGGCATCCCGCCTCCGTTCGACGCCGCCTTCGTCCAGGCACCGGTAGCGTCGTCGGCATGACACAAGCGATGATCATCGTCGGGTCGGTCCGGCCCGGACGCGTCGGCCTGCCGATCGCCGAGTGGGTGCGCAGGCAGGTCGAGGAGCACACCGACTGGGCGGTCGACTGGGTCGACCTCAAAGAGCTCGCGCTGCCGTTCATGGACGAGCCGAAGCATCCCCGCCTTCGTCAGTACACGCACCCGCACACCATCGCCTGGAGCGAGCGGGTGGATGCCGCGGACCTGATCATCTTCGTGACGCCCGAGTACAACCACAGCGCGTCGCCGGCGCTGCGCAATGCGCTGGACTACCTGAATCAGGAGTGGTGGCGCAAGCCGGTCGGGTTCGTCAGCTACGGCGGGGTGTCGTCGGGCACGCGCGGAATGGTGTCGCTCCTGCCGTCCATCACGGTGCTCGGCATGGTGCGGGTCGGGTCCAACGTCGAGATCACGTTCCCGGCCACGATGATCGAGGACGGCGTGTTCACTCCGACCGAGAAGGAGCACGCGATCATCGGGAGGATGCTGCCCGAACTCGCCGAGCTCGCCGAGGTGCTGCGGCCGCTGCAGAACCGGTAGCGACGATCTCGCGACCGGGCCGGCCGCCCGTCGTTCCGGTCGCCGGCGGTACCGGTCGTGCCGGCTCGGTCAGTGCCGGACGGCGACGGTCATTCCCGGACGCCTGCCCGGGTCATCCATCGTGGCCAGCGCGTGCGGCAGCTCGTCGAAGCCGATCGTGTCACCACGCGTGAGGCTCGGATCGAGGCGTCCCGCGGCGATGTCGGCGAGCATCGCGGGGTAGTCGGCGGCGCTCATGCCGTGGCTGCCGAGCACATCGAGCTCGTCGGCGATCACGCGGCCCATCGGCACCGCCGGCATCGCGTCGCCCGCGAGCAGAAGCCCCACCTGCACGTGTCGGCCGCGCGGGCGCAGGCTCTCGATCGATGCGACACAGGATGCCGCGCTGCCGAACGCGTCGATCGAGACGTGCGCTCCGCCGTCTGTGAGGGAGCGGATGCGCTCCGCCGCGTCGGAAGCGGCCCGGAGCGTCTGTGCACCGAGCGTCTCGGCGGCCGCGAGCGCGGTGTCGGAGACGTCGGTCGCGATGATGCGAGCACCGGCGGCGATCGCGATGACGATGGCCGAGAGCCCGACGCCGCCGCATCCGTGCACCGCGACCCATTCCCCCTCTTGCACCTTCGCCCGCGCGCGCACGGCGCGATACGCGGTCGCGAACCGGCAGCCGAGGCCCGCGGCATCCACGAAGTCCACACCATCGGGCAGCGCGACGAGATTGATCTCGGCGTTCGTCACGACCACCCGATCGGCGAACGACCCGGGCAGGGTGAACCCGGGCTGCGCCTGCCGCGTGCAGACCTGGTGGTCGCCGGTGCGGCACTGGGCGCAGTCTCCGCAGGCGAAGACGAACGGGGCCGTGACGCGGTCTCCTGCCCGGAACGTCGCGACCTCGGGTCCGACGCTCTCGACGACCCCCGCGAACTCGTGCCCCGGGATGTATGGAGGCACGACGGACGCGTCATGCCCGCGCCAGGCGTGCCAGTCGCTGCGGCAGACGCCGGTCGCTTCGACGCGGACGATCGCGCCGTCCGGCGGGCAGGGCGGGGCATCCACGTTCTGGATCGTGGGCAAAGTGCCGAATCGGTCCACGATCACTGCGCGCATGAGCCCTCGCTCCTTTTCTGTGGCGTGATCATTCGAGCGTTCGAGACGGGGATCACGCCACCTGGTCAGTTCGCGCGCTGGGGATGCCGCGGCCGGCGATCGCCCATGGGATGAACCCGAGCAGCACGAAGAACGGGAACAGCAGGAGTCGATGCGGCGCGTCCCCGGAGTCGTTGGCGGCCAGCAGGCTGAACCACACCCAGAGCGCTGCGCAACCCGCGCCGAAGGCGGCGAGATAGGCGATCCGACGACCGCGATTCGTGCCGTCGATCGCGGCGGACGTCGCCGCGATGCCGGCGATGATGCAGACGCCGGCCGGCAGCAGCAGGGCGGTCCACGCGGGCGCGATGGTTGCGGGTTCGCCGGCGTTCCACTGCGTCGTGATGGTGGATGCCACGGCATCCCATGACGCGATGACCGACACGATCAGCACGGCGAGCGGCAGCCAGCACACGACCACGGCGATCATCTGCCGCGTGCGGTCCTGAGCCTCGGTCACCGTTCCAGCCTTGCATACGGGTGCTCCTCCGTCGGGCCTCCGCACGGGCGTGCGCCGGTGCGCTCCCACACCCGACTACCCTTGATTCCTGGCCGCGCTCCGATTTCGACAGAGCGCCCTGCTCCAGAGACCACGCAGCCGGGAATCGACGATGACCCACGCCCCCGAAGACACGACGATCGGCGAGATCGTCGTCGTCGGCGACGGCAGGATGGGGCGGGCGCTCGTCGCGGCGCTGCGCGACGCCGGTGCAGACGTGCAAGGCCCGAGAGCGAGAGGCGAGGACGCCTGCGGCGCCGCGATCGTGCTGCTGGCGGTTCCGGATGCCGCGATCCGCGCGGCCGCGCAGGTCATCGCGCCCGGACCGCTCGTCGGCCACCTTTCCGGTGCAGAACAGCTCGCTGTGCTCTCGCCGCACGAGGGGTTCAGCATCCATCCACTCATGACCGTGACCGCGCAGGGCGCCGACTTCTCGGGTGTGAGCGCCGCGATCGACGGAACCACCGATCGGGCACGCGCGACCGCCGAGCAGCTCGCCCGCGCGATGCGGATGACGCCGTTCCGCGTCGCGCCGGGGGACCGTGCGGCGTACCACGCCGCGGCATCCATCGCCTCGAACTTCGCCGTGACGCTCGAGACCTTCGCCGAGGACCTCGCCGCGACCGCGGGAGTGCCGCGCGAGGCCCTCGTGCCGCTCGTGCGGGCATCGATCGAGAACTGGGCGGCCATGGGCGCCGACGCGCTGACGGGGCCGGTCGCTCGAAGGGACGAAGCCACGGTCGCGCGGCAGCGTGCGGCCGTCGCGGAGCGGCTTCCCGAGAGGCTCGACCTGTTCGACGCGCTCGTCGCGACGACGCGGGAGCTCGCGAAGTGATCATCGTCAAGACCATCGCTGCGCTGCGCGAGGCACTCGACAGCTCGTCCCGCATCGGCGTCGTGCCCACGATGGGCAACCTGCACGAGGGGCACCTCGAGCTCGTCCGCGCGGCGCGCGCGGAATGCGACACGGTCGTCATGACGATCTTCGTGAATCCGACGCAGTTCGAGGATGCCGCGGATCTCGCGCGGTACCCGCGCACGCTCGAGCACGACCTCGCGCTCGCCGAGTCGACCGGGGTCGATATCGTGTTCGCGCCCAGCGCCGAGGAGATGTACCCCGAGGGATTCGCGACGACGGTGCGCGTCGACGGCGCGATCACCGAGGTGCTCGAGGGTGCCGTGCGCGGTCGCGCGCATTTCGACGGCGTCGCGACGGTCGTCGCGAAACTGCTTCTCGCCGTGCTCGCCAGCGTCGCCTACTTCGGCGCGAAAGACGCGCAGCAGGTGGTCGTGGTGAAGCGGATGGTGCAAGACCTCGGCATCCCGACCCGCATCGCCGTCGTGCCGACCGTACGCGACGGCGATGGACTCGCGCTGTCGAGCCGCAACTCGCGCCTCACGGCGACGGAGCGCGAGAGAGCGCTCGCCGTGCCCCGCGCGCTGAGCGCGATCGCCCAGGCATCCGAGACGGAGCGGGATGCGGCATCCCTCCGCGCCATCGGCGACCGGATCTTGCAGGATCTCGAGGTCGAATACCTCGAGATCGTCGATCCCGACGACCTGTCGACGCTGACCACCGTCCATGCCGGAGCGCTCGTCGTCGTCGCCGTGCGCGTCGGTCGCACTCGCCTCATCGACAACGTGTCGATCCCCGCACGCCCTTCACCCCCAAGGAGCGAACCATGACCCGCAATCCCGTGACTCTCGCGCGCCTCGACGAGATGCATCGCGCGGGCGAGCAGATCGTCATGGTGACCGCCTACGACTACGTGTCGGGCCGCGTCGCCGAACAGGCGGGCATCGACATCGTGCTCGTCGGCGACTCGGGCGCCCAGGTCGTGCTGGGCTATGACAGCACCGTGCCGGTCACCGTCGACGAGATGCTGACCCTGGCGAAGGCCGTGCGCCGAGCCGTGCGCACGCCGCTGATCGTGTGCGACGTGCCGTTCGGCTCGACCGAGACGAGCGACGCGCAGGCGATCGAGACGGCGATGCGCTTCGCGAAAGAGGCCGGGGCGCACGCGGTCAAACTCGAAGGGGCGACCGAGGACCGTCTCAGCCGCATCCGCGCGATCGTCGCGGCGGGCATCCCGGTCGTTGCGCACATCGGCCTCACTCCGCAGACTGCGACGGCGCTCGGAGGCCTTCGCGCGCAGGGTCGTGACGAGACGAGCGCGCTGCGTTTCGCGCGCGAAGCGCTGGCGGTGCAGGATGCCGGAGCCTTCGCCCTCGTCGTCGAAGCCGTTCCCGCCGACCTCGTCGCGGCGATCCTGCCGGCGCTGCGCATTCCCGTCATCGGCATCGGCGCAGGAGCGGCGGACGGGCAGGTGCTCGTGCAGCACGACCTGCTCGGCATCACCGAGGGCCACACGGCGAAATTCGTGAAGCAGTACGCGTCACTCCACGGCGAGATGGTCGCGGGAGTCACGGCCTACGCCGACGAGGTGCGCCGCGGCGCGTTCCCGTCCGAGTCGCACACGTACGCCGTGCGGCCCGAGGTCGTCGAGACGGTGCGCGCGGCGCTGAAGTCAGCCTCCGAAAAGTGAGCTGATCTCGGTCTGCCCGGAGTTGAATCGGATCTCGCGACGGTGGGTCGCGGCATCCGGGATCACGGCCGCGATCACGGCGGCGACGTCGGCCCGCGGGACCGACGCGGGCCCGGAAGCCTCGACGTCGATGCGGCCGGTCGGCGCGTCGAGCGTGAGCGCCGACGGCGCGAGGATCGTCCAGTCCAACCCGCTCGCGCGCAAGTGCTCGTCGGCCGCGGTCTTGGCCTCGGCATAGGCGAAGAACGAGTCGTCAGGACTCACACCGTGGCCCGGGCCGGCACCGAAGTACGACACCATGACGTACCGCTGCACCCCGGCGGCGACGGCCGCGTCGATCGAGCGGATCGCGGCATCCCGATCCACCGCGTGCGTGCGCGCCGGATCGCCGCCACCTGCACCTGCCGACCACACCACGACGTCGTTGCCCGCGATGACGTTCTCGATCTGGTCGGTGTCGAACCGCTCGATGTCGAAGACGATCGGCGTCGCCCCGGTCGCGGCGACCTCGGCCTCGTGCTGCGGATTGCGGATGACGGCGGTCACGGTGTCACCGCGTTCGGCGAGCAGGGGCTCGAGCAGGAGTGCGACCTTGCCGTGGCCGCCGAAGATCAGGACTCGTGTGGACATGTCATCCACCCTACGCATCCGCTCGGACACGCTCTCGGGCTTGTCATCGACTGTTCACCATGCGTCCATGGGCGCCGGAGGTACGTTCCCTCCATGACGATGAATGATCCGAGCATCTCCTGGTCGGCGTTCGCGATCGGCGAGTCGGTGCCCCTGGGCCCGGATGGACTGGACGACGGGTTCGAGAGCCAGTTCGCCGTGTCGGAGTTCGACTGACCGGTCAGGCTTCGTGCAGCGTGCGCAGCGCGCCGACCGCCTGATCGTGCCACCGACGTGCGGCGTCGAGCACACCGGTGAAGATCCAGATGTCGTGGATAACTCCGTCGTACTGCACCGCGGTGGCCTCGACCCCGGCGCGGCGGAGCGCCGCCGCGTACGCGGGGCCGTGGCCGCGCAGCGGGTCGTACTCCGCCGTCATGATGAGAGCCGGCGGGAGTCCCTCGTGGTTCGGCGCGCGCAGCGGCGACGCGTACGCATCCGTCGCGCGCGACGCGTCGGGGAGGTACGTGCGCGCGACCGAGCGCAGTTCGCGCAGGGCGACGACCGCGGGAATGCCCATCGCCCACGTCGGGCGCAGGTCGAGGTGCCGCGCGGTGAGGTCGAGGACGGGCACCTCGAGAAGCTGCAGGCGAAGAGGATGCCGCGCTCGATCGCGATTGACGAGTGTCACCGCGGCGGCGATCGCCGCACCCGCCGACGTGCCCTGCACGGCGATCCGAGCGGGATCGACGCCCAGTTCGTCCGCGTGCGCGTGCAGCCAATCGAGAGCCGCGTAGCCCTGCTCGATCTGCGTCGGATACCGGTGCTCCGGCGCGAGCGCGTAGCGCACCGCGACCACGATCACGCCCGCCTCGACGGCACGGCGGCGGTACGCGGCATCCGTCGTCGGGAAATCCACCCCGCCGATGCGGAAGGCTCCACCGAAGAAGGACAGCACTGCCGCGGCCGGCGAAACGAGCTCCCGTGGTCTATAGAGGCGCATGACGACATCGGGGTACCCGTCGACCGGGACGGAGTGCTCCTCGGTCGGCACGTCGGGCGGGGGAGTGCCGACGGTCTCGAGCTCGGTGCGGTCCCACGCGAGGGCGGCACGCCGGTGGCGTTCGCGGGGGGAGAGCTTCGAGGGCTTCGCAGCCTTCGCAGAACCCGTCTTCGCGCCCGGCTTCACGCGCTGCACGGCCTGACCCAGCAGGTAGCGGCGGTGCACGCGCAGGCGCTCGGCGAAGAAGGGATCCAGAGGCATCGCGGCGATTCTCGCAGAGTGATCTGAACGTAAGATCCCGCGGTAGCGTTCTCGGGTGCAGGTGACCCGGCTCCGCGTATATCCGATCAAGTCGTTCGCGGGCAACGACGTCCGCGCGGCCCATGTGCAGCCCTGGGGCCTCGAGGGCGATCGCCGCTGGGCGGTCGTCGACCCGGACGGCGAACCGATCACAGCTCGCGAGGCGAACTCCCTGCTCGGGCTCACCGCCGAGATCCTGACCGACGGCGGCGTCCTGCTCGGCGACGGGCGGTCGGATCCCGTGCGGGTCGACGTGCCGATGGATTCCGCGCCGACCCCGGTCGGACACTCCCGCCAGGGCACCGCGCTGCCGGCGAGCGCCGAGGCCGCGGCGTGGCTCAGTGAGCGTCTCGGGAGGGACGCCCGACTCGTCTGGCAGCCCGACCCGACCGCGCGCATCGTCAACCCGAAGCACGGAGGGCTGCCGGGTGACCACGTCTCGCTCGCCGACGTCGGGCCGCTCCTGCTCACGAGCGAGGCCTCGCTCTCGCAACTCGACGACTGGGCGGGTGAATCGCTCGATATGGTGCGCTTCCGTCCGAACGTGGTGATCGACGGGGATGTGCCCTTCGCCGAGGACGATTGGCCTTCGCTGCGACTCGGCGCGATCGGGTTCCGCGTCGCCGGAATGTGCGACCGGTGCGTCATGACGACGATCGACCCCACGACTCTCGCTCGCGGCAAGGAGCCGATCCGCACGCTGGCGCAGTACCGCAAGAAGGACGGCAAGACCTTCTTCGGGGTCTGGCTCGTTCCACAGGAGCGGGGCACCATCGCTGTCGGCGACGAGGTGACGCCCCTGTAACGCAGCGCGGCTAGGCTCGGCCGCGTGACTGAATCCGCAGACTTCTGGGCCCGCGCCGACCGGCACCTCGTCCGCTATGGCGGAAAGTTCACACCTCGCATCATCACGAGCGCGCGCGGCTCGTACGTGTACGACAGCGAAGGCAGCGGCATCCTGGACTTCACCTCGGGACAGATGAGCGCCGTGCTCGGGCACGCGCATCCCGACATCGTCGCCGCCGCCACCGACTCGCTCGAGAACCTGGATCACCTCTACAGCGGAATGCTGAGTGAGCCGGTGGTGGATGCCGCGACCGCCCTCGCGGCGACGCTCCCGCCGTCGCTCTCCAAGACCCTCCTCCTCACGACGGGCGCCGAGGCGAACGAGGCCGCGATCAAGATGGCCAAGCTCGTCACCGGCAAGTACGAGATCGTGTCGTTCGACCGCTCGTGGCACGGGATGACGTCGGGCGCGGCATCCCTCACCTTCTCCGCCGGCCACCAGGGCTACGGCCCCGCCGTGCCCGGCAGCCTCGTGCTGCCGACGCCGAACGCGTACCGCTCGCCCTTCCGCCGCGCGGACGGATCGTACGACTGGGAGGCCGAGCTCGACTACGGGATCCGCCTCGTCGATGCGGCCTCGTCGGGCAGCCTCGCGGCGGTCCTGATCGAGCCGATCCTCTCGTCGGGCGGCATCATCGATCTGCCGGTCGGATATCTCGCACGCCTCAAGGAGCTGTGCGACGAACGTAGGATGCTGCTCATCCTCGACGAGGCGCAGACAGGGCTCGGTCGCACGGGCACGATGTACGCGTTCGAGCGCGACGGCGTCGTGCCCGACATCCTGACGCTGTCCAAGACGCTCGGTGCGGGGCTGCCCGTCGCCGCCGTCGTGACCTCGGCCGAGATCGAGGAACGCGCCCACGAGCGCGGCTTCCTCTTCTTCACGACCCACGTGTCCGACCCGCTCGCGGCGAACGTCGCGCTCGCCGTGCTGCGCGTGATCGAGCGCGACGGACTCGTCGAGCGCGCACGTGTGCTCGGACTCGCGATGCGAGACCGGCTGCTCGGGATGCAGGAACGCCTCGACGTCGTCGGCGACGTGCGCGGACGCGGGCTGCTGCAGGGTGTCGAGCTCGTGCGCGACCGCGCGTCGAAGGCGCCGGCCCACGAACTCGGCGCCGCCGTCACGGACGAGTGCCTGCGCCGCGGCCTGCACGTCAACATTGTTCAGCTTCCGGGCCTGGGCGGCGTCTTCCGGATCGCGCCGCCGCTCACGGTCGGCGAGGACGAGCTCGCCGAGGGACTCGACATCCTCGAGGCATCCATCGCCGCCGCCGTGAGCTGACGCAGATCGTCATTTCGGGTCGTCGACCGTGCCGGAACGGCTCCGGCCGCGCTCAGCTCACGAAGGTCATTTCTCGGGGTCGTCGACCGTGCCGAACAGGCCCTCGCCGCGACCGGTCAGCGCGTCGTACGCCTCGCCGTACGTCGTCGGCACCTTGCTGCCCGGGTCGAACCGCGACGCGAGAAGCCCCATGAGCCCGCGCGCGGGCGCCGTGAGGGGGCGCTTGCGGTGCTTCTCGTCGGGGATCGGCTTCGCCTCGGCGTTCGGCGGATTGTAGAGCGACTTCGGCTGCGGCCACGCGTACGGCTGCCGGGGCACCGTGAGGTTGACGGCGTTGAAGATGGGGTTGGCCCCGGCATCCCGCGCCGTCAACGGCCGCAGGCCGTGCACGCGGCAGACCGTGTTGATCACCGAGCCGTGGTGCATCTCGTCGTGGATGACGGTGTTCGCCGCGGTGTAGGCGCTCACGACGATCGACGGCACGCGCAGCCCGAGCCGATCGAACGCGAAGCCCATCTCGCCCGGTCCGGCGTTGTCCGGGGGGACGGCGCTCGGCGGAGCGACGTGGTCGTACGTGCCGCCGTGCTCGTCGAAGGTGATGACGAGCGCCGTGTTCATGGCGTTGGAACCGCGAGGGGATGCCGCGGTCCGCACCGCGTCGTAGATCTCCTGCACGAGCGCGTCGCCCGCACGGACGTCGGACCACGCGCTGTTCTGGATCTGGATGCCGGTGCCGTCGCCGAGGTCGAGGTAGCCCTCTTTGAGCTCGCCCCACGGCGGGTGCATGTCGTTGTGGTCGAAGACCATGCGCGGCTCGATGAACGCGTACGCGGGGAGGTTGCCCGTGCGCGCGTCGTGGTGGAACTGCGACATGACGCGGAAGTTCGACTTCCAGTACTTCTGCAGCACGGGAGCGTGCAGCATGCCGGTGAGCGAGACGAGCTGCGACTCGTCGTAGTAGACGCGCCAGCTCAGCCCGGCCTCTTCGAGACGGTTGAAGATCGTCGGGGCTTCGGGACCGTTGATCCACTTGTAGTAGTCGTCGCCCGTGTGGTTGACGACGTACCCGTTCGAGGTGGACGCGTGGAAGAACATGCGGTTGCAGAACGTCTGCGACGGCACGCCCGAGAACCAGCGGTCGTACACGGCGAACTCGCGTGCCAGGGTCGAGACGACGGGCAGCATGTCGGGCGAGAACCCGCCCATCGCGACCTTGTACTCCTCGGGCTTCGGCTCGCGCTTCTTCGCGACCCGGTAGTTGATGACGTAGTCCTTCACGAAGCCGTCGTTCGCGGGCGATTCACCCGGGGCCGGAGCGTTGTACGGATCCTTCTGCCCGTACCGCGCGATGTCGGCGTTGCCCTCGGGTTCGACGATGCCGAACAGCTGCGTGTTGACGTGGGGATACGTCTCGCCGGGGTCGGGCTGCGGCTGCTGCATGACCGAATCGGTCGGGCCCTCGTAGACGTACGCGGGGATCACGGTGCCGTCAGGGGCCTTGTTGGCGTAGTCGCCCTGCAGGATGCCGTCGAACTCGGCCTTGCTCTTCTCCTGCGCCGTGTAGAGATGGCCGAGAAGATTGTCGAAGCTGCGGTTCTCGAACATGACGACGACGATGTGATCGAAGCCCGGCGTGTGCCGGGGTGAGAGGGGAGCGAACTCGGGAGGATGCGTCGTCGCGGCCGCCGTGATCGCGGCACCCGCCGATCCGCCGATCGCGATGCCGGCCGCCCCGAGCCCGGCCTTGCGGAAGAAGTCGCGGCGCGACGTGCCGTCTGCGTTCTCGCGCTTCTCGCCTGCCATCTCCACCGCCCCCGTGTCGCTCCCGAGTCTACGGGGGCGCCGATCGGCTAGTCTCGCGCCATGGCCCCCACGATCCCGTTCGACCGCGGTGCGCGCTACGGCGCGGCCGTCGTGGGCATGCTGTTCGCGACATATCTCGCGATCGCGACGGACTTCTCGGCGATTCTGCAGTCCGAGACGTACGCCGGCACGATCCGCAACGACGTGCCGTTCGTCAACATCTTCCAGTTCGTGCTGATCCTCGCCGCGATGACGGCATCCCTCGCGATCCTGCCGACCTCCGGCATGCGCCGTGTCGGGGGCGTCACCCTGGTGTGGGTCGTGCTGTGCCTGTGGGCGACCTTCGGGCTCGAGCGTGGTGTGGGCAACATCACCGAGCCGGTGGCGTTCTGGGCCTTCGTGCTCAACCAGGGATTCGTCGTCCTGCTCGCGGCCATCGGGGGCTGGGTGATCGCGCGGGGGAGGCATCCGCTCTCCTGGCTCGTCGTCGTGGTCGCCGTCGTGCCGCCGATCGTCGCGCCGATCCTGATCCAGGCCAACTTCACGACCGGCGGGTACGCCCTCGTCATCCAGGGACTCGTCATCGCGCTCGGACTCGGCGCCGTGTGGGCGGCGGTGTGGATCGACCGCGCGGTTTCCGCTGATGACAAGAACCCGTGATCTTGACGTGTCACGAAGGGGTTGCGAGCGCTCGATCGCACGCTGACGACCTCTAGAGTCGGTTCTTGTCGCCCTGCGAACCTCGGGTGACAGGCAGCAGAGGAGCTCCGCATGACACTCATCGGCATCGTCGCCGAGAGGCCCGGTGAGAATCGCGTCGCCGCGACACCGTCGACCGTCGCCAAGCTGCGACAGCTGGGTTACGACGTGCAGGTCGAGACGGGCGCGGGGGAGGCGTCGTCGTTTCCGGATGCCGCGTACCTCGACGCCGGCGCGACGACCGTCGATCGTTCGACCGCGTGGAGTTCGCCGATCGTCTTGAAGGTGGATGCGCCGACCGATGCCGAGATCGCGCTCCTCGCCGACGGCGCGACGCTCTTCGCGCTGCTCGCTCCGGCGCTGCGGCCCGAGCTGAGGGCGGCGCTCGCGACTCGGGGGATCACGGCGATCGCGCTGGACGCCGTGCCGCGGATCTCACGGGCCCAGTCGATGGATGTGCTTTCGTCGATGGCGAACATCGCCGGCTACCGCGCCGTCGTCGAGGCCGCGCACGAGTTCGGACGCTTCTTCACGGGGCAGGTGACGGCGGCCGGGAAGGTCCCGCCCGCGAAGGTCCTCGTCGCGGGAGCGGGCGTCGCGGGACTCGCCGCGATCGGCGCTGCCTCGAGCCTCGGCGCGATCGTGCGGGCGACCGATCCCCGCCCCGAGGTGGCCGACCAGGTCAAGTCGATCGGCGGCGAGTACCTGCCCGTGGATGTCGAGGTTGCGGCATCCACCGACGGTTACGCCAAGGCGACGAGCGAGGCGTACGACCGCCGCGCGGCCGAGATCTACTCGGAGCAGGCCGCCGACGTCGACATCGTGATCACGACCGCGCTGATCCCGGGCCGCGCGGCGCCGCGACTGCTCACGGCCGCGGACGTCGCGTCGATGAAGCCGGGCTCGGTGATCGTCGACATGGCGGCGGCGCAGGGCGGGAACGTCGAGGGCTCGGTCGCGGGGGAGAGGATCGTGACCCCCGGCGGCGTGACGATCCTCGGCTACACCGATCTCGCGGGGCGCCTGCCCGCGCAGGCGTCGCAGCTCTACGGCACGAATCTCGTGAACCTCCTGACGCTGCTGACGCCCGCGAAGGACGGCGTGCTCACCCTCGATTTCGACGACATCGTGCAGCGCTCGGTCACGGTCGTGCGCGACGGCATCGAGACCTGGCCGCCCCCGCCTGTGCAGGTGTCGGCGGCGCCGGTCACAGCACCCGTCGAGGTCGCGCCCGTCGTCACGGAGAAACGGACGATGCCCGGCGCTGCCAAGCTCGGCTTCTTCGTGCTCGCGGCGGCGCTGCTCTTCCTCGCGGCGGCGTTCGCGCCACCACCTCTGCCCCAGCACCTGACGGTATTCGCGCTCGCCGTCGTGGTGGGCTTCTACGTCATCGGCAAGGTCGCCCACGCGTTGCACACGCCGCTCATGAGCGTGACGAACGCGATCTCGGGCATCATCATCGTCGGCGCGATGCTGCAACTCACCTCGAACTCCCTCGTCGTGCAGGTCCTCGCGGGTGTCGCGGTGCTGCTGGCATCCATCAACATCTTCGGCGGCTTCGCCGTCACGCGCCGCATGCTGCGCATGTTCTCGAAGGGTGACGCGCAGTGACCCCGTACGCCATCGCGCAGGCGGCCTATCTCGTCGCGGCGCTGCTGTTCATCCTGAGCCTCGCGGGACTGTCGAGGCACGAGACCTCGCGCCGTGGGGTGTCGTTCGGCATCGCCGGCATGGTCATCGCGATCGCCGCGACGGTATGGCTCGTGCTCGTCGGCGGCGCGACCGACGTCGTGCCGATCGTGATCCTCGTCGTCGCCGTGCTCATCGGCGGGTCGATCGGCCTGTGGCGGGCACGGATCGTCGAGATGACCGGGATGCCCGAGCTCATCGCCCTGCTGCACTCCTTCGTCGGCGCGGCCGCCGTCCTCGTCGGCTGGAACGGAGCCCTCTACGACGGCGGACTCACGGGCGCGCTGCGCGACATCCATCACGCCGAGGTCTTCATCGGCGTCTTCATCGGCGGGGTCACGTTCACCGGCTCGATCGTGGCGTTCCTCAAGCTCTCGGGCCGCATGTCGTCCAAGCCCCTGGTGCTGCCGGGCAAGAACGTGCTCAACCTTGGCGCACTCGTCGTGTTCGCGGGGCTGACCGTCTGGTACGTGATCGTGCCCGACACGCGGCTGCTGATCGCCGTCACGGTCCTCGCGCTCGCCCTCGGCTGGCACCTGGTCGCGTCGATCGGCGGCGGAGACATGCCCGTCGTGGTGTCGATGCTCAACAGCTACTCGGGGTGGGCGGCCGCTGCGGCGGGCTTCCTGCTGAACAACGACCTGCTCATCATCACGGGTGCACTCGTCGGCTCGTCGGGTGCGTACCTCAGCTACATCATGTGCAAGGCGATGAACCGGTCGTTCCTGTCGGTCATCGCCGGCGGATTCGGCATCGCGGCGCCTTCGTCGTCAGGTGAAGAAGACGGCGAGTACCGGGAGATGGATGCCGCGGCCGCAGCGTCCCTGCTCGCCGACACGTCGAGCGTCGTGATCGTGCCCGGCTACGGCATGGCCGTCGCGCAGGCGCAGTATCCGGTCGCGGAGCTCGCGTCGAAACTGCAGGGTCGCGGCGTCGAGGTGAGGTTCGGCATCCATCCCGTCGCCGGCCGTCTGCCGGGTCACATGAACGTCCTCCTGGCCGAGGCGAAGGTGCCCTACGACATCGTGCTCGAGATGGACGAGATCAACGACGACCTCGCGTCGACGTCGGTCGTGCTCGTGATCGGCGCGAACGACACGGTCAACCCTGCGGCCGCCGAGGACCCGTCGTCACCGATCGCGGGGATGCCCGTCATCCGCGCGTGGGAGGCCGAGAACGTCATCGTCTTCAAGCGGTCGATGGCATCGGGATACGCCGGCGTGCAGAACCCGCTGTTCTTCCGCGACAACACCCACATGCTCTTCGGCGACGCCAAGGACCGCGTGGAGGACATCCTCCGCGACCTGTAGATCGCGGGACGTCGCAGACCGTAGGAGAAAGCAGCTGCATCGGCCGGTTCGACGGCCGACTCGTAGCGTTTCTCCTACGGTCTGCAGCAGAGGTCACGGGCGCCGGATGACCTGCGTGGGGATTGAACTTCGCGTTCACATGGACGGAGGATGATCTGCGTGGGGATTGAACTTCGCGTTCACGCGCGGGGGTCGTGATCTCGTGGTGTGAACCGGAGGTCCCATGACGTGAAAGGAGCCTCGCTCTCCCCGCGACACGCCGCGTGAACGCATCCCGGTTCGCCCGCGAGGCCGCCCGGAATGAGTGTTATTTGCGTCGCCTATGGCCTGCGAATTCTCACGCTTCAATGAGCTGCTTCATAGGCTTCGATGACGGATGCCGGAACCCGGCCCCGCTCCGAGACCTGATAGCCGTTGGACTTGGCCCAATCGCGGATCGCGCTGTAATCCTGCTGACCCGGGCGGCGGCGTTTGCGACCCGCCGGTGATGACGTCACGGCGCGCGACGACGAGATCGAACGCCCTGCTGCGAGATACGGCTCGAGCGCCGACCGCAGCGCGGCTGCGTTGTCGTCGGTGAGATCGATCTCGTACGCGACACCGTCGAGGGAGAAGAGCACCGTCTCGCCCTCTCCGACCTCGAGGACGGTTCCGTCGATGTCGTCGACGAGCTGGTGCACGATTCTGCGGGCCATGAAGCGCACAATACGCGAATTGTGACCGGAATTGTGCAGGACTATGTCAGGGCAGAAGTCCCGCGCGACGTGCTTTGGCAACGGCCGCGTGGCGGGTCGAGGCATCCAGCTTCCCCATCGCCGCCTGCAGGTACGACTTGACCGTGACCTCTTTCAGTGCGAGCGTCGCGGCGATCTCGGCATTCGTCGCGCCGAGCGCGGCGCACGCGAGCACGTCGGTCTCGCGCGGCGAGAGCCGCACGTCGAGCGAGAGCGGCTCGGCCGGAGCATCGGTCGAGATGGATGCCAGGCGACGCTCGATCACCTCGAGGCGTTGACGCAGGGCGGCGTCCTCGACGCTCGCCGCGATGCTGCGCAGTTCGGCATAGCTCTCGCGCAGCTCTTCCCGCGCCGAGGCACCGAAGACCGGGATCGGTGCCGTCACGGGAGCGAGCGACACGCGCCGTTCGACCTCGTCGCGCACCCGGAGTTCGGTCGCGAGCTCGGTCGCGACCTCGAACGCGGGGCCGGCGACGACATCGCCGACGGGCGCCTCCGACCACGACCCGCAGTAGATGACCCCGCGCGCACGGCCCGCCACGACGATCGGCACGGCGAACAGCGTCGAGATACCCTCGCCGAGGATCATCCGGTCGTAGTCGTGCGTGATGCTGCGCGACGACCGGTAGTCGAGGGCGAGGCGGGGCCGCTTCTCGACGAGCGCCTTGCCGCCGAGGCCCCGGCCCTTGCCGACGACGAGCCCCTGCAGGTGCTGCGTGCGGGCGCCGGTGATCGCCGTCACGTGGACCGAGCCGTCCTTCTCGAGGCCGCCGAACGCGACGGGGAAGCGCGTACGTCGCGTGAGCTGCTCGACGGCGCGCGCGACGAGGTGCTCGCCCGATTCGTTGCTCACCGGTGCTGCGCCCACGCATTACCTACTTCCGGGGGTACGGCGTCTTCGCCGTCTTTCGTAGCGTCGACCCTACCACCGGCCTCGGCGCCCCCTGCTGGGGTCGGTCCCCCGGCGGCGCAGCGCTGCGCCGCATCCATGTAGGCAAGGAGGCCACATGTCCGAGTCCCGGACGGATGCCGCACCCCCCGGTGGCATCGACTACATCGCGGAGGAGCGATCCCCGCGATTCACGGAGCTGAAGCGGCGGCAACGCAGCTTCGTCTTCCCCATGGCGATCGCGTTCCTCGTCTGGTACTTCACGTTCGTCCTGTTGTCGTCGTTCGCCCCGGCGTTCATGGCGACGCCCGTGTGGGGCAACATCAACGTCGGCCTGCTGTTGGGCCTCGGCCAGTTCGTGACGACCTTCGCCATCACGATGGGCTACGTCGCGTACGCCAACCGCAAGCTCGACCCGATCGCCGCTGAGATCCGCGAGGACCTCGAATCCAAGGAGTCAGGACAGAACGGGGTCTCGGCATGAACGACGTCTTCGGAGCGATCCACGCCGCGGTGCAGACCGTGGAGAACAACCCCATCCTGAACATCTCGATCTTCGGCGCATTCGTCGCCGTGACGCTGTTCATCGTCATCCGCGCGAGTCGCAACAACAAGACGGCGGCGGACTATTACGCAGCCGGCCGCTCGTTCACGGGGCCGCAGAACGGTTTCGCGATCTCGGGCGACTACCTCTCGGCCGCGTCGTTCCTCGGCATCTGCGGCGCCATCGCGATCAACGGCTTCGACGGGTTCCTGTACTCGATCGGGTTCCTCGTCGCGTGGCTCGTCGCGCTGCTCCTCGTCGCCGAGCTCATGCGCAACACGGGCAAGTTCACGATGGCCGACGTGCTGTCCTTCCGACTCAAGCAGGGTCCCGTGCGCATGGCGGCCGCGATCACGACCCTCGCGGTGTGCTTCTTCTACCTGCTCGCGCAGATGGCGGGCGCCGGCGGCCTCGTGTCGCTGCTGCTCGGCATCAGCGACCAGCTCGGACAGTCGATCGTCGTCGCCGTCGTGGGCGTCCTCATGATCGTCTACGTGCTCGTCGGCGGCATGAAGGGCACGACCTGGGTGCAGATCGTCAAGGCGTTCCTGCTCATCGGCGGGGCGCTGGTCATGACGATCTGGGTGCTCGCGATCAACGGCTTCAGCCTCGACACGCTCCTCGGCAAGGCCGTGGAGATGTCGCCGAAGGGGGAGGCCATCCTCGGACCGGGACTGCAGTACGGCGCCAACCCGTGGGACTTCATCTCGCTCGCGATCGCGCTCGTGCTCGGCACGGCGGGTCTGCCGCACGTGCTGATGCGCTTCTACACGGTGCCCACGGCGAAGGAAGCCCGTCGCTCGGTCGTGTGGGCCATCTGGCTCATCGGCCTGTTCTACCTGCTCACGCTCGTGCTCGGCTACGGCGCCGGCGCGCTCGTCGGGCCGGAGGAGATCGCCGCAGCGCCCGGTGGCGTCAACTCGGCGGCACCCCTGCTCGCGCTGCACCTCGGCGGCCCCGTGCTGCTCGGGTTCATCTCGGCGGTCGCGTTCGCGACGATCCTCGCGGTCGTCGCGGGGCTCACGATCACGGCGGCGGCGTCGTTCGCGCACGACATCTACGCGAACGTCGTCAAGAAGGGCAACGTCCCCGAGGGCGGTGAGGTCAAGGTCGCACGTCGCACGGTGATCGTGATCGGTGTTCTCGCGATCCTCGGCGGCATCGGCGTGCAGGGTCAGAACGTCGCGTTCCTCGTGGCGCTCGCCTTCGCGGTGGCGGCCTCGGCGAACCTGCCGACGATTCTGTACTCGCTCTTCTGGCGCAACTTCACGACGCGCGGTGCGGTGTGGAGCATGTACGGCGGACTCATCTCGTGCGTCGTGCTCATCCTCCTCTCGCCCGTGTTCTGGGGCCCGGCCGACGGCACGAGCGTCTTCAAGGTCGGCACCGCGATCTGGCCGCTGAACAACCCGGGCATCGTCTCGATCCCGCTCGGGTTCTTCCTCGGCTGGCTCGGCTCGGTGACGTCGAAGAAGGACGAGGATCCGAAGCTGGCGGCCGAGATGGACGTCCGCTCGCTGACCGGATTCGGCGCCGAGAAGGCGACGAGCCACTAGGAGGCACCAGCACGACCGTGGTTCGCGGCCCCGGGGCGGATGGCATCCTCCCCGGGGCCGCACTCGTGCACGGGCGGCCTACACGCCCGCGGCGCCGAGGGTCTGCTGTTCGAGGTCGATCAGGGAGCGTTTGATGTCGGGGCGCCCGCCGTATTCGCCGAGCGATCCGTCGGCGCGCACGACCCGGTGCACGGGGACGACGATCGAGAACGGCGTCGATGCGCACGCCGTGCCCACCGCCCGCGCCGCGCGCGGCCGGCCGGCCATGATCGCGACTTCGCCGTAGCCCGCCGTCTCGCCGTACGGGATGTCGCAGACGGCCGCGAGCGCTTCGCCCGTGAAGCCGCGCACGCCGCTCCAGTCGAGGGGGAGGTCGAACGCCCGCCGCTCGCCCTCGAAGTACTCATCGAGCTGCGCGGCGGCGATGGCCGCCGGATCGGACGCCTGATCTTCAGCGCGAAGCGCGGCGGGTTCGGGAACGGCGTGCAGCGTCAGCGCGATGCGCTCGAGCTCCGCGCCGAGCGGACCGTCGAAGGGATGCAGGGTGAGGATGCTGTCGTCGTCGGTGACGATGATGATGTCGCCGACGGGTGAGGGGTGGACGAGGTAGCGGGGCGATCCGGTCATGACACGATCCTTCCGGTGGGGCGGCGCGCCGGGCGCGATGCCGGACGAGCTGGGGAGGAGGACGCGTCGCACCGGGCCTGGGGAGGAGGAGAACGCCGGGCAGGCGACCATGACAGGGCGGCCGGGCGGTCGAGCCCCCAAGGAGAAGTGACCAGCCTCCAATACCGCGAAACCCGGCGCAGATGCAAGGGGCTCCGCGTGTCGCCGCCTAGGGTGGCCGTGTGTGGCGAGCAGACGGGAGCACCTTGGCGGATGACAATCCGGCCGGTGCGGACGAATCCGACCCGACGGCGACGCCCGGCGACCTCGCCGTGGCCGAGCCCGGGGTGACGGTCGCGCACATCGCCGACCCCGAACGCGAACGTCTGCAGACCGAAGCGGGTCAGCTGGGCGGTCGCTCGACGCTTCTGCACATGGCGAGCGACGACGCCGCGATCGAGATCACCAAAGCGCACCCCGGCAGTCTGCCGCAGTTCCTGACGGGGCGCTCGACGCTGCTGTCCGGGCTCTTCCGCGACGAGGTCGCACTGCGCACGGCGCGGATGGCGGCCGAGCGCATCACGAACAAGAGCGTCGAACTGCGCACGACCCGCGGCCTCGACACCGTGCACCTGTCTGTCGGGCTCGCGTCGTGGCGCGTCGGCGAGGACGACTTCTGCGCTCCCGTCCTGCTGCGGCCGCTCGCGATCCGGCGCCACCAGACCGACTTCGAAGTGAAGCTGCACGGCGCGTACGCCGTGAACCCGCAGCTCGTGACGACGCTCGCGGAGCACTTCGGCATCATCGTCGACGCGCAGGGCCTCGCCGCGCTCGCCTACGACGAAGGCGTCTTCAAGCCGCAGCCCGTCATCGACCGCCTTCGCGCCCTGACGGCGACGATCCCGTCGTTCACGGTGCAGCCGCGTCTGCTCGTCTCGAGCTTCGGCGACGTCGGGACGGCGATGCGGGCGGATGCCGCGAACCTCGATCATCCGATCCTGAACGCGCTCGCGGGGCATCACGACGACCGCGAGCGTCTCGCGGCGGTGCGCGAGGTGCGGGCGCGCACGAATCCGGACGAGCGGGCCCCGGCATCCGACAACTACCTGCTCGACGCCGACGCCGAGCAGGAGGACGTCCTCGCGCGCATCGTCGCCGGGCAGTCGCTCGCCGTGCACACCCTGCCGGGCACCGGCGGCACGCAGACCGTCATCAACGCCGTCGGCGCGCTCGTGCGCGACGGCAAGCGCGTCCTCGTCGTGAGCGCGCGCCGATCGACCCTCGAAGGGGCACGCCACAGGCTCGCCGGCATCGGCCTGCCCGGACTCGCCGTCTCGCCCCGGCATCTGCAGCGCGATCTCGTGCGGGCGATCGGACGCAACGAGAAGGCGGAGAAGCCCAAGGTCGCCGACATCGACGATGCGCTCGTGCGCCTGCGCGGCGTGCTGCGCGACTATCGCGGCGCCGTGACGGTGCGTCATCCCGCGCTCGGCGTCTCGGCGCTCGACGTGCTCCGCGCCCTCTCGACCCTGTCGGCGGAGTCCCCGGATGCGGCGACCTCCGCGCGCTTCGACCCGCGCACCCTCGAGCGCCTCGCCGAGAATCGCCCCGAAGCGGCGGCCAAGCTCGCCGCGGCGGCGCGCATGGGGGAGTTCCGCTTCGGGCCCGATGACTCGCCGTGGTACGGCGTGAGCTTCGCCACGACGGAGGACGCCCGCGGCGCTCATGCGCTCGCGAGCCGCCTGCACCGGCAGGAGGTCCCCGCCCTGCTCGAGCGCGGGTACGAGCTCATCGCGCAGACGCACATGCGTCCGTTCCAGACGATCGCCGAGCTCGGCGCATACCTGCGGCTCCTGCAGGGCATCCGCGACTCGCTCGACCGGTTCAGTCTCACGGTGTTCGAGCGGCCGCTCGGCGAGCTCATCCAGGCCCACGGCCCGCGCCGCGACGCGCCCGAGATGTCGAGCGCCAACCGCCGCCGCCTCAAGCGGCTGTCGAAGGAGTACGTCCGCCCCGGCGTCCACGTCGTCGACATGCACGAGGCGCTCGTGCGCATCCAGCAGCAGCGCACACAGTGGCAGCGGTTCGTCGACGCCGGCGTCACGCCCGAGATCCCGATCGGCATCGCCGACGTGCAGGTCGCGTGGCAGCGCGTGGACGCCGAGCTCGCGGAACTGGATGCCGCGCTCGGACGCGGCGACGCGGATCGCCTCTCGACCCTGCCCGTCGCCGAGCTCGTGCGCACGCTCGCGGGCCTCGCCGCGGAGTCCGCGGTCTTCGACAATCTCGTCGAGCGCGCGACGCTGCGCACCGAGCTCGCAAGCCTCGGCCTGGAGCCGCTGCTCACCGAGCTCTCGGTCAGGCACGTGCCCGAGAAGCTCGTGGGCGCCGAGCTCGAGTTCGCGTGGTGGCAGTCCGCGCTCGAGCACCTCCTGCGCTCCGAGCGTGCGCTCCTGGGCGCCAACACCGCCGTCGTCGATCGCCTCGAGCGCGACTTCCGTCTCGTCGACGAGGCGCATGCCCAGGCATCCGGACCCCTCCTCGCGGCTCAGCTCGCGACGCAGTGGCGCATCGGCATCGTCGATGACGCGGCCGAGGCGGACGCGCTCAAGCGCGCGCTCAAGGACGGCGCCGCGACGCCGCGCGCCGCGTTCGACGCCGCACCCTCGCTTTTGCGGACGCTCGCTCCGGTGTGGCTCGCGTCTCCGTACGACGTGCCGTCGATTCCCGACGACTTCGGGTTCGACGTCGTGATCATCGCGGATGCCGCCGCCCTGTGCATCGCCGAGGCCGCGCCCGCGCTGCGTCGCGCGCGCCAGATCGTCGTGTTCGGTGACCCCGTGACCCAGAAGCCGACGCCGTTCCGGATCGCGACCGGCCCGGCCCCGGCCCCCGAAGACGCGTTCCGCATGACGTCGGCGCCGCGCGCCGAGGAGCCCGAGCCCTTCGATGAGGCGAGCGTCTTCGAGCGTCTCGCCGAGATCGTCCCCGTCGAGACCCTGACGCGCAGCTACCGCGCGGGCGGCGAGGACCTCGCCGAGCTCGTCAACGCCGCGTTCTACGGCGGCGAGATCGTCTCGTATCCGTGGGCGGGTTCGTACCTCGGGCGGGGGAGTCTCAGCGTCGACTACGTCGAGGGCGGGACGGGGATGCCCGATCCGGTCACGGGAGCCGTCGAGAGTCCGGATGCCGAGGTCGCGCGCGTCGTGACTCTTGTCGTCGAGCACGCCGTGAACCGTGGCAACGAGTCGCTCATGGTCGTGACGGCGAGTGCCAAGCATGCCGAGCGCATCCGCGCCGCCGTCGAGCACGCGTTCGCGGGTCGTACCGACGTCGCCGACTTCGTCTCGCGCGACACGGCCGAGCCGTTCGCGGTGCTGACGCTCGAGGAGTCCGTCGCCGAGAGTCGCGACCGCGTGGTGTTCTCGCTCGGGTTCGGCCTCACGAAGCACGGGCGTGTCCTGAGCGACTTCGGCGACCTGTCCACGCCCGACGGCGAGCGACTCCTCACGGTCGGGATGACGCGCGCCCGCCGATCGATGGTGATCGTCTCTTCGATCCGCCCGACGGCGTTCGAGGACGGACGCCTCGAGTACGGTGCCGCGATCATCATGAGCATCCTCGGCGGACTCGCCGCGCGGGGGCGCGACGCCCGACTCGAGGACCTCGCCGATCCCCTGACCCTCGCGCTCGCGCGCGAGCTGCGGGCCCTGGGGGTCGCGGTCGACGTGCACTACCGCGGACTGCTTCCGCTCGTCGCGCAGTACGAAGGCAAGGCGGTCGTCGCCGAGAGCGACCCCGAGACGATCGGGGAGTCGCTGCGCGAGTCGCTGCGCCTGCGTCCGCAGATCCTGCGGCGCCTCGGCTGGCACTACGTGCGGGTGCACTCGTTCGATCTGTACAACGATCCCGCCAGCGTCGCGGCGCGCATCGCGGCGCTGCTCGGGGTCGACCCCGATCAGCCCCGCGCCGGCACCGTCACGCAGCCGATCGATGTCGACTGATCCCGAGCGTCAGAAGGTCGTGCACGTGCCCGGCTCGCGTCGGGTGAAGCTCACCCCGGCGCCGGGCACGACGGCCGAGCCCGTCGAGGAGTCGGATGCCGCGGCATCCGACCCCCCGTCGGGTGGCCCCAATGACGACCGCATGCGGCAGGACGTCCCGCCGCACTATTGATCGTTCGTCCTAGGTGATCGTTCGTCCTAGGCCTTGGGTGCGTCGCCGGCCGGGGGAGTCGTCGAGACGGATACGCCCGTCTGACGCTCGAGCAGGTCGCGGATCTGCGTGAGCAGCTCGACGTCCGTGGGTCCTGCCGGTGCCTCTTCAGCGACGCCCGCGCGCGCTGCCGCACGCTCCTTGAACTTGTTCATGGGGAAGACGAACACGAAGTAGACCACGACGGCCACGGCGAGGAAGCTGATGATGGCTCCGACGATCGCGCCGAGGGGGAAGAAGACCTCCTGGCCCTGCAGGCCGGTGATGGTCGGGCCGACCTGGTCGAGGCTGTCGGCCTTGAAGACGAGTGCGATGAGCGGATTGATGAGTCCCGCGACGATCGCGTTGACGACCGCTGTGAACGCTGCGCCGATGACCACCGCGACGGCGAGGTCGATGACGTTTCCGCGTGTGATGAACTCCTTGAAACCCTGGATCATGTGCTGCCCCCTCACGGCGCGCGTGCGCCGGTTACGAACCCGCTGGTGCGGGGGAGGCCTTCGCCTCCGACTTCGATGATGTCGAAGAAGACGAGTCGCTGCCACCCGAGGACGACGATCCGGACGACGAGCTCGACGTGTCGGAGGATGACGTCTTGGCGCGCGAATCGGTGCGGTAGAAGCCCGATCCGTTGAAGGTGACCCCGATCGAGCCGTACTCCTTGCGCAGCGGTCCGCCGCACTCGGGGCACTCGGTGAGCGCCGCATCGGCGAAGGACTGGACGGCGTCGAAACGGTGGCCGCACTGTTTGCAGGCGTAGGCGTAGGTAGGCATGGACTCTCGTGTCGGTTCAGCGCCGCGAGGGCGAAAGGGTCAGAGTGCGGGTCGGCGTCACGACGCCCGTTACAGGTTCGTCCCGTTCGTCGGAGGGGATGTCGTCGAGGACTTCGGAGTCGAAGACGACGGCGTAGACGGGCGGGCACTTCTCCATCGAGCCCAGCGTCTTGTCGAAGTACCCGCGTCCCCAGCCGAGCCGCATGCCGTCCCGGCCGACCGCGGCGGCGGGGATCACGAGCACATCGACGTCGTTCACGGCGATGGGCCCGAGGACTTCGCCGACCGGTTCGGGCAAGCCGAAGAGCCCCTCCGCGATGTCGCCGTCCGGGGTCGCGACCGCCCAGTCCAGAAGACCGTCCGCACGCGTGATGGGAAGGAGGACCCGGATGCCGCGGGCAACGGCCAGCTCGACGAACTCGTGCGTGCCCGGTTCGGTCGTCGTCGACAGGTAGCACGACATCGACGTGACGCCGAGGCGATCGACCAAGGCGTCGAGCTGCTCGCGGATGCCGGTGGCCGCGGCATCCCGCGCGCTCTCCGACAGCAGCTGTCGTCGCTCGCGAAGATCCGCGCGCAGCGCGCGCTTCTCGTCGTGGACGGAGTTCGGCATGAGTCGATTGTAGGTGCGTGCGACCAGCAGACCGCCGAACGGTGGACAGCAGGTGGAGTCCTGGTGACGGTAGAGTTCTCGGCATGCCGCATAAGCCCTTCAAGGCCGTCATCCCTGCCGCTGGCCTCGGCACACGATTCCTGCCCGCTACGAAGGCGATGCCCAAGGAGATGCTGCCGGTCGTCGACAAGCCGGCGATCCAGTACGTCGTGGAAGAGGCGGCGGCCGCGGGGATCGACGACATCCTCGTCATCATCGGTCGCAACAAGAACGCGATCTCGAATCACTTCGACTCGGTGCCGGAGCTCGAGGTGAAGCTGAAGGACAAGGGCGACTACGAGCGCCTGCACCGCGTTCTGGAGTCGAGCGATCTCGCCGACATCCACTTCGTCCGCCAGGGCGAGCCCAAGGGACTCGGCCACGCCGTTCTTCGCGCCAAGGCACATGTGGGCGAATCCTCGTTCGCCGTCATGCTCGGCGACGACCTCATCGACGATCGCGATGAGCTGCTCACGACGATGATCGCCGAGCACGAGCGCACGGGCGCGGCCATCGTCGCTCTCATGGAGGTCGATCCCGACCACATCCAGCTCTACGGCGTCGCTGCGGCCGAGGCCACCGATCGCGACGACATCGTCAGGGTCACGGGTCTCGTCGAGAAGCCCAACAAAGAGGACGCGCCGTCGAATCTCGCCGTGATCGGGCGCTACGTGCTCGCGCCGTCGGTGTTCGACATCCTCGAGCGCACCGAGCCGGGCAAGGGCGGCGAGATCCAGCTCACGGACGCCCTGCAGGAGCTCGCGGCGGATCCCGATGGCCCCGGCGTGTACGGCGTCGTGTTCCGCGGTCGCCGCTACGACACCGGCGATAGGGTGGACTACATCAAGGCCATCGTGCAACTGGCGGCGGATCGCGACGATCTCGGTCCAGACCTGCGACCCTGGTTCAAGGAGTTCGCGGCGAACCTCTGATCGCCGCTCGGCACGAGGGGGACGGATGGAGCTCAGCACTCCGCGGCGCCATGGTCCGGTCTCGATCCGACTTGTGAAGCAGCGCGACGCGCGCGTGCTGCAGCAGGAGCTCCTTTCGAATCGCGGATGGCTTCGGCCGTGGGAGGCCACGAGCCCCGACGGTCCGGTCTCGTTCGACATGCGACTCGGAGTGCGCCGCCTGCTGCAGCAGTATCGCGACGGCGCGGGTGTTCCCTTCGTCATGGAGTACGACGGCGACATCGCGGGACAGCTCAACGTCTGGGGAATCGCGCGCGGGTCCCTCGCCTCCGCGACGATCGGGTACTGGGTGAGCGAGCGCTACGCCGGGCGCAACATCACCCCCACGTCGGTCGCGCTCGCGACCGACGTGTGCTTCTCGGAGCTGCGCCTGCACCGCATGGAGATCTGCATCCGCCCCGAGAACGCCGCGAGCATCCGCGTCGTGGAGAAGCTCGGCTTCCGCTACGAGGGGCTGCGTCGCCGCTACATCCACATCGACGGCGACTGGCGAGACCACTACGCGTTCGCCCTCGTGCGGGAAGAGGTTCCCGAGGGCGTCCTGCAGCGGTGGGTCGCGGGCCGTGCGCCGCAGGATGCCGCGACCGTGCCGCCCACCGACCGCCTGCACGCGTGAAGGTTAACCTTTGACGCGAGGTTGAAGGACACGCGACGGGATGCCGGGGTCGCCGCATCCCGTCGCCTACCGTGGACGCCATGGGTGGGCAGGTACTGGGCGGGGGAGTCATCGTTCTCGTCGCCGTGCTCCTGTGGCTCGTGTACCTCCTTCCCTCCTGGCACAGCCGTCGGCAATACGACGCATCGGAGCGCAACGCCGTGCGCCTCAATCAGGCGCTGCGGGTGCTCGCCGAGACGAGCGAGACTCCCGACGAGGTGCGCCTCGAGCTGACCGCGCGCACGGCGCTCGCGCAGCAGAAGCTCGCGCGCCGGGCGATGGCCGAGCGCGAGTACGCGGCGCTCGAAGACGCCCGCGTCGATCTGGAGCGCGCCCGTGACGAACGCGCCGCGGCCCGGGCGACTCCGCAGGCGCAGCGCGCCCGTGCGCGACGCCGACTGCGGATCACGGTCACGATTCTGGGCCTCGTCGGCGTGGGCATCGCGGTCTGGGGAGGCTGGCAGGTCGTCGCGACAGGATCGCAGGTTCTCCTGTGGGCGGGTGCAGCAGGCGCCGCCGTGTGCGGACTCCTCCTTCACCGCATGTCGCGCGTCGGAGCGCGTGCGGTCGTGCGTCAGGCCTCGGCCGAGCCGCGTCCCGTCGCCACGGTGCAGGATCTCGCCGTGGGCGACGCGCCACGCGCCTGGTCCCCTCGCGAGCTGCCGAAGCCCCTCACGGCGTCGTCGGGGTCGCGCGCGGCAGCGCTGCTCGACGCCGAAGAGGCGCGCGAGGCGCTTCGCCAGGCAGCGGTGGAAGAAGCGATGCGCGAGCGCGCGGAGGCCCAGCGGCCGCCGTCGATCGACACGGCGCGCCCCGCACGCGAGTTCGCCCGCATGGGCTTCGTCGACGACGCCGAGATCGAGGCGCACGTGCGCGACCTGCTCGCGCGGCGGGCGTCGGGCGAGTAGCTCTCACTCCGTCTTCGTCGACGACGCCGAGATCGGAGCACACGCGCCCGTCGGGACCGTGACTGTCAGCTCTCCCAGAGCACACGGCCGCGGCCGAGCACGAGTTCACGCGGCGGCGTGCGCACGATCGCGTCCATCGGGTTCTCCGCGTCGAGGAGCACGAGGTCCGCGGGCGCTCCCGCGACGAGGTCGTGTGCCTGTCTGCCGACGAAGGATGCCGCGGCGCTCGACGCCAGCTCGGCGACCCGGAAGAGGTCCTCGTCGCGCACGATGCCCGACGAGCGCGCGTACTGCCATGCGATGCCGAGCAGATCGCCCGTGCCGTAGGGGCTCCACAGATCGCGGATGCCGTCGGTGCCGAAGCCGAAGCGGACGGCCGCGGCATCCATCTCCTTCAGGGGCAGCTGCGGCAGGCGCAGCGGCGCGACCGTCGTCATGCTGATGTCCAGGCCGCCCATCGCCTGGAGGAGATCCTGGCGACGGGCGGGGGAGACCTCGGCGATCGCGAACCCGTGCGCGACGTTGACGCGACCCTCGAGGCCGTGGCGCTGCGTCCGCTCGATGATGAGCTCGATCTGGAACGCCCCCAGATCGGCGGAGTCGTGCAGATGGATGTCGACGCCGACGCCCGTGTCGGCGGCGATGGTGAAGAGCGCGTCGAGCTGGCCGACGGGGTCGCGGTCGATGGATGCCGGGTCCAGCCCGCCGATGTGCTCGACGCCCGCTTCGGCCGCGGCGCGGAGGAGTTCGACCACGCCGTCGCGGCGGAGCACGCCGTCCTGCGGGAACGCGACGATCTCGGCGTGCAGAGCGCCGTCGTACTCGGCGACGGCTTCGCGCACGACCTCGATGCCGCGCAGGCCGATGCCCGGGTCGACGTCGACGTGCGTCCGCAGGGCGGTCGTCCCCGTGCGGACGGACTGCTCGAGCACGTTGCGGGTGACGTCGAGACCCGGGATGCCGAGCTCGTCGCGCCGGGCGCGCTCGTGCCGGATGCGACCCTCGGTACCGCCCGCACCGCCGTAGGACTGCCACGGGTGGCCCCACCAGGACTTGTCGACGTGCGCGTGGACGTTGAGCAGACCGGGGAGCGCGAGCCGTCCGCGGCCGTCGATCTCGCCCTGCGCGATCGCGGCTGCGCTCGCCGGTTCGACGGCGCCCCAGGTGCCGTCGGCAGCGATGCGCAGATCGCTGACATCGCCTCCCCAGGGCCTCACATTGCGGACGGAGGACACGGAGCGGAGCGAGGACTGCATCCTCCCGTCCTGCCCCCCGTAGGAGCCGTGAGGATTCGAGGAGACCCGTCAAGCGTGATACTGTATCGGAGGTTCACGGGCCTATGGCGCAGTTGGTAGCGCGCCTCGTTCGCATCGAGGAGGTCAGGAGTTCGAATCTCCTTAGGTCCACCGAGAATCACGAAACGCCCCTCTTCGGAGGGGCGTTTCGGCATCTCCGACCGGGAGCTCCGCGCCGGCATTCCGGCCTGTGCGTCCTGGTCCGATGGTTCGGCTGCACATCGGGTTCCGTTGACCGTCGATGCCACGTAGGTTCGCATCATGGCTGACCGTGCTGTGCCCAACCTGCCGTCCCGGTCGTTCGACGACACCGTCGCGTTCTACCGGGGATTCGGATTCGAGGAGCGGTTCCGCGATGGCGGGTGGCTCATCCTCGCGCGTGGCGGGATCGAGCTCGAGTTCTTCCTCGCCCCCGAGCACGATCCGTACGCGAGCTGGTTCATGACGAGCGTGCGGGTCGTCGACCTCGATGCCCTCTATGCCGCCGTACGCGCGAGCGGCGTGCCCGAGCGGGATTCCGGCATCCCGCGCCTCGTTCCCGTCGCGCTGCGGGAGTGGGGCCAGCGCGCCGGATTCCTCATCGATCCCGACGGCACGCAGCTGCACCTGATCGAGAGTCCCGCGTGATCAGCTGACAGCGGCCTCGCGCGCCCGGAGGTCCTTGCGCAGGATCTTGCCGGCCGTCGACTTGGGGATGACGTCGATGAACTCGACGCGGCGCACCTTCTTGTGCGGCGCGACGCTGCCGGCTACGAAAGCCATGACGTCGACCTCGGTCAGACTCGACTCGGGGGCCGCGACGACGTACGCCTTCGGTATCTCCTGTTTGTCCTCATCGAGCACGCCGATGACGGCGGCATCCATGATCTTCGGATGCGACAGCAGCAGCGCTTCGAGCTCGGCCGGGGCGATCTGGTAGCCCTTGTACTTGATGAGCTCCTTCACCCGATCCACGATCGAGTAGTAGCCGTTCTCGTGAAGGACGCCGATGTCGCCGGTGTGCAGGAATCCGTCGGCGTCGAGCGTCTCGGCCGTCGCATCCGGCTTGTTCAGATACCCGAGCATGACGTTGGGGCCCTTGATCCACAGTTCACCCGGCGCGGTGACGCCGCCCTCGCCGAATGACGTGATCTCTTCGCCCGTCTCGGTGTCGACGAGCTTGCACTCCTGATTCGGCAGCAGTGTGCCGACCGACGAGTGCGGAACGGCGTCGCGATCGTGCGGCGTCGCGTGCGACACCGGCGACAGCTCGCTCATGCCGTATCCCTGCATGACCCGCGCGTTGATCCGCCGGCCGGCGACCTCGGCCGTCTCTCCGTCGAGCGGCGCAGCCCCCGAGAAGACGGAGTGCACGGTCGAGATGTCGAACTGGTCGACGACGGGATGCTTCGCGAGCGCGACCGCGATCGGGGGCGCGATGAACAGATAGGTGCACCCGAAGTTCTGGATGTTCGTCAGGAACTCGACGAGGTCGAACTTCGGCATCGTCACGAGGCTCGCGCGCTGGCGCAACGCGAGGTTCAGCAGCACCGTGAGGCCGTAGATGTGGAAGAACGGCAGCACCGCGAGCACGCGGTCGCTCGGCTGCAGATCGATGTTCGCGCGCGACTGCTGCACGTTCGCCACGAGGTTGCGGTGCGTGAGCATGACACCCTTCGGGATGCCCGTCGTGCCCGACGAGTACGGCAGGGCCGCGATGTGCGTCGCCGGATCGAACGACACGTCGGGCGCCGGCGACCCTTCCGTGAGCAGTCCCCGCAGATCGGGGTGCCCCTCGGCGCCGTCGAGCACGATGAGCCGCTCGGGCGCGATGCCGACAGCTTCAGCCGCCGTCGAAGCCTGGGCCAGCAGCGGCGAGACCGTCACGAACCATGTGGCCCCGGCGTCCTGCAGCTGCTTCTCGATCTCGCCCGCCGTGTAGAGCGAGTTGATCGTCGTGACCGTGGCCCCCGCGCGGAGCGCGCCGTGGAACACCGTCGCGAACGCGGGCACATTGGGGCAGAGGAGCCCGATCACGGTCTCGGTGCCGACGCCGCGTGCCGCGAGCGCGCCGGCGAACGCGAGAACCTGTGCGCGCAGGCCGCCGTATGTCGTCTCGACGCCGGTCGCCGGATCGATCAGCGCGACGCGCCCGTGGTCGTCGTCGGTGAGCGATCCGAAGAGGTAGTCGTAGACGCTGACGTCGGGGATCTCGACATCGGGCAGAGGGCTGCGGAACACGGGGTCTCCTTCGACGGCCGTCACCCGGCTCCGTCGCCGGGACGATGGCGTCCATCATGCCACCGCGGTGCCGTCGACGGATGCCGTGCTCCGGCATCCCGTCCACGTCAGTGCGTCAGCACCTGCTGCCTGCTGCCTGCCGCAAGACGTTCCGCCGCGAGTCCCTCGGCTGCCGCGAGCGGGGTCACGCCGCGCGACTCGGCCTCGTCGAAGATGCGCCGCACCGTGCCGCCGATCGCGGCGACGCGCTCCATGATCTCGCCGCGGCTGCCGAGCTTCTTCGCCTCGAGGTCGAGGTAGATGACGCCGCCGGCGTTCACGACGAAATCTGGGGCGTAGAGGATGCCGCGCCCCGCGAGCCGGTCGGCTCCCTCGCGTGCGGCGAGCGGGTTGTTCGCCGGACCGCAGACCGCTCTGGCGTCGAGCGCGTCGATGACGTCGTCCGTGAGGAGTCCGCCGATGCCCGCCGGCACGAAGACGTCGGCCGGGATGAGGTGCTCTTCGCCCGGGAGGGCCCATTCGGCGCCGAGCTCGCGCGCGAGGTCGCGCTTCGCGGGGTTCACGTCGGTCACGGTGAGGATGGCTCCCTCGGCCGCCAGGCGCACCGCGAGCCGGCTGCCGACCTGGCCGAGACCCGAGATCGTGACGCGCCGCCCCGCGACATCCGCGACGCCCGCCACTCGCTCGAGCGTCGCTCGCAGCGACTCGTACACACCCAAGCTCGTAGGACCAGCGGGCTCGCCTGAACCGCCGCCCGCTTCGGGCAGGCCGACGACGTGGTCCGTCCGCTCGCTGACGGTCAGCATGTCCTCGGTGGTCGAGCCCACGTCCTCAGCCGTGCGGTAGAGGCCGTGCATCGACTCGACCGCGTCGCCCAGGTCGAGGAACGCGTCCCGCCGCCGTTCGGCGTCGAGCACCGTCCCGGGCTCGAGCGCGATGACGGCCTTGCCGCCGCCCGCGTCCAGGCCTGCGGCCGCGTTCTTCAGGGTCATCGCGGCCGAGAGGCGCAGGGCGTCGCCGAGCCCGTCGCTCCACTGCGGGTACGCCCACAGCCGTGCGCCGCCGAGGGCGGAGCCGAGCACCGAGGAATGCAGCGCGACGGCGATGAACAGACCGCTCCGCCGCCCCGTGATCACCTCCACGCGCTCGTGCGTGAAATCGGGCAGGGGCAGGGTGTGCGACATCGCGTTCTTCCTTCGGCCGGCCTTGTGGGCTGTGCGCTCCGGACACCGCGGCGTTGCGGCATCCGTCATCCATTGCACCACCGCAGGGCGCTTCGTTCAACCGGCGTCGCTCCAGCTGTGCGATCTGACCGGAATGACGCTCTCCGGCATGCATATTGCCCGCCGCCGTCGCCGAGAGCGATCGTCGCGGTGCGGAGCAGCGACCGTCTGCGGCGCAGAGCATCCATCATCCCGGTGCCAAACCGGAGGAGAACCGTCGCCGAAGCGACAGGACGCGTCGGAAATCTCCGGATCTCCTATGGTCTGGCACTCCTCCCCAGAGCCCCCGTCGTCGCGCCATCCCCCGGCTTCGAGGTATCGGCCTGTGCGGGCCCGGCCTCATGACGACGATCGGGGGATGAGTCAGAACGTCGAGCCCCGCTTCTTCCGCACCGGAGACCTGCACGAGCGCGGGTGGACTGACCGAGATCTCAGACGGGCGGTCGCGAGCGGCATTCTGCTGAAGCTCCGTGACGGGGCCTACGCCGGATCCGAGGTGGATGCGGCGTGCCTGAGCGCCGGACGGATGGGCGCGCGACTGACCTGCCTGACCGAGCTGGGTCGGCTCGGGATCTTCGTGCTCGAGAGCGAGGGCATCCACGTCCAGGTCGCTCCAAACCATTCCCGGCCGCTCCGCAAGCCCGCCCGCACGCGGGTGCACTGGACGCGACAGCTTCGTCGCGCGCACCCGCGCTCGCTCACGACGACGGTCTTCGACGCCCTCGTCCTGGCGGTCAGCTGCCAGCCGGTACGTGCGAGCGTCGCGACGTTGGATTCGGCGCTGCGGAGCGGACTCCTCCGGGAAGACGACCTCGACGAGCTGTTCGCCCGGATCCCGCAGCGCTACGCGGTTCTGCGCCGACTCATCGACCCCCGAGCCGAGTCTGGACCGGAGTCGCTGATGCGGCTGATCCTGCGGGGCCTGCGCTGCCGCTTCGAGCCTCAGGTGTGGATCGCCGGCGTGGGACGCGTGGACTTCCTCGTCGACGGGTGGCTCATCGTCGAGTGCGACAGTCGCGCGCACCACTGGGAGACACGGCGACAAGATCTCAAGCGCGACCAGGAGGCGGCTGCACGCGGATACGTCACCTTCCGGCCGCTCGCGGAGGACATCATGTGGCGACCGGGTGAGGTGCGCGCGGCGCTCCTGGGGCTCCTCCGCGTGGGTCGACCCGCGGTGCGCGGTCGCAAAGCGTAGGAGATTCCCCATCGAGCGCGGCCGAGGTAGGAGATGTGCTTCACATCTCCTACGGTCTGCTACACAGGACGCGCTCGCGTCGACCATAGGCTGGATGGATGACCGAGCACCTGCATCCGCGCAGCCGCCTCGTCCTCGACGCCATCCGCGCCGCGGGCATCCAGGGAGATATCGTCGTGCTTCCGGATGCCGCATCCACGGCGCCGCTGGCGGCCGCCGCCCTGGGGGTCGAGGTCGGTGCGATCGCGAACAGTCTCGTGTTCTGGTCGGATGACGAGCCCCTCCTGGTCATGACGAGCGGCGCGCACCGGGTCGACACCGACGCGCTCGCCGCGCGACTCGGGCGCGATCGGATCGTGCGTGCGACGGCCGAGCAGGTGCGCGCGGCGACGGGGCAGGCGATCGGCGGCGTCGCGCCGGCGGGCCATCCGTCGCGGCTCACGACGATCGTCGACGCGGACCTCGCCGCGTTCGACGAGATCTGGGCGGCCGGCGGCACCCCGCACACGGTCTTCCCGATGACCTACGACCAGCTCGTCGCGCTGACGGGCGGCACGGTCACGAAGGTCGACTGAGCATCCCGGTCAGAGCCCGGCGCGCGAGCCTCCGATCCGGCGTGCGAGCTCGGCGGCACTCGCACCGACGGTCTCGGCGAGTGTCTCCGGGTCGACGGGCGCATCGCTCGGGAACGTCACGGCAACCGCTGCGCTCGGCCAGCCCGCGTGGTCGAGGACCGCGGCGCCCACCGAGCGCAGGCCCAGCGTGACCTCTCCGTCCTCCTCGGCGAAGCCGCGGGCCCGCACGGCCCGCAGCACGTCGCGCAGCTCCCGTGGGGTCGCGGGACCCCGACCTGTGCGATCGGCGAAGGCCGAGGCATCTGGATACAGCGCCCGCACCTGCTCCCGGGGGAGCGCCGCGAGCATCGCGCGTCCCGTCGCGGTCAGGTGCGCGGGCAGGCGCACGCCGACGTCGGTCACCAGAGCCGGGCGGCGCGGCGCGCGCTCCTCGACGAGGTAGAGCACGTCGCGGCCCGTCATGACGGCGAGGTGCGCGCTCTCGCCCGTGCGGTCGGCGAGGGCGGCGACGAGCGGACGACCGAGTCGCGCGAGCGGCTGCTGGCGCGCGAAGCCGCCCGCCAGCTCGAACGCCGCCGTCCCGAGCCCCCAGCGGCGCTCGCCGGGCACGTGCACGACGAACCCGTGCTCTTCGAGCGTCGCGAGCAGGAAGTACACGCTCGATCGGGGGATGCCGAGCGTGGTCGCGAGCGAACTCGCCGCGACAGGACCCCGCTGCCGCGCGAGGTGGGCGAGGATGCGGAGCGTCTGATCCGCGGCGGGGACCTGTGGGCTTTTGTCTGGCATGACAGACACAGGATGCCACGATCCGCTGTCCACGGCGAGTCCCGCGGTGTGGAATCGAGGCATGATCTCTCCCGTCGTCGTGGGGGCCGCGCCCCTGAGCCCAGAAGACGTCGTCGCCGTCGCCCGTCACGGAGCCTGCGTCGAGCTCGACGCGGCCGCGATGGCGCGCGTCGCGGCATCCCGCGCCCTCATCGAGGGGCTCGCCGACGACCCCGAACCGCACTACGGGGTGTCGACCGGTTTCGGCGCCCTCGCGACGACCTTCATCGCCCCCGAGCGTCGCCGACAGCTGCAGCTGAGCCTCATCCGCTCGCACGCCGCCGGCACGGGCGCCGAGGTCGAGACCGAGGTCGCGCGTGCGCTGCAGCTCCTGCGTCTGCAGACGCTCGCGTCCGGCCGCACCGGCGTCCGGCCCGTCGTCGTCGAGACCTACGCCGCGATGCTCAACGCGGGCATCACGCCCGTCGTGCGCGAATACGGCTCGCTCGGCTGCTCGGGCGATCTCGCGCCGCTCTCGCACGTCGCGCTCGCGGCGCTCGGCGAGGGCTCCGTGCGCGTCGGCGGTGAGCTCGTCCCCGCCGGCGCGGCACTGGCCGCAGCATCCATCGCTGCGCTCGAACTGCAGGAGAAGGAGGGCCTCGCCCTCATCAACGGCACGGACGGCATGCTCGGGATGCTGCTGCTCGCGCTGCACGACCTGCGGGTTCTCCTGGACACGGCCGATGTCTCCGCCGCGATGTCGATCGAGTCGCAGCTCGGGACGGACGCCGTCTTCGCGGCCGACCTCATGGCGCTGCGCCCGCAGCACGGGCAGGCAGTGTCGGCGGCGAACCTGCGCGCGCTTCTCGCGGACTCGGCGATCATGGCGTCGCATCGGGATCCGGCGGTGTGCACGCGCGTGCAGGACGCCTACTCGCTGCGCTGTACGCCGCAGGTGCACGGCGCCGCGCGCGACACGGCCGATCACGCCGCGCTCGTCGCTTCGCGTGAACTCGCCTCGACCGTCGACAACCCCGTCGTGACGCTCGACGGGCGCGTCGAGTCCAACGGCAACTTCCACGGGGCCCCGGTCGCCTACGTGCTCGACTTCCTCGCGATCGCCGTCGCGGATGTCGCGTCGATCTCGGAGCGTCGCACCGACCGCGCACTCGATCCCGCGCGCAGTCACGGGCTTCCGCCGTTCCTCGCCCACGAGGTCGGCGTCGACTCGGGGCTCATGATCGCGCAGTACGCCGCCGCGGGGATCGTGTCGGAGCTCAAACGGCTCGCCGTGCCGGCATCCGTCGACTCGATCCCGTCGTCGGCGATGCAGGAGGACCACGTCTCGATGGGCTGGGCCGCGGCGCGCAAGCTCCGCCGGGGCATCGACGGCCTCGCACGCGTCCTCGCGATCGAGATCGTCACCGCCGCCCGCGCGCTCGACCTGCGCGCGCCGCTGGCCCCTGCCCCCGCGACGGCGGCCGTGCGCGAGCGCCTGCGCGCCGTCGTCGCCGGCCCCGGGCCGGACCGCTTCCTCTCGCCCGACCTCGAGGCGGCGACCGACCTCGTGATCTCGGGCGAGATCATCCGCGCAGCATCCCTGGAAGGACGATTCTCATGACCCGTACGATCCGCGCCGCACGCGGCAACGAGCGCACCGCGAAGAGCTGGGGCGCCGAAGCCGCCAAGCGCATGCTCATGAACAACCTCGACGCCGAGGTCGCCGAGCATCCCGAAGATCTCGTCGTCTACGGAGGCACCGGCAGAGCCGCGCGCAGCTGGGAGGCCTACGACGCGATCGTGCGCACGCTCGACGAGCTCGAACCCGACGAGACGCTCCTCGTGCAGTCGGGCAAGCCCGTCGGCGTGTTCCGCACGCACGAGTGGGCGCCGCGCGTGCTCATCGCCAACTCGAACCTCGTGGGTGACTGGGCGACATGGCCCGAGTTCCGCCGGCTCGAAGAGCTCGGACTGACGATGTACGGCCAGATGACGGCCGGGTCGTGGATCTACATCGGAACGCAGGGCATCCTGCAGGGCACGTACGAGACGTTCGCGGCGGTGGCTCGCTCCTTGGGGCGGGAGTCTCTCGCCGGCACGCTGACCCTGACCGGCGGATGCGGCGGTATGGGCGGCGCGCAGCCGCTCGCCGTGACGCTCAACGGTGGCGCCGTGCTGATCGTCGACGTCGACGAATCGCGCCTCGCGCGCCGCGTCGAGCACGGGTATCTCGACGAGTACACGGCGGATCTGGATGCCGCGATCGACCGAGTCGTCGCGGCGCGCGCGAACGGCGAGGCGCTCAGCGTCGGCGTCGTGGGCAACGCCGCCGAGGTCTTCGGCGACCTCCTGCTGCGCGGAACGCCGATCGACATCGTGACCGATCAGACTTCGGCGCATGATCCCCTGGCCTATCTTCCCGTCGGCGTGCCGTTCGAGCGCTGGCGCGAAGAGGCCGAGCGCGATCCCGAGGGCTTCACCGCCCGTGCGCGTGGTTCGATGGCGAAGCAGGTCGCGGCGATGGTGGGATTCCAGGATGCCGGAGCCGAGGTCTTCGATTACGGCAACTCGATCCGCGCCGAGGCCAAGCTCGGCGGCTTCGAGAATGCGTTCGCGTTCCCCGGATTCGTCCCCGCCTACATCCGCCCGCAGTTCGCCGAGGGCCGCGGACCCTTCCGCTGGGTCGCGCTCAGCGGCGATCCCGAGGACATCCGCAAGACGGACGAAGCCGTCAAAGCGATCTTCCCCGACAACGCGGGCCTCGTGCGCTGGCTCGACAAGGCCGGCGACGCCGTGCACTTCGAGGGCCTTCCCGCCCGCATTTGCTGGCTCGGCTACCAGGAGCGCCACCTCGCGGGGCTGAAGTTCAACGAGATGGTCGCCTCGGGGGAGCTCTCGGCTCCGATCGTGATCGGCCGAGACCACCTCGATGCGGGATCCGTGGCATCCCCCTACCGCGAGACCGAGGCGATGGCCGACGGGTCCGACGCGATCGCCGACTGGCCGCTGCTCAACGCGCTCCTCAACACGGCGTCGGGCGCGAGCTGGGTGTCGCTGCACCACGGCGGGGGAGTCGGCATCGGCCGCAGCATCCACGCCGGTCAGGTGACCGTCGCCGACGGCACTCCGCTCGCCGCCGAGAAGCTCGCGCGCGTTCTGACGAACGATCCCGGCACGGGCGTCATGCGTCACGTGGATGCGGGCTACGATCGCGCCAAGGAGGTCGCCGCCGAGCGCGGCCTCAACATCCCGATGCTGTGACGGATGCCATGACCACGCTCATCACGAACATCGGCGAGCTGACGACGAACGTCGCCTCGCCCGATGACCGCTTCGGCACGCTGCGGGACGCCGCCGTCCTCATCGAGGACGATCGCATCGCCTGGGTCGGCTCCGCCGCGGAGGCGCCGGGCGCCGATGACGTCGTGGATGCCGGGGGCCGGGCCGTGATCCCGGGCTTCGTCGACAGCCATACGCACCTCGTCTTCGGCGGCGACCGCGCCGACGAGTTCGAAGCCCGCATGGCGGGCGTGCCCTATGCCGCCGGCGGCATACGTCGAACGGTCGCGGCGACACGGGCGGCGTCCGACGACGAGCTGCGCGAGCGCCTGGCCGGGTTCGTGGACGAGCTGCACGCGCAGGGTACGACGACGTTCGAGGTCAAGACGGGCTACGACCTCACGGTCGACGGAGAAGCCCGCCTCGCGCGACTGGCGGCCGAGGTCACGCCCGAAGTCACGTTCCTGGGTGCCCACGTCGTGCCCGCCGAGTACGCGGATGACCGCGCCGCCTACGTCGACCTGGTGTGCGGTGCGATGCTCGACGCCGTCACCCCGTACGCGAAGTGGTTCGACGTCTTCTGCGAGCGCGGTGCGTTCACCCCTGACGAGACCCACCGCATCATGCTCGCGGGCATCCAAGCGGACCTCCTTCCGCGTCTGCACGGCAACCAGCTCGGGTATGGCGAGGGCGTGCAGATCGCGGTGGAGTACGGCGTGTGGTCGGTCGATCACTGCACGTATCTCTCGGACGAGGATGTCGCGGCGCTCGCGGCATCCGACACCGTCGCGACCCTGCTGCCGGGTGTCGAGTTCTCGACCCGGCAGCCGTATCCCGATGCGCGGCGGCTGATCGACGCGGGCGTCACGGTCGCGATCGCGAGCGACTGCAATCCGGGCTCGAGTTTCACGAGCTCGATGCCGCTCATGGTCGCGCTCGCCGTGCGCGAGATGGGCATGACCCCGGCCGAGGCGCTATGGGCGGCGACCGCAGGAGGCGCTACGGCCCTGAACCGCGACGACGTCGGGGTGATCGCTGCGGGCAAGCGCGCGGACCTCGTGCTCCTGGACGCGCCGACGCGCGTGCACCTCGCCTACCGTCCCGGGGTCCCTCTGATCGACACGGTCTTCAAGGACGGCTCAGCCCTCTAACGCCCCCGCTCCCGCTCCCGCGCGCGCCGACGCCGAACCCACTCACTTCGCGCGAGCCCACACGATTCGTCAGCAGAATCATGTGGGTTCGCGGAAAGTCGGTGGGTTCGGCGACTCCGGCCGGTCAGCGCGGTGTGTCGAGGTGCCAGCGCTCGGGATCGATGGATGTCGCGACGTCCCAGTCATCCACGTCCCATTCGAAGCGCGCAACGGCGCACGTCGGCATATGGCCGATGCCGTCGTCCGAGAGGAGGCCCGCGAGTACCGACATGCCGGGGTCGTGCGCCACGACCACGACCGAACGCACGCCGCGCTCCGCCGCCGTCAGCAGGAGCAGCGACGCGGGCGCTCCGTAGAGCCGCTCCTGCTGCTCGACGGGAACTCCGAGCGCGCCGCTGAAGAATTCCGCGGTCGTCGCGGCGCGCAGCGCCGTGCTCGAGAGGATCGCGTCGGCGCGGAATCCGGACTCCGCGAGCCTGCGCGCCATGACCGGCGCATCACGCAGGCCCCGCTCATTCAGCGGACGATCGTGGTCGTCGAGCCCGGGATCCCCCCAGTCCGACTTGGCATGACGCACGAGCACGAGCCGGATCATCCGGTCACCGCTTCCGATCCTGGCGCGGCCGAGGCTGATCGTGGCGCGGCCTTGGCGGCCAGCAGTTCCAACACGCACAGCGCCGCCAGGCGCACGGTGCGGCCATCGGGTGCGTCGGCCGTGGCATCCACCTCGGCGATGTCGGCGCTCGCGACGCGCGCATCCGACGCGATCCCGCGCACGAGCGCGCGCAGCTCCCACGCGTGCAGGCCCCCGGGGACCGAGGCCGGGCACCCTGGTGCGACGGCCCGATCGCACACGTCGACGTCGATGTCGAGATGGATGCCGCCGCGCCCCGCTCCCGCGACCGAGAGCGCTTCGGCGACGACGTCGTCGACCCCGCGCCGGCGCACGGCGTCGAGCGTGATGACGGTGATCCCGAGGTCGAGCGCGCGCTGAGCGTAGGCGGCGGAGTTCGCGAAGTCGGCGATGCCGATCTGCGCGATGCGCGCGGGGTCGAGGCCGTCCTCGATCAGGCGGCGCACGGGCGAGCCGTTCGAGACGCCGTCCCGCAGGTCGTAGTGGGCGTCGAGTGTGATGAGTCCGTGCGCCGCCGCGCCCTGAGCCACCGCGTACGTGAGCGAGTTGTCGCCGCCGAGGGCGATCACGAGACCCGCGTCCAGCGATGCGACGCGGGCACGCACCGCCGCCTCTCCGTCGGGGCCGTCGGGGTCGGAGACGTCTCCGGCGTCGACGACCGACAGCGCACGCGACAGGTCGACCGGGGGAGGGCCGATCAGGGTCGGGCTGTAGCGGCGCAGCGCCTCGCGGATCGCGGCGGGCGTGGCATCCGCCCCCGTCGGCGAGAGCGAGGTCTTGTGCGCGGGGACGCCGAGGATCGCCGCATCCACGTGCGATCCGTCGAACGCCGGCCAGTCGCCGGCGCGAGGCCAGAGGGGATCGAAGGACAGCGGCATCTCAATTGCCCACGTAGACCCAGGCGTCGCGCCCGCTCGCGAGCACGACCGCGATGCGGCGGTACAGAGCGACCTCGTACTCGTCCGAGGCTTCGAGCTCGTCTTCGGAGACCCAGAACACCTTGCCGACGATCTTGTCGCGGTGACTTCCCGTCGTGCGCACGATCGGGTGCACGGCGGTGCCCGACAGGTCGACGACGCGCGGATCCTCGATCTCGGCATAGTCGAGGGTGAAGCCGGGAAGCACGTCGTCTTCGCCGGTGAGCAGGCGCCCGAACGTGTCGAGCTGTACGTCGGGGTGTTGGAGCGTCCCGTAGCTGAAGAGGAGCTGGTTGGCGGCCACGATCACCAAACTACCGAGAAGCCCTCAGCCGAGGAAGGCGTGGGCGATCGAGAAGATGACGAGCCCGGCGAGGGCTCCGACGAACGTGCCGTTGAGGCGGATGTACTGCAGGTCGCGACCCACCATGAGCTCGATCTTCTCGGTCGTCTCGTCGGCGTCCCACTTCTCGACCGTGTCGGTGATGATCGAGGCGATGTCGTGCCGGTAGCGGTCGACGAGGAAGACCGCGGCATCCGTCACGTACCCGTCGACGCGCCTCTGCAGCGCCTCGTCCGTCGAGAGCCGCTGCCCGATCTCGGCGAGGGCCGACGCCATCCGCCGGCGCAGACCGCTCTCGGGATCGGCGAGCGAGGACAGGAGCCCCGCCTTCGCCGTGTTCCACGCCTCGGCGGCGAGTTCGCGCACGCGCGGGCTGTCGAAGACGGCGGACTTCGCATCCTCGAACCGCCCGATCGTGGCGGGGTCGTGCTGCAGATTGTCGGACAGCCGCGCGAGGTACGCATCGATGGCCGCGCGAGCGGGATGCCGCGGGTCCGCCTGTACGGCGTGGACGAACTTCACGGCCTCGTTGTAGACGGTGTCGTCGACGAGACGGTGCGCGATGCCGGGCACCCACGACGGCAGGCGGCGCGACACCAGGCCCGTGAAGGCGGCGTGGTTGTTCTCGAGCCACGTCGCGATGCTGTCGACGCCGAGGTCGACGGCGCCGTGATGGGCTCCGGCATCCACGATCCGCGAGAGCCACTCGCCGAGCGGCGGCCCCCATTCCGGTGCGATGAGATGCTCGCGGGCGAGATCTTCGATGAGTGACTGCACGTCGTCGTCGCTCAAGGCCGTGAGCACGCCGGACGCCATGACGGATGCCTCGGCCCCGACCCGTTGCGCGTGCACGGGTTCGGCGAGCCACTCGCCGAGCCGCGCCGCGATCGCGGTGTCCTCGAGCTTCGTGCGCACGACGTCGCCGCGCAGGAACTCGGTCTCGACGAACTCGCCGAGGTTGCGGCCGATCTCGTCCTTGCGGTTCGGGATGATCGCGGTGTGCGGGATCGGGATGCCGAGCGGATGCCGGAACAGCGCCGTCACGGCGAACCAGTCCGCGAGCGCTCCGACCATGCCGCCTTCGGCCGCGGCCCGTACGTACGCGAGCCACGGCACCTGCTGCTGGAACGCGAACGCGAAGACGAACACGATCGCCATGAACAGGAGCGCGCCGAGCGCGACGCCCTTCATGACCCGCAGCGCGCGGCGGCGCTCCTGATCGGCCGGGCTCAGCAGGGCAGTCGGGGTGCGCGCCATGCCGTCATCCTCGCACGCGGGGCGGGCGTGGACTCGGCGCGCGCATCGTGCAGGACGGAACGGCCGTTCGGGCGCGATTCCGCGGCGAGATGGCCGTCGGACCTGAATGATGCGCGTTCCTCCCCAGATGCCGCTCGCGCCGACCCATCCCCAGAGCCCCGGTCGCCAGTGAGATCGCGCGCCTCGCGCGAGTGACGCTCGTCGCATGAGAGTTGAGATCGATCTGCCGGTCGACGTCCTGCTCACGCGCGACGACCTCCGCGGCCTGACGATGACCGCTCGTGACATAGATGCAGCTGTACGCGCGGGCGCGCTCGTGCGCGCGCGGCAGAACGTCTACCTTCGGGGCGACTCCGATTCGGTCGCCGTCACCGCCGCTCGCGTCGGCGGACGAGCGACGTGTGTATCTGCGCTCGCCCGCGCGGGGGTCTTCGTTCACCCGAAGAGGAACCACGACGTGCACGTGCACGTGCCCGTCAATGCCGGACGCCTCCGCAGGGCCGGGACGGCGCGCGTGCACTGGTCGCCGACGATGCGAGAACCCCGCGAGGGATCGCCGTTCGCCGAGGTCATCGATGCTCTCGTGCACGCCGCCGAGTGCCAGACGCCTCGCGCGTTCATCGCGTCAGTCGATTCGGCGCTGCACCTGCGGCATCTGCACCCCGACGACCTGGACGAGCTCTTCGCACGCCTCCCCAGAAGGCTGCGTCGACTGCGCGGTCTCGTCGACGCGCGGGCGGAGTCGGGCACCGAGACCCTCGTCCGGCTCATGCTGCGTGGGCTCGGGTGCCGCCCGGATTGCCAGGTGCAGATCGGCGGAGTCGGCCGCGTCGACCTCGTCGTGGACGGCTGGCTCGTCATCGAGTGCGACAGCCGGGCGTTCCACAGCGGATGGGAGGAGCAGCGACGTGACCGACGTCGCGATCTTGCGCTGGCAGAACGGGGGTTCGTCGTGCTCCGAGTGCTCGCCGAGGACATCCTCTTTCGGCCCGAGGTCGTCCTCGCGGCGGTGAAGGGGCTCCTCCGCGCCGCGCGCGAAGCGCGTTTCGCGCATCGCTCAGGATCATCCCGTCCTCCGCATCGTCGATGAACGCGGAGGGCGCGTCTGATCCTGAATGATGCGCGCTCGTCAGTCCTCGACGGGCCCGAGCCAGGCCGACGCGATCGTCGCGTGCGCCGACTCGGGATCGGACGGATGGAACAGCCCCGCGAGCACGTCGCGGTACAACCTGCTGAGCTCGGACCGCGAGAAGTAGGACGACCCGCCCGCGACGAGGACCGCGTCATCCACGACGGACTTCGCCATCGTGACGGCGCGGTGCTTGACACCGCTCATGTACGAGAACCACCTGCCGTCCGGCGGCACGACGTCGTCGAGCGCGCGGCACAGCACTGCGATCTGCGGGGGCAGCGCGTCGTACGCGAGCGCCATCCCGGCGATGCGGGAGCGGATGTCGGGGTCCTGCGCGTAGGTCTTGCCCGTCTTCTTCGAGGCGCGCTTCTTCGCGGTCTCGACGGCGAGGTCGAGCACGCGTCGCGCGATGCCCGTATAGACCGACGCGAGCAGCAACTCGAAGACGCTGAAGATGCCGAACACGATGGGATCGGGGTTCGGCCCGGGATCCACACGCCGCACGACGCGTTCCGGCTGCGCGATCGCCCCCTCGATCACCGTTGTGCGCGACTGCGTGCCCCGCATGCCGAGCGTGTCCCAATCGTCCTTCGTCGTGATCGCGTCCGAGCGCGGAACGAATGCGTAGACCATCTTCGGACCGTCGGGGCTCGTCGTGTCGAGACCGTGCAGTCCCAGCTGCGTCCACACGGGAGCCAGCGACGTGAAGATCTTCGTGCCCGTGAAGACGTACCCGCCGTCGGGCAGGGGCACGGCATCCGTGTCGCTGCCGAACAGCACGAGATCGTTGCCGGCCTCGCTGATCCCGAAGGCGAAGACCTCGCCCGCGACAGCGCCCGCCTGCACGAACCGCAGGGTGTCGATGCCGCGATCGGCGAGCACCTTCGCGACGCCGGTCCAGACGAGGTGCATGTTGATGGCGAGCGCCGTCGAGGGGGCCGCGGTCGCGAGACGCTGCTGGAGGACGGATGCTTCGGCCAGCCCGAGTCCGAGACCCCCGAGCGCGGTCGGCACGAGGATCGCGAGGTAGCCGGCATCCGCGAGCTCCGCCAGGTCGTCGTCGGGGAAGGTGTTCTCCCGATCGTGCACGGCGGCGCGCTCGCGGAAGCGCTCGAGAAGCGCGTCGGGCAGGATCTCGGCCGGATCGAAGGCGCTCATGCCAGCGCCGCCCGCAACTGACGGATCGTCTCGTCGGGCTTGTCGCGATGTGGCGAGTGCCCCGCACCCTTCACGACCGAGAGGGTCAAGAGCGGGTTCGCCGTCACCTCGTCGACGAGCCCGCCCTTGAAGATCGAGTAGACCTTGGGATCCGACGCGATGACGTGCGTCGGGATCGTGAGGCGGGATGCCGCGGCCCGTTCGTCCCACTCCGGGTTCTGCTCACTCGTCTGCTCGACCGCCCAGCGGCTCGCCTGCTGCGCCGAGAGCGCCTTGAGCTCGATGTCCTGCTCATGCCAGGTCGGATGCTCCGCTCGCACCGCTGCCTGCGTCGGATCGGCGAACGAGCGCTCCTGACTGTCGCGCACGATCTGCCGGTCGCGCTCGACGAGGTGGATCGCCGGGTCGATGAGCACGAGCCGCCGGGTCCATTCCGGGTCGTCCGCCGCGGCGGCGGTGGCCGCTGCGCCGCCGAGGGAGTGTCCGATCACGAGGTCCCACGCGCCGTCGTCGCCGGGGCGCGTCACGAGCAGGTCGGCCGCGTACGCCGCGATCGTGTAGTCGAGCGCGCGCGGTGCGACTCCGTGACCGCGGAGGTCGACGGCATCCACCCGCCAGCCGTCCTCGGCGAGCGCCACCCCGTAGCGCCACATGAGCGGGCCGTTGGAGCCCAGCCCGTGGACGAGCAGGGCACGCGGGGATGCGGCGGGGTCACCCCACGAGATGCGGGGGAGGATCACGGGAGCAGGCATACCGCCATGCTACGGATCGCGGCCGTCACACGAGCTTCAGGACCGCCGGTGCGAGGAAGAACGCGACGAGCCCGAGCGCGACGACGGCGGAGAGCGCCAGGATCACGACCACGAGCACGTGGCCGAGGATCGCGAGCACGAGGGCGAGGGTCTTGGATGCAGCGGTGTCGGTCACGTCTTCGACGCTACGGACGGTGCTCTCGGTGCGGATCCGTCGCAGGGACGATCCGCCTACATCGCCGGCATGATTCCGACCGCCCCGACACCCGGATCGCCTCAACATCATCGCGCGAGAGGGACCGTCGGCATGACCGCACCCTCAGAATAGAAGCGTGATCTCGACCGAACTCGCCGTGGCGCTGCGCGACGCCGGCCTCGTCTGGCATCCGCGCTCGGGCGACCGGTTCCAGCTCGACGAACCCGAGTTCGACGCCGACGTCTTCACGGTCAGCGAGATGACGATCGAGCCGCGCGAATACTCGACGGGCCGCATCCTCTCGTTCAACGGCACCACCGAGTGGGCGCTGGACTCCGTCGCCCTCGAGGACGCGCTGTGGCTGCCCCACGAATCGCAGCTGCGCGAACTGCTGCAGAACGCGTTCCGGTCGCTGCGGCGCCTCGCCGACACGTACGAGGTGACGATCTCGCTCGACGCGGAGACGCTCGTGTTCGAGCATCCCGAGCCCGCCGATGCGTACGCGCTCGCGCTGCTGGAGGTCCTGCGCCGGATCGCGTGAGCTCAGCGGATCGTCGGCACGGGCTCGGTGTCGGGGATCGGGCTCGCGTCGCGGTGGCGCAGGTCGGGGAAACCCCGGACGAAGACGATCGCGACGAGGAGCCCGACCGCGGCGAAGGCCGTCGCGGCGAAGTAGGCGCCCGCGGCGCCGATGTCGTCGATGAGGAACCCCGCCGTCGCGGAGCCCGCGGCTGCGCCGATGAGCTGCCCTGTGCCGACCCAGCCGAACGCTTCAGCGGTGTCGCTGAACTTGACGCTCGCCGACGTCATGGCGAAGAGCACCGCCAGGGCGGGAGCGATGCCGATGCCCGCGAGCACGAGCGTGCCGCCGAGCCACCACACGTTGAGCGACACCATCGTGAGCGCGAGACCGACGGTGACGATGGCCAGCCGTCGGGCCATGGCCCACCGGCTGATCGGGATGCGGCCCGAGACCAGACCGCCCGCGAGGCTGCCGACCGAGAAGACGGCGAGCACGAGACCGGCTTCGAGGCCGCCGTGATCGAACGTGGCCACGACGCCCGCTTCGACAGCGGAGCACGCACCGATCAGCAGGAAGCCGACGACCGTCGCGAGGAGCACGGGTGCCTTGGTGAGCACCTTGCCGATACCGCGACGGCTGCGCGGGATGCGCACGCGTCCGACTTCGGGCGAGAGGATGAACCACGCTCCGCCGCCGATGAGGATCACGACGATCAGCAGCAACGCCGGCACGGTGCCGACCTGCGTCGCGACGAAGGTGATCAACACGGGAGCGACGATCCAGATGATCTCCTGCAGCGACGCGTCGAGCGAGAAGAGGGGCGTGAGCTGCTTCGACGTCACCATCTTCGGGTAGATCGTGCGCACGGCCGATTGCACCGGCGGCGTCGACAGACCCGCGACAAGGCCCAGCGCCATGTACGCCGGCAGAGGCAGCGACAGCAGCGCGATCCCCGTGATCGACAAGGCGCAGATCGCGAGCGTAATCGTGAGCACGCGCCGCATGCCCCAACGGCCCATCCACCGGCTCGTGACCGGGCCGGCGATCGCCTGGCCGATCGAGGTCGCAGCGAGGACGAGCCCGGCGGAACCGTAGGAACCTGTGACGTGCTCGATGTGCAGCAGGATCGCGAGGCTCGTCATCCCATTCGGGAATCGCGCCGTCAACTGGGCTGCGATGATGCGCCCGACGCCGGGCGTGCGCAGCAGTTCCCGGTACCCCGCGCCTGCTCCTGCCACGCATCCACGCTAGCGCGCGGTGCGCACTCTCATCGAGAGGACTACGGCGTGATGTTCACGGTGGCCGCCGTCGTGCGCTGCAGCGTCTCGTAGCCGGGACTCGACACGGTGACGACGAGCCGGATCTTCTTGTTCCGATCGGCATCGGTGAGCGTATAGGTCGGCGTCGTCGCGACCGTCAGGAAGCCGTTGCCGCCGCCGTTGCGCTGCCACTCGTACGCGATCGTCGCACCCGCGGGGGTCCACGCGCTCGTATCGATCGAGAGCGTGCTGTTCACCGTGGGCTGGCCGATGAGATCGGGCTTCGGCGCGACGATCTTGGCCAGTGCCACCGGCGTCGTCGGCGCGCTCAGCCGCGCGGCGGTGAGGTAGCCGGCCTTCGACCCCGTCGTGGCGACCGAGATGGCGGCGCCGACGTCGTCCGCACCGAGCGTGTACACGGCATCCGTCGCGCCGTCGATCGGCACGCCGTCGCGGAACCACTGGTACGTCACGTCGACCGGTTGCGGACGCCACGTGCCCCCGCCGACCGTGAGCTCGGTGCCGTAGCGCGCGGCGCCCTTGATGGTCGGCACCGGTGCCGCCGCGAACGGTGCCGGATCCACCGGGATCGGCGCGCTCGTGCGGTGGGCGGGCATGTAGCCCGGTTTGGTCCCCGTGATCGTCACGGTGAGCGCTGTGCCGAGGTCCTCCTCGACGAGGATGTGTTGGCGAGTGACCTCGCCCGCGATGGCCACGCCGTCGCGGTACCACTGGAAGCTCTTCGTGCCGGCCGGTGTCCACGTGCCCGGCTGCGCCGTGAGGGTTCTGCCGAGGATCGCCTGCCCTGCGACCGTCGGGACCCCCGCCGTGAAGACGTTCCCCGTCGGCGCCTCCACGGTGAAGGCCGCTCGGTAGGTGAAGCGCATGGCCGCCGGCAGGAAATTCACGTCGATGGATGCAGACAGCTCCTGCCCCTCGGATCCGGCGGGGATCGCCAGCGTTGATGAGTAGGCCCCCGCGATCGGCTCGCCGTCGAGGAACCACTCGTACGTCTCGACCTCGACTGCGTCCGCGTTCAGGCCGAAGAATCCCTCGTACTCGGACGGCAACGCGACGGTCGCGAATCCCCCCGCGTACAGGTCCCCGCTGATGACGGCCGCTTCACCCTCCATGGGCGCTGTGTCGGTCGCCACGTTGGCCGCGACGAAATGGCCGCCGCCGGACTCGACCGTGAACGTCCCCGCGCGCGCGGCATCCTGCGTCCCCGGATACCACCAGACCTCCGTGTCGACGAGGTCGCCCGGGCCGCCCGGTTCGGTGCCCTCGGGCGCCTGGCCGATCGTCGCACGCACCGTGTATTCGCCCGGAGCCACGTCGTCGAACGCGTAGGCCGACGACGACGTGCGCATCGTCGCGACGGGAGCACCTCCGCCGGCGGGTACGAGCTCGGCGTAGATGACGGTGCCGTCGGGCCACATCTCGTCCGGATTCCAGTTCGCGTCGGACCAACGGGCGACGACGCCGTACGCGCCCGAACCGCTGCGGAACAGCATGATCGCCGGGTCCTGATGGTCGGTCGCGGAACCGGCGTCGACATGCACGATGGTGGCCGTGTCGAAGGTGGAAGCCGGATTCCATCCGTACAGGTCGAGCAGGCTGTAGATGGCATCGTCGTGCGCTTCGCCCGTGTACCAGCCGGGCATCCATCCGTCCGCCGACGCGCGGAGACGGTAGTCGCCTTCGGGAAGGGTGAAGGCGAATCCCCCGGAGAGGTCCTCGCTCGTCTTAGTCGCCGTCGCGAGCGGAGCGAGGGAACTCGCCGCCGAGAAGACCTCGACCGTCACGGATGTCGTCCACGGCTGCTCGGGGCCGCTGCCGAACTCGTCCATGAACTCCACGCCACCCGCACCCACCACGACCGTCAGCGTCGGGTCGTCCGCGGTCGCGGGAGTCGCCAGCAGGCCGGTCGCGAGCAGGACGAGGGCCGCCCCGCCGGCGAGGCGGGCGCGAAGGGATCGAGCATCCATGATCTTCCCCAGAGAACGCGGCTCACGGCCTCCGTCCTCATCCCCCGGGAACGGGCGTCGCCGTTGGCGCGGACACTACACCCGGCCGTGCACCCCCACAAGATGCGTCCGAGTCGGGCACCCGAGTGCGACTCGCGCGACACGCCGCGACACGCCGAGCCGGCAATCCACAGGCGGATTCGATGTCGGAGGCCGTCTCTAGCCTCGGACCTGTGGATGGATGCCGGCGAGGCATCCGAATCCGCCGTCTTTCAGGGACTTTTCAGGTTCGCACGATCATCGCCACCTGTGGATGAATCGGTGGACAACCTGTGTTGTATCTGTAGAGAACGGTGGAAAACTACACGGATGTAACTACTAGCCCTTGTGGTGCTATCGAATGTCGGTACCCATATGTAGTATTGGACTCCCGGTGGGGGGTCTACCGGAATCAACACCGTTTTGAGGGGAGAAACTCGTCACCATGGCGATCACGGTCTACACGAAGCCTTCTTGCGTGCAGTGCACGGCGACCTACCGCGCGTTGGACTCGAAGGGCATCGAATACGAGGTTCTCGACCTTTCCGAGGATGCTTCGGCACTCGAGCAGGTCAAGGCGCTGGGCTACCTGCAGGCGCCGGTCGTCATCACCGATGAGGACCACTGGTCGGGCTTCCGTCCCGACAAGATCGACGAGCTCGCTTCGCGCCTCGCGTAGAGCAGGTCACCGATGAGCACGGCGACCGCGACGCGAGCGCCGCTGCTGGTCTACTTCTCGAGCGTCTCGGGCAACACTGCCCGATTCGTCGAGAAGCTCGGGCTGCGGGCAGCCCGCATTCCCCTCCACTCCACCGACGAACCGCTCGAGATCGATGAGCCGTTCGTCCTGGTCACCCCCACGTACGGGGGCGGCCAGGGCCGGGGTGAAGAGAAGGGGGCCGTTCCCCGTCAGGTCATCCGCTTCCTCAACGACGAGCGAAACCGGCGCCTGATCCGCGGAGTCATCTCCGCAGGGAACACGAACTTCGGCGAGCATTTCTGCCTCGCCGGCGAGATCATCAGCCGCAAGTGCGATGTGCCCCACTTGTATCGGCTGGAGCTGTTCGGCACGCCAGAAGATGTGGATCGCGTGAGCGAGGGATTGGAACGATGGTGGAAGCTGCAGTGACCGAGAAGGACTTCAAGACCGAGGTGCGCTTCGAGGGGATGGATTACCACTCCCTCAACGCGATGCTCAACCTGTACGACGCGAACGGCAAGATCCAGTTCGACGCCGACAAGCGGGCGGCGCGGGAGTACTTCCTGCAGCACGTCAATCAGAACACCGTGTTCTTCCACTCCCTGAAGGAGCGCCTCGACTACCTCGTCGAGAAGGAGTACTACGAGCCCGAAGTGCTCGCGAAGTACTCGGATGCCTTCATCCAGCAGCTCAACGACCGTGCATACGGCAAGAAGTTCCGCTTCGAGACGTTCCTCGGCGCGTTCAAGTACTACACGAGCTACACGCTCAAGACCTTCGACGGCAAGCGCTACCTCGAGCGCTTCGAGGACCGTGTCGTCATGACGGCGCTCGGCCTCGCCGACGGCGACGAGAAGCTCGCGAACGAGCTCGTCGACGAGATCATCGCGGGCCGCTTCCAGCCCGCGACGCCGACGTTCCTCAACACCGGCAAGGCGCAGCGCGGCGAACTCGTCTCGTGCTTCCTGCTGCGCATCGAAGACAACATGGAGTCGATCTCGCGCGGCATCAACTCGTCGCTGCAGCTCTCCAAGCGCGGCGGCGGCGTCGCGCTGCTCCTCTCGAACATCCGCGAGTCGGGTGCGCCGATCAAGCAGATCGAGAACCAGTCGTCGGGCATCATCCCGGTCATGAAGCTCCTCGAAGACAGCTTCAGCTACGCCAACCAGCTCGGCGCGCGCCAGGGCGCGGGCGCGGTGTACCTGTCGGCGCACCACCCCGACATCCTGCGCTTCCTCGACACCAAGCGCGAGAACGCCGACGAGAAGATCCGCATCAAGACGCTGTCGCTCGGCGTCGTGATCCCCGACATCACGTTCGAGCTCGCCAAGAACGGCGAGGACATGTACCTCTTCTCGCCGTACGACGTCGAGCGCGTCTACGGCGTGCCGTTCGGCGACATCTCGGTGACCGAGAAGTACCGCGAGATGGTCGACGACCCGCGCATCAAGAAGACGAAGATCAACGCGCGCGAGTTCTTCCAGACCCTCGCCGAGATCCAGTTCGAGTCGGGCTACCCGTACATCATGTTCGAAGACACGGTGAACAAGGCCAACCCGATCAAGGGCCGGATCAACATGTCCAACCTGTGCTCCGAGATCCTGCAGGTCAACACGCCGACGACGTACAACGAGGACCTCTCGTACGCAGAGATCGGCAAGGACATCTCGTGCAACCTCGGCTCGATGAACATCGCCCTCGCGATGGACGGCGGCGACCTCGGCCGCACGGTCGAGACCGCGATCCGGGCGCTCAGCGCCGTGAGCGAGCAGAGCCACATCTCGTCGGTGCGCTCGATCGAGTCGGGCAACGACCGCTCGCACGCGATCGGCCTCGGCCAGATGAACCTCCACGGCTACCTCGCCCGCGAGCACGTCTACTACGGCTCGGAGGAGGGTGTCGACTTCACGAACATCTACTTCTACTCGGTGCTGTTCCACGCGCTGCGCGCATCGAACAACCTCGCGATCGAGAAGGGCGAGGCCTTCGACGGCTTCGCCGACTCGACGTACGCGTCGGGTGAGTTCTTCGACAAGTACACGGATGCCGCGTGGGAGCCCCAGACCGAGAAGGTCAAGGAGCTCTTCGCCGGCATCCCGATCCCGACGCAGGAGGACTGGGCGGCGCTGAAGGCCTCGATCCAGGAGCACGGGATCTACAACCAGAACCTCCAGGCGGTGCCGCCCACGGGCTCGATCTCGTACATCAACAACTCGACGTCGTCGATCCACCCGATCGCGTCCAAGATCGAGATCCGCAAGGAAGGCAAGCTCGGTCGCGTCTACTACCCGGCGCCGTTCATGACGAACGACAACCTCGAGTACTACCAGGACGCCTACGAGATCGGCTACGAGAAGGTCATCGACACGTACGCCGCAGCCACACAGCACGTCGACCAGGGCCTGTCGCTGACGCTCTTCTTCAAGGACACCGCGACCACCCGCGACATCAACAAGGCGCAGATCTACGCGTGGAAGAAGGGGATCAAGACGATCTACTACATCCGCCTGCGCCAGCTCGCGCTCGAGGGCACGGACATGTCCGAGTGCGTCTCCTGCATGCTGTAATTGCAATCTGATCAGGCATTTTCAAGAAGGAACATCATGGCTGAGAAGCTGCAGCTCCTGAACCACGTTCAGGCGATCAACTGGAACCGCATCCAGGACGACAAGGACCTCGAGGTGTGGAACCGCCTCGTGAACAACTTCTGGCTGCCCGAGAAGGTGCCGCTGTCCAACGACATCCAGTCGTGGAACACACTCACCCCCGAAGAGCAGACCCTGACGATGCGCGTGTTCACGGGGCTCACGCTCCTGGACACGATCCAGGGCACGGTGGGCGCGGTGTCGCTCATCCCCGACGCGATCACCCCGCACGAAGAAGCGGTGTACACGAACATCGCGTTCATGGAGTCGGTGCACGCCAAGTCGTACTCGTCGATCTTCTCGACGCTGTGCTCGACGAAGGAGATCGACGAGGCGTTCCGCTGGTCGGTCGAGAACGAGAACCTTCAGAAGAAGGCTCAGATCGTCATGGAGTACTACCAGGGCGACAGCCCGCTCAAGCGCAAGGTCGCCTCGACCCTGCTCGAGTCGTTCCTGTTCTACTCGGGCTTCTACCTGCCGATGCACTGGTCGTCGCGTGCGAAGCTCACGAACACGGCCGACCTCATCCGCCTCATCATCCGCGACGAGGCCGTGCACGGGTACTACATCGGCTACAAGTTCCAGAAGGGTCTCGAGAAGGTCGGTCAGGCCGAGCGCGACGAGATCAAGGACTACACCTTCTCGCTGCTCTACGAGCTCTACGACAACGAGGTGCAGTACACGCAGGACCTCTACGACGGCGTCGGACTGACCGAGGACGTCAAGAAGTTCCTGCATTACAACGCCAACAAGGCCCTCATGAACCTGGGCTACGAGGCGATGTTCCCCTCGACCACGACCGACGTGAACCCGGCGATCCTGTCGGCCCTGTCGCCGAACGCGGACGAGAACCACGACTTCTTCTCGGGGTCGGGCTCGTCGTACGTCATCGGCAAGGCCGAAGCGACCGAGGACGAGGACTGGGACTTCTGACGACTCCTGGCGGGCGTCAGCGAACGTGATCTAGCTAGACACTGAAGTCGATCCCCTCACGGGATTCTGATCTGACGACCGTACTTGATCCGAGTTGTTAGGGGCTTCTGAGCAGACCTTCTCTCAGAAGCCCCGAGATCGCTATCAGACCATCTCGTGTCGGCTTCCGATCGTTCCTGGGCGAAGCATTCTCAGTCGTCTTCGATAGTCAGGCGCGCGGAGGGATGCGCACGACTTGCGATACGGCTGCTCGTGCGTGGAGATGCGACAGGGCGGAGGCGCGTTCACTCCCTGAAGCGCTCAATTCCGAAGAAGGTTCAGGCTTCCACATTATGTGTATATACTCGTAATCATGGAGACGGACTGCTATTGCACAAGCCTTCGCGTCGCCGCGCGCCGGGCGTCGGCGGTTTACGACAGGGCGCTTGAGCCCGCGGGCATCAACGTCGCTCAGTGGGGCCTGCTTCGCCGGCTGCCGCTTCCGGGGAGTGAGCCGATCACGATCCAGGAATTGGCGGAGCGTGCCGAACTGGAGCGCTCGACGGTTGCCCGCAACGTGCGTGTGCTCGTCAAGCTCGGTCTGGTCGAGATGACGACATCTTCGGTCGACCGCCGGGCGTCGGCTCTCGTGCTGACCGAGAAGGCCGTCGCGGTCTCGGCGAACGCGCTGCCCCTGTGGGAGAGCGCGCAGGCCGAGATCGAAGAGCTTCTCACTGCCGACTCCGCGGCTGATCTCCGCCGACTGGCGCTGTCAATCTGACCTGCGTACGCGTGCGCTCGATGCGAAGGAATGACCAATGCCACTCGTCAAAGTGAACCTGCGGAAGGGGCGGAGCCGTGCCGAGAAGCAGGCGATCGGAGAGGCGATCCAGGCGGCACTCGTCGCCGGTCTGGGCGTGCCCGATGAAGACCTGTATCAGATCTTCAATGAGCTGTCTCAGGACGACTTCCGCCACACGGACGGATACCTCGGACTGAACTACACGCATCAGCTCCTCGTCATCGAGATCACGTTCCTCGTCGGCCGCACGGATGACGTGAAGAAGGCGCTCCTCGCGGACATCAACCGCAACCTCGTGGCCTCTGGAGTCGTCGGTCCTGACGACGTCTTCATCACCATCACCGAGATCGGGCTCGCCAACATCTCGTTCGGTCGCGGACTCGCTCAGCGCGCACCGGTGGAGGAAGCGCCGTCCAGCGTCAGGCTCGCTCCATGAGACTGGCAGTGATCGACGGGCGGGCCAAGATCGTCCGCGACGGAACGGCCTTCGATGTCGCCGACAACAGCGGCGGTCGTTCGGCCCGAGCGCCGCGTCCGTCTACGACCAGTGGTGGGACTTCCGGCAGTGGTCGGCCTCTGCTGAGCTCACGGGTGACTCGCCCTTCGATCCGGAGCGGGCCGACGCGCCCTCGCCGGAGCCGCGCCAGATCTTCGCGATCGGACTCAATTACCGGGCGCACCAGATCGAATCCGGGTTCGCTGAACCCTCGGAGCCGATGGTGTTCACCAAGTTCCTCTCCTCCGTCGCTGGCCCCGTGGGCGAACTGACGCTGTTCACCGATGAAGTCGACTGGGAGGTCGAAGCCGCCGTCGTCATCGGTGTGACGGCGTACCGTGTCTCGGCAGAGGACGCGTGGAAGCATGTCGCCGGCATCACGGCAGCGCAGGACTTCTCCGCCCGGGATGTGCAGATGAGGCCCGTGGGAACGCCGCAGTTCAGCCTCGGCAAGTCCTTCCCTGGCTTCACGCCGATGGGTCCGGCGCTGGTGACTCCCGACGAGTTCGACGACGTCAACGCCATCCCGGTCAGATGCGTGATCAACGATGTGGTCGTCCAGGAGAGCACCACCGCGGACCTGATCTTCTCGGTCCCGCAGCTCATCGCGTATCTCTCAGCAGTCCTGCCGCTGCTTCCCGGCGATGTCATCCTCACCGGGACGCCTGCAGGTGTGGGGCTTGGGAGGAACCCGAAGAAGTACCTCGTCGCCGGAGACAGCGTCGTCACGACGGTCGGCGACCAGACCCTGCACCACACCGCAATCGAGATCCCCACTGAGGAGTCATGATGAGCATCACCCGCACCCAGGGCGGACCCGGCTTGCCTTCGGGGTTCCCCTTCAGTCTCGCGGCGAGCGCGAACGACACCTGCTTCATCAGCGGTATGCCGGCCCTCGGAGAGGACGGCAGATATCAACCGGGCACCTTCGAGGACGAGGTCGCCCTCGCGTGGCGGAACATCGTCCGAATCGCGGACGCGGCCGGGTACACGCAGGAGGAGGTCGTCTACGTGCAGTGCGTACTCGCCGACATCGACGACTATGCCGCTCTGAACGAATGGTGGCGTCGTCAGTTCCCCGACGTCGGCACGGCGCCCGCCCGATTCACCTTCCAAGCGGGTGCGCTTCCGTTCGGCTGCAAGATCGAAGTGCAAGCGGTCGCCGCACATGCCCGCTGACTCTCCCACGTCCACGCACCTCGACGCGACGGATATCAGGACTGCCGCCGCGCGGCTGGATGGTCGGATCCGGCGCACGCCGGTGATGTGGATCGACGCCGGCACGCTCGGTGCGACGCATCCTGCCTTCTGGCTCAAGCTGGAGTCCCTCCAGGTGACGGGCGCATTCAAGGCGCGGGGCGCCCTCAACAGCATGCTCGCCCAACCGATCCCCGACGCCGGGGTGTGCGCGGCCAGCGGCGGCAATCACGGCCAGGCGGTCGCCTGGGCGGCAAGGCTCCTGGGCGTCCCCGCTGCGATCTTCGTGCCCACGACCTGCCCGCCGGTGAAACTGCAGCGGCTCGCCGAGTACGGCGCCAGCGTCACAGTGATCGGTGACGTGTACGACGAAAGTCTCGTGATCGCCCAGGCCTACGCCGAGCAGTCCGGGGCGCGGCTCATCCACCCGTTCGACCAGCCGGCGACGGTCGCCGGCGCCGGAACGGTGACGACCGAGTTCCTCGACCAAGTGCCCGATCTCAGTACCGTGCTCGTCTCCGTCGGCGGCGGGGGACTGCTCGCCGGTGCGCTCACCGCCCTGACCGGCACACCCGTGACCGCCGTCGGCGTGGAGCCTGTCACCGCGCGCTGCCTCGGTGCCGCGCTCGACGCAGGAGCCCCGGTCGACGTGGAGGTCTCCGGAGCAGCGGTCGACAGCCTCGGACCGGTCCGCGTCGGTCGGATCGCCTTCGACACCGTCACCGCTCAGCAGGCCCATCGAGTCGAGGTCACCGACGATGCGATCAGGTCGGCTCAACGGACCGCGTGGAACGAACTGCGGATCGGGCTCGAAGGCGGCGGCGCGGCGGCTCTCGCCGCGATCCTCAGCGGTGCATACACGCCCTCCTCCTCGGAAGTGGTGGGGGTCGTCGCCAGCGGCGGGAACGTGGATCCCAGCACCCTCGCGCGAGCATGAATCGACCTTTCGATCCCGAGCGCGGCACGCGCCGGATCCACCCCGCATGGTGGGTCGCGGCCGTGGCCTTCGTCGCGCTCCTCGCGGCTGCCGGGTTCCGCGCGGCGCCCGGTGCGCTCATGGTGCCGCTGCACGAGGAGTTCGGCTGGTCCACGAGCATCATGTCGCTCGCGGTCAGCGTGAATCTGCTCCTCTTCGGCCTGACGGCTCCCTTCGCCGCTGCGCTCATGGACCGATTCGGCATGCGACAGGTGGTCGCCACCGCACTGACCCTCGTCGCCCTCGGCGCCGGCGGCAGCGTATTCATGACCGCGTCCTGGCAGCTGCTCATCTTCTGGGGGCTGCTCATCGGCCTCGGGACGGGATCGATGGCGCTCGTCTTCGCCGCCACCGTGGCCAATCGGTGGTTCGTCCATCGTCGGGGGCTCGTGATGGGCATCCTCACGGCAGGTTCGGCCACCGGGCAGCTCATCTTCCTGCCTCCCGTCGCGCTGCTCGCCGAGACGACAGGATGGCGCTCCGCATCGCTCGTCGTCGCGGCCGCTGCTCTTCTCGCCGTGCCGCTCGTCTGGTTCGTCCTCCGCGACCAACCCGCCGACCTCGGAGTTGCACCGTACGGAGAAGATCCCGAGCACTACACGCCACCGGAACCCGTCGGCGGGGGAGCCGCGCGACGTGCTCTGGGAGCACTGGCCTTCGCCGCGCGCACCCGGGCCTTCTGGGCACTGGCGATCGCGTTCGCGATCTGCGGCGCGACGACCAACGGGCTCATCGGCATCCACTTCATCCCTTCCGCGCACGATCACGGCATGGCGACCACGACCGCGGCAGGACTCCTCGCCGTCGTCGGCATCTTCGACATCGTCGGAACCATCGCATCCGGCTGGCTCACCGACAGATTCGACCCGCGCAAGCTGCTCATCATCTACTACGCCTTCCGGGGAGTCGGACTCCTCATGTTGCCGTGGCTCCTCGCCGAGACCATCCACCCGAGCATCGTGCTGTTCGTCGTGATCTACGGGCTGGACTGGGTCGCCACGGTCCCGCCGACGGCGGCGCTGTGTCGAGAGATCTTCGGCGAACGCGGCACGATCGTGTTCGGCTGGGTCTTCGCCGCACACCAGATCGGAGCGGCCATCGCCGCGCTGGCCGCAGGGGTCATCCGCGACGCCTTCGGTGAGTACACCTACGCCTGGTGGGGAGGAGCAGCGCTCTGCGCCGTTGCGGCAATCCTCTCGATCGTGATCAGGCGATCGCCCGTCGGGGCCGCCCGGCAGTAGGGCACCGTGCGAGAGGGCGGAAGCTCGCGTCGCGACGGCACGGCGCCCGCGGTCGTCACGCGTGTACCTGGTGCCACGCGGAGATCTGAAATCCGTGCATCCGGAAACTGGCGAACCCCATGATCCAGCGCTCCTGTTCCCCCGGAAGTCGGAGTCGGAGCGCCTGCTCGGCCAGAACCACGTCCTCAGTAACGGCGACGTTGAGCAGCGAGGTGCACCACTCGTCGAACGAATGGTGAATCTCCTCGCAGAGTGCGATCACTGCGGACCGCCCGCGAACTGTCGCGCGGAGCGACGGTCGGTACTCGACGTCTGGATGAAGGAAAGCGGTCAGCTCGTCGAAACAGCGGGAGTTGAGGAGCGATGTGAAGTCCCGCACGACGAGCTCGAGTTCGAGCCGCTCGATGCCGTTGAGGGCGTGATCGTGCACAGGATCCATGCCCATCATGAGCGGCGCGCCGTCCGACGCTGCGTCGGCTGAGGATCGGTTGGGCGTCGGTCGATGAGATGTGTTGTCGCAGTGGGCATGTGGACCTCCTTGCTCAAGATCACCAGATGACGCCATGGTCACTCCTGAGCAGAACGACCCCTTCTACGATGACGCACCCACTCCTGGCGCAGGATCAGTGCCCCCACTCCCGCCGCGATCACGCACGCGACCGAGCCGAAGCCGAAGGTTGCCGTGAGGGCGGCATACTCGCTCGCGCTGGCGGTGAGCAATTGCTCCGCGAACACGGGGACCGGTACCTCGAACTCGTACGTCAGAGTCCCGACGATCGCCATCATGGACAGCGGGGCGGCAAGGTGGGGATTTGCTCGCACGATCCGCAGCGTCGCGCGGACTTACCCGCGCTCGCGCGCGGCGGTTCCCGCATCCCGGATCGCGCGAGCGTCCACGAGGACGCCGCCGAGTGGCCCCTAGCCGGGTGCTGCGAGCGCTGCGAAGCGCGAGGACCGAGGATGGGATGCCTCGGCCATCGGTCGACGTCGAGTCAGACCAGCGTGCCGGCGGGCTGGAGGGGATCGCTGAGGTTCTTCCACGGCTTCACCCACGCCATGTCGCCAGCCTCGAGCAGTTCGCCGCAGGAGCTGCAGCTCTCGGCGCGGTGCGTCTCCTTGCCGCAGGCGACATGAATCATGGCCATGTGTCCTCCGCCCTCCGGCATGGGGGTGTGGCGTTCTCCCCAGAGCGCCAGTTGTTGAAGGACCGGCAGCAGGTCGGTGGCCGCTTCGGTCGCAACGTAGCCCCACCTGGTGCGGCCTCCTGAGTCGTACGGGGCTCGTTCGAGGAGCTCTGCGTCGGTCAGTGCCGTCAGGCGTCGGCTGAGGACCGCCTCGGAGATCCGCAGCGTGTCCCGGAGCGTGTCAAAGCGACCTCTGCCGTGGAGCACTTCTCTGATGATCAGGAGTACCCACGGGTCTCCGAGGACATCCAGTGATCGGCGGATCGGGCAGAACTCGTCGGACCAGTCGGATCGTAGCGGCATTGCATGCTCCCTGCTCTCCCGGCCCACTCTAACCCTCTTCAAGAAAGTTTGGTGGCGGGGCGTCGTGAGCCGAGTCTGGACGAGAGGGCGAGACTTCGTGAGACTGCGGCTACGAGCCCGGCGGTTCCCGTCGTGACGATCTCGCCATTCACGAAGAATGTCGGTGTTCCGTTTACGCCGCTGAGCAGTCCCTCTCGCTCATCTCTTTCGATGCGGCTGCGATAGACATCGTGGAGAAGCGCCATTCGATACTCCTGATAGTCCATGGTCAGGTCGCGGCAGATGCGCTCGTAGAGATCCGGCCCCAGTTCGCTCTGGTTCATGAAGAGGGCGTCATGGGTTGCCCAGAACCGCCCGTGATCGGCGGCGAACTCCGCGAGTGAAGCTGCGTTGAGTGCTTCGGGGTGTCGCTCGGCGATGGGGAAGTTTCGGAAGATGAATCGGATCCTCCCTTGGTATTTCCTCAGCACGTGACGTACGACAGGGTAGGCCGCCCCGCAGTAGGGGCACTGGTAATCGCCGTACTCGATGATCGTCACGGCTGCGGTAGCCGGCCCGGTCGAGTGGTCGTCCGCTCGTGGCGGGTAGGCGGTGTTCACCGTGCATCCTCGAGGGTGCCCGCGGGCGTGTGAGTGAGTTGACCGGCGATGCGCAAGACTTCGTCTACGCCCGGGTTCACATCGTCCGGATACACGACGGCCCACCTCACGACGCCGTCGCCGTCGATGATGACGAGGCCCCTCTTGCTGCGCCCTGCCCTGTCGTCGTACATGCCGAACTCCCGCGACACCGAACCCTTCGGCTCGAAGTCGCTGAGCAGATCGATCCTCAAGTGATGTTGGTCTGCGAATGCTTTGTGCGACCACACGCTGTCTACGGACACTCCGAGGACGACGCTCCCTATCTCGGTGAAGAGAGGCAGGGCGATGTTGAAGACGTCGAGTTCGTCGCCGCAGACGGGGCTCCAGTCGGCGGGATAGAACACCAGGACGACGGTGCGGCCTTTCATGTCGGCAAGGTCGATGCGGCGTCCGGATGCCGCATCCAATTGCACCTTGGGGGCGGGTGCCCCGACGCGGAATTGCGGGTCGATGGTCATGCTCTCTCGCTCTCGTCACGGGGTCGGGTTGTTCTGGCCGGGGTCGATCGACGACCGTGTCACGGACGCGGTGAGTGCGATCGCGAGCAGGATGGTCGCGGCGAGGGTGAGGGACGTCATCGTCCAGAGCTCGTCCGCGGCGAACCCGATGCCGCCTCCGGCGGCGAAGCCGATGAGGACGACTGCGTACTGAGCCGCCCGACGCACGTGCGGTTCTCCGTCATCGAACACGCGCTTCGTCGCGCCCCGACCGAGCATGCCGCCGACGTTCTGCAGAACGAACGTGACCGCGATGTTGCCGTAGAGCATTCCTGCTTCGCGATGGAAGGCGTTGCCTTGGATCCCCGCGATGATGCTGATACCGAAGGCCATCCATACCGCCGGGAGGCTCCAGATAAGGCTTGCCACGACGAGCGCGATCAGGAGGATCGCCTCGATCACCAGGACGGCGGCCGAGTAGAACGCGCGTCGGCGGGCGAGGAACGCGAGGAAGACCGCGCAGACGAATGCGCCAAGGCCGAACGCGACGATGGATATCAGTGCAGCCTGCGCTCGCGCGAGGTCCCCTGATACGAGCGCGTAGCCGACGGAGACGATGTTGCCGGACTGAACGGTGGCGAACGTCTGCGCCTGGCCGAAGGTCCATGCGTTGAGGAGGCCGGCGACGAGGGCAAGGGCCACCGCGACGACGGGTCGTTCCATGAGTGGGTATCTCGGCCCGGTGGTCTGCTGGGGCGGAGCCTGCGTGCGCATGTCGTTCTCCTCAGTGGATGTGGATGACATGGTGTACAGGCTGTCGGCGATGAGGTCGCCGTCTCCTGAGCAATTCGACTTCAGTTCTCTCGTCCTGGGACGACCGCCCAGAGGCTGTCGAATGCGGATCCGTCGAAGAAGGAGATCCCCTGCACGATGACTCCTTGGTCGAGGCGCATGAACCACGCGTGCGTATTGCGGTATCCGGTGTCGGCATCGGTGATGCCCGCCGAATCCCACACAACGCTCACCCAGTCGCGATCCGCGAGGACGAGTCGCACGCGAAGAGGCCGGATGCTGCCGTGGCGTCGAAATCGTTGCTCGACACCGTGGAGCACCGTGTCGATGAATCGCTGTCTGCTGTAGTGGCCGGAGACGATGGACCCGCCGGGAACTTCCCACTCGAGGTCGGGCGAGAGCAGGTGCTCGATGTTTCCTCGACCTCGTGTCCAGTTCTCGAAAGCGGTCGAGATGATGAGCTCGTTGTTCTGGGTCTCGTTCATGGTGCCTCCTGCCCGGACTCTTGTGGGCCACTCCAGACTCGGTTCCGCGCGGTCCCTCCGGCATGAGGAGGATGACTCGGTTGAGTCATCCTCCTCATGAGGTGATCGGTCCCACGCCGGTCTGATGGTTTGCGACGCCACGGCGTCCGCAGTCCGCCACCGATGCAAGGAGATAGCCATGGAACCGACGTCAGAGGCCGTGCCTCACCACGAAGTGCCCACGCTGGGAAACCCGGATCTGCCGCAAGAGGGTGAGGTGAACACGCTCGACCATCCCCGGAGTGGGGATATGACCGGGCCGCAGAACGAGGTCATCGAGTCCCAGTTCCCGAACCAGATCCATGCGCCGGCGACGGATATCTCGACGCAGCCGTTCTTCTGGTCCTCGTTCAACATCTCGCCGCGGCGCGTGCAGGCGGGTGGGTGGGCGCGGGAGCTCACGAAGGACGACTTCGCCATCTCGGACGAGATCGCGGGCGTCAACATGTACCTCGAGCCCGGCGGCATCCGCGAGCTGCACTGGCACCAGACCGCCGAGTGGGCCGTCATGACCCGCGGAAAGTGCCGCGTGACGACCTTGAGCCGGAACGGACTTCCCGCGGTTGAGGACGTCGAGGAGGGCGACCTCTGGTTCTTCCCCGCCGGAACCCCGCACTCGCTCCAGGGCCTCGGACCCGACGGTGCGGAGTTCGTGCTCGCGTTCGACGACGGCGACCAGTCCGAATCGAACACGCTCCTGCTGACCGACTGGTTCGCGCACACCCCGCCCGAAGTCCTCGCGAAGAACTTCGGCGTCGCCCAGGAGATCTTCAAGGACATCCCGCTGCACAGTCTCTGGATCTTCCCCGGCGACGAACCGCCCACCCTCGAGGTCGATCAGGCTGCCGCCGGAGTCGAGTGGGGCATGGAGCCGGTCATCTTCCGCCTGTCCCGGTCGAAGCCGCTGCACCAGAACTCGGGCGGCAGCATCCAGATCGCCGACTCGACGAACTACGCCTACTCGAACACCGTCGCCGCGGCCCTGGTCACGGTCGAGCCGGGGTCGATGCGGGAGCTGCACTGGCACCCGAACGCGGACGAGTGGCAGTACTACCTGCGCGGCTCGGCCCGGATGACCGTCTTCAACACAGGTCCGCACGCGAACACGACCGACTTCCGCGCGGGAGATGTCGGCGTGGTCCGCAAGAACTTCGGCCACTACATCGAGAACACCGGCGACGACGTGCTGCAGTTCCTCGAGGTGTTCCGCACCGACAAGTACGAAGAGATCTCCCTCGCCAACTGGCTGTCGCACGTGCCGCCGCAGCTCGTATCGGCGCACCTCAACATCGACCCGAGCGTGCTGGCGACGTTCCCGCGGGGCGCGCAAGGCATCACGCCGCTCCGATAGGTCGGACATCGTGAGAGATGTGAGGCAACGCCAATGACTGGGCGCTCGGCAGGGAGGGCGACTCGAACCGTCGTCCTGATGACGGGGTCGATCCTGGCGAGTCTCGACCTGTTCGTCATCATCGTCGCCTTCGGGTCGATCGGAAAGACCTACCCCGAAGTGTCATTCCATGGCATCCTCTGGGGCGCGGTCATCTATCCGATCGTTTCGGCGGCGCTCGTACTCCCCGCCGGCGCCCTCGCTTCGCGGTGGGGCGAGAAGTCGACCTACATCGCAGGTCTGATCGCCTTCGTGATCGGCAGCGCAGTCTGTGGTCTCGCGCCGGAGCTATGGGTGCTCTCGCTGGGCAGGGCTGCGCAAGGCGTCGGTGCGGGATTTCTCCTGCCCACGAGTCTGGCCCTGTTGCAGCAGGGCCAGCTACCGGAGCGGCAGGCACGCATCCGCGCAGGATGGGCGGTGGCGGGCGCTGTCGCGGCTGCAGCGGGACCCCTGCTCGGGGGGCTGGTCGCTCCCATCGATTGGCGACTGATCTTCCTCGTGAACATCGTTCTCGCTGCACCGGCCTTGGTGCTCGCGCACCGACTGGCGCCCACCCCGCGCGCCGTCGTTCCGAGACCCGACGTGATCCAACCGCTGCTCATCGCCGCGATGACGGCATCCGGGGTGATCGCGCTGAGCAATGTCGGAGTGGCGGGCGCCTCGTTGGTCATCGTCGGTGCTGCTGTCGGCGCTGTGCTCTCATTCGGATTGATCGTGCTCCGCAGCGCCCGTTCCAAACGACCGGCCATCGAAGCCGCGCTGTTCCGTGTTCGCTCGTTCGCGCTGGGAGTGCCGGCGATGCTGATCTTCTACGCAGGCTTCGCAGTCATGCTCGTCTCGACCTCTCGAGCCTTGAGTGGAGCTCTCGACCTGCCGCCTCCGGTGGTAGGTCTGCTGTTCGCCATCGGTCCGGCCGCTGCGGTCCTGTCGGGGGTCGTCCTCGGTCGGCGGCTGGGTCCCGCGTCCTTGGCGGTCGTGAGCGGGGCGCTGTTCGTGGGCGGTGGTCTCTGGTGGTCCTTCTTCTTCACGGGAGGATTCCCGCTGCTGGTGGGGTTCGTGCCGGGGATGATCCTGCTCGGGCTGGGCGCCGGAAACGCGCAGGCAGGCATCCTCAATCAGGCGCTGGTCGACGTTCCAGCTCCTCAGCGCGGTGCGGCAGCGGGAACGCTCACCACGGCGCGCCAGGTCGGCACCGCATTCGGCATCGGCGCCTTCGTCGCCGTCGGGTCAGAGACCGGAATCTCCGCCCTGCCGAATCTCACCTGGGCATGGCTGACGCTCGTCGTCGCAGGCCTCGCGGCGCTTTCCACCGGGTTGATTCCCGGGGGGTCGGCGCCTTCCATCAGCCGAGTCGCTCAATCGGCTCCCATCGCTAGCTTTCCTGAGAAAAGTTAGCTACGGTCGGGTCATTCAGGTGCCGGTGGCCCCCGACCCGCCGGCAAGACTGCTCTGGGAGGGCGGAGACATGTCCCGCGATCTGCTCGAACGTTCGCCTCACCGTCCGTCCGACGAGCTCTTGACCAAGGTGAGCCTCGCGCTGGAGACCACGTCAAGCATTGCCGTCGCGCTGAAGCATGATGTTCGATCCGCAGGAGCGGATGAGATGCTGCAGGCCGAAGTATCACGAATGGCAGCAGTCATGGGGCTGCCCGTGCTCACGGCGATCGGCACCCGAGATGAACGCGATGTTCGCTTCGCGGCTCTCCATCAGCTGCTCCTGCCCACCCTCGGATCGCTGGCTCAGCGTCGGCGGGGAACACCACTCGATGTCGCGATCGGACTTGCCGAGGGGCGGGCTCCGAGGGTGGGGGAGATCGCCGAAGAGGTGCAATCCCACCTCGGCGGGTGGACGGATGGCCGGGTGGTCGTCTACATCGAGGACGCGCAGTGGATCGACCGTGCATCCGCTGAGATCCTGCGTGCTCTGGCCGCTGCGGGCGTCGTCACCGTCGTCGCGGTGGTCGGCGATGACCACCCCGACGACGCGTGGAGAGCGAGCACACCCATCGCGGAGCTCACGGAAGTGCGTGTGACGGGGCGGGACTCGCCGTTGGGACGTTCGACCCAGCGTCAGCCAGACGGCAGCGGGCTCAGCGAGCGGCTCGAGGCGCTCGTGCAGGAGGCCCGCTCCACGGAGTCCTCGCGTGAACGCTTCCACCTCCTCGCAACGACGGCATTCGTCCAGGCGAAGCTCGTCGGAGCCGTGAGCGACGCACAGCGCACGCTCGGCGAGGCCAGGCGCACCGGTCACGATGTGGGAGCCTCGCTGCGCGCGTCAGCCGCAGAGGCACTCGTCATCGCCGAGATGGGCGCAGACGCGGTCGCGGGCTTCGACAGACTGTCGTCCGCGGTCGAAGACGCGGTGCAACGTCGTCCAGGTGGAAGCGAAGGTCTTGCTGACGCACTGACCGTTTTGCGGCGCCTCGCCGACTGGACCGGAGACCCGAATCATCGGTCGATGCTCGCCCGGCTCATGGCCAGTGCGCAGCAGCCTTATCCGGTCGAGTCCGATAGGCCGCTCCTCCGCCCCCGAGCGGGAAGCACCGACGACGAACTCATCGCCGACGGGAGAGGTCTCGCCGAGTCCGCACGTCACGCCCAGAGACTAGGTGCGACTCGGCTCGCCGCCGAGGCTCGCGGAGAAGCAGCGCTGGAGATGATCGCGGCGGGCCGATGGGATGACGCGGCGGCCGTCGTCCGAGAAGTGTCCGAGGTGCGAGAGCCGGAGATCCCGCACCTGACACGTGGACCGCTCGATGTCGCTGCCGCAGTGCTCGCAGCGGCACGCGGGAAAGACGAAGAAGCTGAGCGCTTCGCTGCTCTGCTTTCTCGCGAGGGGGCTGCGCGGCGCGCATTCGGGGTTGCGGACCTGGCTGCCATTCCCAGGGCACTGACTGCGGCAGGCCGCGGTCACTGGGAAGAGACGTACCGACAGCTGGCCCCTCACGGCCCGTCAAGCCTGCTCGACGTTTCAGGCGATGTCTTCCCCGTCGCCGTGCTCGACTTCGCCCTCGCAGCGATCCACACAGGTCGAGCGGACATCGCCGTGTCGACCCTCGACAACCAGGCGATGGGTCAGTTCGAGGTGAGGTCACCGCGGCATCGGATGATCGCTGACGCATGTCGTGGCCTGGCCGAATCCGGCCCTGAGGGAATTGCGCGGATGCAGCGTGCCCTGATGTATCGAGATGTGCAGCTGTGGCCGTTCGACCACGCACGGGTGCAGCTCGCGCTCGCCCAGCTCCTCCGCCGCAACGCGGAGGTGCTTCGCGCGCGCGAACTCCTCCTGGCCGCCCGCGGCGTATTCGTACGCCTGGATGCGGCACCCTGGACCGAGCGATGCGACGAAGAGCTCGATGCAGCACGAGGGTCCGCAGGGCGGACTGACTACATGCTGACACCTTCGACTCAGGCGTGGACATCCGGTGAAGCGTTGACGCGACGCGAGCTGGCGGTGGTCGAGTTGGCCGCATCGGGGATGAGCACCAGAGAGATCGCAAGCCGACTGCTCCTCTCAGAGCGCACTGTGAACGGTCACCTCTATCGCGCCTACCCCAAGCTCGGAGTCGGTCGCCGTTCCGACCTGGAAGGCGCACTCCGTCGGCTCAAAGCTGGTCATGATGGCGAGGGGAGAGAAGCGGATGCGCGCCACACCGGAACAGTCCTCACAACCGCCGGTTGAGCGCGACGTGTGGGGGACCCTCTGGGGGCGACAGCGAGAGGTCGCACGACTCGAGGATTTCCTGACGACGCTGGACGATCGAGGCGACGCCCTCGTCCTGTGCGGGGTCGCAGGCGTCGGGAAAACACGGCTCGTCCGATCCGCCGTCGCACGGGCGAGGCAGCTTCGAATGCAGGTGCTCACGATCCAGGGCAATGAGTTCGGTGCAACCATCGGGTACGGCGCGCTCGGCGAACTTCTGTACCCCATCCTCGACCGGATCGATGCGCTACCCGAAAGCCTGTCGAGACCGCTCGGCGTTGCGCTCGGATTATCCGATGGACCACCGCCCGGCCCTCTCGCCGTCTGCAACGGAGCACTCGCACTCGCCGAGGCCGCCGGAACGGATCGTCCGCTGCTCCTCGTCGTCGACGACCTGCAATGGATCGACCGTGCGAGCGCGTCTGTGATCACGTTCATCGGACGCCGTGCGAGCGCTCGACGGATCGGCCTCCTGGCAAGCATCCGTTCCGACGATGCAGATTCGTCATCAGGTCTGCCAGAGCACCGCATCGCGCCACTGGACGAGCCCGACGCCAGCTTGATGCTCCAGGAGCGACAACCGACTCTGTCGGCTCGAGAGCGGAGCGTCATCGTCGAACAGTCGGCGGGGATTCCTCTCGCCCTCCGGGATCTCGGGATGCAGCTCTCCGCGGACCAGCCGCTCGACTTCGCCGCACCGTTCGATGCTCTGCCGCTCACCCAACGACTGGAGAGCCTGTACGCCGACCGCGTCGTCGAGCTGCCGCCGCGCTCGCGGCGCGCGCTGCTGCGCCTCGCCCTCGACGGTCGCACGGATTCGAGAGCGACGCACCGCCTTCGGATAGAGGACGATGACCTGACACCCGCACGAGAGGCAGGCGTCATCGAGGCGGAAGTGGGTGGGACCCTGCGCTTCTCGCATCCCCTGATGAGATCGGCCATTGTGCGCAGCAGTTCGGGAGAGGTCGTCCAGTCGACTCATCACACCCTCGCTCAGCTTCTGAGCAGCGACCCTGAGCGCCGAGCATGGCACCTCGCGGCGGCAGCCAACGGACCGGATGAGGTGATCGCCAGCGCCTTGGAAAATGTCGCGCGCCGCGCGCTCTCTCGAGGAGACGCCGGCGCCGCGGTAACCGCCCTCTCGCGTGCAGCACGGCTCAGCACCTCGGAGCGGGAAGCCAGTCGTCGGTTCGCGGAGGCAGCCTTCCTCGGAGCGGACGTGACCGGTGAACTCGCGCTCGCGCAGCGCCTGCTCGAGCGCGCACACGCACAGGCGCCGGCAATGCTCCCCACCCTGCACGCTGCGGCCGCGGCGTCCTACGTCCTCGTGAACGGGGGCGGCGACGTCCACACAGCGCGTGCACTCCTCGTCGGCGCGATAGAGAACGGCGATCACAGTTGGCGCGCGGACGATCTGGGACTAACCGAGGCCCTGACGACGCTTCTACAGCTCTGTTCGTGGGCCGGGCGAGACGACTATTGGGCGCACTTCTACGGACTCCTCGATCGTGTCACTCCTCAGGTGCCCGAGGTCCTGTTCATCTACAGCCGAACGTTCCCCGACACCGCCCATGCTGGAGGCGTCGGTCGGACACGGTTGGTCGAGCTCATCGGCGAGGACGGTACCGACTCGGACCCTATCCGCGCGACTCGGCTGAACACAGCTGCGATCTACGTCGACCTCCTCCCCGGATGCAGGCAGAGCGCCTGGCGGATGATCGAGGACGGTCGTGCTGGTGGCGGCGTGCGCAGCAGCGTTGCCGCCCACATGCAGCTATGTCTGGACGACTTCGCCCATGGGCGGTTTCACGAACAGCGGGAACTCGCCTCGAGCGCACTCGCCATGTGCCGCCAACATGGATATGGATTCATCGAGTTCTACTTCCTGCTCCACCTCGCACTCGTCGCGGCGATCCGCGGGGACATCGAGGAAGCTCACCGCCTCGCAGACGAGCTCACGGCGGTCACCAGCGCCCGAAAGGCCGACGGCTCGCAGCGGCTCGCGAACCATCCCCGAGTGCTCGCCGCCGCGGCTGCCGAAGACTGGGAATCCTGCTTCCTGCACGCCAGCGCTTTGAGCCCAGCAGGACAGCTCCGTCGCTTCGCACCACACGCTATGTGGGTTGCGTTCGACCTGGTCGAGTCGGCCCTCAAGTCCGGCCGCGCGGAATCGGCGCACGATCACGTCTCGGCGATGATCACGTGCGGGGTGGCAGCTGTCTCACCACGGATGGAAATGCTCACCCTCGCCAGCCGCGGAATGGTCGCACCGACGCTGACGGAGGCCTCGGAACTCTTCGAAGCGGCCACGAATGTGAGGGGAGCACAGGAATGGCCGTTCGATTTCGCGCGCGTCGAGCTGGCCTTCGGGGAGCGGCTGCGCCGGGAAGGGACTCTTGAGCGCGCGCGCCAACTCATCTTGGACGCGCGGGACATCTTCCTGCGGCTCGGTGCCCAGCCGTGGGTCGACCGGTCGTCATCCGAACTTCGCCCGCTCGGCGTGACGACTCCACGCGCTCCGTCCGACCACGTGGATCTCTCTGAACGCGAGCGCGATATCGTCCGCCTTGCAGCCCAAGGGCTGAGCAACCGTGAGATCGGCGCGGCGCTCTTCATTTCGCCGCGGACGGTGGGTGGATATCTGTATCGGGTCTTCCCTCGGCTCGGTGTCACCAAGCGTTCCCAGCTGCGAGACGTGGTGGGGACCGAGGCGCGCATATGACCGCCGAGTTCTCGGACTTCTACCTGGCGCTCGCAGGTGCATCCGGCGCCATGGTCGGGCTCCTCTTCGTCGCACTGACTGTTGCGCGGGAAGGCATGCTCGGAGACGAGGCGGGCGAGGCGGGACGAGCGCGATCAGGCATGGCCCTGGCCTGCTTTCTCATACCGCTGGTGGTTGCTCTCTTCGCTCTCGTGCCGACGGTGAAGCTGCCTGTTCCGACACTTGTCGCGGGGTGTGCGAGCCTCGGAGTGGTGGTTGCCTCGGCGAGGGCGTTGACCTCCGCCCAGCCGGCCGAGGCTTCAGCGTTGGCCAAGCTCGCTTCGGTCAGCGGGTTTGCACTTGCTTCTCTGACGCTGTTCGCGAGCGGCATTCTCCTCGTCGTCAGCTCAGATGCCTCGATCGCGGAGACACTCGTGCCGTGCGCGCTTATCGTCCTGATCGCAGCTGGAGTCCATCAGGTGTGGATGCTCGTCGGTGGTCAGCGACAGGGGACTCTCAGACGTTGGATTGCAGTCATGGCGCGACAACGAGCCGCAAAAGAGAAAGAGGATGTCGCTCAATGAAGGGCCAGCACCTGCGGGAACTCAGGCTTCTCATCGTCGGCGTAGGCGCGGTGGGCGGATACATCGGATCGACCTTGATCGATGCCGGCCTCGACGTCACCTTCCTCGTGCATCCCGCACGGCAGAAAGTCCTTGAGTCTGAGGGCCTTCGCCTCTCGAGAGGCGGGGACATTCACGCGGCCGAGGTTTCAACGGTGACAGCAGCAACGCTTGGACCGGAATACGACGCTGTGTTCCTCGCGGTGAAAGCCTTCGCGTTGGAAGGGGCCATCGCCGACCTCACCCAGGTGGGTCGAAGTCCCGCGATCATTCCGTCGCTGAACGGAATACGCCACATCGACGCGCTCTCCGCAGCCTTTCCTGGTCAAGTGCTCGGCGGAGTTACGCTCGTGTCGACTGAGCTCGAAGCCGACGGCGCCATCCGAGTCATCCAGCCCGGCGGCACCCTCACCTTCGGCGAACTCGACGGCAGCACGACAGACCGCACCGAGCGAATCCAGGCGGCAACCTCTCGAAGCACCATTCCTTTCAAGAACTCGGCGACTATCGTCGCGGACATGTGGGAGAAATGGCTCTTCCTCGCATCCGGGGGAGCGCTCAACACACTTCTCGATGCCGATGTGGGACAAGCCGCCGCCGTTGAGGGCGGAACACGCACTGCAAACGCTGTCGTCGACGAGATCGCCGACATCATGACCGCCGCGGGGCATACCCCTCGGCCGGAGGCGCTCGAGAGCGCGCGGTCCACTCTCACGCAGCCCGCTTCACCGTTCACAACATCTATGTACCGCGATCATGTCGCGGGCAGACACGTGGAGGTGGAGGCAATCCTCGGGGACCTCGTCCGCCTCGCCGACGCCCATCGCCGACAGGCTCCACTCGTGTCGGCCGCTGCCGCCGCACTTCGCGTCGAGCGGTGACCCAAGTCCTTCTCGTTCCCCAGTGGGCTGTGGCAGAGACCGACGATGAGAAGGTCACGCGTAGTAGGTTGCCACGCACGGGTTGCCGTCTCCGTGATCGCCTGTCGAAGAGCGACGGTGACGAGGGCTTCGCCGAAAGGGAGCTCATCGCCACGAGCGCCGCGCTCCGGCTCAAGTATCAGGCGATGCAGCTCTCGATCATCTGCGCGGGCGTCGCGGGCGCGGCTCTGGCCGTCGTCGCCTTTCGTCTGGTCTGACGCCGACGGCAGCGGCGGGTCAGTCTTCCCGAGGCGCGACGTGCTTCTCCGCGGAGTCAGGCCTGTTCGTCCTCTTCGGGTTCGAACGTCGACGGCTCGCCCGTGTGCCCGGCGGCGACGCCATCGGGGTCGTTCGGGATCGTGCCGTCCTGGCCGAGTCCGCCGGGCTTCTCCTCGCCCTCGGGGTCGTGCTCGCTCGTGTCCTTCGGCGCATCGCCCATGGTCGGCTCCTCCCTCTTCGGCGCAGGCGGCAGATGGTCGGTTTCTCCGGCCGCCACGCGCATGCGATCGTCAGCGTTCATGATGCAAGGCTCCCCGCAGAGGACGCGCTACTGCACCCCCTTGACAGCAGGTCACGGGGTGCCGTCGCGCTGAGTCACTCGTGATCGACGAGGGGGCCGGATGCTGCGGCGCCCCCGTCCTTCGTTCTTGACGGAGTCCGCGGGAGCGCGACAGCCCACATCGAAGTGCAGGCCCCGCCTGGGTGCTGGGGACACCTCCGACGCTGGGGACGCCGTCGGCGGGGCCTGCGCCGAGCCGAGGAGGGTGTGCTGCGGAGAGCGTGTCTTGGGGAAACCCACCGACCGCGTGCCCCCCGGCGCCGGTCACCTTCAAGCTATAGGTGAGGGTTTGTGCGCGTCTGTCCGCCATTCGGGGGACACGCGGGGTGCGGCGCGCGGATGAAAGGCGGGTCGCTTGGACGCGATCCCCTGAGCATTGCGCGTCCAAGCAACCCCACCTGGGAGGCGGGAAGGTCAGTAGGCCCCAGGCCGCGTGCACTCCCCAGGTGCCGGCATCCGAGAAGCCACGAAGGCCCCCAAGTCTCAGCTGCCTGTCCCCACCGGAATGGTAGCCCCGCGTGGGTGGCTCGACAAGGACATGATGCTCCGCCGTAATAATCAGGCGGTCTTGCCGCGCTTCGCCGCCCAGACGCGCAGACCTACGCCGACGAGTGAGGCGGCTTGCCTCAGTGCGGGCTCATGCGGCGCGGGATCCTGTCAAGCCCGTGCTGCGGCATCCGTCATCTGGTTGTCTGGTCGCATGAAGACGTTCCTGCGCTGGCTGCTCGCCGGTTCCATGGTGTTCGCGGGGCTCAGCCATCTGTTCTGGGCCCGCAAGGAGTTCCAGGCCCAGGTGCCCGACTTCGCGGGCGAGGTGATGGACAAGGACGCCGTGGTCGTGGCATCCGGCGCCGTCGAGATCATGCTCGGGGCATCGCTCGTCGCGCTGCCGAAGTCCCGGCGCACGATCGGATGGATCCTCGCTGCGTTCTTCGTCGCGGTGTTCCCGGGCAACATCGAGCAGTGGGCGAAGAAGCGCAGCGGGTTCGGTCTCGACACCGACGAGAAGCGCTTCGGGCGCCTGTTCTTCCAGCCGGTGCTGGTCGCCTGGACTCTTTACTCGACCAAGTCATAGGTTCTGCATAGGCTGTCGTCGATGCCTCTTCTCTCGCTCCTCGTCATCGGCGTGATGATCTTCACGCTCGTCGACATCATCCGTCGCGACGACTTCCAGGTGAAGCATCTGCCCAAGACGATGTGGGTCATCATCGCGATCCTCCTGCCGCTCATCGGCTCGCTGCTGTGGTTCACCCTCGGTCGCGTGTATCCCGAGGACGGACCCCGGGTGCCGCGTCCCTCGCGCGGCGCGGCGGCTCCCGCGCCGGCGCCGGCACCGACGTACCCGCGCGACGCGAGAAGCACCGAACAGCAGCTCGCCGACCTCGAGCGCGAGATCGAAGAGGACCGCCTGCGCGATGAGCTGCGTCGCCGCCGGCGCGAGAACCCTAGCTCCTGACCGAGACCGCCACGGTGAACTTCGCGTTCCGCGCGATCTGACGCGTCGGTCCGACGATGCGTTCGAGGGCGCGTCGGTACCGCAGCGCCGAGTTCCAGACGGTCCACAGCTCGCCGCTGGGCCGCAACACGCGCGCGGCGTCGGCGAAGAAGCGCGGGGCGATGTCGGGCGTCACGGCCGCCCCCGTGTGGAAGGGCGGATTGAGCGCGATGAATGACGCGCTGGCGTCCGATGCCGAGGACAGCAGGTCGTCGCGCACGACGCCGACCCGCTCGCCCACGCCGTTCGCGTGGGCCGTGGCACGCGACGACGCGACGGCTGCGGCCGACTGATCGGTCGCGTACACGTCGAGATCGGGATGCCTCGTCGCGAGCGCCGCGGCGATCACACCCGTGCCGCACGCGAAGTCGATGACGAGACCCGAGCGCGGCACCTCTGTCGGGAGGTGCTCGAGGAGCAGCCGCGTGCCGATGTCGATGGACGCCCCCGCGAACGCTCCGCCGTACGCGCACACGACGAGGCCGTCGACCTCGGTTCGTGCCGGGGCCGGATCGTGACCGTCGTGCGGCCCGCGCGCGATGAGCACCCTGGATTTCTGCCGTGCGTGCGTGATATCCACGCGCCCGAAGTGCTCGCGCAGCACGTCGTTCATCGCGGGCGTCATGTGCTTGAGCCGGCCGCCGGCGAAGACGACGACATCGGGTGCCGCGTGCGCCGCGACGAGCGCCGCGATGTCGCGCAGGGCGTCGAGCGAGCGGGGGAGTCGCAGCAGCACCACGGCCGCATCGCGCACGAGCGCCGCCTCGAGTGGCAGCGAGGTGAACGTGCCTTCGAGGCCGGTCCGCTCCGCGTTCGCCGCGAGCGCCCGCTCGCCGGTCAGTGGATCCTGATGCACCCGGATGCCGCGGGCACCGCCATCGGCAGCCCCGAGCGTGAGCGCGCCGTATGCGTCGCCGATGACGACGAGGGCGCCCGCCGCGACGCTCGCTCGTGCGGAGGCCGACTCGTCGAGGATCAGGCGGTCCGCCGCATCCATCGCCACCAGCCCGTCGCCCTCGGCGTCGGGCCAGCGCCGCAGCGCGTCGGGCGAGAAGGTCACGCGACCACGCTATCCGCAACCGTCCGCGCACAACTCCGGCAGATCGAGTGCCGGTCGCGGCCGACCCCGCGGAGATCCGGGCACCGGGCGACGAGCCCGGAGCACTCTGCCGGAGTTGTGCACGGCCGAGAGACGCCACCCGCGCGCATAGGCTCGAAGGACCCCCACTCAGAAGGAGACCCGTGTTCCGCGCGCCCCTGAACCTCTTCCGCGCCCTCGCGATCGCGGAGGCGATCTCGTGGACGCTTCTGATCACGGGACTGATCCTTCGCGCGACCGCCGACCTCGCTATCGCCGTCACGATCGGCGGCGGCATCCACGGGTTCGTCTTCCTCGCCTACGGCGCGACGGCGATCCTCGTCGCGAAGAACCAGCGGTGGGGTGCGGGCCCGACGATCGTCGCGATCGGCAGCGCGATCGTGCCGTACGCGACGATTCCGACCGAGCTCTGGCTGCACCGCTCGGGGCGACTCGACGGCGCGTGGCGGCTCGCTGCGACCGCGGACCCGCGCGACGGGGCGTGGCACGACCGGCTCATGCGCTGGTTCCTGAACCGGCCGTGGGCGCTCGCGATCCTGCTCGTGCTCGCGGTCGCCGTGATCTTCGTCGTCCTGCTGATCGTCGGTCCGCCCGGCGGCCGCGACTGATCAGGCTCCGTAGTCGGGGAGCTGCTGCAGCGTCCAGGTGTTGCCGTCGGGGTCGTCGAACGAGACGAAGCGTCCCCACGCCTGCTCGTCGACGCCCTGCGCCTCGACGCCGAGCCCGCGCAGATGCGCGAGCGCCTCGTCGGCGTCGGGCACGACGACCTGGATCGTGTTCTGCTGACCGGGCTCGAGCGAGACGCCCAAGCCGGTGCCGAAGGCGATCGAGCACGCGGAGCCCGGAGGCGTGAACTGCACGAACCGGAGCCCCTCGAAGGGTGTCTGATCGTGATCGGCGTGGAAACCGATCTTCGTGTAGAAGTCCTTCGCGCGGTCGACGTCGGTCACCGGCACGTAGATGAGTTCGATCTTCCAGTCCATGGGTCTTCCTCCTCGAAATGCTCCCCGCTCGCTCGACGTTACGCCGTGGTGCGGACATCCGCTGTCCGCGAACGCGACCCTGGGAATACACCCCGACCTCTGTGGTTTACCTTGATACGACTGCACTCAAGTTCGTAAACTTGACAGTCCTCTACTCAACTTTCAGGAGAGTCGGAATGCCCGAAGACTTCACCCCCTCAGCCTCGTCCGGCGAGAACGACGGCTCGTTCGACGAGTTCCTCGCCCGGTACCTGGCGGGCGAGCGCGCCCGCGCCGAGCGCTCGATCGACCTCAGCCGCTTCCTCGGCGCCCGCACGCAGGAGATTCTGCAGCGCGCCGGCAAATACGCCCTCGATCGCGGGCAGCGCGAGCTCGACGCCCTGCACGTCCTGCGTGTCCTGGCAGCCGACGCCCCCGCGAAGGATGCGGTCGCTCGGATCGGGGCCGATCCCGCCGCGATCGTCCGCGCCGCGGAGGAGCGCCTGCCCGCAGCATCCGCGGCGGCGGACGTCGACGGCGCCGTCATCACGCCGTCGGTGCAGCGCGCCCTTTTCCACGCGTTCCAGGTCGCACGCTCGTCGGGATCGACCTACGTCGACCCCGAGCACCTCTTCTTCGCCCTGGTCCTCGCGCAGGACACGCCTGCCGGCCAGGTGCTCGCCCGCGCCGGTGTGACGGCCGAGGCGCTCACGCAGAGTGCCCGCGAGACGGTCGCGCCGAGCGGCGTGCCCGTCGCGGACGAGGCGGCCGCGGCATCCACCACTCCCATGCTCGACAGGTTCGGCACCGATCTCACGGCGCGAGCCGCCGCGGGCGACCTCGACCCCGTCATCGGACGGAGCGACGAGATCGAGCAGACGATCGAGATCCTCAGCCGCCGCACGAAGAACAACCCCGTGCTCGTCGGCGAGGCGGGCGTCGGCAAGACGGCGATCGTCGAGGGCTTGGCACAGGCCATCGTCGCCGGCGACGTGCCCGAGCAGCTGCTCGGTCGTCGCGTCATCGCCCTCGACCTGCCCGCAATGCTCGCCGGCACGCGCTACCGCGGCGACTTCGAGGAGCGCCTCACGAACACGATGGACGAGATCGCGGCGCTGACGTCCGAGCTCATCGTCTTCATCGACGAGATCCACACGGTCGTCGGCGCCGGTGGGGCGGGCGATGGAGCGATGGATGCCGGCAACATCCTCAAGCCGCGTCTCGCGCGCGGCGAGCTGCACCTCGTCGGCGCGACGACGCTCAAGGAGTACCGCACGATCGAGAAGGACCCTGCGCTCGAGCGGCGGTTCCAGCCCGTGCGCGTGGGCGAGCCCTCGATCGAGGACGCCGTGCTCATCCTGCGCGGCCTGACGCCCGCGTACGAGGAGCACCACGGCATCCGCTACACCGACGAGGCGATCCGCGCGGCCGTCGAGCTGAGCGACCGCTATCTGCCTGCGCGAGTGCTGCCCGACAAGGCGATCGACCTCATCGACCAGGCGGGTGCCCGCCTGCGCCTGCGGCTGGGAGTCAAGGTGGACGTGAGCGGACTCGTGTCGCAGCTCGCGACGCTGGAGGCCGACAAGAACGCGGCCGTCTCGGCGGAGCACTACGAGGACGCGATGCGCCTGCGCGACGAGATCGCCGCGGTGCAGACGCGGCTGGATGACGCGACCGCCCGGCCCGCGGCCGGCGCCGAGGCCGTCGTGGACGAGCCCGAGATCGCCGCCGTCATCAGCCGGGCCACCGGCATCCCGGTCAATCGCCTCACCGAGACGGAGCGCGAGCGCCTCGCATCCCTCGAGGACGAGCTGCACGCGCGCGTCATCGGCCAGGACGACGCGGTGACGGCTGTCGCCAAGGCCGTGCGGCGCAACCGCACGGGCATGGGCGACGCGCATCGGCCCGTCGGGTCGTTCCTCTTCCTCGGGCCCACGGGCGTCGGCAAGACCGAGCTCGCGAAGGCCCTGGCATCCTCCCTCTTCGACGACGACTCCGCCGTCATCCGCTTCGACATGAGCGAGTTCGGCGAGCGGCACACGGTGTCGCGGCTCGTCGGCGCCCCTCCCGGTTACGTCGGCTACGACGAGGCGGGGCAGCTGACGGAGCGCGTGCGTCGGAACCCCTACGCCGTCGTGCTGTTCGACGAGATCGAGAAGGCGCACCCCGACGTGTTCAACCTGCTGCTGCAGGTGCTCGACGACGGGCGCCTGACCGACGGCCAGGGGCGCACGGTGGACTTCCGCAACACCGTCATCGTCATGACGTCCAACCTCGGTTCGGAGTTCCTCGCTTCGCGTGGCGGTGCCATCGGATTCCTCGCCGACGGCGGCGGATCGACGGGCTTCGGGTCCGAGAAGGATCTGCGCGACCGGGTCATGGGCAAGCTGCGCGAGGCGATGCGGCCCGAGTTCCTCAACCGCATCGACGACATCGTGCTGTTCCGCAAGCTCGAGAAGCCGCAGCTCGCCGAGATCGTCTCGCTGCTGCTGACCGCGACGCGGGCGCGCCTGGCGCGTCGCGAAGTGGACTTCGTCGTGACCGACGCGGCCGTCGAGTGGCTGGCCGAGCACGGCTACGAGCCCGAGTACGGGGCGCGGCCCCTGCGCCGGCTCATCCAGCGCGAAGTCGACGACCGCATCGCCGAGCTGTTCGTGACGGGTGCGCTCGTCGACGGTGGATCGGTGACGGTGGATGCCGTGTCGGGCGCCATCGTCGTCCGTTCGAGCGCGGAGCTGCCGATCGCGGCGTGAGTATCGCCGTATCGGCAGGCGTGGCATCCATCGCCTGAGCGATTCGATGCGGGTCGTGCCACAGTGGAAGCATGACCCGCATCGGAGCGATCTTCAGCCCGTACCCGAATCCGCCCGAGTCGTTCCGCGACGCGGTGTTCGCCGCGGAAGACGCGGGGCTTGCCGAACTGTGGCTCTGGGAGGACTGCTTCCGTCAGTCCGGCTTCGCGCCCGCAGCGGCGGCGCTCGCATGGACCGAGCGCCTCCACGTCGGCATCGGCATCTCGCCGATGCCGCTGCGCAACGCGGCTGTGACCGCGATGGAGATCGCGACGATCGCGCGCACGTTCCCCGGTCGGTTCCTGCCGGGCCTCGGGCACGGGGTGCAGTCGTGGATGGCTCAGGCGGGTGTCAAGGTCGCGTCGCCGCTGACGCTCATGCGCGAGTACGTCCCGTCGGTGCGGAGTCTTCTCCGCGGTGAGAGCGTGTCGCTCGATGGCCGCTACGTGCACCTCGACGACGTGCAGCTGGCGTGGCCGCCGCCTGTGTCCGCGCGCGTCTACGCGGCCGCCGAAGGACCCAAGACGCTCGCGCTCGCGGGCGAGGTCGCCGACGGCGTGGTCCTCGACAGCAGGCGCTCGCCCGACGAGCTCGCGAAGCAGATCGAGCGAGTGCGGGCGGGAGCCGGACCTGCGCCGCGCGATGTCGTCGCCTTCGTCGTCGCGGCGTTCGGCGAGGGAGCGCTCGAGCGCGTGACGGCGGATTTCGCCACGAACGCGCCCGACCGATCGGCTGAGTCGCGCGCGCTCGCGGGATCCGTCGACGACGTCGCGCGGGGCATCGAGGCCTTCGCCGCGGCCGGTGTCGACAGCGTCGTGCTCCTGCCGCCGGCGGGCGAACCCGACCTCGCCGCGTTCTATCGGCAGGCCGGTGCCGTGGCACGGTCGATCGCATGACCGCTTCTCTCTCGATCGGGATCGCCGCGGCCGCGGGGCCGGACGCGGCTGTCGTCCTCGCACCCGTGCTCGAGCAGCGCGGATTCCACGCACTCTGGGTCAACGACACCCCCGGTGCCGATGCGCTCGCGGTGCTCGCTGCCGCCGCATCGGTGACCGACCGTCTGGTTCTCGCGACCGGAGTCCTCCCCGTCGACCGGCGATCCTCCGACGAGATCCTCGCGCAGATCGACGGGCTGGCCCTGCCGACGGACCGACTCGTCCTCGGCATCGGGGCGGGCCAGACCGCGCACGGCGCGCTCGACCGCGTCCGCACCGCGGCGACCGGACTCCGCGAGCGGACCCCGGCCCGCATCGTCGTCGGCGCCCTCGGGCCGAAGATGCGACAGCTCGGGGCGGAGGACTCCGACGGCGTCCTGCTGAGCTGGCTGCCGCAGGACATCGCGGCCGACCAGGCTGCGCAGGCGCACGATCTCACGCCCGGGACGCACGTTGCGCTGTACGTGCGGACGGCGATGGATACGGCATCCATCCCGCGGCTCCACGAGGAGTCGGCGCGCTACGGGTCGTATCCCGCGTACGCCGCCAACTTCACCCGACTGGGCATCGGACCACTCGACACCGTCATCGACCCCGATCACGACCGACTCGATGCGTACCGCGCCGGTGTCGACGAGGTCGTCCTGCGGGCCATCACTCCCGGTGATTCCCCCGCGGACTACGTGCGCTTCGTCGAGGCGGTGCCGCTGTGAGGGCCGTCGCGCGGTACGCGCTCGCCGCCCTCCTGCTCGTCGCCGGGGTGTCGCACCTCACGTGGGGCCGACGCGGCTACCGCATCGTCGTCCCCGACTGGGCGACGAAGCTCCTGCGCACCGACAAGGACATGATCGTCGTGGCGTCGGGTGCCGTCGAGATCATGCTCGGCGCCGGCCTTGCCGCGCTGCCCCGCGATCGCGGGCGCATCGGCGCGATCATCGCGGCCTTCTTCGTCGCGGTGTTCCCCGGCAATCTGCATCAGTGGCGCACGAAGCGGTCCGCGCCGATGCTCGACACCGACACGAAGCGATTCGTCCGCCTGCTGCTGCAGCCCGTGCTCGTCGCGTGGGCGCTGTGGAGCACGCGGGGCGCGCGAGACTAGCCGCGGCTCGTCGCTAACTCGCGTCCCGCGCCAGGCCATCGACGTATGCGCGCACCTCGAGCTCCAACAGCAGCCGCTCGTCGTCGTCATCCAGGTGCAGGCCGGTGACGCGCTCGATGCGCCTTAGCCGTTGGCGCAGAGTATTCGGGTGCAGATGCAGTGCGCGCGATGCGCGCTGAGGACTCCGCGCCTCGCGGAAGTAGACGTCGATGGTGTGCAGGAGCTCGCGCCCGTCGACGTAAGAGCTCGCAAGGACCGCGTCCACGGGCTCGCCGGTGAGCAGCCCTCTCTCCCACAGTGCCTGGACAGCTCGGGACACCTGGAGATTCGCCCGTCTCGATTCGTACGTGATGATTCCGATCGCTCCTTCCGCAGCGGCCTTCTTCAACATCGTGTCGACGGTCTCGCGAGCGAGGGGCAGTTCGCGCGGGTTCTCGACGGAGGGACCGACGGCGCAGCGGGTGCTCACCTTCAGCTGGGCGCTCAGGGCGGCAGAGGTCCGCTCCGCCCAGGGCAGGATGGTCGACGGGGCCGGCGGGTCGGGGATGATCACGTAGGCGACCGACTGCGAGATCGCCACCTGTGCCTTCTGCCGGATGACGGCGGCATGAAGTGCGATCACCGCCGCTGGGGGTGCGGAGAACGGCTCTGCGGGAACGTCGTCGGATGCGAGCTCGAACGCGACGAGCATCCACGTCCGGGAATCCTCGAGGCCGAGGATCGCGGCGAGTGTGCGCCGTGACTCGGTGCTCCGACGGAGGCCGATGAGCTGAAGAAGCGCTTCGGTGTCGCGGGACTCGACACGATCCGCGCGGAGAATCGCCCGCGCGGCGAGTGTGGCGCCTGCTGACAGGATTTGACGCGCGCGCGCGGCGAAGGGCATCGCTCCTTGCTGGACCCAGATTGTTCCGAGCTGGCGCTGCGTTCGCTCGTCCACCATGCCGGCGGCGAGCCGCGGCATTGTGTCGCCGTCGCGCCCGAACTCCAGGACACGGCCGGGGCGGCGGAGCTCATCCCAGACGCCCTGAGCGCGTAGTTGCTCCCGGTGGCCGGGAGGTGCTCCGCGGCCGAGGATGGAGTCGCGCCGAAGTTGATCGGCGTGCTCGTCCAATGGCGAGAAGGCCAGCACTCGACTCTGCATGTCGTCGATCGACACATAGCCGTTGATCTGATCGGCGAGCGAATTGGCGATGGCGAACAGATCGCCGACCTGGGAGCGCTCCGGGATGCCTGTGGGCGGATCGACTTCGGGCTCGGGGGCGGAGGTGATCATCCGCTCGACCAACGCATGAAGCTGTCCCCACGGGACTTCCGGATTGACTCTCGCGATGTGCGCGATGCCCGCGCGGACGGCGAGATCCTCCACCGGCACGGTGTCCGGCATCTTCACCATCACCAGCGCCGGCCGCGATGCCGCGAGGTTCTCGAGTCCGCTTGCCAGGTGGTCCGGCGTCTGGCCGATGAGCAGCACGACCTCGTCCGACCGGTCGAGTCGAGTCACGCCCTGATCCTGCGGCTCGACGATGCTGCAGGCCCGGATCACGAGCGCGGGCGCCGCTGTGCCGCGCGGGAGCGTCACCATTCCCCGCAGGTTGCTCACTAGTCGATCCAGCGTCTCCACGGCTCTCCCGTTTCGTCCTGATTTCGCCCCTGATTCGATCGTGGTAAATCGTTGCACATGCACAGGAAGATCTCGAACACTGTGTGCGAGCACACCGACCTGTCACCTCAGCGGTTCCGTAACATCGCTGACAACCCGTACGCCACACCACCCCAGGAGTTCCGCATGCGTCGTACCCACCGCACACAGCACGCCATCTTCACCGGTGCCTTCTTGGGCGCCGTCGCCATCGCCCTCGCCGGGTGCTCGTCCACCGCCGCGCCGGATGAATCGACAGAGACGACCGCCGATGGGGAGTCCTTCACCATCCCGCAGCAGACCGGCGTGCCCCCGTGGGCGTACACCAACGATGCGGACGACCTCATCGGCATGCTCCCGGACCTGTCGAGCGCACTCGCGCCATACCTGGGCGTGACGATCGAGAACGAGCGCACCACGTGGGAGAACTCGCTGCTCGGCCTCGAGAGCGAGAAGTACGTCTTCGTGCCCGGCGCTGACGCGACGCCGGAGCGCCTCGAGAAGTTCGACTTCGCGATCGCCCTCCAGGACGGCTACGGCTTCCAGGTCAAGACGGGCAATCCCGAGATCGCCGACGACATGATGGCCCTGTGCGGGCTGAGCATCGGCCTGCCGGCATCCTCGAGCCCGATCCAGTCGCTCGAGGAGCAGTCGGCGGCCTGCGTCGAGGCCGGCGAGGCGCCCATCGACATCAAGACCTTCCCCGATTGGGCGAGCGCGGACCTCGCAGCCCAGAGCGGTCAGGTCGACACTGCGACAGCGACGCTGAGCTCGATGGGATACCAGGCGGCCGAGAATCCCGACAAGTGGACCATCACCGGTCCGCGCTATCTGCAACTCGAGATCGGCTTCGCCGTGCCCAAGGGCAGCGAGTGGGGTCCGCGCCTCGTGGACGCCTTCAACGAGATGATCGCCGACGGCACTTATGCCGCGATCTTCGACACCTACGGCACGCCGGGCATGATGATCGAAGAGTCTCATCTGGTGACCGAATGAGCAGCTCGCTCATCACCGAGCCGGCATCCGAATCCGTGTGGCGCGCCCAGGCGATCAGCCTGGGCGCCGCCCCGCACGAGAAGCACTCGCACGTCGTGCGAAATGCGGTCGCCGGACTCGTGCTGCTGATCGCGATCGTCGCGATCATCGACTTCGTCCTGCGCCCTGCACTCGGCTGGCCCGTCGTCTGGGAGTACCTGTTCGCACCGAGCGTCCTGCAGGGGATCGTCAATACGCTCCTGCTCACGGTGTTGTCGATGAGTCTCGCGCTCGTGGCATCAGTGATCCTCGCGAACATGCGGTTGTCCACCAATCCCGTGCTACGCGCGATCTCGGGCATCTACGTCTGGTTCTTCCGGTCCATCCCGCTGCTCGTCCTGCTGATCCTCTGGTTCAACATCGCGATCATCTATCCGCGCATCTCGCTGGGCGTGCCGTTCGGGCCCGAGTGGTGGTCGATCGACACTTCCGCGGTCGTGAACGGCTTCTGGGCAGCGGTCTTCGCGTTCGGGTTCCAGCAGGCCGCCTACACATCGGAGGTGATCCGCGCGTCGTTGCTGGCCATCCCGGTCGGTCAGCGCGAAGCCGCCGCCGCGATCGGGATGACGAAGCCGCTCATGTTCTTCCGCATCGTGCTGCCGCAGGCCATGCGGATAGCCATCCCGCCGATCAGCAACGACACCATCAATCTCCTGAAGGCGACCTCGCTCGCGGCTTTCATCGCAGTTCCGGATCTTCTGTACTCCGTCCAGACGATCTACAACCGCACGTATGACATCGTGCCGCTTCTGCTCGTTGCGACGATCTGGTACGCGGTGTTCGTCAGTGCGCTCTCGTATGGCCAGTACCACTTGGAGCGAGCCCTGAGCCGCGATCGACGGGCGGTGAAATGATGTCAGTACCCCTGATCGCAGCCATCAACATCTCCAAGTCTTTCGGCTCCCACCAGGTGCTGCGCTCCGTGAGTTTCGAAGTCGCACAGGGGGAGGCCCTCTGCATCCTCGGACCGTCGGGTAGTGGGAAGAGCACGCTCCTGCGCTGTCTGAACATGCTCGAGCGTCCCGATGAGGGCGCGGTCTTCCTCGGGGGCGACCTGATGGGCTACCGATCGCACGGGCGCGGGATCCGGGAGCTCCATGACAAGACGGAGTCGATGCAGCGTCAGCGCCTGGGGATGGTATTCCAGCAGTTCAACCTGTTCCCGCACATGACCGTGCTCGAGAATCTCGTCGAGGGCCCCGTCAGGGTGCAGAAGCGCGGTCGAGTGCAGGCCAGGACCGAAGCGCTCGCCCTCCTCGACCGGGTGGGTCTGGCGGAGAAGGCGAACAGCTTCCCGTCCCAGCTCTCAGGTGGTCAGCAGCAGCGCGTGGCGATCGCGCGGGCGCTCGCGATGCGCCCCGAAGCGCTGCTGTTCGACGAGCCCACGAGCGCCCTTGATCCCGAGATGGTGAACGAGGTCCTGCAGGTGATCCGCGAACTCGTCCGGGACGGGATGACCAGCATCATCGTCACCCACGAGGTCGGATTCGCACGTGAAGTGTGCGATCGCTTCCTCTTCATGGAAGACGGAGTCCTCGTCGAGGATGGTCCGGTCTCTGTCCTCAATCAGCAGGCGGCGCATGCCCGCACACGCGACTTCCTCGCGAAAGTCCTCTAGGAACGCCGGATGCACACACAGATGAACAGCGAGCCCTCCATCGGCGGACCATCCGTCGCCATCATCGGGGCGGGCTTCGCGGGAATCGCGATGGCCGTGCGGCTCATCCGATCGGGGATCAGCAACTTCACGATCTTCGAGGCGGGAGACGGCATCGGCGGAACCTGGTTCCACAACACCTACCCGGGCGCGGAGGTCGACACACCGTCGCACATGTACTCGTACTCGTTCAAGCCCTACGACTGGTCGCGCCCCTTCGCGACGCAGGGGGAACTGCTGGGTTATCTCGAGGAGACCGCGGACGAGTGGGGGTTGGGCGACCGACTCGAGCTGCGCACCCGTATTGTCGAGATCGAGTGGGATGAGCGCTCGCAGAGCCAGACGGTTCGCTCGGACGACGGTCGTGAGTGGCGGTTCACTGCCGTGGTCTCGTCCATCGGTCTGCTGAACGTTCCGGCTGAGCCGAATCTGCCCGGGCGCGAGCTGTATGGGGGACAGGTGGTCCACACCGCACGTTGGAACCACTCCGTCCCGTGGGAGGGCAAACGCGTCGCGGTAATCGGCACCGGATCATCGGCGGCGCAGGTGGTGCCGGCGCTCGCGCCGGGGGCGGCGAGTCTCACACTCTTCCAGCGCCAGCCCGCGTGGGTGGACATGAAGGAGAGGAGCACGTTCACGCCCGAGCAGCGTCGTCGGCTGAACTCACCGCGAGGATACCGTCGGGAACGGACTCGGCTCTTCTTCAACCAGGAGAAGAACTGGTTCGGCGGCCGGGTGGTGCGCCCCGGGTCGGCTGCCGATCGCAAGGCGATCGATCGATGCACGCTCCACCTCGCGAACTCCGTGGCCGATCCGGAGTTGCGTGCGCTGCTCACGCCGAAGGGTGCCTACCTCGCCAAGCGGCCGGTCCGCAGCAACGAGTACCTGCCCGCAATCCAGCGCGAGAACGTGCGGGTGGTCGCGAGTGCCGTCGCCGCCCTCTACGAAGACGGCGTCATCGACGCGAACGGCGAGAAGCACCCGGCGGATGTCGTGGTCACCGCGACCGGCTTCCGGCCGGCTGAGTTCCTCCTGGGCATGACCGTTGTCGGCGAGGGCGGGCGCGACATCCACGCGACCTGGGGTGACGATCCGCAGGCGTTTCTGGGAATCTCCGTACCGGGCTTCCCCAACTTCTTCATGATGTACGGACCGAACACGAACTTCTACGCGATCGTGTTCAACCTGGAGCGACAAGCCGACTACATCGCTCGCGTTCTGCGACGGATGGTGAGGAAGGGCTACACATCCGCCGCAGTCAAGCAGACATATCACGACGTGTTCAACGACTTGCTCCAGCGGCGCATGGCCAAGACCAGCTTCGCGCAGGGGCAGAGCTACTTCCGCTCGAAATCGGGACGCGTCGTGACTCAGTGGCCCGAGGGTGCGATCGTCTACGCCGCCCTCACGCGATTCCTCGCGCTCCCGGCGACCAGATTCTCGCGCGAACGCACGCGGGGGGCCGACGAACCCCTGCAAGTCGAGTCGCTGGAGCGCGGATGAGTATCATCGACGACCGACGGATCGCTGAGCGGCACGTGGACCTCACTGCCTTGCGTGCCATCGAGCACAAGGTGAGGTGGATCGCGGCATCGATGATAGACGCGGCGAACAGTCCTGCCAGGAGGGATCCCGCTGGTCTCAAGGTCGGCGGGCACCAGGCATCCAGCGCGTCCATCGCCACCATCATGACGACGCTGTGGTTCGCGGAGCTGACGAGACTCGACCGGGTCTCGGTGAAGCCCCACGCGTCGCCCGTGCTGCACGCGATCAACTTCCTGCTCGGCGAGCTCGAACCCGAGGACATGGCGACTCTGCGCCAGTTCGGCGGCCTCCAGAGCTACCCGAGCCGATCGAAAGACCGCGACACCGTCGACTACTCGACCGGATCCGTCGGCATCGGTGCCACAGCGCCGATCTGGGGAGCGATCGCACATCGTTACGCCGCGGATGCGAGCGGACAGCGTCGCCCGCCGGGACGCCAGTTCAGTCTGGTCGGGGACGCCGAGCTCGACGAGGGGGCCGTCTGGGAGGCGCTACTGGATCCCATGGTGGCCGACCTCGGCGAAGTCGTGTGGATCGTGGACTTCAACCGGCAGTCGCTCGACCGCGTCGTGCCGAACATCTCCGGAACACGATTGCAGAGCATGTTCCACGCCGCGGGCTGGCAGGTGATCGAGGCCAAGTACGGCGTCGCGCTGACCGAAGCGTTCAAGAGGGCCGGAGGGGAGGCGCTCAAGCGTCGCATCGAGCAGATGACGAACGGGGAGTACCAGCGCATGCTCCGCTGTGACGCGCAGGAGCTACGCCGACGGTTGCCCGGCGATGGGGAGGGTGCCGCAACCATCCGGAGGCTGCTCGACGGCTACGACGACGATCGGGTCTGCGAGCTTGTCGGTGGACTCGCGGGTCACGACGTGGAGGCGCTGATCGGAGCCTTCGCGCAGATCGACGAGTCGCGGCCCACCGTGATCTTCGCGTACACGATCAAGGGTCATGGACTCGCCAACGCCGGCCACCCGCAGAACCACTCGAACCTTCTCACCCCGGCCGACATGCGGGAGCTTGCGGCGCGCTCGGGTGAGAGCATCGAAGATCCGTGGCGCAGGTTCGACGAGGGATCTGATGCGGGCGCGCTCGTGCGCGACGTCGCCGACCGGTTGCGCAGGGACGAGACCGCCCCCGCGCCGCGAGCCGTCGTGCCCGCGGAATTCGCTCGTCTCATCCGGGGCACGTCGTCCACGCAGCAGGCGCTCGGTCGGCTCCTCATGGATCTCGCGCGGACCTCTCCCGACACGGCTCGACGTGTCGTGACCGTTGCTCCGGACGTCGCCTCCAGCACCAACCTCGGCGGCTGGGTCAACAAGGTGGGGGTCTGGTCCTCGACGAACAAGACAGACTGGTTCGCCGACGATGCCGAGACGATCCTGCATTGGAAGGAGCAGCCTGGCGGCCAGCACATCGAACTCGGGATCGCAGAAGGCAATCTCGTCGGGCTCCTCGGCGAGCTGGGGGCGACGTGGAGCCGTTGGGGTGAGCCTCTGCTGCCCATCGGCACGCTCTACGACCCGTTCGTCACGCGCGCGCTCGAGCCGTGGTCGTTCGGGGTGTATTCCGGCGGCCAGTCGATCCTGGTCGGGACGCCCTCGGGCATCACGCTCGCAGCCGAGGGCGGCGCTCATCAGTCGATCATCACGCCATCGATCGGGATCGAGCAGCCGGGGGTCGTCTCGCTCGAGCCCGCGTTCGCCCAGGATTTCGAGTGGCTCATGCTCGAAGCCCTCTCGCGCCTCGGACACTCCGGAGGGAGCGGCAGCTACTTCCGTCTGTCGTCGCGGCCGATCGACCAGGCGCGCGCCGAGGTCCCGGAAGACCCGGACGCCCGTGAGCGACGTCGCCGTCATGTCCTCGCGGGTGCCTACGTCCTGCGCGGCGATGCCACCGCACGGCTGGCTCTGGTGGGAATGGGCGCTGTCATGCCGGAGGTGCTCGACGCTGCGGAACGGCTGGATCGCGAGGGAATCCCGAACAGAGTGGTCTGCGTCACGAGCGCGGATCGGCTCTATCGGGCCGTACGCGCGCGGCGCGGCCTCCCCGCCGACGACGCGGACGGGTCGATCATCGATGCCGTGTTCCGCGGAACCGATGCCCTCGTGGCTGTGCTCGACGGGCATCCGCACACGCTGGACTTCCTGGGCGGAGCAGTCGGCGCCGCGTCCGTCGTTCTCGGCACGACCGAGTTCGGGCAGTCGGGGCATCTGGACGACGTGTACGCGGCGGCCGGAATCGGCTCTCGTCACATCCGCGACGCGGCGAAGGATCTCCTCGCTCGCCCGTGACAGCGTGGACGGCCATCGGGAGGCTTCGGCCGCTCCGGCCTAGCCGCGGCTCGAGCGCATCGCGCGTGTGTGGGCGACGTCATCTGCGCCCGCGAGGCGGCGGTACTCCTCGGACTCCCGCGCGTACAGCGCGACGCGGCCCTGGTCGTCGGAGTGGATGCCCCAGCCGTACCGCTTGCCCAGCGGCGACGATCGCAGGCAGGCCTGGCCCTTCGAGAAGAGCTGCTCTCGTGCCGCTGGGCGATCGGCGTCGGCGATGCCGTTGCGGCGCGCGTACGTCTCGAACAGCACGTCGTCGGACGTCAGCTCGTAGGGCCGCGCCGAGATGAGCTCGTAGTGCAGCTCTGCGACGGTCGGCTGATCGCGGTGCGGAGGCTCGACGGCGTGGTCTGTCGGCGAGTCCTCGGCGACCTCGATGAAGGTATCGAAGTAGTCGGTCGTGTGCACGGGGACAGCCTAGGCGCAACCCCCGACACGGTGTCTGCGGGGCGGAGGATGATGGACGGATGCTGCTTCACGATCTCGTCACGGCGACGGATGCCGCGGCTTCGACATCCTCGAGGCTCGCCAAGATCGAAGCGCTCGCCGCCCTCCTTCGTGGGCTCGGACCCGAGGAGATCGCGCCGGCCGTCGGGCTGCTGCTGGCGAAGCCGCGCCAGGGCCGGCTCGGGATCGGCTGGCGCAGCCTGTCGAGCCTCGAGGTCGCGCATGACGCGGCATCCCACCTCTCCATCGCAGACGTCGACGCGGCCCTCACGCGACTCGCATCGACCGAGGGCGCCGGATCGGTCGCGACGCGGCGTGCCGAGCTCGAGGCGCTGGCGTCCGCCGCGACGGCCGAGGAATGGGACTTCCTCGCGCGCGTCATGATGGGCGAGCTGCGCACGGGCGCGCTCGAGGGTGTGCTGCTCGACGCGATCGCGAAGGCGGCGGGGCGTGCCGCGCCCACGGTGCGGCGCGCGGCCATGCTCTCGGGCGATCTCGGCGAGACCGCCGTCATCGCGCTCACGGCGACGCCGGAAGATCTCGACGCCGTGGGGCTCGTCGTGGGGCGCCCCGTCCTGCCCATGCTCGCGTCGACGGCGGCATCCGTGCCCGACGCTCTAGGGATCGCCGGCGAGGCGTCCGTCGAGTACAAGCTCGACGGAGCGCGCATCCAGGTGCATCGGCGCGGCGACGACCTCGGGGTGTACACGCGCAACCTCGCCGACATCACGCACCGCGTGCCCGAGATCGTCGAGGTCGTGCGCGGATTCCCGGGCGGGGACCTCATCCTCGACGGAGAGACGCTCGCCCTCGATGAAGACGGGGGTCCTCGGCCGTTCCAGGACACGATGTCGCGGTTCGGGTCGGAGTCGGCGAGCGAGCTCGCGCTGAAGCCGTGGTTCTTCGACATCCTCCACGCGGGCGGGCGCGACCTCGTCGACGAACCACTGACGGCGCGCCTTCTCGAACTCGAGCGCGTCGCGGGGGAGTGGCGCATGCCGGGGATCGTGACGAGCGATCCGGTCGCTGCCGAAGAACTGTCGCGCGCGGCGCTGGCGGCCGGCCATGAGGGCGTTCTCGTGAAGGGCGTCGACTCGACGTATACCGCCGGCCGACGTGGCAAGTCCTGGATCAAGGTCAAGCCCGTGCTCACCTACGACCTCGTCGTGCTCGGCGTCGAATGGGGCTCGGGGCGTCGTTCGGGGATGCTCTCCAACCTGCATCTGGGCGCGCTCGATCCCGCGGGCGAGTTCGGCCCGCCCGGGGGTTTCGTCATGGTGGGCAAGACGTTCAAAGGGCTCACCGATGAGCTGCTGCGCTGGCAGACGGCGCACTTTCCGACGATCGAGACGCACCGCAGCGAGTACGCGGTGCACGTGCGCCCCGAGACCGTGGTCGAGATCGCGATCGACGGCGTGCAGCGTTCGACGCGGTATCCCGGCGGCGTCGCTCTGCGCTTCGCGCGCGTCAAGGGCTATCGGCCCGACAAATCGCCCGCAGAGGCAGACACGATCCAGACGCTGCGCGCGCTGCTGCGGGGCTGAGGGAGGCTCAGGGCTGAACGAGGCCTCGGGCAGAGTGGGACTTCGGGGGTCGAGAGAGGATGATCAGGTGACACGTGCGCAGAGTCCGCAGGAGCCGTTGGATGCCGCGACCTTCGGAGTGCCCGGAGCCCGGCGCACCATCGTGGTCCTGCGCCACGGCGCGACGGCGACGAGCGACCCCGGTCCGGCCGACACCGCACGCCGCGACGTGCGGGTGCTCGCCGTCGGCTTGAGCGAGGCCGAACTCGACGACCCCGCCGCATACCGCGGAGAGACGCCGGCAGAGACGGCGGCCGCCTCGGTCATCGACCTCATCCGCGCGCAGGCGCCCGACGCGTCGGTGGCACTCGTCGGCGTCGGCGCCGTCGCGGCCGTCGCGTCGCGCATCGTGGCCGAATCGCCCGGACTCGTCGATCGCCTCGTCCTGGTCGCCGCGCCGCTGCCCGAGACGGCAGCTCAGCGCGACCTCGCCGAAGAGCTCCTCGAGACGGTGACGGCGAAGACGCTCATCCTCAACGCGCAGAAGGATCCGGATGCCGCGGCCGCCGCGGCATCCTGGCACCGCGATCACCTCCCCGACGTGCGCGTCGAGATGGTGCCGCTCACGCGAGCCGGGGACCCGCGCCTGTCGCTCGGCGACGTGTGGACGCGGGTGCTCTCGTTCTGCGCGCCGGGAACGGCTCGGTGACGCCTCGCATCGTCGTCCTCACCGGCGCGGGCATCTCGGCCGAGAGCGGCGTCGCGACCTTCCGCGACGCCGGCGGGCTCTGGGAGGGCCACAGCGTCGAGGTCGTCGCGACCCCCGAGGGCTTCGCCCGCGACCCCGACACCGTGCTGCGGTTCTACGACGAGCGGCGGCGGGCCGTGGCATCCGTCTCCCCGAATCCCGCGCACCACGCCCTCGCCCGCCTCGAGTCGGCGCTCGGCGACGATCTGCTCGTCGTGACGCAGAACGTCGACGATCTGCACGAGCGCGCCGGCACCCGGAACCTCGTGCACATGCACGGCGAACTCGCCCGTGCGCTGTGCACGGCATGTGCGTCCCGACCCGAGTGGTCGACCGACCTGCTCGACCGCCCCGCGTGTCCGCGCTGCGGGGAGCGCACGCTGCGACCGGATGTCGTCTGGTTCGGTGAGATGCCCTACGACCTCGATCGGATCGAGGAGGCCGTGATCGCGTGCGACGTGTTCGCCTCGATCGGCACCTCGGGCGAGGTGTACCCGGCCGCGGGCTACGTCGCGCTCGCGGCGGCGTTCGGCGCGCGGACGGTCGAGCTCAACCTCGTTCCGTCGGACTCCGCAGTGCCGTTCGACGACGTGCGTGCCGGTCCCGCGAGCGCTCTCGTCCCCGATTGGGTCGACGAGGTCCTGTGCGCGCCCTGACCCCCGGATACGACGAGAACCCATCCCCGCAACGAGAACACGTGCGTGCGCCGTGTTCTCGTCGTGGAGATGGGTTCTCGCGGTCTTCCCGAGGAATCAGGCGCGTGCGCCGCCAGACCTCAGGCGCGACAGTGCGTCGACCGTCGCCGCGAGGATCAGGACACCGCCCGTGACCATGAGGTTGATGCCGCCGCCGAGGTTGAGCAGGCCCAGGCCGTTCGTGATCGTCGCGATGACGAGCGCGCCGATCGCGGCGTGGACGAGCCGGCCCTTGCCGCCGAACAGGCTGACGCCGCCGACGACCGCCGCCGCGACGCCCGACAGCACGATGTCACGGCCGACCGTGGCATCCACCGTCCCGACGCGCGAGACGCTGAGCAGCATCGCGAACACGGCGAGGCTCGAGCAGATGACGAACGCCCACCACTTGATCCAGCGCACCTTGACGCCCGAGCGGCGGGCGGCCTCGGCGTTGCCGCCGATCGCGTACACGTAGCGGCCGAACTTCGTGCGATCGAGCAGGAAGGTGCCGAGCCAGATGATCACCAGCACGATCGGAACGATGATCGGCACGCCCTCGACCGCGACGATCGACTGACCGCGGTTCTGGTTGAGCACGAACACGACGATCCCGCCGAGCACCGCGATGACGCCGAGCTTGATGAACACGAGCGAGATCGCGCGGTTCGGCACACCGGCACGCGTGCGGCGGCTGCGATCCCAGAACGAGGTCGCCGCCGAGATCGCGAGCATGATCGCGAGCATGAGCCAGCCGCCCCAGGGCGGCAGGTTGCCGTTCTGGATCGCGATGAGCTCGGGCACCTCGATGCGGTAGAGCCCGCCGTCGCCGATGATGAGCAGCGCGAGGCCCTGGTAGCCGAGGAACAAGCCCAACGTGACGACGAACGACGGGATGCCGATCCTCGCGACGAAGAAGCCTATGAGTGCGCCGGTGGCGAAGCCGAAACCGAAGCCGACGAGCAGGGCGAGCGGCCACGGGAACCCGAACTTGGCGAAGAGGATGACGAAGAGCGCCATTCCGACGCCGCCCGTGACGCCGGCCGAGAGGTCGATCTCGCCGAGCAGGAGCACGAACACGAGCGCCATGCCCAGCACGACGAGGGTCGCCGCCTGGTTCAGCAGGTTCGCGAAGTTGCGCTCGGTGAGGAAGAACGGGCTGAGGATCGAGAACATGACGCCCAGGACCACGAGTCCGCCGACCGCGGGAAGGGCTCCCATGTCGCCGCCGCGGACCCGTTGCCACCACGCGCGGACCTGATCGCCGAGGCCGCCCTCGACGCCACTGCCGATGAGGTCGCTCGCGACCGGATCGGGTGCGGCGCTGCTGCGGGGTGCGTTGCTGCTCATTCCGCTCCTCCTGTCGGGAGGTTGGTCGTGCCGATGTGCTCGATCCCTCCGAGGGTCTTCGTTCCCGTGATGTAGCCGACGACGTCGTCGCGCGTCGTGTCCTTCACATCGATCTGCGCGACCATCTGGCCGAGGTACAGCACCGCGATGTCGTCGGCGACCTGGAACACGTCGGCGAGGTTGTGGCTGATGAGGATCACGGCGACGCCCTGCTCCTTGAGCCGCTGGACCAGGTTGAGCACCTGCTCGGTCTGGGCGACGCCGAGAGCCGCGGTCGGCTCGTCGAGGATCACGACGCGGGCCTTCTTGAGGACCGCGCGGGCGATCGCGACGGTCTGGCGCTGACCACCGGACAGCGACGAGACCTTCTGGCGCACGGACTTGACGGTGCGCACCGAGAGGGAGCGGAGGGTGTCGGATGCTTCGCGCTCCATCCTGCCCTCGTCGAACGTTCCGGCCGAGAGCTCCTCGCGCCCCAGGAACATGTTCTGGACGATGTCGAGGTTGTCGCACAGCGCGAGATCTTGATAGACGACCTCGATGCCGAGGCCGGAGGCGTCGCGCGGTGCGTGGAGGTCGCGGTGCTCGCCGTCGATGAGCACTTCGCCCTCGTCGTAGGGCTGGACGCCCGCGAGACCCTTGATGAGCGTGGACTTGCCGGCGCCGTTGTCGCCGACGAGGGCGGTCACTCTGCCGGGGTAGACCTTGAGGTCGACGCCCTTGAGGACGCTGACGGGGCCGAAGGACTTCTTGACGTCGACCAATTGGATGATCGGCTGCGTTTCGATGATCGTGTCTGGCATGCTCGCTTCCTTGCGATCAGGGGTCGATCTACGGGAATCGTAGACCCGGGTGACCCGGCGGGGCAGGAGGAAATGTTCCGGCGTGGAAAGGGCGCCGCGTCACGTGGACGCGGCGCCCCCTCACTGCTGTGGATTACGGCGCGACGACGCCGAACTCCTCGCACGCGGCCATGACGTCCGGGGTGCAGACGTCGTCGTAGGCGGCGTCACCGGCGGCGACGACGTCCTTGACCTTGTCGGGTCCGACGAGGATCGGCGTGACCTGGATGTACGGCGTGCCGTCCTCGAGCTCCGCGTCGCCCTCGACGGTCTCGCCGTTGAGCAGCGAGATCGCGGTGGCCACGGCCGCGTCGGCCTCGTCCTTGACCGGCTTGTAGACCGTGGCGGTCTGCCAGCCGAGCAGGATGTTCTGCAGACCCGCGACGTTCGCGTCCTGGCCCGAGACGGCGACGCCCTCGAGTCCGTTGTCCTGCAGGACCTTGATGACGCCCGCGGCGTTGGTGTCGTTCGCGACCCAGACGCCGTCGACCTTGCCGCCCAGACCCGTGAGGGCCTGCTCGAAGTTGGTCTGCGACTTCGCCTGGTCCCAGACTCCCGGGGGCTCCGCCGCGGCGGTGATGCCGGCCGCTTCCATGACCTCGACCGCGCCGTCGTGGAACATCGCCGCGTTGCCGTCGGTCGGGTCGCCGCCCATGTAGACGACGACGGCCGACGCCGGGTCCTTGCCCGCAGCCGCGAGCCCGTCGAGGACCGTCTGGCCCTCCATGCGACCGACCTCGGTGTTGTCGAACGACACGTAGTAGTCGGCGCCCGAGAACGGACGGTCGTACGCGATGACCGGGATGCCCTCGGCCTTGGCCTTCGCGGCCACGGCCTCGGCGGCGCCCTGGTAGTCGACGAGGAGCATGACGCCGCAGCCCTGCGTGAGCTGCTGGTCGGCGATCGTCGAGTACTTGTTGACGTCACCCTGAGCGTTCTGGATGTCGACTTCGAACCCCGCGCCCTCGAGGCCCTCCTGGAGGTACTTGCGGTCGAAGTTCTCCCAGCGGGGCGAGGACGCCGCGTCCGGGAGGATGACGCATGCGCGGCCGGCTTCGCCACCGCCGTCGCCGTCATCGGTCGGGGTTCCGCCGCTCGAGCCGGAACACCCGGCCAGCAGCATCGCCGCGGCGCCCGTGAGGGCGGCAGCGGCGAGGATTGATGACTTCTTCATCTTTCGCCTTTCGTCTTTGAACATGCGAGCCCCAGGAACTGGCCTGACGCGGCATCGCGCTGTCATCGATCATGCTCAGCGGATCGGTTGTCGTCAAGTCTTGAACGTAACGCTTTTGCAACGCAGGGTTTGGCTTCGTGATCCGACGTCATCGCTCGGCGCGCAGCCCTTATCCAAGGCGCAGTATGCGGGCTATCGGTGCCGCAACGGCATCAGAATGATCACTCGAATCGTTTCGCATCCTCGGGTCGTGAGGGGAGCGTTCGCCAAATGAACCCAATGGCGACACGCCGGTGAACGGCGAGGTCAGGCTCTGCCCGAGGCTGCGCGCTTCCGGCGCGAGAGCGAATCGATGATGACCGCGAGGACGAGGACCACGCCCGTCACCATGAACTGCACCGACGAACCGAGGGTGAGCAGGGCGAGGCCCGAAGAGATCGACTGGATGACGAAGATGCCCAGAAGCGCTGCGAACGCGGTGCCGCGCCCTCCGAAGAGGCTCGCGCCGCCGATCACGGCCGCAGCGATCGCATTGAGGTTGACGTCGCCGCCACCCGAACTCTGGTTCGCGGCTCCGAGGCGCGCGGCGGCCAGGATCCCGCCGACCGCGGCGAGCGTCGAGCACAGCGCGAAGACCGAGAGGTAGATGCGGTCGACGCGGATGCCCGCGCGCCGTGCGGCCTCCACGGATCCGCCGACGGCGTAGACGGCACGCCCCCACCTCGTGCGGGTCAGCACCGCGTTCGCGGCGATGACGAGCGCGACGAAGAAGACGAACATGACCCCGACCCCCCGATCGAGGTTGAGGTACCACGCCGCCGCCAGCAGCACGACGAGGAGTGCTCCCGCGCGCACCCCGATCTCGACGTAGCTCTGGCTCACGAGATTCGCGCGGGCGCGGCGGCGTGCCTGACGGACTCGCATCCAGGCGTAGAGGCCCACGCCGGCGACGATCAGCGCGTAGGACGCCCACGGCGGCAGATACAGCTGTCGGGCGAAGTAGACGATCCACGACGAGTCGGGCAGATTGATCGAGCCCGTCGCGCCGAGCACCCACAGCTGCAGCCCCAGGAAGCCGAGAAGTCCGGCGAGGGTGATGACGAAGCTCGGCACCCCGAAACGGTTGTACAGGAAGCCGTACAGAAGCCCCACGAGGCAGCCGATCGCGATCGCCGCGAGGAGCGCGAGCTCGAGACTCCACCGCAGCTGCACGAAGGTCACGGCGAGCACGGCCGACGCGAGTCCGGAGACCGAACCGACCGACAGGTCGATCTCGCCGACGAGCAGCACCAGCACGACGCCGAGGGCGATCGTGCCGATCGCGGCGCACTGCATCGTGAGGTTCACGAGGTTCTCGGCCGAGAGGAACGCCGCATTGAGGATCTGGAAGACCGCCCAGATCACGACCAGGCCCCCGGCGACGGGCAGCGAGCCGAGATCGCCGCCGCGGATGCGAGCGACGAGGAGTGCGAACGAGGCGCGGATGCCCTCCGGGCTCAGGGGATTCTGCTCGGGGTCGTTCGGGATCGTGCCCGTCTCGCGAGCCGTCATGATTCGTCCCGTCCGCGCGGTGCACGACGGCCACGCCCGTCCTTCGGCCGTCCATCGGCGAGCCGGATGATGCCGGCCGGTGTGTCATCGGCGACGGTCTCGGGGAGGGGAGCGGGATGCTTGCGCGCGGCATCCTGCACCATCTGCCGCATCGTGATGTCTGTCGCGCCTGTGATCGCCGCGATGAGCGTCTCGCTCGTGATGTCGGCGACGTTGTACTCGCCGTTGTTGCGACCGAGCCGCAGCACGACGACCCGGTCGGCGACCGCCATGACGTCGGCCATGTTGTGGCTGATGAGCACGACGCCGTGACCGCGTTCGCGGAGACGCTCGATGAGGTTCAGCAGCTCGGCGGTCTGCGCGACTCCCAGTGCGGCGGTCGGCTCGTCGAGGATGATGACCCTCGGGTCGCCGATGAGCGAGCGCGCGATCGCGACGGTCTGGCGCTGGCCGCCCGAGAGGGATGCCACGGGGATCCGGACCGACGGCACCTTCGCCGAGAGCTCGCGCAGGAGCGTCCACGTGCGCTCCTCCATGCCGACTTCGTCCAGCATCCCCTCGGCGACGAGCTCGCGCCCCAGCCACAGGTTCGCCACGACGTCGAGGTTGTCGCAGAGCGCGAGGTCCTGGAACACCGTCGCGATGCCGAGCTCCTGCGCATCGGCCGGGGTGTGGATCTCGACGGCCTCGCCGTCGAACTCGATCGTGCCGGCATCCGGCGCATGCACGCCCGAGAGCACCTTGACGAGTGTCGACTTGCCCGCGCCGTTGTCGCCGACGAGCGCGACGACCTCGCCCTCGTCGACCCAGAAGTCGACGCCCGAGAGCGCCTTGACCGCACCGAAGTGCTTGCCGATGCCGCGCATCGTCAGCACGCGCTCGCGTGCACGACCCGTGCGGGGAGCGGGCATCGACATCGTCACACCTCCATCTTGCGTGGTCTCGGCGTCATCACTCGTCCAGGAGCCCCGCCGCGATGCACGCGTCGCGGTAGTCCGGCGTGCAGATGTCGTCGATCGTCCAGAAGCCGTCCGCGACGACCGTCTCGCGGATGTTGTCGATCGTCACCGCCTTCGGGTCGAGCAGCGTCGTGGGCGTGCCGTCGATCTCCATCGGCGCGCTGACCTCCTCGCCGTGCAGCAGCGCGACGGCGACCTCGGCCGCGAGTTCGGCCTGCGGCTTCATCGCCTTGTAGACGGTCATGTACTGGTCGCCCGTGAGGATCCGCTGGATCGCCGTGAGCTCGGCATCCTGCCCGGTCACGATCGGCCACGGATCGGCGTTCGCCGCCTTCAGGGCCGAGACGACGCCGCTGGCCGTGCCGTCGTTCGCGGCGTAGACGCCGACGATCTCGTCGCCGAACTGCGCGATCTGGCCGGCGACCCACGACTGCGCCTTGTCGGGGCTCCAGTCGGGCGTCGCGTACTCGGCCAGGATGCGCAGTCTGGTCTCATCGAGCACGCTGTGCGCGCCTTCAGCGAAACTCGTCGCGTTGCTGTCGGTGGGGGATCCGTTGACCATCAGGATGCCTCCGGTGCGGTCGCCCCGTGCGTCGAGCGCCTCGGTGAAGGCCGTCGCCTGCAGGACCCCGACCTTCTCGTTGTCGAACGAGACGTAGTAGGCGAGATCTCCGCCCGCGACGAGCCGGTCGTAGGACACGACGGGCACGCCCCGCTCGTTCGCCGCCGTCACGATCGACACGGCCGCCGCGACGTCGACGGGATCGAGCACGAGCACCCCCGCACCCGAGGTGAGAGCGGATTCCGCCTGCTGCTGCTGCTTCGCGGCATCCTGATCCGCATTCGAGTACAGCACGCGGTAGTCGCCGAGCTCGGCGACGCGGGCCTCGAAGAACGGCCGGTCGAACGTCTCGTAGCGTGCGGTCTTCGCGTCGGGCAGGAGCAGGGCGATCGTGCCCTCGGTGCCGGTGGGTTCGTTCGTGCAGGCGGTCAGCGCGCTCGCCGCGAGGCCGAGGGCGAGCAGGGCCGCAGCCGTCCGCCGGAGGAAGCGTCGCATCGACGCCGAGAATGCCACGGCGACCTACGCCGTGTGCGACAGCGCGTCGGCTTCGACGGTCACGTGGTCGAGGGCGACCGCGATCGCGCCGCGGGTCTCGGCCCATTCGCCGAACGACGCCCCGACGATCTCGGGCAGACCGCCCGGGCCCGCGAGGCCCGAGCGCTCGAGCGAGTGCCGCATGGGCGCCATGAGGATCTCGCCTGCGAGCCCGAGCTCGCCGCCGACGACGATCAGCTCGGGGTCGAACAGGTTGCACAGGCTCGCCGCCGCGACGCCGATGTGGCGTCCGGCGTCGGCGATGACACGGCGCGAGCTTCCGTCCCCGGCCTCTGCCGCCTGCAGGAGATCGCCGATGCGGCGCATGCCGTCCTGCGGGGGGAAGAGCGACAGGAGCGCGGGCCCGCCCGCGTACGACTCGAGGCAGCCCCGGTTGCTGCAGCGGCAGATCGGTCCGTTCTCGTCGAGCGTGACGTGGCCGATCTGGCCCGCTTTGCCGTTCACGCCGTGGAACAGGTCGCCGCCGACGACGAGACCGGCGCTGATCGAGTGGCCGACCCGGATGAAGACCGACGACGACACGGCGCGAGCGCTGCCCTCGCGGGCCTCGGCGAGCCCGCCGAGGTTGGCCTCGCTGTCGACATGGACGGGCCGGTTGATGCGCGCCGTGAGGCTCGCTGCGACATCCACCCCCTCCCAGCCGCGCAGAAGGCCGGGGGTCGAGACCATCCCTGTGCGCGGGTCGATCGGCGCGGGCAGCGCGAGACCGACCGCGAGCAGGTCGGCCACGCTGCCGCCGAGCGAGTCCATCAGGTCGGCGAGCAGGATGCTGAGGCGATCGAGCTCGGCGTCGTGCCGATGATCGAGGGGGAGGGGGAGGGATGTCTGGGTCACGACGGTCCGCGTCGCATCCGCGATCGCGATCCGCAGCTGCCGCGCGCTGTAGTGCACGCCGGCGACGAGGCCGAGCTGCCGCGCGAGGGAGACGAGGGTGGCGCGCCGGCCGCTGCGCGACGTGAAGGAGGTGTGCAGGAGTCCGGATGCCGTGAGCTCTTTGACGATGTTGGACACCGTCGCGGGGGAGAGGCCCGTGCTCCCGGCGAGCTCGACCTGCGTCAGGCGACCGTGGCGCTTGAGCGACTCGACGACGCGCGCGCGATTGGCCTCGCGGAGCGAGGTCTGCGATCCCGGCTGGGAGAGGCGGCGTGCCATGGCGACATCGTACGCGACGGGTCAGCGCTGGGCCGGGATGAGCCTGATCAACACGATGTTCGTCGACTCGTCGACCTCGGCGATCGACGGATGCGCCTTGACGAAATCGGTGAAGCTCTTGAAACCGAGCGCCTTCTCGCTGAAGGCGGGGTCCAGGCGACGGATGAGGCTCTTGACCGCCGACGCGTGCTGCCAGTCGCCGCCCTCCTTGTCGCTCTCGAGACGCAGCGCGCGGTCCAGCAGCTCGGCCTCGGGGTCGACCGTCTTCTTGCGCGAACGCGAGCGAGTCGGTGCTTCCGCCTTGGCGGCGGCGGGCATCTTCACTCCCGGCAGGGCGTCGTACGCGTCGAACTGGTCGCACGCGGCGGCGAGCGATTTCGCGGTCGATCCGGCGACGCCCACCCCCACGACGAACCTGCCGAGGCGCTTGCACCGCTGCGCGAGCGGCACGTAGTCGCTGTCGCCCGCGACGATGACGACGTGCGTCAGGTCGGGCAGGCGGAACATGTCCTCGACCGTGTCGACGGCGAGACGGATGTCGGCGCCGTTCTTGGCGTAAGCGGCCGCCGGGAAGAGCTGCACGAGGTCGACGGCGCGCGCGACGAGCTGCGATCGGTAGACGGCGTTGACGGGCGACGACCAGTCGGCGTAGGCGCGCGTGAGGACGAGCGTGCCGAAGGATGCCGCGAAGTCGATGATCGCCCCGACGTCGATCGTCGCGGCCGAGAGGCGCTCGACGATCTCGGGGTCGTCAGGGCTCTCGGCGATCCGCTGCCGATCGCGCGAGTACGAGTTGCGCCCGTGCACGCGGTCGTACCAGCTCATGACGATGTTGTCGAAGTCGAGATAGACCGCGACGCGCTGATCAGGCATTTCAGGCCTCCGTGGGGTACCGCACGCCGATGATCCCGCGCACGTCGTCGAGCGTCTGCATGATGGCGACCGTCTCGTCGAGGGGGAGGATGCCGCTGTCGAGCGATCCGTCCTGGACGTACTGCTCGGCGGCGATGGCCTGGTACTGCATCCCGCGCCCCTCGATCTTGGTGTCGTACGACTCGAGCACCGTGCCGTCGGGGGCGACGACCCGGAACGACGTCTGGTTGTACCAGGTCTTGTCGATGTCGATGCGGGCCTCGGTGCCGATGACGTGCGCCGTGTTGGGCCCGGCCGAATGCGCCGCCGACAGTGTCGTCGCGATCGCGCCCGACGCGTACGTGAAGATCGTCGCGACTTCGGCGTCGGCTCCCGTCTCGCCGAGGACGGCCGCGGCCGAGACCGAGGCGGGCTCGCCCAGGACGTCCCACGCGAACGAGACCGGGTAGATCCCGAGATCCAGCAGCGCGCCACCGCCGAGCTCGAGCGCGTTGAGTCGGTGACCGGGGTCGTTCGAGATCTTCTGAGTGTGATCGGCGGTGACGGCGCGGATGTCGCCGAGCGTGCCCGCCGCGATGATCTCGCGCACGCGCACCATCATCGGCAGGTATCGGGTCCACATCGCCTCCATCGCGAGGAGACCCTTCGCGCGGGCGACGCCCTGCACCTGCGCGGCTTCGGCCGCATTGATCGTGAAGGGCTTCTCGACGAGCACGTGCTTTCCGGCCTCGAGCGCGAGGATCGCCTGCTGGGCGTGGAACGGGTGCGGTGTCGCGATGTAGACGATGTCGACGTCCGGTTCGGCCACGAACTTCTCGTACGAGTCGTGCACGTGCGGCACGTCGAACTCGGCGGCGAACGCGCTCGCCGTCTCGGCGCTGCGGGAGCCGACTGCGACGATGTCCAGTCCCGCCGTGCGCAGGTCGCTTGCGAAGGCGCGGGCGATCCCGCCGGGGCCGAGGATGCCCCATCGAAGTCCAGTCATCCTCCGAGCGTACTGGCGCTCGGCACAGCTCGCTTAGGCTCTTGCCGTGACTTCCCCCGTCGATCGCTTCCGCGAGCTCCTGCGCATCCCGACCGTCTCGCACGCCGACGAATCCGAGGTGGACTGGGCGCGGTTCGAGGAGTTCCGCGCGGCGCTCGAGCGGCTCTACCCGCACACGCATCGCGTGCTCGACCGCGAGCTCGTGGACGGGCACTCCCTTCTCTACCGGTGGACGGGGAAGGATGCCGCGGCCCCGCTCGTGCTCATGGCCCACCAGGACGTCGTGCCGATCGTCGAGTCCGAGTGGGAGCACCCGCCGTTCGAGGCGCTCATCGTCGGCGAGGGGGCGGATGCCGCGATCCACGCGCGCGGGGCGATCGACGACAAGGGCTCGCTCGTCGCGATCCTCGAGGCCGTCGAGGCGCTCGCCGAGGAGGGGTTCGTGCCCGAACACGACGTCTACCTCGCCTTCGGGCACAACGAGGAGACGGCCGGCGGGGGAGCGCAGGCGATCGTCGGGGTGCTGAAGGGACGCGGCATCCATCCGTCCCTCGTGATCGACGAGGGCGGCGCAGTGGTCGACGGCGTCATCCCGGGCGTCACGGTGCCGACCGCCATGGTGGGTGTCGCCGAGCGCGGCGTCATGACGCTCTGGCTCACGGCGCGCGAGGGCGGCGGCCACGCCTCGACGCCGCCGGCGGTGCCTGCGACGGCGCGGCTCGCGCGCGCGATCGACCGGCTGCACCGGCATCCGTTCCCCCGCCGCATCGCGGCGCCCGTGCGCGCGATGCTCACGACGATCGCGCCGCACGCCCCACAGCCGTTGCGCGCCGTGTTCCAGAACCTCGCTCTCACGGGGCCTCTGCTCACCGCGGTGTTCGCGAAGCTCGGACCCGAGATGAACGCGATCGTGCGCACGACCGCCGTCGCGACGCAGCTTTCGGGAGCCCCCGGCGAGAACGTGCTCGCGACGACCGCGAAGGCCGCCGTGAACATCCGCCTGCTCACGGGCGACACCGTCGCGTCGGCGACCGAGCGCGCGCGGCGCGTGATCGCCGACCCTGAAGTCGAGCTCGAGGTGCGGCACGGCTCCGACCCTTCGCCCGTGTCGCCGTGGAAGGGCGAGGCATGGCGGCGGATCGCGACGGCCGTCGGCTCAGCGCTCGGCGAGGACATCGTCACGACGCCGTACCTGCAGCTCGGGGCGAGCGACAGCCGCTTCTTCACCACGATCTCGAACCACGTCTACCGCTTCACGCCGTTCCACCTGACGCGTTCGGAGCGCGATGCGCTGCATTCGCACAACGAGCGCATCCGCGTGGACGTCTGGCTGCGGGGGATCGAGTTCTACCGGGCGCTGGTTCTGGCGAGCTGACGACTCAGGGCGTCAGGACGACCTTGCCGTCGACGCCGGACTCGACGACGCGGTGTGCCTCCGGCGCGTCGGCGAGCGCGTAGGACGGGCCGAGCTCGACCGAGAACCGGCCCGCAGCGAGCAGGGCGAGAGCGACCGGGATGGACTCCGCGCGCCACGCGAGCTCTCGCGCGGTCAGAGGCTTGGGCCCGCCGCCGGAGAAGGCGCGGATGCCGAAGCCCGCGGCATCCTTCCCCCGGACGAGCGTCGCGATGCGGCTCTTGTCGGCGACGAGTTCGAGCGAGGACTGGATGGCCCCGTCGGTTCCCGCCGCGTCGATCGCGACCGAGACACCCTGCGGTGCGAGGGCGCGGACGCGTTCCGCGAGTCCGTCGCCGTACGCCACCGGGATCGCACCGAGTTCGCGGACGCGATCCGCGCGGCGATCGGATGTCGTCGCGATGACGGTCGCGCCCCACAGCACGGCGAACTGGATCGCGGCCTGTCCGACGGAACCCGATCCTGCGTGCAGGAACAGCGTGTCTCCCGGGCCCACGTCGAGCGAGCGCAGGGTCTGGTAGGCGGTGCCGATCGGGATGCCGAGGGCAGCGCCCTCTGCGAAGCCCACGGCGGGTGGGAGAGGATGCACGCGGTCGGCTGCGATCGTGATGTCGGTCGCGTACGCACCCGAGGCGCCGGAGAACGCGACCGCATCGCCCGGACGGAATCCGTCGACGCCGTCGCCGACCGCTGTCACGATGCCCGCGCCGTCGGCCCCGAGGCGTCGGGGAGTGGTGATGGGATCCGAAGCGCGACGACCCGAACGGAGCTTCGCGTCGATCGGATTGACGCCCGCCGCCTCGACGCGGATCGCGACCTCACCGGCGCCGGGCGAGACGTCCGGAATGTCGATCAGGTGCAGGACATCGGGTCCGCCGAACTCGGTGTAGACGATCGCGTGAGCCATGCTCACGAACGTACTAGTCCCGAAGGGCCTTCTGGATGCGCTGGATCGAGACGGGCTCGGCCGTGCCGAGTGGCTGCGCGAAGAGGCTCACGCGGTACTCCTCGAGAAGCCATCGCGTGTGGACGAGGGATGCCGGCGCGTCAGCCGGGACCGGGATGACCCCGCCCGCGTCGGCGTAGAGCGCCGCGGCGCGTTCGAACTCCGTCATCCGCTGCCGATCGCGACCGGGATTGTCGGCGAGGGCCTTCGTACGGTCCAGCGCGCCGCGCAGGTACCGCGGAAGATGCGCCAGCCGCGCGGTGCCCGTGCGCGCGACGAATCCCGGGTACACGAGGCCCGCGACCTGCCCCTTGATGTCGTTCAGCGCGCCCAGGAGCGTGAGCGAGTTCTGGTCGCGGACGGCGCGTTCGACGTCGCGTGCCCCGGTGAGGATGCGGGCGCAGAGCGAGACCGTCTGGAAGAGCTCGTCGACGACGACGGCCGACAGCGCGTCGCGCGCCGCGGCGAAGTCGGCGCGTGTGCGGATGCCGCCGGGGACCGTCCGGGCGATCACGTCGTCGGCGACCGCGACGCGGGCGTCCTCGACGAGAGCGCGCGCCGATGGGTACGGCGAGGCCGCGAGGGCGAGCTTCTCGGGTGCGGTGAGATGGTCGAGCACGTACGTCGCGGGGGAGGGCACCGCCAGGAGCACCAGGCGGCGGGCGCCGGCGAGGGTCGCGGATGCCGCGGCATCCGGTGTCGCCTCGATCCGCACGGCGACGCTGGACCCCTCGTCGACGATCGCGGGATAGCCGCGCACGACGCCGCCGGCGACGCGCGAGTCGACGACCTCGGGGAGGTCCCCGAACGTCCAGTCCGTGAGCCCGGACTGCTCGGCGAAGACGATGTCGGGTGTCGCGCGACGAGGCGAGACGTCCTGGGGGCCGCGGCGCGGCTCGCGTTCGGTGAGGGAGCGCGAGACCGCGGTCCTCGACCGATCGGCGAGCTTCGCCTGGAGCGCGGCGAGATCGCGCCCCGACCCGATCGCGCGCCCGCGCTCGTCGACGGCGCGGAACGACACGAGCAGATGCCCCGGGACGCGGTCGAGCTCGAAGTCCGTCGCCGACACCCGCTGATTGGCCACGCGCTGGATGCGCGCCGCGAGCGCGTCGAGGAGAGACGACGGCGGGAGGCCGTCGTGCGACTCCGGTCCCTGGCCGACGAGGTCCTCCGCGAGCTTCGCCGCCCAGTCGGCCGCGGGCACGACATGGCGGCGGATCGCCTTGGGCAGCGAGCGCAGGAGGGCGGTGATGAGCTCGTCGCGCATCCCCGGCACCTGCCAGTCGAACCCGTCGGGGCGCAGCTGCGCGAGGAGCGCGACGGGCACGACGGCGGTGACGCCGTCATCCGCGGCACCCGGCTCGAAGCGGTACGCGAGCGACAGCACCTGGTCGCCTTGGGTCCACCGCGCGGGGAAGTCGCGCTCGTCACCGCGCGAGGCCTCATCGACGAGGTCGGCTTCGGTCATGTCGAGCAGCCGCGGGGTCTTCGCCGCGGCATCCTTCCACCATGTCTCGAAGGAGCGCAGATCGAAGACGTCTCGCGGAATGCGCGCGTCGTAGAACCTGTACACGGCCTCGTCGCCGACGAGGATGTCGCGGCGGCGCTCGCGCTCCTCGACCTTCTCGAGGCGGCGCCGCAGCTCGAGATTGCGCCGCTCGAAGGCGGTGACGCGCTTGTCGAGGTGCGAGACGTCCCATTCGCCCTCGACGAGCGCGTGACGCACGAACAGCTCGCGCGCGAACGGCCGGTCGAAGCGTGCGAGCTGAACGCGACGACGGGGCACGATGTCGACCCCGAAGAGCGTGATCTTCTCGTAGACGGATGCCGCGCCCGACGACTTCGACCAGTGCGGCTCGCTGAGCGAGCGCTTCGCGAGCTCCCCTGCGAGTGGCTCGGCCCACGCGGGGTCGATGATCGCGACGGTGCGGGCGAAGAGCCTGCTCGTCTCGACGAGCTCGGCGGCCATGACGGCGGTCGGCCGCTTCTTCTTGAGCGCCGAGCCCGGGAAGATCGAGAACCGCGCGCCGCGTGCGCCGAGGTACTCCGCCGACGGCGGGCGCTTCGGATCGCGCTTCGCCGCCTGCCGCTCATCCAGGATCCCGATGTGCGACAGCAGCCCCGACAGGATCGCCTTGTGGATCGCGTCGGGGTCGGCGGTCCCCCCGTCGTCCTTGGGACGGCCGAGCAGCTGGGAGAGCTGTCGGTGCACGTCGGCCCATTCCCGCACGCGTACGTAATTGAGGTGCTCGGCTCGGCAGAGCCGGCGGAAGGCGCTCGAACCGAGTTCGCCCTGCTGCTCCTGCAGGTGTTTCCAGAGGTTCAGGATTCCGAGGAAGTCGCTCGTCGGGTCCGCGAAGCGCGCGTGCAGCCGGTCCGCCGCCTCGCGGCCCTTCGGGTCGTCGGCGGAGGGGCGCTCCCGGACGTCCTGGATCGACATGCCGGCGACGATCGCGAGCACGTCGCGGAGCACCCCCGTGCGTCGCGCCTCGATGAGCATGCGCGCGAAGCGCGGATCGATCGGCAGACGCGCGATCTCGCGCCCGAGGTCGGTGAGCTTCGCGCCGTCGACGGCGCCGAGTTCGACGAGCAGATCGAACGCCGCCTTCACGCCGCGCGAGTCGGGCTTCGTGAGGAAGGGGAAGTCCGTGATGTCGCCGAAGCCCAGCGAGAGCATCTGCAGGATGACGGCGGCGAGGCTCGTGCGCAGGATCTCGGGCTCGGTGAACTCGGGGCGACTCGCGAAATCCTCCTCCGCGTACAGGCGGATCGCGACGCCGGGGCTCGTCCGCCCGGCGCGGCCCGAGCGCTGCTGCGCTGAGGCCTGGGACACCGGCTCGATCGGCAGTTGCTGGATCTTCGTGCGGTTGCTGTAGCGAGAGATGCGCGCGGTGCCCGTATCGACGACGTAGCGGATGCCCGGGACGGTCAGGCTCGTCTCGGCGACGTTCGTGGCGAGGATGACGCGGCGGCGCACGCCCGCGACGGTGGAGCGTTCGAAGACGCGATGCTGTTCGGCCGCGCTCAAGCGCCCGTAGAGCGGCAGCACCTCGGTGGGAGCGGCGTCCTTCGCGTACATGCCGCGGACGGCATCCGCCGCATCCCGGATCTCGGCCTCGCCCGGAAGGAACACGAGCACGTCGCCCGCCGGCTCGCGGTCGAGCTCGCGCAGGGCGGCGGTGATGCCGTCCACGTCGTCGGGTTCGTCCAGCGCGGCGCGATAGCGGATCTCGACGGGGAACGTGCGCCCTGACACCTCGATGATCGGCGCGGGTCTGCCGCCGCGATCGGCGAAGTGCTTCGCGAAGCTCTCGGGGTCGATCGTCGCGCTCGTGATGATGACCTTGAGGTCGGGACGCTTCGGCAGGATGCGGTGCAGATACCCCAGGAGGAAGTCGACGTTCAGCGACCGCTCGTGGGCCTCGTCCACGATGATCGTGTCGTAGCGGCGCAGCAGCCGATCGCGGTGGATCTCGTTGAGCAGGATGCCGTCGGTCATGAGCGCGACGCGTGTGTCGGCGGACACCTTGTCGGTGAAGCGGACCTTGTAGCCGACGGTCGAGCCGAGCGGAACGCGGAGCTCCTCGGCGATGCGCTCGGCGATCGTGCGCGCCGCGATGCGGCGAGGCTGCGTGTGGGCGATGTTCGTGCGGCCGAGCTCGAGACAGATCTTGGGGAGCTGGGTCGTCTTGCCGGAGCCCGTTGCTCCCGCGACGATCACGACCTGGTGATCGCGGATCGCTTCAGCGATCTCGTCGCGCGCGGCGCTGACGGGCAGCTCCGGCGGGTACGAGATGACGGGTTCGACCTGAGACATAGCCTTCGATCGTATCCCGCCGTGCTCGTCGCGGTGCCGGGTTCTCGCCGGCCCTGAGTGGTATCGCCGTTCAGCAGCGTGCGCGGGGGCTGCGGCGGGTCACCGGCGTCCCGTCGCGGTGCAGCGGCGATGCCTTCATGAGAACCGTTCTCACCCCGGAGTCGGACCATCCCTTTTCGCGATGTAACTTCCCGCTCACGCGCGCCTCCGGGGGTCGTGTGAGCGGGAAGTTCATCGGCTGCACGGGTGGGGGTTGCGTGAGCGGGAAGTTCACTGGCTGTGCTGACGGGGTGTGAGCGGGAAGTTCATTGGCTGTGCTGACGGGGTGTGAGCGGGAAGTTCAATGGACGCGCCGGCGCGGTGTGAGCGGGAAGTTCAATGGCTGTGCTGACGGGGTGTGAGCGGGAAGTTCATTGGCTGCACGAGCGAGTGTGAGCGGGAAGTTCAATGGACGCACCGGCACGGAGTGAGCCGGAGGTTCCATGGCAGGAGAGGAATGTCCCTCGTCGAAGTGAGAACGATTCTCACCGACCGCAGAAGTCACCTCTCCTCCCCAGAGGAGCCGAGCGAGCACTTTCCTGCACGAGAGACTCCGGACCGGCGAGCGGCGACCTGGACCCCCGTACGGTCTCCGCATGGACGAAGACGACGAAGACGAGCGTGCAAGGCGCGATCGAATGCATCCGTTCCAGGCGATGGCCGATCCCGTGCGCCGCCGGCTCGTAGAGCTCCTCGCCAGCGGGGAGCACACTGCGGGGCAGCTCGCCGAAGTGATCGGGCATGAGTACCGCCTCAGCCGAACAGCGGTCTCCAAGCACCTCGGCCTCCTGCGCAGTGCCGGCTTCGTCGCTGTGCGAGCCGACCTGAGTTGGCGATTCTACCGCCTGCGGGAAGACGGTCTGTTGGGCCTCGAGTGCGAGATCGCACTCCTGCGCGATCGCTGGAATCAACGGACCGGCTGGGACGTCGGTCTCGGTGATGGCCCGGACCCGCCTTCCCAGCCGCGTCGACGCGGCCCCGGGCGCCTGCTTCGCAGCGGCCGACGCGGGCGCCAGACGGTCATCCCGCGCGCGAATGATCCTGAGCACGACATGTATGGACCGCTCTAGGCTTGACGCATGGCAGGACATCACGCAGACCACCGGGCGGACGTCAAGGCGGAGCACCTCTCCGACGTTCCGCGCATCGCCCTCAACTCCGGCTACGACATCCCCCAGCTCGGCTACGGCGTTTTCAAGGTGCCGCCGGCCGAGACTGAGAAGGTCGTCACCGAAGCGCTCGAGCTCGGCTACCGGCACATCGACACGGCCGCGATCTACGGCAACGAGGAGGGCGTGGGCCGCGCGATCGCGGCGAGCGGCATCCCGCGTCACGAACTCTTCGTCACGACGAATGTGTGGAACGACCGGCAGACCGATGTCGCGGCGGCGCTCGAAGAGAGCCTCACGAAGCTCGGTCTCGAGTTCGTCGACCTCTACCTCATCCACTGGCCGGCCCCTGCGAACGACCAGTTCGTGAACGCGTGGAAGCAGCTCATCGCGCTCGGTGACACGGCATCCCTCCGCTCCATCGGCGTCTCGAACTTCCTCGTCGAGCACCTCGAGCGGCTCGAGAGCGAGACCGGCACGCTGCCCGCCGTCAACCAGATCGAGCTTCATCCCGCCTACCAGCAGCGCGACATCGTGGACTGGTGCACTGCGAAGGGCGTGCACATCGAGGCGTGGGGCCCGCTGGGTCAGGGCAAGTACGACCTCTTCGGCACCCCGGCCGTGCACGACGCCGCGGCCGCGCACCGCAAGACCCCGGCCCAGGCGGTGCTGCGCTGGCACATCCAGAAGGGCAACATCGTCTTCCCGAAGTCGGTCAATCGCGATCGTCTCAAGGAGAACCTCGAGCTCTTCGACTTCACGCTCTCGGACGCCGAGATGGCCGCGATCGACGCGCTCGACCCCGGCGACGGGTCGGGCCGAGTGAGCGCGCACCCGAGCGAAGTGAACTGACGCGTGTGACGCCCCGTGTCGGTCCACCGGCACGGGGCGCGCGTCCGCGCCTAGCCTCGGATCATGACCACCACACCGCTGCGCGTCGTAGGAGTCTCGGGCTCCCTCCATGAGCCGAGCAAGACGACGGCTCTCGTACGCGAACTGATCGACGAGGTCGCCCGCCGCACCGAGGTCGAGCCCCGCCTCATCGAGCTGACGGCACTCGGCCCCGCGTTCGCCGGCGCGCTGCGCCGTGACGACGCCGGGCCCGAGGTCGAAGACGCACTGCAGGCGATCGAGTCCGCGGATCTGCTGATCGTCGCGAGCCCCGTCTACCGGGCGTCGTTCACGGGCCTGTTCAAGCACCTCTTCGACTTCGTGGGGCAGTACGCGCTCGTGGGCACTCCCGTCATCCTCGCGGCGACCGGCGGCGGCGAACGCCACGCGCTCATCCTCGAGCACCAGCTGCGTCCGCTGTTCGGGTTCTTCCAGGCACTCACCCTGCCCGTCGGCGTCTACGCGTCCGACACCGACTTCACGGCCGGCGCGTTGTCCTCCGACGCCGTGCGTGCGCGCATCGATCAGGCCGTCTCGCGGTCGCTCCCGCTCGTCGAGCAGGCCTCCGCGGTGCGATCCTCGGAGTACGTCACGACCTGGTAGGCCGTAGCGTAGGACGCGTGAACGAGCGTCTCGCGGCATCCACGAGTCCCTATCTGCGCGATCACGCAAGCAACCCCGTCGCGTGGTTCGCGTGGGGTGTCGACGCGTTCGACGAGGCACGGCGGCGGGACGTCCCCGTCCTCGTCTCGATCGGCTACTCAACGTGCCATTGGTGCCATGTCATGGCGCGCGAGTCGTTCGCCGACGCCCAGACCGCCGCCGAGATCGACGACGGCTTCGTCGCGATCAAGGTCGACCGCGAAGAACATCCCGAGGTGGATGCCGCGTACCTCGCGGCCGCGGCCGCCTTCACTCCGAGCCTGGGCTGGCCGCTGACCGTCTTCACGACGCCCGAGGGACGCCCGTTCTTCGCGGGCACGTACTTCCCGCCCGAGCCCCGCGGCGGAGTCCCGGCCTTCCGGCAGGTGCTCGCGGCCGTCCGCGAGGCGTGGACGCAGCGCCGCGAGCAGGTCGACGGAACGGGGGCTGCGATCCTCGACGCGCTCGCCGAGGTGCGATCCGCCGAGCTCGTCGCCCACCCGATTCCGACGCGCGAGGAGCTCGCGAGTGCCGCGGCGGCGATCGCCGAACGCGAGGACCGCGAGTTCGGAGGCTTCGGAGGCGGCGACGGGCCGAAATTCCCCGTCGCGACCGCACTGCGTTTCCTGCAGACGAGCGCGACGGGCGAAGCATCGCTCGTCGCGACCCGTGCTCTCGCGGCGATGGCGGGCTCGGAGCTGCGCGACCCTGTCGAGGGCGGCTTCTTCCGCTACGCGACGCGACGGGACTGGAGCGTCCCGCACTACGAACGGATGCTGACCGACAACGCACAGCTGCTCGACGTCGCGGTCGCGGAGGGCGATGACGCGTCCGCGCGCGGCATCGCGGGCTTCCTGTGCGACGTGCTGCAGCAGCCGTCGGGAGGCTTCGGCGCCGCGCAGGACTCGGAATCATGGATCGACGGCGAGCGCAGCGAGGGCGGCTACTATCAGCGTCCCGACCGCGCAGGGCTGGAGCCTCCCCGGGTGGACGGCAAGGTCGTGACGGGCTGGAACGGCCTCGCGATCGGCGCGCTGGCGCGCGCCGGCGCGCGGCTGGGTGAGTCCGGGTGGATCGAATCGGCCCGATGGGCGGCCGATTCCGTCATCGAGACGAACGCGACGGATGCCGGCATCCTCGTGCGCGCGTCGCTCGACGAGATCCCGTCCCGTGCCGCCGCGACTCTCGCCGACTACGGCCAGTTCGCGGGTGGGCTCGTCGCGCTCGCGGTCTCGACGGGCGAGGTCGCGTACGCCGTGCGAGCCCGTGAACTCGTCGACGCGTGCGCCGACGGCACCCCACCGGGCGGAGGCGATCCGGTCCTGGTCGCACAGGGTATCGGTGCTCCCGACGCCGCGTCCGACGGGGACGAGCCCTCGGGCATCGCGGCGCTGGCCGACGCCGCGCTGTCGCTGTGGCGACTCGGCGCGGGCGAGCCGTACCGAGCGCTCGCCGAGCGCCTCGTCGCGGGGCACGCCGCCCCGGCGCTCGCACAGCCGTTCGCGCACGGAGCGCTGCTCCGAGCCGCCGCGCAGCTCGCGACACCGCCGCGACAGGTGGTCGTCGTCGCGGCGGACCACGACGATCCGCTCGTGCGCACCGCCTTCGGCGTCGAGGCCGATGTCGTCGTCGCGGTGACGCCCGAGCAGGCGATCGAGTGGTCGGACCGGGGCTTCGAGCTCTTCGACGGCAAGACGATGCAGAACGCTCGCACGACCGCCTACGACTGCCGGGACTTCGCGTGCCGTCTGCCCACGACGGATGCCGCGGAGCTGACGCACTGAGTCAGACCGCCGTGAGGCCTTCGAAGCCGTCGACGGCCGAGGACGTCTCGATCTCGACGCCGAACACCGTCTCGAGGGCGGCTTCGAACTCGCGCAGGCGCCCGGCGGCTGCGGCTTCGCGCGCACGGACGGAGGGTGCGTGCGACAGGACGCCGGCGAGGTGACGGAGGGATGCCTCGGCGCGCTCGTCGCCCCCACGAGCGCGCAGGCGCTCGAGCTCGGCGTCCAGCGCCGCCTGGATGTGCGCGCGCAGCGCGACGATGGCGGGCGCGGCATCCCGTTCCGCCGTGAAGACGGCCGCAGCCGAGCCGACCACTTCGTGCAGACCCGGGCCGAGTTCCGGGAGGGAGGCGTGGCGGCCGATGAGCTCGAGGTCGAGGAGCTCGACCCCGGCGACGCCGGCGACGCTCGGGTCGACGTTGCGGGGGAGGCCCAGGTCGATGATGAGGCGCCGCGCGGTGTCCGGGATGTCGTCGGGGGTCACGGTGTACCGCGCCGTGCACGTCATGACGATGTCGGCGTCGCCGATGGCTTCGCGCAGATCGCGTTCGGGACGGATGCCGTACTTCGCGGCGAACTGCTCTGCACGGCCCGTCGACGAGTAGACGCGGACGTCGCCGGCCCCCCGCGCGCGGAGCGCGGCGATCGTCGTCGCCGCGTACTGACCGGTGCCGACGAGAAGCACTCGGACGGTGTTCCAGTCGCTCACGCGCGAGTCCGCGAGGTCGAGCGCGATGCGTGCGAGCGAGCGGCCCGCTGCGGCGACATCGGCCTTCGCGCGCACCGACCGCGTCGCGTGGGCCGCGCGCTGGAAGACCCGCTCGAGCTCGGTGCTGGTCGTGCCGATCTCGCGTGCCGCGACGAGTGCGCGCTGGACTTGACCGCTGATCTCCTCTTCGCCGACGACCATCGACTCCAGGCCCGAGCTGACGGCGAAGAGGTGCCGGACGACGTCGTCGCCGGCGAGGCTCACGGCGGAGTCGCGGAGCGCGTCCGCGTCGTCGCCGGCGGGGCCGCGGAGCACATCGAGCACGGCTTCACGCGCGAGCGCTGCTCCGCCCGTGAGCGGCTCGTCGATCTCGAGGTACGCCTCGAACCGGTTGCAGGTCGCGAGGACGACGGCTCCGCGGACGAAGGAATGGGTGTTCGTGAGGTCTGCGGCGGTCGACGTCGCGACCCGCGAGATGCGGTCGAGAACGTCGAACTCGGTGTTGCGATGATTCGCCGTCAGACAGAACAGCACTCGCCGAGTCTAGCCGAGCCCGCATTCGCGCGGCGGCCGCTCACCGCGCGTCGTAGCCTGGAGAGGTGCCCGACGTGATCGCTCTGCCCGAGACCCACCCGCTCCGCGACGGTCGGACGTCCTCCGCTCCGCTCGTGCGCGCCGCGATGGGGGAGCGCCAGAGCCCGCCGCCCGTCTGGTTCATGCGGCAGGCCGGGCGCTCGCTGCCCGAGTACCGCGCGAGCCGCGCCGGCACCGAGATGCTCGACGCCTGCCTCACGCCGGAGCTCGCCTCCGAGATCACGCTGCAGCCCGTGCGCCGGCACGGAGTGGATGCCGCGGTCTTCTTCAGCGACATCGTGATCCCCGTCCTGCTCGCGGGCGTCGACGTCAAGATCGTCGCGGGCCGCGGGCCGGTGCTCGACAGCCCGATCCGCACGGCATCCGACGTCCTGGCACTGCGCCCCATCGATCCCGAAGCACTCGCGCCGATCACCGAGGCGGTCGCGCTCACCGTCGCCGAGCTCGGCTCGACACCGCTCATCGGCTTCGCGGGGGCGCCGTACACCCTCGCGAGCTACCTCATCGAAGGCGGTCCTTCGAAGGAGCAGCTGCGCGCTCGCGCACTCATGCGAACTGATCCGCAGACGTGGGCGACCCTGCTCAACTGGTGCGCCGACGTGTCGGGGACGTTCCTCGAGGCGCAAGTGCTCGCGGGGGCCAGCGTCGTCCAGCTCTTCGACTCGTGGGCGGGTTCGCTGTCGCGCGACGACTACATCCGCAGGGTCGCGCCGCACTCGCGCCGCGCGTTCGATCACCTGCGCGGGCTGGATGTGCCCCGCATCCACTTCGGCCTCGGAATGGGCGACATGCTCGATGCCGCCGCGAACGTCGGCGCCGATGTCGTCGGCGTCGACTGGCGCCTGCCCCTCGACGAGGCCAATCGACGCCTCGGGGGCACGAAGCCGCTGCAGGGCAACATCGACCCCGCGCTGCTGGGCGCGCCGTGGCGCGTGCTCGAGAAGCATGTGCTGGACGTCGTCGCTCGCGGCGCCGAGGCCCCTGCGCACATCCTGAACCTCGGCCACGGCGTGCCGCCCGAGACCGATCCCGATGCCCTGACCCGCATCGTCGAGCTCGTGCATGGCCTCTGACGCGATCGTCGTCGGCGGCGGCGTCGCGGGTCTCGTCGCGGCTCGACGCCTCGCGCTCGGCGGACGGCGCGTCGTGCTGCTCGAGCGCTCCGACCACCTCGGCGGCCAGGTCGTGGCGCTGCCGATCGCCGGAGTCGACCTCGACGCGGCCGCCGAGTCGTACGCGACCCGCGGGGGAGCCGTCGCCGCGCTCGCGGCGGAGCTCGGACTGGGCGACGACCTCGTGACGCCGACCCCGGCGCCCGCATGGCTGCACCGCGCCGACGGCACGGCCGTGCCGCTGCCGGCGACCGGCGTGCTCGGGATTCCCGGGCATCCTCTCGCGCCCGATGTCGTCCGCGCGATCGGCCGCCCGGCGGCGCTGCGCGCGTGGGCGGACCGCCTGCTTCCCCGGCGCCGGGGAGCGGATGCCGCATCCCTCGACGACCTCGTACGCGCCCGCATGGGCGCGGGGGTCGCCGACGGACTCGTCGCCCCGATCGTGCGCGGCGTGCACTCGAAGGAACCCCGCGATCTGACCGTCGACACCGCGTCTCCGCGTCTGCGGGCCGAACTCGCCGCCCGCGGCTCGCTCGCGGGGGCTGTGCGGGCCCTCCGCGCCCAAGCCCCCGCGGGCTCGCAGGTGGGCGGCATCCGCGGGGGGATGCACCGGCTCGTCACGGCGCTCGCGCGAGACGCCGAGCGACTCGGGGTCGACATCCGCACGGGCGTCGACATCGGCAGAGTCACGGCCGACGCCGTGGAAGCCGACGGAGAACGACTCGTCGGCACCGTCGTGCGCGCCTTCGCCGAGCCCGCCGACGATCAGCGCCGCCTCACCCTCGTGACGCTCGTCCTCGAAGCGCCCGCCCTCGACGCGGCGCCACGCGGAACGGGGCTCCTCGTCGCCGCCGGTGCGCCCGGCATCCGCGCCCGCGCCCTCACTCATCTCACCGCGAAGTGGGCGTGGGTCGCCGAGGCGCTGCCCGGCCGGCACGCCGTGCGGCTCTCGTACGACGGCGATCCGGCCGATCCGGTGGGACAGGCGACGCGGGATGCCGCGACCCTGCTCGGCGTGCGGATCGACTCCGTCCTCGACAGCGCCGTGCGAACGTGGGATCGCGGCGTGCGCACCCCCGACGACGACATCGTGTCGGTGGGCGAGGGGGCCGCCGGAACGGGGCTGGCCTCGGTCGTCGCGCAGGCCGAGCGCACCGCGGCAGAGGTTCTCACGGCCGGCTGAGTTCGCCCCGACCCCGTCGTCCGGGGTAGGATGGAGGGGTGACTTCCGCGACAGATCATTTCACCCTGTTCGCCGTGCTCCGGCGCGACCCCCACGCAGCTGCCGCCACCGGCCGCGCGCTCGCCGAGATCGCGACCGGCCTCGAGAGCCTGCGCGGCGTGTACGACGTCTCGGGTCTGCGGGCCGACGCCGACATCCTGCTGTGGCTCACGGGTCACACGGCCGAGGGGCTTCAAGCCGACCTCCGTGCGCTGCGCCGCACGGCCGAGCTCTCCCCCCTCCTGCCGACGTGGAACGCGCTCGGCGTCCACCGCGAGGCGGAGTTCAGCCGTGACCACTCGCCCGCCTTCGCGCGCGGTCTCGCGCCGAAGCAGTGGCTCACGGTCTACCCCTTCGTCCGCAGCTACGAGTGGTACATCCTGCCCGCCGCCGAGCGCGGCGCGATGCTCTCCGACCACGGCCTCAAGGGGCGCGAGTACCCGCAGGTGCAGTCCAACACCGTCGCGAGCTTCGCGCTCGGCGACTACGAGTGGCTGCTCGCCCTCGAGGCCGACGACCCCGTCGACCTCGTCGACCTCATGCGTCACCTGCGCGCGACCGAGGCCCGCCGCCACGTGCGCGAGGAGGTCCCGTTCTTCACGGGGCGGCTCATCTCGCTCGACGAGGTCGCGGAGGTGCTCGCGTGAGCGGCATCGTTCCGGGCGCGACGCCCGCCGCCGCCGGCGGGCCCGAGCACGTCGAGGAGCCCGTCGCCTACGACGCGATCCTGCTCGCGAGCTTCGGCGGACCCGAGGGGCAGGATGACGTCATCCCGTTCCTGCGCAACGTCACGCGCGGCCGCGGCATCCCCGAGGAACGTCTCGAAGAGGTCGCTCACCACTACCGCGCCTTCGGGGGCGTGAGCCCCATCAACGACCAGAACCGCGAGCTCAAGGCGGCGCTCGAGGCCGAGCTCGCCGCGCGCGAGATCGACCTGCCCGTGCTGTGGGGCAACCGCAATTGGGACCCCTATCTCGCCGACGCCCTGCGCGAAGCGAACGAGCGCGGGTACACGAAGCTCCTCGCGATCGGCACGAGCGCCTACTCCTCGTACTCGAGCTGCCGCCAGTACCGCGAGGACTATGCGATGGCGCTCGATGAGACGGGCTTGGCCGGCGTCATCGAGATCGACAAGGTGCGCCAGTTCTTCGACCACCCGGGCTTCGTCCAGCCGTTCATCGACGGCGTGAACGGGGGCCTCGCCGAGGTGGGGGATGCTTCGAAGGTGCATGTCCTGTTCGCGACGCACTCCGTCCCGACCGACGACGCCGTGCGCTCGGGCCCCCGCGACCGCGACTTCGGCGAGGGCGGCGCGTACGCGGCGCAGCACCTCGCGGTGGCGGAGGTCGTCATGGCCGATCACCCCGGCATCCCGTGGGATCTCGTCTATCAGTCGCGCTCGGGCCCGCCGAGCCAGCCCTGGCTCGAGCCGGACATCAACGACCGCATCGAAGAGCTCGCCGCCGACGGCGTGACGGGCCTGGTCATCGTGCCGCTCGGCTTCATCTCGGACCACATGGAGGTCAAGTGGGACCTCGACACCGAGGCGCTCGAGACGGCACAGGAGAACGGCATGAAGGCCGTGCGCGTGCCGACGCCCGGTGTGCACGCGGCCTTCGTGAGCGGGCTCGTCGACCTCGTGCTCGAGCGTCGTGACGGCATCCCGACCGCCGAGCGCCCTGCCCTGACCCCGCTCGGGCCGTGGTTCGACGTCTGCCGCCCCGGATGTTGCGAGAACATCCGCCTCGGCTTCAAGCCGGCCCTCGCGGGGATCGCGCCATGAGCGCCCTGCGCATCGGGACGCGCGGCAGCGCCCTCGCCCTCGCCCAGGCCGGCACGGTCGCCAAGGCCCTGGACGGCGAACTCGTCGTCATCGCCTCGGAGGGCGACACCTCGACGGCATCCCTCGCGTCGCTCGGCGGCACGGGCGTCTTCGCGAAGGCCCTGCGCGACGCGCTGCTGGCGGGAGAGGTGGATGCCGTCGTCCACTCGTACAAGGACCTCCCGACAGCACCCGAACCCGGGCTCGCCATCGCGGCCGTCCCGAAGCGCGCGGACGCCCGCGACGCCCTCTGCTCCCGGAAAGTCGAGGGCGCGCGCGACGGACTCACGCTCGAGACGCTCCCCGAGGGGGCGCGCGTGGGCACCGGTTCGCCGCGCCGTCGGGCGCAGCTCGCCGCGAAGCGCCCCGACCTCGAGCTCGTCGACATCCGCGGCAACGTCGACACTCGTCTCGGCCGGCTGACCGAGACGGGGGAGCGGGGACTGGATGCCGTCGTGCTCGCCGCGGCCGGACTCGAGCGCCTCGGGCGCATCGACGCGGCGACCGAACTCCTCGACCTCGACGCGTGGCCGACGGCGCCCGCACAGGGTGCGCTCGCGGTCGAGACCCGGCGGGGTGACGAACGGCTCGCGAAGCGCATCGCCCACAAGACCTCGCGGCTCGCCGCCGACGCCGAACGCGGGGTCCTCGCGCGGCTCGAAGCGGGGTGCGCCGCCCCGATCGGCGCGCGTGCCTTCGTCGAGGACGGGATGCTGTTCCTCACCGCTCGCGTCTACCGCCCCGATGGCGGCGCGCAGCTCACGAGCTCGCATGCCGCCTATCTCGAAGACACGACGGCGGCCGAGATCTCGACGCGCGTCGCCGACGAGCTGCTCGCCTCCGGCGCCGCCGACCTCGCTCCCCTCGGAGGCGACCGATGACCATGCCCCTCCGTCCCCGCCGTCTGCGTGCGACGCCCGCGTGGCGTCGCCTCACGAGCGAGACGCGTGTGTACCCCGCGCAGCTCGTGCTCCCGCTCTTCGTGCGCGAAGGCGTGTCCGAGCCCATCCCCATCGGATCGATGCCCGGAGTCGTCCAGCACTCCCTCGACTCCCTCAAGGCCGAGCTGCACCGCGCTGCCGCGGCGGGCGTCGGCGGGGTCATGCTCTTCGGCGTGCCCGAGCACAAGGACGCGGAGGGCTCCGGCGCGACCGATCCCGACGGCATCCTGAACGTCGCGACGCGCGTCGCCGCGGACGAGGTCGGCGACGCGCTCGTCGTGCAGACCGATCTGTGCCTCGACGAGTTCACCGATCACGGCCACTGCGGTGTGCTCGATGCGAGCGGAGCGGTCGACAACGATGCGACGCTCGTGCGCTACCGCGACATGGCGCTCGCCCAGGCCGAGGCAGGGTCCCAGCTGTTGGGCCTGTCGGGCATGATGGACGGCCAGGTCGCCGCCGTGCGCTCCGTCCTGGACGACGCGGGTCGTGGTGATCTCGCGATCCTCGCCTACGCCGCGAAGTACGCCTCGGCCTTCTACGGGCCGTTCCGCGAGGCCGTGCAGTCGTCCCTGCAGGGGGACCGTCGCACGTACCAGCTCGATCCCGCCAATCGCAGGGAGGGCGCGCGCGAGGTCGAACTCGACATCGCCGAGGGCGCCGACATCGTGATGGTCAAGCCCGCCCTGAGCTACCTCGACGTCCTCGCCGACACCGCGGCGATCTCGCCCGTGCCGGTGTGGGCGTATCAGGTCTCGGGCGAGTACGCCATGATCGAGGCCGCCGCGGCCCATGGCTGGATCGACCGCGAGCGCGCGATCGACGAGTCGCTCACGAGCATCGTGCGCGCGGGAGCCGACGCCGTGCTCACGTACTGGGCGATCGAAGCAGCTGGAAGGGCATCCCGCGCATGACGACCAACGATGAAGCGGCCGCGCGCGCGCGGAACGTCATCCCCGGTGGAGTGAACTCGCCCGTGCGGGCGTTCGGTTCGGTCGGCGGCACGCCGCTGTCGATCGTTTCGGCCGCAGGCCCGTACGTGCGCGACGTCGAGGGGCACGAGTACGTCGACCTCGTCGCATCCTGGGGTCCGGCCCTGCTCGGCCACGCGCACCCCGAGGTCGTCCGCGCGGTTCAGGATGCCGCGGCCCGCGGACTCTCGTTCGGTGCGTCGACGCCGGCCGAGAGCGAGCTGGCTGAAGCCGTCATCGCGCGGCTCACCGTCGACGGCGTCCGCGGGATCGAGCGGCTGCGGCTGGTCTCGACCGGCACCGAGGCGACGATGACGGCGATCCGCATCGCCCGTGGGGCGACCGGGCGCGACATCCTCATCAAGTTCGCGGGGCACTACCACGGCCACTCAGACGGACTCCTCGCCGAGTCCGGCTCGGGTGTCGCGACGCTCGGTCTGCCCGGGTCCGCCGGCGTCCCCGCCGACATCGCGGCGCTGACGCTCGTGCTGCCCTACAACGATCGCGAGGCCGTCCGCGCGGCGTTCGCCGCGCACCCGGGTCGCATCGCGGCGATCATCACCGAGGCGGCGGGCGCCAACGCCGGCATCCTCGCGCCCGAGCCGGGATTCAACGCGTTCCTCGCAGAGCACGCCCACGCGCACGGTGCGCTGGTCATCTTGGACGAAGTGCTCACGGGATTCCGCGTGGGACCGGCCGGCTGGTGGGGTCTCGAGCGCACATCCGGCGCAGAGTGGACGCCCGACCTCATCACCTTCGGAAAGGTCATCGGCGGGGGCATGCCGCTCGCCGCGATCGGCGGCCGACGCGACCTCATGGAGCTCCTCGCCCCGCTCGGCCCCGTCTACCAGGCGGGGACGCTGAGCGGCAATCCGCTCGCCGTCGCGGCCGGTGTCGCGACGCTCCGACTCGCTGACGCGGAGGTCTACGAGAGGGTGGATGCCGCGGCATCCGTCGTCTCGTCGGCGCTCTCCGACGCGCTCACTGTCGCCGGTGTCGCGCACGTCGTCTCGCACGCGGGCAACCTGTTCTCGGTCGCGTTCCGTGACGAACCGGTCCGCGACTACGACGACGCCCGCGCGCAGGAGTCCTGGCGCTATGCGCCGTTCTTCCACGCGATGCTCGATCAGGGCGTCTCGCTGCCGCCGAGCGTCTTCGAGGCCTGGTTCCTCACGGCCGCGCACGACGACGCGGCGATCGACCGCATCCTCTCCGCGCTTCCGCGTGCGGCGGAGGCCGCGGCATCCGCCCCCGCACCGGAGTGACCAGCTAGATCCAGGTCGGGAACCAGTTGTGCACCTGGTAGAACCACCAGGGCACGCCGGTCGCGGTGAGGATCGGGTACCAGAAGATCGACAGCGCGAGCACGAATCCGAGGTACAGCCAGACGAGGTGCTGACCCGTTCGTCTGCGGTAGTCGTCCTTCGCGCGTCGGCCGGCCACATCCCGGAGCGCGAAGGCGAGCGCCAGGAGCATGAACGGCAGGATCGCGATCGTATAGAACTGGAAGATCGTGCGTTCCGGGTACAGCAGCCACGGCACGTACGTGGCCGCGACACCCGTCAAGACGAAGGCGTATCGCCAGTCGCGCGCGACGACGAACCGCCACACGAGGTAGATCACGGCAGCGACCGCTCCCCACCAGATGAAGGGGTTCGGCATGCTGTAGACGTTCTGCACGGCGTCGTCGCGATGGAAGAACATCGATGTCGGGCGCACGAGCAGCGGCCACTGCCACGCGGGGCTCTGATAGCCGTGCGGCGTCGTGAGCCCGACGTGGAAGCCGTAGATCGCCTCGTGGTACTTCCACAGGTTCTGCAGGGGGAGCGGCACCCACGACCAGAACCCGTCGCCCGCCTCGGTGATCGCGTGGCGGCCGTAGCCGCCGTCCGTCACGAGCCAGCTCGTCCACGAGGCGAGGTACACGACGAAGGCGACCGGCACGAGCAGCACGAACGTCGCGAGACCCTGGCGCACGGCATCCATCGGCCACTGCTGCACGCCGGCCCGCCGTCGTGCGAGGGCGTCCGTCACGACGAGGTAGATCCCGAGCGAGGCCGCGACGTACAGCCCCGACCACTTGACCGCGGTCGCCGCGCCGACGGCGGCTCCGGCCGCGATGATCCACGGCCGGTTCCACAGGACGGGACCCCAGTCCGGTGGACCGTCATCGGTCGTGCGCGCTTCGACCGCGGCATCCAGCCGCTGCAGGAACCTTCCGCGATCGAGCAGGACGAACCAGAACGCGAGCAGCACGAAGAACGCCAGGAAGACGTCCAGCAGCGCGACCCGGCTCATGACGATCGCGAGGCCGTCGATCGCCATCAGGCCCGAGGCTGTGACGGCGAACGGCACGGAGTTCGTGAGGGTCTTCGCGACGAGGTACAGCAGCAGCACCAGGGCCGTGCCGAAGATCGCGGTCGCGAAGCGCCAGCCGAACGACGAATCGGCGCCGAACAGCGCCATGCCCGCGCCGATCAGCAGCTTTCCGAGCGGGGGATGCACGACGAAGCTCCCCGTGCCGGTGAAGATGTCGGTGTCGCCGGCCTCGAAGCTCTCGTCGGCGCCCTCGGGCCACGTCGATGCGTAGCCGAGATTCCATTGACTCCAGGCATCCTTCACGTAGTACGTCTCGTCGAAGGCGAGTTCGTGAGGGTTCCCCAGGTTCCACAGGCGCAGGATGCCGGCGACGACCGTGACGAGCGTCGGGGCCAGCCAGCGCCACAGGCGCGCAAGGCGCGGGTCGCCCGAGACGCGCGCCACCCACCTGTCGTACAGCGTCGGGCGCTCCGCACGCGGAGCCGGCGCGGGAAGCAGCGGCTCGGCGATCTCGGTCACCGGACAAGCCTAAGCTGGGCCGCGTGATCATCCTCGCGGCGACGCCCATCGGCAATCTCGGCGATGCCTCCAGGCGCCTCGTCGAGGCGCTCGGGTCGGTCACCGTGATCGCTGCCGAGGACACCCGCACGACGCAGCGACTGCTGGCCGCGCTCGGCGTCGACAACCGCCCCCGCCTGATCGCGCTGCACGACCACAACGAGAAGGAGCGCGCACCCGAGATCGTCGAGCTCGCGCGGACGACGGACGTGCTCGTGCTCTCGGATGCGGGCATGCCCACCGTCTCGGACCCCGGGTACGGACTCGTCGCGGCCGCTGCCGCCGCTGGTGTCGCCGTCACCGCGATCCCCGGTCCTTCGGCGGTGGTGACCGCGCTCGCCGTGTCGGGCCTTCCGACCGACCGCTTCACCTTCGAGGGCTTCGTCGCCCGCAAGCAGGGGGAGCGGCTCTCGAGCTTCCGCGCCCTGGCGAACGAGCAGCGCACGATGGTCTTCTTCGACGCGCCGTCGCGCGTGGCGGCGACGCTCGTCGACATGGCCGCCGTCTTCGGCGACGACCGGCACGGCGCCGTATGCCGCGAGCTCACGAAGCTGCACGAAGAGGTCGCCCGCGGCACGCTCGCCGAGCTGTCCGCGTGGGCCGCCGACGGCGTGCGAGGCGAACTCGTCATCGTCCTGGGCGGCGCGGCTGCGCAGGAGGTCGCGTTCCCCGACGCCGTGACCCACGTGCTCGAGCAGGTGCGGGCGGGGACGAGGCTGAAGGATGCCGCGGCCGAGGTGTCGGCGCATACCGGACACTCCAGTCGCGAGCTCTATCAGGCGGCGCTCGCGGTCAAGCGCTGAATGTGACGTTCCCATCGCTTTCAGCCCTGTCAGCGGGGCCCCGCGTCACACGGCCGGTCGCGGCATCCACCCGAACTAGAATTCACGAGTGACACAAGGCCGCAGCTTCTACATCACGACGCCGATCTACTATCCGAGCGACGTGCCCCACATCGGCCACGGCTACACGACCGTGGCGGTCGACACGCTCGCGCGCTGGCACCGCCAGGCGGGCGACGACACCTGGATGCTGACGGGCACCGACGAGCACGGCCAGAAGATGCTCCGCGCGGCCTCGGCGAACGGCGTGACGCCGCAGGAGTGGGTCGACAAGCTCGTGACCGAAGCGTGGTTCCCGCTTCTGAGGACGCTCGATGTCGCCAACGACGACTTCATCCGCACGACGCAGCCGCGCCACGAGGAGCGCGTCAAGCAATTCGTGCAGGCGATCTACGACCGCGGCTACATCTACGCGGGCGAGTACGAAGCGCTGTACTGCGTGGGCTGCGAGGAGTTCAAGCCCGAGTCCGAGATCGTCGACGGCACCGGGGCGTTCGAGGGGCTCAAGGTCTGCGCGATCCACTCGAAGCCGCTCGAGCTCCTGCAGGAGAAGAACTACTTCTTCAAGCTCTCGGAGTTCCAGGACAAGCTGATCGAGCTCTACTCGAGCGTTCCGGACTTCATCCGTCCCGACTCGGCGCGCAACGAGGTCGTCTCGTTCGTGAAGAACGGCCTCAAGGATCTCTCGATCTCGCGCTCGGCGTTCGACTGGGGCATCACGGTGCCCTGGGATGAGAGCCACGTCATCTACGTGTGGGTCGACGCGCTGCTGAACTACGCCACGGCCGTGGGGTACGGCGCCGATCCCGACGAGTTCGCGCGCCGCTGGCCCGCGTTCCACATCGTCGGCAAGGACATCCTGCGCTTCCACGCCGTCATCTGGCCCGCGATGCTGATGGCCGCCGGGCTCGAGGTGCCGCGCGGCGTCTTCGCGCACGGCTGGCTGCTCGTGGGCGGCGAGAAGATGTCGAAGTCGAAGCTCACGGGCATCGCGCCGACCGAGATCACCGACGTGTTCGGCTCGGACGCGTACCGGTTCTACTTCCTCTCGGCGATCGCGTTCGGTCAGGACGGCTCGTTCTCGTGGGAGGACCTCTCGGCGCGCTACCAGGCCGAGCTCGCGAACGGCTTCGGCAACCTCGCGTCGCGCACGACGGCGATGATCGAGCGGTACTTCGAGGGCATCGTGCCCCCGCCGGCCGAGTACACCGAGCGCGACCTCGCGGTGCAGAAGATCGTGAAGGATGCCGCGGCGAACGCGGATGCCGCGATCGAGCGCTTCCGCATCGACGAGGCGATCTCGGCGATCTGGACCATCGTCGACGACCTGAACCTCTACATCACCGAGAACGAGCCGTGGGCGCTCGCGAAGGACGACGCGCAGCGAGCGCGACTGGGCACCGTGCTCTACACGGCGGCCGAAGGTCTTCGGGCTCTCGCCGTGCTGCTGTCGCCGGTCATGCCGGTCGCGACCGAGAAGCTGTGGGTCGCCCTCGGGGTTTCCGGGCGCCTCGTCGACCAGCCGCTCCGGGACGCCGGCGGATGGGGCGTGCTGCAGCCGGGTTCGTCCGTCAACGGCCTCGCCCCGCTCTTCCCGCGCGTCGAGCAGTCGGTCTGACCCGCGCATCCATGTCCCACTTTCTCGGCAACGTGTCCCACTTCGCCTCGGTTCGCGGGGTCGATTCCGAGGGAAAGTGGGACACGGATGACTGAGTCAGACCCGTCGCAGTACGTGCGGTCGCGGTCGCACGAGGGCCGCGGCGACGTGCGCTGGCCGGCGGCGCCCGAGCCGCTCGCGGTGCCCGTGTACGACAATCACGCGCATCTCGAGATCGAAGACGGTGAAGTCGGGCTCTCGCTCGACGAGCAGCTTCAGCGCGCCGGCGAGGTCGGCGTCATCGGCGTCGTGCAGGCGGGGGGCGACATCGAGTCGAGTCGCTGGTCGGCGTGGGCCGCGGCATCCCATCCCCGCGTGCTCGCGGCGGTGGCGATCCATCCGAACGAGGCACCGGCGTACGCCGCGGCCGGCCGTCTCGGCGAAGCGATCGCAGTGATCGACGAGCTCGCGGCGCAGCCGCGCGTGCGGGCGATCGGCGAGACGGGGCTCGACTTCTTCCGCACCGACGAGGGCGGCCTGCCGGCGCAGTTCGAGAGCTTCGAGGCGCACATCGATCTCGCGAAGAAGCACGCGATCGCGATGCAGATCCACGACCGCGACGCGCACGATGCCGTGCTCGAGACTCTCGAGCGCGTCGGAGCACCCGAGCGGACTGTGTTCCACTGCTTCTCGGGCGACGAAGGCATGGCTCGGATCGCCGCCGAGCGCGGCTACTGGCTGAGCTTCGCGGGCAACGTGACGTTCAAGAACGCGCAGAACCTGCGTGACGCGCTCGCCGTGACGCCGCGCGAGCGGATCCTGGTCGAGACGGATGCCCCGTTCCTGACCCCCACGCCGCATCGCGGTCGCCCCAACGCGCCGTACCTGATCCCGGTGACGGTGCGGTTCATGGCTGAAGAGCTCGGTGCCGATCTCGACGAGTTCTGCGCCCAGCTCGCGGCCAATACGCTCGCCGTGTACGGATCGTTCGACTGATGGCGTGCCGCTGTGAGGCCCTTCCCGGCTCGAATCGAGAGCCGACGAAGGAGCAGGATGCCGGCACCGTCCGCATCCTCTCGACGAGCGAACCCGGCTGGGACATGACCTACGAACTGGTGTGCGCGTCGTGCGCGCGTCGCTATACGGTGAGGCAGACCGACGGTCCCGCGACGCAGTGGAAGTGGGTTCCGCACGGACTCAAGCGCCGCCGCGGCGAGGTCTGATCGTCAATCCCGAGAGGGCATGCCACCCTCGCCGGGCTCCGAGCCGGCCTCGGTCTCGTCATCCGAGATCACGGGCTTGGCCGCCGCGATGTGCGAGATCGACCGCCACACGAGCGCGAGCGTGACAGCGGACCCGGCGAACGCGAACCACCAGGGCGCCGTGAGGCCCCACGCCTGCGCGATGAGGCCGCCCAGCAGCTGACCGATCACGAGGCCGCCGAAGACGCCGACCATGTTGACCGACGCGATGCGGCCCTGCAGGTGCAGCGGCACGAGACGCTGGCGCACGGTCGTCGAGATCGTGCCCCAGACGAACGCGTAGGCGCCGAAGCCGAACATGATGACGAACGCGACGATGGGCGACGTCGTGAGGGCGAACCCCAGGTGCATGAGCACCTCGAGCGACAGGCACACGCGCATGAGCGTCGCGAACGACACGTGGCGTTCGAGGAAGCCGAAGCATCCCGTCGCGACGAGGCCCCCGAGGGCGGATGCCGTCGTCAGGGCGCCGTAGCCGACGACGCCCATCTGCAGATGCTCGGTCGCGTACAGCACGAGAACGCCCCAGGGAGCCGCCCATGTCACGTTGAAGACCAGGATGATGATCACGAGGGTGCGCACCGGCGCGTTGTGCCGCAGCCATCGCAGGCCCTCGCGGATCGGGTGCGGCTTCGCGCCGTCGAGGCGCTCCTCCTGCTCCGGCACCGGTGTGCGGGCGATGCGGGAGATCAGGATGACGGCGAGGCTCACACACAGGATCTGCACGAGGAACGGGATGAACGTGCCGACCGCGAAGAGGAAGGCACCCAGCGGCGGACCGGCGAGCTGATTGCCGACGAGGAATCCAGCCTGCAGGCGCGCGTTGCCGACGCCGAGATCGACGGGCCGGACGAGCATCGGCAGCAGCGTGGACCCGGCCGAGTCCGCGAAGACCTCAGCGGTGCCGTAGAGGAACGCCGCCGCCAGCACGATCCACACCGTGACGTGGCCGGTGACGAGGAAAACGACCAGAGCCGTCACCACGACGGCGCGCAGGGCGTTCGCGATCATGACCAGACGCCGCCGGTCGTGATGGTCGGCGACCGAGCCCGCGAGCAGGCCGAACAACAGCCACGGCAGGAACTGCATCATCGCGCCGGATGCGACGAGGATCGGCGATGACGTCAGCGATGCGATCAGCAGGGGAGCGGCCGACAGGGCGATGCCGTCGCCGAGGTTGCTCGTCCACGACGACGCGAGGAGCCAGCGGAAATCCCTCCCGAGGCGGCGTGGTGCGATCAGTTCGCCGAGGGAGGGCATCCCGTCATCCTAGGACGGGGGTGGGACTACTCCGCGCGGTCCTCGTCGTCGAGGCGACGCTCCTCGGCCGCTTCGAGCCGGTCCTTCTCCTTCTGAGCGGCTTCGCGCTCTTCGCGGATCTTCTCGTGCGACTTCGAGTTGTTCGTCATGCGTCTGATCCTAGGAGGCTGCCGGGGGCGCGGCATCCCGATGCTTGTAGGCGTCCTTCTTGGTGAACAGCGTCTCGGTCTGCTCGATGTCCATGCCCTTGGTCTCGGGGATCTTCCACGCGACGTAGATGAACGACAGGGCGGCGAACGCGGCGTACATGCCGTACGTGAGCGGGAGGGACCACGCCGACATGGCGGGGAACGAGACCGTGATGAGGAAGTTCGCCAGCCACTGCGCGCCCGCGGCGACACCGAGCGCCTTGCCGCGGATGCGACTCGGGAAGATCTCTCCCAGCAGCACCCAGACGAGCGGCCCCCACGAGGCGCCGAAGCCGATGACGAACAGGTTGGCCGCGACGAGCGCGACGGGTCCCCACGGCGCCGGCAGCGAGACCGCTCCCTCGGCGTCCGTCGTCGAGAACATGAAGCACACGGCCATCGCGGCGAGCGACAGCGTCATGATGACCGATCCCGTCAGCAGGATCGGCTTTCTCCCGACGCGGTCGACGAGGAAGATCGCGATGAGCGTCACGAGGACGTTCGTGATCGAGGTGACGACGCTGATCCCGAGGGATGCGGATTCGGGGAACCCGACCGACTGCCAGAGGCTCGTGGAGTAGTAGAAGATCACGTTGATGCCGACGAACTGCTGGAACACCGACAGGATGATGCCGACCCACACGATCCCCTGAAGTCCGAACACCGGTCCCTTGAGCGAGACGCCGGCGTTCTTGCGGTCCTCGTCGATCGTGTGGACGAGTTCGTTGACGGTCTTGTCGAGATCGGCGGGGGGCACGAGCGTCGCGAAGATGACTTTCGCCTCTTCCACCCGGCCCTTCGCGATGAGATACCGCGGGGACTCGGGCATCGTGAAGGCGAGGATGCCGTACACCGCGGCCGGGATCACGCCGACGAGGAACATCCACCGCCATGCCTCCAGCCCCAGCCAGAGGTCCTGCGACGCGCCGCCCGCGCCCCAGGCGAGCAGGGCGTCGCTCAGCAGCGCCACGAAGATGCCGAGCGTGATCGCGAGCTGCTGGAGGGATGCCAGACCGCCGCGGATCTGCCGTGGCGCGATCTCGGCGATGTAGGCGGGCGCGACGACCGACGCGATGCCGATGCCGAGGCCACCGAGCACGCGCCACAGGATCAGGTCCGGAACACTGAAGGTGAGGCCGGCGCCGATCGAGCTCACGAGGAAGAGCCCCGATCCGAGCATCATGACCTTGAGCCGCCCCCAGCGGTCGGAGAGGTTGCCGGCGAGCACGGCACCCACGGCGCAGCCGAGCAGCGCGACGGCCACGACGAAGCCGGTCAGGACGCTGCCGAGCTCGAAGTTCTGGTCGATCGAGTCGACGGCGCCATTGATGACCGACGAGTCGAAGCCGAAGAGGAATCCGCCGACGGCGGCGGCGACGGCGAGCCCGATGGCCCGCTTCCCGTAGGGGCTCTTCAGCGAGAAGGAGCCGGTGGGGATCGAGTCTGGCGTGCTCATAGTCGTCACGCTATCGCTCCCCGGGCCTTCGCGGGGAGGTCTTTCGAAGGACGCTCGCTAGGGTGTACGCATGCCCGTGACCCTTCTCGGCGCCTCGGAGATCCGCGCGCTGGCCGCAGAGCTCGATGTCACCCCGACGAAGAAGCTCGGGCAGAACTTCGTCGTCGACGCGAACACCGTGCGCAAGATCGTGCACACGGCCCGCATCGAGCCGGGTGATCGGGTCGTCGAAGTCGGCCCCGGACTCGGATCGCTGACGCTCGCGATCCTCGAGGCCGGAGCATCCGTCACCGCCGTCGAGATCGACCACCGCCTCGCCGAGCGTCTTCCGTCGACGGCGACGGCGCACGGCGTGCCTGAGGGTGCGTTGACGGTGGTGGATGCCGACGCCCTGCGCGTCACGGAGCTGCCCGGCGATCCCCAGGTGCTCGTCGCGAATCTTCCGTACAACGTGAGCGTGCCGGTGCTCCTGCACTTCATGGAGAGCTTCCCCGGCATCCAGCGCGGCGTCGTCATGGTGCAGGCCGAAGTGGGGGAGCGGCTCGCGGCCCCGCCGGGATCGAAGACGTACGGCGCGCCGAGCGCGAAGGCCGCATGGTACGGGCAGTGGCGGCTCGCCGGCACGGTGTCGCGCCAGGTGTTCTGGCCGGTGCCCAACGTCGACAGCGTCCTCGTCGCGTTCGAGCGCGACGCCGTGCCGCGAGGGACCGAGGAGGAACGGCTCGCGACGTTCCGGATCGTGGATGCCGCATTCCAGCAGCGACGCAAGATGCTCCGTCAGGCGCTGTCGACGGTCCTCGGCGGGTCGTCCGCCGAGGCATCCGGCGTCCTCGAATCCGCCGGCGTCGCGCCGACGGCGCGCGGCGAGGAGCTCTCGATCGACGACTTCGCCCGCATCGCCGGCGTGCTCTGACAGGACCCGTTCGCCCAACGTTCACCGCGCCGTGATCCACAGATCACGAAACATGCCTGTAACATTTCCGCGAGCCTCGCCGACCACGGGGCGAGGAGTGACGTCATGCGCCCCGCAGAGTATCCCGCCCCCGAGCGGGTTCTGCTCCACCTCAGCGACACCCATCTGCGAGCACCCGGCCCGCAGCTCTTCGACTCCGTCGACGGCACCGCTCGTCTGGCGCGCACGCTCGACGTCATCGTCGACAGCGGTGTGCGCCCGGACGCGATCGTGGTGACGGGGGATCTCACCGACCTCGGCGAGGCCCAGGCGTACCGCGATCTGCGCACTCTCGTCGAGCCGTTCGCGGCCGCCCTCGGCGCGCGGGTCCTCTGGGTCATGGGCAATCACGACGATCGCGCGCAGTTCCGGACGCACCTGCTCGACGCGTCACCCGAGGTCGACCCGATCGACCGCGTGGACGAACTCGACGGCCTCCGCATCGTCACTCTCGACACCAGCGTCCCCGGCCATCACCACGGCGAGGTCTCGGATGCCCAGCTCGCGTGGCTCGCCGGCATCCTGGAGACGCCCGCACCCCTCGGCACGATCCTCGCGATGCACCACCCGCCCGTGCCCGCCGTCCTACCGCTCGCAGCCAGCGTCGAGCTGCGCGACCAGCGGCGGCTCGCCGCAGTCCTGCGGGGCACCGATGTGCGGGCGATCATCGCGGGCCACCTGCACTATTCGACGTTCGCGTCGTTCGCCGGCATCCCGGTCTCGGTCGCCTCGTCCACCTGCTACGCGCAGGACCTCACGGTGCCCGTCGGCGGTACCCGACCGCAGGACGGCGCGCACGCCTTCAACCTCATCCACGTGTACGACGACACGATCGTCCACTCGGTCGTTCCCGTGGATGCGCCGAACGTCCTCGAGCACATCGACGCCGACGAAGCGCGTCGCCGCCTCGAGGCGGCCGGCATCGCTCCGTTCAGCGCCGACCGGCGGGATGCGCCGACCGCGCCGATCGCTGTGCTTCGCTGACCTCGTCGCGCTCCCACGGGGCGCGGACGGGGAACATGCGCTCGAGGGTGTCGCGCAGCGTGCGCACGCGCACGGTCTCGGGCACCTCGGTCTCGCCGCCGTCGTTGAGGCAGAACATGTCGACGTCGGGGCGTGCTGCGATCCGTGCCATCTTCCGCAGCCCCGACGTCATCGTGGTCTGCACGTAGCGCGTGCGCGGCTCTCTCGTGGCGACCGCGCGGCCCGTCATCACGGCGTAGTAGTGGTAGAGGCTGTTGGTCACCGAGATGTCGGTCGACGAGCGGAAGCGGGATGCCGCGGTCCGCGCGAAGTCGTCGGGGAACGTCTGCTCGAGCTCGGCCATGACGCTGCGCCGCAGCGGTGTCGCGCAGTGCTCGAGATCGCGTGCGATCGTTCGTCCGAACCGCTCGCGCAGGAGCGCACGGTTCACCCGGAGGCCGTTGTCGTGGCCGCTCCTGGCAGGCGTCGTGTCGCCGACGCCGATGCGGACCCCGCTCTCGACGAACTTCGTGATGCCCGACGGCGTGAAGAAGAGCTCGGGGTCGACGGCACGCCCGAAGAACATGTCGTCGTTCGAATAGATGAAGTGCTCGGCGAGCCCGGGAATGCGGTGCAGCTGCGCTTCGACGGCGTGCGAGTTGTGCGTGGGCAGCGTCGAGGTGTCGGCGAAGAACTCCTCGCTGCGCACGATCGTGACCTTCGGATGGTCGAGCAGCCACGACGGCGCGGGCGAATCGGTCGCGATGAAGATGCGCCTGACCCACGGCGCGTGCAGGTGCACGCTGCGCAGCGCGTAGCGCAGTTCGTCGACGTGCCGATACCGGGCGGGTCCGGCATCCCCCTCGCCCACGACGTACTGTTCGAGCTGGGCCGCCCGCTGACGCTGGAAGTCGCTCGACGAGCCGTCGACCCACGAGAAGACGAGGTCGACGGGCTCGGTGAACTCGTGCGGCTGCGGGTCGAACATGCCCGCGATCGTGCGCCATGAGCGCCCATGGCGCTCCACGCGCGTCCACGCGAGATCGGCGGTCGCCGTCCGGCGCCTCATCAGAGCGTTGTCGGCGGGTGCCTCGACGAGCTGTTCCCCGAAACGCCAGAACTCCAGACGCGCGCCGGTCGATGAGCCGTAGCGCAGGGTCCCGCTGCGGCTCACGCGCGGGCGGTACACCCGCAGCGCCGTCGGGTCGGCGCCCGGCTCCGGTGCTTCCGGCGCGGGCACGGGCGGGCGCCGCTTGGCTTTGACGTAGACCGGCTCGTGCTCGCCGAGCGCGGCGAGGGCCGCCATCGCGAGACGACGCTGTGCGACGTCGACCGCGAGCGCGTCGAGGCGAGCGTCGTTCCGCACGAGAGTCACGGCGATGCCCGCGCTCTCGAGCGCATCCGCCACGAGCAGCAGATCCGCCGTGCGTGCCTCGTCGGGCGTCACCGTGTCGTGGACGAGATGGATGACGCCGTCGTCCAGGACCGTGTCGGCGCGCAGCAGCAGATCCGTCCAGCTGGGTCCGGACGCGGGCAGCGCGGCGATCGTCGACATGTTCCTCCTCGGCGGATGCCTTGTGGCGCGAGCGTTGGCTCTGCCGGCGGGGGCTCCGGTCACGTCACACTAGGCGATCATCGTTTCCCGGAGGTTTCGTTCGGCGACCCTTGACACCGCCTTCAGCCCGTGCAGTCGCGGCGGCACTCCGGCCTGCGCGGCACCCGGCGTGCGCGCTAGCGTGGACGCATGAGCGATGCGCCCCGGTTCCGTACCGACATGCCCGACACCCACCGCCCGTACGTGGCCGCTGAGGACCGCTATCGCATCGCGGAGTATCGCCAGGTCGGGGCATCCGGTCTCCATCTGCCGCCTCTGTCGCTGGGCCTCTGGTGGAACTTCGGTGACAACTTCCCGATCGACAGCCAGCGCGCGCTCCTGCGCCATGCGTTCGACAAGGGCATCACGCACTTCGACCTCGCCAACAACTACGGCCCGCCCTACGGCTCGGCCGAGAAGAACTTCGGACGCATCTTCGCCGAGGACTTCCGCCCGTACCGCGACGAGCTCGTCATCTCGTCGAAGGCGGGGTGGGACATGTGGCCCGGCCCGTACGGCGAGTTCGGTTCGCGCAAGTACGTCCTCTCGAGCGCCGAGCAGTCGCTGCAGCGCATGGGGCTCGAGTACGTCGACATCTTCTACTCGCACCGGTTCGACCCCGTCGCCCCGGTCGAGGAGACCATCGGGGCTCTCGACACGCTCGTTCGGCAGGGCAAGGCGCTCTACGTCGGCATCTCGTCGTATTCGGCCGAGCGCACGGCCGAGGCCGCAGCGATCGCGCGCAGCCTGGGCACGCCCCTCGTCATCCATCAGCCCGCGTACTCGATCCTCAACCGCTGGGTCGAAGACGGCCTCACGGGGGTGCTGAAGCAGGAGGGCCTCGGCGCGATCGCCTTCACGCCGCTCGCGCAGGGCCTGCTCACCGACAAGTACCTCGGCGACGGCACGGCGTCGCGCGCACAGAAGCGCTCCTCGCTGCCGCAGGAGGCGCTGTCCGAGAAGGGCCTGGCGACCCTCCGCGGCCTCGATGTCATCGCGAAGGAGCGCGGCCAGTCGCTCGCTCAGCTGGCGATCCAGTGGGTCCTGCGCGACCCGGTGGTCACGTCCGCTCTCATCGGGGCGTCCCGCACGGAGCAGCTCGACGAGAACATCGCCGCGCTCGACGGGCCGGCATTCACGACCGAGGAGCTCGAGCGCATCGACGCCCTCTCGGACGGCATCGACGTCGACCTCTGGGCGGAGTCGGCGCAGCAGTGAGTCAGCCACTCGTCGCCTCTCGCGTGCACGTGCGCGCGCCCGGAAAGCTCAATCTCTTCTTCGAGGTGGGCGGGGTTCAGGATGACGGGTACCACGATGTCGCTTCGGCCTACCAGGCCGTGTCGCTGTACGAGGACGTGTGGGCGACCCACTCCGACGACTTCACGATCGCGGTGTCGGGCACGGTCGATGTGTCCGGCGTGCCGGCCGACGACCGCAATCTCGCGCTGCGCGCGGCACGGCTCGTCGCGAAGAAGGCGGGCTACCCGGGCGGGGTGCACCTCGACATCGTCAAGCACGTGCCCGTCGCGGGCGGTATGGGCGGAGGGTCCGCGGATGCCGCGGCGGCGCTCGTCGCGTGCGATGCGCTGTGGGGCACCGAGCTCGGCTCGGCCGAGCTGCATCGCCTCGCGGCGCGGCTGGGCGCCGACGTGCCGTTCGCGCTCCTGGGCGGGACGGCGATCGGCACGGGCCGCGGCGATCAGCTGAGCCCCGCGCTCGCGAAGGGGCGCTTCGACTGGGTCATCGTGCCGTCCGACGAGGGGCTCTCGACGCCCGCCGTGTACGCGCATCTCGACGAGCTGCGTTCGCATCACGACATCCGTCCCGTCGGCAGCACGCCCGACGTCGACCCGGGCGTGCTGCACGCTCTGCGCGCGGGGGATCCCGTGAGGCTCGCCGAGGCGCTGCGCAACGATCTGCAGACGGCCGCGCTGTCGATGCGACCAGATCTGCGCGAGCTGCTCGAGCGCGGCGACGCCCGTCCGTCGGCGCTCGCCGGGATCGTGTCGGGCTCGGGCCCGACGATCGCGTTCCTCGCGGCGGACCCCGAGTCGGCCCTCGATCTGCAGGTGACGCTGTCCGCGGAGGGGTACGAGGCGCTGCATGTGCACGGACCCGTTGCGGGCGCCCGCATCCTGACGTCATGATCCACGCGTGAACACGGATGCCGGTGTCGGCTCGCTTCCGTAGGCTTTCGCCATGAGCTCCGACGCCTTCCGCACCGCGCCCGTCGACGAGACCTCCCGGTCGCGTCTCGCAGACCGCGGGCTCGACTACCGGCTCGTCGACGTGGCGTCCGACGACTACGCGCGATGGCTGCAGGCCGTCGCTCGCGGGTTCCTCGGGTCGGAGCACACGGATGAGCAGATCGCCGCCATTCGCGAGCGCAGCGGGTATCGGCGCACGACGGGTGTGTACGACGCTTCCGGGCCGATGGCCGATCTGCCCGTCGCATCGATCGCCTCGTGGATCGCCGGCCTGACGGTGCCCGGCGGTTCGAGCATCCCGTCCTGTGCGATCTCGGCCGTCACGGTCGCACCGACGCACCGCCGCCGGGGCGTCGCGCGCGCGATGCTCGAGGGCGAGCTGCGCGCCGCCGCGGCCGCGGGCGTCCCCATGGCGATGCTGACTGTCAGCGAGTCGACGCTCTACGGGCGCTACGGCTTCGCTCCGGCGGCTGCCGCGGCCACGTGGAAGATCGAGACGAAGCGCGCCGGGTGGATCGGACCGCGCCCGGGCGGGCGCATCGATTTCGTGCCTCGCGAGGCCGCGCGCGAACTCCTGGAGCAGGTGCATCCCCGCACGCGTGACCGGTACGCCGGCGAGATCGAGCTCGACCCGGCGTGGTGGGACGGCTTCGCCGGCACGCGCCCCGACTCCGAGAACCCCGGAGCGCGGCGCGCGATCCGATACGCCGATGTCGACGGTGTCGCGCGCGGCGTCGCGGTCTATCGCGTGCGCGAGAACGACGAGGACTTCACGAAGTCGACCGTGACCGTCTCGTACCTCGTCGCCGAGACCGACGACGCGTACGCGGCACTGTGGCGGTTCCTGCTCGAGCTCGACCTCATCGGCGAGGTGAACGCGATCCTCCAGTCGGTCGCCGAGCCGCTGCTGTGGATGATCGCCGACCAGCGCGCCGCGACGGTGACGGTGACCGATCACCAGTACGTGCGCATCCTGGATGTGCCGGTTGCGCTCGAAGCCCGCACATTCGGCGCCTCGGGCGTGCTCGCGCTCGACGTGACCGACTCGCTCGGCTTCGCGCAGGGCCGGTGGCTGCTGACGGTGGATGCCGCGGGCAGCGGTTCGGTGGTCCCGCTCGACGGCGCGGCTCCGGCAGGTGCGGTCGAGGTAGCGCTCGGCGTCGAGGAACTGTCGGCCGTGTACCTCGGCGGGGTGTCGCTCGCGACGCTCGCCGCCGCGGGCAGAGTCACGTCGACCGACGTCGCCGCGGCATCCCGTGTCTTCGGCTGGCACGTGCCGCCGCGCTTGAGCATCTGGTACTGATCCGGGTCGCTGAGCCTTTCGCCTAGCCTTGTAGGGACATGGCACATCTTCTCGGGGCGGAAGCCCTGCACCTCGAGTTCCCCACGCGCGTCGTCTTCGACGGCGTCTCCCTCGGCATCGACGAGGGCGATCGCATCGGCGTCGTCGGCCGCAACGGCGACGGCAAGTCGTCCCTTCTCGCGATGCTCGCGGGTCGCCTCGAGCCCGACAGTGGGCGCGTGACGGTCCGCGGCGGCGTGCGCGTCGGTGTGCTCGACCAAGCCGACACGATCGGCGACGAGGGCACGGTCGGCGAAGCTGTCGTCGGCGACCTGCCCCAGCACGAGTGGGCGGGGTCGGCGCGCGTGCGCGACGTCATCGCGGGACTGCTGTCCGACATCCCGTGGGATGCTCCGATCGCCGGCCTCAGCGGTGGTCAGCGTCGTCGCGTCGCTCTCGCGCACCTGCTCATCGACGACTGGGACGTCGTCTTCCTCGACGAGCCGACCAACCACCTCGACGTCGAGGCGATCGCGTGGCTCGCCGAGCACCTCAAGCGGCGCTGGCCCGCGAATCAGGGCGGACTGCTGGTCGTGACGCACGACCGGTGGTTCCTCGACGAGGTGTGCAACACGACGTGGGAGGTGCACGACCGCATCGTCGAGCCGTTCGAGGGCGGATACGCGGCGTACATCCTGCAGCGCGTCGAGCGCGATCGCCAGGCCGCGTCGATCGAGGCGCGCAGGCAGAACCTCGCGCGCAAGGAGCTCGCGTGGCTGCGCCGTGGCGCGCCCGCGCGCACGTCGAAGCCCAAGTTCCGCATCGACGCGGCGAACGCGCTCATCGCGGACGTGCCCGAGATCCGCGACAAGACCGAACTCCAGTCGCTCGCGGTCACGCGCCTCGGCAAGGACGTCGTCGACCTGCTCGACACGTCGGTGTCGTACGGCGATCGCGCCGTGCTGAAGGACGTCGAATGGCGTATCGCTCCGGGGGAGCGCACCGGCATCCTCGGCGTCAACGGCGCCGGGAAGTCCACCCTCCTGGGCCTCGTCTCGGGCGCCGTCGAACCCACGTCGGGTCGCGTCAAGCGCGGCAAGACCGTGCAGGTGGCGACGCTCACCCAGCGTCTCGACGAGCTCGAAGACCATCTGAACGATCCCGTGCGGGTCGTGATCGCCGGGCTGCGCACGACCTACACCTTCGGCACCGGGTCGAAGGCGGCCGAGCTCACCCCGGGCCAGCTGCTCGAGCGCATGGGGTTCTCGAACGCGCAGCTCTCGACGCCCGTCAAGGACCTCTCGGGCGGCCAGAAGCGTCGCCTGCAGCTGCTCATGATCCTGCTCGAGCAGCCGAACGTGCTCATCCTCGACGAGCCGACGAACGACCTCGACACCGACATGCTCGCCGCGATGGAGGACCTGCTCGACACGTGGCCGGGCACGCTTCTCGTCGTCTCGCACGACCGGTACTTCATCGAGCGTGTGACCGATCAGCAGTACGCGATCCTCGGCGGACACCTGCGGCACCTGCCCGGAGGCGTCGACGAGTATCTGCGTCTGCGGACACGGGAGCGGGATGCACCGGCGGCGCCGCCGGCTTCTGTCGCCGTCTCGGCGCCGGGTCTGTCGGGAGCCGACCTGCGCGCGGCGCAGAAGGAACTTTCGGCGCTCGAACGACGGCTCGAGAAGCTCGAGAAGCAGATCGCCGACGGGAAGACGGCGCTCGCGGACCATGACCAGTCCGACTACGCGGGTATCGGCGTGGAGATGGCGCGGATCGGCACGCTGGAGGCCGAGCGCGACGGCGTCGAAGAGCGCTGGTTCGAGCTCACGGAGCAGATCGGCTGACCGCGCGCGCCAGTGGGCTTTACCGCCAGCCATCACGGTGAGTTGCGGGACCGTCTGTTCACGTTCGTCGGGGGATGCTGTCGAGGAGTCTCGTGGGGGATGTGGTGGCGGGGCGCCAGCGTGGTTCGCGGTCGGCCCAGGGTGGGGCTTTCACCTCGGGCACGCCGTTGCTCATGCGGATCTGCCAGCCGTGGTTGCCGAGGTGGCGGTGGTGGTACCAGCAGAGCAGCACGCCGTTGTCGACGTGTGTCGGCCCGCCGTGCGCGTACTCGATGACGTGGTGGATCTCGCACCAGGCGGCGGGCACCCCGCAGCCGGGAATGACGCAGCCGCCGTCTCTGAGGGCGATCGCCCGGCGCTGCCGGCGGTTGAAGACGCGTTCCTCGGTGCCGAGCTTCACGATCCGCCCGTTCCCACCGGTCAGGATCCGTTGGATGACCCCCGCGCAGCCCGCGTGCACGGAGGCGGCGAGCGCGACGGGTTCGCCGTCGATGTGCGCCCACCCGCGACCTTCGATCAGATCCTCTTCCCGCACCGAGACGACCAGGGTCGGTGCGGCGCCGCCGATCGTGGGCAGGAGCTGGCTGGATGCCGCTACTGACAGCGCGGTCGCGAACGCATCGTGCCGCTTCTGCGCGGGCGTGCGCACGTCGGAGCGATAGTCCAACGGGTCGGGCTCGACGTCCGCCGACGGGCGAAACATGACCGGCCCGTCCTGGTCGACGCGCGGTGACCCGATCGCGTGACAGATCGACTCGAACTGCTTCGCGACCTCGACCATCAGGTTCCCCGTGATGGGTACCACCCCGTCGCGTTCTCGTCCGAGCGTGATCCCGCGCACCCGCAGCGCGCGCTCGTCGCGGGGTTCGGCGCCATCCTGGTCGAGGTAGGTCGCCCACGTCGTCGCGTGGATCTTCAACAGATCCGCCGTAGCGGGCGGCGCGCCGTCGGGCCCTTCCCCGCGGGCAACCGCGGCGATGACCTGATCGGCGGCGAGGACTTTCTCGTACGGCACCCGCCGCGACATCTCGGCCAGCGGACCAGCGACCGCGAGCACCCCGTCGAGCCCGATGACCCCGTCGATCATCGTCTCGTGCAGTGCGGGAAGCATCCCCGGCATCGCCGTGCCCGCGAGCGACACCCGCGCCATGGTCGGCTTCGCCGCCCGCTGCAACCTGGCCGCGGTCGACGCGGAGCACCGGGCCAGTCGCTGCACGAGCTCCGACACGTCATGACAGCCCATCCGCGACGTGAGCCGATCATCCCGCGCAGCCGACTGAGACCGGCGCGATACTTCACCCGTCGCCTCGACGAGCACCGCCTCGGTGAGTCGCTGCAGCTCCGCAGCGAGAGCCAGTGCGCGGGTGATCTGCTCGTCGGAAGCGGTCAGAACACGACCCTCGCCGAGGGCCCCCGTCACGTGCGCGCGCGTCTGCTCGACAGCCTCTTCAAGGTGGTCGAGCAGTGCATCCATACAACCATTCTGCCCAGGGCCACCGACATTCAACCCGAGGTTGAAACCCCAGACCCGGCGCTATTTCGAAAGTCAGAGTCCGGACCGCGGGCTGCCGCGTGTTCCACGCTCGCCGCCGCGATCTCGATCACGATCCGTCGGCGTTCTTCGATCACACCGGGGCCTCGGTCCGGGCTCGGAGCAGGCGCGGGGAGCTCCTGCTCCGCCTCCCACTGCAGCCGCGCGTCGTGGGCCGTCGGGTGGAACAGCTCGTCGAAACCCAGCAGCCCGCCCGACGACGTCGCCCGCGGATCGCGGGAGCGCTGCCGATGCCGCGTCGAGGCCGCCACAGCGATGAAGACGATCGGGATGCCCAGCACGATCGCGATCGTCGTCCACCCCAGCAGGTCCTCCATGACAGGCACGTGAGGCATGCGGGTGGGGCGACGCCTCCGTCGTGTGGCGGATCTTCCCGTCATTTTCGAGACTGTGGAGAACCGCACCGCGCGCACGGCGCGTATGCCTGAAGATCCGAAGCGGAGAAGCCCTGAAGACCCGATGCCCGGAAGTCCGAGCCGCGGTCAGTCCTCGTCGAGATCGGCCTTCCACGCGAGCCACTTGCGCTCCATCGCCGCCGCGACGTCGACGCCGAAGCGTTCCGCAATCAGCAGCAGGTGTGCGAGCACATCGGCGATCTCGTCATCGAAGTGTTCGGGCGAGGCATCCGTTCGACGCGCCTGGCCCGTTCGTGCGAGGTACGCCTGCGTCAGCTCGCCGACCTCTTCATTGAGCTTCAGCAGGAGCCAGTCGTCGGTGCGGTCGATATCGAATCGTCGCGCGTACAGGGCCGAGATCGCCTCGACCTCGCGCTGCAGACCCGCGAGATCCATCAGTGCACCGCGTACTCGAGCAGGACGATGCTCAGGCCCAGCGCGGCGGTGCCCAGCGCGCCCAGCAGTCGGATCGCGATGTGCGCGCCGCGCCGCCAGTAGGCGACGTACCCGAGGATCGCCAGCACGACCCACGTGACCCACATCGTCGCCTCATAGGCGTCGTCGACGCTGACGCCGTTGATCCCGCACACGATGAGCACGATCGTCCCGGGGACGGCCGCGTAGAGCATGCCCGCCGCGTGGGCGACAGCGTGGGCGATGGATGCCCGCAGCCCCCGCTCTCCGTGTGCGGTGAGGGTCTCGGCGAAGACGTGCGCGATGAAGAAGACGAGGAGCGTCCACACCGCCGTGTTGAGCAGCCCCCACGCATCGTGCGAATGGTCGGACGAGATCGTGACGAACGCCGCGAACACGATGAGCCCGTAGATCGCCGCAGGGCTGCGGAAGCGAGCGTCCAGCCACGCGGCCCATCGGGTCTTCTCGGGTGCCGAGTCCGTCATGCGTCGAATCCCAGGCTCAGTTTGCGCAGCAGTCCGGCGAGTCGCTCGCGATCGCCGCGCGACACGGCGCCGAGCAGGACGGCCTCGGCATCCACGAGGCGGGTGATCGCGGCATCCACTCTCAGCTGTCCGTCGTCCGTCAGCGTCACGAGCACGCTGCGACCGTCACCCGGATCGGCTTCGCGCCGCACGAGGCGCCGGGCGACGAGCCGGTCGATGCGGTTGGTCATGGTGCCGCTCGAGACGAGCGTCTGCTGCAGGAGCTGCTTGGGGCTGAGCTGGAACGGCTCGCCGGCGCGGCGGAGTGCCGACAGCACGTCCCACTCCCACGACTCGAGGTCGCTGCGGCGGAACGCGTCCTTGCGGGCGCGATCGAGGTGGCGCGACAGCCGATCGACGCGCGACAGCACTTCGAGGGGTGAGAAGTCGAGGTCGGGCCGCTGCCGGGTCCACGCCTCGACGATCCTGTCGACTTCGTCGGACTCGTGCGGCATGAGTGCCATTCTGCCGGTCGCGCGGGCTCGACGTGCGATACCGGTCTGGCAGACTTGACGGGGTCGCACGCGCGGCCGGTCCGCCGTGGTGTAACGGCAGCACGACAGCCTTTGGAGCTGTTAGGTCTAGGTTCGAATCCTGGCGGCGGAGCATGTCGTACACGAACGCACCCCTGGCCGTCGTCGTCCTGGCTGCCGGGCAGGGCACGCGCATGAAGTCCACGACGCCGAAGGTGCTGCATCCCATCGGGGGCCGTCCACTCGTCGGCCACGTTCTCGCGACGGCGCGCGCACTCGAGCCCGAGTCGGTCGTCGTCGTCGTCCGCCACGAGCGCGACCGCGTCGCGGCCGCCGTGGTCGATCAGGAGCCCGCCGCGGTCGTCGTCGACCAGGACGAGATCCCCGGCACCGGTCGCGCCGTCGAGATCGCCCTCGCGGCGCTCCCCGGTTTCGACGGCGACGTGCTCGTGCTGAGCGGCGATGTGCCCCTTCTCGAGGCCGACACCCTCGGCGCGTTGATCGCCGCGCACCGCGCGTCGGCGGCCGCAGCGACGGTGCTGAGCGCCGTCGTCGATGACGCGCGCGGGTACGGACGAGTGATCCGGGATGCCTCGGGCGCTGTCCTGCGCATCGTCGAACAGAAGGACGCGAGCCCCGAAGAGGCGGCGGTCCGCGAGATCAACGCGGGGGTCTACGTCTTCCGCGCACCTGCGCTGCGCACGCAGATCGCGCTCGTCGGAACCGCCAATGCGCAGGGCGAGAAGTACCTCACCGACGTCGTCGGACTGCTGCGCGGAGCGAGCGAGCCCGTCGCGGCATCGGCGGCTCCGAACGCCGCGGCCGCCCTCGGCGTGAACGACCGCATCCAGCTCTCCGACGCCGGCCGCCTGCTCAACGCGCGCACGGTGCGCCGCTGGCAGCTCGCGGGGGTGACGATCGTCGACCCCGCGACGACCTGGATCGACGTCACGGCGACCCTCGCACCCGACGTCACGATCCTTCCGAACACGCAGCTCCTTCGCGCCACGGTCGTCGAATCGGGCGCTGTGATCGGCCCCGACACGACGCTCGTCGATTGCGAGGTCGGAGCGGATGCCACGGTCAAGCGCACCGACGGCACGCTCGCGGTCATCGGGGCCGGAGCATCCGTCGGCCCGTTCTCGTACCTGCGTCCCGGCACGTACCTCGCCGCCGGAGGCAAGATCGGCACGTTCGTCGAGACGAAGAACTCGACGATCGGCGAAGGCAGCAAGGTGCCGCACCTGTCGTACATCGGCGACACCACGATCGGGGCGCACGTCAACATCGGCGCGGGCGCCATCACGGCCAACTACGACGACATCGCCAAGCACCGCACCGAGATCGGCGACGAGGTGCACACGGGGTCGCACAACGTCTTCGTCGCGCCCGTTAGGATCGGAGACGGAGCGAAGACCGGGGCAGGGGCTGTGGTCCGAAAGGACGTCCCCGCAGGCGCCCTGGCACTGAGCGTCGCCCCTCAGCGCAACGTCGAGGGGTGGGTCGAGACCAACCGACCGGGCACGGGTGCGGCGGATGTCGCGGCCAAGGCCCGGTCCGCACAGAAGGCGGACGATGGGTCGCAAGAACAAGACGGTTGAGCTCGATCGCGAACACGACATCGCACCCGGGCTCGTCGCGAAGACCAAGAAGCGGCTCGTCGTCGCGCGAGGCAGCTCGCACCCCGAACTCGCGACCGAGGTCGCCGGTCACCTGGGCACCGAACTCGTACCCACGGAGTACCGCACGTTCGCGTCGGGCGAGATCCTCACGCGGTTCGAGGTCTCGATTCGCGGCTGCGACTTCTTCCTGATCCAGAGCTTCGGTCCGCCCGTCAACGAGTGGCTCATGGAGACGCTCATCATGCTCGATGCGGCCAAGCGCGCGTCGGCGAAGCGCATCACCGTCGTCGCGCCGTACTACCCGTACTCGCGCCAGGACAAGAAGGGTCGCGGCCGCGAGCCGATCAGCGCCCGGCTCGTCGCCGATCTGCTCAAGACGGCAGGCGCCGACCGCGTCATGAGCGTCGACCTGCACGCGGCGCAGATCCAGGGCTTCTTCGACGGCCCGGTCGACCACCTCTTCGCCAAGCCCGTGCTGCTGGACTACTTCCAGAGCACGCTGAGCGCCGAAGACCGCGAGAAGCTCACCGTGGTCTCGCCCGACACCGGCCGTGTGCGCGTCGCCGACCAGTGGTCCGACAGCCTCGGTGCTCCGCTCGCGATCATCCACAAGCGTCGCGACCCGAACGTCGCGAACCAGGTCACGGTGAACGAGATCGTCGGCCACGTCGAAGGACGCGTCTGCCTCCTCGTCGACGACATGATCGACACGGGCGGCACGATCGTCAAGGCCGCCGAGGCGCTCAAGGCGAACGGCGCGGAGCGCGTGATCGTCGCCGCGACCCACGCGATCTTCAGCGACCCCGCCGCGACGCGTCTGCAGAGCGAGGCGATCGACGAGGTCGTCGTCACCGACACGATCCCGGTACCCGAGTCCAAGCGCTTTCCGACGCTCACGATCCTGCCGATCGCTCCGCTCCTCGCCCGCGCGATCCGCGAGGTCTTCGAAGACGGCTCGGTCACGAGCATGTTCGGCGGGGATGCCTGAGCCGGCTCGTCACTCCTTCAAAGGCGGTTCATAGAGTCCTCGGTGAGGATGGCAGGACGCTCGCAGAAGGAGGACCACCATGATCCGCACCACCGCAGCATCCCGCACGGCCGTCCGTTTCGGCACGGTCGCGACCGTCGGCTTCGCCGGCGCCCTCGCGCTCGCCGGTTGCACCTCACCCGCCACGACCGACACCGGCTCGGGCACGGACTCCGGATCGTCGACGGGGGAGTACACCGACGGCACCTACACCGCTGAGGGCACGTACCAGACCCCCGAATCGGTCGAGACGATCTCGGTCACCGTCGCACTCGAGGACGGCATCATCACCTCGGTCGACGTCGAGGGCGACCCGCAGAAGGCGGAGTCGCAGCAGTACCAGGGCCAGTTCATCGGCGGCATCTCGGACGAAGTCGTCGGCAAGTCCATCGACGAGATCTCGGTCAGCCGCGTCGCCGGGTCATCGCTCACGAGCGGCGGCTTCAACGACGCGATCGAGACGATCAAGGCCGAAGCGGCCGCCTGACGCTCGTGCCCGAGATCTGGCGCTTCGACGCGATCGGAGTGCCCTGGCAGATCGAGACGGTCGATCCGCTCGATCAACCAGCACGCCGCAGGGTGGAGACGGTCATTCGGCGCTTCGATGCGGAGTGGTCGCGCTTCCGCGTCGACTCGGTCGTGTCGCGGCTCGCCCGCGACGGCGGTCGGGTCGTCGCACCACCTGACACCATCGCGATGCTCGATGCGTACGCCACGCTCTCCGCGGCGACGGACGGTGCCGTCAGCCCGCTCGTCGGCGATGCGCTCGCGCGGCGTGGATACGACTCCACGCTGTCGCTCGTCGATCGCGGAGCCGCCCCGGCGCCCGACTGGTCGGCCGAGCTCGCGTGGGACGACGACGAACTGCGGCTGCGGCATCCGGCCACCATCGACGTGGGAGCCCTCGGCAAGGGCCGCCTGGTCGACCTGGTGCTTGCGGCGCTCGACGGCGACGCCGTCGTCGATGCGAGCGGTGATCTCGCCGTGCGCGGAGCACCGCAGCGCATCGGGCTCGAGCACCCCTTCGACCCGCGTCGAGCGATCGGCGTATGGGAGGTCCAGGATGCCGCGCTCTGCGCGTCGGCGACGAACCGCCGCGCGTGGGGCGACGGCCTGCACCACGTCCTCGACGCGCGGACGGGGGAGCCCGTGCGCACGATCGCCGCGACGTGGGCGGTGGCGTCCACCGCGATGCGCGCCGACGGGGTCGCCACCGCGCTGTTCTTCGACGGCGGAGAGAGAGTCGCGCACGAGTGGGGCGTCGAGTGGGTGCGCATGACGACGGACGGCCGCGTCGAGTGGTCACCCGGGAGTAAGGCAGAGTTGTTCACGTGATCGGATCCCTCACCGCCCTGTGGAACCGCGTCTTCGCGGTGCTCGGCCGCGTCTCGATGTACCGGCTCGTCCTGCTCTCGCTCGGCACGCTCGCCGTCATCGCGCTCGTCCTGTCGTTCTTCGGCCTCGTCGCGCCGGGTCCGCTCGAGCTGGTCGTCGCGCTCGTCGTGCTGTCGATCGTGTGCGTCGGGGTGGATGCCGCGGCCCAGCGCGTCCTGCACCTGCCCTGGCGCATCGAGTCGTCGCTCATCACGGCGCACATCCTGCTCTTCGTGCTGATGCCGAGTCTCGATCTCTGGAAGCTCGTCGGCATTACGATCGCGGGGGCCGTGGCATCCCTCTCGAAGTACGTCATCGCATGGCAGGGCCGCCACATTCTCAATCCCGCGGCTGCGGGCGCAACTGCGCTCTACCTCCTGGGAACGGCGTTTCCGGTGCTTGGCGCGCCGCTGTGGTGGGTTGGCACGCCGGCCATGGTCACCCCAGTCGTCATCCTCGGGCTCGCCATCCTCTGGCGCACCGAGAAATTGCGGGTGATCGCGGTCTTCGTCGTCACTGCCGTGGCTGTCACCGTGATGCGGATGTCGATCCAGACCCAGACTGCGGGGAGCGATTTCGATCTGGGGAGCGCGTTGTGGTCGAGCATCAGCCAGTACCCGTTCCTCTTCCTCGGCGCGTTCATGCTCTCCGAGCCGCTCACGCTGCCGCCGCGCCGCTGGCAGCAGTTCACGGTGGCCGGCGTCGTCGGCGTGCTCGCCGGCTGGCCGATCGACCTCGGCGCCGTGAGCCTGGGCCAGGAGCGCGCGCTCATCATCGGCAACCTCGTCGCGTTCGCCTTCGCGGTGCGCTCGGCCGTGCGCCTGACGCTCGAGTCCCGCGCGGACCTCACTCCCACCGTGCGCGAGCTGACGTTCCGCACGCGCCGCGGGCTGAAGTTCGTCCCGGGGCAGTACATCGAGATCGAAGTGCCGCACCACCACCCCGACGCGCGCGGCACGCGCCGCGAGTTCAGCATCTCGTCGGCGCCCGAGGACCTTCCGCTCGTCAAGGTCGCGTTCCGTGAGGCATCCGGTCCCCCCGCGCAGCCTGGTTCAGCATTGAAACCTCAGAGCTCCTTCAAGCGCGCGCTCGCGCTCGTCGAGCCCGGCGATGCGCTGCCGGTCACGGGCGTGTGGGGCGATTTCGTCCTCCCCAAGCGCACGGCGGCGCCGGTGCTCATGGTCGCGGCGGGGATCGGCGTGACGCCGTTCGTGTCGCAGCTGCGGCACGTGCAGGCTGCGGCTGAGGATCGCGACGTCGTGCTGGTGTACGTCGCGTCCGAGTCATCCGAGCTCGTCTATCGCGCCGAGCTCGAAGCGACGGGCGTCCCGACGATCGTCTTCACGCGCGACCGTCCCGCCGATCTGCCGCGCCACTGGATGTGGGCGCAGGGCGTGCGTCTCGACGCCGACGGCCTCTTGCGGGTCGTGCCCGATCTGTCGGCCCGCCACGCGTACATCTCGGGCCCACCGGGGCTCATCGCCGACCTCGCGCCCGCGCTCGAGCGCGCGCGGTCCATCACGACGGACGCCTTCAGCGGCTACTGAGGTCCGTCGCCGCCTCAGAGGTCCTCTCTGTGCGCCGTTGAACTTCCCGCTCACGCGCGATGTGGTCGCGCTGGTGACGATTGTGCGGCAGTTCCCGGCATCCGCTGCATCAATCGGTGGCGCGGATGCGGGAAACTGCCGCCATCGTGTTTCCCGCCCGATCGGAGGTCGGGGACCGCACGAATGGCGTGTGAGCGGGAAGTTCATCGGCGCGGCAAGAGAGTCTCAGCGCCGACGACACGCCGTCGGCGTCCCTCGCGCGCGGCGATCCGGTGCCGTCCGGCGAACGCAGAAGCCGGCTCAGGATGCGGCGGGCTCGGCGGGCTCGGCGGGCTTGGCGGCGGGGAGCCGCAGCTCGAACGTCGTGTCGCCGGGCTCGCTCTCGACCGAGAGGGTTCCGCCATGCGCTTCCGAGATCGCGCGCGCGATCGAGAGCCCCAGACCCGTGCCACCCGTCTTGCGTGCGCGGGAGCGGTCGGCGCGTGAGAAGCGCTCGAACAGCTCGTCGGCCAGCTCGGGCTCGATGCCGGGGCCGTCGTCGTGCACGCGCAGCACCGCCTCGTCGCCCTCGTGCGCGACGGTGACGGTGACGGTCGTGTCCTCGGGTGTGTGCACCCGCGCGTTGGCGAGCAGATTCGAGAGCACCTGCGTCACGCGGCCCGCGTCGCCCGCGACGACGACGGGCTCGTCGTCCAGCTCGAGCACCCACGTGTGATCGGGGCCGGCGGCCTGAGCGTCGCCGACTGCCTCGATCGAGAGCTTGGAGAGGTCGACGGAACCGTAGACGAGCTCCTGCCCCTCGTCGAGTCGAGCGAGCAGCAGGAGGTCCTCGACGAGCGACGTCATCCGCAGCGACTGCGCCTGGATCCGCTCGAGCGACGACTCGGTCGTCTCGCTCAGGGTCCGGTCGCGCAGTGAGAGCTCGGAGTATCCGCGGATCGAGGCGAGCGGGGTGCGCAGTTCGTGGCTCGCGTCGGCGACGAAGCGTCGCATCCGCTCCTCGTTGCGCTGACGGGCGTCGAGGGATGCCCCGACGTGATCGAGCAGGGTGTTCAGGGCGAGCCCGACGCGGCCGATCTCGGTGCGATCGTCGGTCTCGGCATCCGGAACCCGCTCCGTGATCGTGACCTCGCCCTGATCCAGCGGCATCGTCGCGACCCGCTCAGCGGTGTCGGCGACGCTGCGCAGGGGCTGCAGGCCCGAGCGCACGACGAACGCGATCGCGGCGGCGAGGAGCAGTAGCCCGCCCGCCGTCACGAGCGCGACGGTCGTGATGATCTGCGCGACCGTGGACTGCACTTCGCTCAGCGAGACGCCCACGACGGCGAAGTAGTCGCGCGCCTGCAGGCCCGTCACGCGGTACGAGCCGAGCTCCGAGATCGAGAGCGACACGGGGGAGGGGCCGGGTGCGGTCAGCGCGTCGACGACCTCGTTCAGCTGGTCTTCCGAGAGCTCGCGCACATCTCCGGGCTCGGCGACGTAGGCGCCCGTCGTCGTCAGGGTCGACGACTGCATCACCAGGACGGTGCCCGGCTCCTGCCAGCCCCTGTCGAGCACCTCGACCGCTGTGAGCTCCTCGCCGCCCTGGGGGAATTGCGCCTGCAGGAGGCTCTGGCCCGTCTCCGACGCGGTCGTGCGCAGCTTCGCGTCGAGGTTGGTCTGCAGGATCTGCCCGAGGATCGCACTCGTCGCGAAGGCGACCGCGACGATGATGAACGTCACGATTCCGATGATCGTGACCATGAGGCGCGACTGGAGGCTCCACCGCCTCCGCCTGGGAGCAGCGGCTGAGGTCACTGCGGCGCCTTGATCATGTATCCGACGCCGCGGACGGTGTGGATGAGGGGCTCGCGCCCCGCGTCGATCTTCTTGCGCAGGTACGAGATGTAGAGCTCGACGACCGACGAGCGACCGCCGAAGTCGTAGTTCCACACGCGGTCGAGGATCTGAGCCTTCGACACGACGCGACGCTGGTTGCGCATCAGGAAGCGGAGCAGCTCGAACTCGGTCGCCGTCAGCTCGATCTCGGCGCCCGCGCGCTCGACCTCGTGGCTGTCCTCGTTGAGGGTCAGGTCGGCCACGCGAAGAATCGGCTCGGCACCGCTCGCATAGGCGGTGCCCGCGCGGCGCATCAGCCCGCGCAGCCGTGCGACGACCTCTTCGAGGCTGAACGGCTTCGTGACGTAGTCGTCTCCGCCGGCGGTCAGGCCGGCAACGCGGTCCTGCACGGCATCCTTCGCCGTCAGGAACAGGACGGGAACGTCGTCGCCCGACTGCCGTAGCCGCTGCAGCACGGCCATGCCGTCGAGGTCGGGCATCATGATGTCGAGCACCATCGCATCGGGGGCGAACTCGCGCGCCGTCTGCAGGGCCTGGAACCCGGATGCCGCGGTCTTGACCTCCCAGCCCTCCATGCGCAGCGCCATCGACAGCAGGTCGGTGAGCATCTGCTCGTCGTCGACCACGAGCACGCGCAGGGGCGTGCCGTCGGGACGGGTGAGGGCGGTGGCAGGCGTCGTCATGCATCACATGATGCCCTGCTTCCTATGCGGTTCCTATGGAGCGGGCTATGGACACGCTGTGAGTGCGGACGCGGCATCCATAACGTCCTCATAGCCCGCGCTGGATCGGCGCATCGACGGCGTCCCTAGCTTCGATCGCGACGGCCCGAGGCGGGCCCGGAAGGAGCCCCATGTACGGCACGTATCTCCGGCGCGAACTCGCCGGCCGCAAGAAGCAGACGATCATCGTGGCCGCGGGCCTCGCGATCGCGATCGCGCTGGTGATCATCGTGAACTCGTTGGCGGCGGGGGTGCGGGATGCCCAGGCCCAAGCCCTCGCGTCGGTCTACGGCGTCGGGACCGACCTGACGGTCACGGGCGCGCAGGCCGAGCCCGGCGAGGGCGGCGGCCAGCGCTTCGACTTCGGCGAGGACGCCGGGACGACGGGCGAGGACGGCTCGACCGAGCTCAACCAATCGCGCCTCATGACCGAGCCCATGCGCGCGACCCTCGACGCCTCGGTGCTCGACACCGTGACCGGCGTCGACGGGGTGGCTGCGGCATCCGGCGCCCTCAGCCTCACCAACATGACGTTCTCGGGCGAGCTGCCGCAGCGACAGGACGAGGGCACCGATCAGACCCAGCAGGCGCCGCCGCAGGGCGGCGAGCAGGGCGGATTCGGCGGCGGCTCATTCGGCGTCGACTCGGTCACGGTGCTCGGGATCGATCCCGCGGACGACGCGGTCGGCCCGCTGTCGGCCGTGTCGGTCGACGACGGTCGTGCCCTCGCGTCCTCGGACGACGGCGCCTCCGTCGCCGTGCTCGATGCCACCTACGCCACGACGGCCGAGCTCGCCGTCGGCGACGCAATCGAGCTCGGCGGCACCGAGTTCGAGATCGTCGGCATCGTGTCGTCGACCTCGAGTGAGGCCGACACCGCGTCGAACGTCTACATCCCGCTCGACGTCGCGCAGGAGCTCTCGGGTGCCGGCGACGTGCTGTCGACCGTCTACGTGCAGGCGGCCTCCGCCGCCGGCATCGCGACCGTGCAGGCGGCGATCCAGGACGAGGTTCCGGATGCCACGGTCAGCTCGCAGTCGGACCTCGCATCGACGGTCTCGGGCTCGCTCTCGAGCGCTTCGTCGCTCATCACGAGCCTCGGCACCTGGCTCTCGATCATCGTGCTCGCAGTCGCGGTGCTGCTCGCCGTGCTGTTCACGATCTCGGGCGTCTCGCGCCGCACGCGGGAGTTCGGCACCCTCAAGGCGATCGGCTGGTCGAACGGTCGCGTCGTCGGCCAGGTCGCGGGCGAATGTCTCGTGCAGGGCCTCCTCGGCGGTGCTGTCGGGCTCGTGATCGGACTCGCCGGCATCTGGGCGATCAACCTCGTCTCGCCGACGATTTCGACCGCTCCCTCGGCCGAGACGATGCAGGGCGGCCCCGGCGGCATGACCCAGGGTGGCGGGCCCGGCTTCCTCGGCAACGGCGCGCAGGCGTCCGCCGACGTCGTCCTGAACGCCCCGTTCACCCTGTGGGTCGTCCTCGCCGCCGTCGGACTCGCCGTCGCCGCAGGCCTCATCGCCGGCGCGTTCGGAGGGTGGCGCGCCGCGCGGCTCAGCCCGGCCGAGGCCCTCCGATCGGTCGGCTGAGGCATCCATGACCATTCAGAACACCCGTGAAGGAGACACCATGTCCATGACCGAGACGCAGACCCCGGAGGTCGAGGCGCCCCTCGCGCCCCTCTATCGCCTCGAGGGCGTCACGCGCACGTATCAGCAGAAGGGCCGCGTCGTGAAGGCGCTCGCGGGCGTCGACCTCGAGATCGCGGCCGGCGAGTTCGTCACGATCCAGGGGCCGACGGGCGGCGGCAAATCGACGCTCCTGCAGCTCCTCGGCGCGCTCGACCGCCCCAGCGCGGGCGCCGTCCACCTCGGCGAGATCGACGTCGCGACGGCGTCGAACGCAGAGCTCGGCCGCATCCGCGCCCGTGAGATCGGCTTCGTCTTCCAGGGGTTCAATCTCATCCCGACCCTGACGGCGGCCGAGAACGTGGACATGGCGCTGGAGCCCCTCGGCCTTTCGAAGACCGAGCGGGGCGAGCGCGTCGCCGAAGCGCTCGCCCACGTCGGACTCGCCGATCGCACCGACCACAAGCCCGGCGAGCTGTCGGGGGGTCAGCAGCAGCGCGTCGCGATCGCCCGCGCGATCGTCAAGCGCCCGCGCGTCCTGCTGGCCGACGAGCCGACGGGCAACCTCGACGAGAGCATGCGCGACGAGATCCTGGCGCTCCTGCAGGGCCTGAATGCCGAAGGGCTGACCCTCATCGTCGTGACGCACGATTCGGCGGTCGCGCGCCGAGCGACACGGCGACTGCGCCTCGACAAGGGCACGGTGCGCGACATCACGCGCTGAGCGGTTCAGCCCGCAGAACGGGCGTAGGCGGCCATCCGGTCGAACGCGGCGTCGATCTCCCCGTCGACGATCTGCGCGTCCGGATGGCCGTCGTAGTGCTCGAGGATGCCGCGTGCGCCTTCGTCGAAGGTCACGGTCGTCGCGAACTCCGGGACGAGCGCACGGACCTTGCTGTTGTCGAAGACCATCGAATGCGCCTTGTCGCCCAACAGCGTCGGGCCGAGCTCGGGACGGAAGGCGGCGATCGCGTCGCTCGTGACGTGCACGAGATCCGGTTCGGCGACGCCCGCGGCACCCGCCAGCCATCCGTAGATCTGGTTCCAGGTCGGCGCGTGATCCCCGGTGACCGTGAAGGCCTCGCCGATCGCGGCGGGATTGCCGACGAGGCCCGTCACGGCCACCGCGACATCGTCGGCATGCGTGATCGTCCACTGCGTCGTGCCGTCGCCGTGCACGATGACGGGCTTTCCGGCCCGCATGCGGGCGATGTCGGTCCAGTGCCCGATCGTGGGGATGGCCTGGCGATCGTACGTGTGCGACGGACGGATGACGGTGACCGGCAGTCCTCGTGCCGCGTGCGCTGCGAAGAGCAGGTCTTCGCACGCGATCTTGTCGCGCGAGTACTGCCAGAACGGGTTCACGAGCGGCGTCCGCTCGGTGACCGGGAGGCCCGACGGCGGCTTCTCGTAGGCGGACGCCGAGCTCACGAAGAGGTACTGGCCTGTGCTGCCCTCGAACACGCCGAGCATGTTCTGGACGTGTTCGGGCACGAACGACAGGAAGTCCGCGACGACATCGAACTCCGAACCTCTCACCGCTTCGCGCACCGCGGCGGGGTCCCGGACGTCGGCGACGAGTACGCGCACGCCGTCGGGCACGGGCCGGCGCTCCGTGCCGCGGTTCAGGACCGTCACCTCGTGACCGCGTTCGAGCGAGCGGCGGACGCTCGCGGCGCTGATGATTCCCGTGCCGCCGATGTAGAGGATGCTCGTCATGACCTTCACCATAGGGCGCTGCCGCAGGCGATACGGCGCGACCGTAGGCCGAACGGCATGTCCGTCATCGACACCGCCGTGTACGTCGAGGGGGAGCGCGTCGCACACGGCGCGGCGCCCGCAGACGCGATCACCGACGCCCGCGCGCGCAACGGGATCGTGTGGATCGGCCTGCGGTCGCCCGACCCGGCCGAGCTCGAGGCGCTCATCCAGCCCCTCGGCCTCTCGCCGCTCGCGGTGCGCGATGCGCTGCGCGGACACCAACGCTCGAAGCTCGAGCAGTTCGGCGACATGGTCTTCCTCGTCCTGCAGCCCGCGCGCTACATCGACGAGACCGAGCGCCTCGAGTGCTCCGAGGTCGACCTCTTCGTCGGGGCGGACTTCGTCGTCACCGTCCAGAACGACGACCTCATCGACACCGGGCGCGTCAGAGTCGAGCTCGAGGAGCATCCCGAGATCCTGCACAAGGGCACGTTCGGCATCGTGTGGGCGCTCATCTCGGCCGTCATCGGCGGGTACGCACCCGTGTTGGACGGCGTCGAGAACGACATCGACGAGATCGAGGAGGAGATCTTCTCCGACAAGCCGAAGGTGTCGCGGCGCATCTTCAGCCTGCAGCGCGAAGTCATCGACCTGCAGCACGCGACCGACCCGCTGCGCGAGATGCTCGATCGCCTGCAGGACATCGTCCGCGCGTCGACCCACGCGGCATCCGCCCCCGCCTTCCACGACCTCGACGACCATGCGCGTCACGTGATCGACAAGGTCCACGGCTTCCGCCACACGCTCGACAACGCGCTGACGGTGCACGCGAGCCTCGTCGACCAGCAGAGCAACGAAGAGATGCGACGGATGACGGAGTTCGGTCTGCAGCAGAACGACCAGGTCAAGAAGATCTCGTCGTGGGCGGCGATCCTCTTCGCCCCGACGCTCGTGGGCACGATCTACGGCATGAACTTCGACAACATGCCCGAGCTGCACTGGCCCGGCGGCTACTACATCGCCCTGGGGCTCATGGTGGCCACGAGCGTGACCCTCTATCTCGTGTTCAAGCGCAAGGACTGGCTCTGACGGACGTCGGCGCCGCGCGCTAACGTGTCGCGCATGACCCTCGAAGACCTCCGTTCCGCGGTGCCCGACACGATCGCGCCCGGCGATGCCGATTGGGATTCCGCAAGACTGTTCCACTCGGGCATCGGCGAGCCCGACGCGGTCATCCGCGCCCGATCCGTCGACGATGTGCAGACGGCCGTGCGCTGGGCGTCGGCGACCGGCACACCGGTGATGGTGCGCGGCGGCGGCCACAGTGCGTGGGGGAGCGTGCCGGGCGGGCTCACGATCGATCTCACCCCGCTCGACGCTGTCTCGGTCGACAGCGCCCGAGTGAGCGTCGGCGGCGGCGCGACGTGGGGCGTCGTCGCGCATGCGCTCGCCGAGCACGGCCTGGGCATCAGCTCGGGCGACACCGCGTCGGTCGGGGTCGGCGGGCTGACGCTCGGCGGCGGCATCGGGTGGATGGTGCGCGCGTGGGGTCTCGCCGCCGATCAGCTCGAGGGCGCGCAGCTCGTGACCGCCGCGGGTGAGGTCATCGAGGTGACGGATGCCTCGCATCCCGATCTCCTGTGGGCGCTCCGCGGCGGCGGCGGAAATGTCGGCGTCGTCACGCGCTTCGACTTCCGGGCCCACGCCCTGCCCTCCGTCGTCTTCGCGACGTTCGGCGTCTCGGGGGATTCCCGTCCCGTGCTGCAGGCGATGCGCGATGCCCTCGCCGACGCGCCGCGAGACCTCACGGTCACGTTCATGGACGTCCCGCCGATGGATCCGAGCGCGCCCGAGGGGGCGACGGTCACGGCGTGCTGGATCGGTCCCGACGAGATCGCCGCGCGCGCCGCGCTGCTGCCGATCCTGTCCGTCGAGGGCGTCACCGAGGTGGAGTTCGGCGTGCGCGAGTACCCCGACATCCTTCTCGAGGCGCCCGAGTTCGACCCTGACCAGCCCATGCCGGGCTTCGTCGGCGGCAACGCGCTCGTCGCCGACCTGAGCGACGATGCGATCGATCGACTCGTCGCGTTCCGCGAAGCGCATCCCGCCTCGGTCCTGTTCCTGCGGTCGCTCGGTGGCGCCTACGGCGATGTGGCTCCGGATGCCACGGCCTTCGCCGCGCGAGATGCGACGTGGTTCGCGATGGCAGGTGCCTTCGACATCCCGGGCATGCTCACAGGCGACGAACGTGCCGCGGCGGTGGCGCAGTGGGACGCGATCGAATCCCTGGGAGTCGGTGTCTACGGCAACTTCACGACGTCGACCGACCCTGTCTGGGTGCCGCGGATGTACCCGCCCGCGACCCTCGCGCGCCTGACCGGGATCAAGCGCGCGTGGGACCCGGCGAACGTGTTCTCGAGGAACCACAACGTCCGGCCGTAGCCGGACGCGGTCAGTGGGTGTCTTCGGCTTCGATCTCGGTGCGGTCGCCCGACCAGAGGGTGTGGAAGGTGCCGGGCTTGTCGATGCGCTTGTAGGTGTGGGCGCCGAAGAAGTCGCGCTGCCCTTGGATGAGGGCGGCGGGCAGGCGCTCCGCGCGCAGCCCGTCGTAATAGGCGAGCGATGACGAGAACGCGGGGGCCGGGATGCCGACCTTGGCCGAGGTGGCGACGATCTCACGCCACGCGTCCTGCGCGCGGGTGAACACGTCGACGAAGAACGGCGCGGTGAGCAGCACGGGCAGGTCGGGGGTCTCGGAGTAGGCGTCGGTGATGCGGTTGAGGAACCGGGCGCGGATGATGCAGCCGCCGCGCCAGATCGCGGCGATCTTGCCGAGGTCGATGTTCCAGTCGTATTCGGCGGCGCCCGCGCGGATCTCGTCGAAGCCCTGCGAGTAGGCGACGATCTTCGACGCATAGAGCGCGAGGCGCACCTGCTCGATGAACGCGTCGGGATCCTGAGCGGTGAAGCCCTCGGTCGGGCCGGGCAGGTCGCGCGAGATCTCGCGCTGCTCGGGGTGCGACGAGAGCGAGCGGGCGAAGGTCGCTTCGGCGATCCCCGAGACGGGGGTGCCGAGCGAGAGCGCGGTCTGCACCGTCCAGGCGCCGGTGCCTTTCGCGCCGGCCTGGTCGAGGATGACGTCGACGAGGGGCTGGCCGGTCGCGGCATCCACCTGGCGCAGCACTTCGGCGGTGATCTCGATCAGGTACGACTCGAGCTCGCCCTTGTTCCACTCAGCGAAGACCTCGGCGATCTCGGCGGGGCTTTTGCCCGTGCCGCGGCGGATCAGGTCGTACGCCTCGGCGATGAGCTGCATGTCGGCGTACTCGATGCCGTTGTGCACCATCTTCACGAAGTGGCCCGCACCGTCGTGGCCGACGTGCGTGACGCACGGCTCGCCCTCGGCGATCGCGGCGATCGAGCGGAGGATCGGGCCGAGCGTGATCCACGACTCGTCCGACCCGCCGGGCATGAGCGACGGGCCCAGGAGGGCGCCCTCCTCACCGCCCGAGACACCCATGCCGACGTAGTTGATGCCCGTCTCGCGGACGGCCTTCTCACGGCGGATCGTGTCGGTGAACAGCGAGTTGCCGCCGTCGACGATGATGTCGCCCGGCTCGAACACCTCGACCAGCGCATCGATCACGGCATCCGTCGGACCGCCGGCCTTGACCATGATGATCGCGGTGCGCGGCTTCTGAAGCGCCGCGGCGAACTCCTCGTACGACGCGGTCGAGACGAATCCCGCTTCGGGATGCTCCGCGACGAGCTCCTCGGTCTTGGCATGCGTGCGGTTGAACACGGCCACCGTGTTGCCCTCACGGGAAGCGAGATTGCGGGCCAGGTTCGACCCCATCACCGCCAGTCCCACGACTCCGATGTTCGCTGCCTGCTCGGTCACGTGCACTCCTCAAGACGCTGTGTGCGGGGGATGCCCCCAGCCTAGAGGTTCGCGACGCGTGACGGCGGGCGGCGCGTCACAGTGCGACGGCGCTCAGTCGTTGCGGTAGCCCGAGCGGCCCATCGACCAGAACGCGCCGATGACGGCGACGAACCCGACGAGCGACATGAGTCCGATGACGCCCAGAAGCAGGTTCGATGCGAGCTGGCTGTCGATCGTCATGTGGTCCTCCGGAGGGCGCGTGCACGGTGCGTTCCTCATCGTAGCGGGGCCGCTGGTAGACTTGATGCTGAACTTCGGCGAGGGATCGCCCGAATCGCCGCATCGGCTGACTCGGAGCATCCGTGATCGACGCGGTGTTGCAGGCTTCACGGCTTTCCTCACGCGTGCGCGTTCGAGTCGAGACCAGACCTCACAACCTGCAAGGAGAACACCATGTCGACTGAGACCGACACCAAGGTCCACGCCGAGCTGCGCGAGAACTTCGGCAAGGGCTTCGCCCGCCGTCTGCGCGCCACCGGCCAGATCCCCGCCGTCATCTACGGCCACGGCACCGACCCCGTCCACGTCGCCCTCCCGGGCCACCAGGTCGCCCTGCTGATCCGCAAGGCGAACGTCGTGCTCGAGCTCGACGTCAACGGCACGGAGCAGCTCACGCTGGTCAAGGACGTCCAGAAGGACCCCGTGCACCAGATCATCGAGCACATCGACCTCCTCGTCGTGAAGAAGGGCGAGAAGATCCAGGTCGACGTCCCGATCGTCGTCGTGGGCGAGCCGTTCGCGGGCACGATCGCGAACCTCGACAACGCCACCGTCGCGCTCGAGGTCGAGGCGACCCACATCCCCGAGAACATCGAGATCGACGTCGAGGGGCTCGAAGAGGGCACGCACATCACCGCCGGTGACCTGAAGCTCCCGAAGGGCGCGGCGCTCGTGGCCGACGCCGAGCTGCTCATCGTCGCCATCTCGGTCCCGGCTGCGACGCTCGCCGCCGAGGACGAGATCGCCGAGGCTGACGCCGAGGTCGCCGCCGAGCAGTCCGAGGAGTCGGCCGAGGCCGCCGAAGAGGCTTCCGAGTAACGTCGCACTCTGCAATCACCGCGCGGATGCCGCGTCGTCAGCCGATCACCGGCGGCGGCGCGGCATCCGTCGTCTGCGGGAGTGCTGCTCTGGGAGGATGGATGCATGGCTGAAACGTGGCTCGTCGTCGGACTCGGCAACCCCGGTCCTCGGTATGAGGCCACCCGGCACAACATCGGTCAGATGGTCGTCGACGAGCTCGCCGCGCGCCGAGGCGAGACCTTCAAAGCGCACAAGACGAACGCCCGCGTCGTCGAGACCTGGCTGCGGCCGGGGGACGCGAAGATCGTGCTCGCGAAGCCGAACTCGTTCATGAACGTCTCGGGCGGTCCGGTCGCGGGGCTCGCGAAGTTCTACGGTGTCGACCCCGACCACGTCGTCGTCGTGCACGACGAGCTCGACATCCCCTTCGACACGATCAAGCTGAAGACCGGCGGCGGGCACGGCGGCCACAACGGCGTCCGGGATGTCGCGAAAGCTCTGGCGACGCCGGACTTCCCGCGCGTACGTGTCGGCATCGGGCGGCCCGCCGGGCGCCAGGACGCGGCCGACTGGGTGCTCGACCCCTTCGGTGCGGCCGAGCGCAAGAACCTCCCGATCCTCATCGACGACGCCGCCGACGCGGTCGAGCAGCTCATCGGCGAGGGCCTACTCGCGGCGCAGCAGAAGCATCACGCTCCGCGCGCCTGAGCGTCAGCCGCCGATCGACGACCCCGCGGCGAAGCCGAGTCCGAGGCTCACCTGCACGGCGATCGCGAAGACGATCGGGCCGAGGACCGCGATGATGACCGCGACGATGCCCTGCACGCGCCCGCGGTTCTTGACGATCGCGATGATCCCCTGCACGAGCGCCCAGATGCCGAGCGCCGTGCCGATCCAGAACGCGACCTCGCCGAGCAGCACCTGATCGCGCACGGGGGCGAGCACTGACCAATCGAAGTCGGCATCCAACGGTCGCAGGGCGATCTCGCGGCCGGCGCCGATCCCGATGTTGAAGCCGGCGATGGATGCCATGATCGGCGTCACGACGGCGGCGGCGACCGCGACGAGCAGTGCGACGAGACCGAGAGCCGAGGATCCCCGCTCGGCGATCGGCGCCGCGGGGCGATCGGCAGGGCGCGCGGCCCCACCGGGGTAGGTGTACGGCGCGGCGTACCCCGACGGCGGTGCGTACCCCGACGGCGGAACGTAGCCCTGGGGTGGCGCATAGCCCTGGGGCGGTGCGTAGCCCTGAGGGGGTGCGTAACCCTGGGGCGGCGCGTAACCCTGGGGCGGCAGGGGCGTCTGCGGGGGAGCGGGTGCGGCCTGCGGGCCGGTGTCGCCGGGCTGCGCCTGCGGACCCGCGCCGGCAGAAGGCGTCGGATGCGTCGGGACGGGGGCGGCGGGGCGCGCGGGGACGGGCGGCAGAGGAGGCACGGGCGGCACGGCGGGATCGCTCACGGCTTCATCCTAGGAGGGGCCGCGACAGCGCCCACGCGTGCATCGCACCCTGCGTGTCCGTCCTCCGCCGTAGACTTCTGCGGTGACAGTTCCCGGGATCGTGCGCGCCCTCGAGCAGGCGGAGTCCTTCCAGGATGCCGGGGCCGCGGCATCCGTCGACGCCGACTTCTCGCTCGTCGAGGGGCTCGCCGCCCCGACTCTCGCGGCACTCCTCGAGCGTCGCCGGAGCGGCGGCAAGCCGGGAGTGCTGCTCGTCGTGACTCCGACGGGGCGTCGCGCCGAAGCGATCGGTCCGGCGATCGGCTCCGTCCTGCCCGGGGCCGAAGTGCTGCACTTCCCGGCGTGGGAGACCCTGCCGCACGAGCGGCTGAGCCCGTCCGCCGAGATCGTCGGGCGGCGCCTCGAGGTGCTGGGTCGCATCGCGCGGTGGACGAGCGAGACCCCGCTCGTCGTCACCGCCTCCGTCCGCGGGGCCATCCAGCCCCTCGCAGCGGGCCTGACCGACATCGCACCGATCGAGCTCGCGATGGGCGGCCGCGGCCATGATCTCGGTGCCGTATCCCTCCGGCTCGTCGAGCTCGCCTATCACCGGGTCGACATGGTGTCGCGCCGCGGCGAGTTCGCGGTGCGCGGCGGCATCCTGGACGTGTTCCCGCCCACCGCGCCACATCCGTACCGGATCGAGTTCTTCGGCGACGAGGTCGACCAGATCCGGGCCTTCTCGGTCGCGGACCAGCGCTCACTGCCCGGCGATGTGCCATCCGTCGAGCTCATCGCGAGCCGCGAACTGCTGCTGACCGACTCCGTGCGCTCCCGCGCGCTGCAGCTCAAGGACGAGTTCCCGGGCCTGCGCGGAATGCTCGAGAAGATGAGCGAAGGCATCCCCGTCGAGGGGATGGAGTCGCTCATGCCGGCGGTGGCGGGCGAGCTCGTGACGCTCGTCGACTATCTGCCCGCGGCATCCGCCATCGCCCTCGTCGACCCGGAGCGATCCGTGACCCGCGCGATGACCCTCGGCGAGACGAACCGCGAGTTCCTCGGCGCCGCCTGGAGCGCCGCGACGGCCGGCGCCGAGACGCCCATCGACCTCGGGGCGGGCGATTTCGTGACGCTGCCGCGGCTGCGCGAAGACGCGCACGCGCGCGGCGACGTGTGGTGGACGCTCAGCGCGTTCGATTCGGGCGCGGCGGATGCAGCGGCCGAGGGGCTCATCGACGATGACATCGACGTCGCCCTCCAGCAGGCCGCGCTCGTGCGCGTTCCAGGTTCTGCGGTGCCGTCGTTCCAGGGGAACGTCGACGGCGCGATCGCTCACGTCGGCGCCCTGCTCGCCGACGGCTGGCGGGTCGTCGTCGCGGCATCCGGAATCGGACTCGTCGAGCGGGCACGCGATGTGCTCGCCGATCGGGGGATCGCGGCGCGCAAGGTCGACGATCTGCTCGCGGCACCCGAGCCCGGGGTTGCCCACGTCGTCGTCTCGACGCTGGAGCGCGGTTTCGAGGCTCCGGATGCCAAGCTCGCGGTGCTCACCGAGACCGAGTTCTACGGCCGCACGATCGGCGGAGACCAGCGCGTCGTCAAGAAGCTCGCGTCGCGGCGCAAGAACGTGGTCGACCCGATCCAGCTGAAGGCGGGGGATGTCGTCGTGCACGCGACGCACGGCATCGGCCGCTTCGTCGAGCTGACGCAGCGCGAGGTCTCGAGCGGCGGGCGCAACCCCGTCAAGACGACGCGCGAGTACCTCGTGCTCGAGTACGCGCCGTCCAAACGGGGCTACCCGGGCGACAAGCTCTTCGTGCCCACCGACCAGCTCGATCTGCTGTCGCGCTACGTCGGAGGCGAGGTTCCGACCCTGTCGAAGATGGGCGGCAGCGACTGGGCGCAGGCCAAGGGCAAGGCCCGCAAGGCGGTCCGCGACATCGCCGTCGAGCTCGTCAAGCTCTACTCGGCGCGCATGGCGGCCAAGGGGTACGCGTTCGGCCCGGACACCCCGTGGCAGCGCGAGCTCGAAGAGGCGTTCCCGTTCGCCGAGACGCCCGATCAGCTGCAGACGATCGACGAGATCAAAGCCGACATGCAGAAGCCGATCCCGATGGACCGCCTGCTGTCGGGCGATGTCGGCTTCGGCAAGACCGAGGTCGCCGTGCGCGCCGCCTTCAAGGCGATTCAGGACGGCAAGCAGGTCGCGATGCTCGTGCCGACGACGCTTCTCGTCAAACAGCACCTCGAGACGTTCACGGAGCGCTTCGCGGGGTTCCCCGTCAAGGTCAAGGCGCTGTCGCGCTTCCAGACCGACAAGCAGGCCCGCGACGTGCTCGCGGGGCTCACCGACGGCACGCTCGACATGGTGATCGGCACGCACCGCATCCTCACCGAAAAGGTCATCTTCAAGGACCTCGGGCTCATGATCATCGACGAGGAGCAGCGGTTCGGCGTCGAGCACAAGGACGCCCTCAAGAAGCTCAAGACGAACGTCGACATCCTCGCCATGAGCGCGACACCGATCCCGCGCACGCTCGAGATGGCGGTCACCGGCATCCGCGAGATGTCGACCCTGCAGACGCCGCCGGAAGACCGGCATCCGATCCTCTCGTTCGTCGGCCCCAAGAACGACAAGCAGATCGGCGCTGCGATCCGTCGTGAGCTGCTCCGCGAGGGCCAGGTGTTCTACGTGCACAACCGTGTGCAGTCGATCCAGCGCGTCGCGGCCGAGCTGCAGGAGCTCGTTCCCGAGGCGCGCATCGCGGTCGCGCACGGGCAGATGGGCGAGCACGCGCTCGAAGAGGTCGTCGACGCGTTCTGGGAGCGCCGGTTCGACGTGCTCGTGTGCACGACGATCGTCGAGACGGGCCTCGACATCTCGAATGCGAACACGATCATCATCGACCGCGCCGACAAGTACGGACTGTCTCAGCTGCATCAGCTGCGCGGGCGCGTCGGCCGGGCGCGCGAGCGCGCGTACGCCTACTTCCTGTACGACGATATGAAGCCGCTGTCCGAGACGGCGGCCGATCGGCTCGAGACGATCGCCGTCAACAACGACCTCGGCTCGGGCATGCAGGTCGCGCTGAAGGACCTCGAGATCCGCGGGGCGGGCAATCTCCTCGGCGCTGAGCAGGCCGGTCACATCGCGGGGGTCGGCTTCGACCTCTACCTGCGTATGATCGGCGAGGCCGTGTCGGCCTTCCGCGGCGACGAGGTCGAAGGGCCGACCGAGCTGCGGCTCGAGCTGCCCGTGCAGGCGCGCATCCCCGAGTCGTACATCGACAGCGAGCGCCTACGGCTCGAGGCCTATCAGAAGCTGTCGGCCGCGGCATCCATCTCGGCCAAGGACGACGCACTCGACCTCGTCATCGAGGAGCTCACCGACCGATACGGCGACCCGCCCGCTGAGGTCGACGGCCTGCTCGCGGTCGCTCGCCTGCGGCGTCGCGCCGCACGTGCGGGACTGGCCGACGTCGTCGCGATGGGCCCGAACCTGCGGCTCGCGCCCGCGAACCTGCCGGATTCGATGCAGGTGCGCCTGCGCCGGCTGCACCCCAAGGCGAAGCTCGTCGCGAGCGGTGAAGCGCTCGTCGTGCCGCTGCCGTCGGCGGGTGGCGAGGCCGTGGGGGATGCCGATCTCATCGCGTGGGTCGGTCAGCTCATCGACCAGCTCTGGCCCGAGAAGGATGCGGTGGCCTGAGCACCCGCGACCTCGCCGAGGACCCGCGACGGGCCCTCGGCGTGCTCTGAGTCGTCAGCTCCAGACGGCGAGGCAGTCCCGACAGGCGAACTCGAGCGTGTCGACCCAGCCCTCGTCGATCTCGCCGCGGCGATCGAGCGCGACCTGGAACCACCGCTCTGTCGCTCGCACATCGAGCGACCCGCAGTCGGGACAGACTTCGGCGACGATGATCCGTGCCATGCCGCCACGGTAACCCCGTCGGCGGGCAGCCCCGTGTGCGACGCGCGAGCGGCGCGGCATACGCCCTGTGTGCGCAGGACCCGCGGCGCTACGCTGGCGTCATCGGCAGAGAGGGCGAGCAGTGCGGTTCGAGCATCTCGGGGCGGAGCCCCGCATCCATCCGACGGCGGTCGTCGCGCCCACGGCCGTCATCAGCGGCGACGTCGAGATCGGTCCCGACTGCCAGATCCTGCACGGCGCCGTCATCACGGCCGAGGGCGGCGCGATCACGCTGGGCGAGAACGTCATCGTGATGGAGAACGCGCTCATCCGGGCGACGGCGACCAATCCCGTGCACATCGGGGATCACGTGCTCGTGGGGCCCATGGCGAGTATCTCGGGCGCCGTCATCGAGGAGGAGGTGTTCCTCGCGACGGGGACGCGCATCTTCAACGGCGCGCGCATCGGCGAGCGTTCGGAAGTGCGGATCAACGCCGTCGTCCACCTGCGCACGACGCTGCCGCCCGAGTCGACCGTGCCGATCGGCTGGATCGCCGTCGGCGACCCCGTGCAGCTCCTGCCACCCGACCGCCACGAGGAGATCTGGGCCGCTCAGCGCGAACTCGACTTCCCCGGCTACGTCTTCGGCCTCGATCATGAGACGCCCGACCTCATGGTGCAGCTCACGGAGCGGTACGGGCGCAGTCTCGCCCGCCACGAGCACGACCGTCGCCTCGACTGAGCCTCGCGCCGGCCGCGCCGCGGGTGGGGTCGTCTTGGGTTGGCGCATTCCGTCGCCGTTGGCGCGCGACGCCGCGGTATTCGCCAACTCACCGACTCGGCCCCCAGGTCGCGTTGGCGCGTTCTGTCGGGAGTGGCCGGGGCGATCGCAGCGAACCCGCGTCCGTCTCGGGTTGGCGCATCCTGTCGCCGTCGGCGCGCGACGCCGCGATGTGCGCCAACCCAACGAACCGGAGCCGCGTCGGGTTGGCGCACTCTGTCGGCAACGACGCGAGCGACCGCGGAATGCGACGACCCAGCGATCAGTCGACCAGCGCGGGGTGGATGCCGGGGGTCAGCCGGTGTTCTGGAGGCCCGCCGCGACGCCCGAGACCGACAGCAGCAGCAGGCGCTGGAGCTCCGGATCCACCGTCTCGGACGACCGCAGGCCGCGCAGGGCGCGCAGCTGCAGGAGCGACAGCGCATCGACGTAGGGGCTTCGCATCTTGACCGCCCGCTGGAGCACGGGCTTGTTGCCGAGTAGCTCCGTTCCGCCCGTGAGGCGCACGACCCACGAGCGCGTGAGCGTCATCTCGTCGCGCACGAGTTCCGCGAGGTCATCGCGATCGCCGAGCGACAGGTAATGCCGTGCGATGCGGTCATCGGCCTTCGCGAGGCTCATCGCGACGTTGTCGATCAGGGTGCGGAAGAGCGGCCACTCGGCGTACGCGGCGAGCAGGCGTTCTTCGTCGCCCACCGCGTCCAGCGCCGTGCCCAGACCGAACCAGCCCGCGAGGTTGATGCGCGCCTGCGTCCAGGCGAAGACCCACGGGATCGCCCGCAGATCTTCGAGTGACTCGACCGAAAGCCCGCGCCGCGCGGGCCGCGAGCCGAGCGCGAGCAGCCCGAGCTCTTCCATGGGCGTCACCTGGGCGAACCAGGGCGCGAAGCCGGGCGCCTTGACGAGGTCGAAGAAGCGGGCGCGGGATGCCGCATCCATCGCCGCCGCGACGTCCGCGTAGCGCTCCGCAGCCTCGCTGTTGCGTCGCTCGATCGAGGGGGCGGACGCGAGCAGCACGGCGGCGGCCACCTGATCGATGTGGCGCATCGCGATCGCGGGGTCTCCGTAGCGGGCGAAGATGACCTCGCCCTGCTCGGTCAGCTTGAAGCGCCCGTCGACGGAGTGCGGCGGCTGCGCGAGGATCGCCGAGTTGGCGGGGCCTCCACCGCGCCCGAGGGCTCCGCCGCGGCCGTGGAAGAGCGTCAGCTCGATCCCGCTCTCGCGCGCCCACGCCGAGATCTGCGCCTGCGCTTCGTAGAGCGCGAGGTTCGCCGCGACCGGCCCGACGTCCTTCGAGGAGTCGGAGTAGCCGAGCATGACCTCGAGGCGACGGTCCGTGGCATCCAGGCGTGCCGCGAACAGCGGGTGCTGGACGATCTCGGCCATGATCGCCGGACCCGCCTGCAGGTCGGCGAAGGTCTCGAACAGCGGGATGACGTCGAGAACGGGCGGCGTGCCGTCGGGGCCCACGGCATAGCGCGCGAGGCGGTGCACGTTCGCAAGGTCGTCGGCGGACTGCGTGAACGAGACGATGTAGCGGCCGGCGGCGCGGGGACCGTAGCGCTCCTGCAGGAAGACGATCGTGCGGAAGACCTCGAGCACTTCTTCCGCGAGTTCGCTGCGCGGCTCGTCGGCGTCCAGCTCCGCGAGCACCTTCGCGTGCACGGCGGAGTGCTGACGCACCTCGAGCTCTGCGAGATGGAACCCGAACGTCTCGACCTGCCAGAGCAGCTGCTGCAGGTGACCGTAGGCCTGTCGTGGTGCGCGCGCCGCGACGAGGGAGTCCTGCACGATGCGGAGGTCGGCGATCAGGTGCTCGGGGTCGCGGTAGGCGAGGTCGGCGTCGCGTGTGCGGGTCGCGGCGATCTTGCGGGCGACGAGGAGCAGGATGCGACGGTGCGGCTCGTTGGGCGACCGCTTCGCGATCTCGGTGGCCGCGTCCTCGTCGGCGTCCTTCAGTCTCTGCCACAGGGCGGTGAGTGCTGGCGACGGGGGAGTGGTCGAGGCATCCAGCGTCAACGTCCGCCCGATGCGTGCCGCCGTGCGCTCGAGGCCGAGCAGCACGTGCTCGCTCGCGATACCGGCCGCCTTGCGGGTGACGGAGGCCGTGACGAACGGATTGCCGTCGCGGTCGCCGCCGACCCACGATCCGATCCGGACGAACGGGCGCACGACCGGTGCCCGGCCGCCCGCCGCCGGACCCTGCAGGGCGTCGTCCACACGTCGGTAGACGTGCGGCACCGCGGTGTAGAGGGTCTCGTCGAAGATCGCCATGACGGCGCGCACTTCGTCGGTCGGCGCGGGCTTCTCGGGGCGCAGCGGCGCCGTGCGCCAGAGCGTGTCGATCTCCTCGAGCATGCGGCGTTCGGCGCGACGCTGGTCGGCGCCGTTGCGCAGCGACGCGTCGTGCTCTTCGAGCAGGGACGCGAGGCGACGGATGCTGGATGACACGGCCCGCCGCCGCGCTTCGGTCGGGTGGGCGGTGAAGACGGGGTGGAAGCGCAGCGCCTGCAGGCGCGCGAGCGCCGTGTCGTCGCCCACCTCGGTCGCGAGGTGCACGAACGCGGCGGCGATCGAGTCGCCGGCCTCCTCCTTGTCGGGGCGCCCGTCCCGCTCGCGCAGGATGCGGACGCGCTGGTGCTCCTCGGCGAGGTTGACGAGGTGGAAGTACGCCGTGAACGCGCGGGCCACTTCGTCGGCGCGCGAGATCGTGAAGGAGTCGGCGATCGCCGCGGCGCGCGCGAACGCTTCGTCGGACTCGTCGGTGTAGGCCTGGATCGTCGCGACCCGCAGGCTCTCGACATCCTCGAACAGGCCGGGCGAGCCGCTCTCGCGCAGAACTCTGCCCAACAGCGCGCCGAGCATGCGCACATCCGAGCGCATCTGCTCGGGGATCTCCTGCTCGGCTTCGTACCTGCCGACGAGGTCGATCGCTTCGGTCCGGGTGAGTTCGCGCATCCCTCAACGCTAACGCCGCCGTGTTTCGGTTTCGTCACGTCGTACACTGTGTGACGGAGCGCCGGGAAGTCTGGTCGGCACGATTCCCGTCGACCCTCCTGGAAGGCACCGTATGACGCTGCTCCGTTCTGACCGTTTCCCCGCGATCGTGCTGCTCGCCGCCGCCGCGCTCGGCCTCGTCGTCGCCAATACGGCGGCCGGCACGGTCGTCGACGACGCGATGCACGTCTACCTCGGCATCCCGGGATTCTTCGAGCTCTCGATCGAGCACTGGATCAAGGACGGCCTGCTCGCCGTCTTCTTCTTCGTCGTCGCGGTCGAGCTGCAGTTCGAGCTGACCGCGGGGGAGCTCAACTCCGCACGCAAGGCGATGCAGCCCGCGATCGCGGCGGCCGGAGGCGTCGTCGTGCCGATCGCGATCTTCCTCGCCTTCTCGTGGGGCACCGACAGCGCGAACGGCTGGCCGATTCCGACCGCGACGGATATCGCCTTCGCGCTCGGCGTGCTCGCCGTGTTCGGCAAGGGTCTGCCGTCCGCGCTGCGCATCTTCCTGCTCGCCCTCGCGATCCTCGACGACATCGTCGGCATCGTCTTCATCGCCGTCCTCTTCACGAACGGTGTCGACATCGGGATGCTGGCGCTCGCCGCCGTGGGAGTGGTCGCGTTCGGCATCCTGAGTCGTCAGCTCGACGGCCGGGGCCGCGTCCCGATCATGATCGCGCTGATCGTGGTCGCCGTCGTCACGTGGGCACTCGTCTACAAGTCCGGCGTGCACGCGACGATCGCCGGCGTCGCGCTCGGGCTCGCGATGGCCCAGCAGCCCGCGCTGCGCACCCGCCACGCCCTCGAACCGTGGGTCAACGGCGTGATCCTGCCGCTCTTCGCGTTCTCGGCGGCGCTCGTCGTCATCCCATCGGTCTCACCGTCGCAGCTGCAGCCCGCCTTCTGGGGCATCGTCGTCGCGCTCCCCGTCGGCAAGATCATCGGCATCTCGCTGTTCGGCTGGTTGTCGCTGCGAATCGGACACGACCGCACGACGGCGCCGGCACTGCGGTTCGGCGACCTTCTCGCGGCCGGCGCACTCGGGGGGATCGGGTTCACGGTGTCGCTCCTGCTGTCCGAGCTCGCGTTCTCGGGTGAGCCCCTCCTGCGCGACGAGGCGATCCTCGGGGTGCTCACGGGTTCCGTGATCTCACTCGTGCTGGCCGGAATCCTCGTATCGTGGCGGGCATGGCATCACCGGAGGATCGCGGCCGCGACGTCGTGACCGACCCCTTGCGCGACGCGGCCGACACCATGAGAGCCGTGCGCGACCGCTGCGTGTGGACGCAGCAGATCGACCACCGCGCGCTCGTTCCGTACCTCGTCGAGGAGAGCGCCGAGCTCATCGACGCCGTCGAGGACGGCTCGCGTGACGAACTGCGCGAAGAGCTCGGCGATCTGCTGTGGCAAGTGCTCTTCCATGCCGAGATCGCGTCGCGGGACGCTGAGGACCCGTTCGACATCGACGACGTCGCGCGCGGACTCACCGAGAAGATGGTGCGGCGGCATCCCCACGTCTTCGCAGACGCCGTCGCGACGACCCCGGAAGAGGTCCTCGTGCACTGGAACGCCGCGAAGGCGGCCGAGAAGCACGCCCGGACGAGCGTGCTGGACGGCGTTTCGCGCCACATGCCGTCGCTCGCGCTCGCGCAGAAGCTCCTGGGCAAGGCGGCGATCGTCGGACTGCCGAACCCGGGTGATCCTGTCGAACCCGAGCTCGTCGAGGTGCGGCTCGACGAGGATGCTCGGGTTCGCGACGACCCGCCCGCGTCCGAGGCCGAGCTCGGCGACGCACTGCTCGCGCTCGTGGTCGCAGCCCGTGCGAGCGGTTGGGATGCCGAGCGCGCGCTGCGCGAGCGGCTCCGCGTGCTCGAGGGCGAGATCCGCGGCCGGGAGCAGACGCCCGAAGCGACCTGAGAGACTGGTTCCGTGGCATCCGTGAACCCGCCGCGCGGCATGCGCGACTTCCTCCCCGCCGAGAAGGCCCGGCGCGAGCGCGTGCTCGCCGTCATCCGCGAGCGCTACCGCGCGCACGGCTTCGACGAGATCGAGACGCCCGTCATGGAGGAGTACGCCCGGCTGCACGCGGGCATCGGCGGCGACAACGAGAAGCTCGCGTTCAACGTGCTCAAGCGCGGTCTCGAGCCCGACGCGATCCGGGCAGCCGCCGACGATCCGGCCGCACTCACCGACCTCGGCCTGCGTTACGACCTCACCGTGCCGCTTGCGCGGTTCTACGCGAGCCACCGCGGCGAGCTGCCCGGCGTCTTCCGCTCGGTCCAGATCGCGCCCGTGTGGCGCGCCGAACGGCCGCAGAAGGGGCGCTACCGCCAGTTCGTGCAGTGCGACATCGACATCGTCGGCGACGCGTCCGCCCGCGCCGAGGCCGAGCTCGCGACGGCCACCCTCGACACGCTCGACGCGCTCGGGCTCGAGGGCGGCAGCATCCGCATCAACGACCGTCGAGTGCTGGACTGGATGCTGGCATCCTTCGGATTCACCGAGGACGAGCGCCCCGGGGTGCTCATCACGATCGACAAGCTCGACAAGCTCGGACCGCAGGGGATCGTCGACGAGCTCGCCGGCCGCGGCGCTTCGCCAGAGGCCGTTGAAGCCTTCCGTGCGTTCCTGTTCCGCCCGCAGACGAGGGAGTACAACCCCTTCGGTGAGCGTCAGATCCGCAAGGCCCTGCCCGAGGGCGCGCCTGACGAGATCGTCGCCCACCTCGTCGGCATCGGCGAGGCCGTGGCGGCGGCGCGCGATGCCGACGACATCCCGCTCGTCTTCGACCCGTTCCTCGTGCGGGGCATGGGCTACTACACCGGCACGATCTTCGAGCTCGCCCACCCGTCAGTGTCGTACTCCCTCGGCGGCGGCGGTCGCTACGACGGCATGATCGGCCGTTTCCTCGGGCAGGACGTGCCCGCGGTCGGCTTCTCGATCGGCTTCGAGCGCATCGTCGACCTGCTCGAGGCGGGAGTGGATGCCGCAGCGTCGGCCGTCGTCCTCGTCCACGACCGCGACATGCCGACGCGCGAACTGCTCGCGCTCAAGGCGGCGCTCGTCGCGGAAGGTTCACGCGTGCGGCTCGAGCACCGCACGAAGAACCTCAAAGCGCTGCTCGAACGAGCAGAGGCCGACGGCTACACCGCCTTCGCGACGGTTTCGGCGGGCGTGGCGCGCGACGACATCGAGATCAAGCCGCTCGGCTGACACCCGCCGTTCACCTGGGCGGTGTGCAATCGCGGCATGGCACACGCACGAACGGTCGCCATCGCCGCGGGCGCTCTGGTCGGATTCGCCGCCGTCACGGTTGCGGCTCGCGCCACCCTCGCCCGCCAAGCGGCGATCGCGCGTCGGCGCATCGGCAAGCCGCTCGGTGAGGACGCCCTCGACGCCGATCGGGTCTGGCAGCGCAGACGCGACGGCGAACCCATCGACCTTCTGCTCCTGGGGGACTCGATCGCCGCGGGCTTGGGGGCCGAACACCGCAAGGACACCCTGGGCGGACGGATCGCGAAAGGCCTCGCGAAGAGGCTGCACCGCCCCGTCCGGCTCCGGACGGCCGCGATCGTGGGCGCGGAGTCGTCCGCGCTCGCGCAGCAGCTCGACGACCTGCCCGCCGGCTACCGACCCGACATCGCGATCATCGTCGTCGGCGGCAACGACGTGACGCATCGCGTCCCTGTGGCGGAGTCCGCGCGCCACCTGAGCGACGCGGTCGGTCGCCTGCGACAGCGCGGAGCGAGCGTCGTGGTGGGCACGTGCCCCGATCTCGGAGCGCTCCGCCCCGTTCCGCAACCGCTCCGGTCGCTCGGGTCGAGGCAGTCACGCGTGCTCGCGGCGGCCCAGGCCGCTGCGGCCGAGGCTGCGGGCGCCCAGGCGGTGTCGCTGCGCACGGCGGTCGGGCACATCTTCATCTCCCAGCCCGACGAGATGTTCAGCCTCGACCGCTTCCACCCGAGCGCCCTCGGCTACCGGCGGACCGCCGAGGCGCTCCTTCCGGCCGTACTCGCCGCTCTCAGCGAGCGGACTCCGTGACGCGCTTCTTCTCTCTGACGTAGACCTCGCGGCGCACGCGCGCGACGACGTCGCCCGCGGCATCCGTGATCTCGGTCTCGAACCACTCGAGCACCTTCGCGCCGCCCTTCGCGCGTTCGCGGAGCTCCTGCGCCTTCTCGGGTGTCACGACGAAGTGCGCAGTGAGGACCCCGCGACCGGGCTTGAGGAACTCGATCTCTCCGCGGGTGTCCCAGACGACGTAGTCGCGACCGAGCTGATGCATCACGAGCATGAAGAAGTAGGGATCCGTCATCGCCGACATCGACCCGCCGAACGCCGTCTTGACGTAGTTGCGCGTGATGAGGTTGACGTGCAGTTCGACCGTGGCGCTCGTCCAGTCATCGGCGAACCGGCGGATGCGGATCCCGCTCCACAGGTTCGGGGCCCACAGGCTCATTCCGATCGCGAGGCGGCGGGGAGTCATGCGCATCCAGCCATGGTGCCCCAGCGCGCGAATCGTGCCGGAATCGATTGTCCGGCTGGTACAACTATTCTAGTTGCCATAGAATAAGTGCATGCTCATCCGCGTCGACCCGACCCGAGACACGCCGCTGTTCGATCAGCTCGCGGGCTCGATCCGCGCGGACATCGCGGCGGGAGTCCTGAGCGCAGGGGATCGCCTGCCCTCAGCCCGCGACGTCGCCACCGGCCTCGACGTGAACCTGCACACGGTCCTTCGTGCGTATCAGGAGCTCCGCGACGAAGGCCTCGTCGACATGCGCCGGGGGCGTGGGGCCGTCGTGACGGATGCCGCGGCCCCGCTCGCCGCCCTGCACGGCGACGTCACCGCGCTCGTCGAGCGCGCTCGCGCGCTGGGCCTCAACCCCGAAACCCTCGCATCCCTCATCAAGGAGCACCGATGACCGATATCCCGGCCGACGTCCGCCGCGCGAAGCGCGCCTACCTGCTGGTGGGACTGTGGATCCCGCTCGTGGTCGTCACAGGAGCGCTCGTGCTCATGCTCGTCTGGCTGCCAGGCATGCCCGAGACGATCGCGATCCACTGGAACGCGCGCGGTGAGGCCGACGGATTCGCCGCCGCCCGGACGACACCGGCGCTCTTCGCGGCCGTGGGCTACGGGCTCCCGCTCCTGCTCAGCCTTCTGGGTCTCGCAGGCAACCGCGAGGGCGAATGGGGGCCGACGTACCGGTTCCTCGCGACGATCAGCCTCGCCACGACGGCCTTCCTCACGACGCTCATCACCTGGACGTTCGCAGCGCAGCGGGGGCTCGCCGACACGCACGACGCTCCATCGATCGTCCCCGCGCTCGCAGTCGGGGCCGGACTCGGAGTCGCCGCGGGCGTCGCGGGTTGGTTCGCGCAGCCGAAGCTCACGGTGAGCGGCGGCAGCGCCGCGGGCGACTCGGTGCCCGCGATCACACTCGAGCCCGGCGAGCGTGTCGTGTGGCTGCGCACGACGACCATGGCCCGCGGCGGCGTGTTCGCGATCGTCGGCTCCACCGTGCTCGTCGCGGGGCTGGCCGTCGCGTTCGCGCTGATCGGCATCGACATCTGGTGGGTCATGGCGCTCATCGCACTCCTCTTCGCGGTGCTCGCCGTGACGACGTGCGTCTTCCGCGTGCGTGTCGACTCGTCCGGGTTGCGGGTCGTCTCGCCGGTCGGCATTCCGCGCTTCCGTGTTGCGCTCGACGACATCTCATCGGTGTCGGTCGTGCACGTCAACCCGATGGCGGAGTTCGGCGGCTGGGGCATCCGCCTCGGTGTCGACGGGCGGTTCGGCATCGTGCTGCACTCGGGTCAGGCGATCCAGGTGGTCCGGCGCAGCGGGAAGACCTTCGTCGTGACGGTCGACGACGCCGAGACCGGTGCCGCGCTGCTGACGGCGCTCGCGGCGCGCGCTCGCGCTTGACGCGGCATCCCTCGGCTTGTTGGCTGACTTCATGACCGAGCCCACCCCCGACGCCTGGCGACGCCTCGACGACTACCTCACGGAAACGCTCGTCGGCCATGACGACGCCCTCGAAGCCGCTGTCGCCGCTCAGGAGACCGCGGGACTGCCCGCGATCGAGGTCGCACCCGTGAACGGCAAGCTGCTGAACCTGCTGGCCCGCATCTCGGGCGCGCGACGGGTGCTCGAGATCGGCACCTTGGGCGCGTACTCGACGATCTGGATGGCCCGCGGCATCCCGGACGACGGACGCATCGTGACGGTCGAGGCGGAGCCGGTCAACGCGGGCGTCGCGCGGGCGAACCTCGACCGCGCGGGTGTGGGAGAGAAGGTCGAGATCCTCATCGGCCGGGCCGCCGATGTGCTGCCGGGCCTCGAGGGCGGCGAGCCGTTCGACCTCGTCTTCATCGACGCCGACAAGGAGTCCAACACGATCTACCTCGACTGGGCCGCGCGGCTGGGCCGTCCCGGCACGGTCGTCGTCGTCGACAACATCGGCCGCGGGGGAGAGGTCGCCAACCCCGCGACCGAGAATCCGCAGGTCATCGGCACTCAGCGCGGGCTCGAACTGCTCGCGCGGGATCCGCGGTTCGACGCGACCGCGCTGCAGACCCTGGACCGCAAGGGCTGGGACGGCGTCGCGATCGCGCTCGTGGTCTGACACCGCAGGAACCCTCTGCTCGGCCAAGGGTGAATGCCCAGCCGAGGGCCGGATCCCGCTCATCGCTCCTCCGCTCGGCAACCTTCCTTGGCCGAGGCGAGGGAGAAGGGAAAGACTGGATGCCTAGGGCCGAGGCATCCGGTTCACTAAGCTCGGAACCGGACCGACGACGCTCCGCAAGAACCACTCTCCACGAACCAAGGAGTCCCCTGTGGCACTGATCGAGGCTGTAGGCGCGCGCGAGATCCTCGACTCGCGCGGTAACCCGACCGTCGAAGTGGAGGTGCTCCTCGACGACGGAATCGTCCAGCGGGCGGCCGTCCCCTCCGGTGCGTCGACCGGCGCATTCGAGGCGTACGAGCTGCGTGACGGCGACAAGAGCCGCTACGGCGGCAAGGGCGTGCTCAAGGCCGTCGCGGCCGTCATCGACGAGCTCGGGCCCGCGATCGAGGGTGTGGATGCCAGCGAGCAGCGCATCATCGACGAGATCCTGATCGAGGTCGACGGCACCGACAACAAGGCGCGCGTCGGCGCGAACGCGATCCTCGGCGTCTCGCTCGCCGTCGCGAAGGCCGCGGCCGACTCGTCCGACCTGCCGCTCTTCCGCTACCTCGGCGGTCCGAATGCGCACGTCCTGCCCGTGCCGCTGTTCAACGTCATCAACGGCGGCGAGCACGCCGACAACGGCATCGACTTCCAGGAGTACTTCCTCGCGCCCATCGGCGCGGACACGTACTCCGAGTCCCTGCGCTGGGGCACCGAGATCTACCACGTCCTCAAGGGCGAGCTGAAGGCCGCGGGCTTCAACACGGCGCTGGGCGATGAGGGCGGCTTCGCCCCCGACCTCCCCAGCAACCGCGAGGGCCTGGACTTCCTCATCCAGGCGATCGAGAAGGCCGGCTTCAAGCCGGGTGAAGAGATCGCGGTGGGACTGGATGTCGCGGCCACCGAGTTCTTCAAGGACGGCGTGTACACGGTCGAGGGCAACGCCTGGTCGGCCGAGAAGCTGACGGACTACTTCGCCGACCTCGTCGCGAACTACCCGATCGTCACGATCGAGGATGCGCTGGCCGAGGACGACTGGGACGCCTGGAAGGACCTCACCGACAAGATCGGCTCGAAGGTGCAGCTCGTCGGCGACGACCTGTTCGTCACCAACCCCGAGCGTCTGCAGAAGGGCATCGACCTCGGCGTCGGCAACGCGCTGCTGGTCAAGGTCAACCAGATCGGCACGCTGTCCGAGACGCTGGATGCGATCGCGCTCGCCACCCAGAACGGCTACCGCTCGATGCTGTCGCACCGTTCGGGCGAGACCGAGGACACCACGATCGCCGACCTCGCGGTCGCCGTCAACGCGGGTCAGATTAAGACCGGCGCGCCCGCCCGCAGCGAGCGCGTCGCGAAATACAATCAGCTTCTGCGCATCGAAGAGGAGCTCGGCGACGCCGCGGTCTTCGCGGGCCGCGGAGCGTTCCCGCGCTTCAAGAAGTAGATCTTTCGACGAGAGGGGGAGCCGTGGCGAAGACGACGGCTCCCCCTTCTCGTGCCCGCCGCACGGCGCAGCGACCCGCGCGGCGCCGTCTCGACGTGCGCGAGTGGCTCGGCGGCATCCGTCTCTCGGGCTTCATGGTCATCATGATGGGCCTCGTCGTGCTCGCGGCCTTCGTGCTCGTGCCGACGATCGGCACCTACCTCGGTCAGCGCCAGCAGATCGCGGCGCTCGAGCAGGCCGTCGAGCTGAGCAAGGAGCAGGTCGTGGCCCTCGAGGCCGAGCGGGAGCGCTGGAAGGACCCGGCCTTCATCACGACGCAGGCGCGCGAGCGCCTGTACTACGTCAAGCCGGGTGAGGTCGTCTACCTCGTCGACAACGACCTGCCGCTCGAGGACATCCCGCAGGAGCGGGCGACGGTGAGCGAAGACGTCGAGCAGACGCGGACCGACTGGATGTCGCAGTTCGTACGGTCGGTCACCGAAGCGGGCCTCGCGCAGACGGTCAAGGCCCCGACGATCGGCGTGCCCGACCCGACGCCCACTTCGACCCCCTGACCGCCAGGCGTCGCCCAGGTGCCGCCCGGTAGCCTGGACGCGTGCCGACTCCGCCCTACGCCCCTGCGACCGAGCGCGACCTCGAGGTGCTGCGCGCACAGCTCGGACGCCCCTCGCGCGGCGTCGTCGGCATCGCGGCACGCTGCGTGTGCGGCAACCCCACGGTGGTCGCGACCGCACCGCGACTGCCCGACGGCACGCCGTTCCCCACGTTCTACTACCTCACCCACCCCGCCGCGACGGCGGCGATGTCGACGCTCGAGGCCGGCCAGGTCATGCGCGACCTCAACGAGGAGCTCGCCGCGGATGAAGACCTCCGCGCGGCGTACGCCCGCGCCCACGTGGCCTACCTCGCCGACCGCGCTCCTTACGGCGACGTCGCCGAGATCGACGGCATCTCGGCGGGCGGCATGCCGACGCGAGTCAAGTGCCTGCACGCCGTGCTCGGGCACACGCTCGCGGCCGGCCCCGGTGTGAATCCGATCGGCGACCGCGCGCTCGCACTGTCGTCGTGGTCGCCCGAGCGCTGCGTGTGCGCCGAGCCGGGGCCGGGCGGATGATCCGCCGCGCCGCGCTCGCGGGCACGGCCCTCACGCTCGCGCTCCTGGTCGGAGCGGCTCCCGCGGCGACTGCCGCGCCGATCCCCGACCCCGCAGTCCCGGTGACGACGGACACCGACCCTGTGCGGGCCGAGCAGTACTGGCTCGACGACTACGGCATCCGCACCGCATGGCAGACGACCCGCGGCGCCGGCGTCCGCATCGCGATCATCGACACGGGCATCGCGCGCGGTCCCGTGGAGTTCTCGGGCGCCGTCGCCGCGGGAACGGACGTCTCGGGCGCCGGCACGCCCGACGGTCGCACCCCCGTGGGCGCCGTCGACTCGAACCACGGCAGCTGGGTGGGCTCGCTCGCCGCGGGCCGCGGCACGGGGCCGGACACCGGCATGATCGGCGTCGCGCCCGATGCGGAGCTGCTGTCGATCTCGGTCGGCTTCGGCTCGTCGGCGACCGTGCCCTTCACGGAGCAGATCGCCGAAGCCGTGCGCTGGGCGGTCGACAACGATGCCGACATCATCAACATGTCGCTCACCACGAACGTGCCCGATTGGGACCAGAGCTGGGACGACGCCTTCCTCTACGCCTACGAGAACGACGTCGTGGTCATCGTCGCGGCCGGCAACCGCGCGAGCGGCACGACCCGTGTCGGGGCCCCCGCGACGATTCCGGGAGTCCTGACCGTGGGCGGAGTCGATCCGTCCGGGCGCGCGAGCATCGACGCGTCGACGCAGGGCATCACGATCGGCGTCTCGGCGCCGAGCGAGCAGCTCCTCGGGGTCTCGGCCGACGGGCGGCTGGTCCGGTGGGACGGCACGAGCGGCGCCGCGCCGATCGTGGCCGGCATCGCCGCACTCGTGCGGTCGGCGCATCCCGACCTCGACGCGAACAACGTGATCAACCGTCTCATCAAGACCGCGAAGCCCACGCCCGCCATGAAGGCGACACCCGACCTGCTCTACGGGTACGGATTGGTGGATGCCGCGGCCGCCGTCTCGACGACCGTCCCCGCCGTGACGTCCAACCCCATGGGCAGTCTCGAAGAGTGGATCCGGCTCTACCGCCGCGCGGACTCGGGTCCGGCGCCCGAGCAGACGTCGGCACCCGTCGTGGTCGACCCCCTGCCCGCAGCTGAGGCGGCACCGCTCCCGGCATCCCCCCTTCTGCCGTCACGGGACACCCTGCTGTACGGCACCCTGCCGCTCCTGATGCTCACGGTCACGGCTATACTGGTGGCGCTCGGCGTCACTGCTGCTGTCCGACGCATCCGATCGGCGACGAGAACGCCGAGCCGCTGACACGTAGGAGTACTCCGAACCGTGACGAACACCGTCCCCAAGATCCTCATCGTCGGTGGTGGCTACGCAGGCTTCTATACCGCGTGGAAGCTCGAGAAGCACCTCCGCAAGGGCGAAGCCGACGTCATGATCGTCGATCCGCTGCCGTACATGACCTACCAGCCCTTCCTCCCCGAGGTCGCGGCCGGCTCGATCGAGGCACGTCATTCCGTCGTCGCTCTCCGTCGCCACCTCAAGCGGACGACGGTCGTCGCCGCCAAGGTGACCGGGATCAATCACGCCACCAAGACGGCGACGATCACGCCGATCGCCGGCGAGCCGTACCAGCAGGAATACGACCAGATCGTCGTCACCGCGGGCGCCGTCTCGCGCACCTTCCCGATCCCCGGCATCGCCGACAATGCGATCGGTCTCAAGACGATCGAAGAGGCGGTCGCGATCCGCGACAAGCTCATGTCGAATTTCGACAAGGCATCCATGCTCCCGGCAGGTCCCGAGCGCGACCGGCTGCTCACGGTCGTGGTGGTCGGCGGCGGTTTCGCGGGCATCGAGGTGTTCGCAGAGCTGCGCTCGCTGGCCTCGTCGCTCATCAAGCACTACCCGACCATCACGTTCGACGACACGCACTTCCACCTCATCGAGGCGATGGGCCGCATCATGCCCGAGGTGTCGCTCAAGACGAGCGAGTGGGTGCTCAAGAGCCTCGCCCAGCGCGGTGCGTTCGTGCACCTCGACACGCAGCTCACGAGCGCGGTCGACGGCATCGTCGAGCTCTCGACGGGCGAGAGCATCCCCACCGATCTGATCGTGTGGACCGCGGGCGTCATGGCCAACCCGACCGTCGTGCGCGGCGGTGATCTCCCCGTCGAGGAACGTGGGCGCATCCGCACACGGGCCGACCTCCGTGTCGGCAGCGAAGACGAGATCGTCGAGGGCGCGTGGGCAGCCGGTGACGTCTCGGCGGTTCCCGACCTCTCGGGTGGTGGGGTCGGCGGGTACTGCGTGCCCAACGCGCAGCACGCCGTGCGCCAGGCGAAGCTCCTCGCGAAGAACCTCGTCGCGGTCCTGCGTGGTGAGCTGCCCCGCGAGTACTTCCACAAGAACATGGGTGCCGTCGCGGGCCTCGGCCTGTACAGCGGTGTCTTCCAGTCCGGCAACTTCGCGATGAAGGGTCTCATCGCGTGGTTCGCCCACCGCGGCTACCACGGCCTCGCGATGCCGTCGTGGGAGCGCAAGTGGCGCGTGCTGTGGGGCTGGTGGCACAACTTCTGGCTCGGCCGCGACCTGGTCAACCTCGAGGCGGTGCAGAACCCCCGCTACGTCTTCGAGGAGTTCGCCGCGCGCCCGCGTCCGGCCGCGCCCGCGATCGACCCCAAGAGCGTCGTGGGCGAGAAGGCACCGGTCGCCGGTGCCGACGCGAAGAAGCCCGCGAAGGTCGGCTGAGCCGCTTCACGCTAGCCTGGGCCCGGGTGTCGACGTCTGTCGACCCCGGGCCTTCGGCTTCCCTGGCCCCCGTAGCCCAATGGCAGAGGCAGGCGACTTAAAATCGCTTCAGTCCGGGTTCGAGTCCCGGCGGGGGTACGTCACGTCTTCGATCCTCCGCCCGCGGTCGTAGGCTGGTGCGCATGTGCTTCCCCCCGAAGATGCGCGCATGAGCCTCGACCTGCTGTCGTCCGCCCCGGCAACGGAGCCGTGGAACGATCCGGCGTCTTACTGGCAGGCGATGACGGATGCTGTGGCATCCGTTCCCGGTCCCGTCGGCGTCATCAACCTCGCAGCCCTGCGCCACAACGCCCTCGACATGCTCGTGCGCGCGGGAGGCGTGCCGATCCGCGTCGCGAGCAAGTCCGTCCGCGTGCGCGAGGTGATCGATGCGACGCTCGCCCTGCCAGGCTACGCCGGCATCCTCGCCTTCACGCTCCCCGAGGCCCTGTGGCTCGCTCAGACGCACGATGACGTCGTCCTGGGGTATCCGACCGCCGACCGCGCGGCGATCGCGCAGCTGGCCGCCGACGAGGCGCTCGCGGCGCGTGTGACCCTCATGGTCGACGACCTCGCGCAGCTCGACCTCGTCGACGCTGTGGCACCGGCATCCACCCGCCCGCCGATCCGCCTCGCGATCGACGCCGACGCCTCCTGGCGCGCCCCGGCCCTGGGACACATCGGCGTGCACCGTTCGCCCGTGCACGAGCCGGGAGAGGTCGCGAGCCTCGCGCGGGCGATCGCAGAGCGCCCCGGGTTCACGCTCGTGGGCCTCATGATGTACGAAGCCCAGATCGCCGGGCAGGGGGATGCCACGGGATCGGGGGATGCCGTCATCCGATGGATGCAGCGCCGCTCCGGCCACGAGCTGCTCGAGCGCCGCACGGCGATCGTCGCAGCGCTCCGCGATATCGCGCCGCTGGAGTTCGTCAACGGCGGCGGGACCGGATCGCTCGAGTACACGGCATCCGACCTCTCCGTCACCGAGCTGACGGCCGGCAGCGGTCTGCTCGCCGGGCACCTCTTCGACGGCTATCGCGTCTTCGATCTCGCGCCCGCCGCGGCGTTCGCGCTCGACGTCGTCCGCAAGCCGCAGGCCGACATCGCGACGGTCCTGGGCGGCGGCTGGATCGCCTCCGGCCCGCCCGTGGCATCCCGACAGCCCCTGCCGACATGGCCCGCAGGGCTCAAGACCAACGGACGCGAAGGCGCGGGCGAGGTGCAGACTCCGCTGCAGGGCGAGTCGGCACGGGGTCTGGCCGTGGGCGACCGCGTGTGGTTCCGGCACTCGAAGTCGGGCGAGCTCGCGGAGCGCATCGACCGGTACCTGTTGATCGACGGCGATCGCATCGTCGCAGAACTGCCCACCTATCGGGGCGAAGGGAAGGCCTTCCTATGACGCGGCCCGGCGGCGTGTGGGAGAACTGGGGCAGGTCGGAGCGCATCCGTCCACAGCTCGTCGAGTTTCCGAGGACGGTCCAAGCCGTGCAGCGCGCCGTGACGGCGGCTACGAAGCGCGGGATGCCCGTCAAGGCCGTGGGGGCCGGTCACAGCTTCACCGGCATCGCGGTGGCGCCCGGATTGCTCCTGGACCTCACCGATCTCACCGGGATCGTGGAGGTCGATCGCGATCGCCGGCGCGTCACGCTGCTGGCCGGCACCCGCCTGCACCAGGTGCCGGCGCTGCTCGCGCCGTACGGACTCGCGATGCAGAACCTCGGCGACATCGACCGGCAGTCGATCTCGGGCGCGATCTCGACGGGAACGCACGGCACGGGCGCGCGGTTCGGTGGCATCGCGACGCAGGTGGTCGGCGCCCGCCTCGTGACGGCCGCCGGCGAGCTGCTCACGGTGAGCGACGACGAGAACGCCGACCTGCTGCCGGCCGTCGCGCTCGGACTCGGCGCGCTCGGCATCCTCGTCGAGGTCACGCTCCAATGCGTGCCGGCGTTCCTCCTGCACGCGGTCGAGAAGCCCGTGGCGCTGACGGAGCTGCTGCCCTCGCTCGACGACTGGGCCGCGGCATCCGATCATTTCGAGTACTACTGGTTCCCGCACACCGACGTCGGACTCACGAAGGCCGACATGCGCCTGCCCGAGAGCGACGTGCGGCATCCGCTGCCCGCGGTCGGGAAGTGGATCGACGAGACCCTGCTCGCGAACGGCGTGTACCGCGTCGCGTGCGGTGCGGCCACCGTCGTCCCGAGGATCGTGCCGTCGTTCTCGCGACTCGCGGTGAAGCTCACGGGCGATCGCGAGTACACGGACCGCTCGACGAAGGTGCTCACGCAGAGCCGCACCGTGCGGTTCCGCGAGATGGAGTATGCCGTCCCCGCCGAGAACGTGCGGCCCGCGTTCGACGCCCTGCGCACGCTCATCGACGAGCGGGGCTGGAAGATCTCATTCCCCGTCGAGGTGCGCTTCGCGGCCGCGGACGACCTGTGGATGTCGACGGCGCATGGCCGGGCATCCGGCTACATCGCCGTCCACCGCTACTGGCGCGAGGACCCGACGGAGTACTTCGAGGCCGTCGAAGCGATCATGCTGGCGTCCGGCGGGCGCCCGCATTGGGGCAAGATGCACACGTTGGATGCCGCGGCCCTCCGCGAGCGGTACCCGCGGTTCGACGACTTCACGGCGCTGCGCGATCGGCTCGATCCCGATCGGATGTTCCGCAACGCGTATCTCGATCGCGTCCTCGGTGAGTAGGGGCTGAGAGTAAACCTCTTATCTCACTGAGGGTGTGCCGCGGTAAGTAGGATGAGGGCACAAACCCCTCGAACGGAGTCCTGCGCTATGTGGGAATGGCTGATCCCGGTCCTGATCGTCGTCGCGATCATCATCATCGGCGGCATCTATCTGTGGGCGACGTACAACTCCCTCGTCGCGCTCAACGTGCGCGTCGACGAGGCGTGGAGCGACATCACGGTCCAGCTCAAGCGCCGCGCCGACCTCTTGCCCAACCTCATCGAGGCGGTCAAGGGGTATGCCGCGCACGAGAAGGCGGTCTTCGAGAACGTCACCCGCGCGCGCGCCGAGACGCTGACGGCCGGGGGACCGGCGGAAGCGGGCGTCGCCGAGGGGCATATGCAGCAAGCGCTCAAGTCGCTGTTCGCCGTCGCCGAGGCGTACCCGCAGCTGCAGGCCAGCCAGAACTTCCTGCAGCTGCAGCAGTCGATCGTCGACACCGAGGACAAGATCCAGGCATCCCGACGGTTCTACAACGGCGGCGTCCGCGAGCTGAACACCAAGATCAAGGTCTTCCCCAACAACCTGTTCGCGCGCAATCTCGGCTTCCACGAGCGTGAGTTCTTCGAGGTCGTCGACGGCGCCGCGATCTCGGAGCCGCCGAGAGTCCAGTTCTGACGATGGATGTCGGGTCCGAGCGCTAGCCTCGGACGGTGGTCGTCCAGCTCTCCCGAGACGAAGCGCGCCGGATCGCCGTGCGCGCACAGCTGCTGAGCGCCGAGCGCCCGACGAGCATCGTCGAGACGCTCTACGGGTTGACCGTCGTGAACATCGAACCGACAGCCGCGATCATGCCGAGCGCCGACCACATCCTGTGGTCGCGGCTCGGCTGGCCGTATCAGCCGGCGGATCTGAAGCAGGCGGTCGAAGTCGATCGCGACGTCTTCGAGTGGGGTGGGTTCTACCGCCTCATGTCCGACCTGCCGCTCCTGCGCCACGAGATGGCCCAGCGTCCGGCGTACGCCGAAGCACGTGAGTGGCTCGCCGCGAACGCCGTGTTCCGGGCCGAGGTGATGGAGCGACTGCGTTCCGAAGGGCCGCTCCACGCGGCCGACGTGCCCGACACCGCGCAGGTGTCGTGGCGCTCGTCGGGGTGGACGAACAACCGCAACTCGTCGCAGATGCTCGAGATCCTCGTCACGACGGGCGATGTCGCCGTGTCGCGCCGCGACGCGAAAGGACGCCTGTTCGACCTCGCCGAGCGGGTGTACCCGAGCGATCTGGCCGACGTGTCGTTCGACGCGGCCGCTCGCGAACGAACCGAAAGACGGCTCGCCGCCTTCGGTATCGCGCGCGCGAAGGGGATCAAGCAGCCGTTCGAGCCGGTCGACGTCGGCACGATCGGCGAGGCGGCGGTCGTCGACGGCGTCGAAGGGGAATGGAGAGTGGATGCCGCAGCCCTCGCATCCATCGACTCCTTCACGCCGCGTACCGCGCTGATCTCGCCCTTCGATCGCCTCGTCTTCGACCGGGATCGGCTGCTCGATCTGTTCGACTACGAATACCTGCTCGAGATGTACAAGCCCGCCGCGAAGCGGCGGTGGGGGTACTTCGCGCTGCCGATCCTGCACAGCGACCGATTCGTCGGAAAGCTCGACGCGAAGGCTGACCGCAAGGCGGGGGTGCTGAACGTGCACGCCGTGCACGAGGACCTGCCGTTCTCGGCCGAGGTCGCCGCCGCGGTCGACGGTGAGATCCGAGAGCTCGCGCGATGGCTCGGACTCGAGGTGAAGGGCCTCGCGGTGCAGTAGCGCCGCGCGTCAGCCGACGGACAGGGTCATCGTGTCGCCCGTGAACGTCACGGTGCCCCGCAGCGCCCAGTCGTCGGCGCGATACGTGAAGGTTCCCGCCGAGCCGTCGCGTTTCGTCCCTGTGGCCGTCGCCACGAGCACTCCGCCGGTCGCGGCGAACGCGCGCGCGTCCGGAGCGAGAGCGAGCACCGGTGCCGAGTCGACGCGGAAGGCGAGGCTGTCGAGCGTCGCGAGGTCGGCGGCCCACGGCACGCGGATGCCGCAGTGCTCGGGTACCGCGGTCGCGGTCTTCGTGCAGTCGGCGATGTAGCCGCCGAGCTGTTCCTCGATGGTCGCCAGCGCGTCGGGGGAGACGGATGCCTCGACCGCCGCCGTGGCGGGCTCGGCGTTCGTGAGCGCGACAGTGGTCGAGCCTTCGACGAGATCCGACGGTGCGGCCGCCACGGTGTACACGGCGGGCAGCAGCGAGACGCGACCCGCCGGCATGAGCACGTCGCCCACCCGTACGGAGTCGCCGATCGTCGTCGCCGTGTCAAGAAGCGCCAGGTAGTCCCCGTTCAGCACGAAGCGGCCGGACTCATCGGCCGCGAGAATGAAGAACACGACCCCCGGCTCGCCGTCGATCACGACGTCGGCGCGGACCCCTCCGTCGTCGCCGACGTCGTCGAACTCGTATGTCTCGATGTACGAATCCGCTCCCTCGAACGCCGCCGCGATCTCGTCGAAGCCGCCGGGCGGTTCGTTCAGCAACCCGCGGATCGTCTCGGCATCGCCCTCCGAGAGTGCCCTCAGGTAGGTCTCGGCCGTCTGCTCGGCCGTCGGCGGGCGGCTGAGCAGCCACCATCCGACACCCGCAGCAGCGACGAGCGCCACCGCACCCGCCGCGATCCCGATGACGGCTCCGCGCTTCACCCCTTCACGCTAGCCGGACGGCTCATCCGCGGCGAGTGCGACCGGCTCCGGCGCTGCGGACTCGTGGCGAAGCGCGCCCGGCAGCTCAGCGGCGAGGTCGCCGACCGCGTCGCCCCACGACGAGATCGAGATCGTCTCGAGGCCCTGCCATGCGGCCGCGCTGCGCAGTTCGCCCGCGAGGTGCGCCGCGGCATCGGCCGGCCTGCCGTGTTCCCACCACGCCGACTGCACCAGCAGACGCGAGGTCGCGCGGTCGGCCTTGAGATCGACGCGCCCCACGATGTCGTCGCCGACCAGGACGGGCAGCGAGTAGTACCCGTAGCGGCGCTTGGGCGCGGGTGTGTAGATCTCGATGCGGTACTCGAAGTCGAAGAGCCGCTCGGCGCGATCGCGGAACCAGACGACGGGATCGAAGGGCGTGAGGATCGCGGCCGCGTCGACACGGCGGGGGATCGCCGCATCCGTGTGCAGCCACGCTCTGGCCGGCCGACCCGCGACCTGCCACCCTTCGACGGTCACGGGCTCGAGCTCGCCCGCGTCGACGAGGTCGGAGACGGCGGCCATGATGGCGGGACGGTCGCGGATGCGCCAGTAATCGGCCAGGTCCGCGGCCGTCGCGACGCCGTACGCGCGCGCCGCACGACGAACGAGTTCGCGGATCGCATCGGCGCGCGGGACGGGGGCTGCGAGGACGGATGCAGGGATCACCTGCTCGGCGAGGCCGTAGACCCGCTCGAACCCGCGCCGACCGGCGATGGCGACCTCGCCGAACCACCAGAGGTACTCGAGCGCGTTCTTGACGGCATCCCAGTTCCACCACTCGCCGCCCGTGCCCCGAGGGATGTCGTACTCGATCTGCGCGGGGCGCAGCGGCCCGCGCTCGGCGAGTTCGGCGCGGACCCAGTCGATCACGGCCCGATGCGCGTCGAACCACTCGCGCGTGCCGTGCTTCGCGCGGATCTCGTCCATGCGGAACCGGAACAGCCCCCAGTCCGTGGCGGGGATGAAGGCGGCGACGTGCGCCCAGTACTCGACGTAGGGCGCCTTGCGCGCGAACAGCAGGCGGTCGAGCGCCGCCGTGTCGTACGCGCCGAGTCGCGAGAACAACGGCATGTAGTGGGATCGCGAGAAGACGTTGACCGAGTCGATCTGCAGCGTGGCCATGCGCGCGAGCTCGAGATTGAACTGACGCGTGCCCGGCCGAGCGGGGCGGTCGCGCGCGAATCCCTGTGCGGCGAGGGCGATGCGCCGCGCCTGGGCCCTCGAGAGCGTGGATGGCCGTGGCATGCGCGCCAGCCTAGTCACGCGCTCCGACAACGGATCGGCCGCTCCTCGCGGAGAGAACGACCATATGACCGGCTCGGAATGCTCCGACTCTAGACTGGCGTGATGAGCGGCTCCGACGAAAAGCCCCGCGGCTCGCTGTTCGACGCCCTGCGCGATCGCAGCCGTGTCGTGTCGTCCGATCTCGCCGGTTCGATTCCGCACGGACTCCGCGTCGCGGCCGCGTACTCGTGGCGTCTCATCGCGATCGCGATCGCCGCCGGGGTCATCGTCTGGCTCGTCATCCAGCTCAAGCTCCTGGTCATCCCGCTGCTTCTCGGCATCCTGATCTCCGCCCTCCTGTGGCCCGCCTTCAGCTGGATGCTGCGACACCGCGTGCCCAAGTGGCTCGCGATCGTCATCGCGGTCGTCGGCACCCTCGCGATCGTGTCCGGTCTGCTCTGGCTCGTCATCTGGCAGGTGACGCGTCAGTGGTCATCGGTGCAGGAGAGCACGGTGCAGGCCGTCGATCGGCTCCGCGACTATCTGATCGCAGGCCCGCTCCACCTGACAGAGGAGCAGATCGACGGCTATCTCGACCAGGCGTGGACCCTGATCCAGGAGCAGGCGGAGCTGCTGTGGTCGGGCGCGCTCGCCTTGGGCACGACGCTCGCGCACGTCGCGACCGGTGCCGTCCTGACGCTGTTCATCCTGCTGTGCCTGCTCGCGGACGGCGCGGGCATCTGGAAGTGGACGACCCGGATCTTCCCGAAGCGCGCCCGCCCCGCGGTCGACGGTGCTGGGCGCGCGGGCTGGGTCACAGTCGTCAACTATGCGCGCACGCAGCTGCTGGTCGCGACGATCGACGCCGTCGGCATCGGCCTCGGCGCCTTCTTCCTCGGTGTGCCGCTCGCGATCCCCGTCGCCGTGCTCGTCTTCCTGGGCGCGTTCGTGCCCATCGTCGGCGCCGTCGTCACCGGCGCGATCGCCGTCTTCCTCGCGCTGGTCTACAACGGCCCTCTGGTCGCGCTGCTGATGCTCGTCGTCGTTCTCGGCGTGCAGCAGCTCGAAGGGCACGTGCTGCAGCCGCTCCTCATGGGATCGGCCGTCAAGGTGCATCCCCTCGCGATCGTCCTCGTCGTCGCCGGCGGCGCCATGATCGCCGGCATCCCCGGTGCCCTCTTCGCCGTGCCGCTGGCCGCGTTCGTGAACGTCGTCGCGGTGTACCTGAGCGAACGCGGCTGGGAGTCCGGCGCGCCACCCCCGCAGGGCGATCTCATCTGGACCACCGTGCCGCGTCAGAGAAGGACCCCCGCGTGACCTCGCAGACCCACCCCTCGAGCCTCGTGCCGACACTCGCCGCGTTCGAGGATGCCGCATCCGTGCTCCGCGGCGTCATCTCGCGCACCCCCGTCGACCAATCGCAGCACCTGTCCGAACTGCTCGGTGTGCCCGTGCACCTCAAGCTCGAGAACCTGCAGCGCACGGGATCCTTCAAGATCCGCGGGGCCACCTACCGGCTCTCGCGGCTCACCCCGGAAGAGCGCGCGCGCGGCGTCGTGGCGGCGTCCGCCGGCAACCACGCGCAGGGCGTCTCGCTCGCGGCGCAGGAACTCGGCATCCCGGCGACGATCTTCATGCCCCTCGGGGTCCCCGTGCCGAAGCTCCTCGCGACGCGGGGCTACGGCGCCGACGTCGTGCTCGAGGGGGCCACGGTCGAGACGCCGCTGCGGCTCGCGGCGGAGTTCGCCGAACGCACGGGAGCCGTGCTCATCCATCCCTTCGACCACGCCGACATCATCGCGGGGCAGGGCACGCTCGGCCTCGAGCTGTACGACGAGGTGCCCGATCTCGAGACGGTCGTGCTCGGAATCGGCGGCGGGGGGCTCATCGCGGGCGTCGCGGCGGCTCTCAAGGCCCGCGCCGCGGCGGAGGGCCGCCGCATCCGGATCATCGGCGTCCAGGCCGAGAACTCGGCCGCGTATCCGTCATCGCTCGCGGCCGGGCGCCCGCTCGAGGTCGCGACGAAGCCGACGATCGCCGACGGCATCGCGGTCGCGCGGCCCGGCGACCTGCCGTTCGAGATCATCCGCGAACTCGTCGACGACGTCGTGACGGTGTCGGACGACGACATCGCGCGCGCTCTGCTCATGCTCCTGGAGCGCGCGAAGCAGGTCGTCGAACCCGCGGGTGCCGTGGGCGTCGCCGCGATCCTCGCGGGGAAGGTGGATGCCGCGGGCCCCACCGTCAGCGTGCTGTCGGGCGGCAACATCGACCCTCTGCTGCTGCAGCGCGTCGTCGCTCACGGGCTCTCGGCATCCGGCCGCTACATGTCGCTGCAGATTCCGCTGCCCGATCGTCCGGGCCAGCTCGCACGCGTGTCGGAGCTGCTCGCTCAGGCGGGTGCGAACGTCATCGAGGTGCTGCACACGCGGCATGGGCAGGGCCTGCAGATCAGCGAGGTCATCCTGCAGCTGAGCGTCGAGACCCGCGGCGAAGAGCATCGTGCTCACGTCATCGCGACACTCGAGGCCGCCGGCTATGCGCCGACCGTCATGCCGGATTGATCACTGCCCGTTGTACGTCTCGACCTTGACGATCTCGACCGCGATCTCGCGACCGTTGGGGGCGGTGTAGGACGTCTTCTCGCCCTCCTTGAGGCCGAGGATCGCGGCGCCCACGGGCGACGCTTCGCTGTAGACATCGAGCTCCGACCCCACCGCGATCTCGCGATTGCCGAGCAGGAAGCGCTCCTCGCCGCCGGCGACGACGGCCGTGATGACGGTGCCCGACTCGACCACGCCGTGGCTCTCGGGCGCTTCGCTGACCGTCGCGGTCTTGAGCAGGTGCTGCAGGGTGCGGATGCGGGCCTCCTGCTTGCCCTGTTCGTCCTTGGCCGCGTGGTAGCCGCCGTTCTCCTTGAGGTCGCCCTCTTCGCGGGCGGCTTCGATGCGCTTCGCGATCTCTTCGCGGCCGGTCGTCGAAAGGTGCTCGAGCTCGGCGACGAGACGGTCGAAGGCATCCTGAGTGAGGAAGGTCACCGGGGCATCGCTGGACACGTCGATCTCCTTGGTTCGGGGGCGGTACGGCGAACGCCCCGGGCTCCTGCCGGGGCGTCACTGCGGGCCAGACTACGTCACCCAGCAGTTGTTGACAAAACCCGTCACGGCGACGGCGGTCACAGGCAGCGTCGCGCGGTAGGCCCTGCCGTGGGCTTCGGAGGCCTCGAACTCCACGACTTTCCAGCCGACGGTGCCGTGCTCGGCGTCCTGCGCTTCCACGGCGCACGCCACGCCGCGGCCGGGCGGTGAGGTGAACTGGAACGTGACCTCGACCGTGCGGTCGTCGACCAGCCGGAAGCCCGTCGTGTCGGCGTCGACGGCGGATGCGGACGACGCGACCGTCATCCATGCGACGACGACCGCGGCGACGATGCCGAGGGCGATCCCGATCCACAAGCCCCAGCGGCGTCCGCGCGTACGGGTGCGTCCGTACCGCTCGTCGAGCATCTGCTGAGTGGTCATGGGCGTCCGTCTGCGGGGATCGGGAAGATTAGGCTGGAGTTCCAGGCTATGCGCTTTCGGCGCGGAAGAAGGAACCCATGCACGACGCGCTCTTCGCGGGCCTCCAGACGCCGTCGCCCACGGGGCCGGCCGTCGATCCGGACCTCGTCACGCCGGGTTTCTGGGGCTTCGCGTTCATCATCTTCATCGCGCTCGCCGTGATCGTGCTCGTGTGGGACATGCTCCGCCGCATTCGCCGTGGGCGCGTGCGCGCCGACATCCGCGAGGAGCTCCTCGCGGAGCAGCAGGCGGCGGATGCCGTGCGGGCGAGCGACGTCGACGACCAGGACGTCGATCCGCAGGACGACCCCGATCGCAGGGCCTGAATCAGCCCGGCAAACCGAGCGACGGACTCACGGGCTGGAGCGCGATGAGCAGACACGCTGTCCAGTGGCAGAGGAAGGCGAGCACCGTGCACACGTGGAAGATCTCGTGGAATCCGAAGTGCCCGGGCCACGGGTTGGGCTTCTTGAGCGCGTAGACGATCGCGCCGCCCGTGTACAGCAGTCCGCCGACGATGACGAGGATCACCATCGCGATGTTCGCCGCGAACAGCTGCGGCATGTACATCACGGCGGCCCAGCCGAGGGCCAGGTAGAGCGCGACGTAGAGCCAGCGCGGGGCGTTGATCCAGAAGACGCGGAAGAGGATGCCGAGGATCGCGCCCGACCATACGACGATCAGCAGGATCGTGCCCTGCTCGGGGGGGAGTGCGAGCGTCGCGAGCGGAGTGTAGGTGCCCGCGATCAGCAGCAGGATGTTGGCGTGGTCGATGCGCTTGAGCACCGCTTTGGTCGTCGGACCCCAGTTGAAGCGGTGGTAGACGGCGGAGTTCCCGAAGAGGAGGAGCGAGGATGCCATGAACACGGCCGCGGCCCACTTCGCCGGCGCGCCGTCCGAGAGCACGATCAGCACGACGCCGGCCGCGATCGCGACCGGGAAGATCGCGGCGTGGATCCAGCCCCGCCACGTGGGTTTGATCTCGGGGGCGGCCGCATCGGCGGCGGCGACCTCCATGAGCGGCAGCACAGGGACCTCGGGGGCCTGGGGGACGCGAGTGCGGCGGCTCATGTCCCCAAGGGTAGGCCCATCCCCATGCCGCGGAGCGTACATACCGAGTCTCACACTCGATGGCACTGAGTACCACCGCGCAGGAACGACGCGGGAACGGTAGCGTAGGCATGTGGCGCGGGCATCGTCGAACGAGGGCAGGGGCCCCCTCTATCGGCTCTACATCAATCGGCTGCGCAGACGGCTCGAGCCCGGTGCCGTGCCGCGTCATCTCGCCATGATGATCGACGGCAACCGGCGCTGGGCACGCCAGCTCGGCTACGACTCGGCCGCACACGGCCACCGCGCAGGGGCCGCCAAGATGCGCGAGTTCCTCGAATGGTGCGACGACCTGGGCATCCGCGTCGTATCGCTCTACCTGCTCTCGAACGACAACCTGACCAAGCGCGACTCGAAAGAGCTGTCGGATCTTCTGGAGATCATCGCCGAGCTCGCCGAGCAGCTCTCGCACGAGCGCGATTGGCGCGTGCAGCACGTCGGGCGATCCGATCGTCTTCCTCCGGAACTCGCGCGCGTCCTCGTCGCGGCCCAGGACCGCACGCGCGACCACACCGGCATGCACGTGAATCTCGCGGTCGGGTACGGCGGACGTGGCGAGATCGTGGATGCCGTGCGGAGCATCATCGCGAAGCACGACGAGGGGGGCGGATCGCTCGAAGAGCTCGCGGCATCCCTCACTCCGGAACAGATCGGCGAGCACCTGTACACCGGCGGACAACCCGATCCCGACCTCGTGATCCGCACGTCGGGGGAGCAGCGCCTGAGCGACTTCCTCCTCTGGCAATCCGCGCACTCCGAGTTCTATTTCGTGGAAGCCCTTGGTCCGGACCTCCGCGAAGTGGACTTCCTGCGTGCGATCCGTGCCTTCGCGGATCGCGACCGCCGCTTCGGCGGCTGAGCGGTGCCAGAATGTGACCGTGACGGACCTCGAGGCCTTCCACGCGTCGTTCGACGGTGAACCCGGCTACCTCGACTGGGCGGCGTTCGGGCCGCTGTGTCCCGCGGTGCGCGTCGAGGCGCAGGCCGATGCCGAGCTGCTGGGTTCGGGGCGGCGCTCGAGCATCGACCTCGTCGATGCCCATGTCGGCGAGGCGCGCGAGCTCGTCGCGGGGCTCATCGACGCGCCGGTCGACGAGGTCGTGCTGCAGCCGTCGACGACCTACGGCATCATGCAGGCCTTCTACGGACTCGCCGGGGGCCTGATGCTCTCACGCACCGAGTTCCCCAACCTCACGGTCGCCGCGACCCGCGCGAGCAACGCGCTGGGTTCGCTCCAGCTGCAGTGGCTCGAGTCCGAAGACGGGTTCGTGACGCCCGACCTCGTTCGCGAGGCGCTCACCGACGACACGACGGCACTGGCGGTGAGTCTCGTGGATGCCCGCACGGGCTACCGCGCGGACCTCACCGCCCTGCGGGACGTGATCGGCGACCGACTGCTCATCGTGGACGCGATCCAGGGGTTCGGAACCGTCGATGTCGACTACCGCGCGGCCGATGTCGTCTGCTCGAACGGCTACAAGTGGCTGCGGGCCGGCAGAGGCACGGGCTGGGCCTGGTTCGGCGAGCGGGCGCTGGAGCGGATCGCGCCTGTGCTCTCGGGCTATGCCGGCATCGACGGCGACCTGTCGTTCGGGCTCGTGCCCGTGCCCTCGTCATCATCGGCGGCGTTCACGGTCAATCGTCCCGACAGCCTCGCGGCCGCGCGTCTCGCGACGGCGCTGCGCGAGGTACGGGATGCCGGAGTCGCCGCGATCGAGGAAGAGATCGCGCAGCGCACGGGCGACGTCATGTATTTCGCCGACCGCTACGAAGTGCCGGTCGTCACGCCGCGCGAGCCGTCGCAGCGCGGCGGGATCGTCACGCTCGCACCCGCGCCGCAGGATGCGGGGCCGCTCGCGGCATCCCTCGCCAATCACGGACTCACGGTGACGCTGCGCGCAGGCCTGGTGCGCGTGTCGCCGCACGTCGGTACGGGCGGCGATACGCTGCGCCTCTTCGGCGATGCCCTCGCAGCGTTCTCGTCGTCGCGCGTGTGGTGAGGCATCCCGAGTTCACAAACTCGTAACCCGCGCACCGCGTGTCGGAGTTGGTCGGTGTCGGCGGGCGGACGTACGTTCATCACATCGGGCAAGGAGCCCGTTCGAGTCGGCCGTTCGGACCACGACTCGTGACCCTGGTCGACTCGTGACTGCCGGGTTTCCCACCCGGGGCGGGAGTGGGTTGTGACCACACGAGCTACAACGGATCAGCGCAGCACGGCGGCCGAGGCGGGCGGTGAGGTCGATCAGGACCTCCGCACGTACGTCCTGGACACCTCGGTTCTGCTGAGCGATCCGCGAGCGTTCTTCCGATTCGCCGAGCACAACGTCGTCATCCCCGTGGTGGTGATCACCGAACTCGAAGGCAAGCGTCACGACCCCGAGATCGGCTACTTCGCCCGGCAGGCGCTGCGACACCTCGACGAGCTGCGGATCGAACACGGACGCCTCGACTTCCCGGTTCCCGTCGGTGAGGGCGGCACGCTGCGTGTCGAGCTCACGAACACCGACGCGAGCGTGCTGCCGGCAGGCATGCGCCTCGGCGACAACGACAGCCGCATCCTCGCCGTCGCGATGAATCTCGCGCAGGACGGGCAGGAGGTCACGGTCGTCTCGAAGGACCTCCCGATGCGCGTCAAGGCGGCATCGCTCGGTGTCACGGCCGAGGAGTACCTCGCCGAGCAGGCCATCGACTCGGGCTGGACGGGTATCGCCGACATCGCCGTATCGGGTGACGACATGAGCGACCTCTACGAGAGCGAGGTCGCGACGAGCGACGACGTGCGGGGGTTCCCGGTCAACACGGGCCTCATCATCCACTCCGAGCGGGGGTCCGCCCTCGGGCGCGTCACGGGCGACGGCTCGTACAAGCTCGTCCGCGGCGATCGCGACATCTTCGGCCTCCACGGCCGTTCGGCCGAGCAGCGCATCGCGATCGACCTGCTGCTGGACTCCGAGGTGGGGATCGTGTCACTCGGCGGGCGCGCGGGGACGGGCAAGTCCGCTCTTGCGCTGTGCGCCGCGCTCGACGCCGTGCTCGAGCGCCAGCAGCAGAAGAAGATCATCGTCTTCCGTCCGCTGTTCGCGGTCGGCGGGCAGGAGCTCGGCTACCTGCCCGGTGATGCGCAGGAGAAGATGAATCCGTGGGGGCAGGCGATCTTCGACACCCTCGGGTCGGTCGTGTCCGGCAACGTCGTCGAGGAGGTCGTGGCGCGCGGGCTCCTCGAGGTGCTGCCGCTCACGCACATCCGCGGTCGCTCCTTGCACGATGCCTTCGTGATCGTCGACGAGGCTCAGTCCCTCGAGCGCAACGTGCTGCTGACCGTGCTGAGCCGCATCGGGCAGAACTCGCGCGTCGTCCTCACCCACGACGTCGGTCAGCGCGACAACCTGCGGGTCGGTCGTCACGACGGGGTCGCGTCGGTCATCGAGACGCTGAAGGGTCACGACCTGTTCGCCCACGTCACCCTCATGCGGTCGGAGCGCTCGGCGATCGCCGCGCTCGTGACGGATCTGCTGGAGGCGGGCGAGCTCGCCTGAGTGCGCCTGGAAAGCGGGGTCGGATGCCGTCATCCGGCCCCGTTTTCTGCGCCTAACCCGGCACGAATCGATGCATAGGTATGAGAAGAGTCTCATCTCCCGACAGCGATTCGGCATGCGGTATCTGTCACCATTGAGGAAGCAACTCAATACTTCACAGACGCCCGCATTGCGGGCCAGACCGACACCGTGGCGACGACGCCAGGTGGCGGATCGAAGAAGAATCGATCGCACGGTACCCCAGACCCTGGCGATTGAACGGCCGGTTTCCCCAGAGCCAGGCCCTTCTCAGCCCCCGACGTCCCCCAGCGTCGGGGGCTTCTTCGTGTCTGCGGGATGCCCGCGCCGATCACTCCCAGCGGTAGCCGACGCCCCGCACCGTGACGATGTGCTGAGAACCGAGCTTCGCGCGCAGGTAACGCACGTAGACGTCCACGACGTTCGAGCCCGGGTCGAAGTCCATTCCCCACACCCGGCTCAGCAGCAGCTCACGCGTCAGCACTTCGCCGGGGTTGCGCAGGAACTGCTCGGCGAGGGCGAACTCGCGCGTCGAGAGCTCGATCTCGGAACCGTCGACCGTCGCGCGCCGCGCGAGGACGTCGAGCACGACGTCACCCTGCGTGATCGAGACGCTCGCAGACGTGCCGGATTCGCGCAGGCGCGACCGCACGCGCGCGAGGAGCTCCTCGAACGTGAACGGCTTGGCCATGTAGTCGCTCGCGCCGGCGTCGAGCCCTTCGACCGTGTCACGCGTGCTCGATCGCGCGGTCAGCATGATGACCGGCAGGAGGGTGTCGCGGGCTCGAAGCTCGCGCAGCACCTCGAACCCGTCCATCGTCGGCAGGCCGACGTCCAGCAGGACGAGGTCGACACCACCGCCGAGGGCGAGCTCGAGGCCTTCCGCGCCATCCTCGGCGATCGCCGTCTCGTACCCCGCGCTCGTCAACCCGCGACGGATGAACGCGGCGATGTGCTGTTCGTCTTCGACGATGAGAATTCGGCTCATCCTGCTGCATCCCTCTGGAGAACGACGTCGCCGGCACGGACCGGCGCGGGGAACGCCGTCGTCGCGGCGGGGAGATGGATCGTGAAGGTGGCGCCTCCGCCGGGGGTGTCGGTCACGCCGCAGTGCCCGCCGTGCGCCTTCGCGATGGCGTCGACGATCGCAAGTCCGAGTCCGGAACCGCCGACCGTGCGCTTGCCGTGGGCGCGGTCGAAGCGGCGGAAGATGCGGTGACGGACGGCCGGCGGGATGCCGGAGCCGTGATCGCGCACCCACAGGTGCGCGCCTTCGCCGTCGAAGCCGCTCCCGATCTCGATGGGCGTGCCTTCGGGTGTGTATTTGGCGGCGTTCTCGGCGAGCTGCAGCCACGCCTGAATGAGGCGGTCGTAGTCGCCGACGAGCTGCGCGCGGGCGGCGGTCTCGACGCTCCAGCGGTGGCCGGGGATGACCGAGACGAGTTCGCCCACGCGGTGCGTCAGACCGCGCAGTTCCAGGCGCTCCGTCGCGAACGAACCGCCCTCGACGGTGGCGAGCACGTCGATGTCCTCGACGAGGCGCGTCATGCGGTCGAGTTCGGCGATCCCGAGAGCCCGAGCGCTCTGCACATCGGTGACGTCGGACGGGTCCATCAGCTCGAGATGGCCGCGCACGATCGTGATCGGCGTCTTGAGCTCGTGGCGCACGTCATCGAGGAGCTGGCGCTGGACGTCGACCGAGCCTTCCAGGCGATCCAGCATGGAGTTGACCGTGCGCGACAGGTCGGCGATGTCGTCGTTGCCCTCGGCGCTCAAGCGGGGTGAGAGGTCGGTCAGGGTGATCGAGTCCGCCGTCTCGCGCAAGTGCCGGATCGGCGAAAGCAGTCGCCCCGTCACGAACCAGCCCACGACTCCCATCGCGACGAGGACGACGATCGCCGCGATGCCGTACGTCGTCATCGCCGCCGACACGGGCGCGAGCTCGGCCTCCAGGTCGACCGCGCGGACGTACACTCCGGTCTCGCCGTCGATCGTGACGGGGATCGCGATATAGCGTACCGAACCGCTGTCGGTGACGACTGTTCGCGGGATCGGCTCGGTGTCGGCATCCGTCTCGGCGACGACCCGGTCGATGAACGACTGCTCCTGAGAGATGTCGAAACCCGAACGCGTCGAGGGGGAGAACAGCGGCACACCGTCGATGATGGCGAGCGATGCCTCGTTCGCGCCCGGAACGAGGCCCACCGCGGCATCCCGGAGGAAGTCCTCGACGCTCGCGGGCGGATCTCCGGCCTCCTCGGCGATCTCATCGAGCACCTCGACCTGGGCGATCAGCCGATCGTCGATCTCGCGCAGCACCCACTCGCGCTGCACGAGGAACGTCACGCTGCCGACGATCGCGAGGCCGACGCACGCGACCGCCAGCACGGCCGCGAGGATGCGGGCGCGGGCCGAGATCGGGCGAGGTGTGCGGGCCACTCACTGATTATGGCGCTCGTAGGCCCGCTTGCGCGCGAAGCTCAGCCCGGGTGCGTCATCGAGAGCAGGTCGAGCTTCTCGTCGAGCTGCTCGAGCGTGATCTCGCCGCGCTCCACGTAGCCGAGGTCGATGACGGCCTCGCGCACCGTGATGCCCTTCGCGACGGAGTGCTTCGCGATCTTCGCCGCCGCTTCGTAGCCGATCAGCTTGTTGAGCGGCGTCACGATCGAGGGCGACATGCCGGCGAGAGCCGACGTGCGTTCGATGTTCGCCTCGAGTCCGTCGATCGTCTTGTCGGCGAGCAGGCGCGAGGCGTTCGCGAGCAGCTCGATCGACTCGAGCAGTGCCGAACCCATGACCGGGATCGCGACGTTGAGCTCGAAGGATCCGGATGCCCCGGCCCACGCGATCGTCGCATCGTTGCCGATGACCCGCGCGCACACCATGAGTGTCGCTTCGGGCACGACGGGGTTGACCTTGCCGGGCATGATCGACGAGCCGGGCTGCAGATCGGGGATGTGCAGTTCGCCGAGACCCGTGTTCGGCCCCGAGCCCATCCAGCGGATGTCGTTGTTGATCTTGGTGAGTGAGACGGCGATCGTGCGCAGTGCGCCGGATGCCTCGACCAGCCCATCGCGGTTCGCCTGCGCCTCGAAGTGGTCCTTCGCCTCGGTGATCGGCAGTTCGGTGTCGGCGACGATCAGCTCGAGCACCTTCTGGGGGAAGCCGAGGGGGGTGTTGATGCCCGTGCCGACCGCGGTGCCGCCGAGCGGAACCTCGGCGACGCGGGGGAGCACGGCCTGGACGCGCTCGATGCCGAGCCGGATCTGCCGCGCGTACCCGCCGAACTCCTGGCCGAGGGTGACGGGCGTCGCATCCATCAGGTGCGTACGGCCGGACTTCACGACGCTCTTCCACTCGTCGGCCTTCTTCTCGAACGCGACCGCGAGGTGGTCGAGCGCCGGGATGAGGTCGTCGATGAGCTCCTGCGTCACGGCGATGTGGACGGAGGTGGGGAAGACGTCGTTCGACGACTGCGACGCGTTGACGTGGTCGTTCGGGTGGACGTTCGCACCGAGGTCGGCCGTCGCGAGCGTCGCCAGGACCTCGTTCATGTTCATGTTCGAGGACGTGCCGCTGCCGGTCTGGTAGACGTCGATCGGGAACTGGTCGACGAACTCGCCGGCGATGATGCGGTCGGCTGAGCGTGCGATGGCGTCGGCGATGGCACCGTCGAGCGTGCCGAGCTCCTTGTTGGCGAGCGCGGCGGCCTTCTTGATGCGAGCCAGGGCCACGATCTGCGCGGGCTCGAGGGGGTCGCCCGAGATCGGGAAGTTCTCGACCGCGCGCTGCGTCTGCGCGGCGTACAGGGCGTCCTTGGGCACGCGCACTTCGCCCATCGTGTCGTGCTCGATGCGGTACTCGATGTCAGTCACGTCGTTGTTCCTTCTCGTGTGTCGGTGGCGTGAGAGCCGGTTCGTGTGAGTATCAGGCGTCCGAATCGACGCCGAGGCTGATGGAGGGCACGGCGGCGCCCTCGGCGAGGCGGTAGTTCGCCCCCACGATGCCGAGCCGGCCCTCGGCGACGGCCTGGCTGATGAGCTCCGACGAATGCAGGAGCGCCGCGACGGTGTCGCGCAGGTGCTCTCGGCCGACCGCTTCGGCGTCGATGGTCGTCGGCGGCACGCCGTCGACCATCGAGCTGCGGATGACGCGGCGAGCGGCGGGCACGATAGGCGCGATCTGGCGCCAGATGAGGGCCGGAAGAGGCGGAGCATCCAGCTGAGTGCTCTCGATGGCCGCATTGACGGCGCCGCATGCGTCATGGCCGAGGATGACGATGAGCGGAACCTCGAGAACGGCGACGGCGTACTCGAGGCTGCCGATGACCGAGTCCGAGATGACCTGGCCGGCGTTGCGCACGACGAAGAGGTCGCCCAGGCCCTCGTCGAAGATGATCTCGGCCGCGAGCCGTGAGTCGGAGCACCCGAAAAGAGCCGCAGTGGGGCGCTGCCCGCCCGCGAGTTCGGCTCGACGTTCGACGTCCTGACGCGGATGCCTCGGTTCGCCCGCGACGAATCGGGCGTTGCCGCGCCGCATCTCATCCCAGACCTGCTGAGGCGTCCTCTCGGTCACTGCGCTTCCTCCTGGAGTTCTCGCACCTGATCGGTGACCGAGCCCGCGACCTGCTCGAGCGTCGCGGCGTCCGCCTGGCCGTAGACGAGGATCGTGTCCGCTCCCGCACGCGTCGAGAGCGCGACCGAGATGTTACCCGTGCGCGACGGGTCGAGTTCGTAGCGATCCCACGGGATGCCGTCGATCGTGACGGCTCCGACCGGAGCCGCGCCTGACAGCACACGAGCGGGCCACGCCTCATCGGCGTCGAAGCCCTGTGCGATGCGGAGGAATCCGGGGATCTCTTCGTCCGTCGGTGTCGTGAGGATGAGCCACGTGCGGACGGATCCTTCGCCGTCGATCGTCGCGCGCGTCGCGGTCCAATCCTCGGGGAGTTCGGGCGAGATCGCCGTGCGTCCCTCCGAGGAGGAGACGCGCTCGGCCGCTGCGGAGATGTCGAGGGGATCCTGCGGCGCCGGCGTGCCGCGTGGGACGGCGAAGATGATGACCGCGACGACGATCAGCGTCGCGATGAGCGCCGCGACGAGGTTGCGCGTCGTCTGGCTGGAGCGGTAGATGCGGGATGACTCGGCCTTGCGTGCCGCCGTCTCATCGGGCGTCTCGGGGCGTCCGAGCTCGGCGACGACGCGCTGGCGCTCCGCCATCACTGCTCCTCGCCCGAAGACGGTCGTGCCGCGTCGAGGCGCTTCTTCGCGCCGAGGAGCCACTCCTCGCAACGGGTCGCGAGGGCCTCGCCGCGCTCCCACAGGGCGAGCGACTGCTCGAGGGTGGGGGAACCCTGCTCGAGCTCGGCGACGACGCGGACGAGTTCGTCGCGCGCCTGCTCGAACGAGAGGCTCTCCACCGCTTCGGTCATGACATCCATCTTAGGTCGGGCTCACTTCGTCGATCGGCCCGTCGGAACGCGCGGCGAACGACCCCTCGCCGACCGTCACGACGACCGGCGTCCCGGACGGCGCCTGCGCGGCATCCCGCACGATCACTCCGTCGGCGAGGTGCGCGATCGCGTACCCGCGCGCGAGGGTCGACGCCGGCGACAGGGCGCGCAGCGTGGCTCGCAGCTCAGCCGTCTGGCGGTGGGCGACGTCGAGAGCACGGTCGATGCGCTCGCGACCCCGGCCCGCGAGCACGTACACCTCGTGCGAGCGCGTCGTGAGCAGCGTCTCGGGCGCGCGCAGCACGGGCCGCGACCGCAGCTGCTCGAGCTGCGCGATGTCGTGGTTCACCCGGTGCGTGAGACGCGACGTCAGTCGCGCGCGCAGCTGCCCGACGAGCGAGCGCTGCTCGGCGACATCGGGAACGATGCGCTTCGCGGCGTCCGTCGGCGTCGATGCGCGGAGGTCTGCGACGTCGTCGAGGAGCGGATGGTCGTTCTCGTGGCCGATCGCGCTGACGACGGGAGTGGATGCCGCGGCCACTGCCCGCAGCAGTCGCTCGTCGCTGAACCCGAGCAGGGACTGGGGATCACCACCGCCGCGGGCGATCACGATGACGTCGACGTCGGGGTCGGCATCCATCGCCTTGAGAGCCGCGATCGTCTCGGGAACGCACCGGTCGCCCTGGACCGCCGCATGCTTGGTGCGGAACCGCACCTGCGGCCAGCGCAGCTCGGCGTTGCGGTGCACGTCCTTCTCGGCGTCGGAGTTCTCGCCCGTGATGAGGCCGATGAGGTGCGGCAGGAACGGGATCGGCTTCTTGCGCGCGGGATCGAACAGGCCCTCCGAGCGCAGCTGCGCGCGCAGACGCTCGAGCTTCTCGAGCTGGTCGCCGAGGCCGACGTGGCGCATCGCCGAGATCGTGAAGGTGAAGTCGCCCGTCTTGACGAAGTAGTCGGCCTTGACGCACGCGATGATGTGATCGCCGACCTTGAGGTCGTTCGGGATCCGATCGCGCGTCGACGACCACAGGCGGAACGAGATCGCCGAGTCGGTCACGAGATCCTTGATGCGGCCGAAGACGTTGCCGCCGCGCAGGTTCCACTGCGTGATCTCGCCCTCGATCCATACGACGCCCCAGTTCTGCACGAAACCCTTGATGGTGTCGTTGAGGCGGGCGACGGATGTCGGGGCGTCGGGCTTCGAGTCGCGGGGCGCGACGGAGTCGGGCGGAGGAGCTTCGCCGGGGATCGCCGCGGGCTGGAAGGTCGTCATGTCGTCCTCTCGCCGCGTGCTCAGGGGGCCACCGTAGAATCGGAGGGTGAGTGTCGCCCCCGCAGCCCCGGCCGTCCGCATGCCCATTCCGCGCGTGCCCCGCCGGCGCGAGCGCCTCAAGGATATCCCGGTCGACGGACACAAGCGGGTGCTGCTCGCGTCTCCGCGCGGTTACTGCGCCGGCGTGGACCGCGCCGTCATCGCCGTCGAGAAGGCGCTCGAGCGCTTCGGCGCGCCGGTGTACGTGCGCAAGCAGATCGTGCACAACATCCACGTCGTGACCGAGCTCGAGGGCAAGGGCGCGATCTTCGTCGAGGAGGTCGACGAGGTTCCCGCAGGGGCGCACGTCGTCTTCAGCGCGCACGGGGTGTCACCGGCGGTCGTGAACGCGGCCTCCGATCGCGGACTCCAGGCCATCGACGCGACGTGCCCCCTCGTGACGAAGGTGCATCGCGAGGCCGTGCGTTTCGCGCGCGACGACTTCGAGATCCTGCTCATCGGGCACGAGGGGCACGAAGAGGTCGAGGGCACGGCCGGTGAGGCGCCCGACCACGTCACGATCGTCAACTCGCCCGACGACGCCGACCGCATCGAGGTGAAGGATCCCTCGAAGGTCGTGTGGCTGTCGCAGACGACGCTCTCGGTCGACGAGACGATGGAGACCGTGCGCCGCCTGCGCGCGCGGTTCCCCGAGCTGCAGGACCCGCCGTCGGACGACATCTGCTACGCGACGCAGAACCGTCAGGTCGCGATCAAGAAGGTCGCCAAGGACGCCGACCTCGTCATCGTCGTCGGCTCCGCGAACTCGTCCAACAGCGTGCGTCTCGTCGAGGTCGCGCTCGAATACGGCGCGAAGGCCGCGTACCGCGTCGACTACGCCGACGAGATCGAGCAGGCGTGGTTCGACGGTGTCACGACGGTGGGCGTCACCTCGGGGGCATCCGTTCCCGAGGTCCTCGTGAGCGAAGTCCTCGCGGACCTCGCGACGGCCGGCTACCTCGACGTCGAAGAGGTGCGCACGGCCGAAGAGGACCTCATCTTCTCGCTGCCCAAGGAGCTGCGACAGGATGCCGCGGGCAAGCGCGACGATCGCGCTCTCGGCGGTCGAGGGGGTCGCTCGTGAGCGATCTCGCTCCCGAGGTCGGCCCGGACGGCAGGCAGCGTCCGCGGTACGGCGAGTACGCCTCGCCCGAGGAGCAGCGCTCCCGCATCCAGCAACCCGATGTGACCGACGCGCTGTCGGCCGGGATCGCACCTGCACCTGCACCTGCACCTGCAATTGCACCGGGACCGGTCGCGCCGGCGCCCGTCGCGGCGCGACCGCCGGCGGATCGGATCATCACGATCGTGCTGCTCGCGATGGGCGCCGTGAACGTCGTGTTCTCGGTGCCGAGCTTCTTCGACGTCGGCACGGCGTTCGCCCGCACGTTCGAGGCCATGGGCATCCCCGGCGATTTCACGAACACGCCGAGCGCCGACATGTGGGGCGCGATCGCGGGGGTGCTGCTGCTGGCGACCTATCTCATCACGGCGCTCGCCGCGTGGCGGCGACTGCGCGCCGGCAAGCTCTCGTGGTGGATCCCCGTCGTGGGTGCCGTCGTCGCGTACGTGGCGATCGTGATCTGCCTCTCGGTGCCGCTCGCGAGCGACCCGGCCTTCCAGGAGTACATCCGCTCGATGGGCGCCTGACGCCGGACATGACGGATGCCCCGGCCGAGCGGCCGAGGCATCCATTCGTGTCTCGCGTCAGCTCTGCGACTTGCCCGCCGAGCCGAGCTGCTGCGTCGCCTCGACGACACGGGCGGCCATCGCCGACTCGGCGATCTTGCCCCACGCACGCGGGTCGTAGGCCTTCTTGTTGCCGACCTCGCCGTCGACCTTGAGCACGCCGTCGTAGTTCTGGAACATGAAGCCCGCGACCGAGCGCGTGAACGCGTACTGCGTGTCGGTGTCGATGTTCATCTTCACGACACCGTTCGCCACGGCGAGGGCGATCTCCTCGTCGGTCGAACCGCTGCCGCCGTGGAACACGAGGTCGAGGGGCTTCTCACCCGTGCCGAACTGAGCGGCGATGCCGGCCTGGATCTCGCCGAGGAGCTCGGGCTTGAGCTTGACGTTGCCCGGCTTGTAGACGCCGTGGACGTTGCCGAACGTGAGCGCGGCGATCCAGCGGCCCTGGTCGCCCAGGCCGAGCGCCTCGACCACCTGTGCGACGTCGGCCGTCGTCGTGTAGAGGGCGTCGTTCGTGCCCTCGTGCTTGACGCCGTCCTCTTCGCCGCCGACGACGCCGATCTCGACCTCGAGGATGGCGCTGATCGCCTTCATGCGGGGGAGGATCTCCTTCGCGATCTCGATGTTCTCGGCGAGGGGCACGGCCGAGCCGTCCCACATGTGTGACTGGAAGATCGGGTTTCCGCCGTCCGCTACGACCGCCTCGGAAGCCTTGATGAGGGGCAGCACGAAGTCCTCGAGGGCGGGCTTCGGGCAGTGATCGGTGTGCAGGGCGACCGTGATCGGGTAGCTCTTGGCGACCTCGTGCACGAAGGCGGCGAACGCGAGCGCGCCGGTCGCGCGGCCCTTGACGGTGTGGCCGGCGAAGTAGTCGGCGCCGCCCGTCGTGACCTGGAGGATGCCGTCGGAGCCGGCCTCGGTCAGGCCCTGGAGCACGGCATTGACGGACTGCGAGCTCGCAGCGTTGATGGCGGGATACGCGAAGCCACCCGCCTTCGCGCGGTCCAGCATTTCGGCGTACTGCTCGGGAGTTGCGACGGGCATGAGGGCTCCTGACGTGAAGGTCTCGTGGTTCACGCCACAGCCTAGCGAAGCGACGCGCGTGAGGCCGTGGTGACGGGATGCCGGCTTCTGACCGTCCACGAAAGAAGCGTGATTCCTTCATCCGTGCCGACCGTCCCACCCGTGTTCGGGGAGGGCATGCTGGCTAGGCTGGCGGCATGGTGAGTCTGACGGCCGACATGAGCCCCCTGCATCCCGATCGAAATCTGGCTCTCGAGCTGGTCCGGGCGACGGAGGCCGCGGCCATCCGCGCCGTGCCGTTCATCGGCCGCGGTCGCAAGGAGGACGCCGACGGCGCGGCGGTCGACGCGATGCGGGCGTTCTTCACGACGGTCAACTTCGACGGCACGATCGTGATCGGCGAGGGCGAGAAGGACGAAGCGCCCATGCTGTTCAACGGCGAGAAGGTCGGCAACGGACGCGGTCCGAAGTGCGACGTCGCGGTCGACCCGATCGACGGCACCTCGCTCACCGCCGCGGGGCGCAACAACGCCCTGTCGGTCATCGCGGTCTCGGAGCACGGCACGATGCTCGACGCGTCGTCGGTGTTCTATATGGACAAGCTCGTCACCGGCCCCGCGGGTGTCGGCGTGGTCGACATCCGACTGCCCATCGGCGAGAACATCCGCCTGCTGGCCAAGGCGCTCGGCAAGCCCGTCGACGAGATCGTCGTCTCGGTGCTGCACCGGCCCCGCCACGATCGCCTCATCGAAGAGATCCGCGAGGCCGGAGCGGGCACGCGCCTCATGTCCGACGGCGACGTCGCGGGCGGGATCAACGCCGCGCGCCACAACGCGCGCACCGACATGTGCGTCGGGGTCGGCGGCAGCCCCGAGGGCATCGTCACCGCCTGCGCGATCAAGGCGCTCGGCGGCCACATCCAGGGGCGACTGTGGCCCCGGGACGACGATGAGAAGCAGAAGGGGCTGGATGCCGGGCTCAAGCTCGACGACCACGTCTACGAAGCCGACGAACTGGTCAAGGGCAGCAACACGATCTTCGTGGCGACCGGCGTGACGGACGGCCAACTCGTCGCCGGCGTTCGCCGCGAGGGCGGCTACGTCTACACCGAGAGCGTGGTGCTGCGCGGCGCGTCGGGCACGCTTCGCCGCATCTCGTCGGAGCACCTCACGTCGAAGTGGCTTTAGCCCTTCGGGGCACGGCCTCCAGCGCGGGTGCGCAGTCGTCTGGCACAATCGATAGCGGTGTCACCGGCGACGCACGCCCGTTTCTCGCCCCCAGGAGGTCGACGATGTCTGCACCGACCAGCGGTCCCACCGCTGTTCCGTCGACCGGCAGCTCGGCGTCGGTCGAACCCGAGGCCAAGACCGGCGCGCAGGCGGTCGTCGCCGACGCGATCGATCCCGCTCGTCGCCCCGACGTGCTGCTGCGCGTGCGGCGTGACGAAGGGCACGAGGTCAGCGCCTGGTGGCTCATCGGCGCCTTCGTCTTCATCTCGGGCGCCGTGATCGCCCTGCTGAGCTTCGTGCCCGGCGGCTCCTGACCTCGGCCCTACTCCGCCGAGACCTCGAGGCCGTCGAGCACGTCGAGCCGCTCGCGCAGGTCCCCGATCTCGGCGCGATGCCCCGGTCGCTCGGGAGCGGGCTCGCCGGCGCGATGTTCCGGGGGTCCACTCATGGTGTCGTCGGCGAGCGCGTCGAGCAACTCGGGCGCGACGAGCCGTCGCGGAGACTTCTCGATCGCCGCGGGCGCGGTCGTGGCATCCAGCTTCGTCTCGTCGATCCCCGGGAACTTGCGGGCCGTGACCAGCACCCGGGACTCGAGGGAGCCGGCGAAACGGTTGTAGCTGTCGACCGTGCGCTCGATCGCGCGGCGGAGATCGTCGGCGTGCCCGGCGAGTCCGCCGAGGCGTTCGTACAGCTGGTTGCCGAGATCGAACAACGCGCGGGCTTCGACCGACACGTCCTGCTGCGTCCACGTGTAGGCGACCGTCTTGAGCACGGCCCACAGGTTGACCGGAGAGGCGAGCGCGACGCGCTTGCCGAAGGCGTAGTCGAGCAGCGACGGGTCCTCTTCGAGCGCCGCCGCGAGCAGCGATTCGCTCGGCACGAAGCACACGACGAACTCGGGGCTCGAGGTGAGCCCCGCCCAGTAGGACTTCTTCGCGAGCGCGTCGACGTGCGCGCGGACGGCCTTGACGTGCTTCTCGAGCAGCGCGCGACGGCGGCCCGCCTCGGCCCCCTGCGCCGTGAAGGGGATCGCGCTCGCCTCGAGGTAGGCGTCGAGCGGCACCTTCGCGTCGACGGCGATCGCCTTCTCGCCGGGCAGGCGGATGACCATGTCGGGGCGCCCGGCCCCGGCATCCGTCGACACCGACTGCTGCAGATCGAAGTCGACGTACCTCGTGAGCCCTGCCGCCTCGACGACGCGGCGGAGTTGCGTCTCGCCCCAGACTCCGCGCGTGCTCCCCGAGCGCAGCGTGCTCGCGAGCGACTCGGTCGTCGCGCGCAGCGACTCGTCGGACTCGTGCGCCCGGCGCAGCTGCTCGGCGAGCGAGCCGTACTGCTCCTGCCGATCGCGCTCGAGCTCGTCGACCTTCGCGCGCATCGACTGCAGCGACTCCTGCACGGGTGCGAGGGCGCGCAGCACCGTCTGCTCGCGGCGCTCGCGTTCTTCGCGCTGCGCCTGGTCCGTGCGGGTCTGCGCCGCGAGCTCGCGATACAGCACGTGCTGGTGGTCGAGCTGGGCCTGTACCCCCTGCCGCGCCGCCTCGGAGGCCGCGAGACGTGCCCGCAGCTCTGCGTGCTCGCGCGTCGCGCGCGCCGTCGCGCGGGCGAGACCCGCGACCCACCCCGCCAGCGCGCCGAGCGCGAGGCAGCCGATCACGAGGAGCGAGACAGTCAGTGCATCCATGAGCACATGGTGACGGATGCCTCCGACATCGCTGTCAGGCGGCGAAGACCGTCGTGTCGGGGGCGGGGGCGAACCGGATCTGCGACACCCGCACACTCGCTCCCGCCGCGAGGGAGTCGATGTCGTCGGCGCCGACCCGCCGGGCTGCGTCGATCATGACGTGCGCGCACGCGAGGGCGTCGGCCGTCGCATTGTGGTGCGGGAAGTCGGGGAATCCCGCCTCGGCCGCCACGAACGGCAATCGGTACGACGCGAGCTGGTAGACGCTCCGGGCGACCTGCAGGCTGCACGCGTAGCGGTACGGCGGGCAGTCGTCGCCCGTCGCCTCGCACGCCCGCTTGAGCACGGCCATGTCGAATCCCGCGTTGTGCGCGACGAGCACGTCGTCGCCCGCGAAGGCCGCGAGTTCCACGAGCTGCTCGCTCCACGACATGGCCCCGACGACGTCTTCGGCGCGGATGCCGTGGATGCGCGTGTTGAGCTCGAAGAACCGGTCGTGCCCCGCCGGGGGATGGATCAGCCATCCGGTCTTGGCGACGACCTCGCCGTCGCGCACGCGTACGAGACCGACTGCGCAGGCCGACGCGTTGCTGGAGTTCGCCGTCTCGAAGTCGATCGCGGTGAAGTCCAAGGGCACGACTCCACTCTCGCCCGGCCCGCCGACATCCTCGGGGAGCCACGCCGTAGGCTCGGAGCATGGCCGATCGCGAGGAGATGTCCAGGTCGTTCGGAACCGCCGCGGGCGCGTACGAGGCGGGCAGGCCGGATTACCCGCTGGCCGCGGTGGAGTGGATGCTGGAGCCCGCCCGCCGCGAGGGCCACGCGCTGCGTGTCGCGGACGTGGGCGCCGGAACCGGCAAGCTCACCCGCGTCGTCGTCGAGGCCGGGGGCGAGGCGGTCGCGATCGACCCCGACCCCGCCATGCTCGAGTCGCTCCGTGCGGCGGTGCACGGCATCCCGACCTTCGTCGGAACAGCGGAGGGGATGCCGCTGCGCGACGCCTCGGTCGATGCGGTCGTGCTCGGTCAGGCGTGGCATTGGGTCGATCCCGATCTCGGCGCGGCCGAGGCCGCGCGTGTGCTGCGGCCCGGCGGCGCCCTCGGGCTGATCTGGAACATCCGCGACGAATCCGTGCCGTGGGTCGCCGCGCTCACGCGTGCGATGCACGGCAGCCACGCCGAGCAGATGCTCGCGGGCGACGGCGTGCGCGTCGGGGAGCCGTTCGGCGCTCCCGAATCCCGCACGTGGACGTGGACGCGCACCATGACGCGGGAGGCCCTGCTGCACATGGTCGCGTCGCGCAGCTACATCATCACGGCGACCGGCGACGAGCGAGCGCGCATTCTGGACGAGGTCGAGGCGCTCTTCGACGCGCACGCGCAGGAGGAGATGATCGAGCTTCCGTACGTGACGCACGTCTATCGAGCGGTGCGGCCGTGAGTGCCGCCGACTTCGACCCGGTCGCGGCGCTACGCGACGGCGCGACCGACGTATCCCGCGGCCGTCGTGGAGTTCCTCGTGCCGGATGACGCGGCCATCGTCGCCGACGTCGGAGCCGGGACCGGCCTGTTCGCCCGGCTGCTCGTGCGACCGGGCAGGTCGGTCGTCGCGATCGAGCCGTCCGCCGCGATGCTCGACGAACTGCGCGCCGCAGTGCCCGAGGCCGTGGCCCTGCAGGGGACGGGTGAGCGGATGCCGGTGGCCGCAGCATCCATCGACGCCGTCGTCTTCGCGCAGGCGTGGCACTGGGTCGACGTCCCCGCGGCGACCGCCGAGGTCGCGCGCGTCCTGCGGCCGGGCGGCACGCTCGGTCTCGTCTGGAACCTTCGCGTCGAGCGCGTGCCGTGGGTGCGGGCGCTCGGCACCGCGATGCGCGCCGACGGCGACCACTACCGCGGCGGCGAGGTCGACGCCGAGGTCGATGCGCCCTTCGGTGAGCCGGGGCGTTTGTCCGTCGAATGGATGCGAGAGACCACGCGCGACGAGATCCTCGCCGACGTGCGCTCGCGCAGCTACTTCGCGCTCCTCTCGTCCACGGAGCAGGCGCAGGTGCTCGACGATGTGCGCGCCGTGCTCCCCGACGAGGAGCGGATCGCGCTGCCGTACGTGACCGCCGCATTCCGATACATCCGTCCGAACTAGACTGGGTGCCCGTGGCTCTCACTATCGGCATCGTCGGCCTGCCCAACGTCGGCAAGTCCACCCTCTTCAACGCGCTGACCAAGAACGCGGTGCTCGCGGCGAACTATCCGTTCGCGACGATCGAGCCCAACATCGGTGTCGTGAACCTCCCCGACCCTCGGCTCGAGAAGCTCGCCGAGGTGTTCCACTCCGAGCGCATCCTGCCCGCGGCCGTGTCGTTCGTCGACATCGCCGGCATCGTGCGGGGCGCGTCCGAGGGTGAGGGGCTCGGCAACAAGTTCCTCGCGAACATCCGCGAAGCGGACGCGATCGCACAGGTCGTCCGCGGCTTCACGGATGACGACGTCGTCCACGTCGAGGGCACGGTGAACCCCCGCAACGACATGGAGACGATCAACGCCGAGCTGCAGCTCGCCGACCTCGAGACGCTCGAGAAGGCGATCACGCGCTACGAGAAGGAGGTCAAGGGCCGCAAGCTCGACCCCTCGGTCCTCGCGGCTGCGATCGAGGCGCGCGATGCACTGCAGCGGGGTGAGCTGCTCTCGGCATCCGCGATCGACCTCGCTCCGATCAAGGAGCTCGGGCTGCTCACCGCGAAGCCGTTCATCTTCGTCTTCAACGTCGATGAGGCGGTGTTGACGGATGCCACGCGCAGGGCCGAGCTCGAAGCCCTCGTCGCGCCGGCCAAGGCGGTGTTCCTCGACGCGAAGATCGAGTCCGAGCTGATCGACCTCGATCCCGAGGATGCGGCAGAGCTGCTCGCGTCGACGGGGCAGGAAGAGTCGGGTCTCGACCAGCTCGCGCGCATCGGGTTCGACACCCTGGGACTGCAGACGTACCTCACGGCAGGTCCGAAGGAGGCGCGCGCCTGGACGATCGGCAAGGGCTGGAAGGCCCCGCAGGCCGCCGGCGTCATCCACACCGACTTCGAGAAGGGCTTCATCAAGGCCGAGGTCATCTCGTTCGACGACCTCATCGAGACCGGCTCGGTCGTCGAGGCCCGCTCGAAGGGCAAAGCCCGCCTCGAGGGCAAGGACTACGTCATGCAGGACGGCGACGTCGTCGAGTTCCGCTTCAACGTCTGACAACCGCCCGACTCCCGCGCAAACACGCGGAAAGCCGAGCGATCAGCTGGCCGCAGTCCGCAACGAGTCCGCAGGAAGTCCGCGAACCTGCAGAGCAGCGCGCATCATTCCGCGGGTGTGTCCGATAAACGGTGGATCTGGTCTGGCGGTCATTAGTTGATACGGCCTTCGAATGCGATCGCGAACGCGTTCAGCGCCGGCTTCCACCTCGTCGCCCAGCGTGCCCTGCCCCGGCCGGT
>NZ_JAKNUT010000005.1 GCF_023155855.1 Microbacterium aoyamense | reverse complement strand
CGATCGGCACGCCCGCAGCGAACGAGTCGGGCGTCGCCGGCGATGGGACGCTCGCGTGGCATCAGGGTGCCGCGAAGCAGGCTGACACGTCGGCGGGTGGGGTGCTGATCGTGCAGATGGGTGCCCGGGTGTACCTGCCCGCACTCGGCAGGTTCCTGCAAGTGGATCCCGTCGAAGGCGGCGTCGACAACGACTACGTCTGGCCCACAGACCCCATCAACAAACACGACCTCACCGGGCAATTCTGGGACACACCCGAAGAGGTGCTCGGCGACATCTCACTGGTGCTCGGCGTCGCCGCAATATTCGGTTGTGCTGTGTGTGGAATAGTCTCCGCTGGCATCAGCCTCGGTCTTGCGATCAACGCCTTCGCCAAAGGCGACCCGCAGACCGGCGTCTCGGAGCTAGTCGCGGTGGCATCGTTTGGTGTCGGGGCTGCTGTGTCACGCGCTGTCACGAAATCGTTTCAGGGGATCGGCAAGCAGTTCCCGAAGGGTCTGACCGGTGGCCGCGCCAAAGCGATGAAGCGGGAGAGGCAACGCGCCGCCGCGGGCGTGAGAAGGTGGGATCGCAGCTGGGGTAATGCGATACGCGCGGGCGGGACCACAGTTGGCTATGTGCAGACCGCCCAAGGTCTCCACGACTTCTACAACCGCGCAACCTGGCGTGGTAGTCGGGCGGTGTGATGAAGTACCTAAAGTTCTTGCTAACTAGCGGTCATGGAGTGGGATGGCTGATCGCGTCGATCGTCGTTCTTTGCCTACCTGAGCCAATCGGCGTGCGGCTCATCTTCGTGGCGGTGATCACGGTTCTCGCCGCGGTAGCTTCCACATTCGCATTCACACGAGCGGACAAGCGCCATCGGTCGGGGCCGCGCCGTCGTGACTGACATACAACCCAACGCGCTGGCAGTGGGGATTCGGAAGAGGTACATGCGATGAGCGTGGACGAAGCCCTCGCTGTGCTCGAATCCCTTCGCCCCGAACGTAAAGGCCTGCGTTCAGTGGTGGAGGAGCGCAACGGCCTCGCCGGAATGGTGCTCGAACACCACGAGGGAGCGGAGAGGTGGGCAGCCGTTTCCACTCCCGGCACAGGGTGGTTCACACTCCAGCTCGATGGCGGGTTCATGTACGACATCGTGGATGAGGATGCTTCGTCCGAAGAGATCAGAGAGATTCTTCAACACTTGATCGCCATAGGGCAGGCGTATCTGGAAGGCAAGAGTGAGCTCACGACATCGAGGTTCCTCAAGGCGCCTACCCGCATCGTGCAACTCGGGGATCAACGGATCCGCATCCATCTGTCTCTTGACAAGTTGTGGCGCCGAATCTGGGGAAGATCGTAGGTCTGACTCGCGCCTGACTGGAAACGGCTGTGGCCGGAGTGCGTCCGGTGGCTCTCGGAAGCATGTGAGCTTCTGCTCGCCACGTTGGCCTCGACGGTACTGAGACCGGCCGCGAGGCCGAGGCCGCCATTAGGGTGGAGCCATGCCGTTGACCGGAGAATACGCACCGTCCACGTCCGAATGGGCCCGCGTGCAGGCCGAGAAGTTCGAGGCGTCCGCGGGCGCCGAGGCGAACACCCTGCGAGGCAAGCCGATCATCGTGCTCACGACGGTCGGGGCGAAGTCGGGCGCGCTGCGCAAGACGGCGCTCATGCGCGTCGAGCACGACGGACGCTACGCCGTCGTCGCGTCGAAGGGCGGAGCGCCCGACGAGCCGAAGTGGGGCGAGAACATGCGCCGCCACCCGCAGGTGGAGCTGCAGGACGGCGCCGACAAGCGCGACTACGTCGCCCGCGAGCTGTCGGGCGCCGAGCGCGACGAGTGGTGGGCGCGCTCGGTCGAGGCGTGGCCCGACTATGAGAACTACCAGGCGAAGACCGACCGGCTCATCGCCGTGTTCGTCCTCGAACCGGTCGAAGGCTGACATAGCCTGGGCCCCATGACGACGACGCGGGAGCCCTTCCCGGCGTCCCCGTGGGATCGCATCCTCGCCGGGATCGGCGCCGCCGCAGCGATCGTATTCGTCGCGCTCGCGCTCGTCACCGCGCTGCCACCCGTGCTCGCGCAGGCGGGTGCCCGGGTCTCGGACGGCGTCACGCCAGAGCCGGTGGGCGCGGCATCCATCGTCGTTCCCGAAGGCTGGGTCGTGCTCGGCGGCCCCGACGGGCTCACCGTCCGCACGCCCGACGGCGGGCTCGAGGTGCACGTCACCTCGCCGTCCGCGTCTCTGCAGGATGAACTGACGACCGCGTTCGGCGTCGTCCCCGACGTGACGATCGGGCCGGTGCGATCCGAGACGCTGTCGACGGGACTGCGGGTCTCGCACGCCGACGTGGGGGATGACAGCATCGTCGCCGTCGTCGAGACGGATGCGGCATCCGTCCTCTTCGACGTCCGCGTCACCGAGGGGCACGAGCTCGCGGACTACCGCGCCGCGTTCGGTGAACTGCTCGCCGGGGTGCAGCCGTGAACCGGCGCCGCGCGCTCACAGCGACGGTCATTGTCGCGGCGCTGTTCGCACTCACCGCGTGCGCGCCTGCCGTCGACGCCGCGTGGACACCGCCGACCTGGCCCGCGACCCAGACGCGGGTGATGGATGCCGCACCCGCGCCGCTGGATCCTGCCAGCGCGTCCGGCGTGACGGCGCAGCGCCTGCGCAACGACGCGGTGGGCATCGACGCGCGGTTCACGTACCTGCCGGGCAAGAGCGCGAAGGTCGCACGGTTCAATAAGGCCGTCGACGTCGTCGTCCGGCGCGCGATCGACGGGCGCGCCGCAGTCACGGGCACCGCCTATCGGCCCCAGGCATCCCCCGTCGGGGCGGGCCTGGGGGAGCGCGGCTGCGCGGCCGGCTCGACGCTCGCGCCGGCCGACGAGCTGCTCTCGGCACCCGGCGCCGTCGTGGTGTGCGACATCGTCGCCGCGGGCGGCACGGTGTTCGGCGAGCGGCTGCGGGTCGTGATGGCGACAGCCGACGGTGTCGCGTCGGACGCGGCATCCATCCTCTACACCGACACGTCGACGGGTGAGGTGGGCGCGGCGGGGGAGCTGTGGACGGATGCCGCGGCCGCCGCCCTCGGCGACGACGTGATCGAGGCGCTGCGGCGTGACGCCGGTGCGCTCAGCCTCACCCCACCCGACGGCGGGGGCGAGGAGGAGATCGCGGCGATCCGTGCGGCGCTCACCTCGACCGTGCCGACGCCCGACGGCACGCTCGCCTTCACGATCCCGGCGGGCTTCACGACCGCCGAGCTCACCGATCTGGGCGTCGCGGCGACGACGGAGCCGCTGACGATCGAGGTTCCCGCCGAGGTCGCTGCGAGCCTCGTGACCGACCTCGGCCGCGCGGTCCTCGCATCGGGCGGTCAGCCGTACGCCGGCCCGTCCGCCGTGCCGCCGTCGCAGGAGTGGCTCGACTGCGCCCTCGTGCCCTGCATCGCGCTGACCTACGACGACGGTCCGGGTTCGCTCACCCCCACGCTCCTCGACGAGCTGCGCGACGCGCACGTCTCGGCGACGTTCTTCATGCTCGGTGCGAACGCCGCGAATCGACCCGACACGGTACGTCGGGTCTCGCAGGAGGGCCACGAGATCGGCTCGCACACGTGGAACCATCCGCAGCTGCCCACCCTCGACGACGCCGCGATCGGCCGCCAGCTGCACGATTCGCGCGACATCCTGCAGCAGCTCAGCGGGCAGCCCGTCGCGATGTTCCGCCCGCCGTACGGCGAGTACAACGACAAAGTGCTCGAGATCGCCGGCATCCCCGCGATCCTGTGGAACGTCGACACGCGCGACTGGGCCGGTGTCACCGACGAGCAGCTGCTGCGCACCGCTGTCGACGGCGCCCGGCCGGGTGGCATCATCCTGTTCCACGACATCCACGAGAACTCCGTGCGAATGGCGCCCGATGTGATCGCGGGCCTGCGCGATCGCGGCTTCTCGACGGCGACGGTGACTCAGCTGTTCGGCGGAGAGCTGCCCCTGTCCGGCGCGTGGCGGTCGGCGCCTCAGCCCTGAAGCAGCGCCTCGATCGGCCCGCGGGCGAAGTAGAGCAGGAAGCCCGCTGCGACAATCCACAGAAGCGGGCTGATCTGCTTCGCCTTGCCCGAGAGCGAGCGCACGACGACCCACGAGACGAAGCCCGCGCCGATGCCGTTCGCGATCGAGTACGTCAGCGGCATGACGGTGACGGTGAGGAACACCGGCAGCAGCACCGAGAACTCGCTGAAGTCGATGAAGCGGATCTGGGACATCATCAGTGCGCCGACGATCACCAGGGCGGCTGCGGCGACCTCGCTCGGCACGATCGACACGAGCGGCGTGAAGAACATCGCGATGAGGAACAGCGCTCCCGTCACGACGTTCGCGAACCCGGTGCGTGCGCCTTCGCCGATGCCCGCGCCCGACTCGATGAAGACGGTGCTGGACGAGCTCGAGGTGAGTCCACCGGCGACCGCGCCGACACCTTCGACGATGAGCGCCGACTTGATGCGGGGGAAGTCACCCTTCTCGTTGGCGAGCCCCGCCTCTTTCGACAGGCCCGTCATCGTGCCCATCGCGTCGAAGAAGTTCGTGAAGACGAGCGTGAAGACGAGCATGAGGGCAGCCAGCACGCCGATGCGCTCGAACGAGCCGAACGACACCTGACCCAGCAGCGAGAGGTCGGGAAGGCTGATGAGGGATGCCGGCAGCTCGGGCACCGAGAGTCCCCAGCCGCCGGGGTTGACGCCGTCGTCGGTGAACTTCGGCCCGATGTTCCAGATCGCTTCGATGACGACGGCGAGCACCGTGCCGCTGACGAGACCGATCAGGATGCCGCCCTTGACCTTGCGCGCGACGAGGATGCCCGTCAGCAGCATGGTGATGACGAAGACGAGCGTCGGGATCGTCGAGACAGACCCGTTGATGCCCAGGCCGACCGGCGGCGACGACGCGCCGGTCGAGGTGACAAAGCCCGCGTCGACGAAGCCGATGAACGCGATGAAGAGGCCGATGCCGACCGTGATCGCGAGCTTCAGCTGGATCGGTACCGCGTCGAAGATCATGCGCCGCAGCCCCGTAGCCGCGAGCAGCACGATGATGAGGCCGTTGATGACGACGAGGCCCATCGCCTCGGACCACGTCACCTGCCCGACGACGCTGACCGCGAGGAACGAGTTGATCCCGAGACCGGCCGCGAACGCGAACGGCAGTCGCGTGACGAGTCCGAACAGGATCGTCATGACACCGGCGGTGAGCGCGGTCGCCGCAGCCACGGCGACGAAGGGCAGACTGTCGCCGTCGACGTCGACACCCGACGACAGGATGATCGGGTTCAGGATGACGATGTACGCCATCGTCACGAAGGTCACGACACCGCCCCGCACCTCGGTGCCGACGGTTGATCGCCGACGACTGATCTCGAAGAACCGGTCGAAGCCGTTCTTCGGCTCGGGCTCGACGGTGTCGGGGGCGGACGACGGCGCTGTTGTCATGGGTGGACCTCCGTGGATGAAGATAGCGGGTCGGTCAGTCGCCCGAGAGAGGCGTGCCGGTGAGGATGACGCGGCTCGCCGCGGATAGGGTCGTTGAGGCATGCATCGCCTGATCGTCTTCATCCTCGCCGCGGTCGACGCCGTCATCGCGGCGGCAGTGGGCCTTGCCGTCGTGCTCGCACCCCTCACTCTCGTGTGGGTGCTCGCCGGCGGCGGCGCCGCGGATTGGGGACTCCTGTGGCCGGCATCGGCCAAGGTGTGGCAGCTGGGTCACCTCGTGCCGCTGGAGATCTCTCTGCCGCCCGAGTACCTCGCCGTCACGGGGATCGATCCCGCCGCGGCATCCTTCACCGTCTCTCTCGCACCGCTCGCCTTCGCCGGCTTCACGGCGATCTTCGCGGCGCGATCCGGCCGCCGCGCATCGCAGGCCGGAGCGTGGATCACGGGCGTGCTCACCGGCGCGCTGCTCTTCACCGCGATCGCGGCGGCCGTCGCCGTCACCTCGCCGATCGACGTCGCCGACACCACGCTGTGGACGGCGATCCTGCTCCCGGGGCTCGTCTTCGCCGTCCCGGCGCTCCTCGGCGCCGGCGTGACGGAGTGGACCGAGGCCGGCGAGGGGCTGATCGCCCGCGCACGGGACGGCATCGAGGGCACGGCCTGGGGCGACGTCCCCGCGCTCATCGCGCGCGGCACGGCGGTCGTGGTGGTCGCGCTCGCGGGTCTCGCCGCGCTGCTCACGGCAGTCGCGCTCATCGGCCGCGGGGGCGAGATCATCGCCCTCTTCGAGTCCGCGCACGTCGATGCGCTGGGCGCGACGCTCATCACGATCGGACAGCTCGCTTATCTGCCGACCGTGGTGGTGTGGGCGATGTCGTTCCTCGCGGGCCCGGGCTTCCTCGTCGGAACGGGCACGACGGTTGCGCCCGCCGGTACCCAGGTGGGCGTGCTCCCCGGCATCCCCGTGCTCGGCGCCGTGCCCGAGTCGCTCAGCCCGTGGCTGCTCCTGCTCGCGCTCCTCCCCGTCGCGGTCGGAGCCTTCGCGGGGTGGATCGCGCGGTCGCGGCTCGTGCTGCGGCCGGTCGCTGATCGCGAACCTGAGGAGACTGCTCCGGATGCCACGCACACCGCCGTGCTCGCGGGCCTGATCGGGTCGTCCGACACGCCGAGCGACGACCCGCGCGACGAGCCCGAGCCGGAGTCCGACGGGGCGGGCGTGCGTCTCGTCATCGCGCTGGGGATCGCGGTCGCGGCGGCGGGCGCCGCTGCGCTCCTCGCCGCCCTCGCATCCGGATCCATCGGGCCCGGCAGTCTCGCCGATGTCGGTCCGGAGCCCGGCCCGGTCGCGCTCGCGGTCGGCCTCGAAGTGCTCGTCGGTGCCGGCATTCTGCTGCTGTCCCCACGCCGCCGCGATCGCACTCGCGGCGAGCGCGCGGAGCCGTCGGAGTCCGAATCGGTCGTCGACGTGCCGTCGGTAGACTAGGCGCGTGCTCACGGTCGCTGTCCTCATCTCGGGCGGGGGCTCCAATCTCCGGGCGTTGCTGGATGCTGCGGCAGACGCCTCCTTCCCCGCCGAGATCGTCGTCGTCGGCGCCGACCGCGAAGCGGATGGCTTCGCCCACGCCGAGGAGTACGGCATCCCGACGTTCCTCGTCCCGTGGGAGCAGTTCGCGACGCGCGAGGAGTGGGGAGCCGAGCTCGGTGCGCAGCTCTCTGTCTGGCGACCCGATCTGATCGTGCTGAGCGGTCTCATGCGTCTGCTGCCCGCCTCGCTCGTCGAGGAGTGGGCGCCGCGCATCATCAACACGCATCCCGCGTATCTGCCCGAGTTCCCGGGGGCTCACGGCGTGCGCGACGCGCTCGCCGCGGGTGCTGTGCAGACGGGGGCGAGCGTCATCGTGGTCGACACGGGCGTCGACACCGGTCCGATCCTCGCGCAGGAGCGCGTGCCCGTCCTCGAGGGCGACGACGAGCACAGCCTCCACGAGCGCATCAAACCCGTCGAGCGGCGCCTGCTGATCGACGTCGTCCGCCGCGTCGCGACGGGCGAGCTCGATCTCGCGACCGCAGCGAACACCCCCTGACGCCGAAGGAGTCCCCATGGCCGGCCCGAGCCACGACCCGAACCTCTACCGCGACCGCGATGTCGTCGCGGTGCGCCGCGCCCTGGTGTCGGTGAGCGACAAGTCGGGCCTCCTCGACCTGGCCGCAGCGCTCGACGCCGCCGGAGTCGAGATCGTGTCGACGGGGGGCTCCGCGGCTCTCCTGCGTGCCGAGGGGTATGCGGTGACCGACGTCGCGGCGGTCACGGGCTTCCCCGAGTCCCTCGACGGTCGCGTCAAGACCCTGCATCCCGGCGTCCACGCGGGACTCCTCGCCGACCTGCGGCTCGAAGACCACGAGCGTCAGCTCGCCGAGCTCGACATCCGGCCGTTCGAGCTCGTCGTGGTGAACCTCTACCCGTTCGTCGAGACCGTGGCATCCGGAGCATCGCCTGCCGACGTCGTCGAGCAGATCGACATCGGAGGCCCGGCGATGGTGCGCGCCTCGGCGAAGAACTTCGCCAACGTCGCGATCGTCGTCTCGCCCGAGTCGTACCCGGCCGTCATCGAGGCGATCTCGAACGGCGGCACGACCCTCGCGCAGCGCCGCGAGCTGGCGGCACGCGCCTTCGCGCACACGTGCGAGTACGACCGCGCCGTTGCGACGTGGTTCTCCGAGGGCACCCTCGAGCACGACGATCTCCCGGCGCACCTGACGATGAAGGCCGAGCGCATGACGACCCTGCGCTACGGCGAGAACTCGCACCAGCGGGCCGCGATCTACACGCGCCTCGGGGGTCACGGCATCGCCCAGGCGAAGCAGTTGCAGGGCAAGGAGATGTCGTACAACAACTACGTCGATGCCGATGCCGCCCTGCGTGCCGCCTTCGACATGGTGAAGCCCGCCGTTGCGATCATCAAGCACGCGAATCCGTGCGGCATCGCGGTCGCCGCACCCAGCGCGCTCGACCCCATCGCCTCGGCGCACCTGCGCGCGCACGAGTGCGACCCCGTCTCGGCGTTCGGCGGCGTCATCGCGGCGAACCGCACCGTGACGCTCAAGATGGCCGAGAACCTGCGCGACATCTTCACCGAGGTCATCGTGGCGCCCGACTTCGCGCCCGAGGCGCTCGAGGTGTTCGCGCTCAAGAAGAACCTGCGCGTGCTGCAGCTCCCTGCCGACTGGCAGCAGGAGCGCATGGACGTGCGTCTCGTGTCGGGCGGCCTGCTGCTGCAGGACGCCGATCGGTTCCCCGACGACATCGAGTCCGTCGCGAAGGACTGGGAGCTCGTCTCGGGCGAGCGCCCGGCCGACGAGGACATGACGAACCTCATCTTCGCGTGGAAGGCCTGCCGCGCGGTCAAGTCGAACGCGATCGTGCTGGCGAAGAACTCCGCGACCGTGGGCATCGGCATGGGCCAGGTCAACCGGGTCGACTCGTGCCGACTCGCGGTCGAGCGGGCGGGCGACCGCGCGGCCGGCTCGGTCGCGGCATCCGACGCCTTCTTCCCCTTCGCCGACGGCCCGCAAGTGCTGATCGACGCCGGCATCTCGACGATCATCCAGCCGGGTGGGTCGGTGCGCGATGCTGAGGTCATCGAGGCGGCGCGGGATGCCGGGGTCACGATGTTCTTCACGGGCGAGCGCCACTTCTTCCACTGACGGCCGGTCCGCGGCCACGCCCGACCCCTGCCCGCGAGAACTCATCTCCGGCGCGAGAACACCGCGCTCACCTGTGTTCTCGCGACGCAGTCGGGTTCTCGGTGTGCTGTGCGGTCGTGCAGGGGTGAGCGGGATGCCGCGCTGACCGCCGTGTCCGATTTCCGCGAGCCAGGGTCGGCGGGGCGTGTCAGGCTGGAGCCATGAGCCTGACGATGACCTTTGACGAGAGGTATCGCGCGATCGATTCGCGCGATGCCCGCTTCGACGGGCAGTTCGTCACGGCGGTGCGCTCGACGGGCATCTACTGTCGGCCGAGCTGCCCCGCGCGCACACCCAAGCCGTCGAACGTCACCTTCTACCCGACGAGCGCCGCGGCGCACGAAGCCGGCTTCCGCGCGTGCAAGCGCTGCCTGCCCGAGGCCGCACCGGGATCGCCGCAGTGGAACCTCCGCGGTGACACGGCAGGTCGCGCCATGCGCCTCATCGCCGACGGCGTCGTCGAGCGCGAGGGAGTCCCGGGCCTCGCACGCCGGCTCGGCTATTCACCGCGGCACCTCACGCGTCTGCTCACGACCGAGCTTGGCGCGGGGCCGCTCGCGCTCAGCCGCGCGCATCGCGCGCAGACGGCGCGCATGCTCCTCGTCGGCACCGACCTGCCTGCCGCCGACGTCGCGTTCTCGTCGGGCTTCGCCAGCATCCGGCAGTTCAACGACACGATCCGCGAAGTGTTCGGGATGCCGCCGCTCGAGCTCCGCGCGCGGCGCACGCTGCAGCAGGCGCACGCGGCGGTCCCCGGCTCGATCGACCTCGTGCTGCCCCATCGCGGGCCGCTGGACGCCGACGGGCTCTTCGCATGGATGGCGGCCCGGGCCGTTCCGTCGATCGAGACCGCCACCTCGACCTCGTTCGCGCGCGTGCTCCGCCTCGCCGGTGGTCCCGCGTGGTTCGAGCTCCGGATCGACGGGGCCGGCCGGGTGCGCCTGTGCGCACAGCTCGCGCAGCTGACCGACCTCACCTCGCTCGTGACCCGTGCCCGGCGCCTGTTCGATCTCGACGCCGACCCGATCGCGATCGACGACTTCCTCTCCGCGGAGCAGGCGCTGGCCGCCGCCGTCGCCGGGATCCCCGGCATCCGCGTGCCCGGTGCCGCCGACCCGCACGAGATGCTGATCCGCGCCATGGTGGGCCAGCAGATCACGGTGGCCGCCGCCCGCACCGCGCTCACGGCGCTCACGACCGAGCTGGGCGAACCCGTCGACGGCTTCGGCGGGGCGACCCGGCTCTTCCCGACGATGGCGGCGATCGCCGAGCGCGGGCACGAGGTGCTGCGCGGCCCGGCCGCCCGCATCCGGTCGATCCTCGGCGCAGCGGCCGCGCTCGCCGACGGTTCGCTCGCGCTCACGACGGGAGACGACGGCGCCGAGCAACGCGCCGCGCTCCTGGCCATGCCCGGCATCGGCCCGTGGACTGCTGACTACGTCCGCATGCGCGTCCTGGGAGATCCCGACGTGATGCTTCCCGGCGACGTGGCCGTCCGATCGGGAGCGGCCGCTCTCGGCATCCCGTCCGATCCCACCGGTCTCGTCGCCTGGTCGGCCCGTCTCGCGCCCTGGCGCAGCTATCTCACCGCACACCTCTGGCGGGCCGTCCCGCCGCGCATCCCGAAGGAGCCGTCATGACGACCGCCACCATCCAGACCATCGACACCCCCGACGGCGCCTTCACGATCCTCGCCGACGAACGAGGACACGTGCTCTCGAGCGGCTGGACCCCCGATCGCGAGGTGATCCTCGCCCGCCTCTCGGCGACGGCGCAGCCCCGCGACGTGCGCGAACGGGAGACGGATGCCTCGGCCGCCGCGCGTGCCTACTACGACGGTGATCTGTCGGCGATCGACGACGTCGAGGTCGCGCAGTCGGGAACGGCGATGCAGCTCGCGGGATGGAAGGCGCTGCGCGCCATCGTGCCGGGGGAGCCGCTGTCGTACGCGGAGTTCGCGGTGGCGCTCGGGCAGCCCAGCGCCGTGCGGGCCGCGGCATCCATCTGCGCCCGCAACGCCCCCGCCCTCTTCGTGCCGTGCCACCGCGTGCTGCGCTCGGACGGCTCGCTCGGCGGCTTCGCGTGGGGCCTCGACGTGAAGCGCTCGCTGCTCGCGCGCGAGGCTCGGATCTGAGCTTGCACCCAGCGATCTCCCAGGGATAGGCTGGAGGGCTGTCGCGCTCGCGACCGCGCCGTCGCAGAGAATCCAGGAGGATGCCATGACCTATGCCGCCATTGACACCAAGGCCGCCGTCATCCTCCGTGGCCGCACGCCCGTCTCCGGGCTCACGCGGCCGCTCGCGGGTTAACCCCTCCGCCCTCGCCCGGCACCGCCGGGCATAGCGCCTGACCGCGAAGCGTTCCCAGGAGGAAAGCCCGCGCTCCGTCACGCCTGCCGCACCGCAGGCACCCCTGTCGCCTTCGCCGCGGCATCCGCTCCACCCCTCGTCCCCACAAGGATCATGACCACCACCGCTGAACCGCAACGGTCTCAACTTTCCACCCTGAAGGCGCTCGGCAGGCTCCTTCCCTTCGCCAAGCCCGTGCTTCCGCGCCTCGTGCTGGGCGCCGTCAGCGCGCTCATCGCGAGCCTGCTGGCGCTGGGCATCCCGCTCGTCCTCCAGGAGGTCGTCGAGGGCCCGATCGCGTCGGGCGAGATCGTCGCGCTCCTGTGGGGGTCGCTTGCGATCCTCGGACTCGGCCTCGCCGAGGCCGTCATGGTGTGGCTGCGCCGCTGGTTCGTCCTGGGCCCCGCCACGATGGTCGAGTACGAGATCCGTCAGGAGTTCTACACGCGCCTCCAGCGCCTGCCGGTGGCCTTCCACGACAAGTGGCAGTCCGGCCAGCTGCTCAGTCGCATGATGCAGGACATCAGCATGCTGCGTCGCTGGCTCGCCTTCGGTCTCGTGCTGCTCGTCGTGAACATCCTCACGATCATCATCGGCTCGGCCCTCCTGTTCCGCTGGCACTGGCTGCTGGGGGTGACGTTCCTCGTCGTGTCGGCGCCGCTGTGGTACGCGGGGTACCGCTTCGAGAAGACGTACGGCACGCTCGCCCGCCGGAGCCAGGACCAGGCCGGCGATCTCGCGACCGCCGTCGAGGAGAGCGTCCACGGGATCCGCGTGCTGAAGGCGTTCGGTCGCGGAAAGCACGCCCTGCTGAAGTTCACGCGCCAGGCCGAGTCGCTCCGCGAGACCGAGCTCAGCAAGGCGCGCGCCGTCGGCTGGATCTGGTTCTGGCTCGTTCTGCTCCCCGACATCGCGTTCGCGCTCTGCCTCGGCGTCGGCGTCTACCTCACGGCGCTCGGGCAGCTCCAGAGCGCCGAGCTCGTCGCGTTCTTCTTCATGGCCACCGTGCTGCGCTGGCCGATGGAATCGATCGGATTCCTCTTCTCGTTCCTGCTCGACGCGCGCACCGCCACCGACCGCCTCTTCGAGGTGTTCGACGAGCAGAACTCCATCGTCGACCCCGCCGAACCCGTCACGCTCGACTCCTCCCGGGGCGAGCTCGTCTTCGAGGGAGTCCACTTCCGCTACCCCGATGCGGGCAGGACGGAGGCCGATCTCATCGACGGTGTCGACCTCGTCCTGCGGCCGGGCGAGACGATGGCCCTCGTCGGCCTCACGGGCAGCGGCAAGACGACGCTCACGACCCTTCCCACGCGCCTCTACGACGTGACGGCCGGCCGTGTGACGCTCGACGGCGTGGATGTGCGGGACCTCCGACTGAGTGATCTGCGTCGGCACATCGGGATGGCGTTCGAAGATGCGACCCTCTTCTCCCAGAGCGTGCGCGACAACGTGCTGATCGGGCGCGAGGATCTCGAGCCGGGAAGCCCCGAGGCCGAGCGCGTCCTGCGTGAGGCGCTCGGCGTCGCGCAGGCGGGCTTCGTCGACGAGCTCCCCAACGGCGTCGACACGATCATCGGCGAAGAGGGCCTGTCGCTCTCAGGCGGACAGCGCCAGCGCCTCGCTCTGGCGCGCGCCGTCGCGGCACGGCCGAGCGTGCTCGTGCTCGACGACCCGCTGTCGGCGCTCGACGTCGACACCGAGGCCCTCGTCGAGGACGCGTTGCGCGAGGTCATGCACGACACCACGGCGCTCGTCGTCGCCCACCGCCCGTCGACGGTCATGCTCGCCGACCGCGTGGCGCTCCTCGAGGCCGGTCGCATCACGGCGGTCGGCACGCACTCCGACCTCCTCCGCGAGAGCGAGCACTACCGCCACGTCATCTCGAGCCTCGAGGTCGAAGAGGCCAGATTGCAGGAGATGCGCTTCGACCCGTACGGATCGGCGCACGAGACCGAGGAGGTGAACCGATGACGAGTGCAACCGTCTCCGGCACGACCGGCGAAGACCGTTCGGACTACACGCGCGAAGAGAGCCGCGACATCCGTCGTCGTTCCCTCCGCCTGCTGGGCTCGCTCGTCGCACCCCTGCGCTGGCAGCTCGCGCTGGCGGGCGGCGTGCTCATCGTCTCGACGGCGCTACGCGTCATCGGGCCGCTCCTCATCGCCTATGGCATCAACACGGCGCTACCCGCCGTCGTCGACGAGATGAACTGGATGCCGACGATCGGCGTCGTGGCGGTGTATCTCGTCTCCGGCGCGGGCGGTGCCGCGCTCATCGGCTGGTACGCCGTCGTGTCGGCACGCCTCACGCAGGCGATCATGCTCGAACTGCGCAAGCGGATCTTCCTCCACACCCAGCGGCTCAGCCTCGAGTTCCACGAGTCGTACACGTCGGGCCGCATCATCTCCCGACAGACGAGCGACCTCGACACGATCCGCGAGCTGCTCGACGGCGGGCTCAACGAGCTCGTCTCGGGAGTGCTCTACGGACTGTTCACGCTCGGGGCGCTCTTCCTGCTCGATTGGCAATCGGGTCTCATCCTGTTCGCGGCCGGCATCCCGCTGTTCTTCCTCATGCGGTGGTTCTACCTGCGGTCGCAGGTCGTCTACCGCGAGTCCCGCGTCGTCAGCGCGAAGGTCATCGTCAAATTCGTCGAGACCATGACGGGCATCCGCGCGGTCAAGGCGTTCCGCAAGGAGGGGCGTAACGACGAGGAGTTCGGTGACCTCGCGCTGCAGTACCGCGACGTCAACATCCGCTCGATCCGGCTCTTCGGAACCTTCGAGCCGGGGCTCATGGCCATCGCATCCATCGCTCTCGCACTCATCGTGTTCTGGGGTGGCCTGCGCGTAGCCGACGGGGCGATCCTGCTCGGCACGCTCGCGTCGGCCGTCCTGTACGTGCGGAACTTCTTCTCGCCCATGCAGGAGGTCGCGTTCTTCCTGAACTCGTACCAATCCGCGACCGCGGCGCTCGAGAAGGTCTCGGGCGTGCTCGAGGAGCAGCCCACCGTGCCCGACCCGAAGCATCCCGTCGACCTGTGGGAGGCGAAGGGCCACGTGCGCTTCGACGACGTGCTCTTCGGGTACTCGAATGACCGCGTCATCCTGCCGGACTTCTCGCTCGACATCCCGGCCGGTCAGACGATCGCGCTCGTGGGTACGACGGGAGCCGGCAAGTCGACGCTCGCGAAGCTCGTGTCGCGGTTCTACGACCCGACCCGCGGCTCGGTGTCGCTCGACGGCGTCGATCTGCGGTCGCTGCATCCGAAGGACCTCCGCCGCGCGATCGTCATGGTCACGCAGGAGGCCTACCTGTTCAGCGGCACGGTCGCCGACAACATCGCGCTGGGCAAGCCCGACGCGACGCTCGACGAGATCAAGGCGGCGGCGCGCGCGGTGGGGGCGGATGCCTTCATCGAGCGGCTTCCGGACGGCTACGGCACCGACGTCAACAAGCGCGGCGGGCGCGTCTCGGCGGGCCAGCGTCAGCTGATCTCGTTCGCGCGGGCGTTCCTCGCGAACCCGTCGGTGCTGATCCTCGACGAGGCGACGGCGTCGCTCGACATCCCGTCCGAGCGCATGATCCAGGACGCCCTGCAGACGCTCCTCGCCGACCGCACGGCGATCATCATCGCGCACCGCCTGTCGACGGTCGCGATCGCCGATCGCGTGCTGGTCATGGAGCACGGCGAGATCATCGAGGACGACACCCCCGAGCAGCTCATCAGCGGCACGGGCAAGTTCGCCCAGCTGCACGCCGCCTGGCGCGAGTCGCTCGTCTGAGTCTGATTCCGGATGCCTCGGCCGCGCCTTCGGGCGGGCCGGGGCATCCGTCGTCGGGGCTTGCCGCGGTGCCCGTCCGGTCGGAGAATGTCGGCGATGCCGGAGAATTCTCGCCGAGATCATCCGACCGCGATGACATTCTCCGACCGGACGGTGCGAAGGTGGAGTCCGGCCGCGATGGCGCGGGCGATCGTCCGTTCCACGGCCGGCCAGTCGTGGATGATCTGCGCGTAGGTGAAGTGCAGCACGGTGTACCCGCGGAGCGTCAACTCGGCGTCGTGTGCGACATCGCGCGTGCGTGCCGCGGCTGACGAGTGGTGCGCGTAGCCGTCGATCTGGATGACGAGACTGTCGCCGATCACGAGATCCACGAACCGACCTGCCAGACGGAGCTGTTGGCGCAGGGGCAGGCCCCAGGGGCCGAGGCGTGTGACGAAGATGCTCTCGAGACCTGAGTCGGACAGTTCGGTGATCTCGTCGGCGAGGCGTCTGGCGGCGAGGCCGGTCCACTGCACCCGTTGGAGTGCGGCCGCGGACAGCTTCTCGACGCGGGCCGCAGACTCCCAGATCGCGTGGGCGGATTCATAGGGCGCGCACTCGGCGATGTGGGCGAGAGCATCCTCGACGGACTCTCGGAGGGCATATCGGGAGACGGGCGCGAGAGGTTTCGTCCAGTGGATGACATGTTCCGGGCTCTCGCCCGGGTTTCGAGCATGCGGCTTCACACTGAGGTGCCGGCGATCGTCGGCACCTTCCGGCATCCACCATCCCCTCTCTCTCGCGAGAGTCACGCACCCGATGCGACCACCGGCGGCCGCAGCCGCACGGAGATCCAGCGGCGCATCCGCGGTGGCGAGCCAATCGCGGCGGATGACCTGAATCGCGCCGGCGCCGACGGCCGCCCGGAGCCCGCGCGCACGCCAACCTGCATCCAGGGCTTCGGCGCGGTGGACGATGCCACCTTTCAGGGTGATCCACTCGGCGATGTTCATGCCACGACCATGACGGAGTCCCCAGACGCTGTGCCTCACAATCGATGCGCCTGTGGAAGTCGGTGCCGACTTCGCTCATGGGGAGGAGGCACTCCTCCCGTCGGAGCATGTCACCGAAGTCGGAGAATTCTCACCGAAACCGACCGACCGCGATGACATTCTCCGACCGCGCGGCGCGGCGCTCTCCCACTCGTCTCGCGTGCGGGAGAGGTGAAGCGACGGGGCCTCGGTGGGGGAGGGGTATCCGAGGCCCCGCCGCAGCACATGCGACCAGGGAGAAGGCCCCGAAGGTACGAACTCACCCAGATTCGCGTCGCCGAGCGCTAGAGGCGGATCTCGGCGATGACCTCACCGTACTCGGTCTCACCCACCGGGGTGAAGCCCACACGCTGGAAGAATGCTTCGGGTCCGCCGTCGCCGGCCTCGTAGATCACGTCGACCCGGTCGAGTCCGCGGGCTCGGGCCTCTTCGAGGAGCTTCTCGACGGCGAAACGACCGACACCGCGGCCCTGGTCGTCCGCGTCGACGTTGATGCGCCACAGCACGGAGCGGAAGTGCTCCTGCGGTGCCTCGTCGTCGAAGTTCGCGCTGACGAAGCCCACGACCTCGTTCGCATCGAGGACCACGCGCTGCCACGAGGTCTGCGGATTGATGACTGTCGCTGCGATGCCGTAGCTCACGGGAGCGAGGAACTGCTCCTGCCCCGGCTTGAGGGACATGTTGTTGACCGCCACGATCGTGGCGGCGGACAGTTCGACCAGTCGAAGCTCGTGCATACGCACAGGCTAGCCCGGATGACGGCATCCGGTATCGCCGAAGGTCCGTTCTTAACGCGGATTTCATGATCCGAGATATCTCGACGTCAAGATACTTTGGCTCGGTGCGATAGGCTGGGCGCAGACCGAACGGAGACAGCTCAGGTGACCGACTCGACCATCATCTACACCTACACCGACGAGGCGCCGGCGCTGGCCACCGCCTCGTTCCTGCCGATCGTGCAGGCCTTCACGCGGCAGGCGGGGGTCGACATCGAGACGCGCGACATCTCGCTCGCGGGTCGCATCCTGGCGGCGTTCCCGCAGAAGCTGACGCCCGAGCAGCAGGTGGGCGACGCGCTCGCCGAACTCGGCGGCCTCGCGACGCTCCCCGAGGCGAACATCATCAAGCTCCCGAACATCTCGGCGTCGATCCCGCAGCTCAAGGCCGCGATCGCCGAGCTGCAGGCGGACGGCTTCGACGTGCCCGATTATCCGGACGAGGCCGACACCGTCGAGGCGAAGGACGTCCGCGCCCGCTACGACCGCATCAAGGGCTCCGCCGTCAACCCGGTCCTGCGCGAGGGCAACAGCGACCGCCGCGCGCCGCTCTCGGTCAAGAACTACGCGCGCAAGCACCCGCACCGCAACAAGGCGTTCGCGGACGGCTCGAAGACCCGCGTCGCGACGCTCGGCCACGACGACTTCAAGGCCAACGAGAAGTCGTGGGTCGCCGCGCACGACGACGTGCTGACGATCCGCCACACGGCCGCCGACGGCACCGTGACGGTGCTGAAGGACAACCTCAAGGTCCTCCCGCGCGAGATCGTCGACGCGACGTTCCTCTCGGCCGCGGCCCTCGACGCGTTCCTCGCCGAGACGCTGGCCACCGCAGCCGCCGACGACGTGCTCTACTCGGTGCACCTCAAGGCGACGATGATGAAGGTCAGCGACCCGATCATCTTCGGCCACGTCGTGAAGGCGTTCCTGCCCGAGACGTTCGCGACGTACGGCGACCAGCTCGCAGCGGCGGGTCTGACCCCGAACAACGGCCTCGGCTCGATCCTCAGCGGACTCGCCGACCTCGAGGGCGGCGAAGAGATCCGTGCCGCGATCGACGCCGAGCTCGCCAAGGGTCCCCGGCTGTCGTACGTGAACTCCGACAAGGGCATCACGAACCTGCACGTCCCGTCGGATGTGATCGTGGATGCCTCGATGCCCGCGCTGATCCGCAACGGCGGCAAGCTGTGGGGTGTCGACGGAGGAGAGGATGACACGCTCGCCGTCATCCCGGACTCGTCGTATGCCGGCGTCTATCAGGCCGTCATCGACGACGTCATCGCGAACGGCCCGCTCGACCCGGCCACGATCGGCACCGTGCCGAACGTCGGACTCATGGCGCAGGCGGCCGAGGAGTACGGCAGCCACGACAAGACGTTCGAGATCGCCGCGCCCGGCATCGTCCAGGTGCTCGACAGCGACGAGACCGTGCTCATCGAGCACGAGGTCGGCGCGGGCGACATCTGGCGCGCGACGCAGACGAAGCACATCGCCGTCATGGACTGGGTCAAGCTCGCCATCGGCCGCGCGAAGGCGACGGGTTCGCCGGCGGTGTTCTGGCTCGACATCAACCGTTCGCACGACGCGCAGCTCGTCGCGAAGATCTACCAGGCGCTCGCGACGATGGACACCCACGGGGTCGAGTTCAGCATCCTGTCGCCCACCGAGGCGACCCGCTACACGCTCGCCCGCATGCGTCACGGCCTCGACACGATCTCGGTCACGGGCAACGTGCTGCGCGACTACCTCACCGACCTCTTCCCCATCCTCGAGGTCGGCACGAGCGCCAAGATGCTCTCGATCGTGCCGCTGCTCGCGGGCGGCGGTCTCTTCGAGACCGGTGCCGGCGGCTCCGCCCCGAAGCACGTGCAGCAGCTCGTCGAGGAGAACTACCTGCGCTGGGACTCGCTCGGCGAGTTCTTCGCGCTCGCGGCCTCGCTCGAGCACCTCGCGACGTACACGGGCAACGTGCGGGCGCAGGTGCTGGCGGACACGCTGGATGCCGCGACCGGCACGTTCCTCGAGAACGACAAGTCGCCGGGCCGCGCGCTCGGCACGATCGACAACCGCGGAAGCCACTTCTACCTCGGCCTCTACTGGGCGCAGGAGCTCGCGGCGCAGACGGCCGACCCCGAGCTCGCCGCGATCTTCGCGCCGATCGCGGAGTCGCTCGCGGCCCAGGAGCAGACGATCGTCGCCGAGCTCAACGCCGTGCAGGGCTCGCCCGCCGACATCGGCGGCTATTACCGTCCGTCCGACGAGCGCGTCGTGACTGTCATGCGTCCGTCGGCGACGCTGAACGGCATCATCGACGCGATCGGCTGATCGCACGAGAGAGGGGGACGGGATGCCGCGGCATCCCGTCCCCCTCGCACGTTCTCAGCGGGTCACGTGTGGACGTTGACCTCGGTGCCGTTGGCGGTCCAGTCATAGACCCACTTCGCGTCGCTGTCCCACATGTTGACGCAGCCGTGGCTCTGCGGGAACCCGAGGCTCGAACGCAGCGAGCTCGCGCCGTGGAAGCCCACGTCGGGCGCGAACCAGGTCACCCACGGCACGTTCTCGACGCAGTAGGGTGCTCCGTCGAAGCAGCCCATGTTCTGCGAGCGGGAGTAGCCGTTGACGGTCCACCTACCCTGCGGGGTCGCGGATCCCGAAACGCCGGACGACATGATGATGTCCCTGACCAGCACGTCGTTCTCGTAGAAGTACGCGCGCTGCGTCGAGAGGTTGACGTCCACCCGGCGGGCGAGGGTGACCGTCGTGAAGGGCACCTCGGTCATCGGGAGCTCGAACACGGGATCGAAGTGCGTGAGCTGTTCGGCGTAGTCCGCGGCGAAGTCGGACGTGTCGTCCACCGCGCGGCCCGGTGTGCCGTTGGACTCTTCGCGAAGAACCGTGCCCGCGGAGTTGGTGATGACCGAGTTGTTCACCGGAGCGACGTCGACGGTCGCGGCGATCGTGTCGACGACGGGCTGGATCGCCGCAGCGTCGACCGACACATCGAACGAGCCGCGATCGCCGGGGGTGACGGTGAGCCAGGATGCCGCGACCTCGCGCGACACGGGGACGACCCGCTCGGTGCCGATGTAGAAGCCGGCGCGGTCGATGATGTCGTTGAGCCCCTTCGCGGTCGCCTCGACGACGTGCGCCTGCGTCTCGGGCTGCACGTCCGCCTGCACGGGCGTGAACTCGACCCGTGAATCGCCGGCGACGAAGGCCGCCTGGATCGCTTCGCGCACGGCTTCGACGTCGACGCCGGTACCGAGTTCGCCCGGAGTCGTGATGTACGACACGGTCGCTTCGTCGAACTCGAGGGTCGCATCCACCGGATCGGTGTAGAGGCTGGGCGCGGCGGCGCGCAGGACCGGTGTCGCAGCGGCCGCGTCGAGGTGGACGATCGCGTCGATCGGCTCCGAGAACCACTGCGTCACGTTCCACGCGGGATGCTCGGCATAGGCCGTCGCCGCCAGCGCATCGGCGTCGATCGAGGCGCCGAGGTCTGCGGCCGTGAGTTCGACGTCGCCGCCTTCGCCGGTCAGCACGATCGTCGTCTGGTCGAGCCGCTGAGTCAGGGCGTCGCTGGCTGCACCTTCGGTGAGGAAGCCGACTCCGACGCCGGCCACCGACGTGCCGGGTGCGATGAGGACGATGGATGCCGCGACCAGCCCGATGACGGCGGCACCCGCCGCGAGACCGATCCACAGACCTGTGCGACGCTTCTTCGGCGCGGGTTCGGCAGGCGCCCACGCGTAGGTGGCGTCCGTGGGTTCACCCCCGTCGACCTGCGGCGCGGGAACGGGAGCGAGCACGGCGGTCGCCTCCGCGAGGGCGGCAGTGGCCGCCGTGGAGTCGGACCCTGCGTCAGCTGACGGATCGAGTGCGACGGGGGACTCGACCGCTTCGACTGCCGTGTCTTCGACGGCGACGTCCGACTCTATGGCGACGGCGGTTTCGAGAGCTTCGTCTTCGACGGCGACCTCCGACTCTTCGACGACGGCGGTCTCGAGGGCTTCGTCGTCAGCAGCAGGCTCGTTCTCGGCTTCGGCGATCGCGTCTTCGGTGACGGCATCGTCCTCGAACGAGTCCGCCTCAGCGTCGGGCTCGGGTGCGGCATCCGTGTCGTCGACGATCTCGTCGGTCGCATCGACATCGTCGATGATTTCGGCGTCTGCGTCGGGCGCAGCGTCGTCGGAAGCACTGTCGGCCCCGTGCTTGGTAGCGAGATCCGTCACGCCGTCACCCCCCGGATGCGAAGATTCGTCCCTCTATGGTAATGGACGGCCCGGGCGCCGTTCACCCGTCAGGGCGCGCAGACCTCTTGGAACCGCTGAGTCGTGGTCTGGAAGCTCTCGCCCAGCGCCGAAAGATCATCGAGCTTCGACACGTCGCCCTCGACGATCGCCGTCATCGTCTCGCCGACCTGCGCGAACATGTCCTGCAGTGACGGCACGATCGCGGCCACCTCGTCGTTGGTGATCTGCGACGACACCTCGCCGATCTTCTGCGACGCCGCCTGCACTGAATCGACGACGGCTGCCGGGTCGGCGCCCTCGCCGAGATCCTCGAACCCGGACGTGACTTCGGTGATCGTGCCCTGCACGAGGGCGCATGCGTCCTCGACGCTCTGCCCGTCGTCGCCGGCCGCATCACTGCTGACGCTCGTCGGTTCGGGGGAGGGAGTGGATGACGAGGTGCACGCCGCGAGCCCGAAGGCCGCGGTGGCGGTCAGGGCGACGAGGGCGAGACGTCGGGCGATGGCGAGGCGCGTCATCCTCCGAGCCTAAGCGCGAGGGAGAGGGCAGGCATCGCCGATGCACGGTGTCCGCTGAATGTAACGGTTTTGTAAACGCTCCGTTCAAATACGTTTCATCGGTTGCGCGGATTATGTTCGTAAGGTCTACTAACAAACATGACGGCATCGGACCTGCAGCGCGATCGCAGCTCGTCTACGGAGAGCGCGCACACCCAGGGGGCGACCGGGGCCTTCGGTCGCTCGCTGCGCCGGGGGACCAAGGTCCTCCCCGAACACGCTCGGGGTCACAACCGCTCTCTGGTCCTGCAGACGCTCTTCCACGACGGTGCGATGAGCCGGGCGGACCTCTCGCGCGAGACGGGTCTCACACGGGTCACGATCTCGGACCTCGTCGCCGAGCTCATCGCGGACGGATTCGTCGCCGAGCTGGGCATGCGCGAGTCGACCGGCCCCGGCAAGCCCGCGATGCTCATCGATCTCGACCGTGCCGGTCACCGGATCGTCGGCATCGACCTCTCGGGCACCGACGTCATCACGGGCGGCGTCCTCACCCTCGACGGCGACATCGTCTTCCGTCGCGACGTGCCGCTGCCCGCGGCCGACGACGTCGTGGAGACCGTCGTGTCCCTCGCGCGGGAGCTCGTCGCCGAGTCGCACGCGCCCGTGCTGGGCATCGGCGTCGGCACGCCCGGTGTCGTCGACGAGCGCGGAGTCATCCTCGCGGCGCCCAACTTCGGCTGGGTCGGGTTCGACCTCGAAGGCGCGCTGCAGGACGGGCTCGGGCTTCCGGTGCTTGTCGCGAACGACGCCAACGCCGCGGTCCTGGCCGAGTACACCTTCGGTGGAGCCGGTGATGACGTGCTGCTCGTCAAGGTGGGCCGCGGTGTCGGTTCCGGCCTTCTCGCCGCCGGCCAGCCCATGCGCGGACCGCGCTTCGCCGCAGGTGAGATCGGGCATGTCACCGTCGGCACGGACGGTGGCCCGCTGTGCTCGTGCGGCAAGATCGGCTGCCTCGAGGCCTGGCTGTCGGTGCCGTCGCTCACCAAGCGGTTGGCCGAGGCATCCGCCTCGGAGAAGGACGGCGTCCTGCGCGATGCGGGGGAGCGGTTGGGCATCGCCCTGGCTCCCGTCGTCGGCGCCCTCGACCTGTCGGAGATCGTCCTCTCCGGCCCCCCAGAGCTTCTCGATGGTCCCCTCGCGGATCAGGCCGTCGAGACCCTCCGCACTCGTACGCTCGCCGCGTTCCACGACGGCGTCCGGATGCGGATGACGGAGCAAGGGCAGGACATCGTCCTGCGCGGTGCGGCCGTCATGGTCCTCTCAGACCGGCTCGGGGTGTCCTGACACCCCAACATCCCCCCGGACGGGTCACCCGGCCCTCCCGGTACCACCAAGAGAAACGAAGGATGACACCAATGAACAAGAAGCTCGGAGCCCTCGCGCTCGTCGGTGCTTCCGCTGTCGTGCTCGCCGGCTGCGCCGGCGGCGGCGGTGCAGCACCCGAAGCCGAGACCGGTGAGATCACGGTGTGGCTCGTCGGCACCGACACCCCCGACACCGCGCGTGACTACCTGAAGAAGACCTTCGAGTCCGAGAACGAGGGCTGGACCCTCAAGATCGAGGAGAAGACCTGGGCCGACACGAACGAGACGTACGTCGCGGCACTGTCGTCCAACGACTCGCCCGATGTCGTCGAGGTCGGCAACACCCAGGCGCTCGGCTTCATCGACCAGGGCCTGTTCGCCGACATCACCGACATCAAGGGCGACCTCGGTGGCGACGACCTGCTTCCCGGACTCGTGGACGCGGGCACCTACGACGGCAGCTTCTACGCCGCTCCGTACTACGCCGGTGGTCGTATCGTGTTCTACTCGCCGCAGCTCGTCACCGGCGCCGTCCCCGAGACGCTCGACGACTACGTCGCAGCGGGCATCGCGATGGAGACGCCGACCATGTCCGGCATCTACGCGCCGGGCAAGGACTGGTACAACGCGCTTCCCTACGTGTGGGCGCACGGCGGCGAGATCGCCGTTCAGGACGGCGACACGTGGGACGCGCAGTTCTCGAGCGACGAGAGCATCGCCGGACTCGAGCAGCTCCAGGAGGTCTACCTCAACGCGACGAACGCTCCGGCGGACGGCGACGAGGCCAACCCCCAGGTGCCGTTCTGCGCGGGTGAGGTCGGCTACCTCTCGGCTCCCGGCTGGGTGAAGTGGTCGATCCTGGCCGAGCCCGACGCAGAGAACCCGGGCTGCCCCGACACCTACGGCAAGGACCTCGCCGCGTTCCCGCTCCCGGGCATGACGGCGGGCGAGACGGCTCCGATCTTCGCGGGTGGCTCGAACGTCGCCGTGGCGCAGAAGAGCGCGAACCCCGAGAAGGCCAAGGCCGCGCTCGAGGTGCTCCTGTCCGAGGGCTACCAGCAGCTGCTGGCCGAAGGCGGGCTGACGCCGGGAATCATCTCCGCGGCATCCTCGCTGCCGGACGACCCGATCACGCAGGCGCAGGCGACCGCGCTCGCGAACTCGAAGTTCACGCCGATGAGCCCGAACTGGACCGAGGTCGAGGCCTCGCTCATCATCCCCGACGCGCTCGTCAAGATCGCGCAGGGCGGCGACGTCACCGAGATCGCCACGGCGCTCGACGAGCAGATCGAGTCGATCCTCAACAAGTGATCATGTCGGCGGGGGTCCCCTGCGGGACCCCCGCCGTTCACTGCCCGCACAACCCGTCAGAACGAAAGCACACACCATGAGCGACCGCCAGACCGGCACCGCCACCGTGGAGCGCCCCGGCCGCACAGGTGCCGCCCCCGTGCGGGGCTCCCGAGAGAAGGCGCGCGCCCGCCGCGAAGCGCGCGGCGGATGGAGCCTGCTGGCGCCGTCGGTCATCATCCTCGGCGTGATGGTCGGGTACCCGGCCGTGCTGATGGTGATCCAGTCCTTCACCGACTACGGCGTCAAGAACAAGGTCCAAGGCACCCTGCCGGACTTCGTCGGCCTCGACAACTACATCGATCTGATCACGAAGTCCGACTTCCCGGCGGTCCTCCTGCGCAGCCTCTCGCTCATGGTCGTGATGACGGTGCTCATCATCGGCCTGGGAGTGCTCGTCGCGGTTCTCATGACGCGTCTGAGCCGCGGATGGCGCATCACGGTTTCCGTCGGGCTCCTGCTGGCCTGGGCGATGCCGCCGCTTGCCGCCACCACCGTCTGGGGCTGGATCTTCGACACCCAATACGGCCTCGTCAACTGGGCGCTCAACACGATCACCGGCACATCGAACTGGACGAACCACTCCTGGCTGATCGACCCGATGTCGTTCTTCTTCGTCCTCATCGTCATCGTCGTGTGGCAGGGCGTCCCCTTCGTGGCCTTCACGACCTACGCCGCACTCGGTCAGGTCCCCGGGGAGGTGCTGGAGGCGGCATCCCTCGACGGTGCGACGGGTATCAAGCGCTTCCGCTTCGTCGTCTTCCCGTACCTGCGCAGTGTGCTGGTCGTCGTGCTCGTCCTCGAGATCATCTGGAACCTGCGCATCTTCACGCAGGTCTACGCACTGCAGTCCCGCGGCGGCCTGGCCTCGGAGACGAACGTGCTCGGTACGTACATGTTCCGTCAGGGGCCGGGCGACTTCGGCTTCACGAGCGCGATCGGCGTGGTCATGGTCGCTCTGCTGCTGATCCTTTCCTGGCGCTACGTGCGCACGACCCTGAAGGAGGAGGAGCTGTGAGCACCCAGATCAACGCGGGCACGCAGCTCGGCACGATCGGTGTCGACGAGGTCCTCGAGAGCGGCGGCAAGGCCAAGGCTCCCCGGCGAGGCTCCATCGAGGCCCGGCGGCCGTCCGGCAAGCGCGTCGTGACGCGGACGTTCCTCAACATCGCGGCGCTGATCGTCTTCGTATGCTCGGTCTTCCCGGTGTACTGGATGATCAACATGTCGCTCACGCCGAGCAACCAGATCATCAGTCGCACGCCGAGCCTGCTTCCGCTCGACCTGACCTTCCGCAACTACATCACCGCCTGGACGCGCGAGGCGGCGCCGGGTCAGACCGACTTCCCACACGGGCTCCTGACCTCGACGATCGTGACCTTCGGGGTCCTCGTCGCGACGCTGCTCTTCGCCTTCCTCGCGTCGGTCGCCCTCGCCCGGTTCGCGTTCAAGGGCCGGCGCCTGTTCATCGTCGCGGTGCTGGTGATCCAGATGATCCCGGGCGAAGCGATGATGTTCACCCTCTACGGGATGATCGACGACTGGCGCCTCATGAACACGATGCTGGGCCTGGGGATCGTGTACCTCGCGTCCGTCATCCCGTTCACGATCTGGACGCTCCGCGGATTCGTCGCCGGTGTCCCCGCGGACCTCGAAGAAGCGGCGATGATCGATGGATGCACGAAGTCGCAGGCGTTCTGGAAGGTGACCTTCCCCCTGCTGGCACCGGGTCTCGTCGCTACGGGCATCTTCGCCTTCATCCAGGCGTGGAACGAGTTCACGATGGCGCTGCTGCTGATGAAGGGCTACAACCTTACGCTCCCGACCTGGCTGAACTCGTTCCAGTCGGCCACCGAGGCGACCAACTGGGGTGCCGTGATGGCGGGCGCCACGCTCATCTCGATCCCGGTCGTCATCTTCTTCCTCATCGTGCAGGGACGCATGACCGGCGGACTGGTCGCAGGGGCGGTCAAGGGCTGATGCACACGCACGAAGCAGCCGCCTTCCGACGGGAGGACGGCCGATGAGGATCGGGCTGGACGTCGGAGGCACGAAGACCGACGCGCTCGCGATCGACGAGTCCGGCGTCGTCACCGCACGCGCGCGACTCGCGACAGGATGGGGGTCGGATGCCGTTGTGCAGACGGTGCTCGATGCCGTCGCGGCACTCACCGGCGAGGGCGGGATCGACCGCGCGTCGGTGCGCTCGGTCGGGATCGGGATGCCGGGGCAGGTCGAGCCGGGTACGGCGCGCGTCGTGCACGCCGTCAACCTCGGCGTCGCCGAACTCGACCTCGCGGCGGTCGTGGGCCCGGCTCTGGGAGTGCCCGTCCGCGTCGAGAACGACGTCAAAGCGGCCGCGCTCGGCGCCTACGTCCTGCATGGCGGCGTCGGCACGACCGGCTACCTCAACCTCGGCACGGGCATCGCGGCGGGCATCGTCCGTGGCGGAGAACTCTGGCGCGGAGCGCGCGGCACGGCGGGAGAGGTCGGCCACATCTCGGTCGATCCGCACGGGCCGCTGTGCCGCTGCGGGCAGTTCGGCTGCATCGAGGCCTTCGCGGGCGGCGGAGCGATCGCCGAACGCTGGGCGCGCCCCGGCGCGCTGCCCGTCCGAGACGTCTTCGACGCGGCCGATGCCGGCGATCCCGCCGCGATCGCGCTGCGATCAGGTCTCGCGCGCGGCGTCGCGGCGGCCGTACGCGTGCTCGTGCTGACCGCCGACGTCGACGCCGTCGTGCTGGGCGGGGGAGTCACCGCGCTCGGCGACCGGTTGATGGCGGATGTCTCGGCCGAACTCGCGGCGAGTGCCGCGGCATCCCCCTTCATGCGATCTCTTCACCTCGAGGAGCGGGTCGAGCTCCTGCCCGCCGGTTCGCCCGCGGCCGCGCTCGGAGCCGCGCTCATCGGCGACGTTCGCGACACGGAGCTCGACGGAGCCGCGGCCCTCACGTCGTCCTGATCTACGCTGAAGGCATGACGGATGCACCCTCCGCCGCAGCGCTGCGGCGCACACTCACCGTCGGCGGGGTGCTCCTGATCGCCGGCGCGGTCCTGACGTTCGCGCAGCCGACCTTCTTCTCGCTGTCGATTCCGCTGGCCGAGGTGATGTCGTGGCTCGCCGTCGGGGCCTACTCGGCGACCCTGCTGGTGTTCGCGTTCGGTCTCGGCCGCAGCGGGAGCATCGTGTCGCGGCGGCCGCTCGCTGTCACTGCCGCGGTGATCGTCGCGGCGTGGCCGTTGGTCCAGCGCATGGTGTCGTGGCTGGTGCCCGTCGAGAGCGCGCTGGACTTCTACCGCGCGTGGGGGTACATCAGCTGGACCGTGACGCTCGCCGCGACCATCGTCTTCGTCGTGCAGATCGCGCGTGCCGGCGTGCTCCGCGGACGCGTGCGGTGGATGCCCCTGTGGGGCCTCGTCATCGTGGTGGTGCCGCAGATCCTGACCCAGGCGGTCATCGTCGCCGCGGGCATCGACTTCAGCACACGCGCGGACGAGTGGATCTTCCTCTTCTTCGGACTGGAACGGCTGTGCGCCTTCGCGGTTCCCGTCGCGCTCGGGATCATCGCGCTTGTCATCGCGAACCGTGCGGCGCCGGTCAGCGACCCCGTGCAGGTCTATCCGCCCTCGACGTGAGTCAGAAGACCTTGCCGGGGTTGAGGATGCCCTGCGGGTCGAAGACGCGCGTGATCTCGCGCTGCAGTCGCCACTGATCGTCGCCGAGCTCGTCGGCGAGCCATCGGCGCTTCAAGACGCCGACACCGTGCTCGCCCGTGAGGGTTCCGCCGAGGCGCAGGGCGGCGCGGAACAGATCGTCGGCGGCGTCCCAGATGTAGGCGGGAGCCTCGACCACGCCGAACTCGTCGGGTTCCGCGTCGAAGATGAAGTTCGGATGCAGGTTGCCGTCGCCGGCGTGCGCGACGGTCGGGATCGTGACGCCGCGCTCACGCTCGACCCTGGCGATCTCGTCGAACATCGCGGGCATCGCGCTGCGGGGCACCGAGACGTCCTCGATGAGGGTCGTGCCGAGCGTTTCCATCGCGGGATGCATCGACCGCCGGATCGCGAGCAGCCGCTCGCCCTCCTCGCGGTCGTGCGACACCGCGACGATGCCGCCCGCTCCGCGCAGAACGTCGGCGATCGTGTCGGCCTCGGCGCCGGCGGCCGGACCGTCGGTCTGGATCGTGAGCTGCGCCGCTCCGGGTGCGGGCGCCTCGAGATCGAGCAGGGCGTGCACGGCCGCGAGGGACGCGGCATCCATCAATTCCATGATCGACGGCTGGACGCCGGACGCCGTGACGGCGGCGGATGCTTCGGCCGCCGTCCGCACGTCGGGGAACGTCGCGGCGACCGTGCACACGTCGCCGGGCACGAGGCGGCGGAGCTTGAGCGTCGCGCCGACGATGACGCCGAGCGTGCCCTCGGAGCCGATCACGAGCGACGTGAGATCCAGACCCGTGACGCCCTTGACGGTGCGATGGCCGAGCGTGAGCAGTCGCCCGTCGGCGAGGACGACGTCGACGCCGAGCACGGCATCCCGCACGACGCCGTACTTCGCGCACAGCAGCCCGCCTGCACCCGTCGCGATGTTGCCGCCGACCGTCGAGATCGCGCGGCTCGCCGGGTCGGGCGCCCACCACAGCCCGTGCTCGGCGAGCGCGGCGTTGAGATCGGCGTTGAGGATGCCCGGCTCGACGACGGCGAGCTGGTCGTCGGCACGCACCTCGAGAATGCGGTCCATGCCGCGCACCGAGAGCGAGATCTCGCCCGCGCCGGCATTCGCGCCGCCTGCGAGCCCTGTTCCCGCGCCGCGGGTCACGACCGGCGTACCGGTCGCGGTGGCGATCCGCAGCGTCGCCTGGACATCGGCGACGGATGCCGCGTGCACGACGGCGATCGGCGCACCGGATGCCGCGTGCCCGGACTTGTCGGCGCGCGCCGTCTGCAGCGCGGCGGGCGAGGTGTCGACGCGATCGCCGAGTCCCTCGCGCAGGCGGGCGACGACCGATGCGGCGCTCACGTGAACCGGCGACGGCCGGCCATGACGCCGACCGTGACGGCGACGACGCCGAAGACGAGACCGACCCACGCGGCGCCCATGCTCCACCACGCGATCGTCGCCGAGACGTAGACGAGCAGTTCGACGATGGCCCGTACGAACGGATGCACCGCGAAGACGGCGCGCGGCGACACGAAGAGCGCCCACACGATGATCGCCGCAACGGGGGCGGCGATGCCCACCACGATGTTCCACGGGAACGGCCAGAAGACGAAGCCCCAGAATGCGAGCGTGCCGAACGCGAACAGTTCGCAGGCGAACGCGAGGACGTCGATCGCCGACAGCGGCGCCCGCGTTCCGGGCGCGGGCTGCGCGGGGGTCACGGGGCGCATCTCGGTCACCTGCCGATTCTACGCGGGATGGATGCCGCGCCCGCCCGCGGGCGTCAGAGCCCGAAGAAGCCGAGGATGAGTGCCCAGATGCTGACGAAGTCGGTGAGTCGGCTCTCCGTCACGGGGCCCGCGTCGGCGCCCGCCGCGTAGTTCACGCTCAGTCGGGAGTTCGAGATCACGTCGCGCAGGGTCAGCGGCAGGTCGACTGTCGCGGTGCCCGCCGAGCTCAGCGTCACGGTACCGAGGCTGCGGCCTCCGAACGTCACTGCGACGACGGAGTCCGGTGCGCCCGAGAGGGGCACGTGAACCGTCGCACGCGGTTCGAGAGTGAACGTGGCCGAACCGATCGTCGGTGATCCGGCGGGAAGCGTCGGGTCGGTGGGGTCGGTCGGATCGGTGGGGTCGACCGGGTCCGTCGGGTCGGTGGGGTCGACCGGGTCGGTGGGGTCGACCGGGTCGGTGGGGTCGACCGGGTCGGTCGGATCGGTGGGGTCGACCGGATCCGTGGGATCCGTGGGATCCGTGGGATCGACCGGGTCTGTGGGGTCCGTCGGATCGGTGGGGTCGACCGGGGCGGCGGGATCGATCGGGTCCGTCGGATCGGTCGGTTCGACCGGGTCGGTCGGCGACGCTCCCGGGTTCGCGGGCGGCTCAGGTGCCGTGTCGGCGATGGGGAGCTCGATCGGGTCGGGGACCTGGTCCGGCACGTCCTCCTGGACGACCGGCTCGGTCGAGTCGGACGACCCGGCCGGCAGCGAGGGCGATTCGTCGGCGATCGCGGATGACCCCGGACCGTCGGCGACCGGGGTGGTCAGCTGCGGAAGGATGATCGCCCCCGCGACGACGGCGCCCACGACGACGATGGCCGCGGCGACGAGCGCGATGGTCGCGCCTATTCCGATGAAGGCGCCACCCGCGGTCGCCGCGGTGCCGGCCGCAGCCGCGCCACCGCCTGCAGCGAATCCGCCGCCGGCGCTCGCAGCGCCGCCCCCGGACGCGCTCCCGGCGCCCGACGCGCTCCCGGCGGACGCGCCCACCGGAACGGGGGCCGCGGGGAGGACGGTGACGGCGCCCTCGATGCTCCCCGGCATCGCGGCGAGCGCGAGCACCGGGATTCCGCCGCCCTGCAGCATCGAGAGGTAGCCCGCCGTCCCGGCGGCACCGATCGTGAGTGGCAGAAGGACGAGGGCGAGCCGGCTGCCGACCTCTTTCGCCTCGCTCGCGACGATCGCACATCGTGCGCATTCGGCGAGGTGCGCGTCGACTTTGCCGAGATCACGGCGGCCGAGGTTGTGACGGGCATACGCCCCGAGGCGCTCGATCGTCCACTGGCAGTCGGAGCCGTCTTGGACCGACCGCAGGTGTGCCTGGATCCAGGCTTCGCGCAGCCCTTCCCGGGCGCGGAACGTCAGCTGTGCGACGGCGGTGGCCTTGAGCCCGAGGAGCGGCGCGATCTCGGCCGGCTTCATCTGCTCGATCTCGGAGTACCAGAGCACCTCCTGCCACCGCGTCGGCAGACTGCGGAACGCCTGGTGTGTGAGGCTGCGATCCAGCGCTTCGACCGTCGCGTGCTCGTTGGATGCGGGGTCCTCGACGGCGTCGAGCTCGTCGATCGCGGTCTCCTTGCGCGCGCGACCCCAGCCCGCCGCGGTGTTGCGGATGCTCGTGAACAGGTAGGCGCGGAACGAGCCCGTGGGCCCTCCGCCCTTCTGGATGGACTGGTAGATGCGGGTGTACGCCTCTTGGACGAGGTCGTCGGCGTCGAGCGATGACGACACCGAGCGGGCGACGGCGACGCCGGAGCGGTAGTGGCGGCGCCACAGCTCGGCGAATGCCTGCGGGTCGCCCGAGCGCGTGCGCAACACCAGGTCGGAGTCGCCCAGTTCGGCCACCCCGACGGCGTCGTCGTTCATCGTCATGCGTTCCCCAGAAATGCTCGGCATGAGGCATCCCACTGCCTCCACCGGAAGAGACGCGCGAAAGCGGGTTCTATCACGCGACTTCGCCCATTCTCTCCTGAACCGGGCATTTTGTCGCGCTCTCGGGGGCGATCGGGGCGCTGAGAGAAAAGTCGAAAGAAATCCTGGGAACCGCGTAATAGATCCGCCGCACCCGCGTCTCATCAGCAAGAGATCGTTGCTCGCTTCCCGCCGGGGGGCAGGGGAGCGAGCGCCGGTGGCAAGAGCCGGGCGGATTCCGCCCGCGTCATCGGGAGGCGGGTCCGGAGAATTCTCGGGGGAGGGTTCTCCGGGCCGCCCATCTCGACAGACGGGTTCTGGGGAATCTGGGGAAGACGGAAGCGGTCGCTGCGATCTGGGGGATGCAGCGGCCGCTCGGTCTTTCTAGAGGCGGGTCCCCGCGCGCCACACGCTGCGCACGGTCAGATCGTCGTCGAGCAGCACGGCGTCGGCGAGACACCCGGGCTCGAGGCGCCCGAGGTCGTCGCGGCCGAGGACGCGGGCAGGCGTGCGTGTGAGCGCATCGACCGCGTCGGGAAGCGGGATGCCGTAGCCGACGACATTGCGCAGCGCGGCATCCTGCAGCAACGTCGAGCCGGCGATCGCGCCGCCCTCGACGAGCCGTGCCGTACCGTTCTCGACGTCGACCTCGAGCGCTCCGAGCAGATACCTGCCGTCGGCGGCGCCTGCGGCGGCCATCGCATCCGTCACGAGCGCGATGCGGCCGGGCGCCGCGGCGAAGGCGATGCGCACGACGGCGGGATCCACGTGCACGCCGTCGGCGATGAGCTCGAGCACGACACGGGGGTCGTCGGTCGCTGCCCCCACGGGTCCGGGCGCGCGGTGCGCGAGGCCCGGCATCGCGTTGAACGCGTGGGTGAGGAGCGTCGCACCCGCATCGAACGCGCGGGCCGCGGCATCCATCGACGCATCCGTGTGCCCGACGGCGGCGACCGCTCCCGCGGCGACGACCGCGCGAACTGCCTCGACGCCACCGGGCAGTTCAGGCGCAAGGGTCACCTGCCGCACGGTGCCGCGGCCGGCGTCGAGCAGCAGGGCGACGTCTTCGGGGGCGGGATGCCGCAGCAGCGCCGGATCGTGGGCCCCTTTGTGTCCGGGGTCGAGGAACGGGCCCTCGAGGTGCGATCCGAGGATGTCGGGGTCGCTGGAGGCCAAGTCGGCGATCACCGCGACGCGATGGGCGAGATCGTCGATCGGCGCCGTCACGAGCGAGATCACGGCGCGCGTCGTGCCGTGGGTGCGGTGCAGGGCGCGCGCGGCGCGGATCGCCTCCGCGCCGTCGTCGTACGACGATCCGCCACCGCCGTGCCCGTGCAGGTCGATGAAGCCGGGAGTGAGGAAGCACCCCTCGCCGTCGACGACGGTGTCGCCGGCGCCGCTCGCGAGCGGCATCCAGTCATCCCCCGTCCCCGCGCCGGCGACGCGCTCGCCGTCGAAGGCGACCCACGCGTCATCGGTCACGAGCCCGCCGTCGACGAGCCGCACGGAGTGGATGACGGTGGTCACTCCGAGGTCGCCCAGGGGATCTCGTCGGACGACGCGAAGCCGATGCCGAGGCTCGTCCACAGGGGACCCATCGCGCCGACGCGCTCGCGGAACGAGTCCCACGTGCGCAGGTCGCTCTCGGTCGTGGCGGGCGACCACGCGGCTTCGGCGGCCGACGCGATGCGCGGGAACGCCATCCGGTCGATGTCGTCGAGGTTCGTGATCGTCTCGGTCCACATGGGCGCTTCGACGCCGAGGATCGAGGCGCCGGGCACGATGTCGGCCGGTTCCCACGAATACGAGCGCTCGACGCTCGTCGGGCCGTTCGCCCACGTCAGTCCGAGGTCGCTCGCCGCCGTCGGCTTCATGTCGAGGTAGATCGCGTCGGCCGGCGACAGGATGACCTGCGCGAACGCGCGAGCCTTGTCATCCATGCCGTCGGTCGGCGTCATGTACCCCCAGTACTGCCCGACCGTGTCGTCGGCGAGACCTGCTGCCGAACCTGCCTCGTGCCACGCCACGGGGGTCTTGCCCAGGTTCGAGATGATCTCGCTCACGCGACTCACGAACACGTCGAAGTCCTCGTCGCTCGTGGCGAGGGACTCGTCGCCGCCGAAGTGGAGGTACGGCCCGGGGGTGATGCCCGCCAGCTCGCCGAAGACGTCGGCGACGAAGTCGTAGGTCGCCTCGTCGTGGATCTTGAGCGATGAGAAGCCGACGGCCATGCCCTCGTAGTCGACGCCGTTGACGGGCAGATCTCCACCGTGGGTCGCGGCGATGTCGCGCATATGGTCGTCGATGACCGGCTCTTCCATCAGCTCGGGGTAGGCGAGGGTGATCGCGTGCGTGTGGCCCGGCATGTCGAACTCGGGCACGACCATCATGTGGTGCGCCGACGCGTAGGCGACGATGTCCGCGTAATCGGCCTTCGTGTAGAAGCCGCCGGGGTCGCCGCCGACCGACGAGCTGCTCGAGAGCTCGGTGAGCAGCGGTCGCGACGCGAGCTGGAGGCGCCAGCTCTGATCGTCGCTGAGGTGCAGGTGCAGGGCGTTGAACTTCAGCCCCGACGCGCGATCGATGTACGCCTTGATGGTGTCGACGGTCTGGAAGTGCCGTGCCACATCGAGCATGACCCCGCGATACGCGAATCTCGGGGCATCCGCGATCCGCACCGCCGGAACGATCCAGCTCCCTCCGTCGGGCCGTACGAGCTGCCCGAGGGTCTGGACGCCGTAGAACAGGCCCGCGGCATCCGCTCCCGTGACGACGATGGATGCCTCGTTCGCCACGAGTTCGTACGACTCGGGCGCTCCGCCTCTCTCGATTCGCAGGACGATTCCGGGCTCGTCGCCGGTCGCGCCGGGGATCCCCGTGCGCGCTTCGAGCAGCGCGGTCAGAGCGGCCGCGGCATCCTTCTCTCCGTCGATCACGGTCTCGTCGGTGAAGCGGAAGGGTGCACCGGCCGTCGTGTCGACGGAGGCGGGGAGGGGGACGAGTGCGGGAAGAGTCACGGTGTCTCCATTCTGGCCGCCCGGAACGCACGCGGCCAGCGCCGCGGCGAGGACGATCACGAGGGTCGCGGACGTGAGGCGTCGTTGCCGACGGTTCATGTAAAGCGTCCTAACAAAAGGGGATGACATCACTCTACCGGTTGCGGTGCTTGACGCACAGGGTCGGTCGAGGCGGGCGATCCGTTATGCTCGGAACGTCGCGACTGGCGTTGAGGTGGACCACCACCGGGGAGCGGCTGACAACGGCATTCGACCGCGCGCCTGGGCCGATGTTCTGCACCCATCCGTGGTGCGCGAAACCGCAAGCCGTCGTCAAGGAGATCGTCATGACCGATCAGTACTTCAACGCCCCGCTCGCCGAGGTCGACCCCGAGATCGCCCAGGTCCTCGAGCGCGAGCTCGAGCGTCAGCGCGGCTATCTCGAGATGATCGCGTCCGAGAACTTCGTCCCCGTCTCGGTGCTGCAGTCGCAGGGCTCGGTGCTCACGAACAAGTACGCCGAGGGCTACCCGGGTCGTCGCTACTACGGCGGCTGCGAAGAGGTGGATGTCGCCGAGGAGCTGGCGATCCAGCGTGCGAAGTCGCTCTTCGGCGCGGAGTTCGCCAACGTCCAGCCGCACTCCGGCGCGACGGCGAACGCCGCCGTGCTGCACGCGATCGCCCGCCCCGGCGACACGCTGCTCGGCCTCTCGCTCGATCAGGGCGGTCACCTGACGCACGGCATGAAGATCAACTTCTCGGGCCGCCTGTACGACATCGTCGCGTACGGCGTCGATCCCGAGACCTCCACGATCGACATGGACGAGGTGCGCCGGCTCGCCCTCGAGCACAAGCCCAAGGTGATCATCGCCGGCTGGTCGGCCTACCCCCGCCAGCTCGATTTCGCCGCGTTCCGCTCGATCGCCGACGAGGTCGGCGCGCTCCTGTGGGTCGACATGGCGCACTTCGCCGGTCTCGTCGCGGCGGGCCTGCACCCGAACCCGGTGCCGCACGCGCACGTCGTCTCGTCGACGGTGCACAAGACGATCGGCGGCCCGCGTTCGGGCTTCATCCTCACGAACGACCCCGACATCGCGAAGAAGATCAACACCGCGGTCTTCCCCGGCCAGCAGGGCGGACCCCTGATGCACGTGATCGCCGCCAAGGCGACGGCGTTCAAGCTCGCCGCAACGCCCGAGTTCAAGGAGCGTCAGGAGCGGGTCCTCAGCGGCGCGCACCTGATCGCCGAGCGACTTTCGCAGCAGGACGTCAAGGACGCCGGCATCGCCGTGCGCTCGGGAGGCACCGACGTGCACCTCGTGCTCGTCGACCTGCGCGACGCCGAGATCGACGGCAAGCAGGCGGAAGACCTGCTGCACGACATCCACATCACGGTCAATCGCAACGCCGTTCCCAACGACCCGCGCCCGCCGATGGTCACGTCCGGTCTGCGCATCGGCACGCCCGCCCTCGCGACGCGCGGCTTCGGCGATACGGAGTTCACCGAGGTCGCCGACGTCATCGCCCTCGCGCTGTTGCCGGGTGCAGACGTCGAGGCGCTGCGCGCCCGCGTCGCCGCGCTGACGGCCGCGTTCCCGCTCTACCCCGGCCTGCAGCAGTAGGCCCGGCATCCACTTCTCGTCGAACCCGGGTTCTCTCGTCGAATCCGGGGGCGGCGGAGTCGGTTTCGACGAGAATGCCCGGGTTCGGCGGATGGTCCGGACCGGTGAGGGACGTGAAGGAGGCGCGAGATGACAGCGATCAGACTCGACGGAAAGGCCGCGGCGGCCGAGATCAAGGCCGAACTGAAGGAGCGCGTCGATGCACTGCGCGCGCGCGGAATCGTCCCGGGGATCGCGACGGTGCTCGTCGGCGCGGATCCGGCATCGCAGCTCTACGTCGGGATGAAGCATCGCGAGTCCGAGGCGATCGGCATGAACTCGATCCAGATCGAGCTGCCCGCTGACGCGACGCAGGCCGAGGTCGAAGCCGTCATCGACGGGTTGAATGCGGACGATGGATGCCACGGCTACATCGTCCAGCTGCCCCTGCCCAAGCACCTCGACACCGACGCGATCCTCGAGCGGATCGATCCGGCGAAGGATGCCGACGGCCTGCACCCGACGAACCTCGGCCGCCTCGTGCTCAACGTCAACGCGCCGATCACGACGCCCCTGCCGTGCACGCCGCGCGGCGTCATCGAGCTGCTGCTGCGCAACGACTACGACCTGAACGGCAAGCACGTCGTCGTAGTCGGCCGGGGCGTGACGATCGGCCGATCGATCGGTCTGCTGCTGACGCGCCGCGAGATCAACGCCACGGTCACCCTCACCCACACGGGAACGACCGACCTCGCCGCGCACCTCGCGCTCGCCGATGTCATCGTCGCCGCAGCGGGCGTCAAGCACATCGTGCTGCCCGAACACGTCATGCCCGGCGCGGCTGTGCTCGACGTGGGCGTGACGCGCGAGATCGACCCCGAGACGGGCAAGAGCCGCGTCTACGGCGACGTGCATCCGGATGTCGTCGAGGTGGCAGGCTACGTCTCACCCAACCCCGGCGGTGTCGGGCCTATGACGGTGGCCCTGCTCATGACGAACGTCGTCGAAGCGGCCGAGCGCGCGGCATCCTGATCCCCGCGTTCAGGGTCTGACACGGCAATCGACCCACCTGCCGCCCGGCGGCTACGTCGTCCGGTCGGAGAATCCGCGGTCGGTCGGAGGATTCACGTGGAATCCTCCGACTTCGGCGACATTCTCCGACGCAGCGGCTCGCGGGGCGTTGCGTTGGGCGGGCAGGGGACGGATGACGGAGTCGGGCCACGCAACGGGCGAGCCACTCACGGGTCGGCGGGTCGCGTCGGAGAATCGGCGGTCGGTCGGAGAATTCACGTGGAATCCTCCGACTTCGGTGACATTCTCCGACGCAACTCCGCGGAGAGTGGACCGCGGAGCGCCGCGAAAAGCATGCCGCGGTGGGCGACGGAGCCGCGGGGATGGATGCCAGGGCTACGCGGTGAAGCGGGCGAGGAACTCGCGCGTGCGCGCTTCGCGCGGTGCCCCGAAGAGCTCGGCGGGCGGGCCCTGCTCGACGATGCGGCCGCCGTCGAGGAACACCACGCGGTGGGCGACGTCGCGCGCGAACGCCATCTCGTGCGTCGCCATGAGGATCGTCGCGCCGTCCTCGGCGAGCTGCCGGACGAGCTCGAGCACTTCGCCCACGAGCTCGGGGTCGAGCGCCGAAGTGATCTCGTCCAGCAGCAGAACCTCGGGGTCCGTCGCGATCGCGCGCACGATGGCGGCGCGCTGCTGCTGCCCGCCGGAGAGGCGGTCGGGGTGCTCGCGGGCCTTGTCCGCGAGCCCGACGCGGTCGAGCAGCAGAAGCGCGCGAGCCTCGGCATCCTTCTTCGCCTCTTTTCGGACGACGCGCGAGGCGAGCGTCACGTTGTCGAGCACCGACATGTGCGGGAAGAGGTTGTAGCTCTGGAAGACGACGCCGAATCGGGAACGCACGCGGTTGGCATCGACGCGGGGGTCGGAGATGTCGTCGTCGCCGAGCAGGATGCGACCGTCGTCGATCGGCTCGAGCAGGCTGAGGCAGCGCAGGAGCGTGGACTTGCCCGAGCCGCTCGCGCCGATCACTGCGACGACCTCGTGGGCGGCGAGTTCGACCGAGACGCCCTGGAGCACGGCGCGGTCGTCGAAGGACTTCCACAGGTCCTCGGCGCGCAGCAGGGCGGTCACAGGATCGCCCCCGTCTGCTCGCGACGACGGAGGCGCGCGGTGTACCAGTCCGTGAGACGGATCGTCGGGATCGCGAGGAGGACGAACAGGATGCCGGCGACGACGTACGGCGTGAAGTTGTACGTCTGCGAGGCTTCGATCTTCGCGGCGAGCACGGCATCCATGATGCCCAGGATCGAGATGAGGCCGACATCCTTCTGCATCGCGACGAAGTCGTTCATGAGCGGCGGAGTGATCTTGCGCAGCGCTTGGGGGAGCACGACGCGGCGCAGCGTCTGCGTGTAGCCGAGGCCGAGTGCACGTGCCGCGAGACGCTGCGAGGGATGCACGGCCTCGATCCCCGCGCGGATGACCTCGGCGACGTATGCCGAGTAGGTGAGCGTCACGGCGAGCGTGCCGAGGAGGACGAGTGGGATGCGCGTGTTCGTGAGCGTCGGGATGCCGAAGCCCACGATGTAGAGCACGATGATGAACGGCAGTCCACGGAAGATGTCGGTGTATGCCGCGGCGAGTACGCGCAGCGGGAGGAACACCGGCCCGGGCAGGGTCCGCAGCACCGCGATGAGCAGCGCGACGATCGAGACCGTCACGAGCGAGAACGCCAGCACCTGCAGGTTGACCAGGAACCCCTCCCAGATGCGGGGGAGGGAATCGAGAGCGATCTGCGGGTTGAAGAACGCCTGCTGCACCGCTGACCAACCGGGCGTCGCGATGACCGTGATCCACACGATGGCCGCGAACGCCAGGGTCGAGGCGATCGCGACGAGCACCGAGCGCTGCGACTGGCGCGCGCGGAACGCGCGGCGCTCGAGTTCGAGCGCGCTCGGGGTGTGGGTGCTCACCCGTCGACCGTACCGGAGGGCGTTACTGCAGCAGCGTGACGCTCTCGTACTTGTCCATCCACTCCGCAGTCAGCGCCTCCAGCGTGCCGTTCGCGCGCAACGCGTCGATCGCCGCACTGACGCGCTCCGTGAGCGGGGAGTCCTTGCCGAGCACGACACCCCACTCGTCGGCGATGTCGCCCTTGGGCAGCTGGCCGACGATGAACGAGTTGTCGATGTACATCTCCGTCGCGAGGAAGGCGCTCGGCACATCGACGACGATGGCATCGATCTGCCCCGCGCTGATGGCGGCGACGGCGTCTTCGTTCGAGCCGTACAGCTGCGGAGCGACGTCGGGTTGAATGACCTCTTCGACCGTCTGGGCGCTCGTCGAGCCCGCCATGGCGCCGATCGTCAGCCCCTTGAGACCATCGAGCGTGTCGACGCCTTCGGCCGGACCGCCCTCGATCGCCACGATCGCCTGGCTCGCCGCATAGTACGGCGACGAGAAGTCGACGGCCTGCTTGCGCTCGTCGGTGATCGTGTACTGCTGGATGTTGAAGTCGAAGTTCTTCGGCCCGGGCGCGATCGCGGCTTCGAAGCTCGTTCCGACCCACTCGACGTCGTCGGGTGCGAAGCCGAGCTCATCGGCGATGGCGTACGCGAGGGCCGACTCGAAGCCTTCGCCCGACGACGGGTCTTCGCCGACGACGTACGGCTCGTAGACGACGTCGCCCGTCGCGATGGTGAGCTTGCCCGGAGTGATGTAGCCGTCTTCTGCAGCGGGGGCGTCCGTCTCGCCGCCGCTGGGGGCGCCGCCCGAGGCGCAGCCCGTGAGGGCGAGCGCGGCGAGGGCGATGCCGACGGCGGCGGTGCGAAGGAAGGGGGTGCGACGGGACAAGACGGTGCCTCCAGAGATTCGGGGTCCACGGCGCGCTCGTGCTGTCGGCACGCTGGACTCAGTCCATTTTGTCGTGTTGGCGGGGCAGGAAGGGCCGCGGGGGTCGCTTTGTTACGCGGTCGTCATGGATGCCGCGGTGCGCCGCGCCGCGCGCGCACCGCCGTCAGCGCATCGTGCGCCCCGCGGGTCGGGGCGATCGCGACGAGCCCCGCGTACAGCTTCTCGAGGGCATCCAGGTCGACGACGCCCGTTCGCCGACGGTCGCAGTGCACCGCCTGGATCGCCGCCTCGAGCTGGAAGCGGCCGAGTGGGGCGCCGAGCGCCGACGCCCGCCGGAGGAGAGCCGCGGCCTCGGCGATGAGGGCGGCATCCCAGAGCGCAGCGTCCTGCTCGTCGAGCGGCGGCCAGTCCGCGCCGATCCGCGCGGGCGCGCGCGACTGGGCGTAGGTGAGCAGTGCGGCGAGCCCCCAGGCCTCGGGTTCGTCGTCGAGCAGACTCGCGGTCAGCACGGCGAGCCAGCGTGCTTCATCGGCCAGAGATCGCCGCACGTCATCGCCCTGATCGAGCCAGCCGATCGCGTAGGCGCCGTAGATCGCCTCGAGCACCGTCGAGAGACGTTCCGGCATCTCCGCGCGGGACGGAACGCGGAAGGGGATGCCCGCGTCGCGGATGCGGCGCTTCGCGCGCACGAGCCGCTGTGCCATCGTCGCGGGCTCGACGTCGAAGGCCCGAGCGATCTGCGCGGCGTCGAAACCCATGACAGCCTGCAGCATGAGCGGCGTGCGCACGGCCGGGTCGATCGCGGGGTGCGCACAGGCGAAGAGCAGCTCGAGCCGTTTGTCGGGGATCCCGTCCCGACCCGCCGCGATCGCCTCGGGTCCCGCGTCGGCGCTCGCTGCCCCGTCCAGGTCGACCTCGACGCCCGTGCGGTGCGCGGCCGAAGAGAGGACGTCGCGCAGTCGATTGCGGGCCACGGTGAGGATCCATCCGTCGGGGTTGCTCGGGATGCCGGCATCCGGCCACGTGCGCAGCGCGCGCTCGAAGGCGTCGGCCAGCGCGTCTTCGCTGAGCGCGAGGTCGCGAGTGGATGCCGCGAGCAGAGCCAGGATGCGACCGTACGAGGCGCGCGCCGTTCGTTCGGCGACGGCGCGCACCTCGTCGGGCGAGGTCATCGGTAGTCGAACTGCGTCCAGCGGCCGTTCGCGAAGTACGTGCCGGACGGCCGCACCTCGACCGCTCCCCACGAGACGGACGGAGCCTTGCCCGCCCATTCGATCGCCGCATCGAGGTCGGCGACATCGATGACGAACGTCCCGCCGAGCTGCTCCTTCGTGTCGGCGAACGGGCCGTCCTGCACGCGCAGCGATCCGTCGATCGCGCGCACCGTCGTCGTGAGGGTCGAGGGTTGGAGGACCTCGGCGCTCACGAGCACGCCCGCCGCATCCAGCGCCTTCGCGTACTCGTCGAACTCGCGCATGCCCTCGGCGAGAGCTTCGGGGCCGAGGTCGTCGGCGGTCATCTCGGGGTAGTGGAGCAGGAGCGCGTAGCGCATGATGTCATTCCTTTCGTCGTGGAGTCTCTGACACAGGGATGACGATCGAACGCGCGCCGAATCGACAGGTTCAGCCCAACTCGTCGAGCATCTTCCGCTGCTCGTCGGTGAGTCCGTCCTTCAGTTCACGCGCACCCGCCTGCGCCTCGGGCGACGGCACAGCCGCAGCCTCCGCGGTCGCGGGTGCGCTCTTCGAGCCGGTGGCCCTGTCGTAGAGCGCGCCGGCGTGCGCCTCGACACGGTCGTCGATCGCGTCGTAGATCGCCCAGCCGATGACGAGGATCACGGGCGGGAGGATGTAGCCCCAGAACCAGTTGCCGGCGCTCACACCCGAGAGCAGCACGGTGAGGATCCACACGATGAAGGCGACCAGCAGCACGAGGAAGAACTGGACGACCTTCTCGCCCGCCTTCGTACGCTGCCCCGCCGACCTCGCGGCCATCGACTGGAACCACTTCGTGATGAGCGGCTTGATCCAGATCGTGGCGGCGGTGAGGATGATTCCCGCCCAGATCGCGGCCCACCCGACTCTCGCCGGCGTGAGCCAGCCGATGATGAGGAGCACGACGACGTTGAAGACCAGCAGCGAGACGAAGCGGACGACCCATTTCTTCATGGCATCACTGTATTGCGGCTTCAGCTGATCGATACCAGTTGCGTGACATCGTCGTCGGGAAGGGAATCGACCGTCGCGGTGACCGTGACGTCGACGAGATCCGCGCGGCCCGAGAGCACGTTGAGGAACGCCGTGTCTGCGGCATCCCGACCCGTTGCGATGCGGACGAGCGTCGAGCGGGGCGCGAGGGTCGTGGCGTCCACGACTCGCCACGCGTCATCCACCCAGGCTTCGGTCACGGCGTGGAAGTCCATCGGCGAGAGTCCCGGGGCGTAGACCGAGACGACCCGGGAAGGGACGCCCCTCGCCCGCAGGAGCGCCACGCAGAGGTGAGCGTAGTCGCGGCACACGCCCTGGCGGGCGAGAAGTGTGCGGGTCGCGCCGTCGGTCGGGAGGGACGACCCGGGCACGTAGGCGAGGCGGGTCCCCACCCACGACGAGACCGCGGCGAGGAGCTCGGCGTCGTCGTCGATGCCCCCGAACTCGGCCGCGGCGGTGGCGGCGAGTTCGTCGCTCTGCGCGTATCGGCTCGGCCGGAGGTAGGTGAGCACGTCCACGTCGTGGGCGATCGCCGTGTCCCCGGCACCGAGGAGGAGAGCGGAGTAGTCGACTTCGAGCCGCCCGACTCCCGCATCCACCCGGTGCAGCCGAGTGCCGTGCACGTCGAAGATCTCGGTGCTCGGGATCGGCACACCGTCGACCGCGGCGGCGAACACTTCGTGATTGGGCGCGTAGTGGCCCGACACGGCGACCGAGAACACGAGGTCGGCGGGTTCGGTCACGTCCAGGATGATGCGGCTCGACACGTCTCTCTGCATGAGCCCAGCATCGCAGTTCAGCGTCAGTAGGACGTGCCCTTGACATCGCCGGAAGCTCCGAACCGCGCGGCGAGTGCTTCGGAGCCTCGTGCGAGCAGCGCGACGTCGGCGCCGACGAGCACGAACCTCGCCCCGGCCGCGAGGTACCGATCAGCGGTCGCGGGATCGAAGGCGTTGACGCCGACGGGCTTGCCCGCCGCCAGGACGGCCTCGAACGTGCGCAGGACGGCGGCCTCGACGTCGGGATGCCCCTGCTGGCCGAGGAGCCCCATCGACGCCGCGAGGTCGGACGGTCCGACGAAGATGCCGTCCACACCGTCGACCGCCGCGATCTCGCCGGCGGCCTCGACGCCCGTCGTCGTCTCGATCTGCACGAAGAGCGACGTGTGGTCGTCGGCGTCGGCGAGGTAGTCGTCGACGCGGTTCCAGCGCGCGGAGCGGGCGAGCGCCGAGCCCACGCCGCGGCGACCGCGCGGGGGATAGCGAACGGATGCGACGACTTCCTCGGCCTCGGCGGCCGACGAGATCATGGGCACGAGCAGGTTCTGTGCGCCGAGGTCGAGCACCTGCTTGATCGTCACGATGTCGCCGATCGGCACGCGGACGACGGGCGTGATCGGGTAGGCCGCGACGGCCTGCAGCTGAGCGAGCACGGACTCGAGGCCGTTGGGGGAGTGCTCCATGTCGATGAGGAGCCAGTCCAGACCCGAGCCGGCGCAGATCTCGGCGACGAGTGCGCTGCCCGAGCTGGCCCACATGCCGGCGAGCGGTCGCTCCGCCGTGCGGAGTCGTTCGCGAAGGGTGGGCGTCAGACGAAGCGGCATGAGATCGTCCCCATCGGTCCGTAGTCGCACAGGACCTCGTCGCCCCGCGACACCCACATCGGGCGTGTGAACGAGCCTGCCAGGATGATCTCGCCCGCTTCAAGGCGTGCACCGTGCTGATGGAACTTGTTCGCGAGCCACGCCACGCCCCGCGCGGGGTGGTCGAGCACGCCGGCGGCCACGCCCGTCTCGGTGATCTCGCCGTTGCGGTAGAGCAGGCCGGGCACCCACCGCAGGTCGATCTCGTCGGGGCGCTTGCGCACCTCGCCGAGCACCATCGCGCCGTACGCGGCGTTGTCGGCGATCGTGTCGATGATCGTGCGGCCCTCGAGTTCGATGTGGGAGTTGAGGATCTCGAGCGCCGGCACGGCGTAGTCGATCGCCGCGAGTGCGTCCTCCAGCGTGCAGTCCGGTCCCTCGAGCGGGACCTTCAGCACGAAGGCGAGCTCCACCTCGATGCGGACGTTCGAGAAGTGTTCGACGGGGATGTCGGAGCCGCTCGGGTAGACGGTGTCGTCGAACATGACCCCGTAGTCGGGCTCGGTGATGCCCGTGGCATCCTGCATCGCCTTCGAGGTGAGACCGATCTTGCGACCCACGAGCGTGCGGCCGGCCGCGATGTTCGCATCGCGCCACACCCCCTGGATCGCGTAGGAATCCTCGATCGTCGCTTCGGGGAACCGTGCCGTGATGCGGGGGATGACGCCGTGAGCGCGGTCGGCCGCGGCGAGCTCGTCCGCGATCGCCGCGATCTCGTCGGAGTGCAGCGTCACAGCTGATGACCCAGCTTGTACTCGCCCTGCTTCCACTCCGGCATCGCGGCGTCGTCCTGGGGCCTCGTGTAGCTGAAGCCGTCGGCTCCGATCGTCACCGCCATCTCGCTCGAGTCGGTGCGGGCGACGACGGGTTGTGGGTTGCCGTCGAGGTCGAGGACGAGTGATCCGTCGGTGTACCAGGACGGCACGACGGGGTTGCCCCACCAGTCGCGACGCTGGTTGTCGTGGACGTCCCACGTCACGACCGGGTTGTCGGGATCGCCCGTGTAGTAGTCCTGCGTGTACACCTCGACGCGGTGCCCGTCGGGGTCGCGCAGGTAGAGGTAGAACGCGTTCGACACGCCGTGACGACCGGGGCCGCGCTCGATCGCGTCGGATCGGCGGAGGGCGCCGAGCTTGTCGCAGATGGCGAGGATGTTGTGCTTCTCGTGGGTCGCGAAGCAGACGTGGTGCATCCGCGGCCCATCGCCGCCGGTCATCGCGGTGTCGTGCACGGTGGGCTTGCGGCGCATCCACGCGGCGTACACCGTGCCCTCTTCGTCCTGGATGTCCTCTGTGACGCGGAACCCCAGCGACTGCATGAAGCCCACCGCGCGAGGAACGTCGGGCGTGATCTGGTTGAAGTGGTCGAGGCGCACGAGCTCGCCCGGAACGTGGAGGTCGTAGCGCCAGGACAGCCGCTCCTGGTGGTCCGTCGCGTAGAAGAACTCGTACGGGAACCCGAGCGGATCGATGACGCGGACCGAGTCGCCGATGCCCTTCGTGAAGCCGCCGGGTTCGCGGCGCACATCGCAGCCGAGCTCGGTGTAGAAGGCGACGGCCTTGTCGAGGTCGTCGTCGCTGCGCACACGATACGAGAACGCGGCGACAGCGGCGAGCGAACCCCTGCGCAGGACGAGGTTGTGGTGGATGAACTCCTCCGTCGAGCGCAGATAGATCGCGTCGTCGTCCTCCTCCGTCACGTGCAGACCGAGGATGTCGACGTAGAAGACGCGCGACGCCGCGAGGTCGGTGACGACGAGCTCCATATACGCGCAGCGCAGGATGTCGGGCGGAGAGGCCTCGGGCACAGGGATCGGGTCGCTCGAGGAGATCGGTGCCTCCTGGCTCACGTAGTAGCCCGAGGAGGTGAGGGTCATCTCGTCACGGTGGCTCATGTCATGCGTCCTTGCGTGCGTGGGCGGATCAATGGGCGGCGGGCGCGTCGCCCTTGCCGAACGTGGGGTTGTGAGGCTCGTACGCGAGCGTGATGTGCACGGCTTGCTGGTCGGTGTAGAAGTCGATCGAGCGGTAGCCGCCCTCATGGCCCAGGCCCGACGCCTTCACTCCGCCGAACGGTGTGCGCAGGTCGCGGACGTTGTTCGAGTTGAGCCAGACCATTCCCGCCTCGAGCGACTGCGCGAAGTTGTGCGCGCCCCGCAGATCGTTCGTCCACAGGTAGGCGGCGAGACCGTACTTCGTGTCGTTCGCGAGGGCGAGGGCGTCCTCCCAGTCGTCGAACGGGGTGATCGCCACGACAGGCCCGAAGATCTCCTCCTGGAAGATCCTCGCGTCCGGCGCGACGTCGGCGAAGACCGTCGGCTGCACGAAGTTGCCCGTCGGGAAGCCTTCGGGTCGTCCACCGCCCGCAACGAGCCGGCCTTCGGACTTGCCGATCTCGATATAGGACATGACCTTCGCGAAGTGCTCGGGATGCACGAGCGCCCCGACCTCCGTCTTCGGGTCGTGCGGATCGCCCACGATCACGCGCGACGCCTGTGCTGCGTACCGCTCGACGAACTCGTCGTAGATCGAACGCTCGACGAGGATGCGACTGCCGGCGGTGCAGCGCTCGCCGTTGAGCGAGAAGACGCCGAAGATCGTCGCGTCGATCGCCGCCTCGAGATCGGCGTCGGCGAACACGATCGCCGGCGACTTGCCGCCGAGCTCCATCGAGAGGCCCTTGAGGTAGGGAGCGGCGTTCGCGAAGATCAACTGGCCCGTAGAGCTCTCGCCCGTGAACGAGATGAGCGGAACGTCGGGATGCTTCACGAGCGCATCGCCGGCATCCTCCCCGAGTCCGTTGACGAGGTTGAACACGCCTTTCGGGAGTCCCGCCTCTTCGAAGATCCCCGCCCACAGCGATGCCGACAGCGGGGTGAACTCGGCGGGCTTGAGGACGACGGTGTTGCCCGTCGCGAGCGCCGGGCCCAGCTTCCACGACTCGAGCATGAACGGCGTGTTCCAGGGCGTGATGAGGCCCGCGACGCCGATCGGCTTGCGGTTGACGTAGTTGAGCTGACGACCGGGGACCTTGAACGCGTCGTCGGTCTGGGCGACGATCAGGTCCGCGAAGAAGCGGAAGTTCTCGGCCGCCCGACGTGCCTGGCCGAGCGCCTGCGTGATCGGCAGGCCGGAGTCGAACGACTCGAGCTCGGCGAGCCGCGCGTCGCGCGATTCGACGATGTCGGCGATGCGGTGCAGGATGCGGGACCGCTCGCGAGGCAGCATCCGCGGCCACGGCCCCTCGGTGAAAGCGCGTCGCGCCGCGGCGACGGCGAGGTCGACGTCGGCCTTCTTGCCCGCCGCGGCGGTGACGTACGTCTCGTTCGATACGGGATCGAGCACGTCGAAGGTGTCGCCGTCGACGGAGTCCGTGAACTCGCCGTCGATGTAGTGACGGATGCGGTCGGGCAGATCTGCCGGGATGTGCGGGGCCATGCGTGCTCCTTCGGTGGAGTGGGTCAGAACGCCGGGAGGCCGAGGGCCTCGTCGGGGTGCTCGTGGATCATGTAGGCGTCGAGCGTGGCCGAGCGATGCCGCCGGGCCGCTTTCTCGATCTCGCCGAGCGGAGCCGACGTCTCGATGAGTTGCACGATGTTCTCGTGTTCGCGCACCGACTCGGCGGCACGGCCGGGGACGAAGCTGAATGTCGAGTCGCGCAGGTGACCGAGCCGCGCCCATTCCGAGTGCACGAGGTCGAGCATCCGCGGGTTCGGGCACTTCTCGTACAGCGCCGAGTGGAACTCCTGATTGAGTCGCGTGAACGCCCGCGGGTCGAAGTGGTCGAGCGTCTCGACCATGAGGTCGTTGATGCTGCGGGCATGCCGGATGTCGTCGGCGGTGAGACGCCGCGCGGCGAGCGCCGTGGCCGCTCCCTCGAGAATCGACAGCGACTGCATGCTGAACCGGTACTGCGAGTCGTCCACCATCGACACACGTGCGCCCACGTTGCGCTCGAACATCACGAGCCCCTCGGCCTCGAGCCGGCGGATCGCCTCGCGCACGGGCACGACGCTCATGTCGAGTTCGCCGGCGATCGAGCTCAGCACGAGACGATAGCCGGGAGTGAATTCCTGGGACGCGATGCGCTCCTTGATCCAGAGGTACGCCTGCTGCGACTTGCCGAGCGTCGCCCTGGTGGCATGCTCGAGCCCGGATTCGCCAAGGGCGTCGAGGTTCAGTTCTCGGCGCGCCATGCGTCGTACCTCGCTCTCCACTCGGTGTTCATCGGGAAGAGTCCGTCGACGGGATGCCCCGCCCGCACCTGCTCGGCGATCCAGGCATCCTCTTCCTCCTGCGCGAGCGCCGCCTCGACGACGTCGTCGACCAGCGCGGGTGGGATGACGATCACGCCGTCTGCGTCGCCGACGATGACGTCGCCGGGCTGCACCGTCGCACCGCCGCACGCGATCGTGAGGTCGACGTCCCACGGGACGTGCTTGCGGCCCAGCACCGCGGGGTGGGCGCCGACCGTGTAGACGGGGATTCCGACGGCCGTGATGGCATCGAGATCGCGGACGCCGCCGTCGGTCACGATTCCGGCGGCGCCGTTCGCGTGCGCGCGAAGGGCGAGGATGTCGCCGAGCGTGCCGGAACCCGCCTCGCCGCGGGCTTCGATCACGATGACTTCGCCGGCTCCGACGGCATCGAACGCGCGCTTCTGGGCGTTGTAGCCGCCGCCGTGCGATGCGAAGAGGTCTTCGCGGTGCGGCACGAAGCGCAGGGTGCGCGCCGGGCCGACGAGCTTGGCGGACGGATGCAGCGGCCGCACGCCGTCGATCGTGACGTCGTTCAGGCCGCGCTTGCGCAGCTGCTGCGACAGCGCAGCCACGGGGAGGGACTCGAGCTTCGCCCGCAGTTCCGGCGACAGTCCGCGTTCGTCGGCGGGCGGGAGCCCCGCGGCTTCGCGCGAGCCCCACGCCTCGGCGCGCTGCGTGTCGTCGACGGTGGGGAGCGAACCGAGGGACGCGTCGAACACCGCCGACCCCTGCACGACGGTCGTGACCAGGCGACCGCTCGAGGCGCCCGACCCGAGAGCCTCGACCTCGACCTCGACGACGTCACCGGGGGTGACGACGGAGGAACCGGCCGGCGTACCCGTGAGGATGACATCCCCGGCCTCGAGCGTGAAGTGCTGGGAGAGATCGGCCACGAGCTGGGGGAGCGGGAAGATCAGCCCGGCCGTCGTGTCGTCTTGCGCGAGGGTGCCGTTGACCCAGGTCCGGACGCGCAGTGCGGCAGGGTCGACCGTGGCCGCATCGATGACGCGCGGGCCGAGGGGCGTGTAGCCGTCGCCGCCCTTGGACCGGACGTTGGAGCCCTTGTCGTTCGCGCGCAGGTCGTACAGGCCGAAGTCGTTCGCCGCCGTCACGGAGGCGACGTGCGCCCACGCCTCGTCGGCCGAGACCCGGCGGGCATCGGTGCCGATGACGAGCGCGATCTCGCCCTCGAACGCCAACAGCTCGGTGCCGGCGGGTCGCTCGATCGTGGCGCCCGACGGGGCCACCGAACTCGACGGCTTGAAGAAGTACGACGGGTGCGCGGGGCGGCGTCCGCGCTGATCGGCGCGGGAGGCGTAGCTCAGGTGGATCGCGATGATCTTGCCCGGTCGGACGGGCAGTGCCGCGGCATCCTCTTCGTGTGTCATGAGCTCCCTCGCTCTTGCGTCGTATTCGAAATCGTATATGATCGGTCGTCATCGGGCAAGTGTTCGCACATCCCGACCCGCACAGAGATGTCGGCACGACGAGGGAGTCACACACATGAGCGCACAGCAACCCGGGTTCACCCCGACAGGCACGATCGCGACGGCGGCCGATCGGCGACGCGTCGTCTTCGCCACCGTCGTCGGCACGACGGTCGAGTGGTACGACTTCTTCATCTACGCGACGGCCGTGGGCCTCGTCTTCGGGCAGCTGTTCTTCGCGCCGCTCGGCGCCAACAGCGTGCTCGTGGGCTTCGCGACGGTCGGCATCAGCTTCCTGTTCCGCCCGCTCGGTGCGTTCCTCGCCGGCCACTTCGGCGACAAGTACGGGCGCAAGGTCGTGCTCATGTGGACGCTGATCCTCATGGGCGTCGCGACGGCGCTGATCGGCGTCCTGCCGACGTATGAGGCGATCGGCATCGCGGCGCCCATCCTGCTCGTGCTGCTGCGCATCCTGCAGGGTCTGTCGGCGGGCGGCGAGTGGGGCGGTGCGGTGCTCATGGCCGTCGAGCACGCGCCCAAGAAGCGACGAGGCGTCTTCGGCGCGTCGCCGCAGATCGGTGTGCCGCTCGGACTGCTGCTGGCCTCGGGCGTCATGGCGCTGATGGCGATGATCGCCCCGGGCGACGCCTTCCTCGCGTGGGGCTGGCGCGTGCCGTTCCTGCTGAGCGTCGTGCTGATCCTCGTCGGCTGGTACGTGCGTCGCCGCGTCGAGGAGAGCCCGGTCTTCACCGAGCTCGCCGAGCGTCGCGAGAAGGCGCAGATGCCGATCGTGCAGCTCTTCAAGAAGCACGCTCTGCTCGTCGTGATCGCGGCGCTCGTGTTCGCCGGCAACAACGCCGTGGGCTACATGACGACGGGCGGCTACATCCAGAACTACGCGACCAACCCCGAGGGGCCCCTCGCGCTCGAACGCGGACCGGTTCTGTGGGCCGTCGCGGGGTCGGCGGTCACCTGGCTGCTCTCGACGTTCTTCGCCGGGTGGATCAGCGACCGCATCGGCCGCCGGACGACCTACATCATCGGCTGGATCCTGCAGCTCGTCGGCGTCTTCACGCTGTTCCCGCTGGTCAACACCGGCGAGATCGGCCTCATGTTCGCGGGGCTCGCAATCCTCACGATCGGCCTGGGCCTCACCTACGGCCCGCAGGCGGCTCTGTACTCGGAGCTGTTCCCGGCATCCATCCGCTTCTCGGGCGTCTCGATCTCGTACGCGATCGGCGCGATCCTCGGCGGCGCGTTCGCCCCCACGATCGCGACGGCGCTGGTGCAGGCGACAGGTACCACGATGTCGGTCACGTGGTACCTCGCGGGGATGACGCTGATCGGCCTGGTCGCGACGCTCCTGCTGCGCGATCGGTCGGGCATCCCGCTCGGCCCCGACCACGAGGCGGAGCAGGCGGTGAGCCCGATCTACGGGCTCTCGAAGGCCTGAGCCGGACGTAGCCTGGTAGCGACGAGGGAGTCCCATGCAGTTCCATCACCACGGGTACGTGTCGGGCGATCCGCGGGTGCAGCCCGCCGCCGGCACGGGGATCGATCGCCCTGACGATCTCCCCGATGAGGTCGACGTCCTCATCGTGGGCTCGGGTCCGGCGGGCATGCTCCTCGCCGCTCAGCTCTCGCAGTACCCGACCCTCACGACGCGCATCATCGAGCGTCGTGAGGGTCGGCTCGTGCTGGGCCAGGCCGACGGCATCCAGCCTCGCAGCGTCGAGACGTTCCAGGCCTTCGGCTTCGCCGAGCGCATCGTCGCCGAGGCCTACAACATCGCCTACATGAACTTCTGGGGGCCCGATCCGGAGCACCCCGAGAACATCGTCCGCACCTCGCGCACCGACGACTACGCGCTGAAGATCAGCGAGTTCCCGCACCTCATCGTCAACCAGGCTCGTGTGCTCGACTACTTCGCAGAGTCGGCCGCGCACGGGCCGGCGCGCATCGCGCCCGACTACGGCGTCGAGTTCACAGGACTCGAGATCGATGACGACGGCGTCGACGTGCGCGTCAGCTACGTCGGCGGGCGGCGCGACGGTGAGGAGCGCACGATCCGCGCGAAGTACGTGGCGGGATGCGACGGCGCCCGCAGTCGCGTGCGCGACGCGATCGGTCGCACCCACGTCGGTGACATCTCCGCGCACGCGTGGGGGGTCATGGACGTCGTGGTGAACACGGACTTCCCCGACTGGCGGACGAAGTGCGCCATCAACTCGTCGGCGGGGAACATCCTGCACATCCCCCGCGAGGGCGGCTACCTGTCGCGCATCTACGTCGATCTCGGCGAAGTCGCCGACGACGACGACCACCGCGTGCGGCAGACGCCGATCGACGAGATCATCCGCCGTGCGGGCGAGATCCTGCATCCGTACACACTCGACGTCAAAGAGGTCGCGTGGCACAGCGTCTACGAAGTCGGCCACCGCGTGACCGACGGCTTCGACGACGTCACGCCCGACGGCGAGGGCCGCCCGCGGGTCTTCCTCACGGGCGACGCCTGCCACACGCACAGCGCGAAGGCCGGGCAGGGCATGAACGTCTCGATGCAGGACGGCTTCAACCTCGGCTGGAAGCTCGGCTCGGTGCTGACGGGCCGCGCTCCCGAGGCGCTGCTCGCGACGTACGCCGCCGAGCGCCGACCGGTCGCGCAGGAGCTCATCGACTTCGACCGCGAGTGGTCGTCGCTCATGGCCCGCAAGCCCGGCGAGATCTCGGATCCGCAGGAGCTCGCGACCTACTACCTCGCGACCGCCGAGTTCCCGTCGGGGTTCATGACGCGCTACGGCCCGTCCCGGATCGTCGGCGACGACGCGCATCAGGATCTCGCCAGCGGGTTCCCGATCGGCAAGCGGTTCAAGAGCAGCCCTGTCGTTCGTGTGAGCGACGGGAACGCCGTGCACCTCGGCCATCACGCGAAGGCGGACGGCCGGTGGCGGGTCTACGCCTTCGCCGATGTCGACGGCGCGGCGCTCACCGCGTGGGCTCAGCGCGTCGAACCGTCGCTGCGGCGATTCACCCCCGCCGACGCCGACGTGGACGCCGTCTTCGACGTGAAGGCCATCTACCAACCGCGGTTCGAGGAGGTCGACATCTCGACCGTGCCCGAGGTCTTCCTCCCGCGCACCGGCCCCCTGGGGTTGACCGACTGGGAGAAGGTCTTCGCGGCCGCGCCGAGCACCTGGACGCCCACCGACATCTTCGAGGAGCGAGGCCTCTCGCGCGATGGCGTCGTGATCGTGGTGCGGCCTGATCAGTACGTCGCGGCCGTGCTGCCTCTCGACGCGTCCGACGAGTTCTCGGCGTTCTTGGAGGGCGCCTTCCTCCCCGCGCGCTGAGGCTCGTGCAGACTCGAAGCATGACGACCGATCATCCCGACGGGTTCGAACCGGCATCCCTGTATCTCGATGCGGCGATCCTGCCCAAGCACGGCTCGGTCGGGGCGAAAGCGCTGCGCACTCTCGCGACGCTCGCTGCGGGGCTCATGACGAACGACCTCGAATCGGGCCCGTCCGTCCTCGACCTCGTCGTGACGAGGCGCGAGTCCGGCAACGAAGTGCTGCGCGTCTCGGCCGGCACCGTGCAGGAGTCCGACCGCCTTCTCGCTCGGGTGCGGCACGACCTCGACACCAAGAGCGTCGCCGACTTCATCGCGGAGTGGCGTGCTCCGGACTCCGACAGCGCACCCGTCGACTAGGGCGAGGGCGCCCGACCTTCACGCTCGAACCACTGCAGCGGGTCCCGCGTCAGGAGTTCACGCGGATGATCTCCTGCTGGTAGGGCGCGACGACGGCACCCGAGATGCGCACGTCGAGCAGCAGATAGGGGCGGGATGCCGCATCCTCCGTCGTCCACGTCGCGAGCCGTTCGAGGTCTTGCATCGTCCTGACCACGACCCCCTCGGCGCCGACGGCGCGTGCGAGGCCGGCGAAGTCCACGTCGGGGATCATCATGGGCCCGGTCGCCACACCCTTGAGGCCGTAGAGGTTCACCTCGGCGCCGTACGCGCCGTCGTTCCACACGACCGCGAGCCCGCGACCGCCCGCGACCCGGACGGCGGACTCGAGGTCGGCGAGCGCCATGAGCCCGCCGCCGTCGCCGGTCGTCAGCACGACGGTCGAGGTGGGCTGCGCGAGTGCGGCGCCGGGTACCGACGGGAATCCGAGCCCGATGGACTGATAGGCCGTGCCGACCATCATCATACGGTCGGGCGACGCGACGGGCCAGTACATGTTCGCCCAGCCGATGAAGTGCCCGCCGTCCGAGACGACGACCCGGTCCTGCGGCAGGAGTTCCCCGATGCGCGCCGCGACGGTCCGCGGATCGAGCCGGCCGTCGGGAGCGATGCCGTCGCCGGCATCCTGCGCCCGCAGCGCCGGGGCCGCGACGGACTCGCGCCATCCCGACGACGTGGCTCCTGCGAGGGCTGCGACGAGCGCTTCGGCGACGACCCGCGCATCGCCGCGGATGTACCCGCCCACGTGGGGATGCGTCGCGGTGGGCGCGACGTCGACCTGAACGACGCGCGTCCCGGGGGAGAAGAGTTCACCGAACCGCATCGTGAACTGATTGAGCGATGCCCCGAACACGACCGCGACGTCGGCCTCGCGGACGAGCTCCATCGCGTCCTCGGCTCCGAATCCTCCCGTGACACCGAGGTCGAACTCCTCGCGCGGGAAGATCCCGCGGCCGAGAGCGGTGGATGCCGTGATCGCGCCGGTCGCGTCGGCGAGGACTCCGAGCGCGGCGCTCGCGCCCGCGACCCAGGCTCCGCGGCCCGCGAGCAGGAAGGGGCGCTCGGCGGCGGAGAGTTCCCGCGCGAGCCCGGTGATCGCCGCGCCCCCGAACGCTGTCGGGGCGAGCGGCGCGGGCAGCCGCGGCTCCGCCGTGTCCGGCACGGCACCCGCCTCGAGCGTCGCGACGTCGTAGGGGATCGCGAGCACGGTGGGCACGCGGTAGGTGAGGGCGTGCTCGATCGCGATGACGGTCGTCGCCGCGGCATCCGCGTGTCCGACCGTGTACGTGCGCGCGCCGACCGCGGCCGCGAGCGCGATCTGGTCGACGTCCCACGGTCGTGGGCCCGAGGTGGGTTCATCGCCGACGACGAGGACGAGGGGCACGTGCGCCTGGACGGCTTCGGCGAGGGCCGTGAGCGTGTTGGTGAATCCGGCGCCGTAGGTCGCGGTCGCGGCGGCGAGACGGCCCGATGCGCGGTGGAAGGCATCGGCGGCGACGACCGCCCCGGCTTCATGACGGACCGCGGTGTAGGTGGCGGGAGTCGAGCGCTCGAGCGCGTCGAGGAACCAGGCGTTTCCGTTGCCCATCACCCCGAAGACGTGGTCGATGTGGCGGGCGAGGGTGACGGCGACGTGGGCGGACACGGTGGGCATGGAAATGCCTTTCCAGACGAGACGGATCGAGACCGTATGTGTCTGGCGTGCCCTTTTTTCGAGCACCGGCGGAACGAGCCGCCGGACACGGCCAGTATAGAAGTCATGAAGACGATTCAGCTGCGCCGTTACACGCTCGTCGAAGGGGAATACGACGCGTTCGTCGCGTGGTGGCAGGGGTGCATGCCGCGCGTCCGGCCCGAGGCGGGCTTCGCGATCGAGTTCGCCTACGGGCTTCGCGAGTCGAACGAGTTCGTGTGGGCGGTCAGCGCCGAGGGCGACCAGGAGGCGTTCCTCGCTCTCGAGAAGGAGTACATGGCGTCGGATGCCCGTGCCGAGGCGTTCGCCGGGGTCCCGCAGCGCGTGGCCGTCTACAACATCGCCTTCGCCGACGCGTTCTGACTCACGCTCCCGCACGGACAGTGCGCCCGGTTCGATGTACGACCTGTACATCGAACCGCCTCTCCGGTGTCGACAGAATGAAGTGACGATGGATGCCGCGGCATCCCGAACTGCGACGAAGGAGCACCGATGGCGGCGAGCACCGTGACCGAGACCCGCGAGACCGACCTGCTGGCCTCCGTTCCGGACGGCCTGTTCATCGGCGGCGAATGGCGCGCCGCGACCGGCGATCGCACGCTGCGCGTGTTCGACCCCGCGACGGGTCGCGTCGTCAAGACGATCGCCGACGCGTCGCCCGAGGACGGCAAGGCGGCGCTCGACGCCGCCGTCGCCGCGGCCGACGACTGGGCGAAGACCCCGGCGCGCGAGCGCGCCGAGATCCTGCGCCGCGCGTTCGATCTGCTGCAGGAGCGCAAGGAGGACTTCGCGCTGCTGATGACGATCGAGATGGGCAAACCGCTCGCCGAGGCGCGTGGCGAGGTCGGGTACGGCGGCGAGTTCCTGCGCTGGTTCAGCGAAGAGACCGCTCGAGTCCAGGGCCGCTACGGAGCGAACCCCGAGGGCACCGGTCGCATGATCGTGTCGCAGCACCCGGTCGGTCCGTGCTTCCTCATCACGCCGTGGAACTTCCCGCTCGCGATGGCGACGCGCAAGATCGCGCCGGCGCTCGCCGCAGGCTGCACCGTCGTCATCAAGCCGGCCGAGCTCACGCCCCTCACGACCCTGTACTTCGCGAAGCTGCTCCAAGACGCAGGGCTCCCTGCGGGCGTCGTCAACGTCTTCACGACCTCGACATCGGGCGCCGTGTCGGAGCCGATCATCCGCGACCCGCGGCTGCGCAAGCTGTCGTTCACCGGCTCGACGTCGGTGGGCCAGCGCCTGCTTGAGCAGGCGGCGCAGGGCGTGCTGCGCACGTCGATGGAGCTCGGGGGCAATGCGCCGTTCGTGGTGTTCGAGGACGCGGACCTCGACAAAGCGGTCGACGGGGCGATGCTCGCGAAGTTCCGCAACATCGGTCAGGCGTGCACGGCGGCGAACCGGTTCATCGTGCACCGGTCGGTGGCGGAGGAGTTCGCGAACCGTGTGACCGAGCGCGTCCAGGCCATGCGGATCGGCCGCGGCACCGAGGACGGCGTGCAGATCGGCCCGCTCATCGACGACAAGGCCGTCGCGAAGGCCGAGGAGCTCGTCGGCGACGCGATCGAGCGCGGTGCGACGCTGCGCACGGGCGGGCAGCGCCCCGACGGCGACGACACCCTGAGCGCGGGCACCTTCTACGAGCCGACCGTTATCACCGACGTGCAGGCCGGCAGCGACATCCTGCGGGAGGAGATCTTCGGACCCGTGCTCGCGATCGTCCCGTTCGACACCGAGGACGACGCCGTGCGCATCGCGAACGACACGGAGTACGGACTCGTGTCGTACGTCTTCACCGAGAGCCTCAGCCGCGGGCAGCGCATGATCGACCGCCTCGAGACCGGGATGATGGGCCTCAACGTCGGCGTCGTCTCGAACGCGGCCGCACCCTTCGGCGGCTGGAAGATGTCGGGGCTCGGCCGCGAGGGCGGAGCCGAAGGCATCCACGAGTACCTCCAGACCAAGTACACGCTCACCGCGAACCCGTACAGCTGACGCGCGTCGTCACGGACGCTCCGTGTCCGCGTTGTGCGTCAGGATGGCGGCATGAGGCGCGAGAAGGTCATCGAGGAGCGTCTGCGCTCGCATCGGCTGAGTGCGCCTGCGCAGAACGTCACCGACGCCGCCCGGCACATGCTGGCTGTGCAGGCGCAGGAGTTCTGGGGTGGCAGACTCGCGCTCGCCGCGCGCACGAAGGGCGATCCGACGATGCGCGAGGTCGACGCCGCGTTCGATCGCGGCGAGATCGTGCGGTCCTGGACGATGCGCGGCACGATCCATGCGATCCCCGCCGCCGACCTCGGCTGGGTCCTGGGCCTCACGGGGGAGCGGCAGATCCGCCAGGGGGCGGCCGTCCACCGTCGGGAGGGCATCGACGACGAGGTCGTCGTCCGCGCCGAGCGCATCGCCCGCGCCGCGCTGCGCGGACGCGATCAGCTCACCCGTAAGGAGCTCTTCGCCGCCTTCGACGCCGGCGGCGTGCCGACCGCCGGTCAGCGCAGCTACCACGTGCTCACCCGGCTCTCGATGAATCCCGTGATCGTGCAGGGTCCCGTCGTCCCGCGCGACGGTGCACCGACGCGGGAGCAGTACTTCGTGCTCGTCGACGAGTGGATTCCGGATGCCGCGGCCCCCGCCGATCCGCTCGCCGAGTTCTTCGTCCGCTTCATCGCGTCGCACGGGCCCGCGGGCGCGCGCGACTTCGCGTGGTGGAGCGGCCTGCCGCTCGGCGTCGCGCGGGCCGCGGAGAGCGCGGCCGCGGCATCCGATCGCCTCATCGTCACCGATGACGGACCAGAGCAGACCTACGTCGCCGCCGGTCCGCGACCGCGCCGCTCGCCGAACGCGCACGAGGTCGTCGCGCTGCCGCCGTTCGAGGAGTACTACATCTCGTACGCCGATCGCACGGTCTCGTGCTCACCCGAGTTCCTCGCCGCCGTCGGTCCGGGGGTCAACGGGATGGTTCGCCCCGTGATCCTGGCGCGCGGAGCGATCATCGGCGTCTGGACGCATTCGCTGGCAGTGGGGCGGCACGAGGACGATCCGCTGCCCGAGCTGTTCGCGCCGGATGCAGCGACCCACGCCGAGGTCGTCGACGCCCTCGCGCGCTACCGCCGTTTCGTGACCGCGTGAGGGCCGTTCTGCCACACTGAACCCGTGGCGGCGGGGGCGAAGCTGAGCGGGCGGCGACTCGTCGCCGTGATCATCGTCGCGTTCGTGCTCGTGTACGGGGTCGTGGTCGCGCTCTATGCGATCAGCGATCGCGATCGCGAGGGCTGCGTCGATGAGCCCGCGCCCGGTCATGCGCAGATCGAGATGATCCCGACGGCGGTGGATGCCTCGGCCGAGCGCACGGCCGTGACCTTCACGATCCGATCTTTCGGCTCGGCCGGCGGTGAAGACGGACTTCCCGTCGAGCCCGTGACGCTCTTCGTCGACGGTGCCGACGCCGAGTCGACGTTCGACTTCGAGCCCGGCGATCCCCCTTCGCGCGTCTCCGTACGGCTCATCTCGAGCGGCGAGATCGAGCGGTGGCCGTTCGACCGGCACGTCGCGGACTTCACGCTCGTGATGATCGCCGGCGAGGGCGACCGGCGCTCGGACATCCCGGTGAATCTGTGCGGCGAAGCGCACGTGCCCGGCTGGACCTTCACGGAGGAACAGGTTCCCGGCGACAGTCGCGTCGAGGTGGACGGCGAGCCCGTCGACCGCATTCTGCTCACCGCCGAGCGTTCGGCGGCGACGATCGCGTTCGGGCTCGTCATCCTGGCTCTCATGATCGTTCTCACGGTCGTGGGACTCACCGTCGCCATCCGCGTGTATCGCGGAGAGAAGAAGGCCGAGGTCACGCTCATGAGCTGGATCGCCGCGATGCTGTTCGCGACGCTCCCCCTGCGCGGATTCCTCCCGGGCGCACCGCCCATCGGGTCGTGGGTCGACTATCTCGTCGTGCTCTGGGTCGTCGCGGGTCTCGTCGCGAGCCTCGTGATCTACGTGCTCGCGTGGAGCAGATGGGCGCCGCCGGGGGAGAAGCTTCAGCCCTGAGCGTGGCGTTCGAGGAAGTCGTACACCTCGCCGTCATCCACTCCCGGGAACGCGCCGCGCGGAAGCGGCGAGAACATGTACTGGTGCACGCGGGCGCTGGGCCAGGCCTTCCCGGCCCAGCGCTCGGTGAGGTCGGGGGCGGGCTTTCGGCAGCACGACTCGTCGGGGCACGTCGAGACGCCGCGCATCGGCGTCTCGCGCCCGCGGAACCACTTCGCGTCGTCGAACGGCACGCCGACCGTGATCGAGAACTCGCCGTCGGCCGTCGTGCCGGTCTGGGTCGAGCACCAGAACGTCCCGCCCGGAGTGTCTGTGTACTGGTAGTGCTCGGTCGTGCGGTTCTGCTCCTCGAACGCGGCGCGCGCGAGGAACCTGCGGCACACGATCTGGCCTTCGACGGCACCGGTCACATCGAGGGGCAGGGGCAGTCCGTCGTTCTCGTACACGCGTGAGATCGCCCCGGATCCGTCGACGCGGAGGAAGTGCAGCGGGATGCCGAGGTGCACCGTCAGCAGGTTGGTCATGCGCATGCCGGCCGCTTCGTGCGTGACCCCGAACGCATCGCGGAAGTCCTCGACGGCGAGGTTGCGATCCTTCTTCGCCTGCGTGAGGAACGCGACCGAGGCGGTCTCGGGCATGAGGCAGCAGGCCGCGTAATAGTTGATCTCGAGCCGCTGCTGCAGGAAGTCGGCGTAGTCGGTCGGTGGAGTGTGGCCGAGCAGGCGGTGGGCCATGGCCTGCAGCGCCATCGACCGCAGGCCGTGGCCGCCGGGGATGGATGCCGGGGGCAGATAGATGCGGCCGTTCTCGAGGTCGGTGACCGAGCGGGCGGAGTGGGGCAGGTCGCCCGCGTAGATGAGCTCGAAGCCGAGCTGCTCGGCCATGATGCTCACGGTGCGGTGCGTCAGAGCCCCCGTACGGTGCCCCGCCGCCCACAGCTGCTTCTCGGCGAGCTTCTCGATCTCGGGCAGGTGGTTGTCGACCTCGCGCATGCGCAGGCGCATCCCGGTGTTGGCGCGCCGGGCCTCTTCGGGCGTCGCGATCGCCTCGCGCTCGCGACGCTGCAACTCACGGTGAAGGCCGAGCACCGACTCGATCGTCTCGTCGGGCATGCCCTTCGTGACCTTGACCGGTGCGATGCCGAGCCGACGGAAGACCGATCCCGCCTGCGCGCGTTCGAGCTCGATCTCGAGAGCCGCGCGGCGATTGGGCGGCTCGTTCGACAGCAGGTCCGTGACCTCGACGCCGGTCGCCGTGGCGATGGCCTGCAGGACGGAGAGCTTCGGTTCGCGCTTGCCGTTCTCGATCAGACTCAGTTGGCTGCCGGCGATGCCGACCCGCTCGCCGAGCTCGTCGAGGGTGTATCCGTTCGACACGCGGTGGTGGCGGATGCGGTGGCCCAGCGTGGACAGTTCGATCGCGGTCGGCATTCCTTCATGATACGGAAAGAATCGCAACTCTTGACACGTGATCCGGTGGGAAGAGGCATCCATCCCGCGTCAAAGTGGAGGAGAACCTAAATCTGTTCACTCGATCGCAGAGGAGCGACCCATGGCACTGGCCGACATCTTCACGCGCCCCACCCCGACTTCCGGAGCACCGATGCCCGCCATGACCCGTTCCTTCGGCATGCGCCCCGTCGGCGAAGGTCTCGCCGAGCTGATGGCGTGGGTCGACGAGATCGCCGCGCTGACGCAGCCCGCCCGCGTCCACTGGGTCGACGGCTCGCGTGCAGAGAACGACGCGCTCCTTCGCGAGATGGTCGACGAGGGCAAGCTCATCAAGCTCAACCCCGAGTGGCGCCCCGGCTCATACCTCGCCCGTTCGCACCCGAGTGACGTCGCCCGCACCGAGGGGCGCACGTTCATCGCGTCGGAGCGTCCCGAGGACGCCGGCCCCACGAACAACTGGGCCGCTCCGGACGAGATCCGCGCGACGATCACGCCGCTCTTCGAGGGCTCGATGCGCGGCCGCACGATGTACGTCGTGCCGTTCTCGATGGGAGCCGTGGGCGGACCGCTCTCGCACATCGGCGTGCAGATCACGGACAGCGCGTACGCCGTCACCTCGATCGGCATCATGACGCGCGTCGGCACCGCTGTGCTCGCCGAGATCGCCGACGGAGCCGCGTGGGTCAAGACGGTGCACACCGTCGGCGCCCCGTTGGCCGCGGGCGAAGCGGACGTCGCGTGGCCGTGCAACGACGAGAAGTACATCGTGCACTTCCCCGAGACGCTCGAGGTGTGGTCGTTCGGTTCGGGATACGGCGGCAACGCGATCCTCGCGAAGAAGTGCTTCGCGCTGCGCATCGCGTCGGTCATCGGCCGCAACGAGGGATGGCTCGCCGAGCACATGCTGCTCATCCGGGTCATCGACCCCGCCGGTCGCCGCTACCACGTCGCGGCAGCATTCCCGTCGGCGTGCGGCAAGACGAACCTCGCGATGCTGCGCCCCACGATCCCGGGCTGGCGCGTCGAGACGCTCGGTGACGACATCGCGTGGCTCCGTCCCGGTGAGGACGGCCGCCTGTGGGCGATCAACCCCGAGGCCGGCTTCTTCGGCGTGGCGCCCGGAACGGGCGAGTCGACGAACGTCGCCGCGGTCGAGACGCTGTGGGGCAACACGATCTTCACGAACGTCGCGCTGCGCCCCGACGGCGACGTGTGGTGGGAGGGCCTGACCGACGAGGCGCCCGCCGAGCTCACCGACTGGGAGGGCAACGCGTGGACCCCGGCATCCGGTCGTCCCGCCGCGCACCCGAACTCGCGCTTCACCGTCGCCGCCGCCCAGTGCCCGCAGATCGCCGACGACTGGGACTCGCCCGAGGGCGTGCCGCTCGACGCGATCCTCTTCGGCGGACGCCGCGCGACCAACGTGCCGTTGGTCGTCGAGGCGACGGACTGGACGCACGGCGTCTTCATGGGCTCGAACATCTCGTCCGAGCGCACGGCCGCCGCCGAGGGCACGGTCGGCGAACTGCGCCGCGATCCCTTCGCGATGCTGCCGTTCTGCGGCTACAACATGGCCGACTACTTCGGCCACTGGCTCAAGATCGGCCAGAAGCTCCGCTTCGACCGCGCGCCGCGCATCTTCCAGGTCAACTGGTTCCGCAAGGGCGCCGACGGCCGCTTCCTCTGGCCCGGCTTCGGCGACAACGCGCGCGTCGTCGACTGGATCATCCGTCGCATCGAGGGCGAGGTCGCCGCCGTCGACAGCCCCATCGGGCGCCTGCCGCTCACGGACGACATCGACCTCGACGGCATCGAGGTGCCGCAGGCGGACCTCGACGCGCTCTTCGCGATCGACGTCGACTCGTGGCTGCGCGAGGCCGAGCTGACCGAGGAGTTCTACCAGACCTTCGAAGGCCGCGTGCCCGCGCCCCTGTGGGCCGAGCTGGCCGCACTGCGGTACCGCCTGCAGCGCGCCTGACGTCGGATTCCGGATGCCCCGGCCCCGCCATCGCGGCGGGCCGGGGCATCCGTACCCACACGTTCTCGTCGAACCCACACGATTCGCGTGCAGGAACCGTGTGGGGTCGCGGAGAGTATGTGAGTTCGGCAGTGACGCGGCTCGCAGTCACACGAGCAGTTGGTGCTTCGCGAGATCGCGGTACAGCGGTGTGGACTGGACGAGCTCGGAGTGCGTGCCCTGACCGACGACCGACCCGTGATCCATCACGACGATCAGGTCGCTGTCGACGACGGTCGACAGGCGGTGCGCGATCACGATGAGCGTCCGGCCCGCAGTGACGGCATCGATCGCCTCGCGCATGCGCTGCTCGTTGAGCCCGTCGAGGGATGACGTCGACTCGTCGAGCAGCAGGATCGGGGGAGCGGCCAGCAACGCGCGGGCGATCGCCAGCCGCTGGCGCTCGCCGCCCGAGAGCATGACGCCCGATTCGCCGACCGGGGCGTCGAGGCCGAGGTCACTTCGGTCGAGCACCTCGCCGAGGTTGACGGCCCGCAGCACGGCTTCGCATTCCTGATCGGATGCCTCGGGCGACGCGAGGCGCAGATTGTCTCCGATCGTGCCGGCGAGGGTCGGGGCATCCTGCTCCACATAGCCGAGCTGGGCGCGCAGCGCCGCGCGATCGATCGCGCGCACGTCCACGCCGTCGAGCAGGATCGCGCCCGCCGTCGGGTCGTAGAAGCGCTCGATGAGCGCGAGCGTCGTGCTCTTGCCCGCGCCCGACGGGCCGACCAGTGCGACCCGCGCGCCGCGCGGCACCGCGAACGAGACCCCCCGCAGCACATCGCGGTCGGGAACGGCGCCTCCGGGCGCGTCGGGCAGCGTCACGCTCGAAGTGTCGACGTGGGCTGCCTCGAGGGCGCTGAGTGCTTCGGACTCGGCCTTGCGCCGCGCGGCGACGACGGCTTCGGGATAGGCGAACCGCACATCGCGGAACTCGATCGCCGGTGCGCCCTCTGCCCGGGCAAGGGGATCTGACGAGGCGAGGACGGTGCCGGGCGATTCAGTCCTCTGCTCGGCAACCGCGCTTGGCTGAGGAGAGGAGAGCGAGGCCGCGAGCGCCGCATCGCCCTGCGACTCGGTCGGCAGGTCGAGCACCTCCTGGATGCGGCCGAGCGCGCCGAGCGCCTGATTGACCGAGGTGATCGCGCCGAAGAACGAGCCGAGCGGCGCGATGAGCAGGAACAGGAACATCACGAACGTCACGAGCGACGCGATGGAGATGGCTCCGGATGCCACGCGGAACCCGCCGACGCCGAGGACGACGAGCAGCGACACCTGCAGGGCGATGCCCGCGATGGGCACGACGAGGGCCGAGACCTTCGCGATGCGCACGCCGACGCCGTAGACGTCGGTCGCGGTCCGGGTGATCGACGCGATCTCGCGATCGGACGCGCCCGCAGCGCGCACCGTGCGGATCGAACCGACCGCGCGCTCGACGCTCGATGCGAGTTCGCCGACCTTCTCCTGCTGCTCGGCGGTCGCGGTGCGGATGCGGCCCGACAGCAGCGTGACGCCGACGACCGAGACCCCGATCACGGCGACGATGAGCGCGAGCAGCATCCAATCGATCAGCGCCATCGCGATGATCGCGCCGACGAAGAGGAGCGCGTTGCCGACGGCATCCGCCAATCCCTGCGTCAGGACGGCGTACAGGAGCGTCGTGTCGGTGCCGACGCGCGAGACCAGGTCGCCCGTGCGACGGGCGTCGAACTCGCTGATCGGCAGGTGCAGGATGCGGGCGATGAGCTTGCGGCGGCTCGAATAGACGACGGCCGTGCCCGTGCGCTGGAGCAGGTAGTGCTGGAAGCCCGAGATGAGCGACGACGCGACGACCAGCGCCACGATCGCCCACAGCAGGTTGCCGAGCGGGATCTCGTTCTGCACGCGCTCGATGACTTGACCCACGACGAGGGGCTGCGCGAGCGTCGCGACCGCGCCGAAGACGCTGAGGACGGCGACGACCGCCAGGACTCCTTTGTGCTCCAGCAGGAAGGGGATGAGCTGCTTCAGGCTCGCGCGGGGGCCGTCCTGCTGTTCGCGGCGGCGACCGCGGCCGGAGCGGTTCATGGACATAGCGGTACCTCGATCTTGCGCGGGGGGTGTCACTTACGACCGTACTTCTTGTGCGCGGCCTGCTTCGTCACGCCCAGGGCCGCGGCGATCGCCTGCCATGAGTAGCCCAGGTTGCGGGCCTTGCGCACCTGCACCTCCTCGGCGCGGGCGAGTTCGCGTCGCACGCCGGCGAGGCGGTGCAGCTCGGCGATCGGCTCGCGCTCGGGCGCGGCGCCGATGAGGGTGCGGATGTCGTCGCCGCTCACGGTGTTCCCTTCGATGGATGCCGCGGGTGCGGCATCCATCGTCAACCGTAGTTGACGGCTTTGCCAGTCGTCAACCTGCATTGACGCTCAGCCGTGTCCGCACGCGGCGTTAGGGTAGTCCGGTGCCCGCACCCGTGATCTCCGCATCGAACCTCGTCAAGACCTACAAGGTCAAGGGCAAAGAGGACTTCCTGGCCGTCGACGGCCTGTCGTTCGAGGTCGCACCCGGCGAGTCCTTCGGCCTCCTGGGCCCCAACGGTGCGGGCAAGTCCACGACGATGAAGATGATCGGTGCCGTGTCCACGCGTACGGCCGGCGACCTGTCGATCCTGGGCCTCGACCCCGATTCCTATGGCCCCGAGATCCGTTCGCGTCTGGGCGTCGTGCCGCAGCAGGACAACCTCGACGGCGAGCTCAACGCGCGCGAGAACCTCTACATGTACGGGCGGTACTTCGGGATCCCGGGCAAGGAGTGCTCGCGCAAGGCCGACGAGCTGCTCGCGTTCGCGCAGCTCGAGGACAAGGCCAAGAGCAAGGTCGATGCGCTGTCGGGCGGCATGAAGCGCCGCCTCACGATCGCGCGCGGCCTCATCAACGACCCCCGCATCCTGCTGCTCGACGAGCCGACGACAGGGCTCGACCCGCAGGCGCGGCACGTGCTGTGGGACCGCCTGTTCCGCCTCAAGGAGCGCGGCACGACGCTCGTGCTCACGACCCACTACATGGACGAGGCCGAGCAGCTCTGCGATCGGCTGATCGTCGTCGACAAGGGCCGGATCATGGCCGAAGGCACGCCCGCTTCGCTCATCCGCGAGCACTCGAGCCGAGAGGTGCTCGAAGTGCGGTTCGGCTCGGACCGCAACGAGCAGTATGCGCCGCAGCTGCACGGCTTCGGTGACCGGGTCGAAGTGCTGCCCGACCGCATCCTCATCTACACCGCCGACGGCGAGGCGGCGCTCGAGCGCATCACCGCGTCAGGCCTCGAGCCCGTCACCTCGCTCGTGCGCCGGTCGTCGCTCGAGGACGTCTTCCTGCGCCTCACGGGACGGACGCTGATCGAATGAGCGATCTTCCCGTCACCGTCGATCCGTCCGTCGAAGCGGCCCGTGCCGAGGCGCTCGAATGGGGCCGCAAGCCCCGCGCGCGAGGGCTCTGGTACGTCACCGAGCACATGGTGCGCTCGATGCGCGCCTATGGCTGGACGATCGTCGTCGGCGCCGTCGGGCAGCCGATCGTCTACCTCCTCGGTCTCGCCGTGGGTCTCGCTGCCATCATCCAGCTGCCGATCGAGCAGGGTGGGCAAGAGGTCAGCTACCTCGTCTTCGTCGCGCCGGCCCTGCTCATGACGGCGTCGGTCGCCGTGGCTTCCGAAGAGCTGTCGTATCCCGTCATCTCGGGATTCAAGTGGCGGCGGCTGTTCTTCGGCTTCAGCGCGTCCCCGTTGTCGCCGGGGCAGATCGCCGGGGGCGTCATCATGGCCGCCGCCGCGCGCATGGGCCTCGCGGTCGTCGCCTACTACCTCTTCATCTGGGCGTTCCAGGCCGTACCGAACCCGCTCACGGGGTGGCTCATGATCCCGATCGGCGTGCTCGCGGGCCTCTCGTTCGGCATTCCCTATGCGGCATACGCGGCATCCATCACCGAAGACAAGGGTCAGTTCGCGCTCGTCCAGCGCTTCGTCTTCATGCCGATGTTCCTCTTCTCCGCCACGTTCTACCCGCTCACGAACCTGCCGATCGAACTGCGCTGGATCGCCTGGATCTCGCCCCTGTGGCATGCGACCGAGCTCGGCCGCGTCGTGAGCTACGGCATGCCGATCTCGCCGGCGCTGCTGTGGGCGCACGTGCTCTTCCTGCTCGTGCTGGCCATCGGCGGCTACATCGTCTGCCGCCGGATCTTCCAGAAGAGGCTCGCGTCATGAGCACTGCCGAGATGACGATGGATGCGACGGCCCGCCGCGGTGGCGTGCGCGCGCTGTGGGCGGGCAACCCCCAGGCCGTCGTGCAGCGCGGTCTGGTCGCGGCGCGCTCGTCGAGCTGGGTCGTCGTCGTGTCGGGGTTCTTCGAGCCCGTCTTCTACCTGCTGTCGATGGGCATCGGCCTCGGAGCGATGGTCGGGCCGGTGACGACCTCGGGAGGCGTCGAAGTGCCGTACGCGGCGTTCATCGCGCCGGCGCTGCTGGCGGTCTCGGCTATGAACGGTGCGATCTACGACTCGACGTGGAACGTCTTCTTCAAGCTCAACTACGGCAAGCTCTACGAGGGAATGCTCGCGACATCCCTCGGCCCGCTCGACGTCGCGCTCGGCGAGATCCTCTACGCACTGCTGCGCGGCCTCCTGTACGCGACGGGCTTCATGATCATCATGCAGTTCCTCGGGCTCAACCTCGCCTGGACGGCGATCCTCGCGATCCCGGCAGTGCTCCTCATCGCCTTCGGCTTCGCGAGCCTCGGCATGGCGGTCACGAGCTACATGAAGACCTTCCAGCAGATGGACTGGATCAACATCGTGCTGCTGCCGATGTTCCTCTTCTCGGCGACGCTCTACCCGATCACGGTGTACCCCGACTGGGTGCAGGGCATCATCCAGGCATTCCCGCTGTGGCACGCGGTCGAGCTCATCCGCGGTCTCACGACGGGTTCGCTGCAGCCCGTGATGTGGGTGCACGTGTTCTACTTCGTCGTCATGATCGCGGTGGGGCTCGTCTTCACGACGAAGCGGCTGCGCGCCCTCTTCCTCGACTGAGGTTCTTGAACGCGTTCAGATCTCGGAGTAGATTCTGAACATGTCCAGTTCTGAAGTCGCAGCAACCACGAAGAGCGACCGCACGCGTGCGGCGATCCGCGATGTCGCACTCCGATCGTTCCGCGAACGCGGCTACGACCAGACCACGATCCGGCTCATCGCCGGCGAAGCGGGCGTCTCTGTCGGCACGACGAACTACCACTTCGCGTCGAAGAACGATCTCGTGCAGGAGCTCTACCTCGACGTCCAGACGGCCCACCGGGAGGCGGCGCTGCCGCTGCTCGAGGCGAGCGACGACCTGGTGGAGCGGCTGGGGATCGTGTTCCGGACGGGCCTGAGTCAGCTCGGGCCGTATCACCGCTTCGCGTCGGAGTTCCTCTCGGCGGCCGTCTCGCCGCGGTCGTCGATCAACCCCCTCTCGGGCGACTCGGGGCCGTCCCGTGAGATCGTCGTGGGGCTCTTCCGAGACGCCGTGGCGGGAGCATCCGACAAGATCCCTGCGGAGTTCGAGAAGGATCTGCCGGCGGCGCTCATGCTCGGTCACCTGCTGCTCGCGCTCTTCTGGGTCTACGACTCCTCCCCGGGTCAAGAGCGAACGCAGCGGCTCCTGTCGAGGGGCCTGCGACTGCTCAAGCTGTCGCTGCCGCTCGTGCGGATGCGGGTTCTGCGCAAACCGCTGCGCGAGCTGCTCGATCTCGTCGCCGAGGTGGGGGCATGAGCGCCGAACACGCCGTCGCCCCGCCGGTCACGAGCGACCCGGGGCTCTGGCACGTCCGCTGGTTCCGGGTCCTGACGATCATCAATTCCACGATCGTGCTCTTCTCCGCCGTCGGCGCCGCGATCCCGTCGTCGACCGCGACGGGATGGTTCTTCATCGCGTTCCCGGTCGTCCCGGCGCTGTTCGCGATGCCGTTCGCGTGGTTCGTCCTGCTCGCGTTCGCCGTGGTGTTCTCCGCGGTCAGCATGCTGCTCGGCCCGGGCCGCAGAGGTCCACGATTCCTCCGAGCCCTGACGGTGTGGGGCACGATCTATCTCGGAACACCGATCGCGGTCACGTCGCTCGGCGCGGTCATTGTTTTCGTCGGCGACCTCGTGACCTGAAGGAGGCCCGGCCGAGGCATCCGGATCTCAGCGCCAGATGACCGCGAGCGCCGCGTTGAGCAGCGTCAGGATGCCGATCGCCCAAAACAGGCCGGGGGAGACCGAGGTGCCGGCCTTGCGGGCCCGCGACGCGCCGATGCCCATGAGCGCGCCGATCGCGAGCAGGACCACGAGCTTGACGCCGAGCTTCACGTAGTTGAGCTCGTACGAGATGCCCCACGGCGCAGCCAGGATCAGGCCCGCCACGGCCGCGATCACGAGACCCCAGTTCATGACCTTGTTGATCTGGAAGCGGCGAGTGAACGCTTCGACGGCCCAGCCACCGAACAGCAGCGCGAAACCGGTGATGTGGACGAACACGACGACGTGACGCAGGATCTCCATGCCGTCACGGTAGGCCGCGAGGATGCCTCGTCGCTAGCAAGGCAGACCTTGGTCAGCCCCGGAGCGCCCGGAGCACGAGCGCCGTGCGGACCGCGGCATCCGCCGCCTCGTAGCCCTTGTCCTCCTTCGAGCCCTCGAGGCCGGCTCGATCGAGGCCCTGCTTCTCGTCGTCGAGCGTCAGGACGCCGAAGCCGACGGGCTTGCCGGTGTCGAGCGCGACGCGCGTGAGTCCGTCGGTCGCGGCGGACGACACGAACTCGAAGTGGGGCGTACCACCGCGGATGATGACGCCGAGCGCCACGACGGCGTCGGCACCGGCATCCAGCGCCGCCTTCGCGACGACCGGAAGCTCGAACGAGCCGGGCACGCGAACGAGTCGCCAGGAGGCGTGGGATGCCTCGAGCGCGCGCTCGGCGCCCGCGATGAGCCCGTCGCTGATCGCGTCGTGCCACGTGCCGGCGATGACGACGACCGAAAGCCCCGTCGCGTCGACGGGTTCGCCGGGCTGGGGTGCTCCGACGCCGCTCATCGCTCTGCGCCTTCGTGCAGATCGGCGAGCGCGTCGCGCAGCTCGCCCTCGTCGATGATGTGGCCCATGCGATCCCGCTTCGTCTCGAGGTACTGGTGGTTGTTGGGGCCGACGCCCACGATGAGCGGCACCTGCTCGACGATGTCGAGACCGAAGTCGCGCAGCTGCTTGACCTTGTCGGTGTTGTTGGTCAGCAGTCGCACGCGCTCGACCCCGAGGTCGGAGAGGATGCCGGCGGCCGCCGCGTAATCGCGGGCATCGGCCGGGAGGCCCAAGGCGAGGTTGGCGTCGACCGTGTCGAGGCCGCGCTCCTGCAGGCTGTAGGCGCGGAGCTTGTTGATGAGCCCGATGCCCCGGCCCTCGTGGCCGCGCATGTAGATGACGACGCCGCCGTCCTGCTCGATCGCGTCGAGAGCGGCTTCGAGCTGCGGGCCGCATTCGCACTTGAGCGACCCGAACGCTTCGCCCGTCAGGCACTCCGAGTGCACGCGCACGAGCGGTGCGTCGTCGGTCAGGTCGCCCGAGACGACGGCGAGGTGGTCGGTGCCCGTGATGCGGTCCTTGTAGGCGAGGAATCGGAACTCGCCGTGCGAGGTCGGGACGTGCGATTCGGCACGCAGGCTCACCCGACGTTTGTGTGCGGGCGCGGCATCCACCGGCTGCACCTCGTCGAGGTACGCGATGAGCTGCTCGATCGTGATGACGGGAAGACCCTCGCGCTCGCCGAGCTCGATCAGGCCGGGCAGGCGCATCATGGAACCGTCCTCGGCCACGACCTCGCCGATCGCGCCGACGGGCTGCAGACCCGCGAGCTTCATGAGGTCGACGGCCGCCTCGGTGTGACCGGCGCGCTCGCGCACACCGCCGTCCACGGCGCGGAGCGGCAGGATGTGGCCCGGACGGATGACGCTCAGCGGCGTCGACGCGGGGTCGGCGAGCACGTTGAGCGTGTGCGAGCGGTCGGCCGCGCTGATGCCCGTCGACACGCGGTCGGCGGCGTCGACGCTGACCGTGTAGGCGGTGCCGCGCGAGTCCTCGTTCTGCGCGACCATCGGCGGCAGATCGAGCCGATCCGCCCAGTCGGCGGGCATCGGTGCGCAGAGGAATCCGCTGGACCAGCGGATCGTCCAGGCGAGCCATTCGGTCGTCGCGAGCTCGGCCGAGATGATGATGTCGCCCTCGTTCTCGCGGTTCTCATCGTCGGCGACGATGACGGGCTTGCCCTGCTGCAGGGCCGCAAGGGCTTCGGGGATGGTGGAAAGGCTCATCGCGAGCCTCCTTCGTTCGAGTTCTTCTGAGGGGTGAAAGCGAGCAGCCGCTGCACGTGGCGGGCCAGGATGTCGGTCTCGAGGTTGACGGCGTCGCCGACCTCGCGGGCGCCGAGCGTCGTCGCGGCGAGCGTCTCGGGGATGAGCGAGACCTCGAACCACTGCTGCGGCTCGTCGGCCGGGGACGCGGCCGAGACGGTGAGCGAGACGCCGTCGACGGCGATCGAGCCCTTGTCGACGACGAGCGGGGCGAGCTCGGCGGGCAGTTCGACCCGCAGCACGCGCCACTCAGCGCCAGGACGCACGTCGAGGATCCGGCCCGTGCCGTCGATGTGCCCCTGGACGATGTGGCCGCCCAGGCGTCCGTGCGCGGCGGTCGCCCGCTCGAGGTTGACGACACGGCCGGGCGCGACGCCCGCGAGGGTCGACATGTCCAATGTCTGGCGCATGACGTCGGCGGTGAACCAGTCCTCGCCCTGATCGACGACGGTGAGGCACACGCCGCTCACCGCGATCGAGTCGCCGTGCGCGGCATCCGACACCGCCTTCGGCGCCCGGACCGTGACCCGTACGCCGTCACCCGACGGCTCGACGGCCGTGACGGCGCCGATCTCTTCGACGATTCCCGTGAACATCAGCTGGCTCCTTCGGAGGCGGGGCGGGCGACGATCAAGAGGTCGTCGCCGAGGGTCTGGATGGATGCCACAGCCAGCCGTCGCGCCTGTGCGATCGTGCCGACACCGACGTCGCCGAGGGCGAGTCGACCGCCGCCGAGCAGCACGGGTGCGACGTAGGCGAGGATCTCGTCGGCGAGGCCGGCGCGCACGAACGCGCTCGCGAGCGTCGGACCGCCCTCGATGAAGACGCGCTGCACGCCGAGGCCGCCGAGTTCGGCGAGGACGGCTGCCAGGTCGTCGCCCGATCGCTGGAAGTAGGGACGCGGATGCCGCGTAACTGCCGCCACCGAGGGCACGGCGCGGGCGCCGAGGACGACGGGGATGGGCTGGTTGTCGTAGAGCGTGCCGTCGGCCTGCCGCGCGGTCAGTGCGGGATCGTCGGCGAGCAGGGTGCCGGTGCCGACGACGATCGCGTCGGCCTCCGCGCGGCGGCGATGCACATCGGCCCGCGCGTCCGGACCCGTGATCCACTGGCTCGTGCCGTCGTCCGCGGCCGCACGCCCGTCGAGGCTCTGCGCCCACTTGACGGTGACGTGCGGGCGACCGAGCCGCTGCAGCGTGAGCCACGACGCGAGCAGGTCTTCCGCCTCCTCGGCCAGCACGCCGGCATCCACGTCCACTCCCGCGTCACGCAGGCGCTCGGCACCGCCGGACGAGTGCTCGCCGGGATCGTCCACGGCATAGACGACCCGCGCGACTCCGGCGGCGATGAGGGCCTCGGAGCAGGGCCCCGTGCGCCCGGTGTGGTTGCACGGCTCGAGGGTCACGACGGCCGTCGCGCCGCGCGCGGCATCGGTCTTCGCGAGCGCGTCGACCTCGGCGTGCGGCGTTCCGGCGCCTCGGTGCCAGCCCTCGGCGATCACGTCGCCCGTCGGCGACAGGAGCACGGCGCCTACCTGCGGGTTGATCCCGCGGGGGCCGCGTTCAGCGAGCTCGAGCGCACGGCGCATGGCCTGCCGCTCCGCGTCGTTCGCCGTCATCCGTTCCATCCTGGTTCCGAGTTCTCGGACTCCGGGGGCAACGGGAAGATGCGGCGTCCGACACTCGTCGGATGCCTTCGTGCGCCTCCCATCCGGACTAGCGATGGCTGACCATCGCATCACCGTCGGTTCCGGAGTTCCACCGGATCAGCCTCGGCAGGATCTGCGTCGGCTCGCGGACTATGACCGCCGGTTCGGATTCCCACCGACCCCGGAGCACGTAATGCTCACGAGTCTACCCAACGCCTCGCGGTCGGGTTCATTCCATGACGCTGGATGAATGCGGTGAACCGGCGCGGGTGGGCTGAGGCATCCCGATCCGGACGTAGCCTGGAGGAGGGGAAGGGGTGCCATGTCGGATCGCAGGATCGGGTTCGCCGCGTTGCGCGAGCGACCCTACGCGGACGTGCTCATCATCGGCGGCGGGATCAACGGACTCGCGACGTTCCGCGATCTCGCGCTGCAGGGGGTGGATGTCGCGCTGGTCGAGCGCGCGGACTTCGTCAGCGGCGCATCGGCTGCGTCGTCGCACATGATCCACGGCGGCATCCGCTACCTCGAGAACGGCGAGTTCCGGCTCGTGCACGAAGCCGTGACCGAGCGGAACGCGCTGTTGCGCACCGCGCCGCACTTCGTCCGACCGCTGCAGACGACGATCCCGATCTACTCGACGTTCTCGGGCATCCTGAGTGCGCCCCTGCGGTTCCTGCGCCATGGTGCGGGCAGACCGCGAGAGCGCGGTGCGATCCTCATCAAGATCGGCCTCGTGATCTACGACTCCTTCTCGCGGGGCGGCGGCCGCGTGCCCCGGCACGCCTTCCACGGTCGCCGGCGATCGCTCGCCCAGCTGCCGCAGCTCAACCCTGCAGTGAGGTACACGGCCACGTATTGGGATGCCTCGCTGCACGACCCGGAACGCCTCGCGATCGACTTGCTGGCCGACGGCCTGGCGGCAGGTGCCGGCGAGGCGCGCGCCGCCAACTACACCGCAGCGGTCGGTGCGGACGGCGAGAAGGTCGTGCTGCGCGACGCCGAGTCCGGCGAAGAGGTCGAGTTCACGGCATCCGTCGTCGTCAACGCATCGGGTCCGTGGACCGATGTCACGAACCTCGCACTCGGTGACCCGACGGCCTACATGGGCGGTACGAAGGGCTCGCACATCGTTCTCGACAACCCCGCGCTGCTGGCGGCGACGGGTGGTCGCGAGCTGTTCTTCGAGGCGACCGACGGCCGCATCGTGCTCATCTACCCGCTCAAGGGCCGGGTGCTGGTGGGCACGACCGACCTCGAGCACGACATGGCCGACCCGATCGTGTGCACCGAGGCCGAGGTCGACTACTTCTTCGCCCTCGTGAATCAGGTGCTGCCGGCCGTCGAGATCGACCGCAGCGAGATCGTGTACCGCTTCTCGGGTGTGCGCCCGCTGCCCGGTCACGGCGACCTCGCGCCCGGCTTCGTCTCGCGCGACTACCGCATCGAAGCCGAGCTCCTCGCAGGCACGAACGGCCCGACCGTGCTGAGCCTCGTCGGCGGTAAGTGGACGACTTTCCGCGCATCGGCCGAGCACCTCGCGGACCGCGTCCTGGATCTGCTGGCGCGGCCGCGCCGCCGCACGACGAAGGGTCTCGCGATCGGCGGTGGCCGCGGGTTCCCCGCGACCGAGCGTGCGCGCCGGCAGTGGATCGACGCGCACGACAGCGGGATCGGCAGCGCCCGCACGGCGACCCTGCTCGACCGTTACGGCACGGTCGCGGCGGATGTCATCGCAGGACTGGATGCCGAGGACCGCCCGCTCGAGACGGTGCCCGGCTACAGCACGGGCGAACTGCGTCACCTCGCGCGAACCGAGGGCGTCGTGCACCTCGACGACATCCTGCAGCGGCGGACGTCCCTCGCGTTCACCGGTCGCGTGTCGCACGCCTCGGCGACCGAGATCGCCGAGGCGATCGCCCCCGTGATGAGGTGGGATGCCGCATCCGTCGCCATCGAAACAGGTCGCGCGCTCGCGAAGGTGCACGCGGCCGACCCGTCCTGGTCAGCAGTCGACGCCCGCTAGCCTGGCGGTGTCACTCACCCGCGAGGAGGCGGAATGGCAGAGCACGTCCTGGCCCTGGACCAGGGGACGACATCGACCCGTGCGATCGTCTTCGATGCGAAGGGTGCAATCGTCACCACGGCGCAGCGCGAGCACGAGCAGATCTTCCCGCGCGCGGGGTGGGTCGAGCACGACCCCATCGAGATCTGGACCAACGCGCAGTGGGTCATTGCGACGGCCCTCGACTCGGCAGGCCTCGGGGCGGGGGACATCGCGGGACTCGGCATCACGAACCAGCGCGAGACGGCGATCGTGTGGGACAAGCGCACGGGTCGCCCCGTGGCGAACGCGATCGTCTGGCAGGACACCCGCACACAGCAGGCGATCGACCGCCTCGCGGCGAGCGGCGGCACCGACCGCTTCGCCGCCAAGACCGGGCTGCCGCTCGCGACATACTTCTCGGCGTCGAAGATCGCATGGATCCTCGAGCACGTGCCGGGGGCGCGCGCAGATGCCGAGGCCGGACATCTGCTGTTCGGCACGCCCGACACGTGGGTGATCTGGAATCTGACGGGCGACACGCGCCGCGGCATCCACGTCACGGACGTCACGAACGCGAGCCGCACGCTGCTCATGGACCTCGAGACGCTCGCATGGGACGACGAACTGCTCGAGGCGTTCGGCATCCCGCGCGCGATGCTGCCCGAGATCGTGCCGTCCTCGGGCGTCGTCGGCGAGGTGCACGAGCCGGTCGCCGCCCGTGGCGTGCCGATCGCGGGCATCCTCGGCGACCAGCAGGCCGCGACCTTCGGGCAGGCGGCGTTCGACGCGGGGCAGTCGAAGAACACGTACGGCACGGGCAACTTCCTGCTCGTCAACACCGGCACCGACATCGTGCGCTCGCAGAACGGACTCGTCACGACGCTCGCCTACCAATGCGGCGACGAGCCCGCGCGGTACGCGCTCGAGGGGTCCATCGCCGTCACCGGCTCGCTCGTGCAATGGCTGCGCGACAACCTCGGCATCATCTCGTCGGCGCCCGAGGTCTCGCGCCTCGCGTCGACGGTGGAAGACAGCGGGGGAGCGTACTTCGTCCCGGCGTTCTCGGGCCTGTTCGCCCCGTACTGGAGACCCGATGCGCGCGGCGCGCTCGTCGGTCTCACGCGTTACGTCAACAAGGCGCACATCGCCCGGGCGGCCCTCGAAGCCGCCGGATTCCAGTCGCGGGATGTCATCGACGCGATCGTCGCCGACACCGGCACGGCCCTGGACGAGCTCCGCGTCGACGGCGGAGGCTCGCGCGACGAGCTCATGATGCAGTTCCAGGCCGACATCCTCGGCATCCCCGTCGTGCGGCCCGAGGTCATCGAGACGACGGCGCTCGGCGCCGCGTACGCGGCGGGCCTCGCGACGGGCGTCTGGAAGGACCGCGACGAGCTCCGCACGCACTGGCGCGAGGGTGTGCGCTTCGAGCCACGCATGGGTGAAGAGGAGCGTGAGCGGCGCGTGCGCATGTGGCGCAAAGCGGTCTCGAAGTCCTACGACTGGGTCGATGAGGATGCCCGGGTCCTCGCGGGCACGAACGACGTCTGACCCGTGCCGAGCCTGTCGAAGCCGGCTACTTGAGGAGCCTGCTGAGTCGGCGGTCGGCCAGGATCTTGCCGCCCGTCTGGCACGTCGCGCAGTACTCGAGCGAGTTGTCGGCGAAGAAGACGCTGCGCACCTCGTCGCCGCAGATCGGACACTTCTCGCCGCGGCGGCCGTGCACCTGCATCCCGCGGCGCTTGGCGTCCTTGAGCTCGGCGGGCGGCTTTCCGGATGCCTCGGCCACGGCATCCGTCAACGTCTGGCGCATCGCCGCGAAGAGGCGATCGACGTCGTCGTCGCTCAGGCTCGAGGCCAGTGCATACGGTGACATCTTCGCGGCGTGGAGGATCTCGTCGGAGTAGGCGTTGCCGACGCCGGCGATGATCGACTGGTCGCGCAGGACGCCCTTGATCTGGGTCCGGCGCTCCTTCAGGAGCGCTGCCAGGGCGTCGCGGTCGAACGTGTCGTCGAGCGGGTCGGGACCGAGCCGGGCCACGCCGGGCACGTCGGCGGGGTTGTTCACGATGTAATACGCGAGCGACTTCTTCGTGCCCGCCTCGGTGAGATCGAAGCCCGAGCCGTCACTGAGCGCGATGCGCAGGGCGATGGGCGTCTTGCCCGGGCGGATGAGCGTCGGGGCGAGCGCATCGGTGAACCGCAGCCAGCCGGCTTTCGCGAGATGGAAGACGAGGTGCGGACCGCTGGTCGCGATGTCGACGAACTTGCCGTGGCGCTCGACGCCCGTGATCGTCGCGCCTTGCAGTGCCGTGATCGGCGGATCGTACGTCTTGAGCGCGGCGATGTTCGCGACGGTGGCCTTCGTGATCTCGAGGCCCCTCACGCGGCCGCGGAGGAACTCGACGAGTCCCTGCACTTCCGGCATCTCGGGCATGCGGCCATCCTTTCACGCGGTGCCCACGCGCGGCCATGCCTGCCGGCTGCGTCAGGCCTCGAGCACCGGCCAGGGCTTCGGGGTGCGGTCGTCATCCGTGAGCAGCCCGGCGATCCAGCCGTCGTCGCGGCCGCGCGGGCTGCTGAGCGCTTGGCGCAGCATCCCTTCGTAGGTGAATCCGAGCTTCTGCGCAGCGCGCGCCGAACCGGTGTTGCCGACGACCGCGCGCCACTCGATGCGCTGCAGGTCGAGCTCGTCGAAGCCCCAGTCCACGACCGCGAGGGCTGCCTCCGTGAGCAGGCCGCGGCCGCGGGACTCCGGCGCCATCCAATAGCCGATCTCGCCTGCGCCGTTCGCGACGCGGTAGAGCCCGATGAGCCCCGCGAGGGTCGATCCGTCGCGGATGGCCCACGTCAGCTCGGTGCCGGCCTGCCAGCTCGTCGCGACGTGCGGCACGAACCCTTCGGCGTGCTTCCGCTCGTAGGGCGACGGAACCGTCGTATAGCGCTGGATGTCGGGATCCTGACAGGCCGCGTATATCTCATCGATGTCACCCGCCGTCGGGAGCGACAGCACGAGTCGCTCCGTGCGCAGCGTGACCGGTTGCATCGGCCCAGGCTACCCGCGACGGACGCCGAGTCCTTGCGCGCACAACTCCTGCAAACCCCGGCGTTGGAGCTGGTTGATGGGTCCAGGTGGATCGCGGCCGCCACATTGCAGGAGTTGTGCGCCCACTCCTCCCCAGCCCGAGTCGCACGGGAACCCTTCCACCGACCCGCACGATCGACCACGGACAATCCGCTCCGCGGCGCACCCTCGGGTCGTGAAGAGAGTTCCTGGCCCACCTCCCGTCGTCCACACCTACGCCGAACTGCGCGCGATGAGCCTCAGTCGAAGCCGAATCGACAGACTCGTGGCGAGCGGCGGACTGGTTCGGGTGCGGAAGGGTCGATACATCCGGGCGGACGTGACGCCCACGTTTCGAGCGGCGGCGGCCTTGGGCGTCCGCGTGGACTGCGTCTCTCTCCTCGCCGAGAGGGGCATCTTCGTCCGCTCCGCGCAGCGGCAGCACGTGCAGGCGGATCGCGCTGCCAGTCGACTGCCGGCCCGTGCGAGCGGCGTGGTGTGTCATTGGCGCGACAGCGCGTCGCCGGCGGGCCGGCTCGATGCCGATCTGATCGAGGCGCTTGCGCAGGCCGTCGTGTGCCAGGATCCGCGAGCGGCCATCGCGTCGCTTGACAGCGCGTGGCACCAGGGCTGGGTCGATGACGCAGGCATCGCCGAGGTTTTCACCCGGTTGCCGCAACGCTGCCACGTGCTTCGTCGCCATCTGGATCCGCGCAGCGAGTCCGGCACGGAGACTCTCGTGCGCCTCATCCTGCGAGGCCTCGGAGAGTCGCCGGAGTTGCAGGTGGACATTCCCGCTGTCGGTCGGGTCGACTTCCTGGTCGGGGGCTGGCTCGTCATCGAGTGCGACAGCGAGGCGCATCACTCGGATTGGAAGGCGCACAAGCGCGACCGCCGAAGGGACGCCGAGGCGGCACGACAGGGATTCTCGACGATTCGTCTGCTCGCGGAGGACATCCTGTACCGCCCGGAATGGGTCGTGGAAGTGCTCCGCGACGCGCTACGGGCGGGGCGTGCCGCAGGTCGGCGGTCCTGAGGGCGGCGCACAACTCCTGCAATCCGTGCAGTTCCTCGCCGCTTCGGATACTTCCGTCCGGGTCGAGCGTCGGAATGCAGGAGTTGTGCGCGCAGACACGGGCGTGGAGCGGAACCGGGTGCGCGGAGCGACAGGGCGCGCGGCGCCCAGCTCAGCGGCGGCGGAGCAAGCCGACCTTGTCGTAGACGTCGTCGAGCGTCGCGTCGGCGACGGCCTCGGCCTTCGCGGCGTTCGCCGCGAGCACCCGGTCGAGCTCGGCAGGATCGTCGAGCAGATCCAGCGCGCGCTGGCGCACAGGCCCGAACTCGTTGACGACGACCTCGGCGAGACCCTTCTTGAAGTCGCCGTAGCCGCGGCCCGCGTACTCGTCCTCGATCGACGGGATCTGCCGGCCGGTCAGCGCCGCATAGATCACGAGCAGGTTCGAGACCCCCGGCTTCTCGGAGCGGTCGTAGCGCACCGCCCCCTCCGAGTCGGTCACCGCCCGCATGACCTTCTTCGCCGAGACGGACGGGTCGTCCAGAAGCCAGAGGGTTCCGGCATCCGACTCCGCCGACTTCGACATCTTCGCCGTGGGGTTCTGCAGATCATAGATGCGCGCGGTGTCCTGCTGGATGACGGGCATCGGCACCTTGAAGGTCTCGCCGTACCGCGCGTTGAAGCGCTCGGCCAGGTCGCGGGTGAGCTCGACGTGCTGCTTCTGGTCGTCGCCGACCGGCACGATGTCGGTCTGGTACAGCAGGATGTCGGCCGCCATCAGGATCGGGTAGGTGAAGAGCCCGACCGAGGTCGTGTCGGCGCCGTACCGCGACGACTTGTCCTTGAACTGCGTCATGCGTCCGGCCTCACCGAAGCCCGTGATGGTCGAGAGGATCCACGCGAGCTCGGGATGCGCCGGCACGTGCGACTGCACGTACAGCGTCGACTTGGACGGCTCGATGCCGGCGGCGATGTACTGCGCGGCCGTGCGCCGGGTCTTCTCGCGCAGCTCGGCCGGATCGTTCGGCTGGGTGAGCGCGTGCAGGTCGACGACCGAGAAGAACGCGTCGTACGCCTCCTGCAGATCCCGCCACTGCATGAGCGCCCCGATGTAGTTGCCGACCTGAAGCGAGTCGGCCGAGGGCTGCATGCCGGAGTACAGACGGGGTTTGCTCATCCGTCCAGTCTAGAGAAGGGATGCCGCGGCTCAGCGCCGCGCCTCGATCCCGTCCAGCAGCACGTCGAGCGCGAACTCGAACTCGGCCTGGTCATCGCACCAGCCGATGATGCTGTCGGGGTCGTCGTGCACGACGTCCTGCAGCATCTCGATGACGTGGGGCATCCATGGCGCCATCGCCGCTGCGGCCTCAGGGTCGACCTTGGCATCGGACGAGTCGGCGAGGATGAGCTCCTGCGAGAACCCCCACTGGCGGCTGCCGAGGGTGTGCATCGCGTGATGGATGAGGTCGTACGACAGACCGCCCGATCGCATCGCCGCGATGTTGCCGTCGACCCACGTTGCGAGCGAGCGGGTCATCACTCCGTGCGTCTCGAGCGCACGCGGGGCCCACGGGTGGCGGAGCAGGATGCGGCGGGCCACGAGGATGCGCTGGCGGAGCAGCGGTCGCCACCCCTCCGTCGGCGGCGCGGGTTCGGCGGCGGCTTCGGCGGTGACGTCGGCGTACACGAGTTCGAGCGCTCCCGACAGGACCGCGTCTTTGCCGCGCACGTGGTGGTAGATCGACATCGCCTCGACCGACAGGCGTTCGGCGAGCCGCCGCATCGTGAGGCCCTCGAGGCCCTCCTCGTCGGCGAGTTCGATGGCTGCGCGGAACACCCGCTCCCGCGTGAGCGGCTCGCGTCGCGAGGCCTTCACGGCTCCCGGCATGTCCACCGCCTTTCTCGTCCACGCTATCGACGTCGGCCGACGACCCGCTGCAGCGCGCGGAAAGTGCTGGACATCGCGTCCGCTCCACGCTACCTTACGACGTAAGACTTACAGCGTAAGGCAAAAGGAGTGCACCATGACCATCAACGAGACCCGCACCGAGACCATGCGCGCCGCAGCGTTCCACCGCTTCGGCGGCCCGCAGGAGGTCGCGCTCGAGCGTGTGACCAGACCGGTGCCCGCGTCCCACGAGGTGCTCGTGCGCGTGCACTATGCGAGTGTGAGCATCGCCGACCACCGCGTGCGGGCGCGCGATGTGCCGCGCGGCCTGAAGCTACCCGTGACAGCCGCCCTGGGGTGGCGCACGCCGAAGCACCCCGTGCTGGGGATGGATGCCTCGGGCGTGGTCGAACAGGTGGGGGCCGACGTCACGGACTTCGCGCCCGGTGACCGTGTCGTGCTCCTGCGCGGGGCGAGGTTCGGCTGCCACGCCGAGTTCGTCACGGTGCGCGCGGCAGGATCGATCGCACGCATCCCGGACGAGCTGTCCCTGCAGGATGCCGCGACCGTGCCGTTCGGTTTCGGCACCGCGCGGACCTTCCTCGACACCGCCGGGGTGGCGCCGGGGCAGAAGGTTCTCGTCAACGGGGCGTCCGGCGCCGTCGGCTCAGCGGCGGTGCAGCTCGCGGTGCGCGCGGGCGCCATCGTGACCGGGGTCACGAGCGCGCGCAACGCGGAGATCGTGCGCGGCCTCGGCGCGACCGACGTCGTCGACTACGCCCGTGCGGACTTCACCGACGCCGGCCCGGTGTACGACATCGTCGTCGAATGCGTCGGCAACGCCCCGTACGCCCGCTCGAGGAGGGCGATCGTGCCCGGGGGAGCGCTGCTGCTCGTCATCACCGACCTGGTCGGCATGACCGGCGCGAAGCTGCGACCCGTTCGCGGGGGTATCCGCCGCATCGAGAGCGTCGGGGTCATCACGGGCGCCATGCTCGGCGACCTCGCCGCGCGCATGGCGGCGGGCGAGATCCAGCCGGTGCTGGACCGCGTCTTCGAGTTCGACGACATCCGTGCGGCGCACGAGTACGTCGACACCGGCCGCAAGCGCGGCACCGTGCTCGTGCGGATCGGTCAGAGCCCGAGCGTGTAGTCCGCGACGACGGGAGCGTGATCGCTGAACCGGGTGTCCCACGCCGAGGCGCGCACGATGCGGTAGTCGGTCACGCGCTGCGCGAGCCCTGCCGTCGCGAGGTGGTAGTCGATGCGCCAGCCGGTGTCGTTGTCGAACGCCTTGCCGCGGTTGGACCACCACGAGTACGGCCCGTCGACCTCACCGGCGAAGCGTCGGCCGACGTCGACCCACCCGAGCCCGGGCCCGGTCGAGCCGTCGACGCCCGTGACCGAAACGCCGGAACCGAGGAAGCGGTCGAAGTACGCCCGCTCGCGCGGCAGGAAGCCCGCCTTCTTGACGTTGCCCTTCCAATTGCGGATGTCGAGTTCGCGATGCCCGACGTTCAGGTCGCCCATGACGAGCGCGAGCGGCGATTCGGCGGCGAGCCGCGGCATCCGACTCTCCATCGCGTCGAGGAACGCCCACTTGGCGTCCTGCTTCGGCGTTCCGGCCTCGCCCGTCGGGACGTACGCGGACACCACCGCGAGGCGCTCGCCGTCGATGTCGAAATCGACCTCGATCCAGCGACCGGCGGAGTCGAGTGTCTCATCGTCGCTGAGCACGCGTCGCACCTCGACGGAGCTCGATCGCGATGCCACCGCGACGCCCGCGCGCCCCTTGGCGAGGGCTTCGTCGTTCACGAGCTCCCACCCGGGCAGAGCCTTCGCGAGTTCGTCGGCGGGGGCCCGCACCTCTTGCAGCGCCATGATGTCGACGTCGGCATCGGCGAGCCACTCGAGCATTCCCTTGCGCGTCGCCGCGCGGATTCCGTTGACGTTGACAGAGGCGATGCGGACGCGGCGAGACACGCTTTTCAGCCTATCCGGCGCCTCCGACGCGCGAGGTCGACGGCTTGCGCTTCTTCGTCGGCGCGGGTGGGGGAGTGGATGCCTCGACCTGCGCGAGTTCGGACTGCGCGTGCGCGACCGCTCGATCGGCGAACGGGATGCGGAACCACGGCGCGCTCGCGCGCTCGTCCTTCGCGGTGCGCAGGCGCACTTGCGCGGCCACGAGCAGTGCGGCGTGCTCCTGCCGTAGACGCTCGGCCTCGGTCACCGGAATGAGGGGAACGTCCTTGTCGGCCGCGGCCACCGCGATCCACGCGGAGGCCACGAGGATGATGATGCCGATGATCCGGAACCACAGCAGCAGACCGACGAAGATCGCGAACGTCGCCAGAAGCGGGTTGCTCGGCGTGTAGATGAGCAGCCAGCCGGCCCCGACCTGGAGCACGGTGATCGCGCCACCGCCGAGCAGCGCACCCGGCCAGATCCGTCGCCACTTCAGCTGCGTGCCCGTGAGGAACTTGACGAGGGCGACGAGGGCGCCCGAGTACAGGGCGAACGAGACGACGATGGATGCGAGGCGCACACTGAAGTCGTAGCTGGGGGTCTGTTCGCCCGCGCCGAGAAGGCTGTACAGGAGTCCGAGGGCCCACGTTCCGACCGAGGTGGCTGCCGCGCCGAAGAGCAGCGCCACACCGAAGATGGCGGCGGCGAGCAGGTCGCGTGCCTTCAGCAGGAAGTAGCTGCGACGGTCCGGAGCGATCCCGAAGATGTCGCGGACGGCGCGCCGCGCATAGGTGACGAAGCCGATCGCGGTCCAGATCAGGGTGCCGAGCGCGATGACGCCCGTGATTCCGAGCGTCGTGGTGCTGCTCGTCGCGATCTGGGTGACCTGCTCGGTGGTGAACAGCCCGCTACCCGGCGTGTCGGAGATGAGCCCGGGGATGTAGTTGTTGATGGCCTGGATCAGCGCATCGATCGCTTCGGGGCTTCCGCCGAGCCACAGCCCCGTGATCGCGAACGCGACGTAGATCGCCGCGAAGAAGGCGAAGAGCGCCTGATAGCTGACCCCGGCGGCGAGCAGGAAGCCGTTGTGCTGCAGGAAGTGCCGCCAGACCCGGACCGGGAACCACGCGAGGGTGCGCTGCGTGATCAGGGTCGCGCGGTTGATCGGCTCGTCGAAGCGCTCGCGCAGGCTCTCCTGCGTCGCCTCCCACCGCTCGCGCAGGGTCTCCTCGTGCGCACGCGCTTCGGCGGCCGCCTCTTTGGGACGCTTGCCGCGGGTGTCGGTCACGATGCCAGGCTATCGACACGGATCGGTGCTCGCGTCACCTCAGTGGGGTGACGGCGCTGCCTCAGGAGTGTTGCGGAATCGCGGCACGAAGAACAGGATCGCGAAGAGCGCGACGGCGGGGATGAGGAACGCGATCCCGAGACCCGGTCCGTCGGCGAGGAGCCCCAGCACGACCGCGCCGAAGATCGATCCGGCGTAGTTGAAGATGTTGACGCGGGCGATGACCTGGTCGCTGTGCTCCGGGGCGAGTTCTCCGGCGGCGCCGAACGTGACGGGGATCAGGATGCCGCTCGCGACGCCCGCGAGTGCGAAGCCCGTGATCGCCGCGGCCGGGAACGGCAGGAGGGCCACGACGACGCACCCGATCGCAGAGATCACCGCCGCGGAGAAGACCAGCGGCCGGCGGCCGAGTCGTGTCACGAGTCGGTCGGTGACGAGGCGCGTGATCAGCACGACCCCCTGGTAGGCCGCGTAGCCGAGCGGCGCGACCCAGGCCAGCGTCAGCAGTTCGTCCTGCAGATAGACGGTGCTCCACGTGCTGATCGCCGAATCCGAGATGAAGACGGCGAGGATGACGAAGCCGAACACCCAGATGCCCGCGCGGGGGAGCTTCGCGCGCTCGCCGACGGGGAGCGCCTCGTCGACGGGGACCTCGCGGGCTGCGAAACGCACGACCACGAGACCGGCGAGCAGGGCGATGGCGCCCGCCGCCGCCAGCGCGATGCCCGCACCGAGCGACGAGAACGCGACGAACGAGACCAGCAGGGCTCCGACGATCGCCGCCGCTGTCGCGGCCGCGAAGAATCCGCCGAGCAGGTGCCTGCCGTATGCGCGCTGCACGGCCACACCCTGCATCGCCGCGGCCGCGTCGACGCAGCCGAGGCCCACACCGAACAGCAGGAAGGCGGCGAAGAAGACCGGGAAGGGAGTGGGCAGGGCGATCACGGGAAGGAACAGCGCCTGCACGAAGAGGCCGAAAGCCAGCGCCGCGCGACTGCCCCACCGCACGGCGATCGCATTGGCGACGATCGATCCCGCAGCCGCGGCGAGCGAGACTCCCAGGACGATGATCGAGACGGTGACGTCGTCGACCTGTTGGCGCGCCTTGACGGCGGGCAGCGACGTCACGACGACGGCGTACCCGAGCCCTTGCGAGACGTAGGCGGCGGTGACGGCCAGGCGCGACGCGCGCAGCGGAGCGGGGGGACGATCCATCCGCTCATCGTGGCACAGGCGACGCCAGTGCACGCGCAATCGAGGTCAGCGACCTCGCAGCACCGCCTGCTTTACCTCGGCGATCGCCTTCGTCACCTCGATGCCGCGGGGGCATGCCTCGGTGCAGTTGAAGGTCGTACGGCAGCGCCACACGCCTTCCTTGTCGTTGAGGATGTCGAGACGCACGTCGCCGGCGTCGTCGCGCGAGTCGAAGATGAAGCGATGCGCGTTGACGATCGCGGCGGGGCCGAAGTACTGCCCGTCGGTCCAGAAGACCGGGCAGGACGACGTGCACGCAGCGCACAGGATGCACTTCGTGGTGTCGTCGAAGACCTCGCGGTCGACGATCGACTGGATGCGCTCCTTGCCCGGCTCGGGCTTCGAGTTCGCGATGAGGAACGGCTGGACCTCGCGGTAGGACGCGAAGAACGGCTCCATGTCGACGACGAGGTCCTTCTCGAGCGGAAGGCCCTTGATCGCCTCGACGTAGATGGGCTGCGAGATGTCGAGATCCTTGATGAGGGTCTTGCACGCGAGGCGGTTGCGGCCGTTGATGCGCATCGCGTCGGACCCGCAGATGCCGTGTGCGCACGAGCGGCGGAAGGTCAGCGAGCCGTCGACCTCCCACTTGATCTTGTGCAGCGCGTCGAGCACGCGGTCCGTCGAGTAGAGCTCGACGTCGTAGTCCACCCAGCGCGGCTCCTCGTCGACTTCGGGGTCGAAGCGGCGGATGATGAACGTGACGAGGAACGACTGGATGCCGGTGTCGTTCGTGGTCTCGGCTTCGATCGTCTCGATCGCACCGGGCTCGACGAGGGCTGTCGACATCAGTACTTCCTCTCCAACGGCGGGTAGCGCAACTCGCCGGCCTCGTTCTTCGTGAACACGACGGGCTTCCAGTCGAGCCGGATGTGGTCCTCGGCGTTCGACGATCCGGCATCCCCCGACAGGTACGCCATCGTGTGCTGCATGTACTTCTCGTCGTCGCGCGTGGGGAAGTCGTCGCGCATGTGACCGCCGCGGCTCTCCTCGCGGTTCTTCGCCGTCACCACGACGACCTCGGCGATGTCGAGCAGGAATCCGAGCTCGACGGCCTCGAGCAGGTCGGTGTTGAACCGCTTGCCCTTGTCGTCGACGTGGATGTTCCGGTAGCGCTCGCGGAGCTCTTCGATGACCTCGAGCACTTCGCCGAGCGACTCGTCGGTGCGGAACACCTGGGCCTTGCGGTCCATCTCGTCCTGCAGCTTCTTGCGCAGAACCGCGATCCGCTCGGTGCCGGTGTTGCCGCGCAGGCCCTCGATCATGTCGCGCACCGCCTTGGCGGGGTCTTCCGGCAGCGGTACGAACTCGGCCGTCTTGACGTATTCGACCGCGTTGCGACCGGCGCGCTTGCCGAACACGTTGATGTCGAGGAGGGAGTTGGTGCCCAGGCGGTTCGAGCCGTGCACCGAGACGCACGCGCACTCGCCGGCGGCGTAGAGCCCCGGGACGACCGTCGTGTTGTCGCTCAGCACCTGCGCGTCGTTGTTGGTCGGGATGCCGCCCATCGCGTAGTGCGCGGTCGGCATGACGGGCACGGGCTCGACGACGGGATCCACACCCAGGTAGGTGCGCGCGAACTCCGTGATGTCGGGCAGCTTCGTCTCGAGGACCTCGGCACCGAGGTGGGTGCAGTCCAGCAGGACGTAGTCGCGATGCGGACCGGCGCCGCGGCCCTCGGCGACCTCCTGCACCATGCAGCGGCTCACGATGTCGCGCGGTGCGAGGTCCTTGATCGTGGGCGCGTAGCGCTCCATGAACCGCTCGCCGCTCGCGTTGCGCAGGATCGCGCCCTCACCGCGGGCGCCCTCCGTGAGCAGGATGCCGAGGCCTGCCAGACCCGTCGGGTGGAACTGGAAGAACTCCATGTCCTCGAGCGGCAGGCCCTTGCGCCAGATGATCCCGACGCCGTCACCGGTGAGGGTGTGGGCGTTGGAGGTCGTCTTGAAGATCTTGCCGAAGCCGCCCGTCGCGAAGACGACGGCCTTGGAGTGGAAGACGTGCAGGTCGCCGGTCGCGAGCTCGTACGCGACGACGCCGGCGATCTCGGTCGAGCCGTCGTCCTTCTTCACCGTGATGAGGTCGAGGACGTAGAACTCGTTGAAGAAGTTGATGCCGAGCTTGACGCAGTTCTGGAACAGCGTCTGCAGGATCATGTGGCCCGTGCGGTCGGCGGCGTAGCACGCGCGGCGCACCGGAGTCTTGCCGTGGTCGGCCGTGTGGCCGCCGAAACGGCGCTGATCGATCTTGCCCTCGGGGGTGCGGTTGAAGGGCAGACCCATGTTCTCGAGGTCGATGACGGCGTCGATCGCCTCTTTCGCGAGGATCTCGGCGGCATCCTGGTCGACGAGGTAGTCGCCGCCCTTGACGGTGTCGAAGGTGTGCCACTCCCACGAGTCCTCCTCGACGTTCGCGAGCGCCGCGGCCATGCCGCCCTGCGCGGCGCCCGTGTGCGAGCGGGTCGGGTAGAGCTTCGTGATGACGGCCGTGCGCGCGCCGGGGCCCGCCTCGATCGCGGCACGCATGCCGGCGCCGCCGGCGCCCACGATGACGATGTCGAACTCGTGGTAGTGGACGCCGTCCTTGACGTAGCTGTCGGTTGTCTGGGTGCTCACAGAGGGTGCTTTCAGGAGTCGTCGTCGGGGATGCCCGAACTACGAGCAGATGGAGATCATGGTGTCGGAGGCCGTCGACGCGTCGAAGCCGAGGCACGGGTCGAACGTGAAGACGACCAGCGTGCCGAGGACGATGAGGAAGGCCGCGGCGAGCCACAGGGCCCACACGAGGACGCGGCGTGTGCGGTCGTGCGTGACGTAGTCGTTGACGATCGTGCGCATGCCGTTCGCGCCGTGGATGAGCGCGAGCCACAGCATCAGGACGTCCCACCACTGCCAGAACGGGGTGGCGTACTTGCCCGCGACGAAGGCGAAGTCGATGCCGTGGATGCCTTCGCCGACCATGAGGTTGACGAAGAGGTGTCCGAAGATGAGCACGACCAGCAGCACGCCCGACACGCGCATGTAGATCCAACCCCACTTCTCGAGGTTGGGCCCCTTGCGGCGGACGGTGACGCGCGGGGAACGAGGATCGGCGATCGCGGTCATCAGTGACCCCCTCCCGTGCCAGGTGCGAAGGCGAGCATGAGGTGACGCGGCGCGAAGCCCGCCATCGTCACGGCCCAGACGCCCAGGACGCCCCACCAGAGCTGCCGCTGGTGGCGCGTCGCCCACGGCCACAGGTCGACGGCGATGATGCGCAGGCCGTTGTAGGCGTGATAGGCGATCGCGGCGACGAGCACGACCTCGCCGAGCGCCATGATCGGGTTCTTGTACGTGCCGATGACGGCGTCGTACGCCTCGGGCGAGACCCTGATGAGCGCCGTGTCGAGCACGTGCACCAGCAGGAAGAAGAAGATCGCGACACCCGTGATGCGGTGCAGCACCCACGACCACATGCCTTCGTTGCCGCGGTACAGCGTGCCGCGGGGGACTTTGGACGTCGTCTCTGAAACTGACGGTGTCACGCGGGCTGGTGCCGACACGGCCGTCCTCCCTGACTCGATCATGAAGCGGGGACGAAGAATGCCCCAAGATGACCCGCGTCATGCGGATTCGGGTCACCGGCGTCACGCGGGCGCTTGCTCGATCCTATCGCCGACCGCGGTGGAGCGGCGATTAGGTGCACCTAAGTTTGTCTCGATGTCGAGATAACTGCTCGAGCGCGACGGCCCCGATAGCCTGGGGGGATGACCGAGACGATCGAGGATTTCTACGCCGTCATCCCGGCCGGGGGCATCGGCAGCCGACTGTGGCCGCTGTCGCGAGCCGATGCGCCCAAGTTCCTGCACGACCTCACCGGCTCCGGGCACACGCTCCTGCGCGGTACGTGGGATCGCCTCGAGCCCCTCACCGGCCCCGATCGCATCGCCGTGGTCACGGGTCGCGCGCATCGCGCGGCCGTCGAGGGGGAGCTGCCCGGCATCCCGGACAGGAACGTCTTCCTCGAATCCGAGCCTCGTGACTCGACCGCGGCGATCGGCCTCGCGGCCGCGATCCTCGTGCGGCGCGAGCCCGACGTCATCATCGGCTCGTTCGCGGCGGATCACGTCATCCGGGTCCCCCATCTGTTCGATTGGTCGGTGCGGCAGGCGGTCGCCACGGCGCGCGAGGGCTACATCTGCACGATCGGCATCCAGCCCTCCGAGCCCTCGGTCGGGTTCGGCTACATAAAGAAGGGCGAGGGGCTCATCATCGACGGCGCGCCCGAGGCGGCGCTCGTCGACAGCTTCGTCGAGAAGCCCGACCTCGAGACGGCGACCGAGTACCTCATGGCGCGCTCGTACCTCTGGAACGCCGGCATGTTCATCTCGCGCGCCGACGTCCTGCTCGCCGAGATCGAGGCGAATCAGCCCGAACTCCACGCGGGACTCATCGAGCTGGCGGAGGCCTGGGACGACCGGGATGCCCGTGGTCCGGTCGTCGACCGCGTGTGGCCGACCCTCACGAAGATCGCGATCGACTACGCCGTCGCCGAGCCCGCGGCGGCGAAGGGCCGGCTCGCCGTCATCCCGGGTCACTTCGACTGGGACGACGTGGGCGACTTCGCGAGCCTGTCGAAGCTCAATTCGGGCGGACGCAAAGAGAACCTGGCCATCCTGGGATCGAACGCACGGGTGCTCGCGGACGCCGCGAGCGGCATCGTCGTCAGTCAGACCCCCCGGGTGATCAGCGTGATCGGCGTGAAGGACATCGTGATCGTCGACACCGAGGACGCGCTCCTGGTGACCACGACCGAGCACGCGCAGCGCGTGAAGGGCGTCGTGGACGCATTGAAGCTCACGGGCCGCGGCGACGTGCTCTGACGAGGCGGATGTCGGGGTTATTGCGTCTTTGTAACCATTCCCCGTTCGGGAGATGCGAACCATGCAACTGTCGCGTCACACTCGGTAACGTTTACCGTCCCCGTGAGAGACGCGGGGCCATGGATGTGGAGGCTGAGTTGACCATCTCACGCACCAAGAAGCTCGTCGGAGCTGCCGCAGCAGCAGCGACCTTCGCCCTTGTCCTCGCGGGCTGTGGCGCAGCGCCCGAGACCGGCGGCGAAGGCTCGGAGGCTCCCGAAGCCCTCGATTTCGTCCCCTGCCTCGTGTCGGACGACGGCGGGTTCAACGACAAGTCGTTCAACCAGTCGGCCCTCGAGGGCATGGAGCGCGCGGCCGAGGAGCTCGGTGTCACGCCGATCGAGGTCGAGTCGCGCAGCGCCAACGACTACGCGTCGAACCTCGAGAACCTCGTCGCCGAGGGCTGCGACTTCATCGTCGCGGTCGGCTTCAAGCTGTCGGCCGACACGATCGCCTCGGCGACCGCGAACCCCGACATCGACTACGCGATCATCGACGACTGGGCCGACGCCGACTTCGACGGCACGACCGACGCGCCCAACATCAAGCCCCTGATGTTCGACACGGTCCAGGCCGCGTACCTCGGCGGCTACGCCGCGGCGGCGTGGTCGGCTGAGGCCGGAGTCAACAAGGTCGGCACGGTCGGCGGCATCAAGATCCCGCCGGTGACGATCTTCATGGACGGCTTCGTCGACGGCGTCGGCAAGTACAACGAAGACAAGGGCGCTTCGGTCGGCACGGTCGGCTGGGACGTCGCGACCCAGGAGGGTTCGTTCACGAACAACTTCGAGGCGAACGACGACTCCAAGCAGGCCATGCAGGGTGTTCTCGACCAGGGTGTCGACGTCCTCCTGCCCGTCGGCGGCCCGATCTACCAGAGCGCCGCAGCCGCGATCACCGAGGCCAGCTCCAGCAGCCTGCTCATCGGTGTCGACTCCGACCTCGCCGTCGCCGACCCGTCGGTCGCCGACCTCGTGCTCTTCTCGATCATGAAGCGCATCGACGTCGCGGTCTACGAGGCCACGACGCAGGCGGCCGGTGGCGACTTCGACGTCACGCCGTACGTCGGCACGCTCGAGAACGAGGGCGTCGGCCTGTCCGGCTTCGGCTCGTTCGAGTCGCAGCTGCCCGCCGGCCTGACCGACGAGCTCGCGACCCTGCAGGAGCAGATCATCTCGGGTGAGCTCGAGGTCACCTCGCCCAGCTCGCCGTAAGCGAACCGCAGTACCGTGCCGCGGCCGGGTGGATGACGCATCCACCCGGCCGCGGTCATCCCCGGCGCAGTCCTTCCGGGCCGCGCATGACACTGGATAAGGTGCATCTATGAAGCTCGAGCTCCGTGGGATCACGAAGCGGTTCGGGACTCTCGTCGCGAACGACCACATCGATCTCGTGGTCGAACCGGGTGAGATCCACGCCCTCCTGGGCGAGAACGGCGCAGGCAAGTCCACCCTCATGAACGTGCTCTACGGCCTCTACCAGGCCGACGAGGGCGAGATCCTCCTGGACGATGTCGTCCAGCATTTCCGGGGGCCGGGCGATGCCATGGCCGCCGGCATCGGCATGGTGCATCAGCACTTCATGCTCATCCCCGTCTTCACGGTCGCCGAGAACGTCATGCTCGGCCACGAGGACACGAAGGCGCTCGGCGCCCTCGACCTGCCGAAGGCACGTCAGCACGTCCGCGATGTCGCGAAGCGGTTCGGGTTCGAAGTGGATCCCGATGCGCTCGTGGGCGATCTGCCCGTCGGCGTGCAGCAGCGTGTCGAGATCATCAAGGCGCTCTCGCGCGAGGCCAAGGTCCTCGTCTTCGACGAGCCCACCGCGGTGCTCACGCCGCAGGAGACCGACGAGCTCATGGCGATCATGCGCCAGCTGCGTGACGAGGGCACCTCGATCGTCTTCATCACCCACAAACTCCGCGAGGTGCGCGAGGTCGCCGACCGCATCACCGTGATCCGCCTCGGCAAGGTCGTGGGCGAGGCATCCCCGACGGCATCCAACACCGAGCTCGCATCGCTCATGGTGGGTCGAGCGGTCGAGCTGACCGTCCACAAGGACGCCCCGAAGGTGGGCGAAGGCGGCCTCGTCGTGACCGACCTGCGGGTCATCGCACCCGACGGCACGGTCGTCGTCGACAGCGTGAACTTCGAAGTGCGCCCCGGCGAGGTCCTCGCCGTCGCGGGTGTGCAGGGCAACGGCCAGACCGAGCTCGTCGAGGCGATCGTCGGTCTCGCCGATCGGGTCACCGGCTCGATCGCGCTCGACGGCCGCGAACTCGTCGGCAAGTCCGTGCGCGGCATCCTCGACGAGGGCGTCGGGTTCGTGCCCGAAGACCGAACCGAGGACGGCCTCGTGGGCGGCTTCAGCGTCGCCGAGAACCTGATCCTCGACCGCTCGTCCGACCCCGAGTTCGTCCGCGGCGGCACGATCCGCCGCGCGGTGCTCGACGAGTTCGCGAAGGCGCGGATCACCGAGTACGACATCCGCACGCAGGGCTCCCAGGTCCCCGCCGGAACCCTCTCGGGCGGCAACCAGCAGAAGGTCGTCATCGCCCGCGAGATGAGCCGCGAGCTCAAGCTGCTCGTCGCGGCGCAGCCGACGCGCGGCGTCGACGTCGGATCGATCGAGTTCATCCACAAGCGCATCATCGAGACGAGGGATGCCGGCATCCCGGTCGTCGTCGTCTCGACCGAACTCGATGAGGTCTCGGCCCTTGCCGACCGCATCGCGGTGATGTACCGCGGCGGCATCGTCGGCATCGTGCCCGGCGACACCCCCCGTGACGTGCTCGGCCTGCTGATGGCCGGCGAGAAGCCCGAGGAGGCGGCGGCGTGAGCGGTCAGACACCAGGAGCCGGCGAGCCCCTGAAGGGGCTGCCCCCCGAGCAGCTGCCGCCGGTCTCGGGCCCGCTCACGGGCGGCGAGTCCGCGACGTCGCCGAAGGCCGACGACTTCGCGCCCGCGCCGCGTCAGAACGTCTTCCTCAAGGAACTGCTCCGCAGCAACTGGGTGACGACGCTCCTCGCGATCGTCGCGGCGGTCATCGTCGGCGGCATCCTGATGGCCGTGACGAACAAAGAGGTGCAGACGGCATCCGTCTACTTCTTCAGCCGGCCGGGCGACACGTTCGTCGCGATCTGGAACTCGGTCTACGGCGGTTACGAGGCGCTCTTCCGCGGGTCGATCTTCAACGCGCGGGCCGACGACTTCCTCACCCAGATCCGTCCGCTCACGAACACGCTCGGCTTCGCCGCTCCGCTCATCGCGGCCGGCCTCGGCGTCGGGCTCGCGTTCCGCGTCGGCCTGTTCAACATCGGCGCCCGGGGGCAGATCCTCATCGGCTGCGCCGTCGCGGCGCTGCTGACCTTCAACCTCGACCTGCCGATGTTCCTGCAGCTGCCGGTCACGCTTGCGGCCGGCATCGCGGGCGGTGCGATCTGGGGCGGCATCGTGGGGCTTCTCAAGGCGCGCACGGGTGCGCACGAGGTCATCCTCACGATCATGCTCAACTACGTCGCGATCTACCTCGTGCAGTGGATGGTGCGCACGCCCGGCGTGCTGCAGCGCCCGTCGGGTGGGCAGCCCATCTCGGCAGCGACCCCGGCGAACGCCCAGTTCCCCGAGCTCTTCGGCCCGCGCTTCCCCCTCCTGGACTGGGGTTTCGTCGTCGTCATCGGCGCGACGGTCTTCGTGTGGTGGCTCGTCGAGCGGTCGAGCCTGGGCTTCCGTCTGCGCGCCGTCGGGGAGAACCCGCACGCCGCACGGGCATCGGGCATCTCGGTGCAGCGCATGTACATCTACGCGATGCTCTTCGCGGGCGGCCTCGCGGGCCTCGCCGGCATGAACCAGATCCAGGGCGCCGTGACGACCGGGTTCGACAGCACGATCGACGCCGGCATCGGCTTCGACGCGATCACGGTCGCCCTCCTCGGTCGCAGCCGCGCGTGGGGCGTCTTCGCCGCCGGTCTGCTCTTCGGCGCTCTCAAGGCGGGGTCGTTCACGATGCAGGCGTCGCAGGGCATCCCGGTCGACATCGTGCTCGTCGTGCAGTCGCTCATCGTGCTCTTCATCGCGGCTCCGCCGCTCATCCGCACGATCTTCTTCCTCCCGAAGACCGATGCCGAGAAGGCGGCCAAGGCGAGAGCCAAGGCGGCGAAGAAGGCGGTGATGTCATGACCGCTCTCGCATCGGCCGATGTGTCGGGCCTTCCGCAGCTGACGACCGTCAAGGTGCGGTCGTGGAAGCTCGCGATCACACTCGGGATCGTCACGGTCCTGCTCGCACTCCTCTTCCTGTTCTCGCCGCGGACGGGTGAATCGAGCTTCCGCCTCGGAGATGCCAGTTCGTCCTTGACGCTCCCCGTCGTCTCGGTGCCGACCGCCGCGACGAGCTGGATCGTCTGGGCGGTGCTCCTCGTGCTGACCCTGCTCGCGGTCTGGCAGGCCTACAGCTACCGCAAGAGCGGGATGTGGCTCGCGATCGTCTACGGGCTCCTCGCCATCTTCGCGTTCCTCGTGTGGGCGGCCGCGGGCGGCCTCGTGCCCGTCACGGGTCTGCTGTTCGGCGCGGTGTCGCTGTCGATCCCGCTCATCTTCGGTGCGCTGGGCGGTGTCATCGGCGAACGCGTCGGCGTCGTCAACGTCGCGATCGAGGGTCAGTTCCTCTTCGGAGCATTCACGGGGGCGGTGCTCTCGAGCATCACCCACAACCCGTTCGTCGGACTCATCGGGGCCATGGCGGGCGGCGTGCTCGTCGCATTCGTGCTCGCCGCGTTCTCGATCAAGTACCTCGTCGACCAGGTCATCGTCGGTGTCGTGCTCAACGTGCTCGTGGCAGGACTCACCGGGTTCCTGTACGGAGCGCTGCTGGTGCCGAACGAGTCGACGCTCAACCGGGCGGTCACGTTCGAGCGGTGGAAGATCCCGCTCCTGGGAGACATCCCGATCATCGGACCGGTCCTGTTCAACCAGACCTTCATCGGGTACCTCATGTACGCGACGGTCGCGGTCGTCGCCTGGGGCCTCTACCGCACCCGGTGGGGTCTGCGGCTGCGAGCGGTCGGCGAGCACCCGCAGGCGGCCGACACCGTCGGCATCAAGGTCAACACCTCGCGGTTCTGGAACGTCTCGCTCGCCGGGGCCATCGCCGGCATCGGCGGCGCGTACTTCACGCTCGTCTCGGTGCCCGCCTTCACCAAGGACATGACGGCCGGCCTCGGCTTCATCGCGCTCGCCGCCGTCATCTTCGGTCGCTGGGATCCGATCCGGGCGACGCTCGCGGCGCTGCTGTTCGGGTTCGCGACGAACCTGCGAAACCTGCTGTCGGTGCTGCAGACCCCGATTCCGAGCGAGTTCATGGCGATGCTGCCGTACGTCGTGACGATCCTCGCGGTCGCGGGCTTCGCCGGACAGATCCGCGGGCCTGCAGCGGCCGGCAAACCGTACATAAAGGGATGAGGCATCCGTGACCGACATCGACTGGGACGAGCTGCGTGCGGCCGCGACGGAGGCGATGCATCGCGCCTACGCGCCCTACTCGCGCTACAAGGTCGGCGCCGCGGCGCTCGTATCGGACGGCCGCATCGTGCAGGGGTGCAACGTCGAGAACGCGTCGTACGGCGTCACGCTGTGCGCCGAGTGCGGGCTCGTGTCCGAACTCCACATGTCGGGCGGCGGCCAGCTCGTCGCGTTCGTGTGCGTCAACAACGACGGCCACACGATCATGCCGTGCGGTCGTTGCCGCCAGCTGCTCTTCGAGCACGCGGTACCCGGGATGCTCCTCGAGACGGTCTCGGGCATCCGCACGATCGACGAAGTGCTGCCGGACGCCTTCGGTCCCCGCGATCTCGAAGAAGCCGCGCGATGACCGACGTCGAACCCCATGATGCCGTCGATGTGATCCGCGCGAAGCGCGACGGCACGGCGATCCCGGAAGACGCCCTGCGCTGGATGGTGGATGCCTACACACGCGGCTACGTCGCCGATTCGCAGATGGCGGCGTTCGCGATGGCCGTCCTCCTCAACGGGATGACGCGCGACGAGATCCGCGTCATGACCGACGCCATGATCGCCTCGGGCGAGCGCATGAGCTTCGCTGGCCTGGGCAAGCCGACCGTCGACAAGCACTCGACCGGGGGTGTCGGCGACAAGATCACCCTCCCGCTCGCTCCGCTCGTGGCGACCTTCGGCGTGGCCGTGCCGCAGCTGTCCGGCCGCGGCCTCGGGCACACCGGCGGCACGCTCGACAAGCTGGAGTCCATCCCGGGGTGGCGCGCAGCGCTGTCGAACGACGAGCTGTTCGCGCAGCTGCGCGATGTGGGCGCCGTCATCTGCGCCGCGGGTTCGGGCCTCGCGCCCGCCGACAAGAAGCTCTACGCCCTGCGCGACGTCACCGGCACGGTCGAGGCGATCCCGCTCATCGCGTCGAGCATCATGTCGAAGAAGATCGCGGAGGGCACGGACTCGCTCGTGCTCGACGTCAAGTTCGGCTCGGGCGCGTTCATGCGCGACGTCGATCGTGCGCGCGAGCTCGCCCGCACGATGGTCGCGCTCGGCACCGACTCGGGCGTCGCGACGACGGCGCTCCTGACCGACATGAACACGCCCCTGGGGCTCGCGATCGGGAATGCCAACGAAGTGCGCGAGTCCGTCGAGGTGCTCGCGGGCGGGGGCCCCGCCGACGTCGTCGAGCTCACGCTCGCGCTCGCGCGGGAGATGCTCGCCCTCGCAGGCCAGCCCGACGCGGACGTCGAGGAGGCTCTGAAGGACGGCCGCGCGATGGACACGTGGCGTGCCATGATCCGCGCGCAGGACGGGGATCCGGATGCCGCGCTGCCGCAGCCGCGCGAGACCCATACGATCACGGCTGCCGCTGACGGCTTCGTGACGCGCATCGAGGCACTGCCCTTCGGCATCGCGGCATGGCGGCTCGGCGCGGGCCGCGCCCGCGCCGAGGACCCGATCCTGCACGCCGCGGGCATCGACCTGCACGTGAAGCCCGGCGATGCCGTGCGCGCCGGACAGCCCGTGTTCACCTTGCTGGGTCACGATGATTCCCGATTCGAGCGCGCGCTCGACGCCCTCGAGGGCGCGTGGGACGTGGGGGCGGTAGCCCCGGCATCCACTCCACTCGTCCTCGAACGCATCACCGCCTGACCTCCACGAAGGAGCACATCATGCCCATCGATCAGCACGGCGATGCCGACCTGCAGGGACTCTCGATCCGGGGTCTCCCGAAAGTCTCGCTGCACGACCACCTCGACGGTGGCGTGCGGCCCGCGACGATCATCGAGCTGGGCGACGCGATCGGGCTCGATGTCCCCGAGTCCGACGCCGACGACCTCGCGGACTGGTTCGCCGAGAAGAGCGATTCGGGCTCGCTCGTCGAGTACCTAAAGACGTTCGACCTCACGACGGCGGTCATGCAGACGCGTGAGGGCCTCACGCGCGTCGCACGCGAGTTCGTCGAGGACCTCGCTGCCGACGGTGTGATCTATGGCGAAGTGCGCTGGGCGCCCGAGCAGCACCTGGCACGCGGCCTGTCGCTCGAAGAGGTCGTGGCGGCCGTGCAGGAGGGCATCGACCAGGGGGAGGATGCCGCGGAGCGCGCCGGCACCGACATCCGGGTCGGTCAGCTCATCACCGCGATGCGCCACACCGACCGGTCGCTCGAGATCGCCGAGCTCGCCGTCGCGTGGCGCGGGCGCGGCGCCGTCGGGTTCGACATCGCCGGCCCCGAGGACGGGTTCCCGGCGAGCAACCACCGCGCGGCGTTCGACTTCCTCGCGTCGGAGTTCTTCCCCGCGACGGTGCACGCCGGCGAGGCGGCGGGTCTCGACTCGATCCGGGGTGCGCTCATCGACGGACGCGCCCTGCGCCTCGGGCACGGCGTGCGGATCGCCGAGGACCTCGAGGTCGTCTCCAGCGAGGCCGATGAGGTCTACGTCAAGTTCGGCGATCTGGCGCGGTGGGTGCGTGATCGCGAGATCCCGCTCGAACTGTCGCCGTCGTCGAACCTCCAGACGGGCGCGATCACGCAGTGGGGCACGACGCTCGAGGACCACCCCTTCGACCTGCTCTATCAGCTGGGGTTCGCCGTCACGGTGAACGTCGACAACCGCACGATGAGCCGCACGTCGCTCACGCGCGAGCTGGCGCTTCTCGCCGAGACGTTCGACTACACGCTCGACGATCTCGAGGCGTTCCAGCTCAACGCGGCCGCGGGCGCGTTCCTCGCCGTCGAGGAGCGCGAGGAGCTCATCGAGCTGATCGCCGAGGGCTTCGACCGCTGACCTGTCGCTGCGCTCGTCCTCGCGCGGTTCGGGCTGCTCTGCGTGTCGCGTGGACAGCGGCCAGGGGTCATCGGCGTGTCGCGTGGATACCGGCCAGGGGTCATCGGCGTGTCGCGTCGCCCCGGACCATCTCCATACGCTGTTGAACCTGCGGCTCACACGTCGTGGGCGGGCTGGTCGTAGGGAGGCGCGTGGGGCGATGAACTTCCGGTTCACACAGGCGGGATTCGCTGGTGGGCCCGTTGGTCAGTTCGCACTGATGAACTTCCGGTTCACACGTCTCCTGCGCATCGACGCGTGTGAACTGGAAGTTCAACGGCGCGCAGAGCACGCGTGTGAACTGGAAGTTCAACGGCGCGCAGAGCAGGCGGGTGAACCGGAAGTTCAACGGCGCGCAGAGCACGCGTGTGAACTGGAAGTTCAACGGCGCGCAGAGCACGCGTGTGAACCGGAAGTTCAACGGCCTCGCGAGCAAAGGTCTGCGGCCGCGACACGCCGGAGTCGCGCCGGAACGAGCAGGCCCCAACGAGCGCGCCTGTCAGTCGAAGGCGACGCTCGCGGTCTCGTCGTTCAGCACGATGACGGGCGTGATCGCAGACAGTCCTGCGGCCTCGATCTTCGCGCGGTCGAAGCGCAGCAGCGGCGTCCCGCGAGACACCTTCTGACCCGCCTCGACGAGCACCTCGAAGCCGTCGCCCTTCATGTTCACGGTGTCGACGCCGACGTGGATGAGCAGTTCGACGCCGCCGTCGAGCTCGAGTCCGATCGCGTGACCCGTGGGGAAGACCGAGGCGACCGTCGCGTCAGCGGGCGCGACGACCGTGTCGCCCGACGGGTCGATCGCCGCCCCGGGGCCCATGACCCCCTGAGCGAACATCGGGTCGGGCACGCCGGCGAGGGGCACGACCGCGCCCTCGATCGGCTGGAGGAGCCGGATGACGGGGCCCGCGGCATCCGCTTTCGACGAGGCCGCCGCGCCGGCCGCGATCGTCGCGGCCGCGACGTTCGGCACACCGACGGCCGTCGCGACGCCCGCGGCGAAGCCCGTCTCAGCGGCGGTGGCGCCCGGGAACGCCTCTATCGCCTCGGGCACGTCGAGCTTGCCCTCGATGATCTGCTCCATCGCATCCTTCACGAACTGCACGTTGAGGCCGTAGATCACCTGCACCGAGTGCCCACCGGGTTTGATCGTGCCGGAGGCGCCGGCGCGCTTGAGGGCCGCGTCATCCACCTTCGACGTGTCGGCGATCTCCATGCGGAGCCTCGTCGCGCAGTTGTCGAGCTCGATGATGTTGTCCTTGCCGCCGAGGGCCCGGATGAACTTCGCTCCGGCGAGGGCGAACTTGTCCTCGCCGACGGCGGCGTCGCCGACCTCTTCGACGACATCGTCGTCTTCGCGGCCGGGCGTCTTGAGGTTGAACCGGCGGATGAAGAAGCGGAAGACGAAGAAGTAGACGAAGAACCAGAAGACGCCCATGACGAGGATGATCCACGGGTTCTGCGCGAGCGGGTTCGTCCACTGGAGGATGAGGTCGGTGAACCCGGCCGAGAAGCCGAAGCCCATTCGCACGGGCAGGATCGACGCGATCGCGAGCGAGATGCCCGTGAAGACGGCGTGCGTCAGGTAGAGCCACGGCGCGAGGAACATGAACGAGAACTCGAGAGGCTCGGTCACCCCCACGAAGAACGACGAGATCGCCGCGGAGAGCAGCAGGCCCGCGACGACCTTCTTGCGGGTCGTCTTGGCCGTGACGTACATCGCGAGAGCGGCTCCGGGCAGACCGAACATCATGATCGGGAAGAAGCCCGTCATGTATTGGCCCGTGACTCCGTACACGCCGTCGCCCGAGGACCCCGCGAGGAAGTTGTTGAGGTCGTTGATGCCGGCGACGTCGAACCAGAACACCGAGTTGAGGGCGTGGTGCAGGCCGAGCGGGATCAGCGCACGGTTGAGGAAGCCGTAGATGCCCGCGCCGACCGGCCCGAGAGTCACGATCCACTCGCCGAAGATGACGAGACCGCCGAAGACGAAGGGCCAGAGGAAGAGCAGAATGGCCGCGAAGACGAGCGAGACGCCGGCAGCGACCAGGGCGACGGACCGGCGACCCGAGAAGAACGAGAGCGCGTCGGGGAGCTTCGTGTCTTTGAACTTGTTGTAGCTCCATGCGCCGATGAGGCCGCAGACGATGCCGACGAAGACGTTGTTGACGCGGCCGAACGCGGGATCGACCGACTCGACGTCGATGCCGTAGAGCACCGACACCGTCACAGGGGCGAGGATCGCCTGCACCGTGAGCCATGACACGAGCCCCGCAAGAGCCGATGTGCCGTCGGTCTTGTTCGCCATGCCGAGCGAGATGCCGACAGCGAACAGCAGCGCCATGTTGTCGAGCATCGCGATGCCGGCCGCGCTGATGAACGTCGAGACGACGTTGGGGCCGAAGATCCCGATCGCCCAGTTCGACAGGCCGACGAGGATCGCGGCGACCGGCAGCACCGCCACCGGGAGCATGAACGAACGGCCGAGCCTCTGCATGAACTTCATCGTGTCTCCCTGAGGGTCATCCGAGCCCGGGATGGAGTTCGTGCCGGGCGCGAGTGGCGGGGGCATGCCTTCAGTGGCGAAGATATACCGTGGCGCGCATCACCCGCGACCCCCAGACCGACGGAGGAACCATGGCCGAAGTGCTCATCGTGAAGGACCAGCAGGAGGCCGGGGGGATCGTCGGGCGGGCGATCGCCGACCTGATCGCCGCGAAGCCGGATGCCGTGCTCGGCCTCGCGACGGGGTCGACGCCGCTGCGGGTGTACGAGGCTCTCGCGGGCATCGTCGCCGCGGAGGGGCTGGACGTCTCGCACGTGCGCGGATTCGCGCTCGACGAGTACGTGGGCCTGCCGGTGGGCCACCCCGAGAGCTACCGCGCGGTCATCACACGCGAGGTCGTCGAGCCGCTCGGACTCGACCCCGCGCGCGTGCTCGTCCCGGGTGAGAACGCGACCAGCATCCAGACCGCGGGCGAGGACTACGAAGCGGCGATCGCCGCCGCCGGGGGAGTGGACCTGCAGATCCTCGGCATCGGACGCACCGGACACATCGGCTTCAACGAGCCGGGCAGCTCACTGGCATCCCGCACGCGCGTCAAGACGCTCACCGAGCCGACCCGCATCGACAACGCGCGCTTCTTCGACTCGCCCGACGACGTACCCGTGCACTGCATCACGCAGGGGATCGGCACGATCCTCGAGGCGCGGCACGTGTTCCTGCTCGCGTTCGGCGATGCGAAGGCGGATGCCGTGGCCGCGGCACTCGAGGGTCCGGTGACGGCCAGCAGCCCGGGCTCGGCCGTCCAGCTGCACCGCCACGCCACTGTCGTGGTCGATGAGGCCGCCGCGGCGCACCTGAAGCTCAGCGACTACTACCGCTACGCGCTCGCCCACAAGCCGGACTGGCAGGGGCTCTGAGGCACCTACCTCGCGACCCCGGGGTGGGTCGCGAGGTACGCCTCGAACGCCTCGGCCGAGGTCTTGGCGGGCGTGAAGCCGAACTCCTGCTTCAGAGCGGTGTTGTCGAGCACGGGGCGATAGCGCAGGAACCCGACCTGCTCGGGGCCGTGCACCGTGAGGCGCAGCGCGCGCCCGATGCGCAGACCGAGTGCGAGAACTCCCGCCGGCACGGTGACGCGCGGTTTGCCGAGCCGCTTCGCGAGCTCCTGCACGGTGACGCGGCCGTCGCCGGCGACGTTGTAGATGCCGGCGGGCCCGTCGGTCGCGGCCCGCGCCATCGCGCCGGCGACATCGTCGACCCACACGAAGACGAAGGGTGAGTCGGCGCCTGCGATCGCGAGGATCGCGCGGCCGTCCCACAGGGCGGTGATCTGGTTCTGCACCGTCGGTCCGAGGATCGTGCCGATCCGGAACACGACCTGCTCGAGCTGCCGGTCGCTCTCGCGCGCCGCGGCGAGCATCTCTTCGACGAGCCGCTTGTGCTTCGAGTAGGCGAACTCGTCGTTGCCGCGTACGGGGTCGGTCTCGATGAGCCACTCCGGGCTGTCGGCGTGGTAGCCGTAGGCCGCGCCCGACGACGAGACGACCAGGCGACGCACGCCCGCGGCGCGGCAGGCGTCCAGGACGTTGCGTGATCCGTCGACGTCCACCCGGTACTCGAGATCGTGATCTCGGCCGGGGTTGACGATCGCCGCGAGGTGCACCACGACGTCGATGCCGTGTCGTTCGAGCAGCGGCACGAGACCCGCGGAGCGCGTCACGTCGCAGTCGTCGTAGATGACGCCCTCGATGGGATGCTCCGGCCGTCGCACATCGCCCGCGACGACGAGGTCGACGTCGTCGCGCGCGACGAGGGCCGCGACGACGTGCGAGCCGAGGAAGCCCGCCCCGCCGGTGACGAGGACCCGTGTCACGAGGTGACCTCCGGCGTCGCGTGGCGCGAGGCATCCCCCTTCGAAGAACCCGTCCGCTTCTTCGTGTGCCGCGCCCACAGCGCCGCGACGAGGAGCCCCGCGATGATGTCCCAGATGCCCCACCAGCCCGCGACGATCGCCATGCCGCCGAGGCCGCCGAAGAAGGCGAACACGAGACCGAGGCCGAGTCCGGCGTTGCGGATGCCGACCTCGAACGTCATGGCCTTGCGCTCGCGCGTGCCCAGGCCTCCGGCCACCGCCGTGCCGTAGCCGATCGCGAGGGCGACGGCGTCGTGCACCGTCACCACCAGCACGATGATGCCCAAGAACGCGATGAAGAACTGCCAGTTGCCCGCGAGCGCTGCGACGATGAACCCCACGAGCGCGAGGAGCGAGAACCACTTCACGAACGGCTGGACCTTGATGGCGAACGAGGGGAGGCGGTTGCGGATGAGGAGGCCGGCAGCGAACGGCAAGCCGATGATGAGGAGGATGTCGATCAGCATCGTCCAGGGGTTGAGCTCGACGGTCTCGAGCAGTCCGCGTGCGGTCGGGTGCAGCGATCCCCAGAACGCGACCGAAAGAGGAAGCACGAAGATGTAGATGACGTTCGACACGGCGGTCATGGACACCGAGAGGGCGACATTGCCGCCGGAGCGATGCGTGAGCACCTGCGAGATGTTGCCGGGTGGGCAGCACGCGACGAGGATCATGCCGAGCGCCATCGAGGGCGTCACGGGCAGGATGAGCGTCAGGCCGAACGTCACCGCCGGGAGCACGATGAGCTGCGCGAGGATCGCGATGACGAAGGGCTTGGGCTTGCGCGCGACGGCCTTGAAGTCGTCGATCGTCGTATCGAGCGCGATCCCGAACATGATGAGCCCGAGCACGACGTTGAGGATCACCAGGGTGCCCGGGTTGAAGTTCAGGGCGATGTCGTCGGGATTCATGCGCGCGCCTTCTTCTTCGACGGCTTGTGCGAGGCGCTGGATGCGGAGGGATCGCGGCGGAGCTCTGCCGCGGCATCCTTCACCGCGGCCCGGTAGGCGTCCTTGTTGACGTAGTACGACATGCGCTCGAGCCCCAGGTACTTGTATCCGCCGGTCAGATTGGGCCACGGCTCGTCCGCGACGCGACGGCGGAACGCGGCCTGCTGCACCGGGGGAGCGGAGAGGTAGGACGCGATGAGGTCCGCCTGCTCGTAGCGGCCCTGCCAGCCGATGCCCGAGGCTTCGATCATGCCCATGACGTAGAGCCCGTTGAACGAGGGAGGGAACACGTTGAGGAAGAGCTTCGGCGACCAGCCCGTCCAGTTGAGCTGGTCACGCGCGACGAACGGGTAGTCGAGCGTGTAGCCGGTCGCGAGCAGGATCGTGTCGTACTCGGCCGACGAGCCGTCGCGGAAGTGCACGGTCTTGCCGTCGAACCGGTCGATGTCGGGCCGGATTTGCAGATCGCCCTGCCCGAGATGGTTGAGGATGAGGGTGTTGACGATCGGATGCGACTCGTAGAGCTTGTAGTCGGGCTTCGGGAATCCGAAACGCACGGGGTCGCCCGTGAACGCCTGCAGGACGCGCTTGTCGACGAACTGCTTGATGCGGGCCGGCAGCGGTTTGCCCTGATTGAGGGTGTCGGAGGGCTTGCCGAAGAGGTAGCGCGGCACGAAGTAGTAGCCGCGGCGCACGCTCATGTCGACGGATGCCGCATGGTGCACGGCATCGACGGCGATGTCGCAGCCCGAATTGCCGGCGCCGATGATGAGCACGCGCTTGCCCGTCAGCTGTGTCGCGGACTTATATGCCGAGGTGTGCATGAGCTCGCCCGTGAACTCGCCCCGGAAGGTCGGGACGTTGGGCTCGGCCAGCGTGCCATTGGCGAGGATGACGCCGTCGTAGCGCTGTGCGAGATCACCGTCGCGAGCGGTGGCGCGCAGCATCCATCCCTCTCCGACGGGCTCCAGGGAGGTGACCTTCGTGTCGAAGCGGAACCGCTCGGTGATGCCGAAACGATCGGCGAAGTCGCGGAAGTACCGGATGAGGGTCTTGTGGCTCGGATAGTCGGCCGTGGAATCCATCGGGAACTCGGCGAACTCCGTCGTCGTGCGAGACGAGATGAGGTGCGCGGACTCGTACATCGTCGACCGGGGGTTGTCGATGTCCCACAGGCCCCCGACGCCCGCTCCGGCCTCGTAGCCGTCGAAGGCGATGCCCGCCTTCTGGAGCGCGCGCGCCGCAGACAGGCCCGACGGGCCCGCACCTATGATCGCGTACCGCTGCTGATCCATACTTCTCCACACGTCTTCGTGTCGGGCGTCCACCCTGACGACGACACGATGTTAGCGGTTCTTAACTGAAATCCCGCATCGTCATGACAACAGTGCCAGGATGCCGCGCACGAGCACCACCGTGGCTCCGGCCCACGCGATCGAGAGCATCGCGATGCGGGCGATGCGCGGGGGGACGAACCGCGTGAGGAGCGTGCCGATGAGGATGCCCGCGGCCGTCGCCGCGATGAGCAGCCAGACGTCGGCGACGGGGGATGCCGGGAGGCCTCTCAACACCACCGAGACCGTCGAGAACACGAGGAAGATGACCTGGACGCTCGCGGCGAATCGGCGCTGCTCCCATCTGTCGCCGACGGCGTAGGCGGCCAGCGGCGGGCCCGAGAGGCCGCTCGCGACATGCATGAAGCCCGCGGCGGATCCTGCGACCACGGCGCCTGACCGCCCGCGCAGCGCCGCCGACAGTGCGGGGATCCATCCCGCGACGAGGGCGAAGTACGCCATCGCGGCGATGAGGAGCAGCTGCGCGGCTTCATGCAGCACGCGTACGAGGAGCGCCGCGAACGGCGCCGCCACGAGACCCGGCCAGATGAGCCACCACGCGCGCGTCCACTCGACCTCGCGCCACACGAGGGGCACGGCGCTGAGCGACGCGACGAGCGCGAGCAGCACGCCGATCGTGATGCCCTCGAGGGGGCCGTAGAACAGGACGATCGGGCCGAGGAGCACGAGGACGAACCCGAGCCCTGTGATGCGCTGGATGACCGCCGCGACGAACGCGGCGAGGCAGGCGAGAGCGAGGGTCACGGCGGGAAAGTCTACGTGCCGCCGGTGACGGCGGTTCGCGCCTTCGCGCTCGCCGAATCGACTTCGTATTCACGAGACGGCGCGTCGCGCGCGCGAATACGAAGCTGTCTCGTGAGGAGGAAGTTGATTCGGCGGGAGGTGTTCAGCCGGAGAGGGATGCCGCGAACCCGCCGACGAGCTCGGTCAGCTGCGCCGTCATCTCCTCGTCGGAGATCGCCGGCGTCCCGTCGCCGTCCTGCGGCCCGTAGTCGCCGAACGACGAGTGGCTCGCGCCCTCGATCTCGACGAAGTCGGCGTCCGGGGGCAGCAGGTGCCGAGCATCCTCGATCTTCTGCGGCGTGGAGAGGCCGTCTTCCGACCCCGAGATGCTGATCGCGGGGAGTCCCGACCCGGAGAGATCGGTCGCGCAGTACGACGCGAAGAGCGCGAGGGCATCGGCATCCGTCGCCATCATGCACGCCCGCACCCCGCCGAGCGAGTGCCCGCCGACGATCCAGGTGCCCACATCGGGAGCAAGCGCCGTGAAGGCGTCGAGCGGCCGCAGATCGAAGAACGCGAGGTTGAGCCACGGTTTCGTGATGACGACCGTGACGCCGTCGTCGGCCACGACGCCCGACAGCTTCGCCGCGTACGCCCACGGGTCCACCTTCGCGCCCGGGATGTAGACGAGCCCGATGTCGGATGCGCCGGATGCCGGGGCGAGCACGATGCCGGCGGAGTCCTCCGTGATGACGATGCGGTCGTCCGCGCGCACCGCCGCGAGAGGCTCGGGCTCGGCGGCCATGACCCCGACCTGGCTCCACACGACGATGGCGATCGCCGCCACGAGCACGAGCGCTCCGAGCGATCCGAGGACCCACCAGAGGATTCGACGCCAGCGCGGCGCCTTGGACGTCGTCACGCGATCTCGGCCTGGCGCTCCTCGACGACCTTCTGCACGCGCGCGAAGAGCGGATGGCCGGGCTCGAGGCCCGTGACGGATGCCGTGAAGGCCGCGGCATCCATCTCCCGGATCTGCCGCTGGAGATCGACCGACTGCGGGTCCTCGGTGTCGTCGAAGGCGAGCGCCGCGCCCATCGCCGCGACGAGGCCCTCGGTCTCGAGCCCGCGCTCGGCGGCCTCGGCGGCGGGCCCGACGAACCGCTCGTGGCGCGAGAGCTTGCGCAGCGGCTGACGACCGACGCGCCAGACGGTGTCGGGCAGCTCGGTGTTGCGGAAGCGCCGCAGGATCGTCGCGCGATAGTCCGCCTGCACCTGCGGATCGAGCTCGTGCTTCGCGACGAGAAGGGCGGATGTCTCTTCCAGAGCCTTCTCGACCGCTGCCGCGACGGCGGGATCGGCGAGAGCGCCGGCGATCGTGTCGACGCCGGCCTGCGCACCGAAGTACGCCGTCGTCGCGTGCCCCGTGTTGACAGTGAAGAGCTTGCGCTCGATGTACGGTGCGAGATCGTCCACGAAGTGCGCGCCGGGGATGTTCGGCGGGTCGTCGCCGAACGGCGGCCGCTCGATCGCCCACTCGAAGAACGGCTCGACGGTGACATCCACTCCTTCGCCCGGCGGCTGCGCCGGCACGATCCGGTCGACGGCGGTGTTGGCGAAGACGGCGCGTCCTTCGAGGGCGTCCCAGGCGTCGCCCGCGACGTTCTTCATCTCGTCGCGGAGCAGGTCGGTGGCGTTGATCGCGTTCTCGCACGCCATGATCTGCAGCGGGGGGGACGACGGATCGCGCAGTGCGAGCGCGGCGACGATGTTCGGGGCGACGAACTTCAGGATCGTGGGGCCCACGGCCGTTGTCACGACGTTCGCGCCCGCGATCTCCTCTATGACCTGATCCGGATGCTCGGCGCTGTTGATGGCGCGGAATCCGGTGACGACGGTGTCGACGCCGCCCTCGCCGACCTCGTGCACCGTGTACTCCGAGACGCCGTTGATCGCGTCGACGAGGGGCGCCGCGACATCCGAGAACACGAGCTCGTACCCGCCCTGGTGCAGGAGCAGGCCGACGAACCCCCGGCCGATGTTGCCGGCGCCGAAGTGGACGGCCTTCATCACACGCCCGTCGCGGCGACGAGCCCGTAGAGCTCCTCGGGCGTCGAGGCGGCCTTCAGCTTGGCGACCTCGTCCTCGTCCGAGAAGAGGATCGCGATCTGGGACAGGATCTCGAGGTGCTCGTCGCCCTTGCCGGCGATGCCGACGACGAAGGTCACCGGCTCGCCGCCCCAGTCGACCCCGCCGTCGTAGCGGACGACCGACAGGGCCGAATCGAGGATCGTGTGCTTGGTCTCGTTCGTGCCGTGCGGGATCGCGAGCTCGTTGCCCATGTACGTCGACACGGTCTGCTCGCGCTGCTGCATCGCGTCGAAGTACGCGTTCGTGACGGCGCCGGCGGACTCGAGGATGTCGGCGGCCTCCTTCATCGCCTCCTCGCGCGTCGCGCTGCCGGAGTGGATGCGCACCTGACCGATGCTGAGGACCTCGCGTGCCATGATCATGCCTTCCTGTCGTCCGCGGGATGCCGCGGAACCGTCTGTTTCGAACGTACCGATGTGATCGAGCAAAAGCCACGGGGCCGGAGGCCTCCCGCCGTCCGGCCCCGCAGCGGTCTGGAATCAGCTCTCGTGCTGGTCCTTCACGAGCTCCACGACCTCGTCGTACTTCGGCGAGTTCATGAAGTTGTCGACCGAGACGTGCACGGCATTGGGCGCCTGTGCACGAGCGCGATCGGTCAGCTGGTTCTGCGTGATGATCAGGTCTGCCGTGCCGTCGAGGTTCGCGATCGCCTTGTTGACGACCGTGACGTCCTCGACGCCCGCCTTCTTGATCTTGTTGCGCAGGACGCTCGCGCCCATCGCCGACGAGCCCATGCCGGCGTCGCATGCGAACACGATGTTCTTGATCTCGCGCTCGGTCATCGTGGCCGGCTCGATGCCGCCGCCCGCCTGCGTCGCGGCGCCGCCGCGCAGGTTCGCGAGCGAGTCGGACGACTTGCCCTTCGCCGCCTCAGTCTGGGTGATCGCGGCGCCGAACGCGTCATCCGTCGCCGCCATGGCTTCGAGGTCGCGCTTGCGCGATGCACGAAGGATGACCCACGAGACCACGAAGGTGACAGCCGCGGCGAGGACCACCGACAGGATGACGGCGAAGTACGACCCGTCGGCTGTCTGCGCGAGCACGGCGAGGATGCTGCCGGGTGCCGCAGGTGCGCGCAGCGCGCCGCCCAGGAGCATGTTCGTCGTGACGCCGGTCGCGCCACCCGCGATGAGGGCGAGGATGAGCATCGGCTTCATAAGGGCGTACGGGAAGTACACCTCGTGGATGCCGCCGAAGAACTGGATGACCGCCGCTCCCGGAGCCGAGGCGCGCGCTGCGCCCAGACCGAAGAACGTGAAGGCCAGCAGCAGACCCACACCGGGGCCGGGGTTCGCCTCGAGCAGGAACAGGATCGACGATCCCTCCTCAGCCGACTGCTGGATGCCCAGTGGCGTCAGCACGCCGTGGTTGATGGCGTTGTTGAGGAACAGGACCTTGGCCGGCTCGATGAGGATGCTCGTGAGCGGCAGCAGGTTCATCTCGACGAGCCAGTTGACCGCATTGCTGAGGATCTGCATCAGGCCGTTGACCAGCCAGGCGATCGGGTAGAACCCGACGACGGCCATCACGAAGCCCCAGATGCCCGCCGAGAACATGTTCACGAGCATCTCGAAGCCGGCCTTGATCTTGCCTTCCCAGAGGGAGTCGAGCCACTTCATCGTGTAGGCCGCGAGCGGAGCCATGATCATCGCGCCGATGAACATGTGGACCTGGCCGAGCTGCGATGCGCCCTCGGGCAGTGCCGCGTTGACGTCCGCGATGAGCTTGTCGGATCCCGCGATCGCACCCATGACGGCGATCGAGGCGACCACGCCACCACGCACGCCGTAGACGATGCTGCCACCCGTGTAGGCGATGATGATCGGCAGCAGGTAGTGGATGAACGGCCCGACGATGGTGGCGAGGTCGGCGTTGGGCGTCCACCCCACGTCGATGAAGAACGCCGTGAAGATGCCCCACGCGATGAGCGCGGGGATGTTCGGCATGATCATGCCGGACAGGTACGTGCCGAAGCGCTGGACTCCGACTCGTACCGAGCTGCCGCCCTTGGCGGGCGCTGACGCCGTTGTCATGACTGTGTCTCCTTTGATCGGGTCGCGGCATCCTGGGCCGCTGTTCTTGCGGATGCCGCGTCGTTCGCGGCGAGGGCTGCCTCGGCGATGACACGCGCATCGTCGAGGGAGTGCTGGAGCAGGGTCGCCCGCACGTCGGCGAGCGCTGTCGGCGCCATCGAGAGCGAGGTCGCGCCGAGGCCGACGAGCACGACGGCAAGCAGAGGATCGGCCGCCGCCTCGCCGCAGATGCCGACGGGCTTGCCGTTGATGCGGCCCGCGTCGCCCACTTCGCGGATGAGGCGGAGGACGGCGGGGTGCCACGGGTCCTGGAACGACGCGACCGACCCGAGCAGCCGGTCGGCCGCCATCGTGTACTGGGTGAGGTCGTTCGTGCCGATGGAGGCGAAGTCGGCGTGACCGAGCACACGGTCGGCCAGGAGCGCCGCCGAGGGGACCTCGACCATGACGCCGGCGGTCTTGATGCCGTAATCGCGGCAGAGGTCGACGAAGTACTCCGTCTCCTCCATCGTCGCGATCATCGGCGCCATGACCCAGAGGTCGGCCTGCGTCGCCTTGTCGGCCTCGGCGAGGGCCGTCAGCTGCTCGCGCAGGATGTCCTCGCTCGCCCGCAGGGCGCGGATGCCGCGAAGGCCCAGCGCAGGGTTCTCCTCGTGCGCATCGTTGAGGAACGCGAGGGGCTTGTCGGCTCCGGCATCCAGCACGCGGACCACGACCTTCTTGCCGGGGAACGCCGCGAGGAGCTTCGTGTAGGCCTCGCGCTGCTGCTCCACGGTGGGCGCCTGGCTCGACGACAGGAACAGGAACTCCGTGCGGAACAGTCCGACGCCCTCGGCGCCGAGCTCGACCGCCTCGGCAGCGCCCTCGGGCTTGCCGAGGTTCGCCAGCAGCGGCACGGGCGTGCCGTCGGCGAGAGCGCCGTCGGTGATGGGGGCGGATGACGCGTCCCGTCGGGCGTCGGCGCGGTGCTGCGCCTGGGCGAGCTCCTCGGCGGTCGGGTCGGCCGTCACGACGCCCTTCGCGGCATCCACGATCACGACCTCGCCGTCGGCGAGGTCCTTCGCGGCGGCCGTGCCGACGACGGCGACGATGGACTTCTCGCGGGCGAGGATCGCCGTATGCGAGGTCGGTCCGCCCTCCGTCGTGATGAGTGCGAGCACCTTGTCGAGGTCGAGCAGCGCGGTGTCGGCGGGTGCGAGATCCTTCGCGACGAGGACGAAGGGATGCCCGGGGTCGGGCACGCCCGGCGCCGGAAGACCGCGCAGCCGCGCGATGACGCGCTGGGCGACGTCGTCGAGGTCGGCGGCGCGCTCGCCCAGGTACCCGCCCATCGCGACGAGCTGGTCGCGGAACGAGGCGAAGGCGTCGTGGACGGCGAACTCGGCCGTCTTGCCCGCGGCGATGCGCGTGTCGATCTCGGATTCGAGCGTCGGGTCCTCGGCCATCATGGCCTGCGCCTCGAGGACGTCCTGCGCCGCGCCGCCCGCCTGGGCGCCGCGCGACTCGAGTTCGCGGGCGACGGCGGCCACGGCATCCCGCGCCCGCGCCGTCTCTTCATCGGCGCTCAGCGCGCTCGGCGCGTCAGCCGGTGCCGGCAACGGCTCGGCCATGCGCGCGACGGGGCCTTGGGCGACGCCCAGGCCGATGCCCACTCCACGGAGTTCGGTCATGGCCTACTCCGCATCGTGATCGGTCGTGAGCAGTTCGCTCAGCTGGTCGAGCACGGCTTCGGCGTTGTCGCCGTCGGCCGTGAGGGTCACGTAATCGCCCTGCTCGATGCCGAGCGCGATGACGCCGAGGATGCTCGCCGCGTTGACGGGTGCTCCGGCGTCTTTGGCGAGGGTGACGGGGATGCCGGACTCCTTCGCCGCTTGTGCGAACAGCTTCGCGGGGCGGGCGTGCAGGCCATGGGAGGAGCCGATCCGGACAGTCCGGGTGAGAGTGGGCAAGGCCTGTTCCTTTCTCTTCGTTGCGTATCGTGCGGGTGCGTGGTGTCAGGTGGGCCGGTCGCTGCTCGCGGTCGGAGCGATCCCCCCGGAGTCTCCGACCGCGTCGCGGACGAGTTGCAGCGTCCGGGAGCCGTCGAGATCGCTGAAGATGTCGGACGGCAGCAGCACGACCGTCGTCCCTCGGTGGGCCGCATCGTGCTCGATGCGCGTGAGCGCGTGAGCCAGGTGCGGGCCGACGAGGACGACGTCCGCGGCATCGAGGTCGATCGGGAGCGACAGCTCGGTGCCGGCGAAAGCGGTGTAATGCATGAGCCCGATGTCGTGCGCCGCATGGCGCACGCGCTGCGCGACGAAGGTGCTCGACGCACCCGCTCCGCAGACCACCAGGATCCTCATCGATCCGCCTCCTTCTTCGCCATTCTTGTGAAAACGCTGGGAGCCGACAACCACACCTTCTTCCGCGGGGGCGGAAACCGCGACCCTGGTGCGGGGCATGCATGGTTGACTGGCCTGGACGCGCGCCGGGGGGCTTGCGCACGCGAAGAGGAGTGCCGTGACGAGAGCGAGACAGGACCGCCTGCTGGGGCTCCTCGCGCGCGACGGCGACTGGGCGACGGCGGCCAGCCTCGCCGACAGCCTCGGTGTCACGCCCCGCAGCATCCGGTCGTACGTCACGGCCGTCAACGCCCGTGTGCCGCAGGGATCCGCGATCGAGTCGGGCCCCCAGGGCTATCGTTCGGGTCCGGATGCCGCGGCCGCGCTGCGCGTGACGGTCGGCGCCGACGCGCCCCGCGATCGCCTGCACACGCTCGTGAGGCGACTGCTCGACGCCCCCGACGGGATCGACGTCTTCGAGACCGCCGACGCCCTGCACGTGAGCCCCGCGACGCTCGACGCCGATCTCGCCCGGGTGCGCAGCCTGCTCGGCGGAACGGAGCTCACCCTCGAGCGCTCCGCCTCGCAAGCCCGCCTGCGCGGCACCGAGATGGCTCAGCGGCGGCTGCTGTCACGGCTCGCCCACGACGAGATGGATGCCGGATCCTTCGACCTCGAGGCGCTGCGCCGCACCCTCGGCGAAGGCTCGGTCGGCGCCCGCGCGTTCGGCCCGTTCAAGAACGATCTCGTGACCCAGCTCGGCGCGCTCGGCTACTTCGTGAACGAGATCGGCATCGCCGATGTCGTCATGCACATCGCGATCGCGGCCGACCGTGTGTCGCGCGATCGTGGACTCGAAGGCGCAGGCTCCGCCGAAGTGCGCCCCGCGCAGCAGGAGGTCGCGGCGATCCTCGCGTCGCTGTCGGAGCAGCACCTCGACGTGCGCCTGGGCGCCGGGGATCTGCAGCACCTCGCGACGCTCGTGCTCACGCGTGTCGTCGCGCCCGGCACCGACACGCCCTCCGACCACGCGAGATCGCGCCTCGAGCCCGAGGTCGAAGCGGTCGTGCGCGATGTCGTGGGGCAGGCGGCATCCGAGTTCCTCGTCGACATCGCGCACGAGGACTTCATCCTGCGCCTCGCGCTGCACGTGCAGAACCTGCTGCATCGCGCGAAGGAGCAGGCGTGGTCGCGCAATCCGCTCACGCGCTCGCTCAAGTCGACGTACCCGATGATCTTCGAGGTCGCCGTCTTCATCGCCTCTGGCCTGCACGAGCGGCTCGGCATCCCGCTCCTGGACGACGAGATCGCCTACATCGCGATGCACGTCGGTGGCAGGCTCGAGCGCAGCCGGCGCGCCGACCAGCTGCTCGCCGCGACGATCGTCTGCCCGGGGTACTACGAGCTGCACGAGCTGCTGCGCTCATCGGTCGACCGTTCGCTCGGGCAGGCGATCGAGGTCGTGGGCGTCGAGACGCGCGTCGACCCGGACTGGTCCTCCATCGACTCCGACCTCGTGCTCACCACGATCGATCCGGCCGTCGCGGGCGACCGGTTCGTGCGGATCCAGCCGTTCCTCACCGACGCCGATGTCGAGCGCGTGCAGGCCGCCGCCGGCCGGATCCGGCGCGCGCGCCGCCTCGCGCGGCTCCGCGAGGAGCTCGAGCGGTACTTCTCGCCCGACGCCTTCGTGCGCGGGCTCGACGGACAGTCGACGGATGACGTCATCCATCGCCTCGGCTCGCTGCTCATCGCGCAGGGCGTCATCGACGACGACTACGTCGAGCGCGCGATCCAGCGCGAAGAGCTCTCGTCTACCGCCTTCACCGACGCGCTCGCCGTGCCGCACGCGATCGGCATGACCGCTTCGCGCACCTCGATCGCGATCGGCATCGCCGACCCGTCGATCCCGTGGGGCGAGGGCCGTGTGCAGGTGGTCGCGCTCGTCGCGTTCTCGGAGAACGATCGCGAGGCGTTCCAGACCGTGTTCGAGCAGTTCGTCGAGGTCTTCAGCGAGCGCGACAGCGTGCAGCGCATCGTACGTCGGTCGTCGGACTTCGCCGGCTTCCTCGACGAGCTGGTCGCGGTCATCGACGGCTGACCCCTCCACCCTCGCGAGAGCGCTGGGATTGGGGCGGCCCATTCACGTGGGGCGCAGGGGTGGCCAGTGGCGCTGGGATCGGGGCGGCCCATTCACGTTGGGCGTAGGGAGTGGCCTGTGGTGCTGGGATTGGGGCGGCCCATTCACGTTGGGGCGTGGGATCGCCCGCCCCAAGGCGAATGGGCCGCCCCAATCCCGGTCTGGCGGGCTCAGCGCTCAGCCCCGTCAGAGCGACTGTGGGCGCGATCGTCACAGACCGGGCGGGACGATCCCGAAGGTGCGGAGGCGCGCGCCCAGCTGGTCGGCTGTTCCGATGTGCGGCCAGCCCCAGCGCGCCATGCGGCGCTGCGTGGTGCCCCGGATCCAGTCCTCGCGCTGTTTCTCGCGGTCGAGCACCTCGCTGCTGGTGCGGTCGTCCAGCATCCTTCCGTCGACGTACTTGATGGCTCCGTCGAACTCACCGAACGCGTTGACCTCGTCCAGCGCGAAGTCGACGAAGTACGAGGAACCGCCAGGCGCCGGCACCGCGTGCTGGAGCCCGACTGCTCGGAAGCCCAGCTGATGCAGTCGCACGCGACTGACGCTTTCGCCGGGAAGCTGTGCGCGGCCATCCGCGAAACTCACGACGCGTCGCGCCCGATTCTGACCGTGTGCCGAGCGCCGCACGATATCGAGCACTTGCTCGCGGACCGCTTGTGCGTCATCAGCGCGATAGGACCCGCCCTCGTCCCAGCACAGACGTCTGAGCGCGGCATCCGCAATGACCACGCCCTGCTCGAACGAGGCAGTCCGGGCCACGTCGGCGACCGTCTGCAAGAGGCTGGTGAACCGCAGTCCGTCCGTCGCGTCGAACTCCTCGATATCGCCGCGATGACGCACCAACCCGGCGACGGCACCCGGACGCTCCGGGCGTGCGATGACGTGCACCCGATCCGGTGAGGGCCGATACAGCGGCAGACCGTGCAGAGCCGCCGCCGTCTCGTGCGAGAACACGAGCGGATCAGCAGTCACGAGCTGTGCCGCGGTCGCGCGCGCGACGACACGGTCTGCCGGAAATCCGGCACGCATCGCATCGCCATCCGCGTAGACGCCGTAGCGGATCCGCACCAGCGCGCTGTCGGCCACTGCCTGGGCGAGCGAGCGCTTCGATGCGCCGGAGGCGATCAGGTCCTTGTAGCGGTGCACGTGGATGCGAGGCATCGGGTCATCCTCGAACACTGCGGTCGATCGACCGCTCTCATCGCCAGCACGCTCTGAGCAACTGCACCGGGTCGGCTTCTGTGGAGGAGTCCGGAATCCGGCGCGCACTCCTCGCGATTGGGGCACGGCATTCCCTTTGGGGCGCGGGATCTCGCGCCCCAAAGGGAATGGGGCACCCCATTCCCGAATGAGGCGCGCGGGTCCGAATGAGGCGTGCGGGTCCGAATGAGGCTCGCGGGCGGTCGTCAGTGGCGGGCGAGGCGCTCGATGAGGCCGAGGCGCACGGCGGGCCACTCGGTCGGCAGGATCGAGAACACCACCGTGTCGCGCAGCGTGCCGTCGGGACCGAGGCGGTGGTTGCGCAGCACGCCGTCCTGCTTCGCGCCCAGGCGCGCGATGGCGGCGCGCGACTGGCGATTGTGCCAGTGCGTGCGGAACTCGACCGCGATCGCATCGCACGAATCGAACGCGTGGCCGAGGAGGAGGAGCTTGGATGCCGTGTTCACGGCCGTCCGCTGAGCCTCGACCCCGATCCACGTGTGGCCGATCTCGACGTGTCGGTTCGCCTGGTCGATGTTGCAGAACGTCGTGGTGCCGATGACCGTGTCCGTGTCGAGTCGTCGCACCGCCCAGGCGTTCATGTGCCCTTCGGCGACCCACGCGAGGCGCTGCGCGACGTCCGCCGCCGCGCTCTCGGGCGTCGGGACCGACGTGTACCAGGCATGTTCGAGACCGATGGATGCCTCTCCCAGCGCGGGTGCGTGGTCCGGCGAGAGCGGCTCGAGGCGTACCCACTCGTTCTCGAGGACGGTCGGTCGAGTGAGGAGCATGCCCCGAGCCTAGGGCCGGTCGCGTGGCAGCGCCGACCCCGGTTGCGCCCGGTCCGCCTCGGTCGGCGAGTCGACGGCCTCGGCGCGGGTCGACGCTTCGCGCGCCGCGACGATCGCACGTCGCCCTGCCGGAAGCCAGACCGCGAGCCCGACGACCACGAACGTCAGGACGCCGGCCGCGATGAGCAGGATCTCGATCGGCAGCACGTCGGCGAGCGGACCGAAGACGACCATGCCGAACGGCATCGCGAGGGCCATGACGATGCCGACGAAGCCGAACACCCGCCCTTGGCGCTCGGGCTCGACGGTCTCCTGCAGAAGGGTCATCGACGGCGTCGAGAAGAACGGCACTGCCAGGCCCACCAGGAACATGAACCCGAAGAAGACCCAGATGTTCGCCGAGAGGCCGAGCGCGATCGACAGCACGCCGAACACGAGCGACGAGACCACGATCATGCCGACGCGGCTGCGCTTGGCGAAAAGGGACGCCACGAGGATGCCGCCGAGCATCATCCCGATGCTGAACGCGATCTCGAGAACGGCGAGGTTCACGACGTTCTGCGCCTCGCCCGCGGGGAACGTGCGGACGAGCATGAGCGGCGTCAGATTGGACGGCGCGACGGTGAGCACGAAGATGATCGCGAACAGGACGAGCAGCCACCGCACGAACGCGTGATGTGCGATGTACCTCACACCGTCGACGAGGTCGGCGAAGTAGCCGCTCTCGGTGTCGGCCGCGCGCCGCACGGCGCGCACGGGGATGAGCGCGAGCAGGCCGATGCCGATCACGGCGGTCACGACGTCGATGAAGAAGATCGGGATGAGTGCCGCCGCCGAGCCGTCGTACACGACCGATGCCCACGCGTAGAGCGCACCGCCGACAACGGGGGCGAGGAGCATCATCGCCGACTGGATCGAGCCGTTGACGCCGTTGACGCGGATGAGGTTGCGCGTCGGCACGATCTGGGGGAGGAGCGCCGACACAGCGGGCGTCTGGATGCCGGCACCCGCCGAGCGGATCGCCAAGGTCAGGAAGATGAGCCACACCTCGGCGAAGCCCGTCATCATGATGATCGCGAGGGTCAGCGTCGATGCCGCGATGACGGCATCCGCCCCCATGATCAGGAACTTGCGGTTGTGCCGGTCGGCCCACACGCCGCCGAAGATCGACACGACCGCCTGCGGCAGGAACCCGAACACCGCCGCGAGGGTCATGATGAGCCCGGACTGGTAGGTGATCGTGAGGTACCAGAACACGGTGTACTGCACGAGCATCGAGCCGAACAGGCTCGCCGTCTGCCCGCTCAGGAACAGGATCGTGCTGCGCAGCCAGTGAGGGTGATCGGATGCCTCGGCCTCGACCTCAGCCGATTCAGCGCGCGCGTCGTCAGTCACCTTCGTCGTCCTCGTTGGTATCGCGATATATCGTGAGCCGTTACGCTACCACGAGCCCCCGACGCAGCCCGTCGCGGCCGAGCATCCGAGCCCCTCCGGAGCGCGTCAGCCGATCGCGTCGAGGAGATCCCGCGCACCCGAAGACAGCGCCGCGATGCGCTCCTCGGCGTCGGCGGGGGAGTCGCCGCGCACGTCGAGGTAGAGCTTGAGCTTGGGCTCCGTGCCGCTCGGGCGCACGATGATCCGCGACCCGCCCTCGAGCCAGAACCGCAGCACATCGCCGGGCGGGAACCCGTCGACCCCCTCGAGCAGATCGTCGACCTTCTCGACCGCGACGTCACCGATGGACGCGGGATGCTGCGCCCGCAGCGCGGCCATGATGCGGCCGATGTCGGACAGGTCTTCGACCCGCACCGAGATCTGGTCGCTCGCGAAGGAGCCGAACGTCTCGTCGAACTCGGCGAGGAGGTCCGCGAGCGTCGCGCCGCGCCCCCGTGCCTCGGCGACGAGACCGAGCATGGCGATCGCCGCCGAGATGCCGTCCTTGTCGCGCACGGTCTCGGGGTTCACGAGGTAGCCGAGCGCCTCTTCGAACCCGAAGACCATGCCCGGCGCGCGTGAGATCCACTTGAAGCCCGTGAGCGTCGTGTGGAAGTCGAGTCCGTAGTGCTCCGCCACCGCGCCGAGTCCGGGCGACGACACGAGCGAGCACGCCAGCGAGGCTCCCTCACCGGGCGAGGCGAGGCGCGCCGCGCGCCATCCGAGCAGCAGACCGACCTGGTTGCCCGTGAGGCGGCGCCAGCCGCCGTCCGCCGCGGCATCCGGAATCGCCACCGCGAGGCGATCTGCGTCCGGGTCGTTCGCGATGATGAGTTCCGCCTCGGCGGCCCGCGCGGTCTCGAACGCGAGGTCCATCGCGCCGGGCTCTTCGGGGTTGGGGAACGACACGGTGGGGAACCGTCCGTCGGGTTCGATCTGCGCCTCGACGACCGTCGGTGCGGGATAGCCGGCCGCCTCCAGGATGCGCGACAGCGTCTCGGCGCCGACGCCGTGCATCGCCGTGTACACCCAGCGCAGCCCCTCGGCGCCCGCGGGTGCCGGGGCGACGGCCGCGGTCGCGGCGACGTAGTCCTCGACGACGGTCTCGGCAGCGGTCTCGTAGCCGAGCGATCGCGGGATCGCGGCCAGGTCGCCGACAGCCGCGACGCGCTCGATGTGCGCCGCGATCTCGGCATCGGCGGGCGAGACGATCTGCGCCCCGTCGTCGACGCCGCCCAGGTAGACCTTGTACCCGTTGTCGTCCGGCGGATTGTGGGATGCCGTCACCATGACGCCCGCGTCGGCGCCGAGCCGGCGCACGGCGAACGCGAGGACCGGGGTCGGCAGCAGGCGGGGGAGCAGGATGGCGCGGAGCCCCGCGCCCGCGAAGATCTCGGCCGAGTCGACGGCGAAGACGTCGGAGTTGCGTCGTCCGTCGTAGCCGATCACGACGGTCGGCGGGGTGTCGCCCTCGTTCTTCTCGAGGAGGTAGGCGGCGAAGCCGGCGGCCGCCTGGCCGACGAGCACGCGGTTCATGCGATTGCTGCCGGCGCCGAGGCGCCCGCGCAGACCCGCCGTGCCGAACGCGAGGCGACCGGCGAAGCGGTCAGCGAGATCGCCCACAGCGTCCGGAGCGCCGGACGACGCGGCCTCGATCACATCGCGCAGTTCGGCGCGCGTCTGGCCGTCGGGGTCCTGCGCGAGCCACGCCTGCGCGCGGGCGAGCAGGTCCGAGGAGGCGCCGGGTGCGGCATCCGTCCCCGCCGTCTCGTCGACGGCATCGTCGCCGTTCACAGTGCGCCGATCACGCGGGCCAGGAGCGATGAGATGACCGGTTCGGCCTCGCGGCCGGCGTCGATCACCTCCTGATGGCTGAGTGGGGTGGTCTGGATGCCGGCCGCCATGTTGGTGATGAGCGACATTCCGAGGATCTCCATGCCGGACTGGCGCGCGGCGATCGCCTCGAGCGCCGTCGACATGCCGACGATGTGGCCGCCGAACGACTTCGCCATCTGCACTTCGGCCGGCGTCTCGTACTGCGGGCCGCGGAACTGGCAGTAGACGCCTTCGTCGAGCGACGGATCGATCTGCCGCGCGACGTCCCGCAGGCGCAGCGAGTAGAGGTCGGTCAGGTCGATGAAGGTCGCGCCCTCGAGCGGCGATGCGCCCGTGAGGTTGATGTGGTCGCTGATCAGGACGGGCGTGCCGGGCTTCCACGTGTGGCGGATGCCCCCCGCGCCGTTCGTGAGCACCATCGTGCGTGCGCCCGTCGCCGCGGCGGTGCGCACGCTGTGCACGACACGGCGGGGACCGTGGCCTTCGTAGAAATGCGTGCGTGCCCCGATGACGAGGACGTTCCGGCCCTTAGGCGTGCGCACGCTGCGCAGAGTGCCGACGTGGCCCTCGAGTGCGGGCTTGCTGAAGCCGGTGACCTCGGTCGCGGGGAAGCTGGCCGTCGTCTCGCCGATGAGCTCCGCGGCCTTGCCCCACCCGCTCCCGAGCGTGAGGGCGATGTCGTGGCGGTCGACTCCCGTCAGGCGGGCGATGTCTTCCGCGGCCTCGGCGGCGATCGCGAAGGGGTCCGCGGTGGGGTCGTCGAGGGGGTTGTTGGTCTCTGACATGCCCCGAGTCTAGGAACGCGCGCCCGTCGGGGCCAGAGATCCCGTGCGACGGGAGTGTCGTGGCGCGCCCGGTCACAGGGGAGAATGGATGCATGTCCTTGAGCTTCGAGACCACGCAGTCCGTCGCCATCCTCGGTGGCGGCCCCGGCGGCTACGAAGCGGCGATCGCCGCGGCCCAGCTCGGAGCCGAGGTGACGCTCGTCGAGCGAGCCGGTGTCGGCGGCTCGGCCGTCATCACCGACGTCGTGCCGTCGAAGTCGCTCATCGCGACCGCCGACGCGGCCGTCGCGATCAAGGGCGCGAGCGACCTGGGTGTTCAGCTGTTCGCCAAGACGGCCGACGGCAAGCCCCTCAAGCCCGAGATCGCGATCAACCTGACCGCCGTGAACAAGCGGCTGCTCTCGCTCGCGCGTCAGCAGTCCGACGACATGCGCGCATCGCTCGTCGAGGCGGGGGTCAAGATCATCTCGGGCCACGGCCGCCTCGAGGGCGACAACGCCGTCGTCGTGTCGACCGAGCCGGGCGGCATCGACTTCGACCGTGTCGAGGCAGACACGCTCGTCGTCTCGGTCGGCGCTTCGCCGCGCGAGCTCGACAGCGCCAAGCCCGACGGCGTCCGCATCCTGACCTGGACCCAGCTCTACGACATGAAGGCGCTCCCCGAGCACCTGATCGTCGTCGGCTCGGGCGTCACGGGCGCCGAGTTCGCCGGCGCCTACATGAACCTCGGCGCGAAGGTCACCCTCGTCTCGAGCCGCGACCAGGTGCTCCCCGGCGAGGACGCGGACGCCGCGGCCGTGCTCGAGCGCGTCTTCAAGCGCGGCGGGATGACGCTGCTGTCGAAGTCTCGGGCCGAAAAGGTCGAGAACACCGGGTCGGGCGTCCTCGTCACCCTGTCGGACGGCCGCACGGTCGAGGGCAGCCACTGTCTCATGGCGGTGGGCTCGATCCCCAACACCGCGGGCATCGGTCTCGAAGAGGCCGGCATCCAGATGACCGAATCGGGACACATCCAAGTCAACCGCGTCGCGCGCACCTCGGTGCCCAACATCTACGCCGCCGGCGACTGCACGACGTTCGTCCCGCTCGCCTCGGTCGCTTCCATGCAGGGCCGCACGGCGGTCTTCCACGCTCTCGGCGACGTCGTCATCCCGCTCGAGCGCCGCCGGATCACCTCGAACATCTTCACCGCGCCCGAGATCGCGACGATCGGATGGCAGGAGAAGGACATCGAGGACGGGCTCATCAACGCCGTCGTGCACAAGCTCCCGCTCGCCGCCAATCCGCGCGCGAAGATGATGGGCATCAAGGACGGCTTCGTCAAGCTCATCGCGCGCCAGGGCTCGGGGAGCGTCGTGGGCGGCGTGATCGTCGGTCCTCGGGCATCCGAGCTCATCTATCCGATCGCGATCGCCGTCGAGCGCCGCCTCACGGTCGACCAGGTCTCGCGCGTCTTCGCGGTCTACCCGTCGCTGTCGAGCAGCATCACCGACGCCGCGCGTGCGATGCACGTCGTCGACCACACGATCTACGGCGCCTGACCGACTCCGCAGCGTCGGCGGTCACGGCGTTGTGCCGACGACCGCGACCGTGAACGTCGTGTCGGAGTCGGGGCTGGTCATCCGAGTGACGACCGACGAGACGTCCGCGACCTCGGTGGCGCCGTCGACGCCCACGTCGATCATCGCCGGCACCTCGGTGCACTCCACCTCGGATTGCACGCCGATGCCCACGCCGTCACCGCTCAGGGAGTAGCCGAACTCGGCCGAGCCTCCGCCGAAGCACGCCACTTCGAAGGCAGACACCGTGACGGGGTCGTCGAAGGAGAGGGTGATTCCGTCGTCCGACGAGCGGCTCGTCATACCCGACGTCGTTCCGAGCAGGTCGGTCCGCCCGTCGATGCTCTTCTCGCTGTCGCGCAGCCAGCTCTGGGCGGCTTCCTGGTCGACAGCAGGGGCGGCGGCGCATCCAGTCAGCAGGGCGACGACGGTGGCGGCGACCAGGGCGGCTCGGCGGATGCGCATGGGCTCACGCTAGTGCCAGTCAGGCCGCGGCGTCAGACGATCGTCAGGAGCTGGTGGCCGGCCGAGACCGTCGTACCGGCGGCGGCGTTGATCGCGCCGATCGTGCCGTCCTTGTGCGCCTGGATCGGCTGCTCCATCTTCATCGCTTCGAGCACGATCACCAGGTCGCCCTTGACGACCTGCTGGCCCTCTTCGACGGCGACCTTGACGATCGTCGCCTGCATGGGCGCCTTGACGGCGTCACCCGAGGCCCCGGCCATCGCGGTCGTCTCGTGCGAGCGCCGCGACGGCGGAACGGCCGCGGGACGGCCTGCGGAGCCGGGCGCGGCGACGATGCGGTCGGGAAGGCTCACCTCGAGACGCTTGCCGCCGACCTCGACGATGACGGTATGACGGTTCTCTTCGCCGCGCGGCCCTTCGAGCTCGCCGTCCCACGGGGGGATGTCGTTCACGAACTCGGTCTCGATCCACCGCGTGAACACGCCGAAACGGCCGTCCTCGGCGGTGAAGGCGGGATCGCGCACGACGGCGCGGTGGAACGGGAGCACGGTCGGCAGACCGGCGACCTCGAACTCGTCGAGCGCACGGCGCGAGCGCTCCAGCGCCTCCGCGCGGTCGCGGCCGGTCACGATGATCTTCGCGAGCAGCGAGTCGAACGCACCCGAGACGCTGTCGCCCGCGGTGACGCCGGAGTCGAGGCGGATGCCGGGGCCGCCGAACGTCTTGAAGACGCGGATCGGACCGGGCTGCGGCAGGAACCCGCGGCCGGGGTCTTCGCCGTTGATGCGGAACTCGATCGAGTGGCCGTCGGGCTGCGGGTCGTCGTAGCCGATCTCCTCGCCCTCGGCGAGGCGGAACTGCTCGCGCACGAGGTCGAGGCCCGTCACTTCTTCGGAGACGGGGTGCTCGACCTGCAGGCGCGTGTTGACCTCGAGGAACGAGATCGTGCCGTCGGCGCCGATGAGGAACTCGCACGTCCCCGCACCGACGTAGCCGACCTCTTTCAGGATGGCCTTCGACGCGCGGTAGAGGATGTCGTTCTGCTCGTCGGTGAGGAACGGCGCGGGCGCCTCTTCGACGAGCTTCTGGTGCCGTCGCTGCAGCGAGCAGTCGCGGGTCGAGACCACGACGACGTTGCCCGCGGCATCCGCCAGGCACTGCGTCTCGACGTGCCGGGGCTTGTCGAGGTACTTCTCGACGAAGCACTCGCCGCGACCGAAGGCGCCGATCGCCTCGCGCGTCGCGGACTCGAACAGCTCGGGGATCTCGTCGAACTCGCGCGCGACCTTGAGCCCGCGGCCGCCGCCGCCGTACGCGGCCTTGATCGCGATGGGCAGACCGTGCTCACGGGCGAAGGCGACGACCTCGTCTGCTCCCTCGACCGGGCCGGGCGTGCCGGGGGCGAGCGGGGCGCCCACCTTCTCGGCGACGTGACGCGCCGTCACTTTGTCGCCGAGAGCCTCGATCGCCTCGGGCGACGGGCCGATCCACGTGAGGCCCGCGGCGATGACGGCGCGGGCGAAGTCGGCGTTCTCGGCGAGGAATCCGTACCCGGGATGCACGGCGTCGGCACCCGAGCGGCGGGCGACCGAGAGGATCTTGTCGATCGACAGGTAGGTGTCGGCGCTCGTCGACCCGTCGAGCGCGTACGCCTCGTCGGCGAGACGGGCGTGCATCGCATCGCGGTCCTGATCGGCGTACACGGCGACCGAGGCCTTGCCGGCATCCCGTGCGGCGCGGACGATCCGGACGGCGATCTCGCCGCGATTCGCGACGAGGACCTTGGCGATCGAGGACGGGGGGGTCGCAGGCATGAATGCCAGCCTAGCGAGCGACCCCCGGTGCCTTTTGAGCGCTTCGCACAAGAACGGACGCGAAACGTGGGCTTCCTACAACAAAGACGGAGGGGCTTCCTGATCCTCCAGCCCCCACAGGCTCGTCCAGTCGACGCCCAGTTCGCGCACGAGCGAGCGCAGCGTCGACACCGACATCCCGACCACCGTGGACGGATCGCCCTCGACGCGCTCGATGAATGCGCCGCCGAGACTGTCGACGGTGAAGGCTCCCGCGACGTGGAGCGGCTCGCCCGTCGCGACATACGCCTCGATCTCGGCATCCGTCACATCGGCGACGAATGAGACGGACGCCTCCGCCACCGCGTGCACTTCGCGCGCGGGCGCCTGCGGCGATACGCGCACGACGGCGTGCCCCGAGTGCAGCACGCCCGTGCGGCCCCGCATCGCATGCCAGCGTGCGATCGCGTTCTCGGGCGTATGGGGCTTGCCGAGCACCTGCCCGTCGAGTGCGAACATCGAATCGCCGCCGATGACGATGCCGTCGAAATCGGGGATGTCGTCGGCGAGCCGCGCGGCGACGTCGGCCGCCTTGCGCCGAGCGAGGAGCAGCACGTGCTCGTCGGGTGCCAGAGTGCGCCCTTCGGCGCTCTCGACAGCCGCGACGACCGCTTCTTCGTCGACGTCCGGCGCGATCGTGAGCGGATGGATGCCGAACTGGCGCAGAAGCATGAGCCGGGCGGGTGAGGTCGAGGCGAGGCAGATGCGCATGCAACCACGCTAGACCGCGCGCCCGTGTCCCCCGAAAGGCCGACACGAATCGTCCGATTCGTGCCAGATCTCGATGGGAGACTGGGGGGATGGACGCCGGCACCCTCATCGACCTCGACATCACGGGTGTCGCGCACGGCGGCGTCTTCGTCGGCCGCCACGAGGGGCGGGTCGTCTTCGTCCCCGACGCGATCCCGGGTGAGCGCGTGCGCGTGCGACTGAGCGACGTCACGAAGAAGTCGTTCTGGCGCGGCGAGGTCATCGAGGTGCTGGATGCCTCGCCCGATCGCCGCCCGCACGTCTGGCGTCAGGCGGACGTCGATGTCGCGCCCGAAGTCCGCCCGGGGGGCGCGGACTTCGGGCACATCGATCTGCAGCGCCAGCGGTCGCTCAAGGTCGAGGTGCTGGGCGACGCCCTGCAGCGTTTCGGCGGCATGGCGAACCCGGCATTCGCGATCGAGCCCGCGCGGCCGATCCTCGCGCCGGACGGGCGGGTCCTCGCCGAGGAGACGGGCGACGGCACGGGCTGGCGGACGCGCGTCTCGCTGCACGTCGACGAGGCGGGCCGTGTGGGGCCGTATGCGGCGCGCAGCCACACCGTCATCCCGGTCGACGAACTCCCGCTCGCGACCGCGGAGGTCGCCGAGGCTGCGCTCGCACTCACGCGCGGTGAGCCCGGACGCATCGACCTCGTGCAGCCGGCGGACGGCCGGGTGCGCGTCCTCCGCCGCCCCGACGGCGGACGGCGCGACGGCAAGGATCCCGGGCGCGAGGTCGTTGTCGAACGCGCTTCGGGTCGCGACTTCCGCGTCGACGCCGGCGGGTTCTGGCAGGTGCACCGGCTCGCGGCGCACTCGCTGACCGGGCTGGTCACCGATGCGCTTCTCGCCGAGGGGTCGGTCGACCCCGACGGGTGGCACCTCGATCTGTACGGCGGTGTCGGCCTGTTCGGCGCGACGCTCGCGAGCCTCGCGGGGTCTTCGGCGCGCGTCACGAGCGTCGAGTCCGATCCGCGCGCGACCGAGCACGCGGGTGAGAACCTCGCGGAGTGGATAGGTGCGCGCGCCGAGACGGGGCGCGTCGACCGCTGGGTGACGCGGCTCGCGGCCGAGGCATCCACCGCCCAGCGCGAACGCCTGTCGCGCGGCATCGTGCTGCTGGATCCTCCGCGCGCCGGAGCCGGACGCGTCGTGGTCGAGTCGGTCGCCGACCTCGGCGCCCGCACGGTCGTCTACGTCGCATGCGATCCCGTGGCCCTCGCACGCGACCTCGCGACCTTCCGCGACGTCGGCTACGACACCGTCGCGGTGCGGGCGCTGGACATCTTCCCGAACTCGCACCACGTCGAGGCCGTCGCGACTCTGAGACGCGCGGACGCCGCGAAGCTAGGGTGGAGCGCATGACGCGGGTCGCGCTGATCGACGACCACGAGTCCGTCCGGCTCGGACTCGAAGCGTGGTGCGCCCGTGTGCCCGGCACCGAGGTCGTGTTCTCGGGGAGCGGCGTCAACGAGTACCTGCAGTGGCGCTCCTTCAGTCGCGCTCCCACGGCCGACGTCGTCGTGCTGGATCTGACGCTTGGCGACGGCACGACCGTCACCGAGAACGTCACACGGCTCATCCGCGACGGCTCGAGCGTCATCATCCACTCGGTCGCCGACCGCCCCGCCGCAGTGCGGGAAGCGCTGTCGGCAGGAGCCGCGGGGGTCGTGAGCAAGGCTTCGCCGATCTCGGACGTCATCAAGGCCGTGGGCACGGTCGCCCGTGGCGAGCCCCTCAACAACGTCGAGTGGGCGAGCGCCGTGGACGGCGACCGCGACTTCGCCGACGCGCAGCTGTCGGCCCGGGAGCGCGATGTCCTGCGGCTGTACGCCGCCGGCCTGCCGCTCAAGGTCGTCGCGGACCGCCTCGGCGTCGCGTACTCGACGGCGAAGGAGAACATCACCCGCATCCGTGTGAAGTACGTCGAGGTCGGACGCCCCGCCCCGACCAAGGTCGATCTGCTGCGCCGCGCGATGGAGGACGGCATCGTCGCCGGCACCGCATCCGATCCCGGTGCGGAGCGGATGCCGTGACCGACAGCGAGGAGATCCTCGACGAGGCGTGGGGTCACATCCCGCAGTCCCGCGACGCGAGCGCGAGCATCGGCTCCTTCACGAGGTTGCGCGTCGAGCGCATCATCTGGGTCGCCGCCGGCGCGGGGTCGCTCGTCCTCGGTGCACAGGCGCTCGTCGTCGCCCTCGGCTCGACGATCGAGCAACCCGGCTGGCACGAGCCGCTCGTCCTCGCGGCCTTCGTGCCGCTGGCGCTCATGATCATCGCGTGCTTCGTCGGACGCGGTGTGCGCTTCACGGCCGGGCTGTTCGTCTTCATGTACATCGGGGTGCTTGCGCTGTGGCCGCTCGCTGCGGCGGGCTCCGACGCGCCGCTGTCGGAGGCGCCCTGGCCGTGGCACATCGTCAACATCGCGACGCTCGCCGCCGTGCTGGCCTTCCCGTTGCCGATCCAGCTCGCGGGGAGCGTCCTGATTCCCCTCCTGTACGGACTCGTCCGGCTCATCGCCGACAACTTCGCGACCGGACTCTGGTACTACGTCATCATCGAAGTGTCGTTCTCCCTGATCTTCGGCGGCGTCCTCCTGACCCTCGCCTGGGTGTTCCGGTCCGTCGCCGTAGGCGTCGACGAAACCCGTGCGCACGCCGTCGAGTCGTACTCGCGCGCCGCCGCCGCCAACGCCGCGGAGCAGGAGCGGGTCGCTGTCGCAGCGCTCATGCACGACAGCGTCCTGGCCGCACTCATCGCCGCCGAGCGCTCCGACACTCCGCGCGGGCGGGTGCTGGCGGTGGCGATGGCGCGCGAGGCGCTGACCCGCCTCGCCAATACGGAGCAGGATGCCGGAGAGGGCAGCGACGACGTGCGCTCGGCAGACAGCATCGCCGAGGCCATCGAGACCGCGTCGCGTGAGCTCGGCACGAGGATCGCGATGCACCGTGAGATCCGCTCCGGCGACCTCGACATCCCCGGACGGATCTCCCGCGCCCTCGTCCTGGCGGCGACCCAAGCTGTCGCCAATGCGGTCGAGCACGCCGGGGGAGTCGGTCTCGAGGCTTCGCTGTACGCCGACGACGAGCGCATCAACATCGAGGTGCGGGACGCGGGCGGAGGCTTCGATCTGAACGCCGTGCCCGACGACCGGCTGGGCATCCGGGCATCCATCATCGCGCGCGTCGCAGCGGTCGGCGGCTCCACAGATGTCGAATCGGATGCCGGGGGCACGACGGTACGCCTGGAATGGCGGCCGCGGCGGGACGCCTACCTGGAGGACGCATGATCAGCGTTCGGAACATCCTCTCTGGCCTCGCGGTCGCCTTCTCGCTGTATCTCGCGGCGCGGGGTCTGTCGTGGGGCGAGGACGCGCCGCGGTATCCGCTCATCATCGTCGCCGCCTTCGCGCTGTACCTCGTCACGACGACGCTGTGCACCTTCTGGCAGCCGCGCAAGCCCGACCGCCCGACGCATCCGGCGCCCCGGCAGTCCCGGCTGCCGCGCACGGCCGGGATCCTCGCGATCGCGACGGCTGCGATCGTGCCGACGGCGATCTCGTACTCCGCCGGTCCCGGCTCCTACACGGCGTCCTATGCGACGTGGTACCTCGGCGGGATCGGCGCGCTCATGACCATCGTCATGGCGCGACGCCGCCCGTGGATGGCGTGGTCGGGCACCGCACTCCTCGCGATCGGCTCGATCGCATGGATGGGACTCGACGCACTGACACTGGGACTCATCGGCTCGATCGTCTGGGTGTTCGTCGCACAGCTCCTCGTCCTGTCGCTCGACCGCGCTGCACGCGACACGTCGCAGCTCGCCAACCTGCAGACCGCAGCCTCGGCATGGCAGGCATCGCAGGTCGTGCGCCAGCGCGAGAGGCGCGTGCAGGTCCAGGAAGCCCTCGCGATCGCCGGCCCCGTCCTCACGCGGACCGTCGCCAACCGCGGCGTGCTCGACGACGCCGATCGCCTCGAGGCTCGCATCGCCGAGGGACGCCTGCGCGACGAGCTGCGCGGCCCGAGACTGCTCGACGACGCCGTGCGTGCGCAGCTGGAGCTGGCCCGTCGCCGAGGTGCGACGGTGACGGTGCTCGACGAGGGCGGGCTCGACGGCATGGACGAAGCATCCCTCGCCGTCATCCGCGCCGAGCTCGCCGAGACCCTGCGGACGTCGGAATCCAACCGGCTGTACATTCGCACGGCGCCGCACGACAGCGTCGCCGTGACGGTCGTGGGTCGGTCGGAGTCCGACGGCGGGCTCTCGGACGAGGACGCCGTCGACCTCTGGCGCGAGATCGTCCGGCCCACGAACTGACGCCGCATCTCGGCATACCGCTCCCGTGACCGGTGCGGGGGAGGGGAACCGGGCGCGAGAGCGGAGTAGATGAGAGGCGAGGGGCGGCGTGACGCCGGCCCCTCGCCTCGCGAGCGATTACCCGAAAACCGCTCGCGTGGCCGAACCTGGGCTCCGCCTCGCGGCGAAGCAGGTCGACCGAACGCAGAATGCGTTCCAGCACAACCAGTATCGGAGCGCCCTGCCGGCTCTGTCTGTAGGTATTTCGGGGGACAAGCCCGTCAGCCGCGCACCCAGCCGACCTCACGTCGGAGCGGCTCGCGCAGCGACCGCTGCGAGACCGACCACGCCGATCGCACGTGGGTCTCGTCGGCCACCGCTTCGGCCGCCTCGACGCTGTAGGCCTCGGTGACCACGGCGATCAGGGCCGCGAGCTCCTCGGGTGTCGGATCGCCGCGTGTGACCTCGATCGCCACGGGCCGCTCGTCGGGGCTCACAGCGGGATGTTCCCGTGCTTCTTGGGCGGCAGCGTCGCCCGCTTGCCGCGCAGTGCCCGGAGCGCCTTGGCGATCGCGACGCGCGTCTGGGCGGGCTCGATGATGCCGTCGAGCTCGCCGCGTTCGGCCGCGAGGAAGGGGGACGCCACGTTGTAGGTGTATTCGTTCGCGAGGCGGGTGCGCACGGCCGCGACGTCCTCGCCCGCCTCTTCGGCCTTCTTGATCTCGCCGCGGTAGAGGATGTTGACGGCACCCTGACCGCCCATGACGGCGATCTCGGCCGTCGGCCAGGCGAGGTTGATGTCGGCGCCGAGCTGCTTCGAACCCATGACGATGTAGGCCCCGCCGTACGCCTTGCGCAGGATGACGGTCACCAGCGGCACAGTCGCCTCGGCGTAGGCATAGAGGAGTTTCGCGCCGCGACGGATGACGCCCGTCCACTCCTGGTCGGTGCCGGGGAGGTACCCGGGCACGTCGACGAGCGTGACGATCGGGATCGAGAACGCGTCGCAGAACCGCACGAAGCGGCTCGCCTTCTCGCCGGCTTCGATGTTGAGCGTGCCGGCCATCTGCGATGGCTGGTTGGCGATGATGCCGACGCTGCGCCCCTCGATGCGGCCGAAGCCGATGACGATGTTGGGTGCGAACAGCGGTTGCACCTCGAGGAAGTCCTCGGAGTCGACGATGTGGCGGATGACGCCGTGGATGTCGTACGGCTGGTTCGGCGAGTCGGGGATGACGGTGTTGAGCGTGCGGTCGGCATCCGTCGTCTCGAACTCGAACACGGGCTCGTAGCCGGGCAGTTCGGCGAGGTTGTTGTCGGGGAGGAAGCCGAGGAGCGTGCGGACGTAGTCGATCGCATCGTCCTCGTCCTCGGCCAGGTAGTGCGCGACGCCCGACCGGGTGTTGTGCGTGTATGCGCCGCCGAGCTCCTCCATGCCGACGTCCTCGCCCGTGACGGTCTTGATGACGTCGGGCCCGGTCACGAACATCTGGCTCGTCTTGTCGACCATGACGACGAAGTCGGTGAGTGCGGGGGAGTACACCGCGCCGCCCGCGGCGGGACCCATGATGATCGAGATCTGCGGGATGACGCCCGACGCACGCGTGTTGAGACGGAAGATCTCGCCGTACTTGCCGAGGGCGACGACGCCCTCCTGGATGCGGGCGCCGCCCGAGTCGAGGATGCCGACGATCGGGATGCCGCTGCGGAGCGCGAACTCCATGACCTTGATGATCTTGTCTCCCGCGACCTCGCCGAGCGACCCGCCGAACGTCGAGAAGTCCTGCGCATAGACCGCGACCGTCCGGCCGTGGATCGTGCCGTGGCCCGTGACGACGGAGTCGCCGTACGGCCGCGAGCGGTCCATGCCGAACGCCGTCGTGCGGTGGCGCACGTACTCGTCGAGCTCGACGAAGCTGCCGGGGTCGACGAGCAGCTCGATGCGCTCGCGCGCCGTGCCCTTGCCCTTCGCGTGCTGCTTGGTCTGCGCGGCGGCCTCGGCGTCGAGGACGGCCTCCTGGTAGCGGGCGCGCAGGTCGGCGATCTTGCCGGCGGTCGTGAAGAGATCGGGCTGGTCGGTCACGGATTCCACCCTATCCACGGGGGTCCGCTCGAGGTTGGAGGGATCGCACAAAGGCCCGCGGCATCCGCTGTCCGCCCCGACATGACGGGTAGCGTGTGGCCATGACGATTCCCGCAGAGGGGTACCCGCTCACGGCGGCCGTGAGTCCGCGTGTCCAGGTCGCCGACACGACCGACTCGACGAACGCCGACGTCGTGCGGCACGCGACGGCGGAGCCGGACGCCTGGCCCCACCTGTCGGTGCTGCTCACGACGGACCAGCGCGCGGGACGCGGGCGGCTGGACCGCAGCTGGGTCGCGGCCCCGGGCACGGCTCTCGCCGTCTCGACGCTCGTGCGGGTCCCGCACATCGCATACGCCGCGCGGGGCTGGATCCCGCTCATCGCGGGGGCGGCGATGACGCGGGCGATCTCGGCGCAGCTGAGCGGGACCGGTCACTCCGCGACCCTCAAGTGGCCCAACGACGTCCTGCTGGACGGAGGGAAGGTGTGCGGCATCCTCGCCGAGGTCATCCCGGGAGACCCCGATGCGATCGTCATCGGCGCCGGCGTCAACACGACCATGACGGCCGCAGACCTGCCGGTCACGACCGCGACCTCGTTCGCCGCGGTCGGCCTCGTCGCCGACGAGGACCGGCTCGTCGCCGACTATCTCGCAGCCCTCGACGAGCAGCTCAGGGCGCTCGCCGAGGCCGTCGGCAATGCGAGTGCCGCGGGGATCCGCGGCGAGATCGAAGCGCTGTGCTCGACGCTCGGACGCGATGTCGTCGTGCACCTGCCCGGCGGCGAGCTGCTCGCGGGACGCGCGCAACGCCTCGACGAGGACGGCCGGCTCGTCGTCGCCCTGCCGCTGGGAAACGAGACCGCCGTCTCGGCGGGCGACGTCGTGCACGTGCGCTGAACCCGCGATCGCCGCGCGATCCGTGACGAAACGCGTCGTGTGCACCGGAGTTCGTCGGCTCCTCACCCCACAATGGGACCATGACCCAGCCCACGAGCTACGGCGGGCGCCCCGTGCTCCCGGCGCCCGGCGCGCCGACGCAGGAGCTGCGCGTCGCGCGGTTCCGAGGTCATGCGCGCCGGCTCACGTGGTGCGCGCTCGTGCTCATCGCCGTCGCAGGAGCCGTCGGCTTCTTCTACGGCAACCTGCCGAGCGGATTCGAGAACTGGATGCTGGTGGCCGCGGCATCCGTCATCGTCCTCCTCCTCGTCCTGATCCCGTTCCTGGTGTGGTGGACGCACGTGGACACGATCACGACGCGCCGCGTGATCGAGCGCTCCGGCATCTTCGCGACCCACCGGCGCGAGCTCGGCCACGTGCGCGGGTACACGATCGAGCTGCGCCGCGGCATCCTGCAGCGCATGTGGGGCACGGGCACGCTCGTGCTCTCGAACGGCGTCGACGCCCCGTTGCGCCTCGCGAACGTGCCGAGCGTCGCTCTCGTGCACGAGGCGCTCATCGATCAGGTCGAGGTCAACCAGATCCTCGCGCACCGCGACGCGCAGCCGCCGCTCCCGCCGCTTCCGACGTCGTAGTCCGCGTCCGCGGTTTGGGATGATGGATGCCATGACCTTGCGCATCGGAGTCGTCGGCGGCGGGCAGCTGGCCCGCATGATGATCGCCCCGGCGACCGAGCTCGGCATCGAGCTGCGGGTTCTCGCCGAAGAACCCGGGATGTCGGCATCCCTGGCAGCCTCGGCCGTCGGCGACTACCACGACGCCGAGACCGTCCTCGCCTTCGCGCGCGACGTCGACGTCATCACGTTCGATCACGAACACGTCCCGCAGGACGTCCTGGCCTCGCTCCACGGCGCCGGCGTCCGCGTGCACCCCGGCCCCGGGGCCCTCGCCATCGCGCAGGACAAGCTGGTCATGCGCGCGCGGCTCGAGGAGCTCGGGATGCCGCAGCCCGATTGGGCGGCCGTCTCGACGCCCGAGGAGCTGCAGGTGTTCCTCGATGCCCACGGCGGACGCGCCGTCGTCAAGACCCCGCGCGGCGGCTACGACGGCAAGGGCGTGCGCGTCGTGTCGGCCGCGACCGAGGCCGATGACTGGTTCGCCGCGCTCGCCGAAGACGCCCGCGGCGGCGCCCTGCTCGCCGAGGAGCTCGTCGACTTCTCGCGCGAGCTCGCGCAGCAGGTCGCGAGGCGCCCGTCGGGCGAGATGCGGGCCTACCCCGTCGTCGAGACCGTGCAGCGCGGCGGTGTGTGCGCCGAGGTCATCGCCCCGGCGCCCCACGCGGGGGAGCGCGTGCGGTCGGTCGCCGAGGAGATCGGCCTCGCGATCGCCGAAGGGCTCGGGGTCACCGGCATGCTGGCTGTCGAGCTGTTCGAGACGACGGACGAGCGTCTGCTCATCAACGAGCTCGCGATGCGGCCGCACAACAGCGGCCACTGGAGCCAGGACGGTGCCGTCACGGGCCAGTTCGAACAGCACCTGCGCGCCGTGCTGGATCTGCCGCTCGGCGACCCCGCCCCGCGCGAGCCCTGGACCGTCATGGTCAACATCCTGGGCGGGCCTACCGAAGGACCGCTCGAGGCGCGGATCCCCGCGGCACTGGCGAGCCACCCGTCCGCGAAGGTGCACACCTACGGCAAGGCGCCGCGGCCGGGCCGCAAGGTCGGTCACGTCAATGTCGCCGGCGCCGATCTCGACGACGTCGCGTACGAGGCGCGGGCCGCGGCATCCCTCTTCCTCGACTAGCGCGCCGTTGCGGGGTTCTGCCAGGCTCGCGGCCTACCCTGGGCAGGTGACGCGGCCACTTCATTCCTCCGACGCGCCCCTCGTCGGGGTCGTGATGGGCTCCGACTCCGACTGGCGGGTCATGAGCGACGCCTCGCAGGTGCTCACCGACTTCGGCATCCCGCACGAGGTCGAGGTCGTCTCGGCCCACCGCACGCCCGACAAGCTGATCCGCTACGGGCGCGAGGCGCGCGGCCGCGGCATCCGCGTCGTCATCGCCGGCGCCGGCGGCGCCGCGCACCTGCCGGGCATGCTCGCCTCGGTCACCGCTCTTCCCGTCATCGGCGTGCCCGTGCAGCTCGCGACGCTCGACGGACTCGATTCGCTCCTGAGCATCGTTCAGATGCCCGCCGGCATCCCCGTGGCGACCGTGTCGATCAACGGCGCGAAGAACGCGGGCCTGCTGGCCGCACGGATCCTCGGATCCTCGGATGGAGCGCTCGCCGATGCCGTCGAGTCCTACGCTCGTGACCTCGAGTCCCAGGTCGAGGAGAAGAACCGCAGACTGAAGGATTCGCTGTGAGCGTGATGGCTCCCGCGCGGGTGCCGTCGCCGGCGGATCGCGGGATGCAGCTCGTGAACGAGCGGCCGTTCCGGCATCCCGACACCCGCTCCCGCGCGTTCATGTCGCGGCGGGGCTGGTGGCTCGTTCTGCTGAACTTCCTGGTCCCGGGCTCTGCGCAGGTGCTGGCGGGCAACCGCCGCCTGGGGCGGATCGGGCTCGGCGCGACTCTGGCTATGTGGGTCATCGCCGCCATCCTGCTGCTGAGCGCCCTCCTCGCGCCGGCGGCGCTTCTCGGCTTCGCCACGGGGGCCTGGATCCCCGAATTCCTCTCGCTCCTGCGGCCCCTGCCGCTGCTGCTCGCGCAGGGAGTGCTCATCGCGTACGCGGTTCTGTGGGCCGTGCTCACGATCGACACGCTGCGCCTCGTCCGGCTGGTCAAGACCGGCACGGGTGCCCGCTTCGGAATCGTCGGACTCGCGATCGCGCTGCTGGTCGCCTCGACGGGCACGGCCGCGTACGCGGCCAACGTCGCGGGCACGACCCGGGACACGATCGCGGTCATCTTCGGCGAGAGCGGGCCGGCCGTGCCCCCCTCCGACGGGTACTACAACATCCTCCTTCTCGGCGCGGACTCGGGTGAGGGCCGGGACTCGATGCGCTTCGACAGCATCTCGGTCGTCTCGATCGACGCCACCACCGGGCGCACGACGATCACCGGCATCCCGCGCGACATGCCCAACTTCCCGTTCGCCCCCGGTCCCATGCAGGACAAGTACCCGAACGGCCACCAGAGTCACGCGGACGCGAACTGCGGCTGGGGGAGCGGGATCAACCAGCTCCGGACCGAGGTCGAGGTCTGCCAGGACGGCAGCCTCCTCTACCCGGATGCCGCCGCGAACGGCTCGGCGCCCGCGATCGAGGCGACGAAGGATGCCGCCGAGGGGATCCTGGGCATCGAGATCCCGTACTACGTCTTCATCGACATGCACGGGTTCGCCGCCCTCATCGATGCGCTCGGCGGTGTCGACATCACGGTCGCGGAGCGTCTTCCCAAGGGCGGCGGCCCCGCCTATCAGGGGCAGCCGGCCGAGGACTGGGCGACCGGCTGGATCGAGGCCGGGGCGCAGCACATGGACGGCGACACGGCGCAGTGGTACGCGCGTTCGCGCTACACCACGAGCGACTTCGATCGCATGGCGCGCCAGCGCATCCTGCAGCAGGCGATGCTCGCGCAGTTCACTCCCCAGACGGTGCTGACGCGGTTCCAGGATGTCGCGGCGGCCGGTGCCGCGATCGTCGAGACCGATCTGCCGCAATCCCTGATCCCGTTCCTCGCCGATCTGGCGTTGAAGGCGAAGGAGCAGCCCGTCACGGCGATCGAGCTGACCCCGGAGGGCGGAATCGACGAGTACGCACCCGACTACGCGTACGTGCAGGAGCTCGTGCGCACGTCGCTCCACCCGCCGACCCCGACTCCGTCGCCCGAGGGCTGAGACGTGGTGGCCACGCTTCGCGTCGTGCTCGATCAGCTCGTCGCCCCGACAGACCCGGACCTCGCCGAGGCCTCCCGCGAACTCGCGACTGCGCTCGCGATCGCCGCGCCGTCGGGCTGCGAGGTCGAGGCGATCGTTCCGTCCGGCGAATTCGTCCCGGTCGACGGCCTCGCCGGGGTACGGAGGGCAGGCCTCCCACGTCGAGAGCTGTCCGCCGCCCTGCAGATGGGGATCGGCAGCGGCATCGCCGGCGGCATGATCCACTCACCTTCGCTGTTCGCTCCCCTCGTGCGGCACGACCGCGTGCACGACAACGACCAGACGGTCGTGACGGTCTGGGACCTCCGCGCGTGGGAGGCTCCCGACGAGCTGCCTCGCGGCGTCGCGGCGTGGCAGCGGTCGATGCTCAAGCGTGCCGTCCGACACGCCGACGCGGTCGTCGTGCCGACGCATTCGCTCGCGGTGCGCCTCACCGAGATCGCGCCGCGTCTGGAGGACCGCATCCGCGTCATCGCCGGCGCGTCTCCGCTCGGCTTCGCCGTCCCGACCGACGAGGTCGGCCGCCGTCGTCACCTTGATCTGCCCGAGGGCTTCGTGCTGCTCGCGGGCGGGCCGATGCCGTCCGAGAGTCTGTCGACGGGACTCGCGGCGGTCGCGGCGTCCGGCACCGACCTTCCCGTCGTCGTGATCGATGTCGAGGATGGTCACGAGCCCGCCGTGGCGGACATCGCCGCGGCCGCCGGCATCGCCGAGCATCGCCTGCACGTGCGCGGTCGACTCGCGCCGGCGGATCGCGCCGCTGTCTACGGGGCGGCGATCGTCTTCGTCGCGCCCTCTCGCCGCGCGGGCTTCCCGTGGCGGCTGGTGGACGCGCTGACCCTCGGCGTGCCCGTGATCGCCGCAGACTCCTCCGTTCACCGCGAGATCGTGGTCGACGGGGGCGTGCTGGTCGACGAGGCGGATGACGCGCAGCGAGAGTCTGCGCTCGGCAACGCCCTCCGCGCGGCGCTCGGATCGACGTCCTCGGTCGATCGGCTCGCGGTGCTGGCGGGCGATCGGGGGCGCGCCTTCTCGTGGCGCGAAGCGGCCGACAAGGTGTGGCTGCTGCACGCCGAACTCTGACCGCGGAGCCCGTCGGAGACGCTTCGGTCCGGAGCGGGCCTCCCGGACCAGTAGTATGCGAGCACATGCACCGCGAGCCTGGGGGCTGCGGTCGATCACGATGCTGGGGAGCCTGTGATGAGTCGAATCGCTGTCGGTCGTTCCGCGCCGGGGAGGTCCCTCCGTCGCATCCTGGGGGCTGTCGCCGCACTCGCCACCATCTTGGTGGGAACCGTCGCGCTGCCGGTTGCCGCGCAGAGCGCCGAGACGGCATCGGTGGTCTATCGGTCGGCTGCGCAGGGCGTGGTGTGGCCGAAGGTGTCGAACGTGGTCATCACCGGAACCGCGACCGGGTTCGATCTGGCCTTCGACTGGCAGCAGCCTGCGCAGAGCGACTCGTGCCCTGGTGGACCTGGGTCGCAGGGATGCTGGACCTCGGTCACGGTGCAGCCCGAGCTCGGGGTATACCGGGGCACGTTCGCGGAGAATCCAACCGCGGACGATTTCGATCGCGGCTACGGGATGAATGGCGGAGACTTTCCGATCCAGACGATCGAGACCGGCGCGTCGGCGACGGTCCGCACCGGTCATTACAGCGGATCGTTCACGTTCGATCGCTCCGACGACCTGACGGTCATGCTCATCGGCAGTGTGGCGATGGGGGATTCCTGGAGCGGCGCAGCGCTTTTCCTCGCGGCTGCCGAGCTTCCGCCTGTCGTCACTCCGGGGCTCGTCCTGAACTCGAACTTCGGAACGCCCGTGTGCACGCCCGGCGGCGCTGAAGTCACGGTGAAGGCGGGGAGTGGGGGTGGGCCTGGTCGCGCCGGCGTGGTCGCCCACATCGCGGTCTGGTACGACACCGATATGGACGGACAGCAGGACGCCGGTGAGTCGGTCGAGACCTATTCCGGGCCACTCGAGACGGTCACGACGTTTGCGAAGACCATCCCTGTCGAGCGTGAGGGAATCACAGACGTCACCGTCAACTTCACCGACCCGGCGATCAGTCAGACCCAGACCATCTATGCGGGCGATCGCCAGTACTTCTTCCCCCGGCGCTGCGAGGCGTCGCCGGTGCAGCGGTGGTCCGGTCCGGGTCGGTACGACACGGCGGTGAAGATCAGTCAAGAGGCGTTCCCGTCGGGCGCGGACGTGGTGTTCATCGCGAATGGGACGGCGTTCCCTGACGCTCTGGCGGGTGCTCCCGTGGCCGGCAAGGATGGGGGTCCGGTGCTGCTGACCCCGTCTGGCGCTCTGCCGCCTGCAGTGAAGGCCGAGGTCGCCCGACTCGATCCGTCGAAGATCGTGGTCCTGGGCGGTAGCGGGGCTGTGGGTCCTGCGGTCGTTTCGGAGTTGGAGGGGATCGCGCCGGTGGAGCGGTGGTCGGGCCCCGGCCGCTACGACACGGCTGTTGCGATCAGCCAGAAGGCGTTCCCGACGCGCGCGGACGTGGTGTTCATCGCGAACGGGACGGCGTTCCCTGACGCTCTGGCGGGTGCTCCCGTGGCCGGCAAGGATGAGGGTCCGGTGCTGCTGACCCCGTCTGGCGCTCTGCCGCCTGCAGTGAAGGCCGAGGTCGCCCGACTCGATCCGTCGAAGATCGTGGTCTTGGGCGGTAGCGGGGCTGTGGGTCCTGCGGTCGTTTCGGAGTTGGAGGGGATCGCGCCGGTGGACCGCTGGTCGGGGCCGGGTCGATATGACACGGCCGTCGCGATCAGCAAGAAGGCGTTCCCGACAGGGGCCGATGTCGTCTTCATCGCGAACGGGACGACCTTCCCCGACGCGCTTGCCGGAGCCCCGGTCGCCGGCATGCAGGCCGGCCCCGTACTCCTGACCCCGGCTGGCGCGCTACCGCCCGCCGTGCAGGCGGAGGTCTTCCGGCTGGGGCCGGAACGGGTGGTCGTCCTCGGAGGCAACGGCGCGGTGAGCCCCGCCGTGATCGACGCTCTCGAGCTCGCGATACCCTGAGATCCGCGCGAGCTGAAGAAGTCCCCGACCTCGACTCATACGAGTCGCTGTTCGGGGACTTCTTCTGCGTCGGTGCCGCCGACACGCCGGTGTTTTCGGCGTGTCGGGCGTGGATTTCGTGCGAGGACTGGTAACAGTGGATGACTTCCGTCACACTGTTCACATGGTGCACAGGTCTCGGGTCTCCTCTTCGCGCTCAGGCTGGGTGCGATCCGCGCTCGGTGCGGCTCTCGTCATCGGCGTGGTGATCGCCGGAGTCTCGACTCCCGCGGCGGCGTCCACGACGCCGACGCCGATGCCGACGCCGACTCCTTCGGTCGAGCCGAGTGCGACACCGACGACTGAGCCCGAGACCGCGCCCACGGAGGAACCGACGCCGGCGCCCGAGCCCGAGTCCGAGTACGCGCAGTGGGAGGCCGGCGCACCAGGCGACACGCCGTCCGACCCGACGGCGGGCAACATCGACGGGTGGACTCCGTCATCCTCGTCAGACGGCCTGCGCACGGCGGCGACCCTCGCGGGATTCAACCCGGGCAACATCATCAGCGACGCCGTGTTCTTCAACTCGGGCACGATGACCGAGGCGCAGATCCAGGCATTCCTCAACAGCAAAGTGCCGAACTGTCAGAGTGGCTACACCTGCCTCAAGGACTTCCGACAGAACACGACCACCCGAGAGCCGTCGCTGCTGTGCGGCGGACGGTACGCCGGAGCGGGCAGCGAGAGCGCGGCCCGCATCATCTTCAAGGTCGCGCAGGCCTGCGGCATCAACCCGCAGGTCATCCTCGTGACGCTCCAGAAGGAGCAGGGGCTCGTGACGCACGTGTGGCCGAGCGAGTGGCGCTACACGATCGCGATGGGGCAGGGCTGCCCCGACACCGCCGCCTGCGACACCCACTACTACGGCTTCCAGAACCAGGTGTACGGCGCCGCCGCCCAGTTCAAGCGCTACGCCAATCCGCCGGGTACGAGCAACTACTTCACGTGGTATGCCCCCGGCAAGACCTGGAACGTCCGCTATCACCCGAATGCGGCATGCGGCACGTCGCCCGTCTACATCGCGAATCAGGCGACGGCGAACCTCTACTACTACACGCCGTACCAGCCCAACCGCGCGGCGCTCGCCGCGGGCTACGCCGCCGCCAACGACGCGTGCTCGTCGTACGGCAACCGCAACTTCTACAACTACTTCACCGACTGGTTCGGCTCGACGCAGAACACCGTCGGAGTCTGCACGCCTCCGAGCGGCTCGGCCGTCACCGCGGGGTCGGGGGAGTACCGGGTCACCGCATCCGTCCTCTACGCACGCAAGGCGCCCACGACCGTGTGCAGCGAAGGCATCCGCTCCCTGACTGCCGGCACGATCGTGACCCGGACGGGAACGTTCGGCGAATGGTGGCGGGTCCGCATGGACGGCGTCGTGGCGTGGGTGCACAGCGCGTACGTGACGCCGACCGCACCGCCGACGTACTCGACGACGCGGATCTCGGGGACCGATCGCTACGCGACATCCGTCGCCGTCTCGAAGGCGGCGTACCCGAGCGGCGCTTCGACCGTCTACCTCGCGGCGGGCATGGACTTCCCCGACGCACTCTCGGCGGCGGCGATCGCCTCCGGCACCGGTGCGTCGCTGCTCCTGGCTCGCGCGGACGGCATCCCGGCCTCGGTGGTGACCGAGATGAAGCGGCTCAATCCCACGAAGGTCGTGCTGGTCGGCGGTGAGGGCGTGCTGCAGGCGTCCCTGGTGAGCGCGGCGCAGGCCGCGATGCCGAGCGCGGCGATCTCGCGCATCTCCGGTGCGGACCGCTACGAGACGAGCGTGTCGCTCGCCCTCGCGGCCTTCACGAACGTGTCCACGGCGTACATCGCGACCGGCGCCGACTTCGCCGATGCACTCGCAGCCTCGGCCATCGCGGGCGCGAAGAAGGCACCGGTCTTCCTCGTCGACGGAAAGGCCGGGGCCGTTGACGCACGGACTCTCGCCGCGCTGCGTTCCCTCGGAGTCACGCAGGCCGTGATCGCGGGCGGCACCGGAGCGATCTCAGCCGGCGTCGAGACCTCGCTCAAGAATGCGGGGCTCGGCGTGACGCGATATGGCGGCTCGACGAGGTATCAGACCAGCCTCCTCATGAACAACGCGACGTATCCGGGCACCGCCTCGACCGCGTACCTGGCGACGGGAATGGACTTCCCGGACGCGCTGTCGGGGACGGTGCTCGCAGGCCGCAACGCCGCACCGCTGTTCTCGCAGCCGAACTACTGCATGACCGGTGCCGCGAAGGACTACATGCTCACCCACGGGACGAGCACGGCGACACTCATCGGCGGGGCCGGCGTCCTGTCCGCCGGCGTCGCCCGCTCGGAGCGTTGTTGAAGACGGCGCCGGGTACACTCTTCTGAGTCCCCGGCGCCCGTCGCCGACGAAGCGTTGTGAGTAGGCAGTGTCCGATACCCGAGATCTCTTCGCGCACGTGCCCCGTGCGCAGTTCGACGTACCGGGGACCGCGGGGGGACTCCTCGACGTGTTCCGCTGGCACTATCTGCTGCGGCTCCTCGTGCGCACGGGCGTCACCACCCGCTACCGCAACTCGGTCCTCGGCTGGACGTGGTCGTACGTGCGGCCGGCGGCCCAGTTCCTCGTCTTCTTCGTCGTCCTGGGCATCTTCCTCAGCCTCGACAAGGGCATCCCGAACTACGCCGTCTACCTGTTCAGCGGCATCGTCGTCATCAACCTCTTCAGCGAGGGGTTCAAGAACGCCACGACGTCGATCGTCGGCAATGCAGCGCTCGTGCGCAAGGTGTACCTTCCGCGGCAGCTGTTCGCCGTATCGGCTGTCATCGTCGCGTTCGTGCACTTCCTGCCGCAAGTCGGCCTGCTGCTGGTCGTGTGCCTGTTCTTCGGCTGGATCGTGCACGTCTCGGCCATCGGGGTCCTCGCGATCCTCGCCGGGACGCTTCTGATCATGGTCTTCGCACTTGGACTCGGTCTCTTCTTCGGCGCACTCAATGTGCGCTACCGCGATTCCGAGAACATCGTCGAGCTGCTGCTCCTGCTGGCGACCTGGGCGTCACCGGTGCTCTACTTCTGGACGATGGTCGCCGACGTCCTGCCCGACTGGCTCCTGAGGGTGTATCTGCTTAACCCGATCACGCAGGCTGTCGAGCTGTATCACTTCGCCTTCTGGCGTCCCATCAGCGAGCAGACCGATCCCGATCGCCTCGCAGCGCTTCCGATCCCCCCTGACCTCGCCCTCGACACACTGTGGACGTTCCTCATCGCCGTCGTCGTGCTGTGGCTGGGGCAGACGGTGTTCCGCCGTCTCGAGGGAAGGTTCGCACAGGACCTATGACCGCAGCATCCACCCGCCGTCCGAGCATCATCGCCCGCGACGTGCGCAAGACCTTCCTGCTCAACCACGCCTTCTCGCTGAAGGACACCGTGGTCTCGCTCCTGCGAGGCAAGAAGACGACCAGCGTGTTCGAGGCGCTCCGGGGCCTGGACGTCGTCATCGACGAGGGCGAGTCGGTGGCCATCCTCGGCCTCAACGGCTCCGGCAAGTCGACCTTCCTCAAGCTCATCTCAGGCGTCATGCAGCCCGACGGCGGCGAGGTGCTGACGCGGGGTCGCGTGGCGGGACTCATCGAAGTCGGAGCCGGCTTCCATCCCGAGCTCTCGGGCCGCGAGAACGTCTTCCTGAATGCCGCGATCCTGGGCATGAGCCGCAAGGAGATCGAGGCGCGCTACGACGAGATCGTCGCGTTCAGTGAGATCGAGCAGTTCATCGACCAGGAGGTCAAGCACTACTCCTCGGGCATGTTCATGCGACTCGCCTTCTCGGTCGCCATCCACGTCGAACTGGACGTCCTGCTGGTGGACGAGATCCTCTCGGTCGGCGATGCACCGTTCCGGGAGAAGTGCCGGCTCAAGTTCCAGGAGCTCATCGCGCAGAACAAGACACTCGTCGTGGTCAGCCACGACATGGAGATGGTGCGCGAGCTCTGTACACGCGGCATCGTGATCTCTTCGGGCACCGTCGTCTACGACGGGCCGATCGAGGGCGCGATCGCGACCGTCGAGGTCTGACGTGCTGTCCTGGCTCACCGAGAGCGTCGCGCTCGCCGGGGCCGTGCTCGTGGTGTTCGGCCCGGGGGTTCTCGTCGGCTGCGCCCTGCGGCTGCGCGGACTCGCGCTGTGGGCGATCGCGCCGGCAATCGGGGCGGCCGTGCTCACGGGCTCATCGCTCGTCCTCGGGCTCTTCGGGGTGGGGTGGACTCCGCTGTCGGCGGCGATCTCCCTCGTCGTCGTCGCTCTGATCGTGTGGGGCGTGCGTCACCTCCTCGGGCTCGGTCCGGCGCCGGCGGCGCGCACCGATCGGCGAGCACGATTGCTCCTCAGCGCGGGGATCGCCATCGGCATCGTGCTGGTGGCCCTGCGCGTCGGACTGTACATCGGCGATGCCGGGGCGATCTCGCAGACCAACGACGGCGCGTTCCACCTCAACGCCCTGCGGTTCGCGGTCGAGACGGGCTGGGCGTCTCCGCTCCGACTGAACGGCGTGGTCAGCCAGTCCGGCTTCTACCCGTCCGCCTGGCATGTCCTGGCCTCCCTGGTCGTGCAGCTGACCGGCACGTCGGTCGAGGTCGCGGCGAACGTCGTGACTCTCGTGCTCTCGGCCGGGGCGTGGACCCTCGGAATCGCGTACCTCACGCGGGTGGTCGCGGGGCCGGTCGCCGCATCCATCGCCGCCGCGCTCGCGGCATCCATCTCCGCCTTCCCGCTCCTTCTCGTGCAGTGGGGTGTGTTGTATCCCCAACTCCTGGCGACGGCGGTCCTGCCCGCCGCGATCGCCGTCGTCGCGGATGCGCGACGTCTGATCGGAAGTGAGGATGCCGGAGCCCGATGGGCGAGGTCACTGCGTCTCGGGGTCGTCGCCGCCCTCGCGGTCGGCGCGATCCTCGCCGCACAGCCGTCGGTGGCGCTCGCCTGGGCGCTCGCGGCTCTCTCGATCGGCGCGTGGGCTCTCGTCGCCCGGTGGTCGAGGCTGACGCGTCGTCTTCGCATCCTGGCGCTCGGCGGCCTGGGCGTCGGTCTGTTCCTGACGGCGGGGGTGTGGGCGCTCTTCTCGGCGTCGACCTCGGTCACGTGGCCGCCGAGCACCCGGCTGCTGACCGCCGGGGTAGAGGTCGTCATGAACGGGTTCCTCGGGTATCCCTGGGCCGTGCTCACGAGCATCCTCATGATCATCGGCATCGTCGTGGCGGTCCGGATGCCACGTCTTCGCGGCATCGCGACGACCTGGATCGTGCTCGTGGTGCTCTACGGCGTCGCCGCCGCGATCGGTGACCCGCGGCTCCGGGCCGTGCTCGTCGGCCCGTGGTACGAGGATCCGTACCGGCTCGCCGCGCTGATCCCCGTCGTCGCGCTCCCCCTCGCGGGAGCCGGCGCCGCCGCGATCGTCGCGCGGGCGAGCGTGGTGTGGGGTCGAAGGGGCGAGGACGTCGACGCGGGCGCCACGCGCGCCGCGACCTGGACCGCGCTCGGTGTCGTCGCGGCCATCGGCGTCATCTCTCTCGTCGTCGCGCCGCAGATCGCACGACGGGATGTCTTCGCCCACCGGGTGGACCCGAACCTGTACGCCGTGACGGCGGACTCGTTCCTCAGCGCGGACGAGCTCGCCGTCCTGCGGCGCCTCGCTGAGACGGTGCCCGAGGATGCCGCCGTCATCGGGAATCCGAGCACCGGGATGGCCTTCGGCTACGCGCTCAGCGGACGCAACGTCATCCCGCACAGCTGGGCACCCCCCGGTGGGCCCGACTACCCGATCCTGTGGGAGTCGCTGCGCGACGTCGCGACCAACCCCGAGGTCTGCCCGGCGCTGGACGCGTTCGGCGCCCGGTACGTCCTGGACTTCGGTCCGGGCGAACAGTACCCCGGGCGATGGATCATGCCCGGGTTCACGGACATCGACGGCCAGCCCGGGTTCGAACTCGTCGACCGCGAAGGTGACGCGATGCTCTGGCGGGTGACCGCCTGCGATTGAGCGCTCAGCGCTCGCTGTCGTCGTCCGAATGCTCGCGCTCGCGGGCATCCAGCAGCGCGACGCGGCGCGCGAGCTGCGTCAGCTGACGCTGGGTGGCCGTGTTGCGTCGGTACTGCGAGTACACGAACACGAGGAAGACGACCACCAGCGCGTACAGCAGCAGGTCTGTTCCGCGGCCGACGCCGACCAGTCGTGCGAACCAGGTCAGCCAGGCGGGGAACAGCACCGAGAGGATCGCTGCGACGATGAAGAGCGCGAAGAAGATGCGTCGGATGGCGAGGTGGGAGTCCGCGCCCGTACGCCGCATGACGAAGAAGCCGAGGGTCACGATCGCGACGATGAGAAGGAGCTGGATCCACATCAGCGCACCACCAGATCCACGAGGATGTTGACCGAGTTGAGCAGGCTCTGGCCCTTCGACTTCGAATAGTCGGTGTAGAGCAGCTCGACCGGCTGCTCCGCCCAGGGCAGACCCGTCCGGCCGAGCTGCAGCACGATCTCGGTCGCATGCGCCATGCGGTCCTGGACCAGGTGGACCTGCTGCGCGGCATCCCGTCTGATGACTCGCAGGCCGTTGTGCGCGTCGGTCAGCCGCGTACCCGTGGTCATGTTCGTGACCCAGACGGCCGTCTTCAGCACGAGCTTCTTGAGCGCGCCGGGCCGCGTGCGATCGTCGAGGAAGCGTGAGCCGAAGACGACGGCGAGATCCTCCTCACGGGCGCGGCGCACCATGGCGACCGCGTCGGTGACCCGATGCTGCCCGTCCGCGTCGAAGGTGACGATGAACTCGGCCCCGGGGTGGGCGAGCACGAAGTCGAATCCGGTCTGCAGCGCCGCACCCTGGCCGAGATTGATCGGATGCCGCACGACGAACGCTCCGGCCTGCTCGGCGATCTCGGCCGACCCATCCGAGGACCCGTCGTCGACGCACACGATGCGGCCGAAGAACGGAGTGAGACTCGCGATGACCGAGCCGATGACGGATGCCTCGTTGTAGAGGGGGATGACGACCCACGCTCCGCGATCGGGAGTCGGTGGTGCGGGCGGAGAAGTCATGGATTCCATTGTGACAGAGGGGATGCCGCGGCACGGGGTGGGGAGTGGGGCGCGACTGGGCACGGATCGACCATGTCCGAGCATCCGCCGCCCGTAGACTGGCGCGCACGATCAGCTGGGGGCGGCATGCGGACTGAGACAGGTGCACACTCGACGCGGCGGTCGGCGATCGTCGGTGCGAGTGTCGCGGCGCTCATCGTGTCGCTGTTCGCTGTGCCGCCCGCGCACGCCGATGAGGAGCCCGTGCCTCCGAGCGTCATCTCGGTCGAGGGGAGACTGCTCACACCCGACGGCGCGCCGGCGGCCGGCGTCGCGGTGCGCGCGCTCGAGTACGGGATCGATGAGCCGATCGAAGAGACGCTCACGGCGGCGGACGGACGCTTCCAGATCGCCGTCGTCACCGACAGATGTTTCGAGCTGGGGTTCGCGGGCGACCATCGCTTTCCCGCCGTGACGTTGACCGATCGGGCGCTGGAGCCTGGCCGCTACCGCGACGACGCGCGAAGCTTCTGCGGGTGGCGCGGACCTCAGCAGAGTGTCGGCGATCGTCGGCTGATTGCCGGTGTGACGCTGTCAGGATCGATCGACATCACCGGCCTGTCCGGCTCACGCGAACTCGAGATACTCATTGCCGACGACGCGGCGCACTCCACGCATTTCACCCACCGCGCGGTGGGGTCGGACGGTGTTGCTGAGTGGTCGACGCTCGCGGTGCCCGGAAGCTACTTCGTCAGAGCCTCGATCGAAGGCACGCGGTACGTCGAGTACTTCGGTGGCGGAACGACCGACGCCGACGCTCAGCGTGTCACGGTCGACCCTTCGGGCGCGACGGAGCTCGACTTCGACGTCGACCTGCCACTTGCACGGGTCACCGGTCGGATCACGGATGCCGCGGGCGCTCCCTGTGTGGACGAGGTCGCTCGGCTCGCAGACGGGCTCGGCGTGGTCCTCCCGTTCGAGACGACAACCGATGACAACGGCCGGTACTCGTTCGCCGGGGTGGAGCCCGGCGACTACGTGCTCGTCGACGCTCCGTGGGGCAGCGGATGCCGCAGTGAGGACGTCACGACCGCTTTCACCGTAGTGGGGCCGGGGGAGCACGTCGTCGATGCCTCATGGCGACGAGACGAACGTATCGTCGCCAGGGTGGCGTTCTCAGGCGGCTCCCCGGCGGCACACCTCGCGGTGCACGTGAGCGGCGAGGAATACATTCCGCACCGCTACACGGATCACTCCGGTCTCGTGGAGTTCGCCGTGGAGCCTGGCGTCTACCGGCTCGGCGCGTTCGGTTCCGAGATCGAGGGGGAGACGACCTGGACCCCCGAGATCACCGTCGCGGAGGGCGAGACGGTGGAAGCGGATCTGACGAACCTCGTAGGTGCGACGCGTTTCGGTGGACAGTCGCGCTACGACACGGCTGTGGCGATCACGCGCTCGCACTTCGCGTCGGGCGTGGAACGCGTGTACCTCGCGAACGGGACGGGGCTCGCCGACGCGCTCGCTGCGGCTCCGGTGGCCGGAGCGGGCGGCGACCCGATCCTGCTGACGCAGCGCACGGCGATCCCGGGTGCGACGTGGGCCGAGCTGCGGCGCCTTCAGCCGAAGGAGATCGTTCTGCTGGGCGGCGGCGCCGCGATCGACGAGAGCCTGGTCGACCGTCTCGCGGAGGCGGCGCGGATCGCCCCGCAGAGCGTCGTGCGGTGGTCGGGCGCGGATCGTTATGCGACGGCCGCGGCGATCGCGGAGTCCGCGTTTCCGGAGGGAGCAGAGACGGTTTTCGTGGCCAACGGCGCCGCACTCGCGGATGCGCTGGCGGCCGCGCCTGTGGCCGGGTCGCAGGACACACCGATCCTGCTGGTGGGCGCGGCATCCGTCCCCGCCTCGACGGTCGCGGCGATCGAGGCGCTCGGTCCGTCGAAGATCGTCGTGCTCGGCGGCAAGGGCGTCGTGTCGGATGCCGCGGCCACGCGTCTGAGCGAGATCGCCGACGGTGCGACGATCGAGCGGTGGTCGGGCGTGGATCGGTACGCGACGGCGGCCGCGATCGCGGCGGAGAACTATCCGGACGGAGCGGCGTCGGTCTTCGTCGCGAGTGGTGCCGGTCTCGTGGACGCCCTGGCCGCGGCTCCCGTCGCCGCACGCGACGGCGCGCCGCTCATACTGGTACGGCAGAACGCGATCCCCCCGTCGGTGACAGCGGCGCTGCCGCAACTCGGCCCGTCGTCGTTCGTCCTGTTCGGCGACGACGGCGTCATCTCGCACGAACTCCAGACGACGCTTCGCGATCTCACCGACCCCTCCGACTGAGCCGGCGCTGGTCGTCGATGATGGGAAGGGCATGGTGAGCGACCCCCTGCTCGCGCAGCTGCAGAGCTACGTGGTCCCGTAGGGTGGATCGCGGTCCGGGCGCCAGGTCCGGGCCGCGGTCCACCCGGCCGCCGCCCGATGCGAGAGGCCGACGAGTATGACACCCTCCCGGCGGCCCCGCGTCGTGATCGCCTCGCGTCTGTACGTGCCCGAGCCGAGCGCGGCATCGTTCCGCATCGCGGCACTCGCCCGTGCATCCGCTGATGACGGGGCCGACGTGACCGTCCTGACATCGACCGCGCCCCGGGGGGCTGGTACGGCGGCGCCCGTCCGGGGCGTCCGGGTGCGCCGGGCGCCGGTGCTGCGCGACGTGGCGGGCGCGATAAGGGGCTACATCCCGTACCTGAGCTTCGACCTCCCGGTGTTCTTCCGGATGCTGTTCTCGCGCGCGGACGTGTTCGTCGCCGAAGCCCCGCCGACCACCGGTCTGGTCGCGCTGGTCGCAGCCCGGCTGCGTCGCCGCCCACTCGTCTACTACCCGGGCGATGTGTGGACCGACGGCGTGATCTCGATGGGTGCGCCCGACGCGGTGGTCGGTGTCATGCGCGCAGTCGAGCGGCGCGTGCTGCGCGGCGCGCGCACGATCCTGTCCGTGTCACCAGAGGTCACGGAGCGGCTCGTCGCGATCGGCGCCGACCCCGCTCGCATCGTCCTGGTCGGCAACGGCATCGACACCGACACCTTCATGCCGAGCGTGGCCGCGCCCGAGGTCGAGCGCCCCTACTTCGTCTATGCGGGAACGATGTCGGAGTGGCAGCGCCCCGAGGCCTTCGTCGAAGCGCTCGCGCAGGTCGAGGATGTCGACCTGCGCTTCTTCGGCGGCGGGACGTCGCTTCCGGCGATCGAGGCGGCCGCAGCACGACTGACCCCGGGTCGCGTGCACATCGGCGGTGTGGTCTCACCGGCGGAGTCGGCGGCGTGGATGCGGGGCGCCGTCGCCGCGCTCGTGAGCATCGTCCCGGGGATCGGCTACGACTTCGCGCGGCCGACGAAGACCTACGCCGCGGCCGCCGTCGGAACACCCGTGCTCTACGCGGGCGCCGAGACCGGCGGACGGATCGTCACGGATGCCGGGCTCGGCGAAGCAGTAGCCCTCGACGCGGCGGAGATCGCCGACGCGATGCGCCGGCTTCTGGCATCCCGTGACGATGCGGAACGGTCTCGCGAGGCGCGGTCTTCGTGGGCGAAGGCGAACGTGTCGCTCGCCGGTGTGGGACGCCGCGCTGCAGAGGCCGTTGCGGCGGTCGCACGACGCCGCTGACCGCCGATCCGGCACGAAACCGCTCCCAGCGAGTGCATCCGTGTGGATAGAATCCGGGTGATCGCAGGGGCAGGGGATGCTCCGCGGCGTGTATGGGGGAAGCATGCCGAGTCCGTCTGTGTCGCGCGCCCGATCGGGTGCCGCAACCGTGGCCGTCATGGCGATCGTCGCCTCGCTCCTGATCGGTTTCGCGGCTCCCGCGAGTGCCGCGCCGGGCGAGGCCGAGGGCGGCATCGCGTCGCGCGCCGTGCCGGGCGGCGCGACGGCCGAGGTCGAGCGGCTCTCGGGCGCATCGCGCTTCGATACCTCGGCGTCGATCTCTCGCGAGCGGTTCTCGCCCGGCGTCGAGGTCGCCTATGTCGCCAACGGCATGCAGTTTCCCGACGCGCTGTCGGCAGCTCCCCTCGCAGCCATCGACGGCGCGCCGCTTCTGCTCTCGAACACCGCCGCGCTTCCGCAGCCTGTTCGGGTCGAGCTCGAGCGACTCCGCCCGCAGTCCATCGTCGTCCTCGGCGGGCGAGGCGCCGTGTCGGACGCCGTCGCGGCCGACCTCGCCGCACTGACCGAGGGCGACGTCACGAGGCTTTCCGGCGCCAGCCGATTCGAGACCTCGGCCGCGATCAGCCGGCGGGGCTTCGCTGACGGTGCCGACACCGTCTTCATCGCGAACGGAATGGCGTTCGCCGACGCGCTGTCGGGCGCGCCCGCGGCGGGCATGCTCGGCGGGCCTGTGCTCCTGGTGTCTCCGACCGAACTCCCCGCCGCGGTCGAGACGGAACTGGAGCGCCTGGGCCCGGACCGGATCGTCGTCCTCGGTGGCACGGGTGCGGTGTCCCAGCGCGTGGCGACGCGCCTGGCCTCTATCGCACCCGACGCCGAGATCGACCGTTGGAATGGCGCGTCGCGCTACGAGACCTCCGCGAAGATCTCGAGCGAATCGCTCGACCCCGGAGTTCCTGTCGCGTACGTCGCGAGCGGCGCGAGCTTCCCCGATGCTCTCTCCGGAGCGCCGGTCGCGGGCATGGAGTCCGGCCCCGTGCTCCTCGTGCCGGGCAAGGAGATTCCGGATGCGGTGCGCGCCGAGCTCGCTCGCCTCGACCCCGGAGCGATCGTCGTCCTCGGCGGATCCGGTGCCGTGAACGCGTCCGTCGCGGCCGAACTCGCGACGTTCGCAGATCCGTCGATCGTGCGCGTACGCACCGCCGACGGCGCGAGCGTCCCCCTCGCGGGCGCCGCCGACGGCAGCGCATTGGTGAACGTGCGCGTCCCGGCGGGGCGTTCACCGCTCGAGCTGAGCGCCGGGGGCGCGCCGGTTCTCTCCGTCGATCGGGGGGTCGCGGCATCCACGTCCGTCCTCGTTCCCGTCGTAGACGGTCGCGTCGCACTCACCGGTTCGGCGTCCGCGTTGGTGACGATCGAGACGCTCGTGAGCTTCGCCCACGGTTCCGCGATGCCCGGGGCGACGGCCGCTCTGCCGAAGCCCGTGCTGCGAGCCGACACGACGGCGGGACTCTCGGGCGACGCGCTCGGCCAGACGCCCCTGCACGTCGGCCTCACTGGGCTCGGCGGTGTGCCGGCGACCGGTGTGCGCGCAGTGCACGTCACGGCGACGGTCGACGTAGATGCCGCGACGACGCTCGCACTGGGTGACCAGTCGATGCCGATCCCCGCCGGGTCGACCTCGATCACGACGATCGTCATGCCGGGCGCTGGCGGCGCGGTGCCGGCATCCATCGCCGACGGCACGGGCTCGCTCCGGCTCGACGTGCGCGGTTGGGTCGCCGAGGCCGACGGGACGACGAACATCGTCAACGTCGAGGGCGGGTACGTGCCCGCGCGCGCAACCGACCCGGGGGTGACCGCCGTGACCGACGAGGCTCCCGCAGCGATCGACGTCGCGGCCGTCAGCGACCGCGAGTTCTCGCTCCTCCTGGTCACCGCGATGTCCGACGAGTCGGCGCGGTTGACGGCATCCGCCGACGGTGAGGTCCTCATCGATCCTGAGCGAGGCGCAGCGCCGCAGCTCGTCGTCGCCGACGCGGAGGAGTTCGCTCTGAGCGCCGGCGCGGCCGATGTCACCTGGACGCACGTCGGCGACGTCCTCGGCGAGGCGCTGGTGGGGGGAGCAGCCCCGACCGTTGCCATCACGAGCCCGTCCGCCGGTGCGACGATCGACCTCGCCGAGTCCGGCATGGTCGCCATCGAGGGCACCGTCGAGACGTCGGGTGCCAGCATCCGTTCCCTCGATGTCGATGCCCGAGGGTCTCGGGTCGGGTGGGCGGTACCCGTCTATTCGGGCGCCGGGCTCGCCTGGCGGTTCGACACCAGCTCGCCCGTCGACGGCGACGTCACCTTCACCGTCGAGGCGCGAGACCGCGCGAACGGCGTCGGCTCCGACACGCGCACGGTCGAGTTCGTGCTGCCCGGTGAGACGGACGTCGTGATGGCTCCGGATGCCGCGGTCGTGCCGTCAGCAGGCGAGAACGCCGTCGTGGCCGCCGTGACCGACGATGCCGTCGTGCTGACCGAGTCGCCGGAGTTCGTGCCGGGCGACGTCATCGTCTCGGGGGTGTCGGACGAGGCGCCCGAGGGGTTCCTCCGGCGCGTCACGGCGATCGACGAGACCGACGGCGAATGGCGGGTACACACCGTGCACGCGGCCATCACCGACGTCGTCTATCAGGCTGATGAAGAGGACGTCATCGACCTCATGGGGGTCGGCGAACCCACTCTCGACACCGACGTGGCACCCGGGGCCGGGGACACCCCGGTCGAGATCATCGATGAGGGCGAGCCCGCCGTCGTCTTCGTCGACGAGGAAGACGTCGACCTCGAACCGTACGACCAGGTCGACGCCGGTCCCGTCGCCGCGGCGGGCGCGGGACTGCGGACGTCTGCCCTCGACTTCGGGATCGACGAAGAAATCACCCGCACGCTCAAGATCGGGGTCGACCTCGGGTGGAAGACGGGCGACGAGAAGCCGAAGGACACCTCGAAGGCCACCAAGGCCAAGAAGGACGTGGTGAAGACCGAGATCAAGGCGACGGGTGGGCTCAGCCTCTCGGGCGCGATGGAGTTCGGCACGTCGCTGCACATCGTCCTCAAGATCTCGGCGACCTGGGACTGGGGTGGCCCGAAGGTCACGGTGAACGAGTTCTCGACCGTCATGGGAGTGAAGGTCAAGCAGTCGGCGACGGTCGAAGCGTTCCTCCAGGTGCAGATGTCTCACTCCCACGAACACTCGGTCGCGAAGGTCAAGCCCGCCCCGGTGACATTCCCGGTGGGGCCAGTGCCCGTCGTCATCACCACCGACTTCACCGTCAGCAGCCTCGCGTCGTTCACTGCTCGCGTCGCCGTCAAGACGGAGCTCTCGGGGCAGTCCGAGCAGAAGTACGGCTTCACCTACTCGACCGACGATGGTCTCGAACCGGTGAACACCTCCACGCGCACGTTCAAGACGCCCGTCCTCGGCCGCTACGGCGATGCCGAGGTGTCCGGGGCGCTCGAGGTGTCGCTCGGACCCAAGGTCAGCATGTCGATGAACATCTACGACGCCGCAGGGCCGGAGTTCTTCGCATCGGCGAAGGTGGGCGGCAAGGCGACTTTCACTCAGGATGCCTCGGGCACCGACGTCGATGTCAGCGTCTTCATCGACGCGGGGGTCGGCGGCAAGGTCAAGCTGCTCGTGCCGATCATCGACCACGTGCTGCTCGAGCACGAGCTCTTCTCTCGGTCTGAGCGCTTCAACCTCGCGCACTGGGAGTGGGACCTCACGAACGTCCCCGTCATCGGTGGGGGCGACGGGGGCGACGATGACACGCCGCCTGACACGGTCATCGACATCCCCGACCCAGAATTGCGCGACTGTATCAACGAGATCCTCGAGCGGCCGTCGGGTGAACCGATTTCGAAGGGCGATCTCGACCAACTGACGAGCGTCTGGTGCACGGGGGCTTACGACATCTCGAGCCTCAGTGGACTCGAACACGCGTCGAACCTGGAACTCGTCGATATGCGGGGGATGGCTGGGCTGGAGTCGATCGCTCCGCTGGCAGGGCTCGACCTCAGACAGCTCCTGCTCGGGGAGTCGGGAGTATCCGATCTCAGCCCCATCGCACTACTCAGCCTCAGCAAGCTCGATATCGGGGGAACCGCAGTGACGGACCTCAGCGCGCTCACGTCTCACCGTGAGATGCGAGAGCTTCGGATCTACGGGCTGCCGGTCGGCGACCTCGGCCCCATCCGCGATATGCGGAAGCTCCGGTCTCTGAACATCAGTTCGACCGAGATCAGTGATCTGGCGGGCATCGAGAGTCTTACGGGGCTGGAAGAGCTCAGCATGCAGTACGCACCGCTTGAGGAGGGCGCTCTCTCTCGCATTGCAGGTCTGACGAAGTTGACGTCGCTCGCCGCCGACGGAACGGTATCAACGGATCTCGAGCCACTGACTCGGCTGACGTCGCTTCGCGCTCTCACCCTTGCCGGTAACGGCATCACCGACATCACGCCGTTGGCGGGACTCACGGACCTCGAGCACCTCATACTGTCCGACAACGACATCTCCGACGCTTCTGCGCTGGGATCTCTGACGTCCATTCGAACGCTGAGCGTGAACGACAATCAGATCGAGTCGGCGCTGTGGCTTGAGGGGATGCGAGACCTGACATCCCTGAACCTGCAGCACAACCGGATCCGAGAGCTCGGCAGCGTGGCGGATGCTGCGGGACTGAGGCACGTCGCACTGGGTGACAACGCCATCACGGATCTCTCCGGGCTGGGGGACACCAGTCGGCTGGAATCCCTCGGCGTTGACGATCAGCGGGTGCTGGCCGACGACGCGTACGTGAACACGCCGATGCCAGCACCCCGCGTCCACATCCCCAGCGGCGAGGTCGCTGTGGATATCGAACCTGCACCCTCGGCGGCCGGAGCGATCGCGGATGGTGTGCTGACCTGGACGACGACGGGGATGGGAACACTCACGTGGTCGACGCAGATTCCGTTCGGTGCGGGGGAGGCCGACTTCGGCGGGTCGATTCAGATGGCGGTGCTCGACCCGCCCACGTTCCCGCTCGATCAGATCACCAGCTCACCAGAGCCGTACATCTCGGGCGACCCGCGACCCGGTGTCACCCTGACCTTGCAGGGGGGCGACTGGCAGCCGTGGCCGGTCGAACTCTCCTACCAGTGGTTCCGCAATGGCGTCGCGATTCCCGGCGCGACCTTCATCAGCTGGGGAGCGGGGCCCTCCGACGTGGGTGCCCGATACTCTGTCCGCATCATCGCGACGAAGGACTTCCCTGACGGAACGAAGACGGTGACGAAATGGACCCCGGAGGTGGTCATCGTCCGCTGAGCGGTGTCGGCGCGGCGGTTGCCAAGGCGTGTCCGGCTACAATCGAACGGCCCCGGCTCACCCGGCGCTCGGCACCACCCCGCCGCGCGGCGACCGGCGCATCCCCGCCCCATCGGGCGGTCCCCGCCTGAGAGAGGTCACACCTGTGCCGGTCGATTTCATCCCCCCTGCCAAGCCGATCATCGGCGACGACGAGCGCGAGGCCGTCGACCGCGTCCTGCGCAGCGGGATGGTCGCGCAAGGGCCCGAGGTCGCGGCCTTCGAGCAGGAGTTCGGCGACCACTTCGTGAACGGGCGCGCGAGCGTCGCGGTCAACTCGGGTACCGCGGGCCTGCACCTCGGACTCCTGGCGGCCGGAGTGAAGGCGGGCGACGAAGTCATCGTGCCGAGCTTCACGTTCGCCGCGACCGGCAACTCCGTTGCGCTGACCGGAGCGACCCCCGTCTTCGTCGACATCGAGCCCGAGACGTTCACGCTCGACCCCGCGGCCGTCGAGGCGGCCATCACGCCGCGGACCCGCGGCATCCTTCCCGTACATCTCTACGGTCACCCGGCGCGCATGCGCGAGCTGAGCGCGATCGCCGAGAAGCACGGGGTCGCGCTCTACGAGGACGCAGCACAGGCGCACGGTGCGGCGCTCGACGGGCAGCCGGTCGGCACGTTCGGCGAGTTCGCGATGTTCAGCCTCTACCCGACCAAGAACATGACCAGCGGCGAGGGCGGCATGGTGACGGTCGCGACGCCCGAGCTCGCGCGCATGGTCAAGCTGCTGCGCAACCAGGGCATGGAGCGCCAGTACGAGAACGAGGTCGTCGGCTTCAACGCGCGCATGACCGACATTCACGCGGCGATCGGTCGCGTGCAGCTGACGAAGGTGGATGCCTGGACGCAGACGCGCCGCGAGAACGCGGCGTTCCTCGACGCGAACCTGCAGGGCGTCGTGGTGCCCCCCGTCGCCGACGGAGCCCGGCACGTCTACCACCAGTACACCGTCCGCGTTCTCGATGACCGCGACGGGTTCGTGAAGGCGCTCAAGGATGAGCACCAGGTCGGCGCCGGGGTCTACTACCCGATCCCGAACCACCGGCTCCCGTCGCTCGCCCCGTACGCCCCGGGGCTCGACCTGCCCGTGACCGAGGTCGCGGCATCCCAAGTCGTCTCTCTGCCGGTTCACCCCTCGCTGTCGTCCGCTGATCTCGACCGGATCGTCGCCGCTGTAGGCGCCGTCGCGAAGGCGGGCGCCTGATGACGCTGCGCGCGGGCCTTCTCGGCGTGGGGATGATGGGCCGCCATCACGCGCGCGTGCTGCGCGAGCTCGATGGTGTCGAGCTGGTCGCGATCGCCGACCCCGGCGGCGACCCGCACGGGGTCGCGGGCGACCTGCCGATCCTGCCCGACATCGACGCGCTGATCGCGGCGGGCATCGACACCGCCGTCGTCGCCGTGCCCACCCGCTTCCACGAGGAGGCCGCGCTCGCCCTCGCGGCGGCAGGCGTGCACACGCTCGTCGAGAAGCCGATCGCTCACACCGTCGAGGCGGGCGAGCGCATGGTGTCGGCGTTCGCGGACGCGGGTCTCGTCGGCGCGGTCGGTCACATCGAGCGATTCAACCCCGCACTGCAGGAACTGCGTCGTCGCATCGCCGCCGGCGACCTCGGTGGGGTCTACCAGATCGCGACGCGCCGCCAGGGACCCTTCCCGTCGCGCATCGCCGACGTGGGTGTCGCGAAGGACCTCGCGTCGCACGACGTCGACCTCACCGCCTGGGTCGCGCAGAGCGATTACGCGACGATCTCGGCGCAGACGGCGTTCCAGAGCGGCCGTGACCACGAGGACATGATCGCGATGACGGGGCGCCTTGCGAACGGCGTGATCGTCAATCACCTCGTCAACTGGCTGAGCCCCATGAAGGAGCGCGTGACGATCGTCACGGGCGAGAAGGGCGCGTTCGTCGCCGACACGTCGACGGGCGATCTCACGTTCTACGCGAACGGCACGGTCGCCGTCGAGTGGGAGTCGATGAGCGTCTTCCGCGGAGTGTCCGAGGGGGATGTCACGCGATACGCCTTCGCGAAGCGCGAGCCGCTCCGGGTCGAGCACGAGGCGTTCCGCGACGCCGTGCTCGGCGAGCAGAGCGATGTCGTCACGATGCAGCAGGGCCTTCGCACGCTCACCGTCGTGGAAGCCGCGCTCGCCTCGGCGGGCTCCGGCACGGCGCTCGCGCCATGACCGAGCCCTCGGCCGGCGGCGACGATCAGCTGCGCCGCACCGTGACACTGCTGGTCCCGGTGTTCGACGAGGAGGAGGTCGTCGACCGGTTCCACACCGAGGTCAGCGCCGTGCTCGCGGGTCTCCACTCCTACGTCTTCGAGATCCTCTTCGTCGACGACGGAAGCCGCGATTCGACTCCTGAGCGTCTCGCCCGTCTCGCACTGGCAGATCCGCGCGTCTCGATCCTGCGTCTCAGCCGAAACTTCGGCAAAGAGAGCGCGATGCTCGCCGGTCTCGATGTCGTCGCGTCGGACGCCGTCATCCTCATCGATGTCGACCTGCAGGACCCGCCGGCGCTCATCGTCGAGATGCTCGCGGCGTGGGAGGAAGGCTACGACGACGTCTACGCGCGGCGCAGGACGCGGGCGGGGGAGAGCGCCGTGAAGCGGGCATCCTCGCGCTGGTACTACCGCCTCCTGCAGCGCACGACCCGCATCGAGATCCAGACCGACACGGGGGACTTCCGCCTCCTGGACCGACGGTGCATCGACGTCCTCGTCCGCCTGCGCGAGTCCGAGCGGTACACGAAGGGCCTGTACAGCTGGATCGGGTTCCGCAAGAAGGAGATCCTGTTCGATCGCGCGCCCCGCGCCGCCGGCCGCACGAAATGGAACTACCCCCGCTTGATGGGGCTCGCCGTCGACGGATTCACCTCTTTCACCACGACACCGCTGCGCATCTCGACGTTCCTCGGCCTCATCGTCTCGCTCGCCGCCTTCATCTATCTCGTCGTGATCCTGCTGCGCACGATCTTCTTCGGCATCGATCTGGCGGGCTACCCGTCGATGATGGCCGTCATCCTGTTCCTCGGCGGCGTGCAGCTCATCTCGCTCGGCATCATCGGCGAGTACGTCGCCCGCATCTTCACCGAGTCCAAGCGTCGGCCCGTCTACGTCGTGCAGGAGCATCATCGTGGCGACCCCCGCTAGCCGGATGCAGCGGCCCTGGCGATTCATCGTGGTGGGGCTCGCGAACACGGCGATCGACATCTGCCTGTTCCTCGCTCTGACGTGGCTGAACATGGCGGTGATCCCCGCGAACATGATCTCCACGACGGTCGCGCTGGCCTTCAGCTTCTTCGTCAACCGCTTCTACACATTCCGCGCAGGCCCCGGGATGATCGGGCAGGCCGTGCGCTTCCTCGTCGTGACGATGTTCGCACTGTGGGTGCTCCAGCCGCTCGTGATCTGGATCGTCTCCCTGTGGCTGGTTCCCTTGCTGCCCGAGATGTGGGCGCTGCTGATCGCCAAGCTCGCCGCGACCGTCGTCTCGCTCATCTGGAACTACCTGCTCTACAGCGCATTCGTGTTCCGCACACCCGCCGACGCGAAGGACCGTGGATGACTCGCCCCATCGCACGCAACGCCGCACTGCTCGGCGTCTCTGCGCTGTTCGTGACCCTCCTCTCGGGCACGACCAGCCCGCTGCGTCCCTGGTTCGGCGGCGACAGCGCGATGTTCCGGCTCATCGGGACCGCGATGGCGCAAGGGCAGACGCTCTACGTCGACATCTGGGACCACAAGGGTCCGGGCCTGTTCGTCATCCAATGGCTCGCGCAGGTGCTCGTCCCGGGTCGGATCGGCATCTTCATCCTGCAGATCCTCTTCCTCTACGCGACGCTCGCTCTGCTCTACGCGATGACGCGCCGGATGACGGGAGCCGTCGGCGCGTGGACCGTGATCGCGGCATCGATCGCCTTCCTCGCCCCGGCGTACGAGCACGGCAACCTCAGCGAGGAGTACTCGCTTCCCTTCATCGCGCTGGCGATGTTCGTCCTCACGCGGGAGTGGATGACGCAGCGCGAGGCGCGCTTGTGGTGGTTCGCCGCCGCGGGCGCGGCGTTCGGCTATGTCGTCTTCATCCGCATCAACAACGCCCTGCCCATCTTCGGAATGTTCCTGGCCTTCTTCGTCTGGACCCTCGTCCGCCGCCGGCGCTTGTGGGCGCCGCTCCTGGCATCCCTCGCGGGCTTCGTCGTCGTCTGCGGAGCGTTCCTGCTGGGATTCGCCATCGTCGGCGCGCTCGACGAGATGATCGACGGGACGTTCCTGTTCAGCGCCGCGTATCGCGGCAACGAGGTCATCACGCTCGACCGGATCTTCGTCAACGGGTTCGTCTATCTCGCGATCATCGGCATCTTCGCGCCGCTCGTCGGCGGATTCGTCGATGCGCAGTTCCGCAAACGGGGGCGGTTCCTTCTCCTCGGGTGGATCCTCGCGGCATCCACGGCCGGCGCTCTCCTGCTGTCGACGACCGGCTACTTCCACTACCTCCAGGTCGCTGTTCCCGGGGTCGCGCTGGGCGTGGCCCTCGCGCTGCAGCCGGTCACCGGCCGGTTGCGGCTGCACGTCCTCGCCGCGGCGCTCATCGTCGCCGTCGCGCTGGTGTGGACGATGTCGGGGCGCGAGGCCGCGGCACAGGTCCGCGCGAACGAGCCCGCCTACACGGCGGACGTCGAGGACATCCTCGCGGGGGTCCCGGAGTCCGAGCACCAGGGCGTCTACGGCTGGAACCTCGACGCGCGTTTCTTCCTGAATGCCGGCACCCTGCCCGTTCAGCGCTACTTCACGATGCAGGAGTGGTGGGGGTCCAACGATCCCCGTGTGCTCGACGAGTCGCTCGGCTTCGTCGAAGAGGAACGTCCCGAGTGGATCGTGGCCACGTCGGTGGGTGATGAGCGGATGCAGGCGATCCTCGCGCGAGACTACGCCGAGGTGGCACGCAACGACCGGTTCGTGCTCTACGAGAGCACCGGGCGATGAGGGGCATGAGGATGCAGAGGAGTCGGCCCAGGTGGCGGTCGGCCGCCGTCATCGCGGTGCTCGTGGCATCCATCGTCGTGCCCTCCACCGCCACAGCCGCACCGAGGCCGGTCCTCGAGACCTCGTCGGCGCAGGCCGAGCGGCTCTCGGGAGCGAGTCGGTACGAGACGGCCGCGCGCATCGCGGAGGAGTTCCCCGTGGGCGTCGAGGCGCTCTACGTCGCCACCGGCCTGGACTTCCCCGACGCGCTCTCGGCCGCAGCCGCGGCGGCGCACTTCGGCGGGCCGCTGCTCGTCACGGCGCCGGACGCCCTGCCCGCCGTCGTCGAGGAAGAGATCCGCGCCCGCGCGCCTCAGCGAATCGTCGTGGTCGGAGGCAGGTCGGTCGTGTCGGATGCCGTCGTCGCGACGCTCGAGACGATCGCCCCCACGACGCGCATGGCCGAGACCGACCGCTACGGAACCGGGCGTTCGATCGTCGAGGACGCCTTCGGGGCCCAAGGTGCGTCGACGGTCTTCCTGGCGACGGGGCGCCAGTTCCCCGATGCGCTCGCGGCGTCCGGCGCGGCGGCGGCGATGGACGCGCCCGTCGTGCTCGTGGACGGCGCGGCATCGAGCATCCCCGCCGCCACGATGGCGATGCTCGCCGGCCTCGGCGTCGAGTCGGTGTCGATCGCGGGCGGCTACGGGGCGGTGAGCGCCGACATCCAGGGGCAGCTGCAGGCCGTCGGGTTCGTCGTGAATCGCTACGGCGGTCCATCGCGGTTCGACACCGCCGCGCTGATCAATCAGGCGTTCTTCCCCGCCGACGGACCGAGCGGAACCCTGCTCGCGGGCGGCATGGACTACCCGGATGCGCTCGCGGGAGCAGCGCTCGCGGGCCACTGGGGTGTGCCGTTGTTCATCACGTCGCGCGACTGCATCCCCGCCGGCATCCACTCCGCGCTCGCCCAGCGACCTGCGGACGAGGTCCGCACGCTCGGCGGCACCGGCGTCGTCTCGGAGGCCGCCGCGAGCCTCGAGCCCTGCGTCGCCCCCGACACGTCGGTGATCGACGAGACGTGGGCGTCGGGCGGGTGGGACTTCGCGACCGACGTCGACGCACCGTACAGCGATCGTCCTCCCGTCGACGTCCGCAATCCCGCGCGCGGACTCGATCCGACCGGGCTGCTCATCTACTACCGGGTGTACACGCGCATCCGTGAGGATCACCCCGTCGCCTATGCCCAGTACGGCATATCGGCGCTGCTCGAGTACGAGCGCACGGGCGAGACGCGCTGGCTGCGGTCCGCCGTGCGCCATGCCGAGCAGCTCGCCGCCATCCGCGTTCCCCGTGGCGACGCCTGGTGGTTCCCGTACAAGTTCCCGTGGTCCTATGACGATCGGCGGTTGTCGCCGCCGTGGTGGTCCGGGATGGCGCAGGGAGAGGCGCTCTCGCTCTTCACGCGCCTGGCCGTCGAGACGGGCGAAGAGCGGTGGGATGTCGCCGCGCACGCGACATGGCTCAGCTTCACCCAGCCGCGCGCCGAGACGGGGCCGTGGTCCACCTTCGTCCGCAACGGGTCCCTCGTCTTCGAGGAGTACGCGAAGGGCGGTGTGCCGCCGCTCGTCGTGCTCAACGGCCACGCGTTCGCCGTCTTCGGCCTCTACGACTACTGGAAGTACACGGGCGACCCCGAAGTCGAGCGCTATCTCGACGGCGGTGCGCAGACCGTGCTGGACTGGATGCCGTCGATCCGGAATCCCGGCGGGATCTCCTACTACTGCGCGGACGAGGCGTACTGCCAGCGGAAGTTCTGGGAGAACTCGACCTACCACGTCATCCACTCGTGGCAGCTCGATACGCTCGCACGCATCACGCGTGACCCGGAGTTCAGCGAATGGGCTCAGCTGCTCCGCGAAGACTGGGTCCCGCCGGCCGGTCGCATGCCGACGACCGCGCCCTGGGACATCGACCCGCTCGACGTCGCGCCGGCCGACTGATCCGGCACCGCAGTACGCAACGGCGCCCCTCTCACCACGCAACCTCTCCTCCACAGCACGGTATTCGGACGCACGACTACGGATGTGCATCGTTTCGGACGAAGCGGTGGCCCACGCCTGCCTACGTTTGCTTCGGCTCATCCGCCGAATCATCCGAGAGGAATCGTCATGTCCACTTTCCAGCGGGTCCGTCACGCTCGTATCGCGGCTCTCGCCGCAGCACTCGCACTCGTCGTCACGGGCCTCCCGATGGCCGCGCACGCCGATGCCCCCGTCGACGACCCGTCCGTCGTCGAGCTGCCGGGGCCCGCGGTCGAACCCGCCCCGGTGACGTTCTCGTCGTCCGTCGCGAGTGGTCGCATCTCAGGCCCCGACCGCTACTCGACCTCGGTCCAGGTCTCGCAGCGCGTCATCCCCGCCGGTACCCGCGCCCCCGTCGTCTATCTCGCGAGTGGTGAGTCGTTCCCCGATGCGCTGACCGCCGGCCCGGCGGCGAGCGTCCGCGAGGGCGTGCTGCTGCTGGTGAAGAAGACCGAGATCCCGTCGGCGGTGGCCGCCGAGATCGCCAGGCTCGACCCGGAACGCGTCATCATCGCGGGCGGCACGGGTGCCGTCTCAGCCGCCGTCGCCGCGCAGGTCGACGCGCTCGTGCGGCCGGGGACGTCCGTGACACGGCTCGGCGGCATCGACCGCTACGAGACGGGGCGGAAGATCGTCCGCGACGCCTTCACGGGGCCGATCCGCGTGACGCGGACCCTGATCGCGACGGGGCTGGACTTCCCCGACGCGCTCGCCGGCGGCGCGGCGTCCGCCGCGTTCGGCGAGCCGGTCATCATCGTCGATGGAAAGGCGGACCGCCTGGATGCACCCACGATCGCGCTGATCGATGATCTCGGTGTCTCGAAAGCCATGGTGGCGGGTGGCGCCGGAGCGGTGAGCGACGGCATCCTCGACCAGCTCGAGAACCGGCTCGACGTCGCCGAACGGGCTTCGGCGCTGACCGGCAGCCGCTATCACACGGCCACGGGGATCAACACGACCTACTTCGGCCGGAAGTTCGAGGGCATCCCGACACAGGCGCTCGTGGTCTCGGGAACCGGCTACGCCGACGCGCTCGCCGCGATCCCGCTGGCGGGCAAGCTCGCGCGCGATTCCAAGTTCACCGGCGGCGCCGTCTACCTCGCGACCACGACCTGCATCCCGGCCCCGGGCAGCCACTACATCGGAGGCTGGGATCGCGTGACCCTCGTCGGCGGCCGTCTCGTCTTGGGGGACGAGGTCGCATCGCTCGCAGGATGCTGGTGATCGGGATAGGGCGACGGCATCGCTAGGGTCGACTCATGCTCCGTGCGCTGAGAATCCGCCTGCAGCGCATCCCCCTCGTGCAGCGCTCGTGGCGCCGTCGGCAGGACCGACGGGCCGCGCGCGCCGCGGGGACGACGTCGTCCGGTCGCACCCCCGTCCGACTGCTGATCGGTCCCGTCAACTCTGCGGGGCAGGGATACGCGTGGGCGCGCGCCGCAGAGCGACTGCCGGGAGTCTCCGCGTCGGACTTCATGTACCGCACTCCGCAGGACGTGTTCGCGTATCCCGCGGACCACGTAGTGGACACCGTGCTCTTCCGCACGAACGGGTTCTGGCGCGCCCGCCAGCGCCGCGCCGTCCTGCGGAGGTTCACGCATGTGATCGTCGAATCGGGTCGGCACCTGTTCGGCACCGACGGCACGGTGAGCGGCCAACTCGACATGATGACCGCTGCGGGCATCCGCGTCGCGCTCCTCTTTCATGGGAGCGACATCAGGCGCCCGAGCGCCCACGCGCAGGTCGAGCGGGACTCGCCGTTCCACGCGGGCGGCTACGACGACAGCGGTCGGCTCGAAGAGATCACGGCGCGCAATCACGCCCTCGCCGATGCCGCGGGTCTGCCTGTGTTCGTCTCCACGCCCGATCTGCTGGGCGAGCTTCCCGGCGCCGAGTGGCTGCCCGTCGTCGTCGACGTCGACCGCTGGGGTCGGGCGGCGAAGCAGCCGCCGCTGTCGCGCGAGCGGCCGATCGTCGTCCACGCTCCGAGCAACAGCGGACTCAAGGGGAGCGCCCTGGTCGCCCCGGCGCTGCGGCGTCTCGACGAAGAGGGACTCATCGAATACCGCGAGATCCACGGCGTGCCGGCCGACCGGATGCCGAGCGTCTACGGCGACGCGGACATCGTGCTCGACCAGTTCTCGCTCGGCATCTACGGCGTCGCGACGTGCGAGGCGATGGCCGCGGGGCGCGTCGTGATCAGTCATGTCGCCGAGCAGACGAGGCGCATCGTCCGCGAGCGCACCGGTCTCGATCTTCCCGTCGTCCAGGCGCGGGCCGACGAGCTCGAGGCGCTCCTTCGCGAGGTCGTCGCCGACCCGGCACCGTTCGTCGATCGTGCGGCGCGGGGTCCCGCGTTCGTGAGGGAGGTCCACGATGGCCGCCGGAGCGCGGACGCGTTGCGCGGGTTCCTCGGCATCCGGTCGGATCCGCCGTTCAGGAGCGACGTGGGACACTAGACGGATGCCGCTGCTTTCATCGATCGATTCGGCGCGCGCATGAAGCTCGTAGCTGGCACGTTCCGTGAACTCATGGTGTGGCTCCCCGTCGACGCGCGCCGCTACCTCGTGCGATACGTGATCGTGTCGTGCCTGCTGACGGTCCTGGACATCACGGCGATCATGCTGCTGGCAGTGAGCCTCGCGCCGATGATCTCGGGTGCGCCGATCCGACTACCCGTGATCGGCACGGTCGGCCCCGAGTCGTTCATCTGGGTCTTCGCCGTCGTCGCGGTGCTGATCCTCGTGAAGTCGGTGCTCGCGCTGCTGCAGCAGTGGTTCGCGACACGTCGGTTCGCATCCTTCGAACTCGAGATCGGCCGTCAGCTGTTCGATTCGTACATCAAGTCGCCCTGGACCCACCGGCTCGCCCGCAACACGTCGCAGATCGTCCGGATCGCGGACGTCGGGATCGCCAACGCCACAACCGGCTTCCTCCTGCCGATCATCCAGCTGCCCGCGCTCATCGTGAGCTTCGTCCTGATCCTCGCCATCATCGTCGTGGCGCAGCCGCTGACCGCTCTCATCACGGTCGCGTACCTCGGTGGCATCATGGCGCTCCTCTACTGGGTCGTGTCTGCGCGGTCCGTGCAGGCCGGTCGCGTCTCGCGCGACTACTCCCTCAAGACGGTCGCACTCATGACCGAGATGATGCAGGCCCTCAAAGAGATCACCCTCCGCAACAAGATCTCCGAGGTCGCCGACGTCATCCAGTACAACCGGTCCTTCAGCACGCGCGCCCGCGCGAACATGAACTTCCTCGGATCGCTGCCGTCGTTCGTGCTCAACGCCGCCCTCGTCGGCGGATTCCTCCTCGTCGGCGCCCTCGGCTATCTCACGGGCGGCATGCAGTCGGCCATCGCCTCGGTCGCGCTGTTCGCCGTCGCCGGATTCCGGCTCGTCCCGTCGCTCACGGGCTTCCAGTCGATCGTCGTGACGACGACCGCCAACGTCCCGCATGTGCAGGCCGTGATCTTCGACATCAAGGCCTCGCAGATCCACATCGCGGCGGCCGAGAAGCTCGGGCGCGAGCCCATCGTCGGTGAGCCCACGCACCTGCGCCTGCGCGATGTATCGTTCGGCTACCCCGGGCACGAGGACACCCCGGCCGTGCACGGCATCGATCTCGACATCCCCATCGGAACCTCGCTCGCGCTCGTGGGGTCCTCGGGCGCCGGCAAGTCCACGCTCGTCGACGTCCTCCTCGGGCTTCTCGTCCCCCAGCGCGGCACGATGCGCGTCGACGACCAGGACCTCGTCGACGTCCTCGCTGCGTGGCGCGCGCGGGTCGGCTATGTTCCGCAGGAGGTCGCCCTCTTCGACGGCACGATCGCGCAGAACGTCGCGCTGTCGTGGGAGGACGACGACATCGACTTCGACAAAGTCCGCGCTGCTCTCGAGAAGGCTCAGCTGTGGGGCACCGTGGAAGCGCGCGACGGCGGCATGCGCGGTCGGATCGGCGAACGCGGACTCGCTCTGTCGGGCGGTCAGCGGCAGCGGCTCGGGATCGCCCGCGCCCTCTACAGCGACCCGCTCATCCTCGTCCTCGACGAGGCCACGAGCGCCCTCGACACCAAGACCGAGTCGCTGGTCACGGCATCCATCCGCGGACTCAAGGGCGAGGTCACGATCATCTCCGTCGCGCACCGCCTCTCGACGATCCGCGACAGCGACCAGATCTGCTTCCTCCAGGACGGCACGATCGCGGCGCGGGGGACATTCGAAGAGCTCGTGGCCGCGGTGCCGAACTTCGCCGAGCAGGCCCAGCTGGCCGGGCTCACGTGATGCCGTTCGTCGATGTCGTGATCGCGTGCCACGACCCCTCGCGTCCGCTCGAGCGCGCGGTGCGATCCGTGCTGGCCGACCCCGACGTGCGTGACGACGTGCGGGTCACGGTCGTCGCGCACGGGATTCCGGGGGAGCCCCTCGCCGAGCGACTCGCGGGCATCGACGGTGCCTGGCGCGTCGAGGAGTTCTCCGACGGCATCCGCAGCCCGGCCGGCCCATTCAACCGCGGGCTCGACCTCGTCGATGCGGAGTACTGCTCGGTGATGGGGTCGGACGACTTCCTCGAGGCGGGGACGATGTCGCGATGGGTCGCCCACGCGCGTCGAGAGAGTCCGGATGCGCTCATCGGGGCGATCCGCATCGACGGTCTGCCCGTCATGCCGAACCCGCTCGCACGACTGCGACGCCGTCGCCGCCTGGACGCCGCGAAAGACCGGCTGTTCTACCGCACGGCCCCGCTCGGCCTCATCCGCACGGCGACCATGCGCGCGATGGGGCTCCGGATGACGGAGGGCGTGCGCGTCGGCGAGGACTTCGAATTCGGGATCCGCCTCTTCGCGCAGTCGTCGAGGGTCGATCGTGCACCCGGATCGCCGTGCTACGTGATCGGCGTGGACGCTGCCGAGCGCACGACCCACGCGCGGCTGACGATCGAGGAGACGTTCGCACCGATCAGCCGACTGCTCGACGAGGGCGTCGCCGCGAGCCTCGGGGCCGCGCATCGCCGCGCGCTCGCCGTGAAGCTGATCAGGGTGAGCGTCATCGGCTACGCGCGTGCCCGACCGAAGCCCGAGGACTGGGACGGGGATGCCGAGGTGCGCTCCCTTGCAGACCTGCTCGCGCGGCTGCAGGCGCTTGCGCCGCGGACGCTCGCCCCGTTCAACATCCAGGACCGCGGCATCCTCGACACTCTTCGCGACCACCCCGACGTCGTCGGGGTGGTGGATGCTGTCGCCCACGCCGCCCGCGCGGGCCGGCGTGAGCGCTGGTTGACGCCCGACCTGATCCACAGCTTCGCGCGCGAGTCCACGCTGCGCCGCTATGTTCTCTACGTTCTGAATCGCGAACGAAAGGCCACCCGTCCATGACGCGACGACCGACGATGCTGATTCTGTCCTACTCGCCGATCGCGCGCGATGCCCGCCTGCTCAAGCAAGTCGCCCGCTTCACGCAGGACTACGACGTCACGACGTGCGGGTACGGTCCGGCTCCCGAAGGCGTCGTGGAGCACATCGAGATTCCGATCGAAGAACGCTACAACGACCTCGACGGCAAGCTCATCACGCTGAAGCGGTACCGGAAGGTCTATTGGAAGCTCTCGGCGGTGGTGTGGTCCAAAGCCCACCTCAAAGGGCGCAGATTCGACGTCGCGATCGCCAACGACGTCGAGGCCGTCCCGGTCGCGGTGAAACTCCGGCCGCGGCACGGCGTGCTCGCGGATCTGCACGAGTACAGCCCCCGCCTGCACGATGACAATCCGGCCTGGTTCGAGCGGATCACGCCGTGGTTCGAATGGGTCGTGCGGCGATACGTCACGAAGGCCGACGCGTGGTCGACGGTGAGCCGCGGGATCGTCGACGAGTACGAGAAGAACTTCGGCTTCCGCGCCGAACTCGTCACCAACGCCGCGCCGGGGCACGACTACACGCCGGGATCGGTGAACGAGCCGATCCGCATCGTGCACAGCGGTGCGTGCCTGCGCAACCGCAACCTGCACATCATGGCCGAAGCCGTCGAGGCCGCCGCCAACGACGTCACGCTGGACTTCTACCTCACGGCGAACGACCCGCCCTACCTGCAGGAGCTGAAGGACTTCGCCGCCCGTTCGCGCCGCGTGACCGTGCACGATCCCGTGCCGTATGCCGAGTTGGCCGACACGCTCAATGAGTACGACATGGGCATCCACGTCCTGCCGCCGATCAACTTCAACAACAAGCTGGCGCTCCCGAACAAGCTGTTCGACTACGTGCAGTCGCGCCTCGGAGTCATCATCGGGCCCTCGGTCGAGATGGAGTACTACGTCGATCAGTACGGCATCGGCGAGGTCGCAGCGGACTTCACGCTCGAGGCGACGACGGCGGCGATCGAGCGGCTGAGCGTCGAGTCCGTCACGCGGTTCAAGGCGAACGCGAACGACTGTGCGCCGGAGCTCGCCGGCGAACGGCAGGTCGACGTGTGGGAGCGCCTCATCGACGGGCTCATGGCACGCAAGCGATGACGTCGCGGCTCCTGCTCTTCACGAACGATTACCCGTATGCCTCGGGTGATGCCGTTTTCGTCGAGAAGGAGATCCGAGATCTCGCGGCGACGTTCGACGACGTCGTCGTCTTCTGCCACGCTCGCGACACCTCGGCGGGCGTCGTCGAGATGCCGGGCAACGTCGCCCTGGGCGGCAACCTCTTCGTCCCCGTACCGGAGGACCGGATCTGGACGCCGCTGACGCCGCGCTACCTGGGTCTCATCGCACGTGCGGCCTGGGCGGAGCTGCGCGCGGGGCGACTGCTGCGCCACGCACGGCTCTTCCTCATGGCGGCGCGCGTCGGCGTGACGCAGGCGAATCGGCGCGCCGTGCGCGATGCGGTCGCCGGCGCCGACCGCATCGTCGCGTACGGCTTCTGGGGGATGGGCGGCGGTCTGGCCGTGCCCTGGGTGCGGGGGGTGGATGCCCGTGTGGTGCGCGTCCACGGGTACGACCTGTACGAGTACCGATCGGCGAGCGGGTACCTGCCGTTCCGCCCTTTCCTGTTCGACCGGGCGGATCGCATCCTGACGATCTCGCAGGACGGCGCGCGCTATGTCGCCGAGCGCCACCCGCAGCGCGGCGTCGCGGCGAAGATCCGCGTGAGCCGCCTCGGTGTGCCCGGACCGCGCGTGCTCGAGCGGTCGCCGCGAGCGGGGGAGCGGCTCGTCGTCTCCTGCTCCGCCGTGTCGGACCTCAAACGTGTCGGACTCATCCTCTCGGCGCTCAAGGTGCTTCCGGGGCTCTCAGCCGACCGACCCGTGCGGTGGGTGCACTTCGGTGACGGGCCGCTTGCGGACGAGCTCGCCGCGGCGGCCGCAGAGCTCCCCGAGGGACTGACCGTCGAGCTGGCGGGCCGTACGCCGAACGCCGCCGTCACCGACTTCTATGACACGACCCGCGTCGACGTGTTCGTCAACGCCAGCACGACCGAGGGCGTCCCGGTGAGCATCATGGAGGCGATCGCCCGCGGCATCCCGATCGTCGCGACGTCGGTCGGGGGGACGCCCGAGATCGTCGGACCGGACCTGGGAACCGGAGAGCTCGTGCCCCGCGAGGTGTCCGCCCGCGCTCTTGCGGAAGTGATCCGTGCGGTGCTGGATGCCCCGGACGACGCGTACCGACCGCGGCGCCTGTGGGAGCGCGAGTTCGACGTGCAGGTGACGGGACCCCGCGCGGCGGAGCTCGTGCGGACGGCGGGAGAAGCATCGTGACGATCGCGCGCTGGTAGCGTCGGACGGTGCCCAGTCCCGACGCGCGCTCGCGAGTGCTGATCCTCTCCTTCTCGCCGATCGCGTCGGATGCCCGCGTCCTCAAGCAGGTCGCGCTGCTGCGGGACGAGTACGAGGTCACGACGTGCGGGTACGGCGAGGCGCCCACGGGCGTCGCCGACCACGTCCGCATTCCGGACGAGTTCGCGATCTGGCGATATCCGCGCCTCGCGGTCGTGCTGCGCCAGTACCGCTGGGCATATCGCAAGAATCAGGCGATCGCGTCTGCAGCCGGGCAGCTCGCCGGGCGCCGGTTCGACGTCGTGCTGGCCGACGATGTGGATGCCGTCCCCCTCGCGCTGTCGCTGGCACCCGTCAAGGGCGTGCACGCCGATCTGCACGAGTACTCGCCGCGGCAGCATGACGAGTCGCCGCGCTTCCGCTGGTTCGTGCGTCCGTTCATCGAGTGGATGACGCGACGATACGTCGCGCGCGCGGCTTCCTGGACCACGGTCAGCAGCGGGATCGCGCGGGAGTACGAGCGAAGGTTCGGGTTCCTCCCCGAGATCGTGACGAACGCGGCGCCGTACGCGGATGCCGAGCCGACGCCGGTCGGCGAGCCGCTGCGTCTCGTGCATTCCGGTGCGGCGCTTCGCAATCGCCATCTGGGCACCCTCATCGACGGGGTCGTCGGCGCGGCGTCGGGCGCCACTCTGGATCTGTATCTCACGCCGAACGACGAGGTGTATCTCGCCGAGCTGCGGGAGTCCGCCGCGCGGGCGGGCGGTCGCATTCGGCTCAACGCGCCCGTGCCGTACGCCGAACTGGCTGAGACTCTGCGGCGATTCGACGTCGGTGTGCACGTCCTGCCGCCCGTCAACTTCAACAACCGGTGGGCGCTCCCGAACAAGATCTTCGACTACGTGCAGGCGCGGCTGGCGGTGCTCGTCGGACCATCGCCCGAGATGGCCGACTACGTCCGCCGCTACGGCATCGGCGCCGTGGCGTCGGACTTCACGGCGCCTGCGCTGAGCGAGGCGATCGACGCGCTGACGGCCGCGTCCGTCGCGGCGATGAAGGCAGCGTCGCACGCGTCGGCGCGCGAGCTGTCCAGCGAGAGCCAGGTGGCCGTCTGGAAGCGGGCGATCGACGCCCTCGCGGCTGCCTGAACGCGCTCAGCTCATCTGCAGCGCCGATGCCGCGGCGAACCGCACGGGGCCTTCCCGATGCAGCAGCCGCGACAGCGATCGGGGGACGAGCGACCCCAGGTGCGCGAACTGCCGTCGCAGGGTCGCCGCACGGATGAGCCGCTCCGCGGGGATCGAGGGATCGAGCGCGGCGTCGAGCAGATCGCGGTCGCGCCGCGACAGCACCCGCTCGATGCCTTCGCCCGCGGCGAGCATCGCCACCGCGGTGGCACGCAGCGTCGTCCGCTCCGACGGTGTCCACGCGGCGGGATCGAGGCGCTGCGTGATGGCGCCGAAGAGATGGATGCGGATGAACTTCACGATCACGGACTGCCGGGACGCTGTGGGCAGTTCACCGAACCACGGATCGTCCAGCACCGCGGGGAGGAACGCGAAGGTCTCGGCGAGCGGACGGGGAGCGAAGGTCGTCCGCCCCGCGGCGTCGTCGTGGATCAGGTAGGCCGGCCCGGTGCGGTCGTACGAGATTCCCGCCCCCGAGAACCACAGTCGCGTCACGTAGGGCAGATCTTCGCCGACGGGGATGCCGGCGGCGAAGCGCAGCCCACCGAATCGGGCGCGTGAGACGAGTCCGAGCGGTGCGGAGCGATAGCTCAGGCGATCCCGCACGGGATCGAGGGCCGCGCGCGACCGCGGTCGGGTCGGCGGGGTCGGGACAGCGGCACCCGCCGCGTGGCGCAGTCGCGAGATCACGACGTCGGCGCGGTCGCGCTCGGCGCGCCGCAGCCACGAATCGATCGCTCCCGGCGCGAGGGTGTCATCGGAGCCCATGACCGATGTGAACCGGGCGGTCGCGGCATCCAATCCCGCGTTGAAGGGGCCGGCGGGGCTCGGGATGCCGTCCGCGAAGCCCAGCACGCGGACGTCCGGCCGCGCTGCGAGAGAGCCGAGAGCGCCCTCGACATCGCCGGGTTCCAGGCCATGGGCGACGACGCTCACCCGCACGTCGGCGCCCGTCGACAGCACCACCGACCCGACGGCGCGCGCGACGGGACGCGAGAGGTCGTGCACGGGGATGACGACGTCGACGGCCGGATCGCTCATGCCGGAACCCCGATCGAGCGATAGACGCGTTCGATGCCTTCGCGCACCGTGGTCGGAGTGAAGGCATCCGCCACGGTCGCCGAGACGTCGTGCGGAGTCATCGCTGACGTGGCGGTCAGAAGGTCCTCGATCGCGTCGGCGTACGCCCGCGGCGTCTGCACATCGACGAACCTGCTCACGGAGGGATGCGAATAGTCGACCGCTCCCGTCGCTGCGCCACTGACGATCGGGCGCCCGTGGGTGAGCGCCTCGGCCGTGGCGACGCAGAAGTTGTCGCCCTGCGTCGGGAGCACGAACAGACGCGCTTCCGCGAAGGCGCGCTCGACGTCGGCGGACGGCAGAGCGCCGGTGAGGCGCAGGGCACCGGAGACGCCGAGCCGCTCCGCCTCGGCGTGCGCGCTCTCGCGCTCGGGGCCTTCGCCGATCCACGTCAGGGTCGCCGGACGCCCGCGGGCGATGAGCGCGGCGAGCGCGCCGACGGCGAGCAGCGGTCCCTTGCGGGGGATGAGGCCGCCCACGGCGAGCAGGCGGTCGCCCTGCGGCCACGCGACGGCGGGCGCGGCGGGGACGACGCACGGAACGATCTCGACGGTGCCGTGCCGGTGCGGGCGGATCGCCGCGGCGAGGCGTCGGCTCTCGGCGATCACGGCCTCGGGGCGAGCGAGCACGCGTCGAAGGGGGCGCAGCAGCATCCGCTCCCCGACGCCGAGCGTCTCGGGGGCTGTGAGGCCCGACCAGTGCTCGGAGTGCACCCACGGGCGGTCGGCGGGCCTCCCGCGGAGCCAGGGCAGCAGACCCGTGAGAGCGTGGGTGTGCACGACGTCCGCTCCCGCAGCCGCCTCGCGCACGAGTCGCCGCGCGCGCGCGAAGTCGGCCGGGCGGGTGCGACGCAGGGAGACGCGCGACACATCGAGACCCACGGCAGCGGTCTCGGCGTCGGAGGCCCCGGTCCAGTCGAGGTGGAGGACGTGGACGTCGTGCGCCTCGGCGAGCGCGTGCGCTTCGCGGGCGACGAAGAGCCCGGACGCGGGTGACCGATCCGTCGGGAACCACGGAGTCACGACGAGGATGCGCACCGGTTCACGTTATCAATCGGGATGCGGGCGGCCGACTACCATGGTGCCTCGTGTCCACTCCTCGCACGAGCGCCGACTCTCCGGCCGTCGCGCGTCAGCCGTCGCTCGACGTCCTGCGCATCCTGGCGGTGCTCGGCGTCGTCGCGATCCACGTCTTCGGCGCGATCGTCACGAACGACGCCGTGCGCGGCGGCAAGACGTGGTGGACGGCGGTCGCGATCGACCTCGGATTCGTCTGGGTCGTGCCGGCGTTCGTGATGGTCAGCGGCGCCCTGGTCCTCGCGCCACGCCTGCAGGCTGCGGGGCCGGGGCAGTTCTACCGTCGTCGCGTGCTCCGACTCGGCCCGGCGGTCGTGTTCTGGCCGATCTTCTACATCCTCGTCGTGAGGATCATCCTGAGCGGACACGACCTCGGTCCGACGCAGATCGCGGCGCTTCTGCTTCAAGGGCACCCGTACACGCACCTGTACTTCCTGTGGCTCATCGTCGGGCTCTATGTGGTGGCCCCTGTGCTCGCGGCCTTCCTCGCTCAAGGCGGCCAGCGGCGGGCGCTGATCTTCGCCGGGGTGGTCCTCGCGGCATCCGTTCTCGCTTACAGCACATCGGGGCTGCTCGCGTTGGCAGGGCAACCGCGCCCGATCGCGCTCAACGCGTTCACCCAGTGGGTGCCCTACGTCGGGTACTTCCTCGCCGGCTGGGCGCTGAAGGACGTCGTCCTGCGCCGCCGCGGTGTCGTGATCGCGGCGCTCGTGGCGGTGCTGTGCCTGGCCGAGGTCGTCGTGCAGTACGGCCTGACGCCGGCGTTCCCGCTCCTGCGCGCGGTCGCCCCCGCCGGTTACCTGGGGCCGTTCACGGCGATCGCGACACTGTGCATCTTCGTCGTGGTGCGCTCCGCCCTCGCCGCGTGGACGCCGCGTCCGCGCACATCGCGGTTCCTGCAGACGATCTCGGACGCGGCTTTCGGGGTCTTCCTCGTGCACTTCGCCTTCATCGTCGTCCTGCGCATGGTCTTCCCCGCATTCGCCGAGGCGGCGAGCAGCACCCTGTGGGGCGCGGGAGCGATGTGGGCGGCCGTCGTCGTGCTGTCCTTCGTCGTGACGGTCCTCGCGCGACGTGTCCCGTTCGTGCGGCGCGTCTTCTGACACGGCGGGCCGCGGTCGCGAACGTAGACTGGGGTCCCGTGAAGATCGTCAGCGTCGTCGGCGCGCGCCCCCAGTTCGTCAAGCTCGCTCCGATCGCACATGCGGCGGCCGCGGCTGGTGTGAAGCACGTCATCGTCCACACGGGCCAGCACTACGACGCGATGCTGTCGGATGTGTTCTTCGAGGACCTCGGCATCCCCGCGCCCGACGTGCACCTCGGGGTGGGCAGCGGCAGTCACGGCGTTCAGACGGGCTCGATGCTCGCGGCCCTCGACGCGGTGTTCGACGAGCATCAGCCGGATTGGGTGCTCGTGTACGGCGACACGAACTCGACCGTCGCCGCGGCACTGAGCGCGGTCAAGCTCCACTTCCCCGTCGCGCACCTCGAGGCGGGACTGCGTTCCTTCAATCGCCGGATGCCCGAGGAGCACAACCGCGTGCTCACCGACCATGCGGCCGACCTGCTGCTCGCCCCGACGCAGGTCGCGGTCGACCATCTCGCGCATGAGGGTCTCGCGGAGCGGACGATCCTCGTGGGCGACGTCATGACCGACGTCCTCTTCGACGTGCGGGACGGCCTCGCCGGCGCCCCGTCGGTGCTGGTGGAAGAGCTCGGGCTCGAGCCCGAAGGCTTCTACGTCGCGACGATCCACCGCGCCGAGAACACCGACGATCCGGAGCGCCTGCGTGCGGTCGTCGAGGGTCTCGCAGGTCTCGACCGCCCGGTCATCCTCCTCGCTCATCCGCGCGTCGTCGCGAAGGCCGCTGCGCACGGAATCGATCTGACGCAGGGTTCGCTCCACGCGCATGCGCCGCTCGCGTATCCCGATCTCATCGCCGCCGTGCAGGCGAGTGCCGGCGTCGTCACCGACTCGGGCGGCCTGCAGAAGGAGGCCTTCCTGCTGCGCGTGCCGTGCACGACGGTGCGCACCGAGACCGAGTGGGTCGAGACGATCGAGCTGGGGTGGAACGTTCTGGCCGACACCGCGGCGGAGATCGCGGCGGGCGTCTCGCGTCCGCGTCCCGCCGACACGGACGAGACGCCCTACGGCGACGGACACGCGGCGGAGCGCGTCATCGAGGCTTTGACAGCGGGCTAGCTCTTGACGGGCGCATCGGCGCCGACTACCTTCTGCGCAACGGCATTGCTGGGGCAGCCGCGATCAGGGGGTGGGGATCCTCATGAATCGTACGTCGGTGCGGGTGCGGTTCCTGGTCTTCGGTGTCCTCCTCGCGCTCGTGCTCGCATTGGTCCCTGTGGTCCCGCCGGCCGCTGAGGCGGCGTTCAACCATCCGCAGCCGGCGAACGGTGCGGGCGAGCTCGTCGACAGCTTCAACCAGGACGACGCGATCTTCGTCATCGGACTGTCCGACCTGGGCGGCGGGCGGGTGTGCATCATCCCGGCGGGTGGGGCGGCCGATTGCGACGATCCCGCGAACATGGGGCCGCCGAACGTCCTGATCGGGATCGGCACCGTGTACTCGCTCATCGCGGGGCCACGGCTCCTGCCGGGGGACTGGCAGCTGCTGAGCGAGTCCGGCTCGTCGGGCAACTGGAGTCCGAACCACGTATCGGACGTCTTCACGGTCTTCCCGTGCGAACCCGGCGCGTGCCCCCCGTCGACGGGCGCGGAGGACGCGGAACGGTTCAAAGCCGCGTCCCGCGAGGCGACCCGGGGCGCGAGCGCCGTATGCACCGCCTTCAACGTGCGCGACGTGGCGACGGCCGGGCGCGACTACGTCAAGAAGTCGACCGTCCGGAACGGCGTGACACTCATCGAGACGGTCCGGACCGCTCTCGGCGACGATTCCGGTGGCTCGTCCGGGGATTTCGGCGTCGACATCCCACCGCCGCCGCTGTGGGAATGGATGCTCCGGGGAATCGCGTGCAACGTGCAGCAGATGCACAAGGACATCGAGCTCGACCCGCCCGACCCGAACTTCACCTCGGTCGAGCAGCCGCAGTTCCAGACCGTGCCCGCTGGGCTCGGCAGCCCGGCGCTCCAGGAGTATGTCGAGGCGATGGAGGAGCAGCGTGCCTATGGCCGGGCGATCCTGCGCGCATACGAGCGGTATCAGGGGGCTCAGGCTGCGAACTCACTCGAGTACGAGGCTATGCAGATCCGCGCTGTCTCCGACTTCAGTCGCGACTTCGAGCGGGCCCTCGTACGGTCGGCGGATGCCTCGGCGGCGCTCGCCGGTGATGGTGACGCCGCGTCGCGCGCGTGGACCGATCCCGTCGTCTTCCCGACGACCGAGGGCCGCGACGGGTATGCGGCGTTCGCGCGCCGCGTCGCGGCATCGGGCTATACACCTGCCGAGGAATCGCTCGCGCTCGCCGCCGGGTGGACCGAGGAGCAGATCGCCGAAGTCGAGCGCAGCTACCTCGACTTCGAAGAGGTCGCTCATGCCCCCGGCGCCTCGAGCGCGGCGACGCTTCGCTATCAGGCGGAGCAGTTCCGCGAAGCCGCGATCGGCGTGGACCAGTTCGGTCGCGACACCGACGCGGTCGCGAACGGACTCGAGGGTGCGCTCGCGCCGCCGCTGGACGCGAGCGTCGCGTCGATCGATCTCACAGCGTCTGACGAGACCGCCCGTACGGGTGACGAGGTGTGTCTGGAGGCGGTCCCGCGCAGAGCAGACGGCAGTGCGATCGGCGGCGGGCCGATGACAGTGCGGCTGGACAGCACAGGCGATCTCGACTTCGACCAGACACGACCCAACATGTACAACCACTATGGGACGGTCATGACGGAGTGCTTCACCTTCGGTCATGAAGTCGACGTCACGTTCCGCGTTCGCGTGGGATCGGCTGCCGATTCGGTCACGGTGACGTGGCGTGACCCGGCCGCAGGCGATCACGCACCGTGGACGCAGCGAACGAGCGTCGAGGTGAAGCCGGGGGAGTCGACGCCCATCATCCTCTCCGGCGGCGACGATGAGGGTCATCCGCTGACGTGGCAGGTGACGTCGTCACCGCAGTTGGGCACGCTCTCGGGTGAGGCGCCGAACCTCGTCTACACGGCCGACGCCGAGCCTGAACGCAACGGCGAGGTGATCCGCTTCCGTGTGTCCGACGGCACGCGCACGGTCGACGGCGACGTTCAGGTCTATGTCGGTGCGGATGCCGTGGCGCCGGGCCTGCCGGTCGTCTCGGTCGACGCCAAGGGCGCGACGACGGGGAGGCTCCCCTACCGGCAGCCGGCACCGGAATCACTGCGCGACGAGGACATCATCGATGTCGCCGGTGGCGGCCAGAGCGGCTCCTTCGCGCTCGATGCCGACGGCGACGTGCACGCGTGGGGCGGCTACGACTGGATGAGCGGCCCCGGGGTGACTCCTGAAGTGATCGCAAGGAACTGGGTCGTGCCCGAGCGCATCGCCGCCCTCGACGTCGCGGCGATCCGATCGGATGGCAGCGGCTACAACGTCGCGATCGCCGACGACGGCACGCTGCACGCATGGGGCGACTGCCTCAACGACATCCCTCGCTCGCTGCTGGGCGTACCGGTCGACGACGTCGAGGTGAGTGTCTCGAACGGCATCGCGCTCCTGACCGACGGTTCGCTCAGCGTGTGGAATCGCGGCTGGTACGGCGGCCACGGAGACCCCGACAGCACGTGTGCGCTGGGCGAAGTGCCCGTGCCGCCGCGCTTCGCGACGAGCGACTTCGTCGCCGTGGACTCCGGCGGGCTGCAGGCGACGGCCCTTCGTGGCGATGGCGAGATCGTGTCGTGGTTCGTCCAGCACGGCGACTACGCCTATCCGTGGGCGACGATGACCTCGACCGACCCGTTCGTCACGGTCGACGCGGATCTCTACGAGGTGTGGGCGACGACGGCGTCGGGGTCGTTCTTCGGCTGGGCGGGAAACCTCAGCGGCACGCACAACTTCGCCGGCAGTCGGCGGCTCGCCGGCGACGCGGTCGCGCGCATCGAGTCGGGTTTCGGGCACGCTGCGCCGCTCTTCGGGTTGGCGGAGGACGGGTCCCTGCGCACCCTGCGATTCGAGAGCCCGGCGGGCGTCTACTATCCCGACAACTCGGGGGGACTCCCGCAGGAGCTGCTCGGACGGCGCGTGACCGACATGAGCTCCGCCCAACTGGGCGGGCTGGCTCTCGCCCCCGCGATGACCGTCGAGCGCCATGCGGGGCGCGATCGCTATGCGACGGGCGTCGAGATCTCCAAGGAGGGTTTCGGTCCCGGCGTGCCGGTCGTCTACCTCGCGACGGGCGCGAACTACCCCGACGCACTCTCGGCCGCGCCCGCGGCGGCGATAGAAGGCGGGCCGCTGCTGCTGACGGCACCGACCGCACTCCCTGCCGCGGTCGCCGCCGAGCTCGATCGACTCGAACCCGACCGCATCGTCGTGGTCGGCGGCTTCGGCGCGGTCTCTCGCGCTGTCGAATCGAGGCTCGAAGAGTATGCGCCCGTGGTCGACCGCATCGCCGGAGCCGACCGTTACGCGACATCCCGCGCGCTCGTGTCCTCCGTCTTCGACGACGTCGACGATGTCTTCCTCGCGACCGGGCGCGACTTCCCGGACGCGCTGTCGGCGAGCTCTGCGGCCGCCACCGCCGGCGCGCCCGTCCTGCTGGTCGACGGCAAAGGTGCAGGGGTGCCCGAGCCGCTCGGCGCGCTGGTCGAAGAGCTCGGGGCTCAGCGCGTGCTGATCACGGGCGGCACGGGTGCCGTGAGCGAGATGGTGGCGGATGCCGCGGCCGAGATCCCGGGCATCCAGACGGTCACGCGCCTCGCCGGAGCGAGCCGCTACGCGACCTCCGTCGCGATCAACCGGCATGCGTTCGCCGACTCCGAAGAGCTCTTCCTCGCGACGGGGACGGGCTTCGCCGACGCCCTCGCGGGCGCGGCGCTCGCAGGAGCCCGACAGGCGCCGCTGTACGTCATCCCGAAGACGTGCGTGCCGGCCGACGTCGCGGGCGAGGCGCTGAGGCTCCGCGTCCTGACGTCGCGCGTGCTGGGCGGAACGGGAGCGCTCGCCGCGCCGGTCGAGGAATGGCAGATGTGCCCGGGGTGAGGTCGGCGCGGATGGCCCGGCGGCCCTCGTAGACTGGAATCCATGCGCATCGCCGTCGTGGCCCTCGGAAAGATCGGGCTCCCGCTCGCAGTCCAGTTCGCCGACTCCGGGCACGAGGTGATCGGCGTCGACGTCAATCCCGCAACGGTCGACAGCGTGAATCGGGGGGTCGAGCCCTTCCCCGGCGAGGACCACCTGCAGGACAAGCTCACCGAGCTCGTGCCGACGGGGCGCCTGCGCGCGACGACCGATTACGCCGAGGCGATCCCCGGCGCCGACGCGGTCGTCCTCGTCGTCCCGCTCTTCGTCGACGACGCGACCTGGGAGCCCGACTTCGCGTGGATGGATGCCGCGACCCGCTCGCTCGCGCAGCACCTCACGCCCGGAACCCTCGTCTCGTACGAGACGACTCTGCCGGTCGGCACGACCCGCGGTCGCTGGAAGCCGATGATCGAAGAGGTCTCGGGCTTGGTCGAAGGTCGCGACTTCCACGTCGTGTTCTCACCCGAGCGCGTGCTCACCGGCCGTGTGTTCGCCGACCTGCGCAAGTACCCGAAGCTCATCGGCGGGCTCTCCGAAGAGGGCGCGCGCCGCGCCCGCGAGTTCTACGAGGCAGTGCTGCAGTTCGACGAGCGCGACGACCTCGCGCGCCCGAACGGCGTGTGGGACCTCGGCAGCGCCGAGGCATCCGAGATGGCCAAGCTCGCCGAGACGACCTATCGCGACGTCAACATCGGACTCGCGAACCAGTTCGGCCTGTTCGCCGCGGAGCACGGCATCGATGTCTACCAGGTCATCGAAGCGTGCAACTCGCAGCCGTACAGCCACATCCACAGGCCCGGAATCGCCGTCGGCGGACACTGCATCCCGGTCTACCCGCGGCTGTACCTCTCGACCGATCCCGACGCCGACATCGTCCGCACCGCGCGACTGCTGAACGCGTCGATGCCCGAGCGGCTCGTCGCCCAGGCCGCCGGCATCCTCGGCTCGCTCGAAGGGCTTCGTGTCGTGATCCTCGGGGCGGCGTACCGCGGGGGAGTCAAGGAGACCGCCTTCTCGGGCGTGTTCCCGACCGCCGCCGCGCTGCGCGAACGCGGGGCCGAGGTCTTCGTCCACGACCCGCTGTACAGCGATGACGAACTGCGCAGCCTCGGCTTCGAGCCCTACGCGCTCGGCGAGCCCGCCGATGTCGCTGTTCTCCAGACCGACCACGCTCTGTACCGCACCCTCGCGCCGACGGATGTGCCGGGCATCCGTCTCCTCGTCGACGGACGGAACGCGTCGGATGCCGCGGCCTGGGCCGGCACGCCGAGGATCGTCGTCGGCGCCGCCTGACACCATTCCGCCGCGCTCGCGGTGCACGTCGGCACGAACATGTCGTTGCGCGCATGCGCGCGCATACAATACGTTCGCTTCTACGGCTGTGTGCCGAGTCCGACTGTGCTCCGTGGGGGAGGCCGGGGGCGCGGATCTGGGAGTTGTCGATGAGCGTTACTCGTCGTGTGTGTTGGGGACGATGGACTGCGGGGGTTGCGATCGCGACGCTCGCTCTGAGCGCGCTGGTGGCCCCGGCAGCCGCGGCGAGCCCGCAGTACGACCTGTGGCAGGGGCAGCCCTACCACACGAACCCCTCGGCCTTCGTCGAGGTTCCCGTCAACGACATTCTCGAGCTGAATGCGAGCAACCCGCTGGAGCATGCCGTCGTCTTCGTCGTGCACACCACGATCGGCGGCGCCGCGTCGGAGCACCCGGTCGAAGTCCCCGCGTACTCGTATCGCAACGACGTGTTCCTTGACATCGACGGCGTCCACACGCCGGGCACGACGATCGTCGTCCTGCTCGAGACGACGTCGGGCACAGGCCTGGGGTATGCCGACCTGCCGAGCTTCACGGTGTCGTCCACGGTCCGATCGGGCGGGACCACCATCGGCATCGGTGGCACGATCTTCCAGCAGGCCGGCGTTCAAGCGCTGGGCGACATCGCCAGCATCACGGTCAACTTCCGCGATCTCAACGGGGGAAGCTCGATGCTCGCGAGGCCGCAGATCTACAGCATCCTCCTCGGTGCCGATGAAGAGATTCCGGGCGACATCATGGATCCCCGCCTCGTCGAGTTGCGTGAGGACACCTCGCTGGGGTCGCCGGCGACCGGGCAGGTCACCGCGGAGGTCCAGATGACGGGGGATGCCGGCAAGATCGCGATCCTCACGCCCAGCATGTACGCGTGCGACTGCATGCCGGCGCTGCGGCCCTTGTACGTCACGGGTTACGACAAGCTCGATGTGCCGAGCGCCGTCGAGCGGCTCTCCGGCGCGGGCCGGTACCACACGTCCGCCGCGATCAGCCGTGACACGTTTTCGCCCGGAGTCCCCGTCGCGTACATCGCCAACGGGATGAACTTCCCCGACGCGCTGTCGGGCGCCGCGGCCGCAGGCTTCGAAGGTGGTCCGGTGCTGCTGACGGCGACCGCCGAGATCCCACAGGTGATCAAGGACGAACTGACACGCCTGCAGCCCGCGAAGATCGTCGTCCTCGGCGGCAAGGGCGCCGTGAGCGACGCCTTGATCCCGACGCTGCAGTCCTACATCGTGGGATCGGGCACAGTCGAGCGGCTCTCCGGTCCGGGGCGTTTCGACACCTCCGCAGCCATCAGCGCAGCGACGTTCGCACCAGGAGTGCCCATCGCGTACGTCGCGAACGGGATGAACTTCCCGGACGCGCTGTCCGGCGGCCCGGCTGCGGGATACACCGGCGGCCCCGTGCTGCTGGTGACCCCCACCGAGATCCCGGCGGCCATCCGCGAAGAGCTCGAGAGGCTGAACCCGCAGAAGATCTTCGTCCTCGGCGGCAAGGGAGCGGTGAGCCTCGACGTCCTCAAGGAACTCGGCACCTTCGTGCCGTCGACATCGGCCGTGTCCGTGCCGAGTGAGGCGACGAGCGACGACGGCACCGTGCGGACGTACGACACGACGGCCGAGCCGATCACCGCGTGGTGGGGCGACAGCATCACCGTCACGGCGGCGCCCGGGTTCTTCACAACCGGACCCGACGGGGACTGGACGGGTGATCGCGGGTTCGAGTACTCGTTCATCCGCGAGAACATGTGCCCGATCGGCGATACCGAGGGCTTCGGGTTCCAAGAGGGGCCGCAGTCGACGACCGTGTCGCCGGACGGCTCGACCCTGACGTTCGAGCTGCCCGACCAGCCGTTTATGGAGGCGGTGTGGAACCTCGCTCGCACACCCTCGATCACGATCGTCGGCTACGCGCAAGCGCCCGCGAGCCCGCCGTTCCCGTGCCAGCTGACGGGTGAGCGGTTCGAAGTCGTCATCGATCTCGACATGGCGGCCGGGCGTCTCTCCGGACAGGGGCGCTACGACACGTCGGCGGTCATCTCGGCCGAGACGTTCACGCCGCCCGTCGACGTGGTCTACATCGCGAACGGCCTCACCTTCCCCGACGCACTCTCGGCCGCTCCGGCCGGAGGAGTGAACGCGGGGCCGGTGCTGCTGACCGACAAGGCCGCGCTCCCGCAGGCGACGAAGGATGAGCTGACGCGTCTGCAGCCGCGGTCGATCCGCGTTCTCGGCGGAACGGGCGCCGTGAGCGCGGCCGTCATGGCGGAGCTCGAGGAGTACGTGGTCGTTTCGGCAGATCAGTAGGCAACCGCTGACGTCGGCGGGCGCGTGTCGTGCGCGCCCGCCGACGTAAGCTGGTCGTCATGCCCACGCCCGACGACACAGCGCTGTCGCCTGCGTCGGGCACGGAGCCCGAAGCGCCGCCCGCGAAGCCCTCGCGTCACAACACGTTCCGGATCGCGAGCCTCGATTGGGCGCGCGGATGGATGCTGATCGCGAGCGTGTCGGTCAACAGTCTCCTCCTCACGCCGTCGTGGTTCGGCCACGCTCCGTGGGAGGGCGTCAACCCGATCGACGTCATCTTCCCCGTCTTCGTCACCCTCTCGGGCTGCGGTCTCGCCTTCGCGATGGCGCGCACCGTGAAGGTCGGCCCCCTGTTGCGGCGGGTTGCGGTCCTGTTCGCCCTGGGCCTCGTCTACAACGCGATCGTCGAGTGGTCGCTCGACGTCTTCACGTGGCGCGTGACGGGCGTCCTCCAGCTCTATGCGGTACTCGTCGCACTCATCGGGCTGCTCCATCTCGTCACCAAGACCTGGCGCGGATGGGCGATCATCACCGTCCTGCTCGCCTTCGTGCACACGACGATCCTGACCGTCTTCGCGACACGCTGCACCGCCGGCATCCTGACCAAGGAGTGCAATCCGTCGGGTGCTCTCGACAGCCTCGTCTTCGGTGCCCACATGTATGCGGGTGGCATCGCAGGGCACGATCCCGAGGGCATCGTCGCGATTCTCGGCGCGATGATCTCGGCCTCGGCGGGGGCGACGCTCGGACACCTCATGCTCGCCACACGCAGACGGTCGCTCGCGACGGGACGCGGACCCGAGGTCGCGATCGTCCCGATGCTCGCGGCGTGCGTCTCGTTCGTCGCGCTCGCGGCGCTCACGTTCCTCACGCTCCCGATCCTGCTCGGCGTCGAGCTGCCGATCATGAAGCGGCTGTGGACGGCGCCGTTCGCACTCGGAATCGCGGCGATCACGGGTGTCGTCCTGCTGATCGGGCATCTGCTTCTCGATCGGGCTCACCCGTGGCGTCCGATCGAGGTCGCGTCCTATCCGCTGCTAGCGCTCGGACGCAACAGCCTCCTGGTCTACTTCGGCTCGCACATCCTCACGAGCCTCCTCCATCACCCCGGCCCGTCGGGTGTGCCGCTCTCGCATTCGATCGCCGAGGCGATCCCCTTCCCCGGCCCGCCCCAGCTCGTGTGGACGATCCTGCTGCTCGTGTTCTGGACGGGCCTGGCGATGATCCTGCATCGACACCGGATCTACGTGCGCCCGTGACCGCCGGCATCCCTCCCCTCACGCGCGGGATCATCGCGTGGTCGATCCTGCTCGCCGTCGTCGCCGGAGGCACGGTTGCGCTGCTGGCCATCGCGATCGCCCGGACTCCGGTCGAGCACACCGCCTCGATCGTCGTGGTGCCGCATCCGGACGACGAGTTCCAGACATGGTCGCTCGTCGAGGACACCCCCGACGAGTACAAGATCTTCGTCTCGCTCACTCGCGGCGACGAGACGGGCTTCTGCGAACCCGACATCCGCGAGACGTCTCTGCAGGCAGACCTCGGCGAGCGGGCGCCCGACCCCGATCCGCCGGGCCGCTGGACGCCCGAATGCATGGAGGCGCGGCAGAACTCGCTGCTCGGCTACCTCACGCAGATGTCGGAATCCGATCCGACGATCCCGGGCGACTTCGGCGCGATGACGGAGTACACCGACCTCCCGGCCGAGGGCGTCGAGATCTGTCACGACGACGACGGTGTGCGCGACTGCGACGCGTCCCTGCGGACGGCGAGGGTGTGGAAGGATGCCGCGGGCCGCGGCGCGGTGGTGTTCTTCGACCTCGGCGACGGCGACCTCACGCAGGACGAAGCGGCGTGGGCGCTGCAGACGCTCATCGCGAATCGCGACACGTGGGGGCTCGACCCGGCGCGGGTCGGCGCGATGATCGGCGCCTTCGCCAATGAAGGGCATTCCTGCTACTCGTATCCGCATCCGGATCACGTCGCGGTGCACCAGGTCCTGTGGAACGTGGACTTCGGCGTCGGCCCCCAGGTCGGTGCGACCTGCTTCCTCGATCCTCGCCAGCGGATGTCGGCCTTCGTGAGCCCGGAGTCCGCCGCCGCGGCGTTCGCGCTCGGTCCGAACGGCGAGCGTCTCGGCGCACACGGCAGGAACTACGGCTGGCTCCACGACGATGCGTTCCCGCTCGCCGGCATCCGTCAGAACGACCTCTTCATGAGCTTTCAGTCGTTCTGGGTCCGCTTCAACTGAACTTTCCACAGGAGGTCAGAAAACTCCCAGGAAATGCTTAGGATGAACCAGCACCGCTGGGGATGCTGGTGCTCTGGGACGCCGGGAGGCAAGGATGCACGCTGGTCGAGCACGCACGTGGCGAGGAGTTGCCGGCGTCGTCGCCGCATCCGCGCTCATCATCACCACGATGGCGGCAAGCCCCGCCGTCGGCGAGGTCGGGGCGACCGCAGCGCCGACGCAGGTCGAGCTGACGGGTGTGCTGCGGGTCATCCCCGCCGAAGCGCGCCCGGTGCACATGTCAGCGCACGACCACGCGGCAGCTGAACCCGAGATCCACCACGAGGGCTCTGTGGCGCTGCTCACCGACGACGGGGCGATGGTCGAACTCACCGACGTGGATGCTGCGGGCCTGGCGAGCGGGCAGGAATACACAGCGACGGTCGACGTCCCCGCCGACGTGCAGGTCGCGGTCGAGCAAAGAGTGGACGACCTCGCAGAGCTGAGTTCCGCCGAGGTCGCGACGGCAGTCGCGCTGGCAGCCGAGGGCGAAGGCGTCGCACTTCCTGTTGTCAGCGCGTTCGCTGAGCCTGTCGTTGCTGCGGCGGTGTCGCCACGGGCGCACACGCTGGACATCATCGCGTACACGGAGAACGGCAGTGGATCGGTTGCTCCCTCGGCTAGCGAGATCAGCGCGGCAGTAGGCCGTTTGAGCGAGTTCTGGGGAAGCCAGTCTGCCGGTCAGATCTCGTCCATCACGGCGACCTCCGTACGGTCGCAGACCGTCTCGTGGGACGTGTGCGATGAGCGCACCGCCTGGAACAATGGCGCGGCAGCGTTCGGCATGGGGTCGATCGATAACGGTGCGTACTGGTACGGCCAGACGAGCCGGCACCTCGTTGTGCTCGTGGACGAGAATTGGTGCGGCGGCGGTGGCCTGGGCACGCTCGGTACGACCCTCTACGACGGCGGTCTGATCCACGCTCAGATCCCTATCGCGAGCCCCGCCGACTGGGACCAGGTTCTGTTCCATGAGTTCGGCCACAACATCACGCTCAACCACTCCAACGTCCGCGAGTGCACGGCGCCCAAGGTCGACAGCGCGCGCAAATCCGCAACGCGGCAGCCCGCCGACCCCGCCTGCGAGGACTACGAGTACTGGGACACGTTCGACGTCATGGGCGGAGGGTTCATCTCGCCGAGCGGCAGCCTCGCCACGACCCGCAACATCGCCGCGCTGAGCGCGACCCAGAAGGTCAAGCTGGGCGCGCTCTCCGTGGCGAACGGACTTCAGGAGGTGAAGACTTCGGGCGGCCTGCTGCAGACCTACACAGTGGAGGCGATCAGCGCGACGGCGGGCACCCGCGCGCTGCAGGTCACTGACCCGACCAACGGTGAGAAGCTCTTCGTCGAGTATCGTTCGGCCACCGGGCGTGACGCCAATGCGATGTACGCGCTGTGGTCCAGTAATGAGGCCAACGACGACTACGGCCCGGGCGTGCGCGTCATGCGCCTCTACGAAGACGAGTGCATCGGCAATTGCGACTACTACTGGCCCGGCTACTCGCTCGCTCTCTCGCGTCACGTCACTTCCGGTGTCGGTCACACTCACGCGATGCATTTCCGTGCCGGCGAGCAGATCAAGACGTACACCAACAACGTGACGGTGCGGGTCGTGTCGACCACCGCGACGACGGCGACGGTCGAAGTGGGCTTCTACACGCCGTACACGACCGTGCCGACGGCATCGAGCGTTTCGGTCAACGGCGGCGGCGACCCGTATGTCGGCAAGACGCTCACGGTGAACGGCGTCGGGACTTCGGCATGGGCACCTGTGCCGACCTCGGTGAACTACCAGTGGCTGCGGAACGGGTCGGCCATCGCGGGAGCCACGAAGTCCACGTACCAGCTGCAGGGCGCCGACAAGGGTGCCTCGATCTCGGTCCGTGCGACGCCTGTTCGTCCGGGGTACCGCAACATCGCGGTGGTCTCGCCGGTGGTCTCGCCCGCACCCGGGGGTCCCGCGCCGACCGAGCGCATCAGCGGAGCATCACGCTACGACACAGCGGTGAAGGTATCCGAGCGCGCCTTCCCCGGAGAAGAGGACGCCGCCGAGATCGTGTACATCGCAACGGGGCTCAATTACCCCGACGCGCTCGGCGCGGCGCCGTCTGCGGCCTACCTCAACGGGCCTCTTCTCCTCGTGCCCCCGACGGGAGCGCTTCCGGCATCCGTCGCCGCCGAACTCGCGCGGCTGAGCCCGGAGCGCGTCGTCATCGTCGGCGGCCTCGGCGCCGTCTCCGAAGCGATGGCCGACCAGGTCGCCGACGCCGCGACGGTCGAGGAGGGCATGCCGCCCGAGGTCGATCGCAAGCGCGGTGCCAGTCGCTACCACACGGCCCGCGCTCTGGTCGAGGATGCCTTCGCGGCGGGCTCGGTGTCGCAGGTCTACATCGCGACGGGGCGCAACTACCCCGACGCGCTGTCCGCGTCGGCGGTCGCGGGTGGAAAGGGCGCGCCCGTCGTGCTCGTGGACGGGGCCCTCGCGACCCTCGACGCCGACACGATCGCGCTGCTCGCCGAGCTGAAGGCCGACGCGGGTATGAAGGCGTGGGTCATCGGCGGCACGGGTGCTGTCAGCGCCGGCATCATGAGTCAGCTCTCGACCCTCGGCTACACGCCTGAGCGTCTGTCGGGCACGAGCCGCTACGAGACGAGCGCCAAGATCAACGAGCAGGTCACGGGCGCCGTGTCCGAGGTGTTCCTCGCCACGGGGACCGGATACGCCGACGCCCTCGCGGGTGCCGTGCTCGCGGGGGTGAACGGCGCACCCCTGCATGTGACGCCGCCCACGTGCGTCTCGGCGGGAGCGGGTGCGCAGATCGGCGCGAACGCCACCGGTACGGTCACACTGATCGGCGGGTCCGGCGCGCTCAACGCCAACGTCGCCGCCCTCGGGATGTGCCCGTAGCCACGCGCTCGTCGCGGCCCTGCGCTGTCTGCGTCAGCAGCGGCGCAGGGCCGCGACGTCCGCAGAGAGGGCGCCGGTGCCGCCGAGCAGCGTCACGGTCGTCGGCCGCAGCCGGGTGATGGCCGCGTCGGTCTCGGCGACGAGGCACGAGGACGCCGTGGTGAACAGCGGGATGCCGGACGCCCCGGCGATCGCGGCCCCCGAAAGCGCATCGGCGAAGCTCGTCCCCGCAGCCAGATAGACGGTGCTCTCGGACGCGAACGCCTGCGCGTTGATCGCCGCAGCGGTGCCGTAGCGCGACGTGCCCGACAGTCGTTGGACCGGTGCTCCCGCCGACGCCAGACTCCGGGCGACGGCCTCGCTCACGGCACCGGTGCCGCCGACGACCCGGATCGACGTCGTCCCCAGTCCGCGCAGAAGGCTGAGGGTGTCGGGCGACACGTCGGACGCACGTCCGTCGACGAGGAGCACCGGAGCGCCAAGGGCACCCGCAGCGGCTCCGGCGGTGAGAGCGTCGGGGAAGTCGGTGCCGGTCGCCACGTACGCGGTCGATGATCCCGTGAAGAACGCGTCCACCAGCGCGCGGGATGTCGCATACCGGTCGCCGCCGCCGATCCTCGACGTCGGCGCGATGTCGCCGAGGGCGTCTTCGACCTCGGGTGAGACGGCACCCGTGCCGCCGACGACGACGATCCGCTCCGGTGCGAGGGCCTCGAGCGCGGCGCGCGTCGCGTCGCCGAGCCGATCGGGATCCGTCAGCAGCACCGGGGCATCCGCTGCTGCTGCGGCCGGCGCGGCGCTCAGCGCGTCCGGGAAAGCCGTTCCGGACGCGACGAAGACGGTGTCAGCTCCTGACGGATAGCCCGCCCGAGCGATGGCGGCCGACGTCGCGTATCGGTCCCCGCCCGACATCCGCGTCGTCGTGGCGCCGCCGGTCACCGGCCGCGTTGCGGCGGAGGTGGATGACGCGGGGAAGTACGACGGATGCGAGCCCGTCACGCGGGCGCTGATGCGCTTGCCGCTGTCCGAGATCGTCGGCGAGTAGCGCGACGCCGTCGCGCCGCTGATCGCGCGGCCGTCGGAGAGCCACTGCCACGCCAGGGACGTGCCCGCCGGCCACCCGCTCGAAGACGCCGTGAGCGTCGCGCCGATCGCGTTCGTGCCGCTGACGGCCGCGGGCCGTGTCGCGAGCGCCGGCTTGGCGATTCCGAAGATCTGCACCCAGTAGGTGCGGTAGCAGGTGCCGGTCGCGTAGCCCACGCCGAGACCCGTATAGCTGCGATTGAGGATGTTCGCGGCATGCCCGGGCGACGCCATCCATCCGCCCATGACATCGGCCGGAGTGAGGTAGCCGGCCGCGATGTTCTCGCCCGACGCAGCCCACCCGGCCACGTCGATCCGCGAACTGCGCCACTCGGACGAGCTGTGCGTGAACGTGCAGCTCTTCGCGAGATAGCGAGCCCATTCGCCGGCTGCCGCGTCGAGGGCGGGGTCGCTGACAAGCGCCGGAAGACCCGCGCTCGCGCGCTGGGCGTTCGTGCGATCGAAGACCTCCGCCGCGGCCCCCGTGGCCGCCGACCCGGGGGCGGGTGCGGCGGCGAGCGCGAGCGATGCGATCAGGGTTGTGACGACAAGCAGGCCGACGGGGCGGACGAGTCGATGGATGACGCTCTGGGGGGCGAGTGGCACTCTCGAGACGATATCGATGTGAGGGGTGTCCCCGCCAATCGACAGCGGGCGCCCCCGTGTGCGCGCCGCTAGGATCATGATCGTCTCCTCGATCAGCGGAGGCGACGAGGGAGACATCATGAACCAGCCCGCTCCGGCGCGCATCGTCGACTCCGCCGATGTCTCACCGCAGGCATCCGTCGGCGACGGATCGTCGATCTGGCACTTGGCCCAGGTGCGCGAGAACGCCTCGCTGGGTCAGAACTGCATCATCGGCCGCGGTGCGTACATCGGCCCGGGAGTGGTCCTCGGCGACAACTGCAAGGTCCAGAACTACGCCCTCGTCTATGAGCCGGCACGGCTCGCCGACGGCGTCTTCATCGGGCCGGCGGTCGTTCTGACCAACGACACCTACCCCCGTGCGGTGAATCCCGACAGCACGCTCAAGAGTGCGCATGACTGGGAGCCGGTCGGGGTTCAGATCCGCGAAGGGGCTTCGATCGGCGCCCGGGCGACGTGCGTCGCCCCCGTCACGATCGGCGCCTGGGCGACGGTCGCCGCCGGCGCGGTCGTCGTGAAGGATGTCCCCGACTTCGCGCTCGTCGTGGGGGTCCCCGCACGCCGCATCGCCTGGGTGGGCAAGGCGGGCGTTCCTCTGACAGAGACCGGGCCCGGTTCGTGGGAGTGCCCGCAGACGGGGGCGCTCTATCGCGAATCCGACGGGGTGCTCTCCGAGGCCTGAGCACGAAGGCTCGTGACGTAGCGAGCGAGCGAAGCCGCGGCATCCCGCGGTTCGAATCCCGCAGCCTCGATCTTCGTGAGATCCAGCACGCTGTTGCGGGGTCGGGGGGCTACCGGTCCAGGCGCGCCCGCGAAGTACTCGTCCGTGGAGACGCCCGTCACTCGCGCTGAATCGTGTCCGGAGAGGGCGAACACCTGCCGCGCGATCTCCGCCCACGACGTGGGCGCTCCCGCGCCGGTGAGGTTGTAGGTCCCCGCGGGGGCGTCGTCCGCGAGCAGATGCAGGATGCCGCGGGCGATGTCCTCGGTGAAGGTCAGGCGGCCGATCTGATCGTCGACCACCTTCGGATCGATGCCGCGTTCGGCGAGGGACACCATGGTGCCGACGAAGTTCTTGCCCTCGCCGATGACCCACGACGTGCGCACGATGTAGTGCCGCGGCACCGTCGCGGCGATCGCGTCCGCCGCCGCCTTGGTCTGGCCGTAGACACCGAGCGGGCAGACCACCGCGTCTTCGGCGTAGGAGCCCTCGGCGCTGCCGTCGAAGACGTAGTCGCTCGAGACGTGCACGAGGGTGAGGCCGTGCGCTGCGGCGATCTGCGACAGTCGGCTCACTCCCGTGACGTTGGCGGCCCAGGCATCCACCCGTCCGTCCGCCGTCTCGGCGAGATCGACCGCGGTGTACGCCGCGGCGTTGATGATCGTGCCGTAGTCGCGCCAGCGCCGCGCCGTCGCGAGGTCGCTCGACATCAGATCCAGATCCTCGCGCGCTGCGTACTCGACGTGTGCGGCGTCGCCGAACTCCGCTCGCAGGGCGCGACCGAGCTGTCCGTTCGCGCCCAGAACGAGTGTCTTGCGCGGCGCCATCGGCACGACGTCCGCGAGGCGCGGGTGTGCGAGGTCCTTCGCCGAGATCTCGACATGGGCGAGCGGGATCGGCCACGCGATCGCAGCGGTCTCGTCGGCGAGGTTGAGGAAGGTGTACGCGGCGTCGGGGGACCAGTGGTCGTTGACGAGATAGGTGTACGCGGTGTCGGGCTCGAGGGTCTGATAGGCGTTTCCGACGCCACGGGGGACGAGGATCGCACGCGAAGGATCGATCTCGGCCGTGAACACTGCGCCGAAGCTCGGGCCCTTGCGCAGATCGACCCATGCGCCGAAGATGCGGCCTGTGGCGACCGAGACCCACTTGTCCCACGGCTCGGCGTGGATGCCACGGGTCGTTCCGACGGCGTCGTTGAACGACACGTTGTTCTGGACGGGGCCGAAGTCGGGGAGCCCTGCGGCGAGCATCTTCTCGCGCTGCCAGTTCTCTTTGAACCATCCGCGGTTGTCACCGTGGACGGGCAGCTCCCAGAGCACGAGACCGGGGATGGGCGTCTCGATCCGCTCGAGTGCCTTGCCGAACGTCGTCATCACTGGCCCTTGGACGCGTAGAACGCCTCGACGCCGTCCTTGGACGGTGCCCACCACGACTCGTTGTCGCGGTACCACTGGATCGTCGCCGCGAGACCCGCCTCGAAGTCGCCGTAGGTGGGCGCCCACCCGAGCTCGGTGCGCAGCTTCGTCGAGTCGATCGCGTAGCGCAGGTCGTGACCGGCGCGGTCCGTGACGTGGTCGTAGGCGTCGGCCGGCTCGCCCATGAGCTCGAGGATCAGCTCGACGACATCCTTGTTGTTCTTCTCGCCGTCGGCGCCGATGAGATAGGTCTCTCCGATCTCGCCCCGGTCGAGGATCGTGAGCACGGCCGACGAGTGGTCGTCGGCGTGGATCCAGTCGCGCACGTTCTCGCCTGCGCCGTAGAGCTTGGGGCGGATGCCGCGGATCACGTTCGTGATCTGGCGGGGGATGAACTTCTCGACGTGCTGATACGGCCCGTAGTTGTTCGAGCAGTTCGAGATCGTCGCGCGGACCCCGAACGAGCGCACCCAGGCGCGCACGAGCAGGTCGGAGCCGGCCTTCGTGGACGAGTACGGGCTGGACGGGTTGTACGGAGTGGACTCGGTGAACCGGGCCGGATCGTCGAGCTCGAGATCGCCGTACACTTCGTCGGTCGAGATGTGGTGGAGCCGGCGGTCGTGGCGGCGTGCCGCCTCGAGCAGCGTGTACGTGCCGATGATGTTCGTGTCCAGGAACGGCCGCGGGTCGTGCAGCGAGTTGTCGTTGTGCGACTCGGCGGCGTAGTGCACGACCGCGTCGACCTGCGAGAACAGCGAATCCACGAGCTCGGCATCCGTGATGTCGCCCTTCACGAACGTCACGCGGTCCTCGGGCAGCCCTGCGAGCGAGTCGAGGTTGCCGGCGTAGGTCAGGGCGTCGAGCACCGTCACGTGGTGATCGGTGTGCGCGACGACATGGTGCACGAAGTTCGAGCCGATGAAGCCGGCGCCCCCCGTCACGAGCAGCTTCGACATCAGAGACCTCTCTCCAGGACTTCGAGCAGATAGCTTCCGTACCCGGACTTGACGAGCTTCTCGGCGCGGGCACGCAGCTCGTCGTCCGAGATGAAGCCCTGACGCCAGGCCACCTCTTCGGGGACGCCGATGCTCAGGCCCGTGCGGCGCTGGATCGTGCGCACGTACTCTGCGGCATCCGTCATCTGATCGAACGTCCCGGTGTCGAGCCACGCCGTGCCGCGGGGGAGGACCTCGACCTGCAGCGCGCCCCGCTCGAGGTACTCGCGGTTGACGTCGGTGATCTCGTACTCCCCGCGCGCGCTCGGCGCCAGGTTGCGCGCGATCTCGATGACGTCGTTGTCGTAGAAGTACAGACCCGGCACGGCGTAATTGCTCTTGGGCGCGGCCGGCTTCTCTTCGAGCGAGATAGCGGCGCCGTTCGCGTCGAACTCGACGACGCCGTACGCCGCCGGCTCGGCGACCCAGTAGGCGAAGATCGCGCCGCCCTCGATGGCCCGGAACCGCGTGAGCTGCGAGCCGAGGCCGGGCCCGTAGAGGAGGTTGTCGCCCAGCACGAGGGCGACGCTGTCGTCGCCGATGAACTCGGCACCGATCGTGAACGCCTGCGCCAAGCCGTCGGGCGAGGGCTGCTGTGCGAAGGACAGACGGATGCCGAACTGCGATCCGTCACCGAGGAGGCGCTCGAAGAACGGCGCGTCGTGCGGCGTCGTGATGACGAGGATCTCGTCGATCCCCGCGAGCATGAGCGTCGACAGCGGGTAGTAGACCATCGGCTTGTCGTAGACCGGGATCAGCTGCTTCGACACGCCCAGCGTGATGGGGTGGAGGCGTGTTCCCGATCCGCCCGCGAGGATGATGCCTTTCACGACCCCATCCTGTCACGGCTGCGGGCCGGGCCGAGATCAGGCACGTGCGGCGAGGAAGTCCTCGATCGACCGACGCCAGCCGATCGTCGGCTGCCAGCCGAACTCGCTGCGAAGCCGTGATGCATCTCCGACGATGCGCGCCGGGTCGTTCGGTCGCAGGCGGGCCGGATCGACCTCGAGCGGGGGAACGTCGCGACCGAGCCCGCGCGCGATCTCCTCCAGGATCTCGCGACCGGAGTGCGCCTCGCCCGACGCGACGTTGTACACGTGGTGGCGATGGTCGTCCGCGAAGGCGAGGAGGAGATACGCCCGCGCGACGTCCCGGACGTCGGTGAAGTCGCGTGCCGCGTCGATGTTGCCCACCTGGACGGCCGTGCCCGACGGCGCGGACTCGATCGCCAGTGCCAGGTCGGGCACGAGGAAGCCCGGCGACTGGCCAGGGCCGATGTGGTTGAACGGGCGTGCGACGACGGTGTCGAGGCCCCGGCGGGCGTAGTAGTCCGCCTGAGTCTCGACGAGGATCTTCGCCACGGCGTACGGCGAGCCCGGCACGAGGGGGTCGTCCTCGGAGACACCGCCCTCGCCGTCGGGCGGCGAGTAGACGGCGCCCGTGGACACCACGACGACCCGCGGCGCAGTGGTCGCGGTGCGCAGCGATTCGCTCATCGTGGTCATGATCGCGCTGTTGACGGTGAGGTACTCCTGCGGACGGTCGAACGACGGACCGACGGCCGCCAGCCCGGCGAGGTGGACGACTGCCGTGGGGCCCTCGGGTGCGGGCCATTCCTCAGCCAGATCCGCCTGGTAGTAGCGCGAGGCGTACGGAGCCAGTTCCGGGCGCGGCGCGTCCTCGCGCGCGATCGCCCACACTTCGGCACCCGCCTCGGCGGCGAGCGCCGCGACGTGTGCGCCGACGAAGCCGTTCGCGCCGGTGACGGCGAGGACGCGACGGCTCACGCGGACGGCAGGCTGAGCTGACGGGACTGGACGGCCAGATCGTGCGCCACCATGAGGCTCACGAGACCCGGGAAGTCGACCTCGCGACGCCAGCCCAACTCGTTCTCGGCCTTCGTCGGGTCGCCCAAGAGGATGTCGACCTCGGCGGGGCGCATGTACGCGGGGTTCTGGACGACGTAGGGCTTCCAGTCGTCGATGCCGATCTCGGCGAACGCGAGGGTCAGGAACTCCTCGATGGAGTGCGTCTCGCCCGTCGCCAGGACGAAGTCGTCGGGGACGTCGTGCTGCAGCATCCGCCACATCCCGTCGACGAAGTCACCCGCGTATCCCCAGTCGCGCTTGGGCCACAGGTCGCCGAGTTCGATGTGCGGCTGAAGGCCGAGCTTGATGCGGGCGACGGCGTGGGTGATCTTGCGCGTGACGAACTCGACGCCGCGGCGCTCGCCTTCGTGGTTGAAGAGGATCCCGCACGAGACGAACATGTCGTAGCTCTCGCGGTAGTTCTTGGCGATCCAGTGGCCGTAGAGCTTCGCGACGCCGTAGGGACTGCGCGGGTGGAACAGCGAGTTCTCGTTGTAGCCGGCACCGGGGCGGTTGTAGTCGAGGCCGCCGAACATCTCGGAGGTGGATGCCTGATAGATGCGGGTCGTCTGAGCTCGGCCCGTGACGCGCACGGCCTCGAGCACGTTCAGGACGCCCTTGGCGGTCACGTCGGCGGTGAGCGTCGGGTTCTTGAACGAGTAGCCGACGTGGCTGATCGCCGCGAGGTTGTAGAGCTCGTGGGGATCCGAGGTCTCGACCGCCCGCACGAGGGAGGTGGGGTCGGTGAGGTCGCCCTCGATGAGGGTGACGTAGGGCATGTCGGTCTCGACCTCGACCCGGCGCGGGTTGTTCTGACCGCGGATGAGGCCGAAGACCTCGTACCCCTTCTCGTGGAGCTGCTCGGCGAGATGCCCGCCGTCCTGCCCCGTGATTCCAGTGATCAGTGCGCGTCGACGTTCCGTCATGAGTTCCTCCAGCACGTTGCTTCGTTCATTCTCTGCCGCCTGATGCGGGATCTCAGGCGGCGAGGACCCCTCGGAAGTACTCGATCGTGCGCTCGAGCCCGGCACGGAGCGCGACGCGGGGTTCCCAGTCCAGGTTCTGCTTCGCCAGGGTGATGTCGGGCTGACGCTGCTTGGGGTCGTCCTGGGGGAGCGGGCGGTGCTCGATCTTCGAGTCGCTCCCCGTCAGCTCCAGGACGGCGGTGGCGAGCTCGAGCATCGTGAACTCGCCGGGGTTGCCGACGTTGATGGGACCCGTCACCGCGTGGTCGGTGTTCATGAGGCGCACCATGCCGTCGACGAGGTCGTCCACGTAGCAGAACGAACGCGTCTGCGAGCCGGTGCCGTAGATCGTGATGGGCTCACCGCGCAGCGCCTGGACGATGAAGTTCGAGACGACCCGGCCGTCGTTCGGGTGCATGCGCGGACCGTAGGTGTTGAAGATCCGGATGACCTTGATCGAGAGGTCGTGCTGCCGGCGGTAATCGAAGAAGAGCGTCTCGGCCGCGCGCTTGCCCTCGTCGTAGCAGGACCGGGGGCCGATCGGGTTGACGTTGCCCCAGTAGTCCTCGGTCTGCGGGTGCACGGAGGGATCGCCGTAGACCTCGGACGTCGAGGCCTGCAGGATCGGTACGCGAAGGCGCTTCGCGAGACCGAGCATGTTGATCGAGCCGACGACGCTCGTCTTCGTGGTCTGCACGGGATCGTGCTGATAGTGCACGGGCGAGGCGGGGCAGGCGAGGTTGTAGATCTGATCGACCTCGACGTAGAGCGGGAAGGTGACGTCGTGGCGGATCAGTTCGAAGCGCGGATTGTCGAACAGGTGCTCCACGTTGCGTCGACTGCCGGTGAAGTAGTTGTCGACGCAGACCACTTCGTTGCCCTCTGCGAGAAGCCGCTCCGAGAGATGCGAGCCGATGAAGCCGGCGCCGCCGGTGATCAGAATCCTGTGTGACACCGAGCAATCATAGCCGAGCGACTCGTTCGCCCCCGTCCTGGCGGGAGGTCAGCGGACAGCCGAGAGCAGCTGCCGATCGCCGAACGTGCGGCCGAGCATCCCTTCGAGGCGTCCCACGAACATCGGCCATCCGTCGGCGAGCGTGATCGGCGCCGCATTTCGCACACCGTACAGCAGGCCCGCGCCCGTGAAGGCCAGCCGCCACCACAGCGGATAGCCGTGCGTCGCCATCGCTCGTCCGGTCCCGCGGCCGTAGGCGCGCATCTTGCGACGGCGCTCCGCCGTCGTCAGCCCGAACGCCGTCGAGATGCCGTCGACGCGCACGTCGTGCGGCAGCCAGACGAAGGCGGCGGCTGCGTTGGGATGCCGCGCCACGACTCGAAGCAGGAGGTCGGTGCCTTCGGCGACCTGCCAGGGGGTCGTGGCTCCCGGTCCGAGGTTCTCGTCGAACCCGCCCACCTCGTCGAACGCCGTGCGGCGCAGGAGGATGCCCATCTCGATCACGGACCAGACGTTCCACCGGTCCAGCGGCGTGCCGGGTGCGGGAAGGACGGTCTTGGCGCCCTTCTCGTCCCAGCAGGAGAACCCGCCGGCGACGAACGCGGGATCCGCGACAGCTGCGCGGAGCGCCGCGATCGTCTCGGCGGGGAACACAGAGGTGTCATTGGGGAAGTTGACGACGAAGTCTCCCGGCGGCAGCGCCGCGACGCCGGCGTTGCGACCGCGGGAGGCGCCTCGGGCCGAGGTCGTGGCGATGACGGGCAGGCCCCGATCCGCGAACTCCTCTGCGAGCAGCTCGACGGCATCCTCCTGCCCCTGCGCGACGAGGACGATGCGATCGCCCTCGGCCATCTGCCCCTCGAGCGAGGTCAGCAGCGCGCGCAGCGGATCGATCCGACCCAGAGTCGTGACCACGAGTCCGAGATTCACCATGTCATTGTCTCCCGTCATCCGTTCCGCGTCTGTCACGCCAGCTCGTCGAACGCGACCCACGCCGGTGAGGGCGCATCGCGTCCGATCCGCCATCCGGCCAGGACGTACTTCGCGCCGCGGATGTCGCCCTTGAGCGCGGTGAGGACCACCTTCAGCAGCAGACGCGCATAGCCGAGGACCCGCGTCGAGCCCCCGTGCAGCCGCAGGAGATGACGGAAGCCTTCACTCGAGTAGGCGAGGATGCGGGAGCCGGCACGGGAGTGCGACGACGAGACGGCGTGCACGAGGCGCGCCGAAGCGACCTCGGTGAAGGAGATCCGGTGCGCCGTGAGCCGTAGCCCGAACTCGACGTCCTCCCAGTACATGAAGAACCGCTCGTCCAAGAGGCCGGCCGACTCGAAGACCGACGGGCGCGCCAGGATGCAGGCCCAGGTCAGGAAGTCGGGCTGCTCGCCCTCGCGAGGTTGGCGCAGACTCCACGTGAACCGATTGAGCATCCCGCCGGCCGAGAAGTGCGCGCCCTCGGGCGTGACGATGCGGGGCCCCACCGCGCCGAGCGACTCATCGTCCACGAGCCTCGCGACGAGCACGTCGAGGTCGGCGGGCGTGAGGGTCGCGTCGTTGTTGATGATGAGGAGCTGGTCGATGTCGGGGTCGTCCAGCAGATCCCGGATGCCGGTGTTGACGCCGACGGCGAAGCCGGTGTTGTGAGCGAGTTCGCGGAATCCGATGCGCGGCTCCGGCTCGAAGGCATCGGCGATCGTGCCGTCGGCCTCGTTGTCGACCACGATGACGCGCGTGATGAGCGGACTCGCGAGCAGGTGCTCGACGCAGGCGACGGTCTGGACGCGGTCGCGCCACGTGAGCACGACCGCGCCGACGCGCGGCGCGGGAGGTACCTGTTCAGGCATGGGGATCTCGATCCTCGGGGGTGATGGAAATGGGGACGGTTTCGGCGACGGCGCGCAGCGCCGATACGCACGGCCGCCACAGCAGGAGCGTCGCGGCGCCTTCGGTGAGCGCATAGCCGATCGCGGCGCCGAGCGGACCGATCAGGATTGCGAGTGCGATCATCACGGGGACGCCGACGGCGGTCGCGACGAGGGTGGCGCGCATGACGACGGCCGTGCGTCCGGCCGGGAACATGACGTGGCGGGTCATCGACGTGCGCAGCGACAGGAAGGCGAAGACGACGCCCATCGCGACCAGGAGGTCGAAGCCCGCTGCCGCTTCGTCGCCGAACATGACCCGGCTCACCCACGGCCCGAACACCGCGAGGACGATCCCACCCAGGACGCCGAAGCCCGCGTGCGCGGCGAGGGCCATCCGCATCCGCCGAGCCCGTGCCGTGGCGGTCACTTCCGCGATCCAGCTCTGCAGGGCGTTGGCGAGGGTGAAGGGGAGGACCGCGCCGAGTTTGAACAGCTTGTCCGCCGAGGCGAACCCGGCGGCCGCGAGCGGCGGCGCGGTGACGTTCACGAGCGGCGCGGGGACGCTCGAGTACGCGCTGAGTGCCGCGTCGTTGAGGGCCACGGGCAGGCCGCGACGGAAGAGGCCGCCGATCGAGGAGCGCGTCGGCCAGGGGCCGGGGTTCCGGCGCAGGAGCCGCAGCGAGAAGATCCCCGTTCCGATGAGAGTGACGGCGATGCCGCTGAGCGGGAAGATCTCCACGATGCCGGTCGCCGCGATCGCGATCGCCGACGCTGCGGCGGCCAGCAGCCGCGGGATCGCGTCGTACACCACGATCGTGCTGGGGCGTCCGACGCCGGCGCTGTACCACGTGAAGGAGAGCGCGATGAGGGCGCCCTGGACGCCCATCAGCACCGTGAGCCATTCGGCCCCGGGGCTCGCGACGAACCAGCAGGCGACCGCGAGCACGGGGAGCGTCGCGGCGGCGATGAGCAGTCGTACGACCAGTGACTCCCGGTAGAGGCGCGCGCGTTCCGCGCCGTCGGCTGCGATGGAGACGAGCGCCGGCCCGATGGCCACCCATCCGTAGCCGACGACGATCGCCGCGAACGTGCCGATCGACTCGCCGGCGATCGCACTCGCCCATCCGCCGGGGCCTGCCGAGCGTGCCACGAGGGGGAGGACGAGCAGCGGCGACACCGCGGCGAGCGCCGGCAGCAGCATGAAGCCCAGCAGGCGGCGGTGCAGGCTCCGATCTCTCATCCCGCTCCCTGCGACGCCGCGCCCGCGAGCACGGATGCGGTGCGTTCCGCGGAGCGTTCCCACGTGAATTGCGAGGACCACGCGAGGCCCTCGGCGCGGCGCTCGTCGCGCATCGGATCGGCGAGCGCGCTTTCGATGGCCTCGGCGAGGATCGAGGGGTCGCGCGCATCCGCGTAGCGCGCCGCGTCGCCGCCGACTTCGCGCAGGACCGGGATGTCATTGGCCAGCATGAGGCAGCCGCGGCGCATCGCATCGACGACGGGCAGCCCGAACCCCTCGGACAATGACGTGCACACGTACAGGTCCGCAGCGCCGTAGAGGGCCTCCAGCTGCGCCGAAGTGACCCACCCCGGAAGGAGCACATCGGCGTCCAGGCCGAGTTCCTTGCGCAGGCCGATGAGCGGGTCCTCGGGTCCGCCGCCGGGGATGACGGTGAGCGGTCTGCGATCTGCCGGCATCCGGGCCACCGCACGCAGCAGGCCCTCGAAGTTCTTGTGCGGCAGCCGGTTCCCCGTGCTCAGGACGAGCGGGCGGTCGAGCTCGTCGATGCCGATCTCGCGCAGCGCCGCTGCGGGGTCTGCGGGAGGCCGCGGGTCGGTCGTGCCGTGCGGGATGACGGTGAGCCGCTCGGGGTCGAGCGCGATGTAGCGGAGGATGTCGTCGCGCGCGGCCTCCGAGCCGGTGATCGCAGCGCGCGAGCCGAGCGCGGTGCGCTCCATGAGCCACGCCGTGAGGCGGGCGACGAAGCCGCGACCCGTGGAGTGGTAGATCACGTCGTGGACCGTCGTCACGCGGGGCGCGCGGCGGCCGATGGGACCGAAGTTGGCGGGGCACCAGATGACGTCCGCACCGACGCGTCGGCGGACGCGCTCCGCCGCGAGGAGTTCACCGGCGGCCCAGGATGTGCGGCCCGAGCCCACCCACGACACCGTCACGACATCGCCGGGGAAGAACGCGCGCACGCTCTCGGCGCCCGCCCGACCGGTCAGGGCGACCAGCCTCGAGCCGGGCGGAAGGAATCGGGGGAGTCGCACGCTGATCTGGCGGGCGTAGGTCTCGGTCCCCCCGCGTCCGCCGGTGTACGACAGCAGATCGATCAGGATCGTGGGTGGCATGCTCACGCCTCGATGACGGCCTCGGCCTTGGTCTCGCGCCGGGGGATCGTGAGGACGCCCGAGAAGACGCTCATCATCATGGTCTGGAAGCCGAGCATGATCGCGAGCGCGCTGGGCACGGCGATGCGCACGGCTTCGGCCGCGTTCTGCTCGCCGAAGTCGAGGTTGCCCCACCGGAAGACCTGGACGATCGCGATCACGATTCCCAGCACGAACAGTCCGAGGCCGATGAGGAGTCCGCGCTCGGCCGTCCATTTCGCGACGATCGAGCGATAGCGCGGGCTCGTGGGCAGGAAGCCTTCCTGCGTGGCGTAGAGCTTCGTGAGCCAGAAGAAGAGGAGCGACTGGTACCCGATGACGCACAGGGCGCTCGCGTAGACCATGGTGGTCACGTCGAAGCCGACGGCGCCGATCTGGATGCCGCCGAACGCGAGGACGCCGACTCCCAGAGCCCCGAGGACGAACGCGAAGATGCCGGGGTAGACGAACAGCCAGCGCGGGGCGAACAGGAACAGGAATCGCAGGTGACGCCAGCCGTCGTGCCAGCTGCGCAGGTGCGGGGGCCGGGACCGGCCGTCCTTCTTGAGCGTCGTCGGCACCTCCTCGATGCGGTAGCGGGCGAGCGACGCCTTGACGACCATCTCCGAGGCGAACTCCATCCCCGTCGTCTGAAGACCCAGTTCGCGGATGCGGGCGGCGTTGAAGCCGCGCAGGCCGCAGTGGAAGTCGCGCACGCCGGGCTTGAAGAACAGCTGGCCGATCGCCGAGAGCACGGGGTTGCCCAGGTACTTGTGGAGGGGCGGCATCGCTCCGGGGGCGATGCCGCCCTGGAAGCGGTTGCCCATGACCAGGTCGGCGCCGGCGCGCAGGCGCTCCACGAACGGCTCGAGGTTCTCGAAGTCGTAGCTGTCATCGGCGTCGGCCATGATGATGTACTTGCCGCGCGCCACCTCGATGCCGTTGATCAGGGCGGCGCCGTAGCCGCGCTGCGGAGCGTGGGACACGCGCGCCCCGAGGCTCGTCGCGATCTCCTGCGAGCCGTCCGTGCTGCCGTTGTCCGAGATGAGGACCTCGCCGACGACGCCCGAGCGGGCCAGGAAGCCCTGGGCCTTCGTGATGCACACGGCGAGTGTCTCGGCCTCGTTGAGGCAGGGCATGAGGATCGTCAGTTCGACGGACTCCTGCGGTTCGGAAGCGTTCACGAGTGTCCTTCTCTCGACCTGCTGCGGCGAGCGGTGTCGCCGGAATCGTTCTGTTCGTCGAGCGCGGCGAGGATGCCCTCGACGGTGCGCTCCACGGTCCGTGTCGTGACCGCCTCGTCGTACCACGCGCGCGTCTTCGCACGCAGAGCGGGGCCGCCGCGGACGGCGCGGACGATGGCGTCCGCGAGGTCGTCGGGGCGCTCGGATGCCGCGATGAAGCCGTTCACGCCCGGCTCGACCAGTTCTGTCGCGGCGTTCTCGTCGTGGTCGACGAGGACGACGGGGGTTCCATGGGCGGACGCTTCGACCACGACCAGACCGTACCCCTCGCGCCGGGAGGGATTGACGAGGCAGGCCGCATGAGCCATCAGCCCGTCGAGCTCCTCCTGCGACACGAAGCCGGGACGCTGGGTCCACTCCTGGCCCGAGACCTCCGCGACGGCACGCAGCACGTCATCGGTCGACGGCCCGCTGCCGAGTACGACCAGCCGGAGGCCGGGGACGCTCTCTCTCGCGCGAGCGACCGCCGCGGGGAGGACCTCGACCTGCTTGTCGGGGATGTGGCGTCCGGCGTACAGCACATAGGGAGGTTCGGCGGCCGAGGCCGTGGCGGCGTGCTCACTGCGGCCTTCGATGAGCCCCGGGCTCACGAGCAGGCGTCCGCGGAGTCCCTCCGCGCGAAGCTGGCGAGCCGTCAGTTGGGAGTGGCAGGTCGCGATCGGTGTCAGTGCGACGGCGAGACGCTGCAGCATCCATGCGATCGTCCCCGTCACCACGCCGGCGTAGCGCACCCACTGGTCTCGTCCCCACACCTCGAGATAGTCGACGACGAGAGGTGTGCCCGACCCTGCGAGCGCGGCGCGCGCGGCGAACACGTTGAGCACCGGAAGCCCGCTTACGAGCACCGCGTCATACGCGCCTCGTCGCCGCGCGAGCCCGCGGAAGAGCGACCATGCGAACGCGAGTGCAGCGGGTGTGCGCCGTACTCCCTCACGGTCGTAGAGGCGGAGTCGTCCGCTGATCGCCGCGATCGTGAACGGCTCGCGAGCGGGCCGCTCCTCCCACTGGACGGCGGTGAGGTAGTCCACGGCCGCGCCGCGGCGCGCGAGGATCTCGGCGTACGACCGGTACAGTCGCTCGCCCCCGCCCGTCGAGTACGGGTAGAGGCAGTCGTAGGCGATCGCCATGCGTCGTCGCGTCACGTCAGCAGCCCTCGATGCGGAAGAGCCGTGCCGAGGGGCCCTCGGAATCGACGAGGACGAGGTGCTCGGAAGGCACGAGGTTGTTGAGTCCCGCCTGGAGCGCGGTCGCGTCACTGGCGAAGACGGCCTGGTCGCCGAAGTCGAGGACGTGTGTGACGCCGATCCGGTCGACGGCGGCGCACACCTCGGGGTCGCTGTCGATGTCGCGCAGGTGCAGGTCGAGGAACGTCTCGTCCTCGTCGCGTGCGACGTAGACGTGCTTCTGCACGACATCCCGCTCGCTCAGCGCGTACGCGAGCGATGTGCCCGTCCAGGGGTTGCCGAGGATCAGGGCGTCGTCGGGCGTGTTCTCGTCGAGGCGGGACAGCAGAGCGGATTCGTCCGTCGACAGGAGCCAGCCGGTCGAGAACTGATAGGACGATCGCCACTGTTCGGCCGTGGCGGTGACGTTCGGACCGAAGCCCACCAGGAAGAGGGCGACCGCGGCGACGGCGCCGATCGCGGTCGCGAAGGAGGAACGCACGCTCCACCGGCGCAGGAGGCCGCGCGCGGCATCCACGATCGTCACCGCACCGAGCGTGGCGAGCGGGATCCCGGCGATCGGCAGGAGCGCGGCCAGCCGGAAGGAGTCGTTATACCAGGGATTCGTGATCGCGTCGCGCCAGAAGGTCCCTGCCGGTACGCCGGAGGCGACGACGAACAGCAGGCCCGCGACGGCGAACGGGATCGCGATGACGATGAGGCGCGGACGGCGGGCGATCGCGACCACCCCGACCAGCAGCAGGACAGCGGTCACGATCGTCACGGGCTTGGCGCCCGGAGAGATGAGGAGCGCTTCCCCGAAGGCCTGCGCGCCGCTCTGCCAGGCCGCCCACTGCGACATCCCCGAGCCGGTGCGCCAGAAGGCCCACAGCAGGGCGCCGACGACGAGCAGGACACCGACCACCGCCGCGTTCACGACCCATACCCGTCGTGACTTCGCCCGCAGGGACTGGTCGAGCAGGATCGCCGCCGTGAGGAAGGACCCGAAGGCGAAGAGCGACAGGAAGGCGTTCGGATGCCCGAGCAGAACGCCCACGGCGATGACGACGAGCAGGACGCCCTGCCGGACGCGGGTGGCGGGAGTCGTCGCGCGAAGGAGCAGGATGACGGCGGCGACGCCGGCCGCGACGATCGAATAGCCCATCGTGTTCGGGTAGAGCACGCCGAAGGACAGCAGCAGGATGGGGAACGCGCCGAACGCCGTCGAGATCGCGGCGGAGGAGAGCAGCGCCGCAGCGCGTTCGCGGAAGAGCGTCGCAGCGAGCGCCATGGCCGACAGCGGCCATACGACGGCGCCCACGGCGAGATTCGTCGCGTTCACCGCGAGCGGGACGCTCACACCCGTCAGCTGCGCCGTCAGGGTCGTGAAGCTGTGCCACGCATTGGGGTAGAAGCCGATGTCGGACGTGCGCCCGATGCCGACCGCGGACGCATCGGCGTTGTCGAGGGCGAAGCGGATCGAGTTGAGGTGGACGATGTTGTCGAAGGTCTGCGAGATGTTCTCGGGGGCGCCGAAGAGGTGGGTGAGCTGGATGAGCAGCACGACCATCGCCAGCAGGAAACCGCCGACGGCGGCCGCGATGCGCCGCGCAGACGGGCGCGGGACGTCTTCTCCACCGACCCAGCGCCGCAGCCCCCACGCGGCGACGGCCGCGATCACGGTGACGACCGCGACGGGGACAGGCGACCAACTCACGCCGACGATCCCGGCGACGTTGGATGAGACCGCGACGATGGCCACCGACACGGCGGGGACGAGGAAGTACGGGGTGAGCGAGCGGGCGCTCCACCCCGCCAGTCGGACGATGAGCCCCGGTACGACGAAGAAGGCGGTGGCGACGAGGAACGGCGGCACAGCGATGAGCCATTCGCCGTTCATGCAGGGTCCCGTCTCTCGCTAGGCAACAGCATGCCATCGTAACCGAGGCACCTGGGGGAATGCCGCGGCGGGGGCGGGCCCGAGAGAGGGCCGCCGGTAGACTGTCGAGGGCGATCGGATCCTCGTACGGGTGGGATCCCGCCCCGATACCTAAGGATCTCGCAGCACATGGATCTCCTCATCGTCGGCTCCGGATTCTTCGGCCTCACGATCGCCGAGCGCGCAGCGTCCGCCGGTCGCAAGGTCGTCGTCATCGACCGCCGTCACCACATCGGCGGCAATGCGTACAGCGAGGACGAGCCCGAGACGGGCATCGAGGTCCACCGCTACGGGGCCCACCTCTTCCACACGTCCAACCCGACGGTGTGGGAGTACGTCAACCGCTTCACGACCTTCACGGACTACGTCCACCGCGTGTACACGAACCACAAGGGAGTCGTGTTCCCGCTGCCGATCAACCTCGGCACGATCAACCAGTTCTTCCAGAGCGCCTACTCGCCCGACGAAGCCCGTGCCCTCGTGCACGAGCTCGCCGGCGAGTTCGACCCCAAGACGGCGCAGAACCTCGAGGAGCGCGGGATCGGGCTCATCGGGCGCCCGCTCTACGAGGCGTTCATCCGCGACTACACGGGCAAGCAGTGGCAGACGGATCCGAAGGACCTCCCGGCCGAGATCATCAGCCGCCTGCCCGTGCGCTACACGTACGACAACCGCTACTTCAACGACACGTGGGAGGGCCTGCCCACCGACGGCTACACCGCGTGGATCGAACGGATGGCCGACCACCCGAACATCGAGGTCAGGCTCTCGACCGACTTCTTCGACGAGTCGCAGCCCTTCAACAAGACGGCGACCGTCGGGCAGGTGCCGATCGTCTACACCGGCCCCGTGGACCGCTACTTCGACTACGCAGAGGGAGCCCTCAGCTGGCGCACGATCGACCTCGAGCAGGAGGTCCTGCCGGTCGGCGACTTCCAGGGCACGTCGGTCATGAACTACGCAGACGCGGACGTCCCGTACACGCGCATCCACGAGTTCCGTCACTTCCACCCCGAGCGCGAAGACCGCTACCCGAAGGACAAGACGGTCATCATGCGCGAGTTCTCGCGCTTCGCGGACCGCGACGACGAGCCGTACTACCCGATCAACACCGCCGAGGACCGCAACGGTCTGCTCGCGTACCGCGAGCTCGGCAAGGGCGAGAAGGACGTCCACTTCGGCGGTCGCCTCGGCACGTACCAGTACCTCGACATGCACATGGCGATCGGCTCGGCGCTGTCGATGTGGAACAACCAGCTCGCCTGAGCACCGCGACCCTAGACTCGACCTCGTGACCACAGCCACCGTCGGCGCGCCGGGCTCCCCGCAGCGCTACCTCCACTCGCTGTGGCTGCTCTCGGCACGCGATCTGCGGGTGCGCTATGCGACGAGCGCGCTGGGGTACCTGTGGTCGATCCTCGACCCGCTCGTCATGAGCCTCATCTACTGGTTCGTCTTCACGCAGGTGTTCCAGCGCACGGTGGGTCACGAACCGTACATCGTGTTCCTCATCACCGCGCTGCTGCCGTGGGTGTGGTTCAACGCCTGCGTGTCGGACTTCACGAGAGCGTTCAACAAGGATGCCCGGCTCGTGCGCTCGACGGCGATCCCGCGGTCGATCTGGGTCAATCGCATCGTGCTGAGCAAGGGGATCGAGTTCCTCTGCTCCCTGCCCGTGCTCGCCGGCTTCGTCCTCGTCGCGGTGTTCACGAGCTCGACTCCCGTCACGATCGGCTGGGGGTTGCTCCTGTTCCCCGTCGCACTCCTGCTGCAGACGATCCTGCTCGTCGGGCTGGGCCTGCTCGTCGCGCCCCTGTGCGTCCTGTACTCCGACCTCGAGCGCACGACGAAGCTCATCCTCCGAGTGCTCTTCTACGCGTCGCCCATCATCTACTCGGTCTCGGATCTGCCGAGCTGGGCCGAGCCGATCGCCGCCTTCAACCCGCTGTCGGGCATCTTCACCCTCTACCGCGTCGGGTTCTTCCCCGAGGTGTGGGACACCCCGAGCGTCGTGATCGGTGCCGTCATGAGCATCCTCTTCCTCGTCGCCGGCGTCCTCGTCTTCCGCAGGCTCGAGCGCCCCGTGCTGAAGGAGCTGTGATGACTGCGGGTGACCTGGCGATCGAGGTGCGCGATCTCGGCGTGCGGTTCCGCCGCAACCGGCGCGGGCGACGCAGCATCAAGGACCTCTTCGCGGACTCGTCGCGCCGCAGTCGTCCGGGGGAGTTCTGGCCCCTGCGCGACGTGACGTTCGACGTGCGACCCGGCGAGTCGATCGGCGTCGTCGGCCGCAACGGCCAGGGCAAGTCGACGCTCCTCAAGCTCGTGGCCGGGGTGCTGCTCTCCGACGAGGGCTCCGTCACGGTGCACGGGGGCGTCGCTCCGCTCATCGAGATCACCGGCGGATTCGTGGGCGACCTCACGGTGCGCGAGAACGTCCGCCTCACATCGGGACTGCACGGGATGCCGAAGGCCGAGGTCGCTCGCCGGTTCGACGGCATCATCGCCTTCGCCGAGCTCGAGGACTTCGTCGACACGCCCTACAAGCACCTCTCCAACGGCATGAAGGTGCGCCTGGCGTTCTCGGTCGTGTCGCAGCTCGAGGAGCCGATCCTGCTCGTCGACGAAGTCCTCGCCGTCGGCGACAAGGCCTTCCGCGAGAAGTGCTACACCCGCATCGACGAGCTCCTCGCCGAAGGGCGGACGCTCTTCTTCGTCTCGCACAGCGAACGCGACCTGCGTCGGTTCTGCACGCGCGGCCTGTACCTCGACAAGGGACGCCTGCAGATGGACGCCCCCATCGGCGAGGTCCTGGACCGCTACAACGCCGACTACAACGGCGGCTGACCGCGTTCCGTCTCGCTGGGCTCGCTCAACGACCGGGCGCAGACTCCGCGAGCGGCGCCATCGGCCGCCACGAGGCATCCCGCGCGATCTTGCCTCCGTCACGGAGACCGCGGAAGAGGTTCGACGTGCCGCGCACCTTGCGCTCGACGAAGAGCAGCCGGATGAGCTCCTTCACGAACGTCAGCGACGTGCCGATGCCGAACAGCACGGGGTTGTAGACGCCCAGCGAGCGGTAGTACTGCTTGATGTGCGCGCGGTTGCGCATGATGTAGTACCGGTAGGCGTCGCTCGAGGCGTTCATGTGGCGGATGCCCATGTCCCACTGCTTGATCTCGCGGGTGCGACGCAGCACGAACTCGTCGACGATGACCGACGTCGTCTTGCGCGACGCGAGCCAGCCGTAGGTCTGGTCGTCCCAGTAGATGAAGAACCGGGGGTCGGGCAGGCCGATCTGGGTCACGATGTCGCGGTGGATGAACATGCCCTCGAAGCATCCCGAGTTCATCTCTTTGAAGCCGGTGGAGTCGAAACCCGACGGGGCGAAGGGGATGGGGATGCCGAGGGGCTCGGCGATCCGGTACTGCCAGTAGAACTCGCTGCCGTCGAAGTCGTAGCGCCGGCCCTGGATGCTCTTGAAGCGCGGAGCCCACTTGCCCATCTTGGCGAGGCCGTCGGGCATCACCTCGACGTCGTCGTCCATGAGCCAGATCCAGTCCGAGCCGAGGTCGTACGCGACGCGCATGCCCTCGCTGAAGCCGCCCGAGCCGCCCGTGTTGGTCTCCAGCCGGCGGTAGACCAGCTCGGTTCCCACCCGATCGCGGAATGAATCGACGACAGCGGTCGTGTCATCCGTCGACGCGTTGTCGACGATGACGACATGGCCGGGCTTGGGATCCATCTTCTCGATGCTCTCGAGGAGTCTCGTCAAGAGTCCCGACCGATTGAAGGTCACGACGGCGATCGTCGCGGTGCCCGGTTCGAAGGGGACTGCCGTGGAGGTGGTCTCGGGCGCGGCCATCGTCACTTCGACTCCTCGAACGTCGTCTGCCACGCCTCGAGCGACACCAGGTCGGGCAGCGCCCTGCGGTACTGCTGCGACAGCCGCGGCCATTCGCGCTTCAGGCGGCGGTGCAGGCGCACGGTGTCCAGCAGCATCCTTCGATACTTCGCCCGGTCGCGCGTGTAGATGTTCTTGCCCGAGCCGTCTGCTGCGCTCACCAGAGCGCTGTCGTACAGCGGCAGACGCCACCAATGCGCGTCGTTCTTGCCGAACTCGACCTCGGGGTGCGCGACGTTCTCGGGTCGGGGCTTGTGCAGCCAGTGGGCGACGAGCGTCGTGGCGGTGAAGAGGCGCAGCCGCAGCCCTTGTGGGCTGTCGAAGTCGTGCATCTTGCGCTGCTTGAAGACCTGGCGCCCGCGACGAGACCGCAGCGGCACCCCGGAATCCTTGTGCACGACGGTCTCGGGGAACTGCTTCTGCAGAGCCCGCGCGGCAGGCATCGCGGTCGCGAGGTTGCGGCGCATGTGGTCGGGTCCCGAGAGCACGTCCTGCAGCGCGCGGTGCCGCAGCGCGACGGGGTAGTACTGCATCATCATCAGGTGCTTGAGGTCGACGCGTCGGCTGTGCCGCAGCAGTGTGCCTCCGCCCGCGTGCTCCGAGTGCAGCAGGCCCGCCACGATGCGGTTGCGGGCATGGAAGTACGCCTGCCAGTCGATCGTGTCGTCCTTGCCCACCCAGGACACGTGCCAGAGCGCGACGCCCGGCATCGAGACGGTGGGGACGCCCGCTGTGCGCGCTCGCAGACTGTACTCCGCGTCATCCCACTTGATGAACGCCGGCAGCGAGAGTCCGACGGCGCGGATCGCCTCGACAGGGATGAGGCACATCCACCAGCCGTTGTAGTCGGCGTCGAGTCGCATGTGGAGCATCTTGGTCTGGCGCAGGTTCGAGGCGCTGAAGTCGTGAGGCAGCTTCTCCTGGTACAGCGTGCGCCACATGAACGGCACGTCGTCGACGACTTCGGCCCAGCCGTGGAGCTTCGGGCGATCCAACAGATCGAACATGTGCGCGCCGACGATCGTGGGAACCGAGGCGTACCGGCCGAAGACGATCGACCGCCGGATCGACTCGGGCTCGATGCGCACGTCGTCGTCGAGCAGCTGCACGAAACCGCTCTCGGGCCGCTCGAGCGTCTCGGCCATCGCCCGGGCGAAACCGCCAGAGCCGCCGAGGTTCGGCTGGGTGATGATCTGGAGCGTCTCGCCGAGCTGCTGCGCCACTTCGGGGAAGAGCTCTTCGGCGTCTACGCGCTTGTCGCCCTGGTCGACGATGAAGATGCGGTCGAGCAGTTCGAGGACCTCGGGAGCATCCGCGAGGTTCTTGAGCGTCCACACGCAGTAGTCGGGCTTGTTGTACGTCGTGATGCCGATGGATGCCTTGCCTTCGCGCACGGGCGCCTGCTCGGTCGTCCACTCGGCGCCTTCGAAGGTGGCGTTCTTCTCGTCGGCGACGATGTCGAACCAGATCCACCCGCCGTCGCTGTACTGATCGAGCACGACGTCGAAACGGCTCTCGGTCGAACCGTCCACTTCGCGGGTCTCGAGTCGCTGGCGCACGCCGTTGCCGTTCGAGCGGTAGACGAGGATCGTCGCGGGGCCTTCGGTCCGCACGGTGAGCCGGACGTCCCGCACCGGCGTCCAGTGCTGCCAGTAGGACGCGGGGAAGGCGTTGAAGTAGGTGCCGAAGGACACGCGGCGTCCTGCGACGATGCGCGCGCGGTGGCGGTCGAGGATGTTGCCCAGTTGCGCCCGGCTCGACACCCGCACGGGCTCCTCGTCGATGACGGACCAGGTCTCGGGGTCGACGTACAGGGGGAGCAGGTCGGGGTCTCGATCGAGGGGGAAGACGACGTTCTGCAGGACGTGGGTCACGTGTGGATTCTCCGGAGGTCTGACGGCGGGCGCGATGCGTCGGGCCGCAGGGAATCCTACCGTGCGCTCGTCGGCGAATCCTGGGTGCCGCGGCGGGGCATCCGGGCAGGCGTCGTCAGCGCCGGCCCATCCCGTAGTACTCCCAGCCCGCGGCGCGCCACGCGGGTGCGTCGAGGGCATTGCGGCCGTCGACGACGAGACGTCGCTCCACCAGCGCGGCGGCGTGATCGGGGCTGAGTTCGCGTCGGTACTCGTCCCACTCGGTCACGAGCACGACGGCCTCGGCGCCGCGGAGCGCCTCGTCACGATCGGCGACGTAGTTCAGGGTCGGGTGCGTGCGCTCGGCGTTCGCGAGGGCTTCGGGATCGGTGACGGTCACGATCGCGCCGAGGTCCTGGAGCCTGACGGCGATGTCGAGCGCGGGGGAGTCACGGATATCGTCGCTGTGCGGCTTGAACGCCGCCCCGAGCATCGTCACGCGCGCACCCGTGATCGCGTCGCCCAGTGCGTCGGCGACGAGCGACACCGCGCGGTCACGGCGACGCAGGTTGATCGCGTCGACTTCGCGGAGGAACGCGACCGACTCGCCGCGCCCGAGCTCCTCGGCACGCGCCGTGAAGGCGCGGATGTCCTTCGGCAGGCACCCGCCACCGAAACCCACACCCGCTCCGAGGAACCGGCGGCCGATCCGCTCATCGTGCCCGATCGCATCGGCGAGCTGCAGGACGTCGGCGCCGGTCGCTTCGGCGATCTCGGCCATCGCGTTGATGAACGAGATCTTCGTGGCGAGGAAGGCGTTCGCGGCGACCTTGACGAGCTCCGCCGTCGCGAAGTCGGTCACGATGACGGCGGTGCCCTTCGCAACCGAGGGGTGGTAGACGGACCGCAGGATGTCGGCTGCCGGGGCGTTCTCGTCGCCGTCCTGCACGCCGATGACGATGCGATCGGGATCGATCGTGTCGTGCACCGCGAAGCCCTCGCGGAGGAACTCGGGATTCCACGTGAGAGTCGCGCCCGTGGCTTCGACATCCGCGGCGAGGCTCTCGGCGGTGCCGACGGGGACGGTCGACTTGCCGACGACGATGTCGCCGCTGCGCAGGTGCGGGATGATCGCGGCGAACGCTGCGCGGACGGCGGTGAGGTCGGCCGCGTTGCTCCCGGCCTGCTGTGGGGTCCCGACGGCGATGAAGTGCACGTCGGCACCGCGGGCCTGAGCGATGTCGTCGGTGAAGGCCAGGGTGCCGGCGGCGAGTCCCGACGAGATGAGCTCGGGCAGACCCGGCTCGAAGAACGGAGCCTTGCCCGACGCCAGCAGCGCGATCTTGTGCGGGTCGACATCGATTCCGATCACATCGTGGCCGATGGATGCCATGGCGGCGGCGTGCACGGCGCCGAGGTAGCCGCAGCCGATCACGGAGAGGCGCATGCGTGTTCCTACTTTCCTGCGCTTTCCTGCGCTGACGGCACCGACTCAGTCGACGGCACGACCTCGAAATCCTACCGTGCGTCCGGTCGCGGATCCTCGACCCGCGGCAGGCTCGGCCCGCTCCGGCCATCGAGTCGCTCACGCCAGCCCCGCGACTGCCCGGCCCGCACGGCACACAGCACGAGCAGCATCCATCCCACTCCGGCGAGCGTGAAGCTCTCGAACATCGAGTCCACGAGGAGGGTGACGAGGATGAGCGGCGTCCACGCGTACACGACGGATCGCCGCTCGCTCGCGTCGAGCCAGGAGCGCACGAGCGCGACGCCGACGAAGGCGACGAAGAGGATGAGGCCGACCCAGCCCACCTGCAGCAGCACGTCGAAGTAGGCGTTGAGTCCCGTCGCGTGCGAGGCCCGCAGCCGGTAGTTGATGATCGAGAACGGCGTGCCGCCGTCGACCCACGGCCCATACCAGCCCCATCCCTGGACGGGGCGAAGCGTCACGTAGTCCACCATCAGGTTCCACAGGTTGACCCGCATCGAGAAGTCGGTGCCCGCGCCCAGCCACGCGATGATGGGATGCCGCGCCGCGTACCCGACGGCGATGCCCACGACGACGAGAGCGCCGAGGATCCACTGCAGCGGCCCACGCCGATCCGGGTCGGTGTGACGAACCAAGGCGAGGGCGGCGACGGCCGCCCCGACCGCGACGGCCAGAACGAGCACGGTGGGGGAATCGGAGAACGCCGCGAGCGACCCGGCCAGCACCACGGAGAAGATCGACAGGCCCGGCTTCACCGACTGCGTGCGGTACTCGATCAGGAATGTGATGAGGGCGAGCACCGCGATGAAGCCGAGCATGTTGCGCGTGCCGAAGATGCCCTGGATCGGCCCGAACTGGGCGATGTTGCCCTGCACGCCGAGGAAGCGGAACGGGATGTCGAGGATGACGCCGGAGAGGATCTCGACGCCGATGGAGATGCTCAGCAGCAGTCGCAGCACGTCGCCGACGGCACGGGCGGTCTGCAGTGTGTCGCGGATGTGCCCGATGACGACGGCGAGGAACGCGAGCGCGGCCGTCGACACCCAGCTCCACCACGAGTCCGCGCGGTCCCAGGCCCAGAAGCCGCTGATGAGCGTCCAGCCGAGGAAGGCGACGAGCGTCGTCGGCACGAGCCGCAGGAGTGACACCTCGCTCCGGCGCACGATGAGCACGCCTGCGCCGAGGATGCAGAGGCAGACGACGATCGTGATGTAGGTCGTGCGCCCGGCGATGCGCTCGATCGCGAACGAGGCGAAGACCGTTCCGAGGACGACGAGCGTGAACGCGCGGGCGAAGGATGCCGAGCCCACCAGCGTCGTGACCCACCCCGGATGGGGTCGGCGTCCGGCTGTCACGGAGCCTGCTTGATCGGCTCGCCGCGCTCGATGGCGGCACCCTGCTCGGCGGGCCCCACGCCGATGTGCGGCGACTGCTTGATCTTGAACCCGAACATGATCAGGAACATCCATCCCCACAGCAGGAGGGGGCTGGACTCGGCGAAGCCCTGCACGAGCAGGATCGCCCCGACGAGCGTCGGCAGCAGGGTGAGCGGCGAGTAGGGGCGGTCGGCGCGCAGATCCCACCGGGGTCTGTCGACGGCGAAGAACCACGTGCGCCAGACGTACGCGAGGAAGAGGAGCGAGAACAGGACGAGCCCGACGATTCCGAGCTGCAGATAGACGTCCAGCCACATGTTGTGCGCCTGCTGCACCGAGACGCCGTGGTCGACGATCCACCCGTCGAACATCGGGTCGTTCGTCACCCACGGGGTCGCGAACCCCCAACCGGCGACGGGGCGCTGGTTCGCACGCTCGAGCACTTCCGCCCAGATCACCGTCTCGCGGCCGGTGAGGTCGGAGCCGCGGCCGAGCATCGTGAAGATCGGCTCGCGGAAGAAGAACAGCGCGAGCGCGCCGCCGATGCCGATGACGGCGTACCCGATGTAGTACTTCGTGCGCTCGCCGGGTCTGCGGGCCCTGCGCATGAGCAGCACGGTGATGAGCACGAGCACGGCTCCCGCTGCCGCGAGGTAGGCGGTCGCCGACGAGGCGCGCACGAACAGGAAGGCCGCCAGCGCGATCCAGCCGTAGAGCAGCACGCGTCGGGGCGCGCCCGCCGCGATCCGGATCGCGAAGACGATGATCGCGAGCAGCGCGACGGGGGCGAGCAGGTTGGAGTTGCCCATGATGCCCTGGATGCGCTTGTCCCACTCGAACAGGTTGTTGCGCGACCAGTACTCGATCGGGTCGTCCGCTTTGCCGACGATGAACCCGGGCAGGAGCGGCGCCTTCACGAACACCGCGACCCACAGTTCGAACACAAGGGACAGCGCCATGACCCACTTGAGCGCCGAGGCGATCGCGCGCACGAGCTCGCGCCACGTGAGCACGGCGGCGACGAAGGCCGCTTGGATCGTCGTGAGGTACAGCAGCAGGAGCGTCACGGCGGTCGCCCCGAGCCACGCGGACCACGCGAGCGACAGCGTCGCCCACGCGATGTACGACACGGCGAACCAGGGGAGGCGTCGCCACTGCACCGAGGGACGGATGACGGACCACAGCACGAGCGACACGACCGCACCCGCGATCACGATGGCCGCCGTCACGGGTTCGCCGAAGGCGTGCACCCACGCCGTGCCGGACAGCGCCATGAAGAGCACGAAGATGCACCAGCCGCGGAGCATCAAGTGCCCCGTCTTCTCTCGGACCGGTGCGGAGGGCGGTTCCGAGGCCGGGTGCTTCGTATAGACGGCCATCGCCTCACAGGGTACTCGTTCGCGCTATTACGCTCGAAGAATGCTCGTGCCGATCGCCAACCGTCCGCTCGACTACGCGTGGGGCTCCACCACGCTCCTCGCCGAACTCGAGGGCCGGGTGCCGACCGGGAGGATCGAGGCCGAGGTGTGGTTCGGCGATCACCCCGCGAATCCCGCCGTCACGGCCGAGGGCGCGCGTCTGGACGCGTGGCTCGCGGAGCACGGCGAGCAGTCGCTGCCGTACCTGCTGAAGCTGCTGGCCGCGGCATCCACCCTCTCGATCCAGGCGCACCCCTCACAGGCGCAGGCCGCGGCGGGATTCGCGCGCGAGGAGGCCGCCGGGATCCCGCGGGATGCCCCGGCGCGCACGTACCGCGACGCCAACCACAAACCCGAGCTCATCGTCGCACTCAGTCCCCGGTTCCGCGCGCTCGCAGGACTGCGCCCGATCGCGCGCACGCGCGTGCTCCTGAGCGGTCTCGGGGCCCCGGGCGCGGAGCTGGCCGCGCGACTCGACGACCCGCTCGACGCGATCGCATGGGTGCTGTCGGACGAGGCGCACGAGGTCGTGCGCGCGCTCATCGCCACGGCACGCTCGGCGACGTCGCCGGAGTTCGACGCGGAGCTCGCGCTCGTCGCCGACCTGGACGACCTCCGTCCCGGCGATCCCGGCATCGTCGTGGCGCTGCTGATGAACCTCGTGACGCTGCGGGCAGGCGAGGGGCTCTTCGTGCCGGCGGGCGTGCTGCACGCCTATCTCGAGGGGCTGGGCGTCGAGATCATGGCGGCGAGCGACAACGTCCTGCGCGGAGGTCTCACACCCAAGCACATCGATGTCGCCGAACTGGTCTCGGTGCTCGACGCGAGCGACGCCGACGTGCCGATCCTCGAACCCGTCGCCGATGCCCCGGGCGTCGAACGGTACGACGTGCCGGTGGATGACTTCTCGTTGCGACGCGTGCGAGGTGGGGATGCCGGATCCGTCGCCGTCGACGGCCTGACGATCGCTCTGGCGACGCGCGGACGCGTGACCGTCCGGGGCGGAGCATCGGGGGAGACCGTGACCCTGGACCCGGGGCAGGCGCTGCTCGTCACGACCGATGAGCGCGTCGTGCACGTCGACGGCGACGGCGAGCTCTTCCTCGCGTCGCCCGGTCGATGAACGCTTCGATACCGCATCGCGACACGCCGACGGCGCGTCGTAAAGGTTCACGTCGAGGTTGAGGCTTTAGTATCCGCGACTTGACCCGGGCGAACTACACGGGTGTAATTAGGGCAACGCGAAGTTGGTGGGGCCACTCGCGGGTCCAGCGTTAATCGGGGGGATAGCAGGGGGAGGACGAGCATGACCGGGTCACAGTACCGTTCAGGCGTTCCCGACAATTGGTTCGTCGATCCGGTCAATCTCGGGGTTCCCGGCGTTCGCCGGCCGGCTCCGGTCGAGGACGACAATCCGCTCTCATGGCAGACGGATGCGCTGTGCTCGCAGACGGATCCGGAGGCGTTCTTCCCCGAAAAGGGTGGATCGACCCGCGATGCGAAGCGGATCTGCACGACCTGCGATGTACGCGATCAGTGCCTCGAGTACGCGCTCCAGAACGATGAGCGCTTCGGGATCTGGGGCGGTCTGAGCGAGCGCGAACGTCGCAAGCTCAAGCGGCGCGCAGGCTGATCGCACCGATCTCGGCCACGCGGCGAGTGCGCACGCGGTCTGCCGCCGCGCCCGCTTAGGCTGACCAGGTCATGCCCGCCCGCGTTCACGCCCTCGTCGTCGTTCGTCCCGACGGTCGCACCCCCGCCGCGCATCACCTGCGACGGACGATCGCGGCGCTCGCGCTCCAGACGCGCGCCGTCGATCGGCTCACCATCGTGCTGTGCGGCCGCGAGCCGGGCGTCCTGACCGCAGCCGAGGAATCGCCGGCCAGCGCGGTCGTCGAGCTTCCGGCATCCACGTCCTTCGCCGAAGCACTCGCCGCGGTCGCACCTGACGCCGATCCCGACACAGATGCCGTCTGGCTGCTCGCGCAGGACACCTCACCCCTTCCCGAAGCCCTCGCGCGCCTCGTGGCGGCGCTCGAACTCTCGCCTTCCGTCGCGATCGTCGCGCCCAAGCTCGTCCGCGCCGACGATCACGGTGAGATCGTCTCGCTCGGCGCATCGATGACGCGGTTCGGCCGCGCCGTGGGTCTTGCCGACGGCGAACTCGACCAGGGCCAGCACGACGATGCCTCGGACGTGCTCGGTGCCGACGTGCGCGCGATTCTCGTGCGGAAGGATGCGTGGGCCGCGCTCGGCGGGCTCGATCGCGGCCTGTCGGGGGCGGACGAGGGACTCGATCTCGGCGTGCGCGCGCGCCTCGCGGGTGCCCGCGTCGCGCTCGCCCCGACGGCCCTCGTCGCGGTCTCGGGCGACGGCGTCGCGGGGCTTCCCCTCCCCGCGACGGCTGCGCATCGGCGTCGCATCGCGTTCGCGCGACGCACGGCCGGGCTGCACCGTCGTCTCGTCTACGCGCGTGCGTGGGCGGTGCCGCTCCTGTGGCTCGCGGTGCTCCCGCTCGCGGTGTGGCGCACGGCGCTGCAGCTCGTGCGCAAGCAACCCGGTGTCATCGCGCCCGAGTGGGCTGCCGCGGTCGTCGCGATGGTGCGGTTCGGGGCGGTCGTCCGCGCGCGCCGCGGCATCTCTCGCACCCGCCGGGCTTCGTGGGCGCAGCTCGCGCCCTTGCGCGTGACCGGCGCCCAGCTGCGGTCACGCCTCGAGGACGACCCCGTGTCCGCGGACGGGCGCGTGCGCAACGACCTGCGATTCTTCGCCGGCGGCGGTGCGTGGCTCGTCCTGGGTGCGCTCGTGGTCGGGATCGCCGCGTTCCCCGCTCTCCTGGCGTGGCCCGTCCTCGGCGGCGGCGGTCTCGAACCCCTCCGGGCGACGGTCGCGCAGCTGTGGGGCGATACCGCGTTCGGGCTGCGGGCCTCCGGCCTCCAGACGATCGGGCCGGCGGACCCCTTCGCCGTCGTCATCGCGATCGTCGGATCCCTCTGGCCCGTCGAACCGTCCCGGGCCCTGGTCGTGCTGTGGGTCCTCGCCCTGCCGCTCGCGGCGCTCGGCGGGTGGTTCGCCGCGACGCGCGTGACCGAGCGTTCCGGGCTGCGACTGCTCGCGGGTGTGGTGTGGGCGCTGAGCCCCACGTTCCTCACGGCGCTCACGCAGGGGCGCCCCGCCGCCGTCATGGTGCACCTGCTGCTGCCGTGGCTCTTCTACGCCGGCTCCGTCGCGCACCGCTCCTGGTCGGCGGCGGGGGCGGCATCCCTCCTCCTGGCGGCCGTCGTCGTGTGCGCGCCGTCGCTCGCACCCGCGCTCGGGCTGATCTGGGTCGGCGCCGTCGTCCTCGCGATCGCGGTGCGCGCGGGTCGCGGCGTGACACGGCTGATCTGGGTCGTCGTTCCCGCACTCGCCCTCGCGCTGCCGTTCGCCTGGCGGGCGATCGCGACGGGCGACGGATGGTGGATGCTGGCGGACCCCGGGGTCACGTGGCTCGGCCCGCAGGTGGCCGCGGACGCGGCCGGTCGTTCGCTGCTCGCGATGGGTTTCCCTTCGCCGGATCTCGCGGGGTGGGCGGAGTTCGTCTCGGCGCCCGTCTGGTGGGTGCCGCTGCTGGTCGCTCCGCTCGCGGTGCTCGCGCTCGTCGCGCCGCTCACGCCGCGGTGGTCGGCCGGCGTCGCCCTGCTCGTGATCACCGCGCTCGGCATCGGCACGGCGCTGGGCGTCGTGGGCATCTCGGTCGCCTTCGCGGAGTCGATCGCGGTGCCGCTGTGGCCGGGCACCGCGCTGAGCCTCGCGTGGCTCGGAGTGCTCGGCGGCGCGCTCGTCGCGCTCGATGCGGGCCTCGATGATCGTCTCTCACTCGTGCGTGGCGCGGTGGGTGCGCTCGTCGCGGCGGGCGTGCTCGTCCTCGCGGTCCCGTCGCTCACCGCCGTGGCGCGCGACGCGGCGCTGCTGACCAACGGGCCGGCCAGCACCTTGCCGGCGTACGTCGCCGCGCGCGGCGCGGGCGATCCGAACGTCGGCACGCTCGTGCTGACGCCCCAGCGTGAGGACGCGGCGGCCGCGCAGGTCGTATGGGGCGGCAGTGAGACGCTCGGATCCCAGAGCACGGTCGTCCAGACGGCGACCGTCGTGACGGCCCAGGACGAGCAGGTGGCGAACCTGGCCGCCGGGCTCATGGCGGGGTCTGCCGAAGACCTCGCGTCAGAGCTCGCAGACGCCGGCATCGCTTTCGTGCTCTTGGCGCACGCCGACGCGGACGAGGCGGATGCCACGCGCGCGGTGCGGATCGCGGCCGAGACCGCGATCGACCAGCGCGAAGGCCTCGAGGCCGTCGGCTCCACGGCACGGGGCGTGCTGTGGCGCGTCGTGACGGAGGTAGCGCCACGCGCGGAGGCTCCGGCATCCGTCCACCGCGTGGCCGGATGGATCACGGCTCTGAACCTCGTCATCGCGGGCATCGCCGTGCTCCTGGCGGTCCCGACGGCCGCGACGCGGCGTGAGGCTCGGCGCACGCCGCGCGTCGTGGGCCCCGATCCGCGGGAGCGGCGCGATCCCCGGCCGGTACGCCGCGCCGATGCGGACGTCGCTGCGCCCACCGCGGAGGAAGGGCAGTCATGAGCGATCGGCGCATCTTCCGGTGGGCGACGACCAGCGCACGGCTCCTGGTCGGCGCGGCCGTCGCGGTGGGCGTGGTCTTCGCCGTCGTGACCGCCGTGCACGTGCCGTGGCCGACTCTCGTGCGCGAGCCCGTCGCGATCGCCGCAACGCCCCCGCCGGCTGCGACGACCCTCGTCTGCGCGGGCGGCGTGCTCGTGCAGGGCCGGGACGCCGCCGACGCCGCGAGACTCGAGGTGGCCGCCCCGCAGAGCGTCACGGTCGGTGTGCCGCCGGGGAGCCCCGAACCCGAGGCCACGCGTCTTGCGGCACCCGACGTCGCTCAGGGCGAGGGACCTGCTGCCTACACGCTGCTGCCGGAGGCCGGTTCGATGATGGATGCGGCGGCCGCCGGATCCGCGACGGTGACCGACGACGACCTCACGGGCTTCGCCGCGACCGCATGCCGCCCCGCGCTCACCGAGTCGTGGTTGGTGACCGGCTCCGCGTCGGTCGGTGCGGCCGACTTCGTCGTGCTCGCCAATCCGGGCACGTCCACCGCGACGGTGCAGCTGACCGTCTACGGCGCGAACGGTCCGGTCGTCCCGCCCGGCGGAGCCGATGTCGTCGTGGCGGCGGGCGCCCAGCGGGTCGTGCCGCTGTCGGGGCTCGCGCTGGGCGAGTCGAGTCCCGTCATCCGCGTGAATGCCGAGGGTGCACCCGTGCAGGCGTTCGTGCAGTCGAGTCTGACGCGCGTCCTCGTGCCGGGTGGCATCGATCAGGCGGGTGCGATCGCCTCGGCCGACGAGATCCTCACGATCGCGGGGGTGTCGATCGTGGCCGGTGCCGACGATACGGGAACGACGGGCGAGGCGCCGACCGTCGTGCGCGTTCTCTCGCCGACGGAAGCCGCCCAGGCGACCCTCACGGTACGGCGCGTCGGAGACGACGAGCCCGCGATCGATCCGCAGACGGTGCCGCTCGAGGCGGGCCTGCCGACCGAGGTCGGCATCGGGAGCCTGCCCGTCGGCCAGTACATCGTCGACGTCATCGCCGAGGCGCCCGTCGTCGCGGGCGTGTGGCAGGCGACCGGGTTCGGCGAGGACAGCGACTTCGGCTGGTATCTGCCGTCGCCGGCGCTCACGGTGCCCTCGCTCGTCTCGGTGCCGTCGGGGCCGTCGGCCACCCTCACGCTCGTGAACGCCGACGAGAGTCCCGCCCTGGTCACCGTGAGCGACGCGGGCGGAGAGGAGATCGAGACGCTCGATCTCGCGCCCGGTGCGAGCGACTCCGTGCGGGTGCGCAGCGGTCGGTCCTACGTCGTCGACGGTGGCGGGGCGAAGGTGCTCGCCGGCGTCAGCATGACCGCCACCAACGCGCTCGCCGGATTCCCCGTGTGGCCGGCGGATGCCGCAGCCCCGCCGATCACGATCTACCCCTAGAAGTATCGGAAGCGCTCGGGGCCGAGGTCCCACGGGTCGCGGTCGAGGTACTCGGCGGCGGCGCGGAAGACGCTGCCCTCGACCATCATCCGGCGATGCAGCTCGTCGTCACGGTGCAGATGGCTCAACCGCTCGATGGGCAGCCGGAAGAGGATGATGCGCTTCTCGTCGGCGAGGACCCGCCAGCGGGGGATGCCCTGCTCGTCGGCGGCGAGGGGCATGTCGGCGATCTCGAAGCTCACGTCGCGCAGTTCCGGCCACGCGGAGCGCAGGAACTCGGCCGCCGTGCCGACCGCGAGGTCGAAGCGATCGATGCGCGTGTCCAGGGGCGGAAGCGGAGGCCGCACGACCGGGCTGCGTCCGACGCGGCCGTGACGGCCGTGGCGTGCGGGCCGTCGACGGGGCGCGGGCGCGCTGTTCGATGCCTTCCGCCACGCCATGCGCCCATCCTACGGCGGGCAGGCCTCGGTCAGGCGGCGCGGCATCCCGATCCATCTCGTCGGCGGCATTAGTGTCGAGGCGATGCGCGAGAGACTCTGCTCCAAAGTGGGATGCGCCCGAGAGGCCGTGTCGACCCTCACCTACGACTACGGCGATCAGATGGCCGCGGTCGGGCCGCTCGGCGCGGGCGGCGATCCGCACGCCCACGACCTGTGCGCGATCCACACCGAGCGCCTCTCGGTTCCCAAGGGATGGGTCGTCGTGCGGCACGAGACGCTGCGCGTCTGACACCCGTGCGCGCCGCGCGCGCCGTGGGATGATCGGGTCATGTCCACACCGGGTCTCATGACGGATGCCGCGGCCGCGGCATCCGGTCGTCCTTTCGACTTCGTCGTCGCCGATCTGTCGCTCGCCGAAGCGGGGCGCCACCAGCTGCGCCTCGCCGAACACGAGATGCCGGGCCTCATGGCGCTGCGCGAGGAGTTCGGTCCGTCGCAGCCGCTACGCGGGGCCCGCATCGCGGGGTCCCTCCACATGACCGTGCAGACGGGCGTGCTCATCGAGACGCTCACGGCGCTCGGCGCACAGGTGCGCTGGGCGAGCTGCAACATCTTCTCGACGCAGGACGAAGCGGCCGCGGCGGTCGTCGTGGGGCCGACCGGCACCGTAGACGCCCCGGCCGGCGTGCCGGTCTTCGCCTTCAAGGGCGAGACGCTCGAGGAGTACTGGGCGCTCGCGGATCGCATCTTCGACTGGTCGGCCGAAGGGTTCGACGGCCCGAACCTCATCCTCGACGACGGCGGGGATGCGACGCTGCTCGTGCATCGCGGCGTCGCGTTCGAGGCGGCGGGCGCAGTGCCCGTGGTGAGCACCTCGGACTCGCACGAGTACGGCATCGTGCTCGAGACCCTTCGGCGCAGCCTGGAGCAGGATCCGCAGCGGTTCACGCGCATGGCCGCGGGCATCGTCGGGGTGACGGAGGAGACCACGACGGGAGTCCACCGGCTGTACGAGCTCGCAGCCGCCGGGTCGCTCCTGTTCCCCGCCATCAACGTCAACGACTCGGTGACGAAGTCCAAGTTCGACAACACGTACGGCATCCGTCATTCGCTGCCCGACGGCATCAACCGGGCGACGGATGTGCTCATCGGCGGCAAGACCGCGTTCGTCGTCGGTTACGGCGACGTCGGCAAGGGGGCGTCCGAGGCTCTGCGCGGCCAGGGCGCCCGCGTCATCGTGGGCGAGATCGATCCGATCTGCGCGCTGCAGGCAGCGATGGACGGGTTCGAGGTCGCACGGCTGGAGTCGGTGCTGGACCGCATCGACATCCTCATCACGGGCACGGGCAACACCCGTGTCGTGACCCCCGAGCACCTGCTCGGGCTCAAGCACCTTGCGATCGTCGGCAACGTCGGGCACTTCGACGACGAGATCGACATGGCGGGCCTCGCCGCGATCCCCGGGGCCGAGCGCATCGAGATCAAACCGCAGGTGCACGAATGGCGCTTGCCGAACGGGCGCAGCGTGCTCGTGCTGAGCGAGGGCCGTCTGATGAACCTCGGGAACGCGACAGGGCATCCGTCGTTCGTCATGAGCGCGTCGTTCACGAACCAGGTGCTCGCCCAGATCGAGCTCTTCACGAAACCGGGCGACTATCCGGTCGGCGTCTACACGCTGCCCAAGACGCTCGACGAGAAGGTCGCACGCCTGCACCTCGCGGCGCTCGGCGTCGAACTGACCGAACTCACCCCCGAGCAGGCGGCGTACATCGGCGTTCCGATCGAGGGCCCCTACAAACTGGACCACTACCGGTACTGAGCGTCTCCCGACGTCAGCGCGGCCACGCGCTCGTCCTCGAGCCGGAGTGCCCGCAGCTCACGGTCACGGCGCACGGCGGCGGCGCCGCGCAGGAACGTCTCGGGGTCGACGGCGGGAACGGGCGAGACGAAGGGCGCGGCCTCGGCGGCGAGGGATGCTGCTGCCCGCGCGCGTGCGGAGGGCTCCATGCCGGGCGCGCTCTGCGCGAACTGCGCGATGCGGCGCGACAGGCGATCGGGCAGACGCACGACGTCGGCCACCTGAGCCCACGCCTCGAGGGGCTCGGGGACGTCCGGCGCCGGCGGCGGCAGCGGAGGAGTGCGGGTGCGCTCGCTGTACGTGCCGGCGAGCAGATCGCCCAAGCGCTGCGAGCGGGGCGTGAACGCGCCCACGATCGCGGCGACCGCGCCGAGCGTGAACCACAGCTCGAACACGCCCACGAGCGCGCGGATGAAGGCCTGACGGAAGCCGCTCGCCCCGCCGTCGCTGCGGACGATGCGGCCTCCGACGGCGAGTTTTCCGAGGCTGCGACCGCGGGTGGCGGTCTCGACGGCCGTCGGCACGACGACCATGACGAGCACGAGCATCACGATCGTCACGATGCGTCCCGCGGACGCGTCGAGGATGCTCATGCCGAACAGGTAGGTCGCGACGACCGTGTAGAGGAGGAAGAGCGCGACACCGGCGAGCATGTCGATGAAGGTCCCGAGCCCGCGCAGGAAGAAGCCGATCGGCTGCACATCGAGCGCGACCGCTTCTCCAGTGAGGACCTCGTCCTGGTGGATCGTCGCGGATCGGCTGGCAGCGGGCACGGTTACAGTAAAGCAAATGGACCTCGACGCCCTCACCGCAGCCCGCCGCGAGGAATGGGCGCGTCTGGACGAGCTGAGCCGCGCGCGACACCTCAGCGGAGCCGAGGCCGACGAACTGGTGACGCGCTATCAGGCGGCTTCGGCCGACCTGGCCGATCTCAAGACCTCCGCGGGGCGCACGCGACAGGGCGACCACGTTTCGACGATGCTCGCCCGCGCGCGGCTGCGTCTGACGGGCGCGCCCGAGAACGTGCTCCGCCAGATCCCGCGGTTCTTCGCCCTGCAGCTGCCAGCCGCGCTCTACCGCGTCCGGTGGACGACCCTCGTGATCGCCGTCGGCTTCCTCATCACAGGCACGATCGTCGCGTTGTGGATCTCGAGCGATCCGGTGCTGCTGGCGACACTCGGGTCGCAGGCAGAGCTCGACTACTACGCCGAGAACTCGTTCACCGACTACTACAGCGAGAACCCCGCGGCCGTCTTCGCCGGCACCGTCTGGACGAACAACGCGTGGATCGCCGCGCAGTGCGTCCTCTTCGGCATCACGGGCGTCTGGCCGCTCATGGTCGTCGTGCAGAACGCCGTCGGCGTCGGCACGGCCGCCGCGGTCATGATCTCGGCTGATCGCGCCGACGTCTTCCTGCTCTTCATCGCGCCCCATGGTCTGCTCGAACTCACGTGCATCTTCGTCGCGTGCGCCGCGGGCCTCCACATCTTCTGGGCGTGGGTGGCCCCCGGCCCCCGGCCTCGCGGTGAGGCGCTCGCCGCCGCGGGCAGATCGTTGGCGACGATCGCGATCGGACTCGTCATCGCGCTGGGCGTCTCGGGTCTCATCGAGGGATTCGTCACGGCGCAGCCGTGGCCCTGGCCCGTCAAGATCGGCATCGGCGCGGCGGCGCTCGCGCTCTTCCTCCTCTACATGCTCGTTGTCGGCGGTCGCGCCGTGCGGCAGGGCGAGACGGGCGACCTCACGGAGTACGAAGCGGGCACTCCGACCCTCGTCGCAGGGTGAGCGTCACTCCTCCTCCGCGCCGCCGAACATCGCTCGGTACGCGTAGCCCGCGATGAGGGCGCCGAGGATCGGGAAGACGAGGAACACCCACAGCTGGGCGAGTGCGTCGAATCCGCCGTAGATCGCGGTGGCGATCGAGCGCGCGGGGTTGATCGACGTGTTGTCGATGGGGATCGTCGCGAGATGGATGACGGCGAGTGTCAACCCGATGATCAGTCCCGCGACGGCTCGCGAACCGCGCTGAGCATGGGTGACGCCCAGGATCACGAGGACGAACACCGCCGTGAAGAGTGCTTCGACCAGGATCGCGGCGCCCATCTCGAACCCGCCGGGGGAGCGGGAGCCGAAGCCGTTGGATGCGAACCCGCCGTCCTGGACCGTGGAGAGCCACCCTGTGGGTCCGAAGAGTCCGATGAGCACGATGAGTGTCGTCGCGACCGCGCCGCCGATGACCTGGGCGATCACGTAGCCGAGCACGCCGCGCCAGGGGAAGCGTCCGGCGGCCGCGAGCCCGACCGTCACCGCAGGGTTGAAGTGACCGCCCGAGACGGGCCCGAACGCGTAGATGCCCGCTGCGAGTGCGAGACCGACGGCGAACGAGACGCCGATGAAGCCCACTCCCTTGTTCGCGGATTCCGTTCCCTCGCCGAATCCGGCGGCGAAGAGCGCTGTCGATATGACGGCCAGCACCAGGATGAAGGTGCCGAGCGCCTCCGCGACCAGCGGGGCCCTCGAAGAGCGGGCCGGCGTGGGGGAGTCGTTCATGGAGCCGTCCTTCGGAGTTCACGCCGCTCGGCGCTCATTACCTGTGAATTCGCTGATGGTGGACTAGTGTCAGCGTCGGTGACGCGCATCGTCCGCGTTCATTTCTACAGGAGGAGCACACTTCATGTCGGGCACACTTCGCAGTGCGCTGGCCGAACTGGTCGGCACGTTCATCTTCGTCTTCGCCATCATCGCGGCCGTCAGCAGCGGCAGCCCCTTCGCGCCTCTCGCGATCGGCTTCGCGCTCATGATCATGGTCTACGCCACGGGACACATCTCGGGTGCGCACCTCAACCCCGCCGTCTCGGTCGGCGTGTGGCTGCGCGGTGCGATCGACGCCGTGGGCATGGTGGCCTACATCGTCGCGCAGCTCGTCGGCGGCGTGCTGGCCGCGCTCGTCGCATTCGCCCTCTTCCCGGCGCCGGATGCGGCGCTCGAGGTCGAGGTCGGCCCCGCGTTCCTCGTCGAGGCGCTGTGGACCTTCGTGCTGGTCTATGTCGTCCTGAACGTCGCGACGTCGAAGGACCACCCGAACAACTCGTTCTACGGCCTCGCGATCGGTTCGACGGTCTTCGTCGGCGCGGTCGGCTTCGGCAGCGTCTCGGGAGGCGGCTTCAACCCCGCCGTCGCGCTCGGCCTCGCCGTTCACGGCAACTTCGCGTGGGGCTCCTACTGGCTGTACTTCGTCGCTCCGATCGTGGGCGGCGCGATCGCCGCGCTCGTCTTCCGCGTGTTCAACGCGCACGACAAGCTGCCCGCCAAGTCCTGATCCTCGGATCCTCGACAGCCCCGGCGTTTCGCCGGGGCTGTCGTCGTTTCCGTGAGCACGCGCGAGTCCACACCGCGGGGACAGGGCGTCGCTAGAGGCGGCCGGCGGCCTTGAGCGCCAGGTAGCGGTCGGCGATCCGCGGCGGCAGGTCGTCCGCCGTGTCGGTGACGGCCTCGGCGTGCGCGCGCCCGATCGCGGCCGCGACGCGACCCGCGTCCGCCGCGGCGCGGGCGGCGGCCGCCTCGCGATAGACCTCGTCGACGTCGGGGCGCTCCGCCGTCGGCGCGGGTGCGTCCGCCACGGTCCCGACGAGAACGTGTGCGCGAGCAGTCAGGGCGGGGAGCGACCCGAGGAATCCCCGCGAGCTCTCGACGGAGTCCTGAGCGGTCAGCAGAACCACGAGGGACGGACGCGACGTGAGGGCGCGCACTTCGGCGAACGCGGCATCCCAGTCGGTGTCGATCAGGGTCGCCTCGACGGTCGCCATCGCGTCGACCATCGCGGGGAGCAGGCCCGGTCCGTCGTGCCGGGTCACGCGTGCGCGCACGACGCGGTCGAACATCAGCAGGTGCACGTGGTCCCCGGCGCGCTGCGCGAGCGCCGCGAGCAGCAGCGCGGCCTCCATCGCGGCATCCAGTCGCACGCCGTCGCCGACGCGAGCGGCGGCCGTGCGCCCCGTGTCGATCACGATCACGACGTGACGGTCGCGCTCGGGCCGCCACGTGCGGAGCATCGTCGTGGACGATCTCGCCGTGGCGCGCCAGTCGATCGATCGCACGTCGTCGCCGCGGACGTACTCGCGCAGACTGTCGAACTCGGTGCCCGGCCCGCGCACCTGGATGCTCGTCGCGCCGTCGAGCTCGCGCAGCCGGGCGAGGCGCGACGGCAAGTGGCGGCGCGAGGTGAACGGCGGAAGGACGCGGATCGCCCCGACGTCGTCGATGCGCGCCTGCCGCCCCGCGAGACGCAGCGGCCCGACCGACCGCAGGGCGACGAACATGCTGCGCAGCTCGCCGCGCCGGCGCGGCGCGAGCGGCGTGCGCACGACGCGACTCTCGCCGGGCGGGATCACGATCGATGGATGCTGGGGCGGCGCGCCCGCCGTCGGCTGCCACGCGTCGCGCACGCGGCCGCGGAACGTCCGTCCGCCCGTGTTGCGCAGCCGGGTGCTGACCTCCACGACCTCGCCGAGTCGCGCGCGCACCGGCGCCGACCGCTCGACCCGGACCAGACGCGGATCGGGGGCCGCCGCGGCATCCACCAGCGCCAGCACGACGCACAGGACGATCCAGCCCGCCGCCGCCAGCCAGGCGTCGGTCCCGGCGAGCGAGAGCAGCACGACGGGCACGGCGCCGACCGCGACGAGCACGGGGAGTCGGGAGGTCAGGTACATCCCTAGATCGGCACCCTCGTCTGCTGCACGACCGAACCGAGCACGGCATCCACCGACACGCCCTCGAGCTCTGCCTCGGGTCGCAAGCGGATGCGGTGCCGCCACGTCGGCACGAGCATCGTCTGCACGTGATCGGGCGTGATCGCGGGGTAGCCGCCGAGCCACGCCCACGCCTTGGCCGACGCCAGCAGCGCCGTGGACGCGCGCGGCGAGACCCCGAGCTGCACCGAGGGGCTCTCGCGGGTCGCGCGCGCGAGGTCGACGACGTAGCCGAGGACGGCGTCCGAGACGGCGACGGATGCCGCGGCCCGCTGCGCCGCGCGCAGTTCGTCGGCGGTCGCGGCGCGCTGGACACCCGCGGCGGCGAGATTCCGCGGATCGAAGCCGCCCGCGTGCCGGCGCAGGACTTCGAGCTCGGCCTCCCGGACAGGCAGATCGACGATGAGCTTCAGCAGGAAACGGTCCAGCTGCGCTTCGGGCAGCGTGTACGTCCCCTCGTGTTCGATGGGGTTCTGCGTCGCGGCGACGAGGAACGGGAAGGGCAGGGGGCGGGTCACGCCGTCGGTCGAGACCTGACGCTCCTCCATCGCCTCCAGGAGGGCCGACTGCGTCTTGGGCGGCGTCCGATTGATCTCGTCGGCGAGCAGAACGTTCGTGAAGACCGGGCCCTCGCGGAACTCGAACTCGCCCGTCTTGGCGTCGTAGACCAGCGAGCCCGAGACGTCTCCGGGCATGAGGTCGGGGGTGAATTGGATGCGCTTCGTGTCGAGCCCGAGCGTCGTGGCGAACGCGCGCACGAGGAGTGTCTTCGCGACGCCCGGCACGCCCTCGAGGAGCACGTGCCCCCCCGCGAGCAGTCCGATCAGCAGGCCCGTGACGGTGCCGTCCTGACCGACGACGGCTTTGCCCACCTCGGCGCGCACCCGGTTCATCGCATCGCGCAGAGCGGCGTCGTCGGCGGGGGTGTCGATGTCGGTCATCGGCTGTTCCTTTCGGGGCGGAGGGCGGCGTCGACGGCCCCCTCGATGTCGCGGAGGCGCGTGCGCAGGCTCAGGAGCTCGGCTCCCGACGCGGGGATGTCGTCGATGAGGATGCCGCGCACCGTCTGTCGGTCGATGCCCGTGCGCGTCGCGGCGGCATCCGCGATCTGGTCGGGCCGCGCGGCCGGGCCGATCGCGAGCTTTCGCGCGAGGCGCCGCAGCGTCGCCCCGCGCAGCTGTGCAGCCGCGTGCCCGGCGTCGCCGGCACGGGCGTAGAGGCGGGCTCGCCCCTCGGTCGTCTCGCCGACGCGCACCGTCACCGGCAGGCGCTCCCGCACGAGCGGACCGAACCGGCGTCCGCGCCAGATCCCGGCAGCGGCGCCGGCGACGAGCAGCAGGACGATGACAGGGCTCACCCACGGCGGGGTCAGCTCGCCGAGCGTCGGCGTGGTCTCAAGATCCGTGTCGAACAGGGCGGGCATGTACCAGACCACGACGGGATGACGGCCCATGAGGTTGATCGCCAGCGCGGCGTTGCCGTCGGCGGCCAGCGCCTCGTTGACGAACAACGGAGCCGCGTCGATCGCCGCGACCCGGCGCCCGCCGTCGTCGTGCACGAGGAGTCCCCATCCGTCCCCGGCCGGGTAGCAGGCGGTCACCGAGTCGTCGCCCGGGGCCAGCAGCAGACCGGGCGAGACGTCGCCCGAGCGCGTCGCCTCAGCCAGATCGCAATCCGGGGCGACCGCACCCTCGGGGGCGGCGCCCGCGAGCGACGAGCCGTCGAGGAAGAGACGCAGGTCGCGCGAGCGGGGCTGGATCAGGACGAGGTCGGCGGCGGCGGCGCCGAGCTCTTCGAGCGCGGCGTCCGTGAGCGCCGGGGCGTCGGGCATCACAAGGGTCGCCTCGTGTTCCGCGAGGGCCGCGGATGCCGTCGCGCGGTCGCGCGCCACGATGACGTCGACCCCGTGGTCGCGGAGGATCTCGGCGAGGGCCCGTGTGCCCAGCGGGGCGGGGGACTCGGGGTCGAGGGCTTCGCGCTCCGACCACGCGCCGAGTCCCGACATCAGCGAGCCGACGATCCCGATCACCACCACGCCGACGCCGAGCGCCATCCATCCGCCGATGCGTCGCCCGCGTGACGTCGTCCGCACCTCGACATCGGTCACGCGGGGACGCCTTCGGTGACGAGCGGGCGATCGGCGGCGATCGCGTCATCCACCGACGCGACGCGCGCGTAGAGCGCGGCCGTGCCCGGTCGGCGCAGGTAGCGCACGTCGTCGAACGCCTGCGCCGCCGACTCGAGGTCGTCCGTATGCGGGGGGAAGGCGCCGGCCGCCGCGCGCGCGAACGCATGCACGGTGGCGCCCGGGGGCGTGTCGACGATGCCGCGCTCCGCGAGACCTCGGGCGAGGGCACGGAAGCGCAGCACGACGGCGTCGGCCCATTCGCCGCGGTCGGCGTGGGATGCCGCGGCCCGCCGCAGCTCCTCGGCCGTGCGTTCGTCGGCGTCGCCGAAAAGAGCCGCGTGCGGCGCCGGCGCGCGCCTCGTCGAGCGTGGCCGCCCCCAGATCAGGAACGCGACGACGATCAGTACGACGACCGCGATCGCACCGACGATCGCGAGCAGGGTGCCCCAGTCCTGCGACACTTCGGCGCCGAACAGCCCACGGACGAAGTCCCAGACCGCCCGCGCCGCCTGATCGAAGAAGGTCGGCTCGGTGATGCGATAGGCGGGATCCGAAAGCTCTTGCTCGGCCCAGCGGCGTGCGTCGTCGCCGTCGGGGATGAGGGGTGTCGCCGCGAGAGGGATCACGCCCACGGCGACTCTCGGTCGGTGGGCGGGGCCGGTGCGCCGGGCGCGGTCCAGGTCGTCGGTGACGCGGGCGGCTGCGGTGCCGGCGCGGGCGCGGCGGGCTGCGGTGACGCGGGCGGCTGTGGTGGTGCCCCGGCGGGTGTTCCGTACGCCGATGGTGGGGCGACCGGGTACGCGGGCTGGTAAGCCGCTGTGGCCGGGAATCGCGGCGCGATCACGCGGCCGATGTGCTGCACGTAGGGATCGGGGAGGTCGGAGGCACCGCCGCCGGCGCCGAGCGAGGACGCGGGCGAAGCGTCCCGTCGCTCGACATAGGCGAGCAGATCGAGATCGAGACCCTCATGGCGCATGCGGCAGTCGACGTAGATGAGCGTCGTCGCCGTCGCCTGCACGACGAGTGCGATCGACTGGATGACGAACAGCACCGCGTAGGTCAGCAGCATCCCGGCGACGATCGAGACGATCCCCGAGGCGTTCGGGTCGCCCGTCGGAGCGATGATCGTGCCGAGCCCCGCCGACAGGAACGAGAACGGGAGCGCGATGACCTGCCCGATGGCAGAGAAGGTGACGACGATGAGCAGGATGACGCCGAGCGACGACCAGAACCGGCCGCGGGTCAGAACCCAGGATCGTGCGACCGCCTGCGCGATCGTCGCACGCTCGACGAGGATGACGGACGGCGCGAGGAGCAACTTGATCGTGAGCCACCACACCACGACGACCGCGCCGAGGAGAGCCAGGATGCCCAGCCCGATCGCGACCGGCAGGGCCACCGTGCCGAGCGCGAACAGTGCGCCGCCGACGATCACCACGCCCGCGGCCAGGGCGAGCGCGAGCAGCAGCGAATAGCCGATGAGCCGCCACGCGACGGGCTTCACACGTTGCCAGATGGCGCGCAGGGTCAGCTTCTCGGCGACGACGGCGTGCGTCACCTCGATGACGACGACGCCCTGCACGATGACCGACATCGCCTGCGCCGCGAGTCCGAGGACGAAGCTCGCGATGATCAGGATCGCGAACGATCCCACGGTCACCGTCTCGAAATCCTCGGTGCCGGGGCGCAGCGTCGACAATCGCGTATAGGTCGCCCACCCGATCGCCGCGATCGCGCCGAGGACGACGACGTACGTCAGCGTCTGCACGACGAGCGCGAACCCGAGCAGCACCTTCGGGTTCTGCCGGAGGGCGACGAAGGAGCGCCCGAGGATGGTCCCGAAGGAGAGGGGATGCAGGGGCACGATGCCGGGGCGTGACGCAGGCGTCCAGGCAGGGTACGCGGTCACGTGAGCCTCCTCGTGCATCGGCGCCCCGCGGGCGGGACTCCATCGTGTCACACGCGGGCGACGCGTCCGCCGCAGTGCGCGCGGCACTCGCCGGGGCGTTCTCAGCGCTCGCCCGGTGGGCCTCCGGCCCGCGCTCAGGCGCCGTCGACTAATGTGTGGGGAGCGCCCGAGCGCCGCTGGGGCGGCGGTGGCCCGACATAGAGGACGAATCGCGTAGATGACTTCACGCATCCTGGTGGTCGACGATGACACCGCACTCGCCGAGATGATCGGCATCGTGCTGCGCACCGAGGGCTTCGACACGGTGTTCTGCGCCGATGGATCTCAGGCCGTCGACGTGTGGCGTGCCGAGCGACCCGACCTGATCCTGCTCGATCTCATGCTCCCCGGCATGGACGGCATCGAGATCTGCACGCGCGTGCGGGCGGAATCCGGCATCCCGATCATCATGCTAACGGCCCGCACCGACACCGCGGACGTCGTACGCGGGCTCGAAGTGGGCGCCGATGACTACATCGTGAAGCCCTTCAACCCGAAGGAGCTCGTCGCGCGCATCCGCACGCGCCTGCGCCCCGTGGCGCAGCCGGTGAGCGAGATGCTGCGGATCGGCGATCTGACCGTCGACGTGTCGGCCCACGAGGTGCGCCGCGCCGACGTCGTCATCGCGCTCACGCCGCTCGAGTTCGAGCTGCTCGTCGCCCTCGCCTCCAAGCCGCAGCAGGTGTTCTCGCGCGAGATGCTGCTCGAGCAGGTCTGGGGCTATCACTACAAGGCCGACACGCGTCTCGTGAACGTGCACGTGCAGCGCCTGCGCGCCAAGGTCGAGCTCGACCCCGACAACCCGAAGATCGTCACGACCGTGCGCGGTGTCGGCTATCGCGCCGGCGCCATCGTCTGAGGCGTACATGACGAGCGCGGGTGCCGGAAGCGCCGTGACCCGCGATCCGTGGGCCTGGCTGCGCTCGTGGCGCGCGTGGCCCGAAGACCTCGCGAGCCTGTGGCGCCGGTCGCTGCGTTTCCGCACGATTCTCGTGACGCTCGCGCTGACGGCGCTCGCCGTCGTGATCGCGTGTCTGTGGATGGCGGTGCAGATCCAGAACGATCTGTTCGTCTCGCGACGCGACCAGGTGCTCGAGTCGGCCCAGCGGGCGACCGCGATCGCCCAGGAGACCCTCGACTCGGCCGTCGAAGGCGATTCGTCGCAGCTGCAGGCGCTCATGCAGACCGTGAGCGGCAGCCTCGCACAGCAGTCCTCGAGCGATGCGATCGCGGTCTTCCGCATCGACAGCACGCCGTCCGCGGTCGCGCCGCAGGATTTCACGCGCGGCCCCGCCTTCGACGAGGCGATCACGCCCGAGCTCGCCGCGCAGGTCGAAGACAACCCCGGCCAGCAGTACTGGCAGTCCGTCGCCCTGCCGGGTGCGGACGGCTCGACCGTGCCGGGGATCGTCGTCGGACAGCAGCTGACGATCCCCGTCGCGGGCGTCGGTGCGTACGCGCTCTTCCTCGCGTACGACCTGAGCGCGGCATCCCAGACCCTCGGCTTCATCCAGGGCACGCTGTGGGTCGTGGGCATCGCGCTCGTGCTGCTCATCAGCGGCATCGCGTGGTTCGTCCTGCGCTCGGTGACGACGCCGATCGGCGAAGCCGCCGAGACGAGCGCGAAGCTCGCGGCGGGTGAGCTCGACGTGCGCCTGCCCGTGCGCGGCGAGGATGAGCTCGCGACCCTCGGTCGCTCGTTCAACGCGATGGCCGACAGCATCGAATCCCAGATCAAGGAGCTCGCCGACCTCTCGCTCGTGCAGCAGAGGTTCGTGTCGGATGTCTCGCACGAGCTGCGCACGCCGCTCACGACGATCCGGCTCGCGGCCGACATGATCAACGACCAGCGCGACGACTTCGATCCCGCGACGGCCCGCGCCGCAGAGCTGCTCAACGCGCAGGTGCAGCGCTTCGAGACGCTGCTGACCGACCTCCTCGAGATCAGCCGCTACGACGCCGGATCGGTGCAGCTCGAGCTCGAGCCGACGAGCCTCGCCCACCTCGCCGAGGACGTCATCGAGTCGATGGCTCAGCTCGCCGAACAGCATGGGACGGATGTGCGGCTCGTGGCTCCGGGGGGATATTCCCCCGTCGACATGGATCCCCGCCGTGTGCGCCGGATCGTGCGCAACCTGCTCGGCAACGCGATCGAGCACGGGGAGGGGCGGCCCATCGTCGTCACGGTCGACAGCAATCAGCAGGCGGTGGCGATCGGAGTGCGCGACTACGGCTTGGGCATGAAGCCCGATGACGTCGAGCGCGTCTTCGACCGATTCTGGCGGGCCGACCCCTCGCGCACGCGCACGATCGGCGGCACGGGCCTGGGTCTGTCGATCGCCCTCGGCGATGCCCGCCTGCACGGCGGGGAGCTCGCCGTGTGGTCGGAGCTCGGTCGCGGAACGAACTTCGTGCTGACGCTGCCCCGGCACGGTGCGCGGCTCGCGGCGCCGTCGCCGCTTCCCGTCGACCCGGGCGACGACTCCGTGGCGGCCGTCGACGACCTCGGTCTCACGCAGCCGATCCCTGTGCTGCGCGACGCGCCCCGAGGAGGCGCGGCATGAGGCGCGGCATCCTCTCGTCGATCCTCGTGACCTTCGCGGTGATCGCGCTCACGGCGTGCGCGGGCCTGCCCACAGGCGGAGCCGTTCAGGAGGGCCTGCCGGCCGGAAGCGACGACGGCCCGCCCGACATCTCGTTCCGTCCGACCGGTCCGCAGCCCGGCGCGACGCCGGAGCAGATCGTCGACGGATTCCTGCTCGCGGGGTCGGGCCCTGCCGCGACGGGCGGATCGGAATGGTCCACGGCGCGCGAGTTCCTCGGAGCGTCGTTCCGCGACCAGTGGAACCCGTCCGCCCAGGTGACCGTCGACATCCTCGCCGACCGTGAGCCGGTCCTCATCGACGACGACACGGTCGAGGTCACCGTCACCCCCGTCGCGACGGTCGACGAGAAGGGCGTCTACGAGCGGGCCGACGTCGGCACGATCCCGCTCACCTTCGAACTCGGCAAGAACGGGGCGGGCGAATGGCGCATCACGCAGGCGCCCGACGGCATCGTGCTCGACCGCACGACGTTCGCGCAGGTCTTCCGGCCGTACCCGCTCGCCTACTTCGACGTGACGTGGACGTATCTCGTGCCCGATGTGCGGTGGTTCCCGCAGACGAACACGGCCAGCCGCATCGCGGACGCGCTCGTCAACAAGCCGCGCAGCGACTGGCTCGCGGGCGCCACCAAGACGGCGTTCACCGAGGGGGTGACCTCGCAGATCGGTGTGCCCGTCGTGTCGGGAGTCGCGGGCGTCACCCTCGAGAACGCGCTCGGGCTGGACCAGACCACGCTCGACCGGATGCAGGCGCAGCTCGAGGCGAGCCTGGGCGCCGCGGGCGTCAGTGAGGTCGAGATGCTCGCCGACAACACCGTGCTCCCGGCGCAGGCGGCGCCGACGCGGCGCACCACCGTCACGGGCCCAGCGCTCGCGCGGATCGAGCAGGGCTTCGGATTCCTCACGGGAGACGAACTCACCGAGATCCCCGGGCTGTCGGATGCCGTGGAGCAGGTGGATGCCGCGGCGATCCAGGTCGGCGTGGATCGCGATTCGGCGGCCGTCCGCACGGCCGACGGTGCGGTGATACGGGTGACGGCGGAGGGCGACGCAGCGGTCCTCGATGCCCGCTCGGGCCTCGTCGACCCCTCGATCGATCCGTCGGGCGTGATCTGGTCGGTGCCGAGGGATGCACCGCAGGCGGTCCGGGCGTACCTGCCCGGCAGCACCGAACCCGTGCAGATCGAGGCCGCCTGGCCGGGTGCGAGCCGCATCACGGCTATGGCCGTCTCGCGCGACGGAGCGCGCATCGCGGCGCTGGTCAGCTCGGGCGGACGCACGTCGGTGTGGGGGGCGGGGATCATCCACGATCAGGAGCAGGTGCCGAGGAGCCTCAGCGCCCCGATCGAACTGGGCATCGCGGATGGCGCCGGCGTCGGTCTCGCGTGGCTGGACGACACCACGGTCGGCGTGCTCGCCGTCGGCGAGTCCACCGTGCGTGTGCTGGAGCAGCTCGTGGGCGGCCCCGGCGTCGTGACACCCGGGCCGGAGGGCGCGGCATCAATCTCCGGTGCCAACTCGATCTCGAGCGTGCGCCTCCGCGGCGCCGACGGCACGCTCTACATCAAGCGCGGAGCCAACTGGCAGCAGTCCGCGTCGGGCATCCTCGTCCTGGCGACACAGCAGGGCACGCCCGAATAGCTCCTCCCCAGCCGAGCCCTCGCGCCGCTCTTCCACGGGTCGTCCGATCGTGCGCGGCGGCCCGTGCCCGCGGCGCGATGGTGGTGTGATGGATGCTTCGACCGACCTGCGCGGCGCGCTGCAAGACGCGCTCGCGCTCGTGTTCCCCGTCCGCTGCGCGGGCTGCGACGCCGACGACGTGGCGCTCTGCGAGGCCTGCGCTCTCGCGCTGCGGCCGCAGGTGACCCGGCGGATCGTCGCCGGTGTCGAAGTCGTGAGTGGATTGACGTTCGACGGTGTGCCGGCCCGCGTCATCCGGAGCCTCAAACACGACGGCCGCACGGGGCTGGCTCGCGCCCTCGCGCCCGCGCTGAGGGCCGCCGCCGATGATGCCCGGTCCGCGATCCTGGTGCCGGTGCCGACGTCGCGCGCCTCGTTCCGTCGGCGCGGATTCCACGTCGCGGAGCTCGTCGCCCGCCGTTGCGGACTCCGTGTCGAGCGTCTGCTCCGCGCGACGCGGGCCACGGCGGATCAGCGCGGGCTCGATCAGGGCGCGCGCCGACGCAACGTCGAGGGGAGCCTCGTGGCGCGTCGCGCGGCGGGTCGGCGCGTGCTGGTGCTCGACGACGTCGTCACGACGGGGGCGACGCTCGCCGAGGCGGTTCGCGCGCTGCGCGCCGGGGGAGCCGATGTCATCGGGGCGGTCTGTATCGCCGCCACACCACGCAAACGTGACGCAATCGAAACTCCCAGGTGACAGTCCGGTGACGCAGGGCTAGCGTGGACAGGACAAGGCGACTGAAGGTCCGCCCTTGACCGGGTGGACCGGAACAAGGAGGTCAGGGATGGAAACCAGCATCGTCGGCGTGGGTGTGAGCGTGTCGGATCGCTTCCGCGGCGTGGTTGACGAAAAGGTCCCCCGCATCGAACAACTCGCGCCACGCGCGCAGCGGCTCGATATCAAGGTGACGCACCGCGCCTATCACAACGGTCGGGTCGAAGACGAGACCGTCGAGCTCACCCTCACCGGCAAGGGCCCCATCGTGCGGGCCGAGGCCGTCGACGGCGACAAGTTCGCCGCCCTCGACATGGCCGTCGACAAACTCGCCGAGCAGTTGCGTCGTGCCAAGGACAAGCGCATCGACGCGCGCAAGCACCCACGGGGTGCCAAGCTCGACAAAGAGAGCGGCTCGCTCCAGGGCGTCGACGTGCAGCCGGCATCCGCCGAGGTGCTCCACGCCGTCCGGACGGGTGAGATCCCGATCATCACGGGCAACGAGGACGAGGAGGACTACACGCCCGTCGTCATCCGCACGAAGGAGTTCGGTCCCGAGTGGATGACGGTCGAAGACGCCGTCGACCGCATGGAACTGGTCGGACACGACTTCTTCCTCTTCATCGACGCCCGCACGGATCACCCGAGCGTCGTCTACCGCCGCAAGGGCTGGGACTACGGTGTGATCTCGCTGACGACGCAGGCCGCACCCGAGGTCGGCGCCGCGTAGGCGGAACGACACAGGGATGCCGCGGGCCTTCGGGCTCGCGGCATCCGTCGTCTCGCACCGACTCCGAGCTCGGGGTGCCGCCGGACCGGGGGTGTCAGTCGAACATGCCGTCCAGCAGGCTGCCGATCACGAGGCCGCCGAGGATGCCGCCCATGAGGCCGTCGCCGCCACCGCCGCGACGGCCGCCGCCGTAGCCGCCGCCCCACTGGTCGGGGCCCTGCTGCGGGCGGGACTGATCGATGTCGCGCTGCGCGAGCTGCAGTGCCTCGCCCGCGAGGGTCGCCGCGCGCCGGGCCATCGCCATCGCCTGCTCGCGGTGGTCTTCGTCGATCTGCGTCGCGGCCGCTGCGGACGTGCCCAGGAACCGGTCGAGATCCAGTCGCACCCGCTCGGCCTCGGCCAGGCGGGTGCGCGCGTCGGCGCCGATCCAGCCGCGGTGGCCCGCGATGACGTCGCGCGCGACCGCGAGCTGCCGGTCGGCGTCGTCGATCGCATGGCGGACGTGTTCCAGCGGCGGGATGACGCGGGCCGCGCGCTCGCGGGCGGCGGCGATCGCGGCATCCAGCCCGGAGTTCGCCTCGCGCAGGCGCGTGAGCTGCGTGAACGGGTCGGTGTTGACGCCCGCGGCGGGGAGGGCCGACAGTGCTGCCTGCAGCTTCGTGATCGCGTCGCTGACGGCGGGGGAGTGCGGCTCCTTGAGTGCCACCGCGATGTCCTCGCGCGAGTCCTCGACGATCGCGGCGAGGGTCGATTCGGCGCGCAGCGCCTCGACCTCGAACGTCTCGACGGCGTCGAGCAGTGTCGCGGCGCGGCGCACCGACTCGGTCGCCGCCTCGAGGGCCATGTTGGCCTGCTCGCGCTGGCCTGCCTCGCGGCGGCGCTCGGCGACGCCGGCTCCGTGCTCGGCGAAGCCGAGGAGCTGCTCGGCTTCGGACGGGTTGGCGTCGACCTGCGCGAGCGCCTCGTCGGAGTAGCGCGCGGCGAGGCGCTGCACGGTCTCGCGGGCACCGGGGACGCGGGTGCGCAGGCGCTGTGCGTCGGCGCGCACGCCCTCGATGATCTCGGGCGCCCGGCGTGCCCGCGCGATGCGTGCCGACAGGGCTTCGGTGCGGTCGTCGAGCAGTTCTTCGGCCCACTCGCACAGCTGCACGATGCGGGCGTTGCGCGTGCGCAGCTCTTCCGGGGTGTCGGGGATCTCGTCGTGGTTGAGCTGGTGCAGGTGGAACGCCTCGCCGAGGTGCTGCTTGACGGCCGCGAGGGCCTCGCGGAGCTCTTTCGTCGAGTCGGGACCGAGCTCGGCCTCGGCGAAGACGAGTTCATCGCTCGTGACGCGAATCCGCTCGTCGGCTGCGACGAGAGACGTCTGTGCGCGCTTCGCGAGATCGGCGTCCTGGGCCGCCAGTTCTTCACGTTCGCGTTTGCGGTTGCCCCAGAATCCAGCCATGCCCTCGATCCTATGTCGGCTCTCACCCGGCGAGAGTGATGTGCTCCCAGGGCGAACAGCGGGACGCTGGTGCCCTCGTTCGACACGGAGGATGCATGGCTCTCCCGAAAGCACTCGTCCCGGTCTCGCTGCGCGGCTACAAGGCGGCCTGGTTCGCCCCCGACGTCCTCGCCGGCGTGACGCTGGCCGCCATCGCGATCCCCGAAGTCATGGGGTACACCTCGATCGCGCAGACGCCGGTCGTCACAGGGCTCTACACGATCCTCCTGCCACTGCTCGCCTTCGCGCTGCTCGGCTCGTCGAAGCTCCTCGTCGTCGGCGGCGACTCCGCGACGGCGGCGATCCTGGCGTCCGGTCTCATCGGTGCGGGGATCGCGGGCCTCACCCCGGGTTCCGCCGACTGGGTCGCGCTGTGCGGGCTGACCGCCATCGTGTGCGGGGTGATGCTCTTCGTCGCGCGCCTGCTGCGCCTGGGATTCATCGGCGACTTCCTCTCGGCATCCGTCCTCATCGGTTTCCTCACGGGCATCGGCATCCAGGTAGCCGCGAGTCAGATCCCGGACCTCCTGGGGGTGCCCAAGGGCTCGGGCAACTGGTTCCAGCAGCAGTGGGCGTGGATTTCATCGCTCGGCGACGTCTCGTGGCCGACGATCGCGTATGGCGCCGCGACGATCGGCATCATCGCGGGGTTCAAGATCTTCCTGCCCAGGATCCCCGGCGCGATCATCGCGGTCGTCGGCCTGCTCACCTTGTCGGCGGTGACGGATGCCTCGGCCTCGGGCGTGGCCGTCGTCGGCGCGATCCAGGGCGGACTGCCGCCGATCGGCTTCCCGACCGGGATCACGTGGGATGACATCCCCGCCGTCATGTCGACGGCGTTCGCCTGCTTCGTCATCATCATCGCCCAGAGCGCGGCGACGTCACGGAGCTTCGCCATGAAGCACGGCGATCGCGCCGACGTCAACCGCGACATCGTGGGGCTCGCCGCGGCGAACCTCGCCGCGGGGTTCAGCGGCACGTTCGTCGTCAACGGCTCGCCGACCAAGACGCAGATCCTCGACAGTCAGCGCGGGCGCACCCAGGTCGCCAACATCACAGTCGTCATCGTGACGCTCATCGTGCTGCTGTTCCTCACGGGGCTGCTGACCGACCTGCCCAAGGCGGTGCTCGGCGGAGTCGTCTTCATGATCGGCCTGGAACTCATCGACATCCGGGGCCTCGTGCGCATCGCGCGCGAGCGCTGGATCGAGTTCGTCATCGCGCTGGCGACGGCGCTCACGGTGTTCATCGTGGGTGTCGGCGCCGGTGTCGTCCTCGCACTGGCACTCTCGCTCGTCGACGTGCTGCAGCGGCAGTACAAGGCGCGCGCGTTCGTGCTCTCCGCTGCCGCGTCGGGAGGCTATGTCTACAACGACGCCGCGCCCGGGCAGCAGACGTCACCCGGGCTCGTCGTCTTCCGCTACGGCGCGGACCTCTTCTACGCCAACGCGTCGCGCTTCGTCGACCGCGTGCAGGACGTCGTGGACCACGCACCGAACCCCGTGCAGTGGCTCGTGCTGGACTGCTCGGGCATCTCGAACATCGACTACTCGGCGGGCCGGAACCTCGCGTCGCTTCTCGATTGGCTCAAGGCCCGCGGCATCCGTCTCGTCCTCGCCCGCCCGGAGCCGTCGCTGCTCACCGCGCTCGGCCATTACCGCCTGCGCGACCGCATCGCCGACGACGAGATCTACGACGACCTGGATGCCGCGGTGCAGGCCTTCCCGGTCGCCTGACCTGCGGGCCCGTGGTCAGTGGCGGGGCTTGCGGAACGGCTTCTCGTCGTCGTGGCGCGGGCGCCGACCCGTGTCGGGGCGCAGCTCGATGAGCTTGCCCGAGATGCGCGTCTCGGCGAGGCGATCGAGCGTCTGGCGGGGGAGGTCCGCGGGCAGTTCCACGAGCGAGAAGTCCGGCCGGATCTGGATCATGCCGAAGTCGTCGCGCTTGAGACCGCCCTCGTTCGCGAGCGCGCCGACGATCTGGCGCGGTTCGATGCGGTGCCGCTTGCCCACGGCGATGCGGTAGGTCGCCATGCCGGGACGAGGAGTCCGCTCCTTGCGGGGGCCGCGCTCGTCGCCGTCGCGCTCGAACCGGTTCGGCCGCTCGGGTCGGTCGCGTTCGAAGCGCGCAGGGCGTTCGGGCTCGGCCTCGAGCAGCAGAGGCGACTCGCCCTGCGCGACGACGGCGAGGGCGGCGGCGACATCCACCTCCGGCACGTCGTTGTGGCGCACGTAGTGGGCGATGATGTCGCGGAAGCGCTCGATCCGCTCCGTCTCTCCGAGAGCCGCGGTGATGCGATCGTCGAAGCGAGCGAGCCGAGTGACGTTGACCTCGTCGACGCTCGGCAGCGGCATCTCGGTGAGCTCCTGGCGGGTCGCGCGCTCGATCGCGCGGACGAGCCCGCGCTCGCGCGGCGTCACGAAGCTGATCGCGTCACCCGTGCGGCCCGCCCGACCCGTGCGGCCGATGCGGTGCACGTACGATTCGGTGTCGGTCGGGATGTCGAAGTTCACGACGTGCGAGATGCGCTCGACGTCGAGTCCGCGCGCGGCGACGTCGGTCGCGACGAGGATGTCGAGCTTGCCCGACTTGAGCTGGTTGACGGTCTTCTCGCGGACGGGCTGGGCCACGTCGCCGTTGATCGCGGCGGCGGAGTACCCGCGGGCGCGCAGCTTCTCGGCGATCTCCTCGGTCACGCTCTTGGTGCGGCCGAACACGATCATGCCGTCGAAGTTCTCGGTCTCGAGGATCCGCGTCAGGGCATCCATCTTCTGCGGGAACGACACCATCAGGTAGCGCTGCGTGATCGTCGACGAGGTCGTCGTCTTGGTTTTGACCGTGATCTCTTCGGGATCGTGCAGGTACTGCTGGGACATGCGGCGGATGGATGCCGGCATCGTCGCCGAGAAGAGGGCGACCTGCTTCGTGTCGGGGGTGTCGGCGAGGATCGTCTCGACGTCCTCGGCGAAGCCCATCTTGAGCATCTCGTCGGCTTCGTCGAGAACGAGGTACTTGAGCTCCGAGAGGTCGAGCGTGCCCTTGGCGAGATGGTCCATGATGCGGCCAGGGGTGCCGACGATGACGTGGACGCCGCGGCGGAGCGCCGAGAGCTGCACGCCATAGCCCTGACCGCCGTAGATCGGGAGCACGTGCACGCCCTTGACATGCGAAGCGTACTTCTCGAACGCCTCGCACACCTGCAGCGCGAGTTCGCGCGTCGGAGCCAGTACGAGCGCCTGCGGCGTCTTCTGCGAAACGTCGAGCCGATCGAGGATCGGCAGCGCGAACGCGGCGGTCTTGCCGGTGCCGGTCTGGGCGAGACCGACGACGTCGCGGCCCTCGAGCAGGACGGGGATCGTCGCGGCCTGGATCGCGGACGGGGTCTCGTACCCGACGTCCCGCAGCGCGGCGAGCACCTTGTCGCCGAGGCCGAGGTCGGCGAACGTGGTGGTGTCGGGCGTGGTCTCTTCGGTCTCGGTCACGCTTCAGGTTAGTGCGTGGCGCCTGGGAGGCGACAGGATGCCGGTGCCCCGGCATCCATCGCACCCGATCTCGCCGACGCGAACGTCGGAGAATGTCGCCTGCGTCGGAGGATTGCGCGCGAATCCTCCGACTTTCACGCGATTCTCCGACCGAGACGGCCGCTGATGGAGTGAGGCGCGGATCAGCGAGGATGGACGCTCGCCCAGGCGAGCTCGGTGATGTCGACGGGCTGCGTCGGCGGCAGTGCGAGCGCCGCGGGGTCGAGGGGCGGAACGATCGAGGTCATGGGGGAGTCCTCTCTGTGGGTTCACTGTGTAATGTCCGGCAGAGCCCGATTCGTCTCAGATCACGCTCACGCGATCGCGTCGCGCGCCGGGCGCCCGCGCTTCGGACGCTCGGTCGCGAGCTCGAGGGTGAGAGCGTGCTCGGGATGCAGGGCCAGCCGCTGCTCGGTGTGGTCGAGCCAGCGGACCTCGGCCTCGGCGGCGAAGATCATGGAGTCGACGACGAGCGACCAGGCGAGCTCCTCCGGTCCGTCGGGGCTGGATCCCGCGTACTTCGCGCGGTTCAGTTCCTGCAGCTGCGCGAGGGAGGCGCGGCGCTGCGTCTGGATGATCGCCGTCACATCGACACCGGGGAGGGTCGCTGCGACGGCGAGCTTGATCGCGAGCTCGTCGCGCGTCCCCTGTCCGCGCGCGACGGGTGCGGACAGCCAGTCGCGGACTTCGGCTGTTCCGGCGTCCGTGATCCGCCAGTAGACGTGGCCCTGCTCGTCGACGTCGTCCTTCTCGACCAGCCCGTCGCGCTCGAGGCGGTCGAGCGTGTTGTAGATCTGGCCGACGTTGAGGGGCCAGGTCGAACCCGTGCGTCGGTCGAACTCCGCCCGCAGCTGATAGCCGTAGCACGGCCCCTGATCGAGGATCGCGAGCAGGCTCTGACGTACCGACATGGGGCTCCTTTGTAGATACCGGGTATCTAGTTACCGAGTATATACATACCCGGCATCCACAATCCAGAACCCGTCAGAACCTCAGCGCGTCGATCACCTTCGCGCGCACCGCCACGAGTGCGGGGATGAAGCCCGCGAGCGCGCCGATCGCGACCGCCGAGACGAGACCGATGACCGCCGCGCGGAGCGGGAACGGGGGCACGTCCTGCAGCCCCTGGAACATCTGCAGCACGAACGGCGCGCGCATGATCGCGATCGCGATGGCGATGCCGACGATTCCGGCGACGGCCGTCGCGACGACGGATTCGAGCAGGACCGACGTGAAGATGCGACCGCCCGTCGCGCCGAACGACCGGCGCACACCGATCTCGCGGATGCGCTGACGCATCGCGACGAGCTGGATGTTGACCAGCCCGAGTCCGCCCAGCAGCAGCACGAGCCCCGCGATCGAGCCCGTGATGATCTCGAACAGCGCGAACGACGCCTGCATCTCGGGCCGCGACCCCCAGTCGGTGCGCATGACCCCGACCTCGACGCCGTCCAGGCCCGCGCGAAGGTCCATCGCGAGCACGGGACCGAGCTCGGCGACGAGGTCGTCGGGCACCCACATCTCCCACATGACGTACGCCTCGACGGGGAACGTGTCGACCCCGGCGGCGTAGCTGTCGAAGAGAGCCGTGACGAGCTTCTCCTCGTCGCCGAGGTACTGCCGTGGTGTCACGCCGACGACGGGATGCGTTCCCGCGAGGGCGCCGTCGAGGCGGATCGCGAAGCCGTCCAGAGCCGGCCGCCCGAAGGCATCCCACAGCGCCTCCGTCACGACCACGGGCGACGCGAGCAGTTCGCTGTCGGCATCCCGCAGCCATCGGCCCTCGAGCAGGGGAGTGCGATGGATGACGGGATGCGCCGGATCGACGAGCTTGAGCGGTGTCGCCTGCAGCTGATCGGGCGTCTGGACGCCGACCGAGAGCCCGTCGACGACCCGCGTGCGGTGCGAGAACTCGTAGCGCTCGCTCACGCGATCGACGCGCTCGTCGAACGCGATCCAGTCCATCGGGGACCCGTCGGTCGTGAACGCCGTCACCTGCACCGTCGCGAGGCGGCCGCCGTAGCGGTCGGACTGCTCGGTCTGGATCTGCCGCTGGTACTCGCCGAGGCAGACGACGGCGGCGATCGCGCCGACCGACACCGCGATGCCGATGAGGCTCAGCATGACGCGCAGCTTGTGGTGGCGCAGCTCCGACCAGGCGTCGACGAGCGCTCCGACGAAGCCGCTCATGCGCCCGCCTCCGCTTCGGCGATCGCGCCGAGCGCGGTCTCGCGGAACGCCAGATCCAGCTCGACCGGCGAGAGCACGCCGTGCTCGAGCCGGTAGTGGCGCCGGGCACGGGCCGCGACATGCACGTCGTGCGTGATCGTCACGAGCGCGGCATCCGCCTCCGACGCGATGTCATCCAGGAGCGTCATGACGGCGCCCCCGGTCTCGACGTCGAGTGCACCGGTCGGTTCGTCGGCGAGGATGAGCGCGGGCCGGCGCACGAGAGCGCGGGCGATCGCGACGCGCTGCTGCTCACCGCCCGAGAGCTGCTCCGGTGGCGACTCGATGCGGTGCGAGAGGCCGACGCGATCGAGCATCTCTGCGGCGACCCGGTTGCGCGACCAGTACTCGCGCCCCTTCGCATAGCTCAGCGGCATCGCGACGTTCTCGAGCGCCGAGCGCCCCGAGAGCAGATTGAACTGCTGGAAGACGAAGCCGACGTTGCGTCCGCGCAGCCGGTCGAGCTTCGCCGGGCCCATTCTCTGGACGAGGTCGCCGCGAAAGGACACGGAACCGGATGACGGTGCGTCGAGCATTCCGAGGATGTTGAGCAGCGTCGACTTGCCCGATCCGCTGCGCCCGACGATCGAGACGTGATCGCCGGCGGCGACGGCGAGGTCGATGCCTCTGAGGATCTCGAGACGACTGTCGTCGGGGAGCAGGACGTTCTTGGTGACGCCGTCGAGTTCGACGAGCGTCACCAGCTCCATCCCTGCTCTTCGCAGTACTCGCCGCCCATGCCGTCGTCGTAGCAGACGGGCTCGTTCGCGGCGGCGATGCCGGGCACGAACTGACGGATCATCTCGCCCTGCTCGAGACCCTCGGTCACTTCGACCATCGTGCCGTCGCTCACGCCGAGCGCGACCTCGCGCTCCTCGAGCTCGCTGCCGTCGCCCGCGTCGACCCACACGACGCCCGAGCCCGAGCCGCCCTTGACGGCCGTCGTCGGCACGATGAGGGCATCCGTCACCGTCCCGATGTCGATGCCGAGCTCGGCCTGCAGGCCTGCGAACACGACCTGATCGCCGGGGATCGCGCAGCGGACGCTCGTCGTGCCGTCTTCGGCCACCTGCACCTTGAGACCCGTGCAGGTGAACGGCGCGGGCCCGCCCTGGATGGTGACGGATGCCTCGGTCGGCGCGCCGATGAGACGGTAGAGCTGCACGGGCTCGACGGTGGACAGCACGTGGTACCTGGCCGGCGTGAGCTTCATGAGGTCGGCGCCGACGGATGTCGCCTGCCCCGCGACGACCGCGAGTTCGGAGACATCGCCCGCCTCGGGCGCGGTGATGTCGATGTTCTTGACGGGGTAGCCCTGCTTGATCGTGACGAGGACCTGGCCGGCCGCGACCGACTGGCCTTCGCCCACGTGTACGGCCGTCACGGTGCCGTCGACGGTCGACTTGATCGGGAAGGCGGCATCGCGCGCGACCGTGCCGGGGAGGGTGAGCGCGTTCACGACCTCGCCCTGCTCGACGGTGACGACCGTGTCGGAGATCTGGGCCGACGGCTCGACCACCGCTTCGGTGCTGTCGGGGAAGAAGGCGATCTTCACGAGTGCGGCGGCGATCAGCGCGAACACGACCACCATGAGGATCGGGAAGACCCAGCGGCGCCAGACGACCATGACATCCTCTCCGGCGCGGCGGCGCCGAGATCTCGGGGCGCCGGGGCGCCGGGGTGGGGCTGCTCCGATGCATACCCCGTATGTAGTTTCCGAGCATACATATATCGCGGTGACGCGCGCTCGTCCCTCTTCTGGTGTCCGGCACGCACCGGTCGTCTCACGCTCGGCCCCCGGCATCCACAGCCCACTCCAAGATCACGGACGGGTAACATGGGCAGGTATGCCTGGGCGCCATCGCGCCCGGCGGCACAGGCGCCCTTCCGGCGCCCCACCCGAAAGATGGAGACGTCCGTGGCAAACCCTCTCGAGAAACTGCTCCGTGCCGGCGAGGGCCGCATCCTCCGCCGCCTGCAGCAGGTCGTGAAGGCCGTCAACGCCCTCGAAGAGGACTACGCGCAGCTGACCGATGAGGAGCTCCGCAGCGAGACCGCCGAGCTGCGCGCCCGCCACGAGGCCGGCGAGACGCTCGACCAGCTCATGCCCGAGGCGTTCGCCGCGGTCCGCGAGGCGGCCAAGCGCACGCTCGGCCAGCGCCCCTACGACGTCCAGATCATGGGCGGCGCAGCGCTGCACCTCGGCAACATCGCCGAGATGAAGACCGGTGAGGGCAAGACCCTGACCGGTGCCTTCCCGGTGTACCTCAACGCGATCGCCGGCAAGGGCGTGCACGTCATCACGGTCAACGACTTCCTCGCGTCGTACCAGTCCGAGCTCATGGGCCGCATCTACCGGGCCCTCGGCATGACGACCGGCACGATCGTCGCGGGTCAGACCCCCGAAGTGCGTCGTGAGCAGTACAACGCCGACATCACCTACGGCACGAACAACGAGTTCGGCTTCGACTACCTGCGCGACAACATGGCGTGGCGCAAGGAGGACCTCGTTCAGCGGGGCCACTTCTACGCCATCGTCGACGAGGTCGACTCGATCCTCATCGACGAAGCGCGCACGCCGCTCATCATCTCGGGTCCGTCGTCGGGCGAGGCCAACCGCTGGTTCGTCGAGTTCGCGCGCATCGCGAAGACCCTCGAGCCGGGCGTCGACTACGAGGTCGACGAGAAGAAGCGCACGATCGGCGTGCTCGAGCCCGGCATCGAGAAGGTCGAGGACTACCTCGGCATCGACAACCTCTACGAGTCGGCGAACACGCCGCTCATCTCGTTCCTCAACAACTCGATCAAGGCGCTGGCCCTCTTCAAGCGCGACAGCGACTACGTCGTCATGAACGAAGAGGTCATGATCGTCGACGAGCACACGGGTCGCATCCTCGTCGGGCGCCGGTACAACGAGGGCATCCACCAGGCGATCGAGGCGAAAGAGGCGGTGCCGGTCAAGGCCGAGAACCAGACTCTGGCGACGGTGACGCTGCAGAACTACTTCCGCCTATACGAGAAGCTCGCGGGCATGACCGGTACCGCCGAGACCGAGGCGGCGGAGTTCATGTCGACGTACCAGCTCGGCGTCGTGCCGATCCCGACGAACAAGCCGATGATCCGCAAGGATCAGTCCGACCTCGTCTACAAGAACGAGACGGCCAAGTTCGCGCAGGTCGTCGAAGACATCGCGCGCCGCCACGAGACCGGCCAGCCGGTCCTGGTGGGCACGGTCAGCGTCGAGAAGAGCGAGTACCTCTCGCGCCTCCTCGCCAAGAAGGGCATCAAGCACGAGGTCCTCAACGCCAAGAACCACGCGCGCGAGGCCGAGATCGTCGCCCGCGCGGGCCGCTTGGGCGCCGTCACGGTCGCCACGAACATGGCCGGTCGTGGCACCGACATCATGCTCGGCGGCAACGCAGAGTTCCTCGCCGTGCAGGAGATGAAGGCGAAGGGCCTCGACCCCGTCGAGACGCCCGACGAGTACGAGGCGGCCTGGGATGACGCGTACTCCGCCACGAAGGAGGCCGTCGGCGCCGAGGCCGAGAAGGTCGTGGAGGCCGGTGGCCTGTACGTCCTCGGCACCGAGCGTCACGAGTCCCGCCGGATCGACAACCAGCTTCGCGGCCGTTCGGGCCGTCAGGGCGACCCGGGCGAGAGCCGGTTCTACCTGTCGCTCACCGATGACCTCATGCGCCTGTTCCAGTCCGGGGCCGCCGAGGCGATCCTCGCGCGCACGAACTTCCCTGACGACGTCGCGATCGAGTCCGGCATGGTCTCACGCGCCATCAAGAGTGCCCAGAGCCAGGTCGAGGCGCGCAACGCCGAGATCCGCAAGAACGTGCTCAAGTACGACGACGTGCTCAACCGCCAGCGCGAGGCGATCTACTCCGACCGCCGTCACATCCTCGAAGGGGATGACATCGCCGGCCGCGTGCAGCACTTCATCGAAGACGCCGTCAACGCCGTGATCGATGACCACACCGGCTCGGGTCACACCGAGAGCTGGGACTTCGACGCGCTGTGGACCGAGCTCAAGACGCTCTACCCGGTCAGTGTCACGATCGACGAGGTCGTCGCCGAAGCCGCCGGCCGTCGCGGCGGCATCGACGCGAACGGTCTCAAGCGCGAGATCCTCTCCGATGCGACGATCGCCTACGGCAACCGCGAGGAGTCGCTCGGCGAGCCCGCCACGCGCGAGCTCGAGCGCCGTGTCGTGCTCCAGGTGCTCGACCGCCGCTGGCGCGATCACCTCTACGAGATGGACTACCTCAAGGACGGCATCGGCCTGCGGGCCATGGCCCAGCGCGACCCGCTCATCGAGTACCAGCGCGAGGGGTACCAGATGTTCCAGTCGATGATGGGGCAGATCAAGGAGGAGTCCGTCGGCTACCTCTACAACCTCGAGGTCGAGGTCCGCAAGCAGGGCGAGGGCGAAGCGGTGACGCAGGTCGAGGCGAAGGGTCTCGGGGCCGCGCCGGTCGACGGGCAGCGTCTGCAGTACTCGGCCGCGAACGACGCGGGCGAAGTCGAAGTGCGAAACGACCGCGGTCAGGTGCAGCAGGCGGCGACCTCGCGTCTGCGCCAGGCCGCCGCCGCGGCATCGGCGGCTCCCGCCCCGGCCGCACCGGCGGCGGAGCCGGCCCGCGGGGCCTTCGGACAGCGGACGGATGCTGCGGCTCCCGCGCCGCAGCAGGCTCCCCTGAACCGTGCCCAGCGCCGCGCGCAGGAGAAGAACAAGTAGCGGCGGTCTCGTCGTCTCGTCTCGTCGCTGCGCTCCTCGCTCAGTTCGCTGAGCGAGCGCAGCGAGACGAAGCGACGAGCCACCTGCGGTCGATTGGCACCTTCCGGCCGCCGGTAGTCTGATCCGATGAGTCCCCTGCGTCCTCTCGACCAGTCGAGCAAGCTGAAGAACGTCCTGTACGAGATCCGCGGACAGGCGCTCGTCGAGGCGGACCGGCTCGAGGCCGAAGGTCACACGATCCTCAAGCTCAACACGGGGAATCCCGCCGTGTTCGGCTTCGAGGCGCCGTTCCAGATCGTGCGCGACATGATCGACTCGATCCCGCACGCGCACGGCTACAGCGACAGCCGCGGCATCATGGCCGCGCGGCGTGCGGTCGTCTACCGCTACGAGCAGGACCCGACGTTCCCGCCCTTCGGGCCCGACGACGTCTACCTCGGCAACGGGGTATCCGAACTCATCACGATGACCATGCAGGCGCTTCTCGACGAGGGCGACGAGGTCCTCATCCCCGCGCCGGACTACCCGCTGTGGACGGCCATGACGAGCCTCGGCGGCGGCACGCCGGTGCACTACGTGTGCGACGAGTCGAACGAGTGGCAGCCCGATCTCGAGGACATCCGGTCGAAGGTCACGCCGCGCACGAAGGCGATCGTCGTCATCAACCCGAACAATCCGACCGGCGCCGTCTACTCTCGCGAGGTTCTCGAGGGCATCGCCGAGATCGCGCGCGAGCACTCGCTGCTCCTGCTCGCCGACGAGATCTACGACCGCATCCTCTTCGACGACGCCGTCCACATCCCCCTGGCCTCGGTCGCTCCCGACCTGCTGTGCATCACGTTCAACGGGCTGTCCAAGACCTATCGCGTCGCGGGTTACCGCTCTGGCTGGCTCGTCATCACGGGGCCCAAACACCACGCATCGGGCTTCATCGAGGGGATCACGCTCCTGGCATCCACTCGTCTCTGCCCGAACGTCCCCGCGCAGCACGCCGTCCAGGCGGCGCTGTCGGGGGTCCAGTCGATCGACGCTCTCATCGCGCCGACGGGTCGTCTGCACGAGCAGCGGGATGCCGCGTGGGAGGGCCTCGAGGCGATCCCGGGCGTCACGTGCGTCATGCCGCGCGGAGCGCTCTACGCGTTCCCGCGCCTGGATCCCGAGGTGCACGAGATCCGCGACGACGCGAAGCTCGTGCTCGACTTCCTCGTCGCCGAACACGTCCTGCTCGTCCAGGGGACGGGGTTCAACTGGGCGACTCCGGATCACGTGCGCATCGTGACCCTCCCGGAGTCGCGGGTGCTGAGCGAGGCGATCGAGCGCTTCGGCAACTTCCTGTCGTCCTACCGCCAGTGACGTCAACCCCCTCGCGCCGTCGGGTGCTCGTGCCTATCGTCGTGGCATGGCGATCGAACTGAACAATCCCGCTCTCGCCCAGGCGCGGGCGCTCGTGAGCGACGGCAAGGTGGTGCGCGACGGTCAGGGCGACTGGACGGATGCCGCGCCGACGCCCGACGAGGAGAACTCCTTCATCGAGCGCGACGGCTGGACGGAGTATGCGCACTGGCACCTCGGGGTCGACAAGACGGCGGATCGCGAGACCAAGGAGGCGTGGTCGTTCCCCATCGGCGACTTCCGGAAAGTCCATCGTTCGGGAGTCATCGCGGCGCAGAGCCGTGCGGCGCAGTTCGGGCATGACGACATCAAGGACGCATGTCACCGACTGCTGGAGCTCATCGACGCCGAATGACGGTCGGACCGGCTGCGTCGTCGAAGCCGATCCGAACGCCGGCCTCGCTACAGGATCGCGAGCGACGTCGCGCGCCAGCGACCGTCCATGCCCTCGAGCCGGATCGCGACGGCGCGCGTGCGTGCCGGACCCTGCACGACGGCGACCGCCTCGACGACGCCGTCGGCGGGGGACTGCTGCCGAAGCGAGAGGATCGCGTGCACAGGGCGTTTCGCGGGGACGCCCCGGGCGGAGCGAGCGCGGGTCGCCAGATTGGCGCGCGTCACGAGCCGACGGAACGCGTCCTCGGTGAGCCACCGTGCGAGCTGATCGACTTCGCGCACACCCGCGAGCGCTTCGAGCACTCCGCGCGTGAGGTTGCGAACAAACGGCTCAGGATCCGGCAGCGCCGCCGCCGACGTGCGCTGCGGTGCGAAGAAGTGGTTCAGCTCGAACGGCTCACGGAAGCCGACGCTTGCGCGTGCTGAACCCGAGGGCATCGTTGCCAATGGGTGCCTATCTCGACAGGGGGGATGTCTTGTCGAGAAGTACAGCACATGAGGAACTCCCCGGAAGAATCATGCTGCCTGCTGTGGAGAACTTGTGACAGCTTCGTGATGATTCGCCTACTCTGCCCGAGTGCGCTGGGACCGATTCTTCGACGACCTCGAGGATCAGCTCGCCTCCGAGTGGGAGGCCGAGCGCGCGGCCCTGGACACCGAGGCGGAGCGGCTGCGATTGTCGCGGGTCTCACTCCGCGACCGGCTTCAGGCGCTCGCGGGGTCGGATCGTCCGGCGGCGACGTTCGAGACCGCCGACGGCTCCCGGCACGTCGCGACGGTCACGGGGGTCGGCGCCGATTGGGTGGGGCTCGCATCCGCCGAGGGTCGAGCGCGAGGCATGATCGTGCCGCTCACCTCGATCGAAGCGGTGGGCATGCCACACGCGGAGCTCTTGCACTCCGCGCGTCCGGCGCCGGCGACGTCCTCGATCGTCGAGCGGATGACGCTCGGGTTCGTCCTGCGTGATCTCGCACGCCGCCGCAGCGCCGTGGTCGTCCACCTCATGCGGGGCCGCAGCCTCGCGGGGACGATCGATCGAGCCGGCGCGGACCATCTCGACCTCGCGCTGCACGAGCCGGGCACTCCTCGCCGGGCGGACGTCGTCACGGGGCATCGGGTCGTCGCGTTCGGGGCGATCGCGTGGCTCGCGACGGATGCCGCGGCCGTCCCGTAGTCAGTCGCTGTGACGGACGGGGCCGGTGCCCCACAGCTCGGGGAAGCTCGCCTCCTGCGACTGGTTCCACAGAGCCATGCGCCGGGCGATCTCGGCGCGCGAGTCGAGGTAGTCGGCGATGCTCGCCTCATCGATGCGCCACCGTGCGGGTGCACCGACGCGCGCGCCGCGCAGCTCGCCGGCCTGCACGAGGGACATCACTTCGTCGACCGACACCGCGAGGATCTCGGCCGCCTGCGCGGGCGCGAGCATACGCACGGCGGAGGTCGGGACGTGGGGCATCCCCCCATTATCGTCGCGACCCGGCGAGAGCGCAGAGGTGCACTCGCGGGTGTGGATAACGGCACGGCGCTTTCCGGCGGGTCGTTCACGATGGAGGCATGACCGCACCCGATCCCTCGAGAACGCGCCGCCCCGCGATCTGGTCCGATGCCCGTTTCCTTCTCGGCATCGCGCTGGTCGTGGCATCCATCGCCGGCGTCTGGTTCGTCGTCACGAGCGCGCGCCAGACGACCCCGGTCGTCGCCGTCATCCGCACGATCGCACCGGGCGAGACCGTCACGGCCGACGACGTCCGGCTCGTGGAGGTCGCGCTCGGTCCGGTGGACGGGGTCTATGCGACGCAGGCGGACCTTGCGGAAGGTGTCGTCGCGACGCGCACGATCAGCTCGGGCGAGCTGCTTCCGGCGGAGGCGATCGGCTCGGCGGACGACACGCGCACGACGAGTGTCGTGCTGCGCAGCGCCGCAGACGTGCCGTCGTCGGTCGCGGCCGGCACCGTCGTCGAGGTGTGGGCGGCGCCGCTCGTGGAGCGCGGCGTCTACGATGCTCCGCGCATCCTCGTGGCGGATGCGACGGTCGTCGCCGTCACCCGCGACGATTCGGTCATGGGCGGGGGTGCCGCGGCGCTCGAGGTCGTCATCGCGCGGTCCGAGGTCTCGGACGTGCTGTCCGCTATCGCGGGGGAGTCCGCGCTCTCGGTCGTGCCGACGTCGGGCGCGCGTCGATGAAGGTCGTGGTGGCGATGGATGCCGCGCACGGCGACGATCTCGCGAGCGCACTTGGCCACGAGGGGATCGACGTGCTCGCCGTGATGACGGCATCCGAACCCTCGTGGTTCTTCGATGACGCGGCGCTCGGTGACGCGGCCGGCGCCACCGCCCGCGCTCTCGCGGGTGCGGATGCGCTCATCCTCGAGCTCACACGCGAGGCGGCCTCGGCCGGGCTCGTCTCGGGCTGCGATCGCGCGGGCGTGCGGATCGTACCGCTCGGGAGCGGGAGGGATGCCGAGCGTCTCGCCGCGACGTACGGGCTCGAGCCGCCGCACGATCTCGAGATCGAGGCCTGGCGTCTCGCGGATCTGCTGCGGACACGGCCCCGCGACGCCGACGCCCCTTCGGGCGCTGAGACGGACGGGCCGCGCGGACCGCGGACGATCGCGGTCTGGGGCGCGGCGGGTGCGCCGGGCCGCTCGACGGTCGCGATCGAACTGGCCGTGGAACTCGCGCGCGGGGGGAAGCATGTCGCCCTCGTCGACGCCGACGCGCACGCTCCCTCGATCGCTCTCACGCTCGGCCTCGCCGATGAGGGGCCGGGCTTCGCGGCGGCGTGCCGGCAGGCGGAGCTCGGGCGCCTGGACGCGCGCGAGCTGACGCGCATCAGTGTGCCGCTCGGGCGCACCGGGGTGGACGTGCTGACGGGCCTCAACCGCCCGTCGCGCTGGCCGGAGCTGTCCGATACCCGCGTGTGCGCAGCCCTGGCGGAGTGCGCCCGATGGACGGATCACACCGTCGTGGACGTCGCTTCGTCACTCGAGCGCGATGAGGAGATCGTGAGCGACCTCGAGGGTCCGCGGCGGAACGCGGCGACGCTCGCCGCGCTCGACGCCGCCGACCTCGTGGTCGCCGTCGTCGGGGCCGACCCGGTGGGCATCTCGCGCTTCCTGCGCGCGTACCCCGACCTGCGCGCGGCGATCGGCGCGACGCCCGTCGTGGTCGTGGCCAATCGCCTTCGTCCCGGGACGATGGGGATGGATGCCCGTGGCCAGGTGCGCCGTGCGCTCGATCGGTTCGGCGGTGTCGACGAGATCTGGTTCCTGCCCCAGGATCCGCGATCGGTCGACGCGGCGCTGCTCGCGGGACAGGCGATCGGCGAGGCCGCGCCCAAGTCGCCCTTCACGCTCGCCGTTCGCCGCTTCGTGGGCGAGGCGATCGTCCCGACGCCCGTCGCAGCGCAGCGGAAGCGGCCGCTCCGGCCGGCGGCGAAGGGCCGTCGCGCCGCGTAGCGAGCCGAACGGCCCTACGCTGGAAGGGTGTCGACCCTCAGCGATCTCGTCTATGCCCAGGGCCGTTCGAGTGAGGACGACGTGGAGTGGCTCCACCGCCTCGCGGGTGACGGACAGCTCCTCGCCGACCTCGCTTTCGCGGACATCGTCATCTGGGTGCCGACCGCCGACGACGGCTTCACGGCCGTCGCGCACACGCGCCCGAGCGGTGCTGCGACGCTCTTCTATCGCGACATCGTCGGCGATCGCGTGCGCCCGCAGTGGCGGACGCAGGTGCGGGACGCCTTCCAGACCGGCCGCATCGTCGACTCGGCCTCTCCGGACTGGTTCGAAGAGACCCCGACGCGCGTGCGCGCCGTCCCGATCGTGCGTTCGCGGGGAGCCGAGCCGGCCGTCACGATCGGCGTGCTGACGCGGCACACCAACCTCGGCGAGACCCGGACCCCGAGTCGGCAGCAGATCACGTTCAACGACTGCGCCGACGACCTCTTCGGCATGGTCGCATCGGGTGAGTTCCCCGACCTGTCGGCCCCGACGGCTCCCCGGCGCGGGGCTCCTCGTGCCTCGGACGGCCTCATCCGGCTCGACGTCGACGGCGTCACGACCTTCGCCAGCCCGAACGCCCTGTCGGCGTTCAACCGCATGGGATTCGACGACGAGCTCGAGGGGGAGTCCCTCGTCGAGGTGACCACCAGCATCCTTCCCGAGAAGCGGCAGTTCGATGAGTCGCTTCCGCTCGTCGTGACGGGCCGCGCTCCTTGGCGCACCGACATCGAGGCGCGAGGGGTCACCGTGTCACTGCGGACGATCCCGCTGCGCGACCACGGCACCCGCATCGGAGCGATCGTGCTGTGCCGCGACGTGTCCGAACTCCGCCATCAGGAGCAGGAGCTCATCACGAAGGACGCGACGATCCGTGAGATCCACCACCGCGTCAAGAACAACCTGCAGACCGTCGCGTCCCTCCTGCGGATCCAGGCGCGCCGCTCGCATTCCGAGGAGGCGAAGGATGCCCTGACCCAGGCGATGCGGCGCGTGTCGGCCATCGCCGTCGTGCACGACACGCTCTCCGAGGGGCTCGCACAGAACGTCGACTTCGACGACGTCTTCGATCGCGCTCTCAAGCTCATCGCCGAGGTCGCCGCTGCCCCCTCGACCCGCGCCGTCACTCGCACGACGGGACGCTTCGGCACGCTGCCGAGCGAATACGCGACGCCGCTCGCCCTCGCGCTGACCGAGCTCGTGACGAACGCCGTCGAGCACGGGCTCGCCGGCACCGAGGGCGAGGTCGAGATCATCGCCGAGCGGTCCGACGAGCGGCTCGAGGTCACCGTCCGCGACAACGGCGTGGGTCTGCCCGAAGGTCAGGTCGGCCGCGGCCTCGGCACGCAGATCGTGCGCACACTGATCCAGGGCGAGCTCGGGGGAACGATCGACTGGCACACCGCCACGGGGGCGGGCACCGAGGTCACGATCGACATCCCGCTGCGCTACATCGCCCGCCCGAGGGGCTGAGGCGTTCGTCTCGCGACGTCAGCTCAACGGACGATCCCGCCGATTCAGCTCGCGCGGCGGGCGCGTGCGGCGCGGCGCTTGAGCGCGCGGCGCTCGTCCTCGGAGAGGCCACCCCACACGCCCGAGTCCTGACCGGTCTCGAGGGCGTACTGCAAGCACACTTCGGTGACGGTGCACCGGGCGCAGACCGACTTCGCCTTCTCGATCTGCTCGACGGCCGGACCGGTGTTCCCCACGGGGAAGAACAGCTCGGGGTCGACGGTGAGGCAGGCGGACTTGTCGCGCCAATCCATGGTGGTGCTCCTTGTTGCGGGATGTCGGTTTGCGGGGGCGCCCGATTCGGGTCGGGTACCCTGTGGGAGTGCGAGCGGATCGCTCGCCCCACGTCGCTGTGGGAGCACACGGCTTCATCTATCGTCCCATAGCACATGGGTGCGATCAAGAGATGAACGGGCCGTTTCTGTGCATCTTGCTGTGCATTGCCTCACAGTGCTGGAGGGTTCGCACAATCGGCGGCGCATCGAACGAAGGATTCTGAGGAATGCGAACAAAGGTCGTCCGCGCGCTCGCCGCGCTGATCGTCGGGCTCGAGGGCGTCGCGCTCGTCGCGCTCACGATCTGGCAGGTCGCAGCCGTCGTCGCCGGCGATACCGTCGCGATCGACAGCGCCCTCGCGCTCATCGTCCTCACCGCCGTCGGCGCCGTGATCGTGATCGCGTTCGCCTTCGCGCTCCTGCGCGGGCGCTCGTGGGGGCGCTCGGGCGGCATCGTGACCCAGGCGCTCATCCTCGCGGTCGCGATCGGAGCCACGACAGGGGCCTACGCGCACCCCATCCTGGGGGTGGAGATCGCGATCCCCGCCGTCATCGCGCTCGTGCTGCTCGTGCTCGACGCGCGCGACGCGGGGCGCGAGGCATCCATCCGCTCCGCGGACGAGCCCTCCTAGACGCCCAGCAGCGTCCGCAGTCGGGCGACGTGGCCTGTCGCCTTGATGTTGTAGAGCGCCTGCGTCACGCGGCCCTCGGCGTCCAGGACGAACGTCGAGCGGATGACGCCCTGCACGACCTTGCCGTAGTTGAGCTTGTCGCCCCAGACGCCGTACGCCTCGTGCACCGCGTGGTCGGGATCGGAGAGGAGGTCGTAGTCCAGGCCGTCGCGCTCGCGGAAGCGGCGGAGCTTCTCGGGGGCGTCGCGCGAGATGCCGAGGACCGTGTAGCCCGCGGCCTGCAGGGGAGCCAGGCTGTCACGGAAGTCGCACGCCTCTTTCGTGCAACCCGGCGTCATGGCTTCGGGATAGAAGAAGAGGATGACGGGGCCACCCCGCAGGCTCTCGAGCGAGACGGGACGCTCGTCCTGGTCGACGAGCGTGAAGGCGGGGGCGAGGTCACCGGGTTCGAGGCGTTCAGTCACACCCTCCACGATAGTCAGGCCTGTGACCGAACTTCTCGCCGAAGGTCTCCAGCAGGCGCTGAAGGGAGTCGAGTCGCCCGGCGCCGTTGGGCCCGAGGCGGCCCTCGGCGAGCGCTTCGTTGAGCGCGCAGTCGGGCGCGTCGGGCAGGTGCGTGCAGCCGCGGGGGCATTCCTCGGCGATGACGGCGAGGTCGGTGAAGGCCTTGAGGATGTTGGCCGTATCGACGTGGCCGAGGCCGAACGACCGCACGCCCGGGGTGTCGATGACCCAGCCCGACCCGCCCTCGCCGCGGTAGCGCAGAGAAACGGTCGAGCTCGACGTGTGCCGACCGCGGCCGGTGACGACGTTGACGTGTCCCGTCGCGCGCTTCGCGTCGGGCACCAGCGCGTTCACGAGGGTCGACTTGCCGACACCGGAGTGCCCGACGAAGACGGTCGAATGGCCGACGAGCGCTGCGCCGACGCGCTCGAGCGGCATCTCGTCCTGCGCGCTCGTGAAGACCTCGAGATCGAGCCCGTCGAAGTGCGAGAGGAACTCCGACGGGTCGGCGAGGTCGGTCTTCGTCACCACGAGCAGGGGACGGATGCCGGCGTCCAGCGCCGCGACGAGGTAGCGGTCCACGAGCCGCTCACGGGGCTCGGGGTCGGCCGCGGCGACGACGACGAGCATCTGGTCGGCGTTGGCGACGATGATGCGCTCGACCTGGTCCGTGTCGTCCGCGCTCCGCCGCAGCAGGGACGTGCGCTCCTCGATCCCGACGATGCGCGCGAGGGTTCCCTCGTCGCCCGAGCGGTCCCCGACGACGCGGGCCCGGTCACCCGTGACGATCGGTGTCTTGCGCAGCTCCCGCGCCCGGACGGCGAGGATCGTGCGCTCGTCGGGACGATCCTCGTCGACGAGGACCGTGTAGCGCCCGCGATCGACGCCGAGCACTCGCGCGATCTCGGCGTCGGCGTGCGCGGGTCGACGCTTCGTGCGGGGACGGTTGGCCTTCGGGTTGGGGCGGACGCGGATGTCGGCTTCGTCGAAGTCGTCCTCGTCGTCGTCCTCGCCCTGATCGAGCCAGCTCACGATGCCTGCATCGCCCCCGCATCGACGCCGACACCCGCGAGCATCCCCGCCCACAGCTCGGGGAACTGCGGCATCGTCTTGGCGGTCGTGCCGATGTCGTCGACCTCGACGCCGGGGACGGCGAGCCCGATCATGGCTCCCGTCGTGGCGAGCCGGTGGTCGTGGTGCGCGCGCCACACCCCGCCGTGGAGCGGACGCGGAACGATGCGGATGCCGTCCTCGAGCTCTTCGGCCTCACCGCCGAGCGCGCGGAGGTTGCCGATGAGGGCGGCGATGCGGTCGGTCTCATGGCCGCGGATGTGCCCGATGCCGTAGAGCGTCGTGGGCGCATCGGCGAAGGCGGCGAGCGCGAAGATCGTGGGCGTGAGCTCGCCGGCGGCCGAGAGGTCGAGATCGACGCCCTGGATGCCGGATCCCGCCGACACGGTGAGGACACCGCCCCGTCGCGCCGTGCGGGCGCCCATCACCGAGAGGATGTCGGCGAGCATGTGTCCGGGCTGGGTCGAATGCGCGGGCCAGCCGGTGACGCCGACCGACCCGCCGGCGATCATCGCGGCCGCGAGGAACGGCGCGGCGTTGGAGAGGTCGGGCTCGATCGCGACGTCCTTGCCGCGGATGGCTCCGGCGGGGACGATCCATTCGTCGGGTGCCGGGCGCTCGACGTGCACACCGCGGTGCGCGAGCGACTCGACCGTCATGTCGATGTGCGGGATGCTGGGCAGACGCTCGCCGACGTGGTGCAGGTGCAGACCGACGTCGAATCGCGGTGCGGCCAGCAGCAGTCCCGAGACGAACTGGCTCGACGCGCTCGCATCGATCGACACCTCGCCGCCGCGCACGTGCCCGTGGCCGCGCACCGTGAACGGAAGCGCCCAGTGGCCGCCGTCGTCGATGTCCACCCCGACGTCGCGCAGCGTCTTGATCATGGCGCCCATCGGGCGGTGCAGTGCGCTCTCGTGCGCCGTGAGCGTCACATCGCCCTTCGCGAAGCCGCCGAGAGGGGCCGCGAACCGCATGACGGTGCCGGCCTGACCCGAGTCGACCGTCGAGCCGCCCGTGAACGGCCAGGTCGGCGTCACGACGAGGTCGTCGCCGAATGGACCGTCGCCCGAGACGGACTCGATGCCCACGCCCAGCGCCCGAAGAGCCTCGACCATCCGCGCCGAGTCGTCGGAGTGCAGGGGAGAGGTGAGCGTGCTCGGTCCGTCGGCCAGCGCCGCGAGGATCAGCTCGCGATTGGTCAAGGATTTCGAGCCCGGCACGGTCACCGTCGCCGCGAGGGGTCCTGCGGCCATGGGCGCGCGCCAGGCGCCGCGCGGACGCGGTGCGGGAGTGGGGGAATACCCGTCGGCTGTCATCGGGTTCTACCCTACTGAACCGCTTCCTCCGGGCCGCGGAATCGACACCGACCGTTACCACTCGAAAGGGCATTGTGACCGCGATCCTCGATCGAACGCCGCCGCCGGCATCCGTCGACGACCTCGAAGGGCTCTGGCAGGCGTCCGCCGTAGACTTGGCCGCGATGACCGATCAGGCAGAACAGACGCAGGACGCGAGCGCGCAGTTCGAAGAGCAGGCACTGCCCTTCATGGATCAGCTGTACGCCGCGGCCATGCGCATGACCCGCAACCCCGCCGACGCTGCGGACCTCGTGCAGGAGACGTTCGTCAAGGCGTTCGCGTCGTGGCGCACCTTCACGCAGGGCACGAACCTCAAGGCGTGGCTGTACCGCATTCTGACGAACACGTACATCAATACGTATCGCAAGAAGCAGCGCGAGCCGTACCAGGGCACGATCGATGAGCTCGAGGACTGGCAGCTCGGCGGCGCGGAATCGACGACGGCGACGACGAGCCGCTCGGCCGAGGCCGAAGCGATCGACCACATGCCGGCATCCGTCGTCAAAGACGCGCTGCAGGCGATCCCGGAGGACTTCCGGTTGGCGGTGTACCTCGCGGACGTCGAGGGCTTCGCCTACCAGGAGATCGCCGACATCATGAAAACCCCCATCGGCACGGTCATGAGCCGTCTGCACCGTGGCAGGCGAATGCTCCGTGAACTGCTGGCCGACTATGCGAAGGAGCGCGGCATCGACGTGGCCGCGACGGGAGCGAAGAAATGACCGACTGCGGCTGCGACAAGGCGAAGCGGGACCTCGAGGAATACCTGCGCAACGAGGTCTGCAAGACCCAGCACTCCGACATCAAGGAGCACCTGGCGTCGTGCCCGGACTGCGCTCAGGAGGCCCTCGTGGCGACGACCCTGACCGAGGTCGTCGCGCGCGCGTGCAAGGAGACCGCTCCCGAAGAGCTCCGCGACCAGGTGCTCGCTCAACTGCGCGCCGTCCAGGCCACGCACTAGACCGACGGCACGCAACGCGACGCACCGGCCGTTGCGATCCGGGTTCCTGGTCGCTCGAGCCCGTGATCTCGATTCGCGCGTTGCGCGCGCTACTCGATCGCCGGGGCGCTGGGGGCGCTGTTTGATCGCACCCAAACGACTCGATGCTCGTTGCCGCCGGCACTTCTGCGATCGGCCGCGTGCGCGCGGAATGTTGTCAGAACGGGGGTGGGTCGCCGTCGGTGGTGAATGCGATGCCGGGTGGGGCGGGTGATTCGGGGTATTCGCGTCCGGTCGGGCTTCGCCATGTCATGGTGCGGTCGGCGGTGAGGGTGACGGTCCAGGCGGAGTGGTGTTTGAGCGTGTGGTGTCGTCGGCAGACGTGGGCGAGGTTGTCGTGCGCGGTCGCTCCGCCGTGGGCGTGGTCGTGGACGTGGTCGATGTCGCAGTGCGCGGCCGTGACGCGGCAGCCGGGGAATCGGCACCGCTGATCGCGTGCTCTCAGCGTGCGCCGCAGGTCGGCTGACGGCCGGTACCGGTCGACAGCGAGGACTGTGCCGGTGACGGGATGCGTGAGGACCCGCTCCCAGCCTGGGGCGCCGGCGCACAGCACTCGGGCGGTGTCGGGGTCGATCGGCGCGGACCCCTCGATCACCGCCGGGGCACTGTCGACTCCTGCGAGCGAGAGGACGGGGACGGTGACGTGCACCTCGGCGCGGATCGCACCCAGCTGCCCGTCGGCGTCGTGACCGGAAGGCTCACCCGCCAACAGCAGATCGGACAGCAGATCGGCGCGGAGCTGATCATGCGAGCGGGACTCGGCCGGATCGGCATCCTTCACCGCGGTCGCCATCGCGGACAGTCGGGCGCGGATCCCGTGCGCGAGCGCCGCGGGCAGGACCGCGAGCAGCTGCGCCATGCCGTCGTCGAGATCCTGCACCTCGACCCGGCGCTCCTCCCGCGCACTCTCGTGCCGCTCGGTCAGGGTGGTCGGCATCACCCGCTCGGCCAGCAGGAGCGCAACCGGCCGGAGTCGGCTCGCACTCTCGCGCTCGGCGACCACGAGCACTGCCTGCTCGAAGACCGCCCGCGCCCCGGCATCCTCGATCCGCTCCCCCGCCGCGACGATCACATCGACATGCGCCCGCGAAACGCGCCCGTCGGTCAACGCGATGAGCGTCGCCGGAAAACGCGTCGCGAGGCGCTGTGCTTCGACCAGCCGACGCTCGACGGTGCGATCGGACACCCGCAACGCCGCCGCGATCTCGGCCGCGATCTCACGCACCGGCATGTCGCCGTCACCCCGCGACCCGTCCGCACGCGAGACACCCAGCGCCATCGCAGACGCCAGCAGACTCGCCTCCAACGCCTGGAACGCCGCGATCCCCCGACGCGCCTCGACCAACGCCGTCACGACACCGTCGAGCACCGCCGCCTCGTCAGGGGTGAGAAGATCCATACCTCCAGCATCCCACCCACCCCCGACATTCGAACACAACTACGCACCGCTGCCGGACGGTGGTGATTTCGGTTGGCCGGCGCTTTTTGCTCGCTCGGCGGGTCGACTGGCGGTTCGTCGGCGGCGCGATCGAGCCCGGTGAGCAACCGGCCGACGCTGCGCACACAGAGGTTCGTGAAGATCTCGGCGCTGGCATCCGGATCGTCTCGATCGTGTGCGCGTACGGAGGCGATTCCCTCGTGGTCGACCATCGCCAACGGTGATCGAGTCGCCTACGTGACGACGGTGTATCACTGCCGACCAATGGACCTTTCCTCGCCATCGCTGGACCGATCGGACCCTCGAAGACTTGTCAGCACGAGTCCGCGTCGATCACACAGCCGCTCGACCTTCAGGCGCCCGTCGGTACGAGCACCTTCAGCGCCGCCGGCACCACGTCGACCGTCACCGGCAGGGCCGCTATCGGGTCGCCGTCGGCGTAGGCGGTGATGCCGGTGGCATCGAGCCGGATGCTGCGGCCCCGATAGGTCTCGACCTCGGGGCGCTCCACATGCGTGCCCTTGTAGACCGTCGGCAGCAGCTTCAGCAGCTTCAGGCGCCCTGCGGGACGCACGACCGTCACGTCGAGCAGCCCGTCGGACGCGTCGGCGTTCGGACAGATCGGGATGCGGCCGCCGTAGGAACGGGTGTTGCCGACGCTCGCCATCACGAAGGGGCCGTCGATGCGCTCGCCGTCGACCTCGATCGCGTACCGGCTCGCCTTGAGGAAGAGGAACTCGACGAGGATCGCGATGTTGTAGCGCATGTCGCCCCGCGGCCACGTCATGCGGTTCGCGCGGTCGTTGACGTACGAGTCGAACCCGCTCGCGAGCACCGTCGCATACAGCCGCTCGGCGCCGCCGTCGTCGGTCACCCGCGCGAGATCGACGTCGATCGCGTTGCCGGCGGCGATGACGTCCGCCGCCGTCGCGGGATCGAGTTCGGGGATGCCGAGGTGGGCCGCGAAGTCGTTGCCCGTTCCGGCGGGCACGATCCCGAGCGGGATGCCGGTGCCTACGAGGTGGGGGAGGGCGAGGTTGATCGTGCCGTCGCCGCCCGCGACGACCAGGGCGTCCGTGCCGAGTTCGACGGCCGTGCGGATGAGCTCGGACGATTCCTCGGCGCTGCCGCCGCTGATGACGGTGACCGTGTGGCCGAGCTCGCGCAATCGCTCGGTCGTGCGCGTCGCGGCGTGCGTGTGCGCGCCGGCGCGGGCGGCGGGGTTGACGACGAGGGCGATGTTCACAGCGGTGTGAGCCTATCGGGAGGAACTACGGAACCAGTGCGCCGGGGTTCATGATGCCCCGGGGGTCGAGCTCGGCCTTGACGGCTCGCAGCACGGCGATTCCGAGCGGCCCGATCTCGGCCTCGAGGAACGGCTTGTGGTCGCGCCCGACGGCGTGGTGGTGCGTGATCGTGCCGCCGGCATCGCCGATCGCGCGGGACGCGGCATCCTTCGCCCTCCTCCACTGCGCCTCGGGATCGGTCGTCAACGTCGCGATGACCGTGAAATAGAGCGAGGCGCCGGCCGGATAGACGTGCGAGATGTGGCACAGCACGATCGGCTTCGTGCCGTCGGCGGCGAGGCTGTCGGTCAGCGCCGATGTCACGGCGGCCTTGAGCTCGGCGAGCCGCGCCCACGTCGTCGCGGTCTCGAGCGTTTCGGCGAGGATGCCGGAGTCCAGGAGCGTATCGCGCAGGGCGGGTGAGGCGTAGCGGCCGCGCTCCCATGAGCGGGCGGGGTCCTCGCCGCGGGAGCGCGTGCCATGCCGTGCGAACACCGCGCCGAGCGCAGCCCGTGTCGCCCCGGCCTCGGCATCGTCGGTGCCCTCGAAGGTCGCGATGGCGAGGCATCCCTTTAGCCGCGTGAAGTGGCCGCCGAGGGTCGCGTTGACCTTCGTCTCGGTCTCGTCGCTGAGGCGCAGGACGGTGGGGCGGATGCCGCGTTGCGTCGCGTCGCGGAAGGCCGCGGCGCCCGCGGCGAAGTCGGGGAACGTCCATGCCTCGTACTGCGTCGCGGCGGGCACGGGCTTGATGCGCACGGTGACCTCGGTGAGCACGCCGAACGCGCCCTCCGAGCCGAGGAAGAGCTGGCGCAGGTCGGGGCCGGCGGCGCTCGCCGGGGCGCGGCCGAGGTCGAGCTCGCCCACCGGCGTCGCGACGCGCAGCGCGTGCACGACGTCGTCGAACCGGCCGTAGCCGCGCGACGCCTGCCCGCTCGAGCGCGTCGCGGCGAAGCCCCCGAGCGAGGCGTAGAGGAAGCTCTGCGGGAAGTGGCCCAGCGTGTACCCGTGCGCGGCGAGGAGCTCCTCGGCCTGGGGGCCCGTCGTGCCGGCGCCGAAGGTCGCGAGGAGCGACGCGCCGTCGAGGTCGAGCAGCGCCGCCGTGCGCACGAGATCGAGCGCGACGACGGCTCTGTGGGCTCCGGCGTCCGGATCCACACCGCCGACGACCGATGTGCCCCCGCCGAACGGGACGACGGCGATCCCGGCCTCGTCGCATACGCGCAGGACCGCGAGCACGTCGCCGTGCGACGCGGGTGACACGACCGCGTCGGGGGCGGACTGGGGCTCGGCCGAGCGTCGGTGCAGAAGGTCGGGCGTGCTCTTGCCGCCGAGGTGCAGCGCGCGCACGGCATCGTCGCACGTCACGTGCTCGGCGCCGACCGCCGCGCGCAGGGCTGCGAGGTCGGCGTCGTCGAGACGGCTGGGCGTGAGGATGGGGATCTCGACGCGGGGGACGGGATGCGCCTTGCCGGGCAGCAGCGTCGCGATGAGCGCCTTCGCCGCGGCGGGGAGGCGGGCGGACTCGGTGCCCCACGCGTCCCAGTCGGAGCGAGCGCGCGGAGCGGGGAACGACGGCGACGTCAGCGGCATGGCGACAGTATGACACATTGTGTATGTTTGTCACATGGCCGACGGAGTGACCGACACCGAGAACGCGATCCTCGACGCCGCGCGAGACGAAGTGCTCGCCTACGGCATCCGCAAGACGACGGCGTCCGACATCGCGAAGCGCGCCGGCATCGCACGCCAGACGCTCTACCGGTACTACCCCGACGCGCAGGCCGTCTTCGCCGCGCTCGTGACGCGTGAGCTCGTCGCGGTCCTGCCGGTCGCCGCGCCGTCCGCGGGCACCCTCGACGAGCTCGTCGCGATGCTCGTGTCCACGGCAGGCGCCATCCGCCGCATGCCCCTCGTCGACCGGCTGCGCGAGACCGACCCCGAGCTGTTCGGCCGGTATCTGCTCGAGCGTCTCGGCACGACGCAGCGCGTCATCGTCGCCGAGACCGCACGCCGTGTGGCCGAGGCGCAGCGGCAGGGTGCCGTGCGCGCGGGCGACCCCGAACGCCTGGCGGCGATGGTGCTGCTCATCGCGCAGTCGGCCGTCCTCTCGGCGCCGCTCGTGGCGGAATGGATCGCGGGGGATGACTGGGGGGCCGAGCTGTCCGTCGCCCTGCGCGGATACCTCGGGGCGTGAGCATGCGCATCCTGGGGCGGACGCCGCATCCCTCCGCCCTCAGCGCGGCTCGACGCGCGCGCGAGCTCGACGCTCTCGCCGACGATCCGAGCGTCGACGTGCTCGTCGTCGGCGGCGGGATCACGGGCACCGGAATCGCGTTGGATGCGGCATCCCGAGGCCTTCGGACACTGCTCGTGGAGCGCCACGACCTCGCGCACGGCACCAGCAGATGGAGCTCGAAGCTCGCCCACGGCGGCCTGCGATACCTCGCATCGGGACAGTTCGGCATCGCGCACGAGAGCGCCGCCGAGCGGCATCTGCTGCTGACGCGGCTCGCGCCGCACCTCACGCGTCCGCTCGGTCAGGTCCTGCCGCTCTACGCGCCCGGTCACGTCGCCCGAGGAGTGTGGGTGGGCCTGGGCTACGGGCTCGGCGACGGACTCCGCCGCGTCGTGGGGACTCCCGACGCCGTCCTGCACGCCCCGAGCGCGATCGGCCGCGACGAGGCGCTGGCGCTCGCTCCTGCGATCAGCGACGAGCACCTCCGCGGCGGCATGCGCGGCTGGGACGGGCAGCTCATCGACGACGCCCGCCTCGTGATCGCCGTCGCGCGCACGGCCGCGGGGCACGGGGCATCCATCCTCACGCGCGTCTCGGCTGTCTCGGCGACCGGCGACTCGGCACTCCTGCGCGACGAGCTCACGGGGCACGAGCTCGACGTGCGCGCCCGTGCCGTCATCTCGGCGACCGGAGTGTGGGCGGGCGGGCTCGACCCCGCCGTGCGCCTGCGGCCCAGCCGCGGGACGCACCTCGTCGTCGACTCGGGGCGACTCGGCGGGTCGGAGGCGTCCCTCACCGTTCCCGTGCCCGGCTCATCGAGCCGCTTCGTCTTCACCGTCCCCGCGATCCACGGGCGAACCTACATCGGTCTGACCGACGTGCCGGCGAGTCTGCCGATCCCGGACGTCCCGCACGCGACCGACGACGAGGTCGAGATGCTGCTGGGCGTCGTCAACACGGTGCTGCGCGAGCCGCTCGATCGGTCCGACGTCCTGGCGACCTTCGCGGGCCTTCGCCCGCTCATCGACACGGACGACGGCGACACGAGCGACCTCTCGCGTCGGCACGCCGTGCTCACATCGGACGACGGAGTGCTGACGGTCGTCGGAGGCAAGCTCACGACGTATCGGCGCATGGCGCAGGACGGAGTGGATGCCGCGGTCCGCGCACGCTTCGCGGCCGCCGCGGTACCCGCATCGCGGACGCGGTCGATCCCCCTCGTGGGGGCCTGGCCACGTGATCGACTGGCTGAGATCCAGGCGCCTGCCCGCTTCGTGCGCCGCTACGGCGCCGAGGCGCCGTTCGCGTTCGCGCTCGCCGACGGGGCCGGCGCCGCGCGCGGTGTGACGGCGCAGGAGCTCCAGTGGGGCGTCGAGGTCGAGGGCGCATCGACGGTCGACGACCTGCTCGCGCGCCGCACGCGGCTCGGTCTCGTGCCGGCCGACGCGGAGGCGTCGATGGATGCCGCGGCCGCCGCGTTCGAGCGCGCCGGTGTCGCGCCGGTCGAGCTGGTCCTCGGCTGAGCTGGGCGTGATTGGCAGGATTCGACGGAACGACGTCCGATACCCGCGAGCGCGGTGTCGGAGCGCTCGGCGAGACTGGGGGCGTGAACCACAAGGGCGGCGGTCTCGGGCTCGTGCAGGGCACGGCGCTCTATGTCGCGTCGGTGCTCGGCACGGGGCTGCTCGTGCTGCCCGGGCTCGCCGCCGAGGTCGCCGGTCCCGCGAGCATCCTCGCGGTGATCGCCGTCATCGGCCTGTCGATTCCGCTCGCCGGCACGTTCGCTGCGCTGGCGGCCCGCTATCCCGATCCCGGCGGAGTCGCCAGCTACGCGCGCCGCGCGCTCGGCGGCACCATGGCGCGCATGACGGGGTACTGGTTCATGTTCGGGGTCGCCGCCGGAGCGCCCGTGGTCGCTGTGCTCGGCGCCGAGTACGTCGCGGCCATCGCGGCCATCGACCGGTCGATGGTGCCCGTGCTCGCGGCATCCTTCTTCCTCCCGCCCTTCGCCGCCAACGCGTTCGGCGTGCGTGTCGCGGGGTGGATGCAGTTCGTCCTCACCGCCCTGCTCCTCGCTGTGGTCGTGTCCGTGGTCGCCCTCGCGGCGCCCGCCGTGGAGCCGCAGAACTTCGAGCCGTTCCTGCCGCACGGATGGGCGGGCGTCGGCACCGCGATCAGTCTCTTCGTCTGGGCCTTCGCGGGGTGGGAGGTCGGCACGCACATCTCGGGCGAGTTCCGGGATCCGCGCCGGATCATCCCGCTCGCGACGGCGATCGCCCTCGTCATCACGGGGGCGTGCTACCTCGTGCTGCAGATCGTCACGGTCGGCGCACTCGGCCCGGCGGCAGGCGAGGGGCAGGTTCCGCTCCTCGATCTCGCGCGATTGGGTTCTCCGGTCGTGGGCGCGGCGGCCGTCGGTGCGATCGCGGGGATCGTCGCGCTCGGGGTGCTCAATGCCTACCTCGCGGCGTTCGCGAAGCTCGGGGCATCCCTCGCCGAGAACCGCGACCTGCCACGGTGGTTCGCGAAGGGAGCCGAGTCCGGCGGCGTCCCGCGGCGTGCGCTCGCTCTGACGGGCGGCGTCTTCGCGATCTGGTTCGCGCTCATGCTGGCGTCCGACCTCGATCTGACGGGTTTCATCCTCGTGCACACGAGTTGCATGGTCTCGATCTACGCCGTCGGGATGATCGCGGCGGTCCGACTCCTGCGTCGCGGTACCGCCGGCTGGTGGCTCGCGCTCGTCGCCGCCGTGCTGTGCCTCGCTCTCGTCGCCCTCGCGTGGGCGTCGCTCCTGCCCGCCGTCGCGCTCGCCCTCGCAGCGGTCGCCGTCACGGTCTGGCGTCGCATCCGCCCTCGGAAGACGCACGCGGGCCGGGCCGACATCGTCGAACCCGACCCGCGCGCAGCGTCGATCGAGAGCTGACTACTTCCCGATCGTCAGTGCCTTCTGCATGATGGTCGCCTGCTCTGCGGCGTGCTTCTTGGGCGAGCCGGTCGCCGTCGAGGCGGCCGCCGCGCGCGAGACGCGACGGATCGTGCGACCGTGCAGGTGCTTCACGACCTCGAGCGCGATGAACGGCCAGGCACCCTGGTTCTCGGGCTCGTCCTGCACCCAGACGAGCTCGGCGTTCGGGTAGCTGTCGATGACGGCGTTGAGCTCGTCGATCGGTGCCGGGTAGAACTGCTCGAGGCGCACGAGGGCGATCTCGGGGTTCGGGTTCTTCTCGAGCTCGGCACGCAGATCCCAGTGGATCTTGCCCGCGTGCAGCAGAACCCGCTTGACGGCGCTCTTGTCGATGCCGCGGTCGTCGTCGAGGACGGGCTCGAACTTGCCGGTGAGGAAGTCCTCGACGGGGCTCGTCGCGCCGCGCAGACGCAGCATCGCCTTGGGCGTGAACACGATGAGCGGGCGGCGCGGACGCGCGTAGGCCTGTCGGCGCAGCAGGTGGAAGTACGACGCGGGCGTCGAGGGGCGCGCGACGATCATGTTGTCCTGCGCGCACATCTGCAGGTAGCGCTCGATGCGTGCCGACGAATGGTCGGGGCCCTGGCCCTCGTAGCCGTGGGGGAGGAGCAGCGCGACGCTCGACTGCTGTCCCCACTTCTGGTCGGCGGACGAGAGGTACTCGTCGATGACCGACTGGGCGCCGTTCGCGAAGTCCCCGAACTGGGCCTCCCACAGCACGAGCGCGTCGGGGCGCTCGACCGAGTAGCCGTACTCGAACGCCATGGCGGCGTACTCGCTCAGAAGCGAGTCGTAGACCCAGAACCGGCCCTGGTCGGCGCTCAGATTGGTGAGCGGGATCCACTCCTGGCCGTTGGCCCGGTCGTGCAGCACCGAGTGGCGCTGGACGAAGGTGCCGCGGCGGGCGTCCTGGCCGACGAGGCGCACGTTGGTCTGCTCGAGCAGGAGCGATCCGAACGCGAGGAGCTCGCCGAACGCCCAGTCGATCTGCCCGTTGCGGCTCATGTCGAGGCGCTTGTCGAGCAGCTGCTGCAGCTTCGCGTGCACCGTGAAGCCCTCGGGCTTGTTGACGAACGTGTCGCCGATGAGCTGCACGACCTCGCGCGGGACGCCGGTGGTCTCGGGCTCGCCGGCGGGGGCCGCGGCATCCTCTTCCGCCACGACGACCGGCGTCGTGCCGGTCTCGGCGGCGTGCGTCTCGGTGAAGGCGACTTCGAGGCGGTCCTGGAAGTTCTGCTTCGCCTTCTCGTATTCCTCCTCGGTGATGTCGCCGCGACCGACGAGCGCCTCGGTGTAGAGGCGGCGGACGGAGCGCTTCGCCTCGATGAGGTTCGTCATGAGGGGCTGCGTCATCGAAGGGTCGTCGCCCTCGTTGTGACCGCGGCGGCGGTAGCTCACGATGTCGATCACGACGTCGCGGTGGAACCGCTCGCGGTAGGCGAACGCGAGCTGCGACACGCGGACGACGGCCTCGGGGTCATCGCCGTTGACGTGGAAGATCGGCGCCTGGATCGTCTTGGCGACGTCGGTCGCGTAGACCGACGTGCGGCCGTCCTGCGGCGTCGTGGTGAAGCCGACCTGGTTGTTGACCACGACGTGGATCGTGCCGCCCGTGCGGTAACCGCGCAGCTGCGACATCTGCAGCGTCTCGACGACGACGCCCTGACCCGCGAACGCGGCGTCACCGTGCACGAGGATCGGCAGCCACGAGAACGTGCCGAGCGGCTTGCGGTCCTGCTTGGCGCGGACGATGCCCTCCAGCACGCCGTCGACGGTCTCGAGGTGCGACGGGTTGGCCGCGAGGTAGACGGGCAGCTCCGCGCCGCCGTCGGCGACGAACGTGCCCTCGGTGCCGAGGTGGTACTTGACGTCGCCTGAGCCGCTCTTCGAGCCGATCGCGACCGACCCCTCGAATTCGCGGAACACCTGGCCGTACGTCTTGCCCGCGATGTTGGTGAGCACGTTGAGGCGCCCGCGGTGGGCCATGCCGATCGCCGCCCCGTCGAGGCCCGCCTGAGCCGCACCCTGCAGGATCTCGTCCAGGAGCGGGATGAGGGACTCCGAGCCCTCGAGGCTGAAGCGCTTCTGGCCGACGTACTTCGTCTGCAGGAACGTCTCGAAGGCCTCGGCCTGCTGCAGCTTGTCGAGGATGCGCAGCTGCTCGTCGTGGCCGGGCTTCTGGTACTTGACCTCGACGTTCTCCTGGAACCACGCGCGCTGCTCGGGGTCCTGGATGTGCATGTACTCGAGGCCGATCGTGCGGCAGTACGAGTCGCGCAGGACGCCGAGGATGTCGCGCAGCTTCAACATGCGCTTGCCGCCGAACCCGCCCGTCACGAACTCGCGGTCGAGGTCCCAGAACGTCAAGCCGTGGTTCTCGATCTCGAGGTCGGGGTGCGTGCGCTGCATGTACTCGAGCGGGTCGATGTCGGCCATGAGGTGGCCGCGCACGCGGAAGGAGTTGATGAGCTCCTGGACGCGGGCCTGCTTGTCGACGCGCTCGGCGAGGTCGACGTTGATGTCCGCGGCCCAGTGGATGGGTGCGTACGGGATGCGCAGCGCCGCGAAGATGTCTTCGTAGAAGTCGCGCTGCCCGATGAGCAGCTCGTGCACCTTCTTGAGGAACTCGCCCGAGCCCGCGCCCTGGATGACGCGGTGGTCGTACGTGCTCGTCAGGGTGATCGTCTTGCCGATCGCGAGCTCGTTGAGCGTCTTGGCGCTCGCGCCCTGGAACTCGGCCGGGTACTCGAGCGCACCGGCGCCGACGATGCAGCCCTGGCCCTTCATGAGGCGCGGAACGGAGTGCACCGTCCCGATGCCGCCCGGGTTGGTCAGCGAGATCGTCGTGCCCTGGAAATCGGCCGCCGTCAGCTTGTTGCCGCGCGCACGGGTGATGAGGTCCTCGTACGACGCGAGGTACTCGCCGAACGTGAGCGTGTCGGCGCGCTTGATGCTCGGGACGAGCAGGGCGCGCGTGCCGTCGGGCTTGGGGATGTCGACCGCGATACCCAGGTTGATGTGGGCCGGCGCGACGACCGACGGCTTGCCGTCGATCTCGGCGTAGAAGACGTTCTGGCTCGGGAACTCCTTGAGCGCCCGGATGATCGCCCACCCGATGAGGTGCGTGAAGCTCACCTTGCCGCCGCGCGTGCGGGACATGTGGTTGTTGATCACGATGCGGTTGTCGATCATGAGCTTCGCCGGCACCGTGCGCACACTCGTCGCGGTCGGCACCGTGAGCGACTCGTCCATATTGTGGGCGAGGGTCTTCGGCATGCCGCGGAGCGTCGTTACGGCATCCTCTTCGCCCTGCGCCTCTGCCGACGACGGCTCGGCCTTCGGCGCCTGCGCCGGGATCGGCTGGGGAGCTGCGGGGCGGGTCGTGGTGCGAGCGACCGGCTGCGCGCCGATGACGGGCACGGGTGCCGTCACCGGATGCGGGTCGGATGCCGCGGGCCTCGCCTCATCGGCGGCCGGCACCGTCGGTGCCGACGGCACACGCGGTGTGGCGCCTGCGGGGCGGTACGACTCGAGGATGGGCCACCACTCCTTGTCCACGGAGTTCCGGTCGACTGTGAACTGCTCGTACAGCTCCTCGACGAGCCACTCGTTCGCTCCGAACTCTCCTTCGTTCGAAACCCCGACGCCCGTCACCTGGCTCGACACGCTCGATCGCCTGCTTTCATCGGTGAAGATCTGAGATTCGTGGGGGACCGAGAGGCCCTCGCGCACGACTGTCAAGCGTAACCCAGTCTGGTGAATGGAACCCGGTTCTCAGCGACACTGCAGCGGAAAGTTCTGCAGCATCTGCCGCCCAGGAAGAATCACTACCCTTGACAGACATGGAGTTCTACGGCGCGCAACCCGAAGTCGACCTCACCTACTCGGACGTCTTCCTCGTCCCCCGACGCTCCGCCGTCACGAGCCGACTCGACGTCGACCTGTCTCCGGGCGACGGCTCGACGGCGACGATCCCGATCGTCTCGTCGAACATGAACTCCGTCACCGGCCCGCGCCTCGCGGCCACGCTCGCCCGTCGCGGCGGCCTCGGCGTCCTGCCTCAGGACATGCCGCTGCAGGATCTGGATGCCGCGATCCGCTGGGTCAAGGACCAGCCCGTGCCGTGGGACACCCCGCTCGTGCTCGGCCCCGACGCGACGGTCGCCGAGGCCGCGAAGCTCCTGCCCGCGACGGAGGGTCACGGCATCGTCGTCGTCGCCGATCCCGACGCGCCGCGCATCCACGTCGACGACATCCTCGGCGTCGTGGCCGCGACGCGGCTCGGCACCGCCCTGCCCGACGCGCGCCTGGGCGACCTGACGCGCGGGAGAACGGCATCCATCGACGCCGACGACGTCGAGAGCGCGCGCCACGCCTTCGACCTCATCGTCGCGGCCGACGCCGAGATCACGTGCGTCCTGCACCACGGCTACCTCGTCGGCACGCTCTCGCGCCGCAGCGCACTGCGCGCGACGCTGTACCGCCCTGCCGTCGACGCATCGGGCCGCCTGATCGTCGCGGCCGCGGTCGGCATCAACGGCGACGTCGCCTCCAAGGCCAAGGCGCTCGCGGCGGCCGGTGTCGACGTGCTCGTCGTCGACACGGCCCACGGTCACCAAGAGGGGATGCTGCGGGCCCTGCACACCGTCTCGCAGCTCGACCTCGGCATCCCCATCGCCGCCGGCAACATCGTCACGGCCGAAGGCGCGCACGACCTGGTCGCGGCAGGCGCCTCGATCCTCAAGGTCGGCGTCGGCCCCGGTGCGATGTGCACGACGCGCATGATGACCGCTGTCGGCCGCCCGCAGTTCTCGGCCGTGCTCGAGACCGCCGAGGCCGCCCGCGTCATGGGCGCGCACGTGTGGGCCGACGGGGGAGTGCGCTACCCGCGCGACGTCGCGCTCGCGCTCGCGGCGGGCGCGGCGTCCGTCATGATCGGCTCGTGGTTCGCCGGCACGATCGAGGCGCCGGGGCAGCTGCAGACGGATGCCTCGGGCCGCACGTACAAGGAATCCTGGGGCATGGCATCCACCAAGGCCGTGCACGAGCGCTTCGGCCGGCTCGACCCCTACGAGCTCGCCCGCAAGGAGCTCTTCGCCGAGGGCATCTCGTCGTCGAAGATCTACCTCGACCCGCTGCGCCCCGGCCTCGAGGACCTGCTCGACATGATCACGTCGGGTGTGCGGTCGTCCTTCACCTACGCGGGTGCCGCGTCGGTCGCCGAGTTCCACGATCGCGCGCGCGTCGGCCTGCAGTCGGCCGCGGGATACGAAGAGGGCAAGGCGCTCCCCGTCAGCTGGTAGGCCGCTTCCGGAGCCCCCCACGACGCGAACCCGAGTGATCTCGTCGAACCCGAAGTCGTGGCACGGGAGTTCGACAAGAACCGTCGGTTTCGCAGGCGGGGCCGACTGTCGCGGGAGACGGCGCCGCTCAGCTGGTAGGCCACTCGCGGCGCAGGACGCCCATCACGACCGAGTCGTAGCGCTCGCCGCGCACCTCGCGGGCATCGCGGAAGCGCGCCTCCTCGCTGAAGCCGAGCCTGTGGCCGACCGCGAGCATGCGTTCGTTGCCCGACCAGGTCGCGTAGTCCAACCGCACGACATCGGTCGTCGCGAACAGGTAGCCGGTCCAGATGCGCAGCGCCTCGGTGCCGATGCCGCGACCGCGCAGCGCGGGGTCGTAGACGGCGAGACCCATACGGCGCCAGTCGGACTCCTCGGCCTCCCAGTGCCACGACACCGTGCCGACGAGGTCGTCCGGCGCGTCGGCGGTGACGATCGCGGCGCGCTGCAACGGGGATGCAGCGGCGTATGTGCCGTCCTCGATCGAGCCGGCGAGCCGCGCGCACGCGGCATCCGCCTCCGCCGTCGTGATGACGTTCCCGTACGGCCCGTTCCACCGGTGCCACTCCTGATCGGGCTGGAGCCAGCGACGGTACGTCTCGACGTCGGCGAGCGTGTAGCGCCGGAGTCGGATGCCGCGGCTCTCGCCGATCCACTCGTGCTGCGTCATCCGCCCATTGTGCTCCCGTAGACTTGTCGGCACGATGGACGACCCTCCCAGTAGACCGACGCCCCACGACCCCTCCTCGATCTCGCTCGGGGGTGATGCTTGATGGATTACGTCATGCTGGGCGTGGGGCTCCTGCTCACAGTCGGTACCGGCTTGTTCGTCGCGAGCGAGTTCGCGCTCGTCAATCTCGACCGCGCCGACCTCGAAGCGCGTCGCGCGGCGGGCGAGACCCGCCTGTCGATGACGATCAACGCTCTGAAGATCACGTCGACGCACCTCTCGAGCGCGCAGCTCGGCATCACGCTGACGACGCTCCTCACGGGTTACACGATGGAGCCCGCGATCTCGAACCTCTTGCGGCCCGTCTTCACGTCGTGGGGCTGGCCCGACGGGCTCGTGAGTCCGCTCGCGGTCGTCATCGCGATCACGGTCGCCACGATCTTCTCGATGATCATCGGCGAGCTCGTGCCCAAGAACTTCGCGCTCGCGGTGCCGCGCCAGACGGCGAAGCTCGTCATCCCGTTCCAGACGCTCTTCACGACGGTCTTCAAGCCCGCGATCTACGTGCTCAACGGCAGTGCGAACGGGTTCCTGCGACTGCTCGGCGTCGAGCCGAAGGAGGAGCTCTCGGGCGCCCGCACGGCCGAAGAGCTCTCGAGCCTCGTGCGCCGCTCGGCGAGCGCGGGCCTGCTCGAAGAAGACACGGCATCCCTCCTCGATCGCACGCTCACGTTCTCGCGATTGACCGCGGCGGATGTCATGACCCCGCGTCCGAGCGTGCACGCGATCGCGGCCGACGACTCGGTCGAGGACGTCATCCAGCTCGCACGCCGCACGGGCCACAGCCGATTCCCGGTCTACGACGACTCGATGGACGACATCACGGGGATCGTGCACCTCAAGGCCGCCGTGGCCGTTCCTCGCGAACGCCGCAGCGACGTGCCCGCGGCGGCGCTCGCGACCGAGCCCCTGCGCGTGCCGGAGGCCGTGCACCTCGACGCCCTCATGTCCGAGCTCCGCGCCCGCGGGTACCAGATGGCGATCGTCGTCGACGAGTACGGCGGAACGGCCGGCGTCGTCACGCTCGAAGACCTCGTCGAGGAGATCGTGGGCGAGGTGCTCGACGAGCACGATCGCCGCGTCGCGGGCATCACCCGCACGGCCGACGGGGTCGTCTTCCCCGGCGAGCTGCGACCCGACGAGCTGCTCGACCGCACCGGCATCCGCATCCCCGAAGGAGACGTGTACGACACCGTGGGCGGCTTCATCATGAGCGTCCTGGAGCGCATCCCCGTCCCGGGCGACACGCTCGAGATCGAGGACGGCACGATCGACGTCCAGCGCATGGACGGCCGGCGCGTCGACCGCGTGCGGTTCGTCGCCACCCCGATGCCCGTCGAAGCCGCGACCGCCGAGGGTGGTGAGCGTCGATGAACGATTGGGCCGGAATCGCCTGGCTGTTCGTGCTCCTCATCGCGAACGCCTTCTTCGTCGGCGCCGAGTTCGCCGTCATCTCGGCCAAGCGCTCGCAGATCGAGCCGCTCGCCGAGAAGGGCTCGCGCTCCGCGAAGACCGCGCTCTACGCGATGGAGCACGCGACGCTCATGCTCGCGACGAGCCAGCTCGGCATCACGATCTGCTCGCTGCTCATCCTGAACGTGTCCGAACCCGCGATCCACCACCTGCTCGCCGAGCCGCTGGGTCTCACGGGTCTCGCCGAAGGCACGGTCGATGTCATCGCGTTCGTCATCGCGCTGCTGGTCGTGTCGTATCTGCACGTCGTGTTCGGCGAGATGGTGCCGAAGAACCTCGCGTTCTCGGTGCCCGATCGCGCCGTGCTGATGCTCGCGACCCCGCTCGTGTGGGTGTCGCGCGTCTTCCACCCCGTGATCTTCACGCTCAACTGGACCGCGAACCACATCCTGCGCCTGTTCCGTGTCGAGCCGAAGGACGAAGCGGCATCCACCTTCACGCTCGAAGAGGTCACCACGATCGTCAATCAGTCGCGGATCGAGGGAGTGCTGGATGACGCGTCCGGCGCGGTCACGGCGGCCCTCGAGTTCACCGACAAGCAGGCGAAGGATGTCGCGGTTCCGCTCGCGGACCTCGTGACCCTGCCGCAGGCGACGACTCCGGACGAGATCGAGCGCGCCGTCGCCAAACACGGCTTCTCGCGCTACGTGATCGTGGACCCTGCCGGCATCCCGGTCGGGTACGTGCACCTGAAGGACGTGCTGCGTGCCGCAGAGGGTCCGGATGCCGCGGCCGACGTCGTCCAGCCCCTGCCGTCGAAGCGCATCCACCACATGGTGCCGGTGCTCGAGACGACCGATCTCGAAGACGCCCTCGCGCTCATGCGGCGTGCGGGCAGGCACCTGGCGCAGGTGCGGGATGCCTCGGGCACGACGACCGCGGTGCTCTTCCTCGAAGACGTCCTCGAAGAGCTCGTGGGCGAGGTGCAGGACGCCACGCGCCGCCGCGGCTACTGAGCACGCACCTTCCCGGCCTGTCATGTCCCACTTCACCCTGAATGCAGCATCCATTCCGAGGAGAAGTGGGACATGCAGCGGACGGGCCGGCCGATAGGGTCGTGCCATGGACGACACCTGGTCGCCGCGCGACGTCGCCGGAGTGCTGCGACCGCCGTCCGCCGAGGACGACAAGTACTCGCGCGGCGTGCTCGGCGTCCGCACGGGCTCGGTCGAATACCCCGGGGCGGCGGTGCTCGGAGTCGAGGCCGCGTGGCGCACGGGTCTCGGAATGGTCCGGTATCTGGGCACGGCGCGCGATGCGGTACTCGCCCGGCGGCCCGAGACGGTGGCGGCGGACGGACGCGTGCAGGCGTGGCTGATCGGCTCGGGCACGGATGCCGCATCCCGCCCAGACGACGAGACCACAGCGCTGCGCGGCATCCTCTCCGGAGATCTGCCCGTCGTCGTCGACGCGGGCTCGCTCGATCTCGCGCCCGACGCGCGCGCCCCGATCGTCGTGACGCCGCACGATCGCGAGCATGAGCGCCTGCGCACAGCGCTCGGGCTCGGGGAGATGGAAGACCGCTCCGAGGCCGCCGCCGACACCGCGCGCGCGCTGGGGAACGTCGTGCTGCTCAAGGGATCGGTCACGATCGTCGCCGATCCGGGCGGTCGCGTCATCCTCGTCGACGCGGCGACGCCGTGGCTCGCGACGGCGGGGACCGGCGACGTGCTCGGCGGAGTCCTCGGCGCTCTGCTGGCCGGAGCTCCCGAGGGCGCCGACCTCGCAGCGATCGCGGCGTCGGCCGCCTGGCTGCACGGTCGGGCGGGGGCGCTTGCGGCGGCCGCACACGCCCCGGCGCGCTCGCTCGCTGCCGCGCGATCCGGGGTGGCGGGCGGACCGATCACGGCGCTCGACGTCGCCGAGGCCCTGCCGCGGGCCGTCGCGGAGGTGCTCGCGGGCTGACGAGGGGTCGAAGCCGCCCGCCTACGATGGAGACCGTGTCGAGGCGAGCGTGGTTGTGGATCGCGTTCGTGCTCGTCCATCTCGCGGTCGCCGCCTCGGGGTTCGTCTGGCCGACGCAGCCGATGGGAGACCTGTCGATCGCATACGGGCCGTGGGCGCGGCAGGCGCTGACCGGCGGCGGCATCCCGGGCATCGCGGCGGACTGGGTCTATCCGCAGCTCGCGATCGTCCCGATGGTGGTCGTGCAGACGTGGGCGGACCTCTTCGGCGGCTACGAGATCGCCTGGGCGATCCTGGTGACCCTGTGCGACGCCCTCGCCTTCGCTCTGCTGATCGGCTCGGCGCGGTCGAAGGGCCGCGTGCTCGCCGCGTGGTTCTGGCTCGCGTTCGCCGTAGCACTCGGCCCCGTCGGCATGTACCGCATCGACGCGCTCACCGTCCCGCTCGCGATCGCCGGATGCCTGTGGCTCGTCGGGCGGCCGGTGCTGGCATCCGCTCTCCTGGCGATCGGCACGTGGATCAAGGTCTGGCCGGCCGCGCTCCTGCTGACCGCCCTCATCGTCGTCCGTCGCCGGCTCGCCGTCTTCACGGGTGCCGCGGTCACGACGGCCGTCGTGCTGTTCGGCATCCTCGCGCTCGGCGGAATCACGCACGCGCTCGGCTTCGTCGGCGGACAGACCGGCCGCGGACTGCAGCTCGAGGCGCCCGTGAGCGCGTACCTGCTGTGGCGCGTCGTGTTCCGGATGCCGGACTCTGCCATCGTCTACGACCAGGCGCTCAACACCCTGCAGGTGCAGGGGCCGGGCGCCGAGGTCGTGAGCGCCGTCATGACACCGCTCCTGTTCGTCGTGCTCGCCGCGGTCGCGGCGCTCGGCGCCGTGAAGGCGGTGCGCGGGGCATCCTTCGTCCGCCTCTTCCCGCCGCTCGCACTCGCCGTCACGCTCGGCTTCATCGTGCTCAACAAGGTCGGCTCGCCGCAGTTCCAGGTGTGGCTCATCGCACCTCTCGTGCTCGCCCTCGCGATCGATCGCCGTCGCTGGCGCGGGTTCGCCGTCGCGGCTCTGGCGACCGCGCTCCTCACGCAGTTCGTCTACCCGCTCACGTACCTCGGCGTGATGTACGCCGAGCCCGGCCCCGTGGCGATCCTCACGGCGCGCAATCTCCTCCTGGTCGCGCTGTTCGTGTGGTCCGTCGTCGAGCTCGCGCGCGTGCGACGCCCGTCATCCATCCTCTAGATCGAAGGAGCCCTCATGCTCGTCGCCTTCTCCGTCGCACCCAGCGGCACCGGCCGCGCCGACGGCAGCGTCCACGACGCGGTCGCCGCCGCCGTGCGCATCGTCCGCGAGAGCGGTCTGCCGCACCGGACGACGTCGATGTTCACCGAGATCGAGGGGGAGTGGGACGAGGTGATGGATGTCGTCAAGCGCGCGACCGAGGCGGTTCTGCCGTTCGGCTCCCGCGTGTCGCTCTTGCTGAAGGCCGACATCCGACCGGGGTTCGCCGGTGAGCTCGACGGCAAGATCGAGCGCCTCGAGAACGCCCTCGCCGAGAGCGATCTCGGCGAGGGGGATTGATGCTGTCGAATCGATTCGACATACGCTTCTTCGCGCAGTAGCATGGCGCGGTGACCTCCTCTTCGACGAAGAGGGGTGCGGCGATGTGGGCGCTCCTCTCCCTCGCCATCGGCAGCTTCGGCATCGGCATGACCGAGTTCGTCGTCATGGGCTTGCTGCCGAACATCGCGCAGGACCTGCTGCCGACGCAGTGGGCGGCCTCGCCGGACCAGGCGATCGCCCAGGCGGGTTGGCTCATCACCCTCTACGCGCTGGGCGTCGTGGTCGGTGCGCCGACGATCGCCGGCAGCGTCGCGCGGTTCCCACGCCATCGCGTCATGATCGGCCTCGCTCTCGCGCTGACGGCCTTCAATGCGCTGACCTTCCTCGCTCCGACGTTCGAGCTGGTTGCGGCATCCCGATTCCTGGCGGGTCTGCCTCACGGTGCCTACTTCGGCATCGGCGCCCTCGTCGCCGCCGATGTGCTCGGCCCCGGAAAGCGCGCGAAGGGTGTCGCGTTCGTGCTGACGGGGCTCACGGTCGCCAACGTCGTGGGCGTCCCGCTGGGCACGTTCCTGGGTCAGCAGGTGGGCTGGCGTGCCGCGTTCATGGTCGTCGCGGGCATCTTCGCCGCGGCCACCATTGCGATCGCGTTCTTCGTGCCCGAGCACGAGGGGGATCCCGGTCGGACGTTCCTGCGGGAGCTCAAGGTCTTCCGCATCGGGCAGGTGTGGCTCGCGCTCGGGATCGGCGCGGTCGGGTTCGGCGGCTTCTTCGCCGTCTACAGCTACGTCGCGCCGCTCGTGACGGACGTCGCGGGTTCGCCGGAGTGGGTGGTGCCCATCGTGCTCGTGCTCATGGGCCTCGGCATGACGATCGGCAACCTCGTCGGCGGACATCTCGCCGACGTCGACCTCAAGCGCGCGATTCTCGTGGGGCTCGTCGCCCTCGCCCTCGTGCTGGCACTGCTCGCCGCCACCGCGCACTGGATCTGGGCGCTCGGGTTCTTCGTCTTCGCGACGGGCTTCGTCTCGGCGGGCCTCAGCCCCGCCATCCAGACACGCCTGATGGATGTCGCGGATGACAACCAGTCGATCGCTGCCGCCCTCAACCACTCGGCTCTCAACATCGGCAACAGCATGGGCGCGTTCCTCGGTGGCGTCGTCATCGCCGTCGGATGGGGCTTCGTCGCTCCGCCGTGGGTGGGCGTCGCGCTCGCACTGGGCGGACTCGCTCTCGCGTTCTGGAGTTTCGCGCTCGACCGCCGAGCTGTGCGCGTTCCCGCCTGACCGCCGGCCCACGCGCATCCGCCTAGGGTGGATCGCGTGACTCCCGACGACCGTGTGACCCGAGCGCTCGCCGACACGATCGGGCACGCGCGGCCCCGCGTCGCGGGCGACGGCACCGACCCGGCGATCCCCGTCGCGGCGACCGTCGTGCTCGTCCGCGACGGCGTCGACGGGATGGAGGTGCTGCTCATCGAGCGGCCCGACCGCGGTTCGTTCGCGGGCGCGTGGGTCTTCCCGGGCGGAAAGCTCGAGCCCGTGGACGCGGGAGAGGGTGGGGAAGAGGATGCCGCGCGGCGCGCCGCCGTGCGCGAGACGTGGGAGGAGACAGGGGTCGTTCTCGACCCCGGCGACCTGGCCACGCTCTCGGTCTGGGATCCTCCGCCGGGCATCGCACTGCGCATCCGCACGTGGTTCTTCGTCGCCGCCGCGCCCGTCGCCGACCTCGTGCTGTCAGCCGACGAGGCGGTGAGCGCCCGTTGGGAGCGCCCGGACGACATCCTGGATCGGCATGGACGCGGGGAACTCACCCTCTACCCGCCGACCTGGGTCACACTCCACGGCCTCGCCGGCGGCCGCACGGCAGATGAGGCGATGCACGCCGCGCGTCGCGCGGGCACCGCTCGCTTCGATACCGTCGCGCGAAGCGGCTCCGCCGGGCCGATGCTGCTGTGGCAGGGCGATGCACAGTACGACGTGGAGGACTCCGAGGCATCCGCCCGCCACCGGCTCGAGGTCGGCGCGCTGCCGTGGGTGTATTCGCGCGACGAGTGACAGGACGAAGGGTCCGGGTCTAGCCTGGGGCCAGTGCCTGAGCCCGGGGGGATCCGATACGGGTGGTGGCGGACCGGCGTGGTCGGCGCCCTGCTCGCCGTTCTGCTTGTCGCGATGCTGCCGAGCACAGGCTTCGCGGTGCCGATCGTGCCGTTCGCGGCGCGCTTCTCGGCCGACGACAACGGCACCGTGACGGTCTTCGGCAACAACCTGCTCACCTGCCCGACCACGGACGCGCGATGCGCGGGCGCGCAGGCGGGCACGAATGCGCTCAACAACAACGGGTTCCCGATGACGAACCTGGATGCCGACACCGATCCGTCGACATTCAACTCGTCCAGTTCCACGGTGATCGCCCCTCCCGACGGCGAGGTGCTGTGGGCGGGACTGTACTGGGGCGCACGCGTCAGTCGCGGCGTGGGTGGGGTTGCCGGCGTCGGCGATCGCCGGGTCATGGCGCTGCGCCCACCGGGCGCGACGGCCTACACGAGCGTCACGTCGCAGGCGAGCTTCGGCCCGACCTCGGGCGACCAGGCGTATCAGGAGTTCGCCGACGTGACGGCGCTCGTGCGCAGCGCAGGCCCTGGTGCGTACTGGGGTGCCAACGTCGTCGCCGGCACCGGCGAAGACCGCTTCGCCGGGTGGTCGCTGGTCGTCGTGTTCCGCGCGCCGGGCCTCCCGCTGCGGAGCCTGACGGTCTTCGACGGCTTCGCCGACGTGGGACGCGACGAACCTCAGGTCATCAACCTCTCGGGCTTCCGAACGCCGGTCTCGGGCCCCGTCGAGACGCAGCTCGGCATGATCGCGTACGAGGGCGACTTCTCGACGTCGGGCGACTCGGCGCGCCTCAACGCGACGCTTCTGTCGACGACGCCGCTCTCGCGTGGCAGCAACTTCTTCAACGGCACGAACGACGACAACGGCACGAGTGTCGCGACGCGCGCGCCCGCCCACGTCAACATGTTCGGGTACGACGTCAAGAACCTCGCGGCCAGCGGCATCCCCAACGGCGCGACGAGCGCCACGATCTCGCTCGAGAGCACGGGCGACCGCTACTTCCCGGGCGTCGTGACGACGGCCATCCGGCTGTTCGCGCCCGACTTCACGACGAGCACCAAGACCGTCACGAACTTGGCGGGCCGCAATCCCGCGCTGCCCGGCGACGAGCTCGAGTACACGCTGACCTATCCGAACACCGGCCAGGACCCCGCGACGAACGCCGTCGTCACCGACACGCTGCCGCTCGGTACGACCTTCCTCTCGGCGGAGCCGAGCGCGGGCACGTGCACGGGGTCCGATCGCACCGTGACCTGCACGGCCGGCACGATCGGCATCGGCGCGACCTGGCAGGCGCGCGTGCGCGTAGCGGTGGGGCCGGATGCCGGAGGCACGACGCTGCGCAACGCGGCCGTGCTCGACTACACCGCCACGACACTGGGCCGCGAGCTGACCTATGTGGTGGCGCCGGCGCTCATCCCCGTCGCGACGGTCGCCGATCTCGTGCTCACGAAGTCGATGAGTCCCGACCCGGGCCTCGCGGGCGGACAGATCACCTCGACGCTGACGGTCCGTAATGACGGCCCCAACCTCGCGCGCGACGTCGTCATCACCGATCAGCTCCCGGCGGGAGTGACGCTCGCCTCGGCGACGGTGCCGGGCGGAAGCTGCGCGACGGCCGGAGCAGTCGTGACGTGCACGGTGCCCACGATCGCGAACGGCGCCTCCGTCGATGCGTCGATCGTCATCGACGTGCCCTCGAGCTCGACGGCGCTCAGCGTCGTCAACGTCGCGGCCGTCTCCTCCGCGAGCTCCGACCCCGACGCCTCGAACAACGCAGCCGGCGCCTCCGTCGCGCTCACCACGCAGGCGGACCTGCGTGTCGAGAAGACGTCGGCCGCGGCATCCATCACCCCCGGCGACTCCACGACGTACACCGTCACCGTCACCAACGACGGGCCATCCGATGCCGTGGGCGTCACGGCGACCGACTCCGCGGGGGATGCCGCTCTCGTGCTGACGAACGCCTCGGCCCCCGGTGCAGCGTGCGACGTGTCAGCCGAGACGGCGCGCTGCACCATCCCACGGCTGGCACCCGGCGCGAGCATGACCATGACCGTGACGGCCCGCGTGCTCCCCGATACCGCGAGCGGCGTCGAGCTCGTCAACACCGCGACGGTCTCATCGAGCACTCCCGATGCGGACGCGTCGGACAACTCGGCGTCGGCGACCGTCACGACCGCGGAACCGCAAGCGGATATCGCGACGACCAAGACGAGCAGCGACGCGCGCGCGGGCGGGCAGGTCGTGTACTCGATCGTCGTGACCAACCACGGGCCGTCGACGGCGCGGAGCGTCTCGCTCGCCGATCAGCTGCCCACCGGTCTCACCGCGACGAGTGTCGTCTCGAGCCGCGGCACCTGCGCGACGGCGGCCGAGATCACATGCGACCTCGGCGATGTGCCGGGACCGGATGCCGCGGGCGTCGCATCCTCGGCCACGATCACGGTCACGGCCGACGTCGCGCCGACCCTCGCCGCCGGCACCATCTCGAACACGGCGACCGCGTCGACCGTCACGGCCGATCCCGATCCGACGAACGATGCGGCGACGGTGGAGACGGTCGTGACGACCGCGGCGGACGTCTCGATCACGAAGACGGCAGACCCCGTGCAGCCCGCGGCGGGCGAGGACGTCACCTTCACCGTCACGGTGTCCAATACCGGACCGTCGACGGCGCGTGATGTGGTCGTGGCAGACGCGCTTCCCGCCGGGCTCACGCTCCTCGGAGTCGATCCCGGTCCGGGGGTGAACTGCACGGGCGCTCTGTCGTGCGCCGTCGCCGACCTCGATCCGCAGGCGACGGCGACCTTCGCAGTGCGCATGAACGTTCCCGCCGACTTCGATCTGCAGGCGGGGGCCGTCAACACCGCGACCGTCACGAGCAGCACTCCCGACCCCGCACCGGGCAACAACACCGCGACGGCGACCGTGACGGCGCGCGCGATCTCGGACCTCGCGGTGCTCAAGTGGGACACGACGGGCGGACCGCCGCCCCCCGGCACGCCGCCTCGATCGTTCACCGCCGGTGAGACGGTCACCTACTACGTCGCGGCGCTGAACTTCGGGCCGTCGGATGCCTCGTCCGCTCGCGTCGTCGACACTCTGCCCACCGGCGTCACGTTCGTCTCGTCGGTGCCCGAGTGCACGTTCACGCCGCCGGATCTGATCGTCTGTGACCTGCCGACCGTGCCGAACCAGTTCGCGGCGGTCTTCCCCGTCACGGTGATCGTCGACGCGGCGCTCCCCGAGGGCACCCTGCTCACGAACACCGCTGAGATCACCCTGACCGATCCTGATCGGGTCGACCCGGTCTCGTCGAACAACCTCGTCTCGGTGACCAATCCCGTGACCACCATCGCCGACCTCAACGTCGTCAAGTCCTCGTACTCGCTCGATCTGCCCGACTTCGGCTTCACGACGCCCTCGTCGGCGCCGCCAGGGACCAACATCGGCTACGGGATCGACATCCGCAACGCCGGTCCGTCGATCGCCCGCGACGTCCTCCTGGTCGACTCTTCGACGATGACCGACTTCCACGTCAATCGCATCCTGCTCGTGAAGCCCGGCGTCGATCCCGTCGACATCACGGCGCAATGCTCGTGGAGCGGCGGCGACCTGCAGTGTCCGATCGGCGACGTGCCGGTGTTCGCGCCCGGCGCCGCGAGCTGGCGCGTGCAGGTCGACGGCCTCTCGCTCTCGAACGCGACGCCCGGCACGTACGTGAACGCCGCCAACCTCTCGTCGGGCACGGCCGACGCGAATCCCGCCGACAACACCTCACAGGCACCCGTCACGATCACCGATCCCGTCGCGACCTTCACGATCGACAAGAGCGTCCTCGGTGGGGACGACATCAACGGCGACGGGGCGTCCGACATCATCCCCGGCACGGCCTTCAGCTATCAGATCGACGTCGAGAACGTCGTCGACGTCACCCGCGAAGGCGCGTCCGATGCCCCCGACGTCGTCGTCGTCGACGAGCTGCCCGAAGGTCTCACTCCGATCGCGGCCACCAGCACGCAGGGCACGTGCACGATCACGCCCCCGCGCACCGTCACGTGCGAACTGGGCACGGTGCTGGGGCCCGGCCGGCTGCCCGCACCGCCGCCGGTGCTCATCACGGTGTCGGGCACGGCCGCTGCGAGCCTCGCCGGCACGCCGACCGTCACCAACACGGCGAGCGTGTCGTCGCCGATCTCGGCCACCGTCACCGGCAGCGTCACGCAGGACGTCGTGGCGGTCGCCGATCTGTCGATCACCAAGGTCGCCGACGCGCCGCAGTTCGCCGCCGGCGGACTCGCGGGCTTCAGCCTCGTCGTGACGAACGCAGGGCCGTCGGACGCCGTGCAGACCGAGGTGGGCGACCTGTTCCCGTCGCAGATCGTGTTCGACCCCGCGGCCTCCGACCCCACGTGCACGGAGATCGTGGATCCTGCGGCGACCTACGTCTCGTGCGCGATCGGCACGCTCCCCGCGGGAGAGACCCGCACGGTGCGCGTCGCGGGACGCATCCCACCCGACCAGGCGGCCATGGACGTCGTCAACCTCGGTGCCGTCGCCTCGGCCGTCACGGGCGAGCCGAACATCGACGACAACCGCAGCGAAGTGACGGTGAGCATCGTGCAGTCCGCGGACCTCGTCGTGACGAAGACGGCGGATGCCGCGAACTATGCCGCGGGCGGACGCGCGACCTACACGATCGGCGTGACGAATCAGGGCCCATCGACGGCGTCGGACGTCGTGATGACGGATGCCCTGCCCGCCGCACTCGACTTCGTGGACGTCGTCGCGGGCGACGGCGTGACCTGCGACTTCGCGGGAGGCGAGGTCACGTGCACGGCGTCGACGCTCGCACCGGGAGCCGCCGTCTCGGCGACGATCCGCGTCGACCTGCCCGAAGACATCGAGCCCGGCCCGGTCGTCAACACCGTCTCGGCCGCCTCGTCCACGTCCGATTCCGATCCCGCATCGAACTCGGCGTCGGCGACGTTCGACGCCTTCGTCATCGCCGACATCGCCATCGACAAGTCCGTCGTCACACCGGATCCGGTCGCAGGCAGCGCCGTCGTCTTCGCGCTCGATGTGACCAACAAGGGGCCGCAGAACGCGCCCAGCGTCGTGGTGAGCGACTCGCTGCCCGAGGGCATGCGCTTCCTTTCGGGTCAGGGTGCCGCGTGCCAGATGACGAACCCCGAGGGCATCGAGGTCGTCACCTGCGAAGGGGGAGCGCTCGCCGTCGGCGCGACGACCCGCATCCTGCTCACCGTCTCGACGGATCCCTCGATCACGTCGTTCTCGAACGGCGCCCTCGTCGGGTCGGCGGCGCAGGACGCCGTGAGCGCCGACAACTTCGACGTCGTCGAGTTCGCCCTCACCCCGCCCGAGCCGCCCGTCGACCCGCCCGTCGATCCGCCCGTCGAGGGGGAAGGCGGCGGCTCCGCCTCGCTCCCGGGCGGTGAGCTGCCCCCGACGGGCGCGCCGTTCCAGGGCATCGCGATCCTCGTGGCGCTCGGTCTCACGGCGCTCGGGGCGTTCCTCGTGCTGCGGCGCCGCCGAGCCTGACGGTCAGCCCTCGAGCAGTCGCCGCACGTGGGTACCCACGAGAGGCGTCTCGATGAGGAAGCCGTCGTGGCCGAAGTCGCTCGTGAGCACGACGGCGCCGTCGTCGCTGATCGAGTCGCGGATGCCGCGGGCGATCAGGTGCTGCCCGTCGATCGGGAAGAGCCGGTCGCTGTCGATGCCCAGCACCAGGGCGGTCGCGGTGATGCGCGCGAGCGCGTCATCCACTCCGCCCCGATCACGCCCGATGTCGTGCGAGTTCATCGCCTCGACGAGGATCAGGTAGCTGTTCGCGTCGAAGCGGCGCGTGAATCGGTTGCCGTGGAAGTCGAGGTACGACTCGACGGCGAAGCGTCCGCCGTGGCCGAGGGGGCTCACGCCCGACTGCCACGACCGCTGGAACCGCTGATTGAGCTCGGTGGGGGAGCGGTAGTTGAGCAGCGCCATCCGGCGCGCGAGCGCGAGGCCGCGCGTCGGTCCGTCGCCGTCCGCGGCGTCGTAGTACTCGCCGCCCTGGAAGCGCGGGTCGATGGTGATCGCTTCGAGCTGCACCGAGTTCAGCGCGATCTGGTCCGCCGTGTTGACGGGCGGCGCGGAGAGGATGCCGACCCGCGCGACGCGGTCGGGGAGGCCGATGGACCACTCGAGCGCGTGCATGCCGCCCATCGAGCCGCCGACGACACCCGCCCACACGTCGATGCCGAGTGCGTCGGCGAGGCGGACCTGGGCTGCGACCTGATCGCGGATCGTGAGGTACGGGAAGCGGCTCGCCCACTCGTAGCCGTCGGGCGCGATGCTCGACGGGCCGGTCGAGCCCTGGCATCCGCCCAGCATGTTCGGCGCCACGACGAACCACCGGTCGGTGTCGATGGGAGCGCCGGGCCCGACGAGGTCGTCCCACCAGCCGGAGGTCGGATGCCCCGGCCCCGCGGTCCCGCGGACGTGGCTGTCGCCGGTCAGGGCGTGCAGCACGAGCACGGCATTGTCGCGCGCGGCGTTGAGCTCGCCCCACGTCTCGTACGCGAGGCGGTAGCCGGGAAGCTCGGCACCGCCCTCGGTGCGGAAGGCACCGAAGGCGGCGAAGCGGCGGTCGCCGACGGGATCGCCGTCGCGCCACGCGCCCGTCGCGGGCGGACGGCCCAGGAGCAGGCGGGCGTCAGCCTCGGTCACCGGTGCCGAGGGCACGGTGTCTTCGGATGACTGCCAGTCCATGCCTCCATCCTCCCGGATGGATCGTGCGGCTCGGCGACTGTTACGACCGGAAGGGGAGCGTCTCGTAGACCGCACCGTGCCCGCCGACGAGCGCGACGGCACGGCCGTCGACGGTCTGGACGAACCGATGCGAGGTGTCGAGGTCATCCGGCACCTGCGCGTCGAACTCGGGGAGCGTGCCCGTCGATTCGTTCGAGAGCCAGACGCACGGGATCGTGCTGACGAGGTCGGCGAAGCGGCGGCGCTGCGCGGCGTCGAGGTAGAGCAGGACGGCGCTGTGGAAGACGACGAGGGTCGCGTCGGCGGGCGCGGATGCCGCGACCTCGGCGACGAGGTCGAGAAGGTCTCCGCGCACGATCCGGGGCGGATCCGCCGCCGCCACCGCGGCCGCGCCGCGCAGGCGCTCGGCGCGGGCGTCGTGATCCGGCCCGGGCCACACCAGGGTCGCGAGCCAGTCGATCGCATCCTGATCGGTGGGATCGAGCGGATTCAGGTCGATGCCTCGCCGCCAGACGACGTCGGGCATCCGGGTCGGCGGGTCTTCGTCGATGCGGCACGCGAGGGCGAACTCCGTCGGACCGGTCACGGGGTCGAGCCGGGTGCTCCCCGAGGGTGTCTCGTACAGCGTGCTGTAGCGGTCCGGGAACAGGCACAGCCCGGCCGACGCGCCCACCTCGAGGAGGGCGACGGGACCGGCGATGCGGCTCAGCACCGGCAGGAGCGTCGCGCATCGATTGGGCTCGTTGGTCTGCGTCGATCGTGAACCGGCCACGGCGACGACGTCGTCCCAATGCGCGCGCAGCCAGGTCGACCACTCCGGGAAGGGCACGAGAGGGCAGCCGAGCCAACGCGCCGAAGCGAAGAGCAGGTTCGCCTGCCGGAGCCGCTGGTCGAGCCCCGCGATGCGCGTGATCAGGTCGTCGTCCGCCGCGATCCCGAGCGCCCATTCCTCGTACAGCGGCGATGTGCCGCTCGCCCAGCGGCGGCCGAAGTCGTCGTAGTACGCGCGCACGCGGTCGAGGGTCGCGGCATCCATCCGCTCACGATATGCCTCTGGCGTCGCCGAACCCACATGCTCCCGTCGAACCCACACGGCTTTGTCGAGCGGAGTCTGTGGGTTCACCGGAATCGTGTGGGTTCGCGGGGCGGGGCGGGCGGGGCTGTGTCCCCGGGGCGGTCTAGCATGCGTGGCATGGATGACGTCGTCGACTACCTGCTCGAAGGTGACCCCTCGATCCGCTGGCAGGTGCTCCGCGACCTGACGGATGCCTCGGCAGCCGAGGTCGCGGCCGAACGCGCGCGAGTGGCGCACGAGGGATGGGGTGCGCGGCTCCTCGGCGAACAGGCGGCGGACGGGCGCTGGGACGGCGGCACGTATCGCCCCGGCTGGGTGGATGAGGATCGCCCGTTCTTCGATGCGTGGACGGCGACGCACTTCTCGCTGCAGCAGCTGCGCGACTTCGGCGTCGATCCGGCCGACCCCGCGGTCATGCGCGCGATCGAACTCGTGCGCGAGAACGTGCGCTGGGATCACGACGGCCAGCGCTTCTTCGACGGTGAGGTCGAACCGTGCATCAACGGGATCGCGCTCGCCGTCGGGGCGTACTTCGGGCAACAGGTCACGCCGATCGTCGACACGATCCTCGGCGGCCGCCTCGCCGACGGCGGCTGGAACTGCTGGGACGAGGACGGCACGAGCCGCTCGTCGTTCCACTCGACCATCTGCGTACTGGAGGGGCTGTGGGCGTGGGAGCAGGCGACCGGCGGGACGGATGCCTCGCGCGCAGCCCGGCTCGCGGCCGAGGAGTATCTGCTCGAGCGTTCGCTCATGAACCGCAAGTCCGACGGGACCCTCATCGACCCGCGGTTCGCGATGGCCTCGTACCCGCCGCGCTGGTACTACGACGTGCCGCGAGCGCTCGACTACTTCCGTCAGACCCGATCGGCCGACGATCCGCGCTTCGCGCCCCCGCTCGCGCTGCTGCGGTCGAAGCGTCTGCCGATGGGGCTCTGGCCGCTCGAGCTGACGCACGAGGGGCCGACGCTCTTCTCGTTCGAGCGCGAGGGCGAGGGCTTCCCGAGCCGGTGGGTCACCCTCCGTGCGCTCCGCGTGCTGCGCTGGGCGGAAGCGTCCGGAGCCTGACGCGAGCCGTCGTTCACCGTCCGGTCGCGCGCGTGTGGGATCATGCGGCCATGTCGACCGCAGAACCGTTCATGCCCGCTCATGAAGCCAAGCCGCAAGCCCCCGACACCGAGCGCGACATCGACGGCGACGTCGACGTGCTCTTCGGCGAGGTCGATCCCGATCAGGGCCCGATCCCGGTCGACCACGAGGCGCCGTCGCTGTTCCATACGCCGGTTCCGGGTGACGCGCTGACCGAGGCCGAACTCGAGGACGACCTCGAGGCCTGATGCAGAATGCCCCGCCCCCGCGCGAGCGCGGTGGCGGGGCATCCGATCCCCCTGCACGTGGGATCAGGCGCGGGCGGCCTCAGAGACCTTGCGCGCGGCCGCGAGCGCCTGCTCGAGGTCGGCCTTGAGGTCGTCGATGTTCTCGAGTCCGACCGACAGGCGCACGAGACCCGGCGTGACGCCGGTCGTGAGCTGCTGCTCGGGAGTGAGCTGCGAGTGCGTCGTCGACGCGGGGTGGATGACGAGCGAACGCACGTCGCCGATGTTCGCGAGGTGGCTGAAGAGCGTCAGCGAGTTGACGAACTCGCGACCCGCCTCGACGCCGCCCTTGAGCTCGAACGACAGCACGGCACCGACGCCCTTCGGGGCGTACTGGTTCGCGGCGGCGTACCAGGGCGAGGTCGGCAGACCCGAGTAGTTGACCGAAGCGACGTCGTCGAGGTTCTCGAGCCACTCGGCGATCTCCTGCGCGTTCTGCACGTGCCGCTCGATGCGCAGCGACAGCGTCTCGATGCCCTGGATGAGCAGCCACGCGCTCTGCGGCGAGATGGCCGCGCCCAGGTCGCGCAGCAGCTGCACGCGAGCCTTGATGATGTACGCGAGTCCGTCGCCGACGGCAGCGGTGTAGGAGGCGCCGTGGTAGCTCGGGTCGGGAACCGTCAGGCCCGGGAACTTGTCGACGTTCTTCGACCACTCGAACGTGCCGCCGTCGACGATGACGCCGCCGATGACGGTGCCGTGGCCGCCGAGGAACTTCGTCGCAGAATGGATGACGATGTCGGCGCCGTGCTCGAACGGCTTGATGAGGTACGGCGTCGCGATCGTGTTGTCGACGATGAGCGGGATGCCGTTGTCGTGCGCGACGTCGGCGACCTTGCGGATGTCGAGGATGTTGATCTTCGGGTTGCCGATCGTCTCGGCGAAGAAGAGCTTCGTGTTGGGGCGGATGGCTGCGGCCCACTCCTCGGCGTCGTCCTGGTTCTCGACGAACGTCGTCTCGATGCCGAGCTTGGCGAGCGTGTACTTGAACAGGTTGTACGTGCCGCCGTAGATCGACGACGACGAGACGATGTGGTCGCCCGCCTCGGCGATGTTGAGCACTGCGAAGGTCTCGGCAGCCTGGCCGCTCGCGACGAGGAGGGCGCCGGTGCCACCTTCGAGCGCCGCCAGACGCTCCTCGACGACGCCCTGCGTCGGGTTCTGGATGCGCGTGTAGATGTTGCCGAACTCGGCCAGGGCGAAGAGATTCGCGGCGTGGTCGGCGTTGTCGAACACGTACGACGTGGTCTGGTAGATCGGCGTGGCGCGCGCCTTGGTGACGGGGTCGGGCGCGGCGCCGGAGTGGATCTGCTTGGTCTCGAAGCGCCAGTTCTCGGGTGCGGACATGAGTTGCTCCTGATGGATCTGATGGCCGGCGGCGGTCGTCGGGGCCTGAAGCGAGAGTAAGGATGCCGCGTGCCTGTCAACAACGGAAGGGAAATGTTACGTAACCTGCCGGCGGTAGCGTGGAGACATGGCGACGACGAGACGTGCGGTGGTCACGGGAGCGAGTTCGGGTATCGGTGAGGCGACGGCGCGGCTGCTGCGAACCCGGGGATGGGATGTCGTGGCCGTCGCGCGACGCGCGGATCGCCTCGAGCAGCTCGAGATCGAGACGGGTGCCGTCGCGTTCGCGGCGGACCTCACGAACCAGACGGATGTCGACGCCCTCGCTGACTGGCTGTCGTCGTCGGGCCCCGTGCACGCGCTGGTGCAGGTCGCCGGCGGCGCCCGCGGCACCGACCGCGTCGAAGACGGTCGCGCCGAAGACTGGCAGTGGATGTTCGACGTCAACGTCCTGTCGGCGCAGCGTCTCGTCGCGGCGCTGCTTCCGCAGCTGCGGGAGGCCGCGGCATCCACCGGCCACGCCGACACGCTCTTCGTCACCTCGACGGCGGCCGAGTCGCCGTATCCCGGCGGCGCCGGATACAACGCCACGAAGGCCGGTGAGGCGATGCTCGCCCACGTGCTGCGGCTCGAGCTCAACGGCGAGCCCATCCGCGTCATCGAGGTGGCTCCAGGCATGGTCTACACGCCCGAGTTCACGCTCAATCGCCTCGCGGGCGACCAGAACGCCGCCGAGCGGGTCTACGAGGGCGTGGAGAATCCGCTCGTGGCCGAAGACGTCGCCGACGTGATCGCGTACGCGCTGAACGCGCCCGGGCACGTCAACCTCGACCTGATCACGATGCGTCCGGTCGCGCAGTCGGCCCAGCACCTGCTCGCGCGCGGCCCGCTCACCGTGCGTCCGAGCGCCGACCCCGCCTGACCCCCCGCCGATCGGGGAAGGGACCGCCCCCTACTCAGGCTGGGGAGGGTCAGATGATCTGCGACTCGCCCGCGGTCTGCTCGAGCTCTTCGGGGAGGGTGTCGGCGAACGCGACCTTCGGGACGAAGAACAGCACGGCCGCCGCGGCGAAGCCGCCCGCGGCGCAGATCGCCCATACGGCCAGGTAACCGCCGAGGGATGCCGCGGTCTGGCTCGCGACGGTGCCCGCGCCGACGGCGAGGAGGACGCCGAAGACGGCCGAGGCGAACGTGCCGCCGATCGTCTTGGTCGTGTTCGTCAGAGCCGACGCGATGCCGGTCTGTCCGCGCGGCGCCGCCGCGGCCGCGGCGGCGGGCATCGCCGCCACGAGCGCGCCCGAGCCGATGCCCGCGATCATGAGGTTGAGGAGCACCTGCCACAGCTCCGTGTGGAACGGCAGGAAGAGCAGGTAGCCGATGCCGACGAGCGCCGAGGCGACGATGAGGATGACGCGGGGGCTCGCCTTTCGCGACGTGATCGCGAACACGACGGCACCGATGATGAGCGAGATCAGGTAGACGCCGATGATGTTCGAGCGGTCCGTGGCATCCAGTCCCAGCCCGTAGCCGAGTGAGGAGTCCGTACCCGCGTATGTCGAGAGCGGCCCCTGGGCGCCGAGGAGGCTGATCCCGACGAGGAATGCCGTCGCCTGCACGGGCCACATCTCGGGCTTGCGGAGCACACGGATGTCGATCGCGGGGTCTTCCTGCCGCAGTTCGTACCGCACGAACCACCAGAACATCGCGACACCGGCGGCCAGCAGCACGCCGACCCAGATCCACCCGCTCGCGCCGAGGTTCAGCTCGCCGATCATCCGCATGTACACGAGAGCGCCCGTGACGAGCAGGAGGCCCCACGCGAGGATGACGAAGCCCCACGTGTCGAGCCTGCGGCCGGGCAGGGGCTCGGACTCGGGCACGGCGAGCCAGATCACGATCGCGACGAGCGTGACGGCGATCGCGGGGATGAAGAGGGTCGTCTGCAGGTCGCCCGTGGCGGCGAAGATGCGCCCGGCGGCCAGGGCGCCGATGATCGCACCCGCCTGCAGGCCCACGACGAGCAGGCCCGCCGCCCGGCGCGTCGTCGAGACGCCGCGGTTCTGACGCCGACCGCGTTCGAAGATGAGCGCGATCTCGAGCGGGAGCCACACGACGTAGAAGCCCTGCAGCGCCCACGCGATCAGGAACGACCAGAAGTCGCCCGAGAACGCGAGCCACCAGCTCGCGCCCGCCGTGAGGATCGCCGAGATGAGCAGGATCTTCTTGTGCCCGTACATGTCGCCGAGCTTCGCGAGGATCGGCAGCACGAGCGCCGAGAGCAGCAGCTGCGCCGCCTCGAACCAGTTGACGTCGGAATCGTGGATGCCGAGCTCGTGCACGATGTCGCTGAACAGCGGCACGTAGTAGCCCTGCAGTAGTCCGCTCACGAGCTCGACGACGATGAACCAGCCGATGAGGCCGGCGGTGATGCCCAAGGCAGAATTACGCAGCGCCGAACCGCGGGGGCGGTCGGCAGAGGAGGCGCGGGTCACAGCGGCGAGACTAACACCACGCGAGACCTAGTCTGGACGCAGGACGACCGGGAGGAACGGACTGTGGAGAAGACGCGCGAGACGCTCACGTGGGATGGATTCGGCGCGGCATCCCGCGACCTCGCGCGGGCTATCGTCGCCGACGGCTTCGTACCCGAGGTCGTCGTCGCGATCGCGCGCGGCGGGCTGCTTCCGGCAGGGTCGATCGCGTACGGCCTCGGCGTTAAGAACTGCGGCGCGATCAACGTCGAGTTCTACACGGGGATCGGCACGGTGCTCGACGCGCCGGAGCTCCTTCCGCCCGAACTCGACATGACGTACCTCGACGGCAGGCGGGTGCTGCTCGTTGACGACGTCGCCGACAGCGGGCGCACGCTCGCACTCGCCGTCGACCTGCTGAAGGGCCGGGGCGCCGACGTGCGCTCGGTCACGATCTACACGAAGCCCACGACGATCATCGAGCCCGACTACTCGTGGAAGGCGACCGATCTGTGGATCGACTTCCCGTGGTCGGCGCAGGGGTCGGTCATCGACGAGGACGCCCGCGATGGCGCTGACGCTGTCTGAGCTCGCCGACGCGGGGCTGATCGACTCGGCGTGGGCCGCCGCGCTCGCGCCGGTCGGTCAAGACATCGCGGCGCTGGGGGAGCGGCTTCGCGCCGAGACGGCCGCCGGGCGCGGCTACCTCCCCGCGGGCGACCGCGTGCTGCGGGCTTTCGCGCGTCCCCTCGGCGACGTGCGGGTGCTGATCGTCGGACAGGACCCGTATCCGACGCCGGGGCATCCCATCGGCCTCTCGTTCGCCGTCGAAGAGCACGTGCGACCCCTGCCGCGCAGCCTGTCGAACATCTACCAGGAGCTCGAGGCGGACCTCGGCATTCCGCGGGCCCCGCACGGCGACCTCTCGGCCTGGAGCGACCAGGGCGTCATGCTGCTCAACCGCGTGCTGACGGTCGCGCCGGGGCAGCCCGCCTCGCACCGCGGCTGGGGGTGGGAGAAGGTCACCGAGCACGCGATCCGCACGCTCGTCGCACGCGACCGACCGCTCGTGGCGGTCCTGTGGGGGAGGGATGCCGCGAACCTGCGCCCCCTGCTCGGGCAGACGCCGATAGTCGAGTCGCCGCATCCGTCACCCCTCTCGGCGAGCCGCGGTTTCTTCGGGTCCCGGCCCTTCTCGCGCGCGAACGACCTGTTGCGCGCGCAGGGTGCGGAGCCCGTCGACTGGCGGGTCGTAGGCTGACCCCATGCTCGAGGAGGAATACGACCGCGACCGGCGCAGCCTGCCGCGCCACCTGCGGAGGGCGCCGGAGCCCGAGCGCACGTTCGCGTTCACGATCCGACCCGTCGAGGATCGCGATGTGCCCGACATCCGCGAGATCTACAACTACTACGTGACCAACTCGGTCGTGACGTTCGACGAGAAGAAGTGGTCTCTGAAGCAGTGGCGTGACAAGATCGCCGGCCTCGCGAAGGCAGGGCTCCCCTTCCTCGTCGCCGAGTCGCCCGCCGGTCAGGTGCTCGGGTACGCGCTCGTGCAGCCCATGTCGAGCAAGACCGCGTACCGCTACAGCGTCGAGAACTCGATCTACCTGGGCCAGGCGGCGACCGGCAAGGGCCTCGGTCGGCCTCTGCTCGAGGCACTCATCGCCGCCTGCGAAGAGGCCGGCATCCGCGAGATGGTCGCCGTCATCAGCGACAAGGGAGCCGAGGCGTCCATCGCCCTCCACGAGAAACTCGGCTTCGTCGAGGTCGGCCGCATGGGCCGGGTCGGCTTCAAGTTCGGCCGCTGGCTCGGCACGATCTACCTGCAGAAGTCGCTCAAGCCGGTCAAGAAGAAGCGCAAGCTCTTCGGCGGCTGATCAGTCCTCCGGCGCCTTCCAGTCCCGCACGGCGTCGACGAGGTCGCGCCACGGCCCGGTGAGGTCGGTGTCGGGCACATCCGCTTCGCGCTCCTCGGGTCCGCACTGCGCCGCGATCGACCACGTGTAGCGGTCGGCGCCGGCGGGGTCGGGCACGGGTTCGTCCCACGGGCCCGGTGCTTCCCAGGGACATCGGGCGATGAGGTCGACGAAGACGGATGCCTCGTCTGGTCGAGGCTCAGCGCGCCACGCGCGGCGCAGCCCCGCGATCCCGCCCGTGCGGGTCACGATGACGACGACGATCTCGTCGTCAGGCTTCGTCTCGTCCATCCACGTCGACGCCGACGCCCGCCCATGCGTCTCGGACGGCGTCCGCTTCCTCCGAACCCTCACCGTACTCCGTCTCGGCGGCGCGCACGGTGGCGGCCGCGAACGTCGTGAAGTCGGTGTCGGGCGTGAGCTCGCCGCTCGTGAGCGTGCGGTACCAGATGAGCCCGGCGCGCTCCCACGCGCGGCCGCCCAGCGCGACAGCCAGCAGATGGAACGCGTGATTCGGGATGCCGGAGTTGATGTGCACGCCGCCGTTGTCGTCCTGCGTCACGACGTAGTCGCGCATGTGCCCGGGCTGCGGATCCTTGCCGAGCACGTCGTCGTCATACGCCGTGCCGGGCGCAGCCATCGATCGCAGCGCGCGGCCCTGCACCGCGTCGGTGAAGATGCCCTCACCGACGAGCCACGTCGCGGACGCGGCATCCTGCCCCTTCGCATGCTGCTCCGTGAGCACGCCGATCACGTCGGCGAAAGACTCGTTGAGCGCCCCCGACTGACCCTGATACGTGAGGCCGCCCTCGGCGTCCACGACGCCGTGCGCGAGCTCGTGCGCGATGACCGAGAGCGAGCCGGTGAAGCCCTGGAAGACCTCGCCGTCGCCGTCGCCGAACACCATGCGCTCGCCGTTCCAGAACGCGTTGTCGTAGTCCTGGCCGTAATGCACCGTCGCCAGCAGCTGACCACCCGCGTCGTCCAGGCCGTTGCGGCCGAAGGCATCCCACAGGAAGTCGTACGTCTCGCCCAAGCCGTCGAACGCCTCGTCGACCGATTCGTCGCCCGTCGCCGGGTCGTCCTCTCCCCGAACGCGCACGCCCGGCAGGGTCTCGCGCTGCTGGGCGTCCGAGATCGTGCGGTCGGGGGCCGGAGCGGCCTCGGCGACGAGTGTGCCGCCGTCCTCGATCGACAGACGCAGGCGCGTGCGCCCCGGGCGATACGGCCGCGGCACCGCGAGGGTCGCTCGCGCGGCCTCCGCGGCGCGCGCCCACGTGGGCTCCTGCACGGCGGCGATGCGAGCGAGCAGATACGGAGGGACGATCGCGTGGGCCATAGCACCGAGGCTACCGAGGCGCCCCGACAACGTCACGAGGCGGTCGGGTCGATCGTGGGGATGGATGCCAGGAGCCGCCGCGTGTACGCCACCTGCGGCTGCAGGAGCACCTTCTCGGTCGGCCCCTCCTCGACGATGCGGCCGTCCTTCATGACGACGACCTGGTCGCAGAGGTTCTGGACGACGCCGATGTCGTGCGACACCATGACGAGGGTCAGCCCATCGCGTGCGCGCAGTTCGGCGAGCAGCTCCAGGATCTGCGCCCGGACGGTGACGTCGAGCGCCGAGAGCGGCTCATCGCCCACGAGCAGGCGGGGGCTGTGCACGATCGCGCGGGCGAGCGCGATCCGCTGTCGCTGGCCGCCCGAGAACTCGTGCGGGAAGCGATTCGCCATGGATGCCTCGAGTCCGACGTCTTCGAGAACCGCGCGCACGCGCGCCCGGCGGTCGCCCTCGATGCCGAGCGCCCACAGCGGTTCTCCGACGATGCGGCCGATGCTCATGCGCGGGTCGAGCGAGGCGTACGGGTCCTGGAAGACGATGCCCGTCTCACGGCGGAGCCAGTGCAACGAGCGGGCGGAGGCCGCGGCATCCACCTCCCGCCCGTCGAACGTGACCGTTCCCGCCGTGGGCGTGTCCAGGCCCAGCAGCAGGCGGACGAGCGTCGACTTGCCCGACCCGGACTCGCCGATGACGCCGACCGCCGAGCCCTCGTCGACGTCGAGATCGGCGTCGTCCAGTGCGGTCGTGAGCACGGGCCGGCCCCACGTCTCGCCGGGGGAGCGGTAGGTGCGCGTGAGCCCGCGCGCGCTGAGCAGGGTCATGCGACACCTCCCGGTCGCCACAGGGTCGCCGTCGCGTCGCGCAGGAGTTCCTGCGTGACAGGGGATGCCGGTGCCGTGAGCAGCTTCGAGACCGGAGCGTCCTCGACCACGTGCCCGTGCTCGAGCACGACGCCGTGCGTCGCGATCTGCGACAGCACCGCGAGGTCGTGGGTGATGAACACGAGCGACATGCCCTCGCTCTCGACGAGCGAGAGCAGGAGCTCGAGGATCTCGGCCTGGATCGTGACGTCGAGCGCCGTCGTCGGCTCGTCGGCGATGAGCAGCCGCGGCCGGCACGCGAGCGCCATCGCGATCGCGACGCGCTGGCGCTGGCCACCCGAGAGCTGGTGCGGATAGCGGCTCACGATCGTCGACGGGTCGGGGAGGGCGACGCGGGATGCCTCGGCAATCGCGCGGGCCGCGGCATCCTTCTTCGTCGTCTTCTCGTGGATGCGGATGGACTCTGCGATCTGGCGGCCGACGGTCCGGATCGGATTGAGCGCGGTGCGGGGCTCCTGGAAGACGATGCCGATCTCGTCGCCACGCAACCCGGCCAGTTCACGGTCGGGCAGGCCGAGCAGTTCGCGGCCGTTCCAGCGGATCGAGCCGCCCGCCGCCGCGCCGTCGGGCAGCAGGCCCAGGATCGCCAGCGCCGTGAGCGACTTGCCTGAGCCGGACTCGCCGATGAGCCCGACGCGAGCGCCGTCGGGCACCGAGAACGAGACGCCGTCGACGACACGGCGACCGCCGATGTCGATCGTGAGGTCCTGCACCTCGAGGCTCATGACACCACCTCGGGCATGTGCGACTCGGCCGCTCGCCGCGCGCGGTTCGCTCGCGTGAGCGTGGGGTCGGTCGCCTCGCGCAGCCCGTCGCCCAGCAGATTGAGCCCCAGCACCGTGAACGTGATCGCGAGTCCGGGCCAGATCACCGAGAGCGGGTGCACCGTGATGTACTGCTGCAGCTGCGCGAGCAGGAGCCCCCACGACGGCTCGGTCGGGGGCGCGCCGACGCCGAGATACGACAGACCCGCCTCGGCGAGCACCGCGACGGCCATGCCCCACGAGAGCTGCACGATGAAGACCGGCGCGACGTTGGGCATGAGGTGGCGCAGCAGGTTCTGCGCCGGTGTGAGCCCCGACGCCTTGCCCGCGAGCACGAAGTCGCTGTGCAGCACGCGCCGCAGCTCGGGTCGCGTCACGCGCGCGATGTTGACGCCGAACCCGATCCCGACCGCCCAGATGACGACCCACAGCGACCCGCCGAAGACGGCAGAGATCATCATCGCGATGATGAGCACGGGGAACGCGATGAGGATGTCGACGAGCACGGCGACCGACTCGCGGATCCACCGCGCCGTGAGCGCCCCCAGCGCGGCGAGGGCGACGCCGACGACGGTCGCCACGACGCCTGCGCCGATCGCGACGAAGACCGTCGTGCGGGCGCCGGCCATGAGCAGGCTCAGGATGTCGCGGCCCGACCCGTCCGTCCCCAGGACGTGCGGCCAACCCGGGCCCGCCCAGCGGTTCGCGATGTCGACCTGCTGAGGTGGGAACGGCGTCCAGAACGCCGCGACGATCGCGGTCAGGAGGATGACGGCGACCACGATGAGCCCGAAGCGCCCGGTCGACAGCGACCAGAGTCGCCCGAGCCACGCCCACCGGCTCGGCGCCCGGTCGCTGTCATCGCGATCACCCAGGCGGCCCTCCCGCGCACCACGGTCGGAGAATGTCGCCGATGTCGGAGAATTCGGGCCGGATGCTCCGGCCGAGCGCGAATTCTCCGACCGGGCGGCATCGGCTGCGGCGTCGGGGGCGGAGCGAGGGGTCGTGTCGTCGCTCATGTCGCTTCCCTCTGCCGTGGGTCGATGAGCCGGTGCACCAGATCGACGACGAACCCGACGACGAGCACGAACCCCGTGAGCACGAGCAGCTCGCCCTGCACCTTGAGCAGGTCGCGCGCTCCGACGTCGGCCACCAGCATCCGCCCGATCCCCGGGAGCGTGAACAGCTGCTCGATCACGACTGCGCCGACGATGATGCCCGCGACCTGCAGACCCAGCACCGTGATGACCGAGAGCCCGACGACGGGGAGTCCGTGGCGGATGAGCGCGGCATCCCGCGTCAACCCCTTCGCCGCGGCGGTGCGGACGTAGTCCTGGCCGACGGCCTGCAGCGTCGCGCTGCGCACGAAGCGCAGGAGCATCGCCCCCTCGACGATGCCGATCGTGAGGGCGGGGAGGATGAGGGCGCGGAACGCCGCCCACGGATCGTTCCAGCCGCTGCGGGGGAAGCCCTGCGCCGGCAGCCAACCGAGCCACACGGCGAAGACGATCACGAGCATCATCCCGGCCCAGACGACCGGCACCGCTGCGACCGTCTGCGCGCCGACGCTGAGAGCCGTGCCGTCGGCGCGGCCGCGGCGCATCGCCGACAGCACACCGAACGGAACGCTGAAAAGCACGGCGATCACGAGCGCCATGACGCCGAGCGGGAGCGTGACCTGCGCCTTCTCGACGAGTTCGCTCGCGACGGTCGAACCGGTGATCTGCGACGTGCCGAGGTCGCCGCGCAGCACCCCGCCGATCCAATCGAGATACTGCAGAGGGAGAGGCTGGTCGAGGCCCAGCCGTTCGCGGATGGCGGCGACCTGCTCCGGCGTCGACCCCGTGCCGGCGATCAGCTGCGCGACGTCACCGGGCAGCACCCGCAGGGTGAAGAAGATCAGCACGCTGGCGACGAGCAGCCCGAGCAGAAGCAGGGCCAGTCGCGTCAGCGTGTATCGGATCACCCGTTGCTCTTGGCGAGTTCTGCGAGATTGAGGCGATCGTTCGCACCGATCGAGGGCATACCCGTGATGTTAGTGCCCACAGCGACGACGGAGGCGCCGTTGTAGAGCCAGTCGGCCGCGGCGTCCTCCGAGACGATCTTCGCCGCTTCGGCGAGCAGAGACGCGGCTTCGGCCTCGTCGGTCGCGGCAAGCGACTCCTTGTAGAGGCGCTGGACGTCGGGGTTGTCGTAGGTGAAGTAGTAGTCGGGGTTGGCCCAGTTCTCGAAGTCACGGGACTCCGTGTGCAGCACGAAGCTGAGGTCGTAGTCCTTGTTCGTGTAGACGTCGTTGAGCCACGTGCCGAAATCGACCTGATCGACCTCGAGGGTGATGCCGACATCGTTGAGGTTCGACACGAGGATCTGTGCAGTCGTCGTGGGGTAGAAGTTCGGGATGGTGAGGGTCAGTTCGAGGTCCTCCTCGCCCGCTTCGGCCAGGAGCGCCTTGGCCGCCTCGGGGTCGTACGGTGCGACGTCCGAGAGGTCTTCGTAGCCCGGGTCGAGCTCGGGGATCGGGCCGTACAGCGTCTGGCCGGACTGGGCGGCCTCGAGGAAGGCGTCGTGGTCGATCGCCTGGCGGATCGCCTGTCGCACACGCTTGTCGGCGAGGGGGCCCGACGTCTGGTTGAACGCGAGCGTGCCCTTGTCGGTGGACTGGCCGAGCACGACCTGGTAGTCGCCGGACGCCTCGACCTGCTCGGTGAGGTTCGCGTCGAACCCGGTGAGCGCGTCGACCTCGCCCGCGAGGGCGGCGTTGAGCGCCGCCTGGTTGTCGGGGATGTAGTCGAACACGACCTCGGCGACCTTCGCCTTGTCGCCCCAGTACTCCTCGTTGCGCGCGAACGTGATGCTGTCGCCCTGCCGCCAGTTCGCCAGCGTGAACGGGCCGGTGCCGTTGGCTGCGGTCTTGTAGTCGACGCCGTCGTCTTCCTTGAGGACGATCCCGGCGCGGCCGGTGAGGTTCCACAGCAGGCTGGAGTCGGGCTCGCTCAGTGTCAGCGTGACGTCCTGACCGTCGGCGGTGATCGTCTCGACGTTCGCGAGACGCGCCGAGTCGCGCCACGCGGGCGTCGCTTTGCGCGTCTCCAGCGACCACACGACGTCCTGCGGGGTGAGTTCCTGCCCGTCGTGGAATGTGACACCCTCACGCACCGTGAAGGTGTACTCCAAGCCGTCGGGCGACACCGTCCAGTCCGACGCGAGGGCGGGAACGATGTCCTGCTCGGGCGTGCGCGAGACGAGACCCTGGTAGATGTTGTCGACCAGGATCTGGTCCACCGCCGCGCCGGCCGTCTCGCGGATGTCGAGGTTGCCGGGCTCCAGCACGAGCCGGATCGCGACCGACGCGTCGGGATCGACCTCACCCGTCGCGGTCGGCGCAGGCGCGGCAGACGTGCACCCGGCGAGCGCCAATGCGCCCGCCGTGAGCAGAGCGACGGCGGCGAAGGCGGTGCGACGGAACATGTGCGGGTCCTCTCGGAGGAGCGCCCCTGCTGTGGGGCGCGCGGGCCTCGGACGGTATGGTGCGTCCTCAGCCTAGAGATGCCGAGGCGCCCGCAACGCGTCCGTTACGGCGAACGCAACACAAGTGTTAACCCTTCCCGGCATCCTGCCCGCCTCTCATCCGGGCTGGGTACGCTGGCGTCATGAGCGAAGCCCGAGTGCACCTGTCGAGATCCGCCCGCGACGCCTACAACGCGCTGGACGCGTTCTCGAAGACCGTCAAGGAACTCGCGGGCGACGCGGGCATCGATGCGCGACTCAAGGAGATCGTGCAGATCCACGCCTCTCAGCTCAACGGCTGCGCGTACTGCGTGCGCATCCACGTCGATCGCGCAGTCGACGCGGGCCTCGACGCCGACACGATCGCCCAGATCGCGACCTGGCGCGACTCGGGGGTCTTCACCGAGCGGGAGCGTGCGGCGCTCGAGCTGACGGAGTCGTTCACCTTCATCCACGAGGACGGCATCCCCGACGACGTATACAACCACGTCGGCGGCATCCTGAGCGAGAAGGAGTACGTCGCGCTGAGCTGGCTCCTCGTCTCGATCAACGCGTTCAACCGCATCACGATCGCCGGGCGATACCCCGTCCCGCCCCGCTCGCAGTGAACACTGGGATCCCCGTCTCGGGCGCGACCAACTTCCGCGACGTCGGCGGCCTGCACGCCGGTGCGCAGCGCTCGCGCGCCGGCATCCTCTTCCGCTCGGGCAACCTCGCGCACCTCGATGACGACGGGCGCTCGGCGCTGCGTGCGCTCGGCATCCGGCGCATCATCGACCTGCGCGACGATGATGAGGTGCGCTGGGCGCCGAGCCTCGTCGACGGGCTCGACCTGCAGACCACGAGGGTGCCTCTCTTCCTCGGATCGGTCGGGTCGTTCTTCGAGGAGGACCTCTCGCTCGACGAGATGTACCGGCGGCTCGTCGAGGACTCCGCCGCGGGCGTCGTCGACGTCGTCCGCGGCATCGTGACCGACCAGCCCGTGCTCGTGCACTGCACCGTGGGCAAGGACCGCACGGGGGTCACGGTGGCGCTCGCGCTGCGCGCCGCCGGCGTCGACGAAGACGCGGTGGTCTCGGACTACGCGCGCACCGAAGCGCTGCTGCCGGCCGAACGCAACCGGAAGGTGCTGCAGCGACTGCGGGCGATGTATCCGGCTTCCGCGCATCTCGAGGATCTCGCCACGCGCTCGCCCGCGAGCGTGATGTCCGCCGCGCTCGCACGCGTGGACGCCTCCTACGGCTCGGCGGGGGACTACCTGCTCTCGCACGGGCTGACCGAGGATGAACTGCGGGAGCTTCGGCGCGTCCTCATCGCCGACGAGTGATATTCACGGCTCACCAAGGTAAGGCATACCTACACGGGGGTATACTGGCCTCATCATGACCAGCACCGCCGAGACGAACGTGCACAGCGCCAGCGCGTGCCGCGCGTCGAAGCACACTCGCGTGCAGCACCTCATCACCGCCGACGAATCGTCGCTGGCCGACCTCGAGGCACTGCTCGCGACGCTGCCGATCTGCTCGACGGGGCGCGTGTTCATCGAGATTCCGGATGCCTCGTGGCAGGCGCCCATCACGGCTCCTGCTCGCATGACCCTCACGTGGCTCGACCGCTCGGTCCGCTCGGGTGAGGCCGGCAGCGGCCGGGCCTGCGCGCCGGGTCAGGCTCTCGCTCGCGCCGTCACGGCCTGGGCGGACGAGATGCTCTGCGCAGAGGACGACGCGACCCGCATCCACCTCCTCGGCGGATTCCTCGGCACGGCCGACATCGTCGACCATCTGACGGCGCGCAACGGCATCCCGGCCGACGCGATCCACACGCCCGAGCAGTACGGTCTCGCGACCGCGCGCTGAGTCTCACCAGCGCGCGCGGGCGAAGCATCCCGCTACTCTCTTCGCATGACCGCCCCCGTGATCGTGCACCCGACCGAGTCCACCGTCGATCCGAAGGATCTGCGCATTCCGCTCTGGGCGGTGATCTGGCTCACGATCTCGGCGGTCATCCAGACGTACGACGCGTGCTACGTGCTGCTCGGTCCGCTCTCGCACGAGGGCGGCCCCCTCGCCGGAATGTGGCCGGGCCATGTCTTCTACGGCACGTTCGACCACCGCTACGCCGACTTCGACGCGTTCGGCAGTGCGCAGAGCTGGGCGAACCTGCTCGAGGTCATCGTCATCGTGTGGGTGCTCTTCCACGCCAAGAAGTGGTCGGGTGTCGTCGTCGGCCTCATCGTCACGGCCTGGACGTTCTGGAAGACCGTGATCTACTTCCTCGTCGAGATCTCGAGCGGGCTCGAGATGACGCGCCAGTCGCTCGAACGTGGTGACATCCTCGGCTTCCTGATGGTCGCCGTGCTGCCGAATCTCTTCTGGATCGTCTTCCCGCTCGCGGTCGTGATCACGCTCGGCAGGCAGATCTACCGCGTCGGCCGCGCCGCCCTGGTTCGCGGAACGTAATTGCCGTCCTCGAGGCCCGCGAGGATCTCGAACCGGTTGCGCAGTGGGTTGCGGCCCGCGAGCAGGTAGAGCACCGGCATGAGGAACCCGTAGCGCTGCCACTGGCGCTTGTGCACGGCTTCGTGCTGCAGCAGTCGCGGCGTGATGACGCCTTCGCCTGTCAGAAAGCATCCGCCGACGCACGTGCCGCCGCGACCGTACGTCCACGACGGCATGCCGCGGAACACCCACAGGCCGTTCTGCTTCGTCACGCGACCCGTGCTCCAGATCGACCCCCACACCCAGCCCACCGTGTTGCCGTACAAGTACCCGAGGCGGCTGATCGGGGAGTCGAGAAGGATGCCGGGGATCCAGCGATCGAGCTTCGCACCGCGCGCGACGGCGCGCGCGGCATCGGCCTCCCACCCGGCGGGCGGCGTCGGGATCGGGCTCACGCGAGCGCCCCGACGATGCGCAGGATCGCGCCGAGGTCGTCGGATGCCGTCGCCGCCGACGCGGGGGAGTACCCCGTGATCGAGGATCCGACGAGCGGCAGGGCGGCTCGCGCCGCCGCGATCGCTCCGGTCAGCTCGGCGACCGTCAGGCCGAACGGCTCGGGATGCGCGTTGCCCGTGAGCTCGGCCGGGTCGAGCACGTCGACGTCGACGTGCACGTAGAGCGCTTCCGCGCCCGTTTCGCGGACGGCGGTCGCAAGCGACTCCGGGTCGCGCAGCGCATCGACCGAGAGGACGGCGACACCGAGCCGCTCGATCGCCTCGGCCTCGGGTTCGTCGAACGAGCGCGCACCGCCCACGACGACCCGACGGGGTGGAACTACCCCGGGCTCGAGCATGAGGCCGCCTTCGCCCTGCCCGACGACGGCTCGCAGGGTCATGCCCGCGAACGCGCCCGAGGGCGACGAGCCGGCGTCGTTGAAGTCGGGGTGCGCGTCGAGCCAGACGACGGCGAGCGACGGATGCCGCTTCACGGCGTGTCCGATCGCCCCGAGGGCGACACCGCAGTCGCCGCCGACCGTGAGGACCGGCTCTTCGAAGGGGGCAAGGGCGTCGACCATGCGGTCGCGGGTGCCCAGCAGCGCGCTCAGCCGTCGGACACCGGTGCCGAGCGCCTCGCCCGCACCGGTCGGCACATCGAGCACGAGGGTCGCCGATCGGGGCAGGTCGCCCGCGATCGCCTCGGCGCCGTCGATGAGCTGCATCGCCCGCGAGGACGGACTGCCCTGCCACTGCGGGACCACGAGGTAGCGCGTCATCCTCCCATCTTGCCCCGCCCGCCCACGCTTGGCCCCTGAATACCGATGGGTTCTCGCGGGGAAGGGCAACGGCGCCGCACCCCCGGAGGAGTGCGGCGCCGTCGGCGCGAGGGCGAGAGGTCAGCTCTCGATGGCGCTCTGCGGGGCTCCCGACTTGAGGGCGGCCAGGCGCGCCTCGACCTCGGTCAGCTCGCCGACGTCCTCGAGCGCGTTGAACTGCGCGTCGAGGGTGGATGCCGCGAGCTCCTGCTTGCCGGCCGCGAGGGCCTCCTGGCGACGGACCTTGTCTTCGAACCGGCCGAGCTCGCTCGTCGGGTCGAGCACGTCGATCGACTTGACGGCGTCGTGCACCTTGTTCTGGGCTTCGGCGGTCTTGGCACGCGCGAGCAGCTCGGAGCGCTTCGACTTCAGCTGCTCCAGCTTCTGCTTCATGCCGTTGAGGCCGTCCTTGAGCTTGTCGACGACCTCGGTCTGCGACGCGATCGTCGGAGCGATCGCCTTGGCCTCGTTCTCCTCGCTGATCTGGCGCTGCAGCGCGATCTTGGCGAGGTTGTCGAACTTGTCGGCGTCGGCGGCGTTCCCCGAGCCGCGCAGCTCGTCCGCCTTGCGGCTGGCCGCGAGCGCCTTGTTGCCCCACTCGGTCGCCGCCTGGACGTCCTCCTGGTGGTCGCGTTCGAGCAGACGCAGGTTGCCGATCGTCTCGGCGATCGCGCCTTCGGCGTCGACGATCGAGTTGGTGTAGTCGCGCACGAGCTGGTCGAGCATCTTCTGCGGGTCCTCGGCGGAGTCGATCATCGAGTTGATGTTCGCCTTCACGAGGGTCGAGATGCGGCCGAAGATGGACTGCTTTGCCATCGGGTTTCCTTCCGTTAGGACTGACTGGATTCGAGAATGGATGCCGGGTCTGGAGCGATCAGAATCGACCACCTCCTCGGCGCGAGCGAGTGCCGCCGCCGCCGAAGCTTCCGGAGCTGCGGCCGCCGCGGCTTCCGCCGCCCCCGAGCATGCCGCCGAGTCCGCCGCTCATGCCGCCCGAGGAGCGACCGCCCCCGCCGCCCCCGCCGAGCAGGGAGTTGATCACGATGCCGCCGAGCACGGCACCCAGCATCCCGCCGTTGCCGCCGCCGCCGCCCGAGCCGCCCATGCCGCCGCCCTGGAACGAGCCGACGTCGTTCTGCGCGTACTGGATCGCCTGGGCCGCGAGTTGATTCGCGCGCTGCGCGTACTGCGTCGCCTGGTCGGGTGCGGTCTGCTGGAGCTGCTGCGCCTGCACGAGGGCTGCTCCGGCCTCGGCGAGCCGCGTGCGCGCCTCGGCGCCGATCGCGCCGCGCCGTGACGTGATGTAGTCCTCGGCGGTCGACACCTGCGCCTGCGCCTGCATGATGAGCTGTCCGACCATCTGGCGTGCGCGCTCGGCCTGGGCTGCGGCATCCCGCACGCCCTGCACGAGTCCGTCGATCTGCGCGTTCGCCGCCTCGAGACCCTGCAGCGCGATGAGCGGTCGGCGGCTCGAGCCGGTGAGGAAGCCCCGCGCCTTCTCGATCTCGGCGCGCGTCGACGCGATGACGGCGGCGATGCGTCCGTCGGCGTCGGGGAGCGCGGATGCCGCGGCGACGTCGTTCTCGAGTTCGGCAAGCAGTGCGGCGGCGTTCTTCTCGCCCTCGGCGAGGTCGGTGCCGAGCTTGGTGATCGCCTTCTCGAGCAGGTCGGCCTGACCGATCGACTCCTCTGCGGCGCGGATGCTGACGGCCGCCTCGCCGCCCTTGCCGGCGCCGATGGACTGCTGTGCGAGGGCGAGCTGCTCATCGGCGAACGCGATCCGCTGACGGGCCTGCTCAGGGTTGTCGGCGACGGTTGCGAGCGCTTCCGGGGCGTACGAAGACGAGAGCGTCTCGAGCTGGCTCGTCGCCGAATCGAGGGCGGCGGCGACGGCTGCGCGTTCCGTCTGCACGCGGGCGATCGCCTCGGGGGCGTTCTGCTCGAGCTTGCGCAGTTCGTCGAAAGCGGCGGCCTTCTCGTCGAGGCCGGCGTTCGCCGCTTCGCACAGGCTCAGGATCTGGGCATTCCACGCGCGGGTCTGCTCTTCGGTGTCGGGCGTCGCGTCGTCGAGCTGCTGCTTGAGCGTGAAGGCCTGGTTGAGGTTCTCCTTCGCCGTCTGCAGAGCGGCCTCGAACTCGGCCGCTGCGGCGTCGCCGAACTGCGCCTTCGCGAAGCCGAGTTCCTGCTCGCTCGTCCGCACGGCGTCGTCGGTCTCGACGAGCGCGGACGACGCCCGCTTCGCGAGCTCCGCGGTGCTGATCTGCTCGACGGCCGGGCCGCCGGCGGGCTTCTTCTTGCGGCGACTGCGCACGATGAGCCAGATGACGACGCCGATCGCGGCGGCGACGACGACGAAGATCAGGATGCCGGTGAACCCGCCGCCCGCGCCCCCCGCCGTACCCCCGCCGGCCGCGTCTGCCAGGCCGTCGGCCGCAGCCTCGGCGGCACCGGCCCAGTCGTCGTCCTGCAGGGCTGGGCCGATCTGCTGCTGTTCGATCTGCGCGAGCTGATCGAAGCTGACGGGGCCCTCCGAGTAGCCCGACAGGTAGAACTGCCTGCTCTCCGTAGCGACCGCGAGCAGGTACTGATTCGGTCCGAGTCCATTGAGGTCGGCCGTCTCGTTCGCCCATTCCTCGGCATTCGATGGGTTGGTGAACGTGTCCACGTAGACGACCCACATGTCCATGTCGGTCTCGTCCGAGAACTGCTGGAGGCGCTGCTGCACGGCCGACTCCTCCGACGACGAGAGTACGTCGGACTGATCTTCGACGAACCCTGCACCAAGATCGATCGGATCCGTCGCGGATGCCGCACCGGCCGCTCCGCCGAGCACGATCGCCACCGCCGCAGTGAGCGACACTGCCCATCGAACCCGCATGCGAACCCTCTCCGGGGGTGATGCGCGCGTGGCCCCCTCCGCGAGTCTATTGAGCGTCGAGAGGGCGACGGTAGGGGTTCTCACAGGCTCGGCACGAGTCGGCGGGTCGAGGCCTCGGCGGTGGGGCGCTCGCGTAGCCTTTCGCCTTCGGAGGGCGATGCGGATGGACGATCGGTACGGCACGGATGTGCTCGCGGCAGGTTGGCGCGAGAGCCGCGCGAAGAAGCTCGAGCGGGTCGAGGCGTCCATCGATCTCGTCGTCGAGGTCGCCGACGACGGATTCTGCGGCGCGGTGGTCGGCGTCGCCTCGGGCCTCGTCGAGCTCGAGGATCGCGTGGGCCGTCGTCGGTTGTTCCCGCTGGGGCCGGGTTTCCTCATCGACGGCGTGGACATCGTTCTCACCGCACCCGTCGTCGTCGCGGCGTCCGGACCGAAGCGCACCGCGTCGGGATCCTTCGCCGCCCCCGACGCGCGTGCCCGCGTCGCGCGCGCCAGCCGCATCCTCGTCGAGGGGCGCCACGACGCGGAACTGGTCGAGAAGGTGTGGGGAGACGACCTGCGGGCCGAGGGGGTGGTCGTCGAATACCTGCAGGGCGTCGATCTGCTCGCGCCCATGCTCGAAGAGGACCCGCCGTCGGCGGAGCGTCGCTACGGCGTGCTCGTCGACCACCTCGTTCCCGGCTCGAAGGAGTCGCGGCTCGCGGCGGAGGTGCTCCGCGGCCGTCACGGCGCGCACCTGAAGATCGTCGGGCACCCCTTCATCGACGTGTGGCAGTGCGTGCTCCCCGCGTCGGTCGGAATCCCGCGCTGGCCCGATGTGCCGCGCGGGATCGAGTACAAGGTCGGCGTCTGCCGCGCCCTCGGCTGGCCTGCGCGCGATCAGGCCGACATCGCGCGCGCGTGGCAGCGCATCCTGGCGTCGGTGAAGAGCTATCGCGACCTCGACCCCGCCCTGCTCGGCCGCGTCGAGGAGCTCATCGACTACGTCACGGCCTGACCACGTTCATCGCTCAGGATGACGCCGCAAGATCGAGCCCGCAGACGGCGTGATGGTCGATGCATCCTGAGCGATTCGCGCCGTTAGCCTGAGAGGGTGTCCGACGCAGCATCCGAACCCCACCGTTACCGCGAGAAGCCCGTGTCCTTCGTGCGGCGCAGCGGGCGGATGACCGACGGGCAGGATCGCGCGTGGGCGGACCTCGCGCCGTTCTACGTCATCGATGTGCAGCGGGATGCCGCGGCCACGAGCATCCTTCCGGGCTCTGCGATCGACCCGACGGTCGTGTGGGAGCGCGATGCGCCGCTCGTCGTCGAGATCGGCTCGGGTCAGGGTCACGCGATCGTGCACGCCGCGACGAACCACCCCGATACCGACTTCCTCGCCGTCGAGGTCTTCCGTGCCGGACTCGCGCGCACGATGCTCGACGCCGACCGGGAGGACGTGCGCAATCTGCGCCTCGTCGAGGCGAACGCGCCCGAGGTCCTGCAGCATCTGCTGCCCGCGGCGTCCACCTCCGAGCTCTGGATCTTCTTCCCCGATCCGTGGCACAAGAACAAGCACAACAAGCGTCGGCTCGTGACGCCGGAGTTCGCCGCGATCGCAGCGGCCGCAGTGAAGGGCGGCGGGATGCTGCGCCTCGCGACGGACTGGCAGGACTACGCCGACCAGATGCGCGACGTGCTCGACGCCTCGCCCGACTTCGACCGCGCCTTCGCGGGGGAGTGGGCGGAGCGCTTCGACGGTCGCGTCGTGACGGCGTTCGAGCGCAAAGGCGCGGCCAAGGGGCGGGCCATCCGGGATCTGGCGTACCGCCGACGGCCATGAGCGAGCCGGGCACGACTCCGCCCCGAACCCCGGCGCCGCGCGACCGCTGGCGCTTCGTCCGGCCGCTCTCGCAGCGCGACTTCCGGGTGCTGTTCGGCGCCGTCGTGCTGTCGATCTTCGCCGCCGGCATGTGGGCCGTCGTCATGGTCTACTCCGTCATCGGCGCGGGCGGCGGACCGCTCGAGCTCTCACTCGTCGCGGGAGCGAATGCGGTCGGCCTGCTGGTCTGCGCGATCCCCGGCGGCATCGTGGCCGACCGCATCTCGCGGCGGCTCATCGTGCGGTGCGTCGAGGGCGCCAACTTCGTCGCGATCACGTCGGTCGTGATGGCGGGCTTCGTGGGCACCGTCACGATCCCGCACCTGACGGTCGTCGCCTTCGTCCTCGGCGCGAGCGCGGGGTTCTTCTTCCCCGCTTACAGCGCGATGCTGCCGCGCATCCTCCCGGGCGAGCAGCTGCTGGCCGCGAACGGGCTCGAGGGGGCGATCCGGCCCGCGCTGCAGCAGGCTGCCGGCCCCGCGACGGCGGGCGTGCTCCTCGCGACCCTCGTGCCCAGCCACGCCGCGATCATCATCGCGATCGTCTACGGACTCGCGTTCGTCGGGCTTCTGTTCCTGCGCGAGGAGCCCGTCGGGACGAGCGAGGAGCCCGAGGCGCCGGCATCCGTCTTCCACGACCTGAAGGAAGCCGTCGTCTTCACCGTCCGCACGCCGTGGCTGCTGTGGACGCTGCTCTTCGCGACGGTGTGGGTGCTCGTCTTCGTCGGGCCGGAAGAAGTGCTGCTGCCGTTCCTCACGCGCGAGCGGATCGGAGAGGACCCGCGACTCTTCGGCTTCCTGCTCGCCGTCTACGGCCTCGGCGGCGTCGTGGGTTCGATCGTCGTCTCGTCGCGCGCGCTGCCGAGCCGCTACCTCACGGTCATGACGCTCGTCTGGGCGGTCAGCACGCTGCCGTACGTCGTCGTGGGTGTGACGGACCAGTACTGGCTGCTGCTCGCGTCGATGTTCGTCGTGGGCTTCGGCTTCAGCTACGGCAACGTCATCTGGGGGACCCTCCTGCAGCGCCGTGTGCCGCGGCATATGCTCGGGCGCATCTCGAGCCTCGACTTCTTCGTCTCGCTCGCGCTCATGCCGCTGTCGATGGCGCTCGCCGGACCCCTCGCATCCGTCATCCCGCTGTCCGTGATCTTCATCGTGGCCGGGATCATCCCGTTCGTCTTCGGCATCGCCGTGCTCTTCATCGCGCGGATGCCGCAGGACGAGATCGCGCATCCCCTGAGAGACTGAGATCGTGCCCGCGCATCCCGACGCCGCCCTCGCCCCTGCCCGCCCCGCCGTGTCGTGGGGGCTCGTGCCCGCCGCGCTCGTGTGCCTCGCCGCCCCGGCGTTCTTCGTCGTGCGGATCCCGTGGATCGGATGGATGCTGCTCGCCGCCGCCCTCGTTTCGGCATGGCTCGTCGAGCGGCGGACGCCGCACGACTTCGCTTTCGTCGCGGGCAAGGGCCGGCCGCGACGAGCTCCGAGCATCCTGCGGGATGTCTCCCTCATCGCGGTCGGGCTGCTCATCGTCAGCGCGATCCCGCTCAAGGCCGAGCTCGACAACCTCGCGATCCTGCGCTTCGCGCTCGCCCTCGGCGGCGCCGTAGCCGTGCCGTACGTCATCTCGCGCTGGGTCTACCGCGATCACGCGATCCGCTTCCCGTGGCGCGGGGGAGGACGCTGGACGACCTTCCAGTGGACGTGGCTCGTCGCCGTCCTCGTGCTGGGCTGGCTGATCCTGCCGTTCTACTTCATCACGTCGGGGGTCTACCTCAACTGGCCCGTCGTCGACACCCCGGAGCTCATCGGGCGCCTGTTCGTCGGCGTCGGCGCCGTCGGCATCTGGGACGAGCTGTTCTTCATCTGCACCGTCTTCGCGCTGCTGCGACGCCACTTCCCCGACTGGCAGGCGAACATCCTGCAGACCGTGGTGTTCGTCTCGTTCCTGTGGGAGCTCGGCTACCAGGCGTGGGGGCCCTTCCTCACGATCCCGTTCGCGCTGCTCCAGGGCTTCATCTTCATGAAGACGCGCTCGCTCGCGTACGTCGTCACGGTGCACCTGCTGTTCGACGCCGTCGTCTTCGCCGTGCTCGTCCACGCCCACAACCCCGGAATGCTGGACTGGCTGTTCCTCGTGTGACGCTGCCCAGGCTGTGATCAGGGATCGTCGGTAGGGTGGATGCCGGATCCCCGACCGGATCCCCGGACGACGGATCAGTACCCGGTGAGCGACAAGACTGGCCATGGAGCAAGCCATGTCGTGGGTCATCCTCATCCTGTCCGGAGTCCTCGAAGCGGTGTGGGCGACCGCACTCGGCAAGTCCGAGGGGTTCACGAAGCTCTGGCCGTCGGTCGTCTTCGTCGTCGGCCTCATCCTCAGCATGGGCGGCCTCGCCTGGGCGATGCGCGAGATCTCGACCGGAACGGCCTACGCCGTGTGGGTCGGGATCGGGGCATCCCTCACCGTCGCCTACGCCATGATCACGGGCGACGAGGACTTCTCGATCGTCAAGATGCTGCTCATCCTGGGCCTCGTGGGCTGCGTCGTCGGCCTCAAGATGGTGGGTCACGAGTGACGGCGATGGATGCCGCATCCTTCACGTTCAACGTGACGTCGAGGTGACTTCAGGGCGAACTCTTGACGTCCGTTCGCGGCGGAGTAATGTCATCCGCACGAAGAGAAAACGGAAACGAAAGAACCCGCAAGGGAACCGAAACAGAGACCGACAATCGTACTGATGATCGCCCCGGGGCTTCGGCGCCGGGGCGATCTTCGTCGTGTGCGCGACATCGTCGGATCCGTCGCCGGAGCGGATGTCAAGCCCCTGCTGATCCCCTCTCGAGGACGCAGTGTGGAGGTGTCTGAACCGGACATCCCACCGATGCACCCCAGGAGGTCCCATGACCCGCGCGCTCGCTCTCAACTGCACGCTCAAGCCTTCGCCCGCCGAATCGAGCTGCGATCTGCTCGCGGGCCAGGTCCTCGACGCCCTCGCGGCCCACGACGTCGACGGCGAGATCGTGCGCGTCGTCGATCACGACGTCAAGCCGGGGGTCGAGGCCGACATGGGCGGCGGCGACGAATGGCCCGGCATCCGTCGGAAGATCCTCGAGGCCGACATCCTCGTCTTCAGCACGCCGACGTGGATGGGGCACATGTCCAGCGTCGCCCAGCGCGTGCTCGAGCGCCTGGACGCCGAGATCGCGGAAGTGGATGCCGAGGGCCGCCCGATCCTGGCAGGCAAGGTCGCTCTGGCGGTGGTGCTGGGCAACGAGGACGGAGCGCACGCGATCACGGCCGACGTCTATCAGGCGCTCGTGGACGTCGGGTTCAGCGTTCCCGCCCAGGGAGGCGTCTATTGGAACGGCGAGGCGATGCACAAGGTCGACTACAAGGACCTCGAGCACACGCCTCGGAAGGTCTCGCAGACCACCGCGACCCTTGCCCGGCACGCCGCTCATCTCGCCAGAGTGCTGGCCGAGAACCCGTATCCGGCACCGTGAGGTTGCGTGCAGACCGCCTCGAGCGCGGACTGACCGGTCTCGTCGTCCGGCCGATCGCACCGGCTGACGCCGGGGAGGTGCTCACCGTCCAGCGAGCGGCTTTCGTGCAGGAGGCGCAGCTCTACGACGACGCGCGCATCGCTCCGCTCGTACAGACTCTCGACGAGCTCCGGGCGGAGCTCGCTGACAATCTCGGCGTCGTCGCAGTACGCGGCGACCGGATCGTCGGAGCGGCTCGCGCGATCGTGTCCGGGTCGACGCTGCTGATCGGTCGCATCGCGGTGGCTCCCGATGAGCAGGGCGAGGGAGCCGGAGGAGCACTGCTCGAAGCGCTCGAGAGGCGCGGACGCGACGCGGGATGCGCCGAAGCCGAGCTGTTCACCGGCTCACTGAGCACCGCGAATCTCGAGCTGTACCGGTCGGCGGGCTACGTCGAGAGCGAGCGGGTCGACCAGGACGACGGCACCGCGCAGGTCTTCCTGCGCAAGCACCTCTGACCCGTCCTGCTGTCGCCCGCAAGGGGTGGATGGCCACGCTGAGGGCAGGTGCCGTCCGGGTCCATGAGCGAACCTGCAGCGAAAGGCGCGCCCGTGGACGAGCCGGCACTGCTGCGGGGCGGCGCGCGGCGCACCCGACCGTCACAGTGACGCGGCGGCGGCCCGCATGCTTTCCGCATCGGACTCGGCCCAGCGCGACACGATGCGTCGAGCGCGGTCTGCTTCGACCCCCGTCAGGCGGGCGAGGAGCGGGCGCACCACGTCGAGCGCCAGGGGCTCGATGAGACTGGCCACGCGGGCGTCGCGGAGGAAGCCCTCGATGCGGGTGAGGTCATTGGCGGTGAGCGTCTCGACCTGCCCTTGGAGCAGCACGATCGCGGCGAGGCGACGCTCGTAGACCGGCGTTGCCCAAAGCTCCGACGCGAGCGCGGTGATGTCGTCGTGCGCGAGACCGCGGTGCCGGCGCAGTGCATCACGAACGGTGCCGCGGATCGCGCCGACCGACGCTCCGTACACGCGGAGCCCGCCGACGGAGTCGTCGCCGTCAGCCCACGTGCGCCACTCCGACGCTTCGGCCCGCAGCGTGCGATCGATGAAGGCTGCAGGTGCGGAATCCACGTCTCCATCCTCGCCCCACGAGCGTGTCCCGCGGGGATGCATCGTCATACACGCGGGGCGGTGGCGACCCGATGTGTAAGCTTTGGCTACCCTTACCTGTCCGAGAGGATTGCCCGTGATTCGTCGTGCTCGCTTGCTGTCGTCCCTTGCCCTCGTCGCTGCATCCGCTTTCGCGCTGACAGCCTGCTCCGGCTCCACCGAGTCGAGTGAGTCGGACGCCGATGCGGCGTGGACCTTCGCATCGGGGGATGGCGAGACGTACACCGCTCCCGACGTCCCGACCCGCATCATCGCCCACGCGTACGCGGCGAAGGCCCTGATGGAGTTCGGCATCACCCCCGTCGCCGTGTACGCGGATGGCCCGATCTCGGAGGATGTCGGGCTCGAAGGCGTCGACTTCGACGGCATCGAGGTCATCGGCGAGGAGTGGGGCAAGATCGACGTCGCGGCGGCTGCAGAACTCGCCCCCGACCTCATCGTGGGCGACTGGTGGCCCGCCGAGGACGCGTACTCCGGCTTCGAAGGCGGTGTCGAGGAGGAGTCGAAGAAGCTCGCCGAGCTCGCACCTGTCGTGGGCCCGAGCCAGGGCGACTCGATCGTGGGTCTCATCGAGGGCTATGCCGATCTCGCCGAGTCGCTCGGCGCGGACCCTGATCAGATCGCCGACGCCCGCGCAGAATTCGACGCGGCGGTCGCCGACTTCCAGGCGGCGAACGAGGAGAACCCCGGCGTCTCGGCGCTGGCGATCAGCCCGTGGGACGTCAACTACGCCATCGCCGTCCCCGAGTACGCCCCCGAGCTGCTGGACTTCCAGCGCTGGGGTCTCGCAGTCGTCGACCCCGAGACGCCCGACCCCGACTTCCCCTATTGGGAGACCCTGAGCATGGAGCAGGCCGACGCGTACCAGCCCGACCTGATCATGTTCGACGACCGCAACGCGCCGGGAGGCGAGGAGATCCTCGCGGCGGCTCCGATCTCGTCGAGCATCACGGCCTTCGCTGCGGGCCAGACCACGACGTGGCCCGCGTACTGGCTCCACACCTACAGTGACTACACGCAGCAGCTGTCCCGTCTGGCCGAGGTGATCCGCGGCACCGACACCTCCGTCGGCGCGCTGTGACCCAGACGCCGGTGCGCGCGCCGGCTTCGGCCGGCCGCCGCACCGGTCGTCTGATCGGTCTGATTCCGGCGGCCGGGCTTCTGCTTGCGCTCGCGATGCTGAGCATCGCGCTCGGGTCGCGGGATGTCGCGCCCGTGGATGTCTGGGACGCCATCACGGGCGCTGCGCAAGGGGCGGATGCGACGGTCATCCGCGACATGCGGGTGCCCCGGACGATCCTCGGCATCCTCGTCGGCGCCTCGCTCGCGATGGGCGGGACCATTCTTCAGGGCGTCGCGCGCAATCCGCTCGCCGACCCGGGTGTCCTCGGAATCAGCTCGGGAGCGGCCGCCGCGGTCGTCGTCGCGGCGCTCGTGTTCGGCACGATGCCCACAGGGGACGCGGTCTGGTTCGCCTTCGCCGGCGCGGGGATCGCGACGGTGCTCGTCTACGCGATCGCGTCCTTCGGCACCGAGGGTGCGACGCCTGTGAAACTCGCGCTCGCGGGCGCCGCGCTGACCGCACTGTGCGCGTCGATCACCTCGGCGATCCTGCTGGCGGACCCCGATGCGCTCAATACGCTCCGGATGTGGCAGGTCGGTGCGCTCGCCGGACGCTACGGCTCGGTCCTCCTGCAGCTCTGGCCGTTCTTCGCCGTGGGCATCGTCGTCGCCCTGTTCGTCGGGCGTCCGCTCAACCTCCTGTCGCTCGGCGACGATCTCGCCCGGTCGCTCGGCCTCCGTCTCGTCCCGACGCGCGCCTTCCTCTTCGCGGTGGTCGCGGCACTGTGCGGTGCGGCGACCGCGGCGTGCGGACCGATCGTCTTCGTCGGACTCATGATTCCGCACCTCGTCCGACTGATCACAGGTCCCGACTACCGATGGATCCTCGTCTACTCCGCCGTGCTCGGGCCCGTTCTCGTCCTCGGTGCGGACATCATCGGCCGGCTCCTCCTGCCGTCGGGCGAAGTGCCCGTGGGGGTCGTGATCGGCGTTCTCGGCGCGCCCGTGTTCGTCCTGCTCGTGCGCTTCCGGGGGAGCGTGAAGCTGTGACCGCCGCGATCGAGATCACCCGCATCCGGACCCGAGTGCGCACCGAACGTGCGGCGCTGAGCCGCCGCATCCTGCTCGTCATCCTGGCGCTCGCCGTCACCGTCGTGCTCCTCTTCTGCGTCTCGCTGATGCTGGGGAGCGTGCTCCTCTCGCCCGCGGCGGTCGTCGGCGGGCTCACCGGCACGGGCGAGACCGCGACCGTCTTCGTCATCCGCGAGCTGCGTCTGCCGAGGGCGACCGCCGCTGTGCTGGTCGGACTCGCACTCGGGGCAGCCGGGACCCTGTTCCAGCGCGTGCTCGGCAATCCGCTCGCCTCACCCGACTTCCTCGGTGTCGCGGCCGGTGCCGGCACCGCGACGGCGGCGGCGCTCGTGCTCGGCGGCGTCGCGGGGGTGACTCTTCCCGTCTACGCCCTCATCGGCGGAAGCGTGACCGCCGTCGTGATCTACGTCGTGGCCTGGCACCGAGGGGTGTCGGAGTACCGGTTCATCCTCGTCGGCATCGGGGTCGGCACCTTCGCGACGTCCGTCACGTCGTACCTCGTCGCGCGCGCCGAGTTCGCCGATGCGCGCGCTGCGATGACGTGGCTCACCGGCTCGGTCGGCATGGCGACGCCCGAGACGATCACCCTCGTCGCGGTCGTGCTCGTGGTCCTCGTCCCGTCGGGCTTCGCGTTGGCGCGGATGCTGCGCCGGCTCGAGCTCGGAGACGAGACGGCACGGATGCTGGGCGCCCGTGTCGAGCGCGACCGCCTCCTCATCCTCGCCGCGGGTGTCGTGCTCGTCTCGGTCGCGACGGCGACCGTCGGTCCGATCGCCTTCATCTCGATGCTCGCCGGGCCACTCGCGCAGATCCTGCTCGGTGCGGCCGGGCGCAGCATCCTCGCAGCTGCCCTCATGGGTGCCGTCATCCTCCAGATCGCCGACATCCTCGCCCAACACGCACTGCCGTGGCCCATCTCGACCGGCGTCGTCACGGGCATCTTCGGTGCGCCGTACATCGCGTGGATGCTCATCTCCGCTGCTCGAAGGACGAGAGTCGCATGACCAGATCCCATCTGCTCGAAGCCCGCGATCTGCGCCTGGGGTACGACAAGGTCCCCGTCATCGACGGGCTCGACCTCGTCATCCCGCCCGGCGAGATCACGGTGATCATCGGCGCCAACGCCTCGGGCAAGTCGACGCTGCTGCGCGGGCTCGCTCGGTTGCTCCCCGTGCGCGGTGGCGACGTCCTGCTCGACGGCACGTCCCTGCCGCGCATGCGCCCGGCCGACGTCGCCCGCATCATCGGGATGCTCCCGCAGTCGCCCGTGGCGCCGGACGGCATCACGGTCTCCGACCTCGTCGGTCGGGGGAGGCATCCCCATCAGGGGTGGTTCCGGCGCTGGAACGACGCCGACGAGGATGCCGTGGCCCGCGCTCTCGCGGCGACCGCGACGGCCGAGCTCTCGAACCGTCAGGTCTCGGAGCTCTCGGGCGGGCAGCGCCAGCGCGTGTGGATCGCCATGGCACTGGCGCAGGAAACCGACATCCTGCTCCTCGACGAGCCGACGACGTTCCTCGACGTCAACTTCCAGCTCGAGGTGCTCGATCTGCTGGCCGCGCTCAACGCCGAACGGGGCACGACGATCGTCATCGTGCTCCACGAACTGAACCTCGCGGCGCGCTACGCACACCACCTGGTCGCGATGCGCGGAGGACGCATCGTCGCGCAGGGCGCCCCGGTCGACGTCGTGACGGTCGAGACGATTCGCGACGTGTTCGATCTCGACAGTCGGGTCATCGTCGATCCGCACGCGGGCTCGCCGATGGTCGTGCCGATCGGAACGCGGAGCGTGACATGACCAATCTCATCCACCGCGCCGAGGTCGTGCGTGTCGAGACCCTGAGCGCGGGCATGGTGCGCGTCGTGCTGGGCGGCGAGGGCCTCGCGGGCTTCGTGTCGACCGGGGTCGGCGACGAGTACCTGCGGATGTGGCTCCCGCGCGACGGCGAAGCGGAACCGGTCCTTCCGTCGCCTTCGGGGGAGCAGTCCTGGGCATTCGCCGAGGACGTCGAGCCGTCGCCGCTGCGCACCTACACCGTCCGCCGCTGGGATGCAGCGCGTGGTGAGCTGTCGATCGACATGGTCGTGCACGGTCATGGGCTCGCCGCGCGGTGGGCCGAGACGGTCGCGCCCGGCTCCCTCGTCGGCGTCAACACGCCGCGGGGCATGTATGCCGCGCCGAGCGACCTGGAATGGCTCTTGATGGTGACGGATGCCGCGGGCCTCCCCGCCGCGGCGCGCATCCTCGAAGACCTCCCGCCGGGCGTCCGCGTGCGTCTGTACGCCGAGGTTCCGGGTCCGGCGTACGAGCAGCACATCGCCTTGCCTTCGGGTTCGGAACTGCGCTGGGTCCATGGCGGCAACGGACACGGTCCGAGCCGTCTCGAGGAGATCGTCCGGCGCTCCGAGCGTCCCGACGGCGTGGGGTACATCTGGGTGGCAGGGGAGACCCATTCCACCCGCGGTGTCCGCCGGCACCTCCGCCACGAGCTCGGTCTGCCCACGACCGCGTACAAGGTCGTCGGCTACTGGACGGAGGACGTCGAGCAGTGGGAAGCCCGCTACGAAGCGCTCCCCGCCGACGTCCATGCGCACCTCGAATCGCTGTGGGACGACACCACGCGCGACGAGGAGGACATCGAGGACGAGTACGACCGCACGCTCGAGAGGTTCGGACTCTGAACGCTGTCCGTCCCGTCCGACGGAAGGCATCGGGCCGGACGGACAGCGCTCGCCGTGATCAGGGGGCGATCGTGATCCGGTTCTGCGGCCCGGGCGCCACGGGACCCGTGGCGAGGTATGCCGCGAGCGAGTCGACGTCGAAGCCCGGCGCCGTGACGCGGTCGGTCGCGGCGGTGAGGTTCGTGAACCCGTCCCCGCCGTTCGCGAGGAAATCGTTCGTCGTCACGCGGTACGTCGCCGCCGGATCGATCGGCACGCCGTTCAGCGCGAGCGCACTGACGCGACTGCCGAGCGGGAGCGTCGCGGAGTAGGAGTAGGAGAAGCCGGCAGACACCTGCAGGATCCTATTGGTCGTCTGCCCCAGGTATCCGGTGAATTGCTGCTCCAACACCTCCTTGAGCTGCGCGCCCGTGAGCGAGACCGTCACGACCAGGTTGTTGAACGGCTGCACTGTGAACACCTCGCCGTAGGTGACTTGGCCCGGCGCTTCGCCACCCGGTGAGTTCGCGAACGCCAGGTCGGAGCGGATGCCCCCTGGGTTCATGAGGGCGATCTGCGCTCCGCCCGCGGCCGTGTACGCGATCATGCCGTCGGCGATGACGTCACCGAGCGCGCTCTCACCTGCCGGGGTCGCCGCGCGCGTGATGTCCGACGAGATCGATCCGATGACGCGATTGGCGATCGGTGCGACAGCCGTGCGGTACTTGTCCGCGATCGCCTTGGCGGCCGGGTCGACCGTCGCGGGGTTGCGGACGAAGACACCTGGCGCACTGGTCTGCCACGTGCCGTCGGGGTTGCGAACTCCGTTCTCGACGATGATGTTGGATGCCGCGGCCGCCACGATCTTCTTGGACGACTTGTCGATCGTGAGGCTGATGTCGGTGAGCACCGTACCGTTCGTGCCCGCACTCGTGACGAGCGTGCCGACGCCGGCCGAGTTGGGCAGCGAGCATGTGTACGAGCGGTGCGTGTGGCCGCTCACGACCGCGCCGTAGGCCGGGTCGAGCTGCGAGACGATCCCCGTGACAGCGCCCGAGAAGCCGGTGCATCCGTTCGGGTCGGTGGCGGTCGAGACCTGCTGACCGCCTTCGTGCAGCAGCAGCACGATCGACTTGATGCCCAGCAGCTTGAGCGCCTTCGCGTAGAAGTTCGCGGTCTGGGCCTCGTCGAGGAATTTGACGTTCGTGATGCCGGCGGGGTTGACGATCCCTGGCGTGCCCTCGAGGGTCATTCCGACGAACGCGATCTTCACGCCGTCGACGACTTTGATCGTGAAGGGGAGGAGGATCGGCAGCCCCGTCTTCTTCGAGACGACGTTCGCCGCGAGGATCGGGTACTTCGCGCCGGTGAACCCGTCACCGTCCTGGCATCCGTCCACGGGGTGGCAGCCGCCCTTCTGAAGTCGGAGCAGCTCGGAGACTCCCTCGTCGAACTCGTGATTTCCCACGCTCGTGACGTCGAGACCCAAGGCGTTCATCTCGTCCACGGTGGGTTCGTCGTGGAACGCCGCACTCACGAGCGGTGTGGCGCCGACGAGGTCACCTGCAGCGACCGTGAACGAGTGCGGCGACTCCGTCTTCTGCTCGGCGCGCAGCTTCTTCACGGCGGTCGCGAGATACTCGACACCGCCGGCGGGGGTGCCGTTGACCAGTCCACCGCTGCCGGTCGGAGGATCGATGGCGCCGTGGAAGTCGTTGAAGGCGATGAGGTTGACAGCCACCGTCTTGGCAGGCTTGGGCGGCGATTGCTTCGCGTGGGCGGCGCCGGCGCCGGTGAACACCAGCGCTAGAGCGACGGCGGCCGCGAGGGCGGCGCGGTGCCTGGGATCGATCGACATAGGGGGGCTCTCTCCTTCGAGGGCGGATGATGAGAAAGGATGCTCCTCCGCGACGCGTTTGGGAAGCCCCGCCGCCACGACGCCCGGGCAGCGAGACGCGATGATGGATGCATGGCATCGCTCGACGCGCTCACCGACGGCGGGCGCCGCTTCGTTTCGGAACACCACCTGGCCACGCTGTCGACGGTCGGCCGCAGCGGCGCCATCCACGTCGTCGCCATCGGCTACACGCTCGACGACGGCGGCGTGCGGATCATCACGAGCGACGGCAGCCAGAAGGTTCGCAACATCGAACGCGACGCTCGTGCGACCGTGGCGCAGGTGTCCGGCCCCCAGTGGCTGAGCATCGCGGGGACGGCCGTCGTCGAACGTGATCCCGCAGCCGTCGCGCACGCGGTTGCGCTCTATGCCCAGCGCTACCGGCAGCCGCGCGCGAACCCTCAGCGCGTCGTCCTCCGGATCACGCCGGAACGCGTCATGGGCTCGGCGGGTCTCTTCGGCTAGGACGTTCGAGAAGGGTCGCCGATCGCCGCGACTCTCACTCGCGTGCTGGCTCGATCAGCTCCCGCCGCACGACACCGGCGGTCCATCGACCCAGCACGGCGCCGGCGGCGACGTCCGAGATGTGGTGCTGACCGCGGTAGACGCGCGAGAACGCGATCGCTCCCGGAATCCCGTACCGCAGAACCGGGCCGAGGAATCGAGCTTCACGACCACCGTGTCGGTCGAGCAGATCCGCGAGCGTGCCGTGGAGCGCGAACGCCGCCGCCGTGTGCCCCGAGGGGAACGATGACGTCGCGTGCGGCTCCTCCGGTCGCCACTCGCGCACCGGGCGGGGGCGTCCGACGAGGGTTCCGGATGCTGTGAAGCAGACGGTCTCGAGTGCGAGCGCCATCGCGGGGGCGACAGCCGACCTCCGGTCGCGGGTCAGCAGCCACGTGATAGCGCACCAGATCGCCCCGTTCGCGACGGTCTGCGGCACGCCGGAGTACCACGAGAGGGGAGCGGTGATCCGGTCGACCGGCTCTCGCGGCCCGGTCGCGTCGGCGTCCCCTTGTCGGTGACCGAATCTCGCCTGCAGCCCACGTACGGCGCTGTCCTCGCGCGGGTCGTCGCCGCCGAGGAACCGGATCACCCTCCCAGCGACGGCGAGAACGGCGATCGCGCCGAGCGCGGGCAGAGCGACATCTCGGAGCAACGGCATGCCCGGATCCTAGTGGCGTGGTCGTCCTCTTCGGAGTGTCTTTCATGCTCGATCAATCGGTCGCCCGTTCGAGAGCGGATCGGGCGTCGGCGGTCGTGACGGGGGGAATGGCGGCGACAGTCCACTTGTGTTCGATCGGCGATTTCGCTGGGCCGCTGCCGATGGTTTCATCGGTGCATGTCGAATGAACTGAGATTCTCGTCCGACACGTCGGACATGGACGTGGATCGCGTGCACCGCTGGCTCTCCGAGGAGTCCTACTGGGCGAGCGGTCGCAGCCGGGAGACGCACGAGGCGGCGATGGCCGGCTCTCGGAACTACGGGGTGCTCGACGCGGCGACGGGCCAGCAGCTCGGGTACGCGCGTGCCATCACCGATGGCGCGACGTTCGCGTGGGTCGCGGACGTCTTCGTGGATGCGACGGCGCGCGGACGCGGCGTGGGAAAGCGGATCATGGAGGGCATCATCGACGACCTCGAACCGCTCGGCCTCAAGCGGACCGCCCTCTTCACCGAAGACGCCCACACGCTGTATGAGAAGTTCGGGTTCCGGCAGCTGGCAGACGCGGAGTCATGGATGCTGCGATGGGGTCGCGGGTACGGGCCGGAGTCCACCTGAGTTCGGTGGCGCGGCGTCTGCTCTGCGTTCGAATGGCGGGCTTTCACCTGGAGCGCGTGCCTTCAGCCTTGGCCGATCGAGGGTCACGGCTGACGCCCGGTGAGGGCCATCAGTCGATTCTGCAGGGGTGCGTCTGCGTCGATCTCCACCGCGGGACCGCCCTGGTCGGCGGTATTCTCGCCCCGGCGGCCAGGCGTCAGCGCGCCTCTTCGTCGGGTGAGCGGGACATCCGGAAATTTCCGTGATCATCGAACCCCGCGTCGATCACGTCGACCACGAACTCTGTTCGGATCGTCCCGTAGATGTGAGGGAAGAGCTCGCCATCCCCGCCGTCCTCTTCGACGACGGGCACACCCGCTGTCCTCACCCGACTCTCATCGATGACGAGTACGCAGAGAGGCTCGTCGGCGTCCGCGTAGGCGAACTCCGCGACGCGGGCCAACTGTTCTGGATGCGAGGCATGGACGAATCCGACCTCGTCGAGCGTCGCGCCTCTCGTCGAAGTCCGATATTCGCCGACGGCGACAGCCGCTTCCCAGTCGCGTGTGGACGCAAGGTGCAGGATCATCATCCGATTCTCGCCGATATGCGAAGAGGGCCGCCCCGTGCGGGACGACCCTCTTCGCAACTGTGCCCCCGAAAGGAATCGAACCTTCGGCCTTTGGTACCGGAAACCTCATCCGGGTCGGCGAATGCCGGCGATCACCTGCGAAAACCGCGAGATTCCGCGGAAACACCGACCATCTGGATCATCGATCAGCGAATAGATCCTCAGCAAGTGTTGTCACGGTGTTGTCACGCGCGACAGATGAAGAGCGCGGCGGCGGCCGCTGAAACACCCCCCGGCTCACCACCCCCTGACGTCCTGACCGACCAGCGCCTTTCTCTCCCGGCGCCTCTATCTCCCAGCGCCTTAATCTCCCAGCGACAGTCAGCGAGCGAGCGAGCGACAGGGCTGGGCGAAAGCTCGGTGTGAGCGATTGGTTAATGGGTCATGGGTGGGACGTCGGCTCGATAGGCGGCTAGCCACGGTCGGAGCGCCGGGGATGTCAATGTGGAGCACGCGCAGCGAAGCGAGCATGAACGACATTGACATCTCCAAGCGCAGGCTGAGGATGGGCCGTCGAGGCGATGGCCTGTCGCGATCGCTGGCGCACTCCGTTGGTGACGCAACCATCGTCGCGGTTTCGCGTTGCGCGGCGGAGAGCCGAGTCGCGACAAGAGATCTGAGGAACGGAGCGCCGGCCCCTCGCTAGCGAACTCGCCGTCGCTCGAGTAAGAGGCCCCCCTATCGCGCTCGTTCGGGACGCCGTAGGCTGTTTGCATGCAAACGCTCGCGACCGATCCGGCGTACACCACGCCGATCTACGGACAGGGAGAGGCGGCCCAGATCATCCAGGCGCCGCCTACGTCGTTTGCGAGGTGGGCTCACGGCCACCGATTCAAGCAGCGCACGGCTGGTGAGTGGGGATGGAGCCCGCCCCTGCTCACGGGGGTGAAGGACGGCCGGGGATACACGGTGCCGTTCAACGCGCTGGCGGAGGGATTCATCATCGAGAGTTTCCGCCGTGTCGGACTGCCTATGGCGCGAATCCGTCCCGCAGTCGAAGTCCTTCGTGAAGAGATTGGGCTGGAGAACGCCCTCTTGAGCGAGCGCTTGATGACCGATGGTGCGGAGATTCTTTACCGGAACGGCGAAGACGAACTCGTGGTGGTGCGCAACCATCAAGGGGTATTCAACGAGGTCGTCGCTGAGTTCCTGAAGAGCATCAGCTACCGAGATGGCTTCGCTCAATTGCTTCGGCTGCCGGCGTACGAGTCGGTCGAGGTGATCGTCGATCCGAACCGCAACTCGGGCCAACCCACTGTCGCGAAGCTTGGGGTGCGGGTCGAGGACGTCGTGAGTCGAGTTCGAGCTGGTGAAGCGATGGATGAGGTCGCGGAGGACTTTGGTCTGCAGAGAAGTGAGCTTCGATCGCTGGTACTTCGGGCCGCCTGACATCCGATGACGCGCTTCCTGCTCGATCGATCGCTGGGCCAGCGATCGCTCGTGTCTCGGTTGCGCAGCGCTGGCTGGGATGCAAGCACACTCGCCGAACAGTTCGGAGATCAACGTGCCCAAGCGATGCGGGACGAAGAGTGGATCGGGGAAGGGACATTGCTGGGATTTGTGCTCCTCGCGAAAGACCACAAGATCGCTACGCGTCCGCTCGAGGCCCACGCGATCTACCACCACGATGCGCGTGTGATCGTGTTTGCGCGAGGTGATATGACTGCGGCCCAGATGGGGAACCTCTGTCTGGAGCACAGCGAAAAGATCCATCAGGTCGCCCTCGCTCGCGGGCCATTCGTCTACTCCATCGCCTCGCACGGACTGGCTCGCAAGCGCCTCAACGCCCCTTAGCGAATTGGCACCTCCTGGTCGGATGCACTCTGTTCGAGCGCACGAAAGAGATCGCCGACTAGATTCGCGTTGCTCGCTTCATGAGCGCCTGGCGACTTAGCTTTGTTCGCGAGCTCAGCGCGTTCCAGCTCTGGCCAGTCGCTCGAAGATGAGCGACCAGGTCGTCCCGTTCGCGCAGTAGTACCGACTCCTCGCGATGAATTCGCTCGAGCTCGTGAGCTATGGCTCCGAGTCGGTCAAGCGCGCCCCGTGCATTACCCCATCGTTTCAGGAGTCTTGCTTCCGTCGCAGCGCGTTTCTCCTCGGCGGCGAGCTCCACCGCCGCGTTCTCTTCAGCCTCGAGCTGGCGTGCAACAGCGGCTTGACGCTTTGAAGTACGGCGTCCGCGGGCCATGTAACCAGGTTGTCATTGGAGCCCAGTGATTTCAAGGCATCCGAGCGTGTCACTGAAGAGTGCCTGCGTGCATTGCGGTTGTTCATCGCTGTTGTGCTCGACAAGGCTCTCTTCGCCTAGTTGTCCGGCTTGGGACGTGCGGTGCTTCGTCGGCGAGGATGCCTTGAAGCTTTGTCGCGCTTCAGTTTCGAGCGGCGTCCGTGTCCCGTATGGCGCACCTGACCGCGAAGGCAATCGCGGGCAGGTCTTGCGGACATCTGCCACTTCTCGGCCGCGCCGAATGTTGCGGACGGTGATACCGAGCGGTCGGCGTCGCGCCGGCCGACCGGCTATCGCACGCCTGACGACGGTTGGTCAGAACCCGTGGGACTTCACGAACGCTCGTAGCACGTCGGCCTTGGGAATGTCGACCCAAAGTTGAACGCTCTCGTCTGTCGGTCCGGTTCCGCCGACCACGTACCCGCCGGACCCCAGGGTGTCGAATAGTGGCGCAAGGATCTTTGCTCTCGAGGCAGACACGTATCCCACCTTTCGCTCGTTGCTCAGCACGAGCACAGCGCAAGAGTCATGCGGATTGTCGGGCTCGCGTACGAGAACGTACTCTTTGCCGCCGACCGCTCGTCTCTCGTTCCAACCGACGTAGTTCCCGATACCTTTGATTCGCATGCGAGTCGAATCCAGTGACCGTAGATCCGTCGGCTCTGTAATGGTGAGCATCTCGGGCGGGATGGTCTCTGGTTCGTCCGGTACGTGCACAAGGGCGCGCCGCTCCTCTGCAAAGTCGCGATCCGGCTCCACCACAGCCGGGAACAACGTGGCCCGTGCTCGCCATGCTCCGTCCTTCGGGTCTGCCCATACTCGCACCGGCGCGACACCCTCACCTGCACCCAACGCGGAGGCCACCTCGGCACTGATCTCTTTCGGCACATAGCCGATGTGCCATCGGCCGATAAGCACTCGTACGGCATTGCTGTCGTATTGATTCGAGGGCTCAGGCACAAGGTGCGCTGTCTGTTGAGTCACCCCACCCTCACTTAGTCCGAGCTCATCAAAGAGGCGCCGCACGGCATCTCGACGGAAGCTCTCTCCTTGTACCTCGATCTCACCCCATCGCGGCCCAAGGCGCCGGACCGGCGGCGTCGAGGAAGCCGGCGCGTCGTTGGCCTTACCGAACAGCGTTGACCAGAAGCCCATCGTTTCCCCCAAGCGTCGGTTATCGAAGCATAGGGCGAGGCCGTCGACGGAAGGGTTGAACTTCACTCGCTCAGCGATCAGGGGACGTAATCCCAAGCGAGCCGCAGAGCAGTGCAGTAGGACGACCGGCTTCCGGACGGTCTGTCGGCGCCCGCGACGCGGGTGGGCCGGGGAAACGCCCTAGAATCGCGTGATGCCTGACGATGTCGCCCCATCGCCGCATGTGGCCTACGACCGGCATGTAGCTCGGAGTGCACGACTCGGGGGGTGGTGGCGCCGTCTCGGTCAGTTAGTGTTCTACGTCGTCGCGGCGCTGATAGCTGGAGCATTCGGTCTCCTCATCTATGCATTCGCGGCAGACCTGGGGCAGCCTCGCATCTGGGGAACCTTCACGCACGAAGACTGCGAGCCGCGTCCTCGCGGCGGGTGCCGTGAGGTCGGGACGTGGGTGAGCCAGGACGGCTCCCTAGTGAAGGAAGACGTCTACCTCGACGGTGGAAGCGGACCAGACGGGACAACTCCTGCAAGCTACCAACCGTCTGGGATCATCAGCGACGAGACGAATAACATCGTCCATGTCCCGGCGCTCACGGGTGCCGGCCTGTGGTTAAGCAGCGCCTTCCTCATCGGTTGGTTGGGCTACGTCGCGTACAAGGCGCTCCAGTGGGGCGACCTGCGATTCCCATCCCGCCGAACCCGAACCCGAATCCGAACACTAGACACCGAAGTCTCGGACCCAGACTCCCGAAAGAGTCGCCGACACCGTGCCGCCTCAACACCAGATTGAAGGAAGGGCGAGCGCCGCCGACAAACGACCCTTCTATGTGACACGACTCGGCGCACTCACCGACCGGCTTTCGGGGCGGGAAGACGGTGGCAGCCTCGTGGGGTGTCGGGCAGTCGGAACCTGATCCTGCGGGATGATTAGAGGATGACTTCGGGATCGGCCGCCGACCAAGCCGGCGCGTCAACAGCGTCGCGGTGGGTGTGGTGGCTACCGGTCGTCGTGATGGTGGCGCTGGGAGCTGTTGCGGCGTCAGCGTTCAAGGTCGCCGAGGGTCGTGACGGCGCGGCTTGGGGCTTCATGCTCGGCGGTGCGATTGGCGTCAGCATCAGCATTGTCGTGATCGGTCTCGTGTTGGTTCCGCAGGCCATCCGAGTTCGTGCGGTCCGGATCGCAAACCCTTCGGCGTTCGCTCTTGGCGGCCTGACCGCGGTAGGCGCGGGCGACGTGTTGCGCGAGAGGGGCTTCGCTGTCGGCAATGCGAGTGGCTATGTCGCCATTAGCGTCGACGCCATCGGGATTGGCGTCTGGAAGGGTCTCGCTCGCATCAAACGAGTGGCACTGATCCCATGGGCGCAGATCGCGGCGATTGAGGTGGGCCAGATCACGACGACCCGGACGATTCCCGCCGTGGTTGTGCGCCTAGATGCCGCTGACAGCGAAGTGATTTACGGACTTGGTGTCTGTCGGCGCGGATGGCTTGCGATGTTTCCCGTGCTCGATTTTGCGCGAGTAACGAATCCTGTTGGCAGCATCAGGAATCGACGTCCTGCTACTTCGACCTGACTTCGCTGGGTTTGCGACGCTCGCGCATCGATCTAGCCTGCGCTGGGCAGCTTCGGCCGGTGCTGCAACAACTGAAAACTCGCAATGGGCGGCCTGACGGGTGAGTCCCATAGCGTGGTGTCACTTCCCGCGGGGGTCTCGTCGTCGTAGACGATGAAGGGCCACCGTGGGATGACCAGTTGTTTCCGGCAAGAAGCAAAGCAGAGATCCCACGATGACCCACCACCAGTCTGCCCTGACGACCCTGATCGGCGAAGTCCTCGCCGATCCCGACCTCGCCCACTCGGACGTGTTCCGACGGATGCTGCAGGCCGGCCTGCAGGACCTGATCAACGCGGAAGCGACGGTGAAGATCGGCGCGGCGCCGCACGAGCGCACCCCAGAGCGGACCACGCGTCGTAACGGCACCCGCCCGAAAACCCTCGCGACCCCGGCCGGCGAGGTCGACCTTCAGATCCCGAAGCTGCGCGAGGGGTCGTTCTTCCCGTCGCTGCTCAGCCCCCGCCGCCGGGTCGACAAGGCACTCTACGCGGTGATCTGCCAGGCGTGGATCGACGGGGTGTCCACTCGCAAAGTCGATCAGCTGGTCCGGGCGCTGGGCAACGACACCGGCATCTCGAGGTCGACGGTGTCGCGGATCTGCGGGGAGATCGACGAGGCGGTGCAGGAGTTCCTGCACCGCCGGATCGATCACACCTGGTTCCCCTACCTGTTCCTGGACGCCACTTACCTCGACGTGCGCCACCGGGGCCGTGTCGTCTCCCAAGCCCTCGTCGTCGCCACCGGCGTCAGCGGCGACGGCCGCCGGGAGATCCTCGGGATGGCGCTCGGCGACGCGGAGACTACGGACTTCTGGACCGAGTTCCTCCGCGGCCTCCGAGACCGCGGGCTGAAGGTCGCCACCGACGCCGATCCGCTCGGCGTCGCGCTGGTCACCTCCGACGCGCACGCCGGCCTGAAAGCGGCGGTCAAGGCGATCCTGCCCGGATCCGGCTGGCAGAGATGCCGGGTTCATTTCGCCCGCAATGTCACCCAGAAGATCGGATCCGCGCGTTCCAAGCCCGTCAATGCGCTGATCTCGACGATCTTCGCGCAGACCACCTCGGAGGCCGTGATCGCCCAGTACCAGGCCGTCACCGACAGTCTGCGCGCCTCCTTCCCCGAGATCGCGGCCATGCTCGAGGCCGCAGAGCCCGACCTCACCGCGTTCGCACCACTGCCCCGCGAGCATTGGCAGAAGGTCTGGTCGAACAACCCGATCGAACGCCTCAACCGCGAGATCAAACGCCGCGCCGACGTCGTGCAGATCTTCCCCGACCGCGACTCCGTGACCCGCCTCATCGGCACCGTCCTGCAGGAGCAGCACGAGGAATGGAGCTACGGCGAACGCCGCTACTTCTCCGACGTCTCGATGCGCAAACTCGTCCACACCCTCAACGAGCACACCGAACCCGCCTGCCCCGAGCTCTACCTCACCGCCTGACCATCACCCACCACAGGGAACAACCGGAGTGACACCACACCACGGGACTTGACCTTGCGGACGGCCGCCATGGGCGGAATCACGCGGGATTCGCGGCAACGTTGGCCGGTTCAGCGACCATGCCCAGCTGCTGAGAGCGACTGAGGGCGTGGTCTCAAGCGTCGTGTCGGGCACGGACTGGAGGCCTCTCCCTCGTGCCAACCGCAGTAATCGACGCCGTGCTCGCGCTGGGCCCGCGGCTCGTTGCGATCACCCTCGGCGGCGATGGCGCGATCCTGGCAACCGAAAACAATGGGCGTGAGGAACGAATCGGTGACAGTTTCGGTTTAGGCCGCGAGTGTGAGCGGCTCGGTTAGCTTGGCCTCGAACTCGATCGGCGTCAAGCCGCCGAGAGCGTCCTGAGCTCGCTGTCGGTGATACTTCCGCTCGATCCAGACCACGATGGCCAGGCGCAGCTCCTGCCGTGTCGACCGGCCGCGGGCCCGACCCCCTGTGCGACACAGGAGCCCGGCGTAAGCAGCTGCGAGATGCGGAGTTCGTCGTCCATTGGCGGCGTCCTGTGATCGCGCCGTGTCGCAGCGAACTGTCCGAGAGGGCGCATCCCTTGGAAATGCGGGCGACCTTGACCTGTCCAGTTACCGCTGTGGCGGTATTCTGAGGGCGCTACATGTCGTTCGTGCTGCTCTGTGTCGAAATGGATCCATAGGCCAAGAATGAAGCCATGGGTGGTCACGCAAGTTGGGGCGCGAGAAGTTGCGCTAAGAAGCTCCGAAACTCAGATGTTAGGTCTGTCGCGGGCGTTCAGCAGCCATTGGAGCTGCGGCCCGTCCCAAGCTGCTGCTAGGAGACGCGCCGCCGATGTCGGAGGTCAGCTGGGAAGGGTTGATGAAGCCTCGCTGCCACGTTCCGACTGCCGCACCGAGAACTTCATGAACTCTGCATGGCGCCGACCCACTTCTGCCAGGATGGAATCGATCGTCGTGGCCGGGCCGAGATACCGCTCCAGTTCGCGGCTGGCGAGCGCGTGGAGGCTCCGGTCGTAATCGCTGCCATATAGAAACTCGGCCATCGTGAGGTGATCGGTCATGATCGCGGCCGCAGTATCGGAGTCGTGATCGCGGAGAGCGCTCCAAAGGCGCTCGTGGAGCGGCGCGCCAGCCGACTTCACGTGCTCATCCGACAGGCTGCGCAGCATCAGCTCGAAGACCAGCGGACTGATCGATCCGTAGATGATGTCGAAAACCGTGTTATGGCTGGCTTTGATGATGAGCGCGTGGAACGCTAGGTCGAGTTGCGCCTCTTCTAGTACGTTTCCGGCGTGCGCGAACTCGTCAAGGCACCACCTCATTGCCCGCAGTTCGGAAGAAGTCGCATGCAACGCCGCAAGCCGAGCCGACTGAGTTTCGAGCATTAGTCGCACTTCCATGAGCTCGCGAACAGTGGCGTCCTTTCGTCTGTAGAGAACATCAAGACTTCTCGCGCCGTCTGCCGTTTCGGGCCCTCGAACGAACGTTCCGCGCGCTGGCTGTATGTCCACCAGACCCTGGTCCGAGAGTCCGCGGAGCACTTCGCGCACTACTGGGCGAGATACGCCGAAATCCTCGGCGAGACTGCGCTCTGACGGGAGCTTTGCGCCCGCGGGGTACCGCCCGGCAACGATACTGTCGCGCAAGTGAATCGCGAGGCCATCACCCATAGCGATCGTCACTTGGTCGCGCCTCCCAACCCCGCCACGAAGTAGCGCTGGAACGCGAGAAACAGTACCACTGGTGGAAGCGCCAGGATGATGGAAGCCGCCATCACTTCCGGCCATGGGGTCGAGAATTCCCCGAAGAAGCTGGCGATCCCCATGCTGGCAACCCAGTCTCCGGACGCGTTGATTATCAGTCGGGCAAACAGGTACTCATTCCATGCGGAGATGAAAGCGAAGACGGTTGTCGCGATGACGCCGGGGGCCGCCACCGGGAGCACGATGCGGAAGAGGACCCCCAACCGAGTGCAACCGTCGACACGCGCCGCTTCGTCAAGCGACTCGGGGACGGTGTCGAAGATCGACTTCAGCATCCACGTCGCCACCGGCAACGAAAAGATGAAGTTCGCGATCACGAGCCCTCTGAGGTCTCCGACCAATCCGACGTTCACGAACGCAGTGAAGATCGGAATCATCAACACAATCGCTGGCATCATCTGCGTTGCGAGCGTGAAGTAGGCCGCTATTCCCACACCACGGCGGGTCCAGCGAGACATCGCGTACGCGCCCCAGGCCGCGAAAACGATAGTGAGCGCCGCGCTGCATAGGGCCATGACAAGTGTGTTGCGCAGCCAGAGCAGGATCGGACGCGTCTCCCACACGGTCACGAATGACTGCAGGGTTGGCTGCGAAGGGAACAATTCGGGTGGGTAGGTATAGCGAAAGCCCGGCGGCTGAAGCGCCTGGACCAACATCCAGTAGAGGGGGCCTAGTGCGAAGATCAGAAATAGTGCAACAAGAATCCAGGTGCCGACTCCGTTACGCAGCGACCTCAGCTGTCTGGTGCGGTTCACGCGTCGGGGTGGGGCAAGCAACTCAGACATCCTTGATTCTCCGTGATCGTAGGTAGAGCCACGCCGGGACGGTGGAGAGGAGTAGCACCACGGTGCCCAATGCTGCCGCTCTGCCGAAGTCGTAGCGTTCGAATGCCTGGATGTAGGCGTCTAACGAGAGAACGGTGGTCGCCCCCGCCGGGCCGCCGCGGGTGGCGAGGAAGATCACCGTGATGTCGGCACCGATCGCCCATACCGTCATCAGGAGGGCGAGGACCGCCGTGACCGCGCGAAGTCCGGGGAGGGTGATGTAGCGGAGCTGTTGCCACCATCCGGCGCCGTCGAGCGCAGCGGCCTCGTACCGCTCGCGAGGGATGTTTTGCAGCCCTGCGAGTAGGAAGATGGCCGCGAATGGGAATGTCCGCCACACCTGGATGATGATCACGGTGGGCAGAGCCCAGGCGGGATCGTTTAGCCAGGCGATGTTCTCCTGGGTGATCCCGGTGATGCGCAGGATCTGGTTGACGATCCCGAACTGCGCATCCAGCGCCCAGCGCCATACGAGTACCGCAGGCACGATGGGCAGGGCCCAAGGGACGATGAGCAGCATCCGGACGACTCCGCGCCCCCGGAAGGTGCGATTTAGCAGAAGTGCCACGGACAGCCCGATGACGAGACCGCCGAGCACGGTCCCCACAGCGAAGACCATGGTAATTCCGAAAGTCCGCCAGAAGGACGTGCTGGTCAGCAGGTCGACATAGGTATCGAACCCAACGAAGGGACTGTCTGATTAACGGTGGATCTGGTCTGGCCTGACTGAAAGGAAGGGCGATGACCGATGTCATCGAGATGATCGATCCCGTGACGGGAGAGATCATCGATGAGCAGCAGCTCGCGGAGCAGCT
>NZ_JAKNUT010000004.1 GCF_023155855.1 Microbacterium aoyamense | reverse complement strand
CGCCGATGCCGCCATCGAACTCAACGGCCGCCCACGCAAAACGCTCGGCTGGGAAACCCCAGCCGAGCGTTTCGCTGCTTTACTTCAGACCTAACCCCGTGTTGCGACGATCCCTAGAAACCGCCGATAGCGGGGCCCTTCGCTCCTGCAGACGGGCGCGGCTCGCTCGGGGCCGACACTGCGCGGATAGCGCGTCAGGCGCCGAAGTACTGGTTGCCCAGCGCCTTGCTCTTGAGCGCGTCGAACTCGCCCTGCGAGATGGTGCCGGCATCCAGCAGCGCCTTCGCCTTCGCGATGTCGTCGGACGGACTCGCGGACGCGGCCGGACGATAGTCGTCGGACTCCGCGACGATTCCGCGCCGGGCGCCGGCGCGTTCTGCCATGCCCTTCCCTCGAGCGATGAGGTAGACGAGCGCGGTCAGGAACGGCACGAACACGAGGAAGATGATCCATACGGCCTTCCACCAGCCCGAGAGCTTCTCGTCGCGGAAGAGGTCGGTGATGATCAGCACGACGACGTAGATGTAGGCGGCGATGTAGAAGAACCACAGCATCAGCCAGAACGCGTCCCAGATCATCGATCACCCTCTCGGTCGCATCGGCAACATGCACGACGGCCGCGCTCAGCATAGCGAGCGCGGCCGTCGTGACGACAGATCCGAACTACTCCCGGTAGATCGGCGCCTTGCCGTGGACGGCGTCGCCGATCTTGTGGATGCGGATGTCGTTCGTCGAGCCGATGATCCCGGGAGGGGATCCCGAGATGACGACGACCTTGTCACCGACCTTCGCGAGATCGTTCGAGAGGAAGAAGTCGTCGACCTGGATGAACATGCGGTCGGTGTGTGCGACGTGCTCGACGAGCGTCGACTGCACGCCCCACGTGAGCGCCATGCGGCGCCGGATGGCGGGCTCGGCCGCGAACGCGTACATGGGAATCTTGGGGCGCAGGCGCGACATGCGGCGGGCCGTGTCGCCCGACTCCGTGAAGATGCACAGCGCCTTGGCTTCGACGAAGTCCGCGACCTCGTTGGCGGCGAGAGTGATGGCGCCGCCCTGCGTGCGGGGCTTGGTCGTGAGCGGCTGGATGCGCTCGAGACCGTGGTCCTCGGTGGATGCGATGATGCGCGCCATCGTCTCGACGACGACGACGGGGTACTTGCCGACGCTCGTCTCGCCCGAGAGCATGACGGCATCAGCGCCGTCGAGCACGGCGTTGGCGACGTCGCTCGTCTCGGCGCGGGTGGGGACGGGGTTCTCGATCATCGACTCGAGCATCTGCGTCGCCACGATGACGGGCTTGGCCATGCGGCGGCAGAGTTCGACGGCGCGCTTCTGCACGATCGGCACGGCTTCGAGCGGCAGTTCGACGCCGAGGTCGCCGCGGGCGACCATGATGCCGTCGAAGGCGTCGATGATCTCCTCGAGGTGATCGACGGCCTGCGGCTTCTCGATCTTGGCGATGACCGGGACGTGGCGTCCCTCTTCGGCCATGATGACGTGCACGCGCTGGACGTCCTTCGCGTCGCGCACGAACGAGAGCGCGATGAGGTCGCACCCGGCCTGCAGACCCCAGCGGAGATCGGCCTCGTCCTTCTCGGACAGCGCAGGGACGTTCACCGCGACCCCGGGCAGGTTGATGCCCTTGTTGTTGGAGACCGGACCGGCCACGATGACCTTGGTCGTGACGACCGGACCGTCGACGCTCTCGACCTGGACGCGCACCTTGCCGTCGTCGATGAGGAGGAAGTCCCCCGGCTTGACGTCGTCGGGCAGACCCTTGAACGTCGTCGAGACGATCTCCTTCGTGCCGGGAACGTCCTCGGCGGTGATCTTGAAGATGTCTCCGACGGCGAGATCGTGAGGACCGTCGGTGAACTTGCCGAGCCGGATCTTCGGCCCCTGAAGGTCGACGAGGATCGCGACGGGCCGACCCGCGTCATCCGCCGCCTTGCGCACGTTCGCGAAGTTGTTGTCGTGAACCGAGTAGTCCCCGTGGCTCAGGTTGAACCGGGCGACATCGACGCCCGCATCGATGATCGCGCGGACCATCTCATACGACGATGTTGCGGGTCCCAGTGTGGCGACGATCTTGGCGCGTCTCATCCGTGTCTTTCTTGGTGGGGGTGCATTTGTTGGCAGAGGAGCCGATTTCAGCCTACGCGGGCTGCAGGCCGATCGCGAGGTCCGTCGGACGAACGGGAGACGGCAGCTGGGTTTCGCCCATGAGGTAGGCGTCGACGCTCGCTGCGACCGCGCGGCCCTCGGCGATGGCCCACACGATGAGCGACTGGCCGCGCCCGGCGTCGCCGGCGACGAAGACGCCCGGTGCGGTCGTCTGGTAGTCGTCCTCACGCTGCACATTGCCGCGCGCGGTGAACCGGGTGTCCAGCTGCTCTTCGAGGAGCGCGCGCTCGGGACCGGTGAAGCCCATCGCGATGAGAACGAGGTCAGCGGGGATCTCGCGCTCGGTGCCGCTCTTGGGGACGCGTCGGCCGTCGACGAACTCGGTCTCGGCGACGCGGAGTGCGCGCACCTCGCCCGCGTCGTTGCCGAGGAACTCGACCGTCGAGGCGAGATAGGACCGTTCGCCGCCCTCTTCGTGCGCCGAGGAGACCTCGAACAGCAACGGCGACATGGGCCACGGCTGGTGGTCGGGACGCTCCCCCGGCGGCCGCTTGCCGATCGCGAGGTTGGTGACGCTCAGCGCGCCGTGACGGTGGGCCGTGCCGATGCAGTCGGCTCCGGTGTCACCGCCGCCGATGACGACGACGTGCTTGCCCTCGGCCGAGATCTGGTTGGGGACGCTGTCACCCGCCACCGCGTGGTTCGACTCGATGAGGTACTCCATCGCGAAGTGCACACCCGCCAGGTCGCGACCGGGGATCGGCAGCTCGCGCGGGACCGTGGCGCCCGTGGCGACCACGACGGCGTCGTAGCGGGAGCGCAGGTCATCCCATGAGATGTCGGTGCCGATCTCGACGCCGGCACGGAACCGGGTGCCTTCGTCCTGCATCTGACGCAGGCGCGCGTCGATGTGGCGCTTCTCCATCTTGAAGTCCGGGATGCCGTAGCGCAGCAGCCCGCCGATGCGGTCGTCCCGCTCGAAGACGGCGACCGTGTGACCGGCGCGCGTCAGCTGCTGGGCCGCGGCCAGCCCGGCGGGGCCTGAGCCCACGACGGCGACCGTCTTGCCGGTGAGCCGCCCCGGGGGCTCGGGCTCGATCCATCCACTTCCGAACGCCTCGTCGGCGATCGACACCTCGATCTGCTTGATCGTGACGGCGGGCTGGTTGATGCCGAGCACGCACGAGCTCTCGCACGGCGCAGGGCAGAGCCGGCCCGTGAACTCCGGGAAGTTGTTCGTCGCGTGCAGGCGCTCGCTCGCCGCGCGACCTTCGCCACGCCACGTGAGATCGTTCCACTCCGGGATCAGGTTGCCGAGCGGACAGCCTTTGTGGCAGAACGGCACGCCGCAGTCCATACAGCGGCCCGCCTGGCGACGGAGGACGGCCGAGTCGCCCGGCTCGTAGACCTCTTTCCAGTCCATGATGCGCACGGGCACCGGGCGGCGAGCGGGGAGCTCGCGCTCGGTGACCTTGAGAAAGCCCTTCGGGTCAGCCACCCGTCACCTCCAGAATGCGGTTCCAGACGACGTCGCCGTCGGGGTCGAGTCCCTCTGCGACGGCGGTCTGCCGCGTCTGCAGGACGGCCGCGTAGTCGCGCGGCAGGACGCGGACGAAGTTCTCGATCTCGTCGTCGAAGTCTGCGAGAAGGGATGCTGCGAGCGTCGAGTCCGTCTCGGACACGTGCTGCGTGAGCAGATCCCGCAGGATCTCGGCATCCCCCGACCCGAGCGGGCCGAGTTCGAGCTCGCCGTTCTTGAGCGCCTCGCGGTTGACCAGAGCCTCGTCGAGCTTGTAGACGTAAGCCGTACCGCCCGACATTCCGGCGCCGAGGTTGCGACCCGTGCGGCCGAGGATGACGGCGAGCCCGCCGGTCATGTACTCGAGCGCGTGGTCACCCACACCCTCGACGACCGCCGTCGCTCCCGAGTTGCGGACGAAGAACCGCTCGCCGACGACGCCGGACAGGAACATGGTGCCCTGCGTCGCGCCGTAGCCGATGACATTGCCCGCGATGACGTTCTCGGAGGCGTCGAAGGATGCCGCGCGCGGCGGCCGCACGACGATCTGGCCCCCCGACAGGCCCTTGCCGACGTAGTCGTTCGAGTCGCCCTCGAGGCGCAGGGTGATGCCCGCGGGCATGAACGCCCCGAAGGACTGACCGGCCGAGCCCGTGAGGTTGACCTCGATCGAACCGGAGCGCAGCCCGTTCGCGCCGTGCGCGCGCGTCACGTGGTGCCCGAGGAGCGTCCCGACGGCACGCGCCGTGTTCCGCACCGGCAGGTCGATCGAGATGTGACCGCCGTCGGCGAGCACACCTCCTGCCTGCTCGATGATCTGGATGTCGAAGTGCTCGTCGAGCTCGTGGTCCTGCGCACGGATGTTGCGGCGCATCTCGTCGTCGCCGAACTGCGGGCCCTCGAGGATCGGAGCGAGATCCATCCCGCTCGCCTTCCAGTGCTCGACGGCGCCGTCGACGTCGAGCAGGTCGTTGCGACCGATGATCTCGTCGAGCGTGCGGTAGCCGAGTTCCGCCAGGATCTCGCGCACCTCTTCGGCGATGAACTCCATGAAGTTCACGACGAACTCCGGCTTGCCGTTGAAGCGCTCGCGCAGCACGGGGTTCTGCGTCGCGACGCCCACGGGGCAGGTGTCGAGGTGGCAGACGCGCATCATGATGCAGCCCGAGACCACGAGCGGCGCCGTCGCGAAGCCGAACTCCTCGGCGCCCAGCAGCGCGCCGATGATGACGTCGCGTCCGGTCTTGAGCTGACCGTCGACCTGCACGACGACGCGGTCGCGCATGCCGTTGAGCATGAGCGTCTGCTGCGTCTCAGCGAGGCCGAGCTCCCACGGTGTACCCGCGTGCTTGAGCGAGTTGAGCGGGCTCGCGCCCGTGCCGCCGTCGTGACCGGAGACGAGGATGACGTCGGCCAGCGCCTTCGCGGTGCCCGCGGCCACCGCACCGATGCCCGACTGACTCACGAGCTTGACGTGGATCCGTGCGCTCGGGTTCGCCCGCTTCAGGTCGAAGATCAGCTGCTTGAGGTCTTCGATCGAGTAGATGTCGTGGTGAGGCGGCGGCGAGACCAGCCCGACGCCGGCGGTCGAATGCCGGGTACGCGCGATCCACGGATAGACCTTGGTCGACATGAGCTGACCGCCCTCGCCGGGCTTCGCGCCCTGAGCGAGCTTGATCTGGATGTCGTCGGCCTCGGTCAGGTAGAGGCTCGTCACGCCGAAGCGCCCCGACGCGACCTGTTTGATCGCGCTGCGGCGGGCGGGGTCGAGCAGGCGCTCGACGTCTTCGCCGCCCTCGCCCGTGTTCGACTTCGCGCCGATGGAGTTCATCGCGATCGCGAGCGTTTCGTGCGCATCGCGCGAGATCGAGCCGTAGCTCATCGCGCCCGTCGAGAACCGCTTGACGATCGCCGAGACGGACTCGACCTCGTCGATGGGTACGGCAGGCCGCTGACCCGTCTTGAGCCGGAAGAGCCCGCGCAGGGTCTTCAGCTCGTGTGCCTGGTCGTCGACGAGCTTCGTGTACTCGCGGAAGATGTCGTACCGGCGCGTGCGCGTCGAGTGCTGCAGACGGAACACGGTGTCGGGGTTGAACAGGTGGGGCGATCCATCGCGGCGCCACTGGTACTCGCCGCCGGTCCACAGCCGCTCGTGCGCGCGCACCGCGGCATCCTCCGGGTACGCGTACTCGTGCCGACGGGCGTTCTCGGCCGCGATGACGTCGAGCCCCACTCCCCCGAGCTTGGACTCCGTGCCGGTGAAGTAGGTCGAGATGAACTCGTCCGACAGCCCCACGGCTTCGAACACCTGTGCGCCGGCGTACGACGAGACGGTCGAGATGCCCATCTTGGACATGATCTTCAGCACGCCCTTGCCGAGCGCGTAGATGAGGTTCTTGACGGCCTTCTCGGGCGTGATGCCCGTGATGTAGCCGGCACGGACGAGGTACTCGACGGTCTCCATCGCGAGGTACGGGTTGACCGCCGATGCCCCGTAGCCGATGAGGGTCGCGACGTGATGAACTTCGCGCACGTCCCCGGCCTCGACGACGAGGCCCACGCGCATGCGCGTCTCGTTGCGGATGAGGTGGTGGTGCACGGCTGCGAGCATGAGCAGCGACGGGATGGGCGCGAGGTCCTTGTTCGAGTCGCGGTCGCTCAGCACGATGAACTCCGCGCCGTCTTCGATCGCGTGATCGACCTCTTTGCACATCTGCGCGAGGCGCTTGTTCATGCCCTTCGCGCCCGACTCGACGCGATAGAGCCCGCGGATCGTGACGGACGAGCGGCCGGGCAGCGCGGTGTGGATGTGCTGGATCTTGGCGAGTTCGTCGTTGTCGATGACGGGGAAGTCGAGCGCCACGCTGCGCGTGTGCTCGGGCCCCCACGCGAGCAGGTTGCGTTCGGGGCCGAGGCCCAGCGCGAGCGACGTGACGACCTCTTCGCGGATCGAGTCCAGCGGTGGGTTGGTCACCTGGGCGAACTGCTGCGTGAAGTAGTCGAACAGCAGCCGCGGGCGCTCACTGAGGACGGCGACGGGCGTGTCCGAGCCCATCGCACCGAGCGGTTCGGCACCGTTCTGACCCATTGGGGTGAGGAGGATCTTGACCTCTTCCTCGGTGTAGCCGAAAGTGCGCTGACGGCGCGTGATCGAGGCGATGGGATGCACGATGTGCTCGCGCTCGGGAAGGTCCGCGAGGCGCACGCGCCCGGCATCCAGCCACTCCTGCCACGGGTGCAGGGTCGCGAGGTCGCGCTTGATCTCGTCGTCCTCGATGATGCGGCCCTGCGCCGTGTCGACGAGGAACATGCGGCCCGGGCGCAGGCGTCCGCGGCGCTTGATGCGTTCGGGGGCGAAATCGAGCACGCCCGTCTCACTGCCGATCACGACGATGCCGTCGGTCGTCTCGGTCCATCGGCCCGGGCGCAGGCCGTTGCGGTCGAGCGTGGCGCCCACGAGCGTGCCGTCGGTGAAGATCAGCGCGGCGGGGCCGTCCCACGGCTCCATCTGCATCGAGTGGAAGTCGTAGAACGCGCGCAGCTCGGGATCGATGTCGGCCTGCTTCTCGTAGGCCTCGGGAACCATCATCATGATCGCGTGGGGCAGGCTGCGGCCCGTCAGCGTGAGGAGCTCGAGGACCTCGTCGAAGGATGCCGAGTCGCTCGCGCCCTCGGTGCAGATGGGGAAGAGCGGACGGATGTCGCCGATCAGCTCGGATTCGAGCTGCGACTGGCGCGCGCGCATCCAGTTGCGGTTGCCGTTGACGGTGTTGATCTCGCCGTTGTGCGCGAGCATGCGAAGCGGCTGCGCGAGCGGCCACGACGGGAAGGTGTTCGTCGAGTAGCGGGAGTGCACCACGGCGAGCTCCGACGCGAAACGGTCGTCGGACAGATCGGGGTAGAACGGCTCGAGCTGCAGCGTCGTGACCATGCCCTTGTAGCCGAGCGTGCGGCTGGACAGCGAGACGAAGTACGCGTCGAGCTCGGTCCGCGCGCGCTTGCGCAGCCGGAAGGTGCGGCGATCGAGGGCGATCCCCTCGAGCTCGGCTGCGCTCGAGACGAACAGCTGCTCGAACACCGGACGAGCTGCGAACGCGAGCTTGCCGAGGTGGGCGTCGTCGGTGGGGACGACACGCCAGCCGAGGACGGTGAGGCCCTCGGATGCCGCGATCCGCTCGATACCGTCCTTCTGGGCTGCGCGGGCGTCGTCGTCCTGCGGCAGGAAGGCGAGACCGACCGCGTAGCGGCCGACGGCGGGCAGCTCGAACTCGACGACCGCGCGGAGGAAGGCATCCGGCATCTGCGTCAGGATGCCGGCACCGTCGCCCGTTCCGGCGTCCGACCCGATGGCACCGCGGTGCTCGAGGTTGCGCAGCGCCGTGAGAGCGAGGTCGATGATCTCGTGGCTCGCCTCGCCGCGGAGCGTCGCGACCATCGCGAGGCCGCAGGCATCCTTCTCGAAAGCGGGGTTGTACATGCCCTGCTTGGCGGGGAACGTCGCCAGGGTGGCGGCGCGAGGGGAGCGAGAAGCCATACCAACCGTCCTCACATGATCAGATCTGGATGGGACGACGTCGGCCCGTGCACATTGGGGAAAAGGGGCGCGCGCTGGGGGGAAGAGCGCGGCTTACTTCGTGGCGACTGTGCTTGTGGCGGTGCCTTCGGTGACTTCGTCGATCGGTGGTTCGCTGACATCGACGTAGTCCGCGTCCTGCGATTGTACCGTGCCCTTGGGCGTCCACTCGCGTCCGGGCTTGTAGGGCGACGGCTCGAGGCCCGGGTGGCGTCGCTTCTGCACGAAGAAGATGACGACGCCCACGATCACGCCGATGATCGCCGCCCACACGTTGGTGCGCAGCCCCAGGATGATGTCGCTCGGGTCGATGCGGATCGACTCCCACACGATGCGGCCCGCGCTGTACCAGACGAGGTAGATCGCGAACAGGCGGCCCCATTGCAGGCGGAACTTCCGGCCGATGTAGAGGAGGACGAGGACGCCGAGGAGGTTCCAGATCACTTCGTAGAGGAAGGTCGGGTGGAAGAGTGTTCCCTCGGGCAGACCCACGGGCCACGCCGCGTTCGGGTAGTCGATCTGCAGGCCCCACGGGAGATCTGTGGGCAGACCGTAGAGCTCCTGGTTGAACCAGTTGCCGAAACGACCCAGCGCCTGCGCGAGGAGGAGGCCGGGTGCGAGGGCGTCGGCGAACGTCCAGACCCGGATGCCCGTCCACTTGCAGCCGAGCCATGCGCCGATCGCACCGCCGATGAGCGACCCGTAGATCGCGATGCCGCCGTCCCAGACGTTCCAGATTGCGTCCTGCACGAACGGGTTCCACCACTCGCGGCCCTCGCCGAAGTAGAAGCCCGCGTGCGTGAACACGTGGTAAAGCCGCGCCACGATGATCGCGAGCGGCACCGCGATGAGCGAGATGTCGATGACGACCCACGGCTCGGCGCCGCGCTTCGTGAGACGGTGGTTGGTGAGCAGCACGGCGGCGATGATGCCGGCGATGATGCACAGCGCGTAGAAGTGGATCGTGAGCGGGCCGAGCTGGAAGGAGCTGATGGAAGGGCTCGGGATGCTGGCGACGACGCTCGCGGCGGAAGAAAGCATGAGTGCGAGTTTAGTTCCCGGACGCCGGGCCCGTGACCGTGCCCGCGGCAAGCGCGCGCGCCGTCTCGGCGAGCCCGTCGAGTCCGCCCTCCCGCAGGGCGCGGACGAGCGCCGTGCCGACGATCGCTCCGTCGGCGTAGTCGAGGACACCCGCGACCTGCTCGGCGTTCGAGATGCCGATGCCGACGCACGCGTGCTCGACGCCGTGATCGCGCAGGCGGGCGACGAGCGTGCGGGCCGCGGCATCCAGCTCCGCTCTCTCCCCCGTGATGCCCATCGTCGAGATGGTGTAGACGAAGCCGGTCGAGCTCTTGACGATGAGGTCGAGCCGTTCGTCGGTCGAGGTGGGCGCGGCGAGGAAGACGCGGTCGAGGCCCGTGCGCTTGCTGGCGGCGATCCAATCCTCAGCGGCCTCCGGGGTGATGTCGGGCGTGATGAGGCCCGCTCCCCCGGCCGCGAGAAGATCATCGGCGTAGCGGTCGACGCCGTACTGCAGCACCGGGTTGATGTACGTCATGACGAGGATCGGCACGTCGGTGCGCTTCGCGATCTCTCGCACGGCCGTGAACGTGTCGCGCAGCCGGAAGCCTCCCGCGAGCGCAGCCTGCGTCGCCTCCTGGATGACGGTGCCGTCCATGACGGGGTCGGAGTACGGCGGACCGAGTTCGAGGATGTCGGCACCGCTCTCGGCCAGCGTGACGGCCGCGTCGATGCTCGTCTGCAGGTCGGGGAATCCCAACGGCAGGTAGCCCACGAACGCGCCGCGGCCCTCGGACTTCGCGCGATCGATCGCGGCGGCGACGCGGCTCACAGCTCGGCTCCTTCACCATGGGCGGCGTCGACGTCGGGCGCGGGCGGCAGCGGCTCACGGTCGTACAGATCGAAGTAGCGTGCGGCGGTGTCCATGTCCTTGTCGCCGCGGCCGCTGAGGCACACGGCGAGGATCGCGTCGGGGCCCAGCTCGCGCCCGATCCGCATGGCACCCGCGAGGGCGTGGGCGGATTCCACAGCGGGGATGATGCCCTCGGTGCGCGAGAGCAGTCGGAGCGCCTGCATCGCCTCGTCGTCGGTCGCGGGGATGTAGTCCGCCCGCCCGATCGCGGCGAGCCAGGAGTGCTCGGGGCCGACGCCCGGGTAGTCGAGACCCGCCGAGATCGAGTGCGATTCGATCGTCTGGCCGTCCTCGTCCTGCAGGACGTATGTCTTCGCGCCGTGGAGCACTCCGACGCGGCCGCGTTCGATGGATGCCGCGTGCCGCTCGGTGTCGACACCGTCACCGGCGGCCTCGACGCCGTACAGCTTGACGCCCTCATCGTCGAGGAACGCGTCGAACATGCCGATCGCGTTCGAGCCGCCGCCGACGCACGCGAGGACCGCGTCTGGCAGGCGCCCGACCTCGTCGAGCAACTGCTGACGGGCTTCTTCTCCGATGACCTTCTGGAAATCGCGCACCATGGCCGGGAAGGGATGGGGTCCCGCCGCCGTGCCGAAGATGTAGTTCGTCGTCTCGACGCTCGCGACCCAGTCGCGGTAGGCGTCGTTGATGGCGTCCTTGAGCGTGCGCGAGCCCGTCGTGACCGGGATCACCTCGGCGCCCAGCAGCCGCATGCGGGCGACGTTGAGGGCCTGGCGCTCGGTGTCGACCTCGCCCATGTAGATCGTGCAGTCGAAGCCGAACAGGGCCGCGGCCGTCGCGGTCGCGACACCGTGCTGCCCCGCACCCGTCTCGGCGATGACGCGGGTCTTGCCGAGTCGTTTGGTGAGCAGCGCCTGCCCCAGGACGTTGTTGATCTTGTGCGAGCCGGTGTGGTTGAGGTCCTCGCGTTTGAGGAAGACCCGCGCTCCCCCGGCGTGCTCCGCGAACCGCGGCACCTCGGTGATGATCGACGGTCGCCCCGCGTACGTGTGCAGGAGGTGCACGAACTCGGCCTGGAACGCGGCATCCGCCTTCGCCGCTTCGTACTCTGCCGTCAGCTCGTCGATCGCGGCGATGAGCGATTCGGGCATGTAGCGCCCGCCGAAGTCGCCGAAGAAGGGGCCGGATGCCTCGCGGAGAAGAGTCACGACCCGGCCTCCAGGAACGCGTGCAGTGTGGACACGGGGTCGTTGGTCACGAGGGCCTCCCCCACGAGGACGACATCGGCGCCCGCGCTGCGGTAGTGGGTGACGTCGGCGGGGCTCAGCACGGCCGACTCGGCGATCTTGACGGCATCCGCCGGGATACGGTCCACGAGGCGACCGAACAGATCGCGATCGAGCGCGAAGGTCGAGAGATCCCGTGCGTTGACGCCGATCAGCTTCGCGCCCAGGTCGGCCGCGGTATCGACTTCGCTCGCCGAATGGGTCTCGACGAGGGGTGTCATGCCGAGTTCGAGCACGAGCTTGTGCAGCCGTGTCAGGACGGGCTGCGCGAGCGCCGCGACGATCAGCAGCACCAGGTCGGCGCCCGACGCGCGGGCCTCCAGCACCTGGTACTCGGTCGCGATGAAGTCCTTGCGCAGCACCGGCACATCGACCGCGGCCTTGACGGCCTCGAGGTCGGCGAGACTGCCCTTGAAACGACGGCCCTCGGTCAGCACCGAGATGGCTGACGCGCCGCCCTCCTGATACCGGAGAGCCTGGTGGGCAGGATCGGGGATGGATGCCAGGTCGCCGCGCGACGGACTCGCGCGCTTGACTTCGGCGATGATCTTGACGCGGTCAGCGGGAGCGAGCGCGGCGAGGGCATCGAGCGCGGGCGCCTGCGCGAGAGCAGCGCTCTCGACGACGGCTGTGGGCCGCTCGGCCGAGCGAGCCTCGGCATCCTCTACCGCGCCGGCCGTGAGGTCGGCGAGCACGTCAGTGCGCTTTCGGGGAGTACTTCGGTCCCTTGACGCCGTAGCCCGCCTTGGCCATGGCCCAGCCGACGATGGCTCCGACGACGAGCAGACCCGCGGATGCCCAGACGAGGACGGGCATGTCGAACCAGTAGAACAGCGTGCCCAGCGTGACGGCGACGAGCATGATCACGACAGCCGTCCAGGCGGCCGGGGAGTGTCCGTGGCCGGGGTCGCTGATGTCGTCGCTCATGGGTTCCTCCGAGTAGTCGCGGCTGCGGTCAGTCTAGCGGGCGGGCGGTCGGATCCTCGCCACGGGACAGGTCGTCCCAGTCGTCGATCGCGTCGTGAGGGCGGGATGCCGCGGGTGCGGTGGTCGCGGCATCCGTCGTGTACTTGCGTCCCGTGCTCTTCCAGCGGCGTGCCGTTGCGAGGATGAAGATCCCGACGACGAACAGCACGACCCAGGCGGCGTGCGTGATCGGCACCCAGGGGGTCGTCGAGACGCCTGCCACGAGCTCCGATACCGCATCGGCCCCGGAGATGCCGGTCGCCTCGGTGACTGTCGATGCGACGTGCCGGGTGTCGGGCGCGTAGACCTGGAAGGTCAGCACAGCGAGCACGGCCGCGATCAGCACCGTGAGCGCGCCGAAGATGTAGCGCAGCACGAGACCGGCGATCGAGAGCGCGGCGCCGAGCGCGAGAACGGCGAGGCTCAATGGAGCGAGGACGGGCACGGCGGCCGCCCCCGGCACCGCGAGCTGATGATGGATGCCGTCCTCGAGCAGCACGAAGATCCACGTCTGCGTCGACGAGATGATGCCGATCGCGCCCGCGAGCAGCGTCACGACGACCGAGAGGAGTCGCGCGCGCGCGATCACTCCGGCTCCCCCGCGATCGGGTCCAGGTCGTCGGCGTCGAAGCACGTGCGGTCGCCCGTGTGGCACGCCGCGCCGATCTGCTCGACCTGCACGAGGATCGCGTCGCCGTCGCAGTCCAGGCGCGCGCCGCGGACGTACTGCGCGTGACCGGAGGTGTCGCCCTTGCGCCAGTACTCCTGGCGGGACCGCGACCAGAAGGTCACGCGTCCCTCGGTCAGCGTGCGGCGGAGGGCCTCGGCATCCATCCATCCGAGCATCAGGACCTCGTGGGTGTCCCACTGCTGGATGATCGCCGCGACCAGCCCGTCGCTGTTGAACGCGACGCGCGCGATGCGGTCTTCGATCGACTCGCTCACGCCGCGACCTCGCGCACCGCGATGCCGTCGGCGGACATCGCGGCTTTGACGTCGCCGACGGTGAGCTGACCGGAGTGGAAGACGGATGCTGCGAGCACGGCATCCGCGCCCGCTTCGACCGCGGGGCCGAAGTCCGCGGCGGCACCGGCGCCGCCCGACGCGATGACCGGCACGCTCGAAACTTCGCGCATGAGGCGCACGAGCTCGAGATCGAATCCGGCCTTCGTGCCGTCGGCGTCGATCGAGTTGACGAGGAGCTCGCCCGCCCCGCGTTCGATCGCCTCGCGGGCCCAGTCCAGGGCGTCGAGCTCGGTCTCGGTGCGCCCGCCGTGCGTCGTCACGACGAATCCGGAGTGCGTCGCCGCGGAGCGCTTGACGTCGAGCGAGAGCACGAGCACCTGCGCACCGAAGCGGTCGGCGATCTCGTCGAGCAGATCCGGCCGTGCGATCGCGGCCGAGTTGACGCCGATCTTGTCGGCGCCGACCGAGAGCAGGCGCGCGACGTCCTCGGCCGAGCGGACTCCCCCGCCGACCGTGAGCGGGATGAAGACCTCTTCGGCCGTACGCCGGACGACCTCGTACGTCGTCGCGCGCTCATCGACCGTCGCCGTGACGTCGAGGAACGTCAGCTCGTCCGCACCCTGTCGGAAGTACTCGCGAGCGAGCTCGACCGGGTCGCCCATGTCGCGCAGGTTCTCGAAGTTGACGCCCTTCACGACGCGGCCGGCGGCGACGTCGAGGCACGGGATGACGCGGCAGACGAGTGCCATGTCACAACCTCGCGTTGTGGATCGCGGTCACGAGGATCGCGCGCGCGCCGATGCCGTAGAGGTCGTCCATGACGCGGTTGACCTCCTTGCGCGACACCATGACGCGCACGGCGACCCACTCGGGATCGCGAAGCGGCGAGATCGTCGGCGACTCGATGCCGCCCGCGATCCGCACGGCGTCGTCGAGCAGCGCGACGGGCAGATCGTAGTCGACGAGCACGTAGCGCCGCGCGACCATGACACCACGCAGGCGTCGCAGGAGCGTGTCGCTGCCCGGGGCGTCGGCGGGGCCGGCGATGAGCACGGCCTCGGACTCGAGCAGCACGGGGCCGAAGATCTCGAGACCCGCCTGCCGCAGCGTCGTGCCGGTCGAGACGACGTCGGCGACGGCATCCGCCACCCCCAGCCGCACCGCCGACTCGACGGCGCCGTCCAGTGGAACGAGGTCGACCGCGATGCCGCGCTCGTCGAGGAACCCGTCGACGAGGCCCGGGTACGACGTCGCGACGCGGGCGCCCTCGAGGTCCGCGAGGTCGGCGAAGCGGCCCGGCGTGCCCGCGAAGCGGAACGTCGACTCCCCGAAACCGAGCGCCTCGATCTCGCGGGCTCCCGGCATCCGGGCATCGAAGAGCAGGTCGCGGCCCGTGATGCCGACGTCGAGCGCGCCCGAGCCGACGTAGGTCGCGATGTCTTTCGGACGCAGGTAGAAGAACTCGACCTCGTTCACCGGGTCGATGACGTGCAGGTCCTTGGGGTCGCGGCGACCCGTGTAGCCCGCTTCGGCGAGCATCTCGTGGGCGGTGTCGGCGAGCGAGCCCTTGTTCGGCACGGCGATTCGCAGCATGACGTGTGCTTTCAGTTCGTGGCGGAAGGATGCGGGAGCAGCTCAGAGATGTCGGTAGACGTCCTCGAGCGACAGGCCCTTCGCGATCATGAGCACCTGCAGGTGGTAGAGCAGCTGCGAGATCTCTTCTGCTGCGGCATCCACAGACTCGTACTCGGCGGCCATCCACACTTCGGCGGCTTCTTCGACGATCTTCTTGCCGATCGCGTGCACGCCGGCGTCGAGCTGCGCGACGGTCCCCGATCCCTCGGGGCGCTCCGCCGCGTTCGCGGCGAGCTCGGCGTACAGCGTCTCGAACGTCTTCACCGTTCTAGGGTAGCGACCCGCGGCGGTGCCGATGCCCGCGTGACGCCGCGCGCAACCGGCGAACCGATCAGTGCGCGTGCGCCGCGGCCGAGCGGAGGCCCGCGATCGCGTTGTCGGGGTCGCCCGAGGCGAAGACCGCGGATCCTGCGACGAACGTGTCGGCGCCGGCCTCGGCGGCCTGGGCGATCGTGGACTCGCCGATGCCGCCGTCGACCTGCAGCCAGACCTCGGACCCGCGACGACGCGCCTCATCGGCGAGCAGGCGGAGCTTGGGCATCGTCTCGGGCATGAACGACTGACCGCCGAAGCCCGGTTCGACGGTCATGACGAGGATCTGGTCGAACTCGTCGAGCACGTCGAACAGCCCCTCGACGGGGGTTCCCGGCTTGACCGCGACACCGGCCCGGGCACCGATCGAGCGGAGCCGGCGCGCGAGTGTGATCGGCTCAGCCGACGCTTCGAGATGGAACGTGACCGACGCGGCTCCGAGCTCGGCGTAGCCGGGAGCCCAGCGCTCGGGGTCGGTGATCATGAGGTGCACGTCCAGCGGCACGGGACTCGTCGCCTGGATACGCTCGACCATCTGCAGACCGAAGGTCAGATTCGGCACGAAGTGATTGTCCATGACATCCACGTGCACGAAATCGGCCGTCGCGATGCGCGCGAGGTCTGCCTGCATGTTGACGAAGTCGGCGGCGAGGATGCTGGGATTGATGCGGATGCCGCGTTCGCGGCCGTTCTCGTCGGGCACGGCTCCATTATGTTCGATGCGTGGACCCCATCACCGCCCTGCTCGACGACGTCCTCGACGAGATCGCCCCGCAGGACGCCGGCGCGCCGGCCGACTACATCCCGGAGCTCGCAGCCGCAGACACCGATCGACTTGCGTTCGCCGTCGTCGGTCCGCACGGACGCGTGCGAGCGGTGGGCGACGATGCGGCGGAGTTCACCATCCAGTCGATCTCGAAGCCCTTCGTGCTCGCGCTCGCGTTGCAGGAGCTCGGTCGCGAGCGGGTGCTCGCGCGCGTCGGCGTCGAGCCGAGCGGCGAGCCGTTCAACGCGATCAGTCTCGAGATGGGCACGGGCCGCCCCGCGAATCCGATGATCAACGCGGGCGCGATCGCCGTGTCATCCCTCGTCCCCGGTGGCGACGTCGACGAGCGCACGGCCCGCATCGTCGAGACGCTCTCGGCGTTCGCCGGGCGGTCGCTGTGGGTCGACGAGGCCGTCTACGCGTCGGAGTCCGCGACGGGCGACCGCAACCGCGCGCTGGCACACCTGCTCCGCTCGCACGGCGTGCTCGAGGGCGAGGTCGAGACGGCGGTCGAGGCGTACTTCCGCCAGTGCTCCCTGCTCGTAACGGTGCGGGATCTCGCCGTCATGGCCGCGACGCTGGCCTTCGGCGGAGTGAACCCCCTCACCCGCCGTCGCGTCATCGACGAGCGCGTCGCCCGCGACGTGCTCTCGATCATGGGCAGCTGCGGAATGTACGACTTCTCGGGCGAATGGATGCTGCGCGTCGGCCTCCCGGCCAAGAGCGGCGTGAGCGGCGGTCTCCTCGCCGTCGCGCCGTCGCAATTCGGCGTGGCCGCGTTCAGCCCGCGCCTCGACACGCACGGCAACTCCGTGCGCAGCGTGCTCGTGGTCGAGGAGCTCGCCGAACGATTCGGGATGCACATGCTCGAGTCGCACGAGAGCGTCGCGGTGCCCGCCGTCGCCCTCGAGACCGTGGAGGGCGGGCGCGTCGTCCGTCTGGGCGGTGAACTCGGATTCGCCGGAACGGAGCGCGTCGTCGCGATCCTGCGCGGCATGGGCGACGAGCTGCCGCCGGGCGCGACCGTGACGGTCGACGCGACCGGGCTGGGCGCCGCTCACCCGGGCGCGGTGGTCGCCCTCCAAGCCGAGTTCGAGACGATGCCCGAGGGGTTCGTGCTCCTCGTCTGACTCACAGCGGGCTCGCTCTCTGCCCGCCCGCGTGTGAAAGCGCTCGGGCGACCGCGGACTCACCCGACTGCGCAGGCGTGTCCCAGTTCACCTCGGAATGGGGTTCGCATTCGAGCAGAAATGGGACACGTAGCGCGCGAGGTGGGACACGCAGCGCGATAGCGGGGTCTGGATGTCGGAAGACGCGCCGACACAGGTCCGCAGGCGTACACGCCGGATCAGACGCGGCGCAGGAGCGAGATCGACATCGCGTCGGTGCCGTGCCGGTGCGGCCACAGCTGCGCGCGACCCGAGCCGTCGATCTGGGGCAGGATGCTGGGATCGATGCGGGATGCCGAGGCCACGGCATCCCGCGCCGAGATCTCTTCGATCGCCTCGCCCCATTCGCGACGCACTTCGGCGACGACGCCCGCCGTCTCGGCGAGGTGCGGCGAGCAGGTGACGTACGCGACGACGCCGCCCGGCTTGAGCGCACCGATCGCGCTAGAGAGCAGTTCGCGCTGCAGCTCGGACAGCTCGGGGACGTCGGAGGGGGCCTTGCGCCAGCGCGCCTCGGGGCGACGGCGCATTGCGCCGAGCCCCGTGCACGGCGCGTCGACCAGGATGCGGTCGTACACGCCAGGATGCTCCGCCGCATACTCCCGGCCGTCGCGCTCGGCGACCTCGACCTCGAGCGGCACTGCCGCGAGCGCCTGCCGCACGAGTCCGGCACGCGCGGGTGTGATCTCGTTCGCGTCGAGGCGCGCGCCGCGCCCGATCGCCTCGGCCGCGAGCAGGGCCGTCTTGCCGCCCGGGCCCGCGCACAGGTCGAGCCAGCGCTCGCCCTGCTCGATCGGCGTCGCGTGCACGAGGGCGAGCGCGGCGAGCTGCGAGCCTTCGTCCTGCACCCGCAGGCGCCCCTCGGACGCGCGGATGGAGGACTCGGGGTCGCCGCCGCCGAGCCGGAATCCGAACGGCGAGTACGGCGTGCGGACAGCGCTCTCGGGCACCTCGGCGAGACCGGGCAGAGCGGCCATCGTCACCCGTGGCGCGTCGTTGTCGGCCGCGAGCAGCTGTTCGAGCTCGTCGGCCCGACCCTCCGCCGCGAGCGCCCGACGCAGCGCCCGCACGATCCAGACCGGGTGCGATGTCACGAGCCCGAGGCGCTCGTCGTCTGAGCGCGCGCCGTCGGCGATGCGCTGCATCCACTCCCCCGGCGTATCGCGCGACACGCGCCGCAGCACGGCGTTCGTGAAGCCCGCGGCGCCCCGGCTGCCGGCTTCGCGCGCGATCTCGACCGACTCGTTGACGGCGGCGTGCGATGCGACGCGCGTCGAGAGGAGCTGGTGCACGCCGAGCCGGAGGGCGTCGAGCACGGCGGGATCGATGTCGTGCACCGCGCGGTCGGCGGCGATCTGGATGACGGCGTCGTACGTGCCCTGGCGTCGCAGCGTGCCGTACGCCAGCTCGGTCGCGAGTCCCGCGTCGGCGGGATTCAGGCCGGCGCGGGCGATCGCCGTCGGCAGGTGCAGATTCGCGTAGGCGTCGGACTCGTGAACGGCGCGGAGCGTGTCGTACGCGACGCGCCGCGCGGGCTGCACGCGGCTCACGTGCCGACCTCCGCCGGTGCATCGCGCAGGCCGCGCCACCAATCCGCGGCGCGCATCGCGCCCTTGCCGGCGGGCTGCACCGTGACGAGCACGACGGGGTCGGTCGCCGTCCCGACGAGCACTCGCTTGCCGTCGCCGGCGATCGCGCCGGGAGCGAGGGCGCCCTCGGCTGCGGATGCCGCGAGCACCTTGAGCCGCGCGCCGTCGATCGTCGTGTGTGCGCCGGGTTCGGGCGTCACGCCGCGGATGCGGTCGAGAACGGCGGTCTGCGGCTCGTCCCATCGGATTCGGCCGTCGTCGTCGCCGAGCTTGTGGGCGTAGGTCGGGTCGCCCGCCTGCGCGGTTGCGACAGCGGAGCCATCGGCGAGGGATGCCACGACCTCGGCCAGCAGGTCGGCACCCGCGATCGCGAGTTCGTCGAGCAGCTCGCCCGCCGTCGCCGCCGCGGGAACGGGCAGCTCGATCTCGCCGAAGACTTCCCCGGCATCGAGTTCGGCGACGAGCTGGAAGACGCTCGCACCGGTCGTGCGGTCGCCGGCGATGATCGCGCGCTGCACGGGTGCGGCGCCCCGCCACCGCGGAAGAAGCGAGAAGTGCAGATTGATCCATCCGAGACGCGGCGTCGACAGGAGCGGCTCGCGCACGAGCCCGCCATACGCGACGATGACGCCGAGATCGGGCTCCTCCGCCGCGATGCGCGCCGTGACGTCGGCGTCGAGACGATCGGCGCGGACGACCTCGATGCCGAGCTCATTCGCCGCGACGGCGACCGGCGACGGCGTCAGGACGCGCTTGCGACCGAGTGGCGCGTCGGTGCGCGTCACCGCGAGACGGAGGTCGTGGCCGCGCGCCGCGAGGGCGCGCAACGACGGCACGGCGGGCGCGGGGGTGCCCGCGAAGACGAGGCGCATGGGGTCCTTAGAGGTCGAGATCGGGCACGTCGACCCGCACTCTGAGTGTATTGCGGGGCGCCTGGGGTCTGCCCTGGGGCTGGCGGCGGCCCTTGTTCGCCCGGCGCGCCGCAAGGGCGTCCGCGATCACCGAGGCGCGCAGCGCGTCGGTGACCTTGGAGCCTGCGGAGTAGTCGAAGCGCACGAGCGCCCGTGCGCCGTTCTCGGTCGGAACAGGTCCGAGCACCCAGGTCGGGTCGACCTCGGGCACGCCTTCGCGCAGTGCTGTGAGGGCGGTGTCGACGGCGACCCGATCACCGTCGATCGAGGCGACGCGGACGGCCGGAGGCATTCGGAGCGGGATGCGGTCCTCGAGCTCGGCGCGCGCGTAGGCGGGTTGGGTCCACGTCGCGAGGGCGCGCGCGACGGGGCCGGCGACGCCGACGAGGTGCACGGGTGCGCGCGGGGCCGCCAGGGCGGCGGCGTTGGACCACCACCGCAGGCACGACTCGCCGATGCGCAGATCGTCGGCCTGGAGCATCCGGTCGCCGTCGAGCAGGATGACGGCGCGATAGCCGCCCTCGGCGATGGGTTCGGCGCCGCGCGTCGCGATCACGAGGGCGGGCTTCGCGTCGACGTGGAGCACGGGGTGCTCGCCGTCCGCGACGATGATGCGTGTGCCGGGGAACGCGCGACCGAGTTCGTCGGCCGTGCGCTCGCTGCCCGACGAGACCATGCGCACCTTGTCGGACCCGCAGTCGGCGCACGTCCACCCGCTCGCCGAGCGGCCGCACCACGTGCAGACCGGCACCGCGCCGGCGGCGCGGGCGTGCAGCGGACCGCCGCAGTGGCGGCACCGGGCGGGATGCCGGCATTCGGCGCACACGAGCACGGGGGCGTACCCCGGTCGCGCGACCTGCACGAGCACGGGCCCGGACTCGAGCGCCCCGCGCGCGGCGGCGAACGCGGATGACGGAACGCGGGCGCCCCGGGACTCCCCCTCGCGCGTCGCGCTGAGGACCACCCGGGGACTCGTTCGCCGTTGCGCAGGGAGTTCTCGCACCCACCCCACGCCCACGAGCCGCTCGACGTCGGAGGTCCGCGTGTGCCCTGCGAAGAGCAGCGCACAGCCGTCGAGCTCCTGCCGGACGAGCGCGGCGTCCCGCGCATGCACGCCGGGACTCAGCGGCTCGGACAGGAGGGGATCCCCGTCGTCCCAGAGAGCGACGAGTCCGATGTCGTGCACCGGTGCATAGACGGCGGAGCGATTGCCGAGAACGATGCAGGGCGCGTCCGACAGCGTCCGAAGGAAGGCGGCGTAGCGGGCGGGCGAGCTTTGCCGGGCATCCGTCTCGACCACGGACCCGTCGGGGGCCCACGCCGCGAGAGCGGACGCGACCTGCGCCTGATCGCGATGGTCGGGCACGACGATCACGGCGCTGCGCCCTGCCGCGAGGGTGCGGACAGCGGCCGCCGCGAGCAGCTCGGCCCACGCGCCGAGCGACGGCTGTGCGAGCCGGGGCGGTGCGTCGAGTGCGACGCGCCCGGCGTCGAGGATCGCGTCTTCGAGGCCGGGGAAATCGGCGAGGACGAGGGATGCTCGAGTCGCGGCGTCCTCGTCGACGACCGGCGCCGCGGTCAGCGGGTTCGCGAGCCACGCCTTCTCGGCACGGACCATGCGCTTGGGGATCGCGAGGCGGAGGATGTCGCTCGCCGACCCGGCGGCGCGATCGGCCGCGCGGCGCGCGAGCGCGTAGAGGCCCGGCGTGAGCACCGGCACGGTCGAGATCACGGTGTCGAGCTCGGAGAGCGGGCGGTCCGCGTCATCCTGCTCGCCCACCTCGACGACGAACGCGTCGACCATGCGTCCGGCGCTGCGCAAGGGCACCTTCACCCGGACCCCGGGTGCGACCTCGGACACGAGGGACGCGGGGATCGCGTAGTCGAACAGCCGGTCGAGCTGAGGAAGGGGGGAATCGAGCAGGACGCGCGCGACGCGCCGCGCGGTCACGTCAGAGCCCGGAGGCTGCGCGCAGCTCTTCGACGCGGTCGGTGCGCTCCCACGTGAAGTCGGGCAGTTCACGCCCGAAATGGCCGTACGCGGCCGTCTGCGCATAGATCGGGCGCAGCAGGTCGAGCTGCTCGATGATGGCGAGCGGGCGGAGGTCGAAGACGTCGAGGATCGCACGCGTGATCGCCTCATCCGAGACATGACCTGTGCCGAAGGTCTCTACGTAGAGGCCCACCGGACGCGCTTGACCGATTGCGTAGGCGACCTGGACCTCGAGTCGGTCGGCGAGTCCCGCGGCGACGGCGTTCTTCGCGACCCAGCGCATCGCATACGCCGCCGAGCGATCGACCTTCGAGGGGTCCTTGCCGCTGAACGCGCCGCCGCCGTGACGCGAGGCCCCGCCGTACGTGTCGATGATGATCTTGCGCCCTGTGAGTCCGGCGTCGCCCTTGGGCCCGCCGATGACGAAAGGGCCTGCGGGATTGATCAGCACGTTGACGCCGGAGGCGTCGAGATCGAGCGTCTCGAGCACAGGATCGATCACTTCGGCCCGCACAGCGGCCTGCAGCGCCTTCTGCGAGATATCGGGGTGGTGCTGCGTCGAGAGCACCACCGTCTCGACGGTGCGCGGCGCCTGACCCTCGAACCCGAGCGTGACCTGCGTCTTGCCGTCGGGCCGCAGGAACGGCAGGGCGCCGGACCGACGGGACTCCGTCAGCCGCTCGGCGATGCGATGCGCCGTCCATGCCGCGACGGGCATGAGTTCGCGCGTCTCGGTCGTGGCGTAGCCGAACATGATGCCCTGATCGCCCGCACCCTGGGCGTCGAGCGGGTCGGACGAGTCGCCTTCGCGCTGCTCGCGAGCGGTGTCGACACCCGCCGCGATGTCGCTCGACTGCTCGCCGATCGACACGCTCACACCGCACGAGTCGCCGTCGAACCCGGTCTCGCTCGAGGTGTAGCCGATCCGGTTGACGACACTGCGGACGATGCCCGGGATGTCGACGTAGCCTTCCGTGCGCACCTCGCCGGCGACGTGGACGAGGCCCGTCGTCACGAGCGTCTCGACGGCGACCCGGCTGTTCGGATCGACCGTGAGGAGTGCATCGAGGATGCTGTCGCTGATCTGATCGCAGATCTTGTCGGGATGGCCCTCGGTCACGGACTCGGACGTGAACAGGCGCAGTTCGGACATCGGTTCTCCAGATCGGGGCGGGCGTGAACCAGTATGCCCTCGAGAGCGGACACTCAGCTCTCGAGGGCACAGGTGGTGCTGGTGCGGATTACTCCGGGTGACGCAGGCGCAGCTTGTCCTCGTGGATCTCGTGCAGAGCGATGGTCAGCGGCTTGTCCTCGACGTTCGAGTCGACGAGCGGGCCGACGTTGTCGAAGAGGTTGCCCTCGTGCAGGTCGGAGTAGTAGTCGTTGATCTGGCGCGCGCGCTTCGATGCGTAGATGACGAGCTCGTACTTCGAGTCGACCTTCTCGAGAAGAGCGTCGATGGGGGGATCGATGATCCCCTGGTTCGTTCCGGCCATGGGAACCTCCTGCAGGTTTCGGCGGATGTGTCGTAGATCTCGGGCGCGGCACGATGGCCGCGCATCCGACCATTCTACCGTGCGGATGCCTGTGCAGACTTCAGCCGCGGCTGACGACCTGTCGCTTGGAGCTGATGACGCCCGTGTCGAAGCCTGCAAGATGCAGTCCGCCGTGGAATCGCGCGTGCTCGATCTTGATGCACCGGTCCATCACGACATCCAGGCCCGCGGCCTCGGCGATGGCCGCGGCATCCTCGTTCCACGACCCCAGCTGCAGCCACAGCGCCTTCGCGCCGACGTCCACGGCCTCCTGCGCGACGCCCGGCAGATCCTCGTCGCGGCGGAAGACGTCGACGATGTCGGGCACGACCGGAAGATCGGCGAGCGACGCGTACGCCGGCCTGCCGAAGATCGTCGTCGCCCGCGGGTTGACGAAGTAGACGTCGTACGGCGACGAGCCGACGAGGTAGGAGCCCACGAAGTAGCTCGCGCGGGCGGGGTTGTCGGAAGCCCCGACGATCGCGACGGAGCGCGCCGAGCGGAGGATGTCGAGGCGCTGCTGTGCGTTCGGCCCTTCCCACGTGCGTCCCGGCGCCGGCGCGCCCGGAAGAGCGCACGCATCGACGGGAGCGGGCGGCAGAGCGCACGAGAGATCGGTCATCGGGTCGCTCCTGTCGCGGTCGTGAGGGCCTGATCGAGGTCCCACAGGATGTCTTCGGGGTCTTCGAGTCCGACCGAGATGCGGATGAGGTCGGCGGGCACTCCCGCCGCGACGAGCTGCTCGGGCGTCAGCTGCCGATGCGTCGTCGATGCGGGGTGGATGACGAGGGTGCGCGCATCGCCGATGTTCGCCAGATGCGAGGCGAGCTGGAGGGCATCGATGACCGCCTCGCCGGCCCGGCGCCCGGCTTCGGGGTCGTCGCCTTCCGCGGCTACGCCGAAGGCGAAGACGGAGCCCGGTCCGAGCGGCAGGTAGGTCTTCGCGCGGTCGTGATGCGGGTGATCCGGGAGCCCCGCCCAGGTCACGAACGACACGCGCGGGTCGCTGTCGAGCCACTCGGCCACGATCCGCGCGTTGGCGAGGTGCGCGTCGATGCGCTGAGGCAGGGTCTCGACGCCCTGCAGGAGCTGGAACGCCGATTGCGGGCTCAGCGCCGGACCGATGTCGCGCAGCTGTTCGGTGCGCAGCTTCGTGAGGAACCCGTACTCGCCGAAGTTGTCCCACCATTTGATGCCGCCGTACGAGGCGACCGGCTCGGTCATCTGCGGGAACTTCCCGTTGCCCCAGTCGAACGTGCCCTTCTCGATCACGACGCCGCCGAGTGTCGTGCCGTGGCCGCCGAGGAACTTCGTGACGGAGTGGATGACGATGTCGGCGCCGTGCTCGAGCGGACGCGCGAGATACGGTGTCGCGAGGGTCGAGTCGACGACGAGCGGGATGCCCGCGGCGTGCGCGACGTCGGCGAGTCCGGCGATGTCGGCGATCTCGCCCGACGGGTTGCCGATCGTCTCGACGTAGAGCACCTTCGTCTCGGGCCGGATCGCCACCGCGTAGTCCGCGGGATCGGTGGATGCCACGAAGGTCGTGTCGACACCGAACCGCCGCAGTGTCACGTCGAGCTGCGTCACGGTGCCGCCGTACAGCTGCGCCGACGCGACGACGTGATCGCCCGCTCCGACGAGGGCGGCGAACGTGATGAACTCGGCGCTCATGCCGGATGCCGTTGCGACGGCGCCGATGCCGCCCTCGAGCGACGCGAGGCGCTCCTCGAGAGCCGCGACGGTGGGGTTCCCGATGCGCGAGTAGATGTTGCCGTACTTCTGCAGGGCGAACAGGTTGCCGGCATCCGTCGCATCGTCGAAGACGAACGAGGTGGTCTGGTAGATCGGCACGGCGCGCGCGCCGGTCGTGGCATCGGGTGTTCCGCCCGCGTGCAGCGCGCGCGTGCGGAAGCCGAATCGGTGCTCTTCAGTCATGTTCTCCCTCACCTGTCATGGTGTCAGATCTGCGGGGCCGGTCAGGCCGCGGCGAGAGCCGCGGCGATGCGCTCGACGGCCTCGGGGTTCTGCAGCGACGTCGTGTCGCCCAGCGGTTCGGGCTCGCGTCCGGCGCGGCGGTCCTGCTCGGCCGTCCACAACTGAGCCAGCAGGCGACGCAGGATCTTGCCCGACCGGGTCTTGGGCAGATCCGGCACGACGACGATGTGCCGGGGCTTGGCGACGGGCCCGATCGCACGGGTGACCTCGGCGCGCAGGGCCGCGGCATCCACGTCCGCACGCCCCGCCCCGACGACGAAGGCGGCGACCGCCTGGCCCGTCACCGGATCGCCGACGCCGGTGACCCCGGCCTCTCCCACGGTGTCGTGCGCGACGAGCGCGGACTCGATCTCGATCGTCGAGAGGCGGTGCCCCGAGACGTTCACGACATCGTCGAGGCGTCCGAGGATCCAGATGTACCCGTCGGCGTCGCGTGTCGCGCCGTCGCCGGCGACGTAGTAGCCGCGGTCGGCGTGCTGTGCCCAGTACGCGCTCCGGTAGCGGTCGGGATCGCCCCACACTGTGCGGGCCATCCCCGGCCACGGCCGGCGCACGACGAGCGTGCCGGCGCGCCCGGGCTCGACCTCGCGGCCGCGCTCGTCGACGACCGTCGCGTCGATGCCGGGAAGCGGAACGGATGCCGAGCCGGGCTTGAGCGTCGTCACGCCGGGCAGGGGCGCGATCATCGCGGCACCCGTCTCGGACTGCCACCACGTGTCGACGACGGGCACGGCATCCCGTCCGAAGTTCTTGCGGAACCAGACCCATGCGGCCGGGTTGATCGCCTCGCCGACCGTGCCCAGCAGTCGGATGCTCGACAAGTCGTGGCCCGCGGGCAGATCGTCGCCGAACCACGTCATGAACGTGCGGATGAGCGTCGGCGCCGTGTAGTAGACCGTGACGCCGTAGCGCTCGATGATCTCCAGGTGGCGTTCACGGTGCGGCGCGTCGGGCGTGCCCTCGTAGATCACCTGCGTCAGCCCGTTCGAGAGCGGTCCGTAGATCTCGTACGTGTGCGCCGTCACCCACGCGAGGTCGGCCGTGCACCAGTGCACGTCGTCCGGCTTCGCGTCGAAGTGCGCCCAGTGCGCCCAGCTCGCGTGCGTGAGGTACCCGCCCGACGTGTGCACGAGCCCCTTGGGCTTGCCGGTCGTGCCCGAGGTGTAGATGACGAAGAGCGGATGCTCCGCTTCGAACGCCTGCGCGTCGTGCTGCGTCGGCTGCGTCTCGACGACGTCGTGCCACCAGCGGTCGCGGGCCTCGTCCCACGGCACGGCGCTGCCGGTGCGGCGCACGACGAGGACGTGTTCGAGATGCGGCAGACCGGATGCCGCGGCATCCGCCGTCGACTTCACTTCGACCGCGGCACCGCGGCGGTACTGTCCGTCCGACGTCACGAGGAGCTTCGCATGGGTGTCTTCGAGGCGGAACCGCAGTGCGTCGGCCGAGAAGCCGCCGAACACGAGCGAGTGCACGGCGCCGATGCGGGCGCACGCGAGCGCGATCACGACCGTCTCGATCAGGACCGGGAGGTAGACGACGACCCGATCGCCCGGCTCGATGCCCAGCGAGGTGAGCGCGTGCGCCGCCTGCGCGACGCGACGCTGCAGGTCCGCGTACGTGACGGTGATCCGGTCGCCCGGCTCGCCCTCGAAGCGCAGCGCGACCTTGTCGCCCCGACCCGCGTCGACGTGGCGGTCGACGCAGTTGACGGCCACGTTGAGGCGTCCGCCCTCGAACCAGCGGGCCCGCGGGATCCCGTCGGTCGCGGGGCGCCACTCGAGCGCGGTGTGCCACGGCTGCGCCCAGTCGAGCCGGCGCGCGGCATCCTCCCAGAAGGCTTCGGGATCCGCCGCCGCGCGCCCGTACGCCTCCGCCGTCACGTTCGCGCGCTCTGCGAACGACGGGGACGGCGGGAACGTGCGGGCTTCGACCAGGCGGGCTTCGGTCATCGGCTCGGTCACGTCCATCGCTTCAGGAGCCTCTTCTCGATGAGGGTCAGGATCGCGTTCGACAGGGCGCCCAGGATCGCGAGGATCGCGATGGTCATGAGGATGCGATCGACGCGGCCGTTCTGGCCTGAGATCGTCAGCAGGAATCCGAGGCCCATCGCGGCGCCGAGCAGCTCGGACGCCACGAGGAAGAGCCACGACTGCGCCATTCCCAGTCGCAGGCCCGAGACGAGCGCGGGGAGCACGGACGGCAGCTGTACGGTGCGGAAGAGCTCCCAGCCGCGCAGGCTGAAGGACCGCCCCATCTCGACCAGGCGCACATCGACGTGGCGGAGTGCGATCGACACCGTCGTGAAGACGGGGAAGAACGCTCCGATCGCGATCAGCGTGACCTTGGAGTCCTCGCCGATGCCCATCCACAGCAGGAGCAGCGGCACGAGGGCCAGCGACGGGATGGCGCGGATCGCTGCAAGGGTGGGCGAGAGCAGCACGTCACCAGCCCGGGTGAGACCCACGATCGCGGCCGCGCCGATGCCCACGAGTGATCCGATGAGGAAGCCGAGGAGCACGCGTTGCACGGAGATGGCGATGTGCAGCCAGAGCTCGCCCGTTGCGGCCATCTCGACCGCGGCCGTGACGACCGTCGCGGGCGGAGGCAGCCGGTAGGCCGGCACGAGGCCCGACACCGACGCGATCTGCCATGCGCCCAGCAGCGCGAGCGGCACGAGCAGGCCGCCGACGATGCGGACGACCGGGCGCGACCAGAACGAGCGCGCCGAGGCGGCGACCCCCGCGTCGGGGGCCGCCGCCTCGGCGGTGCGCAGACTCACTGAGCCTCGACCGCCTTCGTGGCGAAGGAGTCCTCGATGATCGAGTCGAGCGCGGCCTGCACTGCGGCGTCTCCGCCCTGAACGGCGTCGGACTCGACGAGCACGGGTGCGATCTTCTTCAGCACAGCGAGCTGGTCGTCGCCGGGGATGCCGCTCACATCGAGGTTGGAGCGCTCGGTGATGACCGTCGAGGCGACCTCGGGGGCGATGTCAGCGACCTCGGCGAGCAGGGCGGCCGTCTCTTCGGGGTTCTCGAGAGCCCACACACGTGCCTCTTCGTAGGCATCGACGACGACCTGCGCGACGTCGGCGTGGTTCGTGATGAAGTCCTCGGTCGCGTTGAGGAAGCCGTAGGAGTTGAAGTCGACGTTGCGGTAGAGCAGCTCCGCGCCCGACTCGCTCTCGGCGGCGGCCATGATCGGATCCAGACCCGCCCACGCGTCGACCGAGCCGGCCTCGAGCGCGGCGCGACCGTCGGCGTGCTGCAGGTTCTGCAGCTGCACGTCGGCGATCGTGAGACCCTCGGTCTCGAGCGCCTGCAGGAGGAAGAAGTACGGGTCGGTGCCCGGCGTCGCCGCGACGGAGGTGCCGGCGAGGTCGGCGACCGAGGTGATGTCGCTGCCCGCGGGGACGACGAGCGCCGACCACTCGGGCTGCGAGTAGATGTCGATGACCTTGATGGGCGAGCCGTTCGAGCGCGCGAGCAGCGCGGCCGACCCCGCTGTCGAGCCGACGTCGATCGAGCCGGCGCGCAGGAACTCGTTCGCCTTGTTGGAGCCGGCCGACTGCACCCACTCGACGGTGACGTCGTCGCCCAGCGCCTCCTCGATGAGGCCCTGGTCGCGCACGATGAGGCTCAGCGGGTTGTAGGTCGCGAAGTCGAGCGACAGCGTGTCGGTCGACCACTCCTGCGCCTGACCCGCGTCATCCGTCCCCGACTCGGCCGAGGCGTTCTCGCCGGCGAGGCAGCCCGTCGTGCCCATCATCAGCGCACCGGCCAGAACGAGGGCGGGTACGGTGCGGCGGACGATGGTGCTCATCGGGTCTCCTCGGGAGTGTGGTGATGGGTGGGCACGCCGAGTCCTTCGAGGAGCTCGGCGCGCAGCTGCGTGAACACGTGGTCGGCACGGTCACGGGGACGGATGCCGGGAACCTCGATCGCGCGTGCGACCGACGATGCGCCGGCATCCTCGCCGAGTGACCGCAGCAGGATGACGCGGTCGGCGAGGTAGAGGGCCTCTTCGACGTCATGCGTGACGAGCGCGACGGTCGTCGGCTGCGAGGCATGGATGTCGAGGAGGAGGTCCTGCATGCGCAGGCGGGTGAGGGCGTCGAGTGCGCCGAACGGCTCGTCGAGCAGGAGCACTTCGGGGCCGCGGGCGAGCGCCCGGGCGAGCGAGGCGCGCTGCGCCATGCCACCGGACACCTCGGAGGGGCGTCGCTCCGCCGCGGGCGTGAGTCCCACGAGCTCGAGCAGTTCCGCCACCCGCGAGCGCGCAGTGCGCTTGTCGGTTCCGCGCGGGAGCCCGAGCGCGACGTTCTGCGCGATCGTGCGCCACGGCAGGAGCCGGGGCTCCTGGAACGCGACGGCCGTGCGGTCGTCGGTGTCGCGGACCGTCGTGCCGTCGACGGCGATGACACCCGCCGTCGGCGAGTCGAGACCGCCGAGCAGTCGCAGGAGCGTCGACTTGCCGCAGCCCGAGGGGCCGACGATCGCGACGATCTCGCCCGCGTGCAGGTCGAGATCGATGCCCCGCAGCACGTCGTGCGCGCCCTGCGCGGTCGGAAACGTGCGCGCGAGCCCGCTGACGTGCACGACGCCGCGACGCTCGGTGGCGCGTGGTGCGGGCGCAGTGGCGAGGGAGGACATGCGTCCAGCCTGCCGACGTTACGCCGTGTTCCTCGACTCGGTCGTAATGTTACGAAACGCGGGGGGTCAGCGCGCGAGCGCCGCGACCTCGGCCGCCGCGCGGGCGACATCGTCGTTCACGACCCGGTAGTCGAACTCGTTCTGCGAGGCGAGCTCGACCTTGGCGGTGCGCAAGCGCCGTGCGCGCTCTTCGTCGCCTTCCGTGCCACGGCCCACGAGCCGTTCGACGAGTTCGTCCCAGCTCGGCGGCAGGAGGAAGACGAGGGTCGCCGACGGTTCGGCCGCGCGCACCTGGCGTGCGCCCTGCAGGTCGATCTCGAGAAGGACGGTGCGCCCCTCGGCGAGAGCCGCGTCGATGGGACGACGGGGCGTGCCGTAGCGGAAGCGGTTGTGCACCGTCGCGTGCTCGAGAAGCTCCCCCGCCGCGATCATGCGGTCGAACTCGGCGTCGTCCACGAAGAAGTAATGCTCGCCGTCGACCTCTGCCGGACGGGGCGGGCGGGTCGTGGCCGAGATCGAGAGCAGGATCTCGGGGTGATGCGCCTTGATGTGCGCCGCGACGGTCCCCTTGCCGACGGCGGTGGGGCCGGCGAGCACGAGCAGCTTGCTGCGATTGCCGCGCGGCGTGCGCTCGGGAATGCGGGAGTCGAGGTAGGCCGTGAGCGCGACGCGCTGGCGCGCGCCGAGCCCGCCGAGCTTCTTGACGGGGGCGATCTCGAGCTCGGCGAGGATGCGGTCGCGCTTGCCCTCGCCGATCGCGGGGATGCACGTGAGGAACTCGGTCACGCGCATCGCGCCGGCGGGCGACGACGGGTCGTCGAGCGCCCGGCGCAGGAGGGCTTGGGGGGTGATGACGCGCATCGCGACGTCCTTCTTGAGGGCGGCGCGGGCTCTGCGGGCGGCGACGGCGCGACGGGATGCGGCGACGCGGTCGACTTCGGGGGGAGTACGTGAATCAGGCATCGGAATGTCTAACGTACATCGCCGCGCGGGCCTCGATGCGCGCCGCGAGGGCGTCGGGGCCGGCGGACAGGATGCTGCGGCTCTCGCTCGCGACGACGTTGCGCGAGAGCGCGCCGAAGAGCTTCCCCAGGTCACCCGGTTCGGCGCCCTGCGCCCCGAATCCCGGCGCCAGGATCGGCGCGCCCGCGAGCGCGTCGTCGGGCAGTCCGATGACCGTGCGGTCGACGGTCGCGCCGACGACGAGACCGATGGGGCCGAGTCCGCCCTCGAACGCGTCGGAGCCGTTGATCCACGACACGTCCCGCGCGACGCGCTCGGCGACTGACTCGTCGTCGGACGCGGCGACGTCGATCGTCCTTGCACTCTGCACCGAGTAGGCCTCGGGGTTGCTCGTCGCGGCGAGGACGAAGGCGCCCTTGCCGTGCCGGACGGCCGTCGTGAGCGTCGCACGCAGCGAGTCCGCTCCGAGGTAGGGGCTCAGGGTCACGGCATCCGCCTCGAGCGGTGACCCGGGCTCGAGCCACGCGTGCGCGTAGCCCTCCATCGTCGTGCCGATGTCGCCGCGTTTGGCGTCGGCGATCACGACGAGTCCCGCTTCACGCGCGGCGGCCATGACCTCCTCGAGCGCCGCGAAGCCGCGTGACCCGAAGCGCTCGAAGAACGCGACCTGCGGCTTGACGACGCCGACCCGGCCCGCGGCCGCCTCGACCACGGCGAGCCCGAAAGACCGCACGCCGGCGGCCGAGGCATCCATCCCCCACTCCTGCAGCAGACTCTCGTGGGGGTCGATCCCCACGCAGAGAGGCCCGAAGGAGTCGAGGGCTGTGCGCAGCCGTGTGCCGAATGGGATCATGCGCGCTCCGCTCGGTCGAGCGCGTATTCCTGCAGGCTCCGCACCGCGAAGCCGTCGCGCAGCACGGGCAGCGCGCTGACGGCGGCGCCGAGCACGGCCATCGTCGTGAACAGGGCCTTGTCGGCGGCCACGGCCGCCGCGCGGATCTCGTAGCCGTCGGCGCGCGCCATTCCGCCCGAGGGCGTGTTGACGATCATGTCGATGCGGCCCTCGTTGATGAGGTCGACGATGTTCACCTCGCCCGACTCCTGCGTCGCGGAGTACTTGTTCACGACCTCGACGTCGATGCCGTTGCGCGCGAGGATCTCGGCCGTGCCCTCGGTCGCGACGAGCGTGAAGCCGAGCTCCTGCAGGCGGTGGGCCGGAAGGATGACGGCGCGCTTGTCGCCGTCGGCGACCGAGATGAACACCGTGCCCTCGAGGGGCATGCCGCCATACGCGGCCTCCTGCGACTTCGCGAATGCGGTCGGGAAGTCACGGTCGATACCCATGACCTCGCCCGTCGAACGCATCTCGGGTCCGAGCACGGAGTCGACCATGAGACCGTCCTTCGTGCGGAAGCGCTTGAAGGGCAGGACGGCCTCCTTGACCGCGACGGGGGCGTCGAGGGGGACGCGCGAGCCGTCCTGCGCAGGAAGAAGTCCCTCATCCACGAGCGAGGCGATCGTGGCCCCCGCCATGATGCGGGCGGCGGCCTTCGCGAGCGGGATGCCCAGCGCCTTCGAGACGAACGGGACGGTCCGCGATGCGCGGGGATTCGCCTCGATGACGTAGAGCACGCCGGCCGAGATCGCGAACTGCACGTTGAGCAGGCCCCGCACGCCCACGCCCTGCGCGATGGCGAGGGTCGCGGTGCGCACGCGGTCGATGTCGCTGCGGCCCAACGAGACCGGCGGCAGCGTGCACGACGAGTCGCCGGAGTGGATACCGGCCTCCTCGAGGTGCTCCATGACACCGCCGATGTACAGCTGCTCACCGTCGTAGAGCGCATCGACGTCGATCTCGATCGCGTCGTCGAGGAACCGGTCGACCAGGAGCGGCTTGCCGGGTTCGACGATCACCTCGCCGGCCGTGCGGACGAAGTACTCGCGCAGGCTCGGGCTGTCGTAGACGATCTCCATGCCGCGGCCGCCGAGCACGAAGCTCGGGCGCACGAGAACGGGGTAGCCGATCTCCTCCGCGATGCCCACCGCGCCGTCGACGTCCGTCGCCGTGCCGTGACGCGGTGCGACCAGCGCCGCGTCGTCGAGCAGGCGCGAGAAGAGCTCGCGCTCCTCGGCCAGGTCGATCGCCGCGGGACTCGTGCCGAGGATCGTGTACCCCGCCTCTTCGATGCCCTTCGCGAGGCCGAGCGGCGTCTGGCCGCCGAGCTGGCACACGACACCGAGGATCTCGCCCGACTGCGACTCGGCGTGCAGCACCTCGAGCACGTCCTCGAGTGTCAGGGGCTCGAAGTACAGGCGGTCGGACGTGTCGTAGTCGGTCGACACGGTCTCGGGGTTGCAGTTGACCATGACGGTCTCGTAACCCGCTTCCGACAGCGCGAACGACGCGTGCACGCACGAGTAGTCGAACTCGACGCCCTGCCCGATGCGGTTGGGGCCCGAACCGATGATGACGACCTTCGTGCGATCCGACGGCGTGACCTCGGTCTCGACGTCGTAGCTCGAGTAGTGGTAGGGCGTCAGCGCCGGGAACTCCCCCGCGCACGTGTCGACGGTCTTGTAGACGGGACGGATCGAGAGGGCGTGACGGATGCCGCGGACCTCGGCCTCGGGGATCCCGCGCAGCTCGCCGAGCTGAGCGTCGCTGAAGCCGTGCTCCTTCGCGATGCGGAGTGTCGACGCGTCCAACTCCCCCACCGTCCGCACGAACTCGGCGACCTCGTTGATCAGCGCGATCTGATCGAGGAACCAGGGGTCGATCTTGGTCGCGGCGAAGGCCTGCTCGATCGTCGCGCCCTTGCGCATCGCCTGCTGCAGGACGACGATGCGGCCGTCGGTCGGCACGGTGGCGATCTCGAGCAGTTCATCGACGGAACGCTCCTCGGCACCCCAGTGGAACGACGAGCCGCGCTTCTCGAGCGAGCGCAGCGCCTTCTGCAGCGCCGTCGCATAGTTGCGGCCGATCGCCATCGCCTCGCCGACCGACTTCATGGTCGTCGTGAGCGTCGTGTCGGCGGCGGGGAACTTCTCGAAGTTGAATCGCGGCACCTTGACCACGACGTAGTCGAGCGTCGGCTCGAAGCTCGCCGGCGTCACCTTCGTGATGTCGTTGGGGATCTCGTCGAGGCGGTAGCCGATCGCGAGCTTCGCGGCGATCTTGGCGATCGGGAAGCCCGTCGCCTTCGATGCGAGCGCCGACGAGCGCGACACGCGCGGGTTCATCTCGATGACGATGATGCGTCCCGTCGCAGGATCGACGGCGAACTGGATGTTGCAGCCGCCCGTGTCGACGCCGACGGCGCGGATGATGTCGATGCCGATGTCGCGCAGCTTCTGGTACTCGCGGTCGGTCAGCGTGAGCGCGGGGGCCACGGTGATCGAGTCGCCCGTATGCACGCCGACGGGGTCGACGTTCTCGATCGAGCAGACGACGACGGTGTTGTCGGCCGTGTCGCGCATGAGCTCGAGCTCGTACTCCTTCCACCCGAGGATCGACTCCTCGAGGAGCACCTCGTTCGTGGGCGAGTCGTGCAGGCCCGCGCCGCCGATGCGGCGGAGGTCGGCTTCGTCGTACGCGAAGCCCGAGCCGAGGCCGCCCATCGTGAACGACGGACGCACGACCAGGGGGTAGCCGAGTTTGGCGGCGCCCGCGAGCAGGTCGTCCATCGAGTGGCAGATGACGGATGCCGCGACATCCGCCCCCGCGTCGAGCACGAGCTGCTTGAAGATCTGGCGGTCCTCGCCCTTGTTGATCGCCTCGAAGTCGGCGCCGATGAGCTCGACCCCGAACTTCTCGAGGCTGCCGCGCTTGTGGAGCGCGATCGCGGCGTTGAGCGCCGTCTGCCCGCCGAGGGTCGGCAGGATCGCGTCGGGCTTCTCCTTCGCGATGATCGTCTCGATGACCTCGGGCGTGATCGGCTCGATGTACGTCGCGTCCGCGAAGTCCGGGTCGGTCATGATCGTCGCGGGGTTCGAGTTCACGAGGATGACGCGCACGCCCTCCTCGCGCAGCACGCGGCAGGCCTGCGTGCCCGAGTAGTCGAACTCGCACGCCTGGCCGATCACGATCGGACCCGATCCGATCACGAGGACGCTCTTGATGTCTTCCCGCTTAGGCACGGTTCTCCTTCACCATCTCCGCGAAGCGGTCGAACAGGTAGTTGGCGTCGTGGGGGCCGGCGGCCGCCTCGGGGTGGTACTGCACCGAGAAGGCCGGGATGTCGAGAGCCCGCAGGCCCTCGACGACCTGGTCGTTGAGGCCGACGTGGCTGACCTCGACCTTGCCGTAGCCGTTGGGTGAGTCGAACGACCCCTCCAGCGGCGCTTCGACCGCGAAGCCGTGGTTGTGCGCCGTGATCTCGACGCGGCCCGTGGCCTTGTCGAGCACGGGCTGGTTGATGCCCCGGTGACCGAACGGCAGCTTGTAAGTGCCGAGACCGAGCGCGCGACCCAGGAGCTGATTGCCGAAGCAGATCCCGAAGAACGGCAGACGCTCGTCGAGGACCGATCTCAGCAGCTCGACGTGATCGCCGGATGCCGCGGGGTCGCCCGGTCCGTTGGAGTAGAACACCGCGACCGGGTCGATGGCACGGATGCCGTCGATCGTCACATCCTGCGGCAGGACGTGCACATCGAAGCCGCGTGCGGCGAGGTTGTCGATCGTGGCCTGCTTGACGCCCAGATCGAGGACAGCGAGGTTGCCGATCCGCTCAACCGTCGCCGGGGTGATCTCGGCCGTCGAGACCGAGACCGCGGCCGAGAGGTTCTGCCCGGCCATCTGCGGCGCGTCGGTCACGAGGCGCAGCTGCTCGGCGGCATCCAGCCCCGCAGCCTCGCCCGAGAAGATCCCGCCGCGCATGCTGCCCGCCGAGCGGATGTGACGCGTCACGGCCCGCGTGTCGATGCCGCTGATGCCCACGACGCCGTCCGAGACGAGCGCGTCGTCGAGCGATTCCTCGGCGCGCCAGTTCGACACGACGCGCGAGGGGTCGCGCACGATGTAGCCCGAGACCCAGATGCGGCGGGACTCCGGGTCCTCGGCGTTCATGCCGGTGTTGCCGATGTGCGGCGCGGTCTGCAGCACGATCTGGCCCGCGTACGAGGGGTCGGTCAAGGTCTCCTGGTAGCCGGTCATGCCGGTCGCGAAGACGACTTCACCGATCGTCGTGCCCGTCGCGCCGTAGGCGCGGCCGACGTGACGGGTGCCGTCCTCGAGCACGAGCACGGCGGGATCGGAGCGGAAAAGGGAGGTCATGCGTCGGTTCCCGTCTGCGTGGTGGAGAGGATGCCGGCGATGGCGTCTGCGAGCGCACGGGCCGAGGCATCCTGAGGTCTGAAGTAGCTGTCGACGAGGTCCCCCGCGTCGGTGCGCCAGGCGAGGCGGGTGAGGCCGTCCTTCTCGACGACGCGGTCGATCGCGACCGTCGACTGATCGACGCCCGCGATGCGGTCTGTCGCGAGGAACAGGCGCGGCCGACCCGTGAGATCGAGCGCGAGGCCGGCGTCGGTCACCGTGACCGTCACGCGCGAGCGCATGCCGAGACCCGGAGCCGCGATGCGCTCGAGGGGGACGTCGTGACGCGTCGTCGCGACGTAGAGGCCCTCGAACAGGGCACTCGTCGTGGCGCCGGCGGGCACGTCGCCGGGCGTGATGAGCGGTGTCGCGTCGCGGCGACGGCGCTTCGTCCACGCCCACACGCCGACCGCGATCAGCAGGACGGTGAACGCGACGATGACGATGAGCGCGCCTTCCCGCGTCATCCGCGCACCCCCGGCTTCTCGAGCAGCGCGCCATCGGCGACCGTGGGCGTGCCCCGGTACACCGTCCAGCGCACGTCGCCCGGCAGGTCGCGACCGAGGTAGGGCGAGTTGACGCTGCGTCCCTCGAGGTCGGCCGTCGTGAACGGGCGCGCGGGGGTCGGGTCGTAGAGGGTGAAGGATGCCGGGTGCCCCGCCGCGAGCGGCGTTCCCGCGTCGCTCAGCCGGCCGATGCGTGCCGGTTCGCGTGACATGACGCGGGCGACGTCCGTCCACTGGAGCAGCCCCGTCTCGACCATCGTGGCGTGGACGACCCGCAGCGCGCTCTCGAGGCCGACCATGCCGTTCGCGGCGGCCTGCCACTCGCACGCCTTCGCCTCGAGCGGGTGCGGCGCGTGATCGGTCGCGACGATGTCGATCGTGCCGTCGGCGAGGCCCTCGCGGACGGCGAGGACGTCCTCCTCGCGGCGCAGCGGCGGGTTGACCTTGAACCGCGGGTCGTACCCGCGCACGAGGTCGTCCGTCAGGAGCAGGTGGTGCGGCGTGACCTCCGCCGTCACCTGGACGCCCCGGCGCTTGGCCCAGCGGATGATGTCGACCGAGCCGGCCGTCGACAGGTGGCAGACGTGCAGGCGTGAGCCGACGTGTTCGGTGAGGAGCACGTCGCGCGCGATGATCGACTCCTCGGCGACGGCGGGCCACCCGGCGAGGCCGAGTTCGGCCGAGACGGCGCCCTCGTTCATCTGGGCGCCCTCGGTCAGCCGCGGATCCTGCGCGTGCTGGGCGATGACACCGTCGAACGCCTTCACGTACTCGAGCGCTCGGCGCATGATGAGCGGGTCGAAGACGCAGAAGCCGTCGTCGCTGAAGACCCTCACGCGGGCCCGCGAGTCGGCCATCGCCCCCAGTTCGGCGAGGCGCTCGCCCTTCTGCCCCACCGTGACGGCGCCGATCGGCTGCACCGTGGCGTAACCGGCGGCCTCGCCCAGGGCGAGCTCCTGCTCGACGACTCCGGCGGTATCGGCCACGGGCGAGGTGTTCGGCATCGCGAACACCGTCGTGTAGCCGCCGGCCGCGGCGGCGCGGGATCCGGTCAGGATCGTCTCGGATGCCTCGTACCCCGGCTCGCGCAGGTGCGTGTGCAGATCGACCAGGCCCGGGAGGGCGATCAGACCCTCGGCTTCCACCACCGTCGCACCGGCACGGCTCAGCCCCGATCCCACCTCGGCGATGACTCCGCCGTCGACGATCAGGTCGGCGGCACGGCCGCCCTCGAGGAGTGCTCCTCGGATCAGAAGGACCTCATCCGTCACAGCACGTCCTCACTCTCGTCGCCGCCGTGGGCACGTTCGCCCGCGAGCAGCAGATACAACACCGCCATCCGCACCGACACGCCGTTCGCGACCTGCTCGAGCACCGTCGAGCGAGGGGAATCGGCGGCGTCGGCGGAGATCTCCAGCCCCCGGTTCATCGGACCCGGGTGCAGAACCATCGTATCCGTCAGGAGCATGCCCATGCGCCGGGCGTCGAGCCCCCATCGGCGAGAATACTCCCGTTCAGTGGGGAAATACGCGGCATTCATGCGCTCGAGTTGGATGCGGAGCATCATGATCGCGTCCGGCCCGGCCGCGATCGCCTCATCGAGGTCGTACACGACGCGCACGGGCCAGCCCGAGACGTCCTGGGGCACGAGCGTCGGCGGCGCGACGAGGGTGACGTCGGCGCCGAGGGTGTTCAGCAGCCAGACGTTCGAGCGCGCGACGCGCGAGTGCAGCACGTCGCCCACGATCGTGACCTTCATGCCGGCGAGATCGCGGCCACGGCTCTCCGTGCCGAATCGACGCTTGCGCATCGTGAAGGCGTCGAGCAGCGCCTGCGTCGGGTGCTCGTGGGTTCCGTCGCCGGCGTTGACGACGCCGGCGGTGATCCACCCGCTCGTCGCGAGCGTGCGCGGGGCGCCCGAAGCACCGTGGCGGATGACGACGGCATCCGCCCCCATCGCCTGCAGCGTCTGCGCCGTGTCCTGCAGGGACTCGCCCTTCGATACGCTCGACCCCTTCGCCGAGAAGTTGATGACATCCGCGCTCAGGCGCTTCGCGGCCGCTTCGAACGAGATGCGCGTGCGCGTGGAGTCCTCGAAGAAGAGGTTCACCACGGTCTTGCCGCGCAGCGTCGGGAGCTTCTTCACCTCGCGCTGCTGCGTGTCGGCCATGTCCTCGGCGACATCGAGGATCCGCAGAGCGTCCGCGCGCGAGAGGGTCTGGGTGTCGAGCAGGTGCCTCATGACTCGATCGTCACCTCTTCGACGCCGTCGACGTCGGCGAGACGGACGTTGACGCGCTCGTCGCGGGCGCTCGGCAGGTTCTTGCCGACGAAATCGGGGCGGATCGGCAGCTCGCGGTGGCCGCGGTCGACGAGGATCGCGAGGCGGACCGCAGCGGGACGCCCGATGTCCTGCAACGCGTCGAGGGCCGACCGGATGCTGCGGCCCGAGAAGAGCACGTCGTCGACGAGGACGACGACCTTGCCGTCGATGCCACCCGCGGGGATCTGCGTCGGCTGCGGCGCCCGCGTGGGGTTCCGGTGCAGATCGTCGCGGTACATCGTGATGTCGAGCGCCCCCGTGGGCACGGAAGCACCGCTGAAGTCGGCGAGCAGACCGCCGATGCGCTGCGCGAGAGTCACGCCGCGGGTCGGAATGCCCAGCAGGACGAGGTTCTCGGGGCCCTTGTTGGACTCGAGGATCTCGTGCGAGATCCGAGTCAGAGCGCGTGCGATGTCGGCGTCGTGCAGCACGGTACGTGTGCTCATCGGCCGCTCCCTTCTCCGCCTCACAGGACGGTGTTAAAGGTTGCTGTGCCTCCACTCTAGCGCGCCGAAAGGCCGGCCCCGAAGGACCGGCCCCGATCGACGGGAAAGTCAGCTCTTCGCTGCGGGGCCGCGAAGGACCCGGGATGCCACGACGAGGGCGGCTGCGATGAGCACGACGTTCTTGAAGATGTACTGCCCCGTGAGCGTAGGGCCTGCCGCACCGAAGACCTCTCCAGGCAGGAGGACGATGGGCGACAGGATTCCGACGAACGCGAGGGCGAGCACGACGAGTCCGATGCGCGCGAGCGCACCGCCTGCGACGAGCAGGATGCCGGCGGTGACCTCGATCACCGCGGTCAGGATGAGCGCGGGCTGCGCGCCCACGATCCCGAACGTGAGCTTGTCCCATGTGCTCGCGACGAGCGCCTCGAGCGGGCTCGCCCCCGGGATGAACTTCAGGACGCCGAAGACGAGGAAGACCCCGCCGAGCGCCGTGCGCAGGGCCGGAATGCTCCAGCGCTGCAGGAAGACCTTGAGCCCCGCTTCGGCGCGAGCCTCAGCGGCGATCGCGCGCCGTACGAACGACGGGCGAGCGTGGCGGGTGGTCGGGAAGGCGCCGACGGCGCCGTGGGATACGGGAACGGTGGTCATCGTGACTCCTCGATCGTGGATGCTGCCGGACGGTTGTCCGACACACACCCAGGAGCGGGGTTCAGGTCACGTGATACCGATCGCGCCCGAGATCCGTGCCAGCACCTACGCGGCGGGGGTGGTCGCTTCGCGGAAGAGATCGTCCTCGACCTGGCTCGCCCGGATCGGATGCCCCTGGCTCGTGAGGCACTTTCCGCTCGTGAGGTCCCACTTCCAGTCGTGGAGGCTGCAGGTCAGCACGCCGTCCTCGATCTTGCCGGTCTTGGTGAGGTCGGCGCGCAGGTGCGGGCACCGGCGCTGCACGATCCAGTCGCCGAGCTGCGCATCCTCGGTCTGATCCGTCTGCTCCGCGTACCAGTTCTCGACGTACTCGATGCGGTCGCGCGACAGGCATTTCAGGAACGTCGTGAGGAACTCGTTGAACTTGCCCGAACGTCCGACTTCGAACTGCATCGAGAGGAAGATCGAGTTCGACCAGTCGATCTCGTGGTCGCGGATGTTCGTCGAGACGAGGTCGGCAGGGATCGTGTACCAGTAGATGCACTCCTCCCCCGCGTACTCGCGCACCTTGGCCTTCGGGAAGTCGACGACCATGTCGAGGCCGCCGATGCGGAATCGCACGTTGCCGCCCACGCCCATGCGGATCGTCCGGCCGCGACGCAGCAGTGGCTCCCACCACTCCTTGATGGCGGCGAGCATCTCGTCGGGCGGAAGGACGGCGGCGCGGGATGCCTCTTCCGCAGCGACCTCGTCCTGACGCGTGTCGCGCTGCTCGGCGAGGTAATCCCACTTCTCGTCGAAGAAGCGGTCGATCTCGGCATCCGTGTACAGCGACTGCGTGACCGAGATCTCGCCGTCGTTCAGCTCGACGACGGTGCCCGGGACGAACTCGTAGCCCTTCTGCTCGGGCCGCAGCTCCGCCATGTGCGCGAGGAACTGACGCTGATCGGTGAAGATCGAGTCATCCTCCAGCCCCGTCCCGTTGTAGCGGAACAGCTCCTCACGCAGGAACATGGGCGGCCCCGCCATCGGGAACACGTGCTCGGCATCCACCTTCTCGATGTAGTACATCGCGCGCTTGTTCTGCGCGTCGCGCTTGAGTCGGGCGAAGTTCTGCTTCGCATCCTGCGGCAGGTCGTAGACCATCGGCCACCAGATGGCGCCCGAGACTTGCGTGAAGTACGCCTCGGGCTTCGAGAACGACATGAGCTTCTCGAGATCGAGCGGGTGCGAGTCGTTCTGATTCAGGATGCTGGCGGTGCCGTCGTCGACGCTGAGCGACGAGTCGCCGATCGGGCCGTCGCTCGGGGCACGCAGCGGAGTCACCATGATCTTGAGGTCGCCGAACTGCAGCGGGACGCCCGCCTGCGTGTAGATGATGTTGTCGTAGCCGAGCTTGCGGAGATCCTGCTCGAGGTCGTCCGTCGGGTAGTCGGGCAGCAGCACCTTGATGCTCTTGGGGACGTGGCGCTCCATGAGCGCGGGGTCGAAGTGATCGCGATGGCGGTGCGACACGTAGAGGAAGTCCGCGGCACCGTACTTCGCCCAGTCCAGGGCGCGGTTGTCGGGGAACGGGAACCACGAGCCGAAGAACGTCGGGCCGATGACGGGGTCGCACAGGATGCTGCCGCCGCGGGTCTCGATGAACATGCCGGCGTGGCCGAGCCCGGTGATGCGCATGGGGTGAATCCTCCTGATCGGAACCCGTCGATTCTACCTTCGACCCGCCGACGACCCCGGAGACCGGACCGTGACAAACCCGGTGCGTGCGTGCTGGCACGGTTCCGCGCGGGCGTGCGTGACGAAAGGATGCCGGATGTATCTCTGCACGCGCCGTCGCGCTCTGTCACCCCGGAGAGGAGTACCTGTGGGCTTCCTGATGGATCTCGTGTCGGGTCGCGTCGACCGTCCGCGGCTGAGCCGGTGGCTCATCGCGCTGTCGCTCTTCCTGCTCACCGGCTGGCTGCAGGCGCACCTCGTGCTCGCGGCGGTGAACGACGACGGCGGCACGGTGCGCAACGCGATCGCGGTCTACAACAGCCCCGACGTGCGTGCGCAGCTCGGAGGTGCGGCCGACTGGGCGGTGAGCCAGGGCGCGGCGATCACGGGGAAGGACCTCGCGCCCCTGCAGGGAGCGCTCGCGCAGGTCTTCGCGGGCGGCGAGGTTCCGCCCGCCGTCGCGGAGGCGCTCGTCACCGAGCTCCTCGAGACGCGCGACGACGCGCTCGCGCAGTTCGCGGCATCCACCCCCGCCCGCCCACTCACGATCGAGGTCCTGCCGATCCTCACGGCGTTCGGGATGGAGATTCCGCCGGAGTTCGGGGCATCCATCGGCCTCTCGGCCGACCTCGCTTTCCCGATCCTCGATGCCCCGTCGATGGATGCGATGCGCACCCGCTACCACTGGGCGGTGCAGCTCGACCGCTGGGGTCTGCTCGCCGGCGTCGTGCTGGGTGCTGTCGGCATCGTTCTGGCGCGCAAGCCGCTGAAAGCGCTGGCGATCAGCCTCATGGCGGGCGGTGCCGTATGCCTCGCCGCGATCCCGCTGTTCGGACTGCTGCGCGACTGGCTGCTGGGCGGCGGGATCGGCGCGTGGGGCACGCTGCTCACTCCGCTCGTGACCAGCGCGATGGCCGAACTGTCGCCGTGGCTGCTGCCCGTCGGTATCGCCGCGATCGCGGTCGGCGCGGGCCTGCTGACGTTTCTGATCGTGCGGGAACGACGAGCGACTCGACCTCAGGAGGAGCGCGCGATCCGCCCCAGCACACCGTGGACGAAGGACCCGGACTCGTCGGTCGAGAACTCCTTAGCGAGCTCGACCGCCTCGTCGATCGCGACGGCCGACGGCACTTCGTCGTTGTAGAGGAGCTCCCACACGCCGATGCGCAGGACGGCCCGGTCGACGGCCGGCATACGCGAGAGCGTCCAGTCCTTCGCGAAGGTCGTGATCTGCTCGTCGATCGCGTCGCGATTGTCGTTGACGCCGTCGACGATCTCGCGCGCGTAGAGCCAGGATGCTTCGCGAGCGGGTTCGCTCGCCGCCCGCTTGGCTTCGGCCGCGATCGTCGTCGACAGCTCGTCACCGCGGACGTCGGACTGGAAGAGGATGTCGAGTGCGCGCTTGCGCGCCTTGCTGCGTGCGCTCAAGGTCAGTTGACGCGGCCGAGGTAATCACCCGTGCGGGTGTCGACCTTGACCTTCGTGCCCTGCTCGACGAAGAGCGGGACCTGGATCTCGTAGCCGGTCTCGACCGTCGCGGCCTTCGTGCCCGCTGACGACCGGTCGCCCTGGAGGCCGGGCTCGGTGTACGTGATCTCGAGGACGACGGATGCCGGCAGCTCGACGTACAGCGGGTTGCCGTTGTTGAGCGCGATCTGAACCTGCTGGTTCTCGAGCAGGAAGTTGGCGGCGTCGCCGACCGTGGCTGCGGCGACGTTGATCTGGTCGTAGTCGTCGACATCCATGAAGACGAAGTTGTCGCCGTCGTTGTACAGGTACGTGAAGTCGCGGCGGTCGACGTTCTCGATGTCGATCTTGGCGCCGGCGTTGTACGTGCGGTCGACGACCTTGCCCGAGAGGACGTTCTTGAGCTTCGTGCGGACGAACGCTCCACCCTTGCCCGGCTTGACGTGCTGGAACTCGATGACGTTCCAGAGCTGCCCGTCGATCGAGAGGACGACGCCGTTCTTGATGTCTGCGGTGGATGCCATGAGTGAAGAGTGTCCGTTCCGTGTCAGTGGGGCGCGCGGAGCGCGCCGACGTTCGATTCTACGGGATGACGGGTGCTGCGCCCCGATCAGCCTTCCGCGACGCCCGCGATGACGTCGATGAGCCTCCGTACTGCTGTGGCATAGCCCTCGACGCCCTCGCCGATGACGTGCACGGCGGCGACGTCGGCGACATACGAATGGTGGCGGAACGCCTCGCGTTCGTACACGTTCGAGATGTGCACCTCGGCGATCGGCAGGTTCACGCCCGAGAGCGCGTCGCGCAGCACGACGGACGTGTGCGTGAGCCCCCCGGGATTGATCACGATCCCCGCGCAGTCGGCGCGCGCGTCGTGGATCGCATCGAGCAGGACGCCCTCGTGATTGCTCTGGACCGCCCGGATCTCGAAGCCGCGCGCGGCCGCGGCATCCATCGCGATCCGCACGACGTCGTCGAGGGTCGACGTGCCGTACACCTCGGGCTCACGGCTGCCCAGCAGGTTGAGGTTCGGTCCGTTGACGAGCAGCAGGCGGCGTTCGGTCACGCGAACACCCTAGCCCGGCCGACCCACGAGGAGCCCGCCCGCGCGTCCCTCCGGTCGGAGATTGTCACGCATGTCGGCGGCCATCGCCGCGAATTCTCCGACGTCGGTGACATTCTCCGACCAAGGGAGTGGTCGAGGTGGATGCTCGGGTCCGGACCAATGCCGCGCTACGCGCCGACCTCCTGGTAGGCGGCGAACAGCAGCGACTCGTCGGGGGCCTGCAGCGTCGTGGGGCGGGCGACGTCGTCGAGGACGATGAAGCGCAGCATCCCGCCGCGGCTCTTCTTGTCGCGCTGCATCGTGGCCTTGAGCTGGGGCCAGGCTCCGGCTCGGTAGCTCGTGGGGAGTCCCAGGAGCGTCAGGATGTCGCGGTGGCGCTGGGCCGCGGCATCTGGCAGTCGTCCCGCCAGCCGGGAGAGCTCGGCGGCGAAGACCATGCCCACCGAGATCGCGGCGCCGTGGCGCCAGCGGTAGCGCTCGGCGTGTTCGATCGCGTGTCCGAGGGTATGGCCGTAGTTGAGGATCTCGCGCAGCCCCGCCTCGCGGAAGTCCTCGCTCACGACGCGTGCCTTCATGTCGATCGCGAGCTCGATCGTGCGGCGGAACTCGGCGCTGTGCGGATCGGTCGCGAGCGCGGGGTCCGCCTCGATGAGGTCGAGGATCTCGGGCGCCCAGATGAAGCCGGCCTTCACGACTTCGGCGTAGCCGGCGACGAGCTCGTTGCGCGACAGCGAGTCGAGCAGATCGAGGTCGCACACGACGGCGTACGGCGGCCAGAACGCGCCGACGAGGTTCTTCCCCTCCGCGGTGTTGACGCCCGTCTTGCCGCCGACCGCGGCATCCACCATTCCCAGCACCGTCGTCGGCACCTGCACGACCGCGACCCCGCGCAGCCAGGTGGCCGCGACGAAGCCGGCGAGATCGGTGACCGCTCCCCCGCCGAACCCGATGACGGCATCGGTGCGGGTGAAGTCGGCCTTGCCCATGACCTGCCAGCAGAACGCGGCGACCTCGATGCGCTTGCCGGCTTCGGCGTCGGGGATCTCGGCGAGGATGACCTCGCGCTCCTCCAGCAGGGAGGTGCGCAGCGCCTCGGCCTGCGCGGCGAGCGTCGGCGGGTGCACGATGAGCACCTTGCGTGCGTTCTCGGGCAGGTACGACGAGAGCGACGACAGGATGCCGCGGCCCACCGTGATGTCGTAGGCGGCGTCTCCGGTCACGCTGATCGTGGTCGTGTCGCTCACGATTCCTCCTCTGTCGCTCGGATCCACGCGACCACGGCGTCGACGACGTCCTGCAGGGGGCCGGACGATGTGTCGAACACCTCGGTCGCGAGCTGCTCGTAGACCGGCTTGCGGGCCTGGTAGATCTCGTTCCACCGTGCGCCGGCGTCGTCGCCCTGCAGCAGCGGTCGCTTCGAATCCCTCACGCGCGCGATCACGACACGCGGCTCGACCGTGAGCAGCGCGACGCGATGCCGGGCAAGATCGGCGCGGGTTCCGGCATCCAGCACCGCTCCCCCGCCCAGCGACACGATCCCGCGGGTGTCGAGACCGTCGCGCACCGCCGCGCGCTCGAGGGTGCGGAAGTACGGCTCGCCGTGGGTCTCGAAGAGCTCCTCGATCGGCCCGTGCTCGCGCTTGACCGCGATATCGGTGTCGTAGAACGGCCTGCCGAGGGCCTTCGCGACCCGACGGCCGACGCTCGTCTTGCCCGCGCCCATGGGGCCGATCAGCACGACCGCGTCAGAGCGCGAGCTCATGGTCCGCGGCGGCGGCGCTGCGCAGCGTCTCGGGGATCGCCGCGAGGTAGCCCTCGAGGTTGCGCCGCGTCTCGGCGACGCTGTCGCCGCCGAACTTCTCGAGCACGACGCCCGCGAGGGTGATCGCGACCATGGCCTCGGCGACGACCCCGGCTGCCGGGACCGCGCACACGTCGGAGCGCTGGTGGTGCGCCGACGCGGTCTCGCCGGTCGCGACATCCACCGTCCGCAGCGCCTTCGGCACGGTCGCGATGGGCTTCATGCCGGCGCGCACGCGCAGCACGGTGCCTGTCGACATGCCGCCCTCGGTGCCGCCCGCCTTGTCGGAGGACCGCGTGATGCCGTCATCCGTCACGAAAAGCTCGTCATGGGCGGCGGAGCCGCGGCGGCGCGTCGTCTCGAAGCCGTCGCCGACCTCGACGCCCTTGATCGCCTGGATGCTCATGAGCGCCTCTGCGAGCTTCGCGTCGAGGCGGCGGTCCCAGTGCACGTGCGAGCCGAGCCCCGGCGGCAGGCCGTAGGCGAGCACCTCGACGATCCCGCCCAGCGTGTCGCCGTCCTTGCGGGCGTCGTCGACCTCGGCGACCATCGCGGCGGACGTGGCCGCGTCGAAGCACCGCAGCGGATCGGCGTCGAGCGCGTCGACGTCGTCGGGTGTCGGCAGCGCGGCGCCCTCGGGAACCTGTACGGGGCCGATCGAGAGCGTGTGCGAGACGAGACGGATGCCGAGCTCGGTCAGGAACGCGCGGGCGAGCGCTCCGAGCGCGACGCGCGCGGCGGTTTCGCGTGCCGACGCGCGCTCGAGGATCGGCCGTGCCTCGTCGAAGCCGTACTTCTGCATACCCACGAGATCGGCATGGCCCGGGCGCGGACGCGTGAGCGCCGCCCCGCGGCCCCGCGACTTGTCGGTGAGGTCCACGGGCTCGGGGCTCATGACCTCGACCCACTTGGGCCATTCGGTGTTGCCGATGCGCAGCGCGATCGGGCTGCCGAGCGTGCAGCCGTGCACGACGCCCGACGAGATCGACAGTTCGTCCTCTTCGAACTTCATGCGCGAGCCGCGGCCGTAGCCGAGCTTGCGACGCGCGAGATCCGCCTGGATGGCGGCGCGCGAGATCGGGATGCCGGAGGGCAGGCCCTCCATGATGGCGACGAGTTCGGGGCCGTGCGATTCGCCGGCCGTGAGCACGCGGAGCATTGGTCTAGTCTTCCACGACCGCGAGGCGCATCGCGGCCAGCACCGCTCCCTCGTCATCCAGGGGAACCTCCACCTGCCCTGAGACGAAGATCCGCACCTGCAGCACGGCCTGGTGCAGAAGCATTCCGAGCCCCCACGTCGACGGCGCATCGGCGCGCTCCCACGCGCTCGCGAGCGCTGTCGGCCAATGCCCGTAGACGACGTCGAGCAGGAATCCGCCGGCCTGTGCGAGGGCGTCGGCCGCGGCATCCGCGACCGGCGCATCGCCCGGCAGCGTCGCGATCGTCACGTCGACGGGGGCGAAGGAAGGCGCGTCGAAGGATGCCGCGGCCACCGCGACCCCCAGCGACGCGCCGAGATCGACCAGGGGCGCGACGGCCTCGGGGCGGCGCGCGGCGATCTCGATCCAGGTCGCCCCGAGTTCGGCGAGGGCGACGAGCGCGGAGGTCGCCGTGGCCCCCGCGCCGACGATGCGTGCGCGGACGACCGCGGTGATGCCCTCGTCGCGGAGCGACGCGACGATACCGCCGATGTCGGTGTTGAAGCCGTGCGCGCCGTCGTCCTGCAGCAGGAGCGTGTTCACGGCGCCCGTGAGTTCGGCGCGCCGATCGAGGGTCGCTGCGGCGCGGAACGCCGCACCCTTGAGCGGGAACGTGAGCGACAGTCCGCGCCACGACCCGTCGAGACCGCGCAGGGCGGTGTCGAAGCGGGCTTCCGACACCTGCCGTCGGTCGTACTCCCAATCGAGCCCGAGCACGCCGTAGGCGGCTCCGTGCAGGCGCGGGGAACGGCTGTGCGCGATCGGGTCGCCCCACACCGCCAGGCGATGCCGCGCGGGTGTCAGCACCCGGCGTCCGGGTTGGCCTTGCACCACTCGATCCACTGCGCGACCGCCTGGTTGTGCTCATCGACAGTGGCCGAGAACACCGTTTCGCCCGTGTTGAGATTCACCGTCACGAAGTAGAACCAGGGACCGGGCTCGGGGTTCATCACCGCTTGGATGGCGACGTCGCCCGGGTTGGCGATGGGCCCGACGGGCAGCCCCGTGTTGACGTAGGTGTTCCACGGGTTGGGGTCGTTCAGGGCTTCTTCGGACGAGCTCACGGTGCCGTCGTGCATCTCTCCGTACCCGTACTGGGCCGTCGAGTCCATCTGCAGGAGCCCGAAGGTCTCCTGATTTCCGGGGTCCATGCGGTTGTTGATGACCGTCGCGACCTTCTTCATATCGGTCTCGGTGCGCGCTTCGCGCTGGATGATGGATGCTTCGGTGAGCACGCGCTGGCGGTCGGCCTCAGGCACGCCCGCGCTGTCGAGCGACTGGATCGTGCGGTTCACGAGCGTCTGGACGACATCCTGCGCCGTGACGCCGGGGTCGAACGTGTACGTCGCCGGGAACAGCCAGCCCTCGAGCGGCTGACCGCCCGCCGCGGCGACCGCGGGGTCCAACGGCACGCCGTACACCGTGGGATCGGCGACGGCCGCCTGGAACTCCTCGAGCGGGATGCCGGTGCCCTCCGCCAGCAGCGGCAGCGACTGCGCGACGGTGAGCCCCTCGCGCAGCTGCGCGGTGTTCTCCATCTTGTTCGCCGGGTCCTCGAGCGCGGCTAGGGCGGCTGCCGACGTCATCTGCAGCTGCATCTTGTAGACGCCCGGGTAGAACGTCGGATTGAGCTCTTCCTCGATGAGGTAGTCGTAGAAGGCCTCGGGCGTCTTCGTCACGCCGGCCTCGTACAGCGAGTTCGAGATGGTGGTCGTCACGTCGCCCGAGGCGATCGTGACCATCGCCTCGCCGTTCGCGAGTCCGTCCTCGTAGTCCTTGGGCTCTTCCCAGCCCATGACCTCCCGGATCTTGTCTTCGTACGTGTTCCACACGTACAAGCCGCCGGCAGTGAGACCACCGAGGATCACGAGGACGACACCGAGGGCGATCCACCCGCCGATACGTCGGCGCTTCTTGTTCTTCGGCACGGGTTCCCTCCCGAGCTCGTCGGTCGAGCGGGCGCCGGTGAAGAGGTCCTCGAGATCGGGTTCCGCGGCGGGGATCGTGGCCGTCGTGCTCGAGCGCGCGTAGCCGCTTCCCGCAGCGGCAGCCGTTGCGTCACGACCGCTCGCGGCGAGCAGCCAGTCCGTGTCGTCGAGGGCGGATGCCGTGACGGGCGCCGACTCGAGGGGCACCGCAGCCGGCGTCGACGAGGACCGCAGCGCGACGGGCGCGGACTCGGCCCCGCCCGAGTCCGGAACGGCCGATGACTCGGTCTCGGGCGCGGAGGGCGTCGGTGCGGGCTCTGCAGCGGAGGGCGTGACGGCCTGCTCCCCCGTGGCCGCGCGGGCTGCGGCTTCCCGCGCTTCGCGGCGGGACAGCGGCGGCGTCGCACCGGTGGGGGTCACCGGCTCGGAGGTACCGGAGTCTCCGTCGATCCGCCGGGCCCGGGGGTCGGGCAGCTTGCCGAACAGATCGGCGAAAGGATCGTCGTTTCGGGGATCGGGCATCTCAGGCGGGCTCCTGGGAGATCGGGGTACCGGCGGGGCGGCCTGTGCTCTTCTCGACATCGAGTGCTTGCTGCAAGAGGACGACTGCCGCGACCTGATCCACGATGGTACGCGACGAACGCTGGGATCGCCCGGACTGACGCAGCGCCGCATGGGCGGACACGGTCGACAGCCGTTCGTCGACGAGGCGGACGGGGATTCCGGATGCCGCGGCCACCGCGGCTGCGAAGTCTCGGGCATCCATCGTCGAGGCGGTGTCCTCGCCTTTCAGGTTCAGCGGCAGCCCGACCAGGATCTCGAGCACGGAGTGCTCTTCGCCGAGGGACGCGACCCGCGCGACGGCGTGGTCGTCGCGCGGCACGGTCTCGACCGGGGTCGCGAGCAGCCCGTCGGGATCGCACTTCGCGACGCCGACACGGGCCTGTCCGACGTCGACGCCGAGGCGCGCGCCCCTGCGGAACCCCGTCACGCGGCTCCGAGGTCCGACGCGACCGCGTCGAGCGCCGCGGGAAGTGCCGAGGCATCCGTCCCGCCGCCCTGCGCGACGTCGTCGCGGCCACCACCGCCACCGCCGAGCACCCCCGCCGCGCGCTTCGCGAGCGCCCCGGCCTTGGCGCCGGCGGAGCGTGCGGCCTCGTTGGTCGCGACGATCACGACGGGGCGATTCCCCACCTGAGCGCCCAGTGCGACGACGGCCGCATCGGCGCCGAGGCGATCGCGCACCTGCAGGGCCAGCGTGCGGAGGTCATCGCCCGAGGACGCCGTGCCGACGTTCGCGGCGACGAGGCGGTACGGACCGACGGCCCGCGCCGCCTCGGCGAGACCCGGCGCGCGGTCTCCGAGCGCCTTCGCCTCGAAGGCGGCGATCTTCTTCTCGGCCGCCTTGAGGCTCGCCGTGAGCTCGGCGATGCGTGCCGGCAGCTGTTCTTTCGGCGTCTTGAGCGTCGAGGTGAGCTGCGAGACGAGTGCGCGCTCGGCCGCGAGCGAACGGAAGGCGTCGAGTCCGACGAGGGCCTCGACGCGGCGGTTCGAGGCGCCGACGGACTGCTCGCCGACGAGGTTGATGAGGCCGATCTCGGCGCTCGTCGCGACATGGGTGCCACCGCAGAGCTCGCGCGACCACGGGCCGCCGATGTCGACCATCCGCACGACATCGCCGTACTTCTCGCCGAAGAGCGCCTGCGCACCGAGTGCCTTGGCCTCGTCGAGCGCGAGCACGCGCGTCGTCACCTCGAGGTTGTCGCGCACGGCGTTGTTGGCGATCTCTTCGATCTCGGACTTGGTGTCGTCCGACAGCGCCTGACCCCACGCGAAGTCGAAGCGCATGTAGCCGGCGCGGTTGAGCGAGCCCGTCTGCGTCGCGGAAGAGCCCAGCGTGTCGCGCAGTGCCGCGTGGATCAGGTGGGTCGCGGAGTGCGCCTGCTGCGCCGCGCGGCGGTTGACGGCATCCACCACCGTCGTCGCGGGCTGGCCCACGCCGACCTCACCCGTCGTCACCTCGACCGTGTGACTGATGAGGCCCGGTACGGGTCGCTGCACGTCGAGGACATCGAGCTCGTACCCGGGGCCGACGATGACGCCTTTGTCGGCGACCTGGCCGCCCGACTCGGCGTAGAGAGCGGTCTCGGCGAGGATCACCTCGGCGATCTGACCCGTCGCCGCACGATCCGTGGAGACACCGTCGACGAGGATGCCGAGCACGGTCGATGCGGTCTCGAGATCGGTGTAGCCCGTGAACGACGTCTCGCCGAGCGCCCGCAGATCGCGGTAGACGCTCGTGTCGGCGAGTTGGCGCTTGCGTGCCTTCGCGTCGGTCTTGGCGCGAGTCCGCTGCTCGTGCATGAGGGCGTCGAACGCGGCGCGGTCGACCGTGAGCCCCGCCTCCTCGGCGATCTCGAGCGTCAGGTCGATCGGGAAGCCGTACGTGTCGTGCAGCAGGAACGCCTCGGAGCCCGAGACACTCGAACCACCGGCGCCCTTCGTCTGCACGATCGTCTCGTCGAGCAGGTTCGAGCCGGACGCGAGCGTGCGCAGGAACGTCGCCTCTTCGGCCAGGGCGTACTGCTCCATGCGGGGATAGTCGGTCTCGACGATCGGGTAGGCGTCCTTCATGGCGTCGCGGGATGCCGCGAAGAGCTCCTTGAAGGTCGCGCCCTCGACCCCGAGCAGGCGCATCGACCGGATCGCACGGCGCATGAGGCGTCGCAGGATGTAGCCGCGCCCGTCGTTGGAGGGCGTCACGCCGTCCGACAGCAGCATGAGCGAGGAACGCACGTGGTCGGCCACGACACGGAACCGGATGTCGTCCTGGTGGTCGGCGCCGTACGTGCGGCCCGACAGCTCGACCGCCTTGTCGAGGACCGGCCGCACCTGGTCGGTCTCGTACATGTTGTCGACGCCCTGCTTGATGAACGCGACGCGCTCCAGGCCCATGCCGGTGTCGATGTTCTTGTGTGGCAGTTCGCCGACGATGTCGAAGTCGTACTTGGACTGGACGTTCGTGATCTCGTACTGCATGAACACGAGGTTCCAGATCTCGACGTAGCGGTCGTCGTCGGTCGCAGGGCCGCCGTCGATCCCGTAGGCGGGCCCGCGGTCGAAGAAGATCTCGGAGCAGGGCCCCGCGGGCCCGGGAAGGCCCGTGGACCAGTAGTTCGTGTCCTTGCCCAGGCGCTGGATGCGCTCTTCGGGCAGATCCGTGAGCGTCAGCCAGAGGTCGTGGGCTTCGTCATCCTCTTCGTAGACCGTGACCCACAGGTCCTTCGGATCGAATCCGAGGCCGCCGTCGGCGTCCGGCGTCGTGAGGAGCTCCCATGCGAAGCGGATCGCGCCCTCTTTGAAGTAGTCGCCGAACGACCAGTTGCCGAGCATCTGGAAGAACGTGCCGTGGCGCGGTGTGTGCCCGACCTCTTCGATGTCGAGCGTGCGGATGCACTTCTGCACGTCGGCCGCGCGCGGGTAGGGCGCGGGCACATCGCCCGAGAGATACGGGATGAACGGCACCATGCCCGCGACCGTGAACAGCAGCGCGGGGTCGTCCGTGACGAGCGATGCGCTCGGCACGATGGTGTGACCGTTCTTCTCGAAGTAGTCCAGATAGCGCTGGGCGATCTCAGCGGTCTTCATGCGTGGGGATTCCTCGGGTCGTGCGGGTATGCGCCCGGCCTCTTCGGGCGGGCGCGGAAAGGGAGTCAGTCGGCGAGCTTCTTTGCGGCGGACTTCGCCTTGCCGGCGGCGGTCTTCGCCTTGTCCGCGACGTCTGCGACGGCGTCCTGCGTCTTGTCCGCAGCGTCCGAGACGGCGTCCTGCGCCTTGTCGACGGCGTCGGCGGCGGCATCGGCTGCCGAGCCCAGGGCGTCGGAAGCTGCGCTCTTGGCCGCGCTGGCTGCGCCGGCCGCGGCATCCTTCACTTCGTCCACGAGGCCCGAGAATCGGGATTCCTGCTCACGGTAGGCATCGCTCATGCGGTCGGTGAACTCGGTGATGCGCGCATCGACATCGGCGAGCAGTTCGTGCCCCCGCGGATCCTTGTTCATCAGGTGTGCGAGGACGAATCCGCCGGCGATGCCGAACACGAACCACAGCACGTTCTTCATGACACCACTCCTCGCCACTCGCCGCCCGACGCGGCATCCATCCATCGTATGCGGAAACGGGTCGGCGATGGAGGAGACGACGAAGGGCGCCGGGTTTCCCCGACGCCCTTCGTGCGACTGCTGAGTCTTAGCGCGCGGCGTAGCTGTGCTGCCGGTCGCTGCGCTCCGGTACTACGCCCCGCTCAGCGCGCGGCGTAGTACTCGACGACGAGCTGAACGTCGCAGACCACGGGAACCTCGGCTCGCTTGGGGCGACGCACGAGACGCGACTGGAGCTTGTCGAGCTCGACCTCGAGGTAGCCCGGGACCGGGGGCAGGACGTCGGCGTGACCGCCGGCAGCTGCGACCTGGAAGGGCTCGGTGCCCTCGGACTTGGCCTTGACGTGGATGAGCTGGCCCGGCTTGACGCGGAACGACGGGCGGTCCACGAGCTGGCCGTCGACCAGGATGTGGCGGTGCACGACGAGCTGGCGCGCCTGCGCCGTGGTGCGGGCGAAGCCCGAGCGGAGGACGAGCGCGTCGAGACGCATCTCGAGCAGCTCGACGAGGTTCTCACCCGTCAGGCCGTCCTTGCGACGTGCCTCGTTGAAGGTGTTGCGCATCTGCTTCTCGCGGATGCCGTACTGCTCGCGCAGACGCTGCTTCTCGCGGAGACGGACGGCGAAGTCGCTGTCCTGCTTGCGCTTGGTGCGGCCGTGCTCACCCGGAGCGTAGGGACGCTTCTCGAGGTAGCGGGCGGCCTTGGGGGTCAGAGCGACGCCGAGAGCGCGCGAGAGGCGCACCTTGCGGCGGTCCTGGGACTTCGTTGCCACGAAGGATCCTTCCGATGACGCGGTCGTGTCTTTCACGACTCGCGGACGTATCGCCTCTCCTCGCCCTGTCCGGAACGCACGCCGGGGCATGCCGGTAGGTAGGTGAAGAAGAAAGGGGATGCCCGAAAACTCGGTTTCGAGCCGGTCAAGTCTATCAGAGCCCAGGTGAGGGGCTTATTCGCCGGCCACGATGCGGCGGATCTTCTCGAGGCGCGCCTGCACGTCGCGCTCCTGCCCGTGGTTCGTGGGCTCGTAGTAGCGGCGTCCGCGCAGTTCGTCGGGCAGATGCTGCTGCGCGACGACGCCGATCTCGGTGTCGTGCGGATACTTGTACCCCTTGCCGTGCCCGAGCCGCTTCGCACCCGGGTAGTGCGCATCGCGCAGCGGCGCGGGAACGCGGCCGAACCCGCCCGCGCGGACGTCGGCGATCGCCTTGTCGATCGCGAGGTATGCGGCGTTCGACTTGGCCGTGGTCGCGAGGTAGGCCGTCGCTTCGGCGAGCGGGATGCGGCCCTCGGGCATGCCGATGAACTGCACGGCATCGGCCGCGGCGACCGCGAGCGGGAGCGCTTGGGGGTCGGCCAGGCCGATGTCCTCGGCTGCCGAGATGATGAGGCGCCGCGCGATGAAGCGCGGGTCCTCGCCCGCCTCGATCATGCGGGCGAGATAGTGCATCGCGGCATCCACATCGGATCCGCGGATGGACTTGATGAACGCGCTGATGACGTCGTGGTGCTCGTCGCCTTGACGGTCGTACCGCAGCAGGGCACGGTCGACGGCCTGCGAGACGTGGTCGGGCGTGATCTGCGGCGTCTTGCCCTTCTTCGCCGTCTCGACGGCGAGGGATGCCGCGGCCTCGAGCGTCGTGAGGGCTCTGCGCGCATCTCCGGAGGCGAGCTGCACGATCGCCGCTTTCGCCTCGTCGCTCAGGATCACGTCGCCGTCGAACCCACGCGCGTCGGCCACCGCACGGTCCAGGAGGACGCCGAGGTCGTCGTCCGTGAGCGCGACGAGGGTGAGCAGGAGCGACCGCGAGAGCAGCGGAGAGATGACCGAGAAGGAGGGATTCTCGGTCGTGGCTGCGATGAGCACCACCCAGCCGTTCTCGACGCCCGGCAGGAGGGCATCCTGCTGGGCTTTCGTGAAGCGGTGGATCTCGTCGAGGAAGAGGATCGTCGACTGCCCGTAGAGGTCGCGCTGCGTCAGGGCCTCCTGCATCACCTCGCGGACGTCCTTCACGCCGGCGGTCACCGCCGAGAGCTCGACGAAGCGGCGCCCCGACGAGCGCGCGATCGCCTGGGCGAGGGTCGTCTTGCCGGTTCCCGGGGGACCCCAGAGGATGACGGAGGCGGCGGCGCGAGTGGATGCCTGAGGATCCGCCAACGTCACGAGCGGCGAGCCGGCGCGGAGGAGGTGCCCTTGCCCCGCGACCTCGTCGAGCGACGTGGGGCGCATGCGCACCGCGAGCGGCGTCTGGCCCTGGAAGAGCGCGGTCACGCGCCCGCGCTCGCGATGGATGTCGGGTTCGGCACGTGTCCAGGCTAATCGTGGTGGACGACGTCCGGAGGCGGGTTTGGGGTGCGGCCGGACGCGCGCATATGATCAACCCCGTTCCGGGACGCGCCCGGACGAGGGAGGTTCCGTGTCCGGCGGAGGCAAGGATCGCACCAGCCGCGAGGCGCGGGAGCGCGCTCGTCTGTATGACGCCCGCCGGGCGTTGCACGAAGGGCAGGCGCGCCGCCGTTCCCGCGACAACCTGATCGCCGGCATCGCGGGTGGAGTGATCATCGTCGCCATCGCGGCCGCTCAGACGCTCTACTTCACGACCGGCCCCGGCGCTCCCGTGCCGACGCCGACGCCGACCTCGACGACGACGCCCTCGGTCGAACCGTCCGTGAGCCCGACGCCCGAGCCCACGACGACTCCCTGAGCCGGCCGCCCCGCCGTACTAGGCTTGACGGGTCCCACTCCCCACAGGCGGCGCAGGCCGCGATGAGGTGCATCCCGTGACCACTCACGAAGACTCCACGCCCGACTCCCCCGCTGACGACATCGCCGTCGAGGCGGAGACCGCAGAGACCGCCGACGCGACCATGACCGAAGAGGTCGTCGTCGACGAGAGCGTCGAGGCCGAGATCGAAGCCGTTGCGACCGACGACGGTGACTCGGCCGAATCGTCCGCTCCCGCGGCGCCCACGGCATCCACCGAAGCGAAGCCGGCGGTCGTGCCCAGCGCCCCGGTTCCCGCGCCGCGCCCCGGCCCCCGCCCCTCCGCACCCCAGGGTGCGGTCCCCGCGCGCCCTGCCGCGTCCGCACCCGCGGAACCGTGGGGCAAGGTCGATGACGACGGCACCGTGTCGGTGCGCGAGGCTGCCGGCTGGCGCGTCGTGGGCCAGTATCCCGACGGCACTCCCGAAGAGGCGCTCGCCTACTTCGAGCGCAAGTACGCCGACCTCGCGAGCGAGGTCACGCTGCTCGAAGTGCGCCACCGCCGGGGCGGCGCATCCGCCTCCGATCTGCGGGGCGCGGCGCGCCTCGTGCAGGACAAGCTGACCGATGCGGCAGCCGTCGGTGATCTGGCGAGTCTCGACGCCCGCGTCGCGGCCCTGACGGGTGAGCTCACCGAGTCCTCGGCTGCCGAAGCCGCCGCGGCCCGCGAAGCCGTCGACGATGCCGTCAAGGAGCGGACCGTCCTGGTGGAGGCCGCTGAGGCTCTGGCCGCGCGCGACCCCAAGACGGTGCAGTGGAAGCAGGCATCGGCCGAGCTGTCGTCGCTGTTCGACCAGTGGCAGCTGCAGCAGCAGAACGGGCCGCGCCTGCCCAAGTCGACGGCGCAGCAGTTGTGGAAGCGATTCCGCGATGCGCGTTCGATCGTCGACAAGCACCGCCGCGAGTTCTACTCGGAGCTCGATGAGGCTCACAAGGGCGTCCGCGACCGCAAGTCGGCCCTCGTTGCGAAGGCCGAAGCGCTCGCACCCAAGGGCGAGGACGGAATCGGCGCGTACCGAGAGCTCCTCGACCAGTGGAAGACCGCCGGCCGTGCCGGCAAGAAGGCCGACGACGCCCTCTGGGCCAAGTTCAAGGCTGCCGGCGACGCGCTGTACTCCGCTCGTGGGGAACGCGAGGCGGCGGATGCCGAGGCATCCCGCGAGAAGATCGCCGAGAAGAAGGTCCTGCTCGAAGAGGCGAAGGCCGTCGCCGACGAGCCGCAGATCGCGAAGGCGCGCACGCTGCTGACCGGCATCCAGCGCAAGTGGGACGAGATCGGCCGGATCTTCCCCCGCGACGCCGAGCGCGCGCTCGACGACGATCTGCGCAAGATCGAACAGGCTCTGCGATCCCGTGAAGACGTGGACTGGAAGCGGAACAATCCCGAGACGAAGGCGCGTGCCAACGACATGACGCGTCAGCTCACCGAGGCGATCGACAAGCTCGAGAGCGAGCTCGCAGCCGCCGAGAAGTCGGGCGACAAGCGCGCGATCGCGCAGGCGCAGGAGGCGCTCGAGGCACGCCGCGGGTGGCTGAAGGCCCTCGGGTTCTGACACCGGCTCCTTCCCTCTCCTCTGATCGGCCGGGTTGTCCACAATCCGGCCGATCGGCGTCTGCGACGGCCGTGCGGCACCGCAGACTTCTTGTGTGGCGTCTCCGTTCCTGTACTTCGCCGATGACCGGCTCTCCCCCGCCGAGCTGTCGGCCGCGTGCCTCGATGGCCACCTCGTGGGTCTGGGCGACGCCTATCTTCCCGCCGACGCGGTCGAGACGGCGTCGCTGCGCGCGGAATCCCTGCGGGGACTCCTCGGCGACACGCTGGCAGCGACGCACCTGAGCGCGGCGTGGATCCACGGGGCGTTGGGCGAGCCCCCCGCTCGACACACCGTGCAACGCGCTGTGACCCGACGCGTGCATCCGCCGCTCGCGCCCCGCCTCGTCTACCGCGATCTCGCGATCGACGAGGCGGACCTCGTGCGGCTCGGTGGCGTCCGGGTCACGTCCCCCGTGCGCACGCTCGCCGATCTCGCCCGGGTGGCCGATCCCGCGCACGAGCACGCGGCGGCTCTGCTCGCGGCCGAGAACGACGGACTCGCTCTGCGCGCCGTCACGTGGCTCGACGACCACCCCTCGCTTCCGCACAAGCGGCGCGCGCGGCAGCGACTGATCGAACTCGCCGGCCGAGCCCGGTCAGGATGACGTGACGCGATACACGTCGTAGACGGCGTCGATGCGCCGGACCGCGTTGAGCACGCGCTCGAGATGCACGATGTCGCCCATCTCGAACACGAACCGGCTGAGCGCGAGCCGGTCGTTCGTGGTCGACACCGTCGCCGACAGGATGTTCACGTGATGCTCGCTGAGGACCCGGGTCACGTCGCTGAGCAGACCCGAGCGGTCGAGCGCCTCGATCTGGATCTGCACGAGGAAGACGCTCTTGGTCGTGGGGGCCCACTCGACCTCGATGAGTCTCTCGGTGTCGTCCATGAGGGATTTCACGTTCGTGCAGTCGGTCCGGTGCACCGAGACCCCGCTCCCTCGCGTGACGAACCCCATGATCTCGTCGCCGGGCACGGGCGTGCAGCACTTCGCGAGCTTGACGAGGATGTCGGGAGCTCCGCGCACGAGAACGCCCGAGTCGCCGCCGCGGGGTGCGCGCGAGCGCCCGATCTGGGGCAGATCGATGGGTCCCGTCGACGTCTCGGTCGTGCTCACGAGCGCCGTGACCTTCTCGATCACCGATTGCGTCGAGACGTGACCCTCGCCGACGGCGGCGTACAGCGCGGAGACGTCCTCGTAGCGCAGCTGCTGCGCGACCTCGGTGAACGAGTCCTGGCTCATGAGGCGCTGCAGCGGCAGGTTCTGGCGGCGCATCGCGCGGGCGATGGCCTCCTTGCCCTGCTCGATCGCCTCTTCGCGGCGCTCCTTCGTGAACCAGCCGCGGATCTTGTTGCGCGCACGGGTGCTCTTGACGAACGACATCCAGTCCTGGCTGGGACCGGCATCCGGATTCTTCGACGTGAACACCTCGACGACGTCGCCGCTCTGCAACTCGGACTCGAGCGGCACGAGGCGCCCGTTGACCTTCGCGCCCATCGTGCGGTGACCGATCTCGGTGTGCACGGCGTAGGCGAAGTCGACGGGTGTCGCGCCGGTCGGAAGGCCGACGACGCGCCCCTTGGGCGTGAAGACGTAGACCTCCTTCGCGCCGATCTCGAATCGCAGCGAGTCGAGGAACTCACCGGGATCAGCGGTCTCGGCCTGCCAGTCCGAGATGTGGGCGAGCCACGCCATGTCGGTGTCGACCGACTTGGCGTCGGTCTTGCCGCCGTTCATCCGCTCTTTGTACTTCCAGTGCGCCGCGACGCCGTACTCCGCCTGCTGGTGCATCTCGTTGGTACGGATCTGGATCTCGACCGTGCGCCCGCCGGGGCCGATGACGGTCGTGTGCAGCGACTGGTACAGGTTGAACTTCGGGGTGGCGATGTAGTCCTTGAAACGCCCGGGCAGCGGGGTCCACCGGGCATGGATCGCGCCGAGCACGGCGTAGCAGTCACGGACGCTGCCGACCATGATGCGGATGCCGATGAGGTCGTAGATGTCGTCGAACTCGCGACCCCGCACGACCATCTTCTGGTACACGGAGTAGAGCTGTTTGGGCCGGCCCATGACCTTGCCGCGGATCCTGAGATCGCGCAGGTCGCCGTCGACCGCGTCGATCACGCTCTGCACATACTGTTCGCGCTGCGGTGTCCGCTGCTTCACGAGGCTGTCGATCTCGGCATAGAGCTTCGGGTGCAGCACGGCGAAAGAGAGGTCCTCGAGCTCCGATTTGATGGCCTGGATGCCGAGCCGATGCGCGAGCGGAGCGTAGATCTCGAGGGTCTCGGTCGCCTTCTTCTTCGCCTTCTCAGGAGGGACGAAGCCCCACGTGCGCGCGTTGTGGAGGCGATCCGCGAGCTTGATGAGGAGGACGCGGATGTCGCGCGACATCGCGACGATCATCTTGCGGACCGTCTCCGCCTGCGCGCTCTCGCCGTACTTGACCTTGTCGAGCTTGGTCACGCCGTCGACGAGCATCGCGACCTCGTCGCCGAACTCGCCCGTGAGCGTGTCGAGACCGTAGCCGGTGTCCTCCACCGTGTCGTGGAGCAGCGCGGCGGCGATCGCCTTGGGTCCGAGGCCGAGGTCGGCGAGGATCTGCGCGACCGCGAGCGGGTGCGTGATGTAGGGCTCGCCGCTCTGCCGCGTCTGTCCCTGGTGCGCCGCCTCCGCGACGCCGTACGCGCGCTCGACGATCGCGAGATCGCCCTTGGGGTGATGCGTGCGCACGGTCCGCAGCAGCTGCTCGACCCCGTCGCGGCGGACGGAGCGCGAGAAGATCCGCGGCACGAGTCGCCGCAGCGAGGAGGACTGGGCAGGGGGGACGGTCTCTGTCATCCGATCGCCTCCCCTCCCGGAGATCCTACGCCCGCAGCGGAGGGCCTCAGGCCGGGATGCCGGCCCGTTCGCGCGCAGCGAGCACGCGCGCGTCGCGTGCCTTGATGCCCGGCTCGTTCTCGCGCAGGAGCGAGTAGAGCGGCGCGGCGACGAAGATCGTCGAGTACGCGGCCACGATCGTGCCGACGAAGATCGACAGCGAGATGTCGGTCAGCGTCTGGGCACCCAGCCACAGTGCACCGATGAACAGGATCGCTCCGGTCGGCAGGATCGCGACGACCGTCGTGTTGATCGAGCGCACGAGCGTCTGGTTGACGGCCAGGTTGACCGATTCGCCGAACGTGCGGCCCGATACTTCGCCGTCTTCGTGCGTGTTCTCTCGGATCTTGTCGAACACGACCGTCGTGTCGTACAGGGCGTACGAGAGGATCGTCAGGAAGCCGATGACGGCCGCCGGTGAGATCTCGAAGCCGAAGAGGGCGTAGATGCCGATCGAGACGACGAGGACGTCGACGAGGCCGATGATGGCGGCGACCGACATCTTCCACGTGCGGAAGTACAGCGCCAGGATGATGAAGGTCAGCGCGAGGAAGATCGCGAGGCCCCACAGCGACTGGCGCGTGACGTCTGCTCCCCAGCTGGGGCCGATGAACGAGTAGGTGACTTCCGAGACGTCCACGTCGTACGCGTCGGCGAGAGCCGTCGTGACCTCGCGGGTCTCGGCATCCGTCAGCTGGTCGGTCTGCACGCGGATCGTGTCGGTGCCGACCGTGGCGACCTTGGTGGTGGCGTCGGGGACGACGGACTGCACGGCCTCGGTGGCCGTGGACTGGTCGGGGTCGGCGACACCCGACACGACGAACTGCGACCCGCCGGTGAACTCGATCGAGAACTGGATGGGGCGGAAGAGCGGCACGAGGGCAGCCCCGATCACGAGGATCGCCGCGATGAGGAACCACAGACGGCGACGGCCGACGAAGGGGAAGGACGTCTTGCCCGTGTAGAGATCGTTGCCGAGCTGGCTCATGGAGCGCATCAGTCGTTCGCCTTCTTGCCGTTGTCCGACGCATTCGCGGCGTTGAGCTCCGCCTGCTTGCGTTCCGCGATCGTCTGCCGACGCTCCGCCTCACTCCGCGACTTCGTGGCGCGGCGGCCGGCGCTGGTCGTGGCCTTGTCGGTCACGGGAGCACGGAACTGCGCGCGACCGCGATAGACGGCACCGAGCGATTCGGGGTCGAGTCCGGACAGCGGATGCCCCGAACCGAAGAACCGCGTGCGAGCCAGCAGCTGCATGACCGGGTGGGTGAACAGGATGAAGATGACGACGTCGATCACGGTCGTGAGACCGAGGGTGAAGGCGAAGCCCTTCACCGTCGCGTCGGCCAGGATGTACAGCACGACGGCGGCGAGGATGTTGATCGACTTGGAGATGTAGATCGTGCGCTTGGCGCGGCCCCAGCCGTCTTCGACGGACGCCGTGATCGACTTGCCGTCGCGCAGTTCGTCTCGTATTCGTTCGAAGTAGATGATGAACGAGTCGGCGGTGAAGCCGATCGACACGATGACACCGGCGACGCCCGCGAGCGACAGGCGGAAGCCCATGCGCCAGGCCAGGATGCACAGCGTGATGTACGTGAGCACACCCATCACGATGAGCGAAGCGATGATGACGAAGCCGAGCGCGCGGTAGACGATGAGCGAGTACAGCGCGACGAGCACGAGGCCGATGAGACCGGCGATGAGCCCGATCTGCAGCTGCTGCGAACCGAGCGTCGCCGAGATGGTGTTGGAGCTCACGACCTCGAAGCTCAGCGGCAGGGCACCGTACTTGAGCTGGTCGGCGAGGGTCTTCGCGGTCTCCTGCGTGAAGCTGCCCGTGATGCTGGGCTTGCCGTCGAGGATGACGCCGTTCATGCTCGGCGCCGACAGGACGTAGCCGTCGAGCACGAACGCGAACTGGTTCAGTGGCGGCGTCGCACCGTACAGGCGCTGGCTGATGTCGCCGAAGACCTCGGTGCCCTCGCTGTCGAAGACGAGGTTGACGGCCCAGCGGTTGGTCTGCTGCTCGAGGCCGAACGTCGCATCCGAGATCGACGAGCCGTCGATCTCGACCTGGCCGAGGATGTACTTGACCGTCCCGTCGGGATCGCACGTGATGAGCGGTTCGTCCGCCGGTGCGTTCGCCGGGTCGTTGTCGGGGCTCGCGCAGTCGTAGGCGAGGTACTCCGCCTGCAGAGCGGGAGTGATCCACGACGGGTCGCTGCCGTTCGTCGGCGCTGCCGTCGGCGTGGACTCGAGCGTCGGGTCGGGCGTGGGGTACGGCGTCTCGTTCCCGTCGTCGCCGACGAACGACGTCGCGGGCGAACCCGTGAAGAGGACGGCGCGCAGCTGGAGCTGCGCGGCGGACTCGATGCGGTTGCGGGTCGCCTCGTCGGCCTCGCCGGGGATCTGCACGACGATGTTGCTGCCGCCCTCGGTCGTGACATCGGCTTCGCCGACGCCCGAGGCATCTACGCGCTGGCGGATGATCGTGACGGCCTGGTTCATCTGCTCCTGCGTGGGCGCGACGCCGTCGGTCGTCTTCGCCTCGAGGATGATCTGCGTGCCGCCCTGCAGGTCGAGCGCGAGCTCAGGTGCCCAGGAGCTCTGGCCGTTGCCGTTCGCGTCTTTGAAGACGAAGACGCCGAGCGCGTTGATCCCGAAGAGCACCGCAGTGATCACGAGGAGTCCGAGCAGCGCACGCCAGGCATGCCGGACAGGGGTGGATGTCGCCACAGTGGGTCAGCTTCTCTTCAGGCGGTCGTACAGGACCGGATCAGGCTTCGGGCTTCTTGTTCTCCGGCTCGGTCGCCTCATCGGCCGCCGCGCGAGCGTGGTCGTCGCTGATCGACGTGATGTCGCCGTTCGCGACGCCCGCGACGTACTCGTCGTGCGATTCCTCGGCCTCGATGAAGTCGTCTTCGGTCACGAAGCCCGTCGTGGGCTCGACGACGCGCAGGATCGCCTGGCTGTGCACCTTGATCTCGACGCCGGGCGCGATCTCGACGACGGCGGGCTGGTCGAGGTTGTCGGCGTCGTACGCGACGACGGTGCCGTAGAGACCACCCTGCAGCAGCACCTCGGCTCCCGGGACGGTCTGGCGCGCCTTGGCCTCCTGCTCGGCCTTCTGCTTCTGCATGCGACGGCGCGAGCTCCAGAACATGAACACGAGCAGCAGTACGAGCAGGATGATGAGCCCGTAGTTGGAGAAGAAGGCTGTGAAGTCCATGGAGGTGGGATCACCTTTCGGGTGAGGCACGCGCGACGGCGGCGCTGCCTGAGAGAGGGGGTGGGCGAAAGCCTTCAGCGATTATAGGTCATCGAATCCGAGCACCGAATCGACGGGCTGGACGCCGACGTGCGCGTAGGCGGGCGGTGTGGCGATCCGCCCGCGTGGTGTGCGGCCCATGAAACCGATGCGCACGAGATACGGCTCGACGACGGATTCGATCGTCTCGGGCTCTTCGCCGACCGCGACCGCGAGCGTGCTGAGTCCCACCGGACCGCCGCGGAATCGTTTGACGAGAGCCTCGAGCACTGCGCGATCGAGGCGGTCGAGGCCGATCGAGTCGACGTCGTAGAGGTCGAGGGCCGCGTGCACGTCGTCGGTGGTGGCCGCAGAACCGGCGCCGTGGACGATCGCGTAGTCGCGGACGCGACGCAGCAGCCGGTTCGCGATGCGCGGTGTGCCGCGCGAACGGCGAGCGATCTCTTCGCGGGCCGTCGCCGGCACGGTGACGCCGAGCATGACGGCCGAGCGCTCGATGACGCGTTCGAGCTCATGCGGCTCGTAGAACTCGAGGTGGCCCGTGAAGCCGAAGCGGTCGCGGAGCGGATTGGGCAGCAGGCCCGAGCGGGTCGTCGCCCCGACGAGGGTGAAGGGTGCGAGATCGAGCGGGATGCTGGTCGCTCCCGCTCCCTTGCCGACCATGATGTCGATGCGGAAGTCCTCCATGGCGAGGTACAGCATCTCTTCCGCGGAGCGCGCCATGCGGTGGATCTCGTCGATGAAGAGCACTTCGCCCGGTGTGAGGCTCGACAGCAGGGCGGCCAGGTCGCCGGCGTGCTGGATCGCCGGACCGCTCGACAGCCGCAGCGGGCGCCCGCTCTCGTGGGCGACGATCATCGCGAGCGTCGTCTTGCCGAGTCCTGGAGGCCCCGACAGCAGGATGTGATCGGCCGGACGCTGCTGCAGGCGCGCGGCATCCAGCAGCAGCTGCAGCTGCCCACGGACCTTCTGCTGGCCGACGAACTCGGCGAGGGATGCGGGGCGCAGGGCGCCCTCGATCGCGAGCTCGGTCTCGTCGACGGGCTCGGCGGGATCGCGGAAGTCATCCACCGACGGACTCCTTGCGCGCGGGACCCAGCGTCGAGAGCGTGAGACGCAGAAGCGCCGCCACGGACGCGAGGTCGGCGGCGGTCGCGTCGTCGACGACGGATGCCACGGCTTCGGTCGCCGTGCGCTCCGACCATCCGAGCCCGACGAGCGCCTGCACGACCTGCGGTGCGATGCCGGCCGAGCCGGATGCGCGGGCGGGGCCGGTGGCGGAGGCGACGATCTTGCCCGCGAGCTGGACGACGATGAGCTTCGCGGTCTTGGGCCCGATGCCCGAGACGCGGCGGAACGGAGCGTCGTCGTCGGATGCGACGGCATCGGCGATCTGCGGCACGGTCAGCGTCGCGAGGATGCCCAGCGCCGACTTCGGCCCGACACCTGTCACGCCGAGCAGCTGCGTGAACACCGTCAGCTCTTCGCGGCTCTCGAACCCGAAGAGCGACAGCGCGTCCTCGCGCACGATGAGGGTCGTGTGCAGGTGCAGGGTGTCGCCGACATGCGCCGCGTGCGACACCTGTGGTGCGATGGCGACCGTCAGGCCGACACCACCGACCTCGATGACGATCGAGTCCGCATCGACGTGCGCGACCGTGCCGCGGAGCGAGGAGATCATGCTCCGAGCCTACGGCGCGGTTCGGACGTTTGTTCGACCGACACGCTCAGCGGCGCGCGAGGCGCTCGGCGTCGGCCCACGCGCGCTGCGCGGGAGTGAGGGTTCCGGATGCCGGAGCCGCCGCCGCTCCACCGCGCCACGCGTGGCAGAGCGCGATCGCGAGGGCGTCGGCCGCGTCGGCCGGTTTCGGCAGCTCGTCCAGCCGCAGGATGCGGGCGACCATCGCCTGCACCTGCAGCTTGTCGGCGGATCCGTACCCCGTGACGGCGGCCTTGACCTCGGTCGGGGTGTGGGTCGCGGCGGGGAGCCCGCGCTCCCCCGCGACGAGCAGCGCGATGCCGCTCGCCTGCGCCGTGCCCATGACGGTCTGGCGATTGTGCTGCGCGAACACGCGCTCCACCGCGACGACGGTAGGCCGATGCTCGTCGATCAGGGCGCGGAGCCCCGACGCGATCGCCGCGAGGCGCTCCTCGATCCGCGCGCCGGCGTCCGACCGCACGACCCCGACGTAGACGAGCGTCGCGGAGCGGTCGGGCGCGACATCCACGATCCCGACACCGCAGCGGGTCAGCCCGGGATCGATGCCGAGCACGCGCAGAGGGGGGCGACGGGTCACTCCCCCACGCTATGCGGGCGACGCGCCTCAGCCGGGGAGGCGCGACGCGTTTCGTCCCGCCGCGCTCGCTCTGGACGAGGGGCGGGGAGGACGGAACGGCTCAGTCGTCGGCTTCGAGCTCGGCCTGCACCTCGGGGGTCAGGTCGAAGTTCGAGTAGACGTTCTGGACGTCGTCGCTGTCCTCGAGTGCATCGATGATGCGGAAGATCTTCCGCGCGGTCTCGGCATCCACTTCGACCTTGAGATTCGGCACGAACTCGACGTCGGCGGACTCGTAGTCGATCCCGGCATCCTGCAGCGCCGTGCGCACGGTCACGAGGTCGTGCGCTTCGGTGATGACCTCGAAGCCCTGCGCGTGGGGCTCGACGTCGTCGGCCCCGGCCTCGAGCACGGCCATCATGATGTCGTCCTCTGTCGTGGACTCGCCGCCGACGACGATGACGCCCTTGCGGCTGAAGTTGTACGCGACGCTGCCCGGATCCGCCAAGGTCGCGCCGTTGCGGCTGAGCGCTGTGCGCACCTCAGCGGCGGCACGGTTCTTGTTGTCGGTGAGGCACTCGATCATGAGGGCGACGCCGCCCGGACCGTAGCCCTCGTACATGATGTTGAGGTACTCGATCGACTCGCCTGAGATCCCCGCGCCGCGCTTGATCGCGCGGTCGATGTTGTCGTTGGGGACCGAGGTCTTCTTCGCCTTCTGCACGGCGTCGTACAGAGTCGGGTTGCCTGCGAGGTCGGCGCCGCCGAGCTTCGCGGCGACTTCGATGTTCTTGATGAGCTTGGCGAACGACTTGGCACGACGCGCGTCGATGACGGCCTTCTTGTGCTTCGTGGTCGCCCACTTGGAGTGGCCGGACATGCTTTCCATTCTAAACGCGCGGATCCTTGTATCACCGCGCGCAGGCGAGAACACTCCTCTACATGGACGAACGTCAGCGCGCCCTCGACGCCGCGCACCGCGGTGCGACGGCCTTCCTCGAGTCCCTCGAAGATCGACCGGTCTGGCCGCGCGCCGATCTCGCCGAGATGCTCGACGTGTTCGGCGGGGAGCTGCCCGATGAGGGGATGGATGCCGCTGCCGTCGTGGCCGACCTCGCCGAACGCGCCGAGCCCGGCCTGGTGGCGATCCCCGGGGGGCGGTTCTTCGGCTTCGTCATCGGCGGCACACTGCCCGCCGCGCTCGCGACCGACTGGCTCGTGTCGGCGTGGGACCAGAACTCCGGGTCGAGCACGCTCACCCCGACCACGGTCGCGCTCGAGCGCATCGCGGGCGCCTGGGTGTGCGACCTGCTGGGGCTGCCGGCGGCGGCATCCGTCGGATTCGTCACGGGTGCGCAGGTGTCGAACTTCACGTGCCTCGCCGTGGCACAGCACGCCGTCATGCGCCGTGCCGGCTGGGACCTCACGACGCAGGGACTGCGCGGAGCTCCGCCGCTCCGGTTCGTCGTCGGGGAGCACCGGCACGGATCCATCGACCGCGCCGCGCGCTTCATCGGCATCGGAACGGACGAGCTCGTCATCGTGCCGACCGATGGCGAAGGACGGATGATCCCGGATGCCCTAGCCGCGACGCTCGACGGCACACCGTCAGGGCCCACGATCGTGTGTCTGCAGGCCGGCGAGGTGCACACGGGGGCGTTCGATCCGTTCACCGAGCTCACGCCGATCGCACGGGCGCACGGCGCGTGGATCCACGTCGACGGCGCCTTCGGACTCTGGGCCGGAGCCTCGCAGCGCCTGCGGCACCTGCTCGACGGCGCTGCGGACGCCGATTCGTGGACGACCGACGCCCACAAGACGCTCAACGTGCCCTACGACTGCGGCATGGCGATCGTGCGGGACCCGGCGGACTCGATCGCGATGTTCCGCACGGGCGGCGACTACCTCATGTACACCGGGCTCGATCCGTGGGACGTCACTCCCGAGCTCTCGCGCCGCGGCCGTGGCGTGCCGGCGTGGGCGGCGCTGCGCAGCCTCGGCCGCGGCGGTGTCGCGGCTCTCGTCGAGCGCATGCACGACAACGCCCTCCGGCTCGAGGCGGGCTTGCGCACGATTCCGGGAATCGAGGTCATCAACGAGGTCCCGTACACGCAGGTGATGTTCCGCCTCGGCGACGACGACGCGACACGCGCGCTCGGGGCATCCATCCTGCGCGACGGCACCGCCGCGCTCACGGGTGCCGAATGGGACGGCAGAGCCGCACTGCGCTGCTCGATGTCGTCGTGGGCGACGACCGAGGCCGACGTCGACGCGACCCTCGGAGCGATCGCGCGGCTCGTCAGCCCAGGATCTTGATCAGCGTCCGAAGATTGCGGTTGGTCGTGCGCGGCTTGTAGGTCGCCTTCGCGAGCAGCTTCGCGAACGGGGTGTCGGTCGACGAGCCTTTCGGCGGGTTCCAGTAGACGACGCCGGGTCCGGGAGCGACGGGGTCGAGATCAGCATCGACGGATGCCGCGGCCAGTTCGTCGCGGGTCTCGGCGTCGACGCAGAAGATCACCCACGGCTGGCGCGTGGCATCCGTCTCGTCGAACGGGAATCCGTCGATCGCCGCCTTCAGCTCCTTCGCCGTGACGAGCAGGATCCACGCGTCGTACGAGAACTCGTCGCGCAACGCCCTTTCGATCGACGCCTTCAGCGCGGCACGGGATCCGGCTGCCTCGAACGCGACGTTGCCGCTCGCGAGCACGGTGCGCACGTCGTCGAAGCCGAGATCGCGGAACACGCGGGCGAGATCGGCGCTCTTGATCGTGATGCCGCCCACGTTGACGCCGCGGAGGAGGGCCACCCAGGCAGTCATCGTCGGACGCTCTCGACGACCCGCAGGAACAGCTCGTGGAACCGGTGCTCGCCGGTGACCTCGGGATGGAACGCCGTGCCGATCAGGTTGCCCTGCCGAACCGCGACGATGCGTCCGTCGTCGAGGGACGCGAGCGTCTCGACATCGGGTCCGGATGCTTCGACAAGCGGTGCGCGGATGAACACCGCGTGCACGGGCGGTGCGCCGAGCGCCGGGACGTCGAGGTCGGTCTCGAACGAGTCGACCTGGCTGCCGAACGCGTTGCGGCGGACGGTCACGTCCAGCCCGCCGAACGTCTGCTGCCCCGCGATGCCGTCCGTGATGCGGTCGGCGAGCAGGATGAGCCCCGCACATGTGCCGTAGACGGGAAGGCCCCCCGCGATCGCATCGCGGATGGGCTGCTGCATCCCGAACGCGCGCGACAGCTTGTCGATGACGCTCGACTCGCCGCCCGGCAGCACCAGACCGTCGACCTCGGCGAGCTCGGACGGACGCCGCACGAGCACGGCCTCCGCTCCGAGCCCGCTCAGCACGCGCGCATGCTCGCGCACGTCGCCCTGCAGGGCGAGGACGCCGACTCGAGTGGGTGTGGTCACCAGCCGCGCTCTGCGAGGCGGTGCGGCGCCGGCAGGTCGGAGACGTTGATGCCGACCATGGCTTCACCGAGGCCCCGCGAGACGTCGGCGATGACCTTGGCGTCGTCGTAGAACGTCGTCGCCTTGACGATCGCCGCGGCGCGCTGAGCGGGGTTTCCCGACTTGAAGATGCCCGAGCCGACGAAGACGCCGTCGGCGCCCATCTGCATCATCATCGCGGCGTCAGCGGGCGTCGCGACACCGCCCGCGACGAACAGGACGACGGGGAGCGCGCCGGTCTCGGCGACCTCGGCGACGAGGTCGTACGGCGCCTGGAGCTCCTTGGCGGCGACGTACAGCTCGTCCTTCGACATCGAGCGGAGCACGTTGATCTCGCTCTTGATCTTGCGGATGTGCTTCGTGGCCTCGGACACGTCGCCCGTACCGGCTTCGCCCTTCGAGCGGATCATCGCGGCGCCCTCGTTGATGCGGCGGAGCGCCTCGCCGAGGTTGGTGGCACCGCATACGAAGGGAACGGTGAAGTTCCACTTGTCGATGTGGTTGACGTAGTCGGCGGGCGAGAGCACTTCGGACTCGTCGATGTAGTCGACGCCGAGCTCCTGCAGCACCTGCGCCTCGACGAAGTGGCCGATGCGGGCCTTGGCCATGACGGGGATCGAGACGGCCTCGATGATGCCGTCGATCATGTCGGGGTCGCTCATGCGCGAGACCCCGCCCTGGGCGCGGATGTCGGCGGGAACCCGCTCGAGTGCCATGACGGCGACGGCGCCGGCATCCTCCGCGATCTTCGCCTGCTCGACCGTGACGACGTCCATGATGACGCCGCCCTTCAGCATCTCGGCGAGTCCGCGCTTGACGCGGCTGGTTCCGGTGTCGGGAGTGGTCACGACGGTTCCTTTCGACGGATGCCGCGGCAGGCATCCAGTTTGGCCTAGGCCAAAAGATAGCATGTGCTGAGTCATAGGCTGAGCGAGGGAGGCGCCATGCACATCACCGGGACCTCGGCCGCCGAGATCGCCGACAGCATCCGCGGATCGATCGAGCGCGGCGATGCGCGTCCGGGCGATGCCCTGCCCTCGGTGCGGGCGCTGGCCGACGACCTCGGCGTCAACCGCAACACGGCCGTCGCCGCGTACCGCCAGCTCACGCAGGCCGGGATCGTCGAGACGCGGGGACGCGGCGGCACGCGCGTCGCGGGACGCTCCCCCGTCGCCCAGGAGGGCTTCGCGCAGGGTTCCGTGCTGCGCGACGTCGGCACGGGCAACCCCGACCCGACTCGCATCCCCGATCCCTCGGCTGCGCTCGCCCGGATGGGAGGGCGGCCCGTGCTCTACGGCGAACCCGTCATCGACCGCGGTCTCGAGGCGTGGGCCCAGGAGTGGATGTCGGACGTGCCTGCGGCAGAGCGGCGCATCACGATCACGAGCGGCGCGGCCGATGCCGTCGAGCGACTGCTCGCGCAGGCGCTCACGCGCGATGACGCGGTCGCCCTCGAGGACCCCTGCTTCCTCACGAGCATCCACACGGTGCGGCTCGGCGGATACCGAGCCGTGCCGGTGCCGGTCGATGCCGAGGGAATGACGGTCGACGGGCTTCGGACAGCTCTCGATCAGGGTGTTCGGGCGGTCGTCGCCACCCCGCGCGCGCAGAATCCCACGGGTGCGAGCCTCACCGAGCGTCGAGCCCGCGAGCTGCGGGCGGTGCTCGCCGAGCATCCCTACGTCCTCGTCATCGAAGACGACCACTTCTCGCTGCTGTCTCAGCGGCCGTACCATTCGCTCATCGGTCCGGCGCAGCGCCGGTGGGCGGTCATCCGGTCGGTGTCGAAGTTCCTCGGGCCCGACATGGGCGTCGCCGTGACGGCATCCGATCCCGAGACCGCCGACCGCCTCGCGATGCGCCTCACCCCCGGCACGACGTGGGTCAGCCACCTCCTCCAACGCCTCGTGTACGCCCTGGTCTCGGACGAGAAGGTGATGGATGCCGTCGCCTCGGCCGGTGTGCACTACGCCGATCGCAATGCGGCCTTCGCCGCGCGCCTCGTGGGGCGCGGGCTCATTGTGGAGCCGGCGGACGGACTCTCGCTCTGGGTGCCGCTGCCCGCGCCGGCGCGAGCGGTGTCCGAGCAGCTCATGCGCCGCGGCTGGCTCGCGCGGAGCGGCGACGACTTCGTGATCGCCGATCTCGAGGCATCCCGACGCCTGCGACTCACGGTGCACGATCTCGACGACGACGACGCGGATCAGCTCGCCGACGACCTCGTGGCCTCGGTCGCCGCCGCGCGAGGACAAGCCGCGATGCGCGAAGTGGGATGATCGAGCGGTGAAGATCCTCTCGATCCAGTCCGCCGTCGCGTACGGTCACGTCGGCAACTCCGCGGCCGTCTTCCCCCTGCAGCGCATCGGCGTCGAGGTCCTCCCCGTCTACACGGTGAACTTCTCCAACCACACCGGCTACGGCGCGTGGCGTGGCCCGCTCATCGCCCCGGCCGACGTCGCCGACGTGATCACGGGGATCGAGGAGCGCGGCGCGTTCCCGCACATCGATGCCGTGCTGTCGGGCTACCAGGGCGGCGAGGGCATCGGCGACGTCATCATCGACGCCGTCGCACGCGTGAAAGCCGCGAACCCGAACGCGGTGTACGCGTGCGATCCGGTGATGGGCAATGCGAAGTCGGGATGCTTCGTCGCCCCGGCGATCCCCGTGCTGCTGCGCGAGAAGGTCGTTCCGGTGGCCGACATCATCACACCGAACCAGTTCGAGCTGGGCTTCCTCACCGGCACCGAGCCCGACACGATCCCCTCGACGCTCGAGGCCGTCGATCTCGCGCGTGCGATGGGTCCGTCCACGGTGCTCGTGACGAGCGTCGAGCGTCCCGATCGCGAAGAAGGCACCATCGAGATGCTCGTCGCCGACGATTCGGGCGCGTGGATCGTGCAGACACCCTTGCTGCCCATGAAGGCCAACGGCTCGGGCGATGTCACCGCCGCGCTCTTCACGGCGCACTATCTCGAGACGAAGGATGCCGCGCTCGCTCTCGAACGCACAGCGTCGAGCGTCTTCGATCTGCTGTCGAACACGCACGCCTCCGGCGCGCGCGAACTGCAGCTCGTCGAATCGCAGGAGGCATACGCGCACCCGCGGATGCAGTTCACCGCCCGTCGGGTGCGCTGATGGAGGAGCCCTGGATTCAGGATGCGGCAGAGGCGCTCGATCGCATCACGCGCGATCCGATGGCGGATGCCGTGCCGGGCAGGGTGACGATCCTGTCGGTCGCGGCCCCCGACGGCCGCGGGCGGTACCGAGAGTGTTCCATCGAACTGCGGGCCGAGGCATCCGGCGTCGACGCTCGCACGATCGGCATGGCGGTCGTCTTCGACACCCGAGCGCTGCCTCCCGCAGGCACAGTGCTGCCGGCGCGGATCTCGCGGAGCCATCCCGATGCCGTCGAGGTGGACTGGGACGCGCTCGCGCGCTGACACAGGCGATTCTTCTCGCTCGTTGCGCTCGCGATCGCCTCGACGAGCGATGCTCGCCCGGGCGTGCAGATCGGCGGGAGTTCCTGCCGACGCGCCGACGGAGCACGGCCGTGGCCGGCGTGTCGGGGAAAGCTCCCGCCGATCTGCACGCCGAGCATGTGGCCGTGCGCGAAGCGGTCAGTCGTTCCAGGCGTCGGCGACGGCCTGGCGCACCTCGCCCAGCAGCTGCGGCAGCGCCTTCGTGCGGGCGATGATCGGGAAGAAGTTGGCGTCCGCGCTCCACCGGGGCACAACATGCTGGTGCAGGTGCTCGTCGACGCCCGCGCCCGCGACCGCGCCCTGGTTCATGCCGATGTTGAATCCGTCGCACCGCGAGACGCGGCGGAGCACCCGCATCCCCTGCTGCGTCAGCGCACCGATCTCGGCGACCTCTTCCGCCGTCGCCTGGTCGTAGGACGCGACGTGGCGGTACGGGCAGACGAGCAGGTGTCCGGAGTTGTACGGGAACAGGTTCAGCAGCACGTAGGCCGTCTCACCGCGCGCGACGATGAGTCCGTCCTCGTCGGACTTGCCGGGTGCAGCGCAGAACGGGCACGCGTCCCGGAGCACCTGCGGCCCGGCGTTGATGTACGCCATGCGGTGCGGCGTCCACAGGCGCTGGAAGCCGTCGGGGACGCCGGCGAACTCGCTCGCGGCGGTCAGCTCGGCATCCCCCACGGCGTCGCTCATGCCAGGTCTTCCGCGGTGTTGACGAGGGCGTGCGAAGCGATGGCCTGCTGGATGCGACGCACCGCATCCGCGATCGGCACACCGTTCTGCTGCGACCCGTCGCGGAACCGGAACGACACGGTTCCGGCATCCCGATCCTGTGCCCCGGCGATGAGCTGGATCGGCACCTTCAGGGTCGTGTGGTTGCGAATCTTCTTCTGCATACGCTCGTCGCTGCGGTCGATCTCGGCGCGCACGCCCTCGGACGCGAGCTGCGCGACGACCTCTTCGAGGTAGTCGGCGAACTCCTCGGCGACGGGGATGCCCACGACCTGCACGGGTGCGAGCCACACGGGGAACGCGCCCGCGTAGTGCTCGAGCAGGATCGCGAAGAACCGCTCGATCGAGCCGAACAGCGCGCGGTGGATCATGATCGGGCGCTTCTTCTGCCCGTCACGGTCGGTGAACTCGAGCTCGAACCGCTCGGGCAGATTGACGTCGACCTGGACGGTCGACAGCTGCCAGGTGCGACCGATCGCGTCCTTGGTCTTGAGGTCGATCTTCGGGCCGTAGAACGCGGCCTCGCCGGGCACTTCGGTGACCTTGAGGCCGGACGCCTGCGCGACGTTCCGGAGGGCGTTGGTCGAGTAGTCCCAGAACTCGTCCGAGCCGATCCACTTCTCCTTCTCGTCGTCGCGCATCGACAGCTCGAGCTCGAAGTCGGTCAGACCGAAGTCGCGCAGCATCGAGATGACGAACTCGAGCACCCGGGTGGTCTCGGACTCGAGCTGCTCCGGAGTCACGAACAGGTGCGAGTCGTCCTGAGTGAAGCCCCGCACGCGAGTGAGTCCGTGCAGCGCGCCCGAGAGCTCGTTGCGATACACGGTGCCGTTCTCGGCGAGGCGCATCGGCAGGTCGCGGTAGCTGCGCGCGCGCTCCTTGTAGATCAGGATGTGCATCGGGCAGTTCATGGGCTTGAGGTAATAGTCCTGGCCCTGCTTGGTGACGTTGCCCTCGTCATCGCGCTCCTCGTCCATGACGATCGGCGGGAACATCCCCTCCTTGTAGGTCACGAGGTGGTTCGACTGGATGAAGAGGTCGGCCTTGGTGATGTGCGGGGTGTAGACGTAGGTGTAGCCGCCGCCGATGTGGCGCTTGCGGGCGTGCTGTTCCATCTCGCCGCGCACGATGCCCCCCTTGGGGTGCCACACCGACAGGCCCGAGCCGATCTCGTCCGGGAACGAGAAGAGATCGAGCTCCTTGCCGAGCTTGCGGTGGTCGCGCTTCGCGGCCTCGGCGAGACGCTCCTGGTAGGCGCGCAGTTCGTCCTTGGTCGGCCACGCAGTGCCGTAGATGCGCTGCAGCTGCGGATTCTTCTCACTCCCCCGCCAGTACGCACCGGCGATGCGGGTGAGATCCCAGCCGTTGCCGACGTAGCGGGTGCCGGGCACGTGCGGGCCGCGGCAGAGGTCCTTCCACACGGTCTCGCCGTCGCGGTTCACGTTGTCGTAGATCGTGAGCTCGCCGGCCCCGACCTCGACCGAAGCGCCTTCGGTCTTGTCGGCCCCACCCTTGAGACCGATGAGCTCGAGCTTGAACGGCTCGTCGGCGAGCTCGGCCCGTGCCTCGTCATCGCTCACGACGCGACGGACGAACCGCTGGTTCTCGCGGACGATCCGCTCCATCTCCTTCTTGATCGCCTTCAGGTCTTCGGGCGTGAAGGGCTCGGCGATGCCGAAGTCGTAGTAGAACCCGTTCTCGATCGGCGGGCCGATGCCGAGATTCGCCTGCGGCTTGATGCGCTGCACGGCCTGCGCGAGCACGTGGGCGGTGGAATGGCGGAGGATGCTGAGCCCTTCGGGGCTCTCGACGGAGACCGGCTCGACGGCATCGGTCTCGTTCACGACGGTGGCGAGGTCTTTCAGTTCGCCGTTGACGCGGAGGGCGACGACGGAGCGATCCGGGAAGAGGGCGAATCCGTCGGCGGGATAGGTCTGGTCAGACAAGAGGAACTCCAGTGGAAGGCTTGGATCAAGGCTACCCGGCGGCAGACGGCCGTCTCGTGCAGCGTGGACGCTCAGCTTCGGGCGCACGCAGCGCCCCGCCCGCTCAGGCGTGACGCGTTCGCGTGGATGCCGGCGCGACGAAGACGGTCGCAAGAGTCCGGCGCAGTTCCATGACGTCAGTGTACGCCGCTGATCCGGATGGGATGCCGGAAGCCGCACGTTCAGAGGTGCTTGAGCGCCTCGCGTCGGCTCAGTGGGCTGAGCTCATGCGTGTCCACGTAGGTCCGCACCCAGTCCGGTGATACCCGGGCGTACTCGCGCAGTGCCCAGCCGATCGCCTTCCGGATGAAGAACTCCCGGTGGGAGCGGTTCGGTTCGATCACGTCGGCGAGCAGGCCGGAGTCGACGCGATCACGGCGACCGAGCTGCGAGATGATCGCGATGCGCCGGATCCACAGATCGTCGTCGATGCTCCACTCCCGCACGAGCGCCGCCGTCTCGGGGCCGTGCGCATCGTGCAGCTCGGCGAGCCGATGTGCGAGCTCGTCGGTGTAGTCCCACCATTGCCCCGTGCGGACCATGTGGTCGACGATCGGCACGATGACGGCATCCGCCTTCACACTCCGCAGGCCGAGGAGCGCCATCGCCGCGTAACGCTCTTCGCGATGGGATGCCTCGTCCCACAGCACGATCGCTGTCTCCAGCAGTTCGGCGGGCGTCGCATCCCGTCCAGCCGCACGCGCGACGCGGCGTGCCTCGGGCACCCGCACGCCGAGGAACGGCATCGCCGACTTCATGTACGCCTGCTGACCCGGCGCGAGCGCGGAATCTGCGGCATCGCGAAGGCCGGCCCGGATCTGCAGGACGAGGTCGCTCACGTCGTGCACGCTAGCGCAACCGCGCACGGACGACGGAGGGTGGGGCGCGTGACGCGCCCCACCCTCCGTCTCGATCATCAGCCTCAGCTGCAGGCGTCGATGAGAGCCTGACCGGCCGCCGCGATGTCCTCCGACACCGCCGTCACCTCGGCCACCTTGTCAGTGAGTGCGGTCATGTCGCCGTCCGGCACACCCTCGAAGATCGCGCCGAAGTCGCCGAACGCGGTCGCGAGGTCGGACACCGCACTCTTGACCTCGGGATTGCCGATCTCGTTCGCGGTGTCTTCGAGCGTGCCCTTGTAGGCACCCATCGTCTCGGCGATGGCAGCGAAGTTGCCGGCCGTCAGATCCTCTTGCATGTCCGCCTGCAGCGTCTGGGCCTCGGCCCCGGCCGCGCTCGCGGTGGCGCAGGCCTCGGCGACCGTCTGATCCGTCGATCCCTCGTTCGCCCCGCCCGGGTCGGCCTCCTGGCTCGACGTGCCCGAGGACGACGCAGGCGCCGATCCGCCGCCACAGCCCGTGAGCGCGACGACGCCCAGGCCGACCGCCAGCACGATAGCTGAGAGAGTCTTCATCTTGCGCAATGTGGTCCCCCCACCTCCGACGCACGCGACGGAGTCTCAATCGAAACGGCCCGGGGTGGGCCGCCCCGAGAGCCTAGCGGGTCGAAGAGACAGGCTCGTCGAGTCGGCCGCGAGGAGGCACGTTCTGCCCTTCGGACTCGGTTACGGACACGCGACGCGTCCCGATAGTGATGGAGGCGGTCTCTCCCCGGTCCCGCCGCGCAGGCAGGCGAAATGACGAGCACCCCCACGGACGCGTCGGCTCGCGTCCCTGTGGACAGCGACGACCTTGCGCGGATGCTCGACGAGCAGTTCCCGCACGAGGACGGCAACGTGCTGCGCGGTGCATTCTTCTGCGTGCTCTTCACGCTCCCCATCTGGGGCGTCATCGGGCTCGTCGTCTGGGGGATCTCGAGCCTCGTAGCGGGATGACCGCGGTTACGACAGCGCGGTCTGCCGCGAACAGTAGGTCATGGTCACGCTCCCCCACCCATCAGTCGTCTCCCGACTCCGCGTCGCTCCCCTGCGGGCACGTGGGCTACCGCGACTGTCGAAGACGATCCTTCTGTTCTGCGTCGCCTCCGCAGCACTCGCGGGCACCGTCGCGATCAATGTCGCCCAGACAGAGGCTCAGCCCCACCGGATGACGCACTTGGGTGAACTGGATGGGCAACTCGCCGGCCTGCGCCAGCACATGACCGACACGAGGTCGGCGACGGAACGCACGAACGCACGTGCGGCCGATCTCCGCGCGCTCATCGCAGAACAGGACGCACTCTTCGCCGACACGACGGGTTTCATCGAATGATCGCGGTGTCGAAGGCGGCCGTGGTCGTCGCAGTCATCGGTGTGACGCTGTGCTCGCTTTCGGCCACCAGCGCCCTCGTTCAGTCGTTCTCCACCGACATTCAGATCGATGAGCGGCAGGCTCAGGTCACCCCAGCTCAGCTGGATCTCTCCGCCGCCGAGAGCGTGCGCCTCGATGCGGAGACGGTCGAGGCGGTCCTCGAGAGCTCCTACGCGGCCCGTCAGGCAGTGCTCGAGGCGCGGCCGGCGTTCGTCGCCGCCGTCGCCGCGGCGACGACCGCGTTCGCCTCGGCGAAGGACAAGGTGGACGTGTCGGGGCACCGAGCCGCGGTCGTCACGGCACAGGATGTCGTCCGCGCGACGACGACCGATGCGAAACTCGTGCAAGAGCAGTCGGACGCTGTGACCGCCATCGCGTCGACGGTGACGGCCGAAGTGAAGGCCTTCGACGAACGGGTGGCTGCGGAGGCCGCTGCGCGTGCCGCAGCCGCTGTGGCGCGAGAGTCGCGTAGCTACGACGGCGCAGTGTGGACAGGTGAGGGCGCCGGAGCCGGCGACTGGTTCGCCGACATGCGGCAACGACTCACGAACGTCGGCGGGGGTCACATCGAGCTTCGGCAGTTCGACGGCTCGTGCGGTGGTGTGCAGTCTGTCGCCTGCGCGTACTCGACGGGGGGCATCCGCGTCGCACCGGCGATCGCATCGTGGTCCTCGGCGCGCAAGAACTGGGCGATGGTCCACGAACTCGCCCACACCGTGCACTTCAGCCGATGGAGTGCCGTCGCGGCCTCGGCGGGCTACGCGCAGCTCTTCGGCTCCGACCCCGAACTGCTCGCCAATTGCATGGCGTCGGCCCGCGGATACACCAACCACGGGCATGCCGGTCAGTGCACGGGCGACCGCATCGCGTGGGCTGCACAGCTGTGGAACGGCGTCGTGGCCTGGTAGCGATCGCGCTCGTCGTCGTGTCAAAATGACAAAACCCCTGAATCATCAGGGGTTTTTGTCTGTGCGCGATACTGGGATCGAACCAGTGACCTCTTCCGTGTCAGGGAAGCGCGCTACCGCTGCGCCAATCGCGCCCGTATGGGCTGTTCAGTTTTCGGCGAGGTGGCGACGGGATTCGAACCCGTGTAAACGGCTTTGCAGGCCGGTGCCTAGCCGCTCGGCCACGCCACCGTGTGGATTGACCCCACGTGCTGAGAGCCTCCCGAAGGAGACTCCTTTGCACTCGAGCGGATGACGAGACTCGAACTCGCGACCCCAACCTTGGCAAGGTTGTGCGCTACCAACTGCGCTACATCCGCGTTTCCGGATCACTCCGGCAACTCGTACGACTTTAGCCGATGATTCGGATCGCGCCAAACCAGCGCGGGCCCGAGCGTGTCGCGCTCGTGGATTAGTCCGGGCCACCGGCATCCGGTAGCATCATGAGTCGATCCTCACGGATCTTGGGCGATTGGCGCAGTTGGTAGCGCGCTTCCTTCACACGGAAGAGGTCGTCGGTTCGAGTCCGGCATCGCCCACCACAGAAGCCCCGCGGAACGCCGCGGGCTTCACTCGTTCAGTACCCGCCGCGGAAGAACTCATTCGCGCCGCGCGTGAACAGCAGGATCAGTCCGATCAGCGCGAGGAACCCGCCGATGAGCGCCGTCGCATTGAGACCGTGCACGAACATGACGTAGACCGCTGACGCGATGTTGGCCACGAAGATGATCGCCGTGAGGATCCGGGCGCCGTTCGAGCCGCGGAAGAGCCCCAGCGACACGATGATCGTGATGGCGCCGATGACGAGCGAGGCCCACGGGGCGATGGGATCCGAACCAGGTCGGGCGCCGACGCCGGCGAGGAGGAGAATGCCCGTGATGATCTGCAGCAGTCCGCTCAGCCACGCGAGCGCGGCGACGAGGGTCACTCCTGCGGGACGACGTGTGGCCATGACTGCTCCTTCGCTGACGGCGGTGCTGATCAGCAGGATGGCAGACCCAGCCGACCTGCGCGAGGGTCAGTTGCCGACGGGCCACCCGTAGCGCTTGTGCAGGGCGTCGGCCACACGGACGAAGCGTTCCAGATCGAGGACGGATGCCTCACGGCGCATTCCGTCGACGTGCACGCTGTAGAGCTGCTCGATGTCGACCCACGACGGCCTGCCCTGGGCATCCCACTCCCCCGAGCCGATCGACAGGAAGTCGCGGTCGCCGTCGTGCGACTTCGACGTGAGCCGCACGACGTAGACGCGCTCCGCCGACGCCCGCCCGATCACGAGCACGGGGCGGTCCTTTCCGCGGCCGTCGTGCTCGGCATACGGAACCCAGGTCCACACGACCTCGCCGGCATCCGGATCCCCGTCCATCGACGGCGCATACGAGATCTTGAGACCGTGGGGTCCCGGTGGGTCGATCTCGATCGTCTCGGCCGTGCCGGCCTGACCGGGTCGTTCTTGGCGCACGACGGGCGTCGTCGGTCGGAACAGGCTCTTCAGGGCTCCCAGAACGCTCACGAAGCCACCCTGCCACAGACGCGCCGGAGGGGCGCCGCGATCGCTCGCGACGCCCCTCCGGGCTGCTGTGTGTATGACTGCGGGTCAGGCCTGCTCTGCGAGGGCATAGCCCTCTTCGCCGTGCACAGCCGTGTCGACACCGGCGATCTCGTCCTCGTTCTTGACGCGGAAGCCGATCGTCTTCTCGATCGCGAAGCCCAGCACGAGGGCGACGACGAAGGAGTAGACCATGACGCCGACCGCGGCGATCAGCTGCAGGACGATCTGCTCCCAGCCACCGCCGAGGAAGAGGCCCGTGCCCGTCGCGAAGAAGCCGAGGTAGAGGGTACCGATGAGGCCACCGACGAGGTGGACGCCCACGACATCGAGCGAGTCGTCGAAGCCGAGCTTCCACTTGAGCTCGACCGCGAGGGCGCAGACGACACCGGCGACGACACCGAGCAGGAGCGACCAGCCGGGGGTCAGGTTGGCGCAGGCCGGGGTGATCGCGACGAGACCGGCGACGGCACCCGATGCGGCGCCGACGGACGTGGCCTTGCCGTCCTTGATCTTCTCGATGATGAGCCAGCCGATGATGGCCGCGGCCGTCGCGCCGATCGTGTTGATGACGATGAGGCCGACCGTCGAGTCCTCGGTGCCGAGGAGGCCGAACGTGCCCTCTGCGCCGGCGTTGAAGCCGAACCAGCCGAACCACAGGATCGCAGCGCCGAGCAGGACGAGCGGCACGTTGTGCGGCTTGTGGACGCCCTTCTGGAAGCCGATGCGCTTGCCGAGGACGATCGCGAGGGCCAGCGCCGCTGCACCCGCGTTGATGTGGACCGCGGTTCCACCGGCGTAGTCGATGACGTTGGTGGAGAAGCCGAACGTCTCACCGAGGCTGTAGACCCAGCCGCCACCCCAGACCCACGCAGCGACGGGGAAGTAGACGAGCGTCGCGAACAGACCGGCGAAGATCATCCAGGCGCCGAACTTGGCGCGGTCGGCGATCGCACCCGAGATGAGCGCGACGGTGATGATCGCGAACGTCGCACCGTAGGCGACACCGACCAGCGTGTCGCTGTCGGCGCCGGCGAGGCCGAAGTCCGAGAAGGGGTTGCCCGCGAACGCCCAGGGCGACTCGACGGCGCTCATGTTGAACCCGTAGAGGATCCACAGAACGCTGACGAGCCCGAGCGCGCCGAAGCTCATCATCATCATGCTGACGACGCTCTTCGCCTTGACGAGCCCACCGTAGAAGAACGCCACGCCGGGCGTCATAAAGAGCACCAGCGCCGTCGCAGCGACGGACCAGGCGAGATTTCCGCTATCCATGAGATTCCTCATCCATGTGTCGTGTTACTCAAGGTCCCGAGGAATCGGAATCGGGTGCGACTCTCTCGGGTGTCCCCAGTGTCGCGAGCGAGGGTTTCGAGCGCCGTGCGGGTCGTGTTTCGGGTCGGTTACACGGACCCGTCTCAGGTAAACATCAGGTTTCGGGATGCCTCGAAGCATCCGTCAACCGTCAGGAGAGCGTTGACGCGACGAGGCGCGAGATGGCGCGCAGGTACTTCTTGCGGTAGCCGCCGCCGAGCATCTCGTCGGGGAACACGCGGTCCAGGGTCAGGCCGGTCGCCCGGATCGGCAGCTGTGCGTCGTACACGCGGTCGACGAACGCGACGAAGCGCAGGGCTGCCGACTGATCGGTGAAGGCGGTCACATCCCGCAGGCCGACCTGGGCGAGGCCCTCGATGAGGCGGATGTACCGCGAGGGATGCACGTGCGCGAGATGGGCGACGAGCGCGTCGAAGTCGTCGTCGGATGCGAGGCCCGCTGTGGCGGCATCCGCCGTCGCCGCTTCGTACTCGGCCACCGACAGTGAGACCGCGTGCCCGTCGACGGCGCGCTGACGGTAGTCGGTGCCGTCGATGCGGAGCGTCTCGAAGCTCGCCGACATCGCGTGGATCTCGCGCAGGAAGTCCTGCGCGGCGAAGCGGCCCTCGCCGAGCGCGTTGGGCGGAGTGTTGGATGTCGCGGCGAGTCGGGTGCCGGATGCCACGAGCTCGGCGAGCAGTCGCGTCATGACCATCGTGTCGCCGGGGTCGTCGAGCTCGAATTCGTCGATGCAGAGGAGGTCCGCGCCGCGGAACAGGTCGACGGTGTTCTTGTAGCCCATCGCACCCACGAGCGCCGTGTACTCGATGAACGAGCCGAAGTACTTCCGTCGCGCGGGAAGTGCGTGATAAACAGACGCGAGAAGGTGGGTCTTCCCGACGCCGAAGCCGCCGTCGAGGTAGACGCCCGGCTTGATCTCGGGCCCGCGCTTGGCGCGCTTGAACAGCCCTCCGCGCGCCGCCGGCGCGCCGACGCCGCAGAACGCCATCAGCGTGTCCTTCGCCGCCTGCTGCGAGGGATAGGCGGCATCCGCCCGATAGGTCTCGAACGTCGCGTCCCGGAACTGCGGCGGCGGTACGAGCGCGGCGACCATCTCGGCGCCGGAGAGCTGTGGTGCGCGCTCGGCGAGGTGGACGATGCCGGTCGGGGCCATGCGGATCCTCGTAACAGTCTGACGGTTTCGGCGCCCTCCGCCGCGGACGAATCTAGGCTCGGAGGAGCGCTACAACCCTATGCCGTCACGCATGCCACCCCGACCCGAGGAGCATCCATGTCCGTCGAGTTCGACACGTCGTCCCCCAAGTTCGCCGAATACTCCGAGCCCGGCCGGCTCGTGACGGGCGAATGGCTCGAAGCCCGCCTGGGACAGCCCGGTCTGGTGGTCGTGGAATCCGACGAGGACGTGCTGCTGTACGAGACGGGTCACATCCCGGGCGCCGTCAAGGTCGACTGGCACACCGAGCTCAACGACCCCGTCGTGCGCGACTACGTCGACGGCGCGGGCTTCGCGAAGCTCCTGAGTCGCAAAGGCATCTCGCGCGACGACACGGTCGTCATCTACGGCGACAAGAACAACTGGTGGGCCGCGTACGCCCTGTGGGTCTTCTCGCTCTTCGGCCACGAAGACGTGCGGCTGCTCGACGGCGGACGGGACAAGTGGATCGCCGAGGGGCGTCCCCTGACGACGGATGCTTCGGCCCCGGCATCCACCGAGTACCCCGTCGTCGAGCGAGACGACACCGTGCTGCGTGCGTACAAGGAGGACGTCCTCGCGCACCTCGGCAACCCGCTCATCGACGTGCGCTCGCCAGAGGAGTACAGCGGAGAGCGCACGACGGCCCCCGCCTACCCCGAGGAGGGAACGCTGCGTGCAGGGCACATCCCGTCGGCGCAGAGCGTGCCGTGGGCGCGCGCCGTGGCCGAGGACGGCGGCTTCAAGACGCGCGCGGAGCTCGACGCGATCTACCGCGAAGAGAAGGGCCTGAAGGACGGCGACGAGATCATCGCGTACTGCCGCATCGGCGAGCGGTCGAGCCACACGTGGTTCGTCCTCAACCACCTGCTCGGCTTCGAGAACGTCCGCAACTACGACGGCTCGTGGACGGAATGGGGCAGCGCGGTGCGCGTGCCGATCGTGACCGGCTCCGAGCCGGGCGAGGTTCCCGCGCGCTGACGGCGTGGGAGAATCGGCAGGGTGACCCTCCCAGACAAGCTCGCCGAGATCCGCGACGAGTTCCTCGAGCTCGACGAACCCGACCGGCTGCAGCTGCTGCTCGAGTTCTCGCACGAGCTGCCCGCGATCCCCGCCGAGTACGAGGGGCATCCCGAGCTGTGCGAACGTGTCGTGGAGTGCCAGTCCCCTGTCTACATCGTGGTCGACGTCGATGCCGATGACGTCGTGGCGATGCACGCGACCGCTCCGGCCGAGGCGCCCACGACGCGCGGATTCGCCAGCATCCTGGTGCAGGGCATCTCCGGTCTCACGGCCGACGAAGTGCTGGCGATCCCCGACGACTACCCGCAGAGCATCGGCCTCACGCGCGCCGTGTCGCCGCTGCGCATCTCGGGCATGACGGGCATGCTCGCCCGCGCCAAGCGCCAGGTCCGCGCGAAGCGCGCGGAATAGCGGACAGCGCGGGGCCGTCACCGGTCAGAGTACGGGGTGTTCTCATACCCCGCCCGCCGCAACATTGCGACGAAACGGTTGAGCACGGAACGAATGGCTCGTGCGAGCCGCGGATAGCCGCCGATGTACTGAACCAGGCGTGGGCTCGATCTGTAGTAGACCCGGATGAACCAGCGGCCACACGACGTGGTCGCGAGCCAGCCGTCACGGAACCGGCGAAGGACCCAGACCTCAGGACAGTCGTAAGCGCCGTACACAGCAGTAGCCACGTAGCAACCGCCGCTGGGCTTCGAGGCCGTCGCGGTGACGGGGGCGGCGCCTTCGCCGACACGGTCCGATACGCCATCGAGGTCCTTCAGGCCCGCAGTCAGCATGACCTTCAGCACCGCGGGGAGGTCGTCGACGCCACCCATCTGCTCGGACAAAGTCGCATCGAGGATTGCGAATCGATCTGCGTCCGCGGCTCCCACATAGAGAAGCGTGAGCCGCCGATACGCCTTGACGATCATTGGCGCGAACTCGTCTGTCACGACGTCGCTGAGGCTGGTGGTGTCCCCACTCGCGGCCTTGGACGCCCACAACTCCAGAACCTGATTGGCCACCCCAGCGACCGAATCCCCTCGCTCGACAGCCGCGTGAATCGTGGCGAGCACCTCGTCGCTATTCGACGGGTTGGTGGCGGCAAGAAGGAGATCGAGAAGCACCTCGCCCGCGCCCACCCAATAGCGAGGAGTCATCGTGTCCGGCCCAGCTGGCCGGGGGCGCTCCTTGAGCCGTCGACGAACGAATTGGTCGAAACTCTCCTGCGAACTCCCCAGCGTGCCGTGGCCACCCCGGGGATTCCGCTCCCCGTATTCAGCTGCGTAGGGGTCAGTTGGGTCCGCGATTGATGGGAGGTAGTAGCCGTCAGTGCTCCACTCGACGAACTCAGCAGTGGTGCCGTGTGGGCCCAGAAGTTGCTGGTATCCATTCTTCCCCCACGCGACGACAGTCCCGTCTGTGCGAAGCGCAAGCGAGTGGTCGTTTCCTGCGGACAGCGATGTGACTTGTCGAAGACCCGCGGGTACGGTGTGCCGCACTGGACTGGAACCCCAACCCACGACTGTTCCGTCTCGCCGGCGGGCTACCGCGTGCATCTCACCTGCAGACACCTCGTCGACGTCGTAGAGAAGGTGCGCGGGGGGGTCGTCATACAAACTTCCAGCAAGAACCGAGCCGTCATCTCTTGCCGCAACCCAGCCCGGCCCAGGCCCGCCGCCACCGTCGATGGAGACGACGCCGGTCAGTCCTGCGGGCATCCTCGGTGAGCCCAACTGGGTCTCACCCCACGCAACGACCTCACCGTTCTCTTGGATCGCGAAGCAGCACTCCCAACCGGAGGATACGCTGATCGCCGCACCCGTCGCCGCCGGCGGTTCGATGTCGCCGCGCCCAAGTTGACCCCAGACGACGACCGTTCCGTCCCGGCGAACGGCGAGCGAGTGGCCCCCACCCCCCGATATTGCGACAACATCGGTCAGACCCTCCGGGACGTCGGTTGCGCCGCGGGTGTTGTTACCCCACGCGGTCACGGTTCCGTCGCGACGCAGAGCAAGACTGTGGGCGTATCCCGCAGCAATGGCGACGACGTCGCTGAGGCCGGGTGGAACCTCTACCTGACCTCGCTGATTGCTGCCGGATGCGAGAACCCGGCCAGCAGCGGTGAGCACCAGATTGTGTTGTCCACCCGCCGCTATCGCGATGATCTTCTCCGGTATCCGCCAGATCGACGCGCCGGCAGACGCGCGAGGGTCGAGATTTACGGTCACCATGCCGTCGGACATCGCCATACTCCAGTGCTGCTCGCTACCGAATAGGTGCGGTAATCCCCAGTGACTCACCGTCAACGAGAGCAAGCATGGCAGATCGTCGGATCACGATTCGCCGAAGAGTGCGTGGGACGCCATCAGCAGCGGCTCAATTACCGACCTGCACTCTCACGCGGCTTCTTCCGCCACGAAGCCGCGGCTCGTGAGCCAGGCGCGGATGCTGTCGCTCCAGCGCTGCTGATCGTAGTTCCAGAGCTTCGTGTGCCGGGCGACCTCGAAGACCTGCAGCTCGACCAGGTCCGGGCGTGCGACCACGAGATCGTGCGAAGCGTCCGACGGCACGAAGCCGTCGTCGTCGCTGTGCAGGATGAGCATGGGATGCCGCAGCTCCGCCGCGCGTGCGACGACGTCGAGGCTGTCGAAGGGGATGGACGCACCCGATCGCGTCACGGGGTTCGCCCAGTCGTGCTGCAGCGCCTCGATCGCGAGGTCGGTGACGGCGGTCGGCACGTGCATCATCTTGGCCTGGTAGTCGAGGACGATCCTCCAGTCGACGACCGGCGACTCCAGCACGAGTCCCGCGATGAGGTCGCGGTGAGCCGAGTTGAGCGACACCTGCAGGGCGATCGCGCCGCCCATCGACCACCCCATGAGCAGGACGCGCTTCGCGCCGCGACGGCGGGCGAAGCCGACCGCGGCATCCACGTCCCGCCATTCCGTCGAGCCGAGCCCGTACGTGCCGGACCTGCTCCGCGGCGCCTCGCCGTCGTTGCGATACGACACGACGAGCGTCGTGATGCCGAGTGCAGTGAAGACGGGGACAGCCCGCAGGCACTCGGAGCGGGTCGTACCGCGACCGTGCACCTGGATGACCCACACATCGCCGTCGCCCGCCGGGAACAGCCAAGCGGGGCACGGGCCCACGGCGGAGCCGATGAGCTCGGGCGTGAACGGCAGGTGCAGTTCGTCTGCTCGCTGGTAGTACCACCCGCTGAACGCCGCCTCGGCACCCAGACTGCTCGTGGGGCCGACATGGGTCAGCAGCTTGCGCTTGACGCTGGACTCGTCCTCTGCCAGCACCGACCCGAGCTTGATGTACTCCGCGGTTCCGGTCGTGAACAGCCCGTACCTTCCGGGCAGGACCGTGTCGGGAGTACGGGTCAGCGTGATGGTCTGCGCCGAGGTGTCGAGCGAGAGGATCCGGGTATCGGTCTCGCGCCGCGCGGGCGTCACCACCTTGCGCGCCAGCCGCGCGGATGTCAGGCCGAGCAGGGCGAGCGCCGCGGCGAGAGCCACGCTCAGCAGCGTGAGCGCGACCCGGACGCCGGCGAAGAGACCGGGATTTGCGCCGGCGTTCGCGGCGCGCCTGGGAGGGAGCATCGAGGCATCACTCTAGTCTGTCGGCGTGGCCAGGATGCCTCCCCCCGCCCTTCCGGCGACCTTCGCGCTCGCAGCCGACGAGGTGCGCGCTGCTGCGTTCCGCGACGATCTGGCGGTGCGAGAGATCCCTGCTCCCGAGGGCCTCGCACCGGCCTCCCTCGCACTCGCGGGCGATGTGCGCCCGGAGCCCGGCGCCGAGGACTCCGTCTTCGGCACCGGGCGGTTCATCCTGCTGCACGACCCGTCGGAGCCGACCGCATGGGGCGGCGCGTGGCGCATCGTCTGCTTCGCTCAGGCGCCGCTCGAACACGACATCGGCGTGGATCCGCTCGTCGCCGACGTCGCGTGGGCGTGGTTGACGGATGCCCTGGCCTCGCGCAACGCGGCGTTCCACTCCGCGGCCGGGACGGCGACGAAGACGATCTCGAAGGGTTTCGGCTCGCTCGCGGCGGAAGGTGACGGCGCACAGATCGAACTGCGGGCATCATGGTCTCCGGACGGCGCTCTCACGGCGCACGTCGAGGCGTGGGCGGAGCTCGTGTGCATGCTCGCAGGGCTGCCGCCCGGATCGGAAGGAATAGCGATGCTCGCAGCTCGCAGGTCGACGCGTGACTGAGTACGACGTCATCGCCGACGGAGCGGGCCTCGCGCGCGCAGCCGAGGCGTTGGCGGCGGGGGTCGGTCCGGTCGCCGTCGACGTCGAACGCGCCTCGGGATTCCGCTACTCCCAGCGCGCCTACCTCATCCAGGTCTTCCGGCGCGACGCCGGGGTCTTCCTGTTCGATCCTCCGCCGATCGGCGATTTCAGCGCTCTGCAGGAGGCGATCGGCGGCGAGGAGTGGGTGCTGCACGCCGCGAGCCAGGATCTCCCCTCGCTGCGTGAGCTCGACCTCCTCCCCGCCACCCTCTTCGACACCGAACTCGCCGCGCGCCTGCTTGGCCACGAGCGCGTGGGGCTCGGCGCCGTCGTCGAGGACACGCTCGGGATCACGCTGGCGAAGGCGCATTCCGCAGCCGACTGGTCGACACGACCTCTCCCGCAGTCCTGGCTCGAGTACGCGGCGCTCGACGTGGAGCATCTCGTGGACGTGCGGGACATCCTCATGGCCGAAATCATCGAGCAGGGCAAGACGACGATCGCGGCCGAGGAGTTCCAGGCGACTCTCGAGCGTCTGCCCAAGCCCGCCCGCGAGGAGCCGTGGCGACGCCTGAGCGGCCTCCACACGGTCCGCGGACGCAAACCCCTCGCGGTGGCGCGCGCGCTGTGGCAGGCGCGCGAGGACTACGCGCGCGAACAGGATGTCTCGCCCGGGCGTCTCGTGCCGGACCGCTCGCTCGTCGCCGCCGTGCTCGCGAACCCCTCCACGAAGCAGGCGCTGGCCGCCGTGAAGGAATTCAACGGCCGCGCGAGCCGGACGCAGCTCGATCGGTGGTGGGCGGCGATCGAAGCCGGTCGCGCCGAGACATCCCTCCCCCTCGAACGCGCGTCGGGTGGCGACACTCTGCCCCCACCCCGCGCATGGGCCGACCGCAACCCCGAGGCCGACGCGCGCCTGAAGGCTGCCCGCCCGCTCGTCGAAGCGCGCGCCGAAGCACTGCACATGCCGACCGAGAACCTGCTCACGCCAGACACGCTGCGCCGCGTCGCGTGGACGCCGCCGGAGACGATGGATGCCGCATCCATCGCCGCATCGCTCGCCGCACTCGGCGCACGACCCTGGCAGATTGCCGAAACCGCACAGACGATCGCGGATGCGTTTGTGGGTTCCGTGCAAGCCGCTTCGGAGGCGTCGGAAAGCGGTTCGTAGGTTTCCGCCACCCGCTTTCTCGCCCCCGCGTGGCGTCCATAGTCTGGATGAATACCAAACAATGGAGGCAGAGTGGCCGAGCTTTCGGACGTCTTCTTCGTCGACGGCATGCGCACCCCTTTCGGTCGCGCCGGCGAAAAGGGCATGTATTTCAACACCCGCTCCGATGACCTCGCCGTCAAGGCGACCATCGGACTCATGGAGCGCAATCCCGACGTTCCCGCGGACCGCATCGACGACGTCGCGATCGCCGCGACGAGCCAGACGGGCGACCAGGGGCTCACCCTCGGCCGTTCGGTCGCGATCCTCGCGGGTCTTCCGCAGACGGTCCCGGGCTTCGCGATCGACCGCATGTGCGCGGGGGCGATGACGAGCGTCACGACCATGGCGGGCTCGATCGGCGTCGGCATGTACGACATCGCCCTGGCCGGCGGCGTCGAGCACATGGGGCACCACCCCATCGGTGCGAACACCGACCCCAACCCGCGCTTCGTCGCGGAGCGCATGGTCGACCCCGGCGCCCTCAACATGGGCGTGACGGCTGAGCGCATCTTCGACCGCTTCCCGCACCTCACGAAGGAGCGCTCGGACCGTTTCGGCATGCTGTCGCAGCACAAGGCGCAGGCTGCCTACGACGCGGGCAAGATCCAGCCCGACCTCGTCTCGGTCGCCGTCAAGGACGCCGACGGCGCCTGGGGCCTTGCGACCGAGGACGAAGGCCGCCGCCCGCAGACGACGATGGAGGACCTCGCGGCCCTCAAGACGCCGTTCCGCCCGCACGGTCGGGTGACCGCCGGCACGTCATCTCCCCTCACCGACGGCGCGACGATGTCGATCCTCGCCGGCGGCGGTGCCGTCAAGGAGTTCGGGCTCGCCCCGAAGATGAAGCTCGTCTCGTTCGCCTTCGCCGGCGTGCAGCCCGAGATCATGGGCATCGGTCCGATCCCCTCGACCGAGAAGGCGCTGAAGAAGGCCGGACTCACGATCGCCGACATCGGGCTCTTCGAGCTCAACGAGGCCTTCGCGATCCAGGTGATCTCGCTTCTCGACCACTTCGGCATCGCCGACGACGACCCCCGCGTGAATCAGTGGGGCGGCGCGATCGCGCTCGGTCACCCGCTCGCCGCATCCGGCGTGCGACTCATGATCCAGCTCGCGGCCCAGTTCGCCGAGCGCCCCGACGTCCGCTACGGCCTCACCGCGATGTGCGTCGGCCTCGGTCAGGGCGGCTCCGTCATCTGGGAGAACCCGCACTACAACGGAAAGAAGAAGTGATGGCGAAGTCGGTTTCCGAACAGTACGCAGACGTCGACTTCTCCCCCATTCAGGCTCTCACCGATGGTGAGGTGATCACGAAGTCGACGGTGCGCGACATCCGTCTCGCCTCCGGCAAGGTGCTCGCCCTCGTGACGCTCGACAACGGACGCGACCACAACCGGCCGAACACGCTGGGCCCCGCGACGATGACGCAGCTCGGCGAGACCCTGGACGCGCTCAAGGCACGTGCGGCGGCGGGCGAGATCCAGGCCGTCGGCATCACCGGCAAGCAGTACATCCTGGCGGCCGGCGCCGACCTGTCGGACATCTCGAAGGTCGGGTCCAAGGCCAACGCCAAGCTCATCGCGCAACTCGGCCACAAGGTGTTCGGCAAGCTCGAAGACCTCGGGGTGCCGACGTTCGCGTTCGTCAACGGGCTCGCGCTCGGCGGCGGACTCGAGATCGCCCTGAACTCGACGTACCGGACGGTGGATGCCTCGGCTGCCGCGATCGCGCTGCCCGAGGTCTTCCTCGGCATCATCCCCGGCTGGGGCGGCGCGTATCTGCTGCCGAACCTCATCGGCATCGAGAACGCGCTCGAGGTGGTCATCTCGAACCCGCTCAAGCAGAACCGCATGCTCAAGCCGCAGCAGGCGTTCGACTACGGGATCGTCGATGCGATCTTCCCGGCGGCGAACTACCTCGAGAACTCGCTCGCGTGGGCCGACGCGGTCCTGACGGGCAAGGTCAAGGTCGAGCGCAAGAACGAGCCGGGCAAGATCGAGCGACTGACCAAGTGGCCCATCGCGATCAAGATGGCCCGCGGCATGCTCGAGTCGCGCATCGGCACCGTCCCGAAGTCGCCGTACGCGGCGCTCGAGCTCCTCGACAAGGCCAAGAGCGGCACGAAGGCCGAAGGGTTCGCACGCGAGGACGACGCTCTTGCCGAGCTCGTCACGGGCGATCAGTTCGCGGCATCCATGTACGCCTTCGACCTCGTCCAGAAGCGCGCCAAGCGACCCGTCGGCGCCCCCGACCGCGAGCTCGCCAAGAAGGTCACGAAGGTCGGCATCATCGGCGCCGGCCTCATGGCGAGCCAGTTCGCACTCCTGTTCGTGCGCAAGCTGCAGGTGCCCGTGCTCATCACCGACCTGGATCAGGCGCGCGTCGACAAGGGCGTCGCCTACATCCACGACGAGATCGGCAAGCTCGAGGCGAAGGGTCGCCTCGACGGCGACTCCGCCAACAAGCTCCGCGCGCTCGTCACCGGTACGACCGACAAGAGCCTCTACGCCGACTGCGACTTCGTCATCGAGGCCGTCTTCGAAGAGGTAGGGGTCAAGCAGACGGTGTTCGGCGAGATCGAGAAGATCATCGCCGAGGACGCGATCCTCGCGACCAACACGTCGTCGCTCTCGGTCGAAGAGATCGGCGAGAAGCTCGAGCACCCCGAGCGCCTCGTCGGATTCCACTTCTTCAACCCGGTCGCCGTCATGCCGCTCATCGAGATCGTCAAGACGCCGCAGACGTCGGACGCCGCACTGTCGACGGCGTTCGTCGTCGCGAAGGGCCTGGGCAAGAACGCCGTTCTGACGGCGGATGCCCCGGGCTTCGTCGTCAACCGGCTGCTCGCGAAGGTCATGGGCGAGGCGGCGCGAGCCGTGTACGAGGGCACGCCCCTGCTGACGGTCGAGAAGGCTTTCGCCCCCGTCGGTCTGCCGATGACGCCGTTCGCGCTCATCGACCTCGTGGGCTGGAAGGTCGCCGCCCACGTGCAGGACACGATGGCGCACGCGTTCCCCGACCGGTTCTACGCGAACGAGAACTTCCACCAGCTCGCCGAGCTGCCGGAGGTCGTCGAGAAGGACAAGTCGGGCCGTGTGACCGGTTGGACCAAGGCCGCCGAGAAGGTGCTCCACGGCGCAGTCGGCAAGACCCCTGCGTCCGAGGCCGAGATCCTGCAGCGCGTGCAGGACGGCCTCGCGCAGGAGATCAAGCTCATGCTCGATGAGGGCGTCGTGCCCGAGGTCGAAGACATCGACCTGTGCCTCATCCTCGGGGCGGGCTGGCCGTTCATCGACGGCGGCGCCTCGCCGTACCTCGATCGCGAAGGCGCGTCCGAGCGCGTGTTCGGCGATACGTTCCACCACCCCGTGATCAAGGGCATCGCCTCCTGACGCAACGGCAAGACGACGGCCCCGAGTTCCGGCTCGGGGCCGTCGTCGTTCGTTCACCTTCCGGCCCCGTGACGGCGAACGGTCGGTGAACTCTTGTTCCGCGCGCGCCGTTCTGCGTTCCATGCTCGCGCGGGCGAGGCATCCTGTCACCATGTTCGACATGATCTCGGGCCTGTTCAGCGGCAACGCGCTCAGCGTGCTGGTCAAGACGAGCGGAGCGGCTCTGACGCTGCTCGTCGTGATCCCGGCGCTCATGAAGCTCTTCCTCGTGACGGTCGACGAGGGGTCGGCGGCGATCCGCACGCGCAACGGCAAGCCGATCATCCGCAAGGTGAAGGGCTCGGCCGACGACCGCGGCGAAGTGGTCGTCCTGCGCCCCGGAACGCACGCGGCGTTCCCGATCTTCAACTGGTACCGCATGGTCGACGTGCGGGCTCGGTCGACCGACCTGCCCGCGCGCAGTCTCACGGGCGACGGCGGTCACCAGCACTTCGTGCATGCGTCCTACGACTGGCGGCCGATCGTCTCAGGCCACGACCTGCGCGTCCTCGAACTCGACGTCGTCAACCCCAAGGAGCGCTCGGGCAACATCGTCGGCGCGGCCCTGCGAGATCTCGTCCACGGGCTCGAAGGCGGCACACTGCCGACGAACGCGGAGCTGTCGGCTCGTATCGTCGGCGCGTGCGCCGATCAGGTGCAGCGCGATTGCGGCATCGAGCTGTTGAGCGTCATGGTGACCGGCGACGCCCTCACCGACGGCTACCTGCTCTCGCAGGCGATCACGCCCGGCGGCACGACGGGCACGACGCCGGATGACTGGGATCCGACGATCCCCACCGTCTTCGCCAGCCGACTCACCTCGGTCGGCTGATTCAGCGCCGCGCGCGGTCGATGATCGGCAGCTCGGTCGTCGCGGGCCGCGCGACGGGAATCCGAGTGCCGAGCACCTGAGAGACGACGTCCTGTGCGATCTTCGCCGGCGTGAGCCCGGCATCCTCCAGGATCTCCTCGCGGCTCGCGTGGTCGATGAACTCGTCGGGCACGCCCAGCTCGTCCACCGCGGTGTCGACGCCCGCTTCGCGCAGCACCTGCCGCACGCGCGTGCCGACGCCGCCGACGCGGATACCGTCTTCGATCGTGATGACGAGGCGATGGGATGCCGCGAGCTCGACGATCGACGGCTGCACGGGGATCGCCCAGCGGGGATCGACGACAGTGGCTCCGATTCCCTGCGCGCGCAGCCTGCCCGCGACGTCCACGGCGATGTGCGCCATGGGTCCGATGCCCACGATGAGCACATCCTCGGCCTCGGAGCGCACGAGGACGTCCACGCCGTCCGCCAGCCGCTCGACCGCGGGGAGGTCCGCGCTCACACTGCCCTTGGGGAACCGGATGACGGTCGGCGCGTCCGAGACCGCGACCGCTTCACGCAGTTCCTCGCGCAGCCGCTCGGCATCTCGGGGCACCGCGATGCGGATGTGCGGCACGATCTGCAGCATCGCGAGATCCCAGATGCCGTGATGACTCGGGCCGTCAGGGCCCGTGATCCCCGCGCGGTCGAGCACGAAGGTCACGCCCGCGTGGTGGAGCGCGACATCCATGAGCACCTGGTCGAACGCGCGGTTCATGAACGTCGCATAGATCGCGAGAACCGGATGCAGGCCGCCGAAGGCGAGCCCGGCGGCGGAGGCGACGGCGTGCTGCTCGGCGATGCCGACGTCGTACACGCGGTCGGGGAACCGCTGCGCGAACGACAGCAGGCCCGTCGGGCGCAGCATCGCGGCGGTCATCGCGATGACATCGTCGCGCGCTTCGCCGACCCGCACGAGCTCTTCGGCGAACACGTCGGTCCACGCAGGGACCCCGCTGCCGCTGCCGAGCGCCTCGCCCGAGACCGGGTCGATCTTGCCGACGGCGTGGAACTGGTCGGCCTCGTCGTCGAGCGCCGGCTGGTAGCCGCGACCCTTCTCGGTGATCGCGTGCACGATGACCGGGGCACCGTACTCCTTCGCGAGCTCGAGCGTCTCGAGGAGCGCGGGCAGGTCGTGGCCGTCGACGGGGCCGAGGTACTTGATGTCGAGGTTCGAGTACAGCTCGGTGTTGTTCGTGAATCGCGACAGGAACCCGTGCGTGCCGCCGCGAACCCCTCGGTAGACGGCGCGCGCCGCCGGCCCGAGCTTGCGGAAGAGGCTGTCGGAGCCCTCGTGGAGGTTGCGGTACGCGTCCGCGGTGCGCACGCGGTTGAGATAGCGCGCCATCCCGCCGATCGTCGGCGCGTACGAGCGCCCGTTGTCGTTGACGACGATGACGAGGTTGCGGTCGTTGTCGTCGGAGATATTGTTGAGCGCCTCCCACGTCATGCCGCCCGTGAGCGCACCGTCGCCGACGACGGCCACGACATGGCGGTCCTTGCGGCCCGTGCGCGTCAGAGCCCGCGAGACGCCGTCGGCCCAGCTGAGCGAGCTGGAGGCGTGCGACGACTCCACGACGTCGTGCGCGCTCTCGGAGCGCTGCGGGTAGCCGGCGAGGCCGCCGCGCGCACGGAGCTGCGAGAAGTCCTGACGACCGGTCAGAAGCTTGTGCACGTAGGACTGGTGTCCGGTGTCGAAGATGACGGGGTCGTTCGGGGAGTCGAAGACGCGGTGGATCGCGATCGTCAGCTCGACGACGCCCAGGTTCGGGCCGAGGTGACCGCCGGTGCGCGCGACGTTCTCGATGAGGAAGTCGCGGATCTCGCCGGCGAGCTGCACGAGCTCTTCGGCCGACAGGGCATCGAGGTCGCGCGGCTCGCGAATCGAGGGAAGCAGCGACATGGGTTCATCCTAACCGCGGGGTGTGCGTGGGAGCCGGACACACGTCGAGGGGCCCGGATGCCCCGGACCCCTCGACGATGGATGCTCAGACGAGCGAGCGCAGCACGTACTGCAGGATGCCGCCGTTGCGGTAGTAGTCGGCTTCACCCGGTGTGTCGATGCGCACGACCGCGTCGAACTCGACGGTCTGCTTGCCCTCGGGAGAGAACTCGCTCGGCTCGGCGGTCACGCGCACGGTCTTGGGGGTGACGCCCTCGTTGAGCTGTTCGAGGCCCGTGATCGAGACGATCTCGGTGCCGTCAAGGCCCAGCGACTTCCACGACTCCCCCGCCGGGAACTGCAGCGGGACGACGCCCATGCCGATGAGGTTCGAGCGGTGGATGCGCTCGAAGCTCTCGGTGATGACCGCCTTGACGCCCAGCAGGTTCGTGCCCTTGGCCGCCCAGTCGCGCGACGAGCCCGAGCCGTACTCCTTGCCGCCGAAGATCACGAGCGGGACTCCCGCGGCCTGGTAGTTCATGCTCGCGTCGTAGATGAACGACTGTGGGCCGCCCTCGAGGGTGAAGTCGCGGGTGAAGCCGCCCTCGACGATCTGACCGTCGTTCACCGCGGCGACGAGCTCGTTCTTGAGGCGGATGTTCGCGAACGTGCCCCGGATCATGACCTCGTGGTTGCCGCGGCGCGAGCCGAAGGAGTTGAAGTCCTTCTGCGCGACGCCGTGCTCCGTGAGGTACTGCGCTGCCGGGGTCCCCGCCTTGATGTTGCCGGCGGGCGAGATGTGGTCGGTCGTGACCGAGTCGCCGAGCGACGCCATGACGCGCGCGCCCGTGATGTCGGCGACGGGTGTGAGCTCCATCGACATCCCCTCGAAGTACGGCGCCTTGCGCACATAGGTCGAGTTCTCGTCCCACTGGAAGATCGAGTCGTCGGGCGTCGGAAGGTTCTTCCAGCGCTCGTCGCCCTCGAACACGGTGGCGTACTGCTTGATGAACTGCTCGCGCGAGATCGACGAGTCGATCGTGGCCTGGACCTCGTCGGTCGAGGGCCAGATGTCGCGCAGGAACACGTCGTTGCCGTCCTGGTCCTTGCCCAGGGCATCCGTCTCGAAGTCGAAGTGCATCGACCCGGCGAGGGCGTAGGCGACGACGAGCGGCGGCGACGCGAGGTAGTTCATCTTCACGTCGGGGCTGATGCGGCCCTCGAAGTTGCGGTTGCCCGAGAGCACCGCCGTGACGGCGAGATCATGGTCGTTGACCGCGGCCGAGACCTCTTCGATCAGCGGACCGGAGTTGCCGATGCAGATCGTGCAGCCGTAGCCGACCGTGAAGAAGCCGAGACCCTCGAGCGCCTTGTCGAGGCCCGACTTCTCGTAGTAGTCGGTCACGACCTTCGAGCCCGGGCCGAGCGTGGTCTTCACCCACGGCTTCTGCTTGAGGCCCTTGTTCAGCGCGTTACGTGCGAGGAGCCCCGCAGCGAGCATGACCGACGGGTTGGACGTGTTGGTGCACGACGTGATCGCGGCCAGTGTGACCGCGCCGTTGTCGAGGATGTACGACTGGCCCTCGGGGGTCGTGACCTTGACGGGCTTGGATGCTGCGGCAGGTCCCCCGCTGGAGATGTGCACGACGCGCGTCTCCTCATGCTCGTCACCGGGTGCGGCACCGGGGTCGGAGGCGGGGAACGAGTGCTTCGACTCGAGGTCGACGATGTCCTCCGACGTGGTCGCGTCGGCGTAGTTGAGGATGTCGGACTCGAACTGCGTCTTGGCGTTCGACAGCAGGATGCGGTCCTGCGGGCGCTTCGGACCGGCGATCGAGGGCACCACGGTCGCGAGATCGAGCTCCATGTACTCGCTGAAGGCGGGCTCGTGCGACGGGTCGTGCCAGAGCTTCTGCAGCTTCGCATACTGCTCGACGAGGGCGATCGACTCCTCGCTGCGGCCTGTCAGGCGCAGGTAGTCGAGCGTGACGTCGTCGATCGGGAACATGGCGGCCGTCGAGCCGAACTCCGGGCTCATGTTGCCGATCGTGGCGCGGTTGGCGAGGGGGACGGATGCCACTCCCGCGCCGTAGAACTCGACGAACTTGCCGACCACGCCGTGCTTGCGGAGCATGTCGGTGATCGTCAGCACGACGTCGGTCGCGGTCACGCCGGCGGGGATCTCACCCGTCAGCTTGAAGCCGACCACGCGCGGGATCAGCATCGAGACCGGCTGCCCGAGCATCGCGGCCTCTGCCTCGATGCCGCCGACGCCCCATCCGAGGACGCCGAGGCCGTTGACCATCGTCGTGTGCGAGTCGGTGCCGACACAGGTGTCGGGGTATGCGCGCAGCACGCCGTTCACCGGCCTGTCGTAGATGACCTTCGCGAGGTGCTCGATGTTGACCTGGTGCACGATGCCCGTTCCCGGGGGGACGACCTTGAAGTCCTGGAAGGCGGTCTGTCCCCAGCGCAGGAACTGATAGCGCTCACCGTTGCGCTCGTACTCGATCTCGACGTTGCGCTCGAGCGCGTTCTCGGTGCCGAAGAGGTCGGCGATGACCGAGTGGTCGATGACCATCTCGGCAGGCGAGAGCGGGTTGATCTTGTCGGGGTCGCCGCCGAGCGCCGTCACGGCCTCGCGCATCGTGGCAAGGTCGACGATGCAGGGGACACCGGTGAAGTCCTGCATCACCACGCGTGCCGGCGTGAACTGGATCTCGGTGTCGGGCTCTGCCGCCGGATCCCACGAGCCGAGGGCCTGGATCTGCTCTTTCGTGACGTTCGCCCCGTCTTCGGTGCGCAGCAGGTTCTCGAGCAGCACCTTGAGGCTGAACGGGAGCTTGGCGTAGCCGTCGACGGTGTCGATGCGGAAGATCTCGTAGTCGGTGCTGCCGACCGTCAGGGTGCTCTTGGCACCGAAGCTGTCAACCGTGGACACGTGTGTCTCCTTCGTCGGCGGCGGAGCGCAGCGCACTGGCGCGCATTCCCCATCTTTCCCCTGCATCGGCGGCATGGCTAGTGAGGTTCACCTAACCACCGATGCGGCGCGATTTATCTTGATGTCAAGATAAATCGTATCACTCCGACGCTGCCTCCGACGGCTTCGCCGCACGGGGGTAGAGCGCTCGCACGACGAGCCACGTGACGGCGATGAGGGGCGCGAACAGCGGAAGCCCCATGATGAGCTTCAGCGTGCCGAGGGCCGTCACGTCGCCCGCGAAGTAGAGCGGCACCTGCACGATGAGGCGCGCCGCGAACAGACCCGCCCAGACGATCGCGAGCCAGAAGAAGACGCGACGCTTGCGCTTGTCGCGCCGCCACGCCGTGCCCTCGCCCATGAGGAAGCCCACGGCCAGGCCGATGAGCGACCAGCCGATCACGGCGGAGATGAGCAGTGCCGAGCCGTACGCGATGTTCGTGATGAATCCCGGGATGAAGTTGTCCTCGCCGCGACCGGTGAGGAGCGACAGCGCGGCCGCGACACCCGTCGCGACCAGACCGCCGATCGCGGCGGCCGCGGACTGGCGCTGGATGAGCCGCACGGCCGTGAAGACGACGGCGAGACCGACCGACAGCCCGAGGCTCAACGGCAGGTTCGCGTCCTTCGTCGCGGGGTCGTACGTGAGCGTCCAGGCGACGACGAACACGAGTCCCGGAAGGACGGACTCGAGGATGCCGCGGACTCCCCCGATCGCCGCCCACACGACGCGGCCCGTGCTCTTGCCGTCCGCGGGATCGAGCCCCGCTCGCCGCGCGGCACCGCCGAGCGCGGCTCCGAGGACGTCGGAGGCCGACGGCTGCTCCGGTTCGGGCGGCGTCAGATCCGGGCGATCGCTCACGCTGTGCCCGGTGTCGCGGGCATCTTCAGGGGGATGAGATCGCGCGGGGGCATAGGGGTTCCGCCGCGCACGACGACGATCGAGCGGAAGAGGTCCTCGACCTTCGCCGCGGCATCCACGTCCGCCGTCGCAGCACCCCCGATGACGCCTCGCAGGAACCAGCGCGGTCCGTCGACGCCGACGAAGCGCGCGAGGCGCTTGCCGGCGGTGCCGCCGGGACCTGCCACGACGGGGACCTCGGCGAGAAGCTCGGGGCCGAGCGGACCCTGCCGCTCCTCGACGCGGCCGCCCTGCTGGCGCACCTGCTGCTTGATCTGCTCGCGGGTCTCATCCCACAGGCCGGTCGTCCGGGGCGCGGCGAACGGCTGCACCTGCAGGGTGGAGTCGGCGTAGTCCAGGCCCACAGCGACGATGCGCTTGGTCTGCTCCTCGACCTCGAGACGCAGGTTCAGTCCCTCGCGCGGAAGGATCTTGATGCCGCCGAGGTCGATGTACGGGCGAACGGGGTTGGCTTCGGACTCGTCGAACGGACCAGCCGTCGCGCGGTCCTCGAGCGCCGACTTCTCTACGCCGGCAGCGGGGGTGGGAGTGGCATCCGTCATGCGACGATTCCGTCCTTCGTGTAGCCGGTCGAGCCGAATCCGCCTTCGCCGCGAAGGCTCTCGGGCAACGTCTCGACCGGAATGAAATTCGCTCTCGCGACGGGCATCACGATGAGCTGGGCGATGCGATCGCCGACCGCGACATCGTACGCGTGCTCGGTGTCGGTGTTGATCAGCGAGACCTTGATCTCACCGCGGTAACCGGCATCCACCGTCCCCGGCGAGTTCACGATCGAGATCCCGTGTCGGGCGGCGAGACCGCTGCGCGGCACCACGAACGCCGCGTAGCCGTCGGGCAGCGCGATGCGCACCCCCGTGCCCACGAGTGCACGTGCGCCGGGCTCGAGCCGCAGGCTCTCGGTCGAGACGAGGTCGGCGCCGGCATCGCCGGGTTGTGCGTAGGAGGGGACCTCGGGAGCGATAATGAGGACGTCCACGGTTTCGGTCACGCATCGAGGGTAATGCAGATGTCATCCACGCACGTCGAGACGCCGGTCGGCCTCCGCTATCGCGAGCGGCTGAGTCCGTCGCTGTGGGTGCTCGTCGCGGCCGCCGTGTGCGGACCGATGGCTGCGCTCGTGTTCTCGCCGATCGACACGACGCTCGCCCTCGTCGTCGGCGCGCTCGTCGGAGTGGGCATCGTCGCGCTGCTGGTGGCCGGTTCGCCGACCCTCGAGGTGCGGGACGGGATGCTGCGAGCCGGCCGTGCCCGCATTCCTGTCGATCTGCTGGGAGATCCCGTGATCTCGACGGGCGACGACGCCCGCACGGCACGCGGGCCGGAGCTGGATCCCCGCGCGTGGCACGTCATCCGCGGGGGCATCGACGGTGTAGCGGTCTTCCCCGTCGTCGATCCGGACGACCCGACCCCCGTGTGGGTGGTGTCGTCCCGAACGCCGGACCGCCTCGCGGCTGCCGTACGGCGAGCCCGCGAAGCGGTCCAGGAACAGCGGTAGAAGTACTCAGGCGGCGCACTCGATGCAGATGGCGCCGGTCTTCTCCTCGTGGTCGAGCTGCGAGCGGTGCTTCACCAGGAAGCAGCTCATGCAGGTGAACTCGTCCTCCTGAGGCGGAAGCACGACGACATCCAGTTCGAGGTCGGAGAGGTCGGCACCGGGCAGTTCGAATCCCGAAGGGTTGTCGGCGTCCTCGACGTCGACCGAACCCGAGAGCTTGTCGGGAACGCGCTCCTTGAGAGCCTCGATCGACTCGCTGTCGTCCTCGGTCTTGCGGGGGGCGTCGTAATCGGTGGCCATTGCTTCAGCGTCTCAACTTCCGGATTTCTCGAGTCTTTGCGCCCCTGGCTTTCGGCCAGCTTGGGCGGCGATAGTTTGCACGACGGCGGGGCATTTCGCAAATGCTCACACCCCTGACGCGGCGTGCTCCGCGTGAAACTCACGGCGCGCGCGCGATATTCCCGGCGAACGGTGTGCAGCGTGTCAGCATGGTGCGGAGACAGCTGGATCGGAGGGCTTTTCGCATGGAACAGCTCAGAGTCATCGCCACCGAGGACGACAAGCTCATCCTGGCGACCGAGTCGGGCGAGCGTTTCGCCTTGGCCGTCAACGAATCGTTGCGCGCCGAATTGCGTCGGAGCAGATCCGACGCGAGTGCGGACGCACCCGTCGATCGCCCGAGCCCGCGTGAGATCCAGTCGCACATCCGCGCTGGCCTGTCCGCGGAAGAGGTCGCTCAGCTGCTGGGCGCCCGCGTCGAGGACGTCGTGCGGTTCGAGCGTCCGGTGCTGGCCGAACGCGAGCACATCGTCGGTCAGGCACTCGCCGTTCCCGTGCTGCTGGCGACCGAGCTCGATGGCGATCCGCACCCGAGCTTCGGCTCGGCCGTGCGGGCCAAGCTCGCCGAGGCAGGCGCATCCGGCGAGCGGTGGACGAGCTGGAAGGAGCCCACGGGCTGGGTCGTCAAGCTCGAGTTCACTGCGAACGACATCGATCACGATGCGCGCTGGGGCTTCGATCCCCGCCGTGGCACGCTGTCGCCTCAGAACTCCGACGCGACGCAGCTCTCCCGGCAGGGCTCGCTGCCCGAGGGGCTGATCCCCCGTCTGCGCGCTCTCGACTCGGCGACGCAGAAGGACGAGTCGCGCTTCGACAGCGGCGCGTTCGGCCCGCGTCGCATCCCGGACGCCGATCTCGATTCGCCGGAACTGCCCGAGCCCGTCGCGCCCGCCGTCCAACAGGCTGCGATCAAGCGCGCGAGCGAGCCGACCGTCACGTCCGCCGAAACGGCCGACCTTCTCGAGGCGCTGCGCCGGCGTCGCGGCCAGCGCGAGCCGCTGCCCGGGACGGACGAGGTCGCCCCGGCCCGCACGTCGGCGCCGGTGGCGCTGTTCGATGCCCTCGAGCCGGGCTACGACGAGACCGAGGGCGCGGAGGACGACGAAGACGCGCGCCTCGAGCCCGTCGCGGTGGCCGAAGCCGCCGGCCGTCGCAAGGGTCGCTCATCGATGCCGTCGTGGGACGAGATCGTCTTCGGCGCCAAGGGCGAGGACTGACGACTCAGGCGATAGCGCCGAGTCGCAGGAGCGGGACGACCCGCTCCTCGTTGGTGAGCGAGCCGTGCTGGCCGATCATGTTCTGCGGCTTCTTGTCGGGTTCACGATCGTCGTAGTACGCGACGGCCGCGCGCGCCGCGACGAGAACGTCTCCGATCCGCTCGCGCACCGCAGGGTCGACGGGCCCGAAGAGCCCGGCCCCGATCGCCTCGTCGCGGGACATGACCCAGGATCGCCCGGACTCCGATGCCTCCCATGCGGCGCGCACGTCGGCCGCCCGTCCGGGCTCGGAGTACAGGTGCAGCATGCGCGGCTCGCCGCCGATCAGGTGCACGCCGTCCAGCAGGCGGTCGCCATCCGAGAGGAGCACCTGTCGGTGCCGCGGCACGTCGACCATGCCGTGGTCGCCCGTGATGACCGCGCCTGTGCCCGGGGCGAGCGCGGCGCCGAGCGCGCTGGCCGCGGCATCCACTCTCTCCAGCGCTGCGATCCATTCGTCGGACTGCCAGCCGTGCTTGTGACCCGCGGCGTCGAGTTCGGTCATATAGAGATAGATGAAGGAGCCGGGATGCTGCGCCGCGAGCGCTGCGGCGCGTTCGGCCCGCTCGGTGAGGTCGGCCACGGCCACGAACTCCGCCTCCCCCATGATCGCCTGCGTGAAGCCGGTGCCGGCGTACTGTGCCTTGGAGACGACGAACGAGGGCCGCTGAGCCACGAGGCGCGGCGCGCGCTGCCACGAGGTCGGCAGGCCGTCGGTGTCGTAACCGCGGAGCTGATTGAGCACCTCGTCGGTGCCGGGGATCCGCGCGCGGTAGCCGACGATTCCGTGTTCGCCCGCGGGCTCGCCGGTCAGCAGTCCCGTCAGCGCGGTCGCGGTCGTGGACGGGAAGACCGTGCGGGCGACATCCTTCTTCGTGCCGATCTGCGACAGGAAGCGAGCGTGACCCGACCGGGCCGCGAGGTTCGCGGCGCCGAGACCGTCGACGAGCAGGACGATGGCCGACGTGGCCGGTGCGAACCACTCCGAGCGTCCGTCGAGGGCGTCGAACAGCTGTGGCACGACACCGGTGAGGCTCCGGGCCCGGGGCGGGTCCGCGGGTAGGCTGAGTGGCATCGGGGCCAGTCTCGCACAGGCGGCAGGCCTCCACCCGAACCCGCTGTCACCGAGGCCTCTTCCGCACAATGCCCGCATCCCGCACCGACTCCTCCTCCCCCGCCGATCACGGTCGCATCGAAGACGTCGACGTCTCGACCGAGATGCAGGGGTCCTTCCTCGAGTACGCGTACTCCGTCATCTACTCCCGCGCCCTGCCTGACGCGCGTGACGGACTCAAGCCGGTGCAGCGGCGAATTCTGTTCCAGATGGCCGACATGGGGCTGCGCCCCGACCGCGGGCACGTCAAGAGCGCCCGCGTCGTCGGCGAGGTCATGGGAAAGCTCCACCCCCACGGGGATGCGCCCATCTACGACGCGCTCGTGCGCCTCGCACAGCCGTTCTCGCTGCGCGTGCCGCTCGTCGACGGCCATGGCAACTTCGGCTCGCTCGACGACGGTCCCGCCGCGCCCCGCTACACCGAAGCGCGACTCGCCGCGCCCGCGCTCGCGCTGACCGAGAACCTCGACGAGGACGTCGTCGACTTCATCCCGAACTACGACGGCCAGTTCCAGCAGCCCGAGGTCCTGCCCGCCGCCTTCCCGAACTTGCTCGTCAACGGCACGACCGGTATCGCGGTCGGCATGGCGACGAACATGGCGCCGCACAATCTCATCGAGGTCGTGGGCGCCGCGATCCACCTGCTCGACAACCCCGAGGCATCCGTCGAAGACCTCATGGAGTTCGTGCCCGGCCCCGACCTGCCTTCCGGCGGCATCATCGTCGGCCTCGACGGCATCAAGGACGCCTACGCGAAGGGCCGCGGCAGCTTCCGCACGCGCGCGAAGGTGTCCGTCGAGTCGCTCGGTCCGCGGCGCACGGGCATCATCGTCACCGAGCTGCCGTACCTCGTCGGTCCCGAGCGGATCATCGAGAAGATCAAGGACGCCGTCACGGCGAAGAAGCTCCAGGGCATCGCCGACGTGACCGACCTCACCGACCGGCACCACGGTCTGCGGCTCGTCATCGGCATCAAGACGGGCTTCGACGCGAACGCCGTCCTCGAGCACCTTTACCGCCTCACTCCGCTCGAGGACTCGTTCAGCATCAACAACGTCGCCCTCGTCGACGGGCAGCCGCAGACGCTCGGCCTCAAGGAGCTCCTGCAGGTCTACCTCGCGCATCGTCTCAGTGTCGTGACGCGCCGCAGCCGCTATCGCCTCGCGCGCCGGCAGGAGCGCCTGCACCTCGTCGAGGGTCTGCTCATCGCGATCCTCGACATCGACGAGGTCATCCAGGTCATCCGTGCATCCGACGACGGCGAGCAGGCGCGCACGCGCCTCATGGACGTCTTCGATCTGTCGCAGCTGCAGGCGGAGTACATCCTCGAGTTGCGTCTCCGGCGACTGACGAAGTTCTCGCGCATCGAACTCGAGACCGAACGCGACAACCTCAAAGCCGAGATCGCTCAGCTCGAAGAGCTTCTCGCGAGCGACGTTCTGCTGCGGTCGCAGGTGGCGCGGGAACTGGATGCCGCAGCCGAGGCCTATGGCACGCCGCGCCGCACGCTCCTGCTCGATGGCGGTCCGGTCCAGCCGCGTTCGCGGGCGGCAGCCGCGGCGGCCGATCTGCAGATCGCCGACGCCCCGTGCCGCGTCTTCCTCTCGGCGACCGGCCGCATGGTGCGCGCCGCGCTCGACGAGGACGGCGGTGGCATCGTCCCGCCGTCGCGCCGGTCGAAGCACGACGCGATCCGCTCCGCGGTCGACACGACGACGCGCGGGGATCTCGGCGCCGTCACTTCGCTCGGTCGCATCGTGCGGTTCTCGCCCGTCGACCTGCCCGCTGTGCCCGGCAACTCGGTCCAGCTCGCCGCCGGCACGCGTGCCGATCAGTACCTCGCGCTTCCGACCGGCGAGCACGTCGTCGCCGTCGTGCCGCTCGTGGATACCCCTGTCATCGCCCTCGGCACGGCTCAGGGCGTCGTGAAGCGCGTTTCCGCGAGTGAGATCGCGAACAAGCACGACGTCGAGCTCATCGCCCTCAAGGACGGCGACCGCGTCGTCGGCGCGGCGCCCGCGCCGGACGGCTCCGAACTCGTCTTCGTCGCGACCGATGCCCAGCTGCTGCGCTTCGACGCGGCATCCGTCCGCCCGCAGGGTCGCTCGGCGGGCGGCATGGCGGGCATCCGCGTGTCGTCGGGCGAGCGGGTAGTCTCGTTCGACGTCGTGCCCGCTGACGCGCCCGACGTGGTCGTGGTGACGGTCGCGGGCTCGACCGAGACCCTCGCCGGGGCGGACTCCGCGACCGCGAAGGTCTCGGCGTTCGACGAGTTCCCCGCCAAGGGCCGTGGCACGGGCGGTGTGCGCGCGCAGCGCTTCCTCAAGGGCGAGAACGCCCTCACGCTCGCCTGGGTGGGCAGCGAACCGCGCGCCGTCGGGGCGGACGGAGCGACGCGTGCACTGCCGGCGGCCGGGGCGAAACGGGATGCCTCGGGCGCCCCGCTCGACGGCGTCGTCGCCGCGATCGGCACCGGGGTCGACTGACCCCCGGCTATCGTCGAGCTGTGACCGATCTCCTCCCCCTCGATCCCGATGAACTGCTGACGACGACCCGCTCGGTGCGCAAGCGTCTCGACCTCACCAGACCCGTGCCGCTCGAGATCGTGCGCGAAGCCCTCGAGGTCGCCCTGCAGGCGCCGACGGGGAGCAACGCCCAGACCTGGCACTGGATCATCGTCACCGACCCCGACAAGCGCGCGGCCATCGCGGAGCTCTACGCCCGGTCGTTCGCTCGGTACCGCTCCTCCGGCGGGCGGGCGTATGCGGACGCCGAGCGCCAAGCGGTCCAGGAGCGCGTCTCGTCGAGCGCGGACTACCTCGCGGAGCACATGGCCGAGGTCCCGGTGCTCGTGATCGGCGCGATCTTCAACGGACGAGACGACTTCGAGCCGGGCTCTCAGGCCGGGCTCTGGGGGTCGCTGCTGCCTGCAGCGTGGAGCCTGCAGCTCGCGCTTCGCGCGCGCGGCCTCGGCAGCGCGTGGACGACCCTGCACCTCGCCTACGAGCGCGAGATCGCGGAGCTCCTCGGCATCCCCGCCACCGTCCACCAGGGCGTGCTGCTCCCCGTCGCGTATGCGCTCGGCACGGACTTCCGTCCCGCGCATCGCGCGCCGCTGGACGAGGTCGTGCACATCGACGGCTGGTGAGCCCTATGCGTCGATGCGTTCGCGGCTGAGGTTGGCGGACGAGTCGATGATGAACTCCTTGCGGGGCCCGACGTCGGTGCCCATGAGGAGTTCGAAGACGGATGCCGCGGCCTCGGCATCCTTCATCTGAACGCGACGCAAGGTGCGCCCCGAGCGATCCATCGTCGTCGTCGCGAGCTGATCGGCATCCATCTCGCCGAGACCCTTGTAGCGCTGCACGGGCTCCTGCCAGCGCTTGCCGGCCTTGGTCAAGCGCGCCTGCAGGGTATGCAGCTCTTGCTCCGAGTAGGTGTAGATCGTCTCGTTCGGCTTCGAGCCCGGGTTCATCACGATGATCCGATGCAGCGGGGGGACGGCGGCGTACACGCGCCCCGCGTCGACGAGCGGGCGCATGTATCGGAAGATGAGGGTCAGCAGCAGCGTGCGGATGTGCGCGCCGTCGACGTCGGCGTCGGTCATCAGCACGATCTTGCCGTAGCGGGCGGCCTCGAGATCGAACGATCGACCCGAGCCCGCGCCGATCACCTGGATGATCGCGGCGCATTCCGCGTTGCTCAGCATGTCGCTGATCGACGCCTTCTGCACATTGAGGATCTTGCCGCGGATGGGCAGCAGAGCCTGGTACTCGCTGTTGCGCGCGAGCTTGGCCGTGCCGAGCGCCGAGTCGCCCTCGACGATGAAGAGCTCGGATGCCTCGACGTCGTTCGTGCGGCAGTCGGCGAGCTTCGCCGGAAGCGACGAGGACTCGAGGGCGTTCTTGCGGCGCTGCGTCTCTTTGTGGGTGCGCGCCGAGATGCGCGCCTTCATCTCCGAGACGACCTTCTCGAGCAGCAGCGCCGTCTGCGCCTTGTCGTCGCGCTTGGTCGAGCTGAACCGCGCCGCGAGCTCGCGTGAGACGACGTTCGCGACGATCTGGCGGACAGCCGGCGTACCGAGCACTTCCTTCGTCTGGCCTTCGAACTGCGGTTCGGGCAGACGGACCGTGAGAACGGCAGTGAGACCCGCGAGGATGTCGTCTTTCTCGAGCTTGTCGTTGCCGACCTTCAAGCGTCGCGCGTTCTGCTCGACCTGGGTGCGCAGCACCTTCATGAGGCCGAGGTCGAAGCCCGCCTGATGCGTGCCGCCCTTGGGCGTCGCGATGATGTTGACGAACGAGCGGGATGTCGTCTCGTATCCCGTGCCCCACCGCACCGCGATGTCGACGTGGCACTCGCGCTCGACCTCGGTGGGCACCATGGCGCCGGACGGCTGCAGCACGGGGACGGTCTCGGTGAAGCTCCCGGTGCCCGCGAGGCGCCAGGTGTCGGTGATCGCGGCATCGGGCGCGAGGAAATCGGCGAACTCCGAGATGCCGCCGTCGAAGCGGTAGCTCGTCTCCTCGACGGCCTCACCGCGCTCGTCGCGGATGACGATCTCGAGCCCCGGAACGAGGAACGCCGTCTGACGGGCGCGCTGCTCGAGCTCCTGCAGGTTGAAGGCGGCGTCCTTCGTGAAGATCTGCCGGTCGGCCCAGTAGCGGATGCGGGTGCCCGTGACACCCTTGGCCGCACGGCCGACCACCCGCAGCTCGGAGCTCTTCTCGAACGGCGTGAAGGCGCTGTCGGGTGCGCCGTTCGCGAAGACGCCCGGCTCTCCGCGGTGGAAGGACATCGCCCACGTCTTGCCGCCGCGGTCGACCTCGACGTCCAGACGCTCCGAGAGGGCGTTGACGACCGATGCTCCGACGCCGTGGAGCCCTCCCGAGGCTGCGTAGGAACCGCCGCCGAACTTGCCGCCGGCGTGGAGCTTCGTGAAGACGACCTCGACGCCCGAGAGCCCGGTGCGCGGTTCGATGTCGACGGGGATGCCGCGGGCGCGGTCTCGCACTTCGACGCTGCCGTCGGGGTGCAGGATGATGTCGATCCGTGAACCGAACCCCCCGAGGGCCTCGTCGACGGAGTTGTCGATGATCTCCCAGAGGCAGTGCATGAGCCCGCGCGAGTCGGTGGAGCCGATGTACATGCCGGGGCGTTTGCGGACCGCTTCGAGTCCCTCGAGCACCTGGAGGTGATGGGCGGAATACTCGGCGGTCACAATCCTCAAGCGTATCCGCGCCGAATGACATGCAGCCGCAGACACGGCGACGGGCGTGATCGCGTACGCGGTGAGCGAACTGCGACCGATTCGCGGCATTCTCGAAACAATGCCGTGGTTGTATTTCATACCTGCACGAAACGCTCCACACATACGAGGAGGCACCGAGATGAACACGCTTTCGACACCCGCTGAGAACACCGCCGTCCTCGAATACCGCCTGAGCGCCATGGATCGCTGCGATTCCTGCGGGGCACAGGCTTACATCGCCGCCGAGGTCAACGGCAGTGAGCTGCTCTTCTGCGCCCACCACGGCCGCAAGTACGAAGAGAAGCTGCGCTCGATCGCGACGTCGTGGCACGACGAGACGGCTCGTCTCGCCGAGGCGCGCTGATCTAGAGCCAGACCCGCTCGACGAGCGGCGACACCCGTACGGCGATCTCTTCGCCGATCGTGTCGGTCTGCTCGGCCAGATCCGTCGCCGAGGCGGCGCCCTCGCCGTAGACGACGACTTCGTCGCCGCGCAGCGCCTCCCGCCAGCTTTCGACGACGCTTTCGAGTGCCCCGACACGGATCAGCCGGCGCGGTCCGACCGGCGTGCTGACCGTGACCCGGCCCGCGAGGGTCGACGGCAATCCGTGGAGTGATCCGGTCGCGACCCGCACACCGGCGGGCTCCACCGCGACGACGGGAGCGACGAGCGAGGCGATGCGCCGGATGCCCAGGTCGCCCTCTCCCGGTCCGCCCGCAGGGCGGATCCCGTACGCGAACGCGCCGACGCGCACGAGGTCCCCTCGGAATTCGGGCCGTTCGAACGACGCAGCACTGGCCGCGAGATGCCGGATACGCGGGGTCAAGCCCGCATCGCGCGCGGCCTCGACCGCCGTCGAGAACGCAGCCGCAGCCGCGTCGTCCTCGTCGTCCGACGCCTCTGCGAGGTGACTCCAGATGCCCTCCACGACGATGGCTCCGGATGCCTCGTGCTCCGCCGCTCGGCGGATTGCGGCATCCCAATCCTCCGTGCGGATGCCGTTGCGGTGCAGACCGGTGTCGATCTTGAGGTGCACGCGCGCGCGCCCGCCGTCGGCGAGACGCGCCACGTCGTCCAGGAGCGTCGGCTCACCGACCCCGATGTCGAGGTCGAGATCGAGGGCCGCGCGCACCTCGGCATCCGTCGCCGCGATCCACGCGAAGATCCGCGCCTCCGGGCCTGCGACGCGGCGCACGTCGGCGCCCGTGCGCACGTCGAAGGCGCCGAACCACCGCACACCCTCGCGCCACGCGCGGCGCACGATCTGCTCGAGGCCGTGACCATACGCGTCGTCCTTCACGACGAGCATGTGCTGCGCGGGCTCGACCTGCGTGCGGATGCGGGCCAGGTTCGCGGCGAAGGCGTCGAGGTCGACGCGCAGGAGCGGCTTCACGACCACACCCGCTGTGACCGAAGACCGACGGTCGTGACGATCTCGAGCGTGGTCAGACCGGACGCGGATGCCCAGTCCGAAACCGAAGGCTCTCCGTGCGAGACATCGCCGAAGAAGACGACCTCGGCGCCCCGCCAGACGGGCGCGTCGCCGATGTCGACGACGCAGACGTCCATCGCGACGCGACCGACGATGGGATGCCGCTCCCCCGCGATCGTGACCGACGCGCGACCCCCGAGCGAGCGCACGATCCCCTGCGCGTATCCGCCGACGACGAGTGCGACGTGCGTGTCGTGCGCCGCGCGGTGCGCGTAGCCGTACGACACGCCCTCGCCAGCGAACAGCGGCTTCACGCTCAGCACCGTGCCCGACATGCGCATGGCGGAAACGGTCCCCTCTGCGAGGCCCAGCACGCGGTCGGCATTCTCGATCCCTGCGGGGTCGGGCACGAGACCGTGTGCGAGAAGGATCGCGGCGACCTCGTCGGCACCGTGGCCGAGCGCGTCCGCCGCGATCCCGACGGTGCTGCCGGGAGCGAGGCCTGCGGCGTTCTCCCGCACGGCCTCGCGCGAGATCCGCGCGAGGGGAGCACTCCGCACGGGAGGATCGGCGATCACACGCTTCAGACTATCCGCGGCTCAGAGCTTGATCGCGGTGAAGTGCTTGCTCGCGGCGAGACGCTCGATCTCGGCGCGAGCCGCGCGGGCGTGCACGTCGATCGCCTCGTGGGCGCCGGTCGTGGCGTAGGCATCGCCGAGCGCGCGAAGCAGGATCGCGTCGGCGAGCTGCGGATTGAGAGGCAGCGCGGGTCCTTGCACGTTCGTCGCCCACACGCCGTCCACGGCGACCGTCTCGAAGCCTCCGGCGATGCCGCCGACGCCCGCGGCGACCCGACCATAGCGGGCCGCGGCATCCGGAACCGACCACTCCGACGCGTGGTCCTCGAAACCCACGAGCCTGCCGTCGACCGTCTCAGCGACGACGTAGCCGACCTTGCGGGTACGGGTCCGCGTCACGCGGGCAGCCAGCATCCCGAGCCCGTCGACCGAGGTGCCGTCGAGCAGGTCGATCCCCTCGGTCAAGAGCTCGGCCCCGCCGCCGACGGCGAAGAGGGATGCGCCGCCGGACCGCTTCGCTGAGAGCCAGGCGCTCCGCGCCGCGAGGTCGTCGCGCACGGCGCGCACGGCCGAGAGCGGCCCGTTGCCGATCACGATGACGTCCGCCTCGGCCGGAGACGGGTCGCCGAGTCCGACCGACTCGACGACGACATCGTGTCCTGCCAGCCGTGCGCGCGTCGCGAGGACATCGACGTTGCCGCGGTCACCCGTGATGCCGAGCAGGTCGGGGTACAGCTGAACGATGCGCAGGGTCGTCATCGGCGCGCCACCTCCTGATCGCCGTAGCCGAGGATGCGTCGGCCGAGCATCATGAGCTCGTAGTTGACGAACCAGATCTGGCGACCTGCGGCGGTCGGCGCGAAGCCGCGCATGATCTCGACGGCCTTCTCGATGTCGGGTTCGACCGTTCCGATCGGGATGCCCGCGTACGCGAGTCGCAGGGCGATCTGGTGGGCCTTCTCGCCCGTCACGACATCGACGTGGTCGAAAGCGCCGAGGTCGACGTCGTACAGCCACGAGACGTCGGGTGTGCCCTCGTCGATCGCCATCAGCAACCGCTCGGGAGCGCCCTCGAGCGCGTCGACGTTGAGCTGCAGGCTCGGCCCGTTCTTGAACATGACGAACTCGACCTGCTCGCCGCCGCGGGCGTGGCGCAGCGGCACGAGCTCGCCGCGACCGTATGCGGGTGCCATGGCCGCGAAGCCGGCGATCGCGTCGCCCGCGTCGAACCTGTTTCCGAGCACCTGCTGCGCGGCGCTCAGCGCCGCAGCCGCGTCCACGGCGTAGTGCAGGCCGCGCGCGGGCAGCGTGATCGGGATCTGCTGGCCGCCGAGGCGGATCTCGACGGCGCGGCCGGAGATCGAGGTGACTTCGCTCGCCGCGTCCTGCACGCGGGTGCCCGTCTCACCGCTGCGCGTATCGAGCGCGTTGACCAGCCCGTGCGCGGATTCGGCGACGACCTCGGTCGACGCGCCGAAGAAGGCGGCCGGCGCCTTCAGCGACGACGTGTCGATCTTGCTGAGATACGGATCGTCGCGGTTCACGACGACCAGACCGGATGCGCGCGTCGCGGCATCCAGCATCATGTCGGCCACGCGCTCGGTCTCGTAGAAGCGGTAGAGCTGATCGACCTGGACGTTCAGGGCGACGATGACGCTCGGATCGAGGATGTCGGCGAGCTCGGCCGCGAAGCCTTCATCGACCTCGAGCACGGCGGCATCCGCCTTCACCCTGCCGGTGAGCGTCGCGTCGGCCAGCAGAGCGCTCGTGACGCCCTGCGGCAGATTCGCGCCCGTCGGGTTCGTAAAGACCTTCAGACCGTGCGCGCGCAGGATCTCGCTGATCATGTGCGTCGTCGTGGTCTTGCCGTTCGAGCCCAGCACGAACACGACGCCGTACGGGAACTGACCGCCGAGCGTACGCAGGAGCGACGGCGCCATGCGGTTCGCGACGTAGCCCGGGAACGCCGAACCGCCGCCGCGCAAGCGCGTCGCGAAGCGCGCGAGCTTGCCGGCGAGGATCGCTGGCGCGTACCGGATGCCGCTCCCGGTCGCGCCGCTCACTCGAGGTAGTCCCGCAGCGACTGCGAACGGCTAGGGTGGCGGAGCTTCGCCATCGTCTTGGACTCGATCTGGCGGATGCGCTCGCGCGTCACACCGAACGTGTCACCGATCTGGTCGAGGGTCTTGGGCTGTCCGTCGCCGAGGCCGAAGCGCATGCGGATGACGCCCGCTTCGCGCTCCGACAGGGAGTCCAGGAGCGACTCGAGCTGACGCTGCAGCATCGTGAACCCGACGGCGTCGGCGGGAACGACCGCTTCGGTGTCCTCGATCAGATCGCCGAACTCGCTGTCGCCGTCCTCGCCGAGCGGTGTGTGCAGCGAGATGGGCTCGCGCCCGTACTTCTGCACCTCGATGACCTTCTCAGGAGTCATGTCGAGTTCGCGGCTGAGCTCTTCGGGCGTGGGCTCACGCCCGAGGTCCTGCAGCATCTGCCGCTGCACGCGGGCGAGCTTGTTGATGACCTCGACCATGTGGACGGGGATGCGGATCGTGCGCGCCTGGTCGGCCATGGCGCGGGTGATCGCCTGACGGATCCACCAGGTCGCGTACGTGGAGAACTTGAAGCCCTTGGTGTAGTCGAACTTCTCGACGGCGCGGATGAGGCCGAGATTGCCCTCCTGAATGAGGTCCAGGAACTGCATGCCGCGGCCCGTGTAGCGCTTCGCGAGTGACACGACGAGACGCAGGTTCGCGCCCAGCAGGTGCGACTTCGCGCGCTGGCCGTCGCGGGCGACCCACTGCAGATCGAGACCGAGCTGCTTGGTCTTCTCGGCGGCCGACATGTGCGACAGCTTCTCTTCGGCGAACAGGCCCGCCTCGATGCGCATCGCGAGCTCGACCTCTTCGGCCGCGTTGAGGAGCGGCACCTTGCCGATCTGCTTCAGGTAGTCCTTGACGGGGTCGGCCGTCGCCCCCGTGATCTGCGTCGAGTAGACGGGGACGTCCTCGTCGTCGGACGACGAGATGACGATCGCACCGGTCGGGAGCGGCTCGGTGAAGGCGGGCTTGGTGCTCTCCTCCTCGTCGTCGTCATCCTCGGACTCGGCCTCGGCGGCCGGTTCGGTGTCGGCCACGGGCTTCGCGGCGCGACCCTTGCCCTTGGGAGCAGGGGTCTCGTCCTCGTCGTCGGCGTCGAGGTCGTCGATCTCGACCTCGTCGAGTGCGACGTCATCCTCGTTCTCGTCGTCCTTCTTCGCGCCGCGCTTCGAGGCGGTCTTGGGCGCGGCCTTCTTCGCGGGTGCGGCCTTCTTGGCCGCGGGCGCCTTCTTGGCGGGAGCCTTCTCGGCGGCGACCGTCTCGGTCAGCTCTGCCTCGGTGTCCTTCGCCGCGCTCGCGCGGGTCGTTGTGTTCGTGCCAGGGGTCACGGTTCGCCTTTCACCGGTGGGCCCTCATTCACGGGCCCTCGGGAGATTTCGGACACTAGTAAGACCCTTGTCAAGTCCCGAGACCGCGAGGACGCACCTGCGGGACCGGTTGACAACGGGTCGATCCATCCAGTATCTCATACTCGCCGTCGGCCGATACCACACGACGTGAGGAGAGGATGCTCCATCCACAACGCAGGGGTGAGCAGCGGAATTCCTTCAGGCGCGCTTGTCCTCGTCGGGGGACGGACGACTGGCGAGGAAGCGCTCGAGCTCGGCGGCGAGTTCGTCCGCGCTCGGCAGGTCGCCCGTGTGGATCATCGGAGTCGCGAGCGTCGAGCCCGCCATGTAGGCGTCGTATCGCTCTTCGAGGCCCTGCAGCATCCGCGAGAGCTCATCGCTCCCCTCGACCTGCTCTGCGACCTTCGCGACGTAATCCTTGTTCTCGTCGCGAAGGTCGTCGCCCTGGAAGACGAGCCCTGTGGCGACACCCAGGCTGTCCAGGCCCGCGAGGGCTGCGGCGGGGTACTCCGTGTCGGCGAGATAGTGCGGGATGAGGAGCACGAATCCGGCCACGCGCGCGCCCGACTCGGCGAAGCGGTACTCGAGCAGGTGGCCGGCCGTCGACGGCACCTGCGTGTGCGGCTGCCAGACGGAATGCGCTTCGGTCAGGTCGCTGCGCGTGCCGCTCACCGTCGTGCCGATGGGCCGCGTGTGCGGAACCGGCATCGGGATCGCGTGCACCCAGGTGACCGTCGAGACGGCGTAGTCGTCGGCGAACGCGAGGACGGTCTCGCTGAAGGCATCCCACGCGAAGTCGGGCTCGTACCCCGCGAGCAGGAGGAAGGCCTGACCGAGCGCGTCGTGCGCGAGAGAGAGTTCGAGGCGCGGCGGTCGGTAGTCGGTGAGGTGGTCCTGCTCGAACGACACGATCGGACGCCGGGCGCGGTAGTCCAGGAGCACGTCGTTCGAGAACACGACGAGCGGAATGGGCTCGAGCTCTTCGCGGAAGTGATCCACGAGCTGGCTCACGGCGCTGCCCGCGTCCGTGAAGCCGGTCAGCGCGATGACGAGCGGCAGCCCCGGCGGCACGGGCGGTGCGGAGGCCGAGCGCTCGTAGAGCGAACCGGGATAGGGCATGCCTCCATGCTACGAGCCGACGACGACCCGAGGGCGCCAGGGCGATCCCGCCCACAGCGAACAATGCCCGCATACCTAGGATGGAGTCCATGGCCTTCCCCGACCTCGAATACCGCACCACGCCCATCAGAGAGTCGGACGCCGACGCGATCCTGCTCGCCCTGCCGCCGCTGGACGGTGGCCCCGTCGCCGACTGGCCGGGGCTCGGCGAGTCGCTCGCCGCCGTCGGCTTCACGGGCGCCCCAGGCTCGTTCGTGCGTGCCTACGCCCCCGAGAGCACGTCGGTGCCGCTCGCCGTCGTCGGGACGGGAACGGCTCCGGATGCCGCGGCCCTCCGCGACGCCGTGGGCGCCGGCATCCGCACCCTCACGGGGTTCGAGACCGTCGCCGTCGCCGCTCCTCTCGCCGGGGCTGAGCTGTGGAGCGCCGCGGCTGAAGGCGCCGCGCTCGGCGGCTACCGCTTCGACGGATACAAGTCCGAAGCACCCAAGCCACGCGCCGCGCACGTCGTCGTGCACGGGACGACGGATGAGGATGCCGGAGCCCTCGCGGCCGCGTCCGCGATCGCCGATGCCGCAGCGCTCGTCAAGGACCTCGTCTCGATCCCGGCGGAGTGGCTGGGACCCGCGGACTTCGCACAGCGCGCGGCCGACGCGGTCGAGGGGCTCGACGTCACGGTCGAGGTGCTCGACGAGGACGCCCTCCGCGAGGGCGGATTCGGCGGGATCCTGGGTGTCGGGCAGGGCTCGGACCGCCCGCCGCGTCTCGTTCGCCTCGACTACGCACCCGACGGCGCGACACGTCATGTCGCGCTCGTCGGCAAGGGCATCACGTTCGACACGGGCGGCCTCTCGCTCAAGCCCGCCGCGTCGATGGTCGGCATGAAGTACGACATGTGCGGCGCCGCGACGGCCCTCGCGGTGCTGCGCGCCGCGGCGACCCTCGCCCTGCCGGTGCACGTCACGGCGTGGCTGTGCATCGCGGACAACATGCCTTCGGGCCGCGCGACTCGCCCGGGCGATGTCCTGCGCATGGCCGACGGGCAGACCGTCGAGGTGCTCAACACGGACGCCGAAGGACGCCTCGTCCTGGCCGACGGGCTTGTCGCGGCATCCCGCGAGCATCCCGATGTCATCGTCGACGTCGCCACCCTCACGGGCGCCATCACGATCGCCCTCGGGAATCGGCACGCGGGTGTCATGGGATCCGACGACGCCGTCGCGGACTACCTCGCCGCTGCGGCGGAGGTGGGCGAACTCGCCTGGCACCTGCCGCTCCCGGCACACATGAACGACGAGCTCGACTCCCCCATCGCCGATCTGCAGAATGCCAAGATCGGCGACCCGGCGGGCGGCTCGCTCTTCGCGGGGCTGTTCCTGCAGCGCTTCGTGGGCCGGGCGTCCGATGATGCGGACGCCCCCCGCATCCCGTGGGTGCACCTCGACATCGCAGGTGTCGGCATGAACAAGGGTGCGGGCTTCGGCTACACCGACAAGGGACCGACGGCCGCGACGGTGCGGTCGCTCATCCGCTTCGTGGCGGGACAGGAGTGAACATGGCAGACCACGACTTCGACCTCGTCGTCCTGGGCGGCGGGAGTGGCGGCTACGCGGCGGCGCTCCGGGCCGCTGAACTCGGCAAGAGGGTCGCTCTCATCGAGAAGGACAAGGTCGGTGGCACGTGCCTGCATCGCGGGTGCATCCCGACCAAGGCGCTGCTGCACGCGGCGGAGGTCGCGGACGTGTCGCGGGATGCGGCATCCATCGGCATCCGGACGACTTTCGACGGCGTCGACCCGGCCGGCGTCCGCGCCTACCGCGAGGGCATCGTCGCGAAGAAGTTCAAGGGGCTCGAGGGTCTCATCAAGGCGCGCGGGATCACCGTCGTCGCGGGCGAAGGCCGACTCGAGGCGGGGCCCGCGGTGCGGGTCGGCGACGATCTCTATCGCGGCACCGATGTCGTGCTCGCGACCGGGTCGTACAGCCGGACGCTGCCCGGGCTCGAGATCGGGGGACGCATCCTCACGAGCGAGCAGGCACTCGGGCTCGAGGAGATCCCCACGAGTGTCGTGATCCTCGGCGGCGGCGTGATCGGCGTCGAGTTCGCGAGCGTCTGGCGTTCGTTCGGTGTGCAGGTCACGATCGTCGAGGCGTTCGACCACCTCGTGCCGAACGAGGACGTGGCGATGAGCAAGACGCTCGAGCGCGCGTTCCGCCGCCGCGGCATCGAGTACTCGCTCGGCGTGCGATTCCAGTCGGCGACGCAGACGGCGGACGCCGTCACCGTGAAGCTCGAGGACGGCAAGACGTTCGAGGCGGACTACCTGCTCGTCGCCGTGGGCCGGGGGCCGGTCACCGCGGGGCTCGGCTTCGAGGAGGCCGGCATCACGATCGACCGCGGCTTCGTCGTCGCCGACGAGCGGCTGCGCACGGGCGTGGACCACGTGTGGGCGGTGGGCGACATCGTCCCCGGGCTGCAGCTCGCGCACCGCGGGTTCCAGCAGGGGATCTTCGTCGCGGAGGAGATCGCGGGGCTCTCCCCCGTCGTCATCCCCGATCACCAGATCCCGAAGGTCACGTACTCGCACCCCGAGGTCGCCTCGGTCGGCCTCACCGAGGCGCAGGCGGTCGAAGCCCACGGAGCGGACGGCATCCTCTCCTACGAGTACAACCTGGCCGGCAACGGCAAGAGCGAGATCATCGGCACGGGCGGCCTCGTCAAGGTCGTGCGAGCGAAGGACGGCCCCGTGCTCGGCGTGCACCTGGTCGGCGACCGCGTGGGCGAACTCATCACCGAGGCGCAGCTCGCGGTGGGCTGGGAGGCGCATCCCGAAGACATCGCCCCGTACATCCACGCGCACCCGACCCAGAGCGAAGCTCTCGGCGAGGCGTTCCTCGCTCTCGCGGGCAAACCGCTCCACGCGCTGTGAGCCACGTTCGCGCGCGCGGCGCGCGAGTGCAGTCGGATCACTAAGCTAGACAAGACATCGGCATCCTGAAGGAGACAAGCCCATGAGCACTTCCGTGGTCCTCCCCGCGCTCGGCGAGAGCGTCACCGAGGGAACGGTCACCCGCTGGCTGAAGAAGGTCGGCGACACCGTCGAAGCGGACGAGGGCCTCCTCGAGATCTCGACCGACAAGGTCGACACCGAGATCCCCTCGCCCATCAGCGGCGTCATCGAGGAGATCTTCGTGCAAGAGGACGAGACCGTCGAGGTCGGCGCCGTCCTCGCGAAGATCGGCGACGGATCCGGCGCTTCGTCGGACGGGGACGCCCCGGCCGAGGCTCCCGCTGAGCCCGCGGCTGCTGAGCCCGCGGCTGCTGAGCCCACGGCCGAGACGCCCGCAGAGCCCGCGCCCGCCGAGGCACCCGCAGAGCCCGCACCCGCCGAAGCAGCGCCGGCGGCTCCCGCCGCGTCCGGCGGCAAGGACGTCGTGCTCCCGGAACTCGGCGAGAGCGTCACCGAGGGCACCGTCACGCGGTGGCTCAAGAAGGTCGGCGACGATGTCGCGGTCGACGAGCCCCTGCTCGAGATCTCGACCGACAAGGTCGACACCGAGATCCCCTCGCCCATCGCCGGCGTGCTGCAGGAGGTCCTCGTCCAGGAGGACGAGACCATCGAGGTCGGCGCGGTGCTCGCGCGCATCGGTGACGGCGCAGCGCCTGCGGCCGAGGCGCCGGCGGCCGAGCCCGCTCCGGACGAGGACGACGAGCCCGAAGAGGCGGCTCCGGCGGAGGCTCCGGCCCCCGTGTCGGCTGCGGCCCCGGCACCGGCGGCTCCCGCCCCCGCAGCTCCCGCACCGGCGGCACCTGCCCCGGCGGCACCCGCCGCCGCGGCATCCGACGACGACGGCGTCTCGTATGTCACTCCGCTCGTCCGCAGGCTCGCGCAGCAGCAGGGCGTTGACCTCGCGTCGGTCAAGGGAACAGGCGTGGGCGGTCGCATCCGCAAGGAGGACGTGCTCAAGGCCGCTGCGGCGGCGTCCGCCCCGGCGGCAGCCGCCCCGGCAGCGGCCGCCCCGGCCCCGGCCCCGCTCGAAGTCTCGCCGCTGCGCGGCACGACCCAGCCGATGTCGCGTCTGCGCAAGGTGATCGCCGAGCGCGCGGTCGCCTCGATGCAGCAGACCGCCCAGCTGACGACGGTCGTCGAGGTGGATGTCACGAAGCTCGCCTCGTACCGCGATGCGGTGAAGGCGGACTTCCTGGCCAAGACGGGCGACAAGCTGTCGTTCCTGCCGTTCTTCGCCATCGCGGCCGTCGAAGCGCTCCAGGCGTTCCCGATCATCAACTCGACCGTGGACGGCAGCGACATCGTCTACCCCGCGACCGAGAACATCGCGATCGCCGTCGACACCGAGCGCGGGCTGCTGACGCCGGTGGTGAAGGATGCCGCGGGCAAGAGCATCGCGCAGTTCGCGCGTGACATCGCCGACCTCGCCGCGCGTACGCGCGACAACAAGCTCAAGCCCGACGAGCTCGCGGGCGGAACGTTCACGCTCACGAACACGGGTTCGCGCGGCGCGCTGTTCGACACCCCGATCGTGTTCCTGCCCCAGTCGGCGATCCTCGGTCTCGGTGCCGTCGTGAAGAAGCCGGGCGTCGTCTCTGTCGACGGCAAGGACGCGATCGCCGTGCGCTCGTACGTCTACCTCGCGCTGTCGTACGACCACCGCATCATCGACGGTGCCGACGCGGCCCGCTTCCTCGGCGCGGTGAAGGCACGACTCGAAGCCGCGGACTTCGCGCCTCAGCTCGGAGTCTGAACCAGCGGCACGACCGATCATGGCTGCTGCGCGACATACACGTCGCGCAGCAGCCATCGTCGTCCGTCCTGCTGCACGACGATGAGCTGCGAAGCGAGAGCTCCCGATGCGTCGTCGGCACGCAGCACGGCGACGCCGCCGAACTCGTCCACGATCGTCAGCGTGCGCTCTCTCGCGTCCAGGTCGATGACGCCTTCGGGGAAGACATCCGCCCCCGGGACCACGACGTCCGCCAGGCATGAGGTCTCCTCGCGGCACACCGTTCTCGCACTCAGCAGTTCGGCGACGATTCCCGTCAGATCGTCTCCCGCAGCCGCTGGCTCGGGCGCCGGGCTCTGCCCGTCGGTAGACCCTGTTGCGTCCGCACTCGGGCTCGGCGTCCCGTCCGCAGCGGGTGATGGGGATGCACGGGGGTCGGCAGCCACCGGCTCGGCCCCGGTCGCCGGCCACAGCAGTCCGCCTGCGAGCACGACCGCACCGACAGCGGCGGCGACGAGCCAGGGTGAACGTCGCCGACCGGATCCGCGCACGGACACGCGACGCCACAGGCCGGTGGTCGCGCGGGACACCGCGTCAGCGAGGCCGACGTCCACGTGCCGCGTGAGGTGGTCCATCCAGCCTCCGGATGCCGCGAGCTCGTGCTCGCGATCCGGCTCGTGTACGCGCAGCGGAGGATGCCCCGGGCTCAACGTGGCGAGGGAGCGCCGCACAGCCAGCGGAGCGTCGGCCAGAGGTTCGGCAGCGGCGTGCGAGAACAGCTCATCTTCCACGCGCACGCAGTCGCGGTCGCTGATCCGTTCTCGCGTGAGCAGTTCGTCCAGCAGATGCCAGGGCAGATCCGAGGCCTCGGCGGCCAGCCCGCGCACGACATCGATCGTCTCGTCCGCTGCGCCACGCTCCCCCGCATCTGCGGCGAAGACCGGGCGGCGGTCATCCGTGAGCCACCATTCACCGCACGTCGTGTGCATACGGTGTCCGAGTTCGGCGATCGCCCGCACCAGACTGACGCCGATGGTGACGGCTTCGCCGCGACTCACCGGGCACCCGGCGTCACGACGCCGGGTGAGGAAGTCGGCGAGACGTTCGCCGCACACCGGCAGGAGCACCTGGTGACCGTGTGAGGTCCGCACGAGGTCGAGCGGCGCAGCGATGTGGCCGTCGGCCGCAGCATCCCACCCGGCCCAATCGTCAGTGAGGCTGTCCGCCTCGACGAGCACGCCCGACACGCCTGCCGGAGTGCGCACGAGCACTCCCGACCACGGCCCGTCCGCCGGCGCGGCGACGCGCCGCACCGCGCGGTAGGGGGCGAGGAGGCGGTCGGTGGGATCTGCGGTCACCCTCCGAGCATCCGTTCTCCACAAGCGCCGACCCGCCGTGGACGACACAACGGTGGAACGCTGTGCGCGAACGTCGCCTGGGGAGGAGCGAATGGCGGCCCAGCGCCGACGGTAGGCTGGTGGGCATGGCCCGCAGTACCGCTCCCGAGAAGCGTCCCGGCTTCTTCTCCCAGCTCCGCACGCTCTACACCTTCACGCAGAAGGCCTTCCGCTGGCTGCCGTTCCTCCTCGTCGGCATCGTGCTCCTCGGCATCGGCGCCGGTATCGCGGTCGGCTTCCTCATCCCGCCCGTCGCCATCTGGAGCGTCATCCTCTGGGGCGTCACGGGCCTCATGCTCGGTGTGCTCGGTTCGCTCATGCTGATGACGCGACTCTCGACGCGGGCCATGTACAAGCGACTCGACGGGATGCCGGGAGCGACCGGACACGTGCTGTCGACCTCCCTCGGCCGTCGGTGGCAGGCCAGCGACATGCCTGTCGGCGTGAACCCCAAGACGCAGGAAGCCGTGTACCGCGCGATCGGCCGCGGCGGTGTCGTCATCGTCGGCGAAGGGGCGCGCGGTCGCCTCACGCGCCTGGTCAACGACGAGCGCTCCAAGGTGCAGCGCGTGGCGTCGGGCGTGCCCGTCCACGTGATCTACATCGGACACGGCGAGGACGAGGTCCCCATCGCCAAGCTCGCGTCGACCATCAAGTCGTACCCCAAGGCCATCGACCGCGCGACGATGGCGGCCGTCATCAAGCGTGTCGATTCGGTATCGCAGTCGCTCGCGTCGCTGCCGATCCCGAAGGGCATCGACCCGACGAAGGCTCGGGCGCCCCGCCCCCGCTAGGAGCGGACGAGCGCCGTTCCGGCGGCCTTGTCGTGGACGCCGCGGTTGTCGGCGTCCCAGATGACGGCGGGGATCACGAGCGAGAGAAGGACCGAGCGGACGATCGGACGCCAGAGGCCGGGCCATCCTCCGGTGACGCGGATCACGCGCATTCCCAGCAGTCGATGCCCGGGGCTTCCACCGATCGTCGGGATGAAGACGCACTGCACGACGATGAAGATGACGGTGGTCGCGATCGCGTCATAGGAGAAGAAGGCGATCGAGATGAGGACGGCGCACGCCCAGTCGATCGCGATCCCGCCCACGCGGCGGCCGAGCTTCGCGAGACTGCCGGGGCCGTTCTCGGGCAGACCGAGTCGTTCGCCCGGGTAGAAGCCTGCTGGCAGTTCGTCTGGCATTCGTCCAGCCTAAACAGGGCTGTGTAACATGCCGGAAACAATGGTGTCACTGCCGGGACATGCCCCGCCGGTACCGTGCTCACAAGCCCGCTCGCGGGTCGACGTTCCCGAATGCCCTACCTCTGGAGCCTTAATGTTCAAAGATTCTTCCGAGGTGCTCAAGTTCATCAAGGACGAGGACGTCAAGTTCCTCGACATCCGTTTCACGGACCTCCCTGGTGTCCAGCAGCACTTCAACATCCCCGCTGCGACCGTCGATGAGGAGTTCTTCACCGTCGGCCAGCTCTTCGACGGCTCCTCGATCCGTGGATTCGCCAACATCCACGAGTCCGACATGCAGCTCATCCCGGACGTGTCGACGGCCTACCTCGACCAGTTCCGCGAAGCGAAGACGCTCATCATGGTCTTCGACATCTACAACCCGCGCACGGGTGAGATCTACGCGAAGGACCCGCGCCAGGTCGCCAAGAAGGCCGAGAAGTACCTCGCCTCGACCGGTATCGCCGACACGGCGTTCTTCGCCCCCGAGGCGGAGTTCTACATCTTCGACGACGTCCGCTACTCGGTGACGCAGAACCAGAGCTTCTACAGCGTCGACTCGGAAGAGGGCGCCTGGAACACCGGTCGCGAGGAAGAGGGCGGAAACCTCGCCAACAAGACGCCCTACAAGGGTGGCTACTTCCCCGTCGCACCCGTCGACAAGACCGCCGACCTGCGCGATGACATCTCCCTCAAGCTCATCGAGGCGGGCCTGCTCCTCGAGCGCTCGCACCACGAGGTCGGCACGGGTGGACAGCAGGAGATCAACTACCGCTTCGACACGATGGTGCACGCGGCCGACGACATCCTGAAGTTCAAGTACGTCGTCAAGAACACCGCCGAGCAGTGGGGCAAGGTCGCGACCTTCATGCCCAAGCCGCTCTTCGGTGACAACGGATCGGGCATGCACACGCACCAGTCGCTGTGGCTCGATGGCAAGCCCCTCTTCTACGACGAGAAGGGCTATGGCGGCCTGTCCGACACCGCACGCTGGTACATCGGCGGCATCCTCGCCCACGCGCCCGCACTGCTGGCGTTCACGAACCCGACGCTCAACTCGTACAAGCGTCTCGTGAAGGGCTACGAAGCCCCCGTCAACCTCGTCTACTCGGCCGGCAACCGGTCGGCGGCGATCCGCATCCCTATCACGGGTTCGAACCCCAAGGCGAAGCGCATCGAGTTCCGTGCTCCGGATGCCTCGGGCAACCCGTACCTGGCGTTCGCGGCGCAGCTCATGGCCGGCCTCGACGGCATCCAGAACCGCATCGAGCCGCACGAGCCGGTCGACAAGGACCTGTACGAGCTTCCCCCCGAGGAGGCGAAGAACATCCCGCAGGTGCCGAACTCGCTGCTCGACTCGCTCGAGGCGCTCCGCGCCGACCACGAGTTCCTGACGAAGGGCAACGTCTTCACGCCCGAGCTCATCGAGACGTGGATCGAGTACAAGATCGAGAACGAGATCAAGCCGCTGGCCGCGCGCCCGCACCCGTTCGAGTTCGAGCTGTACTTCGGCGTCTGACCCGTTCCAGCACGACGGGAAGCCCCCGGATCCTCGGATCCGGGGGCTTTCCCGTCGTCTCGGCGACGTCCGCTATCCGTAGAACAGCCGCTCGAACACCCGGCGCGCACGGCGCGTCGCGCCGAGGTAGTCCTCCTCGACGGCGGTCGCCGAGCGCGGCGGATAGCCGAGCAGGCGTCCGATCCCGTCGAGCCGGCGCCGGTCGGTCGGCAGGACGTCGCTCGTCTGGCCGGACAGCAGGGTGTTGGCCGAGCGGAGTCTGCTCGCCAGACGCCACGCGTCGGCGAGGCGATCGGCATCCGTCGCCGTCACGATGCCGGCATCCTGTGCCGCGCGCAGAGCGCCGATCGTCGACGTCGTGCGCATCTCGGGCACCGCGCGCGCGTGCTCGAGCTGCAGGAGCTGCACGAGCCACTCGACATCGCTCAGCGAGCCCGGACCCAGCTTCAGGTGGCGTGCGGGGTCGACGCCCTGCGGCAGGCGCTCGTTCTCGACCCGAGCCTTGATGCGCTTGATCTCGCGGAGCCCCTGCGGGTCGGGAGTCGCGGGATACCGGATGTCATCGGCGAGGCCGATGAACTCGCGGATGAGCTTGACGCTCCCCGCGACGCCGCGCGCACGCAGCAGCGCCTGGGCCTCCCACGACAGCGACCAGCGCCGGTAGTACTCGGCGTACGAGTCGAGCGAACGCACGAGGGGGCCGTTGCGACCCTCGGGGCGCAGGTCCGCGTCGAGGTCGAGCGGCACTCGGTGGTCCTCGGACCGTGCGCGCAACGCCGTCACGAGGCCTCGCGAGAGGTCGTTCGCGCGCTGCGGATCGACGCCGTTCGGCCGATAGACGTAGAGGATGTCGGCATCCGAGCCGAAACCGAGCTCGCGACCTCCGAAGCGCCCCATCGCGACGATGGAGAAGTCCAGCGCATCGTCCTCGGGAGGCACCGTCTCGCGGCGGACGGCGCGCAGCGTGGCCTGGATCGTGACCTCGGTGATCGTCGACAGAGCGTCGGCGACCTCCTCGATCGAGGTGTCGCCGACGAGCGCTCCCATCGCCGTCCGCAGCAGCTCGCGGCGCCGCAGGCCACGAACGGCGCGCATCGCGTCATCCGTCGTCTCGTGCCGCGTCTGGATCGCGCGGGCCTCGTCCTGCAGTGCGACGCCGGAACGCGGCCGCAGCGCGTCGGGATCGTCGAGCCAGGCCGCCGACTCGGGGATCCACTCCATGAGCTCGCCGACGTAGCGCGAGCCGGCGAGCACCCGCGTGAGGCGTTCGGCGGCGCCGGAGGAATCCCTCAGCATGCGCAGGAACCACGGCGTATCGCCGAGGCGCTCGCTCAGCCGGCGGAAGGCGATCAGGCCGTAGTCGGGGTCCACGCCGTCGGCGAACCACCGGATCATGACGGGCATGAGGTGCCGCTGGATCGTCGCCTTCCGGCTCAGTCCGCTCGTCAGCGCCGCGATGTGACGAAGTGCGCCTGCAGGATCCGCGAAGCCGATCGCCGCGAGGCGGTCGTGCGCCTGCTCCGTCGACAGCGCACGTTCCGCCCCGGGCAGCGCACGCTCGTCCGCGGGCAGGGCGGCGACCGCCGACAGCAGCGGGCGATAGAAGAGACGGACATGGATGTCGCGGACCTCGCGCTTGACCGACTCCCACAGCTCCCACACGGCCGGGCCGCTGTCGACGAGTCCCGTCGCTCGCGCGAGCGTGCGCAGCTCCTCCGGCCGGGAGGGCATGAGATGCGTGCGCTGCAGATGGCGCAGCTGCACGCGGTGCTCCAGAAGGCGGAGGATGCGATAGTCCCGGGCGAAGGCGGATGCTTCGCTGCGCCCGATGTACCCCTCGGCGACGAGCGCTTCGAGCGCGTCGAGAGTCCCGCGCTGACGGATGCGGTCGTCCGCGAGCCCGTGCACGAGCTGCAGGAGCTGCACCGTGAACTCGATGTCGCGAATGCCCCCGGGACCGAGCTTGAGCTGATACGGCACGTCGTCGGGCGGGATGTGCTCGGTGACGCGCTCGCGCATGCGCTGGACGCTGTCGACGAAGTTCTCACGCGCGGCACTCGTCCAGATCTTCGGCTGCACCGCGGCGACGTACGCCGCACCGAGCGCCGCGTCGCCGGCGATCGGGCGTGCCTTGAGGAGCGCCTGGAACTCCCACGACTTCGCCCACCGGTCGTAGTACGACAGGTGCGAGTCGAGACTCCGCACGAGCGCACCCTGCTTGCCCTCGGGGCGCAGATTCGCGTCGACCTCCCACAGCGGGGGCTCGATCTCGATCCCCGAGATCCCCCGCATCGTCTGCACGGCGAGTCGCGTCGCGATGTCGACGACGCGGCTCTCCCCCACTTCATCGACGAAGTCGTCGTCGCCTCCCGCGACGAAGATCACATCGACGTCGCTGACGTAGTTCAGCTCACGCGCGCCGGTCTTGCCCATGCCGATGATCGCGAGCTGCGCCCGGGCGACCTGCTCACGGGGGAACAGGCCCGCGCCGGCCGCGCCGGACGAGATGCGCGTGCGTGCGACGCACAGGGAGGCCTCGAGCGCGGCGCCCGCGGCATCCGCCAACGCCGCCGCGACGTCGGCGACGACATCGACCGGCGACGGCTGAAGGAGATCGTACGCCGCGATCTGCGCGAGGATGCGCCGGTAGCGGACCCGCAGGGAGACCCAGGACGCTTCTCCCCCGTCGCCGGCGAACCCGTCGACCGAGGCGACCGAATCCAGCAGCGACGAGGTCATCTCCGTCGCGGTCGGCAGGCGCGTGCCGGCGTCAGCGAGGTGGGCAATCTCACCGGGATTGCGCAGGAAGAAGTCCGCGAAGCCGGTGGATGCCCCGACCAGCGCGCACAGTGCACGCCAGGCGGCCGGTGCGCGGAAGGCCGCCGCGACGGACTCGCGATCCCGACGCGCGATCCGCGCGATGCCGGTGAGCGCGGCATCCGGATCCGCCGCCTCCGCGGCGTGGATGAGCAGGTCGTGGCGCGCGATGCCGGTCTCGGTCTCGACCTCGCCCAACAGGGCGTCGGCCTCGGAGAGCTCGCTGAAACCGAGTCGCGCGAGCTCCGTCAGCGACGAGGAGCGTGCGTTCGGCATGGCTGTTCGGAGCGCGCGGGCGCGGTCAGAGCATCTCGAGGTTGCTCTTGAGCTCGTACTGCGTCACCTGCGAGCGGTACTCCTGCCACTCCTTGCGCTTGTTGAGGAGCACGTAGTTGAAGACCTGCTCGCCCAGCGTCTCGGCGACGAGCTCCGACTCCTCCATGTACTCGAGCGCGTGGTCGAGGCTCGCGGGCAGCGGTGCGTAGCCGAGCGCACGGCGTTCCGAGTCGGTCAGCGACCACACGTTGTCCTCGGCCTCGGGAGGCAGCTCGTACCCTTCCTCGATCCCCTTGAGACCCGCCGCGAGCATGAGCGCGAAGGAGAGGTAGGGGTTGGCGGCCGAGTCGAGCGCTCGATACTCGACGCGCGAGGACTGGCCCTTGTTGGGCTTGTACATCGGCACCCGGACGAGCGCCGAGCGGTTGTTGTGACCCCAGCAGATGAAGCTCGGGGCCTCGTCACCGCCCCACAGTCGCTTGTACGAGTTCACGAACTGGTTCGTGACCGCAGAGATCTCATTCGCGTGCCGCAGGAGGCCCGCGATGAACTGGCGGCCGACCTTCGAGAGCTGGTACTGCGCACCCTCTTCGTAGAACGCGTTCTGGTCGCCTTCGAACAGCGACATGTGCGTGTGCATGCCGCTGCCGGGCTTGCCGCTGAGCGGCTTGGGCATGAACGTCGCGTAGACGCCCTGCTCGATCGCGACCTCTTTGATGACGGTGCGGAAGGTCATGATGTTGTCGGCGGTGGCGAGGGCGTCGGCGTACCGCAGATCGATCTCGTTCTGACCCGGACCGCCTTCGTGGTGGCTGTACTCGACCGAGATGCCGAGGTCCTCCAGCATCCGCACCGAGCGCCTGCGGAAGTCGTGGGCCGTCCCTCCGGGCACGTTGTCGAAGTAGCCGGCGGAATCCACCGGCTCGGGGCCGTCAGGGCCGTACGACGACGACTTCAGAAGATAGAACTCGATCTCGGGATGCGTGTAGAACGTGAATCCGGAATCGGCGGCCTTCGCTAGTGCGCGCTTGAGCACGTGCCGCGGATCGGCGACCGCGGGCTGACCGTCGGGCGTCGTGATGTCGCAGAACATGCGACCGGTCGGGTCGATCTCGCCGCGCCACGGCAGCGTCTGGAACGTCGTCGGATCGGGGTGCGCGAGCAGGTCGGACTCGTACGAGCGCGTCAGACCTTCGATCGCGGACCCGTCGAAGCCGAGACCCTCTGCGAACGCTCCCTCGACCTCGGCAGGAGCGATCGCGACCGACTTGAGGGTGCCGATGACGTCCGTGAACCACAGACGCACGAACTTGACGCCGCGCTCCTCGATCGTGCGCAGGACGAAGTCGCGCTGCTTGTCCATCGTCACAGCTCGTCTTCCTGCTCGGTGACCTCTTCGAGCGTGCGGCCCCAGCCGTCCTCGCGCCGCTCGTCCTCGGCCCACGAGCGAGAGCGCTCGCGCAGGAGATCAGGAGCCTTCGCAGCCTCCTCGGCCGTGTCGAACGGACCCGCGCGGTCGATCGCGGGCGACTCGAAGCCCTTCTCGACCTCGCCCGTCGTGAGGTTGTACCAGAACTTCTCGCTGTCGCCCGACACGATGTCTCCTCCCAGGGCGGTTCCGCGTGATGGAGGCCGCCATGGTCGATCCTACTGATCCGGCGGACGGTGCTGGATAGGCTGTCGGCATGGCAACGGCAGCAGCGCGCGCGGTAGGCGTGGACATCGGCGGAACCGGCATCAAAGCGGGGATCGTCGATCTCGATCAAGGCATCCTCGTGAGCGATCGCATGAAGGTCGCGACACCGGCGGGGGCTGAGCCGGAGGACGTGCTCGCCGCCGTCCGAGAAGTGCTGGACCGCCTCGGCATCGCCGACGACGCCATCCCGCTCGGCGTCGCATTCCCCGCGATCGTCAAGAACGGTCGCACGCTCTCGGCTGCGAACGTCTCCGACAAGTGGATCGGCTTCGAGGCCGAGAAGTTCTTCGAGGACGGCTTGGGCCGCGACATCCATTTCGCCAACGACGCGGATGTCGCGGGCGTCGCCGAGATGCGCTACGGCGCCGCGAAGGACAAGCCCGGCCTCACGATCCTCACGACGCTCGGCACCGGTATCGGCTCGGCGCTGCTCTACAACGGTGTGCTCGTGCCGAACTCCGAACTCGGTCACGTCCAGCGTGCGAAGCACGGGAAGGATGCCGAGGCCTTCGCCGCGTACTCGGCCATGGAACGCGAGAGCCTGTCGTGGGAGAAGTGGGCGAAGCGCCTGCAGTGGTACTACGACTACATCGAGTTCCTCTTCAGCCCCGACCTGTTCATCGTGGGCGGCGGCGTGTCGAAGCACGCGGACCAGTTTCTGCCTCTGCTGAACCTCAAGACCGAGATCGTGCCGGCCGTGCACCGCAACAACGCGGGCATCATCGGGGCCGCGGCGCTCGCACTGGGCTGAGCGCCGCGACCGCGGCGAGAGGGCGAATGGGCCGGCCTGTACGCCGGGTTCTGTCCGGGGGCTCGCGCCCCGTGGACGGTCATCTCTCTCGGCGACACGTTGCCGTGCCGCTCCAGCGGCCTACCCGGGGACTCGGCGGGCCGCGTCATCATCCCCTGTCTGGCCTTGCTCCGGGCGAGGTTTGCCGTGCGAGTCGCGTCACCGCGACCCCGGTGGTCTCTTACACCACCCTTTCACCCTTACCGGGCCGTAGCCCGGCGGTCTGCTCTCTGTGGCACTGTCTCGCGGATCACTCCGGGTGGGTGTTACCCACCGCCCTGCCCTGTGGAGCCCGGACGTTCCTCGGCGCCCACGGATGACCGTGGGCGACGCGACCGTCCAGCCGACCCATTCGCCTCACGATTGTATGAAGAAACCCTGAGTATTACCGACGGTCCACCGACCTCTGTTGTAGTGTGAGACCGCTACGGACCCTGCAACTGGGGTTGGGTCCGAAGATCAATCGCCTTTGGGGAGGCAATTATCATGCGCAAGATCGTGCTTTCCGCGGCGCTGGCCGCCGCACTCGTCGTGATGGGCGGCTCGGCTGCCCTTGCTGTCGAGGATGGAGATCCGTCGGCACCGTCGCCGGCCGCGACCGGCTACACGCCGGTCGACCCGACCGAGCCGACGCTCGGCGGATCCACGGCCGTGGGCGAGTGCGACCGCGACGTCCCGTGGATCAACTACTCGGTCTTCCTGCTCGATCCCGACAACGTCGCGACGGGTCACGTCGCGTCGCTCGTCATGACCGCCGGTGACGAGGAGTACAAGGTCGAGCTCGGGACGCTCGTCGACAACAAGCTCTCCGGTCGGGTCCTGTGGCCCGGCGCAGAGGTCGACGAGAACGGCAACGCCATCGGTTGGCCCGGCTGGACGATCGATGCCTCGGGCACGTACGTCCCGACGGACGAGAACTTCGCCTGGACCCGCGGCGACATCAAGGCGGTCATCCAGGTGAACCCGCAGCTCGAGGTCCCGCTCTCCTACCCCGAGGCGACTCCGGACTGCGCCACGAATCCGATCGCGCTCGGCCTCACGGGCGATGTCGCGGGTAAGGGCGATCTCGCCCGCACCGGTGTCGAGGCAGCCATGCTCCCGATCAGCCTGTTCGCGGGTGCCCTCGTGCTCGTCGGTGTCGGCGCGATGATCGTCACGCGTCGCCGAGGCTCGAACGCGTAATCCCTCGCTCCTGAGCTAGGTTGGGCGACGTGAGCCAGCCCACGCGTCGACGTCGAGTGCTCTGGGTCGTGTTGACGCTGACGGCGATCGTCGCGGTGCTGGTCGCGTGCGGCGCATGGGTCGGAATCAGGGCGCTCATGGCCAAGAGCGAGCTCGAAATGATCATGCCGTTGGCCGCGCCCATTCAGGAAGCCGCCGACGCGCGGGATCTCGACTCGCTTCGGGAGCTCCTCGCAGAGGCCGAAGGGCACGCGGCGGAAGCGCGCGGTCTCACGGGTGATCCCGTGTGGCGGGCCGCCGAGTGGGTTCCCGTGATCGGACCGAACCTGGCCGGTGCGCGGGTCGTGTCGGCGTCCGCCGACGCCCTCGCAGCCGGCGTCGGCGAGGTCCTCGATGAAATCCAGCAGATCGGAGCCGACGGCGACGATCTCGGACTCGAGTCGGCAGCTGAACTCGCCCCGTCGCTGTCCGCGGCAGCCGAAGCCTTCACGACTGCGGGGGCCGAGCTCTCCGCACTCGAGCCCGCCGCCATGATCCCCCAGGTCGCCGACGGCGTCGGAGCACTCGAGGCGGTCGTGTCGCAGGGAGCGCCGTACATCACGACGGTCGCCGACATCGCGGCAGTGCTGCCGACGCTTCTCGGCGTCGGTGGTCGGAGCGAGGTCCTGCTGGTCATCCAGAACGGCGCCGAGGTCCGCACCGCCGGCGGTATCGCCGGGTGGTTCATCCTCCTCGACGCGAACGAGGGAACCCTCACCGTGGTCGATCAGGCGGACGCCGCGGACTTCCCACCGCGGGACCCTGAGGTGTCGGGCTTCCCGGCGTCGACGGCGGAGCTGTACGGCGCCGGTGCGGGCGCCTTCATCCAGAACTCCACGATGACACCCGACTTCGCCGTCACCGCGGGCCTCATCAGCTCGTGGTGGACCGAGGTCAAAGGCCAGGAGCCCGACGCCGTGCTCTCGATCGATCTCCCCGCCGTCGCTGCTCTCGTCGGTGCGACGGGACCGCTTCTGCTGCCCGATGGCACCGAGATCGCGGGCGAATCACTCGTCGAGGCGCTCGTCGTCGACACCTACTTCGACTTCGATCGCGAAGAGCAGTCGACTGTTCAGCGTGCTGTGGTCGCCGCCGCCGCTGCGCAGCTCTTCCGGGGAGCCTCCGACCCGATCGCGTGGTCGCAGGCACTGCTGGCGCCGGTTCAGGACGGTCGGATCTCGGCGTGGAGCGCAGACACGTCTCTGCAGGACGAGATCAGCCACTCCGTGCTCGGCGGCCAATCCGTCCGTTTGGCCGGCGCAGATCCGCAAGCGTTCGGCGTCTACCTCAACGACGACACCGCCGGCAAGATGGGCCCCTACCTCCGCGTCGGGATGGCGGCCGGTGCGATCGAATGTCGATCGGACGGACGACAGGACCTCATCGTGACCGTCGTGCTGAGCAACGACGCGCCCGCCGACGCCGCGACGTGGCCATGGTGGATCACGGGCGGCGGCATCGAGGGTGTGCCTCCCGGCGAGATCTCCACGAGCGTGTCCGTCGCGTCGTCGGACGACGTGGTGCTGAACGGCGTGCGGGTCGATGGAGAGATCGTGCAGACGGTGACGGCGACCGAGGCGGGCTCACCGACGACTGCAGCGTCGGTCACCGCTGCCCCCGGCACGTCGCACACGATCGAGTTCCGGTACACGCAGCGCACGGCAGGCGACACCGACATCTCCCTCATCCACACGCCTCTCCTCGACGACGTCGAACTGCTCGACCTCGCACCGGCCTGCCCGTAGTCGCGGACGGGCGTTCCTCACCCGGGTTTGTCGGCCGAGTCGGCGATGCGCAGGTCGAGCGGAAAGTCGATCGGGAAGTCGCCGAACAGGAGCCTGCCGGCGACCTCGGCCGCGGCACGGACGGCTGCGGCGGCCTCCTCTGCCACCGCCTCGGGCGCATGCACGATGATCTCGTCGTGGAGGAAGAAGGCGAGATGAGGTCGCCGTGCGAAGGCCGCGCCCGATCGCGGAGCGGCGCGTCTCTCGTCGACCTCCGGCAATGCGGCGAGCCGCGTCCGCAGATCCGCCAGCCAGGCGAGCGCCCATTCCGCGGCCGTTCCCTGCACGACGAAGTTGCGGGTGAACCGGCCCCGATCGCGCGCCCAGCGTCGTGCGCGGGTCTCCTCACCGGCGGCGGCGTCGGCCTCCGTCGCGCGGGACTGCACCTGCATCCATCCGTCCGAGGGCGGCGGCGACGTGCGGCCGAGCCATGTCGAGACGACACCGCCGTCCTCGCCGATGCGCGCCGCGTCGTCGACCAGACCCATCGCTCGTGGGAAGGTCCGACGCAGGCGCGGCACGAGACGACCCGAATCCCCCGTCGTGGCTCCGTACATCGCCCCGAGCATCGCGATCTTCGCTTCGGCGCGGGTGTCGACGGCGCCGGTCTCGAGGATTCCGGCGTAGAGGTCGCGTCCGCGCGCCGCGTCCGCGAGCGCCGTATCCCGTGCCATCGCGGCGAGCACGCGGGGCTCGAGCTGCGCGACGTCGGCGACGACGAGCAGCCAGCCCGGGTCGGGCCGGACGGCGGCGCGGAGCTGCCGCGGCAGCTGCAGCGCGCCACCGCCGGAGGACGCCCACCGACCCGTGACGACCCCGCCGGGCACGTAGACGGGCCGGAAGCGCTCATCGCGCACCCACTCCGCGAGCCAGGCCCAGCCGTTGGCCGAATGCAGTCGCGACAGCTTCTTGTACTCGAGCAGCGGTGCGATGACGGGATGCTGGTGCTCTGCGAGCTCCCACCTGCTGGTCGATTCGACCGGCACGCCGACGCGGTGGAGCGCCCGCAGGAGCTTGGGCTGCGAGTCCAGACTCGCCGCCGGATCCCCCAGCGCGTCGCGGACGCGGCGGGCCGCGGCATCCATCTTCGCCGGAACTCCCCCGGCCACCGGCCGTGCGCCGAGGACGTCGGTGAGGATGCGGTCGTGCTCCGCGGTGTTCCACGGCAACCCGGCGGCCTGCAGTTCCGCGGCCACGAGGGCGCCGGCGGACTCGGCCGCGACGAGAAGGCGCAGTCGCGCGGGATCCCCCGACGTCGCGACGGCGTCACGCTGGCGTGTGAACTCGGCGACCGCCGCGTCGAGGTCGTCAGGCAGCGTCTGGCCGTCGTCCGCGTCGAGGTCGAAGAGGGTCGGTGCGGCCTCGATCGTCGCGGCCGCGGCATCCCATGCCGACGGAAGCCGCACGACGGCACCCTGATCCACCAGGGCACTCGCGCGCAGGATGAGGTGACACAGGCGGAGGTCGTGGCAGCGGGCGATCCGGATGCCGCGCTCGAGCAGCGCCGGGTACCAGGCGGGAGCGTCGTTCCACACCCATCGAGGAGCGTACTCGCGCTCCGTGGCCGCGATCCAATCGGGAAGGACGGCCGGATCGAACGTCGATCGCTCGAGTTCCTCGCCCTCCTGCCCCAGCAGCACGGCGCTGATGGTGCCCGCGGTTCGGCCCAGCACCACCCAGGAGGGGCTCATCGGCCGTCAGGCGCCGCGGGTCACAGCCCCGAGTCCTCGGTGCGCACGAGGATGCAGCCGCACTCGGGGCACGTCATGACGTCGTCGGACGCGAGGGCGCGCAGCTTTTCGAGATCGGAGCCCGAGATCACCATGTGGCAGCCTTCGCATGTGCGCCGGCGCAGCGCACCGGCGCCCGCACTGCGCGTCGCGAGCTTTTCGTAGAGCGCGAGCAGGTCGGCCGGCACCGTCCCGGCGACCGCGGCGCGATCTCGCGTCGCCGCTTCGCCCGCCGCGGTGGCTTCGGCCACGAGTCGCTTGGCCTCGGCGCTCAGTTCGGCTCCCTCGGCATTCGTCGCCGCGATCAGGGCCTCCTGCTCGGCGACCGATGCGTCGGCCTGCTCGAGACGGTCCATGGCGTCGAGTTCGAGGTCCTCGAGGTCGCTCTTGCGCTTCGCGAGAGCCTGCAGCTCGCTCTCGTAGCCCTGCACCTCCTTGAGATTCGAGGTACCGGCGAGGCGCTCGGCGTCGCGTGCGCGCCGGGCGTCGACGACGGCGACATCGGACTCGATGCGCGAGATCTCGGTACGCAGGTCGTCGCGCGCGCCGAGACGAGTCGAGAGCTCCTGCGCGAGGGTCTGACGCTGCGCCAGCAGCTCCTGCACACGGGCCGCCTGCGGCGGATTGCGGCGGGCGTTGTCTGCCTGACGGATGCGGGCGTCGAGCTCGGCGACCTCGAGAAGTCGGGTCTGGTCGGCAGGGCTGGCTTTCACCCCTCCAACCTACCGCGGGGTGTCGACGCCGTACGCGTCGGGTCTAGTCTGCAGAAACGACTCCGGAGGGATGGATGCCATGAGCCTGCTGCGCACGAAATCTATCGAGCAGTCGCTCGCCGACACCGACGAGCCCGAGTTCAAACTCAAGCGCTCGCTGACGGCGCTCGACCTCACGGTCTTCGGCGTGGGGGTCGTGATCGGCGCCGGCATCTTCACGCTCACAGGTCGCGCCGCCCATGACGTCGCGGGGCCGGCGATCGTCATCAGCTTCGTCATCGCGGCGATCGCGTGCGCGCTCGCCGCGATGTGCTACGCCGAGTTCGCATCGACGGTCCCGGTATCGGGTTCGGCGTACACGTTCTCGTACGCGACGCTCGGCGAACTGTTCGCCTGGATCATCGGGTGGGATCTCATCCTCGAGATGTTCTTGGGCGCGAGCGTCGTCGCGCAGGGCTGGAGCGCGTACTTCTCCACCTTCCTCTCCCAACTCGGAGTCGTGCTCCCCGAGGCGATCAGCTACGGAGGCACGGTCGACCTCGTCGCGATCGTCTTCGTGCTCGTGCTCGGGACACTCATGACGTTCGGCATCAAGGAGTCGATGCGGGTCAACCTCGTCCTCGTCGCGGTGAAGCTCTTCATCGTCCTCTTCGTGATCGTCGCCGGCATCGCGTTCATCAACCCTGCGAACTGGTCACCGTTCGTGCCCGAGGCGGTCGCCACGGAAGGCGCGTCGGGTCTGCACCAACCTCTGCTGCAGTTCCTCTTCGGCCTGCCCCCGCAGACGTTCGGTGTCGGCGGCATCCTCGCCGGCGCGGCGCTCGTCTTCTTCGCCTACATCGGCTTCGACGTCGTCGCCACAACCGCGGAAGAGACCAAGAACCCGCAGAAGGCGCTCCCGATCGGAATCATCGCATCGCTGCTCATCTGCACCGTGCTCTACTGCGCCGTCGCCACGGTCGTCACAGGCATGGTGCGCTACGACGAACTCGATCCGTCCGCGGCGCTCGCGCAGGCCTTCGCGTATCACGGCCAGGAGTGGATGGCGACGGTCATCTCGGCCGGCGCGGTCGCGGGCCTCACGACGGTCGTCCTGACCCTCATGATCGGTGCGACGCGCATCATCTTCGCGATGTCGCGCGACGCGCTCCTGCCCCGGGGCCTCGCGAAGGTGCACCCCAAGCTGCGGACGCCGTGGGTGATCTCGATCCTCGTGACGATCGTCGTCGCGATCACGGCCGGTGTCACGCCGATCGGCACCCTCGAAGAGATGGTGAACATCGGCACGCTCTCGGCGTTCGTGCTCGTCTCGATCGCCGTCATCGTGCTGCGGCGCCAGCAGCCCGACCTCAAGCGCGGGTTCCGCGTGCCGCTCAACCCCTGGCTGCCCGGGCTCTCGGCCCTCATCTGCCTCTACCTGATGCTGAATCTGCCCGTCGACACGTGGCTGCGGTTCCTCGTGTGGCTCGCGATCGGCTTCCTGATCTACTTCGCCTACTCACGGCGGCGCTCGCGCGTCGGGCAGGCGGACTACATCGATTTCGCGAAGCCCCACGTCGTGGCGCCGCCGCCGGGTGAGACGCCTGCGGGCGATGGATGACGGTGGGCCCTGCCGGGTTCGAACCGACGACATCCACGGTGTAAACGTGGCGCTCTACCAGCTGAGCTAAAGGCCCTCAGCCTCCGAGTCTAGAGCGCGACGCACGCATCCGTGGGCTCTGCGACATGAGTAGGCTAGTCGGCGGTGCGTTGTGCGCGGCCGACAAAGCCGAGCCCGCTTCCGTTGAGATTCCCTGGCACGATCTGCCAGATAGCGAAAGGTCTTCCGTGACTGTCAACGACCAGGATCCGTACTCGCAGGACGCCCTCGACAGCGATCCCGAAGAGACGTCGGAGTGGCAGGAGTCACTCGACCAGCTCGTCCGCGCGAAAGGCCACGCCCGTGGCCGCGAGATCATGCTGAGCCTGCTCAAGACGTCGCACGATCTGCACCTGGGCGTGCCGATGGTGCCGACGACCGACTACCTCAACACGATCGCCCCCGAGAACGAGCCCGAGTTCCCGGGCGATGAAGAGCTCGAGCGCCGCTTCCGCCGCTGGCTGCGGTGGAACGCCGCCGTCACGGTGCATCGCGCGCAGCGCCCCGGGATCGGCGTCGGCGGTCACATCTCGACCTACGCGTCCTCTGCGGCGCTGTACGAGGTCGGCTTCAACCACTTCTTCCGCGGTCACGACCACCCCTCGGGCGGCGACCAGATCTTCATCCAGGGCCACGCGTCGCCCGGCGCCTACGCGCGCGGATTCCTCGAGGGGCGCCTCACGGAGCAGCAGCTCGACGGCTTCCGCCAGGAGAAGTCGGCCGCGCCGAACGGCATCCCGTCGTACCCGCACCCGCGCCTCATGCCGGACTTCTGGCAGTTCCCGACGGTCTCGATGGGCCTCGGCCCGATCAACGCCATCTACCAGGCGATGACGAACAAGTACCTCAGCAACCGCGGGATCGCCGACCGGGCCGACTCGCACGTCTGGGCGTTCCTCGGCGACGGCGAGATGGACGAGGTCGAGAGCCGCGGCCAGCTGCAGGTGGCCGCGAACGAAGGCCTCGACAACCTCACTTTCGTCATCAACGCGAACCTGCAGCGCCTCGACGGACCCGTCCGTGGCAACGGGAAGATCATCCAGGAGCTCGAGAGCTTCTTCCGCGGCGCGGGCTGGAACGTCATCAAGGTCGTGTGGGGCCGTGAGTGGGACGACCTCCTCGCCCGCGACACCGACGGGGCCCTCCGCAACCTCATGAACGTCACGCCCGACGGCGACTACCAGACGTTCAAGACCGAGAACGGCGCCTACGTGCGCGAGAACTTCTTCGGCCGGGACGAGCGCGCCCTCGCCCTCGTCAAGGACTACACGGACGACCAGATCTGGAGCCTCAAGCGCGGCGGCCACGACTACCGCAAGGTCTACGCGGCCTACAAGGCGGCCATGGAGCACAAGGGCCAGCCGACGGTCATCATCGCCAAGACCATCAAGGGCTACGGCCTCGGTCCCCACTTCGAGGGGCGCAACGCGACGCACCAGATGAAGAAGATGACGCTGGACGACCTCAAGCTCTTCCGCGACTCGATGCACATCCCGGTGACGGATGCCCAGCTCGAAGAGAACCCGTACCTGCCGCCGTACTACAACCCCGGCGCGCAGGACGAGACGATCCAGTACATGCTCGAGCGCCGCAAGGAGCTCGGCGGGTTCCTTCCCGAGCGTCGCACCCACCACGTGGGCCTGACGCTCCCCGGCGACGACGCGTACGCGCTGCCGAAGAAGGGCTCGGGCACGCAGGAGATCGCCACGACGATGGCGTTCGTGCGGCTGCTGAAGGACCTCCTGCGGGCGAAGGACTTCGGCCACCGCATCGTGCCGATCATCCCCGATGAAGCACGTACGTTCGGCATGGACGCGTTCTTCCCGACGGCGAAGATCTACAACCCCAACGGCCAGCACTACACGTCGGTCGACCGGGAGCTGCTCCTGGCCTACAAGGAGAGCCCGCAGGGGCAGATCGTCCACGTCGGCATCAACGAGGCGGGGGCGCTCGCGGCCTTCACCGGCATCGGCACGTCGTACGCGACGCACGGCGAGCCGCTCATCCCGGTCTACGTCTTCTACTCGATGTTCGGATTCCAGCGCACGGGCGACGCCCAGTGGGCGGCGGGCGACCAGATGGCGCGCGGCTTCATCATCGGCGCGACCGCCGGGCGCACGACGCTGACGGGCGAGGGCCTGCAGCACGCCGACGGCCACTCGCACCTGCTCGCTTCGACGAACCCCGCGACGGTGTCCTACGACCCCGCGTACGGATACGAGATCGCGCACATCGTCCGCTCGGGCATCGAGCGCATGTACGGCGGCAACCACCCCGATCCCGACGTCATGTACTACCTGACGGTCTACAACGAGCCGATCGTCCAGCCGGCCGAGCCCGAGAACGTCGATGTCGAGGGCATCGTCCGCGGCATCCACCGCATCTCGTCGTTCGAGGGCGAGGGTCCTCGTGCGCAGGTCTTCGCGTCGGGCGTCGGCGTCCCGTGGGCCCTCGAAGCGCAGCAGCTGCTGCGCGACGACTGGGGCGTGCAGGCGGACGTCTGGTCGGTCACGTCGTGGACGGAGCTCCGCCGCGACGGCCTCGCCGCCGACGAGCACAACTTCCTGTACCCGCACGAGGAGCCCCGCACGGCGTACCTCACCGAGAAGCTGCGCGACGTCCCCGGGCCCGTGGTGGCGGTGAGCGACTACATGCACGCCGTGCAGGACCAGATCCGTCCGTGGGTGCCGAACAACTTCGCGACGCTCGGCGCCGACGGCTTCGGGTTCTCCGACACGCGTCCCGCGGCGCGCCGGTTCTTCAAGATCGACGGTCCGTCGATCGTCGTGCGGACGCTGCAAGCGCTCGCGGACGAAGGCGCCGTCGACCGAAGCCTCGCGGCACAGGCTATCGAGAAGTACCGCCTGCATGACGTGACAGCCGGAACGAGCGGAAACGCGGGCGGCGAGAGCTGACCGCCGCCATGCCCGGCGCTCCCGAGATGGACAAGGCCGAGACGCTCGCCTGGCTGCGACGCATCTCGGGTGATCTCGCGACGGCGACGATCCAGCGGCTGGAAGACACCCTGCCCTGGTACGCCGACATGCCGCCCGCGCGACGGTCGGCGGTCGGCCTCGTCGCGCAGGCGGGCATCTCGTCGTTCATCCAGTGGTACGACGACCCCACCTCGACGCCGTGGATCGCGGCCGACATCTTCGCAGCGGCTCCCCGGGAGCTCCTGCGCAGCGTGAGCCTGCAGCAGACGCTCCAACTCATCCGCGTCACGGTCGGCGTCACCGAGGAGCGCGTCGCGGGCAAGGGCGCGAGCATCCGCGATGCGATCCTGTTGTACTCGCGCGACGTCGCCTTCGCTGCGGCGGACGTCTACGCCCGTGCTGCCGAGGCCCGCGGATTGTGGGATGCCCGCCTCGAGGCGCTCGTCGTCGACTCGATCCTCACGGGCGAGGCCGATGAGGAGCTCCCGAGCCGGATCGCGGCGCTCGGCTGGCACGGACACGGCGAGGTCTCGGTGCTCGTGGGCACGACTCCCCCGCAGTTCGACGTCGACCAGCTGCGTCGCACGGCTCGCAAGCTCGGAGTCGATGTGCTCATCGGCGTGCAGGGGTCGCGACTCGTGCTCGTGATCGGTCGGGCCGATACGTCGCAGCGCGACGACATCGAGGTCGACCTCGCGTTCCTCGAGATCGCGAAGCGGCTCGAACCGGGATTCGGCGCCGGTCACCTCGTGCTCGGTCCCGCCGTCCCCGCGCTCGTCGACGCGAGCCAGAGCGCCCGCGCCGCGCTCGCCGGATTCGCCGTCGCGCGCGCGTGGCGGCACGCCCCGCGGCCCGTCGAAGCCGACGATCTGCTCCCCGAGCGCGCGCTCGCGGGCGATCCGCTCGCGAAGATCACCCTGGTCGAACGGATCTACCGGCCGCTCCAGACCCACAGTGCCGACCTCGTGCTCACGCTGTGGAGCTACCTCGACAACGGGCGGTCGCTCGAGGCGACGGCACGCGAGCTCTTCGTGCATCCCAACACGGTCCGCTACCGCTTGAAGCGCGTGTCCGAAGTCATCGGGTGGGATGCCACGGGTGCGCGCGAGGCGCTCATCCTGCAGACGGCGCTCATCCTCGGATCCGTCGGCTCCGAGGCGACACGCCGGCGCGCCCCCGCGCGCCGATCGGCGCATTGACCCGGCAGGCTGTGCGTCACGCACAAAGCATCGCCGGATAGTTGTGACATCTCCGCCAGAAGGGTGGACCACATGGATCGGAAGGATAGAACGGTGATCATCGCTGTCTTCCCCGGGCAGGGCTCCCAGTCGCCCGGGTTCCTCGCACCCTGGCTCGAGCGCGCCGGTGCGCGCGAGCAGCTCGAGGCGTACTCCGAGTGGGCGGGCGTCGACCTCGTCGCCGCCGGCACGGAGTGGGATGCCGACCGGATCCGCGACACGAAGGTCGCGCAGCCGCTGATCGTCGCCGCGAGCCTCCTGTCGTGGAACGCGCTCGACGACCGCACCGCCGTTGCGGGCGTCGCCGGTCACTCCGTCGGCGAGTTCGCCGCCGCGGCGGCCGCCGGCATCCTGTCCGAGGAGGACGCCCTGCGCCTCGTGGGCCTGCGCGGGCGGGCGATGGCGGATGCCGCGGCCGCGGCGCAGACCGGCATGGCGGCCGTCATCGGCGGGGACGAGGCATCCATCGTCGCCCGCCTGGAAGAACTCGACCTCGCGCCCGCCAACTACAACGGCGGCGGCCAGCTCGTCGCCGCCGGCGCCCTCGACGCCCTCGCAGCACTCGCGGCGGAGCCGCCGGCCGGCACGCGCGTCATCCCGCTGCAGGTGGCGGGAGCCTTCCACACGCGCTACATGGCACCGGCCGTGGACGCCTTGCGCGAGGCGGTCGCCGAGACCACGACGCAGGACCCGGCGCTCACCGTATGGACCAACCGCGACGGCACCGTCGTCGCGGACGGCGCGGTCTTCGCCGAGCTGCTCGTGAGCCAGGTCGCCTCGCCCGTGCGCTGGGATCTCAGCATGGCCGCGTTCGGCGACGCCGGGGTCACCGGCATCATCGAACTCGCTCCCGCCGGGACGCTGGCAGGGCTCGCCAAGCGCGCCCTGCGCGGCACGCCGACGGTCGCCGTGAAGACCCCCGACGACCTCGTCGCGGCCCAGACGCTGCTTTCGGGAGGCACCGCATGACCCACGCGCTCATCCAGCCCACGGGCCCCGCCCACACGCGCATCTACTCGTACGGTGCCGCCAGAGGTGAGATCGCCGTGCCCAACGACGACCTCATCGGGCCGATCGACTCGAGCGACGAGTGGATCCGCCAGCGCACCGGCATCGTGACGCGCATGCGCGCCGTGCACGACACCGACGCGATCGATCTCGCGACCGATGCCGCCCGCGAGGCCATCGAGAAGTCGGGGGTGGATGCCGCATCCATCGACGCCGTCATCGTCGCGACGATCTCGAACCCGAAGCAGACGCCGTCGGTCTCGGCCATCGTCGCGGACCGCGTCGGCTCGAACCCCGCGGCCGCCTACGATGTCAACGCCGCGTGCGCGGGCTTCGCGTACGGCGTCGCCCAGGCCGACGCGCTGATCCGCGCAGGAGCCGCCCACTACGCGCTCGTCATCGGCACCGAGAAGCTCAGCGACGTCGTCGATCCCGCCGACCGCAGCATCTCGTTCCTGCTCGGCGACGGCGCGGGCGCGGTCGTCGTCGGTCCGAGCGACTTCCCCGGCATCGGCCCGACCGTGTGGGGCTCGGACGGCTCGAAGGCCGAAGCCGTGGGCATGAACGGCACCCTGACGCAGTTCCGCGACGGCGAGGTGCCGTGGCCGACCCTCCGCCAGGAGGGCCCGACGGTGTTCCGCTGGGCGGTGTGGGAGATGGTCAAGGTCGCCCGCCAGGCCCTCGAGGCCGCGGGAGTCGAGGCATCCGACCTCGCCGCCTTCGTGCCGCACCAGGCCAATATGCGGATCATCGACGAGTTCGCCAAGCAGCTGAAGCTCCCCGACACCGTCGTGATCGGCCGCGACATCGAGACGACCGGCAACACGTCGGCGGCCTCGATCCCGCTCGCGACGCATCGGCTGCTCGATGAGCACCCAGAGCTGAGCGGTGGGCTCGCGCTGCAGATCGGCTTCGGCGCCGGACTCGTGTTCGGCGCGCAGGTCGTCGTCCTCCCCTGACGGCGGGAAGCCCGACCCTAGACTGAACAACGGCCCGCCCCGGGCTCAAGAACCTCACAAGAAACAGGAGAATCCCATGGCATTCAGCACTGACGAGGTCCTCGCCGGACTCGCCGAGCTCATCACCGACGAGACCGGCATCTCAGCCGACGAGGTCGCGCTCGAGAAGTCGTTCACCGACGACCTCGACATCGACTCGATCTCGATGATGACGATCGTCGTCAACGCCGAGGAGAAGTTCGGCGTCACGATCCCCGACGACGAGGTCAAGAACCTCAAGACCGTCGGCGACGCCGTCACCTTCATCACGTCCAACCAGGCGTAAGTCGCACCGGTGGGGGTTCGCGCCCCCACCGGACACCTCACGAGGACACCACGCATGAGCAGCACCCGCATCTTCGTCACCGGCATCGGCGCGACGTCGCCGATCGGCGGCACCGCCCCCGACAGCTGGTCGGCGCTCCTCGCCGGAGCGTCCGGCGCCCGCACGCTCGAGCACGACTGGGTGGAGCAGTACCAGCTGCCCGTCACGTTCGCCGCCGAGGCCCTCGTGCGGCCCGACACCGTGCTCGAGCGCCCGATCGCGAAGCGTCTCGACCCGTCGTCGCAGCTCGCGCTCGTCGCGGCGATGGAGGCGTGGGCGGATGCCGGGAGCCCCGAGGTCGATCCCGAGCGCCTCGGCGTCGACTTCGCCACCGGGATCGGCGGCGTGTGGACGCTTCTCGACGCGTGGGAGACCCTCAAAGAGAAGGGACCGCGTCGGGTCATGCCGATGACGGTGCCGATGCTCATGCCGAACGCCGCCGCGGGCAACCTCTCGCTGCACTTCCGCGCCCGCGCATACGCACGAACAGTCGCGAGCGCGTGCGCGTCGAGCACCGAGTCGATCGTGAACGCCGTCGAGCACATCCGCGCCGGATACGCCGACATCGTGATCGCGGGCGGCACCGAATCGGCGATCCACCCGATCACCGTGGCATCGTTCGCGTCGATGCAGGCGCTCTCGCGCCGCAACGACTCCCCCGAGACGGCGTCCCGCCCCGGCAGCATCGACCGTGACGGCTTCGTCATGGGCGAGGGCGCGGGCGTTCTCATCCTCGAGTCCGAGGAGCACGCGAAGGCGCGCGGCGCGAAGATCTACGCCGAGGTCGTCGGCGGCGGCGTCACCGCCGATTCGTACCACATCACCGCCAACGACCCCGAGGGCACGGGTGCGGCGCGGGCCGTGCGCATGGCGTTGGCGATGGCGGATGCCTCGCCCGACGACGTGACGCACGTCAACGCGCACGCGACGTCGACCCCCGTCGGCGACCCGAACGAGTACACCGCTCTCAAGGCCGTCTTCGGCGCGCGGATCGACGACATCCCGGTCTCGGCCACGAAGGCTTCGACGGGTCACCTGCTGGGCGGCACGGGCGCGCTCGAAGCCATCTTCACGGTGCTCGCGCTGCGTGACCGCGTCGCTCCCCCGACCATCAACATCACCGAGCAGGACCCCGAGGTGCCGTTCCGGCTCTCGGGTGAGCCGCAGCCCCTCGGCGACGGCTCGCAGCTCGCGATCAGCAACTCGTTCGGCTTCGGCGGTCACAACGCCGTCGCGGCGTTCGCCTCGGTCTGATCCCCGCAACCGAAGACGCCCCCGGTTCCCCGGGGGCGTCTTTCGTGTCAGGCGGCGATTCGCTTTCGCGTCGTCCGGGAGCTTGGTCTCCGACCGTCGGTAGTCGCGCCTCGATCCGCCCGAGTCTCTGAGGTCAACCGACCTTGTGCAGCCACACGACGGGCGCGTCGTCGCTCGCGTGGCGGAAGGGCTCGAGTTCCTCGTCCCACGCGGCGCCGAGGGCGATCTGGAGCTCGCGCTGCAGCTCCGCGGCATCGCCCGCCGCGACCTCCATCGCGTAGCGCACGCGGTCCTCGCCGATCACGACGTTGCCCGCCGTGTCCGTCTGCGCGAAGTGGATGCCCAGGCCCGGCGTGTGCAGCCAGCGTCCGCCGTCGCTGCGGGGCGTCGGATCCTCGGTCACTTCGAACCGCAGATGCTCCCAGCCGCGGATCGCGGTCGCGAGGGCGGCGCCCATGCCGGCCGTGCCCTCCCAGTAGAACTCCGCCCGGCGGCTGCCCGCCAGGACGGGCTGCTCTGCCCACTCGAAGCTCACCGCGCGCCCGAGGGCGCGACCGACAGCCCACTCGAGGTGCGGGCATAGTGCTCGTGGCGCAGAGTGGATGAAGACCACCCCACGCGCTTGTGGTGTCGCCATGATCTCTCCGTTCCGTCAGGTGCGTCTTCCCCAACGACCTGGGTCACGGATTCGTGGCGTGTTCGGTTGTGGGCCCATTATCGCCCACGACCACCCGGAATCACAACCGTGTGATTCCCTGCGTGTCGCGCGTGTCGCGCCACCCCGCGTTCGAAGTGGTCAGCCTCGCAGGGCGAGGGCGAAGGGCAGCACCGCCGAGGCTCCGGCCCGGCGGAGTTCGCGCGCGGCGACCGTGAGCGTCCACCGGCTGTCGGCGATGTCGTCGACCAGCAGGACGGGGCCCGGTGGAAACGCGAAGCCCGACGCATCGAAGCGGTCCCAGAGGCCGGCGAGCCGGTAGACGCTGTTGCCGCCAGGCTCCCCGCTGGGTCCGCCGTTGCGGATCGGCAGCGTGCCGAGATAGGGCAGACGCCCCGCCTGGGCGAGCGATCGGGCCAGCGTCTCGATGAGTGCCGGACGTCGCCGCGACGGGACGGCGACGAGCGATGCGGGACGCTCCACCCAGTCCCAGTCGGCGAGCACTCTGATCACCGCCTCCCGTAGCGCGGGGCTGACCTCTGCATCGGCGGCTGCGCCCTCGAACATCGCGCGCAGCCGGCCGCCCCATCCCAGATCGGTGAGCCGTGCGAGCGCGCGTCCGGGTTCGGCGCGCTCGGCGAGCGGGATGTTGCCTTTGAGCGGCATACCGAGCCGATCAGCGCCCGTCGGCCACTGCGCGCGCGGCTCGATGGGCACGCCGACGCGCGCGAGCGCGGCGTCGGCGGACGTCGCCGCGCCCGCGTCGACCGTGGTCGGGTACCACGCCTCGACGCAGTTGTCGCAGCGCCCGCAGGGGGCCGCCGACTCGTCATCGAGTGCGCGCTGGAGGAACTCCATGCGGCACCCGGCCGTGCTCTCGTAGTCGAGCATGTGCTGCTGCTCGACGACGCGCGCCGCGGCGATGCGCTCGTAGCGCTCCGCGTCGTACACCCACGGCTCGCCCGTGGCGACCCACCCGCCGCGCACCCGGCGGACGGCGCCGTCGACATCGAGCACCTTCAGGAGAAGCTCGAGGGGTGTACGCCGGATGTCGACGAGCGCCTCGAGGGAAGGCGTTGAGACAGGTGCGTCGCCGAGCTCGGCGATCACGCGCTCTGCCCGCTCGCGCGTCGGCATCGAGGCCGTGGCGAAGTAGCGCCAGATGTCGGGATCCTCGGGCCCCGGCAGCAGCAGCACGTCGGCGTTGTCGGTCGCTCTGCCCGCGCGGCCCACCTGCTGGTAGTACGCGACGGGCGAGGACGGAGCGCCGAGGTGCACGACGAAACCCAGGTCGGGCTTGTCGAACCCCATACCGAGCGCGCTCGTCGCGACCAGCGCTTTGACGCGATTGTCCCTCAGCAGCGCCTCGGACTCCTCGCGCTCGGAGGCGTCCGTCTGACCCGTGTAGGCGCGCACGTCGTGCCCCGCTTCGCGCAGAAGTCGGGCGACATCCTGTGCACCGCTGACCGTGAGGCTGTAGATGATGCCCGATCCGGGCAGTTCGCCGATGTGTGTGAGCAGCCACGCGAGTCGGGCCCGGGCGTCCGGGAGCCGCAGGACACCCAGTCGCAGCGACGCACGCGCCAGCGCACCGCGGATGGTGACGACATCGACCGAACCTCCGTCGGAGGACGCAGCCAGCTGCTCCGAGATGTCGGTGACCACGCGGCTGTTCGCCGTCGCGGTGGTCGCGAGGATGGGCACTCCCGCCGGCAGGCTCGTGATGAGCTCGCCGAGTCGGCGATAGTCGGGGCGGAAATCGTGACCCCAGTCGCTGATGCAGTGCGCCTCGTCGACCACCAGCATCCCCATCCGCCGAACGAGGGACGGCAGCTGCTCGTCGCGGAACGCGGGGTTGTTGAGCCGTTCGGGCGAGAGCAGAAGGACGTCGATGTCGTCGTCGTGGAGGCGGGCGAGCACGTCGGACCACTCGTGAGCGTTCGTGGAATTGATCGCGACGGCCCGCACGCCCGCGCGCTGCGCGGCGGCGATCTGGTCGCGCATGAGGGCGAGCAGCGGCGAGACGATCACCGTCGGCCCGGCACCCATCCGGCGGCGCAGCAGCGTCGCGACGAAGTACACGGCCGACTTGCCCCACCCGGTGCGCTGCACCACCAGCGCGCGGCTGCCGTCGTCCACGAGGGCCGAGATCGCCTCGAACTGGCCTTCGTGGAAGTCGGCGTCGTCGCGGCCGACGAGCGCCCGCAGAGTCTCGAGGGAGGCGGACCGGGTGTCGTCGTTCATCACAGCGAGTCTGCCAGTCTCCACCGACACCACGCAGGACGACGGATGCCCCCGACCGGGCGGTCAGGGGCATCCATTCTCTTCAGGCGAGAGGTCAGGCCTCGCTCATGGCCTGGACCTCGACCTGGCCCTTCGCGGCGTAGTACGCGGCGCGCGCGGCATCCTTGCGCGCCTGCTCTGCGTAGCCGGCGTCGAGGATGTCCTGGTCGACGTGGACGCTCTCGGTGTGGTTCACGCCGTTGTACTTCTCGATGTAGGCATCGAGCTCGGGCCCCGAGGTCCAGGACGTGATGAGGCAGTAGCGGGGCTCGTCGCCGTTGTGCGTCGCCGCGTGCCACAGGCGCTGCGTGTCGATGATGAGCTGAGCGCCGGCCGGCAGCGCGATGCGCACCTCGCCCGCGGGGTCGGTGCGGTTCTCACGCAGGACGAAGTAGCTGTCCTTGTCGTCCGTGAGATTGAAGAATCCGCGCACGACCCAGCCGGTGCCATCGGGGTTCAGACGGTTGTTGTCGTCCTGGTGCAGGTTGTAGAGGCACTCGCCGTAGGGCGTCGGCTGCAGTTCGATGACGCGGCAGCGGCCGACGTTCGCACCGGGCTCCTGTGCGCGACGCGTGAGGTTCGGGGCCTTCTCGACCTGCGAGTCGATCCAGACGCCGTCCTTGTCGGTGCGCGGAGGCTTGTGGTTCCAGAACCCGTTGCACTCGATCTCGCCGAAGGCGCTCGCGAGCGGCGCGAAGCGGGTGTCACCCGAGGACTTCCAGTCGTTGTACTCGATGTCGAGCCATTCCTTGGGGTCGAGCTCCTGGTTGTAACGGTCGAGGACGACGTAGCCGGTCTCTTCGAGCGCGGCGGACTTGATGTAACCCATGAGAGGATCAGCCTTTCGTAGGGGGCCAGCACGTTTTAACAGGCCCAACTTAGGCAAGCCTACCTGGCGCTCCCCGACGCGCCCGGGGGGCGACCGTGAATAATCCCGCCGCGGCTAGACTCGTTTGCGCAGCACCGAGGGGGCGGAAACACCACATGACGACGGCCACGAACATCGATGCGACGGCCGTCAACACGATCTCCTGGCTGCAGACAGTGGATGCCACGATCGTCGTCCCCGTGTACCAGCGCCAGTACCGCTGGGACATCGGCGGCTGCGAGCAGCTCCTCGCCGACGTGCGCGCCGTCGCCGATTCGGATCCCCACCACATGCACTTCATCGGGTCGGTGCTGTCCTCCATGAGCGCCGGCGGGGACGAACTCGTCCTCATCGACGGGCAGCAGCGCATCACGACGCTCATGCTCCTCGTCGCCGCTCTCCACCACACCGTCCGCGCCGAGCATCCCGACCTCGCCGACGACCTCTCCCGCGTGCTGTCCGGCCCCGACGGCCGCACCAAGCTGCGCCCCCACGAGGCGTGGGCAGACGTCTTCGAGAGCGTCGTGTTCGATCGTCGGCCGGCGGACGGAACACTCCGCGATTCGCGCTTCGACGACAACTACGCGTTCTTCCGCAGCAAGATCTCGCCCGACGAGGCTCCGCACATCTGGCGCGGACTGCAGAAGCTCGAGCACGTCGCGATCACCCTCGGTGCGGGTGCGAACGCGCAGCAGATCTTCGCGAGCCTCAACTCCACCGGCGAGCCCCTGCGCGACCACGAGCTCATCCACAACTACATCCTGATGGGCCTCACGCACGCCGAGCAGCGCGAGGTCGAAGCGGACTTCTGGCTGCCGATCGAGCAGAACACGGGCGCGGCGATCGGCGCATTCTGGCGCCACTACATGGTCATGACGACGGGGCGCGAGGTCGCGGCATCCGGCGACCACGGCGTCTACGGAGAGTTCCGCGCGCGCTTTCCGCGACTCGATCTCGACACGCTGCGTGTCCACGCCGCCGAATGGCTCGCGTGCTCCGAGGTCTACCGCACTCTGCTCGAGCCGTCGTACGAGAGGGATGCCGCGCTCGCGCGCCGGCTGCGACACCTCTCGACCTTCGGGCGCGGCATGTATCCCCTCGTCATGCGCGCTCTCCTCGATCTGCGCGAAGGGAGCGTGGATCGCGCTGCCGTCGCGGCGACGCTCGACGACGTTCAGGCGCTGCTGCTGCGGCGGGCGGTCGCGGGCCTGCCGACGGAGCGGCTCGTCGCGCGCCTGTGTCGCGCGCGGTCCGACGGCGAGCAGGCTCTGCGCCACGCGATCGCCCGGATCACCCCCTCGGATGAGCGCATGCGCGCCGCACTGAAGTTCGCGGAGCTGCCGCATCCGGCATACGTGCTCGGCCGTCTCGCGGACCTCGACGCCGTCGACGACCTGGGTGTCGATCACGTCTTCCCGCTCTCGCCGCACGCGACGTGGTCGGGCGACGGCGTGCGCGTGTGGGCCGACTACACCGATGACGAGCAGAACAGCCACCGCGCACTCTCGAAGACGCTCGGCAATCTCGCGCTCCTCGAGGACGACCTCGCGCTGCGCGCGATGGACCTGCCCTTCCCCGAGAAGCGCGATGCCGCCTATGCGCGCAGCGCGGTACCGCAGACACGAGCGCTGGCCGATGCGGATGCGTGGGGCACGGCATCCATCTCCGCACGCACCACGGAGCTCACCGAGCGCTTCATCGAGGTCTGGCGACGCCCCGACATCGTCGGGATCGACGACGACGGTCTCACGCCGATCCTCGATGCGATCCTGCGGCGCGGGTTCCCGCCCGGCTGGGAGCGCGAGTTCGCCTACACGGAATACCGCGGCGAGCACTGGGAGGTGCCCGACGTGAAGTACCTCTTCAACCGCGTCTTCAAGCGCCTCTGGGCGGACGACCGCGACAGCGTCGTGCGCTTCAGCGCACGCCGTGGCGGCCCCGTCTACCCTGCTATGGCGTGGAACGGCCAGTGGGACGCCCTCGACGACGAGAACTTCCTCTACATGGGCTGGGATCTCCACTACATGCTGACCGCCGTGCAGGGCGTGCTCGACGAGGCCGGGAGCGCACCGGAGGTCTTCGTGAAGTACTCCTACATCGGCAACGCGATGTAGTTCACTTTCGCGATCGCCTCGGGGTGGATAATGCGACTCACCGCCGGGAAAGGGGGCGCTATGGCCCGCGCTGCACAACCGCCTGCCACGATCGAGCTCGCCCAGGTCCTCGATCGAGGGACGACGCGCGCCGTCGCCCTGTGGCTCGAGGTCGTCCCCGACCCGGTGGAGCGCGAGGAGCAGATCGCCGCGCTCACCCCCGAGCACCTTCGCGTCCTCGACGGGCTGCTCGACGCCGAGACGGGTGAGGAGCTCGTCTCGACGCTCGACCCGCTCGCTGCCGGCGAACTGCTGATCGGGATCGGGGTTCCGACCGCGGGGCTGATCCTCAACGAGCTCAACACCGACCTCGCGGCCGATATCCTGCGTGAGCTCCCACCCGACGACCGCGAAACGCTGCTGTCCGCTGTGCCGGCCGATCAGGCGCTCGTGCTGCGCGGTCTGCTGTCGTGGCCGGAGCATTCGAGCGCCGCCCACATGATCCCCGACGTACTGACGGTCGAGGCGCAGTCCACGGCCGCGGCGGCGATCGACTCCGTGCGCTCGGGGGCGGCGCATCTGCGCGCGGACTCGCAGTCCGGCGGGTACGTCTACGTCGTCGACGGCAACGGCCGCCTCGGCGGAGTCGTCGCGTTCCGCGCACTCGTCCTCGCACCGGCCGATGCACTCGTCGCCGACCTCATGGACGACGACGTCCTCGCGGTCTCACCGCTCGACGATCCAGAGAAGTCGGCCCGCCTGCTCCTCGACCACCGTCTGCTCGCCATCCCCGTCGTGGACGGCGAGCGTCGCATCCTGGGCATCATCACGGCGGATGCGGCCGCCGACATCGCCGAGGAGGAGGCGACGGAGGATGCCGAGCGCCAGGGCGGCTCGCAGCCGCTCGACGTGCCCTACCTCCGTGCGTCGCCGTGGCTGCTGTGGCGCAAGCGCGTCGTGTGGCTGCTCGTGCTCTTCGTCGCCGAGGCGTACACGTCGAGCGTCCTGCAGGCGTTCGAGGACGAGCTCGAAGCAGTCGTGGTGCTCGCGTTCTTCATCCCGCTGCTCATCGGCACGGGTGGGAACACGGGCACGCAGATCACGTCGACGCTCGTGCGCGCCATGGCGACCGGGCAGGTGCGGCTGCGCAACATCGGGAGGGTGGTCGTCAAAGAGCTCAGCACCGCGGGCCTCATCGCCGTCGCGATGGCCGGGGCGGGCCTCATCCGCGCCTTCACGCTCGGAGTGGGCTGGCAGATCATGCTGGTGGTCTCGCTGTCGCTCGCCGCGATCGTGCTCTGGGCGGCGCTCATCGCGTCGATCCTGCCGCTGCTGCTGCAGAAGACGCGCGTCGACCCGGCGGTCGTTTCGGCGCCGATGATCGCGACGATCGTCGACGGCACGGGCCTGCTGATCTACTTCCTGATCGCGAAGGCGCTGCTCCCCGAGCTCGCCGGGCTCTGAAAGGGCTGTAGGGCGGGCGGGACTTGAACCCGCGATCGTCGGGTTATGAGCCCGCTGCCTTAACCAGCTTGGCCACCGCCCCCTGCGGTCATCGAGCCTACCGGCAGGCGACGGTGCGAGAATGCAAGGCATGGATGCCGGAGCCCTGCTCGCCGCTGTGATCGGCGTGGTCGCGGTCATCGGACTCATGATCGCGATCCCCGCGATGATCCGCGACACCCGCCGAAGGCAGGCGCGCGGTCAGGGAACGATATCCGGCGTCGGATCGGGGTTCGACTCCGTGTGGCGCCCGAGCGCGGAAGATGCCCACGCGCAGTGGGAGGCTCAGATCGAGGTTCCGGCGCCCGCGCCGACGCCGGGCGACAAGGGCCGGATGCAGGACGGCCGGATCACGATCGACGTCGCGGACTGAGCGACCGCAGCATCCGCCGCCCTCAGCGGCGCGGCTTGCGTTCGTCGTCGACGGGAGGATTCGGCCAGACCTTCGCGACGGCCTCGTCGAACTTCTCGGTGTTGGTCTTCGGCGCGCCGGGGGGCTTTTCAGCGCCGCTCCCCCGCTGGATCGGCAGCTCCTGACTGTCGCTCACGACCTGGGGGTGGTTGCGCGCGAGGTCCCACACCCCGATCACCGCGATGACGCCCGCGACGCCGAAGCCGATGTACGCCCACAGGGGCGCGTTGGCCGCCTCGCCGAGCACGGTGAGCCCGATGACGATCGCGACGATCGGGTCGATCACCGTGAGGCCGGCGATCACCAGGTCGGGCGGGCCCGACGAGTAGGCGCTCTGCACGAAGTACGCCCCGATGCCGGCGGCGATGAGAAGGCCGAGCAGACACACGACGGTGAGCCACTCGAAGTCGCCGCTCGAGATGCGGCTGAGCACGACCTTCGCGAGCGTCGCGACGAAGCCGTACATGACGCCGGCGCCGATGATGTAGAAGAGCGCGCTCATGCGGTGGCGCAGCCACAGCCACAGGGCACCGAACGCGATCAGCACTGCCAGCAGGATGAGGAGGATCGTGATCAGCTGCTGATTCGAGACGGGCTCGTCCGTCGCGACGAGCGCGGCGATCGTCACGAAGATGAAGATGCCGCCGACGCACTCGATGATGGCTCGGATCGACCGCTTCGTCGGCTTGTGGCCGCTGATCCGTGCGTTGAGCAGCGTCGTGATGACGAGGGCGATCGCACCGAGCGGCTGGACGACGATGAGCGGCGCGAAGTAGAGCGCGCCGAGCTGGCAGACGATCGCCAGGCCGAGCATGACGGTGCCGACGACCCAGGACGGCCGGGTCAGGAGGCGACCGAGCTGCTGCAGGGTGAGACCACCCGATGCCGCCCCGCCGGAAAGCGCCTCGACCTTCGTGACGCCGCGGTGCTGGTACTGCGCGCCGAACGACATGAAGACTGCGCCGACGAGGGCGAGCGGGATGCCGATGAGCAGCGCGGGGTTCTCGAAGACGCCGATCAGGACGTCTCCGACGTCCCCGATGTTGTCGATGTCCCCGCTCGATATCACCCCTCGACACTAACCGCAGTGCCGCTCGATAGGCTGGAGACGTGGCCGTTCTCCCGATTCGCATCATGGGCGATCCCGTCCTTCACGCTCCTGCGTCCCTCGTCGATGAGATCACGGACGAGGTGCGCACCCTCGTCGCCGACATGTTCGAGACGATGGATCGCGCACCGGGCGTCGGCCTCGCGGCGCCGCAAGTGGGCGTGTCGCTGCGGATCTTCACGTACTCGTACGCCGACGACGACGGCACGCCGTGGCGCGGTGTCGTCATCAACCCCGAGCTGTGGATCCGTCCGCTCGAGCCCGGCGCTCCGGACCCCGATGAGGAGTCCGAAGGGTGCCTGTCGTTCCCGAGCGAGCGATTCCCGCTCCGCCGCTCCGAGTCGGCGCTCCTGACGGGCACCGACCTCGACGGGGCCGCCGTCCGCCTCGAGGTCGACGGCTGGCGCGCCCGCATCCTGCAGCACGAGTTCGACCACCTCGACGGCGTGCTCTACGTCGATCGCCTCGACGACGGCGATTGGAAGACGGTGCAGAAGATCGCCCGCAAGCGCGGGTGGGGGCGTCCCGGCGTCTCGTGGATGCCGGGCGTCGACGACATCGACGCCTGAGGTTCCTGCAGGAACGGGGAAGGCCCGGGGTGGAAGCCCGGGCCTTCATTCGAGAGCCGCGCAGATGACGCGGGATTCTCGCTCCCCGGCTTGGACTCGAACCAAGAACCTGCCGGTTAACAGCCGGCTGCTCTGCCAATTGAGCTACCGAGGAAGAGCCCCGCTCGCGCGAGGCAACTCGACTATCCTAGCAAAGCCTGAGGGGTGCTCGTGAACTCAGACGGTGATCAATCGACGGTCCGCCTCGCCGCTCGGCGTCCACAGCAGATCCGCCGTGCTCCGGCCGAAGGCGACGGCGTGACCGCTCCTCAGCACGAGCACGTGCGCGCCCAGTTCTGAGGCGACCTCGGGCTCGTTCGTCACGATGAGCGCCGACATCCTGTAGTCCCGGCGCCGGCGCAGGATCGCATCGCGGGCGGCGCGACGCACCTCGACGTCCATGTTCGCGAAGGGTTCGTCGGCGACGAGGATCTTCGGCTGCAGCACCAGGGCGCGCGCGAGCGCGACGCGCTGTCGCATGCCCGCGCTCAACTCGTAGGGGAACTGGTTCGCGGCGCCCAGCGGCAGCATGAGCTCGTCCAGCAGGGTTGCGATCCGCACGGCGAGGGCGCGCTGGTTGACGTGCCGGTCACGGCTCGTGATGGGCGCGCCGATGACCTCGGAGACCGTCTGGCGCGCCGGAAGCCCCGCCCCCGCGGCCTGCGGCAGATACCCGGTGACGTAGGTCAGCACCCGGTGGTCGCGGCCGGGGCGGCGCACACGGATGCCCTCGACGTACGCCTCGCCGCCGACGACGCCGAGGCCGCGGTCGTGCCCTGCGAGCACGGCGGCGAGGCTCGATTTGCCCGCGCCCGTCGGGCCCATGACCGTGAGCATGCCGCCGCGCGCCAGGGTGAAGGACACCCCGTCCACGACGCGCGGGGTGCCCGCGCGGCGGTCGTGGGCGATCGACAGGTCGATCGCGCGGATCGCGACGTCGGCGTCTCGTGATGCGGCCATATCGCCATCCTGCCTGTCGGTGCGCGTTCGCGCCAGCTACTCCTCGTCGGTGAGTCGCCGGCGGTCCTGGTCGAGCTCATGAAGACGAAGACGGATGCCGCGGCCCTCCGCCGAATCGACGGGCACGCGCTGGATCGCGCCGAGCAGCTCCGCCTTCTCGGCGCCGATCCCCCGCAGAATGAGTCGGCGTGCCAACGATGCCGCCAAGGCGACGGCGGCGTCGTCGGTGAGAGCGGGGAAGTCCGATGCGAGCAGTTCGGCGCCCAGGCCCCGGAACGGTTCGCGCACCGTCGTGACCGCGTCCGCCGACCAGCCGACCTTCGCGCGGTCGGGCGCTGAGGCGACGGCCTGGCGGACGGCATCGAGCGCGGGATGCCGCATCGGGAGCGCCACGGCACGGTCGATCAATCCGCCGTCGAGTCGGTGCCCGAACTGCAGGAAGCCCTTCAGCGCGTCTCGCTCGAGCGCGGCATCCGGCGTCTGCGGCAACGACGCGAGGGTCACGCGCACCTCTGCCACGTCGGCGGGCGCGTCCGCCTGAGGTGTGCGCTCGGGGCGCGAGGAGCCGCCCCGGGCTGCACGCTCGACCTCGCGACGGACGTCCTCGGTGTCCAGGCCCAGGCGCCGCGCCAGCACGCGCACGTACTCGGGCTGGAGCAGCGGATCCCGCAGCTCGGCGACGACGGGAGCGGCGGCGCGGAGCGCGCCGACGCGCCCTTCGACGGACGCCAGGTCGTAGCCGGTGATCCGCTGGTCGATGACGAACTCGACCATGGGCACCTTGGCGTCCATGAGCGTGCGCACGGCGCCGTCTCCGCGCTGCAGACGCAGATCGCACGGGTCGAGACCCTCGGGCCCCGTGGCGACGTACGTCTGCGCGTTGAACCGCTTCGCATCGGCGAAGGCGCGCAGCGCCGCCTTCTGACCCGCGGCATCCGGATCGAACGTGAAGACGACCTCGCCGGCGGCCGAGTCATCCCCCATCACCCGTCGCAGCACCGTGATGTGATCGGAGCCGAACGCCGTGCCGCACGTCGCGATCGCTGTCGTGACGCCCGCGAGATGGCACGCCATGACGTCGGTGTAGCCCTCGACGACGACGACCCGGTGCTCGCGCGAGATGTCGCGCTTGGCGAGGTCGAGACCGTAGAGCACCTGGGCCTTCTTGTAGATCGTCGTCTCGGGGGTGTTGAGGTACTTCGGGCCGTTGTCGTCGTCGAACAGACGCCGCGCACCGAATCCGATGACCTGGCCCGTCACGTCGCGGATCGGCCAGACGACCCGCCCGCGGAAGCGGTCGTAGACGCCGCGCTGGCCCTGCGAGACGAGTCCGGCGGCCGAGAGGATGTCGTCGGTGAACCCCTTGTCGCGCAGGGCCGCCAGCATGTTCGACCAGCCCTTCGGCGCATAGCCGACGCCGAAGTGCGCCGCAGCGCCGGCGTCGAAGCCCCGCTCGCCGAGGAACCGGCGCGCGATGTCGGCTTCGGGCGCGGCGAGCTGCGCGCGGAAGAACTCCGCCGCGGCCGCGTTCGCGGCGTACAGGCGCGCGCGGCCGGTCGTCTCGGGCGCCGCTCCCCCGTCCTCGTAGTGAAGCGTGTAGCCGATCTTCCCCGCGAGGCGCTCGACGGCTTCGGTGAAGGTGACGTGGTCCATCGCGCGCAGGAACGAGTACACGTCGCCCGACTCGCCGCAGCCGAAGCAGTGGTAGAAGCCGGCCTGAGGACGCACGTTGAAGCTCGGGCTGCGCTCGTCGTGGAAGGGGCAGAGTCCCTTCATCGCACCGACGCCCGCGGGCTTGAGCGCGACGCGCTCGCCGATGATGTCGGCGATGTTCGTCCGTGCCTTGACTTCGTCGACGTCGGCCTGCCGGATGCGCCCGGCCATCAGGTCGCCTCCGCGACCCGCGCGGGCCGCGTGGCGCGCGTATCTGAACCACGCGGCGCCCAGATGCCGATGGATGCGACATCCACATCGCCCACGAGACGCTCGTGCCAGGCGATCGCGATCTGATCCGTGAGGCTCGCGACCTGGTCCACGACGACGCGGCGACGCGCGGCATCCGTCGACGCGCTCTCGAAGTCCTCGGAGCTCATGGCGTCGAGCTCGCCGGGGTGCTCCCACAACGCGGTCGCGAGGCGCTTGAGCACACGCCGCTGCTCCTTGTAGAGCTGCTTGCGGCCGTCGATCGACACGACGGCCGCGCCGATGATGCCCTTGAGCACCGCCATCTCGGCCTCGATGACGCGCGGCACGACGACGTGTGCGCGGTAGCGCGTGAGCACGGCGCCCGAGTACGCGTCGCGCGTCGCGGTCACGGCGGCGCGCGCGAAGCGGCCGATGAGATCGGACGTCAGGTTCTTGAGCCGCGCGAGATCGCCCCGGGTTCCGTCGAACGACACGATCCACTCGGGCATCCGCATGAGGCGGTAGAGCGCGTCGGCGAGCTCATCACGTGCGAAGTCGAAGCCGACCCACGACTGGATGGCGGTCAGCAGCGCTTCGTGGCCCGCGGGCGCGGCGAGCCATGCGGGGTCGAGATAGCCGTTGACGATCGCGTCCTCGAAGTCGTGGACCGAGTACGCGATGTCGTCCGAAAGGTCCATGACCTCGGCCTCGATGCAGCGCACCCGACCGGGCGCGCCCTCTCGCATCCATCTGAAGACCGGCTCGTCGTCGGGGTACACGCCGAACTTCAGGCGTCCGCCGGGATCGGGCAGCGGATGATCGGCCGTCCACGGGTACTTGCACGTCGCGTCGAGGCTCGCACGCGTGAGGTTGAGCCCGAACGTGCGGCCTTCGGCGTCGACGATCTTGGGCTCGAGGCGGCTCAGGATGCGGAGCGACTGCGCATTGCCCTCGAACCCGCCGATGTCCTCGGCCCACTCGTTGAGGGCGCGTTCGCCGTTGTGTCCGAACGGCGGGTGCCCGAGGTCGTGGCTCAAGCACGCCGTGTCGACGACGTCGGGCGAGAGGCGCAGGGCCGTCGCGAGCTCGCGACCGACCTGCGCGACTTCGAGCGAGTGCGTGAGGCGATTGCGGGCGAAGTCCGCGGGGCTCGCGGGGCTCAGCACCTGGGTCTTGGCCGCGAGGCGACGCAGAGCTGCGGAGTGCAGCACGCGCGCGCGGTCACGGGCGAAGTCGTCGCGCTGGGAGCGGTGGCGCTCGCGCAGGAATCGCTCGCCGTCCTGCTCGTCGTAGCCCGCCGGGCGCTCGAGCGCGTCGGCCGTCAGCGGGTCACCCGCCACTGTGGTCGAGTTCCGCTTCGGCGAGGGTGCGGGATGCTTCGGCCCCGAGGTCGCGCGAGGCGAGCCATCCGTCGGGCAGCGCAGGACGCTTGGGCGTGCCGGCCCTGCCGCGCTGGCCCTCGGCGGCGGCGCCCGGGTAGGGAGCGGCGAGGTCGAGCGTCGCCAGAAGGTCGTCGATCTGCGCGAGGCTTTCGACCGTCGCGAGCGCGGCGCGCGTGTCGCCGCCCACGGGATAGCCCTTGAAGTACCAGGCGACGTGCTTGCGGATGTCGCGGCATCCGCGATCCTCGTCCTCGAAGAACTCGACGAGCAGCTCCGCGTGCCGGCGGAACGCCTGCGCGACGAATCCGAGGGTCGCGTCGACCGGAGCACCCGTCGCGGCGTGCGGGCCGCCGAGAGCACGGGCGAGGTCGCCGAACAGCCACGGGCGGCCGAGGCATCCGCGTCCGACGACGACGCCGTCGCACCCCGTCTCGGCCATCATGCGCACGGCGTCGTCGGCCGACCAGATGTCGCCGTTGCCGAGCACGGGCACACTCGTCACCGCCTCTTTCAGGGCCGCGATCGCCGACCAGTCGGCCTGGCCGGAGTAGAACTCGGCGGCCGTGCGGGCGTGCAGCGCGACCGCCGCGACGCCGGCGTCCTCGGCGATGCGACCCGCATCGAGGTAGGTCAGGTGATCGGAATCGATGCCTTTGCGCATCTTGACCGTCAGCGGGATGTCGCCGGCCGCGCGCGCGGCGCGCGTCACGATCTCGCGGAAGAGCTCGGTCTTCCACGGCAGCGCGGCGCCGCCCCCCTTGCGGGTGACCTTGGGCACGGGGCACCCGAAGTTGAGGTCGATGTGGTCGGCGCGATCCTCTTCGACGAGCATCCGCACGGCGGCTTCGGTAGTCGCAGGGTCGACGCCGTAGAGCTGGATCGACCGCGGCTTCTCGGACTCGTGGTGCGTGATGAGCCGCATCGTCGTGGCATTGCGTTCGACCAGCGCCCGCGTCGTGATCATCTCGCTCACGTACAGACCCGCGCCGTACTCGCGGCACAGGCGCCGGAACGCCGTGTTCGTGATGCCGGCCATCGGCGCGAGCACGACGGGGGCGTCGAGCTCGATGGGCCCGATGCGCAGAGCGCGCGCGGGAGCGATGGCAGTGGTCACGACTTCATTCTTCCATTGCTTTCTGCCCCTACGCCGAACGCCAGGTCTTACCCTGGGAATATGACCGAGGCGACGACCACAGATGTCCGCGAAATCCCCTTCCAGACCGCCGACGGCGGCACGACGACGCTCTCCGATCTGGGCGACAAAGTGTTCCTCGTCGTGAACCTCGCCTCGAAATGCGGACTCACCCCCCAGTACGAGCAGCTCGAGCAGCTGCAGAAGGCGTACGCCGAGCGCGGATTCAGCGTCGTCGGATTCCCGAGCAACCAGTTCCTCCAGGAGCCCGGTTCCACCGAAGAGATCCTCGACTACTGCGCGACGACGTGGGGCGTCTCGTTCCCCGTCTTCGACAAGGTGAAGGTCAACGGACGCAACGCCGCTCCCCTCTACAAGGAGCTCAAGGACTCCGCGGACGAGACCGGCCGGGTCACGTGGAACTTCGAGAAGTTCGTCGTGCTGCCCGATGGCACCGTGCGCCGCTTCTCGCCGAAGACGAAGCCCGACGACCCGTCGATCGTGTCGGTCATCGAGGCGAACCTCCCGGGCTGACTCAGGCGGGTTCGGCAGCCGGCTCGCGCTGCTCGTCCCACACCTGGCGCACGATCTGCGTGAACGCCTCAGCGGGCTGGGCGCCCGAGACGCCGTACTTGCCGTTGATCACGAAGAACGGCACGCCGTTGATGCCATAAGCGGATGCCTGGGCCTGGTCTTCGCGGACCGCGGCGAGGAAGCGGCTGGACTCGAGGGCTTCGCGCGCCGCGTCGGCGTCGAGTCCGGCATCCACAGCCAGCGCCACGAGCTCATCGATCCGGCCGAGGTGACGGCCTTCGGTGAAGTAGGCCGACATGAGTCGCTCGGCGAGCTCGAGCTGACGGCCCTGCTCCTTCGCGAAGTGCAGGAGCTCGTGGGCCTTGACGGTGTTCGTCTGGTGGACGTCGTCGAGGTGGTACTCGAGGCCTGCGGCCGCGGCGATACCCGTGACGCGGTCCTGCATCTCGTTCACCTGAGCGAGAGGGATGCCCTTGTGCTTCGCCAGGAAGTCGGCGCTCGATCCCTCGAAGTCGACCGGTGTGTCGGGCGAGAGTTCGAACGAGTGATACGTCACCTCGACGAGAGGAGCGTCGGCGTCGGCGGATGCCGCGGCCAGTCCGTTCTCGAGGTTGCGCTTGCCGATGTAGCACCAGGGGCAAGCGATGTCACTCCACACGTCGATCTTGATGGCATCCGTCATGTCAGGCACAACCGCGGGAGCGCCGGGATGTATTCCGACGAATCAGATCGCGGGCGCATCGACGGCTCCGCCGAAGCGCCGGTCGCGGTCGAGGTAGAGCCCGATCGCCTGCCAGAGGTCGGTGCGGCTGAAGTCGGGCCACAGCTGATCGAGGAAGACGAACTCGGCATACGCGGACTCCCACAGGAGGAAGTTCGAGGTGCGCTGCTCGCCGCTCGAGCGGATGAACAGATCCACATCCGGCATGTCGGGCTGGTAGAGCCTGCGCGCGATCAGCTTCTCGGTGATCGCCGACGAACGCAGGCGCCCCGCGGCGATGTCGTCGCCGATCGATCGCATGGCGTCGACCAGCTCGACCCGGCCGCCGTAGTTCACGCACATCGTGAGGGTGAGCACGTCGTTGCCGCGTGTCAGCTGCTCGGCGTACTGCAGCTCCTTGATGACCGAGCCCCAGAGCCGCGGCTTGCGACCCGCCCACCGCACGCGCACGCCCCACTCGTTGAGCTGGTCACGGCGACGGTGCAGCACATCGCGATTGAATCCCATCAGGAAGCGCACCTCGTCGGGCGATCTGCTCCAGTTCTCGGTCGAGAACGCGTAGACCGAGAGGTGCTTGACTCCCGCCTGGATCGCTCCCGCGACGACATCCAGCAGCGCCGCCTCGCCGGCCTTGTGGCCCTCGATGCGGGTCTCGCCGCGACGGTTGGCCCAGCGGCCGTTGCCGTCCATGACGATCGCGACGTGGCTCGGCACCGAGCCCTTGGGGAAGGCGGGCGGGTACAGCCCCGTCCAGTCGATGGGCTTGTACGCGACGGCGTCTTTGTGCGTGAACGGCTTGGGCGTCATCGGGGATCCCCTGTGGAGACATGGGCGAGCGAGCGGATGCCGCGCTCGAGGTGCCACTGGGCGTAGGCCGCGATGAGTCCGGAAGCGGCGGCGCTGGAGGCCGGAGCCGCGGCATCCACGTCATCCCACTCCCCCGCCATCAGCGACTGCAGGAGCGAGACCGTCGGCGGGGCGACCCGCGGGGCACCGGTCGGGGCGCAATCGGCGCAGATCATGCCGCCGAGCTGCGCGACGAAGCTGTCGTGCGGACCGGGCTTGCCGCAGCGCGCGCATTCGGCGAGACCGGGCGCCCAGCCGCTCAGCGCCATCGCGCGCAGGAGATAGCTGTCGAGCACGCTGCGCGAGGAGTGCTCGCCCTGCGCGAGCGCGCGGAGTCCGCCGACCAGGAGCAGGTACTGCTGCGGCGTGGCCTCGGCCTCGTTGAGGCGGTCAGCCGCCTCGACCATGGCGTGTGCCGAGGTGTAGCGGTCGTAGTGGATCGCGATGTCGGCACCGTACGAGCCGAGCGACTCGGCCTGCTGCACGATGTCGAGCGTTCGGCCCTGGTAGAGCAGGACATCGGCCACCATGAACGGCTCGAGCCGCGACCCGAAACGCGACGACGTGCGCCGGACCCCTTTCGCGACGGCGCGGAGCTTGCCGTTGCGGCGGCTCAGCATCGTGAGGATGCGGTCCGCCTCACCCAGCTTGTGGGTGCGCAGGATCACGACCTCGTCGCGGAAGGTGGGCACGATTCCATTATCGCGGCCGGGTGCGACGGACGGACGGATGCCGCGGCCCGGCGCGCCCTGCTGTCTCGCGTGCAGATCAGCGGGCGTCGTCGGCGACACGCCGTGGGCCGGGTCCGGCTGAGCGGCGTGTCGCAGCATCCCCCCGCAATTCTGCACGCGGGACGGACGACCTCGACGGCTTTCTCGCGGCGGTGCGCACGCACATCCCCTGACATCCGTCGGAGAATGGATGCCGTGCCCGAAGCGACCCTCGTCATCCCCCTCTGGGCCGATCTCACGGCCGTCGGGCTCGGTGGCGTGCAGGGTGCGCTGTTCGCCTCGGGCTTCCGGGGCGAGCGTCGCCTCGACCTCCTCGGCGTCGCGATCATCGGCATCGTCATGGGGATGGGCGGCGGTCTCATCCGCGATCTGCTTCTCAACGTCACCCCGGTGACGCTGCAGAGCAACTGGTACCTGCTGACGGCGACGCTCGCGGCCCTGGTCGGCATGCTGCTGGCGGGCGTGTTCCGGCGCATGAACGCCGTCATCGTCGGGCTCGACGCCGTCGTCATCGGGCTGTTCGGCGCCTTCGGCACGGGCAAGGCGCTCACTCTCGGTCTGCCGATGGTGCCCGCGATCTTCGTCGGCGTGTGCTCTGCGGTCGGCGGCGGCATCCTGCGCGACATGATCATGGGCCTGCCCGTCGCGATCATGCACGTCGGGTCGCTCTACGCGGTCGCTGCGGGGGTCGGATGCCTCGTCCTCGCGGGCGCGCACGCCCTCGGTGCGCCGCTGGTCGCGGCATCCATCGCGTGCATCGTCGTGACGGCGGTCATCCGCCTGCTCGCGGTGATGTTCGACATCTCGCTGCCCGAGCAGCGGGCGCTCTACCGCCGCAAGGTCGCGGTCGAGACGTCTGCGATCCCGATCATCAAGCCCTGACGGGTCAGTGGGTGAAGCCTGACGTGAGCCCCTCGGTCGGCATGGGTGCTTCGAGCGCATCGAGGTACGCGACGGCGTCCGCGATGTCCTGGACGAGTGACTCGGCGAGACTGCGGCTGAGTCCGTTGCGCACGACGATGCGCTGCACGACGATGTCGGTCAGATCGTCTGGCATCGGATAGGCCGGGATCAGCCATCCCTTCAGTCTGAGGCGCTCCGACAGGTGGTAGAGGTTCCACTTGTCGGTGTGTCCCTTCGTCAACTGCCACGCGAACACGGGGATGTCGGTTCCGTCGTTCCACAGATCGAACGCCGGCATCTTGGCGATCTCGCCCGCGAGGTACACCGCGACATCCTGTGACGCCTTCTGCACGCGGTAGTAACCGTCGAAGCCGAGCCGCAGGAAGAGGTAGTACTGCAGCAGCACCTGCGCGCCGGGCCGCGAGAAGTTGAGCGCGAAGCTCGGCATGTGCCCGCCGAGGTACGTGACGTCGAAGACGAGATCGCTCGGCAGATCGTCGACCGTGCGCCACACGACCCAGCCGAGGCCCGGGTACACCAGCCCGTACTTGTGGGCGGAGGTGCTGATGGATGCGACCCGCGGAACCCGGAAGTCCCACGACAGGTCGGGCTGGAGGAACGGTGCGATCATGCCGCCCGAGGCCCCGTCGACGTGGATCGGGATGTCGAGTCCCGTCGACTCCTGGATGCGGTCGAGCGCGGCGGCGATCTTCGCGACGGGCTCGTAGACGCCCGTGTAGGTGACGCCCATGATCGCGACCACGCCGATCGTGTTCTCGTCGACGTACTTGTCGAGGTCGGAGCCGTCGAGGCAACGGTGCTCGTCGGTGATGGGCACGAACCGCGGCTCGACATCCCAGTAGTTGCAGAATTTCTCCCAACACACCTGGACGGCGCTCGAGAGGACGAGGTTCGGCTTGTCGGTCGGCTTCCCCGCCGCACGACGGGCCTGCTGCCAGCGGCGCTTGAGGGCCAGGCCGCCGAGCATGCACGCTTCGGACGAGCCGATCGTGGACGTCCCGATCGCGCGCTCGGCGTCGGGCGCGTTCCACAGCGACGCGATCATCTTCCAGCATCGGGTCTCGATCGCGGCCGTCTGCGGGTACTCGTCCTTGTCGATCATGTTCTTGTCGGCGCTCTCGGAATAGAGCCGATCGGCGTGCGGATCCATCCACGTGCCCACGAAGGTCGCGAGATTGAGTCGCGAATTGCCGTCCAGCATCGCCTCGTCGTGGACGATCTGATACGCCGTCTCGGGCAACGATTCGGAGCCGGGCAGGCGGTTGAGGGGGAAGTCCGTCGCCTCGCCCGAGCGGGCGAAGAGCGGATTGAGCTGATTGCGATCGCTGACGCCGGTGGATGCGGCAGGGACGTCGGCGGGCGTGGAGGTATCGCTGCTGTTCGTCATGCCCCACACGCTAGCGAGGACCAGGGCCGCGCGACGTCACCCCGGGCAGGTGATGTCGCGAGATCCGGGACCGCCATAAGGTGGCGCCATGACCCGCGACCGGCCGACGCGCCTGCGACGAGAGGCCGGCGGCTTCGCGATCGGCTCGTTCCTGTTCGCGCTGGGCGCGGTCCCGTTCTACGCCGACGCGGTCGGTCCGACCATCACGAACCTCACCTTCGTCATCGGAGCCGTGTTCTTCACCCTGGCGGCGCTCATCCAACTGGCCCTCAGCGGGCGGCGGCCCCCTCGACAGCGGACCAATCGCGCCGACCGCGCCGACTGGTGGTCCGCCGCCGTCCAGTTCGCCGGCACGCTCCTGTTCAACGCGAGCACCGTGGCTGCACTGATCACCGTGGTGAACACGGACGCGCGCGTCGGCGACGGGTGGCGACCGGATGCCTGGGGCTCGCTCGCCTTCCTCGTCGCGAGCGCCCTCGCCGTCGTGGCCACGACTCAGCGGGACGGTCTGTGGGACCCGCAGGCGCGGACGTGGCGGTGCACCTGGCTCAACATGGCCGGCTCGGTGTTCTTCGGGATCTCAGCGGTCGGCGCCTTCGTCATCCCGTCGACTTCGGACCTCGTGAGCCAGCTGTGGGCGAATCTCGGCACGTTCCTCGGCGCGCTCTGCTTCCTCGCGGCGGCACTCCTCAGTCGTCGCGAGGTGACGGCTGAGGAGGCCGGTGGCGCCTAGACCGAAGCGAGGGTGGCGGAGCGCTCGCGCGTGCGGATCGCGCGGTTCACACCCGACACGATCGCCTTGAGGGATGCCGTCGAGATGTCGCCGTCGATTCCGACGCCCCACAGGCGCTCGCCGTCGACCTGCAGCTCGACGTACGCCGCGGCCTGGGCGTCGCCGCCCGCGCTGAGCGTGTGCTCGACGTAGTCGTAAAGCGAGATGTCGAACCCGTGGGCACGCACGACCTCGAGGAATGCCGCGATCGGCCCGTTGCCGTGGCCCGTGGCATCCTGCGCCGTCTCTCCGTCGCGCAACCGCACGTGCAGCTCGACATCGCCGGTCATGTCGCTCGCCGTGCGGGTGCCCAGCAGCTCGAAGCGCCCCCACTTGTCGTCGACGACGACAGACGGCAGATACTCGTCGGTGAAGATCGACCAGATCTGGTCGCTCGTGACCTCGCCGCCCTCGGCGTCGGTCTTGGTCTGCACGACGCCCGAGAACTCAATCTGCAGGCGGCGCGGCAGGTCGAGCGCGTGGTCGGTCTTGAGCAGGTACGCGACGCCACCCTTTCCGGACTGCGAGTTGACCCGGATGACGGCTTCGTACGAGCGCCCGAGGTCCTTGGGATCGATCGGCAGGTACGGGACCGCCCATTCGATCTCGTCGACGGTGACTCCGGATGCCGTGGCCCGGGCATCCATCGCCTCGAAGCCCTTCTTGATGGCGTCCTGGTGCGATCCGCTGAACGCGGTGAACACCAGATCGCCGGCCCACGGGCTGCGCTCGTGCACAGGCAGCTGGTTGCAGTACTCGGCCGTGCGCTTGACGTCGTCGATGTCGCTGAAGTCGATCTGGGGGTCGATCCCCTGCGTCAGCAGGTTGATGCCCAGGGCGACGATGTCGACATTGCCGGTGCGCTCGCCGTTGCCGAAGAGGCAGCCCTCGATGCGGTCGGCGCCGGCCATGTAGCCGAGCTCTGCCGCCGCGATCGCGGTGCCGCGGTCGTTGTGCGGGTGCAGGGACAGGATGACGTTCTCGCGGTGTGCGAGGTGGCGCGACATCCACTCGATCGAATCGGCGTAGACGTTCGGCGTCGCCATCTCGACCGTCGCGGGCAGGTTGATGATGACCTTGCGCTCGGGCGTCGGCTCGAAGATCTCGATCACCTGGTTGCAGATGTCGACGGCGAACTCGAGCTCGGTGCCCGTGTAGCTCTCGGGCGAGTACTCGTAGAAGACCTTCGTCTCGGGGATGCGCTTCTCGAACTCGCGGCACAGGCGCGCGCCCTCGAGGGCGATGTCGATGATGCCCTGCTGGTCGGTGCGGAACACGACGTCGCGCTGCAGCGTGCTCGTGGAGTTGTAGAGGTGCACGATCGCCTGCTTGGCACCCGCGATCGATTCGTAGGTGCGCTCGATGAGGTGCTCGCGCGCCTGCGTCAGCACCTGGATCGTGACATCGTCGGGGATGGCGCCTTCTTCGATGAGGTGCCGCACGAAGTCGAAGTCGGTCTGGCTCGCCGACGGGAACCCGACCTCGATCTCCTTGTAGCCCATCTTCAGGAGCAGGTCGAACATGATGCGCTTGCGCTCGGGGCTCATCGGGTCGATGAGCGCCTGGTTGCCGTCGCGCAGGTCCACCGCGCACCAGCGCGGGGCCTTCGTGATGACGGCGTCGGGCCACGTGCGATCGGGCAGACGGACGCCGAACTGCTCGTGGTAGGGCCGGTACTTGTGGGTCGGCATGCCCGAAGGCTTCTGGGTGTTGTCCATGATCTTGTCGCTTCTTCGTGTAATCGCGGGCGAAGGCTCTCGCGGAATGAGGCGGGCCGACGACGAAGCTCCGCGGCGAGGAAGGCCCTAGATCGAGGACTCGCCGCGGCGACTAAGAAGAAGGAGCGTGCCGACGCGCATACCGTGATCGTAGCAGGCGGTCGCAGCCTCGAGGGCGCAAAGAGCCCGGTGAGACGATCCGCTCACCCACGACACTCGCAGGGCATGAAGATCAGACACCGCACCGCCGCCGTGTTGCTGACGGCATCCGTCCTCCTGCTCACCGCCTGCGCGACCGGCGCCGGCGGCGACGCCACGCCGCCCGCCGACACCGTGGGACTCGGCGACGCGTGGCCGAGCCCGCCCGACGGCGAGGTCGTCGCGCAGGGGACGGTGATGGATGCCGGCGGCACCGTCGAACTGTGCCTCGGCGCGATCGCGGAGTCGTACCCGCCGCAGTGCTCGGGTATCCCGCTCGAGGGCTGGTCGTGGGACGGGCTCGAAGGCTCCGAGACCGCGAGCGGCGTCACGTGGGGGGCGTATGCCGTGCAGGGCACGTACGACGGAGAGACCTTCACGATCACACAGCCACCGATCATGCTCGCGCTCTACGACCCGATGATGAGTCCCGACCCGACGGACGGCAAGCCCGGTCAGGGCTCCGAAGACGAACTCGCTGCGATCCAGGACGACCTGCCCGACCTGCTCGGCGAAGAACTCCTCGGCTCGTCCGTGCAGGACGGCTGGCTGTGGATCGACGTCGTGTGGGATGACGGGGTTCTCGCCGACACGGCGGACGCCGTCTACGGCCCGGACGTCGTCGTCGTACGGTCGGCGCTGCGCCCCGTCGACCGCTGAGTCACGCCGAGACGGGGCTCGCGGCACGGTTGACGTGCGTGAGCCGCGACACGAGGTCGATCACCTGCACGTTCTCGCCGACCGCCGTTTCACACCTCAACCTGGGGTTTAGACCTCGAGAGGAATGTCGGAGGGCCTCGCCACAATAGAACGTATGAACGAACTGCTGGCCCGCCTCGCGACGCTCAAAGAGCTCGCCGCCGAGGTGGCTGCGAGCAGCATCCATCGTCACGAGATGCGGGTGCTCGACGAGCACGAGGTGGTCGCGGTGCTGGCCTCGGCCGCGCACGTGCAACGCCTGCTCGACGCGGTCGTGATCGAGGCCGTCGGCGAAGTCGTCGAACGCACTGACGAGCCGGTCACCGAGGGGCGGATGACGCACCGCTTCGGCTGCCGCAACGTGAGCGAGCTCGTACAGCGCGCGACCCTCGTCTCGCCCGTCACCGCCGCCCGCTTCGAGAAAGCCGCCAAAGCCGTGCGTCGTGGTGTGTCCTTCACCGGCGGCGAGCTGCTCGAGGCACGACTCCCGGCGCTGCGTGACGCACTCGGCGACGGCGTCGTCGGTCTCGACGGCGCACTCGCGATCGCAGCTCCCCTCATGGCGATGGGAGCACGGGCTTCTCGCGACGCCGTGCTCATCGCGGACGCCGAGCTCGCGGCAGGGGCGCGCGGTGAGGGGGTGGATGCCGCTCCCCCGGCGTGTGCCGATCTGCTGCGCGTGCAGTCCCAGGTGTGGGCGGCGGCGCTCGACCCCGACGGCGCCGAGCCGCGCGAGCGCGCGGCGATCCACAAGCGCGCGTTCCAACTGGGTGCGGCGACCGATCACGGCGTGCCGGTGCGCGGCATGCTCATGCCTGAGGTCGCCGCGCAGTTCCAGCGCATCTGCGACGCGACGCTCAGCCCGCGCGTCGAGGGCGTGCAGTTCCTCGACTCCGAATCGCTCGATGCCGAGGTCCCGGTCGACCCGCGCACGCAGGGCCAGAAGCAGCATGACGTGCTGGCCATGGCACTCGGGGTCGCGGCATCCAGCGAACTGCTCCCGACCATCGGCGGCGCAGCACCCACCCTCGTCGTGACTGTGCGCGAAGAAGACCTCGCGAGCGGCAAGGGCTCCGCGCACGTCGAAGGCACCACCGAGCCCGTCGCGATCGCCTCGGCGCAGCACGTCGCCTGCAGCGGTGCGGTGCAGCGGATCGTGTTCGATAACGCGGGACGCATCGTCGCGCTCGGCACCGAGGAGCGGGTGTTCAACCGCCGCCAGCGGCGCGCGATCGCCGCCCGCGACGGCGGCTGCGTCATCCCCGGCTGCGGAGTCCCCGCCGGCTGGTGCGAAGTGCACCACGTCACCGAGCACGCCCGCGGCGGACCGACCCACACCGACAACGGCGTGCTGCTCTGCTGGCACCACCACCGCTTCCTCGATAGCAGCGGGTGGATGCTCCGTATGAACCGCGGCGTCCCCGAAGTGCGCGCGCCACTCTGGCACGACTCGTCACTGCGGTGGAGGCCCGTGACGACCTCGAAGACACGACTCCTCAACGCCGTTCTGAAGACCTGATCGAGTCTGCCCGACGTCCAATGTCGGAGGCCCATGATGTCCTGTTCGACTGGCCGTCGGCCGGTGGCACTCGCCTGGGGGCGGGATGCCTCGAACGACCAGAAGGTTCGTCATGTCCATCGACAACAGCAACATCGACAGCAACACCGAGGGCATTGCTCCTGCGGGCGCGCTTCCGCTGCCGCCCGCGGGCTGGTACCCCGATCCCGTCAACGCCTCCGTCCAGCGGTACTGGGACGGCACCGCGTGGGTCGGTGCGCCGCTCCCTGCGACCGCATCGCCCGGTCCGGATGCTCCGGCCGAAGCCGCCGGAACGGCACGCAAGCGCCGGCTCACGTGGTGGCAGTGGGCGCTCATCGCCGTCGGGGCGCTCGTGGTCCTCAGCATCCTCATCGGTGCGCTGGGCGGCGGCCGCGGCTCGACCGACATCGCCGACTCCGCCGAGGACACGACCGTCTCGGCGCCCGTGGACGAGGTCGAAGATGTCGTCGAGACGGTGGAGGTGCCCGACCTCGTCGGGTTGACGATCGCCGACGCGCGCGCCGAGCTCGATGCCCTCGGGCTCGTGCTCGCGGACTCCGAGGCCGGCGACGACTGGGTCATCACGGCGCAGCAGCCGTCGGCTGGCGAACACCCCCTCGACGGACTCGAGCTCAGCGTCACGAGCGAGGCGCCGAAGCCGGTGTACACGCTCGAGCAGCAGAACGCGCTCGAGCAGGCGCAGTCGTACCTCGACTACAGCTCCTTCTCGCGCCAGGGACTCATCGACCAGATGTCGAGCGAGTACGGTTCCGGCTTCCCGGTCGAGGTCTCGACATGGGCGGCCGACACGGTCGGGGCCGACTGGAACGCGGAAGCGGTCGAAGCTGCGCAGTCGTACCTCGACTACTCGTCGTTCTCGCGCCAGGGTCTCTACGACCAGCTGACGAGCCAGTACGGCAGCCAGTTCACGCCCGAGCAGACGAACCACGCGCTCGCCGCCGTCGGCTACTGACGCGGTGAGTTCCTGAGACCGCGGGCGGTCGGCGCGGGGCACCTGAGGAGGATGCCTCGGCCGCTGGGGGCCGGATGCCGGCCGCCCGCACTCCGGGCGTCAGAGCTCGCAACGGAACACCTGTATCTGGCGGACGCATCCGCCCTCTCGGTACGGTGAGCGGAGTTGTCGTCGAAGGGGTGCGATGAGCACGGAAGAGCGGGCATTCGAAGTCGTCGTGCTGGCGGGGACCTTTCGGCAGCCGAACGCGCGGGCGAGCATCCAGGAATACTTTCCGGGATCGATCCTCGCCCTCTATGACGTGGTGGTCGCAGATCCGCGCTGGGCAGCCGCGACGACTCTGACAGCCCAGGCCCTCGTCGTCGACGCCGTGCTGCGCGAACGCGCCGACCTCGCGGCGGCCTATCAGGCCTCGGTCGACGCGGGAGAGATGGGCTACGGCGACGGCGAAGACGCCGAGATGGATGCCGCGATGGCCGAGGTCATCCGCGTGCTCGGCGACCGACCCACCCGACACATCGACCTGCCCACGCAGGACATCACCGAGTCAGCCGGGCCGGGCGACGGCCTGCTGGGCGGTGATGAGCCGGTCAGGCCGTGGGAGCCCCAATTGCCCCCCGCGGTCGGAGGCGAAGCAGGTCCACCGCCACCGCCACCAGTCATCGCACCGCCCACTCCGGGCGTTCCGCTTCCGGATGCTGCGAGCCCACTACCTCCCGGCGACACGATCGCCACCGTCCTGAACGCAGAACTCGACGGCGACCGCACGCGTCTGACCACCGGTGAGAAGCGCCAGCTCACCGTGTTCTTCGACGACACCGCGAGCCAGGCGGCGGTCGCATCGATCGGCGTCGGCGTGCCCATCGCGGCGTCGCAGCAGACGATCGACCTCGAGGTGCAGCTGCTGAGCGCGGACTTCTCCGTTCCGCCCGTGCCCCAGATCCTGCGCCTCGCTCGCGACGGCACCTCTCTCAACCGCGCGATCTTCGAGATCACACCGCTGCACGAAGGGTCATCGCTGCTCAGCGTCGTGGTGAACGTCACGGGGAACTTCCTGCAGCGGCTCGACATGACCTTCGACGTCGGAGCCGTCGCCGAGCCCGCCGTCGAGCAGTTCGGCCGGCCCGCGGGGGCCGCGGAGGTACTCGAGAGACGCGACGCGACACTGCAGTTCAAGCCCGTCGCCGGCGGCTACCTGCTCTTCGCCCCGCAGGTCACGAACGAGCCCATCATGATCTGGATCACACCCGACGAGCTCGAAGCGCGCATCGAGGGCGTACGGGCGGTGCTGCTCGCCTCGGTCTCGAAAGAGGAGAACGCCTTCAACCTCGACCTCGCCGAGGCCGAGCGCGATGCGCTGCTCAAGGAACTCGCGTTCGAAGGGTTCCTGCTCTACGAAGCGATCTTCGTGGGGTCGACGCCTTCGCCCGAGCTCGCGCTCGTCGCGGCGTGGCTGCGCGACGAGCTCAGCGCGGATGTCGCGACCCTCCAGGTCGTGTCGAAGGGGTTCCCCGTGCCGTGGCCGCTCATGTACCTCGCGGAGCGGTTCGACGCCGCTCCCCTTTCGTGGGACAACTTCATCGGCATGCGGCACGTCGTCGAGCAGATCCCCCTCGAGTGGTTCGATCAGGCGCCGCCCGCGCCCACGATCGAGTCGGCACCCGATCTCGCCGTGCGCGCCCTCTACAACGACGGCATCGATGCGCAGATGCCGTCGCATCCCGTTGCCGCCCAGCGCACCTACTGGGAGGGCAGGGGCGTCGCGCTCACCGAGGGCACGACGGTCGACGAGCTCAAGAGCGCCGCCCTCGCTCCGACCTCGACCGACAAAGTGCTGTACCTGTACTGCCACGCCGTCGCGAAGAAGGACCCGCTCGATTCGCACCTCATCCTGAGCGGCGAGCAGTCGATCACGCTCGGGCAGCTGCGGGTCTTCGCCTCGCCGCAGGACCGCCTGCCGAGTCATCCGCTCGTCTTCCTCAACGCGTGCGAGTCCGGAGAGCTGTCGGCGAACTTCTACGCCGGCTTCGTGCCCTACTTCCTCGCGAAGGGCGCCCGCGGCGTCATCGGCACGGAGTGCAAGACACCCGGTCTGTTCGCGAGCGAGTGGGCGAAGGCGTTCTTCGACGAGCTCTTCGCCGGCAAGACTCTGGGCACGGTCGTGCTCGAACTGCGTCGCCGGTTCCTCGAGCAGCACCGCAATCCCTACGGCCTGCTGTACGGCGTCCACTGCGACGTCGACACGGTCGTCGCCCCCGCTCTGGCCTGAACCTCGAAGGAGAGTCGCCATGTCGCTGCGCCGCATCCCCGGCAGGAACCAGCAATACCACCTCATCACGTACGACAAGAAGGGCGACGAGGTTCGCGATGCCGACGGCACGTCGGCGACCGAAACCGCTCTCGCCGATCTCACCGCGCCCGGCGCCGACGTGACGGACGTCTTCATCATCAGCCACGGCTGGCAGGGCGACTACGACGACGCGATCAGCCAGTACGACCGCTGGATCGGCGCCGCCGACCCCGATGGCGCGGGCGACGGCATCCGTCCCTTCATCATCGGCGTGCACTGGCCGAGCAAGGCCTGGAGCGATCGCGAGCTGAAGAGCGGACCGTCGGGTCTGCTGAGCGGAGGGACGGATGCCGCGTCCGACGCGATCACCGTCGACGAAGCCGTCGACGAGTACGCGACGCAGCTCGCCGACGACTCAACCGAGTCGCGCGCGGCGCTGACCACGATCCTTTCGTACGCGGCCCGCGTCGATGCGGACCAGGACGCCGAGGAGGGCGACGAACTGCCGTCCGAGGTCGCCGACGCCTACCGCGTCATCGCGGAGCGCGTCGGCGCGGCGGGCGACGGCGATGAGGCGCTCCTCGGCGGCGGATGGAACCCCGACGCGGTCTTCGCCGCCTCGACCACGGACGAGGGCAGCGGCGGGCTCCTGGGCGAAGGGTGGTTCCGCAAGCTGCGGGAAGCCGTGCTCACCCCGCTGCGACAGCTGACGTTCTGGCACGGCAAGAACCAGGCGCGCGAGTTCGGCGAACGCGGCGGCGCGCAGCTCGTGCGCGCGATCATGACGGCGAGCCCCGCGCGCGTGCACCTCATCGGCCACAGCTTCGGAACGATCGTCGTCGCGGCAGCCGTGCGCGGCCCCGGGAAGACCCCGACACCCCCGCCGCGTCCGGTGTCATCGCTCTTCCTCGTGCAGGGCGCGGTGTCGCTATGGGCGTTCGCCCCGGTCGCGCCGCACCGCTTCGGCGGAGGGCGAGGCTACTTCGCGGACGTCGCGACACCCGCCTTCGTATCGGGCCCGATCGTCGTCACCCGCTCGAAGTGGGACTACGCCGTCGGCAAGTTCTACCCTCTCGCGGTCAAGCTCGCGAGCCAGTACCTGCTCGACGACTACCCGAAGTTCGGCGGGATCGGCACGTTCGGCGCCCAGGGGGTTCCGGGCGCGATCGAGCTCGAGGCCCTCGCTCCGGACTCACGGTCGAACGACATCGACTTCCTCCCCGGCACGCTCTACAACGTCGACGCGCGCAAGATCATCGACGAACTGCAGGGCGCCGCCGGCGCGCACAACGACCTCGCGCACGACGAACTCGTGTGGCTCGCGTGGAGTGCAGCCCTCTCGACCGCGAAAGCCTAGAAGCCCAGGCGGCCGAGCTGCTTGGGGTCGCGCTGCCACTCCTTCGCGACGCGCACGCGGAGCGAGAGGAACACCCGCGTGCCGACGAGCGGCTCGATCTGCGCGCGCGCCCGCTTGCCGACATCCGCCAGGCGCGAGCCCTTGTGCCCGATGATGATCGCCTTCTGGCTGTCGCGCTCGACGATGATGTTGGCGTAGATGTCGGTGAGGTCGGAGTCCTCGCGCGGCGCCATGTCCTCGATCGTGACCGCGATCGAGTGCGGCAGCTCGTCGCGCACACCCTCGAGAGCGGCTTCGCGGATGATCTCGGCGACGCGATCCTCGACGGACTCGTCGGTCACGACGTCATCGGGATACAGCTGCGGCCCCACCGGCATGAGGGCGAGCAGCTCGTCCGTGAGCACGTCGAGCTGCTGGCGGGTGAGCGCCGACAGCGGGATGACGGCGGCCCAGTCCTCGCGGAGCGCATCGACCTCCATGAGTCGCTCGGTGATCTGGTCGCGCGACGCGGCATCCGTCTTCGTCACGATCGCGACCTTCTTGGCGCGCGGATACCCGTCGAGCGATTCGGCGATCCGTCGGTCGCCCGGACCGACCTTCTCGGTCGCGGGAACACAGAACCCGATGACGTCGACATCGCCCAGCACCTGCTCGACGAGGCTGTTGAGCCGCTCGCCGAGGAGCGTGCGGGGCTTGTGGATGCCGGGGGTGTCGACGATCACGAGCTGCCCTGCGGGGCGGTTCAGGATGCCGCGGATCGCGCGCCTGGTCGTCTGCGGCTTGTCGCTCGTGATCGCGACCTTCTCGCCCACGAGCGCGTTGGTGAGCGTCGACTTGCCGACGTTCGGCCGGCCCACGAACGTGACGAACCCGGAGCGTCCTTCGACATGCTCAGGAACCGAGGGAGTCATGCTTTCGCGCCCTTCTTCGTGCCGCTCTTCGACGATGCCCGGCCGTCCTTGACGACCTTGACCTCGCCGGTCTTGGGCAGGCGGATCTCACCCGTGCGCGGGTGGCGTCCGCCGAACGCCTCGTCGGCGGCCTCGAGCGACTCGCTGCGCTCGACGAAGACGGTCGAGATGCCACGACCCCGGCCGCGCGAGGCGCCACCCGTCATGACGAGGCCGTCGAGCTCGGCCGTCGAGCCCGGCTGCGGAACGCGTCCGAGCGCCTTGCCCAAGAGGCCCCCGATCGAATCGACGTCCTCGTCCTCGAGCTCGATGCCGAAGAGGTCTCCGACCTCGTCGAGCCCGAGACGCGCGCTCACGCGATAGCGACCCGGTTCCAGCTCGGTCACTTCGTCGCCGCGCGGGTCGTACTCGTCGGCGATCTCTCCCACGAGCTCCTCGATGAGGTCCTCGAGGGTCACGAGCCCCGAGACTCCGCCGTACTCGTCGATGACGAGGCAGACGTGCACGGCGTCCCGCTTCATCTGCTGCAGGAGGGTCTCGGCCTTCATCGACTCGGGCACGAAGACCGCGGCGCGCGCGATGCGGCTGATCGGGGCATCCCGCCATCCCGCCTCGTCGCGGAAGCCGAACTGCACGAGGTCCTTGAGGTAGAGCACCCCGACGACGTCGTCGGCGTCGTCATCGACGATCGGGATGCGCGAGACGCCCTTCTCGAGGAAGATCGTCATCGCCTCACGCGTGGAGGCCGTGGCATCCACCGTCACCATGTCGTTGCGGGGCACCATGACGGCGCGCACGAACGTGTCGGTGAACTCGAACACCGAGTGGATGAGCTCGCGATCGTCCTCTTCGATCAGCTCGTTCTCGGCGGCCTCGTCGATGATGCTGAGCAACTGCTCCTCGGATGCGAACGAGGAGTTGCGACTCACGCCGGGCGTGACCCGCATGCCGAAAGCCACGAGTCCGTGCGCGAGCGGGCCGAGGATCAGCCGCACACCGCGGACGACGGGCGCGAAACCGCGCAGCAGTCGGGTCGAGTGCTGACGCCCCCACGTGCGCGGACTCGCCCCGACGACGACGAACGAGATACCCGTCATGAGGACGGCGGCGGCGAGCATCGCCCACCAGATGCTGTTGAAGAGGTCGACGAAGGCGACGGTGACGAGAACGGCGGCGGATGTCTCGGCCAGCACGCGGATGAACACGACCGCCGTCGCGTGCGCCTCGGGATCGGCCGCGATCCTCTGCAGCGAGTTCGCGTTGCGCCCTGACGCCCCGAGCTCGGCGAGGTCGGCCCGTGACGTGACGCCGAGCGCGGCATCCACCGCGGCCATGAGACCGCCGAAGGCGACGAGGAGGACCGCCGCGAGAAGGAGCAGCGCTGCGGTCATGCGCGGCGACGGCGTTCAGCCGTCTGGAAGCTCAGGATGAGCTCCTTCTGCAGGCCGAACATCTCGCGTTCGTCCTCGGGCTCGGCGTGGTCGAAGCCCAGCAGGTGCAGGAGCCCGTGCGTCGTCAGCATGATGAGCTCGTCCATCGTCGAGTGCTTGGCCGTGACGGCCTGGGCCTCTGCGACCTGTGGGCACAGCACGATGTCGCCGAGGAGCCCGGCGGGGGTGGGCTGGTCCTCGGTGCCGGGCCGCAGCTCGTCCATCGGGAAGCTCAGCACGTCCGTCGGGCCGGGCTCGTCCATCCACTGCAGATGCAGCGTCTCCATGGCGCCCTCGTCGACGAGCAGGATCGCGACGTCGGCGTCGGGGCTCACGTGCAGCTGCCCGAGGTTGTGCTCCATGAGCCGCAGGAGCACGGTCTCGTCGATGGGGAACCCGGATTCGTTGCCGATCTCGATGGTCATGAGCGTCCTCGCTTGGGGAGATTGTCGCGGGGTCCGGGCCGGCGCATGCCGGCGCGACGCTCGGCACGATTGGCGAACTCGGATGCCTCGTCCCGCTCGCGACGGGCTGCGAGCCTGTGCTCGTCGTACTCGGTGTACGCATCGACGATCCGGCCCACGAGCGTGTGGCGTACGACGTCGGCGCTCGTGAGGTAGGCGAAGTGGATGTCGTCGATGTCCTTCAGCACGCGCGTGACCAGCCGCAGGCCCGACGTGCCCTGCGGAAGATCGACCTGCGTGATGTCGCCCGTGACGACCATTTGCGTACCGAAACCCAGACGCGTGAGGAACATCTTCATCTGCTCGGGCGTCGTGTTCTGCGCCTCGTCGAGCACGATGAACGAGTTGTTGAGCGTCCGGCCGCGCATGTACGCGAGCGGGGCGACCTCGATCGTGCCCGATGCCATGAGCTTCGGCACGATCTCGGGGTCCATCATCTCGTTGAGCGCGTCGTACAGCGGCCGCAGGTAGGGGTCGATCTTGTCGGTCAGCGTGCCCGGCAGGAATCCGAGCCGCTCCCCCGCCTCGACCGCGGGACGCGTCAGGATGATGCGATCGACCTCTTTGCGCTGCAGCGCTTGCACGGCCTTCGCCATCGCGAGGTAGGTCTTGCCCGTTCCGGCGGGACCGATGCCGAACACGATCGTGTTCTCTTCGATCGCGTCGACGTACGCCTTCTGACCCAGGGTCTTCGGGCGGATGATCTTGCCCCGCGACTGCAGGATCGCCTCGCCCAGCACTTCGGACGGCCGCGGGCCGCCCTCCGAGCGCAGGATGCGGTTCGACGACGAGACGTCCGCAGGATCCAGACCCTGCCCCGCGCGCGCCATCACCAGAAGCTCGTCGACGAGCGAACGCGCCGCGGCCACGGCATCCGCCTCACCCGTCAGGGTGATCTCGTTGCCGCGCACGTGCACGTCTACGCCCGGGTGCTCCTTCTCGACGACCCGCAGCAGGCGATCCTGCGGACCGAGGAGCTGCACCATGGCCACACCGTCCGCGTACACGCGGTCGACGGTGACGCCGTCGTTCGTATCGTCAGGCACCGAGGCTCTCTTCTGTCAATGTTCCGGCGAGGACGTGCGCGTGCACGTGGAAGACGGTCTGGCCCGCTCCTTCGCCCGTGTTGAACACGAGGCGGAAATCGCCGTCGGCGTGCTCGGCGGCCAGTGAGTTCGCCAAGCCGATCATCTCGGCGAGGAGCGCGGGATCGCCCGCCGCGAGCTCGACGACGTTGCGGTACTCGCCCGTCTTGGGGATCACGAGCAGATGCACGGGCGCCTTGGGGGCGATGTCACGGATGGCGAAGGCGTTGTCGGTCTCGGCGATGATCTCGCTGGGGATCTCGCCCTCGTAGATCCGGGTGAAGATCGACTTCTCGCTCATGCATCCAGTCTATCCAGCGGTGTTCCCGCGGGGACGGGTCTTCACCAGCGGCCGAGCGCGACCGAGACCACCGAGAGCGCGGCGGGGCCGGCCGTCGAGGTGCGCAGGACGGTGTCGCCGAGGCGCACGAGCGTGGCTGCGGCGGCATCGAGTGCGGCGAGCTCCTCCGGCGCGATGCCCCCTTCGGGCCCCACGACGAGCACGACATCACCCTCGAGCGCGACCCTTGAAAGCGGAAGCGGCGCGGTGGGCTCGAGAACGAGGACAGTGGATGCCGCGGCCCGCGCGACGAGGTCCTTCGTGGTCGCCAGGCCTGAGACCTGGGGCACCCAGGCGCGGTGCGCCTGCTTCGCGGCCTCGCGCACGATCGACTCCCAGCGCGCCCGGCCCTTCGCCGCCTTCGCGGCATCCCAGCGCGAGACGCTCCGCGCCGCCTGCCAGGGCACGATCTCGTCGACGCCGAGTTCGGTCGCCGCCTGCACCGCGAGCTCGTCGCGGTCGCCCTTCGCCAGCGCCTGCACGAGGACGAGCCGCGGCGACGGTGCGGGGGTGTCCTCCCGAGAGGTCACCCGCACGACCACCTCGCGCGGTGCGACCGCGACGCACTCTCCGGTGAGCCAAGCCCCACGACCGTCGCCGATCGTGACCTCCTCGCCGACGCGGACGCGGCGCACGGTCGCGGCGTGGTGGGCCTCGGCGCCGGTCAGGATGACGTCGTCGCCCACACCGGCTGCGACCGGCTCATCGAGGAGGAAGTGCAGCGCCACGCGTCAACCGTTGCGGAATCTGTCGCGCAGCTTCGAGAAGAGCCCCTGGTGGAACTCCGCGAGCTTGGGCTCGGGGGCCTTCGTGCGCTTCGCGAACTCCTCGATCATCGCGCGCTCCTTGCCGTCGAGGCGCGTGGGCGTCACGACGTGCACGCCGACCTTGAGGTCTCCGCGCTGCGAACCGCGCAGCGGCGTGATGCCGCGACCCTTGATCGTGAGGATGTCGCCGGCCTGCACACCCGGGCGCAGTTCGAGCTCGACGGGGCCGTCGAGGGACTCGATCGTCGTCGTCGTGCCCAGGATCGCGTCGGGCATCGACACGTCGATCGTCGCGAGCAGGTCGTCGCCGTCGCGGCTGAAGATCGGATGCGGATTGACGTTCACCTCGATGTAGAGGTCGCCGTTGGCGCCGCCGCCGGGACCCACCTCCCCCGAACCGGGCATCTGGAGCCGCAGGCCCGTCTCGACGCCCGCGGGCATGTCGAGCGAGACGGTGCGGCGCGCACGGACGCGCCCCTGGCCCTGGCACGTCGCACACGGATAGGGGATCGTCGTGCCGTAGCCCTGGCACACGTTGCACGGGACGTTCGTCATGACGTTGCCGAGCAGGCTCCGCACCTGGCGCTGGATCTGACCCGAGCCGTGGCAGATCTCGCAGGTGACGGGAGAGGTCCCGGGCTGGCAGCAGGAGCCCTGACAGGTCTCGCACAGGACAGCCGTGTCGACCTCGAGGTCGCGGTGCACTCCGAAGACCACGTCGCCGAGATCGAGGGTGACGCGCACGAGGGCGTCCTGCCCGCGCTCGCGCCGCGATCGCGGCCTGCCTCCGCGGCCGCCGCCGGCCGCCCCGAAGAACGTCTCGAAGATGTCGCCGAACCCGCCGAAGCCGCCGGCTGCTCCCCCGCCACCGAAGGGCGAATCGCCGAGGTCGTAGCGCTCGCGCTGTTTCGGGTCGCTCAGCACGTCGTACGCGTGCGTGACCTCTTTGAAGCGCTCCGATGCCTCTTCGCCCGGGTTCACGTCGGGGTGGAGCTCCCGCGCCAGCCGCCGGTACGCCTTCTTGATCTCGTCGACGCTCGCGTCGCGCGAGACCCCGAGGACCTCGTAGTGGTCAGCCACAATCGCCTTTCCGCCCGTACCCTGCACGGGGATCTTCCTCTGCCGTCATCGCCTTCGCGATGACCGTCATCCCTCCGGGGCGCCGAGGCGCCCCGCTCCGTCTCGTCGGCCGCGTCAGCGCGCAGCCTCATCCTGCGTGCCGCGCGAGCGACCCGCCTCATCCTGCGCCGGGCTCGCGTCGTCCTGCACGCCTCGTACGCGGCCCGCGTCGTCTTCGTCGAGCAGTCGTGTGAGGTACCGTGCGACGGCGCGCACGGCCCCGAGGTTCGTCGCGTAGTCCATCCGCATGGGCCCCATCACGCCCACGCGTGCGCGAGCGCCCGTCGCGTCGTACTCGCTGGCGACGATGGATGCCTCGGCCAGCCCGAACTGCTCGTTCTCGCGCCCGATGCTCGCGGCGAGGCCTTGCTCGTCGCTCGCCATCTCACTCATGAGCCGCAGCAGCGTCACCTGCTCCTCGATCGCCTCGAGGAGCGGGTAGATGCTGCCACGGAAGTCGGCCTCGCTGCGCGCGAGGTTCGCCGTGCCCGCCATGACGAGCCGATCCTGACGGAATTCCTCGAGCTCCTCGGCGATCACCCGCACGATCGCGGCGGTCGCGGCATCCGTCGACGCCGTCGCTTCGACGGTCGCGAGGTGGTCGGCGATCCGCTGCAGGCCGTCGCGCACCGAGCGCCCGACGAGGAGAGCCGCGAGTGCCGCACGCATGCGCGCGAGGTCGGCGTCGTCGAACTCGGCGCCCACCCACGTCATGCGCTGCGAGACCCGGCCGGTGTCGGTCACGACGATGACGAGCATGCGTCCGCCGCCGAGCTGCACGAGCTCGACGTGCGTGACGTTCGCCCGGGCGAACGAGGGGTACTGCACGATCGCGACCTGACCCGTGAGCTGGGTCAGCGCGCGGACGGTGCGCACGAGCGTGTCGTCGAGGTCGCCGGGGCCGTCGAGGAACGAGGAGATCGCCGAACGCTGCGCGACGCTCAGCGGGCGGAGCTCGGCGAGATGGTCGACGAAGACGCGGTAGCCCTTGTCGGTCGGGACGCGGCCCGACGACGTGTGCGGAGCCGCGATGAGCTCCTCGTCTTCGAGCAGCGCCATGTCGTTGCGGATCGTCGCGGCCGAGACGCCGAACGCGTGTCGTTCGACGATCGTCTTGCTGCCGACGGGCTCGCGCGTGTCGACGTAGTCCTGCACGATCGCCCGCAGCACCTGCAGACCTCGTTCGCTGACCATGTCACCCGCCTCTGGCACTCGTCGGACCGGAGTGCCAATTCTATCCGATGCCGACCCCCGGGATCCGGATTCACTCCGTGAGCGCGCGCACGACGGCATCCGCCAGCAGCCGCCCCCGGCGCGTCAGGACGATGCGCCCGCGCACGGCCGCACCGCCTTCGACGAGCCCGTCGGCGATGAGCGCCGCAACGGCGTGCCGCCCCTCGCCGAGCAGTTCGGCGACGGGAAGCCCCTCGCGGATGCGCGTACGCAGCAGCACGCTCTCGAGCGCGCGGGCCGCGGCATCCGGAATCTCACGCGCCGCCGCCGGTGTCTCACCCGCCGCAAGTCGCTGCGCATACGCCGCAGGGTGTTTGACGTTCCAGAATCGCGTGCCCGCGATGTGGCTGTGCGCGCCCGGCCCGAAACCCCACCAGTCGGTGCCGGTCCAATACGCGAGATTGTGGCGCGAGCGGTGCTCCTCGCCGCGCGACCAGTTCGAGACCTCGTACCAGTCGAGACCCGCCGCGCCGAGCAGGTCGTCGGCGAGCTCGTACATGTCCGCCTGCAGGTCGTCGTCGGGCGCGGGCACATCACCCCGGCGGATCTGCCGCGCGAGCTTCGTGCCGTCCTCGATGATGAGGGCGTAGGCGCTCACGTGGTCGGAGTCCAGCGCGATCGCCTGTTCGAGCGACGCGCGCCAGTCATCCAGCGACTCCCCCGGCGCGCCGTAGATGAGGTCGACGCTGACGTCGAGCCCGGCCGTGCGGGCCGCCGCCACGGCGGTGGCGACGTTCTCGGGGGCGTGCGTGCGGTCGAGTGCGGCGAGCACATGCGGGACGGCCGACTGCATGCCGATGGACAGGCGCGTGACTCCGGATGCCGCGAGCTCCGCCGCAACCGCATCCGTCACCGTGTCGGGGTTGGCCTCGACCGTGATCTCCGCGCCCGGCACGAGCCCGAACGTGTCGCGCACGCCGTCGAGCATGCGCGCGAGATCACCGGGAGGGAGGAGCGTCGGCGTCCCGCCGCCGAAGAACACCGTGCTGGCGGGCCGCAGTGGCGCGAGGCCGCCCAGCACGCCTCCGGCCAGGGCGACTTCGCGCAGCAGAGTGTCGGCGTACTCGTCCTGGCGCGCGCCGCGGAGCTCGGACGACGTGTACGTGTTGAAGTCGCAGTAGCCGCACCGCACACGGCAGAACGGCACGTGCAGGTAGACGCCGAAATCGGTCCCGGGGTCGATCTCGGTGCCCGCGGGCAGCGAGCCGTCGGCCGGGACGGCCTCGCCGATCGGCAGTGCGGAACCCATCCGCTACGCCGGTGTCGTGTACAGCGGCGAGATCGCGCGCAGGTACCGCGTGAACAGTTCGCGGCGGCGACGCCGCACGAGTGCCGGCAGCATCCGGTACATCATCGCGACCGGCGCGTCGAAGGCGCGCACGGTGAACCACACTTCGTCGTTCTCGTGCCAGTCGAGCACGAAGGACTCCTCGCCGCTGACGACCGAGCCGCCCATCGTTCCGAGCGCGAAGCCGATGCGGCGCGGTTCTTCGATGGCGAAGATCACGCGCAGCTCACCGCCCGCGTTCAGTCCGCTGACGCGTCCTTCGACACGGATCGTCGTGCCGCCCGCGACGAACGGCGTGCCGTCCGCGTCGAATCGCTGGTCGGCCTCGGTGCGACTGGGGGCTGTGGGGTTGCCTTCGGCGTCGAAGCTCACGCCCGAGTACATGGGGCCGGATGCCGGACGCACGTCCTTCAGCGTGAGACCCGCACCCCGCTGCGCGGCCCACGACAGCAGCGCCTCGCCCGCCCCCGCGAAACGGGCCTCGCCACTGCCGATTCGCCACGACTCCTCGGCCGGCGCGCTGCGCTCCGGCGGGTACTGCATCAGATCGGGCGCCTGCGTCGCGCCGACGGCGGCGTAGTCGACCGTGCCGTCCCGGAAGGTTCCACGCCGCATGGCGTCCAGCCTACTTCTTGGTCTCGACGTCGCCCGAGAGCGCCGCGATGAACGCTTCTTGAGGGACTTCGACGCGACCGACCATCTTCATGCGCTTCTTGCCCTCCTTCTGCTTCTCGAGCAGCTTGCGCTTACGCGTGATGTCACCGCCGTAGCACTTGGCGAGGACGTCCTTGCGCATCGCGCGGATCGACTCGCGCGCGATGATCCGCGCACCGATCGCGGCCTGGATGGGCACCTCGAACTGCTGGCGAGGGATGAGCTTGCGCAGACGCTCGGTCATCATCTGCCCGTACGCGTACGCCTTGTCGCGGTGGACGATCGAGCTGAAGGCATCCACCTTGTCGCCCTGCAGGAGGATGTCGACCTTCACGAGGTCGGCCTCCTGGTGCCCGCTGGGCTCGTAGTCGAGGCTCGCGTAGCCCTGCGTGCGCGACTTCAACTGGTCGAAGAAGTCGAAGACGATCTCACCGAGCGGCATGTTGTAGCGCAGCTCCACGCGCTCTTCGCTGAAGTACTCCATGCCCAGAAGCTGTCCGCGGCGGCCCTGGCAGAGTTCCATGACCGTGCCGACGTAGTCCTTCGGCAGCAGGATCGCCGCCTTCACCATGGGCTCGGTCACACTCGCGACGCGGCCGTCGGGGTACTCGCTCGGGTTGGTGACGGTGATCTGCTGCCCCGTGTCGGTCAGCACCTCGTAGATGACCGAGGGCGCCGTCGTGATGAGGTCGAGATCGAACTCACGGGCCAGTCGCTCCGTGATGATCTCGAGGTGCAACAGGCCCAGGAACCCGCAGCGGAAGCCGAACCCGAGGGCGACGGAGGTCTCGGGCTCGTACTGCAGCGAGGCATCCGACAGCTTCAGCTTGTCGAGCGCCTCGCGCAGCACGCTGAAATCGCTGCCGTCGATCGGATAGACGCCCGAGAAGACCATCGGCTTGGGATCGGTGTAGCCCGCGAGAGCGTCGGATGCCGGCTTGCGCGCGTTCGTGATGGTGTCGCCGACCTTGGACTGGCGCACGTCCTTCACACCGGTGATGAGATAGCCCACCTCGCCCACCCCGAGTCCCTTCGTGGGAACGGGCTCGGGGCTCGAGACACCGATCTCGAGCAGCTCGTGGGTCGCCTTGGTGGACATCATCTGGATGCGCTCGCGCGGCTCGAGCTTGCCGTCGACCATTCGGACGTACGTCACGACGCCGCGGTACGCGTCGTACACCGAGTCGAAGATCATGGCGCGGGCCGGAGCGTCCGCGTCGCCCTTCGGAGCGGGGATCTGCTCGACGATCCGCTCCAGCAGCTCCTCGACCCCGGCGCCCGTCTTGCCGCTCACGCGGAGCACGTCGTCGGGATCGCCGCCGATGAGGTTCGCGAGCTCCTTGGCGAAGCGCTCGGGGTCGGCCGCGGGCAGGTCGATCTTGTTGAGAACCGGGATGATGTGCAGGTCGTTCTCGAGCGCTAGATAGAGGTTCGCGAGAGTCTGCGCCTCGATGCCCTGCGCGGCGTCCACCAGCAGGATCGCCCCCTCGCAGGCTGCCAGCGAGCGCGATACCTCGTAGGTGAAGTCGACGTGCCCGGGGGTGTCGATCATGTTGAGCGCGAAGGTGCCGGCATCCGTCGCCCACGGCATGCGCACGGCCTGCGACTTGATCGTGATGCCGCGCTCGCGCTCGATGTCCATGCGGTCGAGGTACTGCGCGCGCATGTCGCGGTCGCTCACGACGCCCGTGATCTGGAGCATGCGGTCGGCCAACGTCGACTTGCCGTGGTCGATGTGGGCGATGATGCAGAAGTTGCGGATCAGCTCGGGCGGGGTGGCCGACGGCTCGAGAGGCTTCAGGGCGCGCGGTGACATATCCTCTCGAGTCTACTTGGCCAGGCCGCAGGCAACGCTTCCTCGGCGTCGGTAGGTTGGAGGGCATGGTCGTGCAGGTCGTGCTCGTGCACGGCATCCGCACATCCGCGACGATGTGGCGCGCACAGGTCGCGCATCTCGAGGCGCGCGGCCACGGCGTGACCGCGGTCGATCTGCCCGGCCACGGTTCGCGGATGCAGGAGGAGTTCACCCTCGACGGCGCGTTGGCGACGATAGACGCGGCGGTGCGGGATGCCGCGGCCCGAGGACCCGTGCTGCTCGCCGGTCATTCGATGGGCGGCCTCGTCTGCATCGACTACGTCGGCGCGCCTGATCCGCCGCCCGTCGCGGGTTTCATCGCGGCATCCTGCACCGCCATTCCGCGAGGACTCGGGCTCGCGACCTACCGCGCGCTCGCGCGCCGGTTCGACGCCCTGCCCGACCGCGGGATGTGGCTCACGAATCGCGTGCTGGACGCGACGCTCCCTCCCGAGACGCGGTCCGACTTCGGCGCGGGCGGCTACGCCTTCGATACGCAGGATGCCGCGCTCAAGAGCCTCTCGGTGCTCGATCTGCTCGCGGCGCTGCGCCGGATCGACGAGCCGCTGTGGTTCGTCAACGGCCAATACGACCAGTTGCGGGTCAACGAGCGGCTGTTCGTGAAGGTCGCGCAGCACGCCGAGCTGATCGTCGTGCCGCGCACGTCGCACCTCGTGACGGCGATGCGTCCGCGCGTGTTCAACGCGCTGCTCGACCTCGCGATCGCGACGCTCGATTCTCGGGCGACTGCAGGTAGCTGATAGACTCGGTGTTTGGCTTGCGTGTGGGGTCCCACCTCCACACGACGTCGCGAGCGGCCCCTCTACCCGTAACGCGACACATCCCACATCCAACTCATTACGAAGGACCATTCACCGTGGCCAACATCAAGTCGCAGATCAAGCGCAACAAGACCAACGAGAAGGCGCACGAGCGCAACAAGGCCGTCAAGAGCCAGCTCAAGACCGAGATCCGCCGCACCCGCGAGGCCGTCGCCGCCGGCGACAAGGCCGCTGCCGAGAAGGCGCTCGCGACCGCGACGAAGAAGCTCGACAAGGCCGTGAGCAAGGGCGTCATCCACGAGAACCAGGCTGCGAACCGCAAGTCGGCCATCGCGAAGCAGGTCGCCGCTCTCTGAGCCGCATCGCTTTCCGCTGAAGCCCGTCCCTTCCGAGGGGGCGGGCTTCCGCTTTCGTCGTGGAGCGGCTGACGAACTTCGGTCAACCGCGCGAACTTCGGAGAATTCCGCGCGCCGAGTCCGAACTTGGCGCGGTTGACCGATTTTCGTCAGGGTGCGAGGTCGGACGTCTTTCGTCTGTCGCGAGGATCGGACGCGTGGGTCCTCAACGAGACAGGGCGCCGTGCCCGTCCGCGGGTCAGGCGCCGTAGGGCGCGCGCGTCGCGATGACGGTGATGAGACGCTCGAGCGCGAAGACCGCGTCGCGGGAGCCGCCCTTGACGTCGACGTCGGCCTGCGCCGCCGCCTGGATCGCCATGCCCAGCGATGTCTCGTTCCAGCCCGAGAGATCGCGGCGCGCGATGTCGACCTGCCAATCCTTGAGTCCGAGGCGCGCAGCGAGGGCGGTGCGGGACTCGCGGCTGCCCGCGACCCGCGCCATCGTGCGCAGCTTCATCGCGATCGCCGCCACGAGCGGGACCGGGTCGGTGCCCGATGCGAGCGCATGCCGCAGCGCGATGAGCGCATCGCCGTAGCGACCCGCGATCGCGGTGTCGGCGACGGTGAAGGCCGACGTCTCGACCCGCCCGCCGTAGTACCGTTCGACGACCTGATCGGTCACATCGCCCGGCACGTCGGCGATGAGCTGCTGGCACGCGGCCGCGAGCTCGGTCACGTCGTCGGAGAACGCCGAGACGAGCGCGCGCAAGGCGGTCGGGGCGATGCGCTTCTGCGCTGCGCGGAACTCCCCCGCGGCGAAGTCGAACTTGTCGGAGTCGCGCTTGATCGCCGCGCACGGCACCTCGACCCCGCCGCCCGTGCCGGCCCGGACCGCGTCGAGCAGCTTCTTGCCGCGCACGGTCGCGCCGGTGTGCCGAAGCACGACCGTCGCGCCGTCCTGCGGATTCTCGAGATATGCCAGCGCCTCGGTCAGGAACGCATCGGAGCACTTCTCGACGCCCGAGACGCGCACGAGCCGCGGCTCGCCGAAGAGCGACGGCGAGGTGACGGCCAGGAGCGTGCCGGCGGCGTAGTCATCCGCGCGGATGTCGGACACCTCGAGACTCGCGTCCTCGGCCCGCAGGTAGTCGCGCAGGCCGGCGATCGCGCGCTCCGCGCAGACCTCTTCCGGACCCGAGACGAGAACCACGGGCGCGGGCTGCGGATCACGCCATGACAGCTGCGGGATGACCGTGCGGGCCGAACCCCCGGACGATCCTCGAGCGGGTCGTCGCGCTGCCGATGCCATGCTCTCAGCCTACCGAGCGGCACCGACGGGCCGGCCATGCTCCCTCCAGAGCGTCATCCCCTCGGGTGCGGTCGAGATCGCGACGAGACCGTCGACGTCCGTTCGTGCGATCCGGGCGCCGACCGCCGTGAGCACGTCGAGGATCTCGCCGCGCGGATGCCCGTAGTCGTTGTCCGCGCCGACCGTGACGAGCGCGATCGCCGGGGACGCGGCCGCGTACAACCCGGCATCCTGATCCGCGCTCCCGTGGTGAGCCACCTTGACGAGTGCGTACGGCGGGACGAGGGATGCCGTCAGCACCGCTTGCGGCGACGCCGAGAGATCGCCGAGGAGCAGTGTCGTCGGGACGCCGCCGCCTCGGACGTCGAGGACGACGCTCGCGTCGTTGCCGCTCGGGAACGCCCGGCTCTGCGCGCGCGGCCACAGCACGCGCCACTGCGCCGCGCCGAGCGCGCCCTGCATCCCCTCCTCTGCCGAAACCATGCGTGCGCCGCCTGCCGAGAGCGCGGCGAGCAGCTGCGCATCGCTCGGCGACGCGGTGGGTCCGTGCAGCACGACGTCGACCCGGCCCCGGACGGCGTCGAGCCCGCCGACGTGGTCGAGGTCGAAGTGCGTCAGGACGAGCAGCTGGATGCGGTCCACTCCGACGCGGTCGAGGCACGCGCGCAGCGGCCCTGCCTCGGGCCCCGTGTCGACGAGCGCGACGGCGCCCGCAGAGCGCAGGAGCACGGCATCCCCCTGCCCGACGTCGCACGCGATGACGCTCCAGTCGCCGGGGATCGTCAGGCGCCCCGCGACGCCGGCCAGCGCGGCCCCGCCACCGACGACACCGATCGTGAGGGCCACGACGAGTCCCGCGACGACCCGCGTCCTCGCCCGTCGTCGTGGGACGGCGACCACCAGACCGATCGCGAGACCGACGACGGCGAGCAGCGCGAATCCCGGCCAGCCCGGGGTCCAGGGCACGAGGTCGCCGGGCAGGTGCGTCACGGTGGTCGCCGTCACGGCGATCCAGGATGCCGGGATCCAGGCGATCCCGGCCAGGCCCGCCTGCAGCAGCGGGATCGGCGACGCGAGGCACGCCGCGAGCCCCACGACGGTCGCGACCGGAGCCGCGGGCGCCGCGAGCAGGTTCGCGACGACGCCGTACAGCGGGACGGACGGCTCGATGAGCACGAGCAGCGGCCCGCACGCGAGCTGGGCGGCGAGCGGTATCGACAGCCCCAGCGCCAGCGAACGCGGAAGCCACCGCTCGAGCCCCGTTGCGAGCGGACGCGCGAAGAGGAGGAGGGATGCCGTCGCCGCGGCCGAGAGCGCGAAGCCGAGCGATCCTGCGAGCCACGGGTCGGTGATCAGGAGAACCACGATCGCGAGCGAGAGCACCGCGACGCCGATACCGGTGCGGCCGAGCAGGAGCCCGATCATAGCGATCGCGGCCATCGCGCCCGCCCGCACGACGCTCGGCTCCGGGGTCACGAGCAGCACGAACCCCGCGAGCGCGGCGAGCCCGACGACGACACGCAGACGCCGACCGGCCCCGAGGGCAGCGGCACCCGCGAACGCGAGTCCGACGACCAGCGCGCAGTTGGCGCCCGAGACCGCCGTGAGGTGAGACAGCGACGAGCGCTTCATCGCGGCATCCAGCGCGGGCTCGACGGCCGAGGTGTCGCCCACCGCGAGCCCCGGCACGAGACCCGCACCCGGTCCGGGAAGACCCGCGACGGCGGCCACGAGCCCCTGTCGCAGACCCGCCGTGATCGCCAGCGCGCCGTCGGGCGGCGAGACGACCGTGACGCCGCGCGATGCCCGCAGCATGAGCACGGCGCGGTCGCCCGGCCACCCCGGTTCAGCGGTCCCGCGGACCACGACCGTCGACCCGACATCGAGCGCGCCCGGAGACCCCTCGACACCTGCCGGGTCGACGACGACCGAGACCTCGACCCGGACGGGTGTCGTGTGCGATCCGGTCGTGATCTGCGACGCGACCGCATCGAACCCGACGGAACCGTCCGCGCGCCGCTCGATCTTGCCGACGACGGTCGCCTTCGCGTCTATCGCGCGCCCACCGTCGAGGCCGAGGGACGTCGCCTGCACGCGCGCCGGCTGCGCGTAGGCGACGTGGGATGCCGCGGCCCCGCTGGCCGCGGCCGCGAGCGTCAGGACGACGATCGCTCGCAGAACGGGCGCGCGGCGACGACGCACCACCGCCGTCGCCGCCAGCGCGCACAGTGCGATGGCCCAGCCGCCGACGGCGAGGCCGGGCGCAGCATCCGGAATCTGGATCGCGGCGTACGCCGTCGCCCATCCCGCCGCGACGACGGGCACGAGGTGCAGGCCGCGCCGGAACATCAGATCGTCACGAGCTCACGCAGAAAGTCGAGCATCTTGTCGCCGATGCCGGGGACGGCGAGGAGATCCTCGACGCTCGTGAAGCGGCCGTTCTCGTCGCGCCAGTCGATGATGCGCTGCGCGAGGGCGGGACCGATGCGAGGCAGCGTGTCGAGCACCGCGGCATCGGCGGTGTTGAGGTTCACGCGTCCGTCGGCGACCGCGGGCGGCCCTGCGGACGGCGACTCGCCGGCGGCGGGCACGAGCAGCTGCTCGCCGTCGCTCAGCGGTCGCGCGAGATTGACGGCATCCCGCGCCGCTCCGTCCAGGAACCCGCCCGCCGCGGCGACGGCGTCGACGACTCGCGCGTCGGCGCGGAGCACGTACAGCCCGGGTGCCGCCACCGCGCCGGCCACGTGCACCTGGAGCCCGGGGTTCGAAGGCCCCGCGGACCCGATGTCGACCGTCACAGCCTCGACGGGGGTCGTCGCGCCGCGCAGCACTCCGATCCCGACCGTGACGGCCAGGACGACGAGCACCGCCACGACAGCGGCGCCCAGACCGAGGCGCCGCCGCGGCGGCGCAGGCCGCTCCGCAGGGTCGTCCGATGTCACCCGCCCACGCTATGAGCGCGGGAGATGCGCGATGCTGCGTACCGGCGACCCCGTGGATGACGCGCCGCTGTGCGCCGCTGGGGAGGAGCCTCAGCGGGTGCTGAAGCTCACGACCTTCGGAGCACGGACGATCGCACGCACGATCTCGCGGTCGCCGAGCGAGCGCACGATGCGGGCGTCCTCACGTGCGAGGCGCTCGAGCTCGGCGGAATCGATGCGGGCCGGCACGTCGAGGGTCGCGCGCACCTTGCCGTCGATCTGCACGACTGCCGTGACGGTCTCCTCGACGAGAAGCATCGAGTCGGCCTGACGCCACGGCACGAGCCCGACGAAGCCGTCGTAGCCCAGCACCTCCCACATCTCCTCAGCAGTGTGCGGCGCGAAGAGGTCGAGCACCATAGCGGTGACTTCGGCGGCTTCGCGGACGGCGGGATCCGCGGGGCCCGCGCCCGTGTCGATGACCTTGCGCGTCGCGTTGACGAGCTCCATGAGCCGCGCGACGACGACATTGAACTTGTTCTGCTCGATGAGGCCCGAGGCATCGGCCAGCAGGCGGTGCGTCACGCGACGCAGGGCGATGTCGCCCTCGGCCCAGATGACATCCGGGTCGCTCGTCACGTCGCTCGCGACGCGCCAGGCGCGCGCGAGGAACTTCTGGGCACCCGTCGTCGAGACGTCCTCCCAGTTGATGTCGTCCTCGACGGGTCCGGCGAACGTGATCGCGACGCGCGCGGCATCCGCCCCCGGATCCTTCATGCTCGCCTCGAACTCGACGAGGTTGCCCTTGCTCTTGGACATCTTGGAGCCGCCCAGCAGCACCATGCCCTGATTGATGAGGCTCGAGAACGGCTCGGTGAACTCGATCAGGCCCATGTCGAAGAGGACCTTCGTGATGAAGCGCGCGTACAGCAGGTGCAGGATCGCGTGCTCGACGCCGCCGATGTACGAGTCGACGGGCGCCCAGCGGTCGGCCTCACGTGTCGAGAACGCCTCGGTCTTGTCGCCCGGGTTGAGGAAGCGAAGGAAGTACCACGAGCTGTCGACGAACGTGTCCATCGTGTCGGGGTCCCGCAGAGCCGGCTCACCCGTCTCGGGGTCGATCGTCTGCATCCACTCCGTCGCGCCGCCGAGCGGCGACGTGCCCTTGGGCTTCAGGTCGAGTCCCACAGCGTTGGGGAGCTCGAGCGGCAGCTGATCATCTGGCACGGGCACGATGCGGCCGTCCTCGGTGTGGACGACCGGGATCGGCGTGCCCCAGAACCGCTGACGCGAGATGAGCCAATCGCGCAGGCGGAACGACTTCGCCGCCCGGCCCGTGCCGGCGGCTTCGAGCTGCTCGATCATGCGGGCGATCGCGTTGCGCTTGGAGAGTCCGTCGAGCGGGCCGGAGTTGATCATGCGGCCCTCGCCCGTGAGGGCGACGCCCGTCTTCGCCGGGTCGAGATCGACGAGGGATGCCTCGTCCGCGCCCGGATCGATGGGCACGCCCTGCTCGTCGAGCTCGATGACGGGGATCGCACCCGTGATCGGGGCGGTCGTGTCGACGACCACCTTGACGGGCAGATCGAAGGCGCGCGCGAAGTCGAGGTCGCGCTGGTCGTGCGCGGGAACGGCCATGACCGCGCCGTGGCCGTAGTCCGCCAGCACGTAGTCGGCCGCCCAGATCGGCAGGCGATCGCCGTTGACCGGGTTGATCGCGTAGCGCCCGAGGAAGACGCCCGTCTTGGGGCGGTCGGTGCTCTGACGCTCGATGTCGGATTCCTTGCGCACCTGCTCGAGGTAGGCCTGGAACCGCATGCGCACCTCGGCGTCGGCGCCCGAGACGAGCTCCGCCGCGAGGTCGCTGTCGGGTGCGACGACGAAGAAGGTCGCGCCGTGCAGGGTGTCGGGACGCGTCGAGAAGACCGTGACCTTCTCGTCACGCCCTTCGATCTCGAAGTCGATGTCGGCTCCGACCGAGCGGCCGATCCAGTTGCGCTGCATCCGGATGACCTTCTGCGGCCAGAAGCCCTCGAGCTGGTTCAGGTCGTCGAGCAGGCGGTCGGCGTACGCCGTGATCTTGAAGTACCACTGCGTCAGGTTCTTCTTCGTCACCTCGGCGCCGCAGCGCTCGCAGTGGCCGTCGACGACCTGCTCGTTCGCGAGCACGGTCTGGTCGTTCGGGCACCAGTTGACGGGGCTCGCCTTGCGATAGGCCAGCCCGCGCTCGAGCAGGCGCTGGAACAGCCACTGGTTCCAGCGGTAGTACTCGGGGTCGCTCGTGTGCAGGATGCGCGACCAGTCGTACGACGAGCCGTACTCGCGGAAGCTCTTCTTGTGCTTCTCGATGTTGGCGTAGGTCCACTCGCGCGGGTCGGCACCGCGCTGGATCGCGGCGTTCTCGGCCGGCAGGCCGAACGAGTCCCAACCGATCGGGTTGAGGACGTTGTAACCGCGGTGCCGCCAGAAGCGCGCCACGATGTCGACGTAGGCGTAGTTCTCGGCGTGCCCCATGTGCAGGTCGCCGGAGGGGTACGGGAACATTCCGAGCACGTACTTGCGCGGACGCGTATCGTCGGCGCCGCCCGCGCGGAACGGGTCTTCCTCGGCCCAGCGCGCCTGCCACTTCTGCTGGATGGCGTACGCGTCGTAGCCGTCAGCGGGCACAGCGGTGTCGGGCGAAGAAGTCTGACTCACGGGGAGAACCAATCGTGGGAAGCCGATGGATGCACGAAGGCACCGTCTTCCAGGTTACCGGAATCGCCGTCTCACCAGCCGTCGGGCAGGGTCGCTCCCAACGCCGCGAGCGGTCCGCGCGCCTTGACGCCGACCTCGGCGACTTCGGCCGCGGCATCCGATCGCCAGGTGATCCCGCCGCCCGCACCGACATACGCGCCGCTGGGATGCACGACGACGGATCGGATGACCATCGCGAGATCCAGTGCCCCGTCGTCGCCGACCCAGCCGAAGCATCCCGCGAACACCCCGCGGGGGCCGCGCTCGAGCCCGTGCAGGATCGTCATGGCCGACAGTTTGGGGGCACCCGTCATGCTGCCCGCGGGGAACGTCGCGTCGAGCAGGTCCCCGACCGTCGTGCCGGGCACGAGGGTTCCCGAGACCGTCGAGACGAGCTGGTGTACGGCGGGGTACGACTCGACCTGCAGGAGGGCGTCGACCCCCACCGACCCCGGCACGCTCACGCGCGACAGATCGTTGCGCATGAGATCGACGATCATGACGTTCTCTGCGCGCTCCTTCTCGCTCTCGAGGAGCTCCCCCGCGAGCACCGCGTCCTCCGCCGCATCCCGTCCGCGCGGGCGCGTGCCCTTGATCGGTCGCGTGCGGACGACGGTGCCGTCGACCTCGAGGAAGCGCTCCGGACTCGCGCTCGCGAGCGCGAGTCCTCGGGCGCGGACGATCCCCCCGTGGTGCGCGGGGGTCGTCGCGCGCAGGCGTCGATACGCGCCGACGGCGTCGACCGGCGCGCGCACGTCGAACCGGGTCGTGAGACAGAGCTGGTACGCGTCGCCCTCGCGGATCGCGTCCCGGCAGCGCTCGATGAGCGTCGCGTACTCACGCGGGTCATGCCGGGCGAGGGCCTCACCGAGCGGCTGCGCAGGCTCCGCCCTGAGCGCGGTCGCCGTTCCGGTCGCGGCGACGGCGAAGTCCTCGATCTCGTGCGCCGGCGCGAACGCCCACGCGACCTCGGCCGCATGATCGAAGGCCACGAAGCGCTCGACGCGCAGCCAGACGGTCTGCGCAATCGCCGGCTCGGGAACAGCGGCCGGCGCACCGGCGCGGGCCGCGGCATCCTCGTATCCAAGCCACCCGACCCAACCACCGCGGAACCGCCCGCCCTCGAGATGAGTCGGTGCCGCGGCACAGGGAACCGCTCGCACGCGGGCCGGGTCGCGTTCGATGCTCCCCTCGCCGACCCAGCTCCACCCGTCGGCCGCTGCGGGCCCGGCGTCGAGCCAGAAGGTCTCGCCGCCGCGTGCCGCGAAGAGGTCGTGGACGGATGCCGGATCCCGCCACGCGTCGAGGACGACGCAGACGAGAGGCTCTGGCATGGTTCCAGGCTAGAGCGGAGGAAGCCCCTCTAGGCTCGGAACGTGAACGAGATCCTGTCGTGGCTCCTGGACACCGTCCAGAGCGTCGACCCGGTCGTGCGCACGCTCGTCGCGGGGCTCGCGATGATGCTCGAGACCAGCGTCCTGGTCGGTCTGATCGTCCCCGGCGACACCGTCGTCATCGTCGCCGGCACGGCCGTCGCGTCCCCGCTCGAGGGCATCCTCCTCGGGGTCGCGGTCGTGATCGGCGCCCTCATCGGCGAGAGCATCGGGTTCTGGCTCGGCCGGGTGCTCGGGCCACGCATCCGCGATTCACGGCTCGGCCGCAAGCTCGGGCGCCCGAACTGGGACCGCGCCGAGCGGTATCTGCAGCGCCGCGGGGGCCCCGCCATCTTCCTGTCGCGCTTCCTGCCCGTCCTGCACTCGCTCGTGCCTCTCACGGTCGGAATGAGCCACTACTCCTACCGGCGCTTCCTCGCGTGGACGACCCCCGCCTGCATCCTGTGGGCCGCCCTGTACATCAGCGTCTCCGCGCTCGCCGCGGGCACCTACCGCGAACTCGCCGACCAGCTGCACTACGCGGCCTACATCTTCGTCGGCATCATCGTCCTGTTCCTCGTCGGCGTCTTCGTGGCCAAGAAGCTCATCGAGCGGTCGGAGCGCAAACACCTCGACGCCGCGGAGCATGACGCACCCGGTACGACGTCGTCCGACGTGTAAGACTTGAACGATGCCCGAGAACACCGCTGCGCCCGCACGCACGAAAGTGCTGTGGCTCGCGCGACTCGAGTACCGCTTCCACACGTGGCGCGAGCGGCGCGCCCGTGCCCGCGGTCTGAAGCCCACCGTCACCCCGTTCCCCGGCTACGCCGGAACGGACTGGGTGCGCGTGCTCGGTCGCGTGATGATCGTGCCGCCGGTCAAGCCGCGGGGCACGGGCGAGTACGCCTCGGTGCGCGGATGGCGCAGCTTCGCGTCGGTGCCCGTCGGGTATGCGCAGGTGCGGATCACGATCGGCGACGTCACGCACGAGGTCGTCTCGGACCGCGGCGGCGTCATCGACGCCGTGATCCCGGCGACGCTCGCGCCGGGTTGGCAGACCTTCACGATGGCGGTAGAGCAGAGCGACCCGATCGAGTCCCGCGTCTTCGTCGTCGGGCCCGACATCCGGTTCGGCGTCGTCTCTGACGTCGACGACACCGTCATGGTGACAGCCCTCCCCCGCCCGCTCATCGCGGCCTGGAACTCCTTCGTCGTGGACGAGCACGCGCGTCAGCCCGTGCCCGGCATGGCGGTGCTGACCGAGCGACTCATCCGGGACAACCCCGGATCACCGCTTGTTTACCTCTCGACGGGCGCCTGGAACGTCGCTCCCACGCTCATCCGCTTCCTCCGCCGCCACCTCTTCCCCCCGGGAGCGATGCTGCTCACCGACTGGGGCCCGACACACGACCGCTGGTTCCGCAGCGGCCCGGAGCACAAGTCCACGAACCTCGAGCGCCTCGCGCGGGAGTTCCCGGACGTGAAGTGGCTCCTCATCGGCGATGACGGCCAGCACGACGACGATCTGTACACGACCTTCACGAGCGACCACCCCGACAAGGTCGTCGGGGTCGCGATCCGCCGTCTCTCCCCCGCCGAGGCCGTGCTCGCGGGTGGCCGAACGGCCGTCAACGACCACTCCGCCGCCGAGATCCCCTGGGTCGCGGGCGACGACGGCGCTGCACTCCTCGAGCGCCTCGAGGAGGTCGGCGTCATCGCCGCGGACGTCGGGGGCCGCGCGTAGGCTGGCCGCATGTGCGGACGCTTCGTCGTGGCCAGTGCCGGATCCGAACTCGTCGGCGCCCTCCGGGTCGATGTCGAGGGCGATGATCTGCCCGAGCCGTCGTACAACATCGCGCCCACGAGCCGGGTCGCGATCGTGCTCGATTCCGCCAAGACAGAACCGCCGACGCGTCGCCTCGAGCCCGCTCGCTGGGGCCTCGTCCCCTCTTGGGCGAAAGACCCCAAGATCGGCGTCCGGGCGTTCAACGCCCGCTCCGAAGAGCTCGAGGACAAACCGATGTTCCGCGGTGCTCTGCAGAAGCGTCGCGCGGTGGTACCGGCATCCGGCTACTACGAGTGGAAGACGACGGATGACGGCAAGATCCCGCACTACATCCACTCCGCCGACGATTCGCCGCTCTTCTTCGCGGGGCTGTACGAGTGGTGGAAGGATCCCTCCAAGGCCGAGGACGCCGACGACAGGTGGCTGCTGAGCTTCACGATCCTCACCCGCGACTCGATCGGGCGGCTCGGCTCGATCCACGACCGCATGCCGTTGTTCGTCGACGCCGATCACGCCGACGCGTGGCTCGACCCGACGACCGAGAACGTGCGGGACGTGCTGGATGCCGCGATCGACGCGGCTCCTCTGGTCGCCGAGACCCTCGACGATCACGTCGTCTCGAAGGCGGTCGGCAACGTGCGCAACAACTCCCCCGAGCTCATCGAGCCCGCGGGGTGATTCAGCCGACGGGTGCGCAGTCCGCACACGGCATCAGGCCCCGCCCGTCGGCGCCGAGCTGCAGCCGCAGGGCGATGACCCTCGTCGCGGCTTCTTCCAGTCGCGCGGGCGCGATGGTGCCGGCATCCACCGCGGCCGCGATGCCGTCGACCATCCGCGGTGCCGTCTCGGCGCTCGAGTAGACGATCGCGAGCACCATGTCGCTTCCCGCGGCGATCGCGGCGACGGCGTTCGCGGTCGAATCCGCATAGGCGGGGTTCCCGGACGCCTGGAGCATGCCGAGGTCGTCCGTGATGCTGACCCCCGTGAACCCGAGCTCTTCGCGGGCGATCCGATGCCACTCGGCCGAGAGCGTCGCCGGTGCGGCGTCGACGGCGGGGAACGACAGGTGCCCGAACATCAGCAGTGGTGCGCCGGCGTCGATGCCGGCGGCGAAGGGCGCGGCATCCGTCGACGACCACGCATCGAGGGTGAGCCCCGAGACCGGAATGCCGGCGTGCGAATCGCCCGGCGCCGAGCCGTGCCCCGGGAAGTGCTTGAGCGTCGAGGCGGCCTCCGAGCCTTCGCCCGTGACCGCGGCGGCGACGCGTTCAGCCGCAGCGTCGGGCGTCGTGCCGAGCGCACGACGATAGATGAACATCGAGGGGTCGGATGTCGTATCGGCGACGACCCCGAAGTTCACGCCGATCCCGGCACGCTGCAGGAGTGCCGCGCGCCCCGCGAAGGCGTCCTGCGCGGCGGCCGGAGGCTCGTTCTTGAGCGTCACGGCGGACGGGAAGGAATCCCACGGGAGGCGCGAGACGTCGCCGCCCTCCTGGTCGATCGCGATGAGCGGGGGCAGCGCGGGGTCGGCCGTCAGGGCCGCCGTCAGTGCACGCAGCTCGCCCTCGGAACCCGGCACATTGGCGCCCATGAGGATGAACCCGCCGATGCCGGTGGACTGCATGTAGCCGGCGAGGGCGGCGGGATCCGTCGTCGGGATGTGGCCCATGACGACGGTGGCCGCGCGCTCCCGCGTCGACATCGTCGCGACGCGCGCCGCGGCCTCGGCGGCGAACGCGTCGTCGGCGGCCACCGTCACGACGACGGCGCCGGCCGCGTCGGGGTCGGCGCTCTCTTCGGCGACGGCCGGCGCGGTCGTCACGAGCCCCCAGAAGAGGCCACCCGCGACCGCACAGGCGCCCAGACGTCGTAGCGCGCGCACCTGACCAGCTTACGAGCCCGTGCGCGCATCGAGTCGCGGACGCCGTGCGGGCACGGATCGCTAGGGTGATGGAGGCGGTGCGAGACGTGAACGGAGCGGGGACCGGATGATCCAGGGCGATGTCGAGGCGTTCTTGAAAGCACTCGGCGCACGCGAGGGGGACCCGCTTCTCGAGCAGGCTCTCGCCGTCGTCGCGGGCGAGTACGAGGTGGACGTGTTCGACGACGCCGACGCCGAGCAGAAGTATCTCGTGGCCGTCGAACGAGGCGTCGAATTCCTCCTCGAGGACGGCATCGTGACAACCGTGTTCGTCTACGCGGCCGACCGCGACGATCAGCGCACCTACGGCCGCTGGCCGACCCTGGTCGAGGGGATCGACCGCGGTTTCTCGGCGGACGAGATCGTCGCGGCACTGGGCGCTCCGCAGGCTCGCACCCCCACGTTCCTGCGCTACGCCGCGGACGGGGGGTTCGTCCAGTTCGACTTCGACGGTGCACGCCTGTCGATGCTCGTCGTGATGCGCGAAGTCGTCGTGCCGACCGCCGACGTCCCGGCTCGGAGCGCCGACGGCGCGCCGAGCGTGCCCGGAGAGCTGGACGTCTTCGTCACCGCCGTCGGTCGCCCGCTGTTCTCGCCCGAGCACTTCGCCGTGATCGGGCTCGCGGGCGATGCGTCGGAGTCGTTCGATGTCGTGCGCGCCGGAGTCGAGTGGCAGGTCGAGGCCTCGCCGCGCACCGGCGTCAGGCTCGAGTTCCGTGAGGAGATCCTGGCCCGCGCGGTCATCCGACTCGTCGAGAGCGACGGCGATGCCGCCTATCCGCACACCGCCCGGCTGATCGACGGGCTGCCGCTGCCGAGCGGGCGAGACGCGCTCTGTGGCCGTTTCGGCGCTCCGCACCGCGCCGAGCACGAATACGACCTCTACCTCGTCGGCGACAGCGCTCTCCGCTTCGACTTCGACCGAGGCGCGAGCTCCGTGCTCACCGTCACGTCACGCGCCTTCCCCGACTGAGCATCGGCCGGGCTCGCGCGGAAGTCGCCCACGCACTCACGCCCTCCGAGTCACCCGCGCATGGCACGCACGTCATCCGTTGGGCTCAATGGCGGGAGACGATGGATGCCGCATCCGCCCCCACCGGAAGCACGCCGTATTGCGCGCCGCGGTCGTCTCCGAGGCGCGCGGCGATGAAGGTCTCGGCGTCGAGCGATGGAGCGTGACGGAGCATGAGAGATGCCTGGAACGCGAGCGCGAGAGCTTCACTGACCCGACGGGCCTGAGACTGCGGGTCGGATGCCGCGGCCATCGATCCGAGCAGTTCGAACGTGCGCTCGATATGGCGATCCAGCACATCCGAAGCGCCGGACGTCGTCGCGAGTTCATCGGCGAACGCGTCGGCGGAGTCTGCGTCCTTCGTCAGCGCCCGCAGAACGTCGAGGGCGATGACGTTGCCCGAGCCCTCCCAGATCGCCATGACGGGCTGCTCGCGGTAGCGCCGGGCAAGCGGGAAGCTCTCGGTGTAGCCGTTGCCGCCGAGGCACTCGAGCGCCTCGTAGGCGTGTTGCGGGCCGCGCTTGGTGACCCAGTACTTCGACACCGGAGTGGCGAGGCGGCGCAGCGCGACATCGCGATCCGACGCCTGATCCTCGAAGAGCTGCGCGAGGCGCAGGCCCGTCAGCATCGCCGCCTCGGACTCGAGCGCGAGATCCGCGAGCACCGAGGTCATGGCCGGTTGATCGACGAGCTTCGCGCCGAACGCGGCGCGCCCGCGGGCGTGCCACACGGCTTCCGCGACGGATTGCCGCATCCCGGCGGCAGAGCCGAGCACGCAGTCCAGCCGCGTGCGCTGCACCATCTCGATGATCGCCGGCACTCCTCGGCCGGGCTCGCCCACGAGGAAGCCGACCGTGCCGTCGAGTTCGATCTCGGCCGACGCGTTCGACCGATTGCCGAGCTTGTCCTTCAGTTTCTGGATGCGGAAGACGTTCCGCATGCCGCGCGGGAGCAGCCGCGGCACGAAGAGGCACGTCAGGCCCTCCTCGTCGCCGCCGCGGCGCGTGTGCGCGAGGACGAGGAATCCGTCCGACATCGGCGCGGAGCAGAACCACTTATGGCCCGTGATCTGGTACGTGTGCCCGCCCATGTGCACACCAACGGTCGTGCCTGCCCGTACGTCGGAGCCGCCCTGCTTCTCGGTCATCGCCATGCCGATGAGCGCGCTGCGCTTCTCTTCATTGGGCAGGAGCCGGGGCTCGTACTCGCGGGACAGCAGCCGCGGCATCCACTCGTCGGCCACCCACGGCGCCTCCTGGAGCGACGCCACCGCCGCATGCGTCATCGAGACAGGGCACGCGTGACCGGGCTCGACCTGCGCGAAGAGCATGAACGTCGCCGCTCGTGCGACCCCCGCACCCGGCCGCGGGTCGGCCCAGGCCGACGTGTGCGCACCGTGCGCGACCGCCGCGCCGAGGATGCGGTGGTACGACGGGTCGTACTCGACCTCGTCGAGGCGGAAGCCCCACCGATCGTGCGGCCACGCCACCGGCGCGTGCGTGTTCGCGAGCACCGCGTCGCGCTGGAAGCCGTCTGACCCGACCAGGGCGCCGACCTCGTGCAGTTCGTCTCGCGCCCAGGGCGCTCCGAGCGCCTCGACCGCCCCGACGAGAGGAGTGTTCAGCGCGAACTCGTCGACATCACGACGCCAGGGCGGCTGGTTCTCGACGTAGTGCGTCGCCGCGCCGATGACGCGCTGGCCACGGCCGATCACGTCGGCTCCTCCTGAACCGTCAGCGCGAGGGCGTACTGCTCCTCGACGGTCAGGGGCGCCTTCGTGACGATGTCGTGCATGAAGGCGAGCTTTCGCCGGACGGGCTCGACGAGGTCGAACGGATACAGATCGCCGAAGCCCATCGCCCGGTTGATGCGGTTGAAGGCCTGCGACATCCACGCCCAATCGGTCAGCAGCCGCTGGATCGGCTCGTCTTCGTACGAGACGAGCGGCACGACGTCCGTGTCGCGCATGCTCGTGACCGCCGCGTCGAGATGGATGCCGATCGCCGCAGCCGTCTGCAAGGTTCCGGTGAGGTGCAGGTAATGCGCGAACGTCTCGGCGAAGTCCTCCCACGGGTGCATCGTCGCGTACTCCGAGATGAAGCTCTCGTGCCAGCCGTCGGGGGCGCCGAACTTGTAGTGGCGCGCGATCGCGTCCTTGTAGCTCGCGCGCTCGTCGCCGAAGATCTCGCGGCAGCGTGCCCACAGATCGTCGTCGGTGAGCAGGACGTTCTGGAAGTAGTGGCCGACTTCGTGCCGCAGATGCCCGAGGATCGTGCGATACGGCTCGCCGAGCTTGACCCGCAGCGCCTCACGCCGATCGTCGAGGCTTTCGGCGAGGTCGATCGTGATGATGCCGTTCGCGTGCCCGATCATGACGGGCTTGCCCTCGGACAGGCTCGAGATGAGGTCGAAGCCGAGCCCGCCCTTCTTGACGTCCCAGCCGACGATCGGCAGACCGAGGTCTGCGAGCTGCAGGAGCAGACGGCGCTTCGCCTCCTCGACCTTCACCAGCTTCTCCAGCGCCACGGTGTCGTTCGACGCGGGCCGCGTGCGGGTCAGCCGACACGAGAAGCAGCGGCCGGCCGGCGCGTCCTCCCACACGAGCCAGTTGCAGTCCCACTCCCGGTTCGAGCACGTGTACCAGGTCTGGCCGTCGATGACGACGCGGCCGTTGCGGATGCCGTGGAACTGACGCGTCAGGATGTGGAAGCCGAGCTCTGCTGTGCAGTTCGAGCAGACCAGCGCGTCGAGATAGACGAACGCGCGACAGTGCGGGCAGCGGGGCTGAGAGCTCACGATCTCACCGTAGCGGTCCTGTCCTCATCCGGGCGCGAGGGGCAGACGCAGGAGCACGTCGTCGCCGTCGCGGGCGGCGCCGCGACCGTCGGTGTTGTTCGTCAGCACCCACAGGCTCCCATCGGGCGCGGCCACGGCATCCCGCAATCGTCCCTGCCCATCGAAGGCGACGGCCGTCGCACCGGTCGTGGTGTCGACTGCCCACAGCCGCTCACCACGGAGCGCTGCCATGAAGACCGTGTCGCCGACGGCGGCGATGCCGCTCGGGCTCGCGTCCCGCGTGGCCCACTGCGCGACGGGATCGACGAAGCGCGCGTCACCCGCCCCTCCCTCGACGATCGGCCAGCCGTAGTTTCCGCCGGGTTCGATGCGGTTGAGCTCATCCCACTGGTCCCCGCCGAACTCGCTCGCCCACAGCGCGCCGTCCGCCGTCCAGGCGAGACCCTGCACGTTGCGGTGACCGAGCGAGTAGACGGCCGAATCGAAGGGGTTCCCGCGAGCGGGGTCACCGTCCGCCGTCACACGGAGGATCTTTCCGCTGAGGGATGCCGGATCCTGCGCGGCATCCCGGTTCTGCGCGTCGCCGGTCGCGATGTAGAGGAAGCCGTCCGGGCCGAAGGCGATGCGGCCGCCGTCATGCGTCGTGTTGCGCGGGATGCCCGTGAAGACGACCTCGGGCTCGCCGAGCGCCAGCGACCCCGCCGTGCCGGTGAGCGGCATCCGCACGACACGGTTGTCGTCGGCTGCCCCGTGATAGGCGTACAGCCATCCATCTCGCAGTGCCAACCCGTGAAGGCCTGACTCGTTGCCGGCGACCACCCCCGGAACGACCCCCGCCTGGCGCAGCGTGCCATCGGGAGAGAGTTCGCGGATGACGCCGCTGTCGCGCTCCGAGATGAGGGCTCCCCCGCCCTCGAGCGGAACGACCGACCACGGCGCGGCGAGGGCCCGCGCGATCGTCGTCGGTTCTCCCGCGACGGTCCACGTGCCCGTGCGCACCGGTTCCTCGGTCTCGGTCGGCGACGGATCAGGCACCGCACTCGTCGGCGCCGCCGAAGGCGGTACGCGGTCGTCGGGAGGCTGTGCGCTGCATCCCGTCATCGCCAGCAGGAGGATGGATGCCGCGGCCAGCGCGCGAGCGGATTTCACGCGCCCTCCGCAGCGGCCTCGACGGCTGCGATGTCGATCTTGCGCATCTGCAGCATGGCCTGCACGGCGCGATGGGAGCGCTCCGGATCGGGGTCGCGGATCAGCTCGATGAGCCGATCGGGGATGATCTGCCACGACAGCCCCCACCGGTCCTTGAGCCAGCCGCACGGCTGCTCCTCCCCGCCATCGGTGAGCGCCGCCCAATAGCGGTCGACCTCTTGTTGGTCGACGCACGAGACGTACAGCGAGATCGCCTCGGTGAACGGGAACTGGGGTCCGGCATCCATCGCGAAGTACTCCCGCCCGGCGAGCCGGAACGTCGCGTGCATGACTTTGCCGCTCATGTTCGGCACGCCGTCGGGATAGTGCGACACCGAAAGGACGCCCGAGTCCGGGATGAGCGCCGTATAGAACCGGATCGCCTCTTCGGCGTCGCTGTCGAACCACAGGAACGGGGTGACCTCGGTCATGGCTGACTCCTGATGTCGGGGCCTCCAGCCTCACCCGGCGCCGTCGAAGCGTCAAGGTGTGCCCGCAAACGACGAGAGCCGCGATCTCTCGCGGCTCTCGAAATGGTGGACCTGAGGGGACTCGAACCCCTGACCCCCTGCATGCCATGCAGGTGCGCTACCAGCTGCGCCACAGGCCCAGACGCTCCCTCGATCGCTCGAGGCAACCCGACAAGCCTACTACAACGTGCGCGGTGCCCTGAACACAGGTCACTCGGCCGCGGTGTGCTCCGGGAGCTCGATCGGAACCACGGGGCAGTCCTTCCACAGGCGCTCCAGGCCGTAGTACGTCCGCTCCTCCTCGTGGAAGACATGGACGACGAGATCGCCGAAGTCGAGCAGCACCCAGCGGGCCTCCGCGCGCCCTTCGCGCCTGACGCGCTTGTGACCCGCCTCGAGCAGTCGATCCTCGATCTCGTCGGCGATCGCGGCGACGTTGCGCTCGCTGCGACCCGTGACCAGCAAGAACACGTCGACGAGCGGAAGCGGCTCCGACACGTCGAGTGCGACGAGATCCTCGCCGCCCTTCGCGTCCGCAGCGGCCGCGGCGATCGCGACCATCTCGTGCGACTGCGCGCTCGCCACCATCAGAGTGTTCCGTTCGTGAGTGCGAGCACGAGCACGCCGACGAGCGCGAGTCCGAGGACTCCCGCGGTGATCGCGAGCCACATCTGCAGACGGCTGCCCTTTTCGGGGGCGGGCGGCCTGATGACGTCACCGTCGACCTTCACCGTGCTGATGGCGGCGCTCGCGGCGATCGGCGTCGGCGAAGAGTGCGCAGGCAGCTCGCCGTCGACGAGCACGGCGTCGGCCTCGTGGCCGTCCGCCGTCCCCGGCGCGTGGCCCAGCGATCCGAGCCCCTCGGGCAGGTTGAAGGTCCCCGTGACGAGCACCTCTCCCGTCGCGGTGACGGGGGCGATGATCGGCGACTCGCCCGTGGGCGGCGAGAGAATGAGCGCGCTCGACGTGCCGACGGATCCGGTCGAGCCTCGCGCCAGCAGGTCGTCGAACGACGGTGGCAGATCGACTTGGGCTGCGCCGTCCGCGAAGAGTGCCGAGCCGAACGCGGGGTTCACGACCGGTCGTTCGGCCGGCTCCGGCTCGGCCGCGGGTTCGTCGGTCTTCGTGAACAGAGCACCGGCGGCATCCTGTTCCGCTTCGTCCTCTTCCTCGGAGACAGGCTCGAACGACGGTTCGTCCACGACGACGACAGCGACCTCGGAATACGGGTCGTCCTCGGGCTCGTCGTCGGCGAAGAGGCCGCGCAGCGCGCTCGTGGCCGTGTCGTCGTTCCCCCCGGACGGTGCCTCAGTCGGCTCGTCGACGGGATCGGGCGAGGCGACCGGCGCGGGGACGACGGCGGGGACGGATGCCGCGGTGTGCGCCGCGATGACGTCGGGCGTGATCACGGGCACCGAGGCGGTGCGGATCCGCTCCTGCTGCCGCGCCTGTCGTCGCGTGAGCGGGCTGACGCCGAGGTCCACGGCCAGATCGGGGACGGGAGCCTCGGAGATGACGGCGGGCGTCGCGGCTCGCGGAAGTGGCGGTGCCGTGACGACGGGCGGCGGCGCGAAGGGCGACTCGGCGGCGGGCTCTTCACCGGTGGGCGCCTCGGGCGCGCTTTCGGAGCCCACGACGGGCGTCGCTCCGGTGTTTCGAAGGTCGCGCAGCTGCTTGCGCGTGAGCGGAGGTGTATCCGGCTGCTCGGGTTCAGTCATTCCTTGCTCCGGTAGAGGTGATGCTTCGCAATGTATTGGACAACCCCGTCGGGAACGAGGTACCACACGGGGTTTCCGTGACGTACGCGATCACGGCAGTCGGTCGACGAGATCGCGAGGGCGGGGATCTCGAGCTGACTCACGTCGTCCGTCGGCAGTCCGTCCGTGCTGAGCACGTGGCCGGGACGCGAGACGGCGACGAAGTGGGCGAGGTCCCACATCTCATCATGGTCCCTCCAACTGAGAATCTGCGCTATGGCGTCTGCGCCGGTGATGAAGAAGAGGTCGGCGTCGGGGTGGATGACGCGCAGATCCCGCAGAGTGTCGACCGTGTAGGTGGGTCCGTCGCGGTCGATGTCGACGCGGCTGACGGTGAAACGGGGATTCGATGCCGTCGCGATGACCGTCATCAGATAGCGGTGTTCGCTCGCCGTGACCTTCGCCTTCTGGTACGGCTCACCCGTGGGGACGAAGACGACCTCGTCGAGATCGAAGGACTGCGCGACCTCGCTCGCTGCCACGAGGTGCCCGTGGTGGATGGGGTCGAAGGTGCCGCCCATCACCCCGATGCGCGGGCGGCGCTCCACCGACATGCAGGAGCGGCCTTAGTGGCCGTGTCCTGCCTGCTGGATGTCGTTCGCGTGCGCCTTCGCGTAGGCCTCGGACTTGGCCGAGTGGCGGTTGGCGACGTTGCGGTACGAGAGCGTGACCAGCGCGAGCAGTCCGAAGCAGATGATCGCCACGAGGCCGTACCAGAAGGTCTCGAGCGCGACGTTGCCGTGGTGCTCGGTCTCTTCGGCCGCGAAGGCGATCAGCGTGGCGAGGGTCATTCCAGCTCCGTTCGGGTTGCTGCGGAAAGCGGCAGTGGACAGTCTAGCGCGCGAGACCTTCCGGCCTCAGGCACGCACCTGCCCCGCGCCGCGCGCGAGCCACTTCGTGCTGGTCAGTTCGCTGAGCCCCATCGGCCCACGCGCGTGGAGCTTCTGCGTCGAGATGCCGACCTCGGCGCCGAAGCCGAACTCGCCTCCGTCCGTGAAGCGCGTCGACGCGTTCGCCATCACGACGGCGGAATCCACCTCGGCGAGGAATCGCTCGGCGTTCGCGTCATCCTCGGTCACGATGGACTCGGTGTGGTGCGTCGAGTACCGCCGGATGTGGTCGAGCGCACCGTCGAGGTCGTCCACCACTCGCATCGCGATCTCGAGGCCGAGGTACTCCGTCGACCAGTCCTCGTCGGTCGCCGGGACGACGTCGCTCGCGAGCGCGGCGATCTCGGGGTCGCCGTGGATCACGACGCCCTTCTCCTGCAGCGCGGCGACGACGGGGCCGACGACGCGGGGCGCGGCATCCCGAACCACCAGCACCGTCTCGACCGCATTGCACACGCTGGGTCGCTGCACCTTGGCGTTGACCACGATGTCGCGAGCCCAGTCGAGCGGAGCCGTCGCGTCGAGGACGATGTGCACGACGCCGGCTCCGGTCTCGATGACAGGGACGGATGACTCGGTCACGACGGTCTCGATGAGCTGCGCGCTCCCGCGCGGCACGAGGACGTCGACGATTCCGCGCGCCTGCATGAGGTCCTTCGCACCCTCGCGGCCGAACTCGTCGACCGTCTGGATCGCCTCGGGGTCGAGACCCTGCTCGGCGAGGGCGCCGCGCATCGCGCGCACGAGGGCGCTGTTGGTGCTCTCGGCGGCGGTTCCGCCGCGCAGGACCACCGCGTTGCCGGAGCGCAGCGCGAGGGCCGCGATGTCGACGGTGACGTTCGGTCGTGCCTCGTAGATCGAGCCGACGACGCCGAACGGCACGGCGACCTTCGTGAGCTCGACGCCGCTGGGCAGAGTGCGTGTGTCGAGCACCCGCCCGACCGGATCGGGCAGATCGGCGATGTCGCGGACGGCGGCGGCGAGAGCCGCGATGCGCGGGGCGTCCAGGCGCAGACGGTCCTGCAGGCCGGTCGCCATCCCGGTCGCGCGGCCGCGGGCGAGGTCATCGGCATTGGCCGCCTCGATCTCGCTCGCCGCGGCGACGATCGCATCGGCGATCGCGAGCAGTGCGGCGCGCTTGCGTTCGTCGCTCAGCAGACCGATGGAGCGCGCGGCATCCTTCGCAAGGAGCATGCGCTCGCGCGCGGTCGTCGCAGTCGTCGTCACGCACCCAGCCTATCGGCGGCCACGGCTTCGCCGACCGTGCGGACGGGGCCGGTGACGGGAGCCGCGGCGGGCTCGGGGTTGGGGGCGAACCATGTGCCGATGTCGTCGCCCGACAGCGCCGCGTCCACGAGATCTGCACTCGTCACCAGGACGCCGATGCCGGCGGCGGTCGCCAGGCGTGCGGCCGAGACTTTCGTCGCCGCTCCCCCGGTGCCGACACTGTTGACCACGACGGACCCGAACTCGAAGCCCCCCAGGTCGTCGCCGTACGCGACGTGACGGATGGGCTCCGCGCCGGGTTCCGACGGCGGCTTGGTGTACAGCGTGTCGATGTCGCTCAGCAGGACGAGCGCGTCGGCGCCGATGAGCTGGGCGACCAGGGCGGCGAGCCGGTCGTTGTCGCCGAAGCGGATCTCGTGCGTCGCGACGGTGTCGTTCTCGTTGACGATCGGCAGGATGCGCAGCCCGAGCAGACGCTCCATCGCGCGCCGCGCGTTGGAGCGGTGCGTCGTGTTCTCGAGATCGCCCGCTGTCAGCAGGACCTGACCCGCGAGGATGCGGAACCGGTCGAGCGACGTCTGGTAGCGCCACATGAGCACGTTCTGCCCGACGGCGGCGGCTGCCTGCTGCGTCGCGAGGTCGTTCGGTCGACCCCCGAGATCGAGGAACGGGATCGCGGTCGCGATGGCACCCGACGAGACCAGCACGATCTCGGTGCCGCGCTCGTGCGCCCGCGCGATCGCCTCGACGATTGTGTCGATCCGGTGGGCGGCATCACCGCTGATCGACGACGAGCCGACCTTCACCACTACGCGTCGCGACCCGTGGATCGCGCTGCGGTCGATGGCCGTCATGCGTCGTCCTCGGCCTCGTCCCAGCTGGTCTGAGCGAGTCGTTCGGCCTCGAGCTCCGCACGGGCCTCGGCTTTGGCATCCATCCGCTCGTGGTACCGCTCGCGTCGCTCGGACGTCGTCCGTCGATTGTCGGTGAACATGCGCGGATCGTGGCCACGCGGCGCCGTCATGAGCTCGGCGGCCGAGTTGATCGACGGATCCCAATCGAAGATGATCCCGTCGCCCTCGCCGATGACCACGGTCGCGCCCGGGATCGCACCCGCGCGGAAGAGCTCCTGGTCGACCCCGAGCTTGTCGAGGCGGTCGGCGAGGAAGCCGACGGCCTCTTCGTTCTGGAAGTCGGTCTGCTGCACCCAGCGCTCGGGCTTGACGCCGAGGATCCGGTAGAAGGTGCCGTACGAGCCGCCTTCGACGCGCACCGTGAACTCCTTCTCGGACCCCCTGGGGCGGATCACGATGCGCTCGGGCGCCGGTGCGGCCTGCTGCTCGGCGCGATGACGCTCGACGATGTCACCGAGCGCGAAGCTCAGCTGGCGCAGTCCCTCGTGGCTCACCGTCGAAATCTCGAAGACGCGGAAGCCGCGCGCTTCGAGCTCGGGGCGCACGAGATCCGCGAGGTCCTTGGCCTCGGGCACGTCGACCTTGTTGAGCGCGATGAGCTGAGGGCGCTCGAGGAGCGGCACCTGGCCCTCGGGGACGGGGTAGGCGCCGAGCTCGCCGAGGATGACGTCGAGGTCCGAGATCGGGTCACGGCCGGGGTCGAGCGTCGCGCAGTCCAGGACGTGCACGAGCGCCGTGCAGCGCTCGACGTGGCGCAGGAACTCGAGCCCGAGGCCCTTGCCCTCGCTCGCGCCCTCGATGAGGCCCGGGACGTCGGCGACCGTGTAGCGCACGTCACCCGCCTGCACGACACCGAGATTGGGATGCAGCGTCGTGAACGGGTAGTCGGCGATCTTCGGCCGAGCGGCGGACATCGCCGCGATCAGGCTCGACTTGCCCGCCGAAGGGAACCCGACGAGGGCCACGTCTGCCACCGTCTTGAGCTCGAGGAGGACATCGCCCTCCCACCCCGGCGTGCCGAGGAGTGCGAAGCCGGGCGCCTTGCGCTTCGGCGTCGCGAGCGTGGCATTGCCGAGCCCGCCGATTCCGCCGGGTGCCGCGACGAAGCGCATGCCGGGCTCGATCATGTCGACGAGAACGTCGCCGTCGGGGTCTTTGACCACGGTGCCGACCGGCACCGGCAGCACGAGCGTCTCGCCGAGCGCGCCGGACCGGTGGTCGCCCATGCCGAAGCCGCCGTTGCCCGCCGAGCGGTGGGGCCCGTGGTGGTACGACAGCAGCGTCGTCACCTGAGGGTCGGCGACCAGCACGATGTCGCCGCCGTGTCCGCCGTTGCCGCCGTCGGGGCCGGCAAGCGGCTTGAACTTCTCGCGCTTGACGGACACGCAGCCGTTGCCGCCCTTGCCGGCGCGCAGATGCAGCGTCACCTCGTCGACGAACGTGACCACGGGGTCCCCTCCTGGAATACGGCGGAGGGGGCGAGCATCAGCCCGCCCCCTCCGCGAAAGTCATGCGCTGTGCGCGGATTACTCCGCGACTGCGACGATGTTGACGACCTTGCGGCCGCCCTTCGTGCCGAACTCGACCGCGCCGGCCTCGAGGGCGAACAGCGTGTCGTCGCCACCGCGACCGACGTTCGCGCCGGGGTGGAAGTGCGTGCCGCGCTGGCGGACGATGATCTCGCCGGCGAGGACCTTCTGACCGCCGAAACGCTTCACGCCGAGGCGCTGTGCGTTGGAGTCACGACCGTTGCGGGTGGAGCTTGCGCCCTTTTTGTGTGCCATCTCAGTCTCTTCCTGGGCTTACTTGATGCCGGTGACCTTGACGCGCGTGAGGTCCTGACGGTGGCCCTGGCGCTTCTTGTAGCCGGTCTTGTTCTTGAACTTCTGGATGACGATCTTCGGACCGCGCTCCTCACCGAGCACCTCGGCGGTGACGGTGACCTTCGCGAGCTTGTCGGCATCGGTGGTCACGGCGTCGCCGTCGACGAGGAGCACGGCGGGCAGCTCGATCTGGTCGCCGATCTTGGCGGCCTGGCGGTCGAGGACGACGATCGTGCCGACCTCCACCTTCTCCTGTCGGCCACCGGCTCGCACAACTGCGTAAACCACTTCACACCTGTTTCGTCTGGGAGCACATGGCTCCGGATTGTCTGTAAGACGGGAAATCGCGGTGCGGACTGTCTCCAGCCGGTTGCTGGACTGTCGAGCGCACACCCTGAGGCGTGCGCATGGGACGCACCAAAGGACTACTTTACCGGATGCCGGACCAACCCGCAAAAGCTGGGACGGCCGTGTCGCGGCATCGAGTCATTAGGCTCTCGCCATGGCGATCCTGATCGACGACGCACGCTGGCCCGCGCACGGGCGATTGTGGGCGCACCTGGTGAGCGACAGCGATCTGGCGGAGCTCCACGCGTTCGCGGCTGCCAACGGCATCCCTCGTCGCGGCTTCGATCTCGATCACTACGACGTGCCCGACGACGCGCACGCACGGCTCGTCGCTGCCGGCGCACAGCACGTCGAGGGCCGCGAGCTCGTACGCCGGCTCATCGCCTCGGGACTGCGCGTGACGGGCAAAGCCCGCCGCGCGCCGCCGTGAGGCCTACTCCCCCGTCGGAGGCGCGATCGGCGTGCCGGTGAGGGCGGCGGTCGTCACGCGGCGACGCCCCCGCCCCTGACCCGGAGCCTTCGGCTCGGGAAGCGCACTCAGCACCGAGTCGAGCAGGATGTCCTTCTCGGTCTTGGGTGCGCGAGAAGCAGGCTCGCGCTTCTTGCGCGGCTTCTTTGGCCGCTCCGCAGGTGCCTCGACGACGGGCTCGGCGGGTGCTTCGACCGGCGGGTGCTCGTCGTGATGGTGGATCGTGGATGCCGCGATCTGCGCGAGCGCGGACTTCGCACCCTCGGTGATCGTGTGCGTCCCGCCGTTTCCTCCCGCCGCGGGCGCCGAGCTGCCCCCGCCGCGCGGCCGGCGACCGCCCTGCGCGTTGCCCGTGAGCGGGACGCGGTGCTTCACGACCGGGTCGTGGTGCACGATGACGCCACGCCCTGCGCAGACCTCGCACGCCTCGCTGAAGGTCTCGAGGAGTCCGAGGCCGAGCTTCTTACGGGTCATCTGCACGAGACCGAGCGACGTGACCTCGGCGACCTGGTGCTTCGTGCGGTCGCGGCTCAAGCACTCGACGAGACGGCGCAGCACGAGATCGCGGTTGGACTCGAGCACCATGTCGATGAAGTCCACGACGATGATGCCGCCGATGTCGCGCAGCCTCAGCTGGCGCACGATCTCCTCGGCCGCCTCGAGGTTGTTCTTGGTGACGGTCTCTTCGAGGTTGCCGCCCGAGCCCACGAACTTGCCGGTGTTGACGTCGACGACGGTCATCGCCTCGGTGCGGTCGATGACGAGCGAGCCGCCCGAGGGCAGCCAGACCTTGCGGTCGAGCGCCTTCTCGATCTGCTCCGTCACCCGGTGCGCGTCGAACGGGTCGACGTCGCCCTCATAGCGTTCGACGCGCTCGAGGAGATCGGGTGCGACGCTCGCGAGGTACGACGTGATCGTGCTGTGCGCCTCGTCGCCCTGGATGAGCATCTTGGTGAAGTCCTCATTGAAGACGTCGCGCACGATCTTGACCAGAAGGTCGGGCTCGGAGTGCAGCAGCGCGGGCGCCTGGATCGACTCGACCTGGGTCGACACGTGCTCCCACTGGCTCGTGAGGCGCTGCACATCGAGCGTCAGCTGCTCCTCGGTCGCGCCCTCGGCCGCGGTGCGCACGATGACGCCCGCCGATTCGGGAAGGACCTCTTTGAGGATCTTCTTCAGACGCGCGCGCTCGGTGTCGGGGAGCTTGCGCGAGATGCCGTTCATCGCCCCGCCCGGCACGTAGACGAGGTAGCGGCCCGGAAGCGAGATCTGGCTCGTCAGGCGTGCGCCCTTGTGGCCCACGGGGTCCTTCGTGACCTGCACGAGCACGCGGTCGCCGCTCTTGAGGGCCAGTTCGATACGACGCGGCTGGTTGCCCGTCTCGACGGCATCCCAATCCACCTCGCCGGAGTACAGCACGGCGTTGCGGCCGCGACCGATGTCGACGAAGGCGGCTTCCATGCTCGGCAGCACGTTCTGGACGCGGCCGAGGTAGACGTTGCCGATGAGCGATGCGTCCTGGTTGCGCGCGACATAGTGCTCGACGAGCACGTTGTCTTCGAGGACGGCGATCTGGATGCGGCCGTTCTTGGACCGCACGATCATCTCGCGATCGACGGCTTCACGGCGGGCGAGGAACTCGGCCTCGGTCACGACAGCGCGGCGGCGACCGGCTTCGCGTCCGTCACGGCGGCGCTGCTTCTTGGCCTCGAGTCGGGTCGAGCCCTTGATGCGCTGCGGCTCGGTGATGAACTCCACGGCGCGCTGGCGATGGGCCGGCTGTGAAGGAGCTTCGGATGCCTCGGACGCGCTGTCACCGCTACGACGACGACCACGGCGGCGCGCGCTCGTGCCCGTCGGCTGCTCGTCGCCCGCGTCATCGCGCTGCGCCTGGCCCGGGCGCGGCGGAAGCGGCACGAACTCGGGCGCGTAGAACATGAGCGACGTCGAGACGGCCGAGACGAAGGTCTCGGGCAGCAGGCCGAGCGAGACCGCCGTGACCGGCTTCTCGGGCTCGGGCTCCGTCGTGGGGGCGTCCGCCTCGGGCTCGACGACGGGCTCCGGATCGACTGCCGGCGCTGCCTCGACGTCCTCGGGCGCCTGCGGCGCCTCCGCAGCATCGGTCGCCGGCTCGGACGCGTCGGATGCGACCTCCGCATCGATCGCTGCGGGAGCGTCGGGGCCGTCGACGGACTCGGGCTCGACCGCGGGTGCGGGGGCGACCTCGGACTCGTGCTCGACCACGGCCACGCCCTCGGCCGCGGCATCCATCGACGAATCCGTGGACGCCATCGACGAGTCCGTGGACTCCGCCGGGGATTCAGTGGTCGGTTCGGCGGCCGCGTCTACCTGCGGCTCGTGCTGTTCGTTTGTGTCATCGGCCATCGCTGGCGTACTCCTTGCGGGGCGACACCGCGCATCGCCCGGCGAAATCTCGGCGGCGCCGCACCTGCGGTGCCGCGAACTCACTCGGTCTGCAGCCGGCTCTTCGGCTCGTGCTGCGAAGGGCGTTCGTTGCCCTGAAGTCTTCAGTGATGCGTATGGCGGCGCGGCCGCGAAGCATCTTGAGCATTATCGCACTTTCGGCCGTCGATTGCTCGTCTCGGATCGCGCGGGGTTCTTTCACGGCCCGATCGAGGCATCCGTCCAGGCGTCCGCTGGGATAATCCGAGCATGGCCTTGCCGCAGACGCACACCCGCCCGACCGCCCTCGCGGTGTGGCTCATCATCGCCGGCGCGATCGGCTGGTGGGCGGCGTTCTCGCTCACGATCGAGAAACTCCACGCCCTCGTCGATCCCGACGCGGGCGCCGCGTGCGACATCAGCCCCCTCGTGCAGTGCAGCGCGAATCTCGGCTCGTGGCAGGGCAGCGTGTTCGGCTTCCCCAACCCGCTTCTGGGCCTCGCGGGCTGGGTCGCTCCCATCGTCGTCGGCACGGCGATCCTCGCCGGAGCACGGTTCGCGCGGTGGTTCTGGATCACGTTCTGGGCGGGGATCGCCTTCGCGTTCGGCTTCGTGATCTGGCTCGTCAGCCAGAGCATCTACGACCTGCACACGCTGTGCCCGTGGTGCATGGTGACGTGGGCCGTCACGATCCCGACGTTCTACGCCGTGACGCTCCATCTTCTGCGCTCGGGCATCGTGCCGGCCCCGGCCGGCGTCCGCAAGGCGGCGAACGCCGGCATGGCGTGGGTGCCGCTCGCGGCGATCCTCAGTTACGCCGTCATCCTGCTGCTCGCGCAGATCGAGATGAACGCCGTCGTGCAGATCGTCAACGACCTGTTCCGCTAGGTCAGAACCAGATCGCGAGCTCGCGCGCGGCCGACTCCGGGCTGTCCGAGCCGTGCACGAGGTTCTGCTGGACCTTGAGGCCCCAGTCGCGGCCGAAGTCGCCGCGGATGGTGCCGGGCGCAGCCGTCGTCGGGTCGGTCGTGCCCGCGAGCGAGCGGAACCCCTCGATGACGCGGTTGCCCGCGAGACGGATCGCGACCGACGGCCCCGACATCATGAACTCGAGCAGCGGCTCGTAGAACGGCTTGCCCTCGTGCTCGGCGTAGTGCTTCTCGAGCGTCGCACGGTCGGGCTCGACGAGGCGGATGTCGACGAGCGCGTAGCCCTTGGCTTCGATGCGAGCGAGGATCGCGCCGGTCAGGCCGCGCGCGACGCCGTCGGGCTTGACGAGGACGAGGGTCTCTTCCGTGGGCATGCGTGGTTCCGTTCGGTTCAGGATTCGTCGGGAGGGGTGGATGCCGCGAGCTGCGCGTTGCGCCGGTCCAATGCGGCCCCCTTGATGGTGGCATACGCGTACATGCCGCCGAAAATGACGGCGACGATCAGGAGCGCGGGTTCGAAGAACGCGCCCAGCGCGACGACGACCTGCAGCACCCATCCGAGGGCGATCCCCCACCGATACCGCACGAGCCGGCCGGTCAGGATCATGAGGATCGCCATCACCGTGCCGGCGACGATCCCCCACCACGGCTCGATGCCGGCGGGAAGCGCCTTCAGGCCGTAGAGCACGAGCCCGCCGAGGAAGACGATGATCGACTCGAAGGCGAGCACGATCGAGGCGAGCGACTCGGCCGCCCCGCGGGCGCGCCGGGGCTTCGGCGCCGCCTTCGACGTCATGACCGCCACCCGCTCTTCCAGTCCTCGGCGTCGGCGAGCGAGACGGCTTCGCCGGCGAGGATGACGGATCCCGCGATGACGACGGCACGTCGGTCGGATGCCGAGGCCCACTCACGCGCCGCTTCGGCCGCGACCGCGACGTCGTCGTGCACGGTCACCGGGAGATCGCGCGCTTCCGCGAGGTCGGCGATCGCGTCCGCGTCGCTCGCGCGATCGGAGTCCGGCGCCGTCGCGAAGACGTGTGCCGCGATCGGCGCGAGCTCGGCGACGATGCCCTCGGCGTCCTTGTCGGCGAGCACGCCGAGCACGACGCCCCACTCGTCGAAGTCGAACGACTCCTGCAGAGCGGCCGCGAGAGCGCGCGCGCCGTGGGGGTTGTGCGCGGCATCCACCAGCACCGTCGGATTCGTGCCGACGAGCTGCAGCCGGCCGGGCGAGGTGACCGCTCCGAGTCCGTCCGTCAGCACCTCGCCCGCGAGAGGCCCGACGAGCGACTCGACCGCTGCGATCGCGAGAGCCGCGTTGAAGCCCTGGTGCGCGCCGTAGAGCGGCAGGTACTCGTCTTCGTAGGTTCCGGCGAGGCCCCGGACGGTGATGAGCTGTCCCCCGACGGCCAACCGCTGCGAGACGAGTCCGAACTCGGCGCTCTCGAAGGCGATCGTCGCGCCCTTCGTCGCGGCGGCGGTGCGAAGGACGGCGGCGGCTGCGGGATGCTGCTGCGCCGACACCACCGCGGCGCCCTGCTTGATGATGCCCGCCTTGACGGCGGCGATGTCGGGGATCGTCGCGCCCAGACGATCGGCGTGATCGATGTCGATCGGCGCGAACACGGCGACGTCACCGTCGGCCGTGTTCGTCGAGTCCCACGATCCGCCCATGCCCACCTCGAGCACGAGCACGTCGATCGGCGCGTCGGCGAAGGCGACGAACGCGAGGATCGTCAGCAGCTCGAAGAATGTCAGTCGCGCGTCCCCTGCTGCCTCGAGCTCGGCATCGACGATCGAGACGAAGGGATCGATCTCGTCCCAGGCGTCGGCGATCGCGGCGTCGCCGATCGGCTCGCCGTCGACCATGATGCGCTCGGTGAAGCGCTCGAGGTGCGGGCTCGTGAACAGTCCGGTCCGAAGCCCCAGCGCGCGCACGAGGCTCTCGATGACGCGGCTCGTCGAGGTCTTGCCGTTCGTGCCGGTGACATGGATGACGCGATACGTCTTCTGCGGATCGTCGAGCAGTTCGAGCACGCGCGCCGTGCGCTCGACGCGAGGCTGCACCCACCGTTCGCCCTGGCGCTGCACGAGCGCGCTGTAGACGGCATCCGCCCGTTCCCGATCGTTCATGACGTCACCTCCACGCGTGCCACCGACACCGTGAAGGAGCCGCGATTCGCGTACGTGCCCTTGTCGATCGTCGTGTCGAACTCCGCCGCAGTCGTCGCGCCCTCCACGAGGAGAGTCGCCGCACGGGAAGCCACGGCGTACGCGAGCGAGAGCGTCTCGCCCGCGACATCGGCGGCCTGGAACGCGGATGCGACAGCTGCGGCATCCTCGTCGTCCTCGAACTCGAGCGACAGCGCGATGCGGTCGCTCACATCGAAGCCGGCGGCCTTGCGGGTGTCCTGCACGGCGCGGATGACGTCGCGCGCGAGACCCTCGGCCTCGAGCTCGGGCGTCGTCGTCGTGTCGAGCAGCACGAACCCGCCGCCGTCGAGCAGCGCGAGCGCCTCGCCCTCCGGCCGACCCGAGGTCTCGAGCACGAGGTCGTACTCCCCCGGTTCGAGCGTCAGCCCGCCCGAGACCACCACGTCGCCGTCGAGGGACCAGTCCCCCGATTTCGCGCCCTGGATGGCGCGCTGCACATCGCGGCCGAGGCGCGGCCCCGCCGCCCGGGCGTTGACCGACAGGCGGTTCGTGATGCCGTACGAGGCGGCGGTGTCCTCCTGGAGTTCCACGAGCTCGACGGCCTTGACGTTGAGCTCTTCGCGCACGATGTCGTCGAACTGCGCGAGAGCCGTGGCATCCGGAACCACGACCGTGAGCCTCGGAAGCGGCAGGCGCACGCGCTTGCCCTCGCGCTTGCGCAGGGCGTTCGCGACGCTCGAGACCTCGCGCACGGCATCCATCGCCGTGCGGATGTCGGCCGCCTGCGGGAAGGTGTCCGCGTCGGGCCAGTCCTGCAGGTGCACGCTGCGTCCGCCCGTGAGCCCCTGCCAGACACGCTCCGAGACGAGCGGGATGAGCGGCGCCGCGACGCGCGTGAGCGTCTCGAGCACCGTGTAGAGCGTGTCGAACGCCTCACGACTCTTCGGATCATCGGTCACCCCGACCCAGAACCGGTCGCGCGAACGACGGATGTACCAGTTCGTGAGCGCCTCGGCGAAGTCGCGCAGGCGCGCGGCGGCGGTCGTGGAGTCGAGCCCTTCGAGGTCGGTCGCCACATCGCGCACGAGGTCGCCCGTGAGCGCGAGGATGTAGCGGTCGAGCACATCGGTCGAGTCCGTGCGCCACTGCGCCTCGTAGCCCTCGCCGGACGCATTGGCGTAGGTCGCGAAGAAGTACCAGGCGTTCCACAGCGGCAGCAGGAACTCGCGCACGCCGGCGCGGATGCCCTCCTCGGTCACGACGAGGTTGCCGCCACGCAGCACCGAGGAAGCCATCAGGAACCAGCGCATCGCGTCGGAGCCGTCGCGGTCGAAGACCTCGGACACGTCGGGGTAGTTGCGCAGCGACTTCGACATCTTGAGCCCGTCGCTGCCGAGGACGATGCCGTGGCACGACACGCCGGTGAAGGCGGGGCGGTCGAAGAGCGCCGTGGACAGCACGTGCATGACGTAGAACCAGCCGCGCGTCTGCCCGATGTATTCGACGATGAAGTCGGCCGGCGAGTGCGCATCGAACCAGTCATGGTTCTCGAACGGATAGTGCACCTGCGCGTAGGGCATCGACGCCGAGTCGAACCAGACGTCCAGGACGTCCTCGATCCGGCGCATCGTGCTCTTGCCCGTCGGGTCGTCGGGATTCGGGCGCGTGAGATCGTCGATGAACGGCCGGTGCAGATCGGGCTCGCCCTGCGCGTTCAGCGGCAGGCGTCCGAAGTCGCGCTCGAGCTCTTCGAGCGATCCGTACACGTCGACGCGCGGATACTCGGGGTCGTCGCTCTTCCACACCGGGATCGGCGAGCCCCAGAAGCGGTTGCGGCTGATCGACCAGTCCCGCGCGCCCTCGAGCCACTTGCCGAACTGCCCGTGCTTGACGTTCTCGGGGACCCACGTGATCTGCTCGTTGTTCGCGAGCATCCGGTCCTTGATGTCGGTCACGCGCACGAACCAGCTCGAGACCGCCTTGTAGATGAGGGGGTTCCGGCAGCGCCAGCAGTGCGGGTACGAGTGCTCGTACGACGCGAGGCGCAGCAGGCGGCCCTGACCGCGCAGCAGACGCACCAGCGGGGTGTTGGCATCCATCCACAGCTCGCCCGCGGCATCCGTCACCTGCGGCAGGAAGCGTCCGCCGTCGTCGAGGCTCATGATGAGCGGGATGCCGGCGGCCTCAGTCACACGCTGGTCGTCCTCACCGTAGGCGGGCGCCTGGTGGACGATGCCCGTGCCGTCGGAGGTCGTCACGTAGTCGTCGACCAGGATCCGCCAGGCGTTCTGCGTTCCCCACGTCACCGCATCGGCGTAATAGTCGAAGAGCCGGTCGTACTGGACGTCGGCCAGCTCGGCACCGGTCACCGTCTGCACGATCGCGTCGCGCGCAGCATCCGCCGACTCGTACCCGAGGTCCTTCGCATACCCGCTCAGGAGTTCTTCCGCGAGCAGGTAGCGGTGCGCCGTCGCGCCCTCGGGGTCGTCGCCCGCCGGCACGTCCGCCGCACCGGCGGGACCGCCGGGAACGACGACGTACCGGATGCCGGGGCCCACCGCGAGGGCGAGGTTCGTCGGCAGGGTCCACGGCGTGGTCGTCCAGGCGAGCGCGCGGACGCCCGTGAGCCCGAGTGCTTCGGCCTTGAGGCCGACGAGCGGGAACGTGACGGTGACCGACGGGTCCTGCCGCATCTTGTAGACGTCGTCGTCCATGCGCAGCTCGTGGCTCGACAGCGGCGTCTCGTCGCGCCAGCAGTACGGCAGCACGCGGTGACCCTCGTACGCGAGTCCCTTGTCGTGGAGTGTCTTGAACGCCCACAGGACCGACTCCATGTAGCCCGTGTCGAGAGTCTTGTACCCGCGTTCGAAGTCGACCCAGCGCGCTTGGCGGGTGACGTAGTCCTCCCACTCGCGCGTGTAGGCGAGGACGGACTCGCGAGCCTTGCCGTTGAAGACGTCGATGCCCATGGCCTCGATCTCGTCCTTCTCGGTGATGCCGAGCTGTTTCATCGCCTCGAGCTCGGCGGGCAGGCCGTGCGTGTCCCAGCCGAAGACGCGGTCGACCTTCTTGCCGCGCATCGTCTGGAAGCGCGGGAAGAGGTCCTTCGCGTAGCCGGTCAGCAGGTGTCCGTAGTGCGGCAGTCCGTTGGCGAACGGGGGGCCGTCGTAGAACACCCATTCCTCGGCCCCGTCGCGGTTCTCGATCGACGCGCGGAACGTGTCGTCCTCGGCCCAGAAGGCGAGCGTGTCGCGCTCGATCTCGGGGAACCTCGGGCTCGGCACGACGGCGGCGGGTCCGAACGAGGACCCGCGGGTCTTCGGGTAGGTCATGTTCTCTCCAGCGGGGTCGTCATCCTCGCTGGGACGATCCTCCTGGGACCGCGGTACCACCCGGCATTGCCTGCCTTCGTGGCGCGAAGGCGGGCCTCTTTCACTGCGGCTGTGACGGGCCTGCCCCGCTCGGTTCTACTGGGGGCCGAAACCCTGTTCTTCCGAGAGCTCCCCGGTGATGGCCGGATCGATGCTCGTGCGTCCAGTCTACCGGCCCCGCGCAAGGGGTCGAGCGCGGCTGCGGCGCCATGCGCGCGGCTATGGCCCCATTCTCGCGGCGTTGGCGGCGCGGGGATGCGCGGGCCAGGCGCAATCGGGAGGGCGATGCGCAGACGGGAGGATCGAATCGGATGTCTTCGCCCTCCCGTTCGCCCGCCGACCTCCCGTTTGCACGCCCCAGCCCTCCCATCCGCACGCCCCAGCCCTCCCGTCCGCACGCCGCGGCCCTCCCATCTGCACGCCTCGACCGTCGCTTCTGCCCGCCCCTCGGCCTCCCGTCTGCACGCGGCTCAGCCACGCGCGGGCAGGTCTCCCGCTCGGTGGAGACCCTGGGCCACGGCGCGCATGATGAGGTTCTGCACGGTCGGCCACTCGTCGATGATCTGCCAGTACCCCACGCGGATGACGTGGTAGCCCAGAAGCATGAGAGCCGCGTCGTGGGCGATGTCCTCCGATCGCTGTACCCCGACGTGGGTGCCTCCATCGATCTGCAGCACGAGGCGTTCGCCGATGAGAAAGTCGACTCGGTGGCCGGCGATCCACGATTGCGACAAGATCGGCACCTTCAACCACCGCAGTCTGTGGGGAACGATCGTCTCGAGTCCCGAATCGCGGAACGGGTCCGCGGCATCCGCCAATCGGCGCGCCGCGGCCGGGAGCGGGAGGCGGCGAAGCGCCGCCAGATCGGCAAGGCCCTTGTTGAGAGCGGAGTCCCACACCGCGAGCGCCTGCTCGAACGGCAGACACATCGCGACGTTCGCCAGCACGTTCTCGATCGGGTCGACGAGCGAACTGGGATCACGCGGCACGAGAGGTCTCGCCCAGTGCACCCGCGCCGCCGTCAGGTTCTTCTCGCGGTCCTTGTTGATGCGCACGTGACCCGAAGTCGGCGGGGCCGCGACATGCGGGAGCGGCAGGTCGTCCAGCATCCACAATCCCAACCGACGCGCCTGCGTGACGCAGGTCAGCACGACTCCCGCGCGCGCAGCGCGGATGAGGTCGGGCTCAGCGTCGGGAGCGGCGATCCAGCCTTGGCGTGGGCGAAGCACGCTGCCGTCGGCGACGGCGGCCGTCAGTTCTCGGCGGCTGACGCCCTGATCGAACAGCAGGGGGCGTCGGGATCACGCCGCCGCGTTCACGGATGAGGGAGAGAAGAGACACCCCACGAGCCTCGGGCCCGATCGCATCGTCGCCTCACGATCGCCTTCCCATCTGTGGAGAATCTCGGCGCCGGCGTCATGTGGAGGAGGGAAGGCTGAGCGAATTGGAGGGTGATCGGCAAACGGGAGGACGCGAAGGACGCTTCGCCCCTCCCATTCGCGCATGGTCCTCCGATTCGCGCATGTCCCCCGCGCAAGGGGACGCTGTCCGAGCCACGCGATAGCGTCGTTGGCATGGCTGGCAAGAAGGACGACCCCGCGCCGCCGCGGGTCTCCGCACCCGATCTTCCGCCGCGGCTGGAGCCGCATGAGCGGCTGGCCGCGCGAGAGGAGCACTTCCGTCTCGAGATCACGGGGTTGGAAGAGAAGACGGATGCTGCGCACAGCGAGATCTCGGAATGCCGCGTGGCCGCGGCATCCGTCGTCGACCTCATCCTCACCGGCGCCACTCTCGTCGACGTCGTGATCGATGACCTGCGCGCGACCACCGTCACGGCGCGGGATGCCCGGCTCAAGCGCGTGCGCATCACCGGCGGACGCATCGGCACCCTGGATCTCGCCGACGCCGAGCTCGACGAGGTCGAGCTGCGAGGCGTCCGCATCGACTACCTGACGCTCGCGGGGGCGCAGGTCGACGACGTGCTCATCGCGGACTCCACCATCACGACGCTCGACCTGCCCCAGGCGCGGTGCGACCGCGTCGCGTTCGAGAACACCAGGTCCGACGAAGTGGACTCGGTGGGGCTGCGCGCCCAAGACGTGGACCTCCGCGGGCTGGAAGCGCTGTCGTACACGGATGCCGCGTCCCTCCGAGGCGTGACGCTCTCGCCGCGGCAGATCGAGCTGCTGGCGCCGGCGTTCGCCGCAACGCTGGGCATCAAGGTCAAGAGCTGACCGAGAGCGGTAGAATCGTGGGACATCCCACACTCAGGCACGCTCACACAGTGCCGCATATATCGCTAGGAGACCTCCATGGCCGATGCATCCATCCCCGACAAGCCCGCCCTCGAAGGTCTCGAGACGAAGTGGGATGCCGCGTGGCAGCAGCAGGGCACGTACCTGTTCGATCGCGTCCGCGCCGCCGAGGTCGGCCGTGCCGGGGTGTTCTCGGTCGACACGCCTCCGCCGACGGCATCCGGTTCTCTGCACATCGGCCACGTCTTCTCGTACACGCACACCGACGTGAAGGTGCGCTTCGAGCGCATGCGCGGCAAGACGGTCTTCTACCCCATGGGCTGGGACGACAACGGCCTGCCGACCGAGCGTCGCGTGCAGAACTACTACGGCGTGCGGTGCGACCCGTCCCTGCCCTTCGACCCCGACTTCACTCCCCCGTTCCAGGGCGATGCGAAGAGCCTCAAGCCCGCCAATCAGGTGCCGATCAGCCGGCGCAACTTCATCGATCTCTGCGAGGCCCTGACGCTCGAGGACGAGAAGGCGTTCGAAGAGGTCTTCCGCCAGCTCGGTCTCAGCGTCGACTGGACGCAGACGTACCGCACGATCTCGGACGAGACGATCCGTACGAGCCAGCTCGCGTTCCTGCGCAACCTCGAGCGCGGCGAGGCGTACCAGTCGCTCGCCCCGACCCTGTGGGACATCGACTTCCGTTCGGCGATCGCCCAGGCCGAGCTCGAGGACCGCGATCAGCCGGCCGCGTACCACCGGGTCGCGTTCCCCTACGCCGACGGCTCGGGCACGATCGAGATCGAGACGACGCGGCCCGAACTCCTGCCTTCCTGCATCGCGCTCGTCACGCACCCCGAAGGCCCGCACAAGGACGCGATCGGCAAGAAGGTGCTCACGCCCTTCTTCGACGCGCCGATCGAAGTGCACGGTCACCACCTCGCCCAGCCCGACAAGGGCACGGGCGTCGCGATGGTCTGCACCTTCGGTGACGTGACCGACATCGTGTGGTGGCGCGAGCTGCGTCGCACGGACGGCTCCGACCTTCCGAACCTCACGAGCCTCGGGCTCGACGGCCGCTTCCTGCCCGACGCGCCCGCGGGGCTCGGCGCCGAAGGATCGGCCTGGTACGAGTCCGAGATGGCCGGCAAGACCGTGTTCTCGGGGCGCAAGGCGCTTGTCGAGAAGCTGCAGGAGACGGGCGACATCCTTTCGGTGTCCAAGCCCTTCACCCACGCGGTGAAGTTCTACGAGAAGGGCGACCGTCCGCTCGAGATCGTGTCGACGCGGCAGTGGTACGTGCGCAACGGCGCGCGGGACGAGTCCCTGCGCGATCGTCTCGTCTCGCTCGGCAAAGAGATGACGTGGCACCCCGACTTCATGCGCGTGCGCTACGAGAACTGGGTCGGCGGGCTCACGGGCGACTGGCTCGTCTCGCGACAGCGATTCTTCGGCGTGCCGATTCCCGTCTGGTACGGCCTCGACGAGAACGGCGAGCGTGACTACGACCGCGTGATCACTCCCGATCTCGCATCGCTCCCCGTGGACCCGACGACCGACGTGCCGCCGGGCTACACCGCCGCGCAGCGCGGCGCCGCGGGCGGCTTCGAGGGCGAGAAGGACATCTTCGACACGTGGGCGACGTCGTCTCTGACGCCGCAGCTCGCGGGCGGCTGGGAGCGCGACCCCGAGCTGTGGAACCTCGTCGCGCCCTTCGACGTGCGCCCGCAGGGCCAGGACATCATCCGCACGTGGCTCTTCTCGACGATGCTGCGCAGCGCGCTCGAGGACGACCGTGCGCCGTGGACCGATGCCGCGATCTCGGGCTTCATCGTGGACCCCGACCGCAAGAAGATGTCCAAGTCGAAGGGCAACGTGGTGACGCCGGCCGACATCCTGGCCCAGCACGGCACCGACGCGGTCCGCTACTGGTCCGCCTCGAGCCGCCTCGGCGCCGATGCCGCGTTCGACCCGCAGAACCCCACGCAGGTCAAGATCGGCCGTCGCCTCGCGATCAAGGTGCTCAACGCCTCGAAGTTCGTGCTGTCGTTCCCCGTGCCGTCCGGTGCGCAGATCACGCATGCCCTGGACGCCTCGATGCTCGCGACGCTCGACGGCGTCGTGCGCGAGGCGACGAAGGCGTTCGAGTCGTACGACCACGCCCGCGCGCTCGAGGTCACGGAGTCGTTCTTCTGGACGTTCTGCGACGACTACCTCGAGCTCGTCAAGGAGCGCGCGTACGACCAGACCGATGTGGGTCAGGCATCTGCCGCCCTCGCCCTGCGGACGGCGCTCTCGACGCTCCTGCGCCTCTTCGCCCCCGTGCTCGCGTTCGCGGCGGAAGAGTCGTGGTCGTGGTTCGAGGACGGCTCGGTGCACACCGCGGCCTGGCCCGAGCCGCTCGGCATCGAGGGCGACCCCGCCGTTCTCAAGGCCGTGAGCGAGGCGCTCGTCGGCGTCCGTCGCGCCAAGACCGAGGCGAAGGCGTCGCAGAAGAACCCGGTCGACCGCCTCACGATCGCCGCGCCCGCCGCGACGACAGCCGCCCTCCAGCTCGCCGAGGGCGATCTAAAGGCCGTGGGGCGCATCGCCGCCATCGCCTATGCCGAGGCCGACTCGCTCGCGGTCACCGACATCGAACTCGGAGAGATCTGATGCAGCTCGGGACGCGTTGGACGTCGGGCGACGAGCCGCCGAAGGCGGTTCCGGATGCCGTGGCCCGCGCCGTCCGCGAGGTCGACGCCGCGATCCCCGACGACGACCTCGGCCAGCCGCGCCCGCGGTGGACGCTCACCTGGCTCGAGGGGCGCCCCATCGCCGAGCTCGACACCGGCGTGATCGTGACCATCGGTCAGGACGGCGAACCCGTCGTCACGCACGATGCGGACGACGGGTTCGCCTGAGCCTCTGAATGGCACGGCCCCTGCACAGGGTCAGGCTTCGGGATCGTTGTGATTCGAGGCATCCCGAAGCAGGCGGACGCAGATCAGGGTCGTCACGAGCGTCACGACCCCCGCGATGAAGTACGGCAGCCGCAGGTCGGCACGCGCGACGAGACCTCCGAGGAGCGTCGCGAACGGGAAGAGCCCCCAGGTGAAGGTGCGGATGATGCCCAGCACCCGGCCGAAGATGCGCCCCGGCACGATCGCCTGACGTAGCGCGCCCCACGGCACGTTCCACGTCGAGACCGCGAACGCCATCAGCGCATACGCGATGATGCCGGTCACGAGCTCGGGCGCCGCCCACACGCCGAAGAGCGACACACCGGCGAGCAGATTCGCCGCGAGCATGACGGCACCGCGGCCGAACCGCGCGACCAACCGTGCCGCGGTCAGCGACCCGACGAGGGCTCCGAGTCCGATCCCGGCAGTCACGACGCCGATGGCGGCGGGCGCGACATCCAGCTCGTCGAGGAAGTACAGGATCGTCGGCGCCTGCGCGAACGAGAACGCACAGCCGATGATCGAGGTGAAGATCACCATCGAGCGCAGGAAGCGGTGGTTCCAGAGGTACGACACGGCTTCGCGAGCGGAGACGGTGGATGCCGCGGGCATCGGTTCCGCCTGCGCTGCCGCCGACTCGCCCTGCGTTGTCGCGTCCTTCGCGAAGGCACGAGCCGCGGTGAGTGGGAGGAGCAGCGCGAGAGCGATCGGGATCGCGTACCCCGCCGCGCCGACCCAGAGCGGCAGGGCCAGCGAGACGGCGAAGAGCACGCCGGCGATGGGGGTCGCGATGAAGCTGTCGATCGTGACCTGTGCGGCCTGCATGAAGCCGTTGGCGCGATCGAGCGAGCGGCGCTCGACGAGAGCCGGCACGATCGCGTTCGTCGCGTTGTCGAAGAGCGTCTCACCGAAGCCGAACACGAGAACGCCGGCGAAGAGCCACCAGATCGTGAGCGAGCCAGTGACGGTGAGCACGGCGAGGACCGCGGCTGTGCCGCCTCGCAGGGTGTTGGCGATCGCCATGATCCAGCGGCGGTCTAAGCGATCGACGATCATGCCGGCCGGCAGGCCGAAGACGAGCCAGGGCAGGAAAGCGAGAGCGCCGATCGCCGCGATCGCGAGCGGGTCGCGCGTGAGCGTCGTCGCGATGAGCGGCACCGCCGTGCGCCCGAGTCCGTCGGCGAGGTTGCTGAAGGCCGCAGCCGTCCAGAGCTTGCCGAAGTCCCTCGTCAACGGCGCCTTGACCGACGCCTCGGTGGCCACGCTCAACGGAGCTGGTTCGCGACGGGCGCGAGCAGGGTCGCGCGAGCGCGGACGCCGAGTGCGGCGTCGGATGACAGGTCTCGGCGCACCGATGAGGTCCGCGCGGCGCGGCGCTCGAGGCGCACGGCCACGATCCGATCGAGGCGGGCGGCAGTCGCGAGCAGGAAGCGCTCGAACGGGGTCGCGGGCGACAGCAGGCGAGGGGCGTGAATGGCGGTCATGACTTCTCTCCCAACTCGGGGAGCGGGAACAGATCGGCCCGGATGCTGACGGGCCGGACGTTCTCGCCGGTCTGATTGCGGTAGGTGTCCACGGCGTCGTCGATCAGCGCCATGATCTTGAGCCCGAGCAGTTTGCTCTGCTCGGGAGTGAGGCGGGTCGTGGCGGTCGAGAGCAAGGTGCCCTCCTGCCAGTCCTCGTCGATGCCGTTGAATCCACGGTCGACGAAGTCCATGAGCTGCTGGTTGCGGCCCCGCAGGAACTCCGTCATGACGATCTGCGACGCCGCTCGACCGGCCGGCGTCGCCATGGCCTCGGGGTTGGCGAAGGAGACGCCGCCGACGGGACGCTCCCACCAGCGCTCGCGTCCGGTGCCCTGATCGGCGACTTCGCGGATGAGGTCGTGCTTCGCGAGCGCCCGGAGGTGGTAGCTCGTGGAACCGCTGGACTCCCCCGTCATCTCGGCGAGGGAGCTGGCGGTCTGAGGACCGTACTGGCTGAGGATGTCGTACATGCGCACCCGCAGCGGGTGCGCGAGAGCCCGCAGCGCGCCGCTGTCGAGGACGCGGTCCTGATTGTGGCGCGCTTCCGTCGGGTCGATCGCCTCGGGCTGTTCTTCCATGGCTTGAAGATATCAATGCAAAGACTTCTTTGCAAGTAGCTCTTTGCAAACATTGCTTTGCGGGTTCCACCGCCGCGATTAGGCTGGTGTCATGGCGTCTGAGAACCCCCTCCTGTCCCCCACCACGCTCCCCTACGGTCTGCCCGACTACTCGGCGATCCGCCCCGAGCACTATCTCCCCGCTTTCGAACAGGCCTTCGCCGCGCACAAGGCCGAGATCGCGAACATCACGCGCGTGCGGTCGATGCCCACGTTCGAGAACACGATGATCCCGCTCGAGACGAGCGGCAAGCTGCTCGGCGACGTCGCACGCACCTTCTACACCGTCTCTTCGGCCGATGCGACCGACGACATCCAGGCGATCGAAGAGACGCTGGCTCCCCTGATGTCCGCCCACCAGGACTCGATCCAGCTCGACGCCCAGCTGTACTGGCGCATCAAGACCCTGCACGACCAGCTCGACGCCCTCGACCTCGACCCCGAACAGCGCTACCTCGTCGAACGTCACTTCCGCGAGATGTCGCACGCCGGCGCGGGACTCGACGATGCGGCGAAGGAGAGGGTCACGGCGATCAACGAGAGACTGTCGACCCTGACCACCACGTTCGAGAAGAATCTCCTCGCCGACACGAACGACCTCGCCGTCGTGTTCGACTCGGCAGAGGATCTCGACGGCCTCACCGAGGGCGAGCTCTCGGCGACTGCACAGGCCGCCGCCGACCGCGGCCTCGAGGACAAGTGGGTCGTGAGTCTGACGCTCTTCACGGGGCATCCCCATCTGTCGTCCTTGACGAATCGCGCGAGCCGCAAGCGGATCATGGATGCTTCACGCGCGCGCGGCAGCCGTGGCAACGCGCACGACAACAGCGCAGTGCTGCGCGAGATCGTGCGTCTGCGCGCTGAGCGCGCCGCTCTGCTCGGCTACGACACGCACGCCGCGTACATCACGTCGGACGAGACCGCCGGCTCGCCGGAGGCCGTGCACGATCTGCTGCGCAGACTCGCCGTGCCCGCCGCCGACAACGCCCGCCGTGAGCAGGCCGCGCTGCAGGCGATCATCGACACCGAGGCGGAGCCGTTCGAACTCGACGCCCATGACTGGGCCTTCTACACCGAGAAGGTGCGTCAGGCCGAGTACGACCTCGACACCGCGGCCCTGCGTCCGTGGTTCGAGGCGGAGCGCGTCCTGCAGGACGGCGTCTTCCGCGCGGCGACCGAGCTCTACGGCGTCACGTTCACCGAGCGCACCGACCTGGCCGGCTATCACCCTGACACGCGCGTGTTCGAACTGCACAACGCCGACGGTTCGGCGCTGGGGCTGTTCGTCCTCGATCTCTACACGCGCGACTCCAAGCGCGGCGGAGCCTGGATGAACTCGATCGTGCTGCAGTCCCGCCTGCGCGGGACCGACCCGATCGTCGTCAACAACCTCAATGTGTCCAAGCCCGCAGCCGGCCAGCCCACCCTCCTCACTCTCGACGAGGTCACGACGCTCTTCCACGAGTTCGGCCACGCACTGCACGGTCTCTTCGCGACCGTCACGTACCCGCACTTCGCCGGCACGAACGTGTTCCGCGATTTCGTCGAGTTCCCCAGCCAGGTCAACGAGATGTGGATCTACTGGCCCGAGATCCTCGCGAACTATGCGAAGCACATCGAGACGGGCGAACCCCTGCCTGCCGACGTCGTCGAGAAACTCACCGCGAGCGAAGCGTTCAACCAGGGCTTCGCGACGAGCGAGTACCTCGCTGCCTCGTGGATCGACCAGGCCTGGCACTCGCTCGACGCCGCTGCCGCATCCGCCGAGGACCTCGATGTCGCGGCGTTCGAGGCATCCGCCCTCGCCGACATCGGACTCGACAACCCCGCGGTGCCCACCCGCTACTCGTCGACGTACTTCGCGCACGTCTTCTCAGGCGGCTACAGCGCCGGCTACTACTCGTACATCTGGAGCGAGGTGCTCGACGCGGACACCGTCGAGTGGTTCCGCTCGAACGGCGGCCTCACGCGCGACAACGGTGATCGATTCCGCCAGCGGCTGCTCGGTGTGGGCGGGTCGAAGGACCCCCTCGAGGCGTACCGCGACTTCCGGGGACGGGATGCCGAGATCGAGCCGCTTCTGAAGCGCCGGGGCCTCGCGGCCTGACGTCCGATCGAGAGCGCCTGATCCTTCGGGGTCAGGCGCTCTTGCGCTTCTCGCGGAGCAGGAGCGTGGGCGCTGCGCCCTCTTCGACCGAGGCCTTCGTCACGACGACCTTGTCGACATCGTCGGTCGAGGGGATGTCGAACATGATCGGGCCGAGCACGTCCTCGAGGATGGCGCGCAGGCCGCGGGCGCCCGTCTTGCGCTCGACAGCGAGGTCGGCGATCGCCTCGAGCGCCTCGACCTCGAACTCGAGAGCGACATCGTCGAGCTCGAACATGCGCTGGTACTGCTTGACCAGCGCGTTGCGCGGCGACGTCAGGATCTCCATGAGCGCTTCGCGGTCGAGCGGGTTGACCGAGGCCACGACGGGCAGACGGCCGATGAACTCGGGGATGAGGCCGAACTTGTGCAGGTCTTCGGGACGGACCTCGCTGAAGAGCGTGAGGTCGTCGCCCTTGTTGTGCAGCGGGGCGCCGAAGCCGATCCCGTGCTTGCCGACGCGGTTCGAGATGATGTCCTCGAGACCCGCGAACGCCCCGGCGACGATGAACAGGACGTTCGTCGTGTCGATCTGGATGAACTCCTGATGCGGATGCTTGCGCCCGCCCTGCGGCGGGACCGACGCGACCGTGCCCTCGAGGATCTTCAGCAGCGCCTGCTGCACGCCCTCGCCCGAGACGTCGCGCGTGATCGACGGGTTCTCGGCCTTGCGGGCGATCTTGTCGATCTCGTCGATGTAGATGATGCCGGTCTCGGCGCGCTTCGTGTCGAAGTCGGCGGCCTGCAGGAGCTTGAGCAGGATGTTCTCGACGTCTTCGCCGACGTACCCCGCCTCGGTGAGAGCCGTGGCATCCGCCACCGCGAACGGCACGTTGAGGCGCTTCGCGAGCGTCTGGGCGAGATACGTCTTGCCGCAGCCGGTCGGGCCGAGGAGCAGGATGTTGCTCTTCGCGATCTCGACCTCGTCGGCACGCTGCTCGGCCGGCTGGATCGTGCCGTGCGCGCGCACGCGCTTGTAGTGGTTGTAGACGGCGACCGAGAGGGCGCGCTTCGCGTGCTCCTGCCCGACGACGTACTCCTCGAGGAAGGCGAAGATCTCGCGGGGCTTCGGCAGATCGAAGTCGGACACCACGCCCGAGGACGACTCGGCCATGCGCTCTTCGATGATCTCGTTGCACAGCTCGACGCACTCGTCGCAGATGTAGACGCCGGGGCCGGCGATCAGCTGCTGGACCTGCTTCTGGCTCTTGCCGCAGAAGGAGCACTTGAACAGGTCGGCACTCTCACCGATGCGCGCCATCAGGCTCCTCCTCGTGGAACAGGGGCGATCATCCCCCCGGATGTCCTCCGAGCCTAACCCGTCGTGAGGACATCGAGCGGGATTGCGACGCGCTTTGTGGATGCCGGGCGTGCCGCTCCGCCGACAGCGGATCGACGCGCACGCACGCGGAAACCCCGCCGCCGGCGAGCCGGGCGACGGGGTTTCGCAGCATCCATCGTCTACGACGCGATGGCGGCCTGTCCGCGCTTGCGCGTCGTCAGCACCTGGTCGACGATGCCGTACTCGAGCGCCTCGGCGGCCGAGAGGATCTTGTCGCGGTCGATGTCCTTGTTGACCTTGGCGACGTCCTGGCCGGTGTGGCGGGCCATCGTCTCTTCGAGCCATGTGCGCATGCGCAGGATCTCAGCGGCCTGGATCTCGATGTCGGAGGCCTGGCCGTGGCCCGCCTCGCCCATCGCGGGCTGGTGCATCAGGATGCGGGCGTTGGGCAGCGCGAGGCGCTTGCCGGGCGCGCCGGCCGCGAGCAGAACGGACGCGGCCGAGGCCGCCTGGCCGAGCACGACCGTCTGGATCTGCGGCGACACGTACTGCATCGTGTCGTAGATCGCCGTCATGGCCGTGAACGAGCCGCCGGGCGAATTGATGTACATGATGATGTCGCGATCGGGGTCCTGCGACTCGAGCACGAGCAGCTGGGCCATGACGTCATCCGCCGAGGCGTCGTCGACCTGGACGCCCAGGAAGATGACGCGGTCCTCGAACAGCTTGTTGTACGGGTCCTGGCGCTTGTAGCCGTAGGCGGTGCGCTCCTCGAACTGCGGGAGCACGTAACGGCTGCCGGGCATCTGCAGGCCCTGATTCGCCAGACCGCCGAAGGTGGGGACGTTCATTCGTTCTTCTCTCTTTCGCCGCAGGTCGCGTCAGGCCTTGGTTCCGCCGCCGCCGACGACGTCGGCCGCGGACTCGCGGATGTGGTCGACGAAGCCGTACTCGAGGGCTTCCTGCGCCGTGAACCAGCGGTCGCGGTCGCCGTCCTCGTTGATCTGCTCGACAGACTTGCCGGTCTGGGCCGCCGTGATCTCGGCGAGACGGTTCTTCATCGAGACGATGAGCTGGGCCTGCGTCTGGATGTCGCTCGACGTGCCGCCGAAGCCGCCGTGCGGCTGGTGGAGCAGCACGCGCGCGTTGGGCGTGATGTAGCGCTTGCCCTTCGTGCCGGCCGTCAGCAGCAGCTGCCCCATCGAGGCGGCCATGCCGATGCCGACCGTGACGATGTCGTTCGGCACGAACTGCATCGTGTCGTAGATCGCCATGCCGGCCGTGATGGAGCCGCCGGGCGAGTTGACGTAGAGGTAGATGTCCTTCTCGCTGTCTTCAGCGGCGAGGAGCAGGATCTTCGCGCAGATCTCGTTCGCGTTCTCGTCCCGCACCTCGGATCCCAGCCAGATGATGCGGTCCTTCAGCAGCCTGTCGAAGACGCTCGTCGCGACAAGTGGTTCGGCCATGTGACACTCCTGATTCCGTGGTCGTCGCAGTCGAATCTACCGGCGCGCCACAGGGCTTCCGGCCGTGTTCGCCCTGGGCAGAGCGCACAGACGAGAAGAGGGTGGATGCCGCGGCATCCACCCTCTTCTCAAGCCCTGCGTTATTACGCGTCAGCGGCCTTCTTCTTGGCGGGAGCCTTCTTCTTGGGCTTCGCCTCGGCCTCCTCCGCCTCGATGATCGCGTCGGCGTCGGCCGCGGCATCCGCGAGCTCCTGCGCCTCTTCGACGACCTCTTCTTCAGCCTCGGCCTCGTCGTCCACCGCGACGAAACCGGCGAGGTCGACGGGCTTGCCGTTCGAGTCGACGACCGTCACCTTGCCGAGCGCGACCGCGAGGGCCTTGTTACGCGCGACCTCGCCGATCATGGCCGGCAGCTGGTTGCCCTGCTGCAGCGCGTCGACGAACTCCTGCGGGGCCATGCCGTACTGGGCGGCCGACTGGATGAGGTACTGCGTCAGCTCGTCCTGCGAGACCTGGACGTTCGCCTGCTCGGCGATCTTGTCGAGGATCATCTGCGTCTTGAACTGCTTCTCGCTCGCCTCGGTCACCTCGGCACGGTGCACGTCGTCCTCGAGGCGGCCTTCGCCCTCGAGGTGGTTGTGCACCTCGTCCTCGATGAGCTGCGGCGGAACGGGGATCTCGACCTCGGCGATGAGCTTCTCGACGAGGGCGTCGCGGGCGGCGGCTCCCTGCGTGAAGGCCGACTGCTGGCCGACGCGCTCCGACAGGCTCTCGCGCAGCTCGGCGATGGTGTCGAACTCGCTCGCGATCTGCGCGAAGTCGTCATCGGCCTCGGGGAGCTCGCGCTCCTTGACGGCCTTGACCGACACCGAGACCTCGGCCTCTTCGCCGGCGTGGTCGCCGCCGATGAGCGACGAGCGGAACGTGGTGTCCTCGCCCGCGGTGAGCGAGTCGATCGCCTCGTCGATGCCTTCGAGCAGCTCGCCCGAGCCGACCTCGTACGACACGCCCTCGGCGCGGTCGATCTCGTTGCCGCCGATCGTGGCGACGAGGTCGAGCTCGACGAAGTCGCCCTTCGCGGCGGGACGGTCGACCGTGATGAGAGTGCCGAAGCGGGTGCGCAGGTTGTCGAGCTCGGCGTCGATCGCGGCCTCGTCGACCTCGGCCGCGGGGACCTCGAGCGTGATGCCTTCGAACGCGGGCAGCTCGAACTCGGGACGCACGTCGACCTCGACGGTGACCTCGAGGTCGCCCGAGAAGTCCTTCTCGTTCGGCCACGTGACGACCTCGGCCGCCGGGCGGCCGATGACGCGGAGCTCGTTCTGCTCGGCGGCCTGGCGGTAGTACGTGTCGAGGCCCTCGCTGACGGCGTGCTCGAGGACCGCGAGGCGGCCGACACGCTGGTCGATGATGGGGGCGGGCACCTTGCCCTTGCGGAAGCCCGGGATCTGGACGTCCTGTGCGATGTGCTCGTACGCGTGCGCGATGCTCGGCTTGAGCTCCTCGGGCGTGACCGTGATGGTGAGCTTGACCCGCGTGGGGCTGAGCTTCTCGACGGTGCTGGTGACCATGCCTGTTGTTCTCCTCGGTTGGACCGCGCAGGGGCGCGGGGGTCTGGAAGTCTGGGTGAGGGTCGTTCGTCGGGGCGACAGGATTTGAACCTGCGGCCTCCCGCTCCCAAAGCGGGCGCTCTACCAAGCTGAGCTACGCCCCGGGCAGGTCGCGCGCGTACGCGGACACGAAACGGCCCCGAGAAGTCTAGCCGACGTGCGTCGGCGGGTCCGGCGCGCGAAGCTCAGGTCGTCCGGTCGGAGAATTCCGCCCCTGTCGGTGCATTTCGCACGGATTGCTCCGACGAGCGTGACATTCTCCGACGGCGGGGCGTCCGAAGCCCGTTCGTGCGTCCAGTAGGATTGTGGATGCAGCGGCTCGCCGCCGCATCCGATTTCGGCCCTCACCAGCCGAAATGGGGCTGTAGCTTAGTGGTAAAGCCTTAGTCTTCCAAACTAATGATGCGGGTTCGATTCCCGTCAGCCCCTCCAATGCCCTCACGTTCGGCCGCAGTCCGTGCGCGAGGGCATTCGTGCTGGTGTCGCGAGAGTCACCCCGCACGGGTGATTGCCCGCCGCCCCCGGCGGCGAGAGGATGAGGCATCCATCCGCCGGAGGTCCCCATGGCAGCGAACTCGCCACGAAAGCTTCCCCGCAAGCCGGCATCGACTCTCGCCGAGAAGTGGACGACCGTCGACGGCGTCGACGTGTTCTACCGCGAGTCGCCGACCCCTGCGCCGGACGCACGCGTGCTCGCGCACCTGCACGGGTTCGGCCTGTCGGGGCGGTACCTGCTCCCGACCGCCGAGAGGCTCGCGGACGAATTCCACACCTTCGTGCCCGACCTGCCGGGCTTCGGACGCAGCGGCAAGCGCAAGGACATGCTCGACATCCCCGATCTCGCCCACGCCGCGATGGACTTCTTCGACGATCAGGGTGTCGAGAAGGTCTCACTCGTGGGCAACTCGATGGGATGCCCCGTCATCCTCGAGTGCGCGCACCACTACCCCGAGCGGGTCGAGCGCGCCGTGCTCGTGTCGCCCGCAGGCGGTCTGTTCAACCGGCCCCTTCGGCGCGCGATGGCCCAGTTGGCGATGGATGCCCCGCGCGAGCCCACACGTATGGCACGCGTCGCGGTGCCCGACTATCTGCGGTTCGGCGTGCCCAGCACCGCGCGGCTCTTCAAAGCGCTGACGCAGTACCCGTCGCTCGAGCGGCTGCTCGCGCTCAAGATCCCGACGCTCGTCGTGCTGGGCGAGAAGGATCCGCTCCTCCCCCACGCGCACCGGATCGACGAGATCGCGAGCCGGACCGACAACCACGTGCTCGTCGTGCTGCTCGAGGGCGCCGCGCACGCGATCAACTTCAGTCATCCTGAACAGCTCGCGCACGTCATCCGTCTCTTCATGGACGACCGCCCCATCGGCAACGACCCGGACTGGCCGGAGCACATGCGCGTCTACGAAGTGCACCGGGGGGCGAACCACCCGCCGGCGAAGGACTGATCAGGCGACGAAGGATGCCGGAAGCACGACGTTCTCGCCCGCTCCCGCGAAGAAGCCCTTGACGTCGTCGGGCGCATAACCCGCGATGCCGCATCCCACCTCGGTCACGAGGAACCGCATTTCGGGATGCTCCGCGGCGAACGCGATGAACCGTCGCGCCTGGTCTTCGAGGACGCCGAGCCCGGACATCGTGTCGATGCCGTAGGACTGCCCCTGCAGGCCCTCGGACTGCCCCCACACGGCACCGAAGCGGTCGTAGGCGAAGCGCGCCGCTCCCCCGCCGTGCGCGCCGCCGCTGTTGGAGCCGAAGACGAAGACCTCGTTCGGCGCGAGCGATTCGATCAGGCTCACGTCATTCCTCATCCGGTTTCGCGTCACGTGAGCGCATCCAGCGGAAGGTCATCCACGTGACGATCGCGACAAGTCCGCCCATCGAGAGGGCGAAGATCCAGCCGACGGCATCCATCACCCCATGCAAGCAGCCGTGTCGCGCGTGCACAACGGCGGGGATCATCCACGACGCGCGGGCAGACCGCGTCGACCAGCGGCGTGTCGTCGAAGAGTCCCGCCGATGTGCACACCCGAAGGCGGTCGTCAGACCTCGACGGCGTCCTCGTGCTGCGCGGTGTGGGCGAGATAGGCGGCGGCGTTGCGCACCAGACCGTCCTTCTCTTCCGGAGTGAGTTCGCGACGGACCTTCGCGGGAACGCCCGCCACGAGGGATCCGGGCGGCACCACGGTGTCCTCGAGCACGACAGCGCCGGCAGCGACGAGACATCCCGCGCCGATGACGGCGCGATTGAGCACCACGGCGCCCATGCCGATGAGCGCGCCATCGCCGATCGTGCAGCCGTGCACGACGGCGTTGTGCCCGACCGAGACGTCGGTTCCCAGCAGGACCGGCGATCCCCGGTCGACGTGGACCGAGACGTTGTCCTGCAGATTGCTGCGCGCACCGATCGTGATCGTGTCGCCATCGGCGCGCAGCACCGCGTTGTACCAGACGCTCGCCTGCTCCCCGAGAGTGACGGCGCCGATCACTCGCGCGCCGTCGGCGACGAACGACGACGCGTGCAGGACGGGCGAGAGACCGCTCACGGACAGGATGCTGGCGCCATCGGCAATCGTCATGGCGAAACTCTATCGAGAGCGGCCTCGATGGCTTCGGCGTACCAGGGAGCGAGGGTGTCCGCGAAGGTCACCGTGAGGTGGTCCTGATCGCGGTAGATGTTCGCGCCGCCGACGACGGGCGAGCAGACCTCTTCGCCGCAGAAGACGTCGGTGAAGTCGAGGAGCGTCACGCCCTCGATTCCGGATGCCGCGGCCCGCAGCGGATCGTCCGTCACGAGCAGCTCCGACCGAGGTCCGTCGCAGGCCGACGCATCCCTCGTCCTGAGGCACTTGTTCGGATCGGTCTCCCAGACGGGGTTGTCGACGACCGTGATGACGGGAATGTCGCGGTCGAGGACCTCGGACCACGCGGCCTGGTACCCGGCGACCGCCGCGTCGTAGGACGAGTCGTAGCCGACCGAGGAGTACGGCGTCGTCGCGATGGCGGCCGTGAAGACGGCATCCAGATCCGCGTCCGCGAGCTGCGCACGCACGCCATCACGCCACTGGGTGCACGCCTCGCCGAACGCACCGGGGGTCGACAGCGGCGTCGTGTTCCACGGGCAGGCGCCCTTGAACCAGGTCGTGAGGTGCCATCCGTTCTCCTCGGCGAGCGACTGGAACGTCGACAGCAGCTGATAGGCGTGACTGTCGCCGATGAGCGCGACGCGCGGAGCATCCGGCTCCTCCGAACCGAACTCGCACGAGACCGGCCGCGCATCGTTGAGCTGCACGAAGCACTGCGCCGCCTCGGGCCGATCGACGCCGGCGAATCCCGGCGCCGGAAGGATCGTGTCGCCGAAGTCGGTCCCCGCGCACGCATCGTCGAGCACGACGGCTGCGCCGAAGCACTCGGGCGGGCTCTCGCGCAGCTCCTGCAGGGCGCGCACACCCTCGTTGTAGGTGGAGGCGTTGACGGCCCACGCCGTGCCGGCGGCGCCCGCGACGACGAGCATCGCGGCGAGCGATGACCACAGCGTCACGCGCGCGGGCCGCGAGGTGAGCACCTTCCACGACCGGACAGGATCCTCGACGAACCGCTTCGTGAGCCACGCGAGCACGAAGCACAGCACGAGCAGCGCGACGCGGTGATAGATCGTCAGCCCCCAGAACGGGACGGACGGCGCGATGATGATGAGCGGCCAATGCCACAGATAGAGCGAGTACGAGATGTCGCCGACGAACTGCGCGGGCCGCAGCGCCAGGATCCGCGTCGGGTACCACCAGCGCTCCGTGTTCGACGCCGCGATGATCGCCGCCGCACCGAACGTCGGGAGCGCCGCCATGTACCCCGGGAACGGCGTCTGGCCGTCGAAGCGGAACGCGACGAAGAGCAGCACCAGCACGCCGCCCCACCCGAGGAAGAAGCTCACGATGGCGTTGCGCACCTGCAGGAGCGGGATCAGGGCGATCATCGCACCGACGCCGAACTGCCACATGCGCGCGAACGTCACGAAGTAGGCGGGCGCCGGGTTCGTGATCGTGAAGGCGACGCAGAAGACGAAGGATGCCACGGTCACGACGCCCAGGGCGATGAGCACCGCCCTGCGGCGGGCGCCGCGGAAGTACTTCACGCCGATCCATGCCGCGAGCAGCATGATGAGCGGCCAGATGACGTAGAACTGCTCCTCGAGCGACAGAGACCAGTAGTGCTGAACGGTCGTCGGGTCGCCCGAGTGGTTCAGGTAGTCGGCCGAGTTCAGTGCCAGGAACCAGTTCTCGACGTAGAACGTGGATGCGATGATCTCGCGCACCTCGTTCGGCAGCGCCGACGTCGGGGTGAGGTACGGCGACATCGCGACGAGTGCGCAGACGAGAAGGACGAGGAGGGATGCCGGCAGCAGGCGGCGCGCGCGCCGCGCCCAGAACTGGCCGAGCCGCACCGTGCCCGTCGCCGTCAGTTCGCGCATCAGATGGCCCGTGATGAGGAACCCCGAGATGACGAAGAAGATGTCGACGCCGACGTAGCCGCCCGGCAGGCGCGCGGGCCAGAAGTGGTAGAGCACGACGAAGATCACCGCGATCGCGCGGAGTCCCTGCACGTGCGGCAGGAACCGCGACGGCTCTGCGTGCTCGGGCGAACGGTCGCGCGGTTCGCGCCGGCGGAGCCGAGCGGGATCGCCGAGATCCTGCGGGCCGAGGTCGTGGTCTGCGGAGGGCACGCCTCGACGCTACCTGCTCGTTTCCGGCATCCCGAACCGCCCCACCGTCGGGCGTTTAGCCCAGCCTTCGCTTGCTTGCGGAATGTCCGTGGCTGAGTAGCGTTGAGACCACAAGGGCCCCGTTCGAGCGAACGGACTCCGCCCGACGATGGAGGCGACAGACATGACGAAGACCAACACGATTCCCGCAACCGCCGCAGACCCCACGATGGCCGCCGGCACCGCCCAGTTCCTCACGCCGCTGGTGCTCGGCCTCCAGGCCCTCGCCGTGAACGGCAAGCAGGCCCACTGGAATGTGCGCGGCTCGAACTTCATCGCGATCCACGAGCTGCTCGACACGCTGGTGTCGAACGCTCAGGCCAGCGCAGACCTCGCCGCGGAGCGCATCGTCGCTCTCGGTCTCCCGGTCGACGCGCGCGTCGCGACCGTCGCGGCCAAGACCCAGGCGACGGCCGTCCCCGCCGGCTTCACGCAGTGGGAGACCCTGATCCGCGACGTGATCGCCGACATGGACGCCGTCATCGCCGACACGCAGGCCGCGATCGACGGCCTCGACGAGGTCGACCTCACGAGCCAGGATGTCGCGATCGCGATCAAGGCCGGCCTCGAGAAGGACCGCTGGTTCCTCTTCGCGCACCTCGCGGAGTAAGCGAACACCGACGGGCGGGGTCGGGGCCTTCGGGCCTCGACCCCGCTCGCGCATCAGCCCTAGGGTGAGTGCGTGACCGACGACGTGGCCCCTGCCCCCAGCATCCGGAGCCTCGTACTGCTCGCAGTCCCGGCGATCGTCATCGGCGTCGTGTCGGCGCTCCTGCTGTGGAGCCTCGAGCAGTTGGCCGACCTGCTCGAGCAAGTGCTGTGGCACGGCCTGCCGGATGCCGTCGGCATCGCGCCCGACAGCCCGTGGCTCACGATCGGCGTCCTCACGGCGACCGGCCTCGCGGTCGGACTCGTCGTGCAGTTCGTACCGGGGCACGCGGGGCCCGATTCGGCGACGACCGAGCTCGACACCCCGCCGCCGCGCCTTCGCGAAGTGCCGAGCATCGCGCTCGCGGTCCTGATCAGCCTCGCCGGCGGTGTGAGCCTCGGGCCCGAGAACCCGATCATCGCGATCAACGGCGCGATCGCGGTCGCGCTCTGCGCGCGCTTCGTCAAGGTCGTGCCCACAAAGATCGCCGTCCTGCTCGCTTCGGCCGCGACGATCGGGGCTCTGTTCGGCACGCCCGTCGCCGCAGCACTCGTGCTGACCGGCACGGTCGCCGCCGTGCGCGGCGGTGGGTCGCTGTGGGACAAGCTCTTCCTCCCGGTCGCGGCCGCGGGCGCCGGCGCCCTCACGATGCACCTGCTCGGGGCGCCCCCGCTCGCATTCGACGTGCCCGCGTACGGCGGCCCGTCGCCCGCCGACTTCGCCACGGGACTGCTCGTCGCCGCCGTCTCGGCCGGTCTCGGCATCCTCGCCGCCTTCGTCTTCCCCTACATCCACCGCGGGTTCCACGCCCTGCGGCACCCCGTGCTGTTCACGACGCTCGGTGGTCTCGTGCTCGGCATCCTCGGCGTCATCGGCGGGCAGATCACGCTGTTCAAGGGACTCGAGCAGACCGGAGAGCTCATCGCGAATCCCGGCGACTATTCGACGGGGCAGCTCGCCCTGTTCACGATCGTCAAGATCGTCGCGCTGCTCGTCGCCGCGAGCGCGGGGTTCCGGGGCGGCCGCATCTTCCCGGCCGTGTTCGTCGGCGTGGCACTCGGGCTCTTCTTCCAGTCGATCATCCCCGGCATGCCCATCGGCCTCGCGATCGCGTGCGGTGCGATGGGCATCGTGCTGCAGGCGACGAAGGACGGCTGGATGGCGATCTTCGTCGCGGTCGCGATGACCGGCGACATCACGCTCCTGCCGCTGCTCTGCGTCATCGTTCTGCCGGTCTGGCTGCTCGTGACGAAGGCGCCGGAGCTCGCCGTGAAGCCGCCGGCGATATCTGACTCGTCCTCCCCTTGATCGGGGTTTGGGGCAGCTCACGCGCTTCGGGGCGGGCGATCTCCCGCCCCAAAGCACATATTCCGCCCCAAACCCCGAGAGACCAGGGCTGTCTCACCGCTGAAGGAACGCGAGCACCGCCAGGACGCGACGGTGGTCCGAGCCGGACTCCTCGAGCCCGAGCTTCTGGAAGATCGCACTCACGTTCTTCTCGACGGCGCCCACGCCGATGAAGAGGCGCTGCGCGATGGTCCCGTTGCTGCGCCCCTCGGCCATGAGCTCGAGCACATCGCGCTCGCGCGGAGTGAGCGCCGCGACCGGGTCGGGTCGTGCGGCGATGAGCTGGCGCACGACGAGCGGGTCGAGCACCGTGCCGCCCTCGTGCACGCGCTGCACGGCATCCGTGAACTCGTCGAGCGACGTCACACGATCTTTCAGCAGGTAGCCCACGCCGCCTTGCCCCTCGGCGAGCAGCTCGCGGGCGTACACGCCCTCGACGTACTGGCTCAGGACGAGGATGCCGACGTCCGGCATTGCCGAGCGCAGCCGGAGCGCGGCGCGGATGCCCTCGTCGCGGAACCCCGGCGGCAGCCGCACGTCCAGGATCGCGACATCCGCCGCCGCCTCCCGCACCCGCGCGACGATGTCCTCGGCATCGCCGAACGCCCCTGCCGTGACGTAGCCGGCCTCGTCGAAGAGCCGCACGAGCCCCTCGCGCAGCAGCACGGAATCCTCGACGAGGACGACTCGCAGAGCGGATGCTTCGGTCATGGCGTCAGGATACGGGGGCCTGAGGGAGCGGGATGTGGATGCTGAGCGCGCTCGGTCCGCCGCTCGGGCTGTCGACGACTAGGGTTCCCCGCAGGCCGGCGACACGCTCACGGAGGCCCTCCAGTCCGTGGCCCGGTGCTGAGCGCGCTCCCCCGCGTCCATTGTCGACGACCCAGATGTCGAGCATCCCCATCGTGCCGGCCTCGGCCGGACGCAGGGACGCCTTGAGCGTCGCCGCCGTCGCGCCGGAGTGCTTGATCGCGTTGGTGATCAGCTCGGCGACGGTGAAGTACGCCGTGCGGGCGATCTCGGGGCTCGCCGCGGCGTCGATCTCGGGGTCGACGTCGACATGCACCGAGAGCGGCGCACCGGCCGCGAGGGCCGTCAGGGCGGCCGACAGACCACGGTCCTGCAGGAGCGGCGGTGCGACACCGCTCGAGAGCGCGCGCAATTCGTCGAGTGCGGCCTTCGCGTGGCCCCGCGCTTCGCGGGCGAGCTCGGCGGCCGCATCGCCGTCGCCCGCCTCCGCACGACGCTCGAGCGCTGCGAGGTCCATCTGCAGGCGCACGAGGCGCTGCTGCGGACCGTCGTGGATGTCGCGCTCGAGGCGGCGGAGGGCGACGTCCTCCGCGTGGACGGCCGCGCCGCGCGCCGCTGCTTCGGCCCGCACCTCGGCCGCGAGGTCGTCGGACTGCCAGCGGCCGAGCAGCCCCCGGGCGACCCCGTGGTGGGCGCGGGCGAGCCCGCCCAGCACCCACGGCATCGTGAACGTGAAGAGAACGCCGGCGATCAGATAGAGGACGACCTCGACGGCCCAGCCGTTCCAGCCCGCGAAGATCGGCACCGCATCCGCGACGTAGTGCCCCCACGCGTCGCCGTTCGCGCGCGGCAGGAAGAGGCCCCAGAACCAATAGGTCAGTCCGCCCAGGCCGACGCTCAGCCACGTGACGGTGAGCGCGAACGTGATCGTGCTCACGATCGGGTTCACGATCATGCCGTGCACGAGGGAGGTCCAGTAGTGGGCGTTGCGGATCGGGCGCGTGAGCGTCGCCCAGAATCCGGTCGCGTCGGGTGCGTCACGGTTCCACGTCGGCTCCTCGACGGCGGGCAGACCCGTCAGCTGCAGCAGGAAGCGGTCGGCCACACCGAAGCCGCGTGCGATGAGCAGCGTCAGCACGATGAGCGGCAGTCCGACCACGAGGATCAAGAGGCCCACTCCGGTCCAGAACAGGCCCGCCAGCACACCGACGGCCGCCATCGCGAGGACGAACACCGCGAGCAGGTACACCGCGCTCCCGGGCGTGCGCCTCCACGCCTCGCCGTACGAGGCCCAGAAGCCGCGGGCGGGGGTGGCTGTCATGTCGGTGGGGACGGTGCCGGGCACCATGGTCGTCGAACTCATGCCTCCAGCCTCGCGATCAGGCGTGGAATCGGGCATCCGACCTCCTCCCGGACTCGCACGGGGGCTAACCCCCGTGCGTGAGCCTGCCACCCAGCAGCGTCGCCGTCACGCTCATCGCCCGGAGCCCGGTCTCGCTCGCGGTCAGGGGGTTCTCGGCGCACAGGGCGAGATCCGCGGCGGCGCCGACCTCGATGCGCGCGCCGGCCGTGGAGCCGCCGCGCGTGGATGCCGCAAGCGCGGTCGCCGCATCGACGCCCTGCTCCAAGCGCCAGGGTGCGCGACCGTCGCGGGTGCGATAGATCGCCGCCGCCATCGCCGCCCACGGATCGAGCGGCGATACGGGAGCATCGGAGCCGAAGCGAAGATTCGCGCCGGTGTCGGCGAACGAGCGGAGTGCGTACGGCAGCGCGGTCTGTCCCACCCAGATCGTGTCGGTCATGTCGCGGTCGTCGATCGCGTGCTCGGGCTGCACGCTGGCGGCGATCCCGAGGCGTGCGAAGCGCGGGATGTCGGCGTGCGCGACGAGCTGCGCGTGCTCGATCGTGCCCCACGCTCCGGTCGTGGCGAACGCGTCGAGCGCGTGCGAGTTGGCGACGTCGCCGATCGCGTGGATCGCGCACGAGAGCCCCGCCCCGGTCGCCCGCGTCATGAGATCGGTGAGCGTCGCGGGGTCGACCGTCAGCAGTCCGTGATTGTGCGGGTCGCCGGGGTAGGCGTGCGAGCACGCCGCCGTCCGCGTGCCGAGCGAGCCGTCGGTGATGACCTTGAGCGAGCCGACGCGCGCGAGGTCGGATGCCGCGCCCCGCGCGACGTCGCCGCTGCTGAGGCCTTCGGCGATCGCTCGATCGAGGAACTCGGGGTAGATGCCGAACTCGACCTGGAGCGTGTCGAATCCGGCGCCCAGGCGCCGGGTCCAGGCATCCTCGTTCCACGCCATGTCGAGGTCGATGAGACCGACGACGCCGCGGGATGCGGCATCCCGAGCCATCGCGGCGACCAGGCGATCGCCCTCGACCGGATCGACGGCATTGAGGCGGCGCGAGATCTCGAACGCGGGCGCTTCGCGCAGGACGCCGGTCGCGTCGATCGGCATCGCCTCGCGGCGGAGGGCGGCCGAGTTGAGCCAGACGCTGTGCACATCGGCGTTGATGAGGTACGTCGGGACGTCGCCCGTCGCCTCGTCGAGAACGGCGAGCGTCGGGGTGTCGGGCCAGAGCGCGTCACGGAATCCCGTGCCGACGCGTCGTCCGTCCGAGAGGACGGGGGCGGATCCCATGATGGATGCCGCGTGCGCCGCCGATGTCGCATGCCCGAGCGCTTCGCGCTGCGCGACGAGCGCCCACTGCACGACGTGGACGTGGTGGTCCCACAGGCCGGGGATGAGCCACGCGCCGTCGGCGTCGAGCACGTCGCCGGCGGACTTCAGTGCGCCCGTCGGTGCGATGTCGGCGATCACTCCATCGTCGAGGAAGACGTCGACGGGGCCGTCATCGGGAAGCAGTTCCCGCCCCGCGCCCGCGACGCGTGCACCGACGATCGTGCCGATCATGCGTTCTCCTCCCGTGCCGCCGCGAGCGCGTCGTGCGCACGGCGCATCTCGGCAGCGAGCGGGGCGTTCGCCCAGCGTTCGTCGCCCGACAGCTCGGCGATGATCGTCTCGACGACCTCGGGCGTCTTGTTCTGACTGAGCTTGCGCTTCGCGACGACCTTCGTCGGAGTGAGACGGAAGCCGATCGTGCCCTTCTCCAGACGCCGCACGAAGTCCGGGTCGTTCGGGGGCTCCCACATGAGCCGGGGCTGCGGCATCCCGCCCTCGAAATGCGCCACGAGCTTCTCGAGCACCCTCAGGTTCTCTTCGGGGCTGAGGATCTCGGGGACGCCCGACAGGTGCGCCGAGACGAAGTTCCAGGTCGGGACCTGCGTGCCGCCGTCGTACCACCCGGGTGAGATGTACCCGTGCGGCCCCTGCACGACGACGAGCAGTTCACGTTCCCCCAGCCCGTGGATGAGGTCGTCGGGGCGACCGACGTGCCCCACGATGGTGAGGTCGTCGCGCTCGTCGTCGAGGAGGACGGCGTAGTGGGATGCCACGAGCCCGTCATCGGTCTGGCTCACGAGCGTGACCCACGGATTGCGGGAGATCAGGCGGCGGAGCTCGGTGACATCCGTCATCGCGAAGCTCGGGTTCTGGCGCATGCGATCAGCCTACGATTGGCAGTTCGGGCACCAGTACAGCTTCCTCGTCGCCATCTCCTCGACGAGGATCGTCGTGCCGCACACGCGGCACGGGAGCCCTGCGCGGTGATAGACCCAGTGCCGGTCGTCGCGGCTCGCCATCGCGGCTCGCCACCCGTCGGGCGAGAGATCGTCCATCGTCATCATCTGCCCGGTCTCGACGCCGATCTGGAGCAGCCGCACCCAGTCGCGCCAGATGCCGCGCACGACGTCCGACGGCACGTCTCTGCCGGGCGTGTGCGGGTTCTGACGCGCGCGGAACAGCAGCTCGGCACGGTAGACGTTGCCGATGCCGCTCACGACCCCCTGATCCATCAGCAGCTGGCCGATCGCCGTCGGCTTGCGGGCGATGACCTCGACGACGCGCTGCTCCCCCGCAGCGACGTCGTCGACGAGGGGGTCGGGACCGAGCTTCGCGATGGTCGCCGCGACCTCGTCAGGCGTCTGGAGCTCGCAGGCCGTGGGGCCTCGAAGATCGGCGCACGTGACCTCGGTGAGCAGGCGCAACCGGACTTGTCCGACGACGGGTGGCGGCCACTGGGCATCCTGCTCCGGCAGTCCCGTCGTCTGCTCCGACATCCGCACCCGGGTGCGGCGCGGTGCGCCGATCGACGTGAGCGAGTTCTCTCCGGCGTCGTCGAACACCGTGCCGCGCTGGTTGGTCTGCCCCATTCGCCCGTTGGCGGCTGCGATCGTCGGATCGGCCTGGATCTCGCCGGCGAAGTCCCACGCGCCGTACATGCCCAGGTGCACGCGCAGCCAGAGGTCCCCGTCGAACTCGAGGAACATCTGCTTGCCGACAGCGCGGACGGATGTCGCGGTGCGGCCGTCGATCACGCTCGCCCCCTCGGCGAAGCGACCTTGCGGACTCGACGCGTGCACGGCGTGGCCGACGATGTTGCGATCGAACTGCCGCGCGATGCGGTGGACGGAATGACCCTCGGGCATGGAGGAGCGTCAGCCCGCTTCGGGGTCGAAGTCGTCGGCCGACTCGCCACCGACGGGCCACCCGGGCCGCGCGCGCGGGTCGGGCTCGAGCGCACCGTCGCGCTCGTAGGCGGCGATCTGGCCGATGCGGCGCACGTGACGCTCCTCGTTCGAGAACGGCGTCGCGATGAAGCGGTCGATGAACGACGCCGCCTCGTCGAACGTGTGCTGGCGGGCGCCGATCGCGATGACGTTCGCGTCGTTGTGCTCGCGCGCGAGTTCGGCGGTCGCGATGCTCCACACGAGCGCCGCGCGCACGCCCTCGACCTTGTTGGCCGAGATCTGCTCGCCGTTGCCCGAGCCGCCGAAGACGACGCCGAGCGTCTCGATGCCGTCGGCCTGGTCGCGGACGACAGCCTGAGCTGCGCGGATGCAGAAGGCCGGGTAGTCGTCGAGCGGCTCGTACTCGAGCGGACCGTGGTCGACGACGTCGTGACCCTGGTTCGCCAGGTGATGCTGCAGCTGCGTCGAGAAGTCGAGGCCCGCGTGATCGGTCGCGATGTGGATGCGCATGCTTCTCATCCTAGGGACGCCGTGATACCTTGCAGTTCTAGGTACCATGCACCTCTAGGTATAGGAGCGATCGTGCGCATCGGCAAAGACCTCGTGGCCGCGGCAGCCACACCGCTCGTGCTCGGCATCCTCGCAGAGGGCGAGTCGTACGGATACGCGATCCTGCAGCGCGTCAAGGACCTTTCCGACGGTCGTCTCGAGTGGAGCGACGGGATGCTGTATCCCCTCCTTCATCGCCTGGAGCGGCTCGGCTACGTCGACGCGGACTGGTCGCGATCCGACGCGGGCAGGCCGCGCAAGGTCTATCGGCTGAGCCGCTCGGGGCACAAGACGCTCGAGGAGCAGCACGTGCAGTGGGCCGCCGTGCACGATGCGCTCTCGCGTGTGTGGCCGGCCAGCGGAGGCCCGGCCCCTGTCATGGGGATGGCCTGACATGCCTGCGGACTTCGATCTCGAGCCCGCGATCGCGCAGTGGCGTGCCGCCGTCTCGGCGCGGCCGGCGATCTCGCAGAGCGACGCCGATGAGCTCGAGTCCCACCTGCGCGACCGCATCGACGAACTCGAAGCGTCCGGCCTCTCGCCGGACGAGGCGTTCCTCATCGCGATCAAGCGCCTCGGACACGTCGACCGCCTCACGAGCGAGTACGCGGCAGAGCACAGCGAACGGCTGTGGAAGCAGCTGACACCATCGCCGACGGCTTCGACCGCGTCGGTGTGGACGGCGGTCGGCTTCGCGCTCGTGGCCGCCGTGGTCGTCAAGATCCCGCCCCTGGTCGCGGGCGCGGGCGAACCTCAGATGTTCGGAGGCAGCGCTCTCGGCTTCGCGAACGGCGTGCTCCTCGTGCTGGCCGTGCTCGGGGCGTACTTCGCGGTCATCCGTCGCGCGCCGCTGCTCGCGATCGGCGCGACCGCGGCCGGCTTCCTCGCGGTCGCCGGAGCGCTCGACCTGTACCCGCTGGATCCAGATGGCATGACCTACATGCTCGCGGTCCTGCACGCTCCGGTAGCCCTCTGGCTGCTGACGGCGATCGTCTTCGTCGCCGGCGATTGGCGCAGCATCCCGCGCCGAATGGATTTCATCCGCTTCACCGGTGAGTGGGTCGTGTATTTCGCCCTCGTCGCGCTGGGTGGAGGCGTGCTGGTCGCGCTGACCCTCGGCTTGTTCTCCGCCATCCAGGTCGACGTGCTGCCGTTCGTGCAGGACTGGGTGCTGCCGTGCGGGGCGGCGGGCGCGACGATCCTCGCCGCATGGCTCGTCGAGACGAAGCAGTCCGTCATCGAGAACATCGCTCCGGTGCTCACGAAGGCCTTCACGCCGCTCTTCACGGCACTGCTCCTCGCGCTGATCGTGGTCGGTCTGCTGCAGGGCGGGCTCGACACGGTGGATCGCAACCTCCTGATCCTGTTCGACCTCACGCTCCTCGTCGTCCTCGGCCTGCTGCTGTACTCCCTCTCGGCACGGGATCCGCTCGCGAAGCCGGGGTGGTTCGATCGCCTGCAGGTACTCCTGCTCGCGAGTGCGATCGCCGTCGACCTCATCGTGCTGATCGCGATGCTCACCCGCATCGGCGCTTTCGGCGTCACGGCGAACAAAGCGGCCTCGCTGGGCCTCAACCTGATCCTCCTCGTCAATCTCGTCGTGGCGCTGTGGTTGCAGGTGCGCTTCGTGATCGGGCGCACGCCGTTCGCGACGCTCGAGCGGTGGCAGACGGCCTACGTGCCGGTCTACCTCGCGTGGTGCCTCGCAGTGGTCATCGTGTTCCCGCCGCTCTTCGGATACGCCTGAACCGGCGCGGGTAAGGTAGGAGGGTTGTCGTCGGCGCCAGCAGCGCCATCCGCGGCATCCCGCCCGCCATCACCCCATGGGAGCACGCTGTGCCTGGAGAGAACCTCACCCGAATCGAGGCGCAGGAGCGCCGCGCGATCGTCGACACGCAGTCGTACGAGATCGCCCTCGACCTCACGAAGGGCGCCGAGGTCTTCGGCTCGCGCACCGTCGTGCGCTTCACCGCGACACCTGGCGCGTCGACCTTCATCGACCTGATCGCCCGCGACGTGCGCGAGATCACGCTCAACGGCCGCACGATCGACCCCACGACGGCTTTCGCCGACTCGCGCATCGCGCTCGACGGCCTCGAGGCCGAGAACGAGCTCGTCGTCGACGCCGACACGCTCTACACGAACACGGGCGAGGGTCTGCACCGCTTCGTCGACCCCGTCGACGGCGAGGTCTACCTCTACAGCCAGTTCGAGGTGCCCGACTCCCGCCGCGTGTTCGCGGTGTTCGAGCAGCCCGACCTCAAGGCGACGTTCCAGTTCACGGTCACGGCGCCGGCAGCGTGGAAGGTCGTCTCGAACTCCCCCAGCCCCGAGCCCGCCGCGGCCGGCGACGGCGTCGCGACGTGGACGTTCGAGCCCACTCCGCGCATCTCGTCGTACATCACCGCGCTCATCGCAGGGCCGTACGAGGTCACGACGTCGGAGCTCACGAGCTCGTCGGGTCGCGTCATCCCCCTCGGCGTCTACGGTCGCAAGAGCCTCTGGCAGCACCTCGACGCGGACTACATCTTCGACAAGACCCGGCAGGGCTTCGCGTACTTCGAGGAGAAGTTCGGCTTCCCGTACCCGTTCGCGAAGTACGACCAGCTCTTCGTCCCCGAGTTCAACGCGGGCGCGATGGAGAACGCGGGCGCCGTCACGTTCGCCGAGACGTACGTCTTCCGGTCGAAGGTGACGGATGCCGTCAAGGAGCGCCGCGTCGTCACGATCCTGCACGAGCTCGCGCACATGTGGTTCGGCGACCTCGTCACGATGAAGTGGTGGAACGACCTCTGGCTCAACGAGTCGTTCGCCGAGTGGGCATCGACGATCGCGACGGCCGAGGCGACCGAGTGGACAGAGGCGTGGACCACGTTCAACGCCATGGAGAAGACCTGGGCGTATCGCCAGGACCAGCTGCCCTCGACGCACCCCGTCGTCGCCGAGATCAACGACCTCGAAGACGTGCAGGTGAACTTCGACGGCATCACGTACGCCAAGGGCGGCTCGGTTCTCAAGCAGCTCGCTGCGTGGGTCGGCATCGAGGAGTTCTTCGCGGGTGTCGCGGCGTACTTCCAGAAGCACCAGTGGGCCAACGCCGAGGCAGCCGACCTGCTCGCCGAGCTCGAGGCCACGAGCGGCCGCGACCTGTCGACGTGGTCGAAGAAGTGGCTCGACACGGCCGGCGTCAACACGCTGTCGCCCGAGATCACGACCGACCACGACGGTCTCATCACGCGCTTCGCGATCGTGCAGACGGCTCCCGCCGACTACCCGACGATCCGCCCGCACCGCCTCGGCGTCGGCTTCTACAGCCTTCAGGGCGACGCGCTCGTGCGTGTGCACCACGTCGAACTCGATGTCGACGGCGACCTCACCGAGGTGCCCGAGCTCAAGGGCATTGCGCGGCCCGACCTGGTCCTCCTCAACGACGAGGATCTCGCGTACGCGAAGATCCGCCTCGACGAGCGCTCGCTGCAGACCGCGATCGACCACCTCGCGAAGATCAGCGACCCTCTCGCCCGCTCGCTCGTGTGGGGTGCGGCGTGGGACCAGACGCGCGATGCCGAGGCATCCGCCACCGACTACCTCGACCTGGTGCTGCGCAACATCGCGAGCGAGACCGAGTCGACGACGGTGCGCACGACCCTCGCGCAGCTGCAGCTGGCGGCGAACTCGTACGTCGCGCCCGCCACGCGCGCGGCAGCCCGCGAGAAGGTCGCCGACGGCCTGTGGGCTCTCGCCCAGGACGCGGAGGCCGGCAGCGACAACCAGCTGCAGTTCGTCACCGCATTCGCTTCGGCGGCTTCGACCCCGTCCCAGTGGCAGACGGTGAAGGCTCTCCGTGACGGCGAGGTCTCGCTCGACGGTCTCGAGATCGACACCGACCTCTCATGGGCGCTGCTCGTCTCGCTCGCCGCCGGTGGGGTCGTCGAGGCCTCCGACATCGACGCAGCCCTCGCCGCCGACAACACCGCCAAGGGCGGCGAGTTCGCAGCTCAAGCCAAGGCGGCCCTGCCCAACGTCGCAGCTCGCCAGGTCGCGTGGGCTTCCCTCATCGAGAAGGATGACGCGCCCAACACGATCGTGCGCGCCGCCGCTCTCGGCTTCACCCATCCGGCGGGCGTCTCGGTGCTCGGCGAGTTCGTGGCGCCGTACTTCGACATGCTGCTCCCGATCTGGAACTCGCGCTCGTACCAGATCGGGCAGTACCTGATCGTGGGCCTGTATCCCGCCGCACTCGCGAACGTCGAGCTGCGCGACGCGACCCGCGCGTGGCTCGCCGCGAACGCGGATGCCGCTCCGGCCCTGCGCCGTCTCGTCAACGAGAACCTCGCGGGCGTCGAGCGTGCGCTCGCCGTGCAGGAGCGCGACGCGCAGTAGCCGCGGATCGAACGGCCCGTCTCCTCGCGAGGCGGGCCGTTCGTCATTCCACCGTCGTGGTGATCATGAAGTGGTCCGAGAGCTGCGAGACGACGACGGATGCCGCGGCCACATCGAGGCGCGCGACGAAGAGATGATCGATCTCGCTGTCGGGATCGTCGGCCGAAGAGGTCAGGGCGGGCCGGATCCCCGCGAGCGCGTCCTCGACTCCGGCGCTGACCATCGCATCCCACGCCGGTGTGCCGGGCTCGGTGTTCAGGTCTCCACCCGCGATGAGGGGGCCTTCGGCGGCGGCCGCCGCCATCCGATCGGCGAAGATCTCGGCCTGGCGGAGGGTGCGGTCCTCGCCGCCCGAGTCAGGTTGCAGATGCGTCGAGATCACCCGGACGGGAGTCCCGTTCCAGGTGACCGTCGCCATCGTCATGCCCGCCCCCGTGACGGCGTCGAACATCGGGAAGCGCTCCGTGTGCACATCGCTCACGTGCAGATCGGTGAGGATCGCGTCGCCCCAGACCTGATCCGCGGCGGGGCCGAACACCGCCCGCATGCCGAGCATCCGCGCCAGGATGGCGAGCTGGTCCTGCCCGCCGTTGAGCAGCCACCCTCGGTCGATCTCGCTGACCAGGATGACGCGGGCATCGCTGCGGCGCAGCTGCTCGGCGACCCCGATGGGGTCGAACACGCCGTCGATGTCGTAGCCCATGCGCAGGTTGTACGCCGCGACCGTCAGGTCATCGCCGGCAGCCACCGCACGCGTCGGGATGGTCGCGGCGGGGGCGACGGCGGTCAGCACGAGAGCCGCGACACCCGCGATGACCGACGCTCCGACATCCCGCGCACCCGACTCGTCGACGCGGACGACCGATGCGACGACGTCGGCATCGGTGACGGGCCCGCCGGCGCGGTAGGCGACCGTCCAGCCCGCGACGGCGATGGCGAGCAGCACGATCGCGACGTCGGCGCGATAGCCGAGGTCGTAGCCGGCGTAGAAGACGAAGAACACCGCCGTCCATACGACGGCGCCGACGCCGGCGGCGAGTGCCGTCCGGCGGGGTGAGCGGCCGGGAGCGGCGAACAGCAGCAGACGGGCGAGGGCTGCCGGCCCCGCGAGGAAGCCGAGGACGGCGAGACCGCTGAGCACGCCTTCCGCGCCGCCGCGGGTCACCTCCGGGAGCATGCTGACGGTGACGGCGGCCACGAGCAGGACCCCAGAGATCCACGGCCTCCGTCGCGGCGAGGCGAACAGGGATGCCGCGACGGCTGCCCAGGCCCCCGCCACGACGGCGAGCGGACCCCAGAACGCGTCGATCGCCGATCCGCGGCCCACGTTCACGAGAGCGAGCTGCAGCAGGAGCATCGCCGGGAGCAGGAGCATCGCCGTCCGCGGAGCGACCGATTCGGATCGCACCCACGTCGCCTCTCGCACGGCCAGGGCGACGAGCAGCGCCTGCGCGACGAGGAGGGCGACGGCCCAGGCATCCATCCGCCACACGGCGCCGAACGTGCCGAGCGCGGCATGCGTCGTCGTCGCGACCGCGACGCCCAGCACGACGCTCGGCACGAGCGCCCGCCCGAGCGCCGCTGTGGCCAGGCACAGCGCGGCGACCGACAGCGCGACGCCGAGCGAACTGCCGTACAGCTGCACCGCCCCGCCGTCCGGGTTCATCTGCAGGAGGATCCGCACGGCGAGGGCCGCGACGAGCAGCCACGCCGCGAGGCGTGGAGCGCTGCGGGGAATGAGTGCGAGAAGGATGAGCGGCGCAGCCATGACCCCGAGGGCATACAGCCCCATGAGCTCGGGCGGCGTCTCGGCCGCGCGGCCGAAGATCGTGATGAGGGACGGCGTCCACAGCCGCCAGAAGTCGGTCAGGAGCCAGACGGCGACGACACCGAGCGCCGAGAGCGAACGCAGCTGCATGCGCTCAGTCTGGCGCGACCACGAACCGTGGTCGAGGAGCAGTCAGGAGTTGTCCGGGCTCGGTCGTTAGGATCGAGCCGATGAACTGGATCTTCGCTGACACCGGCACCCCGCCCGAACCGACGATCACCGACGCCGCATTCTGGGAGGCCATCGGTGCCTTCTTCGTCGCCTCCGGATGGAACCTGCTTCGGGTCCTGGCCATCGTCGTCTTCGCCGTCCTGCTCGGCTGGATCCTCAAGCTCGTCATCCGCCGCGTCGTGCGGAGGATCGTCAACGGCGCCAAGAACAAGGCGAACGTGGATGACACGCAGGCGCTCGATCGCTCGCCCCTGGCATCCGTCCGCCTCGTCCAGCGCACCCGCACGCTCGGCTCGATCCTGCAGAACATCGTCAACGTCTCGATCGTCATCGTGTCGCTGCTGCTGATCATCAACGTGCTCGCGCCGAACGCCCTGGCGTCGCTGACGCTACTGACGGCCGCCGTCGGCGCGGGCCTCGGTTTCGGCGCGCAGAACATCGTGAAGGATGTGCTCAACGGCATCTTCATCGTCGCGGAAGACCAGGTCGGCATCGGAGACGTCGTCGATCTGGGGCTCGCGACGGGCATCGTCGAGTACGTCAGCGTCCGCATCACGCACGTGCGCGACGTCAACGGCACACTCTGGTACGTCCGAAACGGCGAGATCACGCGCATCGGCAACATGTCGCAGGGTTGGTCGCGCGTCATCGTCGACCTCGCCGTCCCCACCGACGCCGACATCGACGAGGTCGAGACGCTCATGCTGGGAGCGGCGAAGTCGATCGCGAAGGAGCCGAAGTGGCGCTCGCGCATCCTCGAGACACCCGAGGTCTGGGGGCTCGAGTCCGTGTCGGGCGATGCCCTCGTCATCCGTCTCGTCATGAAGACGCGCGCCAATGCGAAGGACGACGTCGCGCGCGAGCTGAGGATGCGACTCAAGCACGCGATGGACGAGCACGGCATCACGCTCCCCGCCATGAACTCGATCATGCTGTCGGGCCTCGAGGGCGCGGGGCGCGTCCGCGGCGCGAACCCGCCCAAGACGAAGCCGCAGCCCATCGCCGACGCGAACCCCGTGTGGAAGCCCAAGAAGGGCGCCGCGAAGAAGCCGCATACGCCGCCCGCGGACCCGGGGATCGAGTCATGACGGATGCTGTGCCTCTGAGCTTCTACGAAGAGATCGGCGGTCACGACACGTTCGTGCGCCTCGTCGACGCGTTCTACCGCGGCGTCGCCGAGGACGAGGTGCTGAAGCCGATGTACCCGGAAGAGGATCTCGGCCCCGCCAAGGAGCGCCTGACCCTCTTCCTCGAGCAGTACTGGGGCGGGCCGACGACGTACAGCGAGACGCGGGGTCATCCGCGGCTGCGGATGCGGCACGCGCCCTTCCACGTCAACCCCGACGCCCGTGACCGCTGGCTCGCGCACATGAGGGTCGCGGTGGACGAACTCGAGCTGCCGCCCCTGCACGAGGCGACGCTGTGGGACTATCTTCTTCGCGCCGCGCACGCGATGGTGAACACCTTCGAGCCGACCGGCATAGGACCGACCTCGTCAGGTCGCGACGGCGGCTCGCTCCCCCTGCATCCTTCCACCTGACATCCCCCCACCCGCGACGAAGGAGTCGAACCGCATGCCCGCATCCCCCACGACCCGCACCACCGACCTGCTCGTCATCGGCTGGGGCCTCGCGGGGCTCGTCGCTGCGAGCGAAGCGGTCGCCGCCGGCAAGCATGTCGTGATCGTCGATCAGGAGCCCCGCTCGAACCTCGGCGGCCAGGCGTGGTGGTCGTTCGGCGGGCTGTTCTTCGTCGACTCTCCCGAGCAGCGGCGGATGGGCATCACCGACTCGCTCGAGCTCGCGCGACAGGACTGGTTCGGCAATGCCGGCTTCGACCGCGAAGAGGATGCCTGGCCGCGCCGCTGGGCCGAGGCGTACCTGCAGTTCGCCCATCAGGAGAAGCGCGCGTGGCTGCGGGAGAAGGGCGTCGGCTTCTTCCCCATCGTCGGCTGGGCCGAACGCGGCGGATACACCGCGACCGGTCCCGGCAACTCCGTGCCCCGCTTCCACATCACGTGGGGCACCGGCCCCGGCATCGTCGCGCCGTTCCAGGCCGAGGTCGAGGCGGGCGAGGCATCCGGTCGCCTGACGATCCTGCCCCGCCACCGCGTCACAGCCCTCACGGTGTCCGGCGGGGCCGTCACGGGCGCGTCGGGCGACGTCCTCGCGCCCTCCGGCGCCGGTCGCGGCTATGCGTCCTCGCGCGAAGTGGTCGGGGCGTTCGAGATCCGGGCCGGAGCGACTCTCGTGTCGTCCGGCGGGATCGGCGGCAACCACGCCCTCGTGCGCAAGAACTGGCCGAAGCGCCTCGGCAAAGCCCCGAAATCGATGATCACGGGCGTCCCGGCGTACGTCGACGGCTCGATGCTCGACGTGAGCGCCGACGCCGGAGCCCACCTCATCAACGGCGATCGCATGTGGCACTACGTCGAGGGCATCGGCAATTGGGATCCCATCTGGCCGGACCACGGCATCCGGATCCTCCCCGGGCCATCGTCGGTGTGGCTGGATGCCACGGGCCGCCGTCTGCCTGTGCCGCTGTTCCCCGGCTTCGACACGCTCGGCACTCTCGCGCATCTGCGCACGACGGGGCACGACCACTCGTGGTTCGTCCTGTCGCAGAAGATCATCGAGAAGGAGTTCACCCTCTCGGGCAGCGAGCAGAACCCCGACCTCACGGGGAAGGACGTCAAGCTCCTCGCGCAGTCGCGCCTGGGCAAAGGTGCGTCGGGTCCCGTCCAGGCGTTCATGGACAAGGGCGCGGACTTCGTCGTGCGCGACACCCTCGACGAGCTCATCGCCGGGATGAAGGCGCTACCGGACGGGGATGCGCTCGATGCCGAACGCGTGCGCTACGAGGTCGAGGCGCGCGACCGCGAGATCGACAACGACTTCACGAAGGACTCCCAGATCGCGATGCTGCGCTCTGCACGTGCGTACCGGGGCGACCGGCTGATCCGCACGGCGAAGCCGCATCGCATCCTCGACCCAGCGAACGGCCCGCTCATCGCCGTGAAGCTGCACATCCTCACGCGCAAGTCGCTGGGCGGCATCGAGACCGATCTGTCCGGCCGCGCGCTCGCCGCCGACGGCACGGTCATCCCCGGCCTGTACGCGGCCGGCGAAGCGAGCGGCTTCGGCGGCGGCGGCGTGCACGGGTACCGCGCGCTGGAGGGCACGTTCGTCGGCGGATGCCTGTTCTCGGGCCGTACGGCCGGCCGCGCGATGGCGGCCGACGTCTAGCTCGCGCCGGTCGCCCGCACCTCGGTGAGGCCCATGCGCGCGGGCCCCCGGACGATGACATGACCCCGCGCGAGGGTGACGCGGGTCCAGACCCCGGCGGTGCGGACCGCGGCATCCTCCTCCCCTGCGATGAACCCGAGCGCGAACGCGGCGAACGCGACGCCGAGCGGCAGACCGTTCAGGTCGTCGTCCTGAGCGCCCCACACGGCGGCGCGGACGACGCGCACGGCGTCCTCGCCGGCGTCCGTGGGAACCGTCTGGGCGACGTCCGCGATCCCCCACTGCGCACGGCTCGCGAGGGTGGACGCCGGGATGCCGGGTCCCGGCATCCATCCGCCCTGCGGTGGGGAGACGCCTGCCCACGCGGGCGAGAGTCCCGTCTCGGGGAGCTCGACCGCTCTCGCATCATCCATCGCCGTCGTGAGCGCCGACGCCTCGACGACGATGTCGCACTCGAGCTCGGGATCGACCGCGAGCACGCGGACCGCCAGCACCGTGGGAGTCGAGTCGAACAGACCGCGGGGCGCGAGGGGTGCGCTCGTCATGACGAGGACGCCGCGCGTCGCGCGCAGACGCACGGCACCGTCTCCGAGCGGGGCGGTCCGGCGGGCGAAGGTGAGAGCGTCGGCCGCCGCGTGGGCATCCGCGAAGAGAAGTCGCTGAGGCATCCGCTCTAAACTACCAACCGACCCCCTGGCCGAGACGGAGACCACGTGACCGACGCCTTTCAGACCGTCGAGACGGATGCCGAGCCCGAGGCCGACCCCGTCGCCTCGATGCTCGCGGTACTCGACCTGACCGGGTCGGACGCCCGCACGACCGAGGACATCTTCACGGGAGTCTCGCAGCGGATGCCGCTCGGCCGCGTCTACGGCGGACAGGTGCTCGCCCAGTCGATCGTCGCGGCCTCGCGCACACTTCCCGAGAACCGATCGGTCCACTCGATGCACGGGTACTTCCTGCGCCCGGGCGATGCGTCGAAGGGGATCACGTTCGCCGTCGACCGGATCCACGACGGACGCTCGTTCTCGACGCGGCGCACGCAGGCCTTCCAGGAGGGCGTGCCGATCTTCTCGATGATCGCGTCGTTCCAGGACGAGGATCCGGGGCTGGATCACCAGGAGCCCATGCCCGAGGGCGTCCCCGCTCCGGAGGACCTGCCCGACATCGAGGCGCAGCTCGAGGGCCTGCACCCCATGACGAAGCGGCTGTTCCTGGATCGCCCCGCAGATCTCCGCCACGTGCCGTCGCCGATCTATCTGACCGCCGACGAAGAAGCCACTCCGCGGCAGGCCGTGTGGATGAAGGTGCGGCGCCCCATCGGAGACGACCCCGACCTGCACCGCGCGGCCCTCGCTTATCTGAGCGACCTGACGATCCAGGAGTCGATCCTGCGCGCCCACGGTCTGGCGTGGGCGACGCCCGGACTCAAGGTCGCGAGCCTCGACCACGCGATGTGGTGGCACCGAGCCGGACGCGTCGACGAATGGATGCTGTACGTGCAGGAGTCTCCGAGCGCACGCGGCGGTCGGGGCCTGTCGAGCGGGCGGATCTATTCGCGCGACGGCGTGCTGCTCGCGAGCGTCGCGCAGGAGATCATGGTGCGGGTGCCGGACGGAGTCCGGCTGGCGGATCAGCCGCGGTAGACGATGGGCTCGCCGACGATCGGCTCCCAGGCGCTCCGCTCGGTCGCAGTCAGCCGCGTCGGTCGCCCCGACGCGGTGTCGACGAGGACGACGACGGCGGATGACCGCGCGTAGAGCGTCTGCGGCTCATCGCCTGACGGACTGAACACCTCGTAGCAGACCTCGATGCTCGAGCCGCCGATCTTGCCGATCCACAGCTGGACGTCGAGCGGACGCTGCCCGTAGGGCACGGGCTGAAGGTACTCGATCTGCTGCCGTGCGATGAGCGTGGCCCGTGTGCCCCCGCCCTCGAGCACCGACATGTCGAGCACAGCCGTAGGAGGGCCGTCTGTGCCGTCCTCGGGACGCCAGAAGGCACGCAGGCGCGCCTCTTCGAGGAGCTTGAGCATCGACGTGTTGTTGACGTGCCCGAGCGCGTCGAGGTCCCCCCACCGCAGATGGATGGGGATATGGACGCGCCCGATGGCTCCGTCAGTCACGCGTGAGCTTGCGGTACGCGGAGCGATGCGGCTTCGCGGCCTCGGGGCCGAGGCGCTCGATCTTGTTCTCTTCGTACGCCTCGAAGTTGCCCTCGAACCAGTACCACTTGTCGGGGTCCTCGTCGGTGCCCTCGTAGGCGAGGATGTGGGTCGCGATGCGGTCGAGGAACCACCGGTCGTGGGTGATGACGACGGCGCAGCCCGGGAAGTCGAGGAGCGCGTTCTCGAGCGACGAGAGGGTCTCGACGTCGAGGTCGTTGGTCGGCTCGTCGAGGAGGAGCAGGTTGCCACCCTCCTTCAGCGTCAGCGCGAGGTTCAGACGGTTGCGCTCACCGCCCGACAGCACTCCCGCCTTCTTCTGCTGGTCAGGACCCTTGAAGCCGAACTTCGACACGTAGGCGCGCGACGGGATCTCGGTTTTGCCGACCGTGATGATGTCGAGGCCGTCGGACACCACCTCCCACAGCGACTTGTTCGGGTCGATGTTCGCGCGCGACTGGTCGACGTAGCTGATCTTGACGGTCTCGCCGACCTTGAGATCGCCGCCGTCGAGCGGTTCGAGGCCGACGATGGTCTTGAAGAGCGTCGTCTTTCCGACACCGTTCGGCCCGATGACTCCGACGATGCCGTTCGGCGGCAGGGTGAAACTCAGATCGCTGATGAGCGAGCGGCCGTCGAAGCCCTTCTGCAGCTTCTTGGCCTCGATCACGATGTTGCCGAGGCGCGGGCCCGCCGGAATCTGGATCTCGTCGAAGTCGAGCTTGCGCGTGCGCTCCGCCTCGGCCGCCATCTCCTCGTACCGGGCGAGTCGGGCCTTGGACTTGACCTGTCGACCCTTGGCGTTGGAGCGCACCCATTCGAGCTCCTCTTTGAGGCGCTTGGCGAGCTTCGCGTCCTTCTTGCCCTGGACGTCGAGCCGCTGCCCCTTCTTCTCGAGGTAGGTGGAGTAGTTGCCCTCGTACGGGTAGAGGTGTCCGCGGTCCACCTCGGCGATCCATTCGGCGACGTTGTCGAGGAAGTAGCGGTCGTGGGTGATGGCGATCACCGCGCCCTTGTACGCCTGGAGGTGCTGCTCGAGCCACAGCACGCTCTCGGCGTCGAGGTGGTTCGTCGGCTCGTCCAGAAGCAGCAGATCGGGCTTCTGCAGGAGCAGCTTCGCCAGCGCCACGCGGCGACGCTCACCGCCCGAGAGGTTCGTGACGTCGGCGTCGGCCGGCGGCGTGCGGAGGGCATCCATCGCCTGCTCGAGCTGGGAATCGAGGTCCCACGCGTCGGCGGCGTCGATCTCTTCCTGCAGCGTGCCCATCTCAGCCAGCAGTGCATCGAAGTCGGCGTCGGGATCCGCCATGAGCGCCGAGATCTCGTTGAAGCGATCGAGCTTCGGCTTGATCGCCACGCCGTCCTGGATGTTCTCGAGCACGGTCTTGGAGTCGTCGAGCTCGGGCTCCTGCATGAGGATGCCGACGCTGAAGCCGGGCGAGAGCTTGGCCTCGCCGTTGGAGGGCGTGTCGAGCCCGGCCATGATCTTGAGGATCGTCGACTTGCCCGCACCGTTCGGACCCACCATGCCGATCTTGGCTCCGGGCAGGAACGACATCGTGACGTCGTCGAGGATCAGCTTCTCGCCGACCGCCTTGCGGGCACGGACCATCGAGTAGATATATTCGGCCACCGCGGTGTACCACCTTCGAGTCGGGGATCCAGTCCGCCGGGCCACGCGAGAGCGCGCGATGACCGGGCGGGAAGTCAGTGTTCAGCCTACCAACCGCCACCCGAGGATCAGGCGGCGAGGAGCGAGTCACCAGTCGATCGGTCGCGTCGCACCGATGAGGCATCCGCCCGTCTCCAGTGCCGGCACGACGACGGCGACGGGCGCACCCGTCGCGGGGCCGACCTGACCCACGAGGCATTCATCGCCCCACTGGACCGAGAACTGGATGCTTTCGGCGGCGTTGCCCACGGTCGAGACGTCGTTCGTCACCTGCATCGCGGCCCGGTCGAACCCTGCCGCCGTCAGCGCGTCGATGTACGCTCGCCCCTGGCTCTGCTCGGGCGTCGCCCAGACCTCGGCCACGACAGCGGCGAAGAAGGGCAGATTGTCGTCGGCCGACCCCTCGGGATCCAGCGTCGGAGCGGGGTCTTCGCTCGCCGTCGGGCTGGCGGCCGTCGTCGGACCGTCCGACACGGACGGCGATGGGCTGGGCACGGGCTGCGCCGTGCACCCGGCGAGGATGAGCGCCGCCAGCGCGGCCGCCGCGAGCGAGAGGCCCGGGCGTCGTGTCGCGGGACGAGGGCGCTCGGGGTGGAGATGCACGCCCAGAGTCTAGGCCGCGTGCCCCCGAGCGCCCGCTGGGAACGCTCAGAAGGGCGTGTCCGCCGTGGCGAGCGCGAGCTCACGCGCGTCATCCGGCGCCGCGGCCACGTGCCACTCGGCAGCGGGGTTCGCTGTGCTCTCGACGCCGTCGCTCTCGACCCGGTCGCCGTCGGTAGGCCACGACGCAGGCTGCGCCCCGCCGGTCTTCGTGAACACCGACGTACCCCACAGCAGATCGTGGCCGACGGCATCCGCCTCGATGTCGACGCTCGTCCCCTGCTTGGTGCCGTTGTCCCACTGACGCACACGGAGCCGCCCGCTCACGATGACCCGGTCGCCTTTGCGCAGCGACTCGAACGCGTGTTCGGCCAGACCGCGGAACGCCGAGACCTGGAACCAGTTGGTGCCCGTCTCCATCCATGTGCCGGTGCCGCGGTCGTACTTGCGCTGGCTGCTCGCGACGCGGAAGGTCGCGATGGGCAGGCCGGCGCCCGAGCGTTTGAACTCGGGGACCGTGGCCACGTTGCCCGTGATGGTGATGGTGTCGCTCATCGTTCTTCCTTTCGATCGGAGACTTTCTCCGGCTCGGCGGCGGTGATCCGGTGCCCGTCGGTCACCGCCGCCTGAAACGAGGATGCATTCCGTTCTCAGCGCGCTGCGCTTCCGCACCGCGAACTGGGGACGACGGGGGACCGCCCTCTGCATGTGGAGGAATGGCGGGTCATCGCTCACGCGGGCGAATGTCGGAGCCCGTATCTATCTTCGAATGTGGAAGGGGGAATGACATGTTTCCGACTCTGGAGGCGGAGCCGCTCGACGCTCCGACCATCTCTCCGCTCTCGTCGGTGAGCCTTGCGCGCGCCGCCGCGTCGCTATGGCGGGTGATCGATCGCGACGGCCGCGTCATCGGCCATCTTCAAGCGATCGGCGTCGGCGACGCGATGCGCTACCGCGCACGGCGATTCCACGCATCCATCCGCGGATTCCGCGATCTGGGCGAGTTCTGGACTGCCGACGATGCGGTCGACTGCCTGCGGTACGCGCGGTGACGCGTCACACGACGGCGTCGAATCGCTCCAGATGCGCGATCGGCGCGCCGCCCCGCACGCGCTCCCAGGACTCCCGCAGCAGCGCGACCGCCCGCGCCAGGTCGTCGGGCGGCGCGGTGAACGGAATCCGCAGGTGTCGGTCGTGACCGCCCTCGACCGAGAAGCGCGGCCCGGCCGAGAGGAGCACTCCGCGCGAGCGGACGTCCATGACCAGGCTCGAGCTCAGCGGCGCGTCGAGCTCGATCCACAGCGACACTCCGCCGCTCGTGGGCGGCACGGTCCACTCGGGGAACGCCGCGGCGATGTGCGCGGCGACGACGTCGCGCCCTTCGCGCAGCAGATGCGAACGCTGCGCGACGATCTCGGGGTAGCGGGCGAACAGCGCTGCCGCAACGGCCTGCTCGAACTCGGGGGTGCCCAGGTCGTGCGTCGGACGCGCGGCCATGAGGCGACGGATGAGGTCGGCATCCGCCCGGATCCAACCGACGCGCAGCCCGCCCCACACCGTCTTGCCGAGCGAGCCGATGCGCACGATGGTCGAGGGATCCGCGTCGTCGAATCCCGGTTCGACGACGCCTCGATCGACGTCGAGGTCGGCCGTGGTCTCGTCGAGGACGAGCACCGTGCCGGCCCGCTCCCCCGCGCGCGCGATGACGCGACGCTCCTGCGGACTCATCGAACGACCCGTCGGATTCTGGAAGTCCGGCATCAGGTAGGCCAAGACCGGCAGCGTCCGCGCGAACGCCTGCTCGGCGCGATCGAGATCCCAGCCGTCGCTCGTCGTCACCGGCAGTCCCACCAGGCGCGCCCCGGCGCGACGCAGCGCATCGGCCGCATGCGGATACGTCGGCGTCTCGATGAGCGCGCGGTCACCCCGACCCAGGAGCACCGAGGCGAGCAGATGGATCGCGCTCTGCGCCCCGGTCGTGACGAGGATGTCGTCGGCGCGGGTCGGGATGCCGCGCAGGCGATACCTCGCGGCGATCGCCTCACGAAGCTCGCTGCGCCCCAGGACGTCGTATCCGACGCGCGACACGAGGGCAGTCGACGAGAGCGCGACCTCCGACATGATGCCGGCGAGTCCAGGCCAGGCGGGTGGGCTCGCCTGCTGCAGGTCGATCGTGCCCTCCGTGGGCACGATGCGTCCGGGGTCACGCCGCTGCAGAGGGCGCGTGACACTCCCCGATCCACGCGTGCTCGCGATGTGATCGGTGTCGCGCAGGCTGCGATACGCCGCGGCGACGGTGCTGCGACTGACCCCGAGAGCGAGCGCGAGTTCCCTCTCCGCGGGAAGCGCTGTGCGCGGGGCGATGCGGTTGTCGAGGCACAGGAGACGGATGGCGTCCGCGAGCGCCTCGTAGACGGGTTCGCGCGTCCGCCAGCCACCGAGGGCGATCGAGAGCGCGCGGGCGGAGATCCGGGAGTCCATCCGGCCACTGTATCCATATTGGACTGCATGACCCAGTCCAATAGTACGATTGGATGTTTGCATGCCTCGCCGCGTCATCCAGCTCCTCGTCGGTCTCGTCCTCTACGGGGCCGGGTGCGCGATGACGGTCGAAGCGGGGCTCGGCGTCGATCCGTGGACGGTGTTCGCCCAGGGCCTCTCGGTACGCACGGGCATCGGAATCGGCTGGATCACGAACATCGTCGGGTTCCTCGTGCTGCTGCTGTGGATCCCGCTGCGGCAGAAGCCCGGCGTCGGGACGATCGCCAACATCCTGCTCGTCGGCACGAGCATGCAGGTCGTGCTGACGGTGTTCCCTCCCGTCGAGGGCGTGATCGCACAGTTCGCGACCCTGCTCGGCGGGATCGTGCTCGTCGCCGTCGCGTCCGGCCTCTACATCGGCGCGCGGTTCGGCCCCGGTCCTCGGGACGGGCTGATGACCGGGCTGCACGCGAAGCTCGGCTGGCCGATCTGGGTCTGTCGAGCGGGCGTCGAGCTGTCGGTGCTGCTCGTCGGCTGGCTCCTGGGCGGCACGGTGGGCATCGGGACGGTGCTCTTCGCCGTGCTGATCGGGCCGCTCGTCCACATCGCGCTCCCGCTTCTCGACACGCGCCGAGGAAAGAATGTCGGAACGTCGACGTCACGCAGCGCGGCGCAAGGCGTCGCCGCGGACTGACGACAGCCCCGCGACGAGACCGCGATCCGGGCTCAGTGCTCGCGGAACTGGGGCCAGTCGCTCCCGGGAGTCATCCGCGCGTGGAGAGCGCTCTTCGCGATCTCCATCGTCGGATAGGTTCCGGCGGACTCCTCCGCGCCGGCCATCGTGACCGTGTAGCCGTTCTCGTCCTTGCGGATGCTGCCCTGGACGCCGCCCGTTCCGTAGGCGACCCAGAGAGCGTGGTGGGTCTCGGTCGTGCTCATGATGCACTCCTTCCGATAGCCCCGACGCTACGCCTGCGAGCCCGCCTTGGCCAGCACTTCCCCGCGCGCCGGCAGACCGATCCGGTAGAACGCGAAAGGCACGATCGAGATGAGGCAGCTGATCGCCGGGACGAGGGTGATCGATGCCCAGACGATCGCCTGCATCTCAGGTGTGACCGCGGAATCCGCTCCGTAGCCGGCGGCGACGATGAAGATGCCGAATGCCAGCACCGCGAGGGCGTTCATGATCTTCGAGACGAACGTCAACGTCGAGAACGAGATGCCGTCGTTGCGCACACCCGTACGGCGCTCGACATCGTCGACCGCGTCCGCGATCATCGTCGTCTGGACCACGACGAAGATGCCCAGCGTGAGCCCCGTGAGGAAGATGAAGACGAGCACCGCGATGAGGTTCGCGAAGCCGACGACGTACATCGCGAGGTACAGCACGACGGCCGCCGCGGTGCTCCAGATGATCAGCGATTTGCCGGTCGCGAGCCGCAGCAGAAGCGGCGCCAGGAACGACGACAGCACCATGCCGACGATGATCGCGGCGCCGATGAGAGTGAAGTACCCCTCGTCGCCGTAGGCGATCACGACGAAGACCGCGCCACCGGCCTGCACGATCAGTCGGCCGAATCCCAAGATCGAGCCGAGCAGCACCATGAGCAGGGGCGTGTTCTTGACGAGGGTGCCGAACAGCACGCGCATCGTGAGTCGCTCGGACAGGGCGCTCGTGGCGCGCTCGCGGGTCCGGAAGAAGGCGAGCAGGTAGAGGCCCATGCCCACGACCGCGACGAGCGCCGCCGCAAGGCTCCAGCCGAACGCCGTCGTGTCGTCGCCGAAGCTCAGCCACCGCGCGATCCACGGCATCCCGAGGGTCACGATTCCGAGCGAGATCGCACCGAAGGCACGCACGTTCGAGATCACGCCGGCTCGTTCGCGCGAGTCGGGGAACGCCGAGCCGATGAGGCCCCAGTACGGCACGTCGCACATCGTGTAGGCGATGCCCCACAGGAAGTAGCAGACGCCGAAGAAGACGAGCTTCGCGGGCTCCGTGGCATCCGGCGCGCTGAACAGAAGCGCCGACAGGACGGCCACCGGAACGGCCGAGAACAGGATGTACGGCCGGAACTTGCCCCAGCGCGTGCGCGTGAGGTCGATCAGACTGCCCATGACGGGATCGGCGAACGCGTCGAAGACCTTCGTCGCCGTGATGATGCCCGTCACGACCGCGATGCCGGCCGCGCTCACGTGGGCGTACTCGATCAGGTAGACGAGGATGAACGTCGTCACCATCGTGAGCACGGCGTTCTGGCCGAAGCCCGCCGTGACCACTGCGACACGCTGCGCGCGCGGGGTGATCGATCGTGCAACTGCCATCGACACGGCTCAGCCCTCCAGCAGGATCGTCTTGATCTCGAACGCACCGAGTTCGATCGCCGACAGGTCGGTGGCGCCGATGGGCACCTCGAGCAGATCCGTCTCGACGGCGCTCCGCACGGGCAGCGACGTCGTGAGCGCTGTGGTCGTGGGCCGCCCGAGACTCTCGTACAGGCGCACGATCGTGCCCGAGCCCGACTCCGCGATCTTGACCGTCTCGACGACGACGCCCGCCTCGCTCGACTGGATGAGCGGGTCGAACGACGCCCCCGCGGCCGGGATCAGCGGATTGTTGAGGCGGTATCCCTCACGGACGACCTTCGCGAGGTCACCCGACGCGAACGGGGTGAAGGCATAGGTGAAGCGATGGATGCCGTTGTCGGCGTTCTTGTCGGGGAACGTCGGCGAGCGGAGCAGATTGAGGCTCACGAGGCCGTTCTTCACACGATGGCCGTACTTGCCGTCGTTGAGCAGAGCGAAGCCGCCCGTCGCGTCCTCGAGGGCGATCCACTTGTGCGCGCACACTTCGAACTGCGCCGTCTCGACGGCATCCCGCTCCGTCGTGACCCGCTCGATGTGACCGAACTGGATCTCGCATCGAACGGTGTCGGCGTACCGCTGCGGACGGAACTCGGCCCGCAGCATCCGGTGCTTCTCGTGCCAGTCGACCGTCGTCTCGAACCGGACGACATCGCTGCCGGCCTCGAGCACGATGCGCTGCTCGATCGTCGAGTTCGAGAACCGGAAGCGCTGCGTGCGCACGATCGTCGGACCGTCGACGGCCGTCTCGAGCGACGTCGGCGCGAGGGGCTTGCCGGGCGTGCGGTGGTAATCCTGCTTGATGTCCCACGCGTCGAACGGGAACTGGTACGGGTCCCGGTGCAGCACGAGCCGATTGAAGCCGTCACGCGCGTGCTCCGTGCCGGCGGCATCCGTGCACGAGACGATCTCTCCCGAAGGTCCGAATCGCAGCATCAGCACGCCGTTCGTCATCGTGTCGCCCGTGAACGACAGGTCGTCGCGCGGCTCCGCCGGCACGAGCGCCGCCGCCGCGTACGGTGCGACGGTCGCGTGGAACCAGTCATCCCCCGAACGGACGAACTCGTCGCGCGGGAACGACGTGAGATTGACGACGGATGCCGCGGCCTCCGCCGCAGGCAGCTGCGCGGTGTACTGCGCCGAGAGCGCATCGAGGTCGCGTTCGATCCGCTCGTACGTCTCGATGGCCTCGACATTGACACGAGAGATCGAAGACCCCGGGATGATGTCGTGGAACTGATTGAGCAGCACGTCGCGCCAGTGCTGCGCGAGAGCTTCGCGGCTGTCGTTGCCGGTCATCACGGCGAGGACTTCGGCATTGTGGAGCTTGCGCTCGAGCACCCGACCCATCCGTTTGATGTTCCCCTGCGTCGTGTACGTGCCCTGATGGGTCTCGAGGTACAGCTCACCGGAGTGCACGTGCGGGATGTCGCGCTGCGCGAGACGCGTGAAGAATTCGTGTGCGCGGCCGGGCACGACCTTCGGCAGCCCGCGGAGGTCACGCTCACGCCGCGTCAACTCGAGGTGCACTTCGCCCGGGCCGCCGCCGCCGTCACCGGCGCCGTAGACGAGGAGCGCGGTCTCGAGATCCCGTTCGGGGTAGCGGTCGATGCCGCCCAGCAGATTGTCCGCCGCCGCGCGGCTGTTGTAGTCGCCCTCGGGGGGCATGTGCACGAGAACCCGTGAGCCGTCGATGCCCTCCCAGTGGAACGTGCGATGCGGGAAGTCGTTGACCTTGTTCCACGCGAGCTTGATGGTGAGGAACCAGTCCATTCCGCTCTTGCGCAGGATCTGGGGCAGGTTGCCGTTGTAGCCGAAAGTGTCCGGCAGCCAGCACAGGCGCAGCTCGTCGCGGGTGATCCCGAACTCCTCCTCGAGGAACCTGCGTCCCACGAGCGCTTGTCGCACGAGCGATTCCCCGTTCGGCAGGTTCGTGTCGGGCTCGACCCAGAACGCGCCCTGGAGTTCCATGCGTCCGGCGGCGACGGCATCCTTCACGCGTCCGAAGAGTTCGGGGTGCTCCTGCTTGATCCACGCCATCTGCTGCGGCTGACTCGTGCCGTAGACGAAATCGGGTTCGACGGCCAGATTGTCGAGCTGTTTCGCGTACGTGCGCGCCGACTTGCGGTGGGTCTCGCGCAGGGGCCAGAGCCAGGCCATGTCGAGGTGCCCGTGGCCGATCGCGTCGTAGACGAAGGTGCTGTCGCTCGGCGCTTCGAGATGTGGGGCGAGTGCCGCGCGCGCTCCCCCGATGTCGCCGCGACCGAAGCGCGCGTACGCCTCGCGCAGCGATGCGAACAGCCCACGGCTCAGCGCGGCATCCGTTGTCGCATCCGCCAGCGCCAGCAGCGTCATGTAGTCGTAGTAGAGCGCGAACACGGCCTCGTCGCGCCGCGCGAGGTGAGCACCGTGGAACACCGCCCGTCCGTACTCGTACAGCAGGATGCCGTTGTAGGCGATGTCGGCGTAGAAGTCCACCGTTCCCGTCGTAAGGTCGAGCCCCCGCACGGGCCGGTACTTTCCGCCGGAATGCGGCAGGTCGCCCTGCAGGAACACCGTCGACGTCGAGTCGACGATCTCGCCGTCGGGTGCGTAGACGAGGCCCTCGCCACGCAGGCCCAGCATGACGACGACCTCACCGGCGTCGGTGGGGATCTCGCCCGTCACGTGCAGCCACGCGCAATCCATCTTCTTGCCCCACGCCGTCCCGGGCGCGATGGGACGGAAAGCGGATGCGTCGAGCTGAGCGAACGGGATCGGCTCGGGCGAGCGCAGGATCTCGGCGCGCAGGGGTGCGATCGTCGTGTAGATCTGCGCGCGCACGCGCAGCAGTCGCCGGAACTCGCGCGGCTGCCGCGCCTCGAGTCCGAACAGGAATTCCGCGAAGCCGCGCACCATTGCCTCCGTCTTTGGGCCGCCGACAAGCCTAACCGCGGTGGTGGCGTCCTCGAGACGCTGGGTGCCCCCGGCACGATTCGAACGTGCGACCGACAGATTAGAAGGCTGTTGCTCTATCCACTGAGCTACGGGGGCGGGCATCTCTACGGTACCGTCCGGCTCGATCGATCGAGAAACGATCCGCGGGGCCTGCGTCGGAGCCGCTCATTAGGATGGATCGCATGGTGGGAGCATCGGAGAACGATCGACTGGTCTGGATCGATTGCGAGATGACCGGCCTCGACCTCGCCGTCGATGAGCTGGTCGAGATCGCCGTCGTGGTCACGGACTTCGAGCTTCGCGTGCTCGATCCGGGCTTCCACGTCGTCATCAAGCCCGATGCTTCCGCACTCGAGCACATGAACGACTTCGTCACCGCGATGCACGAGAAGTCGGGGCTGCTCGAAGAGATCCCGCACGGTGTGTCGGTCGCCGAGGCCGAGTTCCAGGCGCTCGAGTACATCCAGCGCTTCGTGCCCCTCGAGGGTAAGGCGCCTCTCGCGGGCAACACGATCGGCACCGACCGCATGTTCCTCGCGAAGTACATGCCGCGCGTCGACCGCTGGCTGCACTATCGCAACGTCGACGTGTCGAGCATCAAAGAGCTCTCGCGTCGCTGGTATCCGCGTGCGTACATCCACGCGCCGGCGAAGGGCGGGGGTCATCGCGCTCTCGCCGACATCCTCGAATCCATCCGTGAGCTCGGCTACTACCGGCAGGCGGTCTTCGTGCCGCAGCCCGGTCCGACGAGTGACGGAGCACGTGCGATCGCAGCGTCCGTCGTGTCGTCGTTCGTCCCCGAGATATGAGAGAATCTTCTGGTTGCCTGCGCGAGCGGGAGACATGGTGGCTATAGCTCAGTTGGTAGAGCACCGCGTTGTGGTCGCGGGGGTCGCGGGTTCAAGTCCCGTTAGCCACCCCATGTTCGCTTTCTCTTCGTCATCACGATGATGGAAATGGATGCCGCCGCCTTCGAGACCCTCGTCGTCGACGAGCTCGATCGCCTTCCCGACGACATGGTCGACGGTCTCGACAACGTCGTGTTCGTCGTCGAGGATCGCCCCGAGGACGGCAGCCTCGACCTGCTCGGGCTCTACGACGGCTGGGCGCTGACCGAACGCGAACGCTACGGCGTGGGCGAGCTGCCCGACCGCATCATCGTGTACCGCGAGCCGCACCTCGCGGCGTGCGACACCGAGGACGATCTGCGCGATGAGGTGCATACGACGCTCGTCCACGAGATCGCTCACTTCTACGGCATCGACGATGCTCGGCTGCACGAACTCGGGTGGGCCTGATGTCCCCGCTCGCACAGCCCGACATCGACGTGGATCGCCACGAGTCCGTCGCTGCGTCACCGCCGTGGCAGACCGTCGTATGGAACGATCCCGTCAACCTCATGAGCTACGTGAGCCATGTGTTCCGCGAGTACTTCGGCTTCTCGAAGACCGAGGCGGAGCGCCTCATGCTCGCTGTGCACCACGAGGGTCACGCCGTCGTCGCCGAGGGCGCACGCGAGCAGATGGAACTGCACGCACAGGCCATGCACGACTACGGACTCTGGGCGACCGTGAGAGAGGCACCGCGATGACCCCCGAGACGATCGTGCTCGAATTGGCCCGCATCGAGGCGGCGCATCTCGCCGGGCTCGTCGTGCAGTTCGATGAGCTGCTCGACGAGTCGGCCGACTCCGGTGACGATCCGGCCGTCCTGCGCCTGGTCCCCGACGCGTACGAAGACCCCGAGGCGGCGCGTGAGTTCCGCGAGGTGACCGAGAGCGACCTCCTGGGAAGGCGTCGGTCGGATGCCGCGCGCGTGCTCGCGACGCTCGGCCACGTCGGCGAACTCGGCGACGACCTCGACGATCCCGCGTTCGTCGAGCAGGTCTCGATCGTGCTCGATCGCGAGGACGTCCAGGCGTGGCTGCGCACCCTCGCCGCGATCCGGCTCGTGCTCGCGACGCGGCTCGGGATCGTGAACGACGACGAGCACGACCACGACGACCCGAAGTACGGCATCTACGACTGGCTCGGCTATCGCCTCGACGGGCTCGTGGGCGCCCTCGACGCCTGATCAGGGCACGTCGAAGGCGAGCGTCGCCCGCTTGCGCGGGTCATCCCGCACGATGTGCTCGTCCTCCTGGCGCGCCCACCGCGCCCAGTGCGGGCGATAGGTGTCGCCGTCGCGGTCGAGCGCGCGCCGTTTGCGCGACGCGTCGGGCGCTTCGAGCCACACCCGCACGTCGCCGAGCTTCTCGGTGATCGGGGTCAGCAACCCCGATCCCTCGACGACGAGCGGCAGAGAGGGGTCGACGGCATGCGCTTCGGCGTAGGCCGCCGCATCCCAATCCCACCGCTGCCACACACCGATGAGACCGCGCGCATGCGGACGGAGGATGAGGTCCTGCGCCGCGAGCACCCCGTCGTCGAGTCCGTCCCACCCCGGGTAGAGGGAGTCCAGCGCCACCAGCTGCACGCGCCCTCGCAAGGGCCACCGAGTCACCACCGCACGGGCGAGGCTCGACTTGCCCGCGCCGCTGCGACCGTCGATCAGGATGACGGGGTTGCTCACGCCGAGCTTCGCGACGACCGAGACGACGCGGTCGGCGGCGGCATCGAGCGCCGCGGCGACGGGGTCGGTGCTACTTCTTGAGGACGCGGATGACACGGCTGAGCGCTCGTCCGGCGAAGAAGACGAACGGGACCGCGACTGCGAGCAGGGCGATGATGTTCGGCTCGAAGCGCAGGTCGTCGCCCTTGCGGATGTATGCGCCGATCGGAATCGACCAGCCGCCACCGCCGCCACCGCCGTTGCCGGCGTCGTCGGAGCCACCGCCGAAGCCCGACCATGAGGCGGCGACCGGGATGATCGTCACGCCGCCGACGTCCTGCGCCTCACCGTAGGATCCCTTCACGCCGAAGGATGCGGACGCTTTGCCGAGTTCGAGTGCGATGTTGGGCATGACCCCACGCTACTCGGCCTGGCCACGCCTGCCCAGTGCGCGGATGCGTCAGTCTGCGCGCGGAGGCCGCGGACTGGACGGCAGCGTGCCGCCACCGCGCGCCTTGCCGAGGAGGTTCGCCCTCGTGACGGCGCCCTTCCCGAACCGCGCCGCGGCGCCGTCGAGAGCCCCTTCGATGCTGCGCCACTCGGCATCGTCGTCCCACAGTGCGAGCGCGGAGCCTCCGGCGGGCCTCAGCTTCTCGGCGCGGACGCCGATCAGCCGCACGGACTGGGAGCGATCGACCGTCGCGAAGAGCTCGTGCGCGGCATCCCCGATCCGCTGGCCCACCGCCGTCGGCTCGACGAGCGTCTGGGAACGGGTGATCGTCGTGAAGTCGGCGTAGCGCACCTTGATCGAGATGGTGGAGGCCTCCCACCCGTGACGCCGCAGGCGGGCCCCGACCTGGTCGGCGAGTCGCCGGAGTTCGCCGCGCAGAATGGCGGTGTCGGCGATGTCGGTGTGGAAGGTCTCCTCATGGCCGACGCTCTTCTCCACGTGCTCCGTCTGCACTTCACGTGCATCCTGTCCGCGGGCGAGGTGCCAGATGCGCTCCCCCATCGCCGGCCCGAGAGCGCGGTCGAGCACGGGCCTGGGGGTCTGCAGGATGTCGGCGACAGTGTGGATGCCGCGACCCTGGAGCGACTCGGCGGCCTTCGGTCCGATGCCCCACAGTGCGCCGACCGGCCGCGCCGCGAGGAAGCGCGCGGTCTCGTCCGCCGGCACGACGAGCAGCCCGTCAGGCTTGCTCAGCGTCGAGGCCATCTTCGCGACGTGCTTGGTCGACGCGACGCCGACGGAGCAGACGAGCCCCGTCTCATCGAGCACGCGCGCACGCAGCATCCGCGCGATCTCACCCGGACTCCCCCACAGCCGCCGCGCTCCGCGCACATCGAGGAACGCCTCGTCGATCGAGAGCGGCTCGACGAGCGGAGTGAAGTCGCGGAAGATCGCCATGACCTTCGCCGATTCCTCGAGAAACCGACCGAACTCGGGCTGGACGACGACGGCGGTCGGGCACAGACGCATCGCCTGGCCCATGGGCATCGCCGAGCGCACACCGAAGCGCCGCGCCTCGTACGACGCGCTCGACACGACGCCCCGCCCCTCGAGCCCGCCGATGATGATGGGCTTGCCGCGCAGCGACGGGTCGTCGAGCACCGCGACGGACGCGTAGAAGGCGTCCATGTCGACGTGCAGGATGCCGGTGCCGCTGTCGTCCGCATCGTCGGGCGATGTCAGCCTGCCCGATCCGTCGCCGCGTCCCATGCATCCATTCTCGTCGCCAGCGACGACACCGCTCTCTGTTACTGAGCCGCGCGCTCCAGTACGAGTTCGCGCACGCGTGCGGCGTCCGCCTGACCCTTCATGGCCTTCATGACCGCGCCGATGACGGCACCCGCCGCCTGTACCTTGCCGTCGCGGATCTTCTCGAGCACGTCGGGCTGCGCCGCGAGCGCCTCGTCGATCGCCGCGATGAGCGCTCCGTCATCGGACACGACCGCGAGACCCCGGGCATCCACGATCTGCTGTGGCGATCCCTCGCCCGCGATCATGCCCTCGAGCACCTGGCGCGCGAGCTTGTCGGTCAGCGTGCCGTCGTCGACGAGCTTCTGCAGATCCGCGACGGCGACGGGCGTCACGAGCTCGGCAGGCTCGCGGTCGGAGGCGTTCGAGACGCGCGTCAGCTCGCCGGTCCACCACTTGCGGGCGGCTGCGGGTGATGCTCCTGCGGCGACGGTGGCCTCGACCTCGGCGAGAAGGCCGCCGTTCACGACGTCCTGGAACTCGAGGTCGGTGAAGCCCCAATCGGTCTTGAGCCGGCGACGACGCGCGGCCGGCGGCTCGGGAAGGGCAGCGCGGAGCTCTTCGATCAGTTCGAGCGACGGCGCGACCGGCAGCAGGTCGGGCTCGGGGAAGTAGCGGTAGTCGTCCGCGTCGGACTTCGGACGCCCGGGCGAGGTCGTACCGGTGTCCTCGTGCCAATGGCGCGTCTCCTGCGTGATCGTGCCGCCGGCGGCGAGGATCGCGGCCTGACGCTGGATCTCGTAGCGCACGGCGCGCTCGACGGACCGCATCGAGTTGACGTTCTTGGTCTCGGTGCGCGTCCCGAGCTTCTCCTGCCCGCGGGGGCGGAGCGAGACGTTCGCGTCGCATCGCAGGTTGCCCCGCTCCATCCGCGCCTCGGAGATCCCCAGGGCGATCACGATGTCGCGGATCGCGGCGACGTACGCCTTCGCGATCTCGGGTGCGCGGTGCTCGGTGCCGAAGATCGGCTTCGTGACGATCTCGACGAGCGGCACGCCGGCGCGGTTGTAGTCGACGAGCGAGTACTCGGCGCCCTGGATCCGACCGGTCGAGCCGCCCATGTGCGTGAGCTTGCCGGCATCCTCCTCCATGTGCGCGCGCTCGATCGGCACCGTCACGATGTCGCCGCCCGCGAGCTCGATGTCGACCGAGCCCTCGAACGCGATGGGTTCGTCGTACTGCGAGATCTGGTAGTTCTTGCCCAGGTCGGGGTAGAAGTAGTTCTTGCGGGCGAAGCGGCTCGACGGCGCGATCGAGCAGCCGAGGGCGAGCCCGAGGCTGATCGAGTACTTCACGGCCGTCTCGTTGACGACCGGCAAGGCGCCCGGCAGGCCCATGTCGACCGCGGCGACGAGCGTGTTCGGCGCCGCGTCGTGGTTCGACGCGTGCGCGGGGTTCGCGGCGGCCGAGAACATCTTGGTCTCGGTGTTCAGCTCGACGTGCACCTCGAACCCGAGCACGGGCTCGAACTGCTCGAGTGCCGCGTCGAAGTCCATCAGCTTGTCCTTGCCCATCAGCGGGCACCTCCGTTCGCACCGAGCGCGGGTGCCCTGTCGAGGAGCGGCGCGCCCCACTGGTCGAGCAGCACGGCTTCGAGCGCGGCGCCGACGCGGTAGAGACGCGCGTCCTCGCGGGCGGGAGCGAGGAATTGGATGCCGACGGGCAGGCCGTCCTCGGCGGCGAGGCCGGACGGGATCGAGATGCCCGGAACGCCCGCGAGGTTCGCCGGGATCGTCGTGACGTCGTTGAGGTACATCTGCAGCGGATCGTCGATCTTCTCGCCGAGCTTGAACGCCGTCGTCGGCGCCGACGGCGTCGCGATGACGTCCACCTTCGCGAAGGCCTCGTCGAAGTCGCGCTGGATGAGCGTGCGGACCTTCTGCGCCGAGCCGTAGTACGCGTCGTAGTAGCCCGCCGACAGGGCGTAGGTGCCGAGGATGATGCGGCGCTTGACCTCTTCGCCGAAGCCGACGTCGCGGGTCTTCGCCATGACGTCCTCGACCGTGCCTCCGGGCACGTCGACACGCAGACCGAAACGGACCGAGTCGAACTTCGCGAGGTTGCTGGATGCCTCGGCCGGCAGGATCAGGTAGTACGCCGCGACACCGTACTCGAAGTGCGGGGCGGAGATCTCGACGATCTCGGCACCCTGGGCCTCCATCGCCGCGAGAGCGGCGCGGAAGGACTCCGACACACCGGCCTGGAAGCCGCTGTCGGGGAGCTCCGAGATGACGCCGACCTTGAGGCCCTTGAGCACCTGGCCCGTGGCACCCTCGCGTGCGGCCGCCGCGAACGACGGCCACGCCTCGGTCAGCGACGTCGAGTCGTGCGGGTCGTGCCCGCCGATGACGTCGTGCAGGAGGCCGGCGTCGAGCACCGTCCGCGTCACGGGACCGACCTGGTCGAGCGATGACGCGAGAGCGATCGCGCCGTAGCGGCTCACCCCGCCGTATGTGGGCTTGACGCCCACCGTGCCGGTGACGTGCGCGGGCTGACGGATCGACCCGCCCGTGTCCGAGCCGAGCGCGAGCGGGGCCTCGAACGCCGCGACGGCCGCGGCCGAGCCTCCGCCGGATCCCCCGGGGATGCGGTCGAGGTCCCACGGGTTGTGCGTGGCGCCGTACGCGGAGTGCTCGGTCGACGAGCCCATCGCGAACTCGTCCATGTTGGTCTTGCCGAGCGGCACGAGACCCGCGGCGCGCGAGCGCGCGACGACGGTCGCGTCGTAGGGCGACAGGAAGCCTTCGAGGATGCGTGAGCCGCTCGTCGAGGGCATATCGGTCGTGACGAGCACGTCCTTGATCGCGAGCGGAACGCCGGCGACGGGGCCGAGCTGCTCGCCCGCGGCGCGACGGCGGTCGATGTCGGCCGCGACCTCGAGCGCGTGGTCGGAGACGTGCAGGAACGCGTGGACGTCGCCGTCGACGGCGGCGATGCGGTCGAGGTGCGCCTGCGTCGCTTCGACGCTCGACACCTCGCCGGATGCGAGCCGGGAGGCGAGTTCCGCGGCGGTGAGCCGGATGAGATCGGTCACTGCTCCTCCCCCAGGATCGCGGTGACACGGAACCGGTCGCTCGCGGCATCCGGAGCATTCTGCAGCACCTCGGCGACCGTCAGCATGTCTCCGGGGACATCGGCGCGGAAGACGTTCTCGAGCGGGATCGGGTGGCTCGTCGCGACGACGTCGGGAGTCGCGACCTCGGAGACCTTCGCGATGTTGTCGACGATGACGTCGAGCTGGCCCGTCAGGCGCTCGACCTCGTCATCGCTCAACTGGATCCGGGCGAGCACGCCGAGATGGCGCACGAGTTCGGGGGTGATTTCAGACACCACGACAGTCTAGTTGCCGCCACTCGTGCGCCCCTGCGGCCGACGGGCACTCGTGCCGTCCCGGCAGCGAGCGCTCGTGCCGCTCCACAGCGCGGGCATAGGCTGGCATCGTGACCACGTACGACCCTCCTCGCCCCTGGATCGCCAGCTACGCAGAAGGAGTGCCGGACGACCTCGAACCGGTGTCGGGCTCGCTCGTCGACATCGTCGAGGCATCCGTCCGCGACTACCCCGACGCACCGGCACTGCAGTTCTTCGGCCGCGAGACCACGTACCGCCACATGCACGAGCAGATCGAGCGCGCCGCCGCGGGGCTGAAGGCGCACGGCGTCAAGGCCGGGGATCCGGTCGCGATCGTGCTGCCCAACTGCCCGCAGCATATCGTCGCGTTCTACGCGATCCTGCGCCTCGGTGCCGTCGTCGTCGAGCACAATCCGCTCTACACACCGCGCGAGCTGCGCAAGCAGTTCGAAGACCACGGGGCCAAGCACGCGATCGTCTGGTCGAAGGTGGTCTCGACCGTGCAGGAGTTCCCCGACGACCTCGCGGTGACCGCACTCATCTCGGTCGACGTGACGAAGGCGATGCCGTTCGGCACGCGCATGGCGCTCAAGCTGCCGATCGCGAAGGCCCGCGAAGCGCGCAACGCGCTGCACGAGCGGGTGACCGGTGCGACATCCTGGGAGAGCATCGTCGGCTTCGAGCCGCTGCCCCAGGCGCACCCCAAGCCCAAGACCGACGACCTCGCCCTCATCCAGTACACGAGCGGCACGACGGGCACGCCCAAGGGCGCCTCGCTCACGCACCGGAACCTGCTGTCGAACGCCGCGCAGGCGCGCGCGTGGGTGCCGTCGATCGTGCGCGGACCGGGATGCGTCGTCTACGCCGTGCTGCCCATGTTCCACGCCTACGGACTCACGCTGTGCCTCACCTTCGCGATGTCGATGGGCGCGCGTCTCGTGCTCTTCCCCCGCTTCGACCCCGACATGGTGCTCGAGGTCACGAAGAAGCATCCCGCGACCTTCCTGCCTCTCGTGCCTCCCATCGCGGATCGTCTGCTCAAGGCCGCACAGGAGAAGGGCGTGTCTCTCGCCGGCACCGAAGTCGCGATCTCGGGCGCGATGGCGCTGCCCCACGAGCTCGTCGTGCCCTTCGAGGCGGCGACCGGCGGGTACCTCGTCGAGGGCTACGGTCTCAGCGAGACCTCGCCCGTGCTCATGGCCAACCCCGTCGCCGAGAACCGCGTGCCCGGCACGGTGGGACTTCCGATCCCCGGCACCGAGTGTCGCGTCGTCGACCCCGACGAGCCGACGAAGGACGTGCCCGCGGGTGAGCGCGGCGAGCTCGTCGTGCGCGGTCCGCAGGTCTTCAGCGGGTACTACGGCAAGCCCGAAGAGACCGAGAAGGTGTTCGTCGACGGATGGTTCCGCACGGGCGACATCGTGCAGATCGACGAAGCGGGCTTCGTGCGCATCGTCGACCGCATCAAGGAGCTCATCATCACGGGTGGCTTCAACGTCATGCCGACCGAAGTCGAGAACGCCCTGCGCCAGCATCCCGACGTCGTCGAGGCCGCCGTCGTGGGCCTGCCGAGCGATCACTCCGGCGAAGAGGTCGTCGCCGCGATCGTCGTCGATCCCGGCAAGGAGGTCGACGTCGAGGCCATCCGCGAGTTCGCCCGCGGCATCCTGACGCCGTACAAGGTGCCTCGACGCCTCTACGTCGTCGACGAGCTGCCGAAGTCGCTCATCGGAAAGGTCCTGCGCCGTCAGGTGCGCGACTCGCTGCTGAACCTCAACGCGGGTTCGAGCTGAGGCGCGTCGCCTTGACGGCGAGGTCGATGCGGTTCGTCGCACCGGTCTTACGGAGGATGTTCGACACGTGGGATGACACGGTCTTCTCGCTCACGAAGAGCTCACGTGCGATCTCGCTGTAGGTGAGGCCCCGCACGATCAAGGCGACGATCTCGCGCTCGCGCGCGGTGAGACCGGGAAGCTCCGCAGCGGGCGTCTCATCGTCCGGCCCGCCGGCAGGGGTATCGGTGTCGACCACGATGCGAGCGAAGCGCGCGAGTTCTCGGAGGGCGCGCTCCAGGGGCGCCGCGCCGATGCGCGTCGCGATCGCCAGCCCTCTGCGGACGACGACGGATGCCGTTGCGCGATCGGGCGGCGTCGCCGAGAGGAGTGCGTCTGCGCAGCGGCGGCACGCGTAAGCCTCATCCCACTCCATCCCCGCTGCGCGGCAGGCATCGGCAGCACGGATCCACGGCGCGTCGGAGGGTTCACCATCCGCGCGCGCCACCTCCGCATCCCGCAGGGCGGACCGGGCGAACGCAGGCGCATCGCCCGAGTCCAACGTCTCCGCCTGCTCCGCGGCGTGGAGCAGGCGCGCGAGTTCGACGGCCTCCTCGCGCGATGCGGCTCTCGCGTCTGCGAGTGCCCGCGCGAGGAGGGGTTCCAGCATGCCCAGATCCGACTCGGCGGTCCTCTCGAACGCCACACGCAGGTCGCTTGTCGCCGACGCCAGATCGCCGCGATCAAGGGCGAGTTCGGCCCGGGCCTGAGCGGACTCCGACGTCAGGCTCTCACCGGCTCGGGCGGCGAGCACGGCGACGACCTCGAAGTGACCCGCGGCCGCCTCGAGACGGCCCTGCCGAAGGGCCAGCCACCCCGCGATGGTTCCGACCGCGATCTCCACCGGACGGCGGGGATAGGCGCCGATCGTCACGCGCAGCGCCGCGGCGCAGTCGGTCCACCGCCCAAGATCGAACCAGGTACCAGCCTCCAGCATTGCGAACCACGCGAGAAATGTGTGTGCGAGGATGCCGGATGCCTCGGTGCGATGAGTCCGGAAGGCGAGGGCGACCTCCTCCGAGATCGAAGGCGCCGAGGCGAAGATCGACTCCATTGCAGCGATGTTGTACGCAAGACCGTCCCGTTCGTCGAGCGCTCGTGAACGAGCGGTCGCGGAGAGCGATCGGACGAGTGCCTCGTCCCCTCCGACGGACGCCGCGCGAACACGTGCGACGAGCGACCACAGGTCGGGCTCGATCGTCGTGCGATTGCTCGGGTCGTTCGATTCCGCGGCGAACCGTGCGACCTCGGAGTCCTCCACCCAGAGAGCGGCGAGCCCGTACGCGAATGCACGGTCCACGCCCGGTGGGGAACGCCGAGCGAGCTCGAGCAGAAGTGCGACGTCCTCGGCGGATGGATAGTGCTGCAGCGCCGCCGATCTGACCAGCAGACGGCGTGCCGTCAGCGCCGCGCGCCGGCCGGTGTCGTCCACATCGACGATCTCGAGCAGGCGTTCCGTCGAGGCGAGCTCGTCGTCGAGCGCGCCTGCGAGCCCTGCGGCGCGCGCGTGCAGAGTCAGGAGTTCCTCTTCGGTCTGCACGGCCGCTCCGGCCACACGCTCGCGCAGCCGGATGGCACGGTGCATGAAGGCCGCCGCCTGTTCGAAGGCCTCTCCGCGCATCGCTCCCTCCGCTGCGCGCAGCGCCCAGCTGTATGCCTCGACGGGATCGTCGGCGGCCGCGGCGTGGTCGGCGATCCACGCGACCTCCTCGGCATCAAGACCCTCATCGACATCGTGGCGCGTCGAGACGAACGCGGAATGCCAGAGACGACGCTGCGTCTCGGTCACGTTCTGCGCGAGCGCCTCGGCGGTGAGCGGATGCGCGAACCACTCCCCGACACCGTGGGGCGACGTGATCCGCGCGCGGCGCGCGAGAGCGAGCGCGGTCTGCACGTCGTTCGTGCTGAGAGCACCTGGACCCTCCGCGATCGCGGCGACCTCGTGCAGCTCCGCGACCGACATCGGTCTTCCAGCGATCGCGAGGAGCGACAGGACCGCGACGGCGACCGGGCCGAGGGCACGGACGTTCGCCAGGACGGAGTCGACGAGGCCTCGCGGCAGAGCATCGGGAAGTGATCGCGCTCGCGCATCCAGTCCCGCGACGACCAGCGCCGTCAGGTAGGGGAACCCGCGCGTGTGCGACCACACCTCCTCGACCAGCGACTGATACGGCGCTGCCCCGATCAGGTGGGTGATCTGATCGGTCGTGGCCGCTCGGTCGAGCGGCCCCAGCGAGATCACTGTGCACTCGCGCATCCGCTCCACGTGCGAAAGCCACAAGTCGATGCCGTGCGGCTCGCCGTCGTCCGATCGCCGCACCGTGGCGAGCATCGAGACGCGTCGGGATGCGGGCGCCGAGAGCAGGTAGAGCAGCGCATCACGAGTCGCGTCGTCCGCCCACTGCACATCGTCGATGACGAGCACGATCCGTTCGGCGCCGGTCGCGGCATCCATCACACGGTCCAGCGATTCGAGCACTCTTCCGGGCGACCCGTCGAAGTCGATCGAGGTCGCGCTGCCGGCGAGGTCGCGGAACGGCCCCCGCAGCGGGAGGAACGGCACGGCGAGCGTCGCGAGAGGCAGGCACGCCGTGCGCAGCACGTGCGCGTCTGGAACCTCCGCCGACGCCGCGGCGGCGAGCAGCGTCTTGCCGACCCCCGGCTCCCCCACGATGACGACGCTTCCGCCGTGCCCGTCCGCACCCTCCGCGAGCGCCGCGACGATCGACCGTTTGACGTCATCCCGCCCGAACAGCCGAACCTGTGCGTCGCTTCCGAAGGCAACCACATGCACAGTGTGCCAGTCGATGGAGTTCCGCGGGACCGATCTGAGGGGGCTGCGACGCGATCTGAGGGGTGCGCCCTGATGCGGCGGCGCGTCTCGGAGCGGACCGTGGAGCTATCGCAACCACCCACTCGAAGGAGTCATCCCATGGACACCAACTCACGTCGCCCGCGACTGATGCCACCGTTCGCGAGCACGTCGTTCGCCGCCCTCGTCCTCGGCATGTGCGGCGTCGTCGCGGGCCCGATCGCTCCAGCCGGCGCGATCGGCATCGCCCCGGTCGTCGATCGCACCTGCGCCATGCAGACAGTCGACGACGAGAGCGTGGACGCTTCCGAGCGCCACGTCCCCCGGCGCGGTGGTCAGCCGCACCTCCCCCGTCCGCAGTGACGGCGGGGTCGCGCGTCGGTCATTCCAGTCGACCGGCGCGCGCCCCGACGATCGCCTGCTCTCCCGGCGTCGCACCGGCGACCACCCGGGGCCCGGTCGGCACGATGCGGTAGCAGCCACTGGCTCATGACATCACCCCGCGTCGGGAGCGAGGGCTTCGAGTGCGGCAGGACCTTGTTCGACGAGGATGCGGAACTGTGCGGCGTCGATGATGCGCACGCCGAGCTCCTCGGCCTTCGCGAGTTTCGAGCCCGCGCCCGGACCCGCGGCGACGAAGTCGGTCTTCTTCGACACGCTCGACGCGGCCTTGCCGCCCGCTGCCAGGATCGCCTCCTGTGCACCCTCTCGCGAATAGCCTTCGAGCGAACCCGTGGCGACGATGGTGAGACCCTCGAGCACTCCGCCCGAGGCGGCAGCCGCGCCGGGCCCAGGATGACCGGGAACCGCGAATGCCACTCCCGCTCGCCGCCACTCGCTGACGATGTCCTGGTGCCAGTCGACGGCCAGCCACTCCCGGAGAGACTCACCGATGATGGAACCGACTCCCTCGACGCCCGCCAGCTCGTCGGCCGAAGCCCGCTCGATCTCTTCGAGAGACCCGAAGTACTGTGCGAGAGCGCGCGCCGCGACCGGACCGACGTGCCGGATGTTCAACGACACGAGCTGACGCCACAGGTCCTTGGTCTTCGCCTTCTCGAGCTCGGCGAGGAGCGTGATCGCCTGCGCCGACGGGAGGACGATGCGGTGATCCTTGCGCACGCCGGCTGCGCGCCGCTCTGCAGGCGACGCGTTCTCGTAGCCGGGCGGGTAGGTCACCTCGACCCGCTGGAACGGCGTGCGCCGCACGACTTCGCCCGTCTTGGCATCCACCCGGGGTTCACCCGTCTCTGCGTCGCGGACGACGACTTCGATGTCGACGATGTCCGCGAGCTCGAGCGCGAACAGCCCCGCTTCGGTCTCGAGCGGCGGGGTCGACGGCACAGACGGCTGCGTCAGGGCCGCCGCCGTCACTTCGCCCAGCGCCTCGATGTCGAGCGCACCGCGCGAGCCGATGTGCTCGACGCGGCCGCGCACCTGCGCCGGACAGGCACGCGTGTTGGGACAGCGCAGGTCGATGTCGCCCTCTTTCGCCGGCGCGAGCGGGAAACCGCACTCGGGGCAGTCGGCCGGCATCACGAACTCGCGCTCGGTGCCGTCGCGCAGCTCGACGACCGGACCGAGCACCTCGGGGATCACATCGCCCGCTTTGCGCAGCACGACCATGTCGCCGATCAGCACGCCCTTGGCCCGCACCACATCCTGGTTGTGCAGCGTCGCCTGTCGCACGACCGAGCCCGCGACGCGCGCCGGCGCCATGACGGCGAACGGCGTGGCGCGGCCCGTCCGCCCGACCGACACCACGATGTCGAGGAGCTTCGTGTTGACCTGCTCGGGCGGGTACTTGTACGCGATCGCCCAGCGGGGCGCGCGACTCGTCGCCCCGAGCTCGTCGTGCAGCGCCAGCTCGTCGACCTTGACCACCACGCCGTCGATCTCGTGCTCGACGTCGTGCCGGTGCTCGCCGTAGTGGTCGACGAACGCCGTGACGCCGTCGATCGTGTCGGACGTTCGGAAGTAGGGGCTCGTCGGCAGACCCCACTCGGCGAGCAGAGCGTACGTCTCGCTCTGCGAGTCGACGGGCGGGCGCTCCCACGCCCCGATGCCGTGCACGAAGAGGCGCAGCGAGTCGATGCGCGCGCGCCCGGCCTCGAGCTCGAGACCGTCCTTCTTGTCGAGCTGCTGGCGCAGGCCGCCGCTGGCCGCGTTCCGGGGGTTCGCGAACGACGGGAACCGGCGCTCGGCACTCAGCCGCGCCTTCGCCTCGTCGAACGCGCGCGATCGAGCGCGCGTCTCTTCGACCGCTCGGTCGCGCATGTCCGCCTGCAGAGCGTTGAGCGCCTCGAACGCCGCCGTGGGGATGAAGACCTCGCCGCGCACCTCGACGAGGGGTGGATGCCCCGACCCCGCGAGTCGCTGCGGGATGCCCGCGACGCGCACCGCGTTGACCGTGACATCCTCACCGACACGTCCGTCGCCCCGCGTCGCGGCGGACGTCAGCACGCCGTTCTCGTACCGCAGGCTGATCGCCAGGCCGTCGATCTTGAGCTCGGTGAGCCAGCGGACCGCGCGCCCTGCGCCGGCCTCGGCTTTGGCACACCACTCGCGCAGTTCGTCGAGCGAGAAGACGTTGTCGAGGCTCAGCATGCGCTCGGCGTGCTCGACGGGTGCGAACTGCGAGTTCTGCGCCGCGCCCACGGACTGCGTCGGCGAGTCCTGGCCCTGCAGCTCGGGATGGAGCCGCTCGATCGCCTCGAGCCGATGCATCCACCCGTCGTACGTCGCGTCGTCGACGATCTCGGCATCGGCGCCGTAGTACGCGTCACGCGCGCCGATGATGAGGTCGGTGAGGCGCTGGGCCTCGGTGCGGGCCTGTTCGAGACTCAGGTCGTCGAGTTCGGTCGGTGCGTCTGCCACCCCGCCAGTCTATGAACCGGCGACGACACTCACACCGGGGCGGGGACCGCCGACACGGTGCGCGCGATCGTGAACTGCCCGATCACCCGGGTGCCGTCGTACAGCACCGCGGTCTGGCCGGGCGCGACCCCCTCGAACGGATCGACCGGACGCACCGTCACGACACCGTCGGCGATCGTCGCGCGAGCCGGCACGGGCTCGGCATGCGCGCGGATCTGCACGTCGCAGTCGAACGCATCCGACGAGGGCGCCCGACCCGCCCACGAGAGCCGCTCGCCCGCGATCTCGGCGGTCGCGAGGGCCTCCTTCGGCCCGACGACGACCGTGTTCGAGACGGGCCGCACCTCGAGCACGAACCGCGGCTTGCCGTCGGCGGCCGGTACTCCGAGCTTCAGTCCGCGGCGCTGACCGACGGTGAACGCGTGGGCTCCTTCGTGAGAGCCGACGACGGCACCGGAGCGGTCGACGACATCGCCCGTCGCAATGCCGACCTTCTCAGCGAGCCAGCCGCGGGTGTCTCCGTCGGGGATGAAGCAGATGTCGTGGCTGTCGGGCTTCTGCGCGACCGAGAGGCCGCGCGCCTCCGCCTCGGCACGCACGACGGCCTTGGAGGGCGTCGAGCCGAGGGGGAAGTACGTGTGCGCGAGCTGCTCGGCCGTCAGCACGCCCAAGACGTACGACTGGTCCTTCGCGGCATCCGACGCCCGGTGCAGCTCGAGCCCGTCGGGGCTCTCCACCAGCGTCGCGTAATGTCCCGTGCACACGGCGTCGAATCCGAGCTCGAGCGCGCGCTCGAGGAGCGCCGCGAACTTGATCTTCTCGTTGCAGCGCATGCACGGGTTGGGCGTGCGCCCGGCCTGGTACTCCGACACGAAGTCGGCGATGACGTCGTCGCGGAACCGCTCCGAGAAGTCCCACACGTAGAACGGGATGCCCAGCACATCGGCCGCCCGGCGGGCATCCATCGCGTCTTCGATCGTGCAGCAGCCGCGGCTGCCGGTGCGCAGGGTTCCGCCCGCCCGCGAGAGCGCCAGGTGCACGCCGACGACGTCATGGCCCGCCTCGACGGCGCGCGCTGCCGCGACGGCGGAGTCCACTCCCCCGCTCATGGCCGCAAGAATCCGCATGCCTCCAGTCTACGAGCGCACCCTGGCAGGCGGCTCCGCGTCCGGGGCCGCGGCGCGGTGTGGTGAACCGTAGGAGATTCTCCATGTGCAGGTCCGCATTGCGCTGCCCCAGCCGGGTTCTCCTACGGTTTGCGACACGGTGGCCGAACGACGTGGGCGGTTGCACAGCGGGACGGCACCGCTCAGCGCGCAGCGCGTGCGCGTTCGACCGCGGGCGGCAGTGCCGCAAGGGCGGCCTCGACGTCGGCCGACGTCGTCGTGCGCCCGAGCGTGAAGCGCAGCACTTCGCGGGCTTCGGCATCCGTGCGGCCGAGCGCCAGCACGACGTGCGACGGCTCGGGGACACCCGCCTGGCAGGCCGACCCGGTCGACACCGCGATGCCCGCCTGGTCGAGCAGGAAGAGCAGCGTCTCGCCCGCGGCGCCCGGGAACAGCACGTGCGCGTTGCCCGGCAGACGGTCAGCCGCGTCGCCGAGCAGCTCGGCACCGGGGATCGTCGAGAGGATGCCGCGCACGAGCGCGTCGCGGAGCACCGCCAGCCGGTCGGCCTCGGCCGCGAGCTCGGCGGCGGCGAGCTCGGCGGCGACGGCGAAGGCCGCGGCTCCCGCGACATCCTGTGTCCCGGCGCGCAGTCGCCGCTGCTGCGCTCCACCGTGCAGCAGCGGCGTCAATCGGGCCGTGCGCGCCGCGACGAGTGCACCGACGCCCACCGGGCCGCCGATCTTGTGCGCGGAGACGCTCAGCGCGACGAGGCCGGCGCCGGCCGCGGCATCCCCCCGCCACATCCGGAACGACACCGGCACGTGCCCGAAGGCGGACACCGCGTCGAGGTACAGGGGTACGCCGGCGGACGCGGATGCCGCGGCGAGCGCCGAGGCGTCGTTGATCGTGCCCGTCTCGTTGTTCGCGACGAGCGCCGTCGCGAACGCGGCATCGGCGAGGGCCCCCGTGAACGCGTCGACGGGTACGCGTCCCACGCCGTCCAGCGCGACCGCCCGGACGGTCGCGCCCTCCGCTCGCTCGAGCCACTCGACGACGTCGAGAGTGGCGTGGTGTTCTCCGTCCGGGAGCACGATCGCTCCGTGCGGGTTCGACCACCACAGGCCTTTGAGCGCGAGATTGATCGCCTCGGTGCCCCCCGAGGTGAACACGACCTCGATCGGGTCGCATGCGATCACGGCGGCGAGTCGCTCGCGGGATTCCTCGAGCAGGCGTCGCGCGGCCTGACCGTCACCGTGGATGGACGAGGCGTTGCCGACGAGCTCGGACGCCGAGAGCCACGCGTCGCGGGCTTCGGGCCGCAGGGGCGTCGTCGCCGCGTGATCGAGATAGACCGCCACACACTCCCCCGCCCGTGTAACAACTCCGACGCATGGCATTACTACTGTAGAACGCATGCCCAGCACGGACGCCCCTGCCCTGACGACCACCCCGGGACTCCTCAGCCCCGAGCTGGACGCCCTCGGCGTCACCTACGGGCCGGATGCCGGCACCCTGCGCGTCTGGTCGGGAACCGCCGACGCGATCGAGCTCGTCGTCTTCGACGACACGGATCTCGACTGGATCACCGACCAGCTGCCGCTCGAGCCCGTGGGCGGCGGCGTGTGGCAGGTCTCGACGCCGCTGCTGCGGCCGGGCGTGCGGTACGCCCTGCACGTCGACGGCGCGCACGCGCCGGGCAACACGTTCAACCGCGGCACGCTGCTGATCGAGCCCTACTCGAGGGGCCTCGTCAGCAGCGGCTACGAAGGCTGGCGCTCGGTCGCGGTCGACGGGGCTTTCGATTGGGGCGGTGTCACGAAGCCGAACATCCCGCTCGACCGCACCGTGATCTACGAAGGTCACCTCAAGGGCCTCACGAAGCGTCACCCCGGTGTGCCGGGCGCCCTGCGCGGCACGTACGCGGGGCTCGGGCATCCCGCCATCGTGGAGCACCTCGTGAATCTCGGCGTCACGAGCGTCGAGCTGCTCCCCGTTCACGCGTTCGCGACCGAACCGCGCCTCCTGCAGCACGGGCTCGCGAACTACTGGGGCTACAACACGGTCAACTTCTTCACTCCGCATGCCGCCTATGCGACCGAGGACGCCCGCCGCGAAGGTCCCGAGGCGATCCTGCGCGAGTTCAAGGGCATGGTGCGGCTCCTGCACGAGGCGGGACTCGAGGTCATCCTCGACGTCGTCTACAACCACACCTCCGAAGAGGGCATCGGCGGTCCGCGCACCAGCCTTCGCGGGATCGACAACCGCGGCTACTACCGACAGAACGACGACGGCTCCTACATCGACGTCACCGGCTGCGGCAACTCGGTGAACACGGCGACGGATGCCGCGGCACGCCTCGTCCTCGATTCCCTGCGCTATTGGGCGAACGATCTGCAGGTCGACGGCTTCCGCTTCGACCTCGCGGCGACGCTCGGCCGCGACGCCGCGCACACCTTCACCCCCGAGCACCCGCTCCTCCAGGCGATCCTCGCCGACCCGGCCCTCGCGGACGTGAAGAAGATCGCCGAGCCGTGGGACGTCGGCATGGGCGGCTGGCAGACCGGCAACTTCGGTGACGGCTGGCAGGAGTGGAACGATCGCTACCGCGACCGCGTGCGCAACTTCTGGCTGAGCGACGTCGACTACGCGCGTCGCGCATCGAGCGCACCGGTCGGAATCGGGGGCTTCGCGACGCGCCTCGCCGGGTCGTCCAACACCTTCAGCGCGGAACGCGGTCCGCTCGCGAGCATCAACTTCGTCACGGCGCACGACGGCTTCACGCTGCGCGATCTCGTCTCGTACGACGTCAAGCACAACCTGGGGAACGGCGAGCAGAACCGCGACGGCGCCGACACGAACCGCTCGTTCAATCACGGCGCCGAGGGCCCGACGACGAACGAGGGCATCCTGGCCACGCGGCGCAAGGCGATGCGCAATCTGCTCGGCACTCTGCTGCTCTCGGCCGGTGTGCCGATGCTGACGGCGGGCGACGAGTTCGCACGCACGCAGCGCGGCAACAACAACGCCTACTGCCATGACTCGCCGCTCACGTGGCTCTCGTGGGAGCACGCGCCGTGGCAGCAGGAGCTCCAGGAGCACGTGCGGCGGCTCATCGCGCTCCGCCAGGAGAACCCGGCTCTCCGGCCCAGCCGATTCGCGCGGCTCGGCGAGGTCACGCCGTCGGCCTCCGTCATGGAGTGGTACGACGAGAGCGGACAGACGATGGAGGGCGACCGCTGGACCGACCCGACGCACCGCACCCTGCAGTACGTCGCAGCGTCAACTCCCGAGGTCGAGGACTTCAACCGCATCCTGCTCATGGTGCACGGCAACGAGCGCCCGATCGACGTCACCCTCCCCGTGATCGACGGCGTCGATCGCTACGTCTCGCTCTGGTCGAGCGAAGAGGAGGTTCCGCTCGCACAGCGCGCGACGCACGCTCCGGGTGACGTCGTTCCCCTGAACGGCACGTCGATGCATCTCTTCCGGGCCGAGTGAGGCACGATAGCGCCACAACGCGCGGTGCGCCACGCCTGGTCGCGATGCGGGGCTGACGGTAGGTTCGGAACGTGGTCACGACGTCGCGCTCCGCGCCCTCCCGTCCGTGGCGGAGCGCCTCCGCCATCCCCCTCCGACCGGCGCCCGCGGACAGCTCGCCGTTTCCGACCGCGACGGGTCGCATCCCGCTGGTGAAGCCGTCGCCCGCGATCCCCGGCGAACCGTACCGCCCCAAGGCCTTCGCGGGCGAGGCGGTCCCGTTCGAGGTGACATCGTTTCGCGAGGGGCACGACCGCATCGGCGTCCATGTGCGTCTCTTCTCCCCTGCCGGGGACGAATCGCTGCATGCTCTGTCGCCCCTGAACAACGGACTCGATGAGTGGAGGGCTCTCGTCGCACCGCTCGAAGAGGGTGTCTGGACCTTCCGGTTCGAGGCGTTCGGCGACGAGTTCACCACGTGGCGGCATGCGGCCGACGTCAAGATCCGGGCGGGCGTCGACGTCGCCCTCATGCGGGAATCCGGCGCCCTGCTGTTCGACCGTGCGCGCGCGGAGAAGGACCGCCCGCTCGCGGAGCGTCGCGCTCTCGAGATCGCCGCGGCTGCGCTGCGAGACGCCGGAGCCGACGAAGCGGCGGCCCTGATCGTCGTCAACGACCCCGCCATCGCCGCCGGCTTCGCCGCGCGACCGCTCATGTCGATCGGGGCGGTCGGTGAGACCCTCGCGCTCCTGGTCGAGCGCGAGCGGGCCGGAGTCGGAGCGTGGTACGAGTTCTTCCCCCGCTCCGAGGGTGCGAAGCGGTTCAAGGACGGCCGGGTCAAGCCCGGCAACCTCCGCACGGCGCGCGGTCGCCTGGCGGGCGTGCGCGACATGGGTTTCGACGTCGTCTACGTGCCGCCCGTGCATCCGATCGGCCTCACCAACCGCAAGGGACGCAACAACACCCTCACGGCCGAGCCAGGCGACCCCGGCTCGCCGTACGGCATCGGGTCCGAAGCCGGCGGCCACGACGCGATCGCTCCCGAACTCGGGTCGATGGCCGACTTCCGGGCCTTCGTCCGCGCGGCGAACGAGAACGGTCTCGAGGTCGCGCTCGACCTCGCTCTCAACGCCTCGCCCGATCATCCGTGGGTCACGGAGCATCCCGAGTGGTTCCTCACCCTCGCCGACGGCACGATCGCCTACGCCGAGAATCCGCCGAAGAAGTACCAGGACATCTACCCCGTCTACTTCGACGTCGACCCCGCCAGCGTCTACGCCGAGGTCCTGCGGGTCATCCGCCATTGGATCGCTCAGGGCGTGACGATCTTCCGCGTCGACAATCCGCACACCAAGCCGCTCGAGTTCTGGGAGTGGCTCATCGCGTCGGTGAACGCGCAGCGCCCCGACATCATCTTCCTGTCCGAGGCCTTCTCGCGGCCCGCGGTCATGCAGACGCTCGCGAAGGCCGGCTTCCAGCAGAGCTACTCGTACTTCACGTGGCGCAACACGAAAGAGGAACTCGCCGAGTTCTTCACCTCGATCGCGACCGAGACGGCCGACTTCATGCGGCCGAACCTGTTCGTCAACACGCACGACATCCTGACCGAGTACCTGCAGTTCGGCGGGCGCGCGGCCTACGCGATCCGCGCTGCTCTCGCCGCCACGGCCGCACCCACGTGGGGCGTGTACGCGGGGTACGAACTGTTCGAGAACGTCGCGCGGCCGGGTTCCGAAGAGAACATCGACAACGAGAAGTACGAGATCAAGGTGCGGGATTGGGATGCCGCGGAGGCCGCCGGCGATTCGCTGGCCCCGTGGCTGCGCCGGCTCAATGAGATCCGCCGCGCGCACCCCGCCCTGCGACAGCTGCGCAACCTCACGGTGCACTGGAGCGACGACGACGCGATCCTCGTCTACTCGAAGCACCTCGACGCGGCGCTCTCGCCGACGGGGCGCTCCGACACGATCCTCGTCGTCGCCAACGTCGACCCGCACTCGGTGCGTCAGACCATGGTGCATCTCGACACCCGCGTGTGGGGCGTCGAGCCGGGCGACCCGTTCGAGGTCGAGGACCTCGTCACCGGCGCGACCTGGACGTGGACCGACCACAACTTCGTCAAACTCGACGCCTTCACCGCGCCGGTCCACATCCTGCACATCAAGGGGCGCGCATGACCATCGACGACCGCACGCTCGACACCGTCGCGACGGGCTCGTACCACGACCCGCACAGCGTGCTGGGTCTCCACCACGACGGCACGGGCTGGGTCGTGCGCGCCAGACGTCCGCTCGCCGAGAGCGTGACCGCGGTGTTCGCCGACGGAGACCGCGCGCCCCTCGCCCACGTGCGCGCCGGCATCTGGGAGGGCGCCCACGCCGGCGAGCCCGGTGCCTACGAACTCGTCACGACCTACGCGAACGGACCGGACTTCGTCGCGGACGACCCTTATCGCCATCTGCCGACGGTCGGCGAGCTCGACCTGCACCTCATCGCCGAGGGCCGCCACGAAGAGCTCTGGCGCGTCCTCGGGTCGCACGTTCTGGGCGAGGACGTCTCCTTCGCCGTGTGGGCACCGGGAGCCCAGGCAGTGCGGGTCGTCGGCGACTTCAACGGCTGGGACGGCCAGGGCCACTCGATGCGCTCGATGGGCGGCAGCGGCATCTGGGAGATCCTCGTCCCCGGGCTCCCCGAGGGCACCGCGTACAAGTACGAGATCCTCACCAAGAGCGGCGAGTGGATCCTCAAGGCCGACCCGATGGCGCGCTGGGCCGAGGTGCCGCCCGCCACGGCATCCGTCGTCACGAAGGCACGGCACGAATGGCAGGACTCTGCCTGGATGGATGCCCGGTCCCACTCGACCCCTGTGTCGCTGCCGATGTCGGTCTACGAAGTGCACTTCGGCTCGTGGCGCCCCGGTCTGTCGTATCGCGACGCCGCGGACCCCCTGATCGAGTACGTGACGGCGCAGGGATTCACGCACATCGAGTTCATGCCGCTCGCCGAGCACCCGTTCGGCGGCTCCTGGGGCTACCAGGTGACGGGGTACTACTCCCCCACGAGCCGGTTCGGAACTCCCGACGACCTGCGGTACCTGATCGACCGCCTGCACCAGGCCGGCATCGGCGTCATCATGGACTGGGTCCCCGGCCACTTCCCGAAGGATGCTTTCGCCCTCGCTCGCTTCGACGGCCAGGCGCTCTACGAACACCCCGATCGCCGGCGCGGCGAGCACAAGGACTGGGGAACGTACATCTTCGACTACGGCCGCAAGGAGGTCCGGAACTTCCTCGTCGCCAACGCCCTCTACTGGTTCGAGGAGTTCCACGTCGACGGCCTGCGGGTGGATGCCGTGGCATCCATGCTCTATCTCGACTACTCGCGCGAGGACGGCGAGTGGGAGCCGAACGTCCACGGCGGACGCGAGAACCTCGAGGCCATCGGGTTCCTGCAGGAGGTCAACGCGACGGCCTACAAGCGCTACCCCGGCATCGCGATGATCGCCGAGGAGTCCACGAGCTATCCCGGCGTCACGGCGCCCACGAGCCAGGGCGGACTCGGGTTCGGGTTCAAGTGGAACATGGGCTGGATGAACGACTCGCTCCAGTACATCAAGCGCGATCCGATGTATCGGTCGCATCACGAGGGAGAGCTGTCGTTCTCGTTCGTCTACGCCTTCAGCGAGAACTTCATCCTGCCGATCAGCCACGACGAGGTCGTGCACGGCAAGGGTTCGCTCTTCGGCCGGATGCCCGGCGACCACTGGCAGAAGCTCGCGAACATGCGCGCCTTCCTCGCCTACATGTGGGGCCACCCCGGCAAGCAATTGCTGTTCATGGGTCAGGAGTTCGGCCAGCTCTCCGAGTGGTCCGAAGGTCGGAGCCTGGATTGGTGGATGCTGGACCAGCCGTCCCATCAGGAGCTGCTGACGTTCGTGGCCGAGCTGAACCGCGCGTATCGCGACCACTCGGCGATGTGGTCGCGCGACAGCGACGGGGCCGCGTTCTCACGGCTCGGAGCGCCGTCCTGGAATCCGAACGTCATCGCGTTCTCGCGGCGCGATTGGCACGGCAACGCCGTCGTCGTGATCTGCAACTTCTCGGGTGTGCCGATCGATCGCTACGAGATCGATCTGGGTGAGTCCGGCGAGTGGCGCGAAGTGCTCAACTCCGACGCGCAGGCGTTCGGCGGGTCGGGCGTCGGCAATCACGGCGCCGTGCACGCCGACGACAACGGACGGGCGACGATGATCGTCCCGCCCCTCGGCGTCGTCTGGCTCGCGAAGAGCTCCTAGAAGAGAAGGTTGGCGAGGCGACCGCGGGCCTGGATCACGCGCGGGTCCGCGTCGCCGATGAGTCCGAACAGCTCCAGCAGCCGTTCGCGCACGGGCCCGCGCTCGTCGGACGGCAGCGCGGCGAAGAGGTCGAGCAGGCGACCGAACGCGTCCTCGACGTGTCCACCCGACAGATCGAGATCGGCGACGGCGAACTGGGCAGCGACATCGGTCGGCGCGGCGGCCGCAGCGGCCCGAGCCTCCTGCAGATCCAGACCCTGCACGCGGTCGAGCAGGCGCACCTGACCGAGGCCGGCGCGGGCGTCGGCGTCGCGGGGGTTCTCGGCCAGGGCCTTCTCGTACGCGCCGATCGCGCGCGCGTAGTCGCCCTCTTCGATGGCCGCGAAGGCCTCGGCGTGCAGCGGCGGGAGCGGCGGCTCGACGGGCTCGGCATCGGGGTCTGCTGCGGCATCCGGATCCACCGGCACGACACCCGTCACGCCGTTCTGCGCCGCGAGCTGCAGCAGCTGGTCGAACACCTCGCGCACCTGCTGCTCAGGGACGGCTCCCGTGAACAACGGCACCGGCTGACCGCCGACGAGGGCGACCACCATCGGGATGGACTGCGCGCGGAACGCCTGGGTGAGCTGCGGGTTCGCGTCGACGTCGACCTTCCCGAGCACGAGACGACCTGCGAGCTCGGTGACGACCTTCTCGATGATGGGGCTCAGCTGCTTGCACGGCCCGCACCACTCCGCCCACAGGTCGATGACGACCGGCACGGTACGCGAGAGCTCGAGCACCTGCGGGAAGGTCTCGTCGGTGACGTCGAACACGAGAGACGGCGCCGCGGGAGCAGTCGACCCGCCGGCGGCGGGCGCGGCGGGGCGATTGCGGAGCGAGGAGAGATCGACGGCGCCGCGCAGGGCGGCCGCCGGAGTGGGATCGGTCACTTGATCACTTTCGCGTCGAGGATGTCGGAGCCGTAGCCGAGCAGACGGATCTTCTCGCTCGAGCCCTGTCCGGGCACATAGAAGAACATCTGATCGGTGAAGGTCGTGGTGAACCCGGAAGGCGACTGGTCGGCCCCGGCGAGAGCCTTGACGGTCGGTGAATCCGGAAGCTTGATGACGGCGTCCGTGTTCGTGGGGGTCGCGTTCTCGACCTCGTGGATGTTCACCGCGACGATCGCCCCGCTTTCGAGGGTCGCGATCGCGAAGGGGTCGAAAGTGCCCGGCACCGCCGAGAACGTGAGCTGGCCCGTGTTCGTGCCCGTCTTGAGGAAGTCGTCGAGGCGTCGCTGACGGTCCGCGGCGATGCTGGGCCGCAGGTGATCGGTCTCGGCGTCGAACATCCCCGCGAACTCGCTCTCGTCGCCCTTGTCGATGATGTCCGCGTACGCGGCCGCCACCTGATCGGGCGGCATGATGAGGAACGGCGAGTCGGGCTGCACCTGCGGCGCGCCCACATACGATGCCGCGAGATCGGGCATGAGGGTGGATGCCTCGAGGCTGGCCTGGTACGAGAGCTTGTAGGGCGACCACGGGTCGTCCTGGGTCATGATCATGATGCTCGACGTCTTGGACTCCGCGTCGTCGACGACGGCGAGGACCGAGCGCGGCCACTCGTCGTACGACTGCGGGAGCACGATCTCGAGCGGCTTCGTGAGCACGGCTTTCGGCGCGGCGTAGTCCGAGATCGCGCCGCGGAGCTTGTAGTTCGTCTCGCGCGCCGCGAGAACCGCGCCGTCGAGGCGGGTCGCGGCGAGAGCGGGATCCATCGCCTCATCGGCGTCGGCCGCCGTCTTCGCGATGCGCGTGAGGATGCGTTCGGCCTGAGCCTTCGTCACCGCGGGCGCGTCCTGCCCTTCCGGCACTATGACGCTCGCCGTCGGCGACGGCGTGGCCGTCTCGCCGAACTGGGGCCAGGAGTCTGCGGAGCAGCCCGCGAAGAGGAGCGCCGAGACGGCGACGGCGGGGATGGCGATCAGGGACTTGCGCCCGGCGCCCAGCGACTTGCGCGTCTGACCGGCGGAGATCACGCCCTTGTCGGCCTGCTCGACCGCGAGATCGATCGGTTCCGTCATCGGCACCGGGAGGCCCTTGCGCCGGGGACCACGCGCGCGACGCACGTGTCGTATGCCGAGGATGTAGAGGAACACACCGACCGCCATGACGATCGCGCCCGCGACGATGAGAGGTCCGGCCCACGGAGTGCCGTTGCCGATCGGCCACGAGATCGAGATGTCCGTCGGAGCCGGCTCGGTGCCGTCCGCGGCGACCAGCACGCTCATCTCGGCGGGGAGCTGGAGCGGTGCGATGAGCACGTCCGCCTGCTGGAACTCGTCGAGCCAGAGGTCGGAGCCGATCGGGCTCCGCGCAGGGGTCTCTGCCGCGGCATCCTCATCCGCACTCGGCGCCGGGGTCGGGGTCGCCTCGGGCTCCTCCGTCGGAGCCGACTCGACCGACTCGGACTGCGGCAGTGATTCGTCATCGAGCGTGACGTGCGTGTAGGTCGTATCGGCGAGCCAGTCCTGCATGTCCGACGTGCGACCGTACGCGGCGAAAATGTCGCCGTCGCCGTGGGCGCGCAGCGTCTGAGTGCCGGGAAGCGTGTTGAGCACGGCCCCGTCGATCAGAACGTACGGAGCCCCCTCTTCGACGGCGATCGTGGTGGTCGAGGTCCGCGGGCCCTGGAAGATCGTGCGCTGCGCGATGCCCGCGCCGATCATCACCGTGGCGAGCACGAATGCCGCCACTGCCCATACGAAACGCACGAATTACCCTCTTCCGGTCCGCGCGATGGCGCGGCGGACCTTCGATCCGACATTTCAGACTAGCGAAACACGCCTGGAGATCGCCCGAGAGGGGCCAATCACCCGGCTGGGCGTCGATAGTGCATAGGGTGAGAGCAGCGCGTTCCGGGAGGCGGTAGCAGATATGAAGTTCCACAATCCGTTCCGCACCGCCTTCGTCGCGACGCTCGGTGTCGGGCTAGGACTGCTGCTCATCGGCAGCATCCAGAACCTCTCGACGATCCTGCTGTACGTCGGCACGGCACTGTTCCTCTCTCTGGGCCTGGAACCCATCGTCGGATGGCTCGAGCGGCGCAAGCTCAAGCGCTGGGTGGCCGTGCTCATCACGATCCTGGCGGTGCTCGCGGCGTTCGCCGGGATCATCCTCATGGTCATCCCGATCATCGTCGGGCAGGTCACGCAGCTGGTCTCCGCGATCCAGCGTCTCGTCGAATCCGGTTCCTGGGACCCCGTCGGAGACCTCCAGGCATGGATGACCGAAACCTTCCCACTGTTGAAGGTCGACGAGGTCTTCGACTACATCAACGACTGGCTCGTGAGTCTGGACTACGGCCAGATCGGCAGCTCGATCGGCGAGGGGCTCATCGTGGTCGGCGGTGCGATCATCGCGGGCCTGGGCGGCGCCTTCATCGTGCTGATCCTCACGATCTACTTCACGGCATCCACGCCGAGCCTCAAGCGCGCCATCTACCAGATCGTCCCGGCCTCCAAGCGCGAGCGGTTCATCGACCTCGCCGAGCAGATCACCGACTCGGTCGGCTACTACGTCATCGGGCAGCTCTCGCTCGGCGTCATCAACGGCGTTCTGAGCGCGATCTTCCTCACGATCATCGGCGCGCCCTTCCCCGCCGTGCTCGCGGTCATCGCGTTCTTCTTCTCGCTCATCCCGCTCGTCGGAACCCTCACCGGCTCGACCATCATCGTGCTGACGTGCCTCATCCCCGGCCTCGGCTCCCCCACCACTGCGCTCATCGCGGCGATCTACTACCTGATCTACATGCAGATCGAGGCCTACGTGATCTCGCCGCGCATCATGGGGCGCGCCGTCTCGGTGCCCGGCGCCGTCGTCGTGATCGCGGCTCTGGCGGGTGGTTCGCTCCTGGGACTCCTCGGAGCCCTCGTGGCGATCCCGGTCGCGGCGAGCATCCTCATCATCTACCGACAGGTCCTCATCCCGCGGCAGAACGAACGCTAGGCCGTGGGGCCGTCCCATTCGGTCGGCAGCGGCAGGGCATCGGGGTTGACCGCCGCGACGATCTCGGTGAGCACGCGGCGGGTCTGGGTCTCGCCGACCCACAGGTGCTTGCCGCCCTCGACGGGGATGAGCGTCGCGTCCGGCACACTCGAGAAACGCTCGGTCGCGGCATCCGGCCGCAGGTAGTCGTCGAACTCGGGGATGAGCGCGATCACGCGGCGGCGATCCCCCGACCACGCGGCGACCTCGTCGGGCGTCGCCCGGTGCAGCGGAGGCGACAGCAGGATCGCGCCCTCGATGTCGTGATCGCGACCGTACTTGAGCGCGATCTCGGTGCCGAAGGACCAGCCGACGAGCCATGGCCGAGGCAGGCCGCGATCGCGGACGAACTCCATCGCCGCTGCGAGGTCGAACGACTCCGCGTTGCCGCCGTCGAAGGCTCCGTCGCTCGTACCCCGCGCCGACGTCGTCCCGCGGGTGTTGAACCGCAGGACCGCGAGATCCGCGAGGGCGGGCAGTCTGGCGGCGGCTTTGCGAAGGATGTGCGAGTCCATGAACCCGCCCGCGGTGGGGAGTGGATGCAGTGTCACGAGCGTCGCGACGGGATCGCGATCCTGAGGCTGGGCGAGCTCTCCGACGAGAGTGAGTCCGTCGAGCGTCTCGAGTTCGATGTCCTCACGGCGCGCGGGCAGCAGGACGGGTCCGCGGATCTCCGTCGTCATCCGATCCTCCAGCAGTGCTCGTGCCAGTGCCGACGTGCCGCCAGATCGGCGCTGTCGCCCAGCACGCCGTCAGCGCGCCACGCCACGACGTGCGCGACGCCGGCGTCGATCGATCGCCCGCATCCGGGGCACGTGTAGCTCTTCTGCGCCTGTTGCGCCGAGACGGGCTGCACGGTCCAGTCCACACCACGGCGCGTCTCCTGGCGCTTCCACCCGGCGAGCAGGCGGTCGAAGGAGTCGTCGCCGGCGCTGTCGGGGCGACGTCTGTGTGATCGTGGCATCCTTGGAGCGCCTACCACCAGTGGTTGGTGATCCAGAAGTTGTACGCGCCGGCCCAGCTGCCGTACCGTCCGTTGGCGTAGTTGTTCGCCCAGCCCAGATTCACGACGGGGTCATAGGCGTTCGCCAGCTTCGAGCATGGATACACCTGGACGAGTCCGCAGGCACCCGACGAGCGGTTCGTCGCGTTCGGGTTCCACCCGCTCTCCCTGCCGACGATGTAGTCGACGTAGCCCCAGTCCGACTCCGCGATCCCGGCGGCGGCCATCCACTCGGCGGGCGAACCGCCGCCTGTGTACTGCGGTGGCGCGAACGCGACCGTCGGGGTCTTCTTCACGACGACCGGAGCGGGTTTCGGCTTGACGTACACCTCGTAGCCGTCCCGAGCGAACTCCGCGGCGACGGCCGGCTCGGCATCGGCGGGGACCTCGCGACTCTGGACGTCATCGAGTCCGCTCGCGAACAGCGACGTCTGCTCGTCGGCGCTCGCCTGCGAGATCGACATGCCCGTCGGCCCGACGTAGGCGACGACGAAGCCCATCGCCGCGAACGCGGCGAAGACGCCCAGCACGCTGCGGCGACGGGACCAGCGGGTGGGAGCGGCGGGTGCCACACGGGGCGAGACCGGTGCGGCGCGTACAGCGAGGGGCTGCGCCGTCGCCGGGGTCACGGCATTCCCGCGGCTCGAACGCCGCGTCGGAAGCATCTGGTCGCCGGAAGTCACAGTGCGCCGAGTCTACCGAAGGTCACCCTGAGCGTGCCATCCGAGCGACTCCGTCAGGATGAGGAACCCCTCATGCGACCGCGAGCATGACTTCCGTCACGGCGTCGAGGACCGCGTCGACCTGCGCTTCGCGGTATCCGCCGCGCTGCATCCGGAACGCCACGTTGCGCACCTGCTCCACGGTCACCGCATCACCGGTCGCGAGATAGCGCGCCAGCTTGTCGGCCACGAGGTCCACTTCGTCGATCCGATAGCCGTAGCGCAGCGGACCCACCTTGGCGAAGCGCTGCCTCTTGGGTCGGGAAAGACGATCGAGGACGACCTGCGCCGTCTCACGGGCACCGCCCACCCACTCCTTCGCACCGCCCGGGCGCGCGACGGCGAGGTCGCGCTCGCGCGCGGCGAAGGCGTCCTCGATCCGCGTGAGCGCCGTGTCGACCACCGCGATCACGTAGCCGCGGCGGACGAGCGGAAAAGCGACCTGACGCACGTCAGCCGCGCTCACGTGCTCGCCACCGCGCTCGAAGGCCGCCCGCGCCTGCTCGAGGAACGCGTCGACGGCACGAGGCTCGTAGCCTTTCGTGCGGCCGCGCGTGAGCGGAAAAGCGGACGGGGCGGAATCCGCCGGAGCCGGGGCGGAGTCCGCCGGGGCAGGGGTGGGCTCCGCCGGGGCGGAATCCGCCGGATTGGGGTCGACCTGAGTCATGAAGCCACCAGGGGGGTGAAGAGGAAGAACATGGCGAGGGCTGCGACCGTCGACGGGAGGATCGAGTCGAGCCGGTCGAGGACTCCCCCGTGACCCGGCAGCCAGGAGCTCATGTCCTTGATGCCGAGATCGCGCTTGATCATCGATTCTCCCAGGTCGCCGATGGTCGCCGTGACGAGCAGCACGAGGCCGAAGATCACCCCCATCCACCAGTCGATCCCGATCATGAAGAGACCCACGAGGACGCCGGCCGTCGTCGTCGCGAGGGCTGCACCGGCGAAGCCCTCCCACGTCTTCTTCGGGCTGATGCGCGGGGCCATGGGGTGTCGACCGAAGCTCACACCGGCGGCATAGGCGCCGACATCCGCCGAGACGACGACGATGATGAAGCCGAGCACCCACCACTGCCCGCCGTCCTCGCGCAGCAGGACGAGCGTGAGACTCGCGAAGAACGGGACGTACAGCTGGACGAAGCCGCCGATCAGGACGTCGGCCAGCACTTCACCGTAGGTGCGTCCGTCGGCGGCGGCCATCTGCGCGACGAGCCGCCAGATGGCGATGAACGAGATGGCGACGAAGGTCGCGACCCACAGCAGCCAGGGATCGAGGAACCAGCCCGACAGGACGAGCGCCGTGCCGGCGATCAGCTGCGGCACGAGATCGACTCGGCGACCGGCGGTCTGCAGCGCGCGCGTGAACTCGAAGAGTCCGAGGAGTGCCGCCGCCAGGGCGAAGACCACGAACCCTTCTTTGAAGAAGATGAGCGACAGGACGAGGAGCGCGCCGATCGCCACACCGATGAGCGTCGCGACGATGAGGTCACGTCCCGTGCGCTGCTTGATGCGCTCGTTGACCTCGTCGAAGTCGGCGCGCGCGTGGGCGACCTGGTTCTCGAACTCGGTGCGAGCGGCGCGGACGTGCGACTGGAAGGCCGCCCCCGCCTCAGGGGTCACTGCGACCGGCTCCGCCGCCTCACGGAGCTCCTTGCGGCTCTGCGGCGGCGTCTCTGCCGGATCAGCGCCGGATGCCATCGTTCCCTCAGACCTCGAGAAGTTCTGCCTCTTTGCGCTTGAGCGCGTCGTCGATCGCATCGACGTGGGCGCGCGTGAGCGCATCGAGCTCCTTCTCGGCACGGACGAGCTCGTCCTCGCCGAACTCGCTCTTGAGGTCGTCGAGGTCGTCCTTGGACTTGCGACGGATGCCGCGGATGTGCACCTTGTGGTCCTCGCCCTTGGAGCGCACGAGCTTGACGTACTCCTTGCGCCGCTCCTCGGTGAGTTCGGGCATCGTGATGCGCACGATGTTGCCGTCGTTCGTCGGGTTGACGCCGAGGTTCGGGATGTCGCGGATCGCCTGCTCGATCGACTTCAGCGCCGACTTGTCGTACGGCGTGACGATAAGCGTGCGCGCCTCGGGGCTGTTGATCGATGCGAGCTGCGCGAGCGGCGTGGGGCTGCCGTAGTAGTCCACGAGCACCTTCTGGAAGAGCTGGGGGTTCGCCCGGCCCGTCCGCACGGTCGCGAAGTCCTCCTTCGCACCTTCGACGGCGCGGTCCATGCGCGCTCCGGCATCTGCCAAGACGTCCGCGATCACTGTGTCTCCTCCGGTGTTTCGTACGGGGTCGAGTCTACTGGGGCGGCGCCGCTCACGCGGTGACGAGTGTGCCGATCGACTCGCCGAGGAGCGCGCGCGTCACGTTGCCCGCGGGCTCCATGCCGAACACCCGCATGTCCATGCTGTTGTCCATGCAGAGGCTGAAGGCGGTGGAATCCACGACCTTGAGTCCTCGCTGCAGAGCGTCGAGGTAGGTGATGCGGTCGATCCGGGTGGCCGACGCATCCTCCTTCGGATCCGCCGTGTACACGCCGTCGACGCCGTTCTTGGCGACCAGCACCTCCTGCGCGTCGATCTCGAGCGCACGCTGCGCCGCGACGGTGTCCGTCGAGAAATAGGGCAGGCCTGCACCCGCGCCGAAGATCACGACGCGCCCCTTCTCCATGTGTCGCTCGGCGCGGCGCGGGATGTACGGCTCGGCGACCTGCGTCATCGAGATCGCGGACTGCACGCGCGTCGCCGCGCCCGCCTGCTCGAGGAAGTCCTGCAGGGCGAGCGCGTTCATGACGGTGCCCAGCATGCCCATGTAGTCGGCCCGGCCGCGGTCCATACCGCGCTGGCTCAGCTCGGCGCCGCGGAAGAAGTTTCCCCCGCCGACGACGACGGCGATCTCGACTCGGTCGACCGCGGCCGCGATCTCCTGTGCCATCGCGCTGACGACATCCGGATTCACACCGAGCTGACCTCCTCCGAACGCTTCTCCGGAGAGCTTGAGGAGGACGCGGCGGCGTCCGGTGGCTTCATCGATCACGGGGGGTTCCTCTCGTCGCGTGTACAAACTATCTGCCCGGAGACCCTCCGGGCAGGGGTGCGGGCACGGAAACGGCCCGCATCGAATCCGATGCGGGCCGTTTCGACGTGCTACGCGCCGACCTTGAAGCGGGCGAAGCCCGTCAGGGTGATGCCGGCGTCCTTCGCGACCTGCGCGACGGAGAGCTTGTTGTCCTTGGCGTAGTCCTGATCGAGCAGCGAGACCTGCTTGAAGAACGCGTTCACGCGGCCCTCGACGATCTTCGGCAGCGCAGCCTCGGGCTTGCCCTCCTGACGCGAGATCTCGGTGACGATCTCGCGCTCCTTCTCGACGTCGGCCTCGGGGACCTCGTCGCGCGAAAGGTAGGACGGGTTGGCGAACGAGATGTGCTGCGCCAGGCTGCGCGCCGTCTCGGCGTCGTCGCCCGAGTAGGCCAGGACGACGCCGACCTGCGGCGGGAGGTCCTTGCTGGTCTTGTGCAGGTAGACCTCGAAGTGGTCGCCCGACAGCGTGCGCACGCGACGCAGTTCGACCTTCTCGCCGATGATGGCGGCCTCGTCGGCGATGAGCTGCTCGACGGTCTGACCGCCGGCGTCCGCCGCGAGAGCGGCCTCGACCGAGTCGGCCGAGACGGTGGCCGCGGCATCCGCGACCTTGTCCGCCAGCGCGATGAAGCGGTCGTTCTTCGCGACGAAGTCCGTCTCGCACGCGAGCTCGATGAGGGTGACCTTGCCGCCCACCTCGCGAGCGGCGACGAGGCCCTCGCTCGTGGAACGGTCGGCGCGCTTGGCGTTGCCCTTCGCGCCCTTGAGGCGCAGGATCTCGACGGCCTTCTCGACGTCGCCGTCGGCCTCTTCGAGAGCCTTCTTGGTGTCGACCATGCCGGTGCCGAGCTGGTCGCGCAGCGCCTTGATGTCAGCGATCGTGAAGTTTGCCATGGTGTGGCGGCTCCTTGATTGGTGGTGAGTGTGTCTCAGGATGCCGCGGCGGGACCCGTTGTGTACGAGTCCCGCCGGGCGATTGCTGTGTGGTGCGCTTACTTGGCGTCGGCCGCTTCGGCGTCCGCGACCTCGGTCGCCGTCTCGCCCGCAGCAGCGGCGATCGCCTCGTCGTGAGCGGCGGCACCGGCGGCGTCCGCGGCCGACTCGGTCGCGGCTTCGCCCTCGACGGCCTGCTCTGCCTCGACGGCCTCGGCGAGGTCGGCGGCGGCGATGGCCTCGTCGGCGACCTTCTCGGTATCGGCGGAGGACTGCTCCGGCGCGCTCTGCTCGAGCAGCTCGCGCTCCCACTCGGCGAGGGGCTCGGCTGCCTCGGCCGACTCGTCGGTCGGCTGGTGGCGCTGGATGAGGCCCTCGGCGGCGGCGTCCGCGATGATGCGGGTGAGCAGGCCCACCGAGCGGATCGCGTCGTCGTTGCCCGGGATGGGGAACTGGAACTCGTCGGGGTCGGCGTTCGTGTCGAGGATGCCGATGACGGGGATGCCGAGCTTCGTGGCCTCGTTGACCGCGAGGTGCTCGCGCTTGGCGTCGACGACCCAGATCGCGGACGGCGTCTTGGTCAGGTTGCGGATACCGCCGAGCGACTTGTGCAGCTTGTCGAGCTCGCGCTTCTTGAGCAGGAGCTCCTTCTTGGTGAAGCCGCTGTTGGCGGGGGTCTCGTAGTCGAGCTCCTCGAGCTCCTTCATGCGCGCGAGGCGCTTGGAGATCGTGGTGAAGTTCGTGAGGAGGCCACCGAGCCAGCGCTGGTTGACGTAGGGCTGGCCCACGCGCGTCGCCTGCTCGGCGATGATCTCCTGCGCCTGCTTCTTGGTGCCGACGAAGAGAACCGTGCCGCCGCGGGCGACGGTCTCCTTGACGAACTCGTACGCCTTGTCGATGTACGTCAGCGACTGCTGGAGGTCGATGATGTGGATGCCGGAGCGCTCCGTGAGGATGAAGCGCTTGACTTTCGGGTTCCACCGGCGGGTCTGGTGTCCGAAGTGGACGCCGCTGTCGAGCAGCTGGCGAATGGTGACGACGGCCATGGCCGTTCTCCTGTTCTGGCGCTCTCGCGCCGTGCGGTTGTTTCGCGCCGGACCGAATCGGCCGGCGAGCCTGGTGCCCGGCCACACTCCCGCCCGCTTTCGCAGGACCGTAGGGGGTGTGTGCCACGGAGCGGTGTTCTCTGGGAACCCGCCGCGCTCTGGGCACGCGTAGTCACCCCGATGAACGGGGTGCCCCATCAGTGTACCAGTCATGACTCCTCCCCAGTCGCCGCACGAGGAGTCCTCTTCCCCGGATGCCGTGGGCCCACACCGCGATGCTCGGGCCGGCACGCATGCTCGTCGTATGGGAACCTCCGCACGTGGGCGCACGGCGCGATCCGTCGGGCTCGTCATGCTCGTGGTCCTCGTCGGCGCGGCGGCGACGGCCACCGACGCCGCGGCATTCGGCGGCGCGCACCGGCCCGTCGCATCCACGGTCTCCGACGACACGAGAGCGTGGACCTGGCCGCTCGCCGGATTCCGACTGGACGAACCGTATTCCGCCCCCGCGCACGACTACGCGCCAGGTCACCGCGGCATCGACCTGCGTCCGCTCGGCGGCCCGCAGGTGATGGCGCCGGCCGGGGGGATCGTCGCCTTCTCGGGTGCGGTGGCCGGGCGCGGCATCCTGACCATCGACCACGGCGACGGCCTCGTGACGACCTTCGAGCCGATCGAGTCCGAGCTCCGGGCCGGCGACGCCGTCGCGCGGGGCGACGAGGTCGGGGTCGTCGCACTCGGTGGGCACAGTGCGCCCGGCGCCCTGCACTTCGGTGTGCGACGAGACGGCGAGTACATCAATCCACTGCTGCTGCTCGGCGGGGTGCCGCGCGCCGTGCTTCTGCCGTGCTGCTGAGCGCGAGGCGGTTCAGGCGCGCGGGTGGGCCAGGCGATACGCGGACGTGAGCCGCTCGCTCGACACGTGCGTGTAGATCTGCGTCGTTCCGAGGCTCGCGTGGCCGAGGATCTCCTGCACGGTGCGCAGGTCCGCTCCCCCGTCGAGCAGATGGGTCGCGGCGGAGTGCCGCAGAGCGTGGGGGCCGGCGGCGCCGCCCACCACGGGACCGAGGGTGCGCGCGACCACGTCGTACGCAGCGCGCGCACCGAGCCGCGCACCGCGCGCGCCGAGGAAGACGGAACGGACGGATGCCTCGCCACCGCGCGCCACGAGAGCCGGCCGGCCGCGGACGAGGTAGGCGTCGAGCGCGCGCTGCGATGCACCGCCGAACGGCACGACCCGCTCCTTCGAGCCCTTGCCGAGCACGCGCACGGTGCGCCGTGCCCGGTCGATGTCGTCGAGATCGAGTCCACAGAGCTCCGACACGCGGATCCCCGTGCCGTAGAGCAGTTCGATCAGCGCATGATCGCGCAGCGCGATGGGGTCCCCTGCCTCGGCGCCGGCGGCGAGCCGATCCAGGGCCTCGGCGAGCCCCTCCGCGGTGGCGACGGTGGGCAGCGTTCGACCGCGCTTGGGCGCCACGAGCCGCACGCTCGGGTCGCCGGACACGAGTCCGGTCTCACTCGCCCACGCGAAGAAGCCCCGGACGGCCGCCGTCCGGCGCGCGATCGTGGACCGCGCGTCGCCGCGCTTGGTCGCGTGCCACAGCCACTCGCGCAGATCCTCGACGTCGATCGCCTCGAGCTCGCCGCCGCGCACGCAGGCCTCGAGATCGGCGAGGTCGGCCCGGTACGCGCGAACCGTCGCGGGCGAGAGCCGACGCACATCGGCGAGGTGCCGTGCGTAGACATCCGCCGCGTTCCCGAGTTCCACGCTCCCAGCATGCCCCGCTGCAGTGCGGACCGCGCGGCGGCGCTCCGCGCCACGGCCCCGGCACGACGATGTGCGCCGCGACGCGCGGTGCCGGAGTCCTCACTAGCGGACACCCCGACTCCCCCACCACCTCGCACCTCGGGCGCCCACTCGCGAGGGGCGCCACGCACGAGGCGACGCCTACGCCCCGCGCACCGCAGCGCCCGCCACGCGCCGCCATCCCCCCGCGCCGCGTTCGACCTCACCGCCCAGCTGCAGCATCCCGAGCAGGCCCTCGACCTCGATGCGCGCCATTCCGCTGCGCTGTGCGACGTCGCTCGCGTCGCGCCAGGATCGCGTGCTGAGCGCATCCCGCACACGTGTCGCGGAGTCCGTCGCGGGGCGACCGTCGGAGGGATGCTGCGACGCGGTCGCGCCGAGTCCGATCAGTTCGCGCACATCGTCGGCGCTCGTGATGCACTGAGCCTGCCCCGAGCGCAGAAGCTGGAGGGCTCCCGCGGAGGCGGGACTCGTGACGGGCCCGGGCACGGCACCGAGCGCGCGTCCCAGTTGGAGGGCGTGATTCGCCGTGTTGAGCGAACCGCTGCGCCAGCCCGCCTCGACCACGATCGTCGCATCGGACAGGGCTGCGATCAGTCGGTTGCGCTGCAGAAACCTCCACTTCGTCGGCGTGGAGCCGCACGGCACTTCGCTCACGACCGCAGCGGCATCGGCGATGTCGTCGATGAGGCGCGTGTGGCCCGTCGGATAGGCCTTCTCGACGCCGCCCGCGAGGAGCGCGACGGTACGGCCGCCCACGCGAAGAGCGGCACGGTGCGCCGCGCCGTCGATGCCGTACGCGCCTCCCGAGACGACGGGGATGCCACCACCCGTGAGCTCGGCGGCGAGCTCCATCGCGACGTGATCTCCGTACCCCGTCGAGGCACGCGCCCCGACGATCGCCACCGAGGGCTGGAGAGACGCGAGTGCCGCGGTGTCGCCACGGACCCAGAGGCAGAGCGGTGCGTGGCGCCCGAGGTCGTGGACCTGCCCCGGCCAGTGCGGGTCGTCCGGAGTCAGCAGACGGATGCCGCGCGCGGCCGCGATCGACAGCGCGTCGACGATGGGCTGCGCTCGCAACCGGGGCTTCCAGCGATCGCGCGCTCGTTCGAGATCGTGAGCCGACACCCCGTCGAGCCGCAGTGCGCGATCGGCGGCGCGGGCGAGCGCCTCGGGTGCGCCGAGGGCTGCGACGAGCTCACCGGCGACGCCGTCGCCCGGTTCGCCCACACCGCTCCAGATCGCTCGCGCGTAGCGATCGATCGCCGCCTCGTCCTCGAGGTGGTCGACGTCGGTGATCCCGGCCAGCGCGCGCCGAGCGGCGGTCGGCGTGAGGTCGAACGGTGTCATGTCGTGAGTCCCTTCTTGAGATAGAGCGCTCGGCCGATGTCGTCGACAGCGAGCTGCGACCGACCCGCGAGGTCGGCGAGCGACCACGCGAGTAAGAGCATCGCTTTAGGTCATACTTGCTCCATGACGAACGCGGCGATCTACCTCCGGCAGTCAATGGACAGGGACGGACGCGCCGAAGGGATCGACCGGCAACGCGCACGATGCCGCGGACTCGCGACGACGCGGGACTGGGAGATCGCCGGCGAGTACGTCGACAACGACGTGAGCGCGTCGAAGCCGCGAGGCACGGGCACGGCCTGGCACCGCCTGATCGAAGACGCGAAGGCCGGCCGGATCGACGTCGTCGTCGCGGTCGATCAGGACAGGATCCTTCGCGGCATCCGCGATCTCGTGACGCTTCTCGAGACGGGCGTGCGGATCGCCACTGTCGACGGCGAGCTCGATCTCACGACCGCCGACGGCGAGTTCCGGGCGACTCTCGCGGCCGGCCTCGCGCGCTTCGAGGTTCGCCGGAAGAGCGAGCGGCAGAAGCGGGCAAACGCCCATCGCCGGGAACGTCTGCTGCCCGCGGGCGGGCGACGCGCGTTCGGCTACACGAAGCTCCGCGCGGGCGCCTCGACGGACTGGCCGAAGCGCGTCGGAGCGGACGGGCGAGAGTGGCCGGACTACGGGCACGAGCCGCACGCGCCCGAAGCGGCAGCCGTCCGGCGCGGCTACGCGATGCTTCTCGCCGGGGCGACGCTTCGGGCGATCGCTCGCGCGTGGAACGATGACGGCCTGACGACGACCGTCGGGCACGCCTTCGAGCCGTACGCCGTCCGCGCCGTGCTCGCTAACCCTCGATACGCCGGACTCGTGGCGCCGCCTCGTGAGAGCGGATCGCCGTCGCAGTCGCACAACCTCGGCCTCGGCGATCTCCCGACGGGGTCGTGGGAGCCGCTCGTTTCGCCGGAGACGTGGGCGGCAGCGCGTGACCTGCTCTCCGATCCCGCTCGGCGATCCAATCCCGGCGGGACGCCGAAGGCGCTTCTATCGGGCACGGCGACATGCGGGGTGTGCGGCGCGCCCGTCAAGGCCGGCGCGACGAAGAACGGCGTCGCGACGTACCGATGCGGAGCGAGCCCTCACCTATCCCGGAAGCGCGACGACGCCGATCACTACGTGGAGCACGTCGTACTCGATCGCCTGTCACGGCCGGACGTCGCCGCGCAGATCCTCCGCCGCACGGATACGCCCGACGCCGTCGCGCTCCAGACGGAGCTCCGCGAGGCGAAGGCGGGCGAGCAGAACGTGCTCTCGCTCGTCGGGCAGGGGCTCACGACGATGGACGCCGCGACGCCGGCCCTCCGTGACGTGCGCGAGCGGATCGCCCGACTCGAGGCAGCGCTCACGGACGCCGGCCGCGTGAACGTGCTCGGCGCCCTCGTCGAGACGGCAGAGGCGGCAGGCGACGACTACGAGGCGCGATGGACGGCCGTCGCGGAGGCGTGGGCCGGCCTCGATATCGACCGGCAGCGGGCAGTCGTGCGGAAGCTCGTCGGCATCGTCATGCGATCGCCGGGCAAGGGCTCGCGCACGCCCCGCGACGGCGCCGGCCGTCTCGCGCATACCGAGGCGACGCTAGATCTCGCCTGGCACTAGGGCGCAGCGGCGAAGGGGAGGCCGCGGCCCGTGTTACTCGGGCACGCGAGATCGGTGCATATCCGCTCGACGCTCGACGCTCCCGAGACGCCGGCGCGCCGATCGCCGGGGACCAACGTCTCGTAGACCGGGGAGCCGCAGATCGCGCACGGCTCGAGTTCGCTCGCGTCCATGGCGACAGAGTAGCGGCGGCGGTAGTTCGGCCCCGCCTCGAGTTCTCCGGCTCGCGTGGAATGGCTGGTCGTAACTCGGCCGAGAATCCGCGAATAGTGGCGGCGGCCGAGATCCTGGCGATAGAGGCAGAGGCGGCGGCCGTCCTCGAACTCGCACGGGGCTCACTGTCTCGCCCCTGCCGCTGGAATAGTGACCGTGCCACGTTGCTAACCGCTTATCCCTGCCCGCTCCCCCGATTAGCGCCGAGCGCGTAACCGATGTAACCGATGTAACCGAGTTCCGGCCGAGAAGGCGAGGGTAAGCCTCTCCCGCTACTTGTTGTTGTTTTGGGGAGGTAGGTAACAGCAGGCACTCGGGCACATCCCGCTCCCCGTCTGCCCTCTTCACCCGCAGAAGTCGGTTACATCGGTTACATCGGTTACACCCGCGTATTTCCGCGGGAGTTTCGACGCCGCATCGGTTACACGTCGGTTACACGCGGTTACACCCTCCGAGCCCCGTCGGCCCTCTCTCAGCCATTGGCCGAAAAGCGACACTGACCTGGGATAAATGCGCTTGCAACGATGCCAAGCCATGCTAGGCTCGTCGTATCCGGCCGGTGCCGCAGAGTCACCGGGCAGGCGTCAACTCCGACGCCGAGGAGGGGCCTCTTCGCCCGTCCTTGCAGACATCGCGAATCTCTCAAAGGGATTCGATTGCCATGTCTGCACCGCTCGCCCCGCTCTCACTCGAAGAGCGCGCGATCATCTCCCGCGTCGTCGACGACGCCCCGCCGCTCCGCCCCGCGATCGTCTCCGACCTCGCCGCCCTCTTCGCGGGTGTGCGATGACCGGCCGAGGGAAGGGGCCGACGCCGGACCGCGCGCACTCATCGCTCGGCGGCATCCGCGCAGCGGCGAACATGACGCCCGAGCAGCGTTCCGAGCGCTCGCGCGCGGCCGCCACGAAGCGATGGGCGCGCGTAGATGCCGAGCGCGAGGCGGCCGGCCTTCCGCCTCGTAAGAAGCGCGCGCCTGAGCCTTCCGCCGCCGAGCTCGAGCCGTGGCTGGAAGAGGTCGACCGCCGCTTCGCCGATCGGCAGTGGCCGAACCGCGAGGCCCGCCGTCGGACGGCGATCATCCTCTGGCGGACGGCGATCGCGGAGTCGATCGCCGCAGCGATGCGCAACACGAACGAGGCCGGCAAGTGAGCGTCGATCACGCGCTCGCGGCCGCGCGCCTCGGCTGGCATGTCTTCCCGTGCGGCTCGGACAAGCGCCCCCTGACGAAGCACGGCCTGAAGGACGCGACGACGTCGAAGAAGACGATCCGCGACTGGTGGGCGAAGCATCCCGACGCGCTCCCCGCCGTCGTCGCCGGCCCCTCCGGCCTCGCGATCGCCGACTTCGACGTGAAAGGCGGGAAGGACGGCCTCGCGGCTCTCGCACGCCTCGGCCACGATCTCCCGGCGACGTGGCAGCAGGCGACGCCCTCGGGCGGCTCTCACGCCTTCTACGTCGCGCCGGAGGGGATCGACGTTCCGAACGGCTCCGCGGATCTCTTCGAGCGCGGCAGCGGGATCGACCGCCGCACCGGCGAGTCCTACGCCGTCCTCTACGTCGCGCCGCCGGCATCCGTCGCCGAGCTCGCAGAGGCGCCCGCGTGGCTCGTCGTGAGCGGGCAGCGCTCGGCATCCGCCGGCCGCGACACCCTGGCCGGCGTCGACGAGTACCTCGAGCGTCTGGTGCCCGGCAAGCCGTCCGACGAGGTCAAGGCAGCACGGAAGGCGTTCCGCTCCCGAGACATGGGGCACGCCGACATGCTCGAAGCCGTCGCGGCTCTCGTGAAGCTCGGCCAAGCCGGGCACCCCGGCGTCGAGAAGGCGATCGATAAGGCCCGCGCCGTCTACGCGGACGGGTGGGGCTCGGAGTACGCCGCCGCCTTCGACAACGCGCTGCAGGGCTCCGTCCGCCGCTTCGGACTCCCGCCGGCGACGTTCGCTCTCACACACGACGAGAAGCGAGCGATCGCGCAGCGCCACGCCGAGCCGGCAACGCTTCCGCTCTCGGAGGGCGCGGTCGTACTCGACGAGATCCGCCGGCAGATCCGCCGCTTCGTCTCCCTGCCGACGGAATGGCACGAGGCCGCGGTCACGTTGTGGGCGGCACACGCCCACATGATCGACCGCTTCGACTCGACGCCTCGCCTCTACGTCAACAGCCCCGAGCCGGGCAGCGGGAAGACGCGAGTCCTCGAAGTGCTCGCGCGTCTCGTCCCCGACGCCGTCGAGACGATGAACACGTCGGTCGCCTTCCTCGCCCGTCGTATCGACTCCGGCGATCGTCCGCCGACGATCCTCCACGACGAGGTCGACACCCTCTTCGGCGTGCGATCGCGTGACGCGACGGCCGAAGAGCTCCGCGGCATCTACAACAGCGGGCATCGCCGCGGCGCGAAGTACAACCGAGCGGCGACGCGCGGTAAAGAGGTCATCCTCGAAGAGTTCTCGACGTTCGCGGCCGTGGCAATGGCCGGCCTCGGCGAACTCCCCGACACGATCCGCACGCGCTCCGTCGTCATCCCCATGCGCCGCCGCCGCGCCGACGAGGTCGTAGAGCCCTACCGCGAGCGGCAGAACGGCAGCGAGCTCGAGGCGACGCGCGATCGCCTGGCAGCGTGGGCGCGCACGGCAGCGAAGAGCATCGGCGCACCCTGGCCGGAGATGCCCGACGGGATCGCCGATCGCGACGCAGACGTCTGGGAACCACTCCTCGCCGTCGCGGATGCCGCCGGCGGAGAATGGCCGCGCCTTGCCCGCGACGCCGCCCTGGTCATCCTCCGCGACGCCCGCGATCGTCCGGCGTCGCTCGGCATCCGACTTCTCGCCGACGTGCGGCGCATCTTCGACAAGGACGGCGACGCCCGACTGCGCTCCACGGAGATCCTTCTCGAGCTCGTCGGGCTGGAAGATGCGCCGTGGAGCGACCTCGGCGGAAAGGGCGCGATCGACTCGCGCTTCCTCGGCCGCACGTTTGACGGCTACGGCATCCCGCCCGCGCACGCGATCCGCTTCGGCGGTTCGATCGGCGTCGCGAAGGGCTGGGAGCGCGCCGACTTCGCCGACGCATGGCTGCGCTACCTCCCCGACTTCCCCGCCGAGCCGGTAACCCTGCCGCTCGACAATCCCACAACCGCCACAACGAAGGAGCACTGATCACAGTGAGCACGACCGAACTCAAGATCAACGAAATCCGCTGGAATGACGGCCGCGAGGGCTACTCGCTCAACCGTCTCCACGTCATCGACCCCGCTTCGACGGACGTCGCCGCCGTCAAGAAGATCGCCGAGAAGGTGACCGAGGCGCACGTCGCGTTCAAGAAGGTGGAGCGGGAGCGGCAGGCCGCCCACGTCGCCCTCGAACGTGCCGACGAGGACGCGCGCATCGCGGCCCGGAACGCGGCCCGCGAAGGGAAGCCGGTCAAGCCGAAGGAGATCAAGAAGCTCCGCGCGGCAGCGCGCGAGGCGGTCGAAGATCTCGACCTCGCCTGGGAGGGCGCGCTCGGAGGGCTCGAATCGCGCCGCGACGAGTACATCGAATGCGTCGCCCACAACACGCCGGCGCTTCGCGCCGAAGGGCTGACCGCTCTCGACTCCGCGATCCTCTCCGTCGCCAGTGCGTCGCAGATCGCTCTCCGCGCCGAGGCGACGATGACCGGCGCCCTCGGCTTGCTCGGCATGCTCTCGAGCGGCGACTTCACGCCCGCCCCGATGAAGGCAGCGCGCCGGGAGATGGGCGAGGCCGGCGCCCCGGCCGTCCACGTCGATCTCGCCCGTACCGAGCTCGCGAAGGCCGTCGGCTACGCCGCGCAGATCCTCGAGCAGGTCAAAGAGGCCGTCAAGGAAGCCGAGAAGGCCGCACGCATGCAGGCCGAGGCGGACGAGTCCGACGACCTCGACGACGAGAACGACCCCGAGGACGACGACGAGGGAGAAGACCTCACTGACGAGAACGACCCCGAGGACGACTAATGGGAGGCAAGAAGAAGGCCGCCGAGCTCGAGCGGACGGCGGAGCGGATGCGTGAGCGCGACGTGGAGGACGCGATCCGCGCGATCGCCCTCCGCCGCACGGGCACGGGATGGGGCGTGATCGCTCGGCAGATCGGCCGGACGCAGGTCGAGGTCGAAGAACTCGCCCGCGCCGGCTATATCGAGCTTCTCGGGCAGCAGGATCCCGACCTCATCCGCGCCGAGGTCGAGGATCGGCAGGACCAGATCATCCGGCAGGCGAACATCGACCTGGCGAGCGCCGAGACGATCGCCGAGCGGAACGCCTGCTATCGGACGATCCTCGCCGCCGACGCCGCCCGCGTGCGGATGCTCGGCCTCACGATCAAGGCGGGCGACGATGCGTAAGCCGAGGCGGACGCGCGACGACGACACGCCGAATCTCGTCCTGGAAGAGCTCCGCGAGACGATCGCGATTCTCGACGCGACCCGGCTCGCACAGCCGGGCATGACGCCGAAGAAGCTCGCCGCCGAGAAGGCCCGCGACTCGGCGAAGTTCGATCGGCGCATGGCGAAGGCTCGCGCGAAGTGGGAACGGATGACGATCCTCGAGCAACGGGCATGGGGCGAGGCGTACCGTCGCGACGCGCGGGCGCATCGCCCGAACGCGAAGCCGACGCCGGCCGCCGATCTCCCTGACCTCTTCGCCGTCGTGACGATCGCCGAGAAGGACAACGCGAAGCGCGCGAAGGCTTACGAGAAGCGGCAGGCCGCGCGCGCAGCCGAGGCGGCGGCCGCCCGGCCGGATCACGGCACGCGGAGCGCCCCGTCGCCGTCTCCCGCGACAGACGAGCCGGCGACGGATTCTGAGCCCTCGGAGCCGGAGAAGCCGCGCAGACGTCGCCGAGGCCCCGCCGTCGGCTCGATCGGCTATCAGGTCGACGGAGTGCTCTACCTCACGGACGACGACGATGAGTAGGCCGCTCCCCGAGGCGTGGCGGCCGCTCGGCGCCGTCGACTCGACCCGCGACCGCATCCGCGCCTTGCTCGCTCTCGACCGCGAGTTCACCGAGGCCGAGTCGCTGGAGTGGGACGCGGTCACGACCCGCTACCGGGCAAGCCGTCGCGCAGCGGGAAAGGCGCAGCGATGACCACGAATCCCTACGCCTACGCGCCGTTCACATGCTCGGGATGCATGAAGCGGGAGATCCCCGCCAATGGCGACCACGGCATCCTCCCGAGCGGCGGGATCCTCTGCCGCCGTTGCTTCGCGAAGCATGACGGCGAGGTCGCCGTGCTCGCCCCGAACCGTGCGGCCGCGGTGGCCGTGCTGACCGCCCGCGGCTTCATGGCCGCACCGACAACGAAGGAGCACTGATCACAGTGGCAACACGAGAAGAACGACGACTGCAGCAGCGAATCGACGCGATCGAAGATGAGCTCGCGTCGAGGCGAACGCCGACCGAGAAGCAAGCCGACGCCCTCGTTACCGGCGATCGTCGGGCGCGCGTCAAAGACTCCGGCGACGACGAGGCGGACGAGCGCGAAACGCTCTCGACGTCGGAGATTCAAGCCCGCCGCCTCGAGGGCCCGCCCGCCCGTTCCGGCCGTCGCGTCGTGCGAGGCGCGACGAGGGGCTGGCAAAGCGAAGAGGCCACCCCCTCACGCACGATCGCCGACGACGGGCACCGCGAGACGGTCGAGTCGTATCACGCCCGGCAGCGCGCCGCGCACGACGAGAACGAGCGCGGCGCCTATGAGCGGCAGCGCGAAGCCTGGCACGCGACACGCTACGGCGGCGCATCGTGACCGCCGCGGCCGTCGAGACGGAACCGACGAACGGCGACCTCCTCGCGAAGCTCGAGGGGCTCGTCGCACAGATGGAACACATGTCCGCGAGCCTTTCTCGCTACATCGCGCGGGAGAGTGATCCGAATGCGTCGTAGCACGCGCGTCGGCGCGATCCCCTCCGAGCTCGGTTGGCTGATCGACGAACTCGACGACCTCGCCACGCGGATCTCCACACTTGAGGCACCTAGCGGCGAAGCGCTCGCAAACAACGTCGCGAAACTCCAGGCGCTGATCGCCGACATGCAGGCGCAGCTCGACGCATGGACGGCGTCGAGATGGACGAACGCGCAGATCGACGCCCGCATCGACATGAAGGTGGCGGCGTACGTCGCGGCCTACATGGCCGGCTCCGTGTCGATCGGCGGCGACCTCAACGTGATCGGCGCCGTCACGATGCCGGGCGTTCGCGGGACGGATCTCTCGTCGGCGCCGAGCCGCGTCACGATGTGGCAAGCCGGCCCGAGCGACAACCGACTAGGACACACCTAAGCGGGCAGAGACGAGAGGGCCGGGGAATGAGAGTGCCCCGGCCCTCTTCTCGCGGGCGGGAGGGCTCAGTCGTCGACGTCGAGTTCTTTCCTCATAGCCCCCACGAGCGCATCCCACGCCGCGATCGACTCGGGGCTATCGGGCGGGAGCGAGTTCACGAGCGCGAAGGCGTCGCCAATCGCCCTCGGCCCGAGCACCGTATACGGCGCTTGCAGATCTCCCTTGATATCGCTGAACTTGTCGAGACGCGCTTCGAGGTTGGCGAATCGTGGATTGTCGGGGTCGAGCTTCCGATCGGCTTCTTCGCGGCGGAGCTCTCGCAGTTGGATGAGCGTCGCGACGAGCCGCACGTAAGCCTCGTACCGCTTCTCTCGCTTCCACTTCCGATGCTCCCGGCGACCCTGAATCCACGCGCCGAGAAAGCCGCCGAGAATCGTCGCGAACACGCCGATGATCGGCAGCAGCACGAGAAGAGTCGGATCGATCGCGGCGGCCGTCGTCGCGGCTTCGGTTGCGGCGGGGCTCGGAGTCACGACGCGAGCCTATCGCCGTCATTAGTTATGACTTGACTCGATATGTTGAGACGCAGGACCCGGTCGTACCCGCGCAGCGTCAGCGCACCTCGATGCAGTGCGGCATCGAGCGGTCGACGCACGGCCGGGCTGGGCGCGGACGGCCCGTCGCGCAGCCACGTTCCGGGCACCTGCACGTTGAGCGTCCACGGCGTTTCGCGCAGACGATGAGCGGAGCGCAGTCGCGCTTCGTGCACGCGGGCGCGCGCGGCACTCGTCGTCAGGGCGGGCAGCTCGCGAGCGCGTGCCGCGACCGAGACCCGTGCGAGGTGCAGTTCGATGTCGATGCGATCCAGCAGGGGGCCGGAGAGCCTGCCGAGATAGCGCCGCATCGCCATCGGAGTGCAGATGCACGCCGCACCCCGCACGCCGTAATTGCCACAGGGGCAGGGGTTCGTCGCGAGGACGAGCTGGAACCGGGCGGGGAAGGAGGCCGAGAAGCCGGCGCGATGGATCTCTATCGCGCCGCTTTCGAGCGGCTGGCGGAGCGCGTCGAGAGCGCTGGCCTGGAACTCCCCCGCTTCATCCAGGAAGAGGACGCCTTCGCTCGCGCGTGCGATGGCGCCCGGACGCACGACGCGCGACCCGCCGCCGACGAGCGCCGCGACGCTCGTGCTGTGGTGCGGGGCCTCGAACGGCGGTACTCGAGAGAGCGACGTGACGGCGCGGCCCGAGAGGGAGCGCAGGGATGCCGCCGCGAGCGCCGCGTCGTCATCGAGGTCGGGGAGGATGCCGGGCAGCCGCCGCGCGAGCATCGTCTTGCCCGCACCGGGCGGCCCCGACATGAGCAGATGGTGGCCGCCGACCGCGGCGACGACGAGCGCATCGACAGCCTCGGGTTGACCCACGATGTCGGCCAGGTCGAGACGGGACTCCGCAACGGGATCCGTGTCGGGCACGAGAACGGGCATCTGATCCGGAACATCGACGGCGGCGCCGTGGAGCGCGGCTACCGCGGCGAGGTTGATCGCGCCGACGACCTCGACGTCGTCGACGAGCGCGGCCTCGGCGAGGTTCGCGGCGGGCACGACGACACGGCGCACGCCGCCGCGAGCCGCGGCGAGGACGGCGGGAAGGATGCCGGGCACGGGCCGGAGCCTGCCGTCGAGCCCGAGTTCTCCCAGGTGGGCGGTGGAGGCGACGGACGCGGCATCCATCGCCGTCTCGGTCGCGAGCGCCGCGATCGCGATCGCGAGATCGAAGCCCGAGCCCTGTTTGGGAAGACTCGCAGGCGAGAGGTTGACCGTCAGACGTCGTCGTGGCAGCGGCAGGCCGCTGTTGGCGCTCGCGTTGTGAACGCGCTGCACGGCTTCGCCGAGCGCCTTGTCGGCGAGGCCGATGATCTTGAACTCGGGAAGCTGGTTGGAAAGGTCGGCCTCGACGTCGATCAGATGACCGTCGAGACCCGTGAGCGCGACGGCCCACGTGCGCGCGACGCTCATCGCAGTTCGAGGTCGGGGACGAAATCGAGTACTGCGGTCGCCGGATCCGGGCCCGTCAGACCGATCGCGGCGAATTGGAGCCGACGCCCCTGCACGACATCCCGATGCGCGGCGATCCACGCCATGCCCAGCCGCCACAGTCGGGTCTGCTTGACCGGATCGATCGCCTCGAGCGGATGCCCGTACCCGGCGCCGCGGCGCGTCTTGACCTCGACGATCAGGAGCGAGGTCGGTGTCGTCGCGACGAGATCCAACTCGCCGTCGCGACACCGCCAATTGCGGTCCACGATCGTGCACCCGATCGTCTCGAGGTACCGCGCTGCACGGGCTTCACCGGCTCTGCCGAGGTCGTCTTTCGCTGCCATTCCCCCAGCCTGCGGGCAGCGCATCGAGGCCGAACCCTAGATCCGGCGAACCGTGGAGAGGGGCGGAATCGACCCCCGCGGTGGAGGAACCGATGAGCGCGAGCGACGGTGGAGGAGAGCGATGCTCAGTTGTCGAGCGAGAGCTCCTCGGGGAGGTGGAAGTCGCGCCGCGAGAGCTCTTCGACGTTGACGTCCTTGAAGGTGAGGACGCGCACGCTCTTGACGAACCGGTCGGCGCGGTAGATGTCCCACACCCAGACGTCGGTCATCGAGATCTCGAAGTAGAAGTCGTGCTCGGTGTCGCGACGCACGACGTTGACCTCGTTGGCCAGGTAGAACCTGCGCTCGGTCTCGATCACGTATTGGAACTGCGCCACGACATCGCGGTACTCCTTGTAGAGCGCCAGCTCGAGTTCGCGGTCGTAGTCCTCGAAGACGTCGTCATCCATGGTGCTTCCATCTTAGAGATGCTCAGAAGAGCGTCGGGGCGTCGGCGATGGACCACGAGGCCCGATGCTGTGCCGAAAGCCCGTGGGATCGGATCGCGTCGCGGTGGTCGGGGCTCGCGTAGCCCTTGTTCCGCGCCCACCCGTACACCGGCTCGTCGTCGTGGAGTTCGGTCATGAGCGCGTCGCGCGCGACTTTGGCGATGACGGATGCCGCGGCGGCGCTCGCACAGTCGCGGTCGGCCTTGATGACGGGCCGGACGAGGAGACCGGTCGCGCCCGCAGGCGTGATGTAGTCGTAGTTGCCGTCGAGGATCACGATCGCCTCCTCGGGCACGATGCCGTGCGCGCGCAGGTCGGCCAGGGCGCGGATCGTGGCGAGCCCCAGCGCCCGCATGATGCCGATCTCATCGATCTCGGCGGAGCTCGACCATCCGACCGCACTCGCGGATACCCAGGATGCAGCGCGGGCCGCGACATCCGGCCGCCGAAGCTCGGGCACGAGCTTGGAGTCGCGGAGCCCTTGCGGGACGCGCTTGCGCGCGCGGGGTGCGTCGATGACCGCAGCGCCCACGGCGACGGGACCCGCGAGGGCGCCCCGTCCCACCTCGTCGCACGCGATGACGATCGGATGCTCCTTGAGCAGCCGGCGTTCGAGCGTCAGACGAGGCTCGGCGACCGTCATGGAGCCGGCACCCCCGAGAAGACCTCGTGATGGAAATCGAGGAGCCCGAACCGGTCGAACGGCCATGTGATGATGAACGCCCGGCCGACGACGTTGTCGATCGGCACGAAGCCCTTTCCGGGCTGGTCCTGGTTGTAGCGCGAGTCCTTGGACCGGTTCCGATTGTCGCCGAGCACCCAGAGGCTCCCCTCGGGCACGGTCACGTCGAAGGAGTCCGCCGAGGCAGGGCTGCCGTCGGGAAGGTTGGTGTACGCGGTCTCGTCGATCGGCACGCCGTTCACGGTGATCTGGCCGAGGGCGTTGCAGCACACGACGTGGTCGCCGGGCAGCCCGATGATGCGCTTGACGAGATGGTCGTCGCTGTCGGGAGCTGTGAGCCCGACGAGGGAGAGCACCCAATCGACCGCTTCGAGGACGGGCGGACGGGCAGGCTGCTGGCTCGGCGGCAGCCAGCCGCCGGGGTCGCGGAAGACCACGATGTCGCCGCGCTCGTACGCGCCGAAACGCGGCGTGAGCTCGTCGACGAAGATGCGGTCGTCGATCATGAGGGTGTTCATCATCGATCCCGAAGGGATGTAGAACGACCGCACGACGAACGTCTTGACCAGGAACGAGACGAGCACCGCCACGAGGATGATGACGACGACGTCACGCAGGAACACGACCCAGCCCTTCCGCCGCGGAGCGTTGCGCTCTGCCTCGGATCGTCGTGTCGGGAGCGGCGCTTCGGGAGCGGTCTGCTCGGTCGTCATCTGGGTCCTTCGAGGTGCTCGCCGCGCGGGGGCGCAGTCGTGTTCCAAGGTTCGCACATCCGACGCGCCGCAGCGCGTCGCCGGGCGCGCATTCGCGGTTTGTTCTCGGCGGGAAGCACGAAGCCCCGGACCGCGGTGGTCCGGGGCTTCGCAGGAGACGCGATCAGTCGCGCTTCTCCTTGATCTTGGCCTTCTTGCCGCGGAGCTCGCGCAGGTAGTAGAGCTTGGCGCGACGCACATCACCGCGGGTCACGAGCTCGATGTGGTCGATGACCGGGCTGTGCACGGGGAAGGTGCGCTCGACGCCCACCTGGAAGCTGATCTTGCGGACCGTGAAGGTCTCGCGCACGCCGTCGCCCGAGCGGCCGATGACGACGCCCTGGAACACCTGGATACGCGAGCGGTTGCCTTCGGTGATGTTGACGTGCACCTTGACGGTGTCGCCGGGGGCGAAGGTCGGGATGTCGGAGCGCAGCGATGCCGCGTCGACGGAGTCGAGGATCTGCATGATCGTTTCTCTCTGCGGCCGCCACAGGTCGACCGCGGGAAGGAATGGAAAGGATGTCGTGTGCCCGAGGCCGCCGGCGAAGGCCGGGCGACGGTTCCCCTGAGGCAGAACCTGGTCAGGGCACAAACAGCCATTCTGCCATGGATGCCGCGACCGGCCAAAACGCGACGATCAGGCGTCGGTCGGCCTGCGGTTCTCGGTCACCACGATGATCTCGGGGCGTTCGGCGGCAGGCTCGGACGTCGGGGTCGGCGGGATGTAGCCGACGCCGTCGTTCGTGCGGAGAAGGATGCTGGTCGGGCGCGCTTCGCGCCACAGCTGAGCGAGTTCCCCCCAGAACAGCCCGAGCCCAACGAGCACCGCGACGATGAGCACGGGGGTCCACCAGGCGGGGTTGAAGAAGCCGAGCGCGATGACGAGCAGATGCCACACGGTGAAGCCCAGCACGTCCCACCACGACACCGCGCGCTGCGCCCGGACGGTGCCGCGCGCGCGCACGAGAAGGGTCAGGATCAGCTGCCAGACGAAGACACCAGGGACGGCGAACACCATCCACAGGAACGCCCAGCCGCCGGCGCCCGTGACCGCCCAGCCGATGAACAGCCACAGCGGCAGCACGAAGGCGGCCGGAAGGAGCCAACCGAAGAATCCGCGACGAAGCCACATGCCACAGATGCTACGCCGGTCCGCGGGACCGCGGGCCCGGTCCGCGTGCGACCCGGGGCATCCTCTCAGCCAGAGGCCCGTGCATCCGACAGAATGGACCTGAAGAGAGGACGGCCGATGATCGAGCTGCGCACCCCCGCCGAGATCGAGGCGATGAAGCCCGCGGGCAGATTCGTCGCCGAGACACTGGCGACACTGCGCGACGAGACGAAGGTCGGCACCAACCTGCTTGCGATCGACCGTCGCGCGCACGACCTCATCCGTCGCGCCGGCGCCGAGTCCTGCTACATCGACTACCACCCGTCGTTCGGCGCGCGTCCGTTCGGCAAGGTCATCTGCACCTCGGTGAACGACGCCGTGCTCCACGGGCTCCCCTTCGACTACGACCTGCGCGACGGCGACCTCGTCTCGCTCGATTTCGCCGTGTCCGTCGACGGCTGGGTCGCCGACTCCGCGGTCTCGTTCGTCGTCGGCACACCCCGCGACGAGGACCTCGCGTTGATCGACACGACGGAACGCGCGCTGGATGCCGCGATCGCCGCCGCCGTCGCGGGCAACCGCATCGGCGACATCTCTCACGCGATCGCGACGATCGCACACGCGGACGGCTACGAGATCAACACCGACTTCGGCGGCCACGGCGTCGGACGCATCATGCACGGCGATCCGCACGTGCCCAACGACGGCAAGCCCGGGCGGGGATATCCCCTGCGGGCGGGTCTCGTGCTCGCGCTCGAGCCCTGGTTCCTGCAGACGACGGACGAGCTGATCACCGATCCGGACGGCTGGACGCTGAGATCGGCCGACGGTTCGCGCGGCGCCCACTCCGAGCACACGATCGCGATCACCGAAGACGGCCCGATCGTGCTGACCGACCGCTCGCACCTGGGCGCGGCCTGATTCAGTCGGGTAGGAGGTCGGGTCGACGCTCTCGCGTGCACGCGGTCAGCAGCGGCGACACGCACACCCACGACACACCAGATCGCGACGGTGGTCGGTGATCGCGGCAGCGGCATCCAGATCGAAGTCCTTTCGGATCTGGAGCCGATAGGTCGAGATCGGATGCCGCGCCATGTCACAGCTCCGGTTTGGGAGACTTGCCCGGCAGATCGTCGGGGTGCAGCGGATTCGCCTGGGCCGTGAGCGACGCCGCGACGGAATGGTCGACTTCGGGCTCGGGAAGCGTGTGCTCGCACAGCACCATCAGCGACTTCTGCTCGAGAGTCACGACGTCGCCCGGCTTGATCGGGTCGGTGTTCGCCCGGACTCCCGCCGTGTCGATCAGGACGTCCCACTCGGGGCTGAACCGCGGCGAAGGCAGCGTGAAGTCCGTCGGTTCGTCGCCCGCATTGAAGAGGATGAAGAAGTGCTTGTCGTCGATCGGCTCACCTCGGCGATCCCGCTCTCGGATGCCGCCGCCGTTCAGGAAGACACTGATCGCGCGACCGAACCCGGAGTCCCAGTCCTCGGGCTGCATGACCGTGCCGTCCGGTCGCCCCCACACGATGTCGGGGATCGGCGCACCCTCCTCCATCTTGACGGGGCGCCCGTCGAAGAATCGGCTGCGCCGGAAGGTCGGATGCTCGCGTCGCAGCCGCGCGAGCGCCGCCGTGAACTCCACGAGGGGCTGATCGACCTTCGACCAGTCGATCCAGGTCGTCGGGTTGTCCTGCGCATAGCCGTTGTTGTTGCCGCCCTGCGTGCGGCCCAGCTCGTCGCCGTGCAGGAGCATCGGCACGCCCTGCGACAGAAGGAGTGTCGCGATGAAGTTGCGCTGCTGTCGTGCGCGGAGCGTGTTGATCTCCGGATCGTCCGTCGGCCCTTCGACGCCGAAGTTGTAGGAGCGGTTGTGCGACTCCCCGTCGTTGTTGTCTTCACCGTTCGCCTCGTTGTGCTTGTCGTTGTACGACACGAGGTCGCGCAGCGTGAAGCCGTCGTGGGCGGTGACGAAGTTGATGGATGCCACGGGCCTGCGCCCCGAGTGCTCGTACAGGTCGGACGACCCGGTGAGCCGCGACGCGAACTCACCCAGTGCCTGCTGCTCGCCGCGCCAGAAGTCGCGGACGGTATCGCGGTACTTGCCGTTCCACTCCGTCCACTGGGGCGGGAAGTTGCCCACCTGGTAGCCTCCCGGCCCGACATCCCACGGCTCGGCGATGAGCTTGACCTGCGAGACCACGGGGTCCTGCTGGACGAGCTCGAAGAACGTCGCGAGCCGGTCCACCTCGTAGAACTCGCGCGCGAGGGTCGAGGCGAGGTCGAACCGGAATCCGTCGACGTGCATCTCGAGGACCCAGTAGCGCAGCGAGTCCATGATGAGCTGGAGTGTGTGCGGGTGCCGCACGTTGAGGCTGTTGCCCGTGCCGGTGTAGTCGGTGTAATACCGCTTGTCGTCGTCTTCGAGATGGTAGTAGGCGGCGTTGTCGATGCCACGCATCGACAGCGTGGGACCGAGGTGATTGCCCTCGGCGGTGTGGTTGTAGACGACATCCAGGATCACCTCGATGCCCGCCGCGTGGAGCGCCCGCACCATGCCCTTGAACTCCTGCACCTGCTGCCCGCGCTCACCCGTCGACGAGTAGGTGTTCTGCGGCGCGAAGAAGGCGACTGTGTTGTAACCCCAGTAGTTCGAGAGCCCCTTCTCCTGCAGTGTCGAGTCGTCGACGAACTGGTGGACGGGCATCAGCTCGATCGCCGTCACGCCGAGCTTCACGAGGTGATCGATGACAGCCGGGTGGGCGACTCCGCTGTAGGTGCCGCGGAGTTCTTCGGGGACATCCGGATGCAGCTCGGTGAGTCCCTTCACGTGTGCCTCGTAGATGAACGACTCGGCGTACGGGGTCTTCGGCTGGCGGTCTCCCGTCCAGTCGAAGAACGGGCTGATGACGACGCCCTTCATCATCGCCGCTGCCGAGTCGTCGTCATTGCGTGAGTCGGGATCGCCGAAGTCGTAGCCGAAGACGGTCTGCCCCCACTCGACCTGTCCCTCGACGGCCTTCGCGTAGGGGTCGAGCAGGAGCTTGCTCGGATTGAAGCGCAACCCCTGGGCGGGGTCGTTCTCGCCGTACACCCGGAAGCCGTAACGCTGCCCTGGGCCGACGTTCGGGAGGTACGCGTGCCACACGAAGGCGTCCACATCGACGAGCTCGACGCGCGTCTCGTGCCCGCGTTCGCCGAAGAGACACAGCTCGACCTTGGTCGCGCCCTCGCTGAAGAGCGCGAAGTTCGTGCCGTTTCCATCGAACGTCGCACCCAGCGGATAGGTCGATCCCGGCCATGCTTCCACGGCTTCTCCCGTTCCGGGAGTACGTCGGCCCCCGACTTCAGGCTAGCCAGCCGGAACGCTCGCCGCCGACGCTGGACTCCGCGCGGTCAGTCGGGTAGGAGGTCGGGTCGACGCTCTCGCGTCCGCTCGAGCTGCTGACCACGGCGCCACTGCGCGACCTTGCCGTGGTCGCCGCTGCGCAGGATCTCGGGCACGTCGTAGCCGCGCCACGACGCGGGCTTCGTGTACGAGGGGTACTCCAGCAGTCCGTCCTCGTGCGATTCCTCGACGAGGCTCTCGGGGTTTCCGACGACCCCGGGAACGAGGCGGCCGATCGCTTCGATCATGGCCATCGCGGCGACTTCCCCGCCGTTGAGCACGTAGTCGCCGAGGCTCACGAGCCGTACGTCGCCGAGCGTCGCGGCGTAGGCGAAGACGCGCTCGTCGATGCCCTCGTAGCGGCCGCAGCCGAAGACGAGATGCGGCGCCGACGACAGTTCGCGTGCGGTCGCCTGGGTGAACCGCTCGCCCGCGGGCGAGGGGAAGACGAAGATCGGGCGGGATGCGGCATCCGTCGCCACTTCGTCGAGCACGTCGCCCCACGGCTCGGGCTTCATGACCATTCCGGCACCGCCGCCGTACGGCGTGTCGTCGACGGTGCGATGACGGTCGTGGGTGTGCGCGCGCAGGTCGTGGACGCGGATGTCCAGGATGCCCCTGCCGCGCGCCTTGCCCAGCAGCGACACCTCGAGCACGTCGAAGAACTCGGGGAAGATCGAGACGACGTCGATGCGCACGTCAGTCCTCGGCGGACTCTTCTGCGATGTCGTCGGCCCCGGGCAGCTCTTCGAAGAGTCCCGGCGGCGGCGTGACGATGACGCGACCGGCAGCGATGTCGACCTCGGGAACGATGGCCTTGACGAACGGCACGAGCACTTCATCGCCCGCGGTCTTGACGATCAGGAGGTCCTGCGAGGGGAGGTGGTCGACGCGGATGACGCGGCCCACGCTCGCACCGTCGCGCACGACATCGAGACCCACCAGCTGGTGGTCGTACCAGGCGTCCTCTTCGGCGGGGGCATCGGCGGAATCCTGGTCGATCCACAGGATCGCGCGGATCAGCTCCTCCGCCGTGTTGCGGTCGTCGACGCCTTCGAAGAACGCGACGGGGTGGCTGTTCATCCAGCGGAACTCGCGCACCGTGAGGGGCTTGCCGTGCCACGGCGAGGACTCGGGAACCTGCAGCGTGAAGGTCGTGCCCGGCGCGAATCGACCCTCGGGGTCGTCGGTGTAGAGCTCGAGCTTGAACGCGCCCTTGAGTCCGTGCGCCTTGACGAGGCGGCCGACACGCAGCTGCGTACGGTCGGGGGATGCAGCGGCCATCAGTCGTCGGCGACGTCGACGCGCACGCGGCGGCCGTCGGCGAGAGCGGAGATGAGCGTGCGCAGCGCCTTGGCCGTGCGGCCGCCGCGCCCGATCACGCGTCCACGGTCGTCCGGGTGCACACGCACCTCGAGGACGTCACCGCGAGGCGACGTGGACGAATGGATGCGGACGTCGTCCGGGTGATCGACGATCCCCTTGACGACGTGCTCGAGCGCGGCGGCGAGCAAGGTCTTACTCTGCCGCGTCGGCGTCGGCTGCAGCGGCCTCCGCCTCGACGGGAGCCTCGGCGACGGGCTCTTCGGCCTTCTTCTCGACCTTGGGCTTGACGACCGACTTCTTGGTCGTGTCAGCCTCGAACGCGGCCTTGGACTCGGCCGTCTGGACGGTCGAGACGGCGTTCGCGTCGCCCTGGAACCTGCCCCAGTCGCCGGTCAGCTTGAGGATCGCGAGCACCTGCTCGGTCGGCTGCGCGCCGACACCGAGCCAGTACTGCGCGCGGTCGGAGTCGACCTCGATGAACGAGGGCTGCTCGGTGGGGTGGTACTTGCCGATCTCTTCGATGACACGACCATCGCGCTTGGTGCGCGAGTCGGCCACGACGATGCGGTAGTAGGGCGCACGGATCTTGCCGAGGCGCTTGAGACGGATCTTGACAGCCACGATTCTCCTGAATGTGTGGGAGTGGACGAACTGATCGCCTGGAGAGTGGGGTGCACACCCGGCGGAAGCTCTGAAGGGGGACGCTCGTACTGGATAGAGGGTCGAGTACGTCGTCCGACCCTCTATTCTGCCAGATGACACGGCACGTCGCGAACCATGGCGACACGTGGTGCGCATGTCAGACTGTGCCCATGACGGAGGCCTTCGCGACATCCGCCCGATCATCGGTCGGAATCGAATGGGAGCTCATGCTCGCAGACGGCGAGACCGGCGATCTCGTGCCGCGCGCCCCCGAGATCATCGAGGCGCTGGATGCCGCGACGGAGCATGAGCGCTACACCGTGACCGGTGAGCTGCTCACGAACACCGTCGAGGTGACCAGTGGGATCGGCGACACCGTCGCTGCCGCCGTCGACGACATCGCCGACGCGATCGCCGCCGTGCGGACGGTGTCGAATCCTCTCGACGTCGAGCTGCTCTGCGCGGGGAGTCATCCCTTCGCGCAGTGGTACGACCAGCAGGTGACCGACAAGACCCGCTACCACAAGCTCATCGAGCGCACGCAGTGGTGGGGACGCAACATGATGATCTGGGGCATCCACGTCCACGTCGGCGTCGAGGACGTCAACAAGGTCTTCCCCATCATCAACGCCCTGACGGTGTACCTCCCCCACCTGCAGGCGCTGTCGGCCTCCAGCCCGTTCTGGGCGGGCGAGCGCACCGGCTACGCGTCCAACCGCGCCCTCGTCTTCCAGCAGCTGCCCACGGCGGGGCTTCCCTGGCCGCTCGGCGACTGGGCGGAGTTCGAGACCTACCTCGACGGGATGGTGCGCACAGGCGTCATCGCCGACGCGAGCGAAGTGCGGTGGGACATCCGCCCCGCCCCCAAGTGGGGCACGATCGAGGTCCGCGCGTGCGACGGGATGTCGACCCTTCCCGAACTCGCGGCCGTGGCATCCCTCGTCCAGGTGCTCGTCGAGCACTTCTCGCGCGAACTCGACGAGGGGCGTGAGCTCGTGACGCTCCCGCCGTGGTTCGTGCGCGAGAACAAATGGCGCTCCGCCCGGTACGGGCTCGACGCCCGCGTCATCGTGGATGCCGACGGCACGCAGCGGCAGGTCGTGGAGCACCTGCGCGAGACGACGGACCTGCTCGCCGACATCGCCGTCGACCTCAAGTGCGCGCGCGAGTTCGCCGGCCTGGAGCGGATCCTCACCGAAGGCGCGAGCTCCACGCGCCAGACCCTCGTCGCCGACGCCGCGGACGGCGACCTGCGCGAAGTCGTGCATCACCTCATCCGCGAGTTCCGCGCAGGTCCTACGCTGCGCGAGCACCTCGCGTCACTGGGGCACTGACTGCGCAGGCTCCTCCTCGAGGACGAAGTTCGACAGTCCGTGCTCGGTCTTCTGCCAGTAGTGCGGCTTCGTGATGAGCTGCCACAGCGCCTTGTACGACGCAGCGGAGTGCAGCAGCCAGTAGATCGGGTTGAGGATCGCCCACCCGACGAGCCAGAACGCCCCGCGCTTGTAGGGCCCCATCATGTTGAGGTATACCATCAGCGCGTTGCCGATCAGGAAGTTCAGCAGACAGAGCCACAGCACGACGGGCGGGAACGCCGCCGACGCATCGATCCACGGGAACACGAACGAGAAGATCGTCAGGGCGGTGAACGGGATGACGCCGAGGAAGGTCAGCGGCGTGCCGGCGATCAGCAGCGCGAACGCCGCGAACCGCCGCACCCCGATCTCGCGGATGAGGGCGAACGGGCGCCGAGCGTGCACAAGCGCCGTCTGCATGTAGCCCTTGATCCAGCGGCTGCGCTGCCCGATGAAGATCCCCATGTGCGAGGTCGCCTCTTCCATCGTGGTCGAGTCGACGACGCCGACGCGGTACCCGAGGGCACTGGCCCGGATGCCGAGGTCGGCGTCCTCCGTGACGTTGTACGGGTCCCACCCGCCGAGTTCGCGCAGCGCGCCCGTGCGGAAGTGGTTCGACGTGCCCCCGAGCGGAATCGGCAGGTCGCGGACGTCGAGCCCCGTCAGCATGTAGTCGAACCAGTAGCTGTACTCGAGCGAGAACATGCGGGTGAGGATGTTCTCCCGCGCGTTGAAGTAGTTGAGCGCCGCCTGCATCACGACGACCGACGGATCGGCGCGCGAGAAGGCGATCAGCGTCTTCTTGAGCTGATCCGGCTCGGGGGCGTCCTCGGCGTCGTAGATCACGAGGTAGTCGCCGCGGGCGACCTCGAGCCCGACGTTGCACGCGCGCGGTTTGGTCTGCGGCGCGCCCTTGGGGATCGTCACGACCGTGAAATTCGCGGGCGGATCGCTCACCGCGATGGCATCGCGCGTCTCGTCATCCTCCTCCTCGACGAGGATGAGGATCTCGAGCTTGTCGGCGGGATAGTCGAGGCGTCCGAGGTTCTCGACGAGCCGACCGACGATGCGGGCTTCGCGGAACACCGGCACGAGCACCGTGTAGATCGGCAGCTCCTCGTCCTTCAGCTGCGCGATGTCGTCCTTGCTCACGTGGGCGACGAGGTCGTAGCGCGAGCCGCGCAGCGCGACGACGAACTTGAACAGCGTGCTGGCGAGGAAGACGGCGCTCGCGATCGCGATGAGGGTGATGAGCGTCGGCAGCGGCCACACGACGGCGCACGCGAGGACGACGACGAGCAGGATGACGCCCACGACCTTCTGAGAGCGCGACAGGACGGCCCGCGCCGACAGCACGGGATCGATGCGGTAGAGGCCGTCCGCGGCCTGGTCGGCGAACTCGGCGCTGAACCGGTCGGTGAGCACGCCGACGATCACCGACTGCGACACTTCGGTCTCGCGGATCGGCGCGCCCACGGCCGCCTCGATCCGCGCGCGGCGGCGAGGAGACACGGGCGTGGACACTGCGACATCCACCACCCCTCCCTCGCGCCGGACCGGGAGCCATCCCTCCGTCGCGTACGTCGTGCGCAGTTCCGGGTCGAGCAGGCTCGAATCGACCTGCAGCGGGGCGGTCACGATGCGCCTCCTGTCAGCACGCCCATCCAGGCGCGCACCGTCGCGTTGTCGAAGGCCTGGGCCCACCCGATCCCCCACAGGACGACGGACGTGGCGATGGTCAGGATGCGGTCGCGCGTCGTGAGGGCGAGCGGCACCACCGCGACGGCGAGCAGCAGCATCATCGTGTAGTTGATGCCGGCGACGCCCGTCGGAGTGAGGCCGACGATGAACGCGATCAGCGTCACACCCGTGAGCAGCACCGCCGTGAGCCCGACGCCCGGGAACCGCAGGAAGAGCGCCGTGATGATGACGACGATCGTCGGTGCGAGGTAGAGCAGGCCCGAGGGACTGAAGAGGTAGGCGACCACAGTCGCTGCGCGCTCGGCGTTCCACGCGAGGTCACCGCGGATCATCGCGAGGGGCCCGACGCGGAAGATGACCCCGAGGAGCATGAGCGACCCGAGGAACGCGATCGTCGGGAAGATGACGACGATCGCGTTCGCCGCGCGCGACCCGTCGCGCGAGCGGATGATGAAGGTGGATGCCGCGGCCGCGACGAGCGCGGCGAACAGACCCGTGGAGTCCGAGAACGCCGAGGCGGCGAAGAGCAGTCCGGCGCGGAACCCCGCCTGCGTGTTCGCGAACGTCACGAAGCGCACGAGGTCGATCATGCCGAGGCCGAAGAACGTCAGGCCCAGGGTCGCTTCGAAGCTGGTCGTGACGATGTAGGCCCACAGCGGTGTCAGCGCCAGGGTCAGGACGAAGACCAGGCGCACGGGGACGACGAAGCCCTTGCGGATGAGCGACTGCAGGACGAGCTGCACCATGGTGCCGCCGACGAGGCATCCCACGATGGCGAGCCCGAGGGCGCCGCCGGGGACGACCAGCGCGATGAGGCTCGTGATCGGCGGGTAGAGCTGGCCGAGCGTCTCGACCTCGCTCGACCCCCACGGGAGCGACGACACGCGCTCGGCGAGCACGCCGTTCGCTGTGCCCGACCAATCGCCGCCTGAGGAGGCGTTGAACCAGATCGCGATCGCGATGAACGGGAGCGCCCAGATAAGACGGAGGCCCCATCGCAACCACCGATTGCTCGGGAACTTCTCGAGCCGACCCGTCGCACTCTCGATGAAGAGAGGCGTATCCCTTACGAAGACGCTGCTAGCGCTCACCCATCCTCAGCCGTTTCCCCCCATTAGCCGCTCGCGCGGCCCCCAGCCGAACGCAGTTCGCTCAGGCTATCGGGGGAATCGGCGCAGCCGCCAATCAGCCGCGCCCGAGGAGCTTCTGCAGCTCCGCGAGATCGGCCTCGCTCGGCGCGCCCTTCGCGCCGCCCAGTCCGAAGCCCGATCCGGTCGGGGTGGCCGGCGCCTGCGCCGCGATTCCCGCGTTCTCGGCGGCGCGCTTCGCGGGGTTGCCCGACCGCGATCCCTTCGCCTTCTGCTGCTTGCCGCGCTTGGCCGAGGCGCCCGGACGCGAACCCGGGATCGGACCCATGCCGGGGATGTTGGGCGTGCCGCCGCGCGCGACGGTCTTCATCATCTTCGCGGCCTGGTCGAAGCGCTGCACGAGCTGGTTGACGTCGGTCACCGTCATCCCCGAGCCGCGGGCGATGCGCAGGCGGCGCGAGCCGTTGAGGAGCTTCGTGTTGCGACGCTCGGCGGGGGTCATCGAGCGGATGATCGCCTCGGTGCGGTCGATCTCGCGCTCGTCGAAGTCGTCGAGCTGCTGCTTCATCTGGCCCATGCCCGGCAGCATCCCGAGCATCTTCTTCATCGAGCCCATCTTGCGCATCTGCTGCATCTGAGAGAGGAAGTCCTCGAGCGTGAACTGCTCGGTCGCGAGCTTCTCGGCCATCTTCATGGCCTCTTCCTCGTCGAAGGCCTGCTGGGCCTGCTCGATGAGGGTCAGGATGTCGCCGAGGTCGAGGATGCGGCTCGCCATGCGGTCGGGGTGGAAGGGCTCGAGGTCGTCGAGACCCTCGCCCGTCGAGGCGAAGATGATGGGGCGACCGGTGATGGATGCGACGCTGAGCGCCGCGCCGCCTCGGGCGTCGCCGTCGAGCTTCGACAGCACGACGCCGGTGAAGTCGACGCCCTCCTGGAAGGCCTTCGCCGTGTTGACGGCGTCCTGGCCGATCATGGCGTCGATCACGAACAGGACCTCGTCGGGATCGACCGCCTTGCGGATGTCGGCGGCCTGCTTCATGAGCTCGGCGTCGACGCCGAGGCGGCCGGCCGTGTCGATGATGACGATGTCGTGCTGCTGGCGACGCGCCGTCTCGACGCCGTCCTTCGCGACCTTGACGGGGTCGCCGACACCGTTGCCCGGCTCGGGCGCGTAGATCGCGGCACCCGCCTGGGAAGCCACGACCTGGAGCTGGTTGACGGCGTTGGGGCGCTGCAGGTCGGCCGCGACGAGGAGGGGCGTGTGGCCGTCCTTCTCGAGCTGCTTGGCGAGCTTGCCCGCGAACGTCGTCTTGCCCGAGCCCTGCAGGCCCGCGAGCATGATGACGGTCGGCGGGTTCTTGGCGAACTGCAGACGGCGCTGCTGCCCGCCGAGGATCGCGATGAGCTCCTCGTTGACGATCTGCACGACCTGCTGCGCGGGGTTGAGCGCGCGGTTCACCTCGTCGCCGAGAGCGCGCTCGCGCACCTTCGCGGTGAAGTCCTTCACGACCGGCAGCGCGACGTCGGCGTCCAGCAGCGCGCGCCGGATCTCGCGGACGGTGCCGTCGACGTCGGCGGGTGTGAGCTGCCCCTTCTTCCGCAGATTGCGGAAGGTCTCGGTCAGCCGGTCGGAGAGTGTGCCGAAAGTCGCCATGATGCGGCAAGTTTACGCGGTCGCGGCGACTCCCAGCGTTGCCCGCAGCTGCTCCTTCACCCGCGCGTAGCGCGTGCGCGCCGTCGAGTCCGGGATGCCCAGCAGCTCGGCCGCCTGAACGAGGGTCATCCGCTCCCAGTGCACGAGTCGCACGAGCTCGGCGTCATCGGGATCGAGCCGGACGATGGCGTCGCGGACCTCGAGACCCGCGTCAGCGGCGGGCGCGGCATCCATCGTCCGTCCATGACGGACGCGATCGGCGAGCGCCCAACGACGGCGCTCACCGCGCGCGTTGTTCTGCAGCGTGCCGCGGGCGATCCCGAAGAGCCACATCCGCGCGCGCTCGGGATCGTCGGGCAGGTCGGCGACGCGCCGCCACGCGACGACCATCGTCTCGCCGAGGAGGTCAGGTGCGTCATCGGGTCCGACGCGCCGCTGCAGATAGGCGAGGAGATCGCCGGATGCCGCGGCCAGCGCCGCCGTGAGCCTCCGGTCGTCGCGGCTCACCGGCCGCCGCCCGGAGCGTACGGCTGCCCGTCCAGATCGAGGCACTGGATGCCGCTCACGCGCTCGCTGCCCGCGAAGCGCTCGTCGGGCACCGGGAACCCCGCATCGCGCAGCGCCTCGGTCTCGAGGTCGCTCACGACGAGGTCCCACGCCGTCCACTCCGCCGCCCACGCGTTGTGCGCGATCGCCTCGTCGCGCTCGGCCGGGGTGAGCTCGGCCAGCTGCGCTTCGAGCTCGGAGTCCTGTGCGGAGGTCATCGCGGCGTAGTCCGCCCTCTTCTGCGGAAGCCGAGCCTCGGCGAGGGCGACGACATCCGTCGACGCGTACCACTCCTCGAGCGCACGGTTCACGTCGGCGAGGAACGCGGGATCTCCTCCACCCGAGTACTCCGACAGGCGCAGTTCGCATTCGAAGCCGTTCGGCATCGTGAACGACACGGCGCCGACGGGATCCTGTGCCCACGGCCACCACGAGAATCGGTCCGCAGCGACCGCGACGCCCGCACCGCCGATGAGCACCGCCGTCAGCACGCCCGCGCCGATCGCGATCCTCCGCTTGCGTGGACGGGGGGCCTCGGCGCGCGCGTCGGCGATCATCGCCGTGATGTCGGCGTCGCGCGGCGCGCGTGTCGTGGGCGAAGAGCGGTCGAGCAGGTCGTCGAGCTGATCGGGGGTCATGGTGCCTCCATCGTCGGGGTGGTCTCACTCCGTACGTGTCCGGCATCCGGCGTTTCGTCCGCGCGCGTGTCCGCACCGTCGGAGAATGTGCTCCCGGTCGGATCGATCGCGCCGAAATTCTCCGACGAACGCGACATTCTCCGACCGCGGCGCTCGTGACTGACCGCCGAGAGGGCACGGGCGACCGGGCCGTCGCGCGAGCGCAGCGGAGCGAAGCGCGACGCGCGGCCCACAGCGTCGGAGAATCCGCCCTCGGTCGGAGAATCCGCTCTTGGTCGGACCGAATCCGCTCGATTCCTCCGACGAACGCGACATTCTCCGACCGCGGCGCACCGGGATGCGCACGATGAACCGCCTGCCTCGCGAGCGCAGCGAGACGAAGCGACCGAGCCGCGTCCGTCAGGACTCCGGGCCGAGCTCCTGGAAGAGCGTGAGCTGCAGATCGGCGGGTCCGCGCAGGCGCGCGTTGAGCGAGCGCCACGGCGTTTCCCGGGCGGATGCCTCGACCGCCGCTCCCCCGGCCGCCAGGCGCTCGACGGCACCGGCGGTGTCGGCGACTTCGAGCCCGACCCGCAGGCGCTCGCTCGGTGCATCCCCGTCCGTCTCGACCCCGTCGATGAAGGCGACCTGCGCGAGGTTGGCGAGCTCGAGCGTGGCTCTGCCCGCATCCAGGATCACGACGCGCGCTCCCCCGTCGGCTTCGTAGGCCTCGGCTTGCGGCATCCCCACGACGTCACGGTAGAACGCGAGCGCCTCTTCGAACTCGGGAGCCTGCACGACCAGTCGCAGCTGCCTGACCGCGCCGGCGGGATCGCCCGCGGCGAGCGACGCCGCCCGCTCGATGAAGCGCGCGAGCGACGTCCGGCCCGCGCCGTCGCGCGCCCACGCCTCGATCGCCGCGAGGACGGCTCCGCCCCACGCCGCGCCCGTGATGTCGGCGGCGAGCCGATCGCGGCCGCCCCGCACGAGGCGGTCGGCGACGGCCGAGGCGATCCGTGCGCGCCGCACGGCGGCCTCGCGCTCGAGCTCGATCTCGAGTCCCATCGCCGCCGTGTTGACGATCGCGAGGGCGAGCGGGTCGGGAGTGAAGCCGGATGCCACGGCGACGACCGCGGCGCGGACGGATGCCGCGGCATCCATCGTCTCGTCCGCACGCAACCGGCTCTCGAGCGCACCGATCCGTGCGTCGAGGCCCGACCAGAGGATGTCCGACTTCGAGCCGAAGTAGTTGAAGAAGCTCGAGCGGCTGACTCCGGCCCGCTGGGCGATGTCGACGACCGAGGTCGCCTCGAACCCCTGCTCGAGGAAGAGTTCGCACGCCGCTTCGGCGAGGGTCTCTCGGGACGACGAACGGGGTCTGCCAGCGCGGGGCTCGGTGCTCACCCCTCCACGCTATTGCGCGACCGGCGGTCGTGCCATCGTCTATTGTTAGACGCGATCCAATAACGAAGGAGTGGCATGCTCGACATCCGGTACGCCGGCCTCGCCCCGGCGTTCGTGCCCTACCTCGACGGGTGGGCGCTGCAGCGCAGCATCCATTCCGACGTCGTCGCCGGCGCCCGACCCGACACCCTCCTGCTCCTCGAGCACGAAGCCGTTTACACGGCGGGCAAGCGCACCGAGCCGCACGAGCGGCCGACCGACGGAACACCGGTCGTCGATGTCGACCGCGGCGGAAAGATCACGTGGCACGGCCCCGGTCAGCTCGTCGGCTACCCCATCGTGCGTCTGCCCGAGCCGGTCGACGTCGTCGCGCATGTGCGCCGCATCGAACGCCTGCTGATCGCAGCGCTGCGCGAGCACGGCGTCGACGGCTACCAGGTCGAGGGGCGGAGCGGCGTGTGGGTGCGCCGGCCCCTGTCCGAGGACAAGGTCGCCGCGATCGGCGTGCGCGTCGAGAAGGGCGTGACGATGCACGGCTTCGCCGTCAACTGCGACAACACGCTCGCAGGCTTCCGCGGCATCATCCCGTGCGGCATCACCGACGCGGGAGTGACGACGGTGAGCGAGATCGTGGGGCGGGATGTCTCACCCGCCGACATCGTCGACTCGATCGCCCGGGTGTTCGAGGCCGAGTACGCGGGGGTCGCCGCGTGAGCGCGTGCGGGACGCCGTCGTCCGCGCCGTCCACCGCGCCCGACGGCCGCAAGCTTCTGCGGCTCGAGGTGCGCAACGCCCAGACGCCCATCGAGCGCAAGCCCGAATGGATCAAGACGAAGGCCAAGATGGGGCCGGAGTACCAGGCGCTGCATTCGCTCGTGAAGACCGAGGAGCTCCACACCGTCTGCCAGGAGGCGGGATGCCCCAACATCTACGAGTGCTGGGAGGACCGCGAGGCGACGTTCCTCATCGGCGGCTCCCAGTGCACCCGCCGCTGCGACTTCTGCCAGATCGACACCGGCAAGCCCGCCGACTACGACACCGACGAGCCGCGGCGCGTCGCCGAGAGCGTCGTGCGCATGAACCTGCGCTACGCCACGGTGACGGGCGTCGCGCGCGACGACCTGCCCGATGGCGGCGCGTGGCTGCACGCCGAGACGGTGCGGCAGATCCACGCGATGAACCCGAACACGGGGGTCGAGATCCTGGCAACCGACTTCAACGGCGATCCGGCGCTTCTCGGCGAGGTCTTCGACAGCCGCCCCGAGGTGTTCGCGCACAACGTCGAGACCGTCCCGCGCATCTTCAAGCGCATCCGGCCCGCGTTCCGCTACGAGCGCTCGCTCGACGTGCTGACCCAGGCGCGCGCTGCGGGCCTCATCACGAAGTCCAATCTGATCCTCGGCATGGGCGAAGAGCCCGAAGAGGTCGTCCAGGCGCTGCAGGATCTCCATGACGCCGGCACCGACATCATCACGATCACGCAGTACCTGCGGCCGTCGCCGCGCCACCTGCCGGTCGCGCGCTGGGTGAAGCCGCAGGAGTTCGTCGAGTTCAAGGACGAGGCCGAGCGCATCGGCTTCCTCGGTGTGCTCGCGGGGCCGCTCGTGCGTTCGTCGTATCGCGCCGGACGCCTGTGGGCGCAGTCGATGGTCTCGAAGGGGCGCGAGATCCCGGACCACCTCTCGCACTTCGTCGAGACGGCGGAGACAGGCTTCGCGCAGGCGGTGTAGCGGCCCGCGCGACATGCCTACGCCGCCGGCCTCGCGCCCACCGCGTGTCCCACTTCACCTCGCTATCGCACCCGGAAGCGTGTGCAAGTGGGACACGTTACGCACATAGTGGGACACGGATGCCGTCGTGCACGCCCGCGCGGCGCTGAGGCTGGCGGACGCTCAATCCGCCGACGTGACCGACTGCACGTCGCCGTCCGAGCCGATGTTCACGAGCAGGACGTCGTCGGCCGAGTCCGGCTCCAGCGCGTACTCGAGCACCGCGAACGGGTCCTGCCCACCGAGTTCGTCGGCGAGGATCGTCATGCTCATGAGGGCGAGCGAGCGGATGACGTCGATCTGCACGTCGCCCGAGATGTCGACGAGCACGTCCTCCAGCTCTTCGCCGAGCTCCTCCTGCTGCTGCAGGATGTACTCCGTCACTTCGCTCGTGCGATCGCTGAGCTCGTTCACCATCGCGTTGCGCGCGTTGCGATCGATCTGCTCGAGCCCCGAGATGAGCCCGGCCGCGACATCGAGCGCCGCCTCCGACACGTCGTCCTGATCGGGTGCCGTGAGATCGACCGTGACGGCCTGATCCCCCAACTCCACGGTCTCGGACCAGAAGATCGAGCCGTCGGGGCCCGACTCGAGGAGTCCGAAGTAGTCGTGCTCGATCGCCATGTCCCCATGAAACCAGGGTGAGCGCCCGGGTGCCAGTCCCGAAGGTCAGTCCACGAGCGACGCGGCGAAGACGTGCGGCGTGAAGCCCGTGAGGTCGCCGATGCCTTCGCCCTGGCCGAGGAGCTTGACGGGGATCCCCGTCTTCTCCTGCACGTTCAGCACGAACCCGCCCTTGGCGGATCCGTCGAGCTTCGTGAGCACCAGACCGGTGACGCCGGCGTGCTCGAGGAACGCCTGGGCCTGCATCACGCCGTTCTGGCCGGTCGTGGCATCCAGCACCAGGAGGACTTCACTGATCGGCGCCTGCTTCTCGATGACGCGCCGGATCTTGGTGAGCTCGTCCATGAGCCCGCCCTTCGTGTGCAGGCGGCCCGCGGTGTCGACGAGCACGATCTCGGTGCCGGTGCGCTTGGCGTAGTCGATGGTCTGGAAGGCGACGGATGCCGGATCCTGGCCCTCCTGCTGCGGCCGCACGATCGTCGCCCCGCCGCGCTCGGCCCACGTCGCGAGCTGGTCGACGGCCGCGGCGCGGAAGGTGTCGGCCGCACCCACGACGACGGAGCGGTCGTAGCGCTTCAGGAAGTTCGCGAACTTGCCGATCGTCGTCGTCTTGCCGACGCCGTTGACCCCGACGACCAGCACGACGGCCGGCCGCTCGGTGAGCTTGAGGGTCGTGTCGAACTTCGCGAAGTGCTCCTCGAGCGTCTCGACGAGCATGCGCTTGAGGTCGCGCGGATCGGTCGTGCGGTATCGCTCGACCTTCTCGCGCAGTTCGTCGACGATGCGCTCCGTGATGTCGGGACCGAAGTCGGCCGTGAGCAGCGCGGTCTCGAGGTCGTCCCACGTCGTCTCGTCGATCGTGGGCTTGACGAACATGCCGCGCAGCGCGCGGCCGAGCGACCAGGAGTTCTCAGCCATGCGACCAGCCTACGAGGCGACGCGCTCCCCCACTCGCTGGCCGACGACGGCCGACACGCCGTCCTGGCGCATCGAGACGCCGTACAGCGCATCCGCGATCTCCATCGTGCGCTTCTGATGCGTGATGACGATGAGCTGGCTGGATGCCCGCAGCTGCTCGAACACGCCCAGGAGGCGCCCGAGGTTCGCGTCGTCGAGGGCCGCCTCGACCTCGTCGAGGATGTAGAACGGGCTCGGCCGCGCCTTGAAGATCGCGGTCAGAAGGGCGACCGCCGCGAGCGACCGCTCGCCACCCGACAGGAGCGAGAGTCGCTCGATCTTCTTTCCGACCGGCCGCACCGCGACCTCGATGCCCGTCGTCAGCGGGTCATCGGGGTTCGTGAGCGAGATGCTGCCCGTCCCCCCGGGGAACAGGATCGGGAAGACCTCGCCGAACGCGATCTTCGTGTCCTCGAAGGCGGCGAGGAAGATCGTCTGCATCCGCTCGTCGAGCTCTTCGATGATCGTGACGAGGTCCTTGCGGGTCTGCGTGAGGTCGGCGAGCTGCTCGGTGAGGAACGCGTGGCGCTGCTCGAGGGCTGCGAACTCCTCGAGCGCGAGCGGGTTGACGCGACCGAGCTGCGCGAGCTTGCGCTCCGCGTCGGCGAGCCTGCGTCGCTGAGCGGCGCGGTCGTAGGGGACGGATGCCTCGTTCTCGCCCTCGGCAGGTATGGCCTGATCGGGACCATATTCCGAAATGAGAATGTCCTCGTCGAGCCCGAGCTCCGAAGCGACGCGCTCGAGGAGCCCGGTCACGTGCAGGCGCTTCTCGTGGATCTGCAGCTCCAGGCTGTGCACGCTCTCGGTGAGCCCTGCAAGTCGCTCCCGCAGACCGGATTCCTGCCCCCGCAGCGTCGCGAGCTCTTCGGTCAGCGCCGTGCGCGCCGATTCGGCGGTCGCGAGCTCGACGCGTGCGACCGAGACCGATCGGTCGACCGAGTCCAGGACCGCGGGCAATTGGTCCGCGACGCCCGCCGCGATCTCGCGCTGCGCGCGACGCACGACCGCACGACGTGCCGCCTCGGCGGCCGCTTCGCGCTCGCGCTCCCGCTGACGCTCGAGCTGCACGACCCGGGATTCGCCCGCGCGGATGCGCTCCTTGAGCGTCTCGACGTCCAGTCGCGCGCGCATCTCGGCATCGCGCGCTCCCTCGAGGTCGGCGAGCATGCCGTCGCGCGCCGAGGCGTCGAGGATGGGCCGCGGTGCCTCGAGGGCGTTCGTGAGCTGATCCTCGGCGGAGCGCGCCGACGCCTCCGCGTCCTCGACCGCGGTGGTCGCTTGAGCGAGACCCGCTTCGAGCCGCTCGCATTCGGCGACCGCCGCCTCGTGGCGGACGGTCGCCCGGTTGACCTGCTCGGTATGGGCGGCGAGGGCGGCGTCGTGCTCGCGGAGTGTCGTGAGCGCGGTCTTCGTGCGCTGTCGCGCGGACTCCAGTCCGCTGACCGCGTCACCGAGCGCCTCGCGCAGCGAGTCCGCCACCACCGTGATCTCGTCACGACGCTCGGCTGCGGCATCCCGCTCCGCGACGAGCTCCAGCCGCGAGCGCCCCTGACCCGATCCGGCTCGCACGGTGTACTCGGTGACGACTTCGCCCGTGCGCGTGACGATCGTGACCGGTCCGGCCGCAGCGAGCGCGGGCCCCGCGGCGACCGCGGTGTCGAGGTCGTCGGCGATGACGACGAACGCCAGGATGCCGAGCACACCCTCGGGCGCCGTCACGACATCCCGCGCGGGCGTGATCCCTGCGACCGCAGGGAACGACGGCGTCTTCGAGCCCGCATCGGCGATCGCGATGTCGATCGCACCGAGGTCGCCCTCGCGCACGAGCCGAGCGGTCGCGACGGCATCGGAGCGGGAGTCGACGAGCACGCCCTCGACGAGCGGACCGAGGGCCGCGGCGATCGCGGCTTCGTAGCCCGCGGTGATCTTCACGGCGTCGCCGAGCAGACCGCGAACGCCGGCGGCCCCGAGCGCGACGATCTCGGCTGCCGCGTTGCGGCCGTCGAGCGCGCGGCCCAGAGCGGTCGTCTGCGCCGTGAGCGCCTCGAGCTCGCGCTCGGCCGCGTGCAGGCGCTCGCGCAGCGTCGCCGCGCTCGATTCGGCATCGGTCGCGTCGCGCTGGGCGCGCTCGTACGCCGCGGCGTACTCGGCCCCCGAACCCTCCGGGACCAAGTCGGGATCCACTCCCGCGAGCGTCTCGGCCGCCTCCGCGCGGCGCGCGAGCGCGGCATCCAGCGCCTTCTGCTGGCGTTCGACGGCGGTGCGGACGGCGGTGAGGGCGGATGCCGCTGCCTCCGCCGAGCCGCGGAGCGCCGTGATCCGCATGTCGTGCTCCGACACGAGCGCGCTCTGCGCAGCGATGTCGACGTCGAGGGCGTCGAGCTCCGCCCGCGCCCGCATGACGTCGCGGGATGCCGACGCCGCGGCGTCCTGAGCGTCACCGAGCCCCGCCGAGATCTCGTCGATCTCTGCACGCGCCTCGTCGATCATCGCCTGCGACACCGTCGTGAGCTCGAGACGCTCATCGTCATCCGAGTCGCCCAGGAGCGCGAGCCGCTGGCCCGCGAGCGTGTACAGCGACCTCAGCCGCTCCTGCACCCGCTCGAGACCGTGCACGACGCGCCGCGCCTCGTCGACGGCTTCACTGCGCTGGTCGGTCTCGAGCTGCTCGATGCGCGCCCGCACGTTGTCGGACTGGTCCTGCAGCACGAGTCGCTCGGTGTGCCGCGACTGCTCGCTGCGGACGTGGTCGGCGAGCTGCGCGCGCAGGCTCGCGAGGTCGTCCGCGAGCAGGCGGGCCTTGGCATCGCGCACGACGGCGGCGATCGTCGCGGCCTCGCGTGCGATCTCGGCCTGCCGCCCCAGCGGCTTGAGCTGGCGGCGGAGTTCGCCCGCGAGGTCGCTCAAGCGCGTGAGGTTGGCCTCCATCGCCTCGAGCTTGCGGAGCGTCTTCTCCTTACGACGGCGGTGCTTGAGGATGCCGGCGGCCTCTTCGATGAAGCCGCGGCGATCTTCGGGCGTCGCCTGCAGGACGCTGTCGAGTCGCCCCTGTCCCACGATGACGTGCATCTCCCGGCCGAGCCCGGAGTCGCTCAGGAGCTCCTGCACGTCGAGCAGTCGGCAGGTGTCGCCGTTGATCGCGTACTCACTCGCCCCGTTGCGGAAGAGCGTCCGGCTGATGCTGACCTCGGAGTACTCGATCGGCAGCGCGCCGTCGCTGTTGTCGATCGTGAGCTGCACTTCGGCGCGCCCGAGCGGGCCGCGCGTCGCGGTGCCGGCGAAGATGACGTCCTCCATCTTGCCGCCGCGCAGGGTCTTGGCCCCCTGCTCGCCCATGACCCAGGCGAGCGCGTCGACGACGTTGGACTTGCCCGAGCCGTTGGGTCCGACGATGCAGGTCACACCCGTCTCGAAGGCGAAGGTCGTCGGCTGCGCGAAGGACTTGAATCCCTTGAGCGTGACGCTCTTCAGGTGCATGCGATCGCCTCCGGCCTGGACATCTCGTCAAAACTAGCCGACGAGCGGAAGGATGCCGCGGCGGCGGGCCGTCACGGCACCACCTCGCCCGCGACACGCCCGGGATACTTGACGACCTGGGAGAACTCCGCTAACGTCACTTCTCGCGTCAGAAGTCGAAAGGAGGTCGCCATGAAGATGCACATGTTCACCACAGCAGCTCCCGCCATTCGCGGAGGAGTCGCTCGTGCCCTGGCGGCCGGGTCCTTCTGCGCGTTCGCACCCACCGCCGGCTGATCCGGCCACGGGAGAACTCCGTCCACTGACGGATCGATCAGGCACCTTCGCCGCCGTCCGCTCCCGCGTTCGCCGCCCCGCCGCCTCGGCCCACGGCCCTGTGCGCGCCACCGGATCCTCGCGATCCCGTTCGGACCCTCACATCCTTCTTCGACTCGAAAGAGACACGACCATGTCGAAACTGCTCCTGGACCTCCGCACTCCGGATCTCCATCCCGCCCCGCAGCTGCCCGATCCCCGCTCTCCGCTGAGCCTCGTGGACCGCGCATCGCTGCACCTCGGTCTCTGGCTGCTCCTGCGCAGCGCGCGCAGCGCGTCGCGCCGTGCGGATCACCACAACCACGCGCGGCTCCTCGCCAACGAACAGGCGCGGCTCGCCCGCGAGGCCGCGGCGCTGCGGCTGCAGCACCTGCGGCCCCACCTGTGACGGTGGTGCGGTCGGCACCCGACCGCACCACCGCCCCCACGACATCCACTTCTGACGAAAGAACCATCATGAGCATCACCACCACGGGCCTCGAACTGCGGCCCCTCATCATCCCGAGCAGCATCGACGCCGCCGATGCGCACGACTTCGTGACGATGGTCGACGTGCGCAACCGGGTCTACGAAGAGATCTCCGGTCACGCGGACGAGTCCGTCACCGCCGCCGAGCTGCTCCCCCACTACCAACCCGACCCCGACGAGCTGCGTTTCATGTGGCTCGCGATCCTCGACGGCGAGTTCGTCGGCAGGGCGGGCATCGACATCCCGCAGCACGAGGGCTCGAAGAACGCCTTCTGGCAGATCGAGCTGCTGCGCAAGTCCTGGGGTCAGGGCATCGGCGCCGCCGCGTACGACCTCATCGAGCAGACCGCGCGCGAGCACGGCCGCACGGTGCTGCAGTCGTGGGCATCGCATCCGGCATCCGACGGCCCGCACATCGACGCGCCGACGGGCTTCGGCTCGATCCCGGACGATCGCGCGGCGCACTTCTACCGCCGCCGCGGCTACACACTCGAGCAGGTCGAGCGCAACAGCGCCTTCGATCTGACGGGCTCGTGGGATGAGGTCGAGCGGCTGCACGCCGAGGCTCTCGAGGCCTCCCGCGACTATCGCGTCGTGCAGTGGTCGCCCCCGACCCCGCCGGAGTTCGCCGAGGGCTACGCGTGGATGAAGTCGCGCATGAACACCGACGCCCCCTCCGCCGAGATGGAGTTCGACGAGGAGGTGTGGGATGCCGCGCGCATCGCGCGCCACGACGCGCTCTACACAGACGCCGAGCGCTTCCTGCTCGTGACGGCGGCTCAGCACATCGAGACCGGTGAGCTGTGCGCGTTCAACGAGCTGGTCGTCGGCAAGGACCGCACCGAGGCATCCCACCAGGAGGACACCCTCGTCCTCAAGGACCACCGCGGCCACAAGCTCGGCACGCTCGTGAAGTGCGCGGGTCTGCTCTCGTGGCGCGACCTCGTGCCCGACTCGCGGCGCGTGCTGACCTACAACGCGGAAGAGAACCGCCCCATGCTCGACATCAACGAAGCCATCGGCTTCGCACCGATCGCGTACGGCGGTGCCTGGAAGAAGGTGCTGACATGAAGACGATGATGGATGCCGCGACCCTCACGATCACGCGGATCCCCGTGCCGGCGACGCTCGACGCCGCCGACGCGGGCCCGTTCCTCGAGACGGCGCGCATCGCGGACGAGGTGTGCCGGTACTACGCCGGTCACGACTATTTCGATCAGGACGCCGCGGAGCAGCTGCCGTCCTGGCAGGACCAGACGGACCGCCTCCAGCTCGGCTACACGGCCGAGCGCGACGGCGAGATCGTCGGCGCGCTCACGATGATGATCCCGCTCGAGGACGGCGCGAACAACGTCGAGTTCGACGTCATGGTGCCCCCAGCGCACCTCGATCGCGGTATCGAGCAGGCGTTGTTCGCCGTGCTCGAGACCGAGGCGCGCGCGCACGGCCGGTCCGTCGTCCAGACGTGGACGCTGCACAAGCCCGATCTGTCGGGACCGCAGCTCGCGTCGCCCACGGGCCTCGGCTCGATCCCGGCCGACGATCCGCAGACGAAGCTCATGCTCGCGCAGGGGTACTCGTTCGAGCAGACCGAGCGCAACAGCGTCTTCGACCTCACCGGCTCGTTCGAGCGCGTCGAGGCGATGCTCGCCGAAGCCCGGCGCGCGGCCGGCGCGGACTACCGCCTCGTCACGTGGACCTCGCCGACGCCGGACGAGTACAAGGACGGCTTCGCGCACGTGATCTCGCGCATGTCGACGGATGTGCCGACGGGAGAGCTCGTCTGGGTGGAAGAGGCGTGGGATGCCGCGCGCGTCGAGCGTAGGGACAAGCGCCTGCTCGCGGGCGGCCACACGGTGTCGGTCACCGCGGTCCAGCACGTGCCGTCCGGCGAGATCGTGGCGTACAACGAGCTCGTGATCGCGGCCGACCACACTGCCCCCACCCATCAGTGGGGCACGCTCGTCCTCAAAGAGCACCGTGGTCACCGACTCGGAGCTCTCGTGAAGTGCGCCAACCTTGTTCGCTGGCGGGATCTCATGCCGGATTCGCCGCGAGTCTCGACCTTCAACGCCGAGGAGAACCGTCCCATGCTCGACATCAACGAGGCGATCGGCTTCGTTCCGGCGTCGTACGCCGGCGCGTGGAAGAAGACGTTGGATGCCTGAGGCCACGACGCTCGACGAGCTCGCGCTCACACCCGTCTCGGTGCCGGACACCGTCGCGGGTGTGAGCGCGGACGAGGGTGCCGACTTCCGGGCCGCGATCGACGTGCGCAACCGTGTGAACGTCGCGCTGCTCGGCGCCGACGCGCTCGAGGTGACCCCCGAGCAGTCGTATCCGCACTGGCTCACCGAGGATGAAGAGGTGCACGGCTGGCTCATGCGCTCACATGGCACGGTCGTCGGCCGCGCGATGATGTGGGTCCCTCTCGAAGACGGATCGCAGCGCGTGCAGCTGCGCGTCGAAGTGCTGCCCGAGCACCGCGGTCGCGGGATCGGGCGGCGCGCGCTCGCGTTCCTCGAGGCGCGCGCGGGCGAACGTGGTCGCACGATCCTGCAGGCGTGGACGGAGCATCCATCGTCCACATCGGCCGGTGTCACCGCCCGCACGGGCTTCGGCGCCGTGCCCGACGACCAGGCGACGCGGCTCGCAGTGAGCGCGGGATACGCGCTCGAGCAGGTCTACCGCGTCAGCACGCTCGACCTGACGAAGCCGCTCGATCGGGTCGCACCGCTGCGCGATGAGGCCGAGCGCGCGAGCGAGGGATACCGCTACGTCTCGTGGATGGCGCCGACCCCCGATGACTGGGTCGACGACTACGCGTGGATGAAGTCGCGCATGTCGACCGACGCGCCCGCAGGCGATTCCGTCATGGACGAGGAGACCTGGGATGCCGCGCGCGTCCGCCGCCTGGAGAAGGTCTGGTCGGACAGCGGCATGGCGGTGCTCGTCGGCGCCGCCGAGCACATCGCGTCAGGACGGCTCGTCGCGTTCACCGAGCTCGTCTCGTTCCGAAAGCCCGGCAAGCCGATCGACCAGAACGACACTCTCGTGCTCGCCGAGCACCGCGGCCACCGGCTCGGCGCCCTGGTCAAGACGCACACGCTCGCCCTCGGTCGCGAGGCGTTCCCCGAGGGGGATCGGATCGTGACCGGCAACGCCGAGGAGAACCGTCCGATGCTCGCGGTCAACGAAGCCATGGGCTTCACGCCGACGCGCTACTCGGGCGAATGGCAGAAGGTCATCGCCTGAGCTTCTGGCAGTAAGGGCAGAAGTGGCTCGAGCGGTTCATGAACGAGACCCGCACGATCGGCCGACCGCAGCGGTCGCACGGCTGACCCGTCCGCCCGTACGCGTGCAGCGAGTGCGCGAAGTAGCCGGCCTGCCCGTTGACGTTGACGTACTGCGCGTCGAAACTCGTGCCGCCCTCGGCCAGAGCTTTGTCGAGCACGGCACGCACCTCGGCGAGCAGCCGGTTCACGGCGCGCGTCGAGAGCGCCGACGCGGACGTCTCGGGATGGATGCGGGCACCCCAGAGCGCCTCGTCGGCGTAGATGTTGCCGATCCCGCTCACCACGGTCTGGTCGAGCAGCACCCGCTTGATCGCGGAGTCCTTACGCGACAGCGCACGCCGGAAACCCGCGTCGTCGAATGCGGGATCGAGCGGATCGCGCGCGATGTGGGCGACCTGCACGGGCATGACGGGATCCGGCGAGCCGAAGCCGCCGGCCGCGGCATCCATCGTCTGCACCAGGGGATCGATCGCGAGGGAGCCGAACGTGCGCTGGTCGGCGAACACGACGGCGAGGTCGCCGTGGACGGGATGCTGCAGGTCGATCCGCACGCGTTCGTGGCGCTCGGCGGGGGCGCCGGGCTCGCGCAGCAGCAGTTGGCCGCTCATGCCGAGGTGACCGACGATCGCCTCGCTCGCGGGCTCCCCCGCCGCGGATTCGAGCGGCAGCCAGAGGAACTTCCCCCTCCGCACGGCGGCGCGGATCGAGCGTCCCGTGAGCGCGGCTTCGAAGTCGAGTCCGGTGCCGGGATGCCGCGTCAGCGCGCGCTCGTCGAAGACGCTCACACCGCTGATGAGGGCACCGGCCACTGCCGGCGCGAGGCCGGCGCGCACGACCTCGACCTCGGGGAGTTCAGGCACGTCCGGTCAGATCTTTCCAGGCGTTCAGAGCGGCCGCCATCTCGGCGAACTTCTTGCTCGTGCCCTCGCCCTGCGCCGTCGCGTCGCCGATGAACACCGTCGCGGTGAAACGGCGCTCGTGATCCGGCCCGGTCGAGGTCACCTCGTAGCGCGGCTGGCCGATGCCCCCGCGCGCCGCGAGCTCCTGCAGGCTCGTCTTGGGATCGGTGGCCGCCCCGTAGCGCTCCGGGTCGTCCAGCAGCGGATCGATGAGCCGCAGCACGAGGGCGGTCGCGGCATCCGGCCCGGCGGACAGGTACGTCGCCCCGATCACCGCCTCGGTCGTGTCGGCGAGGATCGAGTCCTTGTCACGTCCCCCGGTCTGGTCCTCGCCGCGGCCGAGCTTGACATACTCCCCCAGCCCGATCCCGCGTGCGACCTGCGCCAGCGCGACAGTCGAGACGACGCTCGCGCGGCGCTTCGCGAGCGCCCCTTCTTCGAGTTCGGGATGCCGCGTGAACAGCCGCACGGTGACGGCCTGTCCGAGCACGGAGTCGCCGAGGAACTCGAGGCGTTCGTTGTGCGGCACCTGGCCGTTCTCGTACGCCCACGAACGATGGGTGAGGGCGAGCGACAGAAGCTCGGGGTCGATATCGACCCCGAGCTTGTCGGTGAGGCTCGAAAGCCCCGATGTGGCGCCTGGCACCGCGTGGATCGCGGATCGATCAGACGTCGGCGACCTTGCGGCCCTTGTACTCGAGGAACAGCTCGGTGCCCTGCGAGTCGGTGACGACCTTCGCCTGGTGCGGGCGGCTGTAGACGACCTTGCCGTTCTCGACCGTCTTGACGAGCGGGGTGGCCTCGGCCTTCCACTGCGCGCGACGCGAGCGGGTGTTCGAGCGGGAGACCTTCCGCTTCGGGGGGTTACCTGCCATGACTAGCTCTCTTCTGTGTTCTCGGCGGTTCCGCTCACGGCCGTGGGGCGCGGAGCATCGTCGTCGTGGTCTGTGGTGTAGTCCTGGAGCGCGGCCCAGCGTGGATCGAGGGGCTCGCGCGGCTCTTCGCCGGCGGTTTCGGCCAGCCTCTCGCCCGTGTTCGGATCGAGTCCGGGGCAATCCGGCTGGCACACCGGCTGAAACGGAAGCGACAGGACGATCGCATCCCTGACGAGAGTTTCAAGATCCACGTGGTCGTCTTGAACCTCGAAGTCAGATGTTTCCTCACCAGGATACGCGAAAAGCTCCTGAATCTCGACTTGGAGCGGCTCGGCGATGTCCGTGAGGCACCTCCCGCACACGCCTTCGTACCTCGTGTCGACGGTCGCGGTGACGAGGATGCCCTCGTGAACGGACTCGACGCGCCCGTCGATGACGATCTGCTCGCCCTCGGGGATCGACACGAGCCCCTCCCCCCACTTCTCGTTCGTGGGGATCTCGAGCGTGACTTCGCGCATCTCGCCGGAGCGGTGGACGATGTCTCGAACGGGAACGGCGAAACGGCCGTGGCGGTGCCTGGTCACAAGCGTCGATTCTACCGGGCACGCAACCGGGAAGGGCCTGTCAGTGCTCCTGCACACCCGTGGAGAGGAAGCGTGCGACGGGGGCCGGAACGAACGGCGAGACGTCCCCGCCGAGGCCCGCGACCTGACGGACGAGCGAGCTCGAGACGAGCGCGTGGGAGGGGTCCGGCAGGAGGAAGACCGTCTCGACGTGCGCGAGGTGACGGTTGACGATCGCCATGGGCGTCTCGTAGGCGACATCCACTTGCGAGCGGATGCCCTTCACGAGGACTCCGGCATCCACATCCACCGCGTAGTCCACGAGGAGTCCCATGCTCCACGACGCGACGATGACGTCGCCCTCGATCTCGGTCTCGGCGATCGACTGCTCGAGCAGCGCGAGGCGCTGAGCGATGGGCAGCATCGCCTCTTTGCCCGGGTTGTGCACGACCAGGACGTGGAGCTGGTCGTAGAGGCCCGCGGCACGGCGGATGACATCGAGGTGGCCGAGAGTCGGCGGGTCGAATGACCCGGGGACGACGGCGATCCGAGGATTCACACTCCCAGCGTAGCCGTGCCGAGCAGGCGCTGACGCGCGGGGCTGCGAGGTGGTCAGTTGCGCGCGAGGGCCGCGCGCTCAGCCAGGCCGACGCGCCGTTCGATGGCGGATTCGAGTCCCGGATGCCGCACCAGCGCAGGATCGTCTGCGAGCACCTTTTCGGCCGCGACGCGGGCCTCGGCGATGAGATCGGCGTCCTTCACGACGCGCAGGAGACGCAGAGAGGACCGCGCGCCGGACTGGGCGTCGCCGAGCACGTCGCCCTCTCCCCGGAGGTCGAGATCGACCTCGGCGAGCTCGAAGCCGTCGAGCGTCGCGGCGACCGCCTCGACCCGCTGGCGCGCGGGTGAGCCGGGGGGCGCCTCGGTCACGAGCAGGCACAGCCCGGGAACTCCCCCGCGGCCGACGCGCCCGCGCAGCTGATGCAGCTGCGAGACACCGAAGCGATCGGCCTCGAGGATCGCCATCGTCGAGGCGTTCGGCACATCGACCCCGACCTCGACGACGGTGGTCGCGACGAGCACGTCGATGTCACCGCGCGCGAACGCCTGCATGACGGCATCCTTCTCGTCCGACGGCATCCTGCCGTGCAGGATCTCGACGCGGATGCCCTCGAACGCCGGATGCCGCGACAGCAGATCGGCGACCTGCACGACCCCCCAGCGCGTCTTCTCGGACTCGCCCTCGAGCACGCCGGCGTCGGGCTGCTCGGCATCGGCCTTCGCATTCTTCGCGAGCGCCTCGGCATCGATCGCCGCGCACACGACGAACGCCTGGCGCCCCTTCGCGACCTCTTCGGCGATGCGCTCCCACACGCGCCCGAACCACGCGGGCCGCTCCGCCAGGGGCGCGACGAACGTCTCGATCCCGGCGCGGCCCTGCGGCATGGTGCGGATCGTCGAGACGTCGAGATCGCCGAAGACGGTCATCGCGACCGTCCGCGGGATCGGCGTCGCCGTCAGCACCAGCGCGTGCGGCGCCGAGCCCTTGGCCCGCAGCGCTTCACGCTGCTCGACGCCGAAGCGGTGCTGCTCGTCGACGACGACGAGGCCGAGGTCGGCGAACGTCGTCGTGTCGCTCAGCAGGGCGTGCGTGCCGATCACGATGCGGGCTTGACCGGACGCCGCGCGCAGCGCCGCCTTGCGCCGCTCGGCGGCGGGGAGCTGGCCCGTGAGGAGAGTCGGCATGAGCTCGGGCGCGAGCCGGGGGCCCAGCATCCGGGCGATCGAACGCACGTGCTGACCGGCGAGCACCTCGGTCGGCGCGATGAGCGCGGACTGCCCGCCGCTCTGGGCGACCTGCAGCATCGCGCGCAGCGCGACGAGCGTCTTGCCCGACCCGACCTCGCCCTGCACGAGCCGGTTCATGGGCCAGTCGCCCTCGAGATCGTGCGCGATCTGGTCGCCGACCGAGACCTGGTCGGGCGTGCGCTCGAACGGGAGCGCCGCGTCGAAGCGCTCGAGCAGCGCGCCGGGCTCGCGGCTCGTCGCCGACAGCGCACGCACGAACTGCCGCTGCTGCAGAAGGGCCGCCTGCAGGACGAACGCCTCGTGCATCCGCAGCGTCGCCCGCGCCCGCTCGTACTCCTCTTCGGACTGCGGCCGATGCATCCATTCGATCGCCTCGCGCGCGCTCACGAGGCCGTGACGCTCCCGCAGCTCGTCGGGCAGCGGATCGGGAACGGGACCGAGGCCGTCCAGCACGAGGTCCACGATCTTCGTGAGCTGCCAGCTCGCGAGCGTGCTCGTCGCGGGGTAGATCGGGATCGGAACGGTCGCATACGCCTGCGCGGTCTGGCGGGCCTCGTCCTCGTCGTCGAAGAGCTCGTAGTCGGGGTGCGCGAGCTGCGTCACGCCCCGGTACTCCCCCACCTTGCCTGCGAAGATGCCTCGCCGGCCGGGGCTGAGCTCCTTCGACCGCCACGCTTGATTGAAGAAGGTGAGCGACAGCGTGCCCTGCCCGTCGCTGATCGTGACCTCGAGCAGCGTGCCCTTGCGGTTCTGCATGCGCCGCTCGTTGACCCGCACCACTTCGGCGACGATGGTGACGGGCTCGCCGAGCGGGAGCGACGAGATCGGCGTGAGCTCGCCGCGGCGGGCGTACCGGCGCGGATAGTGCGAGACGAGGTCGCCGACCGTGCGCATGCCGAAGGCCTTCTCGAGCGCCGAGGCGGTCTTGCCCCCGACGACGCCGTCGAGGCGCGACTCGAGGGTCAGATCGGGCATGCTCCGAGTCTAGAGAGCACGTGCGACTTCGGGTTCCATGCGTGAAGCGACATGGACGGGGGCGTACGGTGGCGGCATGATCCGACGACTGCTCGCGCGCGTCTACTGGGCGTGCAGCCGCTGGAAGCTCGTGTCCGAGCCCGCACCCACGACCCCCACGGTCCTGATCGGCGCTCCCCACACCTCGAACTGGGACTTCGTCCTCATGCTCGCGATCGCGTGGCGCCTCGGCATCCCGGTCCGCTGGCTCGGCAAGGACTCGCTCTTCCGCGGATGGCGAGGGCCGATCATGCGCCGGCTCGGCGGCATCGCCGTCGATCGCGCGAACCCGGCGAACGTCGTCGCCGACGTCGTCACCCGCGTCCGCGCGGGCGAAGTGTTCGGCCTCGTCGTGACACCCGAGGGAACCCGCGGGTCGGGCGCCTACTGGAAGTCGGGCTTCTACCGCATCGCGCGGGAAGCAGGCCTGCCCGTGACCCTCGGGTACGTCGACCGCACGACGATGACGACCGGACTCGGCGTCACGATCGAACTCACCGGCGACGTGCCCGCCGACATGGACCTGATCCGCGCCTTCTACGCCGACAAGTCCGGCCTGCGCCCCGAGTTCCGCACGACCCCGCGCCTGCGCGAAGAGGACTCGGCGGCCGCGCCGCTATCGTGAGCGTGTGACACGCATCATCTCGGGCCGCGCGGGTTCGTTGGCGCTGGAGGTTCCGGATGCCGGAACCCGGCCGACGTCGGATCGCGTGCGCGAATCCCTCTTCGGTGCACTCGAGTCGGCTGACGCGGTGCGCGGCGCGGCGGTGCTCGACCTCTACGCCGGTTCGGGAGCGCTCGGACTCGAGGCGCTCAGCCGGGGCGCGGTATCCGTCGACCTCGTCGAGAAGGCGCCGCGCGCAGCCTCCGTCGCCCAGCGCAACGCGGCGCGCGTCGTGAAGTCCCTGGGCGGGGGTGTCGCGCAGGTCCACCGCGCCGGGGTCGACGCGTATCTGCGCGGCGCGCGCGGACCTTTCGATCTCGTGCTGATCGACCCCCCGTACGACCTCGGCGAGACCGAGCTCACGACCGCGCTCGCACTGCTCGTGCCGGTGCTCGCCGCCGACGCGACCGTCGTGATAGAGCGGTCGTCCCGATCCGCCGAACCCACGATGCCCGAGGGGCTCGAGACCGCGCGCTCGAAGAAGTACGGCGACACGACGCTGTGGTGGGCTCAGCCCCGGCCCGCATCCCAGTCCTGATACGGGTCCCAGCCGCCGCGGCCGTCGTGCGGGCTTCCGTCCACGAGCACGGGATGCTCGCCGCGATCCACGACCCGGCCGATTGCGCGGAAGCCGTCCGGGAGCGTCTGGGGGAACGTCGCCAGCAGCGCGTGGTCCTCGCCACCCGAGAGCGCTGACTCGGGATGGTCGCCGAGCGCAGCAGCGTCGAGGGCGACGGTGACGCCGGATGCCGCGGCCAGTCGTGTGGCGTCGAGCACGAGGCCGTCCGACACGTCCATCATGCCCGTCGCACCGGCCCGCGCCGCGGCGGCACCGAGCGCGATCGGCGGAGCGGGGCGCAGCTGCGCGACGAGTTCCGGATCGTCGCGATGAGCCGCATCGATCGGGATCGGTCGGCCCGCCGCATCCCGGAACCTCCCGAACAGAAGCGCGAGTCCTCGACCTGCCGCGCCGAGCTCGCCCGCGACCGCGACGACGTCGCCGACCCGCGCACCGGACCGCAGCACCGGCTCACGGTCGTCGAGCGAGCCGAGCGCCGTGACGGCGATCGTGAGCGTGTCCGACACCGTGAGGTCGCCGCCCTCGACGGTGCATCCCGGCGCGAGCGACTCGCAGGCCTCGCGGAGCCCGTCGGCGAGACCTTCGACGAACGAGAGCCGCGTGTCTTCCGGCATCGCGAGGGCGACGAGGAGCGCCGTCGGGCGCGCACCCATCGCGGCGATGTCGGCGAGGTTGACGGCGGCGGCCTTCCACCCGAGGTCGTACGCGGTCGACCACGCGAGGCGGAAGTCCGGCCCGTGCACGAGCGTGTCGACCGTCGCGACCACGCGCCCGTCGGGCGCGGTGAGCACAGCCGCGTCGTCGCCGGGGCCGATCTCGGCCTGCGAGGGCCCGAGCCGCGAGAGGATCGCGCGCAGCACTTCGCCCTCGGAGAGCTCTCCCACGGTCGGGTCTGCGGCAGCATCCATCACCTCCCCACGCTAGCGCGCATCGCTCGCGGCACCCCGTCGCCGGCGAACCCACACACTTTCCGCGAACCCACACGTATCGGTCGACTGAGCTGTGTGGGTTCGCGCGGATCGTGTGGGTTCGGCGGCGACGACACGACCGGTGACTCGATCGCGCGCGGGTAGCCTGGAGGAGTGCGTGCATCCCGGATTCTGGCGACCCTCGCGACCGCCGTCGCACTGGCCGGCTCGCTCGCCGCATGCACGTCGACGGTGTCGATGGATGCGGCGGCCGACGCGAACGACCCGCTGTGCGCCGATGTCATCGTTCACCTGCCGGGAACGGTCGACGGACAGGATCGACGGTGGACGGATGCCCAGGCGACGGGCGCGTGGGGTGATCCGGCATCCATCCTCCTCACGTGCGGCGTGACGCCGCCCGGCCCCACCGAGGCGCGCTGCATCACGATCGGCGGCGTGGACTGGGTCGTCGACGAGTCCGCTGCCCCGAAGTACCGCATCACGACGTACGGGCGCACGCCCGCCATCGAGGTCTACCTCGACAACGAGGTCGTGAGCTCGAACAACGTCCTCGATCGCCTCGGCCCGATCGTGAACGCCGCGATCCCGGCGGAGAGCGCGTGCGTCGATTCCGAGTCGGTGCTGCCCGACGAGGGCTGAGACCTAGGCTGCGGCGTCGATGAGCTCGCTGATGAGCTCGGGATACGTCATCCCCGAGGCGATCCAGCACTTCGGGAACATCGAGATCGGCGTGAAGCCCGGCATCGTGTTGACCTCGTTCACGAAGAACTCCGTGCCCGTGAAGAAGAAGTCCACCCGGGCGAGGCCTTCGCCACCGAGCGCTTCGAACGCCTGCACCGCGATCCGCTGCATCTCGCGCAGCTCGCCGTCCTGCAGGTCGGCGGGGCACACGAGCTCGATTCCCGGCGCGTCGAGGTACTTCGCCTCGAAGTCGTAGAACTCGCGCCCCGCCACGACGATCTCGCCCGCGACGCTGACGCGCGGGTCGCCGCCGTCCACGCCGGGCAGGACACCGCATTCGACCTCGCGGCCGGTGATCGCCTGCTCGACGAGCACCGTCGCGTCTTCGGCGAAGGCGACGTCGAGCGCGGCATCCAGCTCACTCCAGTCGGAGACCTTCGACACACCTACACTCGAACCAGCGCGGGCGGGCTTGACGAAGGCGGGGAGTCCGAGCGAACGGATGCGGCGGCGCCACAGGTCGCCGTCGCGCGCGAGGTCGGTGCGGGTCACGGTGACCCACGGCACGACGGGCACGCCGGCCGACTTCAGGACGCTCTTGGTCGCGTGCTTGTCCATGCCGATCGCCGACATGAGCACGCCGGCGCCGACGTACGGCAGCCCGATCAGCTCGAGCATGCCCTGGATCGTGCCGTCCTCGCCGAAGCGCCCGTGCAGGATCGGGAAGACGACGTCGACATCGCCGAGGGACCGCGTCCCGTCGGCGTCCACGACGCGAAGCTCGCGCGTCAGCGTCGAATCCGGCCAGAGGATCCGGGTGCCGTTGTCGACGACGTCGGGCAGGCGGTCCTTGTCGAGCGCGAACTTGTCGGGATCGTCGTCCTCGAGGACGAACGCGCCGTCGCGGGTGATGCCGATCGGGATGACGTCGAACCGGTCACGGTCGATCGCCCGCAGCACCCCTCCCGCCGTGGCGGAACTGATCGAGTGCTCGCTGGAGCGACCTCCAAAGAGCACCGCCACCGCCGTTCTGGCCATTCTGCGTCCTTTCGCCCATCGGCGTGTCGTCGTCGGTCGTCAGGTGCGGCGCGATGTCGCGCGGGTTCATCGTGCCGTCGAGCACCATCTTGACCTGCTCGACGATCGGCATCGCGACGCCGACCTCGCGTGCGAGCTGCAGGATGGGGGCGACGGATGCCAGTCCCTCGGCCGTCTGGTTCATCTGCTTCACGACATCGTCGAAGCGATATCCCTGGCCGAGCAGGCGGCCCGCGGTGTTGTTGCGGCTGAGCGGCGACTGGCACGTCGCGATGAGGTCGCCGAGGCCCGCGAGGCCCTGCAGCGTCTCGGGCTGCGCGCCGAACGCGACGGCGAAGTCGGTCATCTCGACGAGGCCGCGCGTGATGATCGACGCCTTCGTGTTCTCGCCGTAGCCGACGCCGTCGACGATGCCGATCGCGACGGCGATGAGGTTCTTGAGCACACCGCCGAACTCCGTGCCGATGACGTCGGTGTTGACGAACGTGCGGAAATAGCCGTTGCGCGCGCGGCGGGCCACGGCGTCCGCCGTCTCCTGGCTCGTCGACGAGATGACGGCGGCGGTCGGCTGCTCGCGCGCGATCTCGAGCGCGAGGTTGGGTCCGGATGCCACGGCGATGCGATCGGGATCGCAGTGCAGCTCCTGCTCGATCACCTGGCTCATCCGCAGACCCGTGCGGCGCTCGACGCCCTTCATGAGCGACACGATCGGGGCGTCGGTCTGCGCGATGAGGGGGCGGACGGCCTTCAGGTTCTGGCGAACGGCCTGACTGGGGATCGACAGGTAGACCTGCTCCGCGCCGTCGAGCGCCTCGGAGAGGTGATGGGTCGCCGACATCGACCGCGGCAGGTTGATGCCGGGGAGGTACTCGCTGTTGCGCTTCGCCTCGTTGATCTCGTGCGCGAGTTCGGGTCGACGGGCCCACATCGTGACATGCGCGCCGCCGTCGGCGAGGATCTTGCCGAACGTCGTGCCCCAGCTGCCGGCGCCGACGACGGCGACGCGCGGCTGCGCATCGCCCCGACGGGATTCCTGTCTAGGAGTCAAGGCGCCCCGTCTCCTTCTGCCCGTGCACCGCCGGATCCCACCGCTCGGCGGGTGCCTTCTCGTCACGCAGCTCTTCGAGCAGCGCCGTGACGGCATTCATGAGGTGGGTCGTCGCCTCGATCAGGAGCGAGTTGGTGAGCGGCCTGCCGCGGAACTCGCTCAGATCGACAGGCTTTCCCACGCGGACCATGACGGGTCGCCGCGGGGGCCAGAGACGGAGCTTGCCGTAGCGCGGCATGATCGCCTGCGTACCCCAGTGGGCCATCGGGATGAGGGGGATGTCGGCTTCGAGCGCGAGACGCACGGCGCCCGTCTTGCCGCGCATGGGCCACATGTCGGGGTCTCGCGTGAGCGTGCCCTCGGGGTAGACGATGACTCCGCGGCCGTGCTCGACCAGGGTCTCGGACGCGCTCAGCGTCTGCTTCGCCGACGCGCTCGAGGACGACCGGGCGACGGGCACCATCCCGGTCGAGCGCAGCGCCCAGCCGAGCACGGGCACACGGAAGAGGCTCTCCTTCGCCATGAACCGGGGCGGGCGTCCGAGGCGCCAGACGGCGACCGCCACGATCAGCGGATCGACCTCGGAGTAGTGGTTCGGCGCGAGGACGTACGCGCCGCTCGGCTGCAGCTTCTCACCCGAGATGCGGATCTTCGCGATCAGCCCGACGAGCGGGACGACGACCGACGCGAGCAGCCAGAAGACGAAGGGCCGTGGTTCGCGCGGCGCCTTCACCGCGGATTCGCCGGCCGAGGATTCGCTCATCACGTCAGCCGATGACGTCGACGTCGGCGCCGAGGGCGTCCAGCTTGGCGAAGAACTTCTCGTAGCCACGGCGGATGATGCCGACGTTGCTGACGGTCGACTCGCCCTCGGCCGCGAGGGCGGCGATGACGTAGCTGAATCCGCCGCGCAGGTCGGGCACCTCGACGTCGGCGCCGCGCAGCGGCGTCGGGCCGGTGATGACGGCCGCCTGCTCGAGTGCGCGGCGCGGCACACGACGATCCGGGGCGTCGATGCCGTGCGGGTGCACGACGATGTCGGCCCCCATCTGCACCAGCGCGGCCGTGAAGCCGAGGCGGTTCTCGTACACCGTCTCGTGGACGACGGACTGCCCGTGCGCCTGCGTCAGCGCGACGATGAGCGGCTGCTGCCAGTCGGTCATGAAGCCCGGGTGCACATCGGTCTCGACCGTGACGGGCTTGAGCGGGGCATCTCCCCGGCGGAACCTGATGCCGTCCTCGTGGATGTCGAACGAGCCGCCGGCCTTGCGGAACACGTTGAGGAAGGTCAGCATCTCCTGCTGCTTCGCGCCGCCGACGTAGATGTCGCCGTCGGTCGCGAGCGCCGCGCACGCCCACGAGGCGGCTTCGTTGCGGTCGAAGATCGCACGGTGGTCGTAGCCCTGCAGGGAGTCGACGCCCTCGATGAGGATGACGCGATTCGGCTCGTACGAGATGATCGCGCCCATCTTCTGCAGCACCGCGATGAGGTCCATGATCTCGGGCTCGATCGCGGCGTTGCGCAGTTCCGTCGTGCCCTTCGCGCGGACGGCCGTGAGCAGCACCTGCTCGGTCGCACCGACGCTCGGGTACGGCAGAGCGATGTTCGCGCCGTGCAGCCCGTTCGGGGCCGTGATGCGGATGCCCTCGTAGCTCTTGTCGACCACGGCTCCGAACGCGCGCAGCGCATCCATGTGGAAGTTGATCGGCCGGTCGCCGATGCGGCAGCCGCCGAGATCGGGGATGAGCGCTTCGCCGAGCAGGTGCAGCAGCGGGCCGCAGAAGAGGATCGGGATGCGGGATGCTCCGGCATGCGCGTCGATCTCTTCGAAATGCGCCGCGACCGCACCGCTCGGGTCGAAGTGGAGCGTCCCCTCCTCGTCACCGTCGTCCACCCGCACGCCGTGCACTTCCAGCAGGGAGCGCACGACGCCGACATCGCTGATCTCTGGCACGTCGCGCAGCGTGCTGGGCGTCTCGCCCAGGAGGGCTGCCACCATCGCCTTCGTGACGAGGTTCTTGGCGCCCTTCACCTCGATGCGCCCGCTCAGTGGCCGACCGCCGCGGATCGCGAGAATCTCTCCGGATGGCTGCGGGTTTCCTGACGGTGCGGCGTCGCCGAGAAGGGTCTTCATCCAGTGAACCTCATTTGTGTCTTCGAGGGAGCGGGCGGTCGGGTGGTGCCACCCTGTTGAGGTGGCCTTCCCGGCTCAGCGGACGGGGAGTGTCCGCGGTCGCCACGCCTCGCGGCGAGCCTCGAACTGCGCGATCTTGTCTTCGTTGCGCAGCGTGAGCCCGATGTCGTCGAGCCCTTCGAGAAGCCGCCACCTAGTGTAATCATCGATGTCGAAAGCGATCTCGAGATCGCCGACCGTCGCGGTACGGGCCTCGAGATCGACAGTCATCCGGATGCCGGGATCCGCCGTGATCGCGGCCCAGATCGCCTCGAGGTCGGCCTCGGAGATGACGCCAGTGACGAGTCCCTGCTTGCCGGCGTTGCCACGGAAGATGTCGGCGAACCGGGGGCTCAGGACGACCCGGAATCCGAAGTCGCGCAGCGCCCAGACAGCGTGCTCGCGGCTCGAACCGGTGCCGAAGTCGGGGCCGGCGACGAGGATGGATGCACCCTGATAGGCGGGCTGGTTGAGCACGAAGTCGGGGTCCTGACGCCAGCTCGCGAAGAGGGCGTCATCGAACCCCGTCTTGGTGACGCGCTTGAGGTACACCGCAGGGATGATCTGGTCGGTGTCGACGGCGGAGCGCTGCAAGGGCGCGGCGATGCCGGTGTGGGTCGTGAACTTCTCCATGTCAGGCCCCGACCTTCTCGAGCGCGGGCAGATCGGACGGGCTCGCGAGGCGGCCGACGACGGCTGTCGCGGCGGCCACGAGCGGCGAGACGAGGTGCGTGCGACCGCCCTTGCCCTGCCTACCCTCGAAGTTGCGGTTGCTCGTCGAGGCGCAGCGCTCCCCCGGCGCGAGCTGGTCGGGATTCATGCCGAGACACATGGAGCAGCCGGCGAACCGCCACTCGGCGCCGAACTCGGTGAAGATCTTGTCGAGCCCTTCGGCCTCGGCCTCGAGGCGCACACGGGCCGAGCCCGGCACGACCATGACGCGCACGCCCTCGGCCTTCGTGCGCCCCTCGATGACGGACGCGAACGCGCGCAGATCCTCGATGCGGCTGTTGGTGCACGAGCCCATGAAGACCGCGTCGACCGCGACATCCTTCAACGGCGTCCCGGCCGCGAGATCCATGTACTCGAGCGCACGCTCGGCGGCGGCGCGCTCGTTGGGATCCGTGAACGAGGCCGGGTCCGGCACGATGTCCGACAGCGAGACGCCCTGCCCGGGGTTCGTGCCCCACGTGACGAAGGGCTCGAGCTGGTTCGCGTCGAGGAAGACCTCGGCGTCGTAGACGGCGCCCTCGTCGGAGGGCAGGGTGCGCCAGTAGGCGACGGCGTCGTCCCAGTCCTGGCCCTGCGGGGCGTGCGGCTTGCCCTGCACGTAGGCGAACGTCGTCTCGTCGGGGGCGATCATGCCGGCGCGGGCGCCCGCCTCGATCGACATGTTGCACATCGTCATGCGCCCCTCCATCGAGAGGGAGCGGATCGCGCTGCCGCGGAACTCGAGCACGTAGCCCTGGCCGCCGTTCGCGCCGATCTCGGCGATGATCGCGAGGATGACGTCCTTCGCCGTCACACCGGGCTTCAGTTCGCCCTCGACCGTGATCGCCATGGTCTTGAACGGCTTGAGCGGCAGCGTCTGCGTCGCCATGACGTGCTCGACCTCGCTCGTGCCGATGCCGAAGGCCATCGCGCCGAAGGCGCCGTGGGTCGACGTGTGGCTGTCGCCGCAGACGACGGTGATGCCGGGCATCGTGAGGCCGAGCTGGGGGCCCACGACGTGCACGATCCCCTGCTCCTTGTCGCCCAGCGAATGCAGGCGCACGCCGAACTCCTCGGCGTTGCGACGCAGCGTGTCGATCTGGGTGCGGCTCGTGAGGTCGGCGATCGGCTTGTCGATCTCGAGCGTCGGGGTGTTGTGATCCTCGGTCGCGATCGTGAGGTCGAGGCGGCGCAGCGGCCGACCCTCGGCCCGCAGGCCGTCGAAGGCCTGAGGGCTCGTGACCTCGTGCACGAGGTGCAGATCGATGTAGATGAGATCGGGCTCGCCGTTCTCGCCCTTCACGACGAGGTGGTCGTCCCAGACCTTCTCGGCGAGGGTCCGGGGGCGATCGGGGATGCCGGAATCAGTGGTGCTCATTGCTCAGTCGTTCTCCTGGGAAGAGGTGATCAAGCCCGCGACGAAACTCCGCGACGAGGGAGGCCTGGGAACTAGGACTCGTCGCGGCCGCTAAGGAGGAGGCGAGCGATCCGCACGGGGCCAGACTACCACCGCCCGAAGGGGGCCTTCCCCGTAACACTGCTTCTCATTCAGGGGCCCGATCCCGCCCTCCGTGTCACCCTGGGGAATCCGCTGTTCCCGAAAGGCCCGCACGATGACGACATCCTCCCGCCGCGACGGCTTCACGACGCGGCAGGTGCACGGCAGCCTCGCCGCGCAGTCGGCGCGCTCGCGGACGACGCCGATCTACCTCACGGCGGGCTTCCCGTTCGACGGATTCGACGACGCGGCGGCGCACTTCGGCCAGGGTGACGGGTTCGGCTACACCCGCGTCGGCAACCCCACGATCGACGTCGTGGAGCGCCGGATCGCGCTGCTCGAAGGCGGCGCGCAGGCGCTCCTCGTCGCGAGCGGCCAGGCCGCCGTGACGGTCGCGCTGCTCGGACTCGTGGCGTCCGGCGACCACATCGTGACCTCGACCCACATCTACGAGGGCACGCGCGGGCTCTTCCTCGACAACTTCGCGCGCCTGGGCATCGAGGTGGACTTCGTCGACGACATCGACGACCCCGCCGCGTGGGAGGCCCTCATCCGCCCCACGACCCGCGCACTGTTCGCCGAATCGCTCGCGAACGCACGCAACGACCTGCTCGATGTGCGCGCGATCGCCGACATCGGCGATGCCCACGGCATCCCGCTCGTCGTCGACAACACGCTGGCGACGCCGTACCTGCTGCGGCCGATCGAGCACGGGGCGGCCGTCGTCGTGCACTCGGCGAGCAAGTTCCTCTCCGGCCAGGGCTCGGTGCTCGGCGGCGTGATCGTCGACGACGGGCGCTTCGACGCCGTGGCCGCCGGCGCGAAGTACCCGCACCTGGTCGAACCGACGCGCACCGGCGGGGCGAGCGTCTTCGAGCGCCACGGCGGCCTCGCCCGCATCGCGCACCTGCGCGAGACCGTCGCACCGCGTCTCGGCCCCACGCCGTCGCCGCTCAACGCCTTCCTGATCGGCCAGGGGCTCGAGACGCTCAGCCTCCGCGTGCGCGAGCAGTCGCGCAACGCCGCCCTCGTCGCCGCGTGGCTCGGAGCCCGCCCCGAGGTCGCGACGGTCGACTACGTCGGTCTGCCGTCGCATCCGCATCACCGGCACGTCGAGCGCTATCTGCCGGACGGCGCGGGATCGGTCTTCACCTTCACGCTGCGCGGCGGCACCGACGAGGCGCGCCGATTCATCGAAGCGGTCGAGGTCTTCACGCACATGACCCACGTCGGCGACGTGCGTTCGCTCGTCCTGCATCCTGCGACGACCAGCCACGTGCAGAGGACTCCCGAGGAGCGGGTCGCTCACGGCGTGCAGGACGGCACCCTGCGGCTGTCGATCGGGATCGAGGATGCCGCGGACCTCATCGCGGATCTGGACCGCGCCCTGGCCGCGTCGCATCCGGTCGTCGTGCCCGGCGCCGGCCAGACGGTGCTCGCGTGAGCCGCCCCCAGCACTTCGGGTGGTTCCTCGCGCGCGGCTTCGGACCGCACGGGTGGGGGCACCCGTATCTCGACTGGAACTACCGCTGGACCGAGCCCGCGCTCTACCAGGAGTCGGTGCGGACGCTCGAGCAGGCGGGATTCGACCTGCTCATCATCGAGGACGCCCCGTCGCTCGGCTCCCCCGCGACGATCGACCTGCGCGTGCGGCAGGCGTTCGGCGGCCCCAAGCACGACCCCCTGCTGCTCGCGCCGTACCTGTTCGCCGCGACCCAGCACCTCGGCATCGTGCCGACCGTCAACCCGGCGGCGTACCTTCCGTATACGGCGGCGCGGCAGTTCGCGACGCTCCAGCACCTCAGCGGGCACCGGCTCGGGCTCAACGTCGTGACCGACACGGGCAGCGCGCGACACTTCGGCACCGCTCCCCCGCCCGACCACGACGGCGCGTACGACCGCGCTGAGGAATGGCTCGCCGGCATCAAGGCGCTCTGGAACAGCTGGCCCGAGGGAGCGCTCATCGCCGACCCCGCGCGCGGCCGCTACGCCGACGGCACGCTGCTCGGGCACGTGCAGCACCGCGGCGACTACTACGGCTTCGACGGTCCGCTCAATGCGCTGCCCTTCACGGACGGCGAGCCGGTCATCGTCTCGCCCGGCGGCTCGGGCCGAGGACTCGGTTTCGCGGGCGCCAACTCCGGCGTCCAGCTCGCGCTCGCACCCCTCGATCGCGAGAGCATCAGCGCGTACCGTGCCAAGATCCACGCGGCGGCCGTCGAGGCGGGCAGGGCGCCCGACGACATCAAGATCCTCTTCGCGATCCAGCCGGTCATCGTGTCATCGGCCGAAGAGGCGGATCGGGTGGTCGCGGCATCCCGCGACCCGGACGACGCGGCGATCGCCTACATCGCCGAGAAGCAGTCGAGCGACCTCGAGACCGACCTGACGGCGCTCGACCTCGACGCGCCGCTGGACCTCTCGGTCTTCGGCGGACACGTCTCGCAGGGCAGCATCGCGCGGCTCGTCGGGAAGCACGACGTGACGACCACGCCGCTGAGCACGCTGCTCGCCGCGCACGCGCGGCTGGGCCGGATCTCGGACCGCACGGGCTTCGTCGGCACGGCGGGCGAGTTCGCCGACCTCATCGAGGAGCTCGGGGACTGGGGCAACGACGGCGTGCTCATCTGGGGCGACCTTCACCCCGTGACGGTGCACCGGATCCTCGACGAGCTCGTGCCGATCCTGCGCCGCCGCGGCATCCTGCGCAGCGACTACGTCACCGGAGGCCTGCGGGCGAACCTGCAGGCGTTCTAGGGTTCGTCGCTCAGCGCTCGTCGGGGGCAGGAGGCTGCTCGACGGTGGACGGCGTGCCCTTCTCGTCGGCGACGACGGCCGCGGCGGCGTCCGCCGCGGGCGCGGCACCGGCGCCGTCGTCGATGGATGCCGCATCCGGCGCGGTCTTCTTGTCGCGCGCCGACGCGATGAGGCTCGCGATCGTCGCGACCGCCATCGCGACGATGATGACGCCGAGCGACATCCACGTCGAGATCTCGGGAGCCCACTCGATGTGCTCGCCGCCGTTGATGAACGGCAGCTCGTTGACGTGCATCGCGTGGAAGACGAGCTTGAGCCCGATGAAGGCGAGGATGAAGGCGATGCCGTAGTGCAGGTACCGCAGGCGGTCGAGCAGTCCGCCGAGCAGGAAGTAGAGCTGGCGCAGGCCCATGAGGGCGAAGATGTTCGCGGTGAAGACGATGAACGGGCTCTGCGTGATGCCGAAGATCGCCGGGATCGAGTCGATCGCGAACAGCAGGTCGGTCACGCCGATCGCGACGAAGACGATCAGCATCGGCGTGAACATCTTCTTGCCGTTCACGACCGTGCGGATCTTCGCACCGTCGTAGTGGTCGCTGATGTCGATCGTGCGGCGCAGGAGCCGGACGACGAAGTTCTCCTGCTTGACGTCGTCGTCGTGGTCGCCGCCCGGGAACGCCTGACGCCACGCCGTCCAGACGAGGAACGCACCGAAGATGTAGAAGATCCAGCTGAAGTTCTCGATGACGGCGGCCCCGAGCAGGATGAAGATACCGCGCAGGATGAGGGCGATGATGATGCCCACCATCAGGACTTCCTGCTGATAGCGCCGTGGAACGGCGAACTGGCTCATGATCAGCACGAAGACGAAGAGGTTGTCGATCGAGAGGCTGTACTCCGTGAGCCAGCCGGCGATGAACTGGCCCGCGTACTCGGGCGTGGAGAAGATCCACATGAGCCCCGCGAAGATGAGGGCGAGCGTCACGTAGAAGACGACCCACAGCGTCGATTCGCGTGTCGACGGGATGTGCGGGCGCTTGAGGATCAGCAGCAGGTCGGCGACGAGGATGAGGGTCAGCACGACGAGCGAGCCGACTTCGAACCAGATGGGGAGGTCGAGGTCCATTGAGGGCCTTTCGAGGGATGCAGGAGGGGTCGGTGGAACCCGAAAGTCTCTCCCCGCGAACCGACCAGTTCGCGACGCGCACCCGGGGCCGCACTGTCGGGGCCCGTGATGACGGATGCACGCTGTCGGGATACTCCCTCTCGCGGTTTACAGGATACCGGTGCCGGAGACGTCCGGACGCCACGTGAGACGATCCGGCATCCTTCGACACCCCCTGTCTGAGAGACAATGGTGCACACCGATGGCGAGGTGACGGTGGAGACGACGCGCAGCGATGCCGAGCTCGTGGCGATGGCCGCGAGTGGCAGCGAGCACGCCTTCCGCGCGCTCTACCGCGCCTACGTGCGTCCCGTGTACTGGATGGCGCACGGGCTCGTCGGCAACCCCGCCGATGCGGAGGACGTCGCGCAGGAGACCTTCCTCGTGGCGTGGCGCAAGCTCCCCGGTATGGAGCTCGCGGGCGACTCGCTCCTCCCCTGGCTCGCGACGATCTGCCGGTTCCAGGCGGCGAACCGCATCCGCCGGCAGAAGCGCGACCGCGAGCACACGGGCGCGTACATCGACGAGGCGATCCCCTCGACGGTGGATGTCGAGGAGCAGGTGCTGGGTGCCGACCTCGCCGAGCGGATCCTGCGCGAGGTCGAGGGCCTCACGCCGCTCGATCAGGACATCTTCCGGCTGTGCGCCGCCGAGGGCTACGCGTACCAGGCGGCAGCCGAAGAACTCGGTGTCGCCCACGGTGTCGTCCGCAATCGTCTCTCCCGCATCCGCACGCGTCTGCGGACGGTCGTCAAGGAGAGCACATGAACACGCAGCGGGATGACACGTCCCTTCCGCCACTGAGCGACGCGCGCATCGACGAGATCGAGGACGCGCTGTTCGCCGACATCGGTCGCGAACGTCGGAGCGACCGAACCCGGCGCGCGAAGCGCGGACGCATCTGGATGGCGAGTGGCGCCGCGGCGGCCGTCGTCGCGATCGCCGCGATCATCGCCCCGTCCGTCGGCGGGATCGTGGGCGGCGGCGCCGTGAACGAGGCGGGTGTCGCACCTGCATCCGACAGCGGCGTGGACTTCGCGAGCACTCCCATGGACGGCGCGAAGGATCTCGGCGGTGCGGAGATCGCCGAGGGCGCCCGCACCGGCGGCGAGGAGTCGGCCGCGACCACAGACCGGGACATCATCACGACGGCCTCCGCGAGCGTGACGGTCGACGACGTGACGGTCGCCGCCCGCAGCGTCGGTCGTGCGGCGGAGGCACGCGGAGGCTATGTCGAGTCGATGAACGTCGGCACGTCCGGCGGCACCGTGCCGATCGATCCGAGCACCGGCATGAGGCAGGACTCGATCGCCTACCCGTATCCGTCGGACGGTGCGTGGGTGACCGTGCGCGTGCCGACCGACCAGCTCGCGCCGCTCATCGAGGAACTCTCGGATCTCGGCGACGTGACGGCATCCTCGATCAACCGGCAGGACGTCACCGAGCAGACCGTCGATCTGCGCGCGCGGATCGAGTCGGCACAGGCATCCGTCGACCGTCTCACCGAACTCATGACGCAGGCCAGCAGCGTCGCCGACCTCATCGCCGCTGAAGCGGCGCTGTCGGAGCGCCAGGCGACGCTCGAGTCCTACCAGCAGCAGCTCGAGATGCTCGAAGGGCAGGTCGAACTGTCCACGTTGACGGTGACGCTCTCGCCCGTCGTCGAGACGGTCGAGGCCGACCCCGCGGGCTTCTGGGACGGACTCGTCGCGGGGTGGAACGGTCTCGTCGCGACGGTCAACGGCATCGTGATCGCGCTGGGGTTCCTGATCCCGTGGATCGTCGTCGTCGGCCTCATGGGATGGGGCGTCTGGGCGATCGTCCGCGCCGTGCGGCGGCGGCGCCGCGCGAAGGCCGCGCCGCCCGACGATCTCGGCTGAGCTACTGCTTCGTCGCCCGCTCGATCGACATGACCAGGATCACGCGCTTCTCCTTGTCGCGGGGCGGCGTCCGGCTGGGGTCGCCGTAGCGGTTCTGCAGGCGCACGTAGAACGCGCCCTCGGGGTCGGGGATCACCTCGACGAGCCGGCCGGCGACCTCGAGGTAGCGGAAGACGTCGTCAGGATCCGTGATCGACAGCGCCATCGACGGGTTGTGCTGCAGATTGCGCCACTTCTGCCGGTAGGTCGTGTGCGTGAAGCGGATGGTCTCGCCGTCGAACTCGAACCACATCGGGTTCACCTGCACGGTGTCGTCGGGGCGGATCGTGCCGAGGTGGCCGTAGTTGGCCCCCTCGAGCAGGTGTCGGTAGTCGGCGGGGATGATCTCGTCGGCGGAAGTCATGCAGCCAGTCTGCCGCGCTTCCGGTGCATCACGGGCGGAGCGCGGCGAAGACGATGAGGTTGTCGGTGTAGTGCCCGATCGACGAGTCGAACGAGCCCGCGCACGTGATGAGGCGCAGTTCCGGAGCGGGGACGTTGCTGTAGACGGCGTCACTCGGGAAGTTCGACTTCGCCGACTGCGCGGAACCGGTGACGACGAAGGTCAGCACCGTGGCATCCGACATCGATACGAGGATCTCCGCACCATCCGCGAGCTCGCCGATGCGCGAGAAGACCGCCGGCGCCGTCACCGAGTCGACGTGCCCCGCAATGATGGCCGGACCGATCGCGCCCGGCACGACTCCCCCGGCGTACCAGCCGGCGAGGTCGAAGTCGACCGGTGCCTCCAGCTCCCCGCTCGCGCCGATTCCCAGGGATTCCAGCGTCGAATCGACGCCGATCGACGGGATGCTGACGCTCACCGGGGTGGCGGTGGTGGTCGTGACGGAGCGGGGGTTGGGATCCTGCAGCCCGCCCGCGGCGAACGGATCCGCCGTCGCGACCGGGGCGGGTGCGGCCGCGGGTCGGGCATCCACGGTCGCGCACCCCGCCAGGACAGCCACCGACAGCGCCCCCGCGGCGAGCGCCGCGAGGACACGCGTCGGTCTGCTCATGAGCGCATCACTTCGCGATGCGGGCGAACGCGCGCTCCGCGTCGGCGTCGTGCGAAGCGAGCCATCCGCCGCCCGTCTGCACTCCGCCGATCGGCACGAGGGCCGCGGCCGCGCTGTCGAGGACGGGCACGATCGTCAAGCCGCCGTCCGCGGTGTCCAGGACGAAGAGCGACGTGACCGTGCCGGCGGCGACATTCACATCGGCCGTGTCCGAGACGCCGGAGCCGGTCAGGCGCAGCGTCCAGTCGCCGCCCGGCACTTCGGCGTAGGCCGTCGCCGTCCCCGCCTTCGCCTTGCTCGCGATAGAGACCCCCGTCGACGTGCGGACGTCGACGCTCGGAGTGAGGGTGGATGCCTGGATGACGCGGATACGCGCATTGCCGGCGGTCGGGGCCGTGAGGTCGTCCTGGTACAGACGCACCTTGAGCGCCTTCGTGGGTCCGTACGCGGCGGCGGTGGTCGCCGTTCCGCCCTCGATCTTGACGGTCGCCGAGAGGGCCAGCTTCGTCCAGTCCGTGCTTCCGGCCGGCACCATGCTCACGGTGTAGCTGCCGTTCGGGAGCGCCTGATACGGCGAGACGTCACCGTAGCCCACACCGCTCAGCTCGAAGAGGACCGATCCGCCGCTGAGTGCGGCGACCCGCACGTCGACGTCCTTCGTCTCGGGTGAGAAGTGACCGAGCCGAAGCCAGCCCATGTCCGCCGCGGCGGTTCGAACAGGGGGCGCTGCGGTCGCTGCCGTCGGGGCGGCGAGCGCGGCGACGAGGGCGATCGCCGCGATCACGACGGCGCTGCGGATTCTGCGGGTGACACTCATGATGGGACTTCCTTGTCTTCGGGTCGAGCGATCAATCGGGTGGGGTTTCTGAGGCGAGTGCGAAGCGCAGGACGAGGTCGGTACCCGAGACCGTCAGCGCATCGACGGCGTAGTCGCCGCTCAGCGAGTCGAAGATCGAGCGAGCCTGCCCGGAAGGCTCGTCTCCGTCGACGAGTGGCACGTCGCCGACCCGCCCGAGCGCGATCTGGCGGATCGTGCCGGCCTCCTCGCCGGGAACCACCGGCAGGTCGGTGACCGTGACGATGCCGACGCCCGCGAGCGCCCCCAGGACCGCGCTGATGCGCGCGTCGACGCGGCCGCTCGCGAACGCGACGCGATCCGGAGTGGACATCTCGACCGCGGGGTTGCGCGAGATCTCGGCGCCGAACTCGCGACGCATCGCGATGACGGATTGCTCGGATGCCGCGGCGATCACCGTGCCTTCGGGGACCACCCGACGGACCTCGATGTCACCGAACGATGCCGCCGCCACGGAGCTGCTCGCGGCTGCGCCGACCGACGCAGCCACGTCAGGATCGATCGCGACGTACGCGATCTCGCGCCACGGGACGGCCGCGGCATCCTCCGCCGTCAGCACGTCGTCGGGCGCCCATCCCGCGCCGACGAGGCCCGCGACGAGAGTGGGCTCGACGAGGATCCGCTGGCCGGGCTCGGCGTTGTCGATCAGCCAGTCCTGCGCGGCCGACTGCGCATTCGAGAGCGGAACCGCCGAGACGGCCCCGGTCGTCGGTGGCGCGCTCACCGCGGCGGACACGCCCGCACCGGCGAGGAGGCCGACGGCCGCCACCACCGGGACGAGGCTGATGACGATCGCTCGGCGATCCGTCATCCATCCCCCTACGCGCTTGCGGGAGTGGGCGAATCGCTCGCCGGCGCTCGGGCGCCGCGGGAAGGCGAGTGGCGCCGCGACCGGCTCAGGAGCGACGGCGACCTCTCGGCCGCGCGGCTCAGGGTCGCGAGGCGCGACGACAGCAGCTCGCGGCTCATAGGGCGCCTTCGTCACCGCCGGGCGCGGCGCAGCCCCTCGAGCGGTCTCGGCGTGCTCGCGGGCTTCCGCGGCAGGGGCGGCCGTGGACAAGGGATCGGACTTCGGCGACCCCTGCGTCGGCTTCGACGCCTGCGTCGGCGTCGACGCCTGCGTCGGCGTCGACACCTGCGACGGCTTCGACACCTGCGACGGCTTCGGCTTCGGCTGTGACGCCTGCGACGGCTTCGACACCTGCGACGGCTTCGGCTTCGGCTTCGACGACTGCGTCGGCTTCGACTTCGACTGCGACGGCTTCTTCGTGCTCGTCTTCTTGGGCGGAGTCTTGGGGGATTTCGACGATATCGCCGGTCCGCGGGAACTCTCGGGAGGAGTCATGCAGGGGATTCGCAGCCGTCGAGGATTCGGATTGGCGCGGCAGCGAGCCGCGACGCGCGGCGAGCGCTAGCGTCGGCGTCATGGCCCCTGCCCAGACCCGCAAGGCGCGCGCGGCGCGGCGACGATCGCGGCGCGTCGCGGCATCCGGAAGCGACCTCACGGACGCCGAGTGGTTCCGCATTCTGGATGCGTGGGCACGCTGCGCCTACTGCGGCGCGGACGGTGTGGCACTGCAGAAGGACTGCGTCCTGCCGATCTCGGGCGGTGGGCGGTACACGCTCGAGAACGTCGTGCCCGCATGCCGATCGTGCAACGCGAGCAAGTGCAACGAAGAGGTGACGTCGTGGATGCGGCGGCGAAGGCTCGACGAGCCGGCGTTCCTGCGCTCGTGGGTGGAAGTGATCGGCGCGTTCCGAGCGGGCTGAAACTCACGGCGCGCTCCCAGCTTCGCGGGACCAGAACGGCGGCGACAGGCGTTCTCTCCAGTGACGCCTCAGCCAGGGGCGGAATCCCGAAGGGAATCCCATGACCGACTACCCCAGAACCCCCGAGGCCGTGAGCGGTCTCACCGACCTGCAGTACGCCGTCACGCAGGAGGCCGGCACCGAGCCGCCGTTCCGCAACGCGTACTGGAACAACCACGCCGCCGGCATCTACGTCGACGTCGTATCGGGTCAGCCGCTGTTCTCGTCGACCGACAAGTACGACAGCGGCACCGGCTGGCCGAGCTTCACCAAGCCGATCGACCCGGACGCCGTGTCGACCAAGACCGACTGGAAGCTGCTGATGCCGCGCACCGAGGTCGTGTCCTCGGGAGCCTCGAGCCACCTGGGTCACGTCTTCCGCGACGGCCCACGGGATGCCGGGGGCCTGAGATACTGCATGAACTCGGCCGCACTGCGCTTCATCCCTGTCGCCGACCTCGAGTCCGAGGGATACGGCGCCTACCGCACACTCTTCACCACCGATCAGGAGAACGCATCATGACCAGCGGACCCACCGACACCGGAACCATCACGCAGCACCCCGGCACCGAGACCGCCGTCCTCGCCGGCGGCTGCTTCTGGGGCGTCGAGGACCTCATCCGGCGTCAGCCCGGCGTGCTCAGCACGCGCGTCGGCTACACGGGCGGCCGGAACGACCACGCGACCTACCGCAACCACCCCGGCCACGCCGAGGCGGTCGAGATCGAGTTCGACCCCGCCCAGACGTCGTACCGCGACATCCTGTCGTTCTTCTTCCAGATCCACGACCCGTCGACCAAGGACCGCCAGGGCAACGACATCGGGTCGAGCTATCGTTCTTCGATCTTCCCGCTCTCGCCCGAGCAGGAGCAGGTCGCGCGCGACACGATCGCCGACGTCGACGCCTCTGGCCTGTGGCCGGGCAAGGCCGTCACGACGATCGAGCCGGCGGGCCCGTTCTGGGAGGCCGAGCCCGAGCACCAGGACTACCTGATCCGCTACCCCAACGGGTACACGTGCCACTTCCCGCGCGCGGGCTGGGTGCTCCCCAAGCGCGCCGACGCGACGGCGTAACGACCCAAGGCGGATGCCGCGGCCCTCGCGGGTCGCGGCATCCGTCGTATCCTCGCTGCATGTCAACATCGGCGGAAGCGGGCTGGTACGACGACGGCACCGGCAAGCAGCGGTGGTGGGACGGCAGCCGATGGACCGAGCATTATGTCGACTTCCGCGAACGCGACCTCGAACTTCACACGGATGCCGCGGCCCCCTCGGTCGGGTCGGGAACGGTCGCCGGCTGGTATGACGACGGGCGAGGCAGGGAGCGCTGGTGGGACGGCGCGCGCTGGACCGAACGGACGCGCTTCAGCGGTGAGGAGCGTACCCTCGCGGGCATCGTCGTCGACGGGAAGTGGATCCATTTCGGGATGCTGAGCCAGCCCGTTGCGGGTGCGCGGGCATCCGTCGAGTCCGGGGTGGACCTGTTGCGCCGCGGCCGTCTCGAGAAGCCCGCCGTCGCACGCGTGCTGTACGGACCCCGGGGGCAGATCACTCCGCATCAGCTCAAGCGATCGGTCGACCCGCTGGCTGTGCACATCGTCGTCGAGGTCGCCGATCAGACCTGGCTGACGTACGTCGCGACGGGTCAGGATGCCGAGGCCCGCACCTTCGCGTCATGGATCTCGTCGGTGGGCGACCACTACCGGTACCGCTGATGTCCAGCGAATTGCGGTAAGGTCGTCTTGCCCACTCGGGTCATGCGTCCACTCCTCCGTGCGGAAAGCCGGAGTTGCAGACATCGTGACGCCCGGACGGTCACCTCCGACCTCCGACCTCCACCCTCCCCATCCCACGACAGCATCCGCCGGATGCGTCCCCGAAACGTCCGTTCCGCACACGTCGGAGCGGCACACATGGCCGCTCACGCGGCCCGCAGAAAAGAAGGAATAACACGATGGCCACTGGCACCGTGAAATGGTTCAACTCCGAGAAGGGCTTCGGCTTCATCGCTCCCGATGACGGCGGCGCCGACCTGTTCGCGCACTTCAGCGCGATCACCGGAGAAGGCTACAAGGAGCTCCGCGAGAACCAGAAGGTCGAGTTCGAGGCCGAGCGCGGCCCGAAGGGCATGCAGGCGGCGAACATCCGTCCGCTCTGATCACTTGATCTGAGTCCGGCCGGGGTGGCGAGAGCCACCTCGGCCGTTCTCGTTCCCGGAACCGGCCCTGCAGCCCCGTTCTGTCGCTACCCTCTTTGCTGTGAAGGACGTCCAGCTCGATCCGATTCAGCGCCCGACTCTGACCGATGCTCAGTGGGAGCGACTGCTGGCCTTCGGCGAGCCCGCAGACGTGGAGCCGGGCGACTACCTCTTCCGGTCGGGCGACCCCGCCTACGACCTCATCCTCATCGAGGACGGCGAAGTCGAGATCGTGCGCGACTCGCTCGGGTGGGTCGAGGAGGTCGTGATCGCGACGATGGGCCCGCGGGCCTTCGCCGGCGAACTCGGTCTGCTCAACGGCCAGAGCCCGTTCCTGTCGTGTCGGGCGACCGAGCCGAGCCGCGTCCGTCGCGTCGACTACGCCGCGCTGCGCCGGCTCATGTCCGAGGACGACGAGCTGTCCGACATCATCCTGCACGCACTGTGGGCGCGGCGCGAAGGGCTGCGTCACGGCCCCGCGTCCCTGACGCTCAAGCTCGTCGGCCCGAAGTCCAATCGCGACTTCATGTATCTGCGACGGTTCGCCGAGCGCCTCGATCTCGTGCACACCGCCGTCGAACTGCAACCCGGGTCGCTCGGGCACCTCGACGAGCACGGCATGACGGTCGCCGACCTGCCGGTGGCCTTCATCCAGGGCGAGCCGATGCTCCGCGCGACGCCCGGCATGGTCGCCGAGCGCTTGGGGCTGAGCTATCAGCCGCACGGCGACGAGGTCGTCGACCTCGTCGTGGTCGGCGGTGGCCCGGCGGGACTCGCCGCCGCGATCTACGGCGCATCCGAGGGGCTCAGCACCGTTCTACTGGACTCCGTCGCACCGGGCGGGCAGGCCGCCGCGACGTCGCGCATCGAGAACTTCCTCGGCTTCCCGTTCGGGGTGAGCGGCGGCAACCTCATCGGCCAGGCTTCGCTCCAGGCGCTCAAGTTCGGCGTGCGCGTCTACGCGCCGTGCGAAGCGGTCGCGCTCGACCCGGTCGGCGACAACCTCGACATCACCCTGAGCGACGGTCGCATCATCCGCTCCCGCACCGCGATCGTGACGTCGGGCGCCGCCTACCGCCGCCTCGACCTCGAGCGATGGGACGAGTTCGAGGGTGCCGGCATCTTCTACGCCGCGACCCCGCTCGAACTGCGCCAGGTGCGAGAGTCGCCCGTCGTGGTCGTCGGCGGGGCGAACTCGGCGGGTCAGGCGGCGCTGTACCTCTCGGCGAGCGGCTGCCCCGTGCGCCTCGTCGTGCGCGGCGACGATCTCGGCACGCGGATGTCGTCGTACCTCGTCGATCGGCTGCAGGAGGATCCGCACATCGACGTCCTCACCCGCTCGCAGGTCGTGGGGCTCGACGGCGACTCGTCGCTCGAGCGCGTACGCATCGATCGCGTCGGCGAGGTCGACGCGCGCGGGCTCTTCTGCTTCATCGGCGCCGAGCCCGCGACGACCTGGCTCTCGGCCCTCGATCGCGACGACGACGGGTTCCTGCGGACGGGGACGGATGTCGCGGTGCAGACCCTCGAGCAGTGGCAGCGCGTCGGACGCGAGCCGTTGCCGTTCGAGACGTCGACACCGCGGGTCTTCGCCGCAGGGGACGTGCGGCGGGGATCGATGAAGCGCGTCGCCGCCGCCGTCGGCGAGGGGTCGAGCGCCGTCGCGTCGGTGCACCGGGCCCTGGCGGGGTGAGGTCGAGGCCGGCCGGAGCCCGCCCTGGCGGGTTCCCGAGCTCTCTGGCAGTCTGACCGCATGGACGACATCGACCCCGACGTTCCGCCGAGCGGCACGGGCTGCGTCGAGTGCGACGAGAGCGGCAGCTGGTGGGTGCATCTGCGGCGCTGTGCGAAGTGCGGACACGTCGGATGCTGCGACGACTCGATCAACAAGCATGCGACGGCCCACTGGCACGAGTCGGGGCATCCGATCATGCAGACGTTCGAACCGGGCGAGGACTGGTTCTGGGACTACCGCACGGAGCGCACCGCTCGCGGACCTCAGCTCGCACCCCCGACCAGTCGCCCCGCTGATCAGACGGTCCCCGGGCCGGCCGAACGTGTACCGGCGGACTGGCAGCAGGAGCTCAGCGGGTAGAACGGATACGACACGCTCGCGGGTGCGCGTCCTCGCCCTGATGCGGTGGAAAACGAAGGAAGCCCGGTCCTGTGGACCGGGCTTCCTTCGTTTGTGACCCCAGCGGGATTCGAACCCGCGTTACCGCCGTGAGAGGGCGGCGTACTAGGCCGCTATACGATGGGGCCGTTCGCGACAACCGTTCGATTATGCCATGTGTCGGGCACCCCGACCAAATCGAGGTGCGGTTCGGCGCGCATGCTTGCCGCCACCCTTCGGTGACGGTTGACTCTCCTCATGCGAGTCACGAAATTCGAGCACGCAGCCCTGCGCGTCGACCTCGAGGGGCGCACCCTCATCATCGATCCCGGATCCTTCACCCTGCCGCTCGACGATCTGTCGCACGTCGTCGCCGTCGTCCTCACGCACGAGCATCCCGACCACTGGACGAACGAACACCTCGACCGCATCCGCGAAGCCGTGCCGAACGTGCCGGTCTACGGTCCGCAGGGCGTTGCGAACGCCGCCGGCGGCTACGACATCATCGTCGTGAATCCCGGCGACACCGTGACGGTGGAGCCGTTCACGCTCCGGTTCTTCGGCGGCAGGCATGCCGTCATCCACGAATCCATCCCGGTGATCGACAACGTCGGCGTACTCGTCAACGACAGCCTCTACTACCCGGGCGACTCGTACGCCGTGCCGAAGGGCGTGGCCGTGGACCTGCTCGCCGCACCGATCGGCGCACCGTGGCTCAAGATCGGCGAGGCGATGGACTTCGTCCTCGCCGTCGCCCCGCGGCGCGCATTCGGCACGCACGACATGACGCTCTCGGTGATCGGCCACACGATGCACCACGCGCGCCTGAAGTGGGCGACCGAACAGGGTGGCGGAGAGTACCTGCCGCTCGAGCCGGGCGGTTCCGCCGAGATCTGAACCGACGAAGAAGGGCGATGGATGCGGCATCCATCGCCCTTCTTCGGGTCGACGCTATTCGGCGTCGAGATCCGTCTCGAGAAGCGCCACGAGCTCATCGAGAGCCTGCTCGGCGCCCTCGCCCTCGGCCTTGAGCGTCACGACCGTGCCGTTCGAGGCGCCGAGGCCCATGAGCGACAGGATGCTGCCCGCGTTGAGGTCCTTGCCTCCTTCGACGGCGATCGTGACGGGGATCTTCTTCTCCTGCACCGCCTGCACGAAGAGCTTCGCGGGACGGGCGTGCAGCCCTGAGCTGCTGGCGATGGTGGCTTGACGCTCTGCCATGGGTTCTCCTTCGTCGGCGTTCCTGTACTCACTCTCTCGCATCCGCCCCGCTGATGCGAGGATCACGGCACGGATGCGCGTCTCAGACCGCGACGGCGACGGCCGAGGACTCCTCCGCCTCGCGCAGCTCCTTCGGAGCGACGTACTTCTTCAGCGCGATGATGAGCAGTGCCGAGATCACGGTGCCTACGAGCAGCGCCACGACGAAGCCCCAGATGGGCTGGATCGCGAAGAGCACGAAGATGCCCCCGTGCGGCGCGTAGGACTGCACACCGAACACCATGCACAGCGCGCCCGTCACCGCACCGCCGACCATCGAGGCCGGGATGACGCGCAGCGGGTCGGCGGCGGCGAACGGGATCGCGCCCTCCGAGATGAACGACGCTCCCAGCAGCCAGGCCGCCTTGCCGTTCTCGCGCTCGACCGGAGTGAACAGCGGCCGTGCGAGCAGGGTCGAGGCGAGCGCCATCGCGAGCGGCGGCACCATGCCGGCGCACATGACCGCACCCATGATGAGCAGCGGCGCGGGGTTGTCGGCGGAGCCCGCGGCAAGACCCGCGACGGCGAACGAATACGCGACCTTGTTGACGGGTCCGCCCAGGTCGAAGCACATCATCAGGCCGAGGATGACGCCCAGGCCGATCGCCGCGCCACCGGATTCGGTGAGGCTCGTGAGCCAATCCGTCAGCCACACCATGAGGGTCGCGATCGGGCGACCGAGGAACAGGATCATGAGTCCGGATGCCACGATCGAGCCGACCAGCGGGATGATCACGACGGGCATGAGGCCGCGCAGCCAGCGCGGTGCCGGGAGCCTGCCGAGCCACCACGCCACGACACCGGCGAGCAGACCGCCGATGATGCCGCCGATGAAGCCGGCGTTCATGAGCACCGCGACGGCGCCCGCGACGAAGCCGGGCGCGATGCCCGGGCGATCGGCGATCGCGAAGGCGATGTACCCCGCGAGCGCCGAGACGAGGAAGCCCATCGACGTCGCGCCGATCATGAAGGCGACCGAGCCGAGATACTGCCCGAGGCCGCCCGCCGGGAGGTCCCACAGCGAGTTCTGGATGATGACGTCCGCCGCGTCGTCGGTGACGTTGTAGCCGCCCAGCAGGAAGCCCAGAGCGATGAGCAGACCGCCACCGGCGACGAACGGGATCATATAGCTCACACCGGTGAGCAGGATGCGCTGGATGTTGGCGCCCCACGACAGCTTCTGCGTCGATCCGCCGGCGCCGGCGGCATCCGCCGTGCCGGGCACGCGCGCGCCGTTCGGGTCCTTGGCGGCAGCGATCGCGGCGACGATGAGCGCGTCGGGCTGCTCGATGCCGCGCTTCACGCCTGAGCGCACGACGGGCTTTCCGGCGAAGCGCTGCACTTCGCGCACGTCGACGTCGTTCGCGAAGATGACGGCATCCGCTCCGTCGATGACCTCGCGCGGGAGCGCCTGGTAGCCGCTGGAACCCTGCGGCTCGACGACCAGGTCGACCCCCGCCTTCTTGCCCGCCGCGGTCAGCGCGTCGGCGGCCATGAAGGTGTGGGCGATACCGGTCGCGCACGACGTGACGGCGACGATCTTCGCGGGGCGACCGTCGATCGTGTGACCGTCATCGGCCGCAGCCGCGACCGCGGCGGGCGCTGCCGCGGCGGCGGGCGCCGACGCGTCCCCTTCGCCGATGGCGCCCCGCACGATCGCGACGACCTCGTCGTCGGTTCGCGCGGCGCGGAGCCCCGCCGTGAAGTCGTCCTGCATGAGGCTGCGGGCGAGCTTCGACAGGACGGCGAGGTGGGCCTCGGCCGCGGTGTCGGGAGCGGCGATCAGGAACACGAGATCGGCTGGACCGTCGGGAGCGCCGAAGTCGACGCCTGGAGCCAGACGCGCGAACGCGAGCGACGGTTCGGTGACGGCGGCGCTCTTGGCGTGCGGGATCGCGATGCCGCCCGGGAGCCCGGTCTCGTCCTTCTCCTCGCGGGCCCACGCGTCGGCGAAGAGCGCGTCCGCGTCGGTCGCGCGCCCCTCCGCGACGACGCGGGCCGCGAGGGCGCGGATGACTGCCGCCTTGTCGGCGCCGAGATCGGCGTCGAGGCTCACGAGAGCCGGTGTGATGGTGTCGGACACGGTGACCTCCAGTGGTCGATGTGGTTTCGTGTGGTTTTCAGTCGATGGCCGAGATCGGCACGTCTGCGGTGGGGAGATCCATCGGGCGCGGCGCCTGCGTACCGGCGAGGGATGCCGCGGCCGCGCCGTAGCGGATGGCGCGGGCGAGCCGCTCCGGCGGCGCCGCCCCCTCGGACTCGGCGAGCAGATAGCCCGCGAGCGAGCTGTCGCCGGCACCGACGGTGCTCGCGACCCGGATGCGCGGAGCCGCCCCGATCCATGCGCCGTCGGCGGTGACGAGGATCGCCCCGCGCGCACCGAGGGTCACGAGCGCCGCTCGGGCCCGGTCGGGCACGACCGTTCGTGCGACCGCGAGCACGGCTGCGTTCAGGTCGGGCCCGCCGAGCCCGCCCCCCGCGAGCTCGGCGAGTTCTTCGTCGTTCGGCTTGATGAGGTCGGGGGTGGCACGGTCGACGACGGCACGCAGCGCGGGGCCGGAGGTGTCGACGGCGACGAGTGGCGCGGACGCGCCGTGCGCCGCGCGCACCGCCTGCACCACCTCGACGTAGAAGTCGTCGCCGACGCCGGGTGGCAGCGAGCCGGCGAGGACCAGCCAGCGAGCCTCGGCCGTCGCGTCGACGACGGCCGCGATGAGAGCTGCGGTCTCGCCAGGGGCGAGCGATGCGCCAGGGAGGTTGATCTTCGTCGTCGTGCCCGCGGGGTCGGTGATCGTGAGATTCGTCCGTGCGCGGCCCGCGACCGGAACCCGGAGCGCCGGGACGCCCGTGGCGCGCAGCGCCGCGTCGAAGGGGTCGTCCTGAGCCAGCGGCAGCACGGCGACCGTGGACGCACCGGCGGCCGCGACGGCGCGGGCCACGTTGATGCCCTTCCCGCCCGCATCCTCCCGCTCCCCCGTCGCCGCCTGCACTTCCCCAGGCTGCAGCGGTGCGTCGAGCCGGATCGCCCGATCCATCGCGGGATGCGCCGTGAGAGTGACGATCATGCGAGCCACACCTCCACCCCGGCGTCGTCGAGCGCGGCCGCAAGTGGTGCGTCGGGCGCGGCATCCGTCACCAGGACGTCGATCTCGTCGAGCGAGGCGAACGAGACGAGCAGCTCGCGGCCGAGCTTCTCGGCATCGGCGACCAGCACGACGCGTCGCGCCGAGCGCACGATGGCGGACTTCACCGCGGCCTCGTCGGCGTCGGGCGTGCTGGCTCCGAAGCCTGTCGACAGGCCGTTCGTGCCGAGGAATGCGACGTCGGGGCGCAGGCCCGCGATCGCCCGCACCGTGTCGGCGCCGACAGCGGCCTCGGTGAGCGGACGCACCCGGCCGCCGATGACCGAGAGCGACACCTGCGGGACGGCGGCCAGGGCCGTCGCGAGCGGAAGAGCGTGGGTCACGACGTCGATACGCGAGGCGGTGAGCCGGGGAGCGAGCTGCGCGGCCACCGCGGCGGTCGTCGTACCCGCATCGAAGAAGACCGAGCCCCGGAACCCCTCGCCGAGGGCGTCGAGAGCGCGTCGGGCGATGGCGGACTTGGCCGGCGCGTGACGCAGAGCGCGCTCGCCGAGCGACGACTCGGTCGTGCTGGCGCGCTCGTTCGGCACAGCGCCGCCGTGCACGCGACGCAGGGCTCCGGACTGCTCGAGCAGGTCGAGATCGCGGCGGATCGTCTCGGTCGTGACGTCGAAGCGGCGGGCGAGGTCGACGACGCTCACGCGCCCCTCATCGCCGAGCAGTCGCTCGATGAGGTCGTGTCGCTCCGTTGCGTACATCTTGCGCCCTTCGTTGGTTTCCCACACATTACAACTCATTCCCACACAAAGCAATACCCGCGAGGGAATAGGGTCGAAGGATGCCCGACAAGCCGCCCGCCGAGGTGCTCATCGACGAGCGCGTCGTCCGCGCCCTCCTGGCTCAGGCGAATGCGTCGATTCCGGATGCCGCATCCCGCGCGCTCACGAAGACGTCGGAGGGGTGGGACAGCGAGGTGTGGCGCCTCGGCGAGGATCTCGCCGTAAGGCTCCCCCGCCGTGCGCTCGCGGCACCGCTCGTCCTCCACGAGCAGCGCGCGCTGCCGGTCGTCGGCCCGCGGATCGAGGCCACCGGCATCCACGTCCCCATCCCTGTCTTCGCGGGGTCGCCGTCGGACCACTACCCGTGGCACTGGTCGATCGTGCCGTGGTACGCCGGGACCGCAGGGCTCCACGTGCCACGCGCCGAGCGCGCGGACTGGGCCGGACCCCTGGCTGCGGCTCTCGTCGCACTGCACGCACCGGCACCCGCCGACCACCCCGTGAACCCCGTGCGCGGCGTGCCGTTGACGGATCGTGCGCCGCTCGTCTCCGAACGCGTCGCGCTACTGCGCGAGACGCACGCGCTCCCGCCGTCGTCGGTCGATGCGCTCGAGTCGGTATGGCGAGCCGGCCTCGCCGCCGCACCCTGGAGCGCGGACCCGGTATGGATCCACGGCGACCTGCACCCCGGCAACCTCGTCGCGGACGGCGGACGACTCGTCGCCCTGATCGACTTCGGCGACGTCACAGCGGGTGACCCCGCCTACGACCTCGCGGTCGCGTGGCTCGCGTTCGACGCCCGCGGGCGCGCGCGGTTCCGCTCGGCGCTCGAAGGGCGCCACGACGCCGCGACGTGGGTGCGTGCCCGTGCGTGGGCCGCGACGATCGCGATGATGCTCGTGATCAACAGCGACGACAACCCCGACTACGGCGCGCTGGGAGCCGAGGCGATCCCCGAGGTCCTCGGCGACTGAGCCTCGCGGGCCGGCGCTTCGCGCACCCACACGTCGACGCGGTCATCGCGCCCGACGAAGCGCAGGAGCATGCCGTCCCGCAGTTGATCGTTGAGGATGCCCAGCATCCCCGACTGCACCGTGAAGTCCACGATGGGGTCGAGATCCTGCGCAGCGCAGCTCATCGTGAACGGCCGTCCTCGCGACGAGAGCAGGACGCAGGGTGCGCCGATCCGCGAACGGAGCTCCCACACATCGATCTCGTGGAAGTCGCCGAAGTACTGCATCGTCGAGGGATCGCCGTCGAACCCGCGCACCAGGTCGTCCCAATCGGCGGGCGTCTCGGGCACGCTCGTCGCCGGCTGCAGCGTGGCCTCGGGCCGGTCAGCCGCGAGATTCACCGCTGACAGCGCGATCGCCGCACCGAGTCCCGCACTCGCCAGGGCGATGCCCCAGACGGGCACGCGCTGCCACCACGACCGCCGTGTGGGTGCCGGCGCGCGATCCTCGACGGCTCGAGCGTCGGCTCGGGATGCCGCATCCTCCGCCGTCGGCTCGTGCGCGCTCTGCGGAGCGGGCTCGGCTTTCGGTACCTCAGGACGGCGGATCGGCTCGCGCACCGCGGGCTCGACCGGCACCGCGGCCACCGGCTCCTCGTCGCGCAGCAGGTCTTCGAGTTCGTGCAGACGCGCGACGGCGGCGGGGTCGGCCGAGATATCGCCACCCGGGCCATAGGCGCGACGACGCAGGTCCGCGAGTTCGCGGGACTGCTCAGACCACGGCGGCCGAACCTCCATCGCCCCATTATCGCCGCCGCGAAGATAACGCTTGGTCACGGTTTTGTAGCTTGCGCACAAGAAATCGAGTCCCACGGGTCGTGAGACTTGGTCCCAGCCCCAGCGAGGGTGTGGAGAACGCGGATGCCGCGGCATCCACCTGTTACATTCGCACCGCTCTCACGACGGCAGCCTTCTGGGGTCCGGGCACCAGCGACGGTGCACGGATGGAGGCGATCGCGACCCGCGATCCGCTGTCGACCGGCGTCAGTCGGTGCACCCGTCCACGCCTGCGTGCAGGCGCGATCACATTGGAGTGACTTGATGACGAGAACCGAACCACACGCGCACGGCACGGGGATGCGCATCGCCGTCGTCGTGCTCAGCGTTCTGCTGGCCGCGATGATCGGGATGTATCTGCTCACGATGTCGAAGATCTCGTCCGGCGCCGACCAGCTCGCCGCCGGCACGACCCAGGCCGACGACGGATCGCAGGAACTCGCGGCGGGCGCCGCGACCCTGTCGGATGGCGCCGGCGATCTCGCCGCGGGGGCCTCGAAGCTCGACGCGGGTGCGGACTCCGCCGACGAGGGTGCTGCCAAGGTCGCCGCGGGTGCGAGCAAGGCGGCATCCGGTGCTGCGCAGCTCGCCGACGGCGCGGTGACGCTCTCGGCAGGCGCCTCGAAGGCTGCCGACGGTGCGAACCAGCTCGCCGCGGGTGGTGCGAAACTCTCCAACGGCCTCAACGACGCGGGCGCGGGCATCGCGAAACTCGACGACGGCGCGAGCCGGCTCGCGGCCGGCGCTGCGGAGCTCGCGAAGAAGTCCGCTCCGCTGACCGCCAACCTTCCCTCCGTCGGCACCGGCAGCGCGCAGCTCGCAGCCGGTATCGCACACCTGAACGGCGCCGCGGCGCAGGTCGCGACGGGGCTGTCGCAGCTGAGCGCGGGCGCCCAGAGCGCAGAGGCGGGTGCGAAGAGCCTCGCAGACGGCGCCGGGCAGCTCTCCGGCGGCACCGCAGAGGTCGCCGGAGGGGCGGTCCAGGTCGCCGGTGGCGCGAGTCAGGTCGCCGACGGTGCGGCATCGCTCGCCGGTGGCACCGCCCAGGTCGCGGCGGGCTCCGCGAGTGTCGCGGGTGGGCTCGAGCAGCTCCGACAGTCACTCGTGGCCGCAGGCGCCGACGCCGCGCTGATCCAGCAGGTCACGGCACTCGCCGAAGCCGCGAGCCAGGTCTCGGCGGGCGCTGCGGACGTCAACGGCGGCGCGGCGACCCTCAACCTGGGCGCGCAGAATCTCAAGAACGGCGCCGATGGCCTCGCCTCGGGTGCCGGCACGGTCGCCTCGGGTGCCGGCACGATCGCCGCGGGCGCGACGTCGCTGTCCACGGCGCTGTCGACGATGGCTCCCGCGGCTGCCGCGCTCAGCGGCGGCTCGGCGCAGATCGCGGGCGGAACCGCGACGCTGGCGACGAAGTCCGCCGAGCTCGCGGCCGGTCTCGGCCGGATGGCCGGTGGCGCGGGCGACCTCGCATCGGGCATCGCCCGTCTCGACAGCGGCGCCACCGAGGTGTCGGGTGGGCTCGATCTGCTCCGCAGCAAGTCGAGCGAGTTCGTCACGGGCGGCGCGACGATCAGCACGAAGCTGCGCGACCTGTCGGCCGGCACGAGCACTCTCTCCGCCGGAGCCGCGAAGCTCGAGAGCGGCGCGAGCACCCTCGCAACGGGCACGAGCGAGCTGTCCACGGGTGCGACCGCACTGTCGTCGGGGATCACCGACCTCGCGGACGGCGCCGGTGAACTGTCCGCCGGTTCGCAGCAGCTCGCGGACGGCTCGGGTGAGCTCTCGGCCGGAGCGACGCAGCTCGCCGACGGCAACGCGCAGATCGCCGCGGGCACCGACCAGCTCGCCGACGGCGCGTCGGGCGCGACGCCGTCGCTGCTTCCGTGGATGCTCGGCATCGCGCTCGCGGGCCTCATCGCGATCGGCTTCTGGGTCGGCCACCGCGTCGAGCACCGCCGTCGCGCGGCGACGACCGTCACTGCCTGACCGCACGACATGCCGAGGGGCGTGGGCTGGAGCATCCGGTCTGCGCCCCGTCGTCATGCCTCGGAACAAGGGTGGCACACGGTCGCAGGCAAACGAAAAACCCCCGGATGACCGGGGGTTTTTTCGAGCTGGGGTACCTGGACTCGAACCAAGAACAAAGGTACCAGAAACCTCCGTGTTGCCAATTACACCATACCCCAATGGCCTCGACCGAAGCCGTGCCGAAGATCAAGCTTAGTCGACTTCGGCGGCGAGGCCAAACCGGCGTGTCGCGCGGATCAGCCCACGCGGGTCACGAGCGCGCCCAGACGACGGATGGATTCGGCCTTGCCGAGCAGCTCCATCGACTCGAAGAGCGGAGGCGAGATCCGTCGCCCGCTGATCGCGACACGCGGTGGTCCGTAGGCGACGCGGGGCTTGAGCGCCAGCCCCTCGATCAGCGCCGCCGACAAGGCCTCCTGAACAGCGGCGGCGGTGAACTCCGACTCGGGCACGAGCTCGAGGGCACCGACCGACGCGACCAGCACCTCGCCCGCGTTCGCCGGCAGCGAGGCCAGGGCGTCGTCGGCGTACGTCAGCTCGTCGGTGAAGAGGAACCCCAGCATTCCGGGGACCTCGCCGAGCAGCTGCACGCGCTCCTGGACGAGCGGGGCGGCTGCCGCGACGAGCGCGCTCTGCTCAGTGGTCAGCTCCTCCCCCACGACACCTCCCGCACGCAGGTAAGGGACGATGCGCGCGGCGAAGTCTTCGGGCGAGAGCATCCGGATGTGGTCGCCGTTGATCGATTCGGCCTTCTTCTGGTCGAAGCGCGCCGGGTTCGGGTTGACGTTCACGATGTCGAAGGCCGCGGTGAACTCCTCGAGCGAGAAGATGTCGCGGTCAGGACCGATCGACCAGCCGAGGAGCGCGAGGTAGTTGAGCAGGCCCTCGTGGATGAAGCCCTTCTCGCGCTGCAGGAAGAGATCCGCCTGCGGGTCGCGCTTCGACAGCTTCTTGTTGCCCGTCTCGCCGAGCACGAGCGGCATGTGGCCGAAGCGCGGCATGAAGTCCGTCACGCCCGCGTCGACGAGCGCGGCGTACAGCGCCAGCTGGCGTGCCGTCGAGGGCATGAGGTCTTCGCCGCGGATGACGTGGGTGATGCCCATGAGGGCATCGTCGACGGGGTTCGTGAACGTGTAGAGCGGCTGCCCGCCCGCGCGCACCACCACGAAGTCGGGGAACGAACCGGCGGGGAACGTCACCTCGCCGCGGATGAGGTCGACATAGGTGACATCGTGCTCGGGTACCCGCACGCGCCATGCGGGCTCGCGCCCCTCGGCACGGAACGCGGCCTTCTGCTCGTCGGTCAGCGTACGGTCGAAGTTGTCGTAGCCCAGCTGCTTCGCGCGACCGGCCGCCTCGTTGCGCGCGTCGATCTCTTCGGCCGTCGAGTACGACTCGTAGACGGCACCGGCCTCGATCAGCTTCTGGAGCACGCCGGCGTAGATCTCACCGCGCTGGGACTGCCGGTACGGCTCGTGCGGACCGCCCTTCTCGACGCCCTCGTCCCAGTCGATCTCGAGCCACGTGAGCGCGTCGACGAGCTGTCGATACGACTCCTCGCTGTCGCGTGCGGCATCCGTGTCCTCGACGCGGAAGATCATCTTGCCGCCCGTGTGACGTGCGTACGCCCAGTTGTAGAGGGCCGTGCGGACCATTCCGACGTGCGGAAGACCCGTCGGCGAGGGGCAGAACCGCACGCGGACGTCGGTGCCGCTGGCGGTCGTGGTGCGGGGATCGGGTGAAGAAGGCATCCTCACGATTCTACCGACGCGGATGCCGCGGCCCGCCGCCCGAGAGGCGACGACGCGGCGACGGCGACGACGAGCACGCCGACCGTGAGCGCCAGACCGCCGTAGCCGATCCAGCCGAGCACGACTCCGGCGAGGATCGCACCGACACCGGCCACCATGCTCATCGTGAAGTCACTGAGGCCCTGCCTGCGTGTGCGTCGCTCCTCCGAAGAAGCCTCGGTCAGAAGAGCGGAACCGGAGACGGTCGTCGCGCTCCACCCGAGACCGAGCAGCACGAGACCGACGGTGACGGCCGTGTTCGACTCCTGCCCGAACGAGGCGGTCAGAAGCGCGGCGACGAGCAGTCCCTGGCCCACCAGGATCGTCGACACGCGCCCGAGCCGGTCGGCCAGGATGCCGAAGACCGGGGCGAGGGCGTACATGCCGGCGATGTGCAGGCTCAGGGTGAGGCCGATGATCGCGAGATCGGCACCGTGGTGGAGCAGATGCACCGGGGTCATCGCCATGACCGACACCATGACCCCGTGGGCCGCGGCGATCGCGAAGATCGCGTAGCGCGCCGCGACCGGACGGTCGGCCTTCGCGATGGCGCCGCCCTTCGGGCCGGCGTTCGCGCGGTCGGCGACGACGCGCTGCGCGAGCACGAGGGGGTCGGGGCGCAGCAGGAACAGGTACAGCGCGATCGCGAGCAGCTGGCCGACGATCGTGAACAGGTAGGGGCCGCTGAGCGGCGGCATCCCGACCGCATCGCCGACGATCTCGCCGGGTCCCGTGAGATTCGGTCCGAGCACGGCGCCGATCGTCGTGGCCCACACGACGATCGACAGGTCTCGGCCGCGCGTGGCGTCGGTCGCGAGGTCCGCCGCGGCGAACCTCGTCTGCAGGTTCGCCGCCTGACCGCCCCCGATGAGCAGGAACGAGACGAGCAGCAGCGGGAACGATCGCATTCCGATCGCCGTGACGACGAGCACGACGCCGACGAGCGCCGCTGCCATGCCGGTCGTGAGCGCGACGCGTCGTCCGAATCGGCGGGCGAGCGCCGCCAGCGGGACGGCGATCGCGGCGGTGCCGAACGTGACCGCCGCCGCCGCGAGCCCCGAGAACGACTCATCGCCCGAGATCTCGGCCGCGAGCACGGCGCCGAGCGAGAGCGTCGCGCCGAAGGCGATGCCCCCGAGAACCTGCCCGATCGACAGCACCCAGACGGTGCGACGCTGGATGCGGGTGATGTCGAGCGGGGCGGAGCTCATCCGGAAGCGCGTGCGGTGTTGCGGAGGATACCGAGTCCCGTGATCTCGACCTCGACCACATCGCCTGCGACGATCTGGCCGACGCCGGCGGGGGTGCCCGTGAGGATGACGTCCCCCGGCAGGAGGGTGAACGCCGCCGAGGCGTACTCGATGATCTCGCCGAGCGAGAAGATCATGTCGCTGATCGGCCCCTGCTGGCGGATCTCACCGTTGAGGCGTGTCGTGATGACGGCATCCCCCGTCACATCGAACTCGGTCTCGATGCCCGGGCCGAGCGGGCACGACGTGTCGAATCCCTTCGCACGCGCCCACTGCCCGTCGGACATCTGCCAGTCACGCGCCGTGAGGTCGTTGCCGATCGTGTAGCCGAACACGTAGTCGAGGGCGTCCTCGGCCGAGACGTTCTTCGCGATGCGGCCGATGACGGCGGCGAGCTCGCCCTCGAAGCTGATGAAGTCCGAGTGCTTCGGCAGGACGACGGCGTCGCCCGGGCCCACGACTGTCGTGTTGGGCTTGAAGAACAGCATGGGCGCCGTCGGCACGTCGTTGCCGAGCTCGGCCGCGTGGTCGCGGTAGTTGCGGCCGACGCACACGACCTTCGAGCGCGGGATGACGGGGGCCAGCAGCGCCACGTCACCGATCGGCACACGCTCGCCCGTCGTGTCGAAACCCGCGAACATCGGGTCGCCGCTGAGGACGACGAGCTCGCCCTCGTCGACGATGCCGTAGCGGATGGCGTCCTGGTGGCTGAAGCGTACGATCCTCACCCGTTCAGCCTATCCAGCCCTGGCATCCGCACACCGGCCGGCGGAAGGCATCCACCGTCCGAAAACGGTCATGCCTCTCGCGTGGCTCAGCCGTCGAGGCGGACGAGCCAGCCGTGCTTGTCCTCGCGGCGCCCGTACTGGATGTCGGTGAGCTCTTCGCGCAGCGAGAGCGCGAGTTCGCCGATGGGCTGCTCATCGAAGAAGTCGCGGCCCTTGAGCTCGCCGATCGGGGTGACGACGGCGGCCGTGCCGCACGCGAACACCTCGACGATGTCGCCGGATGCGACCCCCCGCCGCCACTCGTCGAGCGAGACGCTGCGGCCCTCGACCTTGTGCCCGCGGTCCTTCGCGAGCTGCAGGATCGAGTCCCGCGTGATGCCCTCGAGGATCGACGGCGACTCGGGCGTCACGAGTGTGCCGTCCTTGTAGACGAACACGACGTTCATCCCGCCGAGCTCCTCGACGTTGCGGTCCTGGTCGAGGAAGACGACCTGGTCGCACTCGTTCTCGTACGCCTCGGACTGCGGCAGGAGGGAGGCCGCGTAGTTCCCGCCGGTCTTGGCCGCACCCGTGCCGCCCTTGCCCGCGCGCGAGTAGTCCTCGCTCAGCCAGATCGATACCGGCTTCACGCCACCCTTGAAGTACGCGCCGGCCGGGGACGCGATGACGTAGTAGGCGACCTTGTGTGCGGGGCGCACGCCGAGGAACGCCTCCTTCGCGAACATGAAGGGTCGGAAGTAGAGGCTCTGATCGGCACCGGTCGGCACCCAGGCCCCGTCGACGGCGATGAGTTCGCGCAGCGACTGGATGAAGTACGACACGGGCAGCTCGGGCAGCGCGAGTCGTCGAGCGGAGCGCTGCAGACGGCGGCCGTTCTGGTCGGGACGGAAGGTGTGGACCGAACCGTCCGCATGGCGATAGGCCTTGATGCCCTCGAAGATCTCCTGACCGTAGTGCAGCACCGCTGCAGCGGGGTCGAGCGAGAGCGGGCCGTAGGGCTGCACGCGCGGGCGGTGCCAGCCGCCGTTCACCGACCAGCAGATGTCGACCATGTGGTCGGTGAAGTTGGTGCCGAAGCCCGGGCTCTGAAGGATCTCGTCGCGCTGAGCGGTCGTCTTGGCGTTGAGGTTCTTCGTCACCGCGAACTGCAGCGGAGCGAGTCCCGTGTCGGGGTCGGAATCGATGAGGGTCATGTCACGTCCTGTGGGTCTGATGCGTCAAAGGTTACGCCTGAAGCCGCGTCGCGATCGCGTCACCGATCTCGGCCGTCGTGCGTGCGGAGCCGTCGCGGCCCGCGATGTCGGCTTCCACCGCGGTGGTGACGCGGTGTGCTTCGCCGGGGAGCCCGAGGTGATCGAGCAGGAGGGCGGTGGAGAGGATCGCGGCCGTCGGGTCGGCGATCTGCTGTCCTGCGATGTCGGGCGCCGACCCGTGCACGGGCTCGAACATCGAAGGGAACGTGCCGTCGGGGTTGATGTTGCCCGAAGCGGCGAGGCCGATGCCACCGGTGACGGCGCCTGCCAGGTCCGTGAGGATGTCGCCGAAGAGGTTGTCGGTGACGATCACATCGAAGCGGCCCGGGTTCGTGACCAGGAAGATGGTTGCCGCGTCGACGTGCAGATAGTCTACGGCGACATCCGGGTACTCGGATGCCGCGGCATCCACGATCCGCTTCCACATGCCGCCCGCGTGTACGAGCACGTTCGTTTTGTGCACGAGGGTCAGCTTCTTGCGACGCTTCTCGGCGAGTGCGAAGGCGTAGCGGACGACGCGCTCGATGCCGTACGCGGTGTTGACCGACGTCTCGTTGGCGACTTCGTGCGGCGTGCCGCGGCGGATCGATCCGCCGTTGCCCACGTACGGGCCCTCCGTGCCCTCGCGCACGACGACGAAGTCGATGTCGCCGGGCTCGGCGAGCGGGCCGGGCACGCCCGGATAGAGCTTCGAGGGCCGCAGGTTGACGTAGTGGTCGAGTTCGAATCGGAGCTTCAGCAGGAGCCCGCGCTCGATGTTCGCGTCCTTCAGGCGCGGGTCGCCGGGGACGCCGCCGACGGCGCCGAGCAGGATGGCGTCGTGGCCCGCGATCGCTGCGAGGTCCGCATCCGTGAGCGTCTCACCCGTCTCGAGGAACCGGGTCGCGCCGAGCGAGAAGTGCGTCTTGTCGAAGCGGATGTCGAGGCCGGCGGTCGCGGCATCCAACACCTTCTCTGCTTCGGCGATGACTTCGGGACCGATGCCGTCTCCGGGGATGACGGCGAGCTTCACGACACGCGGCATCCCGCCAGCCTACCGGCGGCCGCCACCCGTCCGAACGCGGTGGAGGGCGGGCGCGGATTCCCGCCCCGCCCTCCACTGGTAGCGCGTCTCACTCGTCGCGCTCGCGCGCGAGCTGCTCCTCGATGCGGTCGGCGGGAACGCCCGCGAACCGCTCCGACAGTGCCCGATGCTCGGCGGCGCGGCGCTCGAGCGCCTCCGCGATGCGGTCGGCCGGGAGTCCGCCGTGCTGGGCCGCCCCCTGCCCTGCACGCTCGCCCTCGACGACCGGCCCCGGTTGCGGGTCGGGCAGGTCACCGCGATTCGGGAGGGTCTGACACGCGGTCAACGACCCCAGTCCGACGACGACCATGAGGGCGACAGCAGACATGCGATTCCGCGAATTGGTGTGGAACATGATGAAGCTCCTCTCTCGATGTCTTCCGATCTTCATCAGTGATCACATCGTCCTCGCCAATTGGTCTTCCATCCAGAGACCAATTCTCGTAAAGTGGTCGTGTGACGTCGCACCAGATCACGATGCACCACCTCGCCGGGCTCTTGGGCGAATGGCGTGGTCCCGCGAGCGACTACTCAACCCTTGCCGAGCGGATCCGGCTGCTGGTGATCGACGGTCGCATCAAAGCCGGCGCGCGTCTGCCCTCCGAGCGCGCGCTCGCCGAACACCTCGGCATCAGCCGTACGACGGTGAACTCCGCTCTCGCCGACCTGCGGGCCAGCGGATACGTGCGCAGTCGACAGGGGTCGGGGAGCGTCATCGAGATCCCGGGTCGCACGGGTGATCTGCCGATCCCCCGCGCGGGCGACATGCTCGATCTCAGCCGCGCCACCTCATCGGCGGTGCCCGGGGTGCACGCGGCCGCAGAACGTGCGCTGCGTCGACTGCCCGCACGTCTCACGACCGACGGGTACGAGCTGTCAGGGCTCCCTACGCTCCGCGAGACGCTCGCCGCGCTGTACTCATCGCGCGGCGTGCCCACTGCGCCCGAGAACATCCTCGTCACGAGTGGCAGCGCGAGCGCCGTCTCGCTGATCGCCCGGACGTTTCTGGCCCCGGGCGACCGAGTCATCGTCGAGACTCCCGGCTACCCGCACTCCAACGACGCCTTTCGCGCTGCGGGCGCCCGACTGATACCCACGATCGTCGACGGCGAAGACGGGTGGGATGCCGAGGAGTTCGCGAGCTCGGTGACTCGAGCGTTGCCGGTTCTGGCGTACGTGATGCCCGACTTCCACAATCCCACGAGTCGGAGCATGTCCGCGTCCGTCCGTGGCGCCGTCGTGGACGCGGCGGCGCGGAACGGCACGATCCTCGTGTCCGACGAGACGACGGCCGAGCTCGACATCGACCGGCTCGAGTCGACCATCCCGATCGCGGCGTACGACACGGCCGGAAGCACCGTCGTCAGCGTGGGGTCGGCGAGCAAGACGATGTGGGGCGGGCTGCGCGTGGGCTGGATCCGAGCCTCGACCACGATCATCGATCGCCTCGTCGCGGCGCGGTTCTCGTTCGACCTCGGAGCCGCCGTCCTCGAACAGCTGATCACTTCCGAACTGCTCGAGGACCTCGATGCGATCATCGCCTATCGGCGTGATCTGCACCGGGCATCGCGCGACACGCTCGCAGCCTCGCTGACGCGTGACCTTCCGTCGGCGCACCTCCACTCCGTCGACGGCGGAGTCGCCGCCTGGGTGCGGCTGGACACGCCCGTCAGCTCTGCGCTCACGATCGCCGCACGATCGCGCGGCCTGCTGATCGGAGCGGGCCCGTGGTTCGGGCTGAGTGGCGAATTCGAGCGCAACATCCGCGTGCCGATCACCGCGACGCCCGACGCGATCGAGCGCGCGGTGACCATCCTCGCCGAAGCGATGCCCGAGGCATCCGCACCTCACCACGCCGCGCACCGCGCGGTTCTGTGATCAGCGGCGCGCGCGGCCGAGGGTCATCGCTGCGATGACGGCGGCGAGGATCACGAGTCCTGCCCCGATGAGCGCCGTCGTGCCGACACCCGCGTCGAAGGCATGAGCCGCGGCATCCCGCACCGCGTCGCCCAGCGAACCGCCGATCTCGTCCGCCGCGTGCACGGCACCCGCGAGCGTCTCGCCCGCCGCGTGCGCCGCGTCGGCGGGAAGCCCCGCGGGGAGCGTGAGGTTGGCGCGATAGAGGGCCGTGAGGATGCCGCCGAGCACCGCGGTGCCGAGGACGGCACCCAGCTCGTACGCCGTCTCGGAGACGGCGCTGGCCGCGCCCGCCTTCTGGGGCGGGGCGCTCGCGAGGATCAGTTCGTTCGACACGGTCTCGGCGGCGCCGATGCCGATGCCGAGCGAGACGAACGCGCCGACGAGCAGACCGAGGCTCTCAGGCCCCGTGGCGAACGCGACGGCGACGTAGCCGAGCACGGAGAAGGCGAGGGCCGCAGGCACGACGATCCGCGGCGGCACGCGTTTGGCGATCGGCACGACGACGAGGCCCGATGCGATCATCGCGGCGAGACCGGGGACGAGGGCGAAGCCGGCGACCATCGGGCTCAGCCCCACGACGAGCTGCAGATGCTGCGCGACGAAGAAGAGGAAGCCGACGAGCCCGACGACGCTCAAGAGGTTCACCAGCAGGGCGCCGCTGAAGGTCGCGTTGCGGAACAGCCGCATGTCGAGCATGGGCGTCTGCGCCCGCAGCTGACGCCGGACGAACAGCCAGCCGAAGACGATGCCGACGGCGAACCACAGCCACGCGAGCGAGGCGACGCCGTGCACCGCGAGCTCCTTGATCGCGTAGACGATCGGGATCATTGTGCCCATCGACAGGGCGATGCTGACGGGGTCGATCCGGCCCGGGTTCGGGTCGCGGCTCTCGGGCACGAGGATCGGTGCGAGCACGAGCAGGGGAACGAGCACCGGCACGGCCATGAGGAAGACCGAGCCCCAGCCGAAGTGCTCGAGCAGGATGCCGCCTACGATCGGGCCCAGCGCGGCGCCGGCCGAGAACATCGACGCCCACACGGCGATCGCGAATCGCCGCTGGTCGCGGTCGGTGAAGATCGACCGCAGGAGCGACAGCGTCGACGGCATGAGCATGGCGCCGAAGACCCCCATGAGCGCGCGGGCGGCGATCAGCAGTTCGGCGTTCGGTGCGAACGCCGCGAGGGCCGAGACGGCGGCGAAGCCGGTCGCGCCGATGAGCAGCATCCTGCGACGGCCGAAGCGATCCCCGAGGGTGCCCATCGTGACGAGCAGGCCCGCGAGCACGAGCGGATAGGCGTCGATGATCCACAGCTGCTGCGCGCTCGTCGGCTCGAGGTCGAGGGCGATCGCGGGCAGGGCGAAGCTCAGCACCGTGTTGTCGACCGAGACGAGCAGCACGGGCAGCATGAGCACCACGAGCGCCGCCCAGCCGCGCCAGCCGACCCGGTGGGCCTGCTCGGCGCGGATCGCGTCGGTGATCGTCTCGGTGGTCATCTCACAGCCTCTGTTCTTGAACGGCACCGTTTCTATACCGTCCAGCCGGTATAGTATCAGGATGCCCGCTCCCCTGTCGATACGATCGACGCCATGAGTCGCCCTCCCCTCGCCCGCGAGAAGGTGCTCGACGCGTTCGAGGCGATCCTGATCGACGAGGGCGAAAGAGCGGCGACGATGGATGCCACGGCCCGCGCCGCGGGCGTCTCCAAGGGCGGCCTGCTCTACCACTTCGCCTCGAAGGAGGCGCTCGAGGCGGGCATCGTCGAGCGACTCGATGCACTCGTCGACGACGACGTCGCCGCGATGACGACCGCGGAAGAGGGCGCCGTGGCCTACTTCCTCCGCTCGTCGGTCATGGAGAACGACCCCATCGACCGTGCGATCCTCGCGACCGCCCGCCTCGCGCAGGGCGGGAGCACCCCCGCGAGCGATGCCCTGCGCGGTGTGCGCGAGAAGTGGGCGCGGGCCATCCGCCCGCACGCGAAGGACGAGGCATCCCTCGACCTCGTGATGCTCGTGAGCGACGGGCTCTACTTCAACAACGCGCTCTCGGGCGGGTCGATCCCCGGCCCCGTCCCCCGCGGTCCCGCGATGGATGCGCTGATCGCGCTGGTCGAGCGCGCGATCCGCGATTGATCAGCGGCGTCAGGCCTCGGTGATCTCGATCTCGCGGAAGAGGTCGGCGTGGATCGCGGAGCGCACTTCGTCCAGCAGGGCATCCGGCACGGGCGAATCCACCGTCAGGACCGACAGCGCCTGGCCGCCCGCCGCGCGGCGCGCGATCTGCATGCCGGCGATGTTGATGCCCGCCTCGCCGAACTTCTGGCCGTACACCGCGACGATGCCGGGGCGATCGGTGTAGAGCATCACGATGTGGTGCTTCTCGATCGGCAGCTCGATCGCGTAGTCGTTGATCGCGACGAGCTTCTCGACCTGCTTCGTGCCCGTGAGCGTGCCCGAGACCGAGAGCTGCGAACCGTCCGACAGCGCACCGCGCAGCGTGATGACGTTGCGGTACTCGGGGCTGTCGTCATCCACGAGCAGGCGCACCACGACGCCGCGCTGTTCGGCGAGCAGGGGCGCGTTGACGTACGAGACGGTCTCGCTCACGATGTTCGTGAAAAGTCCCTTGAGCGCCGCGAGTTTGAGCACCGACACGTCGTAGGCCTGCAGTTCGCCGTGCACCTCGACGTCGAGCGACGTGAGGGGCGAGTGCGCGAGCGCGGCGAAGATCTGCCCGAGCTTCTCGACGAGCGGGATGCCGGGCCGCACGTACGGGTCGATGACGCCACCCGCGACGTTGACGGCATCCGGAACCAGGTCGCCGCCGAGCGCGAGACGCACCGAGTTCGCGACCGAGACGCCGGCCTTCTCTTGCGCCTCGTCGGTCGACGCGCCGAGGTGGGGCGTGACGACGACGTTCGGCAGGTCGAGCAGCATCCGGGCCGAGCCGCCTTCGACGGGAGGCTCGGTCGTGAAGACGTCGAGACCCGCGCCGGCGATCTCACCCGTCGTGAGGGCCTTGAACAGCGCCTCCTCGTCGATGAGGCCGCCACGGGCGACGTTGACGACGTACGCCGTCCGCTTCATCAGGCGGAACTGGTCGATGCCGATCATGCCCGTCGTCTCGGGTGTCTTGGGCATGTGGATCGTGATGAAGTCGCTCTGCTCGATGAGTTCGTCGAGCGACACGAGCTGCACCCCGAGCTGCTGCGCGCGAGCGCTCGTGACGTACGGGTCGTACGCGATGACGCGCATGTCGAAGGCCTGGAGGCGGGCGGCGATGAGCGCGCCGATGCGGCCGAGGCCGATGATGCCGACCGTCTTCTCGAAGAGCTCGGTGCCCGTGTAGGCGCTGCGCTTCCACTGCCCCTGCGCGAGCGACGCGTGGGCCGCGGGGATCCGGCGCGCGAGCGACAGGATGTGGCCGATCGTGAGCTCGGCGGCCGAGATGATGTTGGATGTCGGCGCGTTGACCACCATGACACCCGCGGTCGTCGCCGCCTTGATGTCGACGTTGTCGAGTCCGACGCCGGCGCGGGCGACGACCTTGAGCACGGGAGCCGCCGCGAGCGCCTCGGCATCGATCTTCGTCGCCGACCGCACGAGCACAGCGTTCGCCTCTGCGAGCGCCGCGAGCAGTGCGGGCCGATCGGTGCCGTCGACGTTGCGCACGTCGAAGTCGGGGCCGAGGGCGTCGATCGTGGCGGGCGAGAGTTCTTCGGCGATGAGCACGACGGGCTTCGTCACGGATGGATCCTTTGTGGCTGCGGTGCGCGACGGGCGCGAGAATGTGGATGCCGCGCCGCACGCCATCGGGACGAGGCTCCCGCCAGCCTACCGGCCGTGCATGCCCCGCCTCGTACGTGTGACGTCGAGCGGCTAACCCAGCAGGGTCGCCCCGTACACCGCCGCGTACGCCACGATGTTCAGCCAGAACACGGCGACCAGGCCCAATCCGGCCAGCAGCACCAGCGCGAAGGGACCAGCCTTGCGCTTCCACCCGAGAGCGAACCCCACGGCGAACACCGCGATCGGGAACACGACCCCCGCGAGCAGGAGCGCCCAGCCCGCGCCGTTGAGCCCGAGCGCACCGCTCGCCTGATCGATGAGGAACGCGAGTGCATTCCACACGGCGTAGGCGTAGAAGAGCCCGAACGCGCCGGCGATCGTCGCCACGAGCCAGGTCGGCATCGCGGATCGGCGGGGCGAGGCATCCATCGTCGCGTCGCTCACTGTCCCACCGCCCCGGTCATGATGAAGGGCCACGGGATGAGGAGCGCCGCTCCGGCGAGAAGCCAGACGATCCGCACCCAGGTCGGCGAGCGACGCGTGAGCAGGAAGACGGCGGCGAACCAGAACACCGGTGCCAGGACCGCGATCCAGAGGCCGAACTGATAGGCGGCCGCGCTCACCAGGAACATCGCCGTGCCCTCGAGCCGCAGTCCGCCGATGATCCACCCGATGACGTACAGCAGGTACACCCCGCCGAACACGCCGAGCGAGATGAGCGCCGCGTTGCTCATGGGCTCGCGGTCGCCCGGCATCACGACACTGCCGTCCGGCTCGATGCGACCGACGTCGCCACTCCCCTGGCCCACCGCGGTGAAGCCCTTCGGCAGAGCAACCGGCGCGGCATCCGTCACCGGCGCTGCATCGGCGTCGTCGTCGACTTCCGGCGTACCGACGTCGAGTGTCGGATCGTCATCGCCGGACCAGCTGAGGGCATCGTCGTCACGGCCTGGAGTCACGGGCCCAGCGTACCGGCACAGGGCCGAGCCCCGCCGAGCACGGGCTCGACGGGGCTCAGGCGTTGTTCAGTGCGCGATCCGAAGACGCGGTGCGCGCGGCGCCGGCCGGAACCAGACGCCCAACGCACGAAGGGCGTCGACGACCGGACGCGTCGGCGAGATCGTGACGCCGCGATCCGCGATGCTGCGGATGAGCGCGTTCTCGCGGTCCAGGGCCGCCGCTCGTTGGTGTTCGAGACGGACGGCCGCGGTGTAGGTGTGATAGTCCATGACCGTTCCTTCCGTGGAGTGCACCGCCCGAGTCGGCGGTGACAAGGGTGAGGAGGCTCACCACCCGGCCCTGATACCGCTCCGCCTGAGGAATCGGTGCCACCACGGAAAGAGGCCCGGCCGCCACCTCCGGATGAGAGGTGACGACCGGGCCGAAGACCGATCCGATCAGGAGCGGTGGTTCATGCGAGGACTCAGCGCGCGGCGGAGCCTTCCGTGTAGTCCGCGTCCGTCTGCTTCCAGGCGAACAGGGCGCGCAGGTCGCGACCCGTCGACTCGATGGGGTGCTGAGCGCCCTTCTCGCGGAGGGCGAGGAACTCGGGGGCGCCGGCGTCCTGGTCGTCGATGAAGCGCTTCGCGAAGGCACCGGACTGGATGTCGGCGAGCACCGCCTTCATGTTCTCCTTGACGCTCGGGTCGATGACGCGCGGGCCCGAGACGTAGTCGCCGTACTCCGCCGTGTCCGAGATCGACCAGCGCTGCTTGGCGATGCCGCCCTCCCACATGAGGTCGACGATGAGCTTGAGCTCGTGGAGCACCTCGAAGTACGCGATCTCGGGCTGGTAGCCGGCCTCGACGAGCGTCTCGAAGCCGTACTGCACGAGCTGCGACGTACCGCCGCAGAGCACCGACTGCTCGCCGAAGAGGTCGGTCTCGGTCTCTTCCGTGAAGGTCGTCTTGATGACGCCGGCGCGCGTGCCGCCGATCGCCTTCGCGTACGAGAGCGCGGTCGCCCACGCGGTGCCCGAGGCATCCTTCTCGACCGCGATGATGTCGGGGATGCCGCGGCCCGCGACGTACTCGCGACGCACCGTGTGGCCAGGGGCCTTGGGCGCGACGAGGATGACGTCGACGCCCTCGGGGGCGTCGATGTAGCCGAAGCGGATGTTGAAGCCGTGCGCGAACGCGAGCGTCTGACCCTCGTGCAGGTACGGCTTGATGCCGTCGCTGTAGATGCCGCGCTGGTGCTGATCGGGCGCGAGGATCATGATGAGGTCGGCCCACTGGGTGGCGTCCGCGACGGACTTGACCTCGAAGCCGTCCTCGGTCGCCTTCTCGATCGACTTCGAGCCGTCCTTGAGGGCGATGACGACCTCGACGCCCGAGTCGCGCAGGTTCTGCGCGTGCGCGTGGCCCTGCGAGCCGTAGCCGACGATCGCGACCTTCTTGTTCTGGATGATCGAGAGGTCGGCGTCGGCGTCGTACAGCAGTTCAGCCATGAGTGTGTTTCTCCTTGATTGCTGGGGTAGTGGAAAAGTGATGGTCAGCCGCGCAGGACGCGCTCGGTGATGGACTTGCCGCCGCGGCCGATCGCGAGCAGGCCCGACTGGGCGAGCTCCTTGATGCCGAAGGGCTCGAGTGCGCGCAGGAAGGCGTCGACCTTGCCCTTGTCGCCCGTGACCTCGACGACGAGCGCGTCGGGCGCGTAGTCGACGATCGAGCCGCGGAAGAGGTTCACGACCTCGAGCACGTTCGAACGCGTCTGGTTGTCGGCGCGGACCTTCACGAGCATGTGCTCGCGCTGGACCGACGTCGTCATGTCGAGCTCGACGATCTTGATGACGTTGATCAGCTTGTTGAGCTGCTTCGTCACCTGCTCGAGGGGCAGTTCGTCGACGTCGACGACGACCGTGATGCGCGACAGTCCCGGCACCTCGGTGACGCCCACGGCGAGCGACTCGATGTTGAAGCCGCGACGGGCGAACAGCCCCGCGACGCGGGTCAGCAGACCCGGCTTGTCCTCGACGAGGAGGCTCAGCACGTGACTCGACATGGTCAGTCCTCCTGCTCGAAGGCGGGCGCGTGGTCGCGCGCGTACTGGACGTAGCTGTTGCTGACGCCCTGGGGCACCATGGGCCAGACCATCGCGTCGGCGCTCACGACGAAGTCGATGACGACGGGGCGGTCGTTCGTCTCGAGGGCGGTCTGAATCGCGGCATCCACGTCCTCCTCCTTCTCGACGCGGATCGCGAGGCACCCGTACGCTTCGGCGAGCTTGACGAAGTCCGGGATGCGCACGGTGCCGTGGCCGGTGTTGAGGTTCGTGTGCGAGTAGCGGCCGTCGTAGAACAGCGTCTGCCACTGGCGGACCATGCCCAGCGACGAATTGTTGATGATCGCGACCTTGATCGGGATGTTGTTGATCGCGCAGGTCGCGAGCTCCTGATTCGTCATCTGGAAGCATCCATCGCCGTCGATCGCCCACACGTGGCGGTCGGGCTCGGCGACCTTGGCACCCATCGCGGCGGGCACGGAGTAGCCCATCGTGCCCGCGCCGCCGGAGTTGAGCCAGGCGTTCGGCCGCTCGTACTTGATGAACTGCGCGGCCCACATCTGGTGCTGACCGACGCCCGCAGCGTAGACGCCTTCGGGGCCGGTGAGCTCGCCGATGCGCTGGATGACGTACTGCGGCGACATGAGTCCGTCAGTCGGCTGCGTGTAGCCGAGCGGGAACTCGTCCTTCAGGCCGTCGAGGAACGCCCACCACTCCGTGATGTCGGGGGTCGTGGTGCCGGAAGCCGCGCGGAACGCCGCCTCCAGGTCGATCAGGACATCCTTGAGGTCGCCCACGATCGGCACGTCGGCCGTGCGGATCTTCGAGATCTCGGCGGGGTCGATGTCGACGTGCACGACCTTCGCGTTCGGGGCGAACAGGGCGGCCTTGCCGGTGACGCGGTCGTCGAACCGCGCGCCGAGCGAGACGAGCAGGTCGGCCTCCTGCAGCGCGAGCACGGCGGGAACCGTGCCGTGCATGCCCGGCATGCCGAGGTGCTGCGCGTGGGAGTCGGGGAACGCGCCGCGCGCCATGAGGGTCGTCACGACCGGCGCGCCCGTGCTCTCGGCCAGCGCGAGGAGCTCGGCCGACGACTGAGAGCGGATGACGCCGCCGCCCACGTACAGCACGGGCTTCTTGGCCTCGGTGAGCAGCTGCGCGGCCGCCTGGATCTGCTTTCCGTGCGCCTTGGTGACGGGGCGGTAGCCGGGCAGGTCGATCTTCGGCGGCCAGACGAACGGCACCTCGGCCTGCTGGGCGTCCTTCGTGATGTCGACCAGGACCGGGCCGGGGCGACCGGTGCCGGCGATCTCGAAGGCGGCGGCGATCGCACCGGGGATCTCGGAGGCATCCTTCACGAGGAACGAGTGCTTCGTGATCGGCATCGTGATGCCGACGATGTCGGCCTCCTGGAAGGCATCCGTCCCCATCAGGGTCGAGAAGACCTGACCCGTGATGCAGACGATCGGCACCGAGTCCATGTAGGCGTCGGCGATCGCGGTCACGAGGTTCGTCGCACCGGGACCGGATGTCGCGATCGCGACGCCGACCTTGTTGGATGCCGCGGCATAGCCCTCGGCGGCGTGGCCGGCGCCCTGCTCGTGGCGGACGAGGATGTGACGCAGTTCGCTCGAGTCCATGAGCGGGTCGTAGACGGGCAGGATGGCGCCGCCGGGCAGGCCGAAGACGTCGGTCACGCCGAGCAGCTCGAGCGAGCGGACGACGGCCTGCGCACCCGTGAGCACGGGCGCGGCGGAGGCGCGGGCAGGGGGCCGGGGAACAGCCGGCAGGGAATCGGCAGTCATGGTGATCCTTGGAATCGAATGCGGGATGCCGGGAACTACCCCGTCGTCGCGCCCTCCGCAGCGGAGCGCACGAGACGCGAGTACTTGGCAAGGACGCCACGGGTATAGCGCGGGGGTAGCGGCTCCCAGCCGGAGCGGCGGGAGGCGAGCTCTGCATCATCGACGAGTAGGTCGAGAGTGCGAGCCGCGATATCGACCCGTATCAGATCACCATCGCGCACGAAGGCGATCGGACCAGCGTCCACCGCTTCGGGTGCTATGTGGCCGATGCACAGGCCGGTTGTGCCGCCTGAGAATCTGCCGTCCGTCAACAGTAGTACATCTTTTCCGAGGCCGGCGCCCTTGATGGCGGCCGTGATGGCGAGCATCTCGCGCATGCCGGGGCCGCCCTTGGGGCCCTCGTAGCGGATGACGACGACGTCGCCGGCGGCGATCTCGCCCGCCTCGAGGGCATCCATCGCCGCACGCTCGCGCTCGAAGACGCGCGCCGGGCCTTCGAAGACGTCCGCGTCGAAGCCCGCCGACTTCACGACGGCGCCCTCGGGCGCGATCGAGCCGTGCAGGATCGTGATGCCGCCCTTTGCGTGGATCGGGTCGTCGAAGGAGTGGATGACGGTGCCGTCGACCGGATCGGGGTTCAGCTCGGCAAGGTTCTCGGCGAGCGTCTTGCCGGTGACGGTGAGCGCGTCGCCGTGCAGGAGACCCTCGTCGAGCATCGCCTTCATGATGACGGGGATGCCGCCGTGGCGGTCGACGTCGTTCATGACGTACTTGCCGAACGGCTTCATGTCGGCCACGTGCGGCACCTTGTCGCCGATGCGGTTGAAGTCGTGCAGCGACAGGTCGATATCCGCCTCGCGTGCGATCGCCAGGAGGTGCAGAACGACGTTGGTCGAGCCGCCGAGCGCCATCGCGAGCGCGATCGCGTTCTCGAACGCCTCCTTCGTCAGGATGTCGCGCGTCGTGATGCCCTGACGGAGCAGGTTCACGACGGCCTCGCCCGACCGGTGCGCGAAGTAATCGCGGCGGCGGTCGGCCGACGGCGGCGCGGCCGAGCCCGGCAGCGAAAGGCCGAGCGCCTCGGCGACGGAGGCCATCGTGTTGGCGGTGTACATGCCGCCGCACGCGCCCTCACCGGGGGCGATCGCGCACTCGATGCGCTTCAGGTCGGCCTCGCTCATCTTGCCCGCGAGACACGCGCCGACGGCTTCGAACGAGTCGATGATCGTGACGTCCTTCTCGGTGCCGTCCGACAGCTTGACCCACCCGGGCGCGATCGAGCCGGCGTAGAGGAAGACGCTCGACAGGTCGAGGCGGGCGGATGCCATGAGCATGCCGGGGATCGACTTGTCGCACCCGGCCAGCAGGACGGAGCCGTCGAGGCGCTCGGCCATCATGACGGTCTCGACGGAGTCGGCGATGACCTCGCGCGAGACCAGCGAGAAGTGCATGCCCTCGTGGCCCATCGAGATGCCGTCCGACACCGAGATCGTGCCGAACTGCAGCGGATAGCCACCGCCGGCGTGCACGCCCTCCTTGGCGCCCTGCGCGAGGCGGTCGAGGCTCAGGTTGCAGGGTGTGATCTCGTTCCAGCTCGACGCGATGCCGATCTGCGGCTTGTCCCAGTCCTCGTCGCCCATGCCGACGGCGCGGAGCATGCCACGTGACGTGGTCGCTTCGATGCCGTCGGTGACGACGCGGCTGCGGGGTTTGATGTCGATCTGGTTCTCGGGCCCGGGCATTCTGCGAGTCTATTCCCGCTTATATGCTCTCTCGGTCGCGAGCTCGTCCAAGAACGCGGCGAGATCTTCGACGTTCGCGACGAAGACGGATGCCGCGCTCTCGCTCTCCCCCACGTGCACGCCGAGATCCGCATCGCCGAGACTCACGAGGGCATCCTCGTCGGTGACGTCGTCGCCCGCGAAGAGCACCGCCGTCGCGCCGATCCGTGCCCGCAGCGCGGCGATCGCCGAGTCCTTGCCCTCGTGCCGGAAGGCGTACTCGACGATGTTCTTGCCCGAGCGCCGCCGCCAGTGGGGCGCTTCGGCCGCGACGAGCGCGTCGACCGCAGCATCCGCCGCCGCCGCCGTCTCGGGGCTCGCGGTGCGAGTGTGCACGCCCAGCCCGAACGACTTCGGCTCGATCCAGACGCCGTCCATGCCCTCCGTCGCCGTGACGGCGTGGTCGTACAGGGCCTGCCGGAGCGCATCGTCGACCTCGTCGGCCTCGGGCTCGAGTGCGCCCTCCCCCGGCACCCAGAACTCGGCGCCGTGGCTGCCGGCGAGCAGCACCGGCGAGTCATCGAGGTGCTCGGCGATCTCGCGCAGGTCGTGCAGGCTCCGCCCCGACACGAACGCGACCGTCGTATCGGGCAGTGCAGCGAGCCGCTCGATCGCGGCGCGCGCTTCGGGGATCATGCGAGCCTTCATCGGCTCGTCGTGCAGGTGCGAGAGGGTGCCGTCGAAGTCGAGGGCGACCAGCAGGCGATCCGTGCGGGCGATCTTGGCGATCGCGTCGGCGCGCGCGCTCATCGGTTCGCCTCGCCGGCGTGGGAGGCGGCGGCCAGCGCATCGAGGAACGAGTGCGACCACGCGGCGACGTCGTTGTCGAGCACCTTGCGCCGCATCGCGCGCATCCGTCGCCCCTGCTCGGCGGGTGGCATCTCGATCGCGCGCATGATGGTGTCCTTGAGGGCGTCGATATCGTGCGGATTCACTCTCAGCGCCGTGCCGAGTTCGTCGGAGGCGCCCGCGAACTCGCTGAGGACCAGCGTGCCGCGGTTGTCGATGCGCGTCGCGACATACTCCTTGGCCACGAGGTTCATGCCGTCGCGCAGCGCGGTCACGAGCATGACGTCGGCCGCGAGGTAGAGCGCGACCATCTCCTCACGGGGGAAGCCCTGATGCAGATAGCGGATCGCGGAGTGCCCGAGCGTGTCGTGGTCGCCGTTGATGCGCGTGACCATCAGCTCGATCTCGTCGCGCAGTTCGATGTAGGCCTGCACGCGCTCGCGGCTCGGGCTCGCGACCTGCACGAGCGTGACGTCCTCGACGTCGATCCGCCCGTCCGCGATGAGCTCGCCGAACGCCTTCAGTCGGTGGCGAATGCCCTTCGTGTAGTCGAGCCGATCGACACCGAGCAGGATGCGCTTCGGGTTCCCCAAGCTCTCCCGGATCTCGGAGGCTCGAGCTTGGATCTCGGGCCGACCGGCCATCTCGACGTAGGACGCGGCGTCGATCGAGATGGGGAATGCCTTCGCGACGGCGACGCGCGTCGAGCCGTCGGCCTCGGGCACGCGGATCCCGGTCGCACGGGTCTCATAGCGGAACAGGCGGCGGACGGCGCGGGCGAAGTTGCCGGCATCCGCCACCCGCTGGAAGCCGATGACGTCCGCACCCAGCAGCCCCTCGAGCACCTGGCGCCGCCACGGGAGCTGCGAATAGAGCCCGTATGCGGGGAACGGAATGTGATGGAAGTACCCGATCGTGAGGTCGGGGCGCGCTTCGCGGAGCATGCGCGGCACGAGCTGCAGCTGGTAGTCCTGCACCCAGACGGTGGCGCCCTTCGCCGCCGCCTTCGCCGCGGCCTGCGCGAAGCGTTCGTTGACGCGGACGTAGGCGTCCCACCACACGCGGCGGTAGCGGGGAGCGGCGATGACGTCGTGGTAAAGCGGCCAGAACGTGTCGTTCGACATGCCCTCGTAGTAGAGCTCGACGTCCTCGGCGGAGAGAGTGACGGGGATCAGACGCGTGCCGTCGTGGTCGAACGGGTCGTGCTCGAGGTCGGCCTGCCCCGGCCATCCGACCCACGCGCCGTGCTCGGTCCGCATGACCGGTTCGAGTGCGGTGACGAGCCCCCCGGGCGAGGTGCGCCAGGACTCGTTCCCCTCGGCATCCACCACGCGGTCGACAGGGAGGCGATTGGCGACGACGACGAACTCGGCCTTGGTCACGGGACTCCCGACGTGGGCGGATGCTGTCGTTTCAGGCTATCGCAGGCCGGTCACCCGCTCGGCCTCTTCGAAGCGGCCCTGTCGCGGTAGCGTGGGGGCATGCGGAAGTACATCTTCGGAACGGGCATCATCACCGCCGTCACGAGCGGTCTCACCCTGCTTCGTGGACTCCGCGAGAACGAACCGTTCACGTGGCGCGCGGCGCTCGCGTGGCTCAGCTGGGGCATCACGCTGGCCCTGGCGATCGGCGCGATCGTCGACACCCGGCGCGCATCGCGCGGCCGTCTCATCGCGGGCGACTCGCCCGTGCACGGCAAGGAGCAGAAGCTCCTCAAGCGCCGTATCGACAGCTAGGACGCTCGGAGCTCGTCGAAGATCACCGGCGAGATGGCAGCCGCCCCGGCATCCGACATCACGATCGTGTAGTGGTTGAGTCCGTCCAATCGCTCGTGCGCGACCTCGGGTGAAGCCGCGAGGACTTCCTCGAGATACCGGGGCGAGTACAGGCCCGGCTCCTCGTTCTGAAGCCCGCGCGGGGCGGTGAGGAATCGTGCGGGATGCCGCAGCCCCGCAACCGCGTCCGTCAGCGTCGAGCCCGTGTTCATGTCGACGGTGTCCTCGGCGGTCGTCTCGTAGCTCGTGGCGGGACGCAGCATCCCCTCACCGTCGTCGACGAGGTCGTACGCCAGGTACGACTCGAGCGTCGGGGTCCAGGCGCCTCGGAACGCGGGGTGATCGCGCCAGAAGTCGAGGTAGGCGTCGGCGTCGGCGAACCGCATCGACAGGCGCGCGGCGGTGGGGCCGAGGATCGACGAGACCATCGTGTCGGCGTCGAGGCCTTCGGGCACGTCGAGCGGGAGTCCGCCGTCGATGAGCACGAGCCGTGAGACGCGTTCGGGATGCAGGTGGGCGAACACGACGGCGACGAAAGCGCCCATCGAGTGGCCGACGACGACGATCCGCTCGATCCCGAGCGCGTCGAGCACGGCGGCCATGTCGTCGGCGTGCGCGCGCATGCTCGAGCCGCCCTCGAGGTCGTTGCTCGCCCCGCGCCCGCGCAGGTCGGGCGCGATCGCCTGCACACCGGGCAGCCTGTCCACGACGTACGGCCAGGCGAGGTGCGACGACGTCACGCCGTGGATGAGGAGGACGTCAGCGGTGCGCTCCCCTACGGGATCCCAGACCGCGACGCGCAGATCGCCGCCGGCGACGGGGACGTCGATCGTGCGGTAGGAATGCTCGGTCATCGCGCCGTCCACCCGCCGTCCATCGTGTACGACGCGCCCGTGACCATGCCCGCTTTGTCGGACGCGAGCCATCCCGCGAGCGACGCGACCTCATCGGCTTCGACGAGCCGCTTGATCGCGGTCTCGGTCAGCATGATCTTCTCGACCACTTCGTCTTCGGGGATGCCGTGCACCTTCGCCTGATCGGCGATCTGCTTCTCGACGAGCGGCGTGCGCACATAGGCGGGATTGATGCAGTTGCTCGTGACCCCGTGCGGGCCCCCCTCGAGCGCCGTGACCTTCGAGAGCCCCTCCAGACCGTGCTTCGCGGCCACGTAGGCGGACTTGAACGCGGATGCCCGCAGGCCGTGCGCGCTGGAGATGTTGATGACGCGTCCCCAGCCCTTCGCGTACATGCCGGGCACCGCCGCGCGCACGAGCAGGAACGGCGACTCGAGCATCAGTCGCAGCAGCAGCCGGAAGGTGTCGGGGTCGAAGTCCTCGATGGGGCTCACACGCTGGATCCCGGCGTTGTTGACGAGGATGTCGGCATCCAGTGCCAGGTCGTCGAGCGCCGCCGTGTCGGAGAGGTCGACGACCCACGCGTCGCCGCCGACGTCGGAAGCGGCGGCGGCCGCGGCGTCCGCGTTCAGATCCGCGATCGTGACGTGCGCGCCGCGCGCGGCGAACTCGTGCGCGCACGCGAGGCCGATGCCGCTCGCGCCGCCGGTGATGAGCGCACGTCTGCCGACGAGATCCTTCATGAGTCGTCCTTCGGGGTGTCGCGCGGCGCGAGCGCGTTGTCGATGAAGCGGGTCATGCCCGCGAAGATGACGGGGTCGAGCTCCGTGGGCGCGGTGCCCGAGGCATCCCGCTCCCACAGCAGGAACCGCATGCCGATGAGCTCGCCCATGCCCATGAGCGCCCACGCCGTCGTCTCGGGATCGAGCGCCCGGTCGACGTCGCCGGTCTCCTGCGCGGCGCGCAGGCCGGCCTCGTAGCCTTCGACGATGCGCGTGTAGTGCAGGCGCAGCACCTCGGGCGAGACGAACTCGGCTTCGCGGACGACCCGGTAGAGCGCCGGATGCTCTGCCGTGAACCGGAAGAACCCCGCGAATCCCGCGCGCTCGGCTTCCAGGCGCGACCCGGCGCCCTCCATCGCCTCGGACATCGAGTGGCGCACTCGGCGGTTGAGATCGATGACGAGGGCCTCGAAGATCGACTGCTTGCTGTCGAAGTAGAGGTAGAACGTGCCGAGGCCGATCCCGGCACGCTCGGTGATCTTGACGATGGATGCCTCGTGGTACCCCTGCTCGGCGAACACCCCCTCGGCGGCCTCGAGGAGTCGCCGCCGGGTCGCCTCGCCGCGCTTGGTCAGCGGGCGGCCGGTCGCGGGCGAGACCAGCTCGTCGGTGTCATCGGGAAGGCTCATGATGCGCCCCTTCCATCAGGTTCTTCGCACGGGCTCGCAGGCGCGAGCGGGCGAGCTTCTCGATCGTCGAGCGCGGGAGGGTCTCGACGAACTCGATGTGCACGGGCACCTTGAACGCGGCCAGGTTGCGCCGCGCGTGCGCGACCACCTCGTCGCGCGAGAGCGCCGCGCCGGGCGAGCGGACGACGAAGGCGACGCCCCGCTCGCCCCACACGGGGTCGGGGACGCCGACGACGGCGGCCGACTCGATGAGCGGATGCAGGCCCAGCGCGTATTCGACCTCGGCGGGCGCGACGTTCTCGCCGCCCGAGATGTAGATGTCCTTGAGGCGGTCGACGATGCTGATGATCCCCGCCGCATCGCGCTGCACGAGGTCCCCCGAGCGCAGCCACGGCCCGCTCATGGCGGCAGCCGTGGCATCCTCGTCGCCGATGTATCCCGCGAAGACGCTCGGGCCGCGCACCCACAGCTCGCCCGTCGCGGGTCCCTCGAGGGGCAGTCCCGACTCCACATCGACGATCTCGACGGTCACGTGCGGGTACGGTCGCCCGACGGCACCCGGGTTCGCCGCCGCTTCGTCGGCCGGCAGGTGCAGCACGTTGGGGGCAGCTTCGGTGAGCCCGTATCCCTGCGTGAGCGGGATGCCGCGATCCGCCCATTCCCGATGGAGGGCGATCGGCATCGTCGCGCCGCCCACCAGCGCGAGGCGCAGGGACGAGACGTCGGTCGAAGCCCAGTCGCGATCGGCCGAGAGCAGGGCGTACTGCGTGGGCACGCCCATCATCGCCGTCACGCGGCGCTCCTCGACGAGCTGCAGGATGCGCGCCGGCTGGAAGGAGCGCTCGAGCACGACCGTCGCGCCGACCCACCAGGCCAGGAGCGGCTGGCAGTTCCACGCGGCCACGTGGAACTGGGGCAGCATCGCGAGTACGACGTCGTCCTGCGTCAGCGGCAGTGCCTGGGAAAGCGCGAGGTTGTTCCAGAAGCAGTTGGCGTGCGTCAGTACGACGCCCTTCGGTGCGGCTTCGCTGCCCGACGTGAAGATCACGAGCAGGGGGTCGTCATCGCGCACGTGCCGTCGCGTGCGCGGCGCGCGAGACGGGGGCACGGATGCTTCGATCCCCGTCGTTCCGAGGGGTGCGACGGGAGTGTCCATGCCGCGCAGGGCTTCGCCCGCGACCGCCGCGAAGTCCTCTTCGACGAGCACGAGGGCGGGCTCGGAGCGCACCAGCACATCGTTCAGCTCGCGGGGCGTGAGCCGCCACGAGAGCGGGACGAAGGCGACTCCCGCGAGCGCGCACGCGAAGAACGCGACGACGTGATCCGTCGAGTTGCCCGATACGGTCGCGATGCGGTCGCCTGCGCCGTACCCGGCATCCCGCAGCGCATCGGCGAGAGCCGATGCCCGCAACGCGAGCGTCGCGTAGTCGATCGTGACGCCGCGATCGTCGATCGCGATGCGCCGCGGGGACGTCGCCGCACGATCGGCCAGCCAGCGGCCGACCGTGTGCGGGTCGTCCTCGACGATGCCGGTGAACATCAGACGCGCACCTCGTCTTTCAGCTCCGCGGCATCCTCGAGCGACTGCAGGGACGTACGCGCTCGTTCGCCGCGCCGGCGACGCACGGCCTTGTCGACCGTGCCGGCGATGCCTCCGGGCAGGAACATGACGACGAGGATGAACAGCACGCCGAGGATGAACAGCGGCTCGGAGAGCGGGATGCGCAGGATGTCGGGCAGCCCCGCGATCGCCTCGGAACCCGCGAGCACCGTGAGGCGCTGGTCGAGGAGCGTGTAGAGCACACCGCCAACGATGGCACCCCACCGGAACCCGACGCCACCGAGAACCACCATCACGAGCACCGTGATCGTCAAGTCGGCCGAGACCGCGCGCGGCACGGTGCCCGACTGGAGCAGCATGTACGCGACGCCGGCGAGGCTCGCGAGCACCGCCGCGATGACGAACGTGACGAGCTTGACGGTGTACGGCCGCAGGCCCAGGACCTTGACCCGCTGCTCGTTCTCTCGGGTCGCCTCGGCGAGGTGGCCGAGGCGGGACTTGTCGACCCACAGGGTCACGAGGTAGACGACCACCAGGATCGCGAGGCACAGCCAGTACAGATTGCGCGTGTTGACGACCCCGATGAGGAAGTCGGGAACGTGCTCCGTCGGCAGGCTGAGCCCCTCTTCGCCGCCGGTGATCTGGGGGTTCCGGCGCACGAGCACCGACCCCGCCTGCGCGAAGGCGAGGGTCACCATCGCGAAGGGGATGCCCGAGACCCGCATTGCGACGGCGCCCGTCGCGAGGGCGATGACCATGCCGCCGATGAGGGCGATGAACACCCCCGGCCACAGGGGGACGCCGAAGTACTCGAGGGCGATGCCGAGTCCGTAGGCCCCGGCCCCGAAGTAGAGCGCGTGACCGAACGAGAGCATGCCTGCGGTGCCGAGGAGCATGTTGTACGACAGCGCGAGCGCGGCGAACACCATGCACAGCGACAGCAGAGCGAGTGTGCCCGGCATATAGGTCGGCGTGGGCAGGATGCCGGGCAGCGACAGGTTCAACAGCGGCAGGACCGCCATGAACACGATGAGCGCGGCGCCGACGACGGCGGGCACGAAACGGCGGATGTTCATCGTCAGGCCGCCTTTCCGAGCAGGCCCGCGGGCCTGATGAGCAGGACGAGGGCGAGCAGGATGACGACGATGAAGTCGCCGGTGCCGCCGAGGTAGAAGTTCGCGAACTGCTGCAGCACCGCGACGAGGACGGATGCGATGGCAGCGCCCGTGAGGGAGCCCAGCCCGCCGACGACCGTGACGATGAACGCGAAGATCAGCAGCGTCTGCCCGAGATGTGCCGAGACGAAGGTGGAGTAGTGCATCGCGAGCACGCCCCCGATGCCGGCGGCGGCACCGCCGATCGCGAAGACCAGGGTGAACGAGCGCCGCACGTCGATTCCGAGCGCCGTGACCATCGACCGGTTCTCCACGCCGGCGCGGATGATCATGCCGTAGCGCGTCTTCTTGAGGAACAGCACGAGGGCGGCGAGCACGAGGACGGCGGCGATCATGAGCACCCAGTAGGTGTTGGGGATCTTCGCGCCCAGGATGTCGGTGGTCTGCTTCAGCCAGGGGGGACCGGCGATGTTGATGGCATCCGTCCCCCAGATGCCCTCGAAGAGGGCGACCGCGGCGAACGACAGACCGACGGTGACCAGCACCTGTTCGATGTGCCGCTCGTAGAGCGGGCGGATGAGGACGAGCTCCGTGAAGGTCGCGAACAGTGCACCGACCGCGGCGCCGACGAGGATCGAGAGGAGGAACGATCCCCATGACTCGGTGCCGAGTGACGACGCGACCCACCAGCCGATGAAGGCCGAGAGCGTGAGGAACGCGCCGTGCGCGAAGTTCAGCACGTGCATGAGGCCGTAGATGAGCGACAGTCCCGACGCGACGAGGAAGTAGAGGGCGCCGAGACCGACGCCGGTGATGAGGGTGAGGATGAGGGTGCTCATGCCGCTGCCCCCGTGTGCACGCCGAGCAGGCGGCGGGTCAGGTCTTCGTCGTCGAGGATCTCGGTCGCATCGCCGGTGTGCACGACCCGGCCGCCGCTGATGACGATCGCGCCGTGCGCGAGTCGACGCACGACCTCGAGGTTCTGCTCGACGAGCAGGATGGGGACGATCTTGGATGCCTCCGCCAGCGCATCGGCGACCTCCGTGACGAGCTTGGGCGCGAGGCCCTTCGTCGGCTCGTCGACGAGGAGGATCCGGTTGTCGTTCATGAGCGCACGGGCGACGGACACCATCTGCTGCTGACCGCCCGACAGGCTGCCGGCCATCTGATCGCGCCGCTGCACGAGGTCGGGGAAGAGCTCGGCGACGAACTCGCGCCGCGGGTTCTTCTGCCGCTCGGCGAGAGCCAGATTCTCGGCCACCGTGAGCTTCGCGAACACCTCACGGTCTTCAGGCACGTAGCCGACGCCGCGCTGCACGATCTTGTAGGTGGGGAGGCCGTCGATGCGCTCCCCCGCGAGCCGGATCTCGCCCCGACGCTGGATCAGTCCCATGAGGCCGCGCAGGGTCGAGGTCTTTCCGACCCCGTTGCGGCCGAGGACGGCCGTGATGCCGGTGGATGGGACCTTGAACGAGACGTCTTCGACGACCTGCTGGCCGGCGATCGAACAGCGGAGACCCTCGACGGTGAGGATCGGGGTGGAGCTGGTCATGCCGCGGTGCCCGTTCCGAGGTAGGCGCTCTGGACGAGCGGGTTGTCCATGATCGCCTGCGGGGTGTCGTAGGCGATGATCGTGCCGAAGTACATGACGGCGACCTTCTCGACGAGCCCCATGAGCACGTCCATGTGGTGTTCGACCATCAGCACCGTGCAGTTCTTCTCGGCCTGCAGCGTGCGGATGTTCTCTACGAGCCCGGCGACGTCGCCCGATGCGACGCCCGCCATCGGCTCGTCGAGCAGGACGATGGATGCGTCAGTGGCCATCAGCACGGCGATCTCGAGCTTGCGCTTGTCGCCGTGCGAGATGTCCCCCGCCGCCGCGTCGGCCTTGTGATCGAGCCCGACGGCGCGCAGCTGTTGCAGAGCGAGCTCGGTCGCGGCATCCGTCCGCTTCGGGAAGCGGAACAGCGATGCCGAACCACCGAGGCCCACTTGCGCGGCGAGCCGCACGTTCTCGAGGACGCTCAACCGTGGGAAGAGCGACGAGGTCTGGAAGGTGCGCCCCAGTCCCGCCCGCGCGCGGGCGGTGACCGATGTCGACGTGACGTCGACACCGTCCATGAGGATGCGACCCGACGTGGGCTTCATGAGCCCGGAGATCACGTTGAACAACGTGGTCTTGCCGGCGCCGTTGGGCCCGATCACGCCGACCAGCGAACCGGCGGCGACGTCGAGGGCGACATCCTTGAGGATCGTCGCTCCGCCGATCTGAAGGCCGAGGCCTTCGACCTGCAGCGCGGACGGGACGGGAGCGCTCATTCCTACTCCGCCTCGGCGGGGGCGACCTCGTCGGCGGCCACCGTGTCGACGAGCTCGGGCACGAAGCTGCCGCCGTCGGCGGTGAGCTTGACCTGGTACATCTCCTGGATGAGGGCGTGGTCGCCCGCGCGGACGGTCGTGGTGCCCTTCGGGCCCTCGAACTCGAAGCCCTCGAGCGCCGCGATCATCGCGTCGACGTCGCCCTTGCCCTCCTTGACCGCCTGGACGATCATGATGGCCGCGTTGAACCCGTCGGGGCTGAACAGGTCGGGCGTGCCGCCCGCCGCTTCGATGGCCTCGACCATCGCGGTGTTGACGTCGTTGTCGGGTCCGCCGGCGAAGTAGTGGTTGAGGAAGCTGATCTTCTCCGAAGCCTCACCGTATGCACCGAACGTCGCCGCGTCGCCGAGGCCGGTCACGACGGGGATCTCGTCCATGACGCCCTGCTGGCTCATCGCCTGCCACATCGCACCGGACGTGGCGCCGGCCCACGCGACGAAGACGAGGTCGGGGCTGCCCGCGAGCACCTGCTGCGCGAACGGCGTGAACTCGGTCGCATCCTCGGGGACGAGGACCGAGTTGACCGTCGCGCCCTTGGCGCCGAGGATCGCGTTCACGGCGGCTTCGTTGCCCGTGCCGAACGCGTTGTTCTGCGCGAGGACCGTGATCGTCTTGCCCTCGATGTCGTCGAGGAACGTTCCGGCGGTCGCGACGTCCTGAGCCGACTGGCGGCCCGAGCGGAACGTGTACTCGTTGATGCCGGTGATCGCGTCGGCCGCAGCAGGGCCCGAGATGTAGAGGACCTTGTTCTGCGCTGCCTGCTCGGCGACGGCGAGCGCGACGCCCGACGATGCCGTGCCGGCGATGATGTTGACGCCCGCGCCGACGAGCTCCTTGACGGCGGTGACGGCCTTGTCGGGGTCGCCCGCGTCATCCCGGTACTCCACGACGATCTTCGTGCCGTCGACCTCGTCGGTGCCGTCGGTGGCGTAGTCGAGGCCGGCCTTGAACGCGTCGAGGTACTGCTTGCCGTAGCCGGCGAGCGGACCGGTCTCGCTCGTGACGATGCCGACCGTGATCTCGGCCGGGCCGGCTTCGCCGGATTCCTCGCCGCCGCCGGGGGCTGCGGACGGCGCACACGCCGTCAGGAGGAGGGCGGCCGTGGCGACCACGGACCCCAAGAGCAACTTCTTCGTAACCCGCATGTGCGTGCCTTTCACCATTGGAAGGATCTGGTGCCCGGGGAGGGCTACCTGAAAACTGATTCAGGTAATGGCAATGTAGGAAACGAGGGCTGGATCGTCAAGTCGCGCGGGGCCGCTGCGGCGTGTCGTTATCGTTTCGCGACGATCGTCCGTCGTTGCATCCCGTAGTTATATATCGTTGCTATGCTTGTGCCGTGACACATCTGCAAGACATCGAGACGCTCATCACGGCATCCGCCTCACTCACCCGCATCGCGGCCCTCGAGACCCGCAACGAGACTCCGGCGGCCCAGTGGCGCACGCTCGCGCTGCTGCGCGATCACGGCGCGCTGCGCATCGGCGAGCTCGCGATCGCGAGCCGCGTGAGCCAGCCCGGCATGACGCGTCTCATCGGACAGATGGCCGAGGCCGGGCTCGTGGAGCGGGAACAGGATGCCGCGGACTCACGCGTCACGATCGTCTCGGCGACCGCGGCCGGACTCGATGCCCTCGACGCGTGGCGCGATCAGCTCACGACCGCGCTCGCGCCGCACTTCGCCGATCTCGACGAGCACGAGTGGGAGGCGCTCGCGATCACCGCGGCAGTCCTTCGTCGCAAGACCGCCGTGGCCGAGGTCGCGCGATGAGCGGCGCGACCGCATCACCGTGGCGGCAGCCCGCGCGAGTGTGGGCCGTCGCGTTCGCGTGCGTCGTGGCGTTCATGGGCATCGGGCTCGTCGACCCGATCCTGCCCGCGATCGCCGATTCGCTCGACGCGTCCCCCGTCCAGACCGAGCTGCTCTTCACGAGCTACCTCGTCGTGACGGGCCTCGCGATGCTCGTCACGAGTTGGATCTCGAGCCGCATCGGTGCGAAGGCCACACTGCTCGCGGGTCTCGCACTCATCGTCGTGTTCGCTCTGCTGTGCGCGCTGAGCGGCAGCGTCGACGCGATCATCGGCTTCCGCGCGGGGTGGGGCCTCGGCAACGCCCTGTTCATCTCGACCGCACTCGCCACGATCGTCGGTGCCGCGTCGGGCGGCAGCGGCGCGGCGATCGTCCTCTACGAGGCGGCGCTCGGCATCGGCATCGCCGTCGGGCCGCTCCTGGGCGGCCTGCTCGGCGAGGTCAGCTGGCGCGGCCCGTTCTTCGGCGTCGTCGCCCTCATGGCGATCGCCTTCGTCGCCGTCGCCGTCCTGCTGCGCGGGCCGGGCGAGAAGCGCGCGCCTGTGCCGCTCTCGGCGCCCTTCAAGGCTCTGCGGGATCCTGGGCTCGCGGTGCTCGCGATCACGGCGCTGTTCTACAACATCGGGTTCTTCGTGCTGCTGGCGTTCTCGCCGTTCCCGCTCGGCTTCGGAGCGATGGGCATCGGCCTCACCTTCTTCGGGTGGGGGGTCGCGCTCGCGATCACGAGCGTGTGGGTCGCGCCGGTGCTCGTGCGACGGATGCCGCGCACCACCGTCATCCTCCTCGTCCTCCCCCTGCTCGCGGTCGACCTCGTCGCCGCGGCCGTCTTCGTCGCGTCGCCGCCCGCGCTCGTCGCGTGCATCATCGTCGGCGGACTCCTGCTCGGCATCATGAACACCGTCCTGACCGAGTCGGTCATGGAGGCGACGGACCTGCCGCGCTCCGTCGCGTCGTCCGCGTACTCCGCCGTGCGATTCCTCGGCGGTGCCGCGGCTCCCCCGATCGCGGCACTGCTGTGGCACCTGTACGGCCCGAGTGTGCCGTATGCGTTCGCCGCGGCATCCATCGTCATCGCGACGCTCACGATCCTCATCGGACGCCGCGCGCTCGCGCGGATCGACGGACGAGAGGCGGATGCCGCGGACGAAGCCGCCGCGGTGCTCGTCGGCGACGCAGCCTGACAGCGGCTGAGAGACTCCCGGCCGGCCGTTTCGTCGCGCCGGGTGCATGGGGAGCGGGCCCTTCGCGCTGATGCGGGGCGGCCCGTTCCCGTTCTTCGTGGCACGGCGAGGTTGGGTGGGCGGCGGCTCCCGTCCCTCCCGCCCACGCAGACAGCCTCGCTCACGGCACCACACGGACTCCCCTGTCCGCACGCCGCCGGGAAGAGCGGGCACACGACGACAGACCCGGCCCCCCGACCGCCGCCTTCGGCCGCCACAAGCGCGCCTCGTGCACTCATGGGCGCGATGCCGCGCCGATCGCGGGTCGGTCCCGTGCGCGTGCGCGCGGAATGTTGTCAGAACGGGGGTGGGTCGCCGTCGGTGGTGAACGCGACGCCGGGTGGGGCGGGTGATTCGGGGTATTCGCGTCCGGTCGGGCTTCGCCATGTCATCGTGCGGTCGGCGGTGAGGGTGACGCTCCAGGCGGAGTGGTGTTTGAGCATGTGGTGTCGTCGGCAGACGTGGGCGAGGTTGTCGTGCTCGGTCGCTCCGCCGTGGGCGTGGTCGTGCACGTGGTCGATGTCGCAGTGCGCGGCCGTGACGCGGCAGCCGGGGAATCGGCACCGCTGATCGCGTGCTCTCAGCGTGCGCCGCAGGTCGGCTGACGGCCGGTACCGGTCGACAGCGAGGACTGTGCCGGTGACGGGATGCGTGAGGACCCGCTCCCACCCGGGCGCCCCGGCGCACAGCACCCGGGCCGTGTCGGGGTCGATCGGCGCGGACCCCTCGATCACCGCCGGCGCGGCATCGACTCCTGCGAGGGAGAGGACGGGGACGGTGACGTGCACCTCGGCGCGGATCGCACCCAGCTGCCCGTCGGCGTCGTGACCGGAAGGCTCACCCGTCAACAGCAGATCGGACAGCAGATCGGCGCGGAGCTGATCATGCGAGCGGGACTCGGCCGGATCGGCATCCTTCACCGCGGTCGCCATCGCGGACAGTCGGGCGCGGATCCCGTGCGCGAGCGTCGCGGGCAGGACCGCGAGCAGCTGCGCCATCCCGTCGTCGAGGTCACGCACCTCGACCCGACGCTCCTCCCGCGCACTCTCGTGCCGCTCGGTCAGGGTGGTCGGCATCACCCGCTCGGCCAGCAGCAGCGCGACGGGCTTGAGGCGGCTCGCGCTCTCACGCTCGGCGACCACGAGCGCCGCGTGCTCGAACACCGCCCGCGCCCCGGCATCCTGAATCCGCTCCCCCACGGAGACGATCACATCGACGTGCGCGCGCGACACGCGCCCCTCGGTCAACGCGACCAGCGACGCGGGGAACCGCGTCGCGAGCCGCTCTGCTTCGACCAGCCGACGCTCGACCGTGCGATCGGACACCCGCAACGCCGCGGCGATCTCGGCCGCGATCTCGCGCACCGGCATGTCGCCGTCACCGCGCGACCCGTCTGCACGCGAGACACCCAGCGCCATCGCCGACGCCAGCAGACTCGCCTCCAACGCCTGGAACGCCGCGATCCCCCGACGCGCCTCGACCAACGCCGTCACGACACCGTCGAGCACCGCCGCCTCGTCAGGGGTGAGAAGATCCATACCTCCAGCATCCCACCCACCCCCGACATTCGAAGATACCTACGTCGCTTCGATCGGGTTCTTGCGCAGTCGATTCGGTGGGCCTTCGCAGCAGACACGACCACCTGCGTAGCCGCGACCTTTCGCGGAAGCGACCGAAGGGCTCCGCGCGATCGCGAAGCCCTTCGGAGTGGTGCACCCCCTGGGACTCGAACCCAGAACCCACTGATTAAGAGTCAGTTGCTCTGCCGATTGAGCTAGAGGTGCAGGCGATCCGCACCAGGCGAACCGAGGGTAAACGTTACCATCACGATCGGGTCTCCCGCGAATCGAGGTGTGCCCGCGGCCGGTTATCCTTGCCTGGTGACCTCCCCTTCCGCCGCAGCGTCGTTCGACGCCCCGTACGAGGGGGATCTGCACGCCGACCTCGATCTCGCGTTGTGGCTCGCGGATGCGGCGGACGCGGCATCCATGCCCCGCTTCGACGCCCCCGATCTCGACGTGCAGGCGAAGCCCGATGCGACCTTCGTGACGGACGCCGATCTCGCGACCGAAGAGGCCATCCGCGCGATCCTGGCCGCCGAACGCCCCGATGACAGCGTGCTCGGTGAAGAGTTCGGCACGACGGGCGACTCGAACCGCCAGTGGATCATCGACCCGATCGATGGCACGCACAACTACCTCAAGGGCATCCCGATGTGGACGACCCTCATCGCCCTCGCCATCGACGGCGTACCGCGCGTCGGCGTGGTGAGCCAGCCTGCGATCGGGCGGCGCTGGTGGGCGGCGAGCGGACTCGGCGCGTGGACGAACGGCCCCAAGCGCATCGCGGTCTCGACGGTCGCCGAACTCGACAAGGCGAGCGTCAGCTTCCAGAGCATCGAACAGTGGCGGGATGCCGGTGAACTCGACGCCCTCGAACGCCTCACGAGCAGCGTCTGGCGTGACCGCGGCTACGGCGACGCATGGCCCTACATGCTCCTCGCTGAGGGACGCCTCGAGCTCGTCGCCGAGTTCGGCGTCAAAGAGTACGACATCGCCGCACTCATCCCCATCGTGACCGAGGCCGGCGGCAAGTTCTCCGCATACTCCGGCGCCGATTCACTGTCGGAGCGCTCCTCGCTCGCGACGAACCGCGTGCTGCACCAGACTTTCCTCGACCTGCTTCATCCGTCCTGACTCCTCCTCCCCCACCCACGGAGCCTTCTCGAATGACTTCTCGCCTCCCCCGCCTCGGCGCCGCCCTCGTCCTCGCCGCGACGGCCCTCCTCGTGACCTCGTGCGCGTCCGCCGCGCCAGAACCCGAACCGACCGGCACCGTGGCATCCACTCCGACGCCGACGGCCCCGGCGCCCGAGGCGACCGAGACCGAAGCCCCGGTCGCCGAGGACCTCACGTGCGACAACATGATCCTGGCGAGTACCATCGCCGACTTCACCGCCGCGGGTTGGTCGTCGCAGGCGGAGCCGTTCTACATCGGCGCGCTCGAGCTCCCGGGTGGACTCCTCTGCAAGTGGGCCGACCTCGAAGGCCCCGCGGGTGACCACCTGAACATGTACGGCTGGGCGCCGATCTCGACCGAGACCGCAGAAGAGCTGCAGGCAACCCTCGTCGGCGAGGGGTGGATTCGCGAGGACGCCCCTCAGGGCGTGTACATCACCGAGAACCCCGACACGGCGATGTCGGTGGACGACCAGGGCTATGGCTGGACCTACCTCTTCTCGGAGTCCGACGTGAAGTTCTCCAACACGAAGCAGGGGATCCTGCTGGTCGACTGGCCCAAAGGCTAGACCCCGACCGTAGATTCCGCGTGCGCGCCTGCGGTAGACACGGAGCATGTCGCAGACGAAGAAGTGGCTCGACGGGTACATCCGGGCATGGATGACGAAGGATGGCGCGGACGTCCGCGCCATCTTCACCGACGATGCGGAGTACTGGTTCCGCCCCGACGACCCGGATCCCGTGATCGGGATCGACGCGATCGTCGAGATGTGGGGCGAGGACGAGCCGCCGAACCCGCAGTACGAACTGGACGTGCTGATCGAGGACGCCCGCCTGGGCATCATCAAGGGTCACGTCGACTATCCGGGCCATCAGTTCTACTCGAACCTCTGGGAGGTGCATTTCGCCGACGACGGCCGTGCCTCGAAGTTCGTGGAATGGTTCATGACTCCGCGCAAGGCCGAGTGATCCGGTCTCCTGAACTCGCGGTGATCTCCTTACCGCACGCCAAGGCTCCCCTGAGGGTGTGCGACTAGAGTCTCACGGGTACACGGACCGTGAATCTGGGGGGAAACACGTTGTCGGACATCTGGGTGCGCTGGGGAGCGCTCACGAAATCACTGATCAGCACACGAATCGCCGTCGAACGCGAGCGCGCGCTCTGGGATGACCTCGAGGTCACCGAGAAGGCGGAGCTGCGCCTCAGGACGCCCGTGCGCGAAGCCGGACTCACCGTCGTCGATCACGTCGAGGCGCTCGACGACGAGAGCACGGTGCTGACCGCGACCTTCGTGCTCTCGTACGCGCTCGCCGAAGCCGCCGCTCTGAACCGTCTCGGAATCGACTTCCGTGCGGGGCTCGGCGTCGAAGAGTGGGGCACGCGTCTGCTCCTGGATGCCGGGCGCACGTGGTCGGACGTGCCCGAGGGTCTGTCCGGGGCGGTCGAGGTCGCGGTCGTCCGCAACCTCATCCTGCACGGCCAGACCGAGTTCGACGTGCAGAGCTGCGTCCGTCTCGCGACGGCGGGGAACATCTCGCACGCCGTCGGCGACCCTGTGGTCCTCGATTACGCGCAGGTCGAGCTCTACCGTGGACGCCTGCTCGATCTGCTGACCGTCGGCGGACTCGGGGACTGAGATTCACCGCCCGTAGCGGTCGAGCCGCTGCCACGGCCAGTCGGCCCGCAGCCAGGCCGCCACGGCATCCGCGAGCGGCTCGTCGAGCCGGGCGCGCTCCGCACTCACCCACGACTGCACCGACACATCGAAGTCGGGTGACGACGACGGATAGAGGTACACGCAGCCGATGACGTGGTCATCGGCCGGGTCGAGCACCGTGAACGTGAAACCACGGCCCGCTGCGAAGTCGGCCGCGTGCCGTACGAGGTCGGAGAGGTTGTCGTCGAGCGTCATCCCGTCGGCCGGGGGCCAGCCGTCATCCGGATACCCCTTCGTCGACCGGATGTGGGCGATGCTCGACGACCACGCCGCGTGGTCCGATCGGTTGTGCTGAGGGCCGAGCGGCTCGAGGCGGAACTCGCGCGCGATGAGCGAGGTCGGCGCCTCGAATCCGTCCGGGACGAAGCGCGGGGTGCGGCTGCCGATCGTCACCTCGACACCCGCATCCGAGCGCGTGGCTTTCCAGACCCGACCGGCGCCGCGCACGCGCGTGCGGCCGTCCGGATGCACCACGAAGGCCGTATGCTCGTCGACCGCGATCGCATGCGGCGCGAGTCCGGCATCCACCGCCGCCAGAGCACGCGAGATCGTGCCCCACTGCGCCGCGTGCGCGTCGACTCCGCCGGGCACGAGCCCCAGCCCGTCGCGCACCTCGAGATCGTCGAGCTCTTCACCCACGTCCTCCGGCGCGATCACGACGCCGTCGAGCAGGTAGCCGCCGACGATTGCTCGGGATGCCGCGACCGCCGCACCCGCGGAGAATCCCGCGTACGGCACACCGACGTCGACCGCCGCACGGATCGCGGGCGCGATGTCGATCAGCGCGTCGTGATAGGCCGGGGTCAGGCCGCCGCCGACGAAGATCCCGTGCGCTCCGTCGACGATCCGCGCTGCGAACCTCGCTCCCTCGACGATCGCCTCGACACGCACGCTCTCGGGCGCCGCACCGGACGCGACCAGGAGGGATCGGAACCGGTCCACGCTCGTGTCGTCGTCGGGTTCGAGCACGAGAATCATCGCGATGACGGGATCCACGCCCGCCGCGGCATCCATCGCCTCTTCCACGAACGGGCGCAGCACGGTCGCGCAGAGCGCTTCGTCGCGCCCTCCGCCGACGAGATGAATGCTCATGATGCTCGACGCTAGCGATTCACCGCTGGTTCCAGAAGCGCAGGATCGCAGCCGCCAGCGCCGCGGGCTGTTCCAGCGGCACGAGGGTGCGCGCGCCCACCAGCGTGATCGCCGTCGCCTTCGGGGAGCGCGCGGCGGCACGCTCGGCGTCGTCGGGGCTCCAGTCCCCGCGATCATCCGACGCGATGAACAGACTCGGCACGCGGATGTCGGCGAGCCGGCCGTTGACGTCGACCCGGTCGAGAATGAACGAGCGCAGCGCCAGCGTCATGCTCGCCTTCGTCGGGCGGCGCAGGCTGTCGAGCACGACCGGAATGATCTCAGGGTCGGCGGCCGAGGCGTCCGTCAGCATCGCGTCGACGATCGCCGCGCGGACCGGGCCGACCGGGCCGACGAGACGCAGCAGCGGCTTGAGCAGCTGGATCCGCCTCCGCAGCTCGGGAGCGATCGGCTCCGTAGGAGAGCTGATCGCGACGAGACTCCGGACACTGTCGGCGTCCGTTGCGAGATCGAGCCCGACGTGTCCACCGAACGCGTTGCCGACCCAGTCGACCGGTTCACCCGGCTCGAGCGCGGCGAGCATGTCGCGCGCGGCGTCCGCGGCTTCGGCGACGGTGCTCGGAGCGGTGAGCGGATCGCTCAGGCCGAGTCCCGGCGGATCGATGAGCACGTATCGACGCGGTGTCGCATCACCCGCGATCAGGTGCGGCAGAATGCGATCCCACGTGTGGCTGTCGACGAACATCGACGACCAGAGGACGACGGTCGGGCCATCGCCGACGATGCGCGCATGCAGTCCGCCGAGGCGGGTGTGAATTCGTTCGGTGTGTTCTGTGAAGGTCAGCATGCATTCATGTTAGCGTCACTAACATGAATAAGCGCAAGTACGAGATGACCTCGCGGGCGGATGCCGCGGCCCGGACCGCCGACAGGATCATCGACGCGATGCTCGCGCGCTTCGCGACGACGCCGTACGAGAACGTGCGCATCGAGGACGTCGCCGCCGATGCCGGAGTGACGGGCCAGACCCTGATCCGCCGGTTCGGCAGCAAGGCCGCACTCATGAATGCGACAGTGGCGCGCGAGCTCGCACGCGTCGCCGCGGCGCGCGAGGAGGCTGCCCAGGCCTCGCCTACCGACACCATCCACGAGCTCATCCACCACTACGAGCGATACGGCGCGCTCATTCTCAAGACGTACTCCGAAGCACCCCTCGTCGCAGGCCTGCCCGCTCTGGCCGCGCGAGGTCGCGCCTTCCACGTCGACTGGTGCCGGCGAGCGTTCCCCCTCGACCCGTCGCTCTCGCCGACCGAGAAGGCCGTGCGCACGGCTCAGATCATCGCCATCTGCGATGCGACGACGTGGCGCATCCTGCGGTTCGACGGCGAGCTCGACGAGGCACAGACCGAGCAGGCGCTGGCCGCTCTCCTGCTGCCCCTGCTCGTGTGACGGAGGGTGTCAGTGTGCTCGCGTGAGCTCGAGGTGCTCGCCGCGGGTCCCGGCGAGACGTGCGACCTCGTCGCGGAGCGCTCGATCGTCGAGCTCCGCGAACGCGTCGATCGTGACGACGTCGGCACGCATCTTCCACGTCCCGACGACCACGCCGCTGGCGATCACGATGTTCGCGCCGTTCGAGATGAGAGACCGCCGGGCGGGCGGCACGATCGTCGCGTCGGCAGTGCCGGGCCCGAACACCCAGGGATCGTACGCCGGGAGCAGGCGCACGGCGTCGGAGGGCGCAGCCGCCGCGATGTCGTCGGCGTCCACCCGCAGGACGAGCGCCGGGGTGCCGACGAGGTCGAAAGACTCGACCTCGTCGGCGAGATCGGCGACCCAGGACTGCACTCTCTTGCGAGGAACACCGAGTCCGTCCGTCAGCCAGTAGGCGAGATTCGCCTCGGTGGCCGGCCCGTACGCATGCAGGTACGCGCGAACAGCCCGCCGACCCGCATCGTCGAGGTCGATGGACTCGAGGGCCGGGATGACGAGTTGGAATGCCGCCTCGCCGTCGATCGAAGGCCCGAAGCAGATGTCTCCCCACCAGTGCAGCGGCTTGTAGAGGCTGTCGGCCCCGGCGCCGCGCGCGGCAGGAGCGAGATGCCGCAGGGCGGGAATCGCTTCCAGCCTCGTGCTGATCTCGCGCCGTGTCTTCGGCCCGCTGCGGAGCGTCTCGCGCACCGCTTCGCGCAGCGGCTGCCAGTCGTCGAGCGCGAATCCGCCCTGCTCCTGCCACCGCGCCGTCTTCCAGACACCGGTGGCCGTACGGGCGGTGAGCAGCGTCGCGCCCGTCTCACGGGTGAAGACGTACTGGCCGCCGCGGAACGCGTAGCTGCGGATGACGTCGCCGCGCGCGAGCGCCGTGCCGAGCGCGGTCATGCTCGGCGTCGCGAGCCGGGTCGCGACCGTGAGGTCGGCGTTGTCTGTGGGCCACGCGCGGAACGCGAGCACGCGGTCGGCGACGTCGGCCACCGATGCGGCCGACGCATCGTCCAGCGCGTGACGCCGGAGACGCCAGGTGAGCGCGCGCGCGAAATCCATGGATGCCATCGCCACACCGCGACTCTACGGTTCGACACCGACATCCAGGGACTCCCGATCCCCGGGTAACCCGGCCCTTCCTGCGCCAGCCGAGCACACGGACGATGGATGCATGCCCAAGACCTACGACATCATCGTCCCCGATCTGACCGGAAAGCGCGCCGTCATCACCGGTGCGAGCGACGGCGTCGGTCTCGAGATCGCCGCCCGCCTCGCGCGCGCGGGCGCCGAGATCGTGATGCCCGTCCGCAGCCGTGCGAAGGGAGAGGCCGCGGCCGCGCAGATCCTGCAGCGGACGCCGGATGCCGGCATCCATCTGCGTTCGCTGGATCTCGCGTCGCTCGACTCCGTCGCCTCGTTCGCCGACGAATTGCTCGCAGAGGGACGCCCGATCGACTACCTCATCAACAACGCCGGGGTCATGACGCCGCCGTCACGCCAGGCGAGCGCCGACGGATTCGAACTGCAGTTCGCGACGAACCACCTCGGCCACTTCGCTCTCGCGGGTCGCCTCCGGCCGCTGCTGCGCCACGTGACGAGTCAGGTGAGCATCGCCGCGAACGAGGGCGCGATCCACTGGGAGGACCTGCAGTGGGAGCGCGACTACGACGCCATGGCCGCGTACAGCTCGTCGAAGATCGCATTCGGACTGTTCGCGACGGAGCTGCAACGGCGATCGGATGCCGCGGGCTGGGGTATCCGCAGCACCCTGTCGCATCCGGGCATCACACCCACGAACCTGCTGTCGGCCCAGCCCGGCATGGGACGCCCAGACGACACGACGGCCGTCAAGGTGATCCGGACGCTCTCGCGGCTCGGGCTCATCGTCGGCACCCCGCAGTCCGCGGCGCTGTCGGCGGTCTACGCCGCGACGAGTCCCGACGCCGTCGGCGGGCGCCTGTACGGGCCGAAGGGGTTCCAGCACCTCGGCGGGCCGCCTGCCGAGCAGAAGCTCTACTCGCGCCTGACGGATCAAGATGCCGCGGCCCGCGTGTGGGCGGAGTCCGAGCGCCTCACGGGCGTGACGATCGCCGCGTAAGACAGGGATCGCCGGTCCCTTGTTCCCGGCATCCTGATCTCGGAGACTCGAACCATGGACAGAGCACAGCTCGCGGACTTCCTCCGCCGTAGGCGCGAGGCTCTGCAGCCCGAGGACGTCGGACTGCGGCGCGGGTCGCGTCGGCGCACGGCGGGACTGCGGCGCGAAGAGGTCGCTGCGCTCTGCGACATGTCGGTCGACTACTACAGCCGGCTCGAGCAGGGTCGCGGTCCGCAGCCGTCGGAGCAGATGCTGGCCGCGATCGCGCGCGGACTGCGCTTGACGATCGACGAGCGCGATCACCTCTTCCGGCTCGCGGGGCACACCGCGCCGGTGCGCGCGCTGCGCGGCGACCACGTCTCCCCCGGCACGATGCGGGTGCTCGATCGCCTCGCCGACACCCCCGCGCAGGTCATGACCGAGCTCGGCGAGACTCTCGCGCAGACGCCCGCCGCGCGCGCCCTCTTCGGCGACGAGACACGGTTCGAGGGGCACCTGCGCAGCGTCGGCTACCGGTGGTTCATGGATCCGTCGGCCCGCGATGTGTACCCGGTCGAAGACCACCCCGAGCATTCGCGCGCGTTCACGGCCGACATCCGTCGCGCGTACGCCAAGCACGGGGCGCGCTCCCGAGCGGGTGCGATCGTCGCGGCGCTCCTCACCGAGAGCCCCGAGTTCGTCGAGCTGTGGGAAGCGCACGAGGTGGGCGCGGGGCACGCACGTGAGAAGCGCCTCCAGCATCCGGAGACGGGGGTCATGGACCTCCAATGCCAGTTCCTCGTGGACCCCGAGCAGGGCCAGACGCTGCTCGTCCTCACCGCGACGCCCGGCTCCGAGAGCTACGACAAGCTGCAACTGCTCAACGTCATCGGCACCCAGACGCTGGCGGGCGGGGAGCGCTAACGTTTCGTCCATGGAGCGTTTCGACACGATCGTCGTGGGCGCCGGGGTGTCCGGTCTGACCGCAGCCCGACTGCTCGCGAGAGCCGGGCGACGCGTAGTCGTCGTCGAGGCACGCGATCGCACGGGCGGCCGCGTGCACACCGACCGCACGGACGGACGCGTCACCGATCTCGGCGCATCGTGGATCCACGGCATCGAGGACTCCGCCGTCCACGCCGCGACGCAGGCGTTCGGCATGCGCACGGTGGAGTTCACGGTGGGCGGCTACCAGCCCGACAGTCGACCGATCGCGTACTACGGCCCGGACGGCGTGCGTCTCACGGATGCCCAGGCCCAAACATCCATCGCCGACATCCACGCCGTCGACGCGACTCTCTTCGACGTCGTGGCGGAGTCGGCTCCGGATGCCTCGTACCTCGACGTCACCGACGAGGCCGTCGCCCGGCAGGGCTGGGATGCCGAGCGCGCCGCGCGCGTGCGCGAATACATGCAGCATCGGTCCGAGGAGCAGTACGGCGCGTGGATCGCCGACCTCGCCGCGCACGGACTCGACGACGACTCGATCGACGGCGACGAGGTCGTCTTCCCCGACGGGTACGACCTCCTGCCGACGAATCTCGCGCAGGGGCTCGACGTGCGCCTCTCGCACGTCGTGTCACGCGTCGCGTGGTCTGCCGACGGAGTCGTCGTGACGACCGATCACGGAGAGTTCACCGGCGCCGATGCCGTCGTGACCGTCCCGGTCGGGGTTCTGCAGTCATCCGCGTTCGCGATCGACCCGCCGCTCCCCGAGCCGAACGCTTCGGCGCTGGGACGGCTGACGATGAACGCGTTCGAGAAGGTGTTCCTGCGCTTCGAGACGAAGTTCTGGGATGACGGGGTCTACGCGATCCGGCAGCAGGGGCCCGAAGGTGTCTGGTGGCACTCGTGGTACGACCTCACCGCGCTGCACGGCACGCCGACGCTGCTCACCTTCGCCGCCGGTCCCGCCGCGATCGCGACCCGCTCGTGGCCTGTCGAGGACATCGCCGACTCGGTCCTCTCGCAGCTGCGCCGCCTGTACGGCGACCGCGTCGAGCAGCCCACGCACGTCGATGTCACGCGATGGCAGGACGACCCCTTCTCGCACGGTTCGTACGCCTATATGACCGTGGGCTCGACGACCGACGATCACGAGGTCATCGCGACACCCGTCGGAGGAGTGCTGCACCTGGCGGGTGAGGCGACGTGGACGGACGACCCCGCCACCGTGACCGCCGCGATGCTCTCTGGGCACCGCGCCGCCGAGCGCGTGCTCGGGCGCTCCGTCGCGATCGAGGAGCTCTGGGCCGACTAGCTCCGGAGCTTGCCCTTGCGTTCCAGCTCCTTCGAGATCGCGCCGCCCGACATGACCCCGCCCGCACTGGTCGCCGACATGACAGATGCGACGGAGACCCACGACATGATCGCGAGCAGCGAGACCGCCGAACCGATCCCGAGGATCGATCCGAACGACCCGATCGAGCCGATCGAGCAGGCGGATCCGACGCTTCCGATCGACAGGACGGAGTTCTTCGACCACAGCGAGAGGACGGACCCGCTGGATCCGAGCGAAAGGATCGACTTCTGGTTCGGCATGGTGCTCCCCTCGTGGATGCAGTCGAAGGCTACTCCCGCGGGTGGGCGATCCGCACGTACAGCTCGGCCGGACGGCCGCGACCCTCGCTGAACGTCGCTCCCGTCTCTTGGAGCCCCGGCAGCATCGCGCGGCGGAAGGAGTCGGGCAGCAGTCCCTCGCCGAGCACCGTCTCGTGCAGCTGCCGGAGTCGGCGCAGGGTGAACGGCCCGGTCAGCAGTCCTGCCGGGTCGGGCGTTTCGCGATAGCGCTCACGCAGCCACTCGACGGCGAAGCCGACGATCTCGGCATGGTCGTACTTCAGCGCAGGCAGATCGGCGACCGGCACGACGCTGACGCCTGCGGCGGAGACCAGTCGCTCCGGCGGCACGGCGTCGACGTGTGCGACGCTCAGCACCCACCCGCGGTCGTCGCGATCGGGAGCGTCGAACACGTGCAGCTGCCGCGGCGCGAGCCCCGTGATGCCCGCCTTTTCGCGCAGCGCGCGGTGCACGGCATCCGTCAATCGCTCTCCCGGATGCAGGAACGTGCCCGGCAGACGCCACTCGCCGCCGTGAGAATCCTCGCTCATCACGAGGAGCACGCACAGCTCACCGTCGGCGACCGTCAGCACCGCGGTGTCGGCCGCCACCGACGGTCGCGGGTACTCGTCGAGGGCGCGCCCGGCGCTGTCGCGATAGGTCATGCCCGCATTTTACGCATGCTTGCGCAATCTCACGCGCAGGCTGGCGCGGCACCTTCCGCGTCGTACGCACACCCGCGTCGGGCTGGTCCGGCGATCGCTCGCCTGCCACTGCGCGCTTCCCGTATCCTGCGATCACCCGCCGACCGTTCGGAGCGCACATGATCAGTCGACCCTTCGATCTCTTCGATCCCCTCCTGCAGCGGGTGCTCACCTCGCGGCCGACGAGCGTCACCGAGTTGAGCGAGCTCGCCGGGTCGATCGGGTGGGATGGGCAGGACGCGCTCGCGACCCTCGAGGACCTGGGGATCGCCGAGCAGTCCGACGGCGAGCTGCGGATAACGGATCCTGTGCGCGCTCTCGCTGCGCGCGCCGCGCGCGCGTTGGAGGCGCAGCGGCAGTCGATCGACGAGACGGCGACGCTTCTGGCGGCCATCCCCCACCTGATGAACCACTCGGTCGCAGAACCCACCGGCGCCGGCAGCGACCGGATGATCGGCGACATCGTGCGCGGGCACGATGAGGTCTGGGAGTCGTGGTGGCGCAACTCGGCCCACCTGCAGCCGAACAGGCCGGGAGTGGTCACGCCCGATGCCGTGATGCTCAAGGGGCAGGTCCTCGAGGACATCGAGCGCGTCGCCGCGGACTTCATAGAGCGCGGGTTCCACATGCGGGTGATCCTCGACATCGAGGAATGCTTCGGCCCCGAGGGTGACATCGAGCCCTGGCTGCAGGCGCAACTGGACGCGGGCGTCGAGGTTCGCGCGATGTCCGATCCCCCGAGCTGGTTCTACGTCGATGACGGCGTCATCGGCGGCATCCCCCTCACCTGGGGTCAGGGCAACCCCGCCGGCATGGTCATCCTGCATGATTCGCCGCTGCTCGCCCTCGCCGCCGCCTTCTTCGAATCCCTGTGGACAGCCGCGATCCCGATCGGCGGGACGGTCGCCGGATGGGAGCCCGTTCTGGAACTGCTCGCGATCGGTCGCAGTGACAAGCAGATCGCGGACGCGCTCGGGCTCAGCCTGCGAACCGTGCGTCGACGGATCGCCGAGGCGATGGACGATCTGCGGGCGCCGACGCGCTTCGAACTCGGTGCGGCCTGGGCGCGGCGAGCGAGCTGAATGGCAGGCGGATGCCACGGCACTCACTCCTCCTTCCGGGCGCTCCCCCGGGTTGCCTAGCGTCGATGCGAGACCTGAAAGGACACCGCCATGACCGAACCCACCCCCTACACGCCGTTCCGCCCGAGCTACGAGCAGCATCGCTGGCCGATGCCCGCGACCGTTCCCGAAGGCCTGTCGCTCGAGCTCTCGCGCGCGCGACTCCTGCCGGGCAGCGAGCAGGCGCATGACGAGTGGATGCAGATGCTCACCGACCGCTACGACGAGTGCCTCGACACCCTTCCCGCGGAACGCGCGTGCTTCGAGGCGACATTCCGTCACACCGAGGCCGATGGCTCGGTCTGGATGTACCACCTGCAACTCGTCGGGCTCGAGGGCGGTGGGCTCGACGTCTCCAATCCCGTCGACGCCGAACACGAGGCACGGGCACGACAGGTCAAGGAGCGCGGATGGGAAGAGCTCAAGCCCGTCTTCATGCTCGCGCCGCAGCACATCATGGACGCGATGACCCACTGGGGGCGCACGGGTTCGAAGGACTGACGGACGAAGGACGGATGCCGCGGCGAGATCTCCTCGTCGCGGCATCCGTCTTTCCCGCCTACGCTCCCCAGCGTTCGATGACGAGTTTCGCCAGCTCGATCTGCGCGGCTTCGGCCCCCTGGGTGAACCCCGACCGGACCTGCACGATCGCATTCCCGGTGAAGATCTGGACCATCGTGCCGCCCCAGTCGGCGTAGACGATCGAGTCTTCACCGATGCCGGCGCTCCCCCGTCCGATCGCAGCGGGGTCGGACGACATGCTGTCCGCCAGATCCGCCCACCGCTCGCCATCGATGTTCGGCGAAATGCTCACCGACAGCTCGAGCAGCTCGTCGTCGGCGCGCTCCCAGCGGCAGTAGTAGGTGCGCCCTCCCCCTTCGACCTCGGGCGCACCCGCTCCCACCAGCGCACCTTCGAGGAACGCCTCGGCCTCGACGTCGTCGACAAGCGGGCAGACACCGTCCGCGTCGAGGTCGTACGCCGCCTCCTCCTCACTGCCCGCATCCGCGGCCGCTGCCTCGCTCACGGGCACCGCCGGCGAACTGCCGTCCGGCGAGACCGCATGCAGTTCCGACACGGCCACCAGCGCACCGGAGTCATCGAACGCACTGACCGACCACCACGCGGCGGCGGTCAGACGCAGAGCCCCCGTCCCCGGCGAGGGCTCCGCGTCATACCCCCCGAACCGCACCGAGGTGGCGTCCCCACGCCACGCCCAGAGCGGTCCATCGGCCCCGGCGACCGTCAAGAGGTACTCCCCCGCACCTCCGACGGCGTCCCACGCGAGGACGGGGTTCGCCGCGTCCTCGGTGCTGTGCAGCGCGACCACCGGCAGATCGCGCAGTGCTTCCGGGCGCTCGACCGTCTCGGCCGCGGTCCCCGCGCACGCGGTGAGCCCGAGAGTGAGAAGAGCCGCAAGCCCCAGCACCGCCAGCACGCGCTTCATTCGGACACCACCAGCATGTCGGCCATGCCGAACTGATGCAGTGCCGCGACGACGGCGAGATACTCGGCTGAGCCGGGTTCGAGCGCGCCGATGCGTTCGGCGAGCGCTACACGGAGCTTGCCGAGCATCGTCGCGCGGATCTCGCCGTCGATCGTGGCACCGCCGCACCGCGGCAGGTCGAACGCACCCGCCTCGAGGCCGAGCGTCGTGATCCGCACGATGTCGCCGGCCGTGTATGCACCCACGACGGCCGCATCGAGGTAGCGGTCGAGCGCATTCGCCAGCAGATCCCGCGCGAACCCGGCGACCGGCGTGCCCGGTGCGTAGCCGTCCGGCAGCCCGCCGCAGTCTGCGGACTGGGTGACGAGTCGATTGAGCACGATCAGACGCTCCGTTACTACTTCGAGAAAGTCGATGTCGGGGTAGGGCTCGGACAACAGTGCGTTCGCGGCATCCGTCACCCCACGCAGCGCATCGATCGTCTCGTCTGCGGAGCTCGTCGCGCCGGTCCGTTGCGCCACCCATGAGATGTCGTCTCCGACACCGAGACCTGCGAAGCTCCCCCAGGCGAACGAGCAGTCCGCCTGACTGGGCGAGAAGGTCCCCCGCAGATCCTCGGTGTGCGATCCGTTGAAGTCCGCGTACTCGTCGTCACCGCTGATGTCGAACGCGCCGCCGATCTCGAGGGTCCGCGTGCCGGTGGCCGTCAGCGCAGCGCCCGTCCCGGAGAGGTCGGCCACAACCGACCACTGCGCCGAGGAGAAACCCTCGACGATTCCGGATGCCATGTCTCCGCCGCCCACGATCTCCACCGCTCCGCCCACAACGGCACCGCTCGCGTCGATGCGGACGTCGAACACCCCTTGTTCGTCGGCTTGGATGACGGTCGCGGAGGTGTGCGCCGACAGATCGCGATAGCCGTTACCGGTCCAGTCGCCGGGCAGCAAAGCGGCGTGGGCGTCCGCGCAGGTCGAGGCCTGCGTGGGGGCGATGAACAACAGCGGTGTGAGAGCGAGCGCGCCCCAGGCGTGGTGCACGGTCATGACGGTCGTCCTTTCGTGTGGGTGTGGATCTCGGATTCGCGAGAACGGTGGCGGCCGCGCCGGCGAGTGAGACGAGGCCGATGCCGATGAGGGCGGCGAGCGAGAGGTGCTCGCCGAAGAACAGCACGCCGAGCAGGCATGCGAGCACCGGATCGAACGAGAACAGCACCGCGACGGTGCGTGCCCCGATGAGGCGCACCGCGACGAGGTCGAGTCCGAACGCGATCACGACACCCAGAAGGCCCGAGACCACCAGTGCCGGCACCGCGTCCGCAGTGAGCCGCGGCGCGGACTCGACGGCGAACGGCGACAGTGCGACCGCGGAGACCGTCACGGCGAGCGCGAACGAGTCGAAGCCGCGGTGGGCTGTGCCCACGCGTTCCGTCAGGAGCGTGTAGGCGCCGAATGCCACCGCACTCGCCGAGGCGAACAGGAGTCCCATGCCGTCCATCAGCCAGGCGGGTCCGACGATCAGCAGAACGCCGACCAGACCGGCAGCGGGAAGCGCGGCCATCACCGGGCGCCGGATGCCCATGACAGCGACGGCGAACGGGCCCAGGAAGTCTATCGCGATCGCAAGACCGAGTGGCAGCCGTTCGATCGCGAGGTAGAGACTCACGTTCATCGCCGCCATCGCCATCCCGAAAGAGACGATGCCCGCCCACTCGCGAACGCTGCGCCCGCGCAGTCGCGGTCGCACGATGATCAGCAGGATCGCAGCAGCGATCGCGAACCTCCATCCGCTCACCCCAGGCGCACCGAGCGTGGCGAACAGCGGATGCGACGCGATGGCTGCCAACTGGATGGCCGTCGACGCCGCGACGACGACGAGCGGCGCCGACAACATCAGGGCGCGACGAATACCGGTCATCTCGACCTCTCATCAGGGTTTTCGCACACCCGGCGGGTGAGCGGTCCTCACGCTACGGAGGGTCCACCCTCGCCCGGAAGTGGCGGAAAGTGCCATGGCAGAGGAATGCCAGCACAGCGCGTCAGCCGATCGACGACTCGTCGCTCACTTGCCGCCATCGTCTTGGTCGCTTGGTCTGCGACGCGTACGACGATCGAGGATGCGAGGCTCACGCTAACGACACCGATGCGGGCGATGCCGCCGCCGTGAGCCGGTTGAAGTCGCCAGAGCCGACGGTCGTGGTCGTGACGAATGCCCACCGGATCGCGTCGCCGAACGTCGTGACGTCACCGCCCGCTCCGCGCTCGGCGTCCAGGACGGCCCGAGTAGCGATGAGCACGACGAGAGCCGTCGCTCCGACGGTGTAGATCACGACTCGACCTCGCAGCAGCGTCCCGGTCCCCCGGCCGAGAATCGCGAGCACGGTGAGGAAGCGCATGAGCCTCAGCTGTCGGAGCATCGGCAGCACGACGATCGCCAGGTCGAGCAGATCGCGGTAGAACCATCGCCACCGGATCTCGGTCATCACGGGTCGAGTGCCGTAGTCGATCGCGAAGACGAGCCAGGTCAGCCCCAGCGTCACCTCGCACACAGCGCTGAGGACGCCGCCGGGGCGAGCCATGGTCTGCACCGCGTAGGCCGTCAGGAAGAGGATGGCCGCAATGGTGAGCGGCTACTCCGTGACCTTCTCCCAGCGAGCAATCTGATGCCCATACATGCTGGCGAGAGTGCACGCAGCCGGGCCCCGGGCGCCTGTCCGTTGACTGTCGCCCGCGGCGCGGATGTCGCACCCAACCGCGCAGGTGGCCCGGGCGGGGTACTCGGCCGCTCCTCGCTCGGTGCCTCGAGGTCGTGTCCGACGTGCCCGGGTTGCACGGTGAACGACCGTGATTCGCGCGCACGGAATACCGGATCGCGGTCTGGTAGTTGGCACCGCTAACGAACTCTCCACATCGAATGGACGAACAATGGCCAGCGTTTCAGAACTGCTCGCAGCCAACTTGCACGAGGTCTTCGGCAATCGGGATGCCGACGCCCGCCGCACCCGAATCGAGGCGATCTACGCCGAGGACGTGGTGTTCACCGATCCCGAGGGCACCGTCCATGGCCGGCACGCGGTTGAGGAAAAGGCTGCGGCCCTTCTCGCCAGCGCACCCGAGAACTTTGTCTTCGCGGAAGATGGTGAGCGCTACGTCGGCTCAGACATCGGCGCTCTCGCGTGGGCGTTCGGACCGAGCGAGGCACCCGTAGCCCGAGGAATCGACGTCCTCACCGTCGCGAACGGCTACATCACGCACATACGAACGTTCTTCATCGACAACTCAAGTCGATAGCTCCCCCACACCGCCCAGCAGGCGCCCGGGGCGCCACCGCCAAAGGGGCGGCCGCGCTTCGAACGCTTCCCGCTTTGGGGCGGAACAACGGTCACACTGCGTTTCCGCGTCGACTTGTGAAAAGTCCGCCTCGGCGCACGCCTGCCAACTGGGCGCTAGTGCGCCCCATCTCTCGCGATTGCAGAGTCCGGTGAGCGGCGCCCGTTGGCTGACCCCGACCTCGATGATGCTCGGCAGTCTGATGAAGAAGCGGCACCTATTCAGCTCAGCTTCGAAAAGGCGGCTCGCGCACGCCAGCGGAAATCCGGATGTCTTGACGTGTCGGACGTTGCTGTCATAATCAGGGCCAAATGGGGACGCCAACTACATCACCAGACCCGCATACGTTTCCTCTGTGGTCCGACGAGCCGGCGAGCAGAGACCTGCTCGCGTTCCGCGCGGTAGCTGAGACGGTCGCCGACGCGATCTTCGATGACGATCTCGACCCGATCGCAGTCGGGCTCTCCGGTGCCTGGGGCAGCGGAAAGACCAGTGTGCTCGAGCTCGTCGTGGCAGAAATCGAAGCTCGTTCCGAGGGCGCCGAGGGGAAGGTCCTCGTCGTATCTACTCAGCCATGGCGGTACGACCCCACGATCGGCCCGAAAGAGAGCCTCATCGCCGAGGTCCTCGCTGCGCTTAGCGCCGAGTTCAAGGCCACCGACCCTGCAGCGAAGACGGCGGTTGACACGCTTAAGAAGCTCGCCCGGAAGGTCAACTGGACCAAGGCAGTCAAGATGGCTGCTCGCACCGCCATCACTCTGCAGCTCCCTGAGATCGACGATGTGTTCGGGCTGGTCAGCGACGATCCAGAAAGTCTCGAAGGCGAAAAGGGCATGGCGGAGTTCCGCGAGCAGTTCCAGGAACTCCTCGCCGACCCAGCACTCAAGCACATCTCGCGTGTGGTCGTGCTTGTCGACGACCTGGACCGGTGTCTCCCTGACACCGTGGTCGAGACGCTCGAGGCGATCCGGCTGTTCCTCTCTTCGAAAGGGATGTCCTTCGTGATCGCCGCTGACGAGGAGCGGGTAGCTGAGGCGATCCAACAGAAGTTCCACACAGCCGGCGGCGCACAGGACGAGGAGTCGCCAGCCACGCTCTATCTACACAAGATCGTCCAGACGACGATTCCCGTGCCCGCGCTCAGCCGCTTCGATACGGAGGCCTACCTCTTCCTCCTTCTCGCCAAGGCGGGGCTCCAGGACGCGGATTATGAGCGGCTGATCACACAATGTGATGTGCTTCGTCTGACCGCGCCGAACCTTGACTCGGTATCTGTCCCCGAGGGAAGTCCGCTGGTCGATCACCTCGTCACCGCATCGCGGCTGACCCCGATCCTCTATGAGAAGTTCCACGGCAACCCGCGCCGGATCAAGCGGTTCCTCAACGACCTCAACGTTCGGCAGAGCATCGCCCGTCGCCGCGGCTTCACCCTCGCCCCTGACGCTGTCGCGAAGCTGATGGTGCTCGAGCGCATCCTGACCAACGATTTCGCGCAGGTTCTCCACTGGCTCGCCACGAACCAGCTCCGCGACAAACTCGAGGCGTTGGACCTTGCCGCCAACGGCCCTGCCGAACTGGCGTCTGAGGACGTAGTGGAAGAAACTGCGGAGAAGGAAGGGGCTGCTCCGGCGAGCTCGGGAGCGAAGGCACCTGCCAAGGCGCGGCGCGCTGCTGTGGCAGTCAAGGTGGCGGAACCCGTGCCCGACGAGGGTTTCAGCGACACGATGCGCCGATGGGCGAAGCTCCCACCCGTCCTCGATGCCGCGGCGATCTCTGGCTACCTGTATCTCGCCGCCTCCTTCTCAAAGATCGAGGTCATCGACACCGGTCTCCCCGAGCGGCTTCGCGACATCGCTGCAGCGCTGACCTCGTCACTTAAGGTCGATCGTTCGGGCGTCACCGACGAGGCTCTGCGCGCGCTCCCCGAGACGGACGCGCGCACACTGGTCTCCTTCCTGGGGCGTCGGACGCGCGATCAGCCGTCGATCCAGAAGTTCTCCGTTGAGAGTCTCATTCGGCTCGCCGCCAGCCAACCGGTAGTCACGGGTGACGTGGTTGCCGCCCTGAAGTCGGTGCGGGGCATCGACATCGAGGCCGCAACGGTCATCAAGCTGCGTGCGCTCGACGAGTCGACATATGGGCCAGTCCTTGCGGTGTGGAAGACGGGCGCGACGATCGAGCCGGTCGTCAACGCAATCGCGGTGGTTGAGAAGGCATGGGGGACTGATGGGCACTAGTGGCTCCTTCGGCGGTAGCGGGGGTAAAGACGCGAAGGACCTGCGCGACAACATCGCCGGATGGCTTGATGGTGATGGCGGCGGGTTCGGTGGCGACGCAGCCGACGAGAGTGGCGACGATGCGGGCACCAGCGCAACTTCGAATCCTTCAGGCAGCCCTGCTGCGGCCGGGCCGAAGATCGACCTTGGGCCTGCTATTCGACTTCTCATTCGATCTCGAGGGGGTCGTAGCGACGGCCCCGGTGGAGGCGGAGGCGGGGGAAGCGCCAGTGGTGGCGGAGGACGTTCGTCTGGCGGCGTGAGCCGTTCTGTTGGTCGCATCTCGCGAGCTGCGGGCCGCGCCGGCAGTCTCGCCCTCGCCTACTCGGCCGGTGATCGGGTGGCACTCGCGCAGGCGGGTCTCAACTACGACGACCTGCGGGCGCTCGACCCTGTCGCGGTCGGGATCCGGATCGTGGAGGCCGCGTTCGATGCCAAGTCCGACAGTACCCTCGCCGATGCCGAGGAGCGCGACATCGTGGCGGAGGTCGTGTCGTGGATCCTCGAACATCCCGCAGATCGCGCACCCTCTCCCGAGGAAGTCGTCCGCAAGACCATCGAGACCACCATCGCTGAGACCGCGCTCACCGAAATCGCCGCCACACTGCACGACAAGGGCGCATCCTTCGCCGAGCGCCAGAGTGTCGAGCAGCAGATCCGTGACGTTGCGGCCGAATATGCGGCGCAGGCGGACCTGACTGCTACCGGCGCCACTGAGCAAGAAATGGCGACCGCGATCGAGACCGGCATCCGCGATATAGGCACCATCTTCGGAGTGCCCTCATGAGCCGGCTCATCCTCACGCTCTCCGATGCGGCTGCCACGAAGGCGCTCGAAGGCGGGACCTACGACGAGGTGTTCCTGTGGTCTGGGGCGGGCCGCACCACCTTCACGGGATCTACGGGGCCATTCCTCCACGAACTAGGGGCCGTCAGCCCCGTCAACGTCGATCTGGTCCGCATTGCCCTCGCCGTTCTCGCCTCCGATCGATCAATCCTTCGACGCCGTGGTGGGTCCGACTGGAATGCCCGAGACTTCGACCTGACGGTGGATGTGACGACCCCCGCAGTCTGGGCAGCCCACGCCGACGACCTGTCGCGTCTGATCGGCTTTCTCACCGGGGACCGCTGGACATTCACCTTCACCCAGGCACCCGCAGCCGCCTTCCCGCCTCTCGCGGTCGAGGGACAGCATCACGGCCGAACAGTGCTGCTCAGCGGCGGTGCCGATTCCGCAGTGGGCGCTCTGCTCTCCGCACTCGAGCTCAGCACGGGGGACTCGCAAGCGCTGGTGTCGCACTTCAGCTTCACCGCACTTTCGCCTGTGCAGCGCGACCTGGTGACGGCGATCAACGAGCTAGCTCCCGACCGCACCCTTATCCACCATCAGTTCCACCTGAACCGCGGAAGCCGCCGCCTCGACGGATCCGAGTTCCGCAGCGAGACATCGACCCGATCCCGTTCATTCCTCTTCCTTGCCCTGGGACTCGCCGTCGCGGAGCGGGCCGGGTCGATCCTCTGGATTCCCGAGAACGGCTTCGCGTCGCTGAATCCACCACTCGGTCCCGACCGTCGAGGCAGCCTGTCCACCCACACCACCCACCCGCGATTCCTCCGCGACCTCAGCGCATTCGTCGCCGCAGTGGGAGGGCACGGTGCACTAGAGAACCCATTCGACACGATCACAAAAGGGGAGATGTTCCGGCGCGTCGCCTCGGCGATCGGCGTCGACGCCGCGTCCCGGTACCTCAGCGCAACCACCTCCTGCTCCCACACCGATGGGCGATATAGCGGTGCCCCCGCCGGAGCCTCCTGCGGCGTTTGTTTCGGATGTCTTGTGCGCCGCTCTGCCTTTCAGGCTTCTGGTGTCCGGGATGCCACGACCTATCTCGTGGATGATGCCTCTGGCAGATTCGACGAGTTCGTCCGCGGTAAGAGCATCGTCGAACCCATGCGCGACTTCGTGTATCGAGGCGTGCGCGCTCGAGATGTCATGGCAATGTCGCTCCCCGAGGGCTATGAAGCACGGGACGCGCTCGCGCTTTGCACGCTCGGCGTCGACGAACTCCGAGGCCTTGTCGGATGAGGCCCTCACTTCCGCCTCTCGACCTCCACGCGCACGTCGAGACGACGATCCCCGCGCGAGACCTCGAACGACTCGGCGCGGTCGTCTTCGCCGCCACACGATCCCTCAAAGAGTTCGAATCCACGCAACGACGGCGCGATGCCGTGACTGTCTGGGGTGTCGGATGCCATCCCGGACTCGCGTCGGCACAGGAGGAGTTCGACCGCAAACGATTCTCATCGCTCATCCGCACCACCCCGTTCGTCAGCGAGGTCGGCCTCGACCGGCGCTCCAAGGTGCCGATGCTCACGCAGGAGAAGACGTTCCGGGTCATCCTGCAGGAACTCACACAAAGCCCGCGCATCGCCTCCATACATAACAGCGGGGCCTGCCATCTCGTCCTCGAACTTCTCGAAGAGGTACCGATCAAAGGTGTCGTCCTGCACTGGTGGCGCGGGACACCTGCACAGACCGACAGGGCCGTAGCGCTCGGATGCTGGTTCTCCATCAATGCCGCAGGAATGAAGTACACGGCTGACGTAGCCCGCATACCGCGGGATCGCATCCTCACCGAGACGGATCACCCCTCGGGCGATCGGTCCGCGCCCGCTCCGCGTCAACCTGGCGCGGTCGCCGATGTCGAGACCGCCCTCGCGCGGGTCTATGGCACGCCGTCTGCTGACGTTCGTCGGCAGGTGTGGCGGAACTTCAAGACCCTGGCAGAGGAAGTCGACGTGGTCGAGCTCTTGTCTCCGCCTATCCGACGCATGATCGCCGTCGCATAACAATCGCCGACGTACGACGTGCAGGTGGCGCCGGCCAGTCGATCGCATTCGCACACGATGTTGCCGCGCGCTGCGGTCCCGCTTCCGTGGGATGCCCGAATGAGGATCCAACTCGGGGTGTTGACTTCGCGGCGGGATGGACTGCGAGACTGGCCACCGTGGATGACGACGAACTTGCGGAGGCGGTGTACAACCTCCCGGATCATGAGCGCCAGGTGGTGCAGGAAATGCACTCCCGCGTTGAGCAGGTGGTCGCTTTGCCGGCGGTGATCTTTGACGATGCGCAGCCGATGCTCATTCGACAGTCCTGCCTCGATGCCTTCTACATCCACGTGCGCATGCTGGCCGAGTTCTTCAGTCCGCTGCCAAAGAAGCCACGTCCTGACGATCGCAACGCGGTTCATTTCACGACAAGGAATCCGTGGCAACCCCAGCAATCTGCGCTCGATCGACTTCTAACCGTCGCTCGAGACGTGAACAAGCAAATTGCCCATGTCACCACGACCCGCATCGGCAACGGCGCAGAAGAACCGGCCACCGTGCTCCTACTGGATCCCCATTCGGCGGCCGAGGTCACCGACGCCGTGCGCCAGCTCTGGGACGACCTGGTGACACACACCGATGTGCCGTGGCCACGTGTAGGGCTGTTCCCGGTCTGGACCGACGAGGCAGGCAATCTGCGTGTCCGTCTGCGGTGATACGTTCGCGTCGTGACGCTGGAACTGGGGCCAGACGACAAACGCATGAGGTTGCGCTACGCCGGGACGTGTCGGCGCTGCGGAGCCACGCTCTCGTCCGGAAGCGAGGCGATCTATGAACGCGCAACCAAAACGGTCCGCTGCGAACAGTGCTCGTCCCTGACCGAGGCTCACAGTGGCACGGCTGGCGCTTCTGCACGCCGAGAGCATGAGCGGCGACGTGACCGCCGCGAAGAACGAATCCGAACTGAGCATCCCAAGCTCGGCGGGTTGATTCTCGCTCTCACGGACGACCCGCAGAGCACGAGGGCGTGGCAACAGGGTGCTGTTGGGGAAGAGCTGCTCGCGCACCGCCTCGGCGACCTCCCTGAAGCATTCCGTGTGCTTCACGATCGCCGCATCCCCGGCACGCGCGCCAACATCGACCACATCGCGATCGGATCTCACGGAGTCTGGGTCATCGACGCCAAACGCTACAAGGGGAAGAGACCCACACTTCACGTGACCGGGGGCATCCTCCGACCCCGCGTCGAGTCACTCCGCGTGGACGGACGCGATCGCACAAAGCTGGTCGACGGCGTGCGATCGCAGGTCGCCCGCGTCAAGACAGCCATCGCGGACGACGCTGTCCCGGTGCACGGAGCGTTGTGCTTCATCGACGCCGACTGGCCCCTCATCGGCGGCTCCTTCACCATCGACGATGTCCTCGTCACATGGCCCCGCAACCTCATCAAACGCATGACCGAAGACTCGACGACCCCGATCGACACCGACACAATCCACGCGCGCCTCGCACGCGCCTTCCCCACTGCGTAGGGCCGCCGGCCAGATTGCTCGCTTCAGGTCCCGTTGTCGTTCGACGCCCGGATGGGGATGGTCCGCTCGGCGGGGCAAGCGGCGGTGGTGCCTTATGCTCATCGCACCCGATCAATCGAGATGATCGTCGCGCGTCACCCAAACGTCGGCAGCGCTGGCCCCAGCCTGCCCTCTAGTGGCACCGATCGTTAGGAAGCCCATGGTCGATCCGCGCCGCACTGCCAGGCTGATGATCTTCGCATCGCTGATGCTTGCGGCAACGGGCTGCACGTCCCACTCCTCCGAGTACTACGACCAGCTCGCCAATGAACCGCCGGAGCAGGTCTCGGTCGAGGACGACGGGCCGGACGATTGGGATATCCCCGCGCCAGACCACGGATGGGTGTGCTCATTCTCACCCACCTATAACGACGACTGGCACGACGACGTGCTCTGCAGCAACGGCAGCGACAGCCAGCGCCCGTACCTCCTCGAAGGCGATTCCTTCGTCACGGAGGGCGAGATCATGGCGGCGGCCGCCGAGTTCGAAGCGCAGCTGAACGGCGGCGGCCTACCGGCCCCGGCTCTGGATGGTCCAACCGCGCCCAGCAACACGGGCGCCAGTGTCTCGTACGACGTCGGCTGGGCCCAACAGTACGGGTCGGTGACGGAACTCAAGGATGCGGCGGTCTCTGCTGGGTACTACTGCCAGTCATGGGTCCAGAACAACAACGTCTCGTTGGCATCAGGATCGGGAAACTGTTCCGACCGCGATGTCTTCTCGACTTTTGCTAGTGCAGCTGATGTCCAAGCGCAGGTCAACAAGACGGTCAGAGGTTCCCAGGGCTACGCTCCGGTTCACCTTCTCGTTGGCCCTAACTGGATCATCAACACCCAGCAGCCAGACCTCGGCCATCTCGCCGGCGTGCTCGGCGGGGCCGTCATCGAGTTGTCGGAATAGCAAATCTCATCGCTGCCAGTAGCGTGCTTCATCGAATAGAGACTCATGCGGTGAATTGACCATGAGTTGAACGACCACGAAGCCAACTCACGAGCACTGGATGACGCGGGGCCCCCCTCGGATCCGACTCGTGCGGGCGCAAAGACCCCCGATCGGGTGTGTCCGATAAACGGTGGATCTGGTCTGGCGGTCATTAGTTGATACGGCCTTCGAATGCGATCGCGAACGCGTTCAGCGCCGGCTTCCACCTCGTCGCCCAGCGTGCCCTGCCCCGGCCGGT
>NZ_JAKNUT010000003.1 GCF_023155855.1 Microbacterium aoyamense | reverse complement strand
CGATCGGCACGCCCGCAGCGAACGAGTCGGGCGTCGCCGGCGATGGGACGCTCGCGTGGCATCAGGGTGCCGCGAAGCAGGCTGACACGTCGGCGGGTGGGGTGCTGATCGTGCAGATGGGTGCCCGCGTGTACCTGCCCGCACTGGGCAGGTTCCTGCAAGTGGATCCCGTCGAAGGCGGCGTCGACAACGACTACGTCTGGCCCACCGACCCCATCAACAAACACGACCTCACCGGCCGATGGTGGGAGACAGCGGCCGATAGTGCGATTCTTGTGGGTGGATTGATTGGTTTGGCGGCTATCGTCTGCGCGGTCTGTGCAGTGATCGGCGCTGTGGCGGCCGTGGCCAGCGTCGCGATTGGGGCCTATCGAGTGTCAACTGGTCGGCCAGAGGGTTGGCTCGATATTGCCGGGGGCGGGCTAGGGGCGGGGATCGGTGCCGTGGGGCGAGTACTCGCGCGAGGAAGTCAAGTCGCACGGGCAGTGACCGCTGTCGCCCCGGAGCGAGCCGCGTTTAGACCGCGAGACTGGTCGAGGATGCAGCGTGGCGGGCGTCGAGCTGACTTCTACGGCCTAGGTCTCGGTGTCATCGAGTCGGGTAGAGGTGGTGTATCGATTTGGAGCAACACGACGCGGAGTCAACGAACCGCAGGCGGAGGAGGCGGAGGAGGAGGAAGAAGAATGTTGGCGTTCTAGCTCTTCGACAGTTCGCCGCGGACTGCGCGTGGAAGGCGGCTTTCGTACTGCCGGGTGCCGCTGTCATCGTGTTGTTGACTCCTGCCGATGTCGCAGCGAAGATCTTTGGCCTGCTCTGCGCAACGCTGGCTGTTGTTGTCGCGACGGCCATACAGTGGCTGGTAGAGGCGCGCCGTGAACGCTCGCGCGCACTCGAACGTTCCGACGGCAGACACGAAGCTACGGAGTCCGGCGACCAGAGCAGCCATGATGCCGACCACTCAGATCGAGATCCGACGTGATACTTGGCTTACATGCTCGTTCCCAGCGGGGTCGCGTCAATGTCCGAGCTTGGCTGCGGCCGCAAGCGTCAGGTGCTCCCTCAGGTCGCTCCGCTTCAGGCCCGCGATGACGGGCTTCAGAATGTGCGTGGACGGGGCACGGCCGACGGGCACGGCCCAGCCGCCGCCGCGAGTACGTGCGAGCGCGAACTGGACGAAGTTGCCCCAGTCCGCGGGAGTGACGACGAGCATTCCATGCCTCCTGTCCGTCACGTCTGACATCGACCGCGATGTCCGTCAAGACTGACAACCGGGAACGACGGAGGGGGTGGATGCCGCGGCATCCACCCCCTCGTCGTTCAGACTTACAGCCCCGCGATGATCTCGCGCATGAGGGCGGCCGTCTCGGACGGCGTCTTGCCGACCTTGACGCCGGCGGCCTCGAGGGCCTCCTTCTTGGCCTGCGCCGTGCCGGCGGAGCCTGAGACGATCGCGCCGGCGTGGCCCATCGTCTTGCCCTCGGGAGCGGTGAAGCCCGCGACGTAGCCCACGACGGGCTTCGTGACGTTCGCCTTGATGAAGTCGGCCGCGCGCTCCTCGGCGTCGCCGCCGATCTCGCCGATCATGACGATGGCCTTCGTCTCGGGGTCGGCCTCGAACGCCGCCAGCGCATCGATGTGCGTCGTGCCGATGACGGGGTCGCCGCCGATGCCGATCGCGGTCGAGAAGCCGATCTCGCGCAGCTCGTACATCATCTGGTACGTCAGGGTGCCCGACTTCGACACGAGGCCGATCGGGCCCTTGCCCGTGATGCTGGCGGGCGTGATGCCGACGAGCGACTCGTCGGGGGTGATGATGCCGGGGCAGTTCGGCCCGATGATGCGGGTCGTGTTGCCCTTGGCCTGCGCGTAGGCCCAAGCCTCGGCGGTGTCGCCGACGGGCACGCCCTCGGTGATCACGACGAGGAGCGGGATCTCGGCGTCGATGGCCTCGACCATCGCGTCCTTCGTGAACGCGGGCGGCACGAAGGCGATCGACACGTCGGCGCCGGTCGCGGCGATGGCCTCTTCGACCGACGCGAAGACGGGGAGCTCGACGGGGTTGCCGTCCTTGTCTGTGTGGAGCACCGTCGTGCCGGCCTTGCGGGCGTTGACGCCGCCGACGACCTGCGTGCCGGCCTTGAGCATGAGAGCGGTGTGCTTCGTGCCCTCGCCGCCCGTGATGCCCTGGACGATGACCTTGGAGTCCTTGTTGAGGAAGATCGACATGTTCCTGAGTTCCTTACGCGTTCGCGAGCTCGGCGGCCTTGTCGGCGCCTTCGTCCATGGTTTCGGCGAGGGTCACGAGGGGGTGGTTCGCGTCACGCAGGATCGCGCGGCCCTCTTCGACCTTGTTGCCGTCGAGGCGCACCACGAGGGGCTTCGACGCGCTCGAGCCGAGCTCGGCGAGCGCGCCCACGATGCCCTTGGCGACGGCGTCGCACGCCGTGATGCCGCCGAACACATTGACGAAGACCGACTTGACCTGCGGGTCGCCCAGGATGACGTCGAGCCCTGCGGCCATGACCTCTGCCGAGGCGCCGCCGCCGATGTCGAGGAAGTTGGCGGGCTTGACGCCGCCGTGGTTCTCACCGGCGTAGGCGACGACGTCGAGCGTCGACATCACGAGGCCTGCGCCGTTGCCGATGACGCCGACCTCGCCGTCGAGCTTGACGTAGTTGAGGTCGTTCGCCTTGGCCTTGGCCTCGAGCGGGTCGGCGGCGTCCTTGTCTTCGAGCAGGGCGTGACCGGCGTGGCGGAAGTCGGCGTTCTCGTCGAGCGAGACCTTGCCGTCGAGGGCGATGATGTCGCCCTCCTCCGAGAGGATCAGTGGGTTGACCTCGACGAGCGTCGCGTCCTCGCCCTTGTAGACGTCGTAGAGCTTGACGAAGACGTCGCTCACCTTGTCGACCAGCTCGGGCGCGAAACCCGCGGCTTCGGCGATCTCGACAGCCTTGGCCTTGTCGATGCCCGTGCCGGGATTCACCTCGATGCGCGCGAGCGCCTCGGGACGCTCGACGGCGAGCTCCTCGATCTCCATGCCGCCCTCGACGCTTGCCAGCGACAGGTAGGAGCGGTTGGCGCGGTCGAGCAGCACCGAGAAGTAGTACTCCTTGTCGATACGCGCGCCCTGCGCGACCATGACGCGCTTGACGACGTGGCCCTTGATGTCGAGGCCGAAGATGGCCTTCGAGAGCTCGTACGCCTCATCGGGGGTCTTGGCGACCTTCACGCCGCCGGCCTTGCCGCGGCCGCCGGCCTTGACCTGCGCCTTGACGACGACGACTCCGCCGATCTTCTCGGCTGCGGCCCGCACCTCCTCCGGCGTGTCCGCGACGATGCCGGCGAGAACCGGCACCTCGTACTTCTCGAAAAGGTCTCGTGCCTGGTACTCGTACAGATCCACAGTGGATTCCTTCGCAGTGGCGAATGGGGTGGGATGACGCGAAAAGCGTCTCGACGTCGAGATATCGACCAGTCACCCAGCCTACTACTCGAGCGTGGGAGGTCCTGACGCGCGAAGGTGGGTGAGATCCCGCACCGCCGGTCCTTCGATGCGCTTCCCATCCGCTGCGAACCGGCTCGCGTGCAGCGGGCAGTCCCAGGTGCACTCGGCATCGTTCCACGACAGCACGCCCCCGAGATGCGGACACACGGCGCTCACGGCACGAGTCACTCCGCCCACCGTCGAGATGCCCACCGGGCGACCGCCACGGTGGGCTACGACGCCGTCCCCCTCGGCGGGCTGACGCACGGGCACCGCGCTCGACTCGGCCTCGGTCCACCCCGTCGCGGCCGCACTTGCGACCTTGCCCAGCTCCACCGCACCTCGTCCGATGTCGGCCGGCACGGTCATGCGCGTGCCGATCGTGCGCACCCACGGCGGTCGCGGCCGGTCGAGGATCTCGCCCGCGATGCGGATCGCGGCGGCCGGGGCATTCGAGAGACCCCACTTGCCGTAGCCCGTCGCGAAGCGGATGCGGCCGAGTCCGCGAGGCAGTGCGCCGACGAACGGGATGAGGTCGTGCGACTCGTAGTCCTGCGCCGACCAGCGGAAGATCTCGGTCGCTCCAGGGAAGTACCGAGCCGTCCAGGCGACGAGGTCGTCCACGAGCGCACGCTCAGACTTCGCGCGTCCGACCGGATGCCCGTTGCCGCCCACGATGAGAGCCGACGCGGGGCCGTCGTCGGGCGTCACGGGTCGCACGGAGCGCGTCGGTCCATCGACCGAGAGGAAGAGTCCGTCCGGCAGCGGGCCGTCCACCGCGAACGAGACGCAGTACGAGCGCAGACCTCTCGTCTTGACCCAGTAGAAACCGCGATCGGCGATCGGCGCACCCGTGGCGAGCACGACGTGATCGGCGAAGACCGGACCGGCCTCGGTGTCCACGCGGGACGTCGGCAGCGTTCGCGCCCGTGTCACGCGCACACCTGTGTGGAGCACTCCCCCTGCGTCGTCGAACGCGCGCGCGAGCGCGGTGGCGACCCTGGCGGGGTCGATCGCGATCTGTCCCTCCAACGAGACGGCGGAGTCGATCGGGAACGGCGCGTCGACCGCGTCGATGCGGGTGACCGGCAGCCCGGCCTCGCGAGCCGCCTCGAACTCCCCCTCCACCGTCGCTCGGCCCTCGGGCGTCTGCGCATACGAGTAGGCGGTGCTCCGTGTGTACGGGATCCCGGCTTCCTCCGCGAACCGCACCAGCCACTCCATCCCCGAACGGTTCGCATCGACGTACGCCTGAACGAGGGATGCCGGGTGATGCGCGCGCAGAGTCGACAGCACCCTGCCCTGCAGAAGCGAGAGCTTGCCGGTGTTCGAACCCGTCGCGAGCTGCGCGACCTCGCCCGCTTCGAGGATGACCACACGGAGTCCAGCACGGGCGAGCTCGAGACCCGTCGCGAGACCGGTGATGCCGGCACCCACGATCGCGACGTCGCATCGAGTGCCCGGCTCGAAGGGCGTGCTGGGCACGGACGACATCGCGTTCTTCCACAGGGAGGTCATTCGCCCAGTGAAGTCGCGGACGCGTCGACCGGCCAGGGGCTTGACGCGCGGCATCCGGTTCCACCTCGCCTGGGACGCCGTCCGAGTAGAGTCGCCGACATGAGCGACACCGCATCACCGTCCGCCGCGAACACCGCCGTCGTCGCGGCGGCGATCGATCTCTTCTCGGAGCAGGGGTTCGATCAGACCTCGGTCGAGCAGATCGCGCGCGCGGCGGGCGTCTCGCGCTCGACGTTCTTCCGGCAGTTCGGCGGCAAGGACGACGTCATCTTCGCCGATCACGAGCTCCTCCTCGCCGAGCTGCGGGACTACCTGGCCCAATCGCACGACGACCCCTGGGCGGCCGTGTGCGAGGCATCCATCCGCGTGTATTCGCACTTCGCCGCCGACCCCGAGCTCGCGCGTCGGCGCTACGCCGTCGTGCGGGGCGTGCCGACCCTGCGCGATCGCGAGATCGTCACGGTCTTCCGCTACGAGCGACTGTTCGACGAGTACCTCCGCTCCGCGCTCCCGGGCCTCGATCCCCTCGATGCCGTCGGCTTCGCCGCGCTCGTCACGGCGGTCCACAACCACGTGCTGCGGCAGCTGCTGAGGGGCCCGAAGAAGGTGCCGGTCGCTGTGCTGAGACGCGCGCTCGACGACGCGATGCGGCGCTTCGGCGTGCTTCCCGACAGCGAGGAGCGGGATGCCGCGCCCGACGACGTCGTCGTGGCGACCTTCCCGCGGCGCATGCCGCTCGCAGAGGTCGCGCGCCGCCTGCGGGATCAGCTCGACACGTAGGAAGCGCGCAGCGCGGCGAAGCAATAACCTGAGCGCGTGAGCACTCCCACGACGACTCCTGCCGAGAGCGCGACCGCCACGCCGTGGTGGTCGCTCGACCCCGATGCGATCGCGGCGGACCTGCACACCGACACCGACCGGGGCCTGACCGCGGCCACCGCCGCAGAGCGACTCGCCACCGTCGGTCCCAACGCCCTCGTGAGCGCGCCGCCGCCGAGCGCGTTCAAGATCGCACTCGGCCAGCTGGCCGAGCTCATGACGCTGATGCTCATCGCCGTCGCGGTCGTCTCGCTGCTGATCGGACAGGTCTCGACGGCGATCATCGTCGGCATCCTCGTCGCGTTCAACGTCGTGCAGGGGACCCGGCAGGAACTCAAGGCGCGGCGCAGCGTCGACGCGCTCTCGAAGCTGCAGACACCGCAGGCGCGCGTGCTGCGCGACGGACGGATCGAGCTCGTGGATGCCACGACCCTGGTGCCCGGTGACATCGTCGACCTCGAAGCGGGCGATCTCGTGCCGGCCGACGGACGCATCATCCGCTCGGCGACGCTCGAGACGCAGGAGTCCGCCCTCACGGGCGAGTCCCTGCCGATCGAGAAGGGATTCGCGGCGAACGCTCCCGACGCCGCCCTCGCCGACCGCACGGCGATGCTCTTCCAGAACACCTCGGTCACCCGCGGAACGGCTCGCATGATCGTCGTCGAGACCGGGATGCGCAGCGAGGTCGGCCGCATCGCGACTCTGCTGTCGTCGGTGTCGAACAAGCGCTCCCCCCTGCAGCGCGAACTCGACGGCCTGACGCGGGTCATCGGGATCGTCGCCTGGGTCGCGGTGCTCGTGATCATCGTCATCGGCTGGGTGCGCGGGCAGGAGCTCAGCGAGCTGCTGTTCCTCGGCACGGCCGTCGCGATCTCCGCCATCCCCACGGGTCTGCCGACCTTCGTGCAGAGCCTCCTGTCGTGGGGCGCGACGCACCTCGCGAAGGAGAAGGCGATCGTCGCGAGCCTCGCGGACGTCGAAACCCTGGGAGCGACGAGCGCGATCTGCTCCGACAAGACCGGCACCCTCACCCTCAACGCGATGACGGTGCGCGAGATGTGGCTCGGCGGCAACCACTATCAGGTCACGGGCGGCGGCTACTCCTTCGACGGCAAGGTGCTGCGCGCGGCGGGCGAGCCCGTCGAGGCGTACCGCGTCGGACTCGCGATCTCGCTTCCGAACGACGCGACGGTCTCGCCCGAGGGTGCCGTCGTGGGCGACCCCACCGAGGCGGCTCTCATCGTGCTGGCCGCGAAGCTCGGCGTCGACGCCGATGCGACGCGGCGCGAGCACCCGCGGATCGCCGAGGTGCCGTTCGACTCCGATTACAAGTTCATGGCGACGTTCCATCACGCGACGTTCGACGGCGAGGATCGCATCGTCCAGTTCGTCAAGGGCGCCCCCGACATCATCGTCGGACGCTGCGCCACCCGCTACGGCGCCGACGGCACCACTGAGCCGATCGACACCGCCGAAGTGACCGACGTGCTCGAGACGATGAGCGCGAGCGGGCTGCGCACGCTCGCCATCGGCGCGCGATTCCTGGATGCGGCGGACGAGGCATCCATCGTCGCCGACCCCATGTCGTACGTGACCGACCTCGACCTCATCGGTGTCGTCGGCATCGTCGACCCCCTGCGCCCGTCGTCGAAGGTCGCGGTCGAAGTCGCGCAGCGCGCCGGCATCGAGGTGCGCATGATCACGGGCGACCACGCCGTGACCGCGGGCGCGATCGGCAAGGAACTGGGCCTCGGCGCGGGCGCGATCAGCGGCGCCGAGCTGCAGAAGCTCGACGACACCGCTCTGCTTGCAGACCTCCCCGATCTGCACGTGTTCGGCCGCGTGACGCCGCAGGACAAGCTCCGCCTCGTGCAGCTGCTGCAATCGCAGGGCGAGATCGTCGCCATGACGGGGGATGCCGTCAACGACGCCGCCGCGATCAAGCAGGCCGACGTCGGGGTCGCGATGGGCTCGGGCTCCGAGGTCACCAAACAGGCGGCGAAGCTCGTGCTCACCGACGACAACTTCGCGACGCTCGTGCGCGCAGTCGAGCTCGGCCGCGTCGTGTACGACAAGATCACGTCGTATCTGCGCTTCCAGATGTCGCAGCTCGTGTCGCTGCTGCTGCTGTTCCTCGCGGCATCCGCGTTCAACATCGCCGACGGCGTCGCGCTGTTCCCCGGCATGGTGCTGTTCCTGAACTTCTTCGTGACCCTGTTCGCCGTCTTCGCGATCGCGGCCGACGAAGCGCCTCCGGGCATCATGGATCGCCCTCCGCGCAACCCGAAGCTCGGCGTCGCCAACGCGGGCGCGCTCGCGGAGTGGGGACTGTACGGCTTCGCGATCTTCCTCGCGTCCTGGATCCCGCTCGTGTGGGGCCCGGATGAACCCAGCCCCACCGAGCCGTCGCACGCCATGACGATGGCGTACATCGTCGTCGGCCTCGGCACGGTCATCAGCGCCGTGCTCATGCGCCGCTCCCCCGAGACCGGGCTCGCGGCGCCGATCGCGGCCGTGGCGAAGCTGCTCGTGTGGCCTGTCATCATCCTCGTGGCCTCGACCGAGATCTCGTTCCTGCAGAACATCGTCGGGGCTACCTCGCTGACCGGACCCGAGTGGCTCGTGTGCCTCGGTCTGCTCGTGCTCGTGACCGGATTCATCGAGGGACACAAGTGGATCCTCCGCCGCGTCGGACGGGGTAAGACGGTGCGCGCCGGCGCCTAAGACATTCCGGACGCGAAGATAAGGCATCCGTCCGATCCGCCGCCCTCCCCTTACCGAGGAGAGTCGAACCTGTCAGCACCGATCGACAGGAGACCGACATGGATGCCTCGACGTTCTTCGCCACCCGCCTCACCGAACAGCGCTTCCGCGAGTTCGATCGCGAAGTGACGCTGCGCAGCCGCATCGCCGAGCACCTCGCCGCGCGGCGCGCGGAGCGCGCGACGACCCGCCGCGAACGTCGCTCGCACGCGCTCGCCGCGTGACCGACCTCGCTGTCCGTGCCGAGTGGCACGATGAGACCATGGCAGCGCCCGCCTCGAGCTCCCGCATGGTCGGACGAGAGTCCGAGCTCGCGACCCTCCTCGACCTGATCGACGAGGGGCGTTCGGGGCGTCCGCGCACCGCGATCGTCCGCGGCGAGGCCGGCATCGGCAAGACACGGCTCGTGCGCGAGCTGCTCGCGGCGGCCCGCGCGACGGCCGATGCCGACCCGCCGCTCGTCGTGGCCGTGGGTCCGTGCGTCGACCTCGGTCCCATCGGCACTCCGTTCGGGCCCGTCCGGCGCGTTCTGCGCGATCTCGCCGATGAGGTCGGCCTCGACGCCCTGCGTGCCGCTGCCGGGTCGTCCGCCGCCGCGGCGAACCTCGCGTGTCTGCTCCCCGAGCTCGGCGACGCCGAGACCGAGGTGCGTGCCGGCGAGCTCGCGGAGGCGATCGAGGTGCTGCTCGAGAACCTATCGACCGACCGCCACGTCGTCATCGTCATCGAAGACCTGCAGTGGGCGGATGCCGCGACCCTGGGCCTGCTCAAGACGTTCGCCACGACGCTCCGCGGACGGCACCTCACGATCGTCGCGACCTATCGCTCCGACGACATCGACCGATTCCATCCGCTGCGGCCCGTGCTCTCGGAGCTCGACCGCTCGCGCGCGGTCGTCCGCGTCGAGGTCGCACCGCTGACCCCGGGCGAAGTCGCCGAGCAGGTCTCGGCCCTCGCGGGCGACGGGCGCCGTCGCGTTCCGCGCACGGACGAACTCGCGGCGCGCAGCGGCGGCATCCCGTTCCTCGTCGAGGAGCTCGTCGACCTCGAGGGGCCGGAGCTCCCCGAGACGCTGCGCGACCTCGTGCTCGCCCGCTACACCCGGCTGAGCGCGCCCGCGCAGGAGATGATCCGCGTCATGGCGGCCGGCGGCCTGAACCTCGACCACGACATGCTCGCCGGCGTGTCCACTCTCGACGAGGCGGGGTTGGATGCCGCGCTCCGCGAGGCGATCGACGCACGCGTCCTCGTCGCCGCCGGCACGGGATACGGCTTCCGACACGCGCTGACGCAAGAGGCGGTCTACGCCGAGATCCTCCCCAGCGAGCGCGTGCGCGTGCATCGGCGCTACGCCGAGCGCCTGCACGACGCCGGCTTCGGTGCGCCCGACGACGTCGCCGCCCTCGCCGAGCACTGGCTCGCCGCGCGCGACCTTCCGGCCGCCTTCGACGCGACGGCGGTGGCGCTCGCGCAGGCGCGGCGCGGCTTCGCGCCCGCAATGGCGGCGACGCTCGCCGAGCGACTCACCGAGCTGTGGGATCAGGTTCCGGATGCGGGGCCGCGCGCGGGCGAGACCCTGCCGGGTCTTCACCTCGCCGCCGCTGAGGCATGGCACGATCTGGGCGAGTCGCATCGCGCGCTGCGCGCGGCGGAGGAAGGGCTGGCGGCAGATCCCGAGGATCCCCTCACCCGCGCCGCCCTGCTGCGCATGCGGTTCGTGCAGTCGTTCAACGCCGAGGGCCGCAACCGTCGCGAGGACCTCGACGCCGCGATCGCGATCCTCGAGGCGAGCCAAGCCGCCGAGGCGACGACGCTGCAATCCCGCACGCTGTCGAACCTGGCGCTGCTCGAGCGCGGCGAAGCAGCCGCGCGCGACACGGCGCAGGCGATCGCACTGGCCGAGCAGGCCGGCAACGACCCCGCACTCGCGGTGGCCCTGACGGCCGAGGCGTGGCGACTGGCCGACGAGAACGGACTCGAGGAGCAGGCGCTCGCGCCGCTGGAACGCGCCGTCACGCTCGATGTGTCGCCCGCGATGAAGTCATATGTGGGCGAGGCGTACGTCGATCTGCTGCGCCGCGTCGGACGCTTCGACGAGGCGTGCCTCGTCGGTGAGCAGCACCGCGCCGACGCCGTGCGCGCGGGCATGGAGCGCAAGAGCGGCACGGCGTTCTCGTTCGTGCTGTCGCGATCGCACTTCGCCGCCGGGCGCCCTGCCGAGGGCCTCGCGCACGCGCGGCGCGCCCGCCGCTACGCCGATCGCGGTTCGCGTCCCTCCGCCGCGCGACTGTTCGCCTCTCACCACCACTGGAACGACGAGTCCGGCATCCGCGATGAACTGCTCGCCGACGAACGCACGTCGATCGACGAGATCCTGCGGAAGAACCCCGAGAAGCACTCCTCGTGGGTCGTCGAGCGCGGTGACACCCTCCTGACGGCGACGGGGACGATGGATGCCGGCTCCCCCTCGGCCGCCGAGGCGCAGACGACCGCGGCCGAGCTCGCGGCGATCGCGACCGGCGACCATCCGGGACGCGTGCAGCGCGCGGCCGCGGTGACCCTCGCACTGCTGCTGCGCGATTCGCCGTCGGCCCAGCACGCCGCCGCGTTGCGCACGGCCGCAGCTTCGTGGCCGTCCGAGGGGCTCGCGCCGCTGCACGCCGCCGTCGTGATCGCCGGACTCGCCGACGCCGAGGGGGCGTCGGCCGGCGAGCGCGTCGCCCTGTGGCGGGCCGCGCTCGAGACCGAACCCGGCCGATCGCTCGCGGTCTGGCATCGCCATCTGGCAGAACTGCGCCTCGCGACCGCGTTGCTCGATGCCGGCGACAGAACCGAAGCGGCGGACCTCCTCGCACGCATCGACGCCGAAGCATCCATCGACGGCGTCGCACGGGTCGCGCGCTGGGCGCGCGAACTGTCGGTCACGGCCGGGCTCGCGCAGCACGACGTTCCGGCGACCGGCGACGTGATCGCGGGCCTCACGCCGCGCGAGCGCCAGGTCCTCGAGCTCGTCGCCGAGGGCCTCACGAATCCGCAGATCGGCGAGCGCCTGTTCATCAGCCCCAAGACCGCCTCGGTGCACGTGTCGGCGATCCTCGGCAAGATCGGTGCGGCGAACCGCGCTGAGGCGGCAGCGCTGTACGCGGCCGCCTCGTGATCCTCTACAGAGCGTCGTACACGGCGCGGAGGTAGGTCCTGCCTCGATCCGACGCGAGGATGCCCTCCGACATCCGGTTCATCACGTAGCCGAAGGTCACTCCGCGGTCGGCATCGGCGGTCACGAGCGACCCACCCCACCCGCCCCAGAACGCGACGCGACCTTCGGGGATGTAGTCCGTCGAGCCCGCCTGACGGAGCCCCCACCCGAGACCCCATCGAAGGGGGAGTCCGAGCACGTAGTCGACGCCGTCGATGGCGTCGGTGAACACGCGCTCGACGGTCTGCTCCGACAGGATCCGCGTGCCCGCGACCTGCCCCCGACCGGCGATGATCGCGTTCAGAAGTGCAGCCGAACGGGCGTTTCCCTGCCCGCCTGCGCCCCCGATGCCCGCGGCACGCCATTCGCGCGTCCAGGTGGCCTCGGCGCCGAGACCGGGCCCCGTGAACGTCTTGAACGCGGGCGATTGGGGCGGAAGGGATGCGATGTCGAGCTGCGACGGCGGAGGCGGCACGACGAGCGATACTCGTGACTCTTCACTTGCTGGAAGCCCCAGCCAGAAGTCGGCACCGAGCGGTGCAGCGAGCTCGTCGGCGACGAAGCTCCCGAGGCTGCGACCGGTCACGCCCCGCACGATGCCGTGAACGAGGTGACCGTAGTCGAGCAGGTGGTAGCCCGGAGCAATGCCCGCCGGCCACCAGGGCGCCTGAGCGGCCAGGCGTTCGGCAGCGGCATCCAGGTCGAGGATCTCGTCGACGGTGACGGGCTGATCCCAGCCCGAGACGCCTGACGAGTGGTTCATGACGTGCCGCACCAGCACGCCGCCTTTGCCCGCCGCGGCGAACTCGGGCCAGTATTCCGCGACGGGAGCGTCGGGATCGACCTCGCCGCGATCCACGAGAACGAGCATCGCGAGCGATGAGACCGTCTTCGAGATCGACCACACGTTCGTGATCGTGTCGCGCTCCCACGGTCTGGTGCGGTCGGGGTCGGCCCATCCTCCCCAGAGATCCACGACGGGTACGCCGTCGATCAGCACGCAGAGCGATCCGCCGAGCTCAGCCTCCGAAGCCAGATTGGCGCGGAACACCGCGCCCAGCTCCGAGAAGCGGGCATCGACGTGACCCGCCGTCGGAACGCCCTCTGACACACTGCTCGACATGTCGACCCCTTCGTCGCACGGTTCCTCGGAGGCGTTTCCGCTGCCGAGGAGTGATTCGTCCGCGAGCATACCGCGTGGTCGGTATGCTTGTCACGAAGTGAACGACGAGGAGGTCGGATGCGCATCAGAGGAGCGGTACTCGAGCAGTCGGGCGCGACCGCGCCCTTCGAGGAGTCCCGACCGTTCACGGTGGGGGCGCTAGAACTCGATCCGCCCGGGCCAGGCGAGCTGCTCGTGCGCGTCGAGGCCGCGGGCGTGTGCCACTCGGACCTGAGTGTCGTCGACGGCAACCGCATGCGGCCGATGCCCATGCTCCTCGGCCATGAAGCCTCCGGCACAGTCGAAGAACTCGGGGAGGGCGTCGACGACATTCCCCTCGGCACGCGCGTCGTCATGACCTTCCTCCCGCGCTGCGGCGAGTGCGAGGGATGCCTCACCGACGGCCGGCTCCCCTGCCTCCCCGGCAGCGCTGCGAACAGCGCGGGCACGCTCGTCGGCGGAGGCGTCCGTCTGCACCGCGAAGGCGGCGCGCCGGTGCACCACCACCTCGGAGTGTCGGCCTTCGCGACCCACGCCGTCGTGAGCAGGTCGTCGGTCGTGCCCGTCGACGCCGACGTGCCGCCCGAGGTCGCCGCTCTCCTCGGCTGCGCCGTCCTGACGGGTGGCGGTGCGGTCCTCAATGCCGGTCGGCCCGCTCCGGGCTCGCTCGTGCTCGTGGTCGGACTCGGCGGTGTCGGGATGGCCGCGCTCCTCGTCGCCGTCGCGCTGGGCCACGACGTCGTGGGGGTCGATCCGGTCGCGGGCAAGCTCGACCTCGCACGCGAGCTCGGGGCGATCGACGCCTGTACTCCCGCCGACGCGGCCGAGCGCGGCATCCACTCCCCCCTCGTCATCGAAGCCGCCGGCACGGCGCGAGCGTTCGAGACGGCCCTCGCCCTCACGGCGCCGGGCGGCACGACGGTCACCGTGGGCCTCCCCGGTCCGGATGCTCGCGCGAGCGTCTCGCCCCTCGTCCTGACGGCCGAAGCCCGCACGATCGTCGGCAGCTACCTCGGCTCCGCCGTGCCCAGCCGCGACATCCCCCGCTACGTCGAGCTCTGGCGCGCAGGCGTGCTGCCGCTCGAACGCCTCGTCTCGTCCCACACGACGCTCGACCGCATCGACGAGGCGATGGACCGCCTCGCCGCCGGCGGCGAACTCCGCCAGCTCATCACCTTCGAAGGGAACCCCTCATGACACGTACCGCCATCGTCACCGGAGCCGCCCGCGGCATCGGCGCCGCCACTGCGCTGCGACTCGCCGCCGACGGGCATGCCGTCGCCGTGCTCGACCTCGACCCGGCGCAGTGCGCCGACACGGTCCGAGCGATCACCGACGCGGGCGGACGGGCGATCGCGATCGGCGCGGATGTCGCTGACGCCGCGGCCGTCGACGCAGCGGTCGCGCGCGTGGCGGCCGAGCTCGGGGCGCCCACGATCCTCGTGAACAACGCCGGGATCATCCGCGACAACCTGCTGTTCAAGATGACCGAGGACGACTGGGATGCCGTGCTGTCCGTGCATCTGCGCGGAGCATTCCTCATGTCGCGAGCTGTGCAGAAGCATCAGGTCGCCGAGGAGTGGGGCCGCGTCGTCAACCTCTCGAGCACGTCGGCTCTCGGCAATCGGGGACAGGCGAACTACGCCGCCGCCAAAGCGGGCATGCAGGGCTTCACGAAGACCCTGGCGATCGAGCTCGGCCGATACGGCGTCACCGCGAACGCGATCGCACCGGGATTCATCGTGACCGACATGACTCGGTCGACGGCCGAGCGGCTCGGCGTGGGCTTCGACGAGTTCGTCGCCTTCAACGCCGATCAGATCCCGGTCGGCCGCGCCGGCTATCCCGAGGACATCGCCGCGGCGGCGTCGTTCTTCTGCTCGGAAGAGGCGGGGTTCGTCTCGGGCCAGGTGCTGTACGTCGCCGGCGGTCCGCGCGCATGATCGCCGTCGACTCCCCCGCCGCACTCGCCGACGCGGTCGGCCGGACAGCGACCGGCGACTGGTTCGAGATCGACCAGGCGCGCATCCAGGCCTTCGCCGACGCGACCGAGGACTGGCAGTGGATCCATCTCGACGCCGCACGCGCCCAGGCCGGCCCCTTCGGCGCGACGATCGCGCACGGCTACCTCACGCTGTCGCTTCTCCCGCGGCTCACCGCCGGGCTGCTGTCGATCGGCGGAACCTCGATGGTCGTCAACTACGGTCTCGACCGCGTGCGCTTCTTGCAGCCGGTCACCTCGGGATCCCGCGTGCGCGCGGTGACCGAGCTGACGTCCGTCGATCCGAGCCCCCAGGGTCTCCGCGCCGGCCTCACGACCACGGTCGAACTGGAGGGCTCTCCGCGTCCCGCACTGGTCGCGGCGACCATCGCGCTGGTGGTCCCCGAGCCCTGACCCGCGCGCCGCGGGGGCGCGCCGCTTCCCGAGCGGGCACACTCCTCCCGAGCGGGCGCGTTCCGACGTTGCGCAACGCACCCTCTCGGGACGGGAGTGCCCACTCGCGCGCGCGCACTGCGACCCTCTCGACCACCACGATGCGCCGAGCGGGCACGTTCGCCCCGAGAGGGCACGGTGGGGGGTTGTCGAACGCGCCCGGTCGGGGCCAACGTGCCCGCTCGCGCCGGCAGCGGGCCGACGAGGGGACTGCGCAGGGCGAGAAACCGGGATCAGACCCGTTCGAGGATGAGGGCCATGCCCTGGCCGCCGCCGACGCACATCGTCTCGAGACCGTAGCGGCCACCCGTCGTGGCGAGGCCGTTGATGAGGGTCGACGTGATGCGCGCGCCGGTCATACCGAAGGGATGGCCGACGGCGATCGCCCCGCCGTGCACGTTGAGCCGATCATCGTCGACGCCGAGCTCGCGCGCGGACGGGATCACCTGGGCGGCGAACGCCTCGTTGATCTCGACGAGGTCGATGTCGTCGATCGAGAGCCCGGCTCGCGAAAGGGCCTGACAGGATGCCGCGACCGGCCCGAGTCCCATGACCTCGGGCGAGAGGGCGCTGACGCCCGTCGACACGATGCGCGCGAGCGGCTGGAGCCCGAGTTCGTCGACCACCGCGCCCGAGACCACCACGACCGCCGCCGCACCGTCGTTGAGCGGGCAGCAGTTGCCGGCGGTGATCGTGCCGTCCGGCCGGAAGACGGGGTCCAGTCCCGCGAGCGCTTCGAGGGTCACGCCCGGCCGCGGACCGTCGTCGGTCGAGACCACGGTGCCGTCGTCAAGCGTGACGGGCGTGATGTCGCGCGCCCAGAACCCCGACGCGAGGGCCGCTTCGGCGCGCTGCTGCGAGCGGGCGGCGAAGGCATCCTGCTCTTCGCGGGTCACCCCGTGCACCTGCGCGACGTTCTCTGCCGTCTGCCCCATCGCGATGTAGGGGTCGGGCAGGCGCCCGTCTTCACGCGGGTCGGACCAGATCGGCGCCCCCGCCTGCGACCGCGCAGCCGTGCGCGCCAGCGCCTCGGCGAAAGCGGGATTGACCGCACCCGGAAGGTCGGCGGCCCCGGCCGCGTAGTGCGAGACCGACTCCACACCCGCTGACACGAAGACGTCTCCCTCGCCGGCCTTGATCGCGTGGAACGCCATGCGCGTGGTCTGCAGCGACGACGAGCAGTAGCGATTCACGGTCGTGCCCGGCACGGTGTCGAGACCGAGCAGCACCGCGACGATGCGCGCCAGGTTGAAGCCCTGCTCCCCGGCGGGCTGCCCGCATCCGAGCATCAGGTCGTCGATGCGCGCAGGGTCCAGACCCGGCAGGGCGTCGAGGGCGGCCTGCACCATGCGGGCGGTGAGGTCGTCGGGTCGCAAGCCCGCCAGCGAGCCTTTGCGTGCTCGTCCGATCGGCGAGCGGGCGGTGGCGACGATGAACGCTTCGGTCATGATTCTCCTTCGAGGGGGATGACGTGCTCAGACGAACGCGGGGATGCCGGTGATCGCCCGACCGACGATGAGCGCGTTCATGTCGTACGTGCCCTCGAACGTGAACACGGCCTCGGCGTCGGCGAAGTAACGCGCGATGCTGTAGCCGGGAGGGACGTCGCCGGGGATCTGGGATTCGCTTCCGAGCTGGATGCCGTTGCCGCCGCAGATCTCGCGGCACAGCGCCACGGTCTCGCGCATGCGCGCCGTGACGAACGCCTTGGACATGGCGGAGTGGTGGTCGCGCTGGATGCCCTCGTCCTGCATCTGCGAGACGCGCATGCAGAGCGCGATCGAGGCGGTGATGTTCGACAGCGCGGTCGACAGCTTCTCCTGCACGAGCTGGAACGACGCGATCGGCTTGCCGAACTGCATCCGATTCTTCGCATAGGCGAGCGCGCTCTCGTACGCACCCACCGCGACCCCGAGCGCCTGCCACGCGACGTCGGCGCGGGTGAGGCGGAGGACGACGGCGACGTCCCGGAATCCGTCGATCCTCTGCAGCCGATCGCTCTCGGGCACAACGACGTCCTCGAGCACGATGTCCGCGTTCTCGACGGCGCGCAGCGACTGCTTGCGCTCGATCTTCGTCGCTGTGAAGCCGATCGACGGCGTACGCACGAGGAAGCCCTTCACCTGATCATCGGCGACGTCACGTGCCCAGATCACGACGAGGTCGGCGAACGCGCCGTTGCCGATCCACCGCTTCGCGCCGTTGAGCACCCATTCGTCGCCACGACGCTCGGCTGTCGTCTCGAGCCCCTTCGCGGTGTCGGACCCGTGCCCGGGCTCGGTGAGCCCGAAGGCCGCGACGAGCTCACCCGCGGCCAGGCAAGGCAGCCACTCCGCCTTCTGCTCCTCCGATCCGCCGACGTGGATCGACGTCATCGCAAGGCCCGAGTGCACGCCGATGAATGTCGCGGTCGACGGATCCGCCCGCGAGATCTCGAGCGCGACCCAGCCCCGGAAGACGCTGCTGTTCTCGAACTGAGCCGTCTCAGGGAACGCGTTGGCGTACAGGCCGAGCTCCGCGATCCGCGGGATCAGATGCCTCGGACTCTCAGCGCGTTCCCAGTGGTCGTCCGCGAAGGGGCGCACCTCGGTCTCGAGGAACTCCCGTATGCCGCGCAGCGCCCCCTGCTCAGCCGGCGTGAGCTGGTGCTGGAACGCGTAGAAGTCGGCGTCGAGCAGGTCTGCGGGCGGAGCGTCGGCAAGGGCTGCGCGCGGAAGCGTGAACGTCATCGTGTCTCCGATCGTCGGTGATCTCCGATCGAGTATGCATCATTTTTCAAAACGTTGCACACCCGTGCATTCTGAGCGGTAGAGTTCCGGAATGACGACGGCCACGGCATCCCGAATCCCCATTGCGACCGTGGGGGTCGAGGCCGCGTCGTCCTGGCTCTCGGAGCGCCTCTCATCCGGCGCCCACCCCGATGCCGTCCGCGCCTTCGAGGCGGCGCGCGAGATCTTCATCGACGGCCGACGCATCGACATGGGGAGTCTCGCCGGCTCCCTGGGCGTCGAACGGACGTCGCTCTTCCGCTGGGTCGGCAACCGCGACGCTTTGCTGAGCGAGGTGCTGTGGTCGCTCGCGATCCCGACCCTCGTCCAGGCCGACCACGCCGCGACCGAGAGCAGCGGGGGCGCGCGGATCGCGGGCATCTTGACCCACTTCGTCGACGACCTCATCACGGCGGACTACTTTCGCCAGTTCCTGCGGCGCGAGCCCGCGCGCGCGCTGCGACTTCTCACGACGAAGGAGAGCCCGATCCAGCGTCGGTACGTCGCGACGGCCGAGTGGCTCGTGCGACGCGATCTCGGCGACGAGCCGCTGGGTGGCGCGATCGACCCTCCTGGACTCGCCTATCTGCTCGTGCGCATGTCGGAGTCGTTCACGTACGCCGACCTCATCTCGGGCGATCAGCCGAGCGCCGAGCGTGCGCGTGTCGCGTTCCGCCTGCTGCTGCGGGTCGACGACTGATGCCGGGGTACGGCGCGCGCGAGCCGTTCGCCACGCGCTGGAACGACAACGACCAGTACGGCCACCTCAACAACACGGTCTACTACGCCGCGATGGACACCGCGGTCAACGCGTGGATGATCCGCGTCGGGGGGCTCGATCCCCACGGCGGCGACGCGATCGCCCTGTGCGCGGCATCGTCGTGCGAGTTCCACGCATCAGCCGGCTTCCCTGACGAGCTCGAGGTGGGCATCGGCGTCGAGCGCCTGGGCACGTCGAGCGTCACGTGGTCCCTCGGCATACTGCGCGCGGGTGAGCATGAGCCGATCGCGACGGGTCGGTTCGTGCACGTGTTCGTGGATGCCGCGACCCGTCGTCCGACTCCGGTTCCGTCATCCATCCGCCGCGCGATCGAGACCCTGTCATCCGACTGACTCGACACATACCGACCATCCGGTATGCTGGTGGAGTCCGCGAGGCGGACGCAGAGAGGCGGGTCGACGATGACCGATGTTCCCGGACTGGATGTCGCGGGGCTGACCGCGTGGCTCGCTGCGGAGCATCCGCATCTCGCGGGCACGGAGCTTCGCGCGACCGTCATCGCGGGGGGACGCAGCAACCTCACCTACGCCGTGGATGGCGCGCGACTGCCGCTCATCCTGCGCCGCCCCCCGCTCGGCCACGTGCTCTCCAGCGCCCACGACATGGCGCGCGAGCATAAGGTGATCTCCGCGCTGGCCGGAAGCGGCGTCCCCGTCCCCGCCGTCGTCGATGTCGTTGACGACACGACGAGCGACCGTGTGACGGGCACCGTGTTCTTCGTGATGGAGCGCTCCCCCGGCAGCGTCCTGGCTCACCGCGGGCAGAACGCCGACTACACGGCCTATGGCCTCCGATCGCTCAGCATGGAGCTCGCACAGCACCTCGCCGATCTGCACGCGATCGATCCGGGCGCGGTCGGCCTCGCCGACTTCGGACGCCCGGACGGATATCTCGAGCGCCAGGTGTCGACCTGGCGGCGACAGCTCGATGCCTCGCGATCGCGGGACACACCCGCACTCGACACGCTGCAGTCGACGTTGGCCGACGGCATGCCGCAGTCCACGCGCGCGGGAATCGTGCACGGCGATTATCGTCTCGACAACGCGCTCGTGATCGGCACCGCCGACGAGCCGCACATCTCCGCGATCCTCGACTGGGAGATGGCGACGCTCGGCGACCCGTTCGTCGACCTCGGCATCCTCGCCCTCTACTGGGACATCGCGGGGCTCCCCGGCGGCTTCGCCGGCGCGGTGCCGAGCGCGGTCGACCCGGATGCCGGCTACCCCTCTTTCGAGGAGCTCGTCGAGGTCTACGCGGAGCACGGGGGGATCGCCGTGCCCGATCTGCGCTGGTACCGCGCCTTCGCGGCATTCAAGCTCGCCGTCATCCTCGAGGGAATCCACTTCCGCTACCAGGCCGGCGACACCGTCGGCGAGGGATTCGATCGGATGGGCGCGCTCGTCGAGCCGCTCGCACAGAAAGGGCTGGAGGTGCGCTGATGGATTTCTCCGTCGACGAACGCTCGCGGGAGCTGACCGACCGCGCACGAACATTCCTCGAAGGGCATGTGCTCCCCGCCGAGCCGGTGCTCGACGCCGAGCTGGCCGCCGAGCCCGACCGATGGGGAGGCTGGCGCGTCATCGCGGACCTGCAGCGCGAAGCGCGCGCTCAGGGGCTGTGGAACCTCTTCCTCCCCGGCGATCACGGCGGTGCGGGGCTGACCAATCTGCAGTACGCATCGATCGCCGAGGTGACCGGGTGGAGTCCGCGCCTCGCCCCCGTCGCGTTCAACTGCGCCGCCCCCGACACCGGGAACATGGAGGTCCTGAACGACTTCGGCACCGCGGCGCAGAAGGCTCAGTGGCTCGACCCGCTCCTTCGCGCCGAGATCCGGTCGTCGTTCTGCATGACCGAGCCCGATGTCGCGTCGTCCGATGCGACCAACATCGGCACGCGGATCCGCCGTGACGGCGACGAGTACGTGGTGTCGGGGCGCAAGTGGTGGTCGACGGGAGCGATGAATCCGGATGCCGCCATCTTCATCGTCATGGGCAAGACGGACCCCGAGGCCGATCGCCACCGTCAGCAGTCCATGATCCTCGTGCCGCGCGACACCCCCGGAGTGCGGATCGTCCGCCCGCTGTCCGTGTTCGGCTACGACGACCGCGACCACGGCGGCCACGCCGAGATCGCGTTCGACGACGTGCGCGTGCCGGCCGAGAACCTGATCGGCGACGAGGGCTCCGGCTTCGCGATCGCGCAAGCGCGGCTCGGACCGGGACGCATCCACCACTGCATGCGCGCCATCGGCATGGGCGAGCGGGCGCTCGCCCTCATGATCGCCCGGGCGAACGAGCGCCAGGCGTTCGGGCGCTCGCTCGCCGACCAGGGCGTCGTCCGGGAGTGGGCGGCCGAGGCGCGCATCCAGCTCGAGGCGCTGCGACTGCTCGTGCTCAAGACGGCGTGGCTCATGGACACCGTCGGAAATCGCCGGGCGATGACCGAGATCCAGGCCATCAAGATCGCGGTCCCGCGCGCCGTGCAGACGATCATCGACCGCGCGATCCAGGTGCACGGCGGGGCCGGCGTCTCCAGCGACACGCCGCTGGCGGAGCTGTATGCCGGCATCCGCTCGCTCCGCCTGGCAGACGGCCCCGACGAGGTGCATCTCTCGAGCCTCGGTCGCGCCGAGCTGCGCGGCTGATCCCGAATCCCGCTCCAACGATCTTCAACGAGGAAGGCCCCTGATGACTCATTCCCCCGATCCGGCCATCGACGACGCCGGCTTCGCGACGCTGTCGGTCGCGAGCATCCTGAGCGAGTCGGCGACGCGTCATCCCGATCGCATCGCTCTGCACTTCATGGGCGGCACGACCACCTATCGCGAGCTGTGGGATCAGACGCGTGCGTATGCGGGCGCCCTGCGTGCGCGCGGCATCGGCCGCGGCGACCGCGTCGGGATGCTCATTCCGAACGTGCCCGACTTCGCGCGCGTGTACTTCGCGGCGCTGTCGCTCGGCGCGATCGTCGTGCCCGTGCATCTGCTCTTCAAGGCCGACGAGATCGCCTTCGTCCTGCGCGATTCGGGCGCGGACCTGCTCGTCGCCGCCGCTCCGCTCCTCACCGAGGCGGCACCGGCGGCGGCGCAGGCGGGGGTGCCGCTCCTCACGGTCCTGCTTCCTGCCGATGCGGGCGTGGATCTGCCGCGGCTCGAGGCCGAGGCATCCATCGCCGCTCCCATTGCACGGCACGAGCCCGTGGGTCCCCTCGATGCCGCCACCATCCTCTACACCTCCGGCACGACGGGCACCCCCAAGGGCGCCGTCGGCTCGCACCTGTCGATCGTGGAGCAGATCCACTGCACCCTCATCGACGCCTTCGACCTGCGTGCCGACGACATCGTCTTCGGCGGCTTGCCGCTCTTCCACACCTTCGGCCAGACCGCGGTCATGAACATCGCGTTCCGGGTCGGGGCATCCGTCATCCTGCTCCCCCGCTTCGACGCCGACGAGGCGCTCGCCCTCATGACACGGCTCGATGCGACGGTCTTCACCGCCGTCCCGACGATGTATGTCGGGATGCTCGAGGCTGCGCGCCGCTCGGCGGACCGGCCGCCCCTGCGCTACGCCGTCTCGGGCGGGGCAGCGCTTCCCGTCGCCGTGCTCGAGGCCTTCTGCGAGGCCTTCGGCGCGCAGGTGCACGAGGGGTACGGCCTGACCGAGACGGCCCCAACGGTCTCGTCGAACCCGCTGCACGAGCCGATCCGCCCCGGCACCGTGGGACGGGCGCTCTGGGGCGTCGACGTCGCGATCGCCGATCCCGAGACCGAAGACCGCGTCGAACTCGTCGAGGACGGTCTCGGCGAGATCGTCGTACGCGGCCACAACCTCCTGAAGGGCTATCTCGGACGACCGGATGCCTCGTCCGCCGCGGTCGTCGACGGCTGGTTCCGCACGGGCGATCTGGGGACCTACGTCGACGGGATCCTCACGATCGTCGATCGCAAGAAGGACATGATTGTGCGCTCGGGCTACAACGTCTACCCGACCGAGGTCGAGGCGGTGCTCGCGCGACACCCGGGCATCGCCGTCGCGGCGGTGTTCGGCGTCGCCGACGACATGCGCGGGCAGGAGGTCCATGCCGCCGTGGTTCCGCACGAGGACGTCGAGCTGGATGCCGACGAGGTCGTCGCGTTCGTCCGCGATCGGATCGCGGCCTACAAGTACCCCCGCGTGGTGCACATCGTGCCGACGCTGCCGCTGGGTTCGAGCGGCAAGGTGCTCAAGCGCAGCCTGGTGGAGCAGTTCACCCCCGTCTCCTGAGTCGGTCCCGCCCCGAGCCGGTGCATTCCCGGTCGGAGCGGGCATGTTCGTCCCGAGCGGGCAGCCACGGCAACAAAACACCGTGCCCGCTCGGGTGGAACGTGCCCGTTCGACTGAGCGGCGGCTCCTCCCCAGGGCGCCTTCACGGCCTCGGGTCCCCTGATCGGTCGTGGCAAACGATGTCGCGCGCGAAGAGTTGACAACCTCGGTGGATGCAGCGCGACGACCTGGCAGACCTGCTCATCGACTCGGCCGCCTTGAGGCTGGGTACGAGCTGGAGGGAGATCAAGCGACGCGTCGAGGCGGGCGACCTCGTTCCCGTGCACCGTGGAAGCTACGCGAGCGGCCCCGCCGTGCGTGGGCTCCGTCGCGAACAGCAGCACCTGCTGCGCGTGCTGGCCGTCACCCGCGCCGAACGAACGGACAACAGCGTCATCTCGCACGTGTCGGCGGCAGCGGTCTGGGGATTGCCGCTCTACGGCGGCGCGCCCACGGCCGTCCACAGGACACTGCGACACAGCCTGGAGGCGCACTCGGGCGCCTCGGTCGTGCGCCACCGCGATTCACTCGCCGAGGTGGACGTCGCCGAGTTCGACGGCATCCGCTGCACGTCCCTCGAGAGGACGGTCGTCGATGTCGCGCGCTCGACCCCGCTCCGCACCGCGGTGTGTGCCGCGGACGCCGCGCTCCGGCGGGTCGCCTGGGACGACCGGGCGCGCAGATACGACGTCGAGAGCGCGGAGATCTTCAAGGACGGCTTGAGATCACGCGTCGCGGCGATGGCGGGCGGTCGCGGGGTGCGTCAGGCACGCCACGTCATCGAATTCGCAGACGGGCGAGCCCAGCTGCCTGGCGAGAGCGTGAGTCGCGTGCTCCTGCATGAGCTCGGATTCACCGACATCCAGCTCCAGGTGCCGATCAGCAACGGACGCGGCGGCTACTTCTACGTCGACTTCGGGCTCGAGGAGGCGGATGCCTGGGGCGAGTTCGACGGCATGGGCAAGTATCTCGACCCGGCCATGAGCGGCAACCGGACTCCCCGTGACGTACTCCAGATCGAGAAGGAGCGGGAGGACTGGATCCGCGCGAAGACGGTGCGACCGATCGCTCGCTGGTCCTTCGACCACCTGGGGTCGGCATCGGCGCTGCGCCGCCGACTGGCGGTGTACAGCATCCGCACGCCTCGTTGAGAGGTTCGGCCGCGAGCGGGCACACTCGTCCCCATCGGGCACGATGAGTGCGACTCAACATGCCCGATGGGGCGCGAAGTGCCCGCTCGCGCGAATCGGAATGACTCAGGAGCCGGGAACGCCCTCGCCTGACAGCGGCACCGGCGTCGCATCCACCTCGACGACGTCGCCGCCCTCGATGGCATAGGTCGCGCCGACGTAGTCCTGCACGCCCTGGTCGACCTGGCTGATGCCGACGCCCAGGTAGGCCGCGTGGGTGTCGGACGAGAACGACAGGGGAAGGATGCCGTTGCCCGCGAGATCGCCGGATGCCACGGCATCCAGCAGCGACTGTCTGGTCGGATCCTCGCCGGCGGCTTCGAGCGCCTCGGCGAAGAGATACGCGACGCTCATGCCGTAGATGGTGTTGCCGTCGAACGGGGCGCCGTCGTTGTACTCGTCGTTGATTTCACGGAACAGCGACACCCACTCGTCGTCGCCTCCGAGCGCCGGCAGGTAGTTCGTGCCCGTGAAGCCCTGGAGCAGCTTCGGACCGACGTCCTCGCCCAAGTACCCGACGAGCGTCGGGTAGTCCGCGCCGGACGACGACGAGAACCACTGCGGGAACCAGCCGAACTGTGCCGCGGTGCCGATCGCGAGCGCCGTGAAGCCGTTGATCGTCGCGAGCAGATTGATCTCGCACCCCGCGGCCTTGAGCGCGCCGATCTGGGCGGTGACGTCCTGGTTCGAGACGGAGTAGCGCTCGACGTGGGTGAGACCGTCGGCTCCGAGAGCGAGCTCGGCACCCTCGATGAGCTCGTCGCCGAAGTCGTCGTCCTGACCCAGGAGGCATACCTTCTTGCCCGGCGCCGTGTCGGCGGCGTACTGCGCGAGCGCGGCGCCCTCGACCACGTAGTCGGCATTGAAGCCGTAGGTGAACGGGTACTTGTCGGGCTGGTTCCAGTTGGTGGACCCCGACGCGACGAACAGGTCCGGCACCTCGTTCTGATTCAGGTAGTCGAGCACGGCCGTGTGGGTCGGAGTGCCGAGGCCGTTGACGATCGCGAACACCTCGTCCTCCTGCACCAGCTCGCGGACCACCGTCTGCGTGGTCGCGGGGTTGTAGCCGTCGTCCTTGACGATGTACTCGATCTCGCGACCGTGCACTCCGCCCTGGGCGTTGAGGTACGCGAAGTAGGCGGATGCCGCCGCCGAGATGGACGCGTATCCTGCCGCCGCCGGACCCGTGAGCGGGGTGTGCGCCCCGATCGTGACGGTCGTGTCGGTGACGCCGGGCGGCGGGCCGGACGAGTCGTCGCCGGGTGCGGCCGGAGTGCTGCAGGCGGTGAGCGCGAGGGCGACGACGGCCGCGAGCGCGAGGGCGGCCGCACGTCGGCGTGCGGTGTGATGCTGTGACATGGTCACCTCTCTGTGGTGGGCGGGTGGGACAGGATCGGAATGCGGGGTGGCGGCTCGCCCGCGGAGGCGGGCGGTTCCGGGGGCGCTGCGAGCGGGGCTTCACTACGCCGACTGCGCCGGATGTGCAGGCTCGCGAGTCCCCCGGGACGCGCCAGGGTGACGACGATGAGGAGCAGCCCGAAGATCAGCACGGACGCGTTCCCCGCGAGCCGCTGCGACACCTCGACGGGCAGATCGAGTGCGGCCGTCGTGGTGTTGAGGAGCCACGGGAGCAGCACGATGAGCGCGGAGCCGATCGCCGCGCCGCCGAGACTCCCCAGTCCGCCGATGACGACCGCGACGACGAGGAGCAGCGAGAATGCCAACGTGTAGGCGCCGGGGCTCACAGACTGCGTCACGAAGCACAGCACGGCGCCCCCCGCGCCCGCCGAGACGGCGCTCAGCGTGAACGCCGCGACCTTGACCCGGCCCGCAGGAACGCCGCTCAGTCGCGCGGCGGTCTCGTCGTCGCGGACAGCGCGCATGCGCAGCCCCAGCCGGCCACGCGCAGTGGCGGCCAGCGTCGTTACGACGAATCCCGTCACCAGGATCGCGACCCATGCCTGCCACTGCTCGATCGCGATGAGCGCGCGCAGGAACGGCGGCACACCGTCGAAGGGGATCTGCAGGCCCTGATCGCCACGCAGCACGCCCGAGAAGACGGCAGTCAGTGCCGGCAGCGCGATCACGAGCGCGAGCGTGACACCGGCGAGATAGGGTCCTCGCAGGCGAGCGGCGGCGAGCCCGAGGAGCAGGCCGATCACTCCGGCGACGGCGACCGCGGCGAACAGGGCGAGCGCGAACCGAGGGACTCCGTCGACCCCGAGGTGGGTGAGGGCATTGACCGTGAGCGCGTATCCGTAGCCACCCGCCGCCATGAGCGCCGCGTGGCCGAGCGAGAGCTGACCGCTGAGCCCGATCAGCAGAGTGAGTCCTGCGGCGGCGCAGAAGGATGCCGCGATCGTCGCGAGCTGGAAGTTGCGGTACGGATCGAGCAGGAAGGTTCCACCGATCGCCAGGGTCGTGAGGATGACGCCGAACACGACGGTGCGTGCCGGACCTGTCAGTGCGGGAAAGAGACGGGTCATGCGCTGCGCGCCTCTCGCATCGAGAAGATTCCGCCCGGTTTGACCAGCAGCACGGCGACGAGCAGCACGAGCACGCCGATCGGCGCGACGGTGGACCCGAGATAGCCGGTGACGAGGGTCATGGCGACACCGACGAGCAGACCGCCGAGCAGCGCGCCGGCAGGCGAGTCGAGTCCGCCGATGACGGCGACCGTGAAGGCGTAGACGAAGAGCACGTCGGTCGAGTGCGGGTTCAGCCCGAGTTCGGTGGGGACGAGCAGCATCGCGGCGAGCGCCGCGACAGCGGCTGACAGCATCCATCCGATCGTCACCATCCTGCCCACCCGCACCCCGAGCACGCGCGACACTTCCGGCGCGAACGCCGACGCCCTCAGCTGCAGCCCCAGCGAGGTGCGGGCGAACAGGATCGCGAGGCCGACCATCACGACGAGCGCGACGACGAGAACGAAGAGGTCGTAGGGCGAGAGGAGCGGCATCCCGCCGATCACGATCGGAGTGTCGTCGAACGGCGCGCGCATCGGCTGGTACTGCTGACCGAAGAGGATGCCGAGCAGGGATTGGAGCACCATCACGAGGCCGATCGCCACGATGACGCCCGACATCGGGTTGTCGCGAGGGGCGTAGCGCATGACTCCCCGCTCGACGGCGAAGCCGATGGCGGCGCCCGAGATCACGCCGGCGGCGAGCCCCATCCAGTACGAGCCAGTGAACCCCGTGACGGCGAAGGCCACATAGGTCGCGACGAGTGCCATCGCCCCCTGGGCGAAGTTGACGATCCGCGCTGCGCGCCAGATCAGAACGAGCGAGAGCGCGAACAGCGCGAAGATCGCGCCGCGCGCGAGTCCCGTGGCGAGGAGAAGAGCGAGTCGGTCCATCAGAATCCCAGGTAGGCGTGTCGGAGGGCGGAATCGTGCGCAAGGGCGGTCGCGGGAGCGTCGGCGACCACCCGCCCCAGATCGAGCACGACCCCTCGGTCGGCGATCGAGAGAGCGCTCGTGACGTTCTGCTCGGCGAGCAGGACCGTGAGCCCGCGGCTCTGCGCCGCATCCCGCAGGACCCCGAGCAGCTGTGCGACCACGAGCGGCGCAAGCCCGAGGGATGGCTCGTCCAGGGCGAGCAGGATCGGATCCGCGATGAGGGCGCGCCCCAGGGCGAGCATCTGCCGCTCACCGCCTGAGAGCTGGTGTCCGGCGCTGTCGCGGCGTCGCGCGAGCGGCTCGAACAGGTCGTACACGCCGTCCAGCGCTCGTGCGCGCGCAACGCCGCGGTGACGCCACAGGGCGCCCAGGCGCAGGTTCTCGTCGACCGTGAGTTCGGCGACGACGCTCTGGCCGTCGGGCACGAGGGCCAGTCCCCGTCGCGCTCGGTCCTCCGTGCGCACACGAGCGAGGTCGATGCCGTCGAGGAGGACGTCGCCGGACGTCACGCGCACGAGACCTGCGAGCGAGCGCAGCAGCGTCGTCTTGCCCGCGCCGTTCGCTCCGAGAACGGCGACGATCTCGCCCGGTCGCAGCGCGAAGGAGACGTCGTGCAGGACCGGAGCGCCGCCGTAGCCGACAGTGAGCCGGTCGACGGCGAGCGCCCCGGCCGTGGTCGCCGCGGCCGTCATGCGGTCGCCCTCACGTCCTGGACGCGCGTGCCCAGATAGGCCTCCTCGACTCGGGGGTCCACGCGGATCTCGGCAGGCGTGCCGCGGGAGATGACGCGGCCGAAGTCGAGCACGACGATGCGGTCCGCGAGCGCCATCACGAAGTCCACGTGATGCTCGACGAGGAGCACGCTGCATCCTCCCGCAGCGACCGATCGGACGATGTCGGCGAGGTCTGCGATGTCGTCGGCGCCGAGGCCACCCGCGGGCTCATCGAGCAGCAGAAGCTGCGGCTCCGACACGAGCGCGCGCGCCAGCGCGACCCGCTTGCGGTCGGGGTAGGAGAGCGCTGCGACGGGCGTATCGGCGAGCGCCGCAAGCGAGAGTTCGTCGAGTCGACGCTGCACCCGGGCTGCGGCATCCCCGTGGTCAGCGATCGGGACCAACACGTTCTCGCGCACCGAGAGTCCCACGAACAGCCCGAGTCCCTGCAGCGTGCGTGCGACGCCACGCTCTCGCAGGTTTGCTGTACGCCGCGGAGCCGGCGCACCGTCGATCGCGATCGCTCCACGGGAGCGCACGAGACCGCAGATCGCGTTGAACACCGTCGTCTTTCCCGCACCGTTCGGTCCGATGAGAGCGACCACCTCTCCTGGGCGGACCTCGAACGAGACGCCGTCGACGGCGGTCAGGCCGCCGAAGGCGACGGTGAGCCCCTCGACCGACAGCCGGGCTGCGGGGTCTCGGGTGGGTTCTTCGGGGGACATCGGCACCTCTTCGTGTCGGGTGTGCCCACCATATCTCAGAAACCGACCGCGCGGTATGTTTATGTTGCAGGATTGTGATCCCGAGGCACCGCCGGAGCCGAGGTCACGCGCGCTGAGCGGGCATGGTTCTCCCGAACGGGCAGGGTGAGGCGTTGCAGGATGTGCCCGCTCGGGCATGGGATGCCCGCTCGCGCGGACGTACGCGCGGACGTGCGCTCACCGGTGCGGGATGCCCGCGATCATGCCGCCGTCGACGACGAACTCGGCACCGCTCGTGAAGGACGATGCATCGCTCGCGAGGAAGACGATCGTGCCCGCGAGATCCTCCGGTTCACCCGGTCGCCCGAGGGGGATCTCGAGGTGAGCGGGATCGATGCGCGTCGTCATCTGCGTGCGGATGAACCCCGGATGCACGGAGTTGACGCGGATGCCGGAGGCCCCGAGCTCGACCGCGAGCGACTGCGACAGACCGCGCACCCCGAATTTCGCCGCGGTGTAGCCGTGCAGCCCGGGACTGCCGCGCATGCCCTCGACCGACGAGATGTTGATGATCGAGCCGCGACCCTGCTGCTTCATGACCGGCACGACCGCCCGGCAGCCGAAGAACGTGCCCGTCAGGTTCACGGCGATGACGGCATCCCATTTCGCCGTCGAGAGATGCTCGATCGGCGCCGCATTCGCGATTCCGGCGTTGTTGACGAGGACGTCCACCGTGCCGAACGTGGCGATGGATGCCTCGACCGCCGCCGCCCACTGGTCCTCGTCCGTGACGTCGAGGTGTGCGTACAGCGCTCCCTCGCCGAGGTCCGCGGCCAGATCCTCGCCTGCGTCGTCGAGGATGTCGGCGATCACGACGCGGGCGCCGGTGGCGTGGAGAGCCCGCGCATAGGCCGCACCGATGCCGCGAGCCGCTCCGGTGACCAGGCAGACCCGGCCGTCGAGATCCGTCACCCAGCGACCTCGACCACGACCCGCCCCACGGTCGCACCGGACGCGAGCGCGGTGAGCGCCTCGGGAGCGCGATCGAACGGGACGGCGTGATCGACGACCGGGTCGATCGCGCCCTCCTCGAAGAGTCGCATGAGCTCGACATGAGCCTCGGCGACGAGCTCGGGATGACGCTCCTGATAGAGCCCCCAGTACAGCCCCAGCACTCCGTAGTTCTTCACGAGCGTGTGGCTCACGGTCAGGGTCGGGATCTCACCGCTCGCGAAGCCGATGACGACGATCCGTCCCTCGAATGCGATGCAGCGCGTCGAGGCCTGGAACGCGGCGCCTCCGACGGGGTCGAACACGACGTCGGCGCCATGGCCTCCGGTGATCTCCTTGACGGATGCCGCGACGTCGTCGACGCCGCGGATGACCGTGTGCGCGGCACCGGCGGCACGGGCCACCTCGGCCTTCTCCGCCGAGCTCACGACGCCGATCACGCGGGCGCCCGCGGCCACGCCGAGCTGCACGGTGGCCGCGCCGACGCCGCCCGCTGCCGCATGCACGAGGAGCCACTCCCCCGGCTGGATGGCCGCCCGCCGGTGCAGGGCGAACCACGCCGTCTGGTACGCGATGGTGAGGCCTGCCGCCGCGACCTCGCTCAAGGCATCCGGAATCCGCTGCACCGCCGCGGCCGGCATCGCGGCGTACTCGGCGAGGACGCCGATCTTCGCGGCCACGACACGGTCGCCGACCTCCAGGCCCGTGACGCCTTCGCCGAGGGCGACGACCGCACCGCTGCACTCGACGCCCGGCACGAACGGCAGGTCGGGCTTGACCTGGTACTGTCCTCGCGCCAGCAGGACGTCCGGGAAGTTCGCCGCGACGGCGCCGACGCGCAGGAGCACTTCGCCTGCGGCCGGCTTCGGCACGGGGACGGTGTCGAGGGAGAGCGCCTCGGCGGGCTCGCCGAGTCGGGCGACGCGCCATGCGCGCATGGAGTCAGGCAGAGACATCCGTGCTCCTGATGCTGGTGAGGAAGAGGTCGGTGAGCTGCTGGGCGACGAGGGTCTTGTCTTCGGGTCCCTCGGGCGAATACCAGTGCGAGAGGTAGTGCAGGTCGCTGAAGAAGTGCGCGACGAGCATCGCGAGCGGGATGTCGGTGCGATAGAGCCCCTCGCGCTGTCCGCGTTCGATGAGCTCGGCGAACTCGTCGTGGTACTGCCGGCGGCGACGCGTGACCTCCTGCTGCCGGGGCGCCGAGAGCATGTGCATGCTGCGGAAGAACACGGTGCCCTCGGCGATGTAGTCGATCGACGTCTCGATGACATCGACGCACACGGCGCGAAGGACGTCGTCGGTCGCGCCGCCGCGTCCGATGATCTCGTCGAGGCGCGCCTTCTGCAGCGAGAGCAGAGTCTCGTAGATCGCGAAGAGCAGATCGTCCTTCGACTCGAAGTAGTGGTACATCGCGCCCTTGGTGACGCCGGCGGCTGCGACGATCTGCTGAACGCTGGTGTTCGCGTAGCCCTGCGTGGCGAACAGCTCGACGGCGGCCCGGGTGACGTCGTCTGCGACGTGGGAGTCCTTCATGAGACCATCCTTCCGCGAATCCGCGGAATCAGAGGAACGGACGGATGCCGGCGCCGCCGTCGATCGGGAGCGTCTGACCCGTGATCCAGGCGGCGTCGCTCGACAGCAGGAAGGCGACGGGCGCCGCGACGTCGTCGGGTTCTCCGAGACGGCGAAGCGGATAGGCCGCGGATGCCTCGGCCTCGTGCCCTTCGTAGAGAGCTCGCGCGAAGGCGGTCTTGACGACCGCCGGCGCGACGGCGTTGACACGGATCCCCGGCGCGAGCTCGTATGCGAGCTGCATCGTCAGGTTGATCAAGGCGGCCTTCGAGATGCCGTAGAAGGCGATGCCGGGACTCGCGCCCAGCCCGGCGACGGACGCGATGTTGACGACGGATCGCGAGAGCCCCGCGGCGACCGCGGCGCGAGTCCAGTCGAGCGCCGCCACGACGTTCACGTCGAGGATCTTGCGGGCGGCGTCCACACTGACGTCGACGATCGGCCCGTAGGCCGGGTTGATGCCGGCGTTGTTGACGAGATGGTCGAGCCGCCCGTGACGCTGGGCGATGTGATCGAACACGGCGGCGCGGTGCTCGGCGTCGTCGGCGCGACCCGCGACCGCAGAGGCGGACTCGCCGAGCTCGCCGAGCGCGGCATCCAACCCCTCCTGACGACGGCCGGTGATCACGACCGATCCGCCCTCGGCGACGAGGCGGTGAGCGATCGCCAGTCCGATCCCCCGGCTGGCACCGGTGACGAGCGATACTGTGCCGTCGAATCTGCGGACTCGATCAGGGCCGGGCATCAGCGCCTCCTTGCGTGCATACCGTCCAGTCGGTTTGACTGCTGCGACTGTAGCACGCTTCGCCTCACCCGCCGAAGCGGAGACCGGCGCTTCAGACGGCCGCGACGCGCGCACGGCGCGGCCGCGGCATCCGGATACCCGTGCGCTCCGTGACCCGGAAGCACACCGCAGAGATGACGTAGAACAGGATGTCGGCGACCACCTTGCCGGCGAGGAGTCCCCACACCGCGTCGCCGATCACCACGACGCCCGCCATCATGAGCAGCGGCCGGTAGAAGAATGTGTCGAGGATCTCGGCGATGCCGAACTCGGCGAACAGCAGCGCCGTCGTGCGGGTGATCGCACGGCGCACGCGACCACGACCCGCCGGGAGCAGCCGGAGCTGCTCGCGCAGGACCGTGACGATCAGCACCCCGTAGAACCCCACCGTGGCACCGGCGATCGCGGCGACCGCGAGCAGAGCGGGCGAATCGGTGAGCTCCGCTGCCCACGCACTCGCGATGAGCATCGTGACGAGGCACCCGAGCTCCGCCGGACCGTAGCGCCTCACCCAGAACCACAGACGCGCCCACCACCCCAGACGGATCGGGATGCTGGGCGACGCGACCTCGAGTCGGATGGCGGTCATATCCGGACAGAGCCGGGTCCCGCCGCGCTGATACACCGCGGCTCGAGGGTCGGCGTCCCACCTTCCATGCTTCGTGTCCCCGTTCCCCTCGCTTCCCACCGCGATTCCGAGGAGAAGTGGGACACGGGCGTCGGTGGGGAGGGCCAGGATGGATGCCATGACCTACGTCATCCCCGCGCCGATGCTCGCGAAGTCGGTTCCGTCCGTGCCCGATCCCGCGAAGACGCCGGGCGGGCTGAGCTTCGAGCCGAAGTGGGACGGCTTCCGCGCCCTCGTCTCATGGGACGGCGAGAACGTCGAGATCGGCTCACGCGGTGCGAAGCCGCTCACCCGGTACTTCCCCGAACTCGTCGAGGCCTTCGCACGGCTGCTTCCCGAGCCGTGTCTCATCGACGGCGAGATCGTCGTGCCGCAGCAGTCAGGCGGACGCCAGCGGCTCGATTGGGACTCCCTCACGCAGCGCATCCACCCCGCCGCCTCTCGCGTGACCATGCTGTCCGAGAAGACACCGGCGATGTTCATCGGATTCGATCTGCTCGCCCGCGGCGACCGCGACCTGCAGGCGGAGCCCTTCTCCGTGCGCCGAGCCGAGCTCGTCGACCTGCTGGGCGGGGTGTCGCATCCGGTCCACGTCACGCGGACGACGGATGACGCGACTCTCGCCGAACGCTGGCTGTCGGAGTTCGAGGGTGCCGGCCTCGACGGAGTCGTCGCGAAGCCGCTCGCGCAGCCGTATGCGCCGAACAAGCGCACGATGTTCAAGATCAAGCACGCGCGGACCGCCGACGTCGTCGCATGGGCGTACCGCCTCCACAAGTCCGGGCAGGGGCTCGGATCGCTGTTGGTCGGTCTGTACGGTGAGGACGGCACTCTCCTGCCCGTCGGCGCCGTTTCGGCGTTCAGCAACGCGCGGCGCCTCGAGCTCATCGACGAGTTCGAGCCGCTCATCGAGCGCGACGACGCCGGCGAAGCCCTGACCGGCGCGGGTGAGAAGTCGCGGTTCACGGGCGCCGAGAAGGACATGTCGTTCGTGCGGCTTCGACCCGAGCGGGTGCTCGAGGTCCGCTACGACCAGCTCGAGGGCTGGCGCTTCCGTCACACCGTGCAGTTCGAGCGCTGGCGCCCCGACCGCGATCCACGGTCGTGCACCTACGACCAGCTCGAGACCGTCGCCGACTACGACGTGCGGGATGTGCTGGACTGATGCCGGGTCTGCATCACGTCGAGCTCTGGGTGCCCCGGCCTGGGGCAGCGGATTGGGAGTGGCTGCTGGGTCGCCTCGGGTACGAGCTCGACGGCGAATGGCCGGAGGGCCGCACGTGGTCGGCGGGCGACGGCGCGTACCTCACCTTCACGACGTCACCGAACCTCGCGGACGCGCCGCACGATCGCCGACGCCCGGGGCTCAATCACCTGGCGTTCGACGGCGGCACGACCGACGAGGTCGACGCGATCATGGCCGATGCGCCCGCGCACGGGTGGGCACCGCTGTATCACGACCGGTATCCGCACGCGGGGGGCGCCGATCACTACGCGGGCTGGCTCGAGAATTCCGCCGGCTTCAAGGTCGAGGTCGTCAGGTCCAGTTCTCGGGGTTGATGCGGCTCGGCTGCACGCGCGGGGGCTCGCCCGGCATCTTCGGGAAGTCGGGCGGGAAGTTCAGCTCGCCGAGCCCCGCGTCCAGATCGCGCTGCCACCACTCCAGGAGGGTGTCGATGCGGCCCGGCTTCTCGAGGAAACCCGCCCACGCATCGCCGACGTCGGCGAGGCGCTGCGGCGCCGATCGCACGGTGAACGCGGCGGGATCGGCATCCGCCACCTCGTCCCACGAGAGCGGCATCGACACCGTCGCCCCGGCGAGAGCGCGGGGACTGTAGGCGCCTGCCATCGTCCGATCGCGATTGGCCTGATTGAAGTCGACGAACACGCGTTCGCCACGCTCCTCCTTCCACCAGGCGGTCGTGACCTTGTCGGGCAGGCGGCGTTCGAGCTCCCTCGCAGCCGCGATGACGGCGTGGCGCACGTCGAGGAACTCGTGCGTCGGCTCGATGGGACAGAACACATGGATGCCGCGGTTGCCGCTCGTCTTGACCCACGCCTCGAGGCCCGCCTCGGCGAGCACGTCGCGCAGCGCCGGCGCGATGGCCGCGGCATCCGCGAAATCGGTCCCCGGCTGGGGGTCGAGGTCGATGCGCAGCTCGACGGGGTTGTCAGCGTCGGACGCGAGCGATGCCCACGGATGGAACACGACCGTGTTCATCTGCGCCGCCCACACGACGGCGGCGGGCTCCGTCAAGACGATCTGCGGATGCCGACGGCCGCTGTTGTAGGTCACGGTCACCGTCTCGACGAAGCCGGGGGCGCCCTTGGGCGGGTTCTTCGAATAGAACTGCTCACCGTCGACGCCTTCGGGGAACCGCTCGAGCGAAACGGGCCGGTCGCCGTTGGCCGCCAGGAACGGCCCCGAGACGGCGATCAGGTACTCGGCGAGCTCATGCTTCGTGATCCCGAGCTCCGGCCACAAGACGCGATTGGGGCTCGACAGCCCCACCTCGCGGTCGCCGTCGAGGCCGGGAACGGTGAGGGTGATGCGTTCGGACGCCATGCTCAGACGCTAGCGGGATGCCGCGACATCCGGCACCTTCCGCTCCCGCACACCCCCGCGCGTCCTGCAGCGGATTCGGAGAGGAACAGCGGATTGGGATGCCGCGGCATCCCGCATCCGAATCCGATGCGATTCTCCGAGTCTGCGGCGACCGTCGCGCCGACAGACAGCGACGAATCGAGCGCGAGCAGCGACCTCAGTCGGGGTCGAGCGCGAGGAGCGTCGCGAGGTGTTCGCGCGACAGGCGCATCCACGGCCCACGCGGATCGACGATGACCCCGGCGAGTCCCTCGTCCGCGCGCAGCGCACTTGCGATGCGGGCGCCCGACAGCGGCGCCGCGGTGTCGCCGCGACCCATCGCGACGACCTCGAGCGGGTGCGAATAGACCTCGAGGAACCGACTGCCGTCGGGGGCGCGGCCCTCGGCGACGCCGATGCGCCCGTCGCCCTCGGCGGGGCGGTTGACGGCGACCCACAGGGGCACGCGGGTCATGGCGTCGGCGACCGCGGCGGTCGTGGCATCCGTCCGCTCACCGGCGAGCAGCGTCTTGATCGTGAGCCCCTCATCCAGGGCGGCGAGCATCTTCTCGATGAGCTCGCGCGGCAGGATCGCACGGGCCGGGCCCGACGACGGGTCGATCGCGAGCCCCGAAGCGTCGCTCGCGAGGACGTTGCGCAGCACGAGCAGCGCAGGCTGACCCATCGCCGACGTCGCGGTGTCTCCGTCGGCGCGGATGCTGTCGGCGAGCGCCTTGCCGCTCGAGAACGCGACCGCGAAGCGATGCTCGCCGAGCGTGATCGATGCGAGCGGCAGGGGCTTGCCCTCGGACATGAGGGCCTGCGCGTCGCCGCGCACGCGAAGGAAGAGGTGGCCCTGCAGCACCTGGCGCGCGAGGTCCATGAGGTCGGCCGACTGCGGCTGATCGGGGTAGCGCGAGAGGCTGTCGCGCAGGAGCACGTTGTCCTTCAGACCAGGAACGGTCTCGTCGGGCGTGCGCCGAGGCGGCGCGGCAGGCGCTGATGCGGTCGGCGTCTGCCCGCCGAGCCCCCGGAACGACGACATCGAGATGCCGACGGATGCGGCGGACGTCGTTTCGGCGACGGCCGCCGCCGCGGCCTCCTGCACGGAATGGTCGACCGGTTCAGGAGACGGCTGTTCGGGCTGGGCGTCTTTGGACCGGCGAGAGAAGAGGGCCATCCGTCGAGCCTAACCCGCGCCCGTGTACGCGACCGCGGGGCTGTGGATCAGAGCTTCTCGATCGGCGCGACCTTGATGAGCAGCTTCTTCTGACCGTGGCTGTCGAACTTCACGTAGGCGATGCGCTTCGCGCCCTCGCCCGTGATCATGTCGACGCGACCCTCACCATAGTTCTCGTGACGGATGCGGTCGCCCGGCGCGAGTTCCATATCGCCGTTGTCGCGCAACTTCGCCGGCAGGCGGTTGGCGAACTTGTCGAGATTGGTCGATTCGCGGCGCGGGAGCGGCACCAGGTCGTCGCCGTACCGGCTGCCGCCGGACTGCGCGCCGGGCCCGCGAGCGTTGAGAGCCCGCGAGCGCGTGCCGCCGCGCGAGTTCACGTCGCCCGGCGATTGGCGCCAGTGCACGAGGTCGGACGGGATCTCCTGCAGGAATCGACTCGGCATCGCGACCGTGACCTCGCCGAACTGCGCGCGGGTCATGGCGAGCGAGAGATACAGGCGCTTGCGCGCGCGCGTCACGCCGACGTAGAACAGCCGCCGCTCCTCCTGCGGACCGCCCGGCTCGTTCGCCGAGATGCGGTGCGGGATGAGGTCCTCCTCGACGCCCGTGACGAAGACGGCGTCGTACTCGAGGCCCTTCGCGGTGTGCATCGTCATGAGCGACACCGAGCCCGAGGCATCCTCGAGGTCATCGGCATCGGACACGAGCGCGACCTCGGCGAGGAAGTCGATGACCGTGCCCTCGGGATTGTTGCGGGCGAACTCGCGCGCGACCGCGACGAGCTCGTCGAGGTTCTCGACGCGCGCTTCGTCCTGCGGGTCGCGGCTCGCGCGCAGCGCGTCGGTGTAGCCCGACTTGCCGAGCAGCACCTGGAGTCCGTCGGCGACCGACGTCGAGGGGGCGAGCTCGCCCGTCGCGGGAAGCATGATGTCGGATGCCTCGGCCAGCACGGCATCGAGCTGCGCGATCGCCGCCTGGATCTTCGGCCCCACGCCGAGTGCAGACGAGTTCGCGAGCGCGTCGCGGAACGTGATGCCCTCGTCGGCTGCGTACCGCGCGATCGCCGTCTCGGTGACGTCGCCGATGCCGCGGCGCGGCTTGTTCAGGATGCGACGCACCGCCATCTCGTCGGCGGGGTTGGCGACGGCGACGAGGTAGGCGAGGGCGTCCTTGATCTCGGCACGCTCGTAGAACTTCGTGCCGCCCATGATCTTGTAGGGCACCGCCGAGCGGATGAAGATCTCTTCCAGCGCGCGGGACTGCGAGTTCGTGCGGTAGAAGACCGCCATCTCGGAGTAGTCGGTGCCTGCACGCCGCAGCACCTCGACCTCGTCGGCGACGAACTGCGCCTCGTCGTGCTGCGAGTAGCCGGTGAAGCCGACGATCTTCTCGCCCTCGCCGACATCCGTCCACAGCTTCTTGTCCTTGCGGTCGAAGTTGTTGCTGATGACGGCGTTCGCGGCGCTGAGGATGTTCTGCGTCGAGCGGTAGTTCTGCTCGAGCAGGACGACCTTCGCGCCCGGGTAGTCGCGCTCGAACTCGGTGATGTTGCGGATGTCGGCGCCGCGGAAGGCGTAGATCGACTGATCCGAGTCACCGACGACGGTCAGGGAGGATGCCTCTTCGGTCTCGCGATCGTCGAAGATCATCATTCCGCCGGAAGACGCGACCGGACCGGAGTCGCTGCCCGGCGGACGGGTCAGCTCATGGATGAGCGCATACTGCGCGTGGTTGGTGTCCTGGTACTCGTCGACGAGGATGTGGCGGAACCGCCGGCGGTAGACATCGGCGATGTGGGGGAACGCACGGAAGAGGTAGACGACCTGACCGATCAGATCGTCGAAGTCGAAGGCGTTCGCCTTCTGCAGAGCGCGTTGGTACTCGGTGAAGAGGTCGACGAAGATGCGCTCGGCGGGGTCGCTCAGATTCGCCTGTCGCGCGTATGACTCGGCATCGGCGAGCTCGTTCTTGAGCTTCGAGATGCGGCTCTGCACGCCGGCGGGCGTGAGGCCGAAGGAGTCAGCCTCGTGCTCCTTCACCAGTCGCTTGATGAGCGCGCGCGAGTCGCCGGAGTCGTAGATCGTGAACGCCTTCGTGAAGCCGAACTGCTCGGCCTCACGGCGCAGGATGCGCACACAGGCGGAGTGGAACGTCGAGATCCACATGCCCTGCGCGCGGTCGCCGATGAGGTGGCTGACGCGCTCGCGCATCTCGCCCGCCGCCTTGTTCGTGAACGTGATCGCGAGGATCTGGCTCGGCCACGCCTCGCGGCCGCGCAGCAGCGACGCGATGCGACGGGTCAGCACGCTCGTCTTGCCCGACCCGGCACCGGCGACGATGAGCAGGGCGGGCCCCCGGTAGATCACGGCCTCGCGCTGCGGAGGGTTGAGCCCCGTCAGGAGATCTTCGTCAGGGCGCACGCCGCTCGCCTGCGGCCCGCGATCGCTGCCGACGATGAGGGGCGCGGAGGAGTCAGTCATGTCTCCTCGATTCTAGGCGCGAGCGCCGACATGCACGCCTCCGATGAACCCCGGTCGGTCCGCGCGATGCACCCCGGTCGGTGAATGTCACGCTCGTCGGAGAATCCCGCGCGAAGTCATCCGACTTCCGTGACATTCTCCGACCGCGAGACGCTTCTCCGACGTATCCACAGGTGTCGAACCGGCTCGTCCGGATGCCTGAAGATGGGTGGATGACTCTGCCCGCTGTCTCCTCCGTCGATGTCGCCGGAGTTCCCGCATTCGTCGTACACACCCCTGACCCATTGGCCGGCCAGCTGATCTTCGGCGTCGGGCTGCGGGACGAGACAGCACCCACAGCGGGCACCGCACACCTCATCGAGCACCTCGTGATGTCTCGGGTCGGAAAGGTCTCGATTCCGCACAACGCCCGCACGGACGACGAGACGATCTCGTTCTTCGCGCAGGGGGCACCGGACAAGGTCGCCGACTTCCTCTCGCGCGTCTCCCGGGCGATCGTCTCCCTCCATGAGGTGACGGATGACGACGTCGCGGAGCAGCGACGCATCATCGCAGCAGAGCTCGGCGAGGATGATGAGCTCCCCGGTCGAGGTGCCCTGCTGGATCGCTTCGGCGCGCAGAGCCTCGGTCTGCTCGATGTGGGTACGCCGGGGCACCGCTCGATCACGCGCGAGCAGGCGCTCGCCTTCGCCGACGCATGGCTGCACACGGGCAACGCCGTTCTCGTCTTCTCGGGGGACGTGCCGGACGCGCTCGACATCTCCCTCCCACCCGCACGCGCGCTGCCGCCGCGAACGACAGCCGACGTGATCCGCGGGGGCGCGTGGGTCGCGAACGGCCCGCAGACGGTCGTCGTCAGCCTCGTCTTGAGAGGTGCCCGCGCAGAGGGCGCGATCGCGATCGCGGGAGCCACCATCGCGGGCGCACTCCACGAGGACCTGCGCACGCATCGCCAGCTCATCTACTCCGTCGCTCCGTTCGACGCACCGCTCGACAGAGACGCGCATTTCGTCGCGTTCGCACTCGATGCGCGTTCCGAGGACGCACTCGCAGCGGCCACCTACGCCCTCGAGACCCTCCGACGACTCGCCGAATCCGGCATCTCCGACGAGCAGCACGCGCAGGAGCTCGAAGACTGGTGGAACGACATCGCCGTCCCCGCGTCGCAGCTCGAGACCGTCGAGGCGATGGCCATCAGCGTGCTCCGTTCTCGACGCGAACGTTCGGATCTGACGATCAACGCGCCCGCGGACCTCACCCGCGATGTCGTGCGACAGGTGATCGCCGATGCGATCCCCACCGTGTTCGTCACCTTCGGCGACCAGGTGCTGTCCGCCTCCGAAGCCGAGGTGAGCGAAGCCCTCGGGCTGCCGTTCGTCGACCTTCCCCAGCCGCTCTACAGCACCCTGTCCAAGGCCGCGCTCATGAAGCGACTCACGGCATCCGGTGTCGAAGTGTTCAACGCGAAGATGTTCCGAGGCATGCGCGGCGCGCAATTCGTGATCGACCATGACCGGATCGCCTGGGTCTCCTCGAAGGAGATCATGGAGATCCCGTTCGACGATGTCGCGCTGGCGATGTACTCGGAAGCGCGACGGTCCTGGGCTGTGCTCGGGACGGGCGGCGACCTGCTCGTCATGGAGCGCGACCAGTGGCGCAGCGGCGATGCCGCCCATGCTCTTCTGAGTCGACGGCTTCCGGCGGAGCGCCAGATCCGCGTCCACCTTCATGCGACCTGACGTCGCGGATCGGACGACTTCCCAGCATCCGCCTGACACACTGATCTCGTGCGCACGATCCTCAACATCATCTGGCTGATCCTCGCGGGCTTCTGGCTCTTCCTCGGCTACCTGCTCGCGGGGGTGCTGCTGTGCATCCCGATCATCACGATTCCGTGGGCGATCGCTTCGTTCCGCACCGCGAGCTACGTCATCTGGCCCTTCGGCCGCACGATCGTGTCGAAGCCGACGGCGGGCGTCGGCTCATTCCTCGGCAACGTCATCTGGGTGATCTTCGCCGGCTGGTGGCTCGCGATCGGCCACCTCGTCTCGGGCATCGCCCTGTTCATCACGATCATCGGCATCCCGCTCGCGCTCGCCGACTTCAAGATGATCCCGATCTCGCTCATGCCGCTCGGCAAGGACATCGTCTCGACACGTCAGGGCGACTTCGACCGCACTCTCACGTCGAATTAGGCGCGAGCCGTCTCGAACGGCCTCCCCGCGCGCCGCACGGCGGCCGAACGCGACGGCTCGCAGGCGCGGTGCGCGAGCCGTCTCGAACGGCCTCGCCTTGCGCCGCCCGACGGCCCGAGCCGTCTCGAACGGTCGCCCCGTGCACCGCGCGGCGGCCGAACGCGACGGCTCGCAGGCGCGGTGACGGCCAAGAGCGACGGGTCGCAGCAGACGCGGCGGACGCGGCGACGACCACGAGCGACGGGTCGCGTTCGCGACGGGCGTGTCGCGTCAGGATGCCGCGGCCCGCGCCCGGCGCTTGGGCAACGCGAGCAGCACCCCCGCGACGACGAGCACGGCGGCGAAGCCCGCGCCGTACCATGCCGTGGCATCGGGGATCTCGAGGTAGGTCGTGATGCCGAGGATGCGCGCGAGGCCCCACGGCAGCAGGCCGAGCTCGTCGTTCCAGATCGTGAGCGCCCCCTCGATGCCGACCGCGCCGATCACGAGCGCCGGGATCAGCAGCCCCGCGCCGACCGAGGCGAGGACGGCGCCCCACGCGCGACGCGTGCCGAGCTGCGCCGACAGCGCCCATCCGGCGGCGACGAAGACCCAGACGAACAGCGCGAACGCGATCGTGATGTAGGTGACGCGCAGCGTCGGATCGGTCCAGAACGCGAACCAGTAGCCGCCCGGTCCCGAGAACGACAGCGCGAACAGCGTCACGATGCAGCGCAGCACGACGACTCCGCCGACGGCGGCGATGACGGGCCACGGCGAGCGGCGGCCCACGAAGAGCCGCACGGCGAGCGCGAAGATCGTCCAGGCCGCGAGCACGACGAGCAGGTGCGACCACGAGAGGAAGGATGTCTGCACCGCGCGAGTCGCGACGAGCAGGGCCACCGGAACCCCGAGCAACAGCCAGCGGTCGAGTCTCAGCATCCCGAGCGTCGATTCCCTCGCCCGCCATGGCCTCGTCGACGCGATCCACGCCGCGCGTGCGGCTGCCGCGCCGGGCTTCGCGACGAGGCGGGTGCGCGCGGCGAGCATGCCGATCACGACCCATGCCGCCGCGAGCAGCAGCAGGATGCGGGCGAACCACGCCATCGCGAGGTCGCGGTCGGCACGGTCGACGCCCAGCTGTGCAGCGGTGAGGTTCCACGCGGGGTGCGCGACATCGCTCGCGTACCACTCGAGATGGTGGTGCGCGCGCGCGACGTATTCATCCCGCGCCCCGAGCCACTGCGCGTGGACATCGGGCGAGAGCGTGTCGTGCCACTGGGCCTGGCGCAGGAACATCTCGCGATAGGAGGACAGGAGCGTCAGAGTGTCGACCTCGTACTCCAGCGCGCCGACGAACGCCTCGCGCATCTCGGGGTCGCGCCAGGTCGCGGCATCCGTCCCCTCCACCAGCCCGAGCATGCGCTCGGCGTCGGCGACCGCCGCCTCACCCTGCGCGATCGTCTCGTCGATGCGGTCCGCGCCGATGATCGTGTAGAGCACGTCGAGGGTCGCGGAGTCGCCCGTCAGGATGTCCCACTCGAACAGCCACATCTGCGGCGGAGGCTCGAGCCCGAGCGCGAACGCGCGCACTTCGGCGAACGGGCCGAGATAGAGACCGTTCTTGACCGCGGCGTGCGAGTACGTCATCGCCTCGGCGATCGCGGTCACCGTCGCCGGGTCATCCGAGAAGAACTCCCGTGCCCAGTCGACCGTCACACCGCCCACGTCGACGGCCGGGTCACGGGCGATCGCGGCGGCGACCTGCGTGTTGAGCTCGGACAGCTGCCAGAAACCGGCCTTGAGGTAGAGGATCATCGGTCCGGCGCGCCACGGGCCGCCGTCCTGCGTCCAGGTCCAGACGCCCTCGATGCGCGGGTTCGCCGCGAGCAGCGTCTGGATCGCCCACTGGAACTCTGCGCCGAGGTCGTTGGGGAACGCCCCGAGCGACTCGAACTCACGCTTGCTCTGGAACTCGACGATGCGCCGCTGGTCCCCCGTCTCGAGCGTGTCGTTGAGCGGCAGCCACGAGTAGTAGTCGCCGAGCGTGTACTTCGTCGAGACGATGAGCGCCGGCGAGTCGATCCCGTCGAGCACCGCGTGGTACGAATCGGCGTCGGTGTGCATGTCGCCCACAGCGCCGATGCCGACCGACCACGTGCGGAAGATGACTTCGCGACCGGATGCCTCGGCCTGCGCCGTGTACGACTCGAGCATCGTGCGAACGGCCTCGGGGGTGCGCACGGCGATCGCGGAGTAGTAGTCCCACCCGGGCTCTTTGTAGATGTCGCCGCCCTCGCCGATGCGGATCAGGATGCCCGACAGCCCCGGCTCGGCGGCGTAGAGCTCGTCGAGCCCTTCGGCGTAGGTCTGCCACAGCCGCGGATCCTCGGTGGCGAGCGATCCCAGTCGGTCGACGAACCAGTCGTTCATCGTCGGCGTCAGGGTCGGCATGTCGGTGCGCAGGAAGACCTTGACGCCGAGCTCGGCGGCGCGGTCCCAGAACGGGCCGAACGCGTCGCGGAGGGCGAGTGATCGCGCGACGTGCGCGTCGCCCTCGGGGTAGATCGGGCCGCCCTCGACGTCATCGAACGTCGCGTACTCGACGAATCCCGGCCACGCGACGGCGTTGTAGCCGTTGGCGAGAGAGCGGGCGAGGAACTGCTCCCAGTCGTCGTAGGCGTCGGCGAGCGATTCGCGGTCGATGTACGGCGCCTCTTCGAGATACACCTCTTCGAACGCCCGCGACACGTGCGAGTAGTCGTCGCCGGCCTCCCACAGTGCGGGGTCGGGCTCGACGCCGACGGCGCCGAGGTCGACCATGCGGAACGGCAGTCGCGACGTCACGGTCTCGCCGAGGTGCTCGGCGACCGAGCGCCCGGAGCGGATCTGCGCCGAGAGGTCGTATATGCCGCGCACCGCGCCGGTGACGCTCGATGCCTCGATGCGCAGGGCGTCCGGTGCGCCGGCGAGCGTATAGGTGTCGTCGTCGGCGCCGTCGAGGACGACGACCGTGAGGGAGGCCTCGCCGGCGGTCGCCGCGGCATCCTGCACGGCGCTCTCGAGGTCCTGAACCGCGAGATCCGTGCGCGGATCGACCGGTATGTCGATCGTGGTGAACGTCGGCGGAGCGATCGCTTCAGAGACAGCCGGGATGACCTCTTCGGCGGGTGTCATCTGCGCGGACGGCTCGGTGCGGATGCCGAGGGCGTCGCCCACGACGACGCCGACTCCGAGCCCCAGAGCGAGAAGGACGATCGCGGTGACGACGGCGAGGACTCCTCGCCGTGTCGCCTTCGTCATTCCGAAATCCTAGGTCCACGGATCACGCGGACTCTCCGGGAAGTCGCCTCTCGGGCTCGCACCGGCGGATTCGAGGCGAAATCGTTACCCGCAGATCGTGTGCATCGCGCAGGATGGATCGGCTCGATGGACGCCACGGCCGTTCGCGTGGACGTCTTGTCCTGAGCGATGCACGCCGCGGCGTCAGCCGCCGATGGCGCCGCGCACGATACCGGTCGTCGCCAGGGCGTCGGCCGCGAGCTTGCGCTTCAATTCGATCGACTGGCCGATCTCCTGGGCGAGGAGCGGCCGTGTGCGTACGAGTTCGTCGACGGTCGCGAGCGGCACGACGACGACCGTCAGGATGTCCGCCGCAACGGCGGTGACGAGCGTCTTCTCGCGGGTGAGCGCGGTCTGCCCGATGTAGTCTCCTGGATCCGCCGTGGCGAACTCGATCCGGCCGCCGGCCACCTCGACCGCGAGCCGGGCGTGGCCCTTCACGATGAAGCGGATCTCGTCGGGCACGATGCCAGCGGGAACGACGATCTCGCCGATCCCGTAGCGCTCGAGCCTGCTCGTGCCGAGCACGAGCTCGCGCTCCTTGTCCCCGAGATGCAGCGTCGGCCCGACGACGTCCAGCGCCTCTCCGAGTCGCCCCGGCTCGGCGATCGGATCGCTCGCGTCGCCGTCGAGGGCGAGTCCGCGGCGCCGCGACGCGTACCAGAGCCACGCGAGATACAGGCTCATCGCGCGCTGCTCCTGGTCGGGCCCTTGGATCGGAAGAGTGACGGCGTACGCGCCCCCGCCGACGTATTCCGCGCTGGCGCGCTCGTCCGTCACCCTCATCGGCAGCGAGTCGGCGACGTCGACGAGCAGCTCGATGACCTCGTGCGGCGGGTCATCGGTCGTGAACTTGATGGTCGTGGACGCGTGGAACGGCCCCTCGGGCTGGCTCTTGTTCGTGAACGACGCGCCCGACAGGGTCGAGTTCGGCACGATCTGGATGCCGGCCCCCGTGTCGATGTGCACGGCACGCCAGTTGACCTCGACGACGCGGCCCTGCACGGATCCGAGGTCGAGCCAGTCGCCGATCTTGAAGGGCTGCTCGAAGAGCAGCAGCAGTCCCGAGATGACGCCGCCGACGGCGTTCTGCAGGGCGAGGCCGATGACGATGGATGTCACACCGAGCGCCGCGATGAGGCCGCCGACATCTGCGTTCCAGACCCACTGGAACAGCAGCGCCAGACCGACGACGACGAGGATGAGCCGTGCGATCTCGACGAAGATCGACGGGATGCGCTCGCGCCACGAACCCGGCTTCGCGTTCGAGAAGAGGGCGACGTTGAACGACGACAGCAGCAGGAGGATCAGCAGGAACCCGAACACCGTGGCCACGACGCGCACCCAGACCTGATCGGCCGGCGACAGCGACGCGAAGGCGAGGAGCGCCAGCAGCGCCGCGACAGGCACGATCCAGTTGCGCAGGAGCCGGACGGGACCGGCGGCCGGATTGCCGCGGCGGGTCAATGCACCGAGCAGCTCGGTGAGCAGGACCAGGATGACCGGCACGCCGATCGCGATGGCGATCGCCCACCAGATCCATCCGTCGGCGAACGGATCCATGACTACTCCACCCGCCAGACCGGTTCGGCCTTGCCGTGGACTTCGACGGTGCCCGCCTGCACGAAGGTGTAGGTCTCGCGCAGACGGTTGTAGACCGCGTTGCTCACGAAGAGTCCGGGCTCCGCGTTGGCGCTGCGCACGCGGTAGGCGAGGCTCACGGCATCCCCCCACAGGTCGTACGCGAGACTCGTGCGCGCGACCAGACCGCTCGTCACCGTGCCCGTGTCCACCCCCGCGCGCAGATCGATCTGGGTGCCGTTCTGCGCGTTGAACCGCTGCACGACGGCGCGCATCTCGCGCGCGAAATCGACCGCCCGCCGCACGTTGTCAACTCGCGGGATGATGAGGCCCGAGCTCGCGAGATAGCCGCCGCGCAGGGTGCGGACCTTCTCGACCCCCGCCTTCGTCGCCGCTTCATCGAAACCGCGCATGAGCGCGTTGAGCTGCCCGATCTCCTCGGAGCTCGAGAGGGCGTCGGCGTACTGGTCGAAGCCGACGAGCTCCGCGAAGACGACCGAGACGTTCGCGTGCTCTTCGGCGATCGCCTCCTCGCCCTTCTTGTAGCGCTCGGCCATCGTCTCGGGCATGAGGGTGAGCAGAAGCTTCTCGTTCTCGGCACGCTGGTCGTCGATGAGCTCCTGTTTGAGCCGCAGGCTCGACGCCATGTCGTTGAAGGCGCTGCCGAGGTCGCCGAACTCGTCGCGCGAACCGGTCGGCACCTGCACCGCGAGGTCGCCGCCGGCGACGCGGCGCACGGCATCGACGAGCTTCTTGATCGGCCTGGTGAACACCTGCGCGAGCACGAGCGACAGGAGCGAGACGGCGAGGACGATGCCCAGGAGGGAGAGCACCAGGTTGCGGGTGAAGTCGGCGACCGGCGCGAATGCCTCGGCTGTCTGGATGTGCGCGACGGCGACCCAGTTGAGACCTTCGATCTCGACCGGCGAATAGGCCGTGATGCTCTCGGCGCCGTAATAGGAGGGCGCGATGGCGTTCCCGGTCTTGCCGCTCAGCGCCTGGTTGACCGAGAACGTGTCGACGGGCTGCAGCAGGATGGTGCCGTTCACGGCGACCACGCGTTCGGCGGTAGCGGGCGGGGTTCCGTTGGCGATGACGGCTGTCTCGTACCCCTCCGGATCCTCGACGAGCAGCCGCGAGATGCTGCGCATGGTCCGGTCGGGTCCGGCGAGGTAGACCTCGCCGGTGTCTCCGAGACCCTGTTCCTTCCAGTCCTCGCCGCCTGTCATCACCGCATTGATGGTCTCGAGCGGGATCTGTACCGCGAGCACTCCGGTGACCGCGGAATCGTTGCCGATCGGCGACACGACCCAGATCGTCGGGACGTTCAGCGAAGGGATCCAGCGCTCGAAGTCCGTCGTGCGGAACGTGCTGACCGAGTTCGTCGCGACGACTTCGCGATAGGCGTCCGCCAGCAGTGAGTCCGCGAAAGGACCGTCGTTCAGATTCGTGCCGAGGTCGATGCCCTTGTAGGCGGAGTACATGACATCGCCGTCGAGATTGAGCAGGAGCAGGTCCTCGTAGCCGACCTGGGTGACGAGCCGCGAGAGGTAGTCCCCGTACTGGCCGGCCACTTCGGAGAAGCGCGTCCCGTCGCCGCCGTCGTTGTCATCCAGCGCGGCGTCGAAGTCGGCGTTCTGAATGGTGAAGTGATACTGCGCCCACTTGCCGGCGTTGGACTGAGGAATGAACGCTGTCGTGCTGTAGGAGTCGCCGGTACGCGCGGAGAGTTCGGGGATGAACGTGTCGGCGTAGTAATACTCGAGTTCGGCTTCCTGTGCGGGAGTGAGCTCACGTGACTGGAGGTCGTCCCACGCGGCGTTCATCTCTCTCGAGAGGGTCTGCGCACTCAGGTTGCGCGAATCGAGCTGCACGCCCTTCTGCGCCCCCGCCATGGCCGTCTCGATCTCTCCGACGCGCAGTTCGCGGATCGTCGTCAACTGATCGATGGCCGCTTCGCGCAGTGACTCGCGGCCGCTCACGTAGCCGATGACGCCGACGATCACCGACGAGATGACGCTGACACCCAAGAGCATGATGAGGAGCTTGGACTGGATGCTGAGGCCGCCGCGTCCGCGCTTCTTCCTCACGCGCGGGGGCGCGGCATCCTTGTCCCGCCGCTCCGCCTCGTGCTCGCGCAGTCGCTCGCTCTCGGTGACGGGCGTGTGCGATGCGTCGGCGCTCAAGAGCGTTCCCCCCGGTCGGCTTGTTCGTCACTCTAGCCACACGAGAAACACCCCGGCAAGGAAATGCCCGCACCGATGTCGGTGCGGGCATTCCCGAGGTCGAACCGACTCGGGTCAGCTGCTCCGGCGCATCGCACGGATGCCGGCCCAGAGCCCGATTGCGGCGAGCACGAGCGCCGCGAGCCAGCCCCACAGCACCTCGATCGCTCCGAGGTCTCCCGCGAAGAGCGCGCGCTCGGCCTGCACAACCCAATTGATGGGGTTGACCGTGGCGACAGCGCGCATCCACGCCGGCCCGTCGTCGAGCGGCAGGAGCATCCCCGAAAGGATCAACAGGGGGAAGATGAGCGTCTGCTGCACGCCCCAGAACAGCCACTCGCGATCCTTCGTCCCGAGGGCGAGGGTGTACGAGAGCGAGCCGAGACCCACGCCGAACACCGCGAGCAGGGCGAGACCGATCACGAGTCCGGGCAGATTGATCGTGAAGCCGAACGGCCACGCGATCAGCACGATGATGATCGCCTGCACGATGATCGGCACGATCTCCTTCAGTGCGCGACCGATGAGCAGCGACGACCGTGCGAGGGGTGCGACGAGCGTGCGCTCGTGCGAGCCCGTCATCATCTCGTACTGCAGGTTCGAGCCCGTCGCCCCGGTGCCGAACAGCACGATCATGACCAGGACTCCCGGCACGAACCACTGCAGCGTCTCACCGACGGGCGCACCCGACGAGCCGACGAGCAGCGGCGCGAAGAGCCCCAGGAACACGAGCGGCTGCACGAGGCTGAAGATGAGGGTGAACGGATCGCGGAAGACGGGCTTGAGTTCGCGCGTGAGCACGTTCCAGGTGTCGCGCGCCGGGTTGGCGGTGACGGCGGTGTCGTTCGTTGTGGTCATCGCTGGACTCCTGTCGTCTCGTTCACTTCTTCTTCCTGATGCTCTCCCTCGCCGGCTTCGCGGAGCGTGCGCCCCGTGAGCGCGAGGAAGACGTCGTCGAGCGTGGGCGGCACACCGGTCGCGCGCGCCACGGTGATGCCCGCGGCATCCATCGCCCGCACGGCGTGCGGTAGCAGCGCGTCACCCTCGGGGGCGGTGACGGTGACGGATGCCTCCTCCTGCCGCACCTCGCGATCGGTCAGACCCGACAGCACGTCGAGAGCTCGTCCCGCCTCGGCGGCGGACCCGAAGCCGAACGTCAGAACGTCACCGGCGAGTTCGGCTTTCAGTGCCGTCGCGGTGTCATCGGCGATGACGCGGCCTTTGTCCATGACCATCACGCGCTCGGCGTAGCGATCGGCCTCTTCGAGGTAATGGGTCGTGAGGAAGATCGTCGTGCCGTGCTGCGCTCGCAGGTCGAGGATGTGCTGCCAGAGGTTCGCCCGACTCTGCGGGTCGAGTCCCGTCGACGGCTCATCGAGGAAGATGAGCGGCGGCGCATGCATCAGCCCGAGCGCGATGTCGAGGCGGCGCTTCTGCCCGCCCGAGAGCTGCTGCACGGAGCGGGTCGCGAACGACGCGAGATCGAGCGACTCGATGAGCTCGTCGGCCCGCTTCTTCGCCGCGTTCGTCGGCATGCCGTAGAACGCTCCCTGGCTGAGCAGTTCGTCGCGCACCCGCTGCGCGAAGCTGCCGCTCGTGAGCTGTCCGACATAGCCGATCCGCGCCCGTACATCGGCAGGTCGCTTGAGGATGTCGTACCCGACCACGCGGGCGGTGCCCGAGGTCGGCGGGATGAGGGTCGTGAGCATGCGCAGGCTCGTGGACTTGCCCGCACCGTTCGGCCCGAGGAAGGCCACGAGCTCTCCGCGCGCGACCTCGAAGGTGAGGTCGGTGACGGCCTCGACGGTCTTCTTCTTCACGGTGAAGCGCTTGGTGAGACCCTGCGCGTGGATGATCGGTTCGTTCGCCATGGATCGAGGCTACGAAGCGTCCCGGTCAGATCCTGTCCGCATCGATCGCTAGAGTTTCGAGCATGTCCGACACCACGACCCGCGCACTCTCGCTGCTCAATCTGCTCCAGACCCATCGGCACTGGCCCGGAACCGAACTGGCCGTGCGCCTGGGCGTGACCGAGCGGACGGTGCGCCGCGACGTCGAGCGCCTGCGCGACCTCGGGTACCGCATCGAGTCCTCTCCCGGAGCTGCGGGCGGCTACCGACTCGAGGCGGGCAGCGCCGTCCCGCCCCTGCTGCTGACCGACGAGGAAGCCGTGGCCATGGCGATCGGACTGCGGGTCGCGGCATCCCAACGTCTCGTCTCAGGCCCAGAGACGACGATCACCGCTCTCGCGAAGCTCGAGCAGGTGCTGCCCGCTCCCCTGCGTCGCCGGGTGAACGCGCTCGCCGAGACCGTCCAGCCGTCGGGGATCAACGCCGGCGCGCCGGTCGACAGCGAGATCCTCGGCGAATTGGCGCTCGCCTGCCGCGATCACGAGCGGGTGCGTTTCGTCTACACCGCCGCGTCGGGCGAGGTGACGAGGCGCCGCGTCGAGCCGCATGCCCTCGCACCCGCCGATCGGCACTGGTACCTGCTGTGCTGGGATCTCGAGAAGGACGACTGGCGCACGTTCCGCGTCGACCGCCTCGCCGATGTCGAGCACACCCGCGTGCTCTTCGAGCCGAAGCCTCTCACGGCCGAAGAGATCGAGGAGTTCGTCTTCGTCGCGCGCTCGTGGGTGCGCACCGCCGTCGAGGCCGATGCCGTCATGGAGCTTCCGCTGGAGGTCATGCGCGAGAACTTCGGACAATGGGCGCAGGGCGCGACGGCGGAGGACGCGACGCACACCCGCTGGCCCGTGGGTGGCAGCGACTTCCGCGAGACGATGTACGGCCTGTCGTGGATCCCAGCGGGCGTCGAGTACGCGACGGATCTCGCGTCGCCGGCACGGGAAGAGCTCCGCGAGACGTTGGAGCGGATGCTGCGGGCGCTCGATGCTCCCCCGCCGCCGCACTCCGCGGTCTAGGCTGGGCGCGAGCACCGGGAGCGACATGGCCAGACGCTTCGCCGGCACGTCCGTCGGCATCCTTCTCGTGCTTCTGCTCGCCGCGTGCTCAGGGGGCGCCATGACGGATCCGACACAGCCATCGCCGACGCGGACCCGCGTTCAGCCCGCCCTGCCGACGCCGACGGGGGAACCGGTCGACGTTCCGGATGCCCGATGGAGCGCGATCGTCGATGATCTCGCGCAGCGCGACGTCGCGGGGACCCCGACGCTCGTCTCCGCCATCGCGGTCACCTGGAACGACGGCGCGCTCGGGTGTCCGAAGCCCGGCTCCTCCTACACGCAGGCTCAGATCGACGGGATGCAGGTCATCGTGACCGTCGACGGCGTGCGCTACGACTATCGCTTCGGAAACGGCGACGTGCCACGGCTCTGCGGTCGCTGAGCCGTGGCACGTCCGCGTATCACCGGACGGTGAGCACTCCCACGTCGATGGCGGTCGAGTAGCCCGCGTCACCCGAGTACACCGCGGTCACGACGGCGAAGAACCGCTGACCCGGCACCGTGACCGACACCGGCGTCGAGGACGCAGCGACCTTGGCGACGACCCGGAAGTTGACCGACACCGTGACCGTTCCGGTCGGGGCGGGGGCGCCGCTCGGTCCCGTCACCGCGACCCCGATCTGGGTCGGCGCGCCGGGCTTGACCTTCCACGAGGGCGCCGACATCGTGACCGTCGCCGTGGCGGCCTTCACCTTGAGCGTCGCCTCCGCCTTCGATCCGGCGACATCGGCACTGCCGAGGTAGACGGCCGTGATGGTGTGGGATCCCTTTCCCAGCGTGTTCGGCAGTGCGACCGACGCCGTCCCGGTCAGACCGGTGACCGTCAGGTCAGCCGTTGCGAGGACGGTCTTCCCCTCGCGTAGCTCGACCTTTCCGCTCGGCGCGGCGGTCTTGCCCGTCACGGTGACCTTCGCGGTCGATGACGTGCCGAACGACACCGAGCTCGGCGAGAGGGTGACGGTCGTCTTCGACGTCGACTGCGCCGTCTCGACGACGACAGCCTCGGAGGTCGACGATGCGTACTCCGCGCTGTCGGGCGTGAAGACGGCTGTGAGGCTGTGCGTGCCCGCCCCGAGTTTGGCGGTCGCGGTCGCCTTGCCGTTCTCCACCGCGGCGGAGGCGATCTCGGTCGTCCCGTCGAGGAACGACACGGTGCCCGCCGCTGCCTTCGGCTTGACGGTCGCGGTCAGCGTGGCATCCTTCCCCACCGTCTTGCCGCCAGTGACCTTGAGCGTCGTCGTCGTCGCGGTCGCCGCAGGGCTCGTCAGATCGACGACCTGTGCACGCGCACCCGCATCCGCGTTGTGGTGCTGCAGCACGAGCAGCTGCTCCGGCAGCGCGCCCGTCCCGCGATGCACGGTGACGGACTCTCCGCCGTCGAGCACCGAGCTGAAGTCGCCTGCGTTGTTCTCGAACCAGACCGGAGGAGCGAACGGGTCGACCGTGAACGGGTCGACGGCGTCGATCATGTCGCCCGTGAGCCCGCTGAAGGTCCACACCGAGAGCGTGGGCTTCACACCTTCGGTCATGCCCGACGAACCCAGCGGGATCGGGATGACGGCGACGTTGCGGTCGAAGACGCCGGTCTCCACGTTGCCGAAGAACTCGTTGACGTGCTCGAGTCCGACGACATCGCCCGAGTTGAGGTCGACCGTGGTCGCGAGCGTGATGTCGGTGTCCTGGAGCTTCTGGACGTAGGTCTCGATGTCGAACGCCCCATCGCCGTCGAGGTCGATGTCGATGACGGGGATCATCACCGTGCCGAGGTTGCTCCAATCGGAGTCCACCGCGATTCCGACGCCCAGGTAACCGTCGGAGCTCGGATCCGCGCTCGGCGCCGTGCTCGCCCAGCCGACGTACCTCAGGTCACCCGAGCCGACCGTCGCTGCCGACGTGCCGGCCGATGCGTCCGCCTCGAGCTTCGGGCTCGTCGCGGCGAGGATGAACGGCGAGGTGAGACCGAACCAGCCTCCCGAGGCCACGCCCCGGCCCTCGACGGCGAGCTCGGCGGTCTCGGCACCGGCACTCGCGAATGCGACGTCCTGCGCGGTGAGGTCGGTCACGAGTCGGGGCGCCGCACGCACGGGCACCCGCAGCTCGGCCTCACCCGAGGTCAGCACGAGGCGTCCGGACACCTCGGTCATGTAGTCGCGCGGCACGCCCGCCTGGAACTCGACCGACGTCGGGTCCATGTCCCGCGAGAGGGTCGCCGGATCCGCGGTCAGCGTGAGTGTGACGAGCGCCTGTCCACCGGCCGGGATCGTGATCGATTCGGGCGAAGCCGTGATGCTCGCTCCACCGGCCGTCGACGCGCTGGACACCGAGGTCGAGTACCGCTGCGACGTCGAGCCGAGGTTCTTGACCGTGACAGTGCGCTTCTGCACGACGGTCGTGTCACCGACGTCGACGACACCGAACGCCACCGAGGTGAGCGCGGGGTTCTCGCTGTCATACGCGATCGTCCTGTTGGTGACGGCGTCGAGGGCGTCGACACGCCCCGAGCCGACGCGCTCCGGGCCGTACGTCAGGCCGGTGCGTCCGGCTCCGGTGTAGAGGTCGTGGGTCGCGGTGTTCACGACGGCGGCCTTGATCTGCCAGGAGTCCCATCCGGGATTCGCCTCGCGCACGAGAGCCGCAATACCCGCGACGTGCGGCGAGGCCATCGACGTGCCCGACAGCGCGTGCGGTTCGCTGCCCGAGCCCGATGCGGCGGACAGGATGCCTGTGCCGGGAGCCGCGACATCCGGCTTCACGATGCCCAGCGAGCCGTGCTCACCACGCGAGGAGCCGGTGTTGAGGACGTCGGGCGTGATGTCGGCCACCACCGCGGATGCGAGGCCCGGACCGATGTGCACCGTCAGGGTGCCCGCCTCGATCTCGGGCAGGAGCGCGTCGGTCGTCGAGGACGTCATCTGCGCGCCGGGGATCGCTGCGTTGCCCGAGATGCCGGCGGCGAAGACCGACTGCTCGGTCGGCAGCAGAACTCCGACCGCGCCCGCGGCGGTGGCGTTATTGAAGCGCACGACCGAACCGCAGACCCGTGCCGCGTCGTCATCTTCCCACCACAGGTAGGCGATCTTGCCCGCGACGGCCGCGGCCTGATCGGGAGTGAACGCCGTGCAACCGTCGAAGTCCGCACCGACGAACGCCACGGGGGCGGTGACGTCGTCACCGACGTACGAGACCGAGTTCTGTCCCGCGTGGAGCCCGACGAGGTTCGAGTCGGATGCCGCGGTCACCTCGATGCCGTCGTAGGTCTGCGGTCCGCCGACCGAGTTGGCGACGGTCAGTGCGCTGGCCGAGTTGCCCGGGCTGCCTCCGACGTCGGTGAGGTCACCCGCGTTGCCCGCGGAGTTGACGACGAGCGTGCCGAGCTTGCTGAGGCGATCGACGACCGCGTTCTCGGGATCGTCCGCGGGGCCGTAGTCCGAGCCCAGCGACATGTTGACGATGTCGAGGCGGTCGGAGAAGTCGCCGTCGCCGTTCGGATCGGACGCCCAGTCGAGAGCCGGGATGACGAGGTTCGTCGAACCGCCGGCATCGCCGAAGACCTTCAGCGCGTAGAGACCGGCTCCCGGCGCCGTGCCGGGTCCGACCTGCCAGTCGGCCACCGACTTCAGGGCGGAGTATTCACCGCGGAACGTCGTGCCGTCCGGCAGTACGCCGAACCCGGCGGCGGAACCTGCGACGTGCGAGCCGTGGCCCGAGTTGGCCGTCGTGAAGGGCGAATCGATCGGGTTGTCGTCCGGCATCGGAACGGAGTCCGCGAGTTCGGCGTCGTAGGTGGGACCGGCGAAGTCGTGACCGCCGAGGAACTTCGTGGCATCGAAGGATCCCTCGGGGATCGGCTGGGTGCCGTCCTCCCCATAGGCCGCATCGTAGGCCTCGACTGTTCCGCCACCGCCGAAGTCCGCGTGGGTGTAGTCGATGCCGGTGTCGACGATGCCGATGCGGACGCCCTCGCCCGTCTGGCCCGTGCTCTGCCAGGTCTCGAGAGCGCGCGTGAAGGCGACGCTGTTCGCGTTGTCGACCGTGTGGGTTCGCACGAGGGAGACCCTCACGACCGCCGGGTCGTCGGCGAGGCTGCGTACCTGCGCGGCGTCGCCGGTGACGATCGTGCCCGAGATGAGGTTCGTGACGACCGAGACCCTGGCGGGTGCGTCGCTGCGAGAGCGCGCGTTCGCGTCGGCCGACGACGGCACGACCTCGGCGGCGACTGCCTCGGTCTCTGCCGCGGCATCCTGAACCGCCGCCGCGTCACCGCCGGCCTGCTCGACCTCGACGCCGGAGTCGGTCGCGAGTTCGACGAACGCCGTGACCTTTCCCTCGGCGGCAGTGATCGCGCCGCCGAGCTTGGCCGTGGCCCGCGCGTCGAGCTGACTCGCATCCACCGCCGGCGGCAGGTCGGGCGGTGAGCTCGTCGCGGAGGCAGCGGAACCGACGAATGCCGATCCGACGACGAGCGTCATGGCGGTGATTACGGCGAGGACTTGACGACGGGGCATAGCGCACCTTTGCTCAAACGTTCTTCGACGGACCTAAGTGGGCACGCTATGTCGGTTTGCACGGGAAATCAACAGCCGATTCCCAGGTTGATCTTTTTGCTCGCTTACGAGGAAAGATCGAGCATCCTGCACCGCCCCGGCTACCCTCGACGCATGAGCGACGACGTCTTCGAGACCCTGTCCCGCGTCGAGGCGGAGGAGCGCGACGTCGTACTTCCGCGCTTCGACGTGAGGGATGCCTGGGCCCTCGGATCCCGCATGCGCGAGGCCGCAGCGGCCGCGGCACTGCCGATCGTCATCGGCATCGCGCTCGGCGAGGCGCGCGTCTTCCACGCGGCGCTCCCGGGCTCGAGCGCCGACAACGACGGCTGGCTCGACCGCAAGGCGCGCGTCGCGCGGCGCTACGGGCGCTCCTCGTACGGTGTCGGGCTGGCGTTCCGCGCCGCCGGCCGCGACTTCGACACCGACGGACGCCTCGACACGTCGCTCTACGCCGCGCACGGCGGCGTCTTCCCGATCACGATCATCGGCGTCGGAGTCGTCGGCACGGTGGGCGTCTCGGGCCTGCCGCAGGCCGATGATCACGCGTTCGTGGTGTCCCATCTGCGGGAGTACGCCGCGACGCTCTGAGACACATGCGGTCACGGGGGTTCACACCCTGGAGCGGTGTCGGCGCGATCGCCTAGCGTGGTGCCATCGCTTCACATCGCGGCGATCCGGGTGGTCCCGGGCTCCGGCTCATACCCGGAAGCGTTGCGGGTTCGACTCCCGCCGTCGCGTCCACTCCCTCGGGTTACTCGGCGAGGGTCGCGCCGTCAGATCCGGATGGGGAACGTGAGCATGATCGCGATCCCGACGGCTGCGACGGCGATGGCGAGGATGAGGAATGCCCGACGTACCCAGGGCGCGAGTTCGCGTTGCGCCATAGCCGTGAGGAAGAGCACCAGCGCGAACAGCACCGTCAGCAGCGCGTAGTTGTCACCCCGCTGGTTGTTCTCGAGGGCCTCGTCGAACTTGGTGTCCGCGCGGGCGGTGAACTCCACGGCTTCGTCCGTCCCGGGCGGGACGTACTCCTCCGTGGCGAACGGACCGCGATCGGACCGCCCGCCGGCATTCCATGCGTCGAAGGCGACGCGGAACTCGGGGGTGAACCGCTCTTCGATGTAGCTGACGAGTTCCGTGTCGCCGTCGAGGTCGGCCAGCACCCACTGGGTGTAGATCGACAGATCGTACTGTCGTGCGTCACGGGCCTCACCCTCAGCGGCGGCGGCCTGGATGCGCGCACTGGATGCCTGACTGAAAGCGATGGACATCTCGCCACCCCATTTGGATGCCTCGAATCCGCACCACGCCGTGAGCACGGCGGTGATCGACAGGAGGAACACCGTGACGACGTCGATCGCCTTCTTCTTCTCGTGGGCGCCCTTGGTCGTCCGCGGGGGAAGCTCATCGGTCATGTGTGAAGTCTCTGATCAGCGGCCCACCTGGTCAATCACCGAGTCGCGCGTCCTGCCATCCCGGCAGTGACCCGGTCAGCCTCGACCCGCACGAGGTCGTCGCCCGTTGGCCGACTCTTCTCAGCCTGTGCTGTTCAGTCGCGGAGACATGACTGCGTCGGTTGCGAGGAGTGTCCCCCAGGGCGTCGCGCACGACGCAACCCGGGATGATCGGTCTCGGGTAGAGAACTCAGTGCGTCCAGCGGACCGCGGCGCCTCCCGCCTGGTCGTTCACGACTTCTTGGACACGAGGTGGACACGCCCTCAGCACGGCGGCCGTCGTCGTGACCACCCTGGCTTGGACAGATCACGTGGAACAGCGGGCCCGCCTTTCTCTCAAGAGTCATCTCGCATCACGACGGCCTCCCAAGATCCCCAGGGTCACGCGCCGAGGACGACCGCGAGGCTGAAGACACCCGCCACCAGGGCTAAGAGGCAGAGCGCGAAGAGAGGGCCGGCCCCCGGCAACCGCCCCCGGTCGCCGTCGCGCGCGAGGATGGTGTTGACGGCGTGGTAGCGTCGGCGCGCCCACAGCCACAGGACACCGGATGCCGCGAGCCCGGCGACGCCGACGAGCACCCACCACGCGCTGCCCAGCGCGACCGGCAGCAGGCGCAGCGCGACGAGGGAGCCGACGGCGAAGGCGAGGCAGGTGCGCCGCCACGCGAGTTCGGTGCGCTCCGGCTGCAGGCCGGGGTCGAACAGCGCGCTCATCGGATCAGGATCGCGAGCAGCACAAGCACGCCGGCCACCGTGACGGCGACGGCGAGCAACGGCCCGAGGAGCGTAGCCGGGAGCTGCTCGCCACACCGGAGGGCGCGCTCGCTGCGGGTCCAATTGAGCCACGCGAGCGCCGGTGTGATGATCCCGGCGATCACCAGCACGAGGGATGCCGCGAGCCGGAGGCCGGGATGAAGGTCGAGTCCGAGCAGCTCGAGCGCGACGCCGCCGGCGATGAGAGCGAGCGCGGTGCGGATCCACGCGAGGAAGGTGCGCTCGTTGGCGAGCGTGAAGCGGACATCGGGTTCGGTGCCGTGGCGGAACACTGCGCGCGGAAAGCGGCGGTCCGTATGGTGGCCGTCCGGACTGCGGTGTCGCGGGGACTCAACGTCGGTGGCGTTCGGGCTGGTCATCGTCTTCTCTCGATCGTGGGTGTGACGGTGTGAGGCCGGGCGGATCGCCGCCCGGCCTCACACCCCCATTGTCAGGAGTTCGCGTTTGCGGCGGTGAGAAGCTGTTCGAGCTGCTCGCGAGTGCCACCGCCTCCGAACATCAGCGTGCGCTCGATCGGGATGCTGGCCATCATGCGCGCCATGTCCGTGCCCATCGCATCGCCCTCGGGCACGTCAGGCATCGACATCGCCTGGGTGAGGAGCGCTGCGGCGACCGGGTTCGCCATGACCTCCCCCATCGTCGAATCGAGGGTCAGCGGGAACGACACGGCGTCACCGGCGAGGTCCACCTCTACGCGGGTGCGGATGTCGCGGCTGGACGACCCGACCGATACGACGTAGCGGCCACCCTCGAGAACGAACCGGTCGAGGCGCACATCCCAGTACTCGAGGTCGCTTCGATCGATGCGGATCTCGACCTCCCGGCGTTCGCCGGGCTGGAGGTCGACGCTTGCGAAGCCCGCGAGCGCGCGCGGCACCCGGACCTGCTCGGAGTCAGGCACGGCGACATAGGCCTGGACGACTTCGCGACCGGCGCGATGGCCCGTGTTGATGACGTCGAGGGCGACGACGACGGTGTCAGCGTCGACCCGGGTAGAGGCCTGTCCGTACTCGAACGTCGTGTACGACAGGCCGTGGCCGAACGGGAACGCGACCTCGAGGTCGCGCGCGTCGTACCAGCGGTACCCGACATACAGGCCCTCCGAGTACCGGACGTGCTGGTGCTCACCCGGGAAGTCGAGGTAGGCGGGCGTGTCTTGGATGCGCAGCGGCACCGTCTCGGTGAGCTTGCCCGAGGGAGACACGACGCCGAACAGCACATCCGCGATCGCACCGCCCCCGGCCTGGCCGAGCAGGTTTCCGTCGAGGATCGCCGGGGCGTGGGCGGCGACGTCGCGTAGGTCGAGCACCCCGCCGTGCGACAGCACGACGACGACGTTCGGCTGAACGGACCCGACTGCGACAAGCAGCTCGATCTGCTCGACCGGCAGGTCGATGTGCTCGCGGTCGAAGCCCTCCGATTCCTGGCGGGCATCGAGCCCGAGGAACACGATCGCCGCATCGGCCGCGGCCGCGGCATCCACCGCCTCGCTGACCAGGGCCGACTGCGCACCGCTGCCGTCGACCGTGAATCCCTGTGCGAAGGTGACCGATGCGTCCCCTGCGGCGGCCCGGATCTCATCGAGGGGCACGTCGACGCGAGTCGGGTTCACGTGCGAGCTTCCGCCGCCCTGATACCGGGGCTTCTCGGCGAAGGAGCCGATGACCGCGATGGATCCCGCCGGTGCCAGCGGAAGCATCCGATCTTCGTTCTTCAGCAGCACGATCGAGCGAGCGGCGGCCTCTCGGGCGAGCGCGTGATGTTCGTTGACGTCGTACGTCGCACCATCGATCTGAGCGGCGGTCGCTTTGCGCGCGAGCGCCTCGACGCGGTGCGCTGCACGTTCGACATGAGCACGATCCAGGGCGCCCGACTCGACAGCCGCGACGACCTCTGCGTCTCCAGTGCCGCCGTCGTAGGGCATGGTGAGGTCGAGGCCTGCCGCGACCGATGCCACACGATCGCGCACAGCCCCCCAGTCAGAGACGACGACGCCCTCGTATCCCCATTCGTCGCGCAGCACCTGGGTCAGCAGGAAGGGGTCCTCCGAGACCTGCACCCCGTTGACGCGGTTGTACGAGCACATGATGGTCCACGGGTCGGCCTCTGAAACGACGCGGCGGAAGCCTCGGAGGTAGACCTCGCGCAGCGGTCGCGGATCGACGTCGGAGGTGGCCCGCATGCGGTCGTGTTCCTGGTTGTTGAGCGCGTAGTGCTTCAGTGATGTGCCGACGCCGCGGCTCTGCACCCCCGAGACCCACGCCGCGCCGAGCACACCGGACACGTGCGGGTCTTCGGAAAGGTACTCGAAGTTGCGACCACCCAGAGGCGAGCGCTTGATGTTGATGCCGGGGCCGAGCAGCACGTGGACGTTCTCAGCCTGGCACTCGTCGCCGAGTGCCTCGCCGACGCGGTGGATCAGCTCGGGATCCCAGCTCTGGCCGAGACCGGCCAGAGGAGGGAAGCAGGTGGCGGGCACACTGCCTGCGAGGCCGAGGTGGTCCGCCGATCCGGTCTGCTTGCGCAGACCGTGGGGGCCGTCGGTGACGAAGATCGCGGGGATGTCGCCGACCGCCTTGGTGGTCCAGAAGCTGGCTCCGGAGCCGAGGCTTGCGGCCTCTTCTGTGCTCAGGGATGTCATGGTCATTCCTTTCAGATCGCCTGGCCGTGGGCTTCGGCGTCGAGGATGTGGGCGCGGCGCGCGTCGAGGTCGGCCTCGAGCGCGAGCCGGTCCTTCTTGAACGGCCGGTAGAGCAGCGAGAGCCAGACGGCGTTGACGACCATGACGCCACAGACGATCCAGAGCATCACTCCCTGGAGTCCGATCGTCGCCGCCAGCGCCCCGCCGAGCACGGAGTAGATCGCGAAGCCGATCGATTCGATGATCGAGACGAAGATCGCGAATGCGGCACCGCGCAGCTCGGGCGGCACGATCGCCATCACCAGCGGGCGGTTCACGGCGGGGTTGAGGCCCTGGGCCAGACCGCACAGTCCGAAGAGGACGAGGTACGGCATGATCCCGCCGTACACGACCTGGGTGGTGAAGAAGGCGAACACGGCGAACAGCAGCTGCGCGGCCTGGAGCATGGCGATGCGGCCGTAATTGACGCTGACCTTGTTGAGCCAGTCCGAGAGCAGACCGCCCGAGACGTTTCCGAGGAGGAAGCCGATGCCGAACGGTGCCATCACGGTTGCTGCAAGGGCGACGTCGAAGCCGAACTCCTGCACGAGCATCGTGACGCCGAAGACGGAGAGCAGCATGTGGCTGGAGAGCAGGCGGCTGACCAGGAGGATGAGGTAGCTGCGGATGGTGAGGAGCTTGCGAACCTTGGCCCACGTGATCTTCGAGGCAGCCTCGCGCTCCTCCTTCGAGAAGGTCTTGAGCTGCTCTTCGCCGCCGCCGGTGCCGGGATCCTTGTAGAACGCGAGGATCAGCAGGCCGAAGACGACGTTGAGCGCGCCGAAGAAGAAGAAGCCGTAACGCCAGCCGTCCTCGATGTTGGCGAGGCTGCCGATGAGCGGTGCCAGCAGCGCTCCGACGGCAGCGGTGCCACCGTAGACCCAGCCGACGACGCGGCCGCGCTTCTTGTCTTCGAACGAGTCTCCGATGACCTCGGGGACGAGCACGTGGGCGGCCGCGGTGCCGGCGGCCATGACGCCGTAGAGCACCAGCAGCTGGGTGAAGTCCTGCGCGAGACCCGCGGCCGCTCCCCAGACGCCCCAGAACCCGGTGGCGATCGCGAGCACCCACCTGCGGCCGATCTTCTTCGAGAGGAACACCCACGCGGGTCCCGCCACGACGCCGACGACGCGGCCGACGGCGGCCAGGATGCCCAGGGCACTGGTGGCAAGACCGAGCGCGGCGGCGATCACGGGGAAGAGGGTCGTCGCCATCGAACCCTCGCCGCCGTCGGCGATCATCGATCCGCCGAGGATGACGAGGTTGGTTTTGCGGCGCGGCACGCCGCCCTTCTTGTCGAGGTCGCCGTGACGGATCGCGGCGGTGACGGTGGGTGCAGAGGCCGCAGGCGCCGGGGTGTACCCGGCTTCGGCGGGGGTCGTGCTTTCGGTGGTCATGGTCACTCCTTCGTGAATGGTGCGTGTGGTGAGTCGGGTCGTGGATGGATGGGGGAGGTGGGCCGTCAGGCGGGTTCGACAGGCACCGGCTGATCGGACGTCTCAGCCGCTGTAAGCAGCTGTGCGAGTCCGGCCAGCACGGGTCGGGGCAGGAGGCCGACCATCATTGCCGCGATCTGCAGCAGGCTCATGCCGCCGATCATCTGGATCATGGGTCCGCCCGCGAGCATCGGCGCCCGTTCGACGAGCACCGCGCGGGTGCGGGCGTCGGCCAACAGCTGCGAGATCGGGGTGTCGAGGATGACACCGTCGGCGCCGAAGTCGTCGGCGCGTGCTGCGGGCGCCAGCGACAGCTGCAGCATCTGCCACTGCGCCTCGATCAGCAGATGCTCTGCCGTGAGCTCGCCGTAGGCGGGAAGCCCGAGGCGTGCGAACTGCTCGGCCGGGGCATCCGCCGCGAGCATCGCATCGCGCAGCGCCGTCGCCAGCTGAAGCTCGAGGTCGGCGTCGCCCAGCGGCGCGACCTGCTCGGGATCGGTGTGCAGGTCGAACAGCTGGGTGCCGAAAGCAAACGGGCTCACCCACGCCTGAGCAGGCGTCTTCAGCACCTTGAGTCCCTTGGTGAACGGCAGCGGGTCGACGAGTTCTGCATTGGTGAGCTGCTGCTGCGGGAAGAACCCGGTCATCACCGTCGGCATCAGCGTGTGCTCCGAGAGAGGCTGGTTCTGGGGCGTCGCAGATGCGCGCATGTACACATAGCGGCCGTCGGTCACGCACACATGCCCGCCGAACACACCGAACAGTCCGTACTCGCGCACCGGGGTGTCGTCCGCGACGACCGGCGCGAGCGAGGCCCCCTGCATGTCGCCCGTCGGGTCGACGCCGAAGAAGTCGAGCAGCGTCGGGCCGAAGTCGATGGTCTGCACGAGGGCTCCGCGGCGCTCGCCCGCGACCTGTGCGCGAGGGTCCCACACGAACAGCGGGTTGTGGATCGTCTCGTCGTACCAGGGCTGTACGTTCTTACCCCACCAGCCGTGCTCGCCGAGCATGAAGCCGTGGTCGGTGCACACGATGAGCATCGTGTCGTCCCACATGTCGTGCTCGTCCATGAGGTCGAGCACTCGACCCAGCGATTCGTCGCACATCGTCAGCAGCGCCGCATACTCCGCTCGGGCATGCTCGACCGCTTCGGGGGCCTCGGTCACCTTGGCGTAGTCGGGCCAGTCGAAGTGCGGACCGTCGTACTCGGCCCCGGCGTAGTGGGTCTTGTACTCGGCGTAACTGAAGAAGGGCTCGTGCGGGTCGAACGTCTCGATCTGGACGAACCACGAGTCTTCGCCCTTGTTCGTCTCGATGAACTCGACTCCCGCGTCGAACGTGAGGGTCTGCGGGTGGTCGGCCTTGTCACCGAGATGAGCGCGGTTCACCCAGTCCTGTCGCCACAGCTTCGGCTTGACCTTCGACGTCATGCCGAGGGCGTCCGGAATCTCAGGATCGGCGATCTGCCCCTTCCAGGGATCGCCCTCCTGACCGCGGAAGAACTCGTACGTCGAGTAGCGGTTGTGGTAGGTCGCGCCGCCGTCCTCCCAGTAGTGCTGGTGATCCGTGGCCAGGTGCGTGTGGACCCCGGCCGACTTCAGCATCGACGGCACCGAGTCGTCGAACGGCTCCAGCGGACCCCACGACCGATGCAGGAAGTTGTAGCGCCCCGTGTGCATCTCGCGCCGCGCCGGCATGCACGGCATCGATCCGCCGTAGCAGTTGTCGAACGTGACTGTGCGAGAAGCGAGCCGCTCGAAGTTCGGAGCGTGCACCCAGTCGCCGCCGTAGGTCGGCAGCATCCGGCGGTTCAAGCTGTCGAACATGACCATGATCGCCCTCATGCGGACTCCTCCTCAGCGTCGGCAGGCGACGCGGTCTGTGCGATGTCGGCGATGAGCAGCGCCCGGATCTCTTCCAGCCAATCCATCCAGCGGTCGACGGAGTCGGCACCGAAGACATGCATCTGCTCGCCATAGCGAGCGGAGCGCTGCATGTCGAGCCCCGGGATGGGCTCGACTCCGACGTATCCGCGCTTGCGCACGCGACTGGCGGCGACCTGAGCCCGGCGATAGGCGAGTTCGGTCTCGACGACCCGCAGAGCGGCCTCGATGTCGAGCCCGATCGTGAAGGAGAACCGAGTGTTGAAGTCGGCGTCCTGGAAGCGGCTGGTCGGCTGATACGGCGAACGCACCCACTCCAGCAGCACCTGCTGTCCGATCTCGGTGATGCGATACACCTTGGCGTCAGGCCTGCCCTCGCGCGGGTCGACCTCGAACTCGACGAGACCGTTCTTCACCATCCGCGCCAGCTCGCGATAGATCTGGCTGTGGTGGGTGTTCGACCGGATGAACTGGCCCTCGACGTCGAACCACTTCATCAGCTCATAGCCGTGGTAGGGCTTGTTCGCCAGAACGCCCAGCAGCACGTGCTCGAACTTCATCGTCGCTCTCCTCTTCGTCGAGAACCTGATTTTCTATGTGCAACTGCACATATGTAACTAGTGTTATAGCTTGCTTGAATCTGATGTGTCAAGCTTTCGCTGTGACGACTTCACCGACGGATGCCGCGACCTGCCTGATACCCGCGGACCGCTACCTGCTCGGCGACGCCTTCGACGAGGGGTACCCCTTCGACGCCGAGAGCCCCCAGCGTGAGGTCGAGCTCGAGGGCTTCGACATCGACGCGACCCCTGTCACGAACGCCGCCTTTCGACGCTTCGTCGATGCCACCGCATATGTGACCGAGGCCGAGACCTTCGGTGATTCGGCTGTTTTCCACCTCGCCGTCGCGGCTCGACCCGAGCACGTGCGCGGGAGATTCGGCAGTGCACCATGGTGGCTGTCGGTCGCCGGCGCCGACTGGCGGCATCCCAACGGGCCGCTCTCGAGCGTCGACGGCCTCGACGACCACCCCGTCGTCCACGTCTCATGGGCCGACGCGCAGGCGTACGCGGCCTGGGCGGGCAGGGCACTTCCCACCGAGGCCCAGTGGGAAGCCGCTGCGCGCGGCGGCCTGCGCGGTGCCCGCTATGCCTGGGGCGACGATCTCACCCCGGGCGGACGGTGGATGTGCAATATCTGGCAGGGCCGATTCCCCACGCACAACACCCGCGAGGACGGGTGGCTCACGACGTCGCCGGTCGGGACCTACCCCGCGAACGGGTTCGGACTGGTCGACGTCGCGGGCAACGTCTGGGAATGGTGCGCCGACCGGTTCGAGACAGTGGCACCCGCATCCAGCTTCGGCGCGCGTTCGCTGCCCATCGTGCAGGAGGAGCGGCGCGTCACCCGCGGCGGCTCATACCTCTGCCACGAGTCCTACTGCAACCGATATCGCGTCGCCGCACGCACCGGCAACACCCCCGACTCGACCATGGGCAACTGCGGATTCCGCACAGTCAGCGCCACCTAGAGCCGGGCTCCGCGTGGACACCAGGCGGACGTAGACCCCGCAGATTGAGCCCCATCTTCACTGATCGAGACCGAACGACACGAGGCTCGGAAATCGACCGGGAACCCCTGATTTTCCGCGGCAGAATGACTCACTCCGGCAGGATTCCGCGCTTCCTGAGCAATCCCGAAAAGCGCGCGGCCGGCGACTCCCGCCGTCGCGTCCACTCGCCTCGACGCACCCCGGGGTGTCGGATGTCGCACCCAGGTGCGACGATCACGGGATGACGCGCTACGCCATCGATTCCGGCACCGCACTCCGCCTCATCCGCGAGAGCATCACGGTGCCCTCAGCCCATCAGCTCGTTGCGCCGGCGATCCTGCGCTCGCACGCACTCTCGACCCTGTACCGCGACGTGCACGCCGGCAGGCTCGACGAGCGGACGGGACGCCGGCAGCTCGAGGGCGTCGCCGAACTCAAGGTTCGCCTGCTCGGCGACCGGGTGTCTCGATCGACGGCGTGGAAGATCGCCGACCAGCTCGGGTGGGATGACACCGAACTCGCCGAGTACCTCGCCGTCGCGAAGCTCCAGTCCGACGCGCTCGTCACCGACGATCCCGCGCTCGTCGCCGCAGCGGCCGGCATCGTCGCGCTCGCGAGCTGGGACGACCTGCTGACCTGAGCGGTTCCCCGCGCCTCCCGGTCAGCGCCGTGAGCTCCGCCACCAGCGCGTGAGCCGCTCGCCCAGCGTCGACGGCGTCTCGGCGTCGCGGTCGGGCGGCAGCGCCACGGCGAACTGCACGACCTCCTCCGTCCCGTGCCGCACCGCGCGGTACAGCGCGGTGCCGATGAGCACGCCGAGCGCGATGGACATGACGGAGACCAGGGCGGCGACGAAGTCCGCGGCCGTGCCGTCCTCGGCAACCGCCTCGGTGAGACCGACGAGACCCGCGGCCCCCGGAACGAGCAGCCAGAACGCCGGCAGGAACGTGAGTTGCGAGGGCGCGCCCTTCGGCAGCGATGCGATCCACAGCACGAGAGGCGTCATGGCGACGGCTCCGACGAAGCCGCTGACCGTGGCATCCAGCACCAACGCTCCTATCGTCTGCGCCGTGTAGGCGACGACGAGCACGAGGAGCACCCACCCGAACGTCGACGGCGGCGACGAGAAGTGCAGGTAGTTGCCGACGGCGAAGACGAGGACGCCGAGATAGGGCACCCACCACGGGAGCCCATCGCTGGACTCCACCGTCTGATAGGCGGACGAGTCGACCCCGACGACCGCCCCCGCGGCGAGGATGCCGAAGGCGAGCAGCGCGAGCTGCACGAAGCCGTACACCAGGCGCGACGCGCCCGCCAGCATCTGACCGGCAGCGAGCTCGACCGTCGCGGTCGTGAGCGCACCCCCGGGGAGGAACGTCACGAGCGGCGCGATGAGCAGGTGGATGGGATCACCGATGTCGATGACGGTCGCGAGGAGGAAGACCGCGATCGCACTGCCGAAGGCCGCCACGACGGGCATGATCAGCTGCAGCGTGGGCGAACGGACGAGCTTGAGGACGCCGATGAGGGCTCCGAGCCCGAAGGCGATGAGCACACCCTGCCACGTCGGGGCGAGCAGCAGCGCGAGTCCCGCCGTGAGGATCGCATGCCCGAGCGTGCGGACCGCCCAGCCGAAGCGCGGCTTCATCGCCCCGATCTCGTTGAGGCGATGGATGCCGTCGGTCGGCGTGACCTCGGCTCGCTTCGCCTGCTCGAGCAGCGCGTACAGGGCGGCGATCTGATCGAATCGGAACGACGCGTTCTGAGCGGACCGCAGGACGACCCTCTCGTCCTCGCCCGAGGTCTGGACGAGGATGACGGTCGGGAGGATCACGAACTCGCTGTCGGCGCGGCCGTACGCCTGCGAGATGGCCTCCATGGTCGATCGGATCCGATCGACGGATTCGGCCGAGGCGTTCATGCCCTCGGCGAGACCCAGCAGGAACCTGCTGAGCGTCGCCTGGTCCGTGACCTCCGCCATATCAGGACAGCACGAACGACAGCGAGACGCCGACGATGATCGCAACGCCGATGCACACGAGGTTCGGCAGTTGGAACGAGTGGACGAAAACGAACCCGCCCATCTTCGTCGTACCCGCTCCGGTCGCCACGACGTGCGCCATCGGTCCTCCTGAATCGACGAAGCCCTTGCCCGACAACCTATCGATCGAGGGAGCGCACGTCGAGGCTCTCCGCGCTCAGCCGGCGGGGGGAACCTTGGTCACCAGCCGCTGAACGCGTCGGCCGGCGTGCGGCCGACGGCGACCGCACGCCCGCGGCTGCGCGACCACTGACTCCAGGCCCCCGTGTAGACCCGTGTCTCGATGCCCGCTTCGGCGAAGGCGAGCGCCGAGTGGGTCGAGGCGATGCCCACACCGCAGTAAAGGACGATGTCGCGGTCCGGATCGACGCCGCTCGCCTGGATGATCCCGCGGATCTCGCGCGGCGAGCGCAGGGTTCCGTCGCCCGCGATGTGCGCGACGGTCGGAAGGTTGACCGCTCCGGGAATGTGTCCGGCCGCGGGATCCTCGCCGCTCACGCGCCCGCGATAGTGATCGGGACCGCGCACGTCGACGAGCACGCCGGTCGCCGGCGCGCGTGCCGCGTCGTCGATGGATGCCGCGCCAGGGTCCTCGTCGAGGAGTCGCACCGTACCGGGAGCGGCCCCGTGATCGCCCGACTCGACCGGCAGACCGCGCCTGACCCAGGCGCGGATCCCCCCGTCGAGCACGCGGATGTCCACGCCCCGCCGTCGCAGCAGCCACCACGCGCGAGACGCCGCCACGGCGTCGTTGTCGTCGTACGCGACGACGAGGTCGCCGCCGTCGATGCCCCATCGGCGTGCCGCGGACTGCAGCTGATCCAGCGCGGGAAGCGGGAAACGCCCCTCTTCGGGATGCCCGGCACGCGAGAGGTCGTGCTCCAGGTCGACGTATACAGCCCCCGGGATGTGCGCGGCGAGATACGCCGGGCGCCCCTGCGGGATGTCCAGTCGCCAGCGCACGTCGAGCAGCCGCACGGGCCGGTCTTCGGCCAGCGCGGCGCTGAGCGCCGGGACATCGATCACGTGGGGCATGAATACAGCGTCGGATGCCCGCCCCTCGCGTGCATCGTGTGTCGAAACACGACGCAAGATGACGAAAGATCCCGACACATTCCTTCACACGACCCCCCGGGGCGCTGCTCGTGGCCGCGGGACGCGTCGGCCGACGTGTGTTAACGCGTGAGTCGCAACATTTCGGGATGTGATCCGGGTCTCCTCCCCGGCTGAAGCCCCCGACCTACCGTGATCGGACACCTCGGCTCGTCGGGCCGGGACGACACGAACGGAGGAAGCGGCCATGACGACGACTGCTGACGATCGCATCCGCGAAGACGGGCGCCGGGACGCGGCATCCCTCGTCGACGACCGGGCCGACGCGCCCCCCGCGCGCGACCGTGTCGACCTCGGGACGATCCGAGTCGTGCACACACGACACTGGTTCCGTTGGGTGCTCAGCGCGCTGATCGCCTTCGCCGTCGCGCAGTTCGCGTGGTCGCTCGTGACCAACCCCAACTACGAGTGGGGGGTCTTCGCGGAGTACTTCTTCACCGAGCCCGTACTGCGCGGCGTGGGCTTCACCCTCTCGCTCACGGCGATCTCGGCGACCATCGGATTCCTGCTCGGCACCGTCCTCGCGCTCGGGCGACTCTCCAAGTCACCACTGCTGCAATCCGCCGCCTGGCTCTACATCTGGTTCTTCCGCTCGGTGCCCCTCGTCGTGCAGCTCGTCGTCTGGTACAACCTCGGCTACCTCTACCCAACGCTGGGCCTGGGCACTCCGTTCACGACGGACTTCTGGATCGTCGAGTTCCCGACGGTGCAGCTCATCAGCGGGTTCGCGGCGGCGATCCTGGGCCTGAGCCTGCACCAGGCGGCGTACTCGGCCGAGATCGTGCGGGGCGGCATCCTCTCGGTCGATCAGGGTCAACTGGAAGCCGCGGCGGCCCTCGGCATCCCCTCGGGCAAGCGGCTGCGCCGCATCATCCTGCCGCAGGCGATGCGCTCGATCGTGCCCAACGCGACCAACGAGGTGATCGGCCTCGTCAAGGGCGCATCGGTCGTCTTCGTCATCGCGATCCCCGAGCTGTTCTACGCCGTGCAGGTCATCTATATGCGCAACAGCCGCGTCATCCCGCTGCTGCTCGTCGCCGTCGTCTGGTACACGATCATCACGACGATCCTGAGCATCGCGCAGTACTACATCGAACGGCACTACGCCCGCGGCTCGGTGCGCGTGCTCCCGCCGACGCCCCTCCAGCGGGTCCGCCGCTGGGTGTCGGAGCAGTGGTCGCGGCTCGGCGACTCCCCCGCACGACCCGCCCCGTCGGAGGACCCACGCAACGTGCCCTCGCTTCCCATCCGGCCGGCTGCCGGCATCGACGCGAACGAGGAGACACGATGACCATCGCAGCCGCCGCCCCCACGAAGGGTCTCGTCGAGATCCACGACGTCCACAAGAGCTACGGCGGTCTCGAGGTGCTCGCGGGCATCGACCTCACGATCGCGCCCGGCGAGGTCGTCGCGATCCTCGGACCGAGCGGGTCGGGCAAGTCCACCCTCCTGCGCACGATCAACCATCTGGAGAGCGTCGATCAGGGTTCGGTCACCGTGGACGGCCAGCTCATCGGCTATGAGCTGCGCGGCGACAAGCTCTACGAGCTGCGCGAGAAGGACATCCTGCAGCGGCGAACCCAGATCGGGATCGTCTTCCAGAACTTCAACCTCTTCCCGCACCTCACGGCCATCGAGAACATCACCGAGGCGCCGCTCGCACTCAAGCGCGCATCGAAAGCGGATGCCCGCGAGCAGGCCCTGCAGCTGCTCGCGCGGGTCGGGCTGAGCGACAAAGCCGATCACTTCCCGAGGCAGCTCTCGGGCGGGCAACAGCAGCGCGTCGCGATCGCCCGCGCGCTCGCGCTCGACCCGAAGGTGCTGCTCTTCGACGAGCCCACGAGCGCCCTCGACCCCGAGCTCGTCGGCGAAGTGCTCGATGTCATCCGCACACTCGCGAGCACCGGAACGACTCTCGTGATCGTCACGCACGAGATCGGGTTCGCGCGCGAAGTCGCCGACCGCATCGTGTTCGTCGACGGCGGCCGAATTCTCGAGGAGGGCCCGCCCAGCAGGGTTCTCGTCGCCCCGGAGCACCCGCGCACGCGGGAGTTCCTCGCCAAAGTCCTGGCCTGACGCGCACCGCGAAGGTTCCGGCATCCACACAGATAGAGAGACACAGCATGGCCATCAGCAAGAAGCAGGGCGTCGCCCTGGGAGTGGGAGTCGCCGCGGTCGCGGCGATCGTCGGCGGCGTCTTCGCCGTCGTGAACCTCAACGCCGGGAGCGCGGAGGCGGCCCCCGGCGGCGAGGCGACTCCGACCGCCGAAGCGAACACGACGACCGAAGAGATCGAGTGGTTTCATCTCGACGGCCCCATTCCCGAGGCCGTCGCAGCGCTCGAGGCGAGCGGTTTCGAACCCATCGAAGCGGGCAAGCTCACCGTCGCGGTCGGCGCCTTCGTGCCGCCGCTGAGCTACCAGCCCGACGGCACGTCGGCTGCGACCGACGTCGCAGGAACAGAGCCGAACCTCGGCGCGCTCATCGCCGAGGGACTCGGACTCGAGTACAACCCGCAGGTCGTGGCGTGGGCCGACTGGCCACTCGGCATCCAGTCGGGCAAGTACGACCTGATCGCCGCGAACGTCACAGTGACCGAGGAACGCAAGGAGCTCTATGACTTCGCGAGCTACCGCCAGGACCTGCTCGGGTTCTACGTGAAGTCCGACAGCCCCATCGAGTCGATCGCGGAAGCCGCCGACATCGAGGGCCTGAAGATCATCGTCGGCTCGGGCACCAACCAGGAGCAGGTCCTCCTCGCGTGGAACGAGGAGCTCGAGGCGGACGGCAAGCAGCCCGCCGAACTCCAGTACTTCGACGACACCGCCGCGGCGACCCTCGCGATCCAGTCGGGTCGTGCTGACGCGAACTTCGGCCCGAACGCGACATCGGCCTGGGCCGCCCGCGAGACAGGCGACACCAAGCTCGTCGGCATCGTGTCGGGCGGATGGCCTCTCACGGCCGAGATCGCGGCCGGTACGGCGAAGGGCAATGGCCTCATCGAACCCGTCAGCATCGTGCTGAACGCGATCATCGCGGACGGCACGTACACCGATCTCCTCGAGTTCTGGGGACTCGAGAGCGAAGCGATCGAGCAGTCGGTGGTCAACCCCGCGGGGCTTCCCGCGTCCTGACCTTTCGAGGCGGGGGCGGCGTCATGAGCGCCGCCCCCGCTTCCTGTCGTGCGCCGAGCGTCGGCGTCAGCGCGTGACCAGATCCGCCAGCACGCGGCCGATCGTCGGGGCGAACTTGAAGCCGTGCCCCGAGAAGCCGGCGCCGAGGGCGACCGGTCCGACCCGATCGAGCGCGAACGCGGCATCCGGCGTCGACGTGTACGTGCACGAGATCTCGACACCGCGATCCGCATCGACGCCAGGCAGCCACTCCCGCGCGTAGCGACGGACCGACTCGGCGAGCGCAGGCTCGGGCAGATAGGTCCGTCGGTCGGGGTGCACCACGGGCCCGACGCCGTGCCATCCGGCCTTGACGCCTTCGCCGGGAACGCCCATGCCATAGACAGCGGTCGGGAACCACGCCGTCGTCGGGTCGTCGGGCGACGGGGCGTGATTGAAGCCCGGCCAGTGCTCGGGGGCGGGTGCGAGCGCCGCGAAGGTCGCGGGCTGCTCCTGGGTGACACGCAACGGCGGCAGCGCGAAGGTCGCGCCGAGGGCGGCGAGCACATCCGTGGTCCACGCGCCCGAGGTCACGACCGCGCGGCGCGCAGTGAGGGTGTGCTCGACTCCCCCGGCATCGCGCACGACGAGGTTCACCCGATCGTCGAGGACGGCTCCGGCCACGACCCTGGTTTCGGCGAGCACGCGGGCGCCCAGCTTCGCCGCCGCCGAAGAGAACGCGAGGACCGCGCGATCCGCATGCAGTCGCCCCGCCTCGGGCGTGTAGAGGGCGGGCCCGTCGAAGCGCAACCCGGGCCAGCGCCGTGCCGCCTCCGCTGCGTCCAGCATCTCGGTCAGGAATCCGCCCGCGGCGATGTCGACGGCAGCCGATGCGTAGTCGCGTCCCGGTCCGTGGTTGACGATTCCGGTGCGGGTGAGGAGCTGAGCGCCGGTCACTCGCTCGAGCTCGCGCCAGTCGGCGGCGGCTTCGTGCAGCCAGGCGAGCAGCGTCGGATCCTCGTAGCCGAGGTTGAAGTTGCGCGACGTGCCGTGCGAGGCGCCGTAGCGGTGCCCGATCCCGAACCGCTCGACGAGGACCACGTCGACACCGCGGCGCGCCAGCTGCCACGCGGTCGCGGTACCCATGACTCCGCCGCCGATGACGACGACCTCGGCATCGACGCTCACGCGCCGTGCGCCTTCGTGCAGCAGGTCACGTGCTCACCACTTTCGTCCGGTCCGCGAGCGCGGGCATCGGCCCAGACTCGCACTCACTGCGGACGCCCCGGGGCGGCACATGTCACACGCCGTCATCCGAAGCCACGAGGACGTGGATAGCCGCCGATTTCGTCGACGGATGTCGGAACCTTCCCGCGTCGGACTGATCGATTGCGCGAAGTTTCGACGTCGCTTGCGATGAGGGGGGAGCAAGCACATTCTGAGCTGATGCCGCATACCTCCCTCGGTGCCCCGTCCGCGCTCTCGCCCCACGACGAGGTCATCCTCGACAACCCGGCGTGGTACGCGCTCACGGGGCCGCACAGGCACTTCGCGATCGGCGGCGATCTGGTGCGCACCTACCCCGACGACGTCGCGCCGTTCCTCGCCGTGCGCACGTGGGACGACCCCGGCGTGTGGGATGCCTTGATCGACCTCGTCGGTCCCGGCGCGGAAGTGGGGTACTCCGGCGCCGATCCCGAGCTTCCGCCGGGATGGGAGGTCCTGTGGCACGGCGAGGGCGTGCAGCTCATCGAGACCGCGGCCCTCGCTCCGAAGCCCGATGACGAAGCGGTCCTGCTCGGCGCGGACGACGTCGACGAGATGCTCGCGATCGTCGAGCGAAATCAGCCCGGTCCGTTCAAGCCGCGCACGCACGAGCTCGGCCGGTACGTCGGCATCCGGCGGGACGGGCGACTGATCGCGATGGCGGGTGAGCGTCTGCACCCCGACGGATGGACCGAGATCAGCGCCGTGTCGACCGACGAGCAGTACCGAGGCCAGGGTCTGGCCTCGCGCCTCGTGCTGGATGTCGCGTTCCACATCCAGCAGCGCGGCGACCGCGCCCTCATGCACGCCGCCGCGACCAACGTCGGCGCGATCGCGATCTACGAGCGACTCGGCTTCGCGTTGCGCCGGCGCACGACCTTCGCCGCGGCACGGACGCCCGCCTGACTCCAGCCTCGTCAGACGCTGCCTGCGACAGGGACCCCGAGCCGGAGGACGATCGCGCCGGCGACCCGGTCGGTCTGCCGGAGCGAGAGCGAATCGGTCGCGGGGCGAGTGAACGCCCCCGCTTCGGTCTGGGACGTGAACGGCCCGATCGCGAACAGCGCGCCGTGCTCGACGTCGTCCCCGCTCAGCACCCGACCGTCGTCGGTCACGCGGACGCGGCCGAGCGAGCCCTCGTACTCGGCATCGGCGATCCGCAGCTCGCTCCCGTGCACGGTCGCCAGCTCGCGCAGCGCGTGGTTCGTGCTGCGCGCCGCATTCGACGCGGGCAGCCAGGCATCGATGAGCGCGCCTGCGATCGTCTCGCCGGGGGTGCGGGCGCTGGATGCGACGAACCCGCGCTCCTCGACGGCGATCTCGACGTCGGGCCCGAGGAAGTCGACGACGCCTGCGTCGGCGAGGGCGATCAGCTCCTCCAGCCGATGTGGCGGCGGTCCACTCGCGAGGTAGCTGAAGAACGTGTGCCAGCGCACCGGCAGCGTGTGCGCGCGCGACCGCGCGTTCCATCTCTCCTTCGGGATCTCCGCCAGCGCCAGGAACGACAGCAGTCCCGCGATGAAGACGCCCTGCGCGGGGCTGTGCTCTTGCGTCGTGCGGAGTCGGAGGTCCTGCGCGATGTGGGTGCGGACGCGCTCGTGCGCGTCATCCCCATCCACGAAGGACGCGTCGGCGAAGGGGCGGTCGAAGCCCGCCACGTCGAAGCGGTCGAGCGGATCCGGCACCGCCCCGGCGATCGCATCGAAGAGCCGCGGATCGTCCCACGCCAGTTCGTCGAGCGTGCCACGGAAGTCGGACCAGCTCGCGCCGACCCGGTCGGGGTGCCCCGTGAACAGTTCGCGGTAGTGCCCGTAGAGCAGTTCCTTCGCGATCGACGGCCAGACGTCGCGCTCGAAGTCGAGCGGTTCGTCCGACACCGCGAGCGCTGCGATGACCTCTGCGGTGAGCACGTCGCGCCGGGGCGGATCGCCCTGCAGCGTCGAGGTGACCTTCGAGCGGTACGGCACGCCGCGCCGGGACCCGAGGTGCAGACGCGGTTCGCTGCCCGACGCGAGGTAGCGCAGCGCCCCGTGGGCATCGCGCTCGAATCGTCCGCCTCGGCCCTGTGTGAGCAGCACGACGAGGTCGACGGCAGCCAGACCCATCCCGCGCACGAGAACGTCCGCCCCCGCATCGATCGCCGACAGATCGGCATCGGCCGTGTAGGCCGGCGGCACATAGACGAGCCCGCGCTCCCGAGATCGCAGGAGGAGGTCGGCGGACGCCGGGTCGATCTCGCTCTCGGTGTGCCCGATGCAGTAGGCGACGGCATCCGCCGCAAGTTCTCCGCCGCTCTCGAGCACGACGACGTGCCCACTTCCGGCATCCGGTCGCACCGAGCGCACGGTGTCGGTGATGACCCGCACGGTCACACCATCCGGAGCGCCCGCGACCGTGCGGCGGAAGAACCAGTCGAGGTAGTGGCTGTGCAGCCGGCGCGTCGGGAAGCCGTCGGGCGCGAGCGATGCCGCTTCGACGGCCGACAGCTCGTCGAGTTCCACACCGTCGAGCAGGCCGGCTCGCCAGAGGGCGAGCCACTCGTCCAGCGCGGGTCCCGGCCGGACGGGGCCGTCGATCGTGCAGCTGTCGTCGGTGAACACCGTCACGTCGCGCGTCATCGAGTTGAGCTTGAGCAACGGCGACTGCGCGTGCCGCCAGATCCGACCCGCTCCGGGCGGGTGAGGATCGATGAGCGCGACGTCGAGCCGGGTGTGCTCGTCCGCGCGTGCCAGCACGCGTTCCAGGAGCATGACGGCCCGAGGGCCGGCTCCGACGAAGACGAGCCGCGCAGGAGCCGTCATCGCGCCGCGACGACAGCCGGATGCGGCGCCGGAAGGCCGAGCAGGTCCCGCAGCGTCGCCCCGTCTTCGTAGGACTCGCGGTACGAACCGCGCTCCTGCAGGAGCGGCACGACCTTCTCGGCGAACTCGTCGAGACCGTGGGGGGTCACGTGGCCGACCACCGTGAAGCCGTCGGTCGCCCGCTCCTGCACGTACCGGTCGATCTCGGCCGCGATGTGGCCGGGGGTGCCGACGAACGTGTGATTCGCCGTGAGGCGGATGACGGTGTCACGGATGCTGAGCCCCTCGGTCTCGGAGACCTCCCGCAATGCGCCGATGCGCTTGCCGACGGCCGCATGCCGGTTCGCCCAGCCCTGCGCCGTCGCCGCACCGGTGTCGGGTTCGATGTCCGGCAGTGGGCCGTCGGGGTCGTACTGCGAGAGATCGCGGTTCCAGACGCCCTCCAGGTAGCGGATGGCGATCTCGGGGCGCACCTGAGCCAAAGCGATCTCGCGCGACCGCTCCGTCGCCTCAGCCGGCGTATCGCCGATCGCGAAGGTCACGGCCGGGAGGATCTTGAGCGAATCCTCGGTCCTACCCCATGCCGGCAGCTGCCCCTTGACGTCGTCGTAGAACGCGCGGGCATCGTCGAAGCCCGTGTGCAGCGAGAAGATGACCTCCGCGTGCTCGGCGCCGAACCGCCTCCCGTCGGCGGAGTCGCCCGCCTGAACGATGACGGGTCGCCCCTGCGGCGAGCGCGGCACGTCGAAGAGGGCGTCGACGTCGAACTGCGGCCCCTGATGACGCACACGCGAGGGCACCCCGTCGCCGAGGAACTCGCCGGTCGCGGCATCCGCTCGAACGCCGTCCGCGGGCCAGGAATCCCACAGATCCTTCGCGAGAGCCGCGAACTCCCGCGCTCGCTCGTATCGGTCGGCGTGGTCCAGGAATCCCCCTCGACGGAAGTTCGCGCCGTGGAAGGCGTCCGAGCTCGTCACGGCGTTCCACCCGGCGCGGCCGCCCGAGAGGTGGTCGAGGGTCGCGAGCTGGCGCGCGAGCTCGTACGGCTCGTTGAAGGTGGTGGTGAGCGTGCCGACCAGTCCGACATGCTCCGTGATGCCGGCGAGTGCCGCGAGGATCGCGAGCGTGTTGGGGCGGCCGAGGACGTCGAGTTCGTGCACGCGACCGTTGTGCTCGCGCAGCCGGAGTCCCTCGGCGAGGAAGACGTAGTCGAACAGGCCCCGTTCGGCCGTGCGGGCGAAGTGCTCGAACGACGAGAAGTCGATCTGGCTGCCCGCCGCGGGGTCGGTCCAGACGGTCGTGTTGTTGACGCCGGGGAAGTGCGCGGCGAGATGGACCTGGCGAACGGAACGGCTCACAGCGCGACCTTCTCTCGGACGTAGCGGCTCGCGGGTCGGGCGAGGCCGAGGCGTGCGCGCAATGAGGCGCCGTCGGTTTCTCGCAGGGCGCCCGTCGACCGCAGAATCGGCGTCACCTTCTCGGTGATCGCGATGACGTCGGCGGGCTGACGGGCGGGACGCAGGCGCACGCCGTCGACACCGGATGCCGCGAGCCCACGCACGGCGTCCACGACATCGCCCGGGGTGCCCACGATGACCCGCGCGTCGGATGCGAGGGGCTCGCCCGCCCATTCGTCGAGCTGCTCGGCCGCCGAACGGGCGGCTCCCGGGGTGTCCTCGATCAGCACGACGAGGTCGACGAACACCCGCAGCGGCTCGAGAGCGCGGTCCCGTTCGTCGGCCGCGGCGTCCAGCTCGGCGCGGATGGCGACGAGGCCCGACTCGTCGTGCGGCGTCACGTAGACGAGGTCGGCGCGCTCCGCCGCGAGACGGAACGGCACCGTCTGATGCGCGAGCACGGAGATCAGCGGCCGACCCTGCGGCGAGCGCGGAACGATGGATGCCCCCGTGATCGAGAAGAACTCCCCCTCGAACTCGATGTTGTGCACGCGGTCGGCGTCGAGGAACCGGCCGCTCGCGACGTCGCGGATGATCGCGTCATCCTGCCACGAGTCCCACAGCCGAGCGAGGACGTCGGCGAACTCGCCGGCTTCGCGGAAGGCCGCGAGGATCGCGGGCGCGTCCTCCACGCGACCGGAGGCGGGGATCTCGTCCACACCGATGGCACGACGGCCGAAGTTGGCGCGCTCGGCCGCCGACGCTCCGGCGATGAGACGGACCCCGGCGCGTCCCCTGCTCGCGAAGTCGAGAGTCTGGATGCCGGTCGCGACATGGAACGGCTCGGTGTGCGAGGTCGTGACAGTGGGGAGGAGGCCGATGCGGCGGGTGAGCGGAGCCGCGTAGGACGCGATGAGGAGGGCGTCCAGGCGCCCGCGTACGCGGCCCGGGCGCAGGGCGTCGACCGACTCGAAGCGATCCGTCAGCGAAAGACCGTCCTCGATCGTCGCCAGGGCGATCCCTGCATCGTCCGACGCCCGCAGCAGGTCGCGCCAGTATGCGGGTGACGTCAATGAACGCGGGTGGGCGGAGGCCGCACGCCAGGCGGCGGGATGCCAGCCGGCGCGCTCCAGCGCGATCCCGAGATGAACCTGATGGGTCACGATGTCTCCTCCCCGCCGCGAGGCGCGACGATCGATCTTCACTTTCCCGTCGCGCCGCGGCGTCCTCCAACGGCGGATGACACATGACGACTCACGACGCCCGACGACGTAACGAAAGCCCGAGATCATCCGTGACGGGCGATGACGCAGCGGGTCATGGAGAAGTACGGTGCAGTGCATGAAGCGATGGTTCGTGCTCGTCCTCCTGGCGGTCTCGCAGTTCGTGATGATTCTCGACAGCACCGTCATGAACGTCTCGATCTCGACGGTCGCCGCCGATCTCGGCACCGACATTTCGGGCATGCAGGCGGCGATCACGTTCTACGCGCTGACGATGGCGGCGTTCATGCTCACGGGCGGCAAGCTCGGGGACAAGTGGGGGCGCAGTCGTGCGTTCCGAGTGGGGTCGATCGTCTACGGGATCGGGTCGCTGACGACCGCCCTCAGCCCGAATCTCACGGTGCTCATGCTCGGCTGGTCGCTCGTCGAGGGCCTCGGCGCGGTGCTCGTGATCCCCGCGATCGCGGCGCTGGCCGCGATCAATTACTCGGGAAGGGAGCGCATCGTCGCGTTCTCGGCTCTCGGTGCGGTGACCGGCTTCGCCGCAGCCGCAGGCCCGCTGATCGGCGGACTCGTGACGACCTACGCGTCCTGGCGGTACGTCTTCGTCGGTGAGACGATCGTCATGATCATCGTCCTGCTCGTCTCGGGACGGATCAGGGACGTCGAACCTGATCCGAAGCTGCGGATCGATCTGCTGAGCGTCGTGCTGTCCGCCAGCGGAATGGCGATCCTCGTCTTCGGTCTGCTGCAGAGCAAGACATGGGGATGGATCGTCCCCCTCGACCCCCCGGTCGTCGGCGACGTGATCATCGCTCCTCTCGGCGTCTCGCCGGTCGCTTATCTGATCCTCATCGCCGTCGTCGTGCTGTGGCTCTTCTTCCAGCGTCAGCGCGCTCTCGAACGATCGGGCCGCAAGCCGCTCCTCTCGGTGAGCCTGCTGCGCATCCCCGCCCTGCGCAGCGGACTCACGATGTTCATGGCGCAGTACTTCGCGATCGCCGCGCTGTTCTTCGTCGTGCCGGTCTATCTGCAGACGATCCTCGGCTACGACGCACTGCAGACGGGGTTGAAGATCCTGCCGCTGTCGGTCGGCCTGATTCTGTTCTCGATCCTCGGGTCACGCCTCTCGACCGTCCGCTCGGCACGCAATCTGGGGCGGATCGGGCAGTTCACGCTCGCGGCCGGCGTGCTGCTCGTGCTCGGCGCGATCCAACCCACGCTCTCCGGCTGGCTCTTCGCGGTCGGCATGTTCGTCGTCGGCGCGGGCTTCGGCCTCCTCGCATCGCAGCTCGGCAACGTGAACATGTCCGCCGTCGGCGAGAAGGACACCTCCGAGGTCGGCGGCCTGCAGGGCACGTTCCAGAACCTCGGGTCATCGTTCGGCACGGCCGTCGTCGGGTCCGTCTTCATCCTCATGCTCACGAGTGGGTTCGCAACCGCGGTCGAGGGCGACGCATCCATCCCCGAAGACGTGCGGCAGCAGGTGGTCGCCGCCACCTCGATGGGTGCGCCGATCCTCTCGCAGGAGCAGGCCGAGACGGCGCTGACGGATGCAGGAGCCACGGCCGAGGTCGCCTCCGACGTCGCGCAGGCCTACGCCGATGCGCAGGTCGAGTCACTCCAGCAGTCGCTGTTCCTCGTGTTCGCGCTCACCGTGATCGGGCTGCTCCTCTCGCGCGGGCTGCCCGCGAAGGTCGTCGCATCGAGTGACAAGCCGGCAGCCTCACCGTGAACGGCGGGGCGAGCGGGGCGGTCAGACCTCTGCGGTCGGTGCGCCGGATTCCTTCCACGCCGGGAAGCCGCCGTCGACGTGTGCGACGTTCGTGAAGCCCTTCGCGCGGAGCTGCTCGGCGACCGGCCCGGACCCGCGGATCGACCCGCAGACGATCACGATGTCCTGATCCCACTCCGTGACTTCCGCGAGCTTCTCGGGAGAATCGATGAGGAACTGCGCGTCGAGGTTCTCACGATCGCCACGCACCGATCCGGGGATGACCCCGTCCCGCGCCCGACCCGCGTCGCTGCGCACATCGATGACGAGGGCTCCGCCGGCCGCGCGCTGCGCCGCCTCTTCCGGGGTGATGAGCGGTGCGTCGTACGTGGGTTCGGTCTCGACGGGGGTCGAATCGGCCATGCGGGGTCCTTTCGAGCGTGCGGATCTCGGTTCGTCCGTCACGCTACGTCGGCCCTGGCATCGCGCGCTCCCACCGATGTCATACTGCGCCACACGCGCAGCCGACTCGCCGCTGCTGTCAGGCCGGTGCGACGACCTTCCGCATGACGGTCTTGTTCTTGCCGATACGGCGCTCGAACGTGAACCCCGCCGCTTCGAAGATCCCCGGCGTGACGTTGTGGAGGAAGGACGCCGAGACCCGCTTGCCGGGCTCGACGACGTTGGGGAACGACACGACTTCGCCGCCGCCCGCCTGCGCGATGAGGTCCAGCGCGCCGTGGAGCGCCTCGGTCGCGACGCCGCCGCGCCGATGGTCGCGATCGACGAAGAAGCACGTGATCCGCCACGGTGCCTGGTGCGACTCCTCGGCGTCGAACTGCTTGCGGTGGTAGATGTTCGGCAGCTCGAGAGGGCTGCCGTACTCGCACCACGCGATCGCCTGATCGCCGTCGAAGACGAGTGCCGCGTGCGCGACCCCCTCTTCGACGAGTCGTCGCTTGAAGGTGGGGCCGTCGTACTCCCTCTTGACGGTGTCGGCGGTGTCGCCGTGGAAGTACGAGCAGTAGCATCCGCCCCACACGCCGTTGTGCTTCTCGGCGAGCGCGAGCCACGCCGGGAAGGTGTCGAGTGTCAGCGGCTTGATGACGTGGTCGGTCATGGGCCCATTGTGGGCGTATCGCGCGATGAAGGGAATGAGGGATCGGGATGCTCCGCCGTGACGGTCGTGGCATGCACCTGTGCCCGCACGTCGTTGAGTGACGAAGCCGGACTGGGATGAACTGAGCGCCGAGAGCGTCTCCGGCGCGGCGACATCCGCGCGGGTTCTCAACCGCCGTCATCGTTCCGACCATCGCTTCATGTGCGCCGGTTGAGTCGCTCGAGGAGTCTGGTGGGTGAGGTGGTGGCGGGACGCCAGCGGGGCTCGCGTTCGGCCCAGGGTGGGGCCTTCACTTCGGGGACGCCGTTGCTCATGCGGATCTGCCAGCCGTGATTGGCGAGGTGGCGGTGGTGGTACCAGCACAGGAGCACACCGTTCTCGGTGTGGGTGGAGCCGCCGAGGGCCCAGTCGACGACGTGGTGGATCTCGCACCAGGCGGCGGGCACCCCGCAGCCGGGGATGACGCATCCGCCGTCTCTGAGGGCGATGGCGCGGCGCTGCCGGCGGTTGAAGACGCGTTCCTCGGTGCCGAGCTTCACGATCCGCCCGTTCCCACCGGTCAGGATCCGTTGGATGACCCCCGCGCAGCCCGCGTGCACGGAGGCGGCGAGGGAGACGGGCTGCCCGTCGATGTGCGCCCACCCGCGACCTTCGATCAGATCCTCTTCCCGCACCGAGACGACCAGGGTCGGTGCGGCGCCGCCGATCGTGGGAAGGAGCCGGCTGGATGCCGCGACCGACAGCGCGGTCGCCAGAGCGTCGTGTCGCTTCTGTGTGGGCGTGCGCACGTCGGAGCGATAGTCCAACGGGTCGGGCTCGACGTCCGCCGACGGGCGAAACATGACCGGCCCGTCCTGGTCGACGCGCGGTGACCCGATCGCGTGACAGATCAGCTCGAACTGCTTCGCGACCTCGACCATCAGATTGCCGCTGATCGGGACGACCCCGTCGCGTTCTCGTCCGAGCGTGATCCCGCGCACCCGCAGCGCGCGTTCCTCGCGGGGTTCGGCGCCATCCTGGTCGAGGTAGGTCGCCCACGTCGTCGCGTGGATCTTCAACAGATCCGCCGATGCGGGCGGCGCGCCGTCGGGGCCTTCCCCGCGAGCGATCGCGGCGATGACCTGATCGGCGGTGAGGACTTTCTCGTACGGCACCCGCCGCGACATCTCGGCCAGCGGACTCGCGACCGCGAGCACCCCGTCGAGCCCGATGACCCCGTCGATCATCGCGTCGTGCAGTGCGGGAAGCATCCCCGGCATCGCCGTGCCGGCGAACGATACTCGCGCCATGGTCGGCTTCGCCGCCCGCTGCAACCTGGCCGCGGTCGACGCGGAGCACCGGGCCAGTCGCTGCACGAGCTCCGACACGTCATGACAGCCCATCCGCGACGTGAGCCGATCATCCCGCGCAGCCGACTGAGACCGGCGCGATACTTCACCCGTCGCCTCGACGAGCACCGCCTCGGTGAGGCGCTGCAGCTCGGCTGCGAGGGCCAGTGCGCGGGTGATCTGCTCGTCGGAAGCGGTCAGAACACGACCCTCGCCGAGGGCCCCCGTCACGTGCGCGCGCGTCTGCTCGACAGCCTCTTCGAGGTGGTCGAGCAGTGCATCCATACGACCATTCTGCCCAGGGCCACCGACATTCAACCCGAGGTTGAAACCCCAGGCAGAGCAGGATTTCCGGGCGGGCGTTTCGTCTCGCTTCGCTCGCTCAACGACCGGGGCTGCGGCGGGCGCGGTACGCGGCCATTCGTCACCGACCAGCGCGCCCCGCAGCGCGGTCAGGGAGAGCGCAGGGAGCGCACCACGGTCTTCAACGCCGTGAACGCGATCGCCTGCTCCTCCGGTGTCATGCCGCGCAGCATCCGGAGCTCCACCGAACGCACGGCGACCGTCGCCTTCGCGAGAAGGGCCCGCCCACGCGGGGTGAGTCGCGCCGGCAGTGCTTTGCCGACCGGCGCTTCGTCCGGACGGACGACCTGCCCATCCCGCTCGAGCGTCTGCAGCAGGACGTTCATCGACTGCCGCGTCACGAAGGCTCCGCGCGCGAGCTCGGAATTCGACAGCCCCGGGCGCTGCGCGAGCAGTTCCAGGCACGAGTAGTGCGTGATCGTCATGCCGAGCGGCCGCAGCGCTTCCTCCATCGCACCCCGAAGGGCGCTCGCGGCCTCTTTCAGCAGGTAGCCCAGCGACGTCTCGAGATCGATCCCGGCTTGACTCATGTCAGTAGTCTGACATACGGTAGGGCACGTGTCAGATAACTGACATCAGGATGCGAGGAGCGCAACATGCCCGTCACCGGCCCCGACTTCATCTCGCTGCAGACGACCGACCTCGCCGCATCGCACGAGTTCTACGAGCGCCATCTCGGCCTCGTGCGCTCCCCCGCCGGGCCGCCGCATGCGGTCGTGTTCGAGACGACGCCGATCGCCTTCGCCCTGCGCGAGGTCGTCCCGGGCACCGACATCACCGCGACCCCGCAGCCGGGGATCGGGGTGGCGTTGTGGCTCCACGCCACCGACGTGCAGGAGATCCACGATGCACTCGTCGCTGACGGGCGGACGATCGTATCGGCTCCGGTCGACGGCCCGTTCGGCCGCACGTTCACCTTCGCCGATCCCGACGGCTACCACGTCACCCTGCACGACCGCGCCTGACCGCCCCACGAGCCGTCGCGACGTAGGAGCTGCGATCCACGAAGACACCGTGCGGCTGAATGTCTCCGTATCCTGGGCGGGGAGGCACATTCGTGAAGATCGCTCTGCTCCGCCGGTTCGTCGTCGCGGCCGACGAACTGCACTTCCCGCGCGCGGCCGAGAAGCTGGGCATCCCGCTGGCATCGCTCTACACGTCGATCGACAAGCTCGAGGCAGAGGTGGGGCAGCCTCTGTTCAGCCGCGACGGCGGCCAGACGCGCCTGACGAAGGCCGGGTCACTGCTCCTCGCCGATGCCCACGAGCTGATCGCGAGCGCGCCGCCGCCTGCACCGAGGACGCCCCCACCTGCCGGAGGCAAGGCGAAGGCATCGAAGGGGAAGGGTCGCGCCCCCGCCGTCAAGGGGCAGCCGAAGCCCTACAAGAAGCGCCAGGGTCGCTAGGAGCGGGCGGTGGGCGCCAAGAAGGACTGCGCCAACAGCGTCGATCCCGCCACGGCCGCCGGCATCGTGGCGATCGCACCGAACGGCACGAGGAAGCAGAGCTGCGTCGCGACACCGAACCCGAGCGCCCGCGCGCGATGCCGAGCCAGGAGTCGCCGACGCGCGGCACGATCGATGCCCCGCGCCGAGAGAGCGCGCGCGCTCAGCTCGTCGGCGATCAGCCATCCCGTGAGGCCCACGCCGACGACCGCCGCGATGACACCGCCCACGACCGGGATGAGTCCGAGCACTGCGGCGAAGATCGCCACGAGCGCTCCGCGCGCGAGGAGCGAGAAGGTGTCGCCGACGGCGCGCCAGAATCCCTCCGCACCGTCGACGGCGTCGCCCCCGGCATCCCGCTCCACCGCTCTCCAGATCCGGTCGTAGAACGGCTCGCCGAGCAGCAGTGTCAGCGCCGTGAACGAGACGGCGACGATGACGAGGGCCGCGCCGACCATGGCCGTGCCGATCGTGATGCGGATGACGGTCGCCCACACGCCGGGCCACCCCTCGGCGAAGGGCGTCACGGCGGTGACGATGCCCGGCAGGTATGCGCCGAGAACGATCAACCCGCCCAGGAAGAGCAGCGCGACGATCGCAGCCGGCACGAGTCCGAGCGCCATGAGTCCGGGGCGGCGGGTCCACCACCCGAATCCGCGAGCCAGGAGACCCGCACCGCCCAGGAACTCGCGCATGGCTCTCACTGCGGGGCTCTCGCGGACCTGATCACGCATCCACTCTGCCGTGCCGTGCGCGGCTCCGCGAACAGGGCACCTCAGAAGGACTGCTGGATGGCCGCCGCGACCGCCCCCACATCGTCGTTGCTCGTGAAGACGCCCTCGATGTCGTCCGAGAAGCCCTGGTTCATGATGATGACGAACGCGAGCTCTCGCCCGCTCTCGGCCTCCATGACGCCACCGAGCGCTTTGGTGTTGAGCCTCAGCCGACCGTTCACGAGATCGCCCTCGACGAGCGTGCCGGTCTTTGCGAAGACCTTGCCCGCAGCGGGGCTGTCGGGTTGCACCGTCGCGAGTGATCCGTCGACACCCAGGATCGGCATCGTCGCCCGCCACTCATCCGCATCGGGGCGCTCGGCCATGATCGTCTGCGCCGCGACGCCGTTCTCGGGAGTGATGTAGTTGCCGTTGAGACCCGAGCCGTCGACGAGCGACATGCCGGTGATGTCGAGGCCGGCATCCGCCCACAGCCTGCCGACCTCCTCGAGGCCCGCACTGCAGTCGTCCTCGCCCGCCTCGACCGACAGAAGGCACACATAGGCCTGCGCGCCGCGGTTGTAGCTGATCTTCATGATGTACGTCGCCTGCTGCGAGAGCGGCAGCGAGTCGAACTCCGCGACCGCCGGCAGTGCGGCCACCGCATCCTTCGAAGGCAGCGACGCCGCCGGATTCTCGGCGATCGGGTCGCCGCCGACCGTCACGCCGGCACGCGCGAGCGCCTCGATGAACGCCGTGCGAGCGAACGTCGCGGGGTCCTCCAGCGCGTACACCTTCAGGACGGGATCGCTGTCGGCGGCGATCGTCCCGCCGACGGCGAGCGCTCCACCACCCGTGGATTCCGGGTTGGAGACCTCGAAGTCCTCCCCCGCCGCGACGGTCTCGACCGTGCTCACGATGTGCCAAGGCGCGACGGCCGGAGTCATCTCGACCGTCGCCGGCTCGCCGGGCTCGCCGGGCGTGATGAGCACGTCGATCAGATTCTGATTGACGACGATGGGCGTGATCGGCTCGTCCGCGAGCTCGCCCTGGAAGAGCCGGTCGTCGACGATGACCGTACCGGTGACGGTGTCGATGCCGGATGCCTTGACCTGCGCCGCGAGCTCGTCGAGCCCCGCAAGGGGATCCTCGGTCGTGAGCGTCGCGCCGGGGATCGGATTCGCGTCATTGTGGTCGAGGTCGGCGAAATCGACGGTGCCGTCGGGCTTCGTCCTGCCGCCGAGCGTGATGTCGCCCATGCCGACGAGGACGAGGTCGCCGTTCATCGTCGGGCCGGTGATGTCGCCGGTGCTCTTGACGGGCGTCGTGATGACGTGATCGGGCCCCCACTTGAGCCATGCCGCGCCGACGCTGTAGCTCTTGGTGAACGACGCGGGTTCGGCCATCTGATCGGCGCCCAGATCGATCAGGACGTCGCCCGTCGCGATGTCCCGCACCGAAATGAGCCAGCGGCCGTTCGCGTACTGCGGCTGGTTCATGACCTCGAGCGCGGCAGCCGGCACGGCGGCGTCGCTCGCCTCGGGTTCGGGGGTGCCGAACGTGCAGGCCGTGAGCGACCCGACGAGCGCCGCGACCGCGGCGACGGACCACATCCGGCGCGTCATGACGTCGCCTCGCCCGCGAGCACCGCGGCCATACGCCGGAAGGTCTGGTCGGCGGGATGGGCCTTCGGTTCGACGTTCGACTCGTTCATGAACACCACGATGCTCGCTCCCGTCTCGGGGTTGTGGAAGACGGCGGCCGTGTATCCGAGGCCCTCGCCGTTGTGGCCCCACCACCCGTTCGTCTCGCCGATGCCGAGGGCATAGACGTCGTACGGCGGTCCGGCATCCAACGGCCACCCGTCTTCGCGCTCGGCCTGCGTCGCGGGATCGAGCAGCGCGCCCGTCGCGAGGGTCTCCGCCCACAGGCGGGTGTCTTCGAGTGACGAGACCATCGAACCCGCCGGCCCGAAGATCGAGAAGTTCTGGTCCGCCGGTTCCCGCGGATCGGCGTCGGGGCCGTACCCGAGCGCGTGCGGCTCGGTCCAGGTCGCCACGTCGAGCAGGTACCGCGTGTCCTGGAGCCCGAGCGGCTCGAGGATGCGGTCGTTCAGCACGTCTTCATACGAGGCTCCGGTGACCTTCTCGATCACCGCACCGAGCAGATTCGTGTTCGCGTTGGTGTAGACGTGCTCGGCACCCGGCTCGAACTGCGCCGGCTTGCCCAGCATGAAGCCGTTGAGCTCGTCCAGCGTGAAGATGCGTGTCGGGTCCTCGCTGAAGACCGCGACGAAATCGTCGTTCGTGTAATCGGCATTGCCGCTCGACATGTTGGCGAGCTGGCGCAGCGTGATCCGGTCGCCGTTCGTGACGCCGTCGACGTACCGGTCGATCGTGTCGTCGAGCGTGACTTCGCCCTCGTCGACGAGCTGCAGCAACAGGGTCACGGTGTAGGACTTCGTGACGCTGCGCAACGGCCACGACATCTCGGTCGTCGTGGGCTCTCCGCTCTCGATGTCCGCGACTCCGGCCGCCACCGTCCACGATCCTGCGCCTGGGACCCAGACGCCCACGGCCGCACCCGGGACGTCGTACTCGGCCATCGTGTCGTCGAGCACTGCCTGCAGCTGTGCCTGCAGGTCATCCGGCAACGCGCCCTCTTCACTCACCGACGGGGTGGGATCGGGAGCGGACGCCGGCGCGCAGCCGGCGAGGCCCGCGATGGCGACGATGGATGCCGCGGCGAGAGCAGCACGGCGCTGCACGGATCGATGGCGCACGGATGAAACGGTCAAGACGGCCCCCCGAAGTCGATGTGTTCGAAATCTATCGACCCAGGGAGGTCGCGTGGGAGGGACCTAGGTCCTCACCACTCCCCGATGCGTCCTCCTGAGCCGTCAGGTAGAGCACGACCGCCTGCACGCGGCGGTGGGCCTCGGCATGCATCGGCAATCCGAGCGCGTCGTAGATGCGCGAGACGTGCTGGACGACGGCTTTCTCGGTGAGCACGAGCTTCGCGGCGATGCTCGCGTTGCTGCGCCCCTCGGCGACGAGCTCGAGCACCTCGCGCTGCCGAGGAGTGAGCGCCCCGATCGTCGAGACGAGCTGCTCCTGCGACACGAGGGCGGCCTGCTTGGTCGCGCGCAGGTCGGCGCTGAGGCGTTCGCGCTCGACCGCGATCGCGACGATGCTCCCGGCGGCGGCGACCAGTGCGGCGTCGGTGATGAGCTCCGCGTCGTAGGCGATCGCACCGACGATCACGCCGTGTGCGGAGATGTCGCTCCACCCTCGGCGAGGGTCGTTGCGCGGCGGCGCCTCGCGCCCGTCCGCATCGACGAGCGCGCCGGACTGCTCCGATGAGACATACAGGGCGAGTGACGGATCGCCCAATGCGCGGGACAGCACCTCGGCGAGGCGGTCATCGGTCGCGGATGCCTCGCCGAGCCACGTTCCGAGCTCCTCCAGACCGCCGGTGCGCGGAAAGCCACCGCGCAGCAGTCCGAAGACGAAGGCGATGGGCACTCCGGCGAGGACGAGGAACTGCAGCATGTCGCCCAAGAGCGGATCGATCGGCACGAAGGCGCGCAGCAGCGAACGCACCGGCGTGAAGAGCACCGCGAAGATGCTGTATGCCAGCAGCGGAATGAGGAGCCGCCGGTGCGCGTCCTCGGCGCGCCGGAGGCGACCCGACAGGATCACGACGGCGCTGACGGTGACCGCTGCGCCGGCGAGCGACTGCACCGGCTTGGCGATGGCGACGACGCCGGGCGCGTCTGCCACGGCGAGCGGGCTGCCCGGGTCCAGCAGATACAGCGGCATCTGCAGGACGAGCGAAACGAAGTAGGCGGCCGCGACGGTCCACCGGGCGGCGGGCGTCTCGAGGCGCCCGGTCGGGAAAGCCAGGACGAGATGGATGACGGCCGCGAGCGCGACCGTCGCGAAGACGGCTCCGATCGCCTCGAGAACGGGGACTTCCGTGCTCGCGATGCCGCCGAGCAGCACGGCGGCGCCCGTCCAGACCATCAGCGCGCCCATGGCGTTGCTCGGCCGGCGCCGCCACGCGATGATTCCCGCGATGACGTACACGGCGAATCCGAACGGCAGAGCGAGCGTCGCGATCGCGTGGAGCTGTACGGTCTGCAGCAGGACGGCGACCTCGATCACGACGACCAGGAGGCTCAGAGCCGCGATCGCGAACAGGGCGCGGTCGAGTGAGCGCGCGGTGTCGGATCGTACCCGAGCGGGGGTCATCTGCATCCTCCCCCGGACGACGCGCAGCGATTCCGTCGCCAGTCTAGGGAAGGACCGCATTGAGGACCCAGGTCCCTGTTCGAGGTGCGCGCCGGTGGCCATCATGGACGTGCGTCCGCACGTTCACCGATGCCCCACGGAGGCCGCCATGACCGATCCCACCCTCACCGGCGTCGCGTTCGCCGATCCGCAGTTCGACGGCCAGTTCGTCCGCCTGCTCGACACGATCCCCTACGGCGGTGCCGACTTCGGCGAAGCGTTCATCACCGCGAAGCTCATCGGCGACGACCGCGATGCCTGGTTCGTGCAGTGGCAGGCGCTCGGAGACAGGATCATGGCGGATGCCGAGAAGAGCCTCGCTGCCGGCCACGCCGTGAGCGCTCGAGAGGGATTCCTGCGCGCGACGACCTATTACCGGACGTCGGGGATCTTCCATCTCGCTCCCCCGCTGGACGATCGGCTGATCGCGTCCTACCGGAACCAGAAGAACGCCTTCCGCCGGGCATCCGCTCTCATGGACGAGACCTTCACGAGCGTGACGATCCCCGTCGACGGCCAGGAACTCGACGCGTACTTCGCCACACCCGCCGGAGACGGCCCGTTCCCGACCGTCATCCTCGTCGGCGGGTACGACGGCACGATGGAGGAGACGTACTTCGCGGGGGGCGCCGCCGCACTCCGGCGCGGCTATGCGATCCTCCTGATGGACGGGCCCGGGCAAGGCGGGGCGCTCATCGAGAAGGGGCTGCACTTCCGACCCGATTGGGAGACCGTCGTGACGGCCGAAGTCGACTGGCTGCTCACGCGACCCGAGGTCGATGCCGAGAAGATCGTCGCCCTCGGCCGCAGCTGGGGCGGGTTCCTGGCGCCGCGCGCAGCGACGGCCGAGCATCGGCTCGCGGCCGTGATCGGCGATGCTCCGCAGTACGACGTGGGCGCCGGCGCGAAGTTCCTGCTGCCGGCCGAGTATCGGGACCAGCTGGAGACCGGCGACGCCGACACGCTGAACGCGGCGCTGCGGGCCGAGATGGCGGCATCCGCCGAGCTCGCGTTCACCTTCGACCGAGGCATGCTCACGCACGGCTTCGACACGCCGCTGGAGTATCTGCGCGGTTCCGCGCCGTACACGCTCGCCGGACTCGCGGACCGGATCAGCTGCCCCGTGCTGCTCGCCACGGGCGAGAACGACCCGCGAAACCGCTCCGCGCAGCAGCTCTACGACGCGCTGCCGTCCCCGAAGGAGTACATCCGCTTCACGAACGCCGAAGGTGCGGGCGAGCACGACGAAGCGGGCGCCGCGGCCCTGTTCAGCCAGCGGGCGTTCGATTGGCTCGACGAGACGCTCGGGCGCTGACGAAGGGCCGCCCCCACCGGGAGCGGCCCTTCGAAATCGCGCAGATTCAGCGGAACCTGCGGCGGTAGATCGCGGCCGCCGCGAAGTACGCGACCACGAGGATGCCGACGAGCCACGCGAGCGCGACCCAGATGTCGGTGCCGACGGGCTGGCCCGAGAACAGCGACCGCATCGTGTCGACGATCGACGTGACGGGCTGATTCTCGGCGAACCACGCGACCGGCGCGGGCATCGAATCCGTCGGCACGAAGGCCGAGCTGATGAACGGCAGGAAGATCAACGGGTAGCTGAAGGCGCTCGCGCCGTCGACGGTCTTGGCCGAGAGCCCCGCGATGACGGCGATCCACGTCAGGGCGAGGGTGAAGAGGATCAGGATGCCGGCGACGGCCAGCCACGCGCCGAACGACGCTCCCGTGCGGAAGCCCATGATCAGAGCGACACCGACGACGATCGCGACGGACACCAGGTTGGCGACGAGGGACGTGAGCACATGCGCCCACAGCACGCTCGACCGCGCGATCGGCATCGACTGGAAGCGCTCGAAGATCCCGCCCTGCAGATCGAGGAACAGCCGGTACGCCGTGTAGGCGATGCCCGACGCGATCGTGATGAGCAGGATGCCGGGGAGCATGTAATCGATGTAGGACTCGCTGGATCCCGTGTCGATCGCGCCGCCGAGCACGAACACGAACAGCAGCATGAGCGCGATCGGGGTGACCGCGGTCGTGATGATCGTGTCGGGGCTGCGGAGGATGTGGCGCAGCGAGCGCCCGGTGAGGACGCTGGTGTCGCCGATGACGTGAGCGGTCATCAGGCCGCCTCCTTCTTCTCTTCTCCCACGAGCGCGAGGAAGACCTCTTCGAGCGTGGGCTGCTTCTCGACGTACTCGACCTTCGCCTGCGGCAGGAGCCGCTTGAGCTCGGCGAGCGTGCCGTTCTGGATGATGGTGCCGCGGTTCAGGATCGCGATCCTGTCGGCGAGCTGCTCGGCCTCGTCGAGGTACTGCGTCGTGAGCAGGACGGTCGTGCCGGATGCGGCCAGCTTCTTCACCGTCTGCCACACCTCGATGCGGGCCTCGGGGTCGAGCCCTGTCGTCGGCTCGTCGAGGAAGATGATGGGCGGGTCGCCGATCAGGCTCATCGCGATGTCGAGCCGGCGTCGCATCCCTCCCGAGTAGGTTCCGGCGCGGCGAGAGCCGGCTTCGGTGAGCGAGAAGCGCGCGAGCAGATCGTCGGCGACGGCGCCGGGGTTCTCGAGGTGTCGCAGCTGCGCGATGAGCACGAGATTCTCGCGTCCCGAGAGGATCTCGTCGACGGCGGCGAACTGCCCGGTCAGGCTGATCGATTCGCGAACGTCCTGCGCCTGCGACGCGATGTCGAAGCCGTGGACGGCAGCAGACCCGGCATCCGCCTTCAGGAGCGTGGAGAGGATGCGGACGAGCGTCGTCTTGCCGGCGCCGTTCGAGCCGAGCAGGGCGAAGATGCTGCCCCGCTCGACCTCGAAGTCGACGCCCTTCAGGACGGCGAGGTCCTTGAAGGACTTCTCGATCCCCTGCACCCGGATGGCTGCGTCGGTCATGACTGCTCCTTCTCGACGTCGTCGATCGCCTTGTTGAGGCGCGCGCGCTCCTTGTCGATCCACTGCTTGCCGCCGTACGCGGCGGCGAACTCCTCCGCGAACGCGGCCGGGTCGTCACCGACGATCTGGCGGATCGGCGTGCCGTCGAGCGCCGCGCGCTCCCAGAAGTCGGCACTGTCGAGGAACATCTGCACGATCACGTCGCCCTCGACGACGCCGCCGTAGTACATGAGGTAGCGGTTCACCGCAGCGGCGGTGGTGCGGTACGGCTCGGGCAGCGCTTCGAGACGCGCCTTGGCCTCTCGCCACTGCTTCTTCTGCTCGAGCGGTCCGGTGATGAATTCGATCCACTTGGCGGCCATGTCAGTTCTCTCTCTCTTCGCGGTTTCGGTGGAGCTGTTCGATGCGTTCGGCGAGGAAGCTCCATGTCCTCCAGAACTCGTCGAGCTGAGCCCGACCGGTGAGGTTGATCGTGTAGACCTTGCGCGGCGGGCCCTTCTCGGAGGGCACCTTCTCGACGTCGACGAACCCCCGCTGCTCGATGCGCACGAGCAGCGCGTAGACGGTTCCTTCGACGAGCTCGGTGAATCCCTCGTCCCGCAGCCGCGCGGTGATCTCATACCCGTATGCGGGCTGCTCGGCGAGCACCGCGAGCACGATCCCCTCGAGCGTGCCCTTGAGCATCTCGGTCATCTGACTGGCCATGCTCACCCCTACTCTGTATCGCTGACTACCACTAGACGGTAACACTGAGTACCGGTACTCAGCAAGACTGAATAGCGAATTCTTCGCGGCATCCATCACAATCGGACGGTGACCTCCGCCTTCCGCAACCTCGCCTGGTGGGCGCAGGACTACGTGTACGCGGGAATCTGGCAGGTGCGCGCGTTCTTCAACCGCGTCGATCCGACGACGTACCGCACGGGCGAGCGCACGCCGATCGTCGTGATCCCCGGCGTCTACGAGACCTGGAAGTTCCTCCAGCCGCTTGTCGAGGACGCCCACGCGGCGGGGCATCCCGTGCACGTGCTCGGCAGGCTCCGCCACAATCGGCACCCCGTCGTCGAGTCGGCGGACAGCGTCGCCGGATACCTCGAAGAGCATGACCTGACGGATGCCGTCATCGCCGCGCACAGCAAGGGCGGCCTCATCGGCAAGCAAGTCATGATCGGGCCCTCGGGCCACCGCGTGCGATCGATGCTCGCCGTCGCCACTCCGTTCGGCGGCTCGCGCTACGCGAACCTCATGTGGGGACGCACTCTGCGCGATTTCTCGACGACGGATGCCACGATCCTCGCGCTCACCGAGCAGCGCGACGTCAACGCGCGCATCGTGTCGATGTACGGGCACTTCGACCCGCACATCCCCGAGCGCAGCGAGCTGCCGGGCGCGACGAACATCGAGCTCGACACGGGCGGGCACTTCCGCATCCTCGACCACCCGCGGGTCCTCGCGGAGCTCCTGTCTCTCGCCGACTGACGCCCCGGAAGAGTGAGCATCGCTTACCGATCGACGTCCGCTCATTAGGCTGACGACCATGGGAATCACCGCCGTCGCAGCGCATCGCGTCGACGCCACCACGACGGAGCGCCTGGGGCTCCTCGGCATCGAGGTCGAGCAGCGAGACGGCGACGCGTCGCTCGCGGGCGCGCTCGCCTACGGCGCGCTCATCGGCATCGCCGAGCGCGGGACGGATGCCGCAGCCGACCTCCTCGCCGCCGCCGACACACTCTCGGCGACCGGTGGCGGCCCTCTCGCCGTCGTCGTGTTCCCCGCCACGCTGCCGCTCCAGCCGGGGCCGGTCGCGGTGCTCTCCCCCGCGGGCGCGGTGTCGGCCTACGAGCTGTACATCGCCGCAGCGGTGGCCGCGGCATCCGGCCGTCGCGTCGAGCACCTCAACGGTCGCGGGACGCTCGCCTCGGCGACCCACTCGGGCATCGCGAGTCGAGTGCTCGCTCGCGCGGCAGCGCCCGCGTGGCACGAGTTGACCTTCGCGCGTCCGGAGCGCTCGCTGCACGAGCTCGTCACGCGTCCGGCCGCGATCGTCGTCGCCGTTCCTCCAGGCTCGACGGAGGCCGCCGGGGTGATCGCCGGTCATCCCGACGCCGATGTCTTCGTCGTCTTCGACCGCGCGCACGTGCAGCACGGCGCGACCGTCGCGGATCAGGCGGCGGCGATGGTCGAGCTGGCCTTCGGTCTCGGCGTGCCGACGGCACCCGAGGTCGACGCCGAGCGGCCGCGCGACGCGGCCCCGGTCGAGGCGCCGGACCCGTTACCGGACCTTGCGGCGATCCGCACGTCGGACGTCGTCCATGTCCGCCTCACCGCGACGACGCTGGAACTCACCAACCGCACGCGACAGCGCCTCCGCGTGCGGGTGGACCTCGGGTCAGAACGCGAACCGGGCGACGTGCGCGCCGCCTTCGAGACGACGCTGGAGCCGGGTTCGGCGCGCACCGAAGACACGGAGTCCGTGGCCGGAATCTCCGACCTCGAGCGCCCCGTCGCCGTCATGCGGCACTGGAGCCACACGTCGGAAGAGGTCTACGAGGGCGGTGAGCAGCGCATGCTCGCGCTCCACGTCGCGGTGCTCGACGGCGACGGCGACGTGCGCGCCGAGCACTCCTACCGGCCCGGCAACGGCCTCGACTTCCTCGTCACGGCTCGAGATCTCACCGCTCTGCTCGGTCGACCGGTCGCGCGCAGCATCCTTCCCGAGCCGGCCGTCACCTCGACCGGCGAGACACCGCGAGGCGAGCTGCTGTCGGCACTTGCAGCGGCGCTCGACGTCGGTGCGGGTGTCCTCGCGATGCGCGCAGCGAACGGGTGAGCGCACTCAGGATCGAGCGCGCAGCGTGATCTCGCGCAAGCTGTCGTAGACGGGCGCGGACTTCACGAGCATCGCCGTCACGACGGCCGCTCCTGCGGCCAGGAGCATCGGCACCGTGACCGTCGTCACCGCCGTCATCTCGACGATCAGGACGATGCCCGTGAGCGGCGCTCGCACGGTCGCGCCGAACATCGTCGACATGCCGACGATCGCCATCGCGATGAGGAAATCGGCGCCGAGGCTCGGCGCCATCACCAGCACGATCTGACCGAAGATCGTGCCGAGCAGCGCTCCGACGGCGAGCAGGGGAGCGAACAACCCCCCGGGCGTGCCCGCGGCATACGACAAGGGGCCGGCCACGAACCGGATCAACAGGTACATCAGCAGAAGAGGCGGCGCGAACGCCTGGCCCGTCAAGAGCAGCTGCGTCAGGGCGTCACCGCCGCCGACCGTGAGCGGGTCGACGAACAGTGCCAGCCCGATGAGAGCGCCCACGACGCCGGCCCGCACGACGGCGGGGACGCGCGAAAGCGCTGCATCGAGATTCACCAGACCGACCACGAGCGCGTTGTAGGCCGCTCCGAGCAAACCGAGCAGAACGCCGAAGACGAGGAACATCGGCAGCGTGTACATCGGTGGATTCGGCACGTGGTGCACGAGGAAGTCGGGATGGTCGCCGATCACCAGACGGGCGCACGCGATCGCGGCACCGACGCCGAGCACGGTGGGCACGATGAGCCGATAGCTCGCCGACTTCGTCACTTCTTCGATCACGAAGAGCGCGCCGCCTACGGGGGCGTTGAAGGCGACCGCGAGACCCGCCCCCGACATCGCCGTCTGCAGGAGCCGGTGATCATCGGCATCCAAGCCGGCGGCCTTGCCCACACCGGCCCCGAGTGCGGCTCCCATGTGCACCGTCGGCCCCTCGCGCCCCAGCACCATTCCCGAGCCGATGGCTGCCAGACCGCCCGCGAAGCGCACGGGCACGACCGACAGAGGCGGCGACGGCAGCTGCTGCCGGTAGACCGCTTCGACGTCCTGGATGCCGCTGCCCGCCGACTCCGGCGACAGCCGGACGAGCAGGATCGCCACGATGGCGCCCGCCGCGCAGAAGCCGATGACCGCCACCCAGCCGAAGGGCACGGTGTGCGCCCACGTCGACAGCTGCTCGCGAAAGGCCGCGGCGTGCAGCAGCAGCCAGCGGAAAGCCCCTCCGATGAATCCGATGAGCACGCCCGAGATGATCGCGAGCCCACCGAGCACGACCAGGACGCGCGCGGCCCGGCCCAGTCCGGGCTCGTTGTCGGCAGGGGGCGCGTCAGCCACGATCAGGGGTTCTCGACCCGCACACGGATCTTCACGAGCGCCGTGTAGATGTGCTCTCGATTCGACAGGTAGGCAGAGATCGCAGCGGCATCGGCGTCCTCGGCGAGCGGCCGCGTGCCGACCACGAGCACGACGTAGCGCCGCCCGATCGCGTTCGCCGTCCAGTCGTCGGTGACGGGCTGATCGAGCCACACGCCTGCGGGCGTGCACAGTTCGACGCGCAGAGCGCGGAGGGACGCGTAGAGGATCTCCGTGCCGATCGGCAGGATGTCGCCGTCGGCGTCGAGGCGCTTGAGCCCCATGCCCGAGACAGCCTCGGCGAGCGACCCGTCATCTGGATCGGTGAGCGGATGCACGAGGACGTACGCCGTCGGCTCGCCGAAGGGGTTGGGCGCGGACCACGTCGTGAGTCCGACCTCGAGTCCGGCTGCCGCGATAGGGGATGACGTGTCGCTCACGCTTCGAGATTATCGGGCACCGTCGGCGCCGCCCGCGCCACGAGCGAGCATCGGTCTCATATTCGCCGCGTCACGCGAAGCTGCCGCCCGGCGTGGGATCCACGTTCTTGAACCCCTTCGCCAGCGCCACGAAGAACAGCGCGAGCAGGATCACGGCGGGGATGAAGATGGATGCTCCGTTGAGGAGCTGGTCCGCTCCGAAGCCGATCGCCGCACCGCCGGCGAATCCGAGCAGGACGAAGAAGAACAATCCCGCCCACTTGATGTTCGTCGAACCGTTGATGCCCTCGCGCTTGAACGCGGACTGGACCAGGAAGTTGAACGCCATCTGGACGACGAACGTCACCGCCACGTTTCCGTAGAGCATGCCGCTGTTCTTGTGGAACGCGTTGCCCTGCGCTCCGGCGATGAACGAGATCGCCAGGGCGAGCACGTGGGCCGTGATCGTGTGGTCTGCCGAGAGGTCGACGCCGGCGGCGCGGCCATCACCCGAACCGACCAGCACGATGGCGAGGATCGCGATGATAACCAGCAGAACGCTTCCGACGAGCAGGACCCCGGGTGTGTACGGTCTTCCGCTGCGCTGGAACGTCGTCATGAGCACACCGCACAGTGCCGAGCCCAGGCCGAAGGCCAGCACCGCGAGGGCCGGGAAGGCGAACTTGCCGAGATCGCCCTGGATGAGCCAGTACCCCATCGAGATGATGTTGCCGGATTGCACGGTCGAGAACGTCGCGGCGTTCGCGAGCGACCAGGCGTTCATCGCCCCCGCAGCCAGTGCCAGGAAGAAGCCGACGAGCGGCAGCTCCATGAGCGGGAAGTTCGAGGTCTCGGGCGCCGGCCTCCCGGCGCCCGTCGAGGTCGTCGACACGACGCTACTTCTGGATCTTCGACTGGTCGTACCAGATGACCGGCGCCGGCAGGTCGTCGGTCGGCAGCGACTCGACGAACGCATCCGTCGACAGCAGGTGGTCCGCGACGATCTGGGTCGGGTTGGATGCGAGCCACTTGCGTGCCGAGATGTCGGAGTACTCGGGGTGCTTGAAGATCTCGACGAAGATGAGCGTCTCATCGCCGATGTTCTGCACGTAGTGCCCCGCCACGATCGGGACGATGCCGACGTCGCCGGCCCGGAAGTCGAAGGTGCGGGCCGTTCCGCCGGAGAGGAACACCGACATCCGCGCCTTGCCCTGGATGTAGAACTGCCACTCCGAGGCCTTCGGGTGCCAGTGCAGCTCCCGCATGCCCCCGGGCTCGACCTCGATGAACGCGGCGGAGATCGTCTTGGCTGCGGGGAAGTTGTTGACGTCGACGATCCGGACGCGGCCGGCCTCGGACTCGATGACCGGAGCGTCCTTCATGTGGAAGGAGAACGGCGAGGGCACCTTGCCCGCGGGCGTGGGACGCTCGACGTCGGCGATCGGGCCGGGGACGTTCGCCTTGAAGATGTAGAGCTCGTCCTTCGGGAACTGCGAGATCTCGACCTCGGTCTTGCGGAAATTCGCCGCGACGACGTCCGTGGGTGTGTGTGCGAACCAGTCCGACAGCAGGAAGGTGTTGTTCTCGGAGAAGTCGGGCTCGCTGAAGACGAGGAGGAACTCGCAGCCCTGGTCCAGGGCCTGGATCGAGTGCGGCAGGCCCGCCTCGAAGTTCCACAGGTCGCCTGCGACGAGGTCGTCGATGAAATAGCGGCCGCGCTCGTCGACCGAGGTGACCCGCACGTTGCCGGTCAGCATGAGACCCCATTCCGCCTCTTTGTGCCAGTGCAGCTCGCGGTAGGCGCCGGGCTCGAGGGCCATGTTGACGCCCGCGACATCCTGCGACGACGGCAGATCGCGGTTCGTCACCTCGCGCGCCCAGCCACCCGGCTCGAGCCGTTGGTGCGAGTCCGAGAAGGAGTACTTGAGGTTCATGACGGTGCCGCCGTCGGTGGGGGGCGGAACGAGGATGTCGGGATCCTCGCGGTCGCGCCAGATGTCGCGCGGCCCGAGGTCGAGCCATCCCTTTCCGTCCGAGGGGCGGATCGGCTGCGGCGTATCGGTCATTCCCACTCCCGTTCATGATGACGCCTCGACGACGGGCTCATCGGAACCCGCGGCGCCAGTACCTGTCAATGTATCGAGCGCTCTCGCGACGATGCCAGAGCGTTCTCATCCCCCGACCGATCTGGCACGAATCCGCACCCCCGGTCAGCGGGTCCGGCGAGCGCGGGCGTACTGCAGCGGCCAGTACGGCACCTGCACGCCGAGCTCGACGGAGGCGCGGAGCGCGAAGTGGGGGTCCCGCATCCACTCCCGCCCCGCCAGGATCGCGTCGGCGTCGCCCGCTTCGAGGATCGCCTCGGCCTGTGCGCCGTCGGTGATGAGCCCGACCGCGCCGACGGCGACGCCCGCCTCGCGTTTGACGCGGGCCGCGAGAGGCACCTGGTAGCCGGGACTCAGCGGTATCCGCTCACCGGGCACGGCGCCGCCGCTCGAGATGTCGAAGAAGTCGGCACCCTGCTCCGCCGCCCACGCGGCGACCCGCACCGATTCTTCGACCGTCCATCCGCCCGCGGTCCAGTCCGTCGCCGACAGGCGCACGAACAGCGCGGCGCCCGGCGCCGCGTCCCGCACGGACGCCACGACGCGCATCAGCAGCCGAGCGCGGTTCTCGAGCGACCCGCCGTACTCGTCGGTGCGCTGGTTCGACAGCGTCGAGAGGAACTCGTGGATCAGGTAGCCGTGGCCGCCGTGGATCTCGAGCACATCGAATCCGGCATCGGCGGCCCGTACTGCGGCGGCGGCGAAGTCGGCCACGACCCGATCGATCCCGTCGAGGTCGAGCGCCTCAGGGCGCGCGTAGCCCTCGAAAGCGATCGACGACGGTGCGACGGCGGGCCACCCGCCCTCGTCGACGCGAACGCTTCCATACCGGCCCGCGATGAGCGGCGACCACGTCGAGCCCTTGCGTCCGGCGTGCGCGAGCTGGATGCCGGCGAGCGCGCCGCGGGCACGGATCGCCGCCGCGATCGGCGTCCACGCGTCGCGCTGCGCGTCGTTCCACAGCCCCGTGTCGTCGGGCGAGATGCGCCCCTCGGGCGAGACCGCGGTCGCCTCGGCGATCACGATCCCCGCGCCGCCCGTGGCGAACTGCGTGAGATGCATGTGATGCCACTCCTGCGGCATCCCGTCCACGGCACTGTATTGACAGAGTGGAGCGACCCACAGCCGGTTGCGAGCCTGCCGCGGGCCGACCGTGAGCGGTTCGAAGAGCGCGGTCACTCGATCGCGTCGTCGAGGCGCGGTCGCGCCGTCGTCGTCCCGGTCTCGGGAAGCAGCCCGAAGTCGGTCAGCAGCTCGCCGAGCTGCGTCATGTCGAGCTTGTCGATGACACGTCCCTTGATGAAGTTCGGGCCGGGGATGTCGACGGCCACGCCATCGGCGAGACGCGTCGTCGCCTTGAGGAGCCAGCGGATGTCGTAGGTCGAGGCGAAGACTTCGGGGATGCCGCGGTCAACGCCCAGCAGCTGGTAGGCCGCCTCCATGCCCGTGCGCACGGAATACTCCGTGGTGAAGATCGTGTCGCGCGTCGTCTCGGCGAACTGGCCGATGAAGGCGAAGTTGACCGCACCTTCGGGCACGACGTCGGGACGGTCGCCCGCCGCGCGCGGCATGAAGAAGGCATCCACGTACGGCATCATGACGGGCACGGCGGTCGCGCCCGTCGCGGCGAGCTCGGGGATCTCTTCGATCGGCACCCCCATGTGGTACAGCCACTCCTTGATGATCTCCTCGCCCGTGCAGTCCTGGATGGGCTTGTGCACGAAGTCGCCGGCGACATCGGAGAAGAGCGCGTAGAACCATACGACGATCTCGTTGGGAGCCTGCGCCTTGAAGTGGGGCTGACGGTTGACGGTCCAGCTCAGCAGCCACGCCGAGTCCTTCGCCGTCACGATGCCGCCGGTCACGACCTTGCCCGAGAACGGATCGCGCTGCGCGATCTTCTCGATGTACGCCGGGATCCGCTCGTCGATCGTCGTGATCGTCGCCGACTCCCACTTCGTCTGGTCGAAGTCGCCCGCGAAGACGTCGGGACGGCCGAACGACGGGTCCTTCGCCGCGATGCGGCGCCACAGATCCCATGCGGGCGCGGGGCCGGTGTTGAGCTTCGCCGGGGTGTGCTGATCGCCCTCGTCGGAGTTCTCGGTGAGCGAGCCGATCGTCGCGAGCACGAGGTCGTTCTCACCGAGATCGACACCGCCCTCGCCGTCGGCGTCGGTCCAGTGGATGCGCGTCGCCTGCTTGCGCCCCTCGGCGAGATCGAAGTCGATGTCGGTCACGGTGGTGGAGAACCGGAAGTTCACGCCCTGGTCGAGCAGCCAGGTGTACATCGGCAGCACGAGCGACTCGTACTGGTTGTACTTCGTGAACTTGAGCGCCGAGAGGTCGGGAAGTCCGCCGATGTGATGGATGAAGCGGTGCAGGTACAGCTTCATCTCGAGCGCGGAGTGCCACTCCTGGAACGCGAACATCGTGCGCCAGTAGAGCCAGAAGTTGCTCCCGAGAACCTCGTCGGTGAAGACATCCGTGATCCGCTTGTTCTCGACATCCGCCCGCGTCGCGAGGATGAGCTTCTGGATCTCGCTCTGACCCTTCTTGCTGAGGCCGAAGAGCTTGCCGGTCTTGGCATCCTGCCCCTGCTTCTCGGTCACGCGGCACAGGGAGTAGTTCGGGTCCTCCTTGTTGAGCCAGAAGAACTCGTCGAGCACGCTCGCGCCCTCGATCTCGAGCGACGGGATCGTGCTCATCATGTCCCACAGGCATTCCATGTGGTCTTCGAGTTCACGACCCCCACGGATGACGAAGCCCTTCTTGGGCTTCTTGATGCCGTCCAGCGCGCCGCCGGGCAGGTCGAGCTCCTCGAGGATCGTGATCGCACGCCCCGGCAGCTGCCCGTCCCGGATCATGAAGATGGCGCCCGACAGCGAGGCGAGCCCCGCTCCGACGAACCACGCGGTCTTGCCGTCGACGCCTTCGGGCTTCTTGGGCCGAGCCAGTGCTTCGTAGTTGCCGTTGCTGAAATACATCGTTCTCCTTCGTGCACTGCGGTCGTGATTCGCGGCGGGAGGCCCAGGTTTCTGTCTACCCGACCACGTCACGCCACGCCAACGTGCTCAGCGGCACCGGCACGGATCAGACCTCGCGGAAGAACGCGACGCCCAGATCGGCGTGGTCGACGAAGACGCCGTCGATGCCGGCATCCCGGATCACCGCCCATTCGGCCTCCCAGTCGCCGAACTCCCCCGGCGCGCGACCGACCCGGTACTGCCCGATGAGGAACGCGTTCTCGGGGCGGCAGGTCCACGTGAAGACGCGCAGGCCCCGCTCATGGGCGTCGCGGATGACGGAGGACGGCCCCGTGAGCCGGCCGAGCTTGTCGGGGGCGAGGATCATGCGCTTGTCGACGCTGATGCCGTCGACGAAGCCGACGAGGCCGTCGAGTCCGCCGGGCGCAGCGGTCTGGCGATAGGTGAGCGCTGCGCGCCCCTGCGCCGTCGCGAGGTCGAAGGGTCGCCCTGCGGCCTCGAGCAGGTAGATGTAGGCCGCCCGGACCTCGCGCTCCTGCAGACGTCGCAGCACGGTCGACTCGAACGACTCGATCGTGAGGGGGAGCTCTCCGCGGCTCCAGCCGGCCTCGGCGAGCTCTGCGGCGACCAGTTCGGCGACGTCCCAGCCGAGCGACGCGAAGTACGTCGCGTGCTTGATCTCGAGCACGACCCCGATCTCGCGGCCACGCTCGAGCGAGCCGTCGCGCACGAGATCGAGCACGTCGCGGAGGCGCAGGACCGGCTGCTCGTCGTCGAAGGTCGCACTCGACGGCCGCAGCTTCGGCAGGCGCTCGCGGCAGCGCAGCGTCGCGAGCTCCTCCCACGTGAAGTCCTCGGTGAACCAGCCGGTGAGTTCGGCGCCGTCGATCGACTTCGTCGTGCGCCGGTTCACGAACTCGGGACGGGATGCGACATCCGTCGTCCCCGAGATCTCGTTCTCGTGGCGAACGACCAGCACGCCGTCCTTCGAGACGACCACATCGGGCTCGACCGCGTCGACGCCCATCTCGAGGGCGAGGTCGTAGGAGGAGCGGGAATGCTCGGGTCGGTAGCCCGGCGCACCTCGGTGGCCGATGACGAGCGGGATGCGGCGCGGCACGGTTCCAGGCTACCCGCGGCTCCGCTCATGGCCGTCTCACAGGTCGCGACGGGCGGGCACGAGCCGAGTTCGGATATCGTGGGTTCACAGCACAGTGCTGGGATTTCCCCGACTTTGGAGTGTGAGAGCAGTGGCCCTCAACAACCCCGCATTCAACAACCCCGCCTTCCAGGATCCCAAGGCCGTGAACACCTACCCGGGTGGCGCGCAGGCGGCGAACCTCGGCTTCGGCACGCAGACCGCCTCGGCGCAGCACGCGACGGTGGATGCCGCAGCCAGCGCACAGCTCGAGGGCGCGTTCGCCGCTCCCTCGGCCGGAGCGATCGACACGGGCCGGATGTCGTACGAAGACACCATCTGGAAGACGGTCGGCCTCTTCGCGATCCTCGTCGTGACCGCCGCGGTCGGCTGGTTCTGGACGCTCGGCGGCAACCTCGCCATCACGGGCGACCCGAACCAGCAGATCAGCATCGTTCCGTGGATGCTGGGAGCGCTCGGCGGCTTCGTCCTGTCGATGGTCATCATCTTCACGTCGCGCAAGAAGATCCGGCCCGCGCTCATCTGGGCCTACGCGGCCCTCGAGGGTCTCTTCATCGGCGGCATCTCAGCGTTCTTCGAGGTCCAGTGGCCGGGCATCGTCATGCAGGCGACGCTCGCGACGCTCGCCGTCGTCGGCGTCACCCTCGCCCTGTTCGCGAGCGGCAAGATCCGTGCGTCGAAGAAGGCGACCAAGATCTTCATGATCGCCCTCATCGGGTACGCGGTCTTCTCGCTGCTGAACCTCATCCTGATGTGGACCGGTGTGCTCCCCGCCGACCAGGCGTTCGGCCTGTACAGCGCGACGATCGCCGGCATCCCGCTCGGCCTCATCATCGGCGTCCTCGTCGTGATCATGGCGGCGTACTCGCTCGTGCTCGACTTCGACTCGATCCAGCAGGGCGTGCGCAACGGGGCTCCCCGCCAGTACGGCTGGCTCGGCGCCTTCGGCATCATGGTCACGGTCGTCTGGCTCTACATCGAGATCCTGCGCATCATCGCGATCGTGCGGGGTTCGAACTAGCACCGCGCATCGTTCAGGAGGGGCCGTCCGCGAGGACGGCCCCTCCGTCGTTTCGCGAGCGCTACTGTCGCGGCATCCCGCTTCGTCGCTAGGGTGACGACATGAACGCGCTCCGCGCGCCGTCGCATCGTCCGCGATCGCGCTCGCGTGTGCCTGGGGCCCGTTGGGGCGCACGCGCCGTGGCAGCGCTTTTCGGGATCGCCTGCCTCGTCCCGGCCGGGCCCGCGGCCGCCGCACCCGTCGATGAACCGCTCGGTTTCGTCGAGGGCCGCTGCCCCGCCGCCGTTCCCGAATCGCGGCTCGACGACGTCCGGTGCGGGTCCTTCGTGGTGCCCGAACGCCGCGCCGACGGCAGCGACCCCGATCGGAAGGTGAGCCTTCCCGTCATCGTGATCGTCGACGAGTCCGCGGACCACGCGACCGACGCGCTCTTCGTGCCGGTCTCGGCGACGGCGGGCGGCAGCAGCCTCGACGCGCTCGCCTCGTTTCTCGCGCGACCGACCTGGGTCGGACCACGCGACGTCGTCCTGGTCGATCAGCGCGGCGACCTGCACGCGGAGCCGTCGCTCGATTGCCCCGAGGTCGAAGGAAGGTGGCCGACCGACGAGCGTCTCGAGGGCATCGCGGCGTGCCGTGACCGCCTCCTCGAGGACGGTGTCGATCTCGGTGCCTACACGAGCGCGGCGAGCGCGGCCGATCTCGCCGAACTGCGCCTCGCCCTCGGATACGACACCTGGAACCTCTACGGCGTCGGCAGCGGCTCACGACTCGCCTCGACAATCCTTCGCGATCAACCCTCGGGTCTGCGGGCCGTCATCCTCGACGGTGCGGAGCCGGCCGAGATCGATGTCCACGAGGCGCTCCCGGCCGGGATCGCTGCCGTCGCCGACCGGCTGCTGGCGAACTGCCACGCGTCACAGAACTGCCGCACGCGGTACCCCGACCTGGCCAAGAAGCTCATCGCCGCCGTCACTCGCGCGCAGAGCGATCCGCTCGTGACGACCACCTGGAACCCGACCCTCGGCCGGCCGCAGGACATCGCCGTCGATGCCGACGAACTCGTCGCCGAGCTGCTGGCTGCGCTGCAGGATCCGGATGCCGCGCGCATCGTCCCCTACGTGATCGATCGGCTCGCCGGCGGAGACGTGGCAGCAGCGGCCCCCCTCGCGCAGCGCCGCGTCGATGTCGCGGCCGCGACATCCGAGGGCCGCGACCTCTCGCTCGCGTGCGCCGAGGAGTTGCCGTTCCACGACGCGGCGGCCGTCGGACAGGCGCAGGATGCCGAGGCCCTGACACGGGGCATCACGACGTACGAGCGAAGGGTCGCCGAATGCGAGGTCTGGGAAGTCCCGCCGGCCGGTGAGCGGGAAGATGCGGCGGTGACGAGCAACGTTCCCACCCTGCTGATCACCGGCGAATACGACCCGCGCGCCGCCTGGAGCGCGTCGGCGGCGGCCGGACTCGAGCGCCACTTCTCGTACGTCCTGCCGGCGACGGGCGAGGCGGCTGTCTGGCACGGGGGCTGCGCGGCGTACATCGCCGGCCAGTTCCTGCAGGACCCTCTCCTCGAACCACGCTCGAAGTGCATCGACCATGTTCCCGCGACGGACTTCCTCACGACGGCGGACATCGATCCCACTGCGGCGACCTACCTCCTCGACAGCGATCTGCGCACGGCGCCGCGACCCGGTCAGATCGGGATCGCGATCGCAGCCGTCCTCGTCTTCGTCGGAACGCTCGCCTACGGCGTCGTCTACGCACTGCGCCGGCGGTGGGATGCCCCGCCCGGCGCGGTCGTCGCCGCCGTCGCGGCGTCCGCTCTCAACCTCGCCTTCGTCGGAGTGCTCGCCCTCGTCCTGACGATGGCCGACCCGCTCGTCCTCGCGTACGGCCTGCCGTCCGCCTCCTGGCCGCTTCTGCTCCTTCCGTTCGCCGCACTGGCGTGCGCCGTCGTCCTCATCGTCCTGCTCGTGCGAGCGTGGATGCAGGGCGACGGCGGACTCGCGCACCGCGTCATCCTCACCGTCTCCGCCATCGGGACCCTCGGCTTCGCCGTCTGGCTGCTGGTGCGCGGGCTGCTCACGCTCTGAGGCCGCCACGTTCTGCTGTCGGCGGAACTGACTCGGAACGACGGATGCCGCGGCCTATCGTGAGCGCATGGCCGAGATCATCCCGCTCCGCGCTCCCCGCACTCCCGAACCTCTGTGGCGCGACGTCCTGGGCGCTCTACTGCGCCACCTGCGTCATGAGCGGGGCGAGCGTCTCGCCGACACCGCGGAACGGGCCGGCGTCTCTCCCCAGTACCTGTCCGAGATGGAGCGCGGGCTCAAGGAACCGTCGAGCGAGATGATCGCTGCGGTCGCCGGAGCCCTCGAGGTGACGCTCGTCGACCTCACGACCGCGGTCGCCGAGGAGCTGCGGGCGGCCGCTCCCGCGCCCGCGGCAGCGATGGTGCTCGCCGCGTAGCTCTGGCGGGCGGCATCCATCGCTCACTAGCGTGTGAGAAGTGAGCCCCGTACGCAAAGAGACCTTCCTCGACGTCGAGGGCCACGAGGTGCGCGTCTCGAGCCCCGACAAGATCGTCTTCCCGCAGGTCGGCCTGTCGAAGCTCGACGTCGTGAACTACTACCTCGCGGTGGCCGATGGCGCGCTGCGCGGCGCCGGCGGCCGACCGATGGTGCTCAAGCGATTCGTGAAGGGGATCGACCAGGAGGCCTTCTTCCAGAAGCGCGTACCCGAGAATCATCCCGAGTTCATCGACACCGCGACGCTGCACTACGCTCGCGGGACGTCGGCGGAAGAAGCGGTGATCCGGGATGCCGCGGGCCTCGCGTGGGTCGTGAACCTCGGCTGCCTCGACCTCAACCCGCATCCCGTCCGTGCCGAGGATCTCGACCACCCCGACGAGCTGCGCATCGACCTGGATCCCATGCCGGGGGTGGACTGGTCGCAGATCGTGGACGTCGCCTTCGTCGCCCGCGAGGTGCTCGACGACACGGGTCTGGTCGGGTGGCCGAAGACGAGCGGATCGCGGGGAATGCACATCCTCGTGCGGATCGCACCCGAGTGGGACTATGCGAAAGTGCGGCTCGCGGCCGAGACCCTCGCCCGCGAGGTCGAGAATCGCGCACCGGGCCTCGCGACCGCGCGCTGGTGGAAGGAGGAGCGCGGCGAGAGCGTCTTCGTCGACTTCAACCAGAACGCGAAGGACCGCACGGTCGCGTCGGCCTATTCGATCCGGCCCCTCCCCGACGCGCGCGTGTCGACGCCGCTCGACTGGAGCGAGGTGCGTGTCCGTCGGCCCGAGGAGTTCACGGTGCCGACCGTGCTCGAGCGCTACGCCGAGATCGGCGACCCCCACGCCGGTATCGACCGTTCAGCGGGGTCGCTCGCGGGGCTTCTCGCCCTCGCCCAGGAGCTCGGCCCCGCCGAGAAGCCGCCGCGCGGCGGTGCGGACGGTCGTCGGCAGTCCGTCATGCCCCTCATCGAGCTCGCCCGGACGAAGACCAAGCCGGAGGCGCTCGACGCTCTCGAGATGTGGAAGGCGACGCATCCCTCCGTCGCCGCGCAGCTGCATCCGGCCGACGTCCTCGTCGACGGGATGCGCGGCTCGTCATCGCTCTGGTATCGCGTGCGGGTGAACCTGCAGCACGTGCCCGAAGCGGAGCGTCCCGAGCAGGAGGACCTGATCGCAGATTACGATCCGTGGGCCGGCAAGACCTGGCCCGGAGCACGCGGCGCCTGAGCCGCGAGCCCGGACTGGACCGCGGCGAGCCCGAACTCGAACGCGCCGTCGACATCGCCGCCCATGCGGAACCCGCCGGCGAGCTCCATGGTGACGAAGCCCATCGCCCACGCGGTGAACAGGCGTGCGGCATCCAACTCGTGTTCAGGTCCCACGACGTCGCGCACCGCGACGAGCAGCGGCGCGGCCGACCGAGCGGTCGCGGCCGCTGCGCCGTCGGTCGTGAAAATCAGGCGGAAGCCTTCGGGCTGCTCGTGGGCGAACGCGCGGAACGTGCGTGCGTAGCCGGGGATCGACGGATCGGATGCCGCGAGCCGCTCGGTCAGTGCGTCGGCGGTCGCCTCGGCGATGAGCACGATCAGCGCGTCGCGGTCGCGGACGCGCTTGTAGAGCGAGGGCGCGCGGACGCCCACGCGTGCGGCGACAGCACTCATCGTGACCGCCGAGGGGCCACCGGTCTCGAGCAGCGACCGCCCGGCGGCGACGATGTCAGCGAGCGACGTGCGGTCGGGGGTCGGCATCCGGGCCTCCTTGATGGCTATTGACGTAAGCTATCATAGCTACCTATCATAGCCATGCGCAACCCTGGAGGACCTCATGCGACTCGACGAACACCTGTACCGGATCGGCAACGACATCGTGGCGGCCTACCTCGTCGTCACCCCCGAAGGCGTCACCGTCATCGACGCGGGGATGCCCGGCCAGTTCAAGGATCTGCTTGCCGAGCTCACCGCGATCGGTCGATCTCTCGCCGACGTGCGCGGCGCCGTCATCACGCACGGGGACGCCGACCACATCGGGTTCGCCGAGCGGCTGCGGACCGAGGCGGGGGTGCCGATCTTCGTGCACGGTGCCGACGCCGCGCGCGCCAAGGGCGGAGACAAGCCGAAGAACGAGATGCCGAAGATGAAGCTCGGCCCGACACTCGGGTTCTTCGCCTACGGACTGCGCAAGGGCGCGATGCGGACTCGCCCCCTCACCGAGGTCGTCGAGGTCGCCGACGGCGACGTCCTCGACCTGCCGGGAGCTCCGCGGGTCATCGGGATGCCGGGCCACTCGCCCGGGAGCATCGCGATCCATTCGCCCGTCGCGAAGGCCGTGTTCGTCGGCGACGCCCTCACGACGCGCCACGTCACGACGGGCCGGACCGGCCCCGCCCCGGCGCCGTTCACCGATGACCCCGCACAGGCGCTCGCATCGCTCGAGCGCATCGCCGATCTCGACGCGGCGTGGGTGCTCCCAGGGCACGGCGGCCCCTGGCACGGCTCCCCCGCCGATGCCGTCGCCGCCGTGCGCGCCGCCGCCTGACGAGAGCAGCCGTGAGCACTGGTCGAGAAGATCGAGCGTCGAGCTCGCGCCGATCAGGTCTGGGCGCTGGCGGCGTACGTTCGTGGCCGTCGCAAACCGTAGGAGATCCGGCCGTGCCCACGCGCCACCGCCCGCTCGAAACACGATTCTCCTCCGATCTGACACAGAGAAGTCCGTCGCCGGGAAATCGCCCACTCAGCGCTGGGAGAGCACGCGATCCGCGAGGCCGTAGGCCACAGCATCCAACGCCGTGAAGATGCGGTCGCGATCGGTGTCGGCGCGCAGGCGCGCAGCGTCCTGACCCGTGTGCCGCGCCAGGATGGCCTCGACGTCGCCGCGCACGCGCACGAGCTCGTCCGCCTGCAGGATGAGGTCGGGGATCGTGCCCCGGCCCTGTGCTGCGGGCTGGTGCAGCACGACGCGCGCATGCGGGAGCACGGCGCGCTTGCCCGCCGCGCCGGCGGCGAGCATGACCGCGCCGACTCCGATCGCCTGACCGACGACAGTCGTCGCGACGTCGGGGCGGATGTGCTGCATCGTGTCGTAGATCGCGAGCATCGCCGCCGGATCGCCGCCCTCGCAGTTGATGTAGAGCTGGATGTCGCGGTCATGACTGTCGGCGTCGAGGTGCAGCAGCTGCGCGATCAGGGCGTTCGCGACACCCGCGTCGATGCCCGTGCCGAGGTAGACGACGCGCTCGGCGAGCAGGTGCGAGTAGACGTCCATGATGCGCTCGCCCCGCGGATGCTGGGCGACGACGTTCGGGATCGTATACGTGCTCACGCCGCGACCCCCAGTCCCGCCGAGCGCCGACGCAGAGGCGCGATCTGCGAGAAGTCGTCGACGACGGCATCGATGAAGCCGTACTCGAGCGCCTGCTGCGCGGTGTACCAGCGGTCGTGCAGCGAGTCCTCGAAGATCTGCGCGATCGGCTGACCGGTGTCCTCGGCGATCAGCCCGAGAACGGTGTCGCGCGTGTGCCGCAGGTCGCCCGCCTGCACCTCGACCTCGACGGTCGAGCCGCCGATGCCCGACGAGCCCTGGTGCATGAGGATGCGCGCGTGCGGCAGCGCGCGGCGCTTGCCCGGCGTTCCCGCCGACAGCAGGAACTGCCCCGCGCTGCACGCCAGCCCGAGGGCGAGCGTCGACACGTCGTTCGGGATGATCCGCATGATGTCTCGGATCGCGAGCATCGACGGCACCGAGCCGCCCGGCGAGTGGATCCAGAGGGCGACGTCGGATGCCTCGTCCTCCGCCGCGAGGGCGAGCATCTGCGTCGCGATCAGCGTGCCGTTGTCGTCGTCGAGCGCACCGTCGAGCACGAGCACGCGTTGGTGGAGCAGTTCGCGCCGCGCCTCGGCTCCGAACTGCGGGATCTTGCCGTCTTCTGCCATGACCCCAGCCTGCGCTTTCGGTCGCGGCAGAAGTGGCGTGTCTGCCCACCGCGGATCAGCCCACCGCAGATCGGCCCGGCACGCTCTTCCGCCGGCGGCGGATCGCTCTCAGTGGAACCGATCCTCGCCCGGGCCAAGGTCGGTTGCCGGAGGGAGGATGGGATCACGGGTCTCGGACCTCAGCAGGGCAGATTCCCTTGGCCGAGCCGAGGGCGGCGGCGTGACGGATGCTTCGGCCCAGGGTGGATCAGCCCGAGCGGATCACTCTCGAGAGGAGCGCCTGCTGGGGCGCGAGAGCACGTCGCGCGCCGCGCCGGCGAGCGCAGCCATCGCGCGCTCGGGATCGACCGCCCGCGCCGCCTGGACGGCCTCGAGCCCCAGCCGCTCGTGCAGCTCGATGTCGGTCAGCACGCGCACGATCGCCTGGGTGAGGGCGCCCTCATCACCGTCGGCGACCAGCAGTCCGCCGCCTCGCGAGAGCAGCTCGCGCGGTCCGTACGGTGCCGCATAGGACACGACCGGGCATCCGTCGGCGAGCGCCTCGACGATCGAGAGCCCCTGCCCCTCGTAGGCGGACGTGGACACGAAGGCCATCGCCTCCCGCAGCGCCCGCCCGGGCTCATCGGTCTGGCCGCGCAGCACGACGTGCGCGCCGAGCCCGAGCTCGTCGATCAGCGCCTGCAGACGCGCTCGCTCGGGGCCGTCGCCGTAGACGTCGAGCGTGGCATCCGGCACCGCCTCCACGACGGCTGCGAACGCACGCACGGCGTGATCGATGCGCTTCCCGGGAGCGAGGCGGTTGAGCATGACCACGCGACCGAGCACGCGTCCGGACGATGGAGAGACGGATGCCGCGGCCGGCACGCCGTGCGGGGCGACGATGTGGACCCCCGCGCCACCGAACCGGTCCGCGACATCGGCGCGCTGCGCCTCCGTCGGCCACAGGACGGCGTCGAATCTCTCGGCGAGCGAGAACCAGCGCGACCAGAGCGCGTTCACCGCGGCGTCGGGCGTGTACGGGGCCTCGAGGTGGATCGTGTGGATCGCATGCATGAGCCGGGCATCCGGGTCATCCCACCCCGCGAGCAGCTCCCCGAGCTGACGCGATTCGCACACGACGACGACCTGGCGATCGGGATCGCCCGCCCTCAGTCCTGTGACGACGTGGTCCAGCCAGGCCCGATACAGCGACCCGAAGCCGTCCAGGACGCCCGCGACCGAGCCGTCGGCGCGTCGCACGACGACCGGCGCTGTGCTGATGTGCCAGTCGGGATCGCCCACGATGACCGGGAGGTCGACTGCGGCATCCGCCACCGAACGGTACTCGAGCGACGGATCGGGATCGCCCGGATGCGCCGCTCCGATCAGCCAGGCGGCGGCTCCGCCCTCGGGCGCGACGGCCTCATCGAACAGATTGCGCATGACCGAAGGCTCGGTGATGAGGTCGCGACCGTCGAAGGCCGCCCGATGCCGCGCGTGATCCGCCGCCGTGCCCGGATCGACCGTCAACAGCAGCGGTCCACGGCCGTCTTGCACGCCGGCGGCCGCCATCTGCCTCGCCCGCGCGAGCGTCGCAAGCGTGTAGCCGCCATCGAGGTCGGGGATGAGCCGGCTCGACAGGACGACGTAGTCGGCGTCGGGGAAGGTCGGCTCGGTCACAGTCTCCATCCTGCCTCGCGCGGCGACGCAGCACGACCGCGTCGACGAATGAGGGATGCCCCGGCGCAAGCCGAGGCATCCCTCTATCACTCCCACTCGATGGTGCCCGGTGGCTTCGACGTGACGTCGAGCACGACACGGTTGACGTCGCGCACCTCGTTCGTGATGCGGTTCGAGACGCGGGCGAGCACGTCGTACGGCAGACGCGTCCAGTCCGCCGTCATCGCGTCCTCCGACGAGACGGGCCGCAGGACGATCGGATGCCCGTAGGTGCGGCCGTCGCCCTGCACGCCCACCGACCGCACGTCGGCGAGGAGGACGACGGGGCACTGCCAGATCTCGCCGTCGAGCCCGGCGCGCGTCAGCTCTTCGCGGGCGATGGCGTCGGCGTCACGCAGGATCTCGAGGCGGTCAGCGGTGACCTCACCCACGATCCGGATGCCGAGGCCGGGGCCCGGAAAGGGCTGGCGGCCGACGATCACCTCGGGGAGGCCGAGTTCGCGGCCGATCGCGCGGACCTCGTCCTTGAAGAGCGTGCGCAGCGGCTCGACGAGCTCGAACTGCAGGTCTTCGGGCAGGCCGCCGACATTGTGGTGCGACTTGATGTTCGCCGTGCCCGTGCCGCCGCCCGACTCGACGACGTCGGGGTACAGCGTGCCCTGCACGAGGAAGCGGATCGGCTCGCCGTCGGCAGCGGCCTCGGCGACGAGCGCCTTCTCGGCCTCTTCGAACGTGCGGATGAACTCGCGCCCGATGATCTTGCGCTTCTGCTCGGGGTCGCTCACGCCGGCGAGCGCCGTCAGGAAGCGCTCGCGCGCGTCGACGGTGACCAGGCGCACGCCCGTCGAGGCGACGTAGTCCTGCTCGACCTGTTCGCGCTCGTTCTTACGGAGCAGCCCGTGGTCGACGAAGATGCACACGAGCTGATCGCCGACCGCTTCGTGCACGAGGGCGGCCGCGACGGCGGAGTCGACACCGCCCGACAGACCGCAGATGACTCGGCCTGCGCCGATCTGCTCGCGGATGCGACCGACCTGCTCGGCGATGACATTGCCACTGTTCCAGTCGGCCGGGAGCCCGGCGCCGACGTGGAGGAAGTTCTCGATGACGCGCTGACCGTGGTCGGAGTGTTTGACCTCGGGGTGCCACTGCACACCGTAGAAGCGCTTCTCGTCGCTGCCGAACGCCGCGACGGGCGTGGCCGCCGTCGAGGCGAGCACTTCGAAGCCCTCGGGCGCCCGCGACACCTGGTCACCGTGGCTCATCCACACGTTCTGCGCGGCCGGCTGCCCTGCGAGCAGGACACCGCCGTCGCCCGTGACCGCGGCATCCGTCGCCCCGTATTCGCGAAGCCCCGTGTTCGCCACCTCGCCGCCGAGCGCCTGCGCCATGACCTGGAAGCCGTAGCAGATGCCGAGCGTCGGCACGCCGAGGTCGAAGACGCCGGCATCCAGCGACGGCGCCCCCTCTTCGTAGACCGACGACGGACCGCCCGAGAGGATGATGCCGACGGGGTTCCTGGCAGCGATCTCGGCGGCGGATGCCGTGTGCGGCACGATCTCGCTGTACACGCCCGCCTCACGCACGCGACGGGCGATCAGCTGCGCGTACTGCGCGCCGAAGTCCACGACGAGGACGGGGCGCTGAGACGTTTCGGTCTGCTCGGTCAACGGGAGCCTTCCGCTGCGGGGACGGGGACGGATGCTTCGGATGCCTCGCGCTCGGCGAGATAGCCGCGCACCTCGCGGGCGACGCGGGCCTCCATGAAGAACGACAGGAGCGGGACGACGCCGCCGAGGGCGAGCACGATGAACCGGCCGAACGGCCAGCGCATGAGGCTCCAGATGCGGAAGCACGAGAAGAGGTACACGACGTAGAACCAGCCGTGCGCCACGAGGATGAACAAAGAGATGTTGAAGCCGTCGCCGACCGAGGTCATCTCGCAGTCGTTCGTCATCGGCAGGAACAGCGACCACCATTCGCAACCGGGACCCGCGATGACCGGTGCGAACCACAGCGCACCGCCCGATCCGCCCGCGAAGAGCTCGACGTGCAGCGGCGTGTACTTGAGGATCATCTCGGCCACGAGCAGCAGCAGGCCGATGCCCGTGATGGTGGAGCAGATCTCGTAGAAGCGGAGGGCTCCGCGGATCGCCGGGAACGAGGCGAGTTTGGGGGCGCGGGGCATGGGATCGAGTTTACCCGCCAGGCTCGGGCTCCAGATCTTCGAGCTCCTTCTCCCAGGCGTCCTTGGCGAGGCGGTACCAGAGGTAGAACGCGAAGCCCGCGAAGACGGCCCACTCGAGCGCGTAGAAGATGTTGAGCCAGTTGACGTTCGAGCCTTCGGCCGGTGCGGGCGAAGAGATGTCGAGCAGGAGCCGCGGGGCGACCTCCGAGGCGAGGTACGGGCGGTAGACGTCGAGACCCTCGACGTCGTGCCACTGACCGAGCAGGACGGCCGGCGACATGCTCGTCATCTCCTGCGGGTCCGCGCCGCGCGGCGGCAGCGCCGGACCCTCGTCCGAGATGATGCGCCCGGTGATCGTGACGGGCGCGGCATCCGGAGCCTCCGCGTCGAACTGCAGCTGGGCGACCGCGTCCGCCGCCTCGTCGGCCGTCGACGCCCAGCCGATCGCGACGGCGATCGACGTCGGCTCGTCCCTGTCGTCGAGGCGGAGCTGTCCGGTCACCCAGTACCCCTCGACACCCTCGTTGAAGCGCGACGAGACGACGAGGAAGTCGCCGGGGATCCAGGATCCGGATGCCTCGACCCGCTGTCCCACGAGAGGTTCGGGCAGGTACTCGCCGGGAGCTACGACGTCGGCGAGCGGACGCACGACCTCGGTCGCGCCGGGCGGCGGCGGATCCGTGTCGATCGCGCGGCTGAGCTGCCACTGCCCGAGCCACGCGAAGACCCCCGCGACCACGAGGGACAGCAGCAGCATCGCGATCCACCGCGGACGCAGCATGACCTCGCGCAGCGTCGGCGGGAAGACCTCGACGTCCGTCGGGGTGTGCGGAGTGCTGGTCATCCGCCGCTGTAGGGCGCGACGACGACCTCGACCCGCTGGAACTCCTTGAGGTCGGAGTACCCCGTCGTCGCCATCGACTTACGCAGCGCGCCGATCAGGTTGGCCGTGCCGTCCGCGACCGGCGCAGGGCCGTAGAGCACCTCTTCGAGGGGAGCGACCTGCGTCACCCCGACGCGGTGGCCGCGCGGCAGCTTCGGGTGATGCGCTTCAGGGCCCCAGTGGAAGCCGCGACCCGGAGCATCAGTCGCCCGAGCGAGCGCAACGCCCAGCATGACGGCATCCGCCCCCATCGCCAGCGCCTTCACGATGTCGCCCGACGTGCCCACGCCGCCGTCGGCGATCACGTGTACGTAGCGCCCGCCCGACTCGTCGAGGTAGTCGCGGCGCGCGCCCGCGACGTCGGCGACCGCAGTAGCCATGGGAGCGTGGATGCCGAGGGTCGCGCGCGTCGTGGATGCCGCTCCCCCGCCGAAGCCGACGAGCACGCCCGCTGCGCCCGTGCGCATGAGGTGCAGAGCTGCCGTGTAGGTCGCGGCCCCGCCGACGATGACCGGCACGTCGAGGTCGTAGATGAACTTCTTGAGGTTGAGCGGCTGCTCGCCCGACGACACGTGCTCGGCCGACACGGTAGTGCCGCGGATCACGAAGAGGTCGACACCCGCCGCGACGACGGTCTCGTAGAGCTCCTGCGTGCGCTGCGGCGTGAGGGAACCAGCGACCGTGACGCCCGCGGCACGGACCTCGGCGAGGCGGTCCCGCACGAGCTCGGGCTTGATGGGCTCGGCGTAGAGCTCCTGCATGCGCTGCGTGGCGGCGCCGTCGGAGAGCGAAGCGATCTCGGCGAGCAGCGGATCCGGGTCGTCGTAACGCGTCCACAGACCCTCGAGGTCGATGACGCCGAGGCCACCGAGCTGACCGAGCATGATGGCCGTGCGCGGGCTCATGACCGAGTCCATCGGAGCCCCCAGCACGGGGATCGCGAACGAGAACGCGTCGATCGTCCACGACGTCGAGACGTCCTCGGGGTTGCGGGTGCGCCGGGACGGCACGACCGCGATGTCATCGAACGCATACGCCCGGCGGGCGCGCTTCGCGCGGCCGAGCTCCATGTCCATGCTCACGACCCCAGCCTACTCGGCGCCCGTGCGGGCCTCAGCGGGCGCGGGCGACCCGCGACTCGTCCCACACGGGCGCGTCAGCCTCGTACACCTGCCCGTCGCCGCCGAACACGACGAAACGATCGAACGAGCGCGCGAACCACCGGTCGTGCGTGACGGCGAGCACCGTGCCCTCGAATCGCGTGAGCGCGTCTTCCAAGGCCTCGGCCGAGACGAGGTCGAGGTTGTCGGTCGGCTCGTCGAGCAGCAGGAGCGTCGCACCCGACAGCTCGAGCAGGAGCACCTGGAACCGCGCCTGCTGACCGCCCGAGAGGCTGTCGAACACCTGCTCGGCCTGCTTCACGAGCCCGTACCGGTCGAGCGCGGAGCTCGCGGCATCCCGCGGCATTCCCGTACGGCGATCGTCGCCGCGGTGGAGGATGTCCAGCAGGGTGCGCCCCGTGAACTCGGGGTGCCGGTGGGTCTGCGCGAACCAGCCCGGCACGACCCGCGCCCCGAGCACGCCGCGTCCCGTGTGCGCGACGGGTTCGAGGTCGGAGCCGACCGCCGTCACGTGTCCGAGCAGGGCATCCGGGTCGGTCCCGCCCCGAGCGAGCAGGCGGAGGAAGTGGGACTTGCCCGAGCCGTTCGAACCCAACACCGCGACACGATCGCCGAACCACACCTCGAGATCGAACGGCTTCATGAGCCCCGTGAGCTCGAGCTTCTCGGCGACGACCGCGCGCTTGCCGGTGCGCGCGCCCCGCAGGCGGACGTCGAGCTCCTGCGCGGGGGGTCGCTCCTCGGGCGGACCGGCCTCTTCGAACCTCCGCAGGCGGGTCTGGGCGGCGCGGTAGCGAGAGGCGAACTCGTCGCTCGCCGCCGCCTTGACCTTCATGTCGGCGACGAACTTCTTGAGCTTCGCGTGCTGCTCATCCCACCGGCGGCGTAGCTCGTCGAGGCGGTCCATCCGCTCCTCGCGTGCGCGGTGATACGTGCCGAAGCCGCCGCCGTGCACCCATGCCGTGCTGCCCGCGCCGCCCGCTTCGAGAGTCACGATCCGGTCGGCGCCGCGGGCGAGGAGCTCCCGGTCGTGCGAGACGAGAAGGACGGTCTTGGATGTCTCGCGCAGCCGCTCCTCGAGCCAGCGCTTGCCGGGCACGTCGAGGTAGTTGTCCGGCTCGTCGAGCAGCAGAACCTGGTCGGGACCGCGCAGCAGCGCCTCGAGCGCGAGTCGCTTCTGCTCACCGCCCGAGAGCGTCGTGAGCTCGCGGAACCGCGCTCGGGCGAACGGGATGCCGAGGGCGGCGATCGTGCAGGTGTCCCACACCGTCTCGTACTCGTAGCCGCCCGCCTCGGCATAGTCGGCGAGCGCGCCCGCGTACCGCATCTGCGTGTCGAGGTCGTCCTGCTCGATGATCGCGGCCTCGGAGTCCTCGAGCTCGCGCGCCGCACGCCGGACGCGGTCGGGGGCGACCGAGATCAGCAGATCGTGGACGGTCTGCTCGGCCGTGCCGTGCCCGACGAACTGGTCCATGACGCCGAGGCCGCCGTCGATCGTGACGGCTCCCCCGTGCGCCGGCACCTCGCCGCGGACGATCCGCAGCAGCGTCGTCTTGCCCGCGCCGTTCTGCCCGATGAGGGCTGTCGTCGAGCCCTCGCCGACACGGAACGACACCTCGTCGAGGAGCGGCCTGCCGTCGGGCAGCGTGAACGAGACGCTGTTGATGTCGATGTAGCCCACGACGGATCCTGTCTGCCCGGGCGGGGTGCCGAGCCGATCAGCCTATCCGGTTGTCAGGCGGCGGAGTACCGGCCCGACGCGACCGCGCGGGCGCGGGCCTTCGCCGCCTCTTCTTCGCGGTTCTTGGGCGGCACGACGGCGACGAGGTCGTTCAGCAGGTGCTGCGTGATGTGGGCGATCTCGTGGACGGCCCTGTCGAAGGCCTCTTGATTGGCCTTGGAGGGCTTGGTCGACCCGCTGATCTTGCGCACGTACTGAAGCGCAGCGGCGTGCACTTCTTCCGACGTCGCTGAGGGCTCGAAGTTGTGGAGGGTGTGGATGCTGCGGCACATACGATCGACGATACGCCGCGGCATCCTCCGCTCACCAGGGTTCGTGCGCGCGCGGAGCTTCTTCGAGCACGAGGCCGATGCTGACGGGGAAGCACTCGTCGAAGAGCTCGGTCATGCCGGCATCGCGGCCGTACTCCTCGGTGAGGCGCAGGCCCAGCATCGTGTTGATGAGCATGCCCATCGCGAGGAACTTCTGCGCTTCCTCGGACGTGAACCCCGCCTCATGCCGCAGGTAGCGCCACACCCGGGCGAAGCCGTCGCGGGCGGCCGGACCGATGACGGGGTGAGCGCCGAGCAGGAAGGCGTGCGACAGCAGCTGGTGAAGGCCCCTCACCTCGAGCAGACGCAGGTAGGCCTGACCCATGAGCTCGCCGCGGGTGTGGAGATCGGATGCCGCGGGCACGGTCGCGAACGCGGCGAGGAGCTCTTCGAGCGCGCTGTCGAGGGCGGCGAGGAACAGGTTCTCCTTCGTTCCGAAGAGCCGCACGACGTAGGGCTGCGAGACGGATGCGGCCTTCGCGACGTCATCCGTCGTCGTGCCGACATAGCCCTTGGCGCCGAAGACGGCGATCGCGGCTTCGATGATCTGCTCGCGACGTTCCTCGGAGCTCATACGGGTCGGTTTCGCGGTCACGGTTGACAGGTTATCAGTCGATTACTACAGTGTCCTCATCCAAGTAATCATCCGATTACAAACACGCGTGAGGAACCGCCATGAGCTCATCCACCACTCGGCGCCGTCCGTTCGGACTCGTCGTGGCCGCGGCATCCGTCCCCATGTTCATGGCGACGCTCGACAACCTCGTCATGACCAACGCGCTGCCGGTCCTGCACAGCGAGCTCGGCGCGACCGTCGAGGAGCTCCAGTGGTTCGTCAACGCGTACACCCTCGCCTTCGCCGGGTTCATCCTCGTCGCGGCCGCGCTCGGAGACCGTTTCGGCCGGCGCTCGGTGTTCATCGCCGGCATCGCGATCTTCGGCATCGGCTCGGTGCTCGCGGCGCTGTCGGGCGATCCCGCCTCGCTCATCGCGGCCCGCGCGCTGCAGGGGTTCGGCGCCGCCGGAGTCCTCCCCCTCTCGCTCGCGCTCATCTCGGGCGGCGTCGCCCCCGAACGGCGCCCGCTCGCGATCGGCATCTGGGGCGGCATCTCGGGCCTGGGCGTCGCCGTCGGCCCCCTCGTCGGCGGTGCCGTGATGGAGGGCTGGAGCTGGCAGGCGATCTTCTGGATCAACGTGCCCGTCGCGATCGTCGCGATCCCCCTCGCGCTGTACGCGCTGAACAACGATTACGGCCTGCGCGCCCGCATCGACGTCGTCGGCGCGGCTCTCGCCGGCGTCGGCGTGCTCGCGCTCGTGCATGCGATCGTGCGCGGCAACGACGACGGGTGGGACTCGCTCGGAGTCATCGCCGAGGTCGTCGCGGGTTCACTCCTGCTCGTGGCGTTCGTGTGGTGGCAGTCGCGCGCGAAGGCGCCGCTCGTGCCGCTGCGACTCTTCCGCGACCGCTCGTTCTCGGTCACGAACATCGTCGGCTTCGCGTTCAGCTTCGGCACGTTCGGGGCGGTGTTCATCCTCATCCAGTACATGCAGGTCGTGCAGGGCTCGACGCCGCTCGAGGCTGCCGTGCAGACGACTCCGTGGACCTTGGCGCCTATGTTCGTCGCGCCGCTCGCGGGCTTCATCGCCCCGCGGGTCGGCACGCGGGCGCTCATGGTCTCGGGGCTGGCCCTGCAGGGCGGCGCGCTGCTGTGGCTCGGGCTCATGCTGTCGCAGACCCTCGACTACGGGCTGCTCATCGCTCCCTTCGTCATGGCCGGGATCGGCATGGGACTCGTGTTCGCGCCCTCGGCGACCGCGCTGCTCGCGACGCTCGCCCCGATCGACCACGCGAAGGCATCCGGCGTCAACTCGACCGTCCGCGAGATCGGCATCGCGCTCGGCACAGCCGTCATGACCGCGGTCTTCGTCGGCGCAGGCGGCGAACTGCTGCCCGACCAGTACGTCGACGCGGCGCGCCCTGCCGTGCTCGTCGGAGCCGCCGTGCTGTTCGCCGCCATGATCGCGGCGTTGTGGCTGCCGGCGGGAACGTCGCAGACGACGATGGATGCCGCGCCCGCCGATCAGCGTGAGCTCACGCCGACGGCGTAGCCTTCCGACGCTTCTGGAGCACCCCCGAGATCGGACCGCTCACGGCGAACGTCAGGAAGGCCCAGGACCCCAACCACGGGGAGAGCGCGACGGTGACGCCGCCGGCGATGAGTGCCGTGACGCTGCCGACCGTCTGGCTCGGGGCATCCGGCTTCGCCTCGTCCTTCAGCAGATGACCGTCCTTCGACGCAGCCCAGAACCACGTCGCGATGCCGAGGGCCATCGCGAAGAAGAAGTTGACCGGCAGCAGCACGCGACCCGCGTAGTAGTCGGAGTACTCGCTCACGAGGCTCGTCGTGAACGGAATGAGGACGATGAACAGCAGCCGGGCGTTGTTGAGCCACAGCAGCACGATGTCGGCGCGGGCGATGTCGCGGAACTGGCTGATGTGGCTCACCCACAGACCGCCGAGCAGCACGGAGCTCACGCCGAACGCCATGAACGACGGCCACATCGCGCCGAGCTGATGCCACAGCTCGGCGTCGGACGAGATCTTCCCGAACGCGGTCGTCGTGAGGTCGAGCACGAGGAGCGTCGCCGCGATGGCGAACACCGCGTCCGTGTAGTTCTCGACGCGCCCGAGCGCGAAGAACGTCCTCTTCGCCGGCGCCTGCGTCATGCGCCCAGGCTAGCGCCACGCTCCGAGATCACGGTGGCCACCCCTGATCTGCCGTGCTCTCCTCCGACGAACTTCGGTCAACCGCGCGAAGTTCGGAGCCACACGCGAGAATCCTCCGAAGTACGCGTGGTTGACCGATTTTCGTACGGTGCAAGGTGGTCGCGAGCGTGGGGAATTCGTCAGCGCGAGAGCGGATGCCGTGGGTCAGTCCGCGAGGTGAAGGCGGGATGCCAGCGCGCGGCGAACAGTCCGCTCGACCAGCGCCCAGTCATGGATGACCTGCGCGTACGAGAAGCGCAGTACGGTGTAGCCCCGCAGACGCAATTCGGCGTCGTGAGCGATGTCTTTCGTCCGCTGCGCGGAAGAGGAATGGTGGGCGTACCCGTCGATCTGGACCACCAGCCGATCACCGATCAGGATGTCGACAGGCTTCCCCGCGAGCACGATCTGCTGGCGCAGCGCGACGCCCCATGATCGGACGGCCGAGGCGAAGATCGTCTCGAGCCCGGAATCCGACAGCCCGTTCACCTCGGAGGCGCAGCGGCGCGACTTCTCGGTCGGCCACACGATCGCGCGGATGACTTCGGGTGAGAGGCGCTCGCACCGCATCGCTGATTCCCACACGACCAGAGCCTGGGCATGCGGCAGACAGGTGGCGATATGGGCGAGGGCGTCCTCAGGGGACTCCTCCAGCGATCGCTTCGCGACGGGGGCGATGCCCTTCGTCCAGTGCACAACGCCGTCCCAGTCCTTCGGATTGCGCGGCGAGCCGGCATCCGGAGCCAGCCGCAGATGCAGCCGTTCATCGACGCCATCCGGCATCCACCACCCGCGCCGCCTCGCCAGGCTCACACACGCGACGCGACCACCGGCTCGTGCCGCGGCGACCACATCGGGCGACGCGGCGGGTTGAACGAGCCAGGCGCGCCGTACGACCTCGATCTCGTCGCTCTTCATGGCGCTGCGTACCGCCGCCAGACCGAACCCGGCGCCGATCACATCGGCGCGATGCGCGATGCCGCCACGTTCTGCGATCCAGGTCGAGATGTCCACCGAATGAGGATGACCGTTAGTCCCCGATGACACCCTCACCGCAGCTCGTTCGTGGACAGCTTCCGGCGGTGCGGGCCTGTGGAGGAGTCACGAAGTTCGGTCAACCGCGCGAAGTTCGGAGCCACACGCGAGAATCCTCCGAAGTACGCGTGGTTGACCGATTGTCGTGGGGATGGAGAGGAGACGACCCCGGCACTCGTCCGGAACGCGGGCTACTTCTTGTAGTTCGGCGCCTCGACGACGATCTGCACGTCGTGGGGGTGCGATTCCTTGAGTCCCGCGGCGGTGATGCGGACGAACTTGCCCTTGGCCTTGAGCTCGTCGATCGTGCGCGCACCGACGTAGAACATGGACTGACGCAGCCCCCCGACGAGCTGGTAGGCGACGGCGGCGACCGGGCCGCGGTACGCGACCTGGCCTTCGATGCCCTCGGGGATGAGCTTGTCGTCGTTGGGGACGTCGGCCTGGAAGTAGCGATCCTTCGAGTACGACGTCTTCTTGCCGCGCGTCTGCAGCGCACCCAGCGAGCCCATGCCCCGGTAGAGCTTGAACTGCTTGCCGCCCTGGAAGACGATCTCGCCCGGCGACTCGTCGGTGCCCGCGAGGAGCGATCCGAGCATGACCGAGTCGGCGCCGGCGACGAGCGCCTTCGCGATGTCGCCGGAGTACTGCAGGCCGCCGTCGGCGATGACGGGGATGCCGGCATCGCGCGTCGCCTGGAAGGCCTCCCAGATCGCTGTCACCTGCGGGACGCCCACACCCGCGACGATCCGGGTGGTGCAGATCGATCCCGGCCCGACGCCGACCTTGACCGCATCGACGCCCGCGTCGACGAGAGCCTGGGCCCCTTCGCGCGTCGCGACGTTGCCGCCGATCACGTCGATGTGGTCGAACGAAGGGTCGGCCTTGATGCGCTTGACCATGTCGATGACGCCCGCGGACTGGCCGTTCGCCGTGTCGACCACGAGAACGTCGACGCCCGCGTCGCGCAGCGCTTCGGCCCGCTCCCATGCGTCGCCGAAGAATCCGATCGCCGCGCCCACGCGCAGGCGACCGTGCTCGTCCTTCGTCGCGAGCGGGTACTTCTCGCTCTTGTCGAAGTCCTTGATCGTGATGAGACCCGCGAGCCGGCCCTCGTCGTCGATGAGCGGGAGCTTCTCGACCCGGTGCTGGGCGAACAGCGCGATGACCTCTCCCGCGCCGATGCCCACGCGGCCCGTCACCAGGCCGTCGCTCGTCATGACGTCCTTCACATGGGTGGTCTGGCGCTCGAAGCCCGACACGAACCGCATGTCGCGATTGGTGATGATGCCGACGAGCTTGCCGTCGTCGTCGACGACCGGGAGGCCGGAGATGCGGTACTGCGCGCACATCGCGTCGACCTCCTCGATCGTCGCGTCAGGCGTCGTCGTGATCGGGTCGGTGATCATGCCCGACTCGCTGCGCTTGACGCGGTCGACCATGGAGGCCTGCTCCTCGATCGACGCATTGCGATGGAGGATCCCCAGGCCGCCCTCGCGCGCGATCGCGATCGCCATGCGCGACTCGGTCACGGTGTCCATGGCCGCCGCCAGGAGCGGCGTCGCGACCGTGATGCGTCGCGTCACACGCGAAGACGTGTCGGCTTCGCTCGGGATGACGTCGGTGTGACCGGGCAGCAGGAGGACGTCGTCGTACGTCAGTCCGACGAAGCCGAAGGGATCGTTGTGCTCCATGGATTCTCCAGCGCGGACCCTGCGGGTGCGGGCATCGGCGCAATGCTCGAGGTGGACGTCGACGGCCGGTGCGCGGGTGACCCGCCGTACTCGATTCTAAGCGGCGGGGGCGGTGAATTGTTCCCGCGGCGGCTCGTGGCAGTGCAGAGCACGTCAGTAGCGATTCGGTCACACCTGCTCGCGGAGTTGTAGGTGAAACACGGACGACACATTAGGGTCGTACCGTCGTTCATCACGGCCGATGCGACCCGAAGCTTCGGTGTCTGCGTTGTGCTGGACTGGGAGGTTTCGTGAGTCCTACGACTTTGACAGCGAGGCGATCGCTGCGGTGGCTGGTGATGCTGGCGGGCGCTCTGCTCGCCGCAGCGCTGGTGCTGCTCGCCGCCCCCACGGGTGCGCACGCCGCGGTTACCGCCCCTGACACGCCCGGGGGCGATCAGGAGCCGACCGAGTTCTACTTCGGCGGCCTCATCTCGTTCGACGGCGAACCCGTGCCCGACGTCGTGATGGAGGTCTCGGGCAACGGCTTCGAAGCCGAGACCGTCACCGACGCCGAGGGCAAGTGGCGCCTCTACGTCCCCGAGAAGGAGGAGTACCGGATCACGGTCGACGAGTCGACGCTCCCCGACGGCGTCATCGTCGATGCTGAGCAGCTGCCCGACGGCGTCACCGCCGTGCAGGGCACCTCCGGGGCCTTCGACGTCGGCTTCGGGGCGACGGGGACGAAGATCGTCAACCTCTTCCTCGGCGAGGGTGAGCGCGTGACGACGTCGTTCATCGACCAGTTCATGGAGCGGCTCGTCAACGGCCTCAACTTCGGTCTGCTGCTCGCACTCGCCGCCGTCGGCGTCTCGCTCATCTTCGGCACGACCGGCCTGACGAACTTCGCGCACGCCGAGATGCTGACGTTCGGTGCGATCATCGCCCTCGTCTTCGGCGTCAACCTCGCCCTGCCGATGTGGCTCGTGCTCCCGATCGTCGTCGCCTTCGGGGCCGGACTCGGCTGGTCGCTCGACGCGGGCCTGTGGAAGCCACTGCGGCGACGGGGCATCGGCCTCGTGCAGCTCATGATCGTGAGCATCGGGCTCTCGCTCGCGCTGCGGTACGTCTATCAGTTCTTCATCGGCGGTTCGACATATCAGCTTCCGGGAGCGGGCGCCGGGCGAGATATCCGCTTCGGTCCGATCGCGGTGTCGTGGATCGACCTCGCCTCGATGGGCATCTCGATCGTCCTTCTGCTCGCCGTCGCGTTCTGGCTGCTGCGCACGCGAATCGGCAAGGCGACGCGCGCCATCAGCGACAATCCCAGCCTGGCCGCGGCATCCGGAATCAACGTCGACCGCGTCATCCGGATCGTGTGGATCCTCGCGTCGGCGCTCGCCGCCGTCGCAGGCGTGCTGTGGGCGTACTTCCGCCCCGGAGTCAAGTGGGACATGGGTGTGCAGGTGCTCCTGCTGGTGTTCGCCGCCGTCACCCTCGGCGGTCTCGGCACCGCATTCGGCGCACTGATCGGATCGATCATCGTCGGCGTCCTCGTCGAGATGTCGACCCTTCTGGGCATCCCCCCCGACATGAAGTACGTGGGTGCGCTGGCCGTCCTGATCATCATCCTCCTCGTGAGACCACAAGGCCTGCTGGGTCGAAAAGAGAGGCTGGGCTAGGCCATGGATTGGGGACAGATTCTCAACAACACGGCGTACTGGGTCTTCAGCCCGGAGACGATCGCCTACGCCCTCGCCGCAACCGGCCTGGCCGTGCACTTCGGCTACGCGGGCCTGCTCAACTTCGGTATGGCGGGCTTCATGGCGCTCGGCGCCTACGGCTACGCCATCTCGATCCTGAGCTTCGGATGGCCCTGGTGGGTCGGCATCATCGTGGGCTGCCTCGCCGCAGTCGTGTTCGCGTTCATCCTCGGCATCCCGACGCTGCGATTGCGGGCTGACTACCTGGCCATCGTGACGATCGCGGCGGCGGAGATCGTCCGACTCGCGCTGACGACCCAGCTGTTCGACGAGTGGACGAACTCGGCCGACGGCCTGGGCGGCTACCACGCGGGCTTCCGCGCGGCGAACCCCTTCCCCAAGGAGGCCGCCGACGGATCCGTCATGACGTACGGGTTCGGCCCGTGGACCTGGACCGCCGATCAGCTGTGGGTGCGCGTCTTCGGCATCATCTTGCTCGCTATCGCGGTCTATCTCGTCTGGGCCCTCATGCGCAGCCCGTGGGGCCGCGTGCTCAAGGGCATCCGCGAGGACGAGGACGCCGTCCGCTCGCTCGGCAAGAACGTCTTCTCCTACAAGATGCAGGCGCTCATCATCGGTGGCGTCTTCGGCGCCCTCGGCGGTGTGGTGTTCGCCCTGCCGTCCGCGGTGGTGCCGGCGACGTACACGACGAGCCTCACGTTCTTCATCTGGACGATCCTGCTGCTCGGCGGCGCCGCGACGGTCTTCGGACCCGTCGTGGGATCGCTGATCTTCTGGGTCATCATGGGGTTCCTCGGCAACGTGCTCCCGGCCCTCGCGAACTCGGGCATCCTCCCGATGTCGAGCCAGCAGGCGGCCACGCTCCGCTTCATCCTCGTGGGTGTCGCACTGATGCTCATCGTGATCTTCCGCCCACAGGGCATCTTCGGAAACAAGAGGGAGCTGACCTTTGTCAAGTAACCCGCCCACCGAGCCGGCCGTGCCAGAAGAGCCAGCCGCCCCCGCCACGGGAGCCGTCACCACGGCGACCGGCAGCATCCGTCGCCCCAAGACGACGGGCCTCGCCAAGGGCGACAACGTGCCCGGCGTGCCGAAGGTCGATCCCATCCTGGTCATCGACCACGTGACGCGGCGGTTCGGCGGTCTCACCGCCGTCGATGTCGATCACATAGAGGTGCCGAGAGGCGTCATCACCGCCCTCATCGGCCCGAACGGTGCCGGCAAGACGACGCTGTTCAACCTCATCTGCGGTTTCGACAAGCCCAACTCGGGCACGTGGAGCTTCGACGGCAAGAACCTGTCGGGTATCCCGTCGTTCAAGGTCGCCCGCATGGGTCAGGTGCGCACGTTCCAGCTGACCAAGGCCCTTTCGCTCCTGACGGTGCTCGAGAACATGAAGCTCGGCGCGACCGCCCAGAAGGGCGAGAGCCTGTGGGCGAGCATCATCCCCGCGATCTGGCGCAAGCAGGACGACGAGATCGAGGACAAGGCGATGGAGCTGCTCGCGCGCTTCAAGCTCGACGCGAAGGCCGACGACTACGCGGCGTCGCTCTCGGGTGGCCAGCGCAAGCTTCTCGAAATGGCCCGCGCGCTCATGAGCGACCCGACCCTGGTGATGCTCGATGAGCCCATGGCCGGTGTCAACCCGGCGCTCACCGAGTCGCTGCTCGACCACATCCTCGACCTCAAGGATCTGGGGATGTCGGTGCTGTTCGTCGAGCACGACATGCACATGGTGCGCCACATCGCCGACTGGGTGATCGTCATGGCGGAAGGCCGCGTCGTCGCGGAGGGCCCGCCCGAGACCGTCATGAACGACAAGGCGGTCATCGACGCCTACCTCGGCAGCCATCAGGACGTCGACCTCGGAGTCGTGACCGGCCGTGTCGAAGGCGATCTCGACCCCGAGGCGAAGGAGCTTCTCGAGGAGATCAAGGAAGCCGAAGAGGCGTCCATCGCCGAGGCTGAGGAGGAGAACAAGTGAGCAATCCTGCCGCCTCGACGGGCGCCGCGGCCCTCGCCGAGGGCAAGACAGATCGCGTCGTCGTCGAGGTCAAAGACCTCTACGCGGGCTACCTGCCTGGAATCAACATCATCAACGGTGCCAATCTCATCGCGCACAAGGGCGAGCTCATCGGCATCATCGGCCCGAACGGTGCCGGCAAATCGACGCTGCTGAAGTCGATCTTCGGCATGGTCAAGGTGCGCGAGGGCGAGATCAGCGTCAACGGCGAGAGCGTCGTCGGGCTGAAGTCCGACAAGCTCGTCCAGCGGGGCGTGGGTTTCGTACCGCAGACGAACAACGTCTTCCCGTCGCTCACGATCGAAGAGAACCTGCAGATGGGCCTCTACCAGGCGCCGAAGACCTACAACGAGCGCCTCGAGTTCGTGACGGGCATCTTCGCCGAGCTGGGCAAGCGGCTCAAGCAGCGCGCAGGCTCGCTCTCGGGCGGCGAGCGGCAGATGGTCGCGATGTCGCGCGCCCTCATGATGGACCCCGCCGTGCTCCTGCTCGACGAGCCCTCCGCGGGTCTCTCACCGGTGCGACAGGATGACGCGTTCATCCGCGTCTCGGACATCAACAAGGCGGGCGTGACGACCATCATGGTCGAGCAGAACGCGCGCCGGTGCCTGCAGATCTGCGACCGCGGCTACGTCCTCGACCAGGGCCGCGACGCCTATGAGGGCACGGGACGCGACCTGCTGAACGACCCGAAGGTCATCGGCCTCTACCTCGGTACGCTGGGCGCCGACGGGGTCTGAGCCCAGATCGAACGACGAAGACGCGGATGCCTCGGCATCCGCGTCTTCGTCGTTCAGGCGTCCTTGGTCGGCGGCGTCTGCGTACCTGCGGGTGCGCCGTTCATCTTGAACGGGTTCGGCTCCGTGGGCCGCGGCGTCACAGGGGGCTTCGGCGTCACTGCGGCGGGCTTCTTCTCGGTGCCCATGGGAGACCTCCGTCAGTCGAGGGGCTGCGTCAGAGCTGAGGTTACTCGCGTCCCGCCTCGCCCGCGAGGGTGCTGGCACGGAAAGCGGAAGGGCCCCGGAACCTCTCTCTCGAGAGGTCCGGAGCCCTTCGGCTGCGTCAGCTGGGATCAGCCGATACGCGTGTTGAGGTTGTCGGCACCGTACTGGAAGACACCGATCGTGGCCTCGGTCGGGTCACCGTTCTCGTCGAACGTGATCGGGCCCGAGGGGCCGTCGTAGTCCGCGACGTTGCCGGCGAGGATGATGTCGGCGCACGCCTCGTAGGTGTCGCACTTCTCACCGTCACCGGTGCCACCCGAGACCTCCTGCAGCTTCGCTGCGACGTCGGCCGCGTCGGTCGAGTTGGCCGCGAGCGAAGCGAGGGCGAGCAGGATGACCGCGTCGTACGACTCGTTGGCGTACGAGAAGTCGGTCAGCTCGGTGTTGCCGTCCGCGACCCACCACTCGTTGAGGCGGTCCTGGAAGCCGGCGTCCGCCTCGAGGGGACCGGCGGGCGTCGTGCCCTTGGCGCCTTCCATGCTGACGTCGGCGGGCCACTTCTCGTCCGAACCGAAGTTCTTCAGGTTGCCGTCGACCAGGTACAGCTGGTCGGCCGGGTAGCCCGCGGCGATGAGCGCCGGACCGATCGTGTAGATCTCGTCGAAGGTGATGAGCACGATCGCGTCGGGGTTCGAGGCCATGAGCGCGCTGATCTGAGCGTCGAACGAGGTGTCACCCGTGTTGTAGGACTGCTCGGCGACGATCGTGCCACCCGCGCCCGTGAAGGTCTCCTGGAAGACCTCGTTGAGGCCCGTGCCGTACGAGTCGTTCAGGTAGAGGACGGCGACGTTCTCCTTGCCGTCTTCCGCGACCAGGTTGCCGAGGACCTCGCCCTGCAGCGTGTCGGACGGAGCCGTGCGCCAGTAGAGGCCGTTGTCGTCCCACGACGTGAAGTCGAGCGACGTGTTGGCCGGCGAGAAGGTGATGATGCCGGCCGCGACGGCGTCATCGAGGAAGAGCTTCGTGACACCCGACGAGGCGGCGCCGATGGCGGCGGTCACACCCTCGGAGATCAGCGTCTGGATGGTGGTCGCATACGCCTTGTTGTCGGTGTCGCCCGAGTCGCCCCAGACGATGTCGTCGATCGTGAGGCCCGAGGTCTCGGCGTAGGCGTTGACGTCGGCGGCGGCGAGTCCGACACCGGCCTCCTCGGGCGGGCCGAGGAACGAGAGGCTGCCCGTCTGCGGCAGGATCGTGCCGATCTTGAGGCTGAGGTCGCGCGACTCCGTGGGAGGGGTCGTGGCCTCGCCGCCCGTCCCACCGGAGCACCCGGCGAGAACGAGGGCGCTGGCGCCGGCGAGCGCGATGGCACCGAGAACGGTGGCCTTGCGCGAGCGAGTGAAGACGCTCATGTTGCTCCTTGCTGTGTGTGAATACGCGGGCAGGCTCGGGCGCCGACCCAGTTCGTCTAACCTAACCGCGGCGCGGTCTCGCCAATGTTGCCGTTCGTTAACGATGTGTAACGCGATCCAATCGTTACCAAACGCCGATCGAGACGCTCCGGGAATACCCCCTCTCCGTATGCGGTTAGGCTGGGTGTACCCCCGAGGGGTATGCGAGCATCCCTCCACGAAAGGACCACCATGTCTGTCACGACCGAGTACCGCGTCACCGGAATGAGCTGCGGACACTGCGAGGCGAGCGTGCGGAGCGAGGTGGCCAAGCTCGACGGCATCGAGAGCATCTCCGTGAGCGCAGCGAGCGGCACCCTCGTGGTCGAGTCCGCGACGCCGCTGGACGACGCTGCTGTCGTCGCCGCGGTCGATGAGGCGGGCTACGAGGCGGCACGGGCCTGATGTCCTCCCCGACGGCCGCCTCTCGCATCGATCTCGAGATCGGCGGCATGACGTGCGCGTCGTGCGCCGCGCGCATCGAGAAGCGGCTCAACCGCATCGACGGCGTCGAGGCATCCGTCAACTATGCGACGGAGAAGGCGGTCGTCCACGCGTCGCAGGACGTCGACCCGGCGACGCTGATCGCCGAGGTCGAGAAGACCGGCTACACCGCGGCCGTGCCCGCTCCGCCGGCGCACGACGAGCACGACCACGACGTGACCGACAGCGAACTCGTGGGTCTGCGCCAGCGACTCATCGGCTCTGTCATCCTGTCGGTGCCGGTCATTCTGCTCGCGATGATCCCCGCGCTGCAGTTCACGTACTGGCAATGGGCGTCGCTCGCGCTCGCAGCGCCGGTCGTGGTGTGGGGTGCGTGGCCGTTCCACCGCGCCGCCTGGATCAACCTGCGCCACGGCGCGGCGACGATGGACACGCTCATCTCGCTCGGCGTCTCGGCCGCGTTCCTGTGGTCGCTCTACGCCCTCTTCTTCGGTCACGCCGGCATGCCGGGAATGACCCACGGATTCGAATGGACCGTCCAGCCCGGTGACGGTGCGGGGCAGATCTATCTCGAGGTCGCCGCCGGGGTCACGATGTTCGTGCTCGCCGGGCGCTACTTCGAAGTGCGCTCCAAGCGCCGTGCGGGCGCCGCGCTGCACGCTCTGCTCGAACTCGGGGCGAAGGATGTCGCGGTGCTCCGCGACGGCGTCGAGACGCGCATCCCGGTGGCCGAGCTGCGCGCGGGCGACGAGTTCATCGTGCGACCGGGCGAGAAGATCGCGACCGACGGCGTCGTCGTGAGCGGCACGTCCGCGATCGACACGTCGCTCGTGACGGGCGAGCCCGTGCCGGTCGAGGTGGCACCGGGCGACGCCGTCGTGGGTGCGACCGTCAACGCGGGCGGGCGCCTCGTGGTGCGCGCGACCCGCGTCGGCGCCGACACGCAGCTCGCGCAGATGGCGCGGCTGGTCGAAGAGGCCCAGTCGGGCAAGGCCGACGTGCAGCGCCTCGCCGACCGCATCTCGGGTGTCTTCGTGCCGATCGTGCTGGGCATCGCCGTCGTCACGCTCGGCGTGTGGCTCCTGCTCGGGTTCGACGCGGCATCCGCCTTCACCGCCGCCGTCGCCGTGCTCATCATCGCGTGCCCCTGCGCGCTCGGTCTCGCGACGCCGACCGCCCTGCTCGTGGGCACCGGTCGCGGCGCGCAGCTCGGCATCCTGATCAAGGGCCCCGAGATCCTCGAATCGACCCGCCGCGTCGACACCGTCGTCCTCGACAAGACCGGCACCGTCACGACCGGGCGCATGGCGCTCGTCGAGACGATCGGCGACGACCGCGACGAGGTGCTCCACCTCGCCGGATCGCTCGAGCACGCTTCGGAGCACCCCATCGCGCGGGCCATCGCGCGGGCGGCGGCCGAGGAGCGTCCGCTCGCCGAGGTCGACGGATTCCAGAACGTGCCCGGCCTCGGAGTCTCGGGCGTCGTCGACGGTCGCGCCGTCATCGTCGGTCGCCCGGCACTGCTGCGCGAGTGGGCCGTTCCGATCCCCGACGCGCTGGCAGAGCGCGCGCGCGAAGCCGAGGACCAGGGCCGCTCCGTCGTGTGGGTGGCGTGGGATGCTGCGGCGCGCGGCCTGCTCGTGGTGTCCGACCAGCTGAAGCCCACGAGCGCCGAGGCCATCTCACGGCTGCGCGGTCTCGGGCTGACGCCGGTTCTGCTGACGGGCGACAACGGGGCCGCGGCGCGCGCCGTCGCCGCCCAGGTGGGCATCGAGCGCGTCCACGCCGATGTGCTCCCCGCCGACAAGGTCGCGGTCGTCCAGACGCTGCAGGCCGAAGGCCGTGTCGTCGCAATGGTCGGGGACGGCGTCAACGACGCCGCCGCGCTGGCTCAGGCCGACCTCGGACTCGCGATGGGGACGGGCACGGATGCCGCGATCGAGGCATCCGACATCACACTCGTCCGCGGCGACCTGCGCAGTGCGGTCGACGCGATCAGGCTGTCGCGCTCGACGCTCGGCACGATCAAGATCAACCTCTTCTGGGCCTTCGCGTACAACGTGGCGGCGATCCCGCTCGCTGCGCTGGGTCTGCTCAACCCGATGATCGCGGGAGCCGCGATGGCGTTGTCCAGCGTCTTCGTGGTGGGCAACAGCCTGCTCCTGCGCCGCTTCCGCTCGATCTCATAGTGAATGGTGGACATAATGAACTCTGTACATGATGTACCGATCGCCGACGCAACCCCGGCCGCCGAGACCCACGCGCACCACGGGTATATCACCGACAAGGAGAAGTACCTCAATCGCCTCAAGCGCATCGAGGGTCAGGCCCGTGGCATCCACAAGATGGTGGACGACGAGAAGTACTGCATCGACATCCTCACGCAGATCAGCGCCCTCACGTCCGCACTCGAGGCCGTCGCGGTGGGACTGCTCGACGATCATCTGCGCCATTGCGTCGTGGACGCCGCGCGTCTGGGCGGACCCGAAGCGGACGCCAAGATCACCGAGGCGACGCAGGCGATCGCACGGCTCGTGCGCTGACGCTCAGGCCCGCGCCGCGCGGCGCGCGGACACGATCGAGTCGGTCGCGAGCACGGCGAGCGCGATCCAGACGAGGCCGAAGCCGATCCACCGCTCGATCGGCATCGGCTCACCCAGGATCACGGCGCCCGTGATGAACTGCATGACCGGAGTGAGGAACTGCAGCAGGCCGATGACCGTGAGCGGCACGCGGCGGGCACCCGCCGCGAAGAGCAGGAGCGGCACCGCGGTCGCGACGCCCACTCCGCTCAGCAGCAGGGCGTGACCGAGACCGTTCGACCCCATCGTGAGGCCGGTCGTCGCCGCGACGACGCCGAGGAGCACGGCCCCGACCGGCACGAGCCACATCGACTCGAGCGTCAGACCGCTGACGGCGTCGACCGACGGACCGATGCGCTTCTTGATGAGACCGTAGAGGCTGAACGATGCCGCGAGCGTCAGCGCGATCCAGGGGAACGACCCGTACCCGACGACGATGACGCCGACGGCGACCGCCGCGATGCCGACCGCGACCCACTGCGTCACGCGCAGCCGTTCGTGCAGCACGAGGACGCCCAGCACGATCGTCGCGAGCGGATTGATGAAGTAGCCCAGGCTCGTCTCGATCACGTGCCCCGTGAGGGTGCCGATGATGAAGACCTGCCAGTTGACGTAGATGAGGATGCCGGCGACCGCTGTGAGCCCGAGAAGCCGAGGCTGTCGCATGATCGCGAACAGCCGCCGCCACGACCGTGTGACCGCGAGGAGCAGGATGCAGAAGCCGAGCGCGAGCAGGATGCGCCACGCGACGAGCTCCCACGGCCCCGTCGGATCAAGCAGCAGGAAGTACAGCGGCAGGAAGCCCCACAGGAAGTACGACGCGAACGCGTAGAAGCCGCCGAGAAGCCTCTCGCGCTCACTCGTGCGCGCTGCCGCGGGAACCGAGATCCCGCCCGTCGACATCGCCGCTTCGCCGAGCGCCTCGCCGTCGGCGGGCTGAGCGGCGTCGGGTGTCACCACCTCAGCCTACGACCGCGTGCACGCGGGGACGGCCGGTGCGGCATCCATCCCCTGCCGATCATCGAGCGATCCCTGCCACGCCATGCGGAAGGGGTCCGGATGCCGAAGCACCCGGACCCCTTCGGATCGCGATGACGCGAGATCAGCGGACGACGACCGCCAGGACGTCGCGGGCCGACAGGACGAGGAACTCGTCCGCACCGAACTTGACCTCGGTGCCGCCGTACTTGCTGTAGAGCACGCGGTCGCCGACGGCGACGTCGAGCGGAACGCGGTTGCCGTTGTCGTCGATGCGGCCGGGGCCGACGGCCACGACCTCGCCCTCCTGGGGCTTCTCCTTGGCGGTGTCGGGGATGACGAGGCCACTCGCGGTGGTCTGCTCGGCCTCGACCTGCTTGATGACGATGCGGTCCTCGAGGGGCTTGATGGAAACCGACACGGTCCACCTCTTTCTTTGAACGGAGACTGAAGACTCGTTAGCACTCTGACAGGGAGAGTGCTGAATCAAGTCTAGGGATGCGCTGGCACTCACGCAATGTGAGTGCCAATTCGAAGCATCCACAATCCGAATGCGGCGCGGGTTCGAATGGAGGGTGCATGACGCGGAACCCGACGCACTCACCCCGGTGCGCCACCGTGTCGCTTGGAGATGCACAATGTCAGCGCACTTCACTCTCGCCGTCGACGTCGGGACGAGCCGCACGGCCGCGGCGATCGCGAGAATCGCGTCGGACGGCCGGATCGAGACGGAGTCGTTCCCGCTCGGTCGTCGCTCCGACACCGCACCGAGCGTCGTGTTCGTCGCCGACGGGGAGATGCTCTTCGGCGACTCCGCGGAACGGCGGGGCATCTGGCAGCCCGACCGGCTCCTGCGCGACGTGAAGCGCCGGATCGGAGACGGCGTGCCGATCCTGGTGGCGGACGAGCGGTTCTCTCCCGAGAAGCTCTACGCGTCGACGGTCGCGTGGGTCGTGGACACCGTCGTCGAACGCGAGGGGTCCTCCCCCGACGCCGTCGCCGTCACCGTTCCGGCGACGTGGGGCCCGCATCGCATCGCACTGGTCCGTGCGGCACTCGCACGCGAAGGCTGGGCGGACGTCGACGTCCTCACCGAGCCCGAAGCCGCCGTCCGCCACTACGAGGCCGGGCATCCGCTGTCCACGGGCGGCACGGTGGGTGTCTACGATCTCGGCGGCGGCACGTTCGACACCGCCGTCGTGCGCAAGCGCGAAGACGGCGATCTCGACGTGCTCGGCACACCCCGCGGCCTCGCCGACTTCGGCGGCGCCGACATCGACGATCTCGTGTTCCACCATGTGCTCGCATCCGCCGAGGTGGACGACGACGATCTGCAGGGCGGCGAAAGCGAGCGTCTCGCGCTCTCGGCACTGCGACGCGACTGCACGGACGCGAAGGAGGCCCTGTCCTTCGACTCCGAGGCCGTCATCCCGCTGCTCCTCGGCGCGAGGCGCCACACCGTGCGCATCGTCCGCTCCGAGTTCGAAGCGATCGTCGAAGAGGAGCTCGCCCGCACCGTCGCCGTGCTGTCCGACGCGCTCGAGAACGCGCACACCTCGGCGTCCGAGCTCGACGCGATCCTGCTGACCGGCGGCTCGTCGCGCATCCCGCGGGTCGCACAGAAGCTCTCGGAGGCGTTCGAGCGCCCCCTGCTCGTCGACACCGACCCCAAGGCCACGATCGCACGAGGTGCCGCCCGCGTCGCCGCGGAACGTCAGGTCGCCGTGGAGGCGACGGATGTCGAGACGGATGCCGCGGCAGACGCCGAACCCCCGCCCTTCCCCGTTGCGCTCGCTCCTCGTCGGCGCAGATTCGCCGCGGGGCCTGTCATCGCCGTCGCCGCCGGAGCACTCGTCCTGGTCGCCGGCATCGGACTATCGGTCGGACTTCCCGCGCCCGCGGCGCCGACGGGGGACGGCGAACCGTCACCGGCGATCTCGAGCACGCCCGCACCCGTCACCGCCGACCTCGCGGAGGAACGGCTCCGTGCGGCAACGGAAGCGCCCACCGTGAGCATTCCGCAGCAGCCACTGCCGGTCGAGACTCCGCTCCTCGAGCCGGCACCGGCATCCGATCGCATCCGGAACCTGCAGGACCCGCTCGCCCCCGAGCCGACGCCGACGGAGGTCGAGCAGTGAGCACGAAGACGAACTCCCCCATCCCGGTCACGGCGGCGGCGCGCTTCGCCGAGATGCCGACGCCGTCGACGCGCCTCGCGCGCGTGCACATCGACGCCATGATCGCCGACGAGGCACCGCTGCGGACCCTCGTGGTGGGTCCCTCCGGGTCCGGGAAGTCGCGCATCCTCCGTCACCTCCGGCGTGTCCTCGTCGAGCGCGGCCTGACCGTCGTCACGAACGCCTCGGCGTCCGACATCCGCTCGCTGCCGGCCGCGCACGTCCTGCTCGTCGACGACGCGCATCTGCTCGACGACGACCGCCTCGACGCCGCCGCCGAGCGCGCCGACGATGACGGCGCCTCCCTCATCGTCGCGACGCGCCCCTGGCCGCTGTCGACCAGGCTCGCGGCGATCTCGAGCCGCCTCGAACGAACGCAGCCCGCGATCGTCCTCGGTCACCTCGCGCGCTCCGACCTGGCGTCTGACGCCGAACTGCCCGACGAATGTGCCGACGACATCCTGATCCGCACGGGCGGGACGGCATGGCTCGTCGCGGAGTCCCTCGAGATCCATGCCGCGACCGCGTGCACGCAGCCACCCGATCATTCGTTCCTGCAGGAGGCCCTCCAGGACGTGATCGCACACCGCCTGCACGCGAGCACGCCGCGTGTGCGGGAGCTGCTCGAGGAGCTGAGTCTCGCCCACGCGAGTGGCACGGCGGTGAGCGCCGACGACGACACGTTCGAGGAGGCATACTCCGACGGGCTCGTCCAGCGCAACGGGCAGATCGTGCCGATTGTGCGCGCAGCGGTCCGTTCGACCATGCCCGTCGAACGACTCGTCGAGCTCTACGCGCGGGATGACGGCGACGACTCGATCGCCGCGCTGCTCTCAGGCGTGCGCGACACCCGGGCGGTGGAGGCTCTCATCCACCACGCCGACGCCGCGGCCGCGCACGAGCCGCGGCGCGCCGCACAGCTGCTCGAGACCGCGGCCGACGCCGGAGCGGGAGCGACCATGATCGCGATCCGCCGCGCCCGCGTGGACTGGACACTCGGCGACGTCGAGGCGGCGAGCGCGCAGCTCGACGCCGTGTCGATCGAGGTCGGGGACCCGGATGCCGCGATCGCCGCCGATACCGCGGCGGCGATCTGGTCCGCGCGCGGACTCGCCGAGCTCGCCGACCAGGTCTATCGGACGCACCCGCCCACGACGCCCGATTCCGCTGCGCGCGCGTCACTCGCGGCCCTCGCCGCCGCCGACCGCGACCGGGCGCTCGCTCAGACCGGCGGCACGCGCGCCGGTGAGATGCCCTCGACGCTCGGAGTCTCGCTCGACCTGCTCGCGCAGGGTGTGCGAGCGAGCCTCGACGGCGCTGCGCAGACGGCGCTGTCGGACTTCGTGCGTGCGAGCGAGATGTACACGTCGTCGGACGAGACCGGCCCCGTGCCCGAACTTCCTGCCGTCGTCGCCGCGCTGGCCGCCATCCACCTGGGCGAGCTCGACGTCGCGCGATCCGTCATCGACGCGGCCGTGCGCGATGGTCACGGCGGCACCTGGGCACGAGATCGGCTCGTGCTGTGGAGCGCCTGGATCGCACTGCAGCAGGAGCGGGCGCCCGAGGTCGAGGCCGCCATCCAGTCGATGATCCCGCGAGCGCGCGGGCTGAGCCCTCGAGACAAGCTCCTCTTCGACGCGCTCTCGCTCGCGATCGCACGGAGGTACCACGACGCACCTGCACTCGAGGCGGCCTGGCGCGGGACCCGAGAGAGCCTTCTGCGCGCTCGATTCGACCTCTTCAGCATCCTGCCACTGTGCGAGTTCGTGGCGACCGCGGCGCGGATCGGCGAGTCGGATCGCCTCGGTCCTCATCTCACGGATGCACTCGCGCGCATGGCCGCGCTCGGGGCTCCCCCGCTGTGGTCCGCTCACCTGCACTGGGCCGGGATCCAACAGGGAATCCTGCTCGGGCGACCCGACGACCTGGCGCCGCACGCGCGGGCTCTCGTGGCGGCAGCTCCCCACAATCGTCTCGCGGCGATGATGGCGCAGGCCGGCCGGGTCTGGACGACGGTGCTGTCGGGGGACGTCGACGCCGACCTCGTCGAGAAGGCGGCGACGGGACTCGCGTCTGTCGGTCTCGCCTGGGACGGCGCCCGACTCGCGGGCCACGGAGCGAGCCGCTCGAAGGATCGCAAGGCCGTGTCGCAGCTGCTCGCGTGCGCGCGGCGCCTGCATCCGCGGGACGACATGCGACCGGCGAACGTCGAGAGCCGACGCGAAGCCCCCGTGGTACGGCCCCGCTCGCACGCCGAACTCAGCCCGAGAGAGCGAGAGGTCGCCGTCCTGGTGGTCGAAGGCAAGACGTACGCCGAGATCGGATCGGCGATCTTCATCTCACCGCGGACTGCTGAGCACCACATCGCCCGTATCCGTCGTCGCCTCGAGGCGACGACGAGGTCGGACCTCATCGCGAAGCTGCGTGTCGTGCTCGACGACGAACCCGAGCCCGCCGTCGACGAGCGGGCGTCCGCGTGAACCCCCTGGGCATTTCCCCCTACTCCTCGGGCGCGGACTGCGGGTATTACCCCGACGCGCGCGAGCACCCCGACCTCTACCGTCGAAGCAGGATCCACACCATAAGGAGCCGACCATGAGCCTCACGCTCACCACGATCGCGGATGCCCTCATCGAGTTCATCCTCAGCCTGCTGCGGGATCCCGCGGCCGCCGCCGAGTTCGACGAGGATCCGGAGGGGATGCTGGCGCACCGCGGCCTGAACCACGCGAGCGCGTCGGATGTCGCATCCGTCGCCCCCATCGTCATCGAACGCACGCAGGTCATCCAGGTCGTCAAACCGGTGCACGTCGAGCATCATCCGAACCCGGTGGTGCGCGAGATCAAGCAGGTCACGACCCACGTGCAGTGGGTGGACGATCGCGACACGGTCGTCGACCAGTCGGTCAACCAGAACATCTGGGCCGAGGGCGACGTCACGCAGACCTTCGATCAGGAGGCCGTCGTCGCCTCGGGCGATGAAGCCATGGCCGCCGGCGAGGACCTCGACAACGAGGAGTCGCTCGACCAGTCCACGACGATCGAGGCAGGCGGCGACGCGAACATCGGCAACGAGACCGATGTCACCGTCATCGAGGACTCGATGAACGAGGATTCCGACACCTCGACGTCGACGGACGAGTCCACGGTCGTCGTGGTCGAGGATTCTGCGAACGACGAGTCCACGGACGTCGCGATCGACGAATCCGGCAACACGGCGATCGAGGATGCCAGCGTCACCCAGATCGACGGCCCCGTCATCGTGGACGACACCGGCGCAGGCTTCGTCGTCGAGGAGACGCCAGCCGAGCAGGTCGTCGAGGAACCGGCGACCGAGGAGATCGTCGTCGAGGAGCCCGCAGACGTCTACCCCGACGCCGCGGCCGAATACACCGAGGCGGACGTCTCCACGGATTCCTCGGCCGCGTTCGAAGAGCTCGATGCCGCCCTGACGAGTGAGATCCCGGCCGATGACGATCTCTGAGACGTCGCGCGACGAGACGGCCCCCGAGGCCCCCGCACGCGTCAGCCCCGCCGAGGCGCACCTCGAGCGCCGCGCTGCCGTGCCCGAGCGACCCTCGCTCGCGGGCAAGGACGCCGCTCCCGTGCTCGTGAAAGCTCCGCCGCCCGTCGTCGTACGGATCGCGCAGCTGCTGTGGGTGACGAGCCTGCTGGCCGGAGCGGCGGGCGTCGTCTACCTGATGGTCATCCGACAGGCACAGCTGCCCGAGATCGCCGACCTCGTGCGCGGCGTCGACGGCAGCAGAGCAGACGAGACGTACACGTCGGCGGCCGACATCGTGTTCTGGTCGGTGTTCACTCCGCTGGTCGCGATGATCATGCTGCAGATCGTCCTGCTCGTGTCGTTCGCGAACCGCCGACCGAAAGTGCGGTGGTGGCAGTTCGGCTCGGTGCTGTTCCTCGCGGGGGTCGTGCTCATCGCGGGCGAACTCGTCGCGTTCGGCGATCGCGGTCTCCCCCTCGAGCGCATTCTGCAGGCGCAGGTCGTGCTGGCTGCACTCGGACTGCTCGTGAGCGTCCTGCCGCCGGCTCTACGCTGGAGCGCCCGTCGTCACGACATCCGACGCGGACCCGAGGCGCCCGTCGGCGACGCCCAGCTCTGACGCGGCTCCTTCGGCGCTGCGGATCACGACACGTGCGAGATCCGCGGCGCCGCGGTCGGTCACGGGCGATTCGGCGAGAGCGTGCCAGTGCGCGAGGACGTCGCGGACGCGGGATGCCGCCTGCTGATCGGTCGCGGACACCGCGAGCCCGAGACGCGCTGACGGCGTCGTGCCGTCGCCCCCGATGAGGCGTTCCGCCTCGGCGTGGTCCTGTTGATCGAGCCCGAGATCGGCCGAGCGCAGCGCCGCGAGCAGCTCGAGCTCCCGCAGATCGTGTTCTCCGGCGCGCAGACGCTCGATCGCCCCCTGCAGCTCCTGCGATCCGTCGATCGGACGCTCGCGCAGGAGCGTCTCGACCACCTGCAGGGCGCCCCGTGCCTTGAGCGCGGCCGCACGCGAGCGGAACTGGTCCGCGACGAAGCGCTGCACGTCCACCAGCCCGCTCTGCTGCACCATGCGGTCTCGCAGATCGGACGACGACGTCGCGCCTCCGCGCACGAGAGCAGCACCCAGCCGCACGCCGAAGAGCCCGAACCGATCCAGCAGCGCTCGGCGCGTCTCGACCGTGAGAGTCGCGTCTTCGAACGGGCGTGTGAACCGATCGACCGAGATCAGCATCCGGTCCCGCACCTCCCGATCGAGGTCCGCGAGCTCTCTGAAGGCGGCGAACTCGCTCTCGCGCAGCGTGCGGGCCGCTTCGGCGAGCAGACCGGCGACGGGGATGCAGTCGAGGGCGAGGGTGCGCAGGTCACCGTCCCGGCGATACCGCCCGGCGATCTGCGCCGCCGAGAGCAGGGAGTCGATGCGGCCGGAGCCGATCTCGTCCGCGCGCGAGAGAAGCGCGACCGCGTTGACCGCGTGGGCCGACCCCGCCGCGCTGTCGCGGAACGCCTCGAGGAAGCCGACGTCGGTCGAGTGGACGTGACGCAGCAGGTAGAGGATCGCATCCGCTCCGGACTCCGAGTCGTCCGGCGTCAGGAAGCGGAAGGACCGTGCCGATACCGCTTCCGAGAGCGAGCCGATGCCCGGCGTGTCGATGAGGATCAGCGAGCGCAGGCTCTCGGACGGCCATTCGACCTCGATCCGCGCCACGTCGTCCGCGGTGCGGCCCTCGAGGTCGAGGACGAGCTGTCCGTCGACGCGACGCACGGGGAGCTGCTCCTCGGCGCCGTTCGCGAGGTGCAGCGTGATCTTCGCGGTCTGCCCGTAGCGGTACCACGTGATCGTGCGCGTGCACTCCCCCGCATCGGTGGGTGCGATCTTCTCGCCGATGAGCGCGTTCAGCAGAGTGGATTTGCCCGCCTTGACCATTCCGGCCACGGCGAGTCGCAGGGGCTCGTGGATGCGCCCGATCCATTCGTCGAGGCGCCCCACAGCGTCCTCGTCGTCGCCGTACACCTCCCGCGCAGCGTCGAGGAGCGACGAGAGCTCGCGGAGTCCGGCGTGCATCAGCGCTCCGCACCGTCGGCGGCGAGCGCCGGCACCTCGGCGCGCAGCGCCTCGATGCGGGCCAGCTGGGCCTGGAGTTCGCGGATGCGGTCATCACGGTCAGCGGTGTACATCGTCGCGGCCTGCTTCGCGGCGAGCACGGAATCCGACAGCGAGCGATGCAGTTCGTCGGCGATCGAGCCGAAGTGGTCGCGGGCGACGCGCTGCACGAGGCGCAGTCTGTCCTTCAGCTGCTTGCCCACCTGGAAGACGACGTCCTCGATGTGGCGCCGCGTGAGGTTCTTCGCCTCGGCCTGCCGCCGTGACAGGCGGGATGTCATGTCTTCGCGGTACGCGCGGCGACCGACCAGCACGCCCACCAGGAGCGACAGCGGATTGATGAGCGACATGCCGATGAGGCTCGTCGCGAGGCCCGCCATGAGCACTCCGCCGTACGACCCGCGCACGCCGATGTAGATCTTCTCGGCTGCTCCGAGCCTGCCCTCGTCCATGCCCTGGAGCGGTTCGACGGGGTCGAGCACCCCCACCGTGTCGCCGACATCGAGGTACGGGATCTCGGCCTGATCCGCCATGAACTCCTCGGCGACCTGCTCAGAGAGCCAGCGCGAGCGGTCGTTGGTCCACACGAACGTCTCGGAGACCGCGTCCGACACCCGAAGGTTCAGCCACTCGACGATCTGATCCCAGATCGGTCCGGGGTCGCCTTCGTCGATGGATGTCTCGGCCTCGCGCTGCACCTTGCGCAGGCGATCGCGCAGATCGTGCTCGGTGTCTGCGACGAGATCCGAGATCCCGTCGCTCAGCGTCACCTGCCAGCGCGACGACCTGCTGCGGAACTCGTCCGCGCGGGTCTTGGCCTCTTCGAGCTGCGCGATCATGCGCGGCGTGTCCTGCGGATTCGTGAGGGCGGTGAGCTCGGTCTTGGCGGTCATCGAGAGCTGCTCGACGACCGAGACCAGGTCGTGCACGGCCGCCCGCTGGTGGACCACCTCGGCGCGACCGAGCACGTCGTTGCGCAGGTGCGCGACGAGTGCGGGGAAGCCGGATTCGTCATTGAGGTCGCGGTCCTGCTCCTTCGCCGCGAGCAGGCGCAGGTCGCTCGACACCGCGAACATCGGGATCCGCCCGACCTCGCCGAGATGGGAGCGATCGACACGCTCGATCTCGCGCCACTCGGGGTAGATGTCGGTCTTCGACAGGACGGCGGCGACGTTGGGCGAAACGCGCAGAGCATGGCGCAGGAATTGCACTTCGGGCTCGGTGTACTCCTGCGATGCGTCCGACACGAGGAGCACGGCATGAGCCGTCGACAGGGCTGCGAGGGTGCTGACCGAACGGGTCGATTCGATGCCGCCCACGCCCGGCGAGTCCACGATCCGCAGTCCGCCGCGCAGGATGGCGCGGGGCAGCAGCACTTCGGCGCCCACGATGTCCTGCTTGATCTCGCTCGTACCCCGCTCCGACACGAACTCCGCGAGGTCGTCGAGCGGGATCGGCATGCGGCCGATGCGCGGCTCGGCCGCCGATTCGTCGCGCACGAGCGCGAACGCCGCCGGTTCGTCGGCGAACGAGACCGAGGTCGGGACGCTCGTCGCGATGTCGTCGTCCACGGGGCACGCGGGAGCGTTCACGAGGGCGTTGACGAGTTTGCTCTTGCCCTGCTTGAACTGCCCGACGACGATGACCCGGACGAACGGGTCGAGCAGTCGCGCGCGCGTCTGCTCGAGCCTCTCGACCAGATCGGCCCGCCCGACGGCCTGCGAGTACGCCGCCGCCCTGTCGACGAGAGGGACGAGCTCGTCGGTCACCCGCTCGGTCGTGATCGTGCCGGCATCCGCCTCTGCGGCCGTCTGGACTGCATCCGTCATCGTCGACTTCTCTCGTTCGGGGGCCGTGAGCATCCTGACGACGATGACCCTCGGATGCGCATCCGAGGGTCATCGCGGTCCTGATCGCTATTCGGAGCGACCGGCGGAACGGATCGTCAGGAGTCGAAGTCCATGTCGGGCGTCTCGGTCGCCCCGATCGAGGCGTCCTCGCTGCCCCAGATCACGTCGGCGTCGACGTCCCACGTGCTCTCGGTCGACGAGGTGAGCTCCTCGTTGAACGAGCCGTCGGCCATCCAGCTCTGCGAGCTGTCGTTGTACGAGTCGTCGGTCGACTCGTGCGTCGAGCTGTCCGTCCACGATGAGCTGTCGACCTCGGAGTTGTACGACCCCTCGATGTTCACGACGTCCGTCGTGTTGTTGAGGTTGATGTCGCCGCCCGCGGTGAAGTCCGTCGAACGATCGACCGACTGGGTCAGGTTGACGTCCCCGCCGGCCGCGAACGATCCGTTGCCGGATGCCACGATCGCCGTGTTGCCGCCGGCCCCGTCGACCTCGCCCCAGCCTTCGACGTTGCCGTTGAAGGACTGGTCGACGATCGTGTTCTGGTTGTTGACCCAGACATCCCCGCCACCGCCGCCGGCACCGCCGAGCGACACGTCGCCGAAGCCCGTGTCATAGCTGCGCGTGCCGACCTCGATCGAGTGGTCGTCGACCGACTCGTCCAGGTGCGAGTTGTACGAGCCCGAGATGTGCTCGAACGAGAACGCGTTGCCCGACCCGTTGGTCGAGTTGTCCGAGTGGTCGTCCATGGAGTTGTCGGAGTTGTCGTTGTACGACCCGTCGATGCCCGTCGTCATGTCGTGCGAGTCGACGTTCCCGACGCCGTCGAGCGAGACGTCGGCGTTGCCGCTCCCGTTGACGGAGTTGTCGGTGTTGCCGCTGCCGGTGATGTCGGTCATCGAGTTGCCGCTGCCGTTGACGGAGTCATCGGAGTTGCCGACGCCGCTCAGGTCCGCCGTGTAGCTGGTGTTGTTGGTCGTGTTGGTGGTGTTGTTCGAGTCCCGCACCTTCGTGTTGAACGAGTCGTCGAAGTCCTCGAGGTCGTAATCGGCCATGATCTTCTGCTTCCTGTCGTGATGTGGTCAGTGTCTGGGTTCCGGCCGCCGACGCTTGGGCACCGGCGGCCGGAGATCGGGTCAGCCCGCGAAGTCGATCGACGCGTCGGAGCTGTGGATGATCGCGTCGACGTCAGCCGTGACGTCGGTGCTCTCGAACAGGTCGTTCGTCTCGTTGAACGAGTCGGTGGCCGTGTAGTCCTCGGACCAGTCGTTGTACGACCCGCTGGTGTCGCTGTGCGTCGAGGAGTCCTCCCACGTGGAGTTGTCCTCCCAGCTGTTGTACGAGTCCGTGATGTTCACGACGGACGTCTCGTTGCCGATGTTGATGTCCCCCTCGGGTGCGGAGAAGCTCGTCGACTGGTCCACGTTCGTCGTGAGGTTGACGTCTCCGCCCGCGGCGATCGAGTCATCGCCCGAGGCGACGACGGCGTGGCCGCCGCCCGCACCCCACGCGCCGCCCGCCACATTGGCGTTGAACGACTGGTCGATGATCGTGTTCTGGTTGTTGATCATCGTGTCGCCGTCGCCGCCGGCACCCGAGCCGCCGCCGAGGCTGACGCTGCCGAAGCCGGTGCTGTAGTCGCGGTTGCCGACGTGGATCGAGTGGTCGTCCGTCGAGGCGTCCGTCCACGAGTTGTACGAGTCCTCCGTCACCATCTCGGACCAGGAGTTGTTCGAGTCGTTCGTCGAGTTGTCGCTGTGGTCGTCGACCGAGTTGTCGGAGTCGTCGTTGTACGAGTCCGTGGTCTGCATCCAGCTGTCGTTCGAGTCCTCGTTGAACGAGTCGCTCACGTCGACGGCGAGGTTGCCGCTGTCGTTGGTCGAGTTGTCCTGGTTCCACGAGTCGGCGATGCCGAGGTCCGTGTTGCCGCTGTCGTTCGTGGAGCTGTCCTCGTTGTACGAGTCCTCCACGGCGACGCCCAGGTTGGCGTTGTTGGTCGTGTTGGCGGTGTTGCCCGAGTTCCACGTGCCCGAGTTGAAAGAGTCGTCGTACTCGGTGATGTCGATGTCGTCCATGAGTCCATCCCTTTTCCGGGGGCGGCGCCCCACGTGCGGTTGATAGTGGTTTCACGCTACGAACGCGCGGAGCGGGGCACATCGGGGATGCACACGGGGCTTTCCCCGGTGGCCGAGGGGGATTTCGGTGCGGTTCCGACGTGCGGGAGGGGGATCCGCTCCGCCATAGGGTGAGGGGATGGATGCTGCGGAGCTCGAGGCGCTGCTCACCCCCGACGGCCTGCGGCTGCTGGATGCGCTCCCGCCCGTCGAGTCCGACGACGACGTCGCGCGCACCGTGACGCGCCTGCGCAAGGACGGCCACACACCCGATCTCGTGTCGGCGGTCGTCGGCCAGTCGCGGCTGCGGGTCAAGGCCCGCGCGAAGTTCGGGGAGTTCGCCGAGCGCATGCTGTTCACCCGCGCGGGACTCGAACAGGCGACGCGGCTGTCGATCGCGGCCCGGCACGCGGGGCGGTTCCGCGACGCGGGCATGACCTCGGTCGCCGATCTCGGATGCGGCATCGGCGGCGACGCCCTCGGTCTCGCGGCGCTCGGGCTCCGGGTGACGGCTGTCGACGCGGACGAGGTCACCGCCGCGATCGCCGCCTACAACCTCGCACCGTTCGGCGACGACGTGACGGTGCGCCATGGCACGGCCGAGACATCCGATCTGTCGGGAGTCGACGCGGTCTGGCTCGACCCCGCCCGCCGGACGTCCGGTCACAGCGAGACGACGCGCACGCGGCCCGCGGACTGGTCACCGTCGCTGGACTGGGTGTTCGACCTCGCGTCGCGTCTGCCGGCCGGGATCAAGCTCGGTCCGGGGCTCGACCGCGATCTGCTCCCCCCAGACGTCGAGGCGCAGTGGGTGAGCGCCGACGGCTCGACGATCGAGCTCGTGCTGTGGTCGGGCGTGTTGAGCCGGCCGGGCGTCCGCCGGGCAGCTCTCGTCGTGCGCGGCGACACGGCGCACGAGGTGACGTCGACGAGGGATGCCGAGGACGAGCCCGTCCGTCCCCTCGGCGCCTACCTGCACGAGCCGGACGGCGCCGTCATCCGCGCACGCCTCATCGGCGACGTCGCCCGCTCTCTGGACGCCGGCATGCTCGACGAGCGCATCGCCTACCTCACGTCCGACGCCGCGCTCACGAGTCCGTTCGTCTCGAGCTTCCGCGTGCGCGAAGTGCTGCCGGCCGATCCGAAGGCGCTCTCCCGCGCATTGCGCGAGCGCGGTATCGGTCGGCTCGAGATCAAGAAGCGCGGGGTCGACATCGACCCGGCGCGGCTGCGCACGCAGCTGAAGCTCCGCGGCGACGCATCGGCGACGCTCTTCGTCACGCGCATCGGCGACAAGCGCACCGCGATCCTCGCCGACCGCGCCTGAGCTGCGCCCTCTGCGCAAGCGCCGGAGCGTCAGCACCGCACTGCCGGAGTTCCCGAACGAGGACACGCCTGACGCTCGTGTCGCCCAGTAGACACTCGCGAGAAGCTCCTGGAACGAAGGACACACCCGAAAAAGCTCCCGCAACGAAGGACGGCAACGAATGGTGTCCTTCACTCCAGGAACGAACCCAACACGTCCTTCACTCCAGGAGCATCCCGAACCCGTCCTTCGCTCCAGGAGCATCCCGAACCCGTCCTTCACTCCAGGAGCATCCCGAACCCGTCCTTCACTCCAGGAACGAACCCGTCCTTCACTCCAGGAGCTTCCGGGATGGCGGCGCAGACCATCGCGACACGCCCGTCTGAGGGGCGCGCTCGGCTCAGCCGAAGAGGTTCGCGCGGCTGGCCGCCCACCAGAGCCACCCGGCGCTGTAGAGCACCGAGACGATCCCCAGCACGAGAGCCCACACGGCGACCTGGCGACTCTCGACGGGACGGCGGAGGGCGATGATCGCGGTGATCGCTCCGACGAGCCCGATCGGGAAGCCCCAGCCGACCACGAGCGAGACGACGAGTCCGACGATCGAGCTGCCCAGCGCCCACCCCGCGAGTCCGCGTGAAACGGGGGCGGACGGCGCCCACTCCACCGGCGCATCGAGCGTCGGCGCGGACTGCATCGTCACGTCCACGGGCGCGGTGGGAAGCCGCTGGAAGCCACCGCGGTGCATCCCCGGGAGGGCGGAGGAGTCCGCCGAGACGTCCACATCGGGGGACGGCGCGTCGACGATCGGCTTCGGGCGGTCGTCGTCGTGCGGCCTCATGCCGTCACCTGCTCGGCGATCTGGATCTCGGTGACAGGCAGGGTCGAGTCCGCCCCGAAGGCGAGTGTCGACGCGCGCCTGCCCGACACGATGAGCTGCGATGCGAGGGCCGCGATCATCGCACCGTTGTCGGTGCACAGCGAGAGCGGCGGGATCCGCACGGCGACACCCGCCTCCGCACCTCGTGCGAGCGCGGACTCCCGCAGGCGGCGGTTCGCGATGACCCCTCCGCCCAGGAGCAGTCGCGGCACACCGTGCGCCGCGCAGGCGGCGAGGGCCTTGGTCACGAGCACATCGACGACGGCTTCGCGGAAGGACGCCGCGACATCCGCCACGGGAACGGGTTCCCCCTCGGCCTGGCGCTGCTCGATCCAGCGGGCGACGGCGGTCTTGAGCCCCGAGAACGAGAAGTCGTACCGGTGCTTCGCCATGTCGGACGCGCGGGAGAGCCCGCGCGGGAAGCGGATCGCGTCGGGGTCGCCGGACGCGGCGGCTCGGTCGATCTCGGGACCACCCGGGTACGGCAGACCGAGGATGCGGGCGATCTTGTCGAAGGCTTCGCCGGCCGCGTCATCCATCGTCTCGCCGAGCAGCTCGACGTCGCTCGTCAGGTCGCGCACGAGAAGCAGCGACGTGTGCCCGCCGCTCACGAGCAGCGCGACGGTCGGGTACTCGACCTCGTCACCGGTCAACAGGTCGGCCGCGATGTGGCCGACGAGGTGGTTGACGGCGTAGAGGGGCTTGCCCAGCGACACGGCGAGCGCCTTCGCGGCGCCCACGCCGACCATGAGCGCGCCGGCGAGCCCTGGGCCCGAGGTCACGGCGATCGCGTCGAGATCCTCGAGGCGGACGGATGCTTCGGTGAGCGCCGCCTCGATCGCCGGCTGCAACGCCTCGAGATGCGCACGGGCGGCGACCTCGGGGACGACCCCGCCGTAGCGGGCGTGCTCGTCCATCGAGCTCGCGATCGTGTTCGACAGGAGCGCGCGACCCCGCACGATGCCGATGCCGGTCTCGTCGCAGCTCGTCTCGATGCCGAGCACGAGCGGCTCCGCGCGGTTCACGTGCACACCCCCGCATCGGCGGGGTCGCCCGACCGGGCGCGTGCCCAGGCCACGAGGTCGAGCTTCATGACGACGGCGTCGACATCGTCGGGCTGGTAGTACCGGGGCCGCCGAGCGATCTCGAGGAATCCCTCCGACGCGTAGAGCTTCTGCGCGACCGGGTTGTCGGCCCGCACCTCGAGGAAGACCTCCTGCACACGCCGCCGCGCGGCTTCGTCGAGCAGTGCGGTCAGAAGTGCCCGCCCGCGTCCTCGGCCGCGCGACGCTTCGGCGATCGTGATCGTCTGCACGTCGGCATCCCTCGCTCCCGCCACCGCGCGCAGGCCCGCATAGCCGACGAGTCGACCCGCGACCTCGTCGACGACGTACCACCCGTGGCGTGACACGAGCTCTTCACGCATCATCGCCTCGGACCACGCGTCGGTCGGGAACGACTCGTGCTCGAGCTGCATGATCCCCGCGAGGTCGGCGGACTCGGCGCGGCGGATCATGCCGTGACCCGCTTCGGCCCCGCTGGCAGCGTCACGTCGGGTGCGCGCAGATAGAGCGGCTCGCTCGTGGCGAGCTCGCGGCCCGCCGCGAGCGCGCGGGCCGCGGCGAGGGCGAGCATCGAGGCCGAGACGGATGCCGCATCCCGGCGGTGCGCGCCGAGCGCCTCGAGCACACCGTCGAGGTCGTCGCGCGGTACGAGGGCGGGTTCGGTGACGCGGACGGGCAGGCCGTCGTCATCGAGGCCTTCGTACACGGTGAAGGCGAACTCCTTGCGCCGCGCGTCGGTGACGACGGCGAATCGGGTGGACGCAGCATCCGTCATCGCCTCGTCGAGCAGGATGCCGAGGGCGACCGCATCGTGGCTCGGCACCGGGATGACGGGCACACCGCGCCCGAGCGCGAACGCGCGTGCGGCGGCGATCCCGACCCGCAGACCGGTGAACGGTCCGGGTCCCATGCCCGATGCGACATACGTCACGGCGACGGCACCCGGCGCGAGCGTCGCGCCGATCGGTCCGAGAGCGGCGTCGGCGAGCACGCGCTGCAGCAGATCGCCGATGACCTCGGCGTGGCCCAGCGGATTGTCGCTGGATGCCTCGGCTCGCACGAGTCCGTCGTCTTCGACGACGGCGACGGCCGTGCCGAGCGAGGTGTCGATGCCGAGGATCACCCTCCCAGGGTAGTCGCGCTTACGGGGCAGCCGCCGACCCGCCCCGGCGGCCGCACCGCGACAATCCACGCTCGCGGTCGCGACGAACACCCGGTATGGAAGGCATGCGCAGGCGATCGCTCGCGCTGGTCGGCGCGGAAGCCGTGCTCGGACTGCGGCGGCAGGTGGTGGGCACCTGCATCGGGCGCGTCACCGTGCGGACGGGGCGTCGATCGGGTCAGACCGCGACGATCCTCCTGCACGGCGCGGCCGGCTCGTGGACGACCTGGACGCCGATGATCGTCGCGGGCGACAGGATGGGGCGACCGCTCGGCGACCTCGTGATCCCCGACCTGCGCGGCTGGGGCGAGAGCGGCACGCTGCCGGACGGCGCCGACCGGCTTCCCTCGCCGCATCGGTCGCAGAGGTCGCTCGCGCTCTGGGCTACTCGACGTGGAACGTCGTGGGCCACTCCCTCGGCGGCTTCGTCGCTCTCGAGCTCGCGGCGCAGGAGCAGGTGGCGACACAGGGTGTCGTGCTCGTCTCGGGGTCGGGTGCGGCGGTGATGGATGCCGTCCGCCGCCCGTGGCGCGGTGGCCTGCGCCTCCCCGGCTTCGCGGGCATGCTCCTCGCGATGCGACTGCTCGCCACCACCCGGACCGCCGGTCGCGGATTCCTCCGTGCGCTCTGCCGGATGCGGCTGCTGCGCGCCGCGGCGGCGCCGCTGTTCGCGCACCCGGCGCGGATCGACCGAACGGTCGTGGATGCCCTCGCCGACGAGATCCGCCCCGCTGCCTTCGTCGCCGCCGCGCGCGCCGCCCGCGCCTATGACCGGGAGCGCTGGCGGCTCATCACGACCCGGATCATCTCGCTGCGGGGACGCTCCGACGTCTTCGCCGGCGCGCACGACGGCGAGGCGTTCGCACGGCTCATCCCGATGTTCGTCGAGCACCGGATCGAGGATGCCGGACACTTCGCCCACATCGAGCGCCCCGACGTCGTCCTCTCCGCGCTGCGTTCGATCGACCGGCTTCGGTCGCGGCGGCGGAGCCGCGCGGCTACGGTCGCCGCGTGATCACGACGCGCCGGGGGGCGTCGGCGTCGAGCTCGGCGTCGGCCACCACGACGCCCGAGCCGCGTTCGAGCTCGACCTCCCACCACACATCGGCGAGGTGCTCGGCCATGCCGCGCCCCCACTCGATGATGACGACGGAGCGGTCCGTGTCGATGTCGAGGTCGTCGAGCTCGAGCGCAGAACCCAGGCGGTACGCGTCGACGTGCACGAGCGGCGGACCGCCGACGAGAGAGGGATGCGTGCGGGCGATGACGAACGTCGGGCTCTGCACGGGTCCGCGCACACCGAGGCCCGCCGCGATCCCGCGGGTCAGGGTCGTCTTGCCGGCGCCGAGCGCGCCCGTCAGCACGACGACGTCGCCAGGGCGGAGCATCCCGCCGATGCGCTCCCCCAGTGCCTCCATGTCGCCGGGCGTCGCGATCTCGCTCTCGCCGATGAGCGGGTCGAGTCCGCTCACGACACCCACCGTCGGGGAACGCGCGGGCCGACGCGCGTCACGATCTCGTAGTTGACGGTGCTCGCGGCGGCGGCCCAGTCGTCGGCGGCCGGTGCACCCAGCGTCGGGTCGCCGAAGAGCACGGCCTCGTCGCCGACCGCGACGGGGTGGTCGCCGACGTCGACGACGAACTGGTCCATCGCGATGCGCCCCGCGACACGGAAGTGGGCGTCGCCGATCCGGACGGGCCCGCGGCCCGACGCTTGCCGCGGCACCCCGTCGGCGTACCCGAGCGACACGAGTGCCAGCGTCGTCTCGCCCGCGGTGCGGTGGTCGTATCCGTACGAGACACCGGTGCCCTCGGGCACGCGACGCACCGCGACGACGGCACCCCGCAGCGTCATCGCCGGACGCAGGCCGAGATCGGCCGACGAACGATCCGCGAACGGAGACAGCCCGTAGATGCCGATGCCCAGGCGCACGCAGCCGAGGCGTGCCTCGGGCAGGGCGATCGCGGCGTGAGTCGCGGCGATGTGGCGCAGCGGCGGCGCGAGCCCGGCCGTGGCGGCGACCTCGACGCCGTCGTGGAAGAGTCGCAGCGCCGCGCGGTCGTCCGAATCGGAGGCGTTGGAGAGATGGCTGAACAGCCCGATGACACGCAGGCGGCCGATCCTCTCGAGACGCGCCGCCTCGGCGAAGACGACGCGGTAGTCGGCGGGCGCGATGCCGTTGCGCGACAGCCCCGTCTCGAGCTTGAGGTGCACACCGACGGGACGATCGCCGGATGCCGCGGCCGCCGCAGCCTGCAGCTGGTCGTACGACGAGATGCCGAGCTCGACGCCCACCGATGCCGCTTCGGCGAACGAAGCCCCGGGAGCATGCAGCCACGCGAGGACGGGGGCCATGATGCCACCGCGGCGCAGCGCGAGCGCTTCGCCGATGTCGGCGACGCCGAGGCGCGTCGCGCCGCCCTCGAGGGCCGCCGCGGCCGAGCGCACCGCGCCGTGGCCGTAGCCGTCGGCCTTGACGACCGCGATGACCTCGGACTCCGTCAGTCGGCGCAGGTGCCGCACGTTCGCCGCGATCGCTCCGAGGTCGATCGTGGCCTCGCGCATGCTCCCGGCGGGCAGCCCGCTCATGCCGCCGACTCCGCGATGACGTAGGCCGTCGCGAATCCACCGTCGTGCGACATCGACAGGTGGAGTGTGCGGATGCCGCGCTCGGCGACCACGTCCGCTGTCGAGCCCGTGAGGGTGAACCACGGACGACCGGAGGCCTCGGGCGTGATCTCGATCTCGGTCCAGTGCACGCCGTCCGAGCCGCCGAGCGCTTTGATGAGCGCTTCCTTCGCGGCGTAGCGCGCCGCGAGCGACCGTGGCGGGCGGGTCCGCTCCGTCTCGGTGAAGAGCCGCTCGGCCAAGCGCGGCGTGCGCTCGAGCGAGCGCTCGAACCGCCCGATGTCGACGAGGTCGACGCCGATGCCCACGATCATGGAGTCCTCCTGGATGCCGCGGCCGCGGCATCCGTCACTCTACCGATCCGCCCCGTCCTCTGAGCGAGGCGCGATCCCGCCTACTCGACGGTGACCGACTTCGCGAGGTTGCGCGGCTGGTCGACGTCGAGGCCCTTGGCGGTCGCGAGACCCATCGCGAAGATGTGGAGCGGCACGACGGCCAGGAGCGGCTCGAAGAACGGCCCGGCGAGCGGGATGCGCAGCACCTCGTCGGCGAACGGCAGCACGGCGGCATCGCCCTCTTCGGCGATCACGATGACACGCGCCCCGCGGGCACGGATCTCCTGGATGTTCGAGACGACCTTCTTGTGGAGCTCGGACGACTCGCGCGGCGACGGCACGATGACGAAGACCGGCTGCCCCGGCTCGATGAGGGCGATCGGGCCGTGCTTGAGCTCGCCGGCGGCGAAGCCCTCGGCGTGGATGTACGAGATCTCCTTGAGCTTGAGCGCGCCCTCGAGTGCGATCGGATAGCCCACGTGGCGGCCGAGGAACAGCACCGAGCGGGTGTCCGCCATCCAGTGCGCGAACTGCTCGATGCGCGACTGCTCGCGCTCGAGGATCTGCGAGATCTTGTCGGGGATCGCCTCGAGCTCGAGCACGTGCTGGGCCACCTCGGTGGCCGAGATCGAACCGCGCACCCGCGCGACGTGGAGGGCGAGCAGGTAGAGCGCCGTGATCTGCGCGACGAACGCCTTTGTCGAGGCGACGGCGACTTCGGGGCCCGCGTGCGTGTAGATGATCGCGTCGGACTCACGCGGGATGGTCGCGCCCTGCGTGTTGCAGATCGACAGCGTCCTGGCACCGCGCTCGCGCGCATACTTGACCGCCATGAGGGTGTCCATCGTCTCGCCCGACTGGCTGATCGAGACGATGAGGGTGTTCGGTCCGATCACGGGATCCCGGTAGCGGAACTCGTGAGCGAGCTCGACGTCCACGGGCACGCGCGTCCACTGCTCGAGGGCGTACTTGCCGACCTGGCCGGCGTAGGCGGCCGTGCCGCAGGCGATGACGATGACGCGATCGATGCCCACGAACAGCTCGTCGAGACCGTCGAGCTCGGGGATGACGATCTGGCCGTCGCGCACGCGACCGCGCAGCGTGTTGGCGACCGCCTCAGGCTCCTCCGACACCTCTTTGGCCATGAACGACGGCCATCCGCCCTTGTCGGCGGCCGCGGCATCCCACATCACTTCGAACGGCTCGACCTCGACGGGGTTGCCCGCGAAATCGGTCACCTCCACGCCCGCCGGCGTGATCGCGACGATCTCGTCCTGACCGATCGCGAGAGCCTTGCGCGTGTGCTCGACGAAGGCGGCGACGTCGGAGCCGAGGAAGTTCTCGCCCTCGCCGAGTCCGATGACGAGCGGCGAGTTGCGGCGCGCGCCGACGACGAGCCCGGGGTGCTCCTCGTGCATCGCGAGGAGGGTGAAAGCGCCCTCGAGGCGGGCGACGGTCGAACGGAACGCTTCGACGAGGTCGCCGCCGTTCGCACGGTACTCGCGGCCGAGGAGCACCGCCGACACCTCGGTGTCGGTCTCGCTGCGGAACGAGTAGCCCTCGCTCACGAGTTCGGCCTTGAGTTCCGCGAAGTTCTCGATGATGCCGTTGTGGATGACGGCGAGCTTGTCGTCGTCGGCGAGGTGCGGGTGCGCGTTGGCGTCGGTCGGGCCGCCGTGCGTCGCCCAGCGCGTGTGGCCGATGCCCGTCGTGCCCTCGTCCATGGGGTGCGCCGCGAGGTCGTCGCGCAGCACCTGCAGCTTGCCCGCGCGCTTGCGCATCTCGAGATCGCCGTCGCCGTCGATCACGGCGATTCCCGCGGAATCGTAGCCGCGGTACTCGAGGCGCGACAGACCAGCGATGAGAATGGGCTGGCTCGGGCGGGGGCCCACGTATCCGACGATTCCACACATGTCGTCAATGGTACGAGGCGGGATATGGGAGGACCCCGAACGAACCCGCAAACCCCAGATCGGTCAGACTTTGCGCAGGAGCACCCGTTCGACGGTGTGATCGGGCGCCTTCTGTAGCACGAGCGTCGCGCGATGCTTGGTCGGCAGCACGTTCTCCAGCAGGTTCGGCAGGTTGATGCTGTTCCAGTACCCGAGGGCGCGCTCGACCGCCTCTTCGTCCGAGAGGTGGGCGAAGACGTTGAAGAACGAGTTCGGGTTGCTGAACGCGGCGTTGCGCAGTGCGAGGAACCGCTCCACGTACCACTGCGCGACGTGATCGCTGTCGGCATCGACGTAGATCGAGAAGTCGAACAGCTCGCTCACCGCGACGTCGTTCGGTGATGGAGGGGGCTGCAGCACGTTGAGCCCCTCGACGATCACGACGTCCGGCCGACGGACGGTGACGTGCGCATCCGGCACGATGTCGTACTTCATGTGGGAGTAGAACGGCGCGCGCGCCTCGGGCGCCCCGCTCTTGACGTTCGTGAGGAACTCCACGAGCGCGCGTCGGTCGTAGGACTCGGGGAAGCCCTTGCGCTCCATGAGTCCTCGTCGCTCGAGCTCTGCGTTCGGGTAGAGGAAGCCGTCGGTCGTGACGAGCTCGACGCGCGGCGTGCCGGGCCACCTGCTCATGAGCTCGCGCAGCAGGCGCGCGATCGTCGACTTGCCCACCGCGACCGAGCCCGCAACACCGACGACGAACGGGGTCGTCGTGTCGTGCTCGCGCAGGAACGAGCTCGTCTCGGCGCCGAGGCGCTTCGAACTCGTCGCGTAGAGGCTCAGCAGACCGCTGAGCGGCAGGTAGACCTGCGCGATCTCGGCCATGTCCAGGCGATCGCCGATTCCGCGGATCTGAACGATCTCGGTCTCGGACAGCGGCTGGGTGAGGCCGGCGGCCAGTCGCGCCCATTCGTCGCGATCGATCTCGCGATAGAGCGAATCAGCGAGGGTGGGAGCCGTGACGGCTTCTTCGGCAGACATCGGGGCAATGCTACCGGTGGCCGGCGGGCGACCGACCTACCGCTAGCCTGAACCCGTGCGCCTGGGAGTCCTCGACATCGGCTCGAACACCGTTCACCTGCTCGTCGCGGACGTCAGGCCGGGTGGCAGACCGCTCGCGACGACGAGTCGCCGGACCGTTCTGCGACTCATGCGCTACCTCGCACCCGACGGATCCATCACCGACGACGGCGTGGCCGCTCTCGTCGCGGCGGTGTCCGAGGCCCGACAGGTCGCCGCCGCCGAGAACGTGACGGAGCTTCTCGCGACCGCGACATCAGCGGTGCGCGAGGCGACGAACGGCGCCGCGGTCATCGCGTTGATCGAGGAAGCGCTCGGACAGCCGCTGCAGGTTCTCGGCGGCGAGACCGAGGCGCGGTTCACGTTCCTCGCCGTCCGGCGCTGGTTCGGCTGGGCGGCCGGGCAGATCCTCCTCTTCGACATCGGCGGTGGCTCGCTCGAGCTCGCGGCGGGCGCCGACGAACTGCCCGAGGCCGCGGCATCCGTCCCCCTCGGCGCGGGACGGATGACGGTGCAGTTCCTCCCTCACGACCCACCCGGCGAAGCCGATGTCGAACGGCTGCGCGAGCACGCGCGCGCGACCCTCGCACCCGTCGTCGAGGCGTTCGGCGCACTGCCCCGCCCGGATCACGTCGTGGGCTCGTCGAAGGCGATCCGCTCGCTCGCGAAGCTCGTGGGCTATCCCGTCCCCGGATGGTCGGGGATCGAGCGGATGCTGCTGCCGCGCGCCGCGCTCGGCTCGTGGATCCCGCGCCTCGCGCGTATCCCCGCCGAAGCCCGCCAGGAGCTCCCGGGTATCACCGCCGACCGCACGTTCCAGATCGTCGCCGCCGCCGTCGTGCTGCACACCGCCATGACGGCGATGGACGTCGACGAGCTCGAGGTCTCGCCGTGGGCTCTGCGCGAGGGCGTGCTCCTGCGCTACATCGAGTCGCTCTCGTGGAGCGCTGCCCCGGCGTAGTCGTCAGAGCGCGAGGCGCTCGCGCACGACCTCGGCGAGTCGATCGGCGATCTCCTGCGCGACGAGCGCATCGGATGCTTCGACCATGACGCGCACGAGCTGCTCCGTACCCGAGGCCCGCAGCAGCACACGACCGGAATCACCGAGCTCCGCCTCTGCGGCGGCCACCGCTTCGGCGACGCCCGCGTCATCCACCCGTGTCCGATCGACACCCTTGACGTTGACGAGCACCTGCGGGTACACCGTCATGACCGCGGCGAGCTCGGCGAGCGTCTTGCCCTGCCGTGCCATCTCGGCCACCAGGTGCAACCCCGTCAGCAGTCCGTCGCCCGTCGTCGCGTACTCGCTCATGATGACGTGGCCCGACTGCTCGCCGCCGAGCGAGAAACCGCCCTCGTTCATGCGCTCGAGCACGTAGCGGTCGCCGACGGCGGTCTGCTCGACGCGGATGCCGTGCGCCTCCATCGCCCGATGAAGCCCGAGATTGCTCATGACGGTCGCGACGAGCGTGTCGTCCGTGAGGTGTCCGCGGTCCTTCATCGCGACCGCGAGGATCGCCATGATCTGGTCGCCGTCGACGATGCGTCCCGACGCATCGACGGCGAGGCAGCGATCGGCGTCACCGTCGTGGGCGATGCCGACATCCGCTCCGACGCGCACGACGTGCTCGGCGAGCTGGTCGAGGTGGGTCGAACCGACGCCGTCGTTGATGTTCAGGCCGTCGGGGTCTGCGCCGATGACGGTGACGCGGGCTCCGGCATCCCGGAACGTCTCGGGAGAGACTCCGGATGCCGCGCCGTGCGCACAGTCGAGGACGACGTGCAGCCCGTCGAGGGCGTGGGGCAGCGACGCGAGCAGGTGCACGACGTAGCGGTCCTCGGCATCCGCGAAGCGACTGATGCGGCCGACCTCGGCGCCCGTCGGCTGCAGTTTCGGCTGCGTGAGAGCGTGCTCGATGCGCTCCTCGACCACGTCGGGCAGCTTGACACCGCCGCGCGCGAAGATCTTGATGCCGTTGTCGGGCGCGGGATTGTGGGATGCCGAGACCATGACGCCGAAGTCGGCATCGCGATCGGCGATCAGGAATGCCGCCGCGGGCGTGGGCAGGACACCGGCATCGAGGACGTCGACACCCGAGGAGGCGAGACCGGCCGAGACGGCGGCGGCGAGGAACTCACCCGAGATGCGCGGATCGCGGGCGACCACGGCGGTGAGCCGCTTGCCCGCGGCCTTGCGCGCCTCGGCGGTACGGCCCTGGCCCAGGACGACGGCGGTCGCCTGGGCCAGGGTGAGAGCGAGGTCGGCGGTGAGGGGGCCGTTGGCCAGCCCCCGCACGCCGTCCGTGCCGAACAGCGGCATCGGATCGGACTCGCTTTAGCGCTTCGAGTACTGAGGAGCCTTGCGGGCCTTCTTGAGACCTGCCTTCTTGCGCTCCTTGATGCGGGCGTCGCGCGAGAGGAAGCCGGCCTTCTTGAGGGTCGGTCGGTTGTTCTCGACGTCGATCTCGTTGAGGGCACGGGCGATGCCGAGGCGCAGTGCGCCGGCCTGACCCGAGGGGCCGCCACCCGAGATGCGCGCGATCACGTCGTACGCGTCCGTGAGGTTCAGCACCGTGAACGGGTCGGTGATGAGCTGCTGGTGGAGCTTGTTCGGGAAGTAGTCCTCGAACGTGCGGCCGTTGATGGTGATGACGCCGGAGCCGGGGACGAGGCGCACGCGCGCGATCGCCTCCTTGCGGCGGCCGACGGCTGCGCCGGGAACCGACAGCACGGGGCGCGGTGCGGCAGCGGCTGCGGTCTGGTCGACGGGGGTCTCCGTCGAGTAGTTGGAGTCGGTGGTCTCTTCGATGTTCGCCACGAGGTTGTCCTTAGGTTTCGGTGCGGCGCTTACTGGGCGACCTGGTCGAGGGTGTACGCGGTCGGCTGCTGGGCACCGTGGGGGTGCTCGGCGCCGCGGTAGACCTTGAGCTTCTTCAGCTGGGCCGCACCGAGGCTGTTCTTGGGGAGCATGCCGCGGACGGCCTTCTCGACGGCGCGGACGGAGTTCTTCTCCATCAGCTCGCCGTAGGTGACCGACGACAGGCCGCCCGGGTAGCCCGAGTGGCGGTAGGCCTTCTTCTGCTCGAGCTTGTTGCCCGAGAGTGCGACCTTGTCGGCGTTGATGATGATGACGAAGTCACCCGAGTCGATGTGGTTCGCGAAGGTCGCCTTGTGCTTGCCGCGCAGGAGCGCGGCGGCGTGCGAGGCGAGGCGGCCGAGGATGACGTCGGTCGCGTCGATGACGAGCCAGTCGCGCTGGACTTCGCTTGCCTTGGGAGTGAAAGTGCGCGTCACAGTAGTGCTGCTTTCTTGAATCGAACGGAGAGGTTCGTGAATCCCACTCCGGGGTGCTTGTCCGCCCGAGAGGGAGGAGGAAGACGCCAGTGGAGGGCTCACGTTCGCGGTACCGGCCAGCAGGGCACGGACACCAAAGGTCAATACTACGGCATCGGGATGCTACGCCCAAACCGAGGGCGTCGCGTCAGGCCGCGCCCGAGGCGACCCGCTGCGAGACCTCGGCGGTGACGAGGATCGGCAGGTGATCGCTCAGCCCCTGCGGGAGCGTCCGCACGCGATCGATGTCGAACCCGATCGAGGTCGCGAAGTCGTAGTGGCCCCGGAAGAACCGGTAGCGCGTGTAGGTGCGCGCATCGCTCAGGGTGAGCTCGTACCCCTGCTCGCGCACCTTCTGGCCGAGGTTCTCTTTGAAGACGGGGTAGTTGTAGTCGCCGACCATGAGGGCCGGCAGCCCCTCGCCCAGCTGCCCGAGCTCGGACAGAGCAGTGCGGATCTGATGGCGCCGCAGCGAGTTGAGCGCTGTGAGCGGCGCGGCGTGGAACGACGCGACGATCACCTGTCGGTTCTCGTCGATGTCGTGCAGCCGCACGCCGAGCAGTCGTTCCTCGGCCGGCTTGAGCACGCGATCGTGCAGGGACTTCTTCAGCGCGAGCGCGCGCACCTCGAGTGCGCGGTAGGTGTTCTCGCGGTAGTAGACCGCCAGACCCAGGCGATTGCGCGACGTCGCGTCGGCGAGCACGAGTCCGCCGATATGGGTCGGGATGTCGGCGGTGTCGGCCTCTTGCAGACACAGCACGTCGGCGCTGTGGCGCTCGACGAGAGCCGCGAGCTCGCCCGCAGCGCGATGTTTGCGCAGGTTGTACGAAATCACCCTCATGACGACTCCACCATACGGGGCGCACGTTGCCGACGGATGTCCCTTGACGAACGCACAGAAGACCCCTAGCCGACGATCCGGGTGCACGGCGCCCGCACTGCAACAGGAGCAGAGATGTCCACCTCGACCCACCACGCTCGACGCCCCGTGCGCCGCGCGGCCGCGCCCATCGCGGCATCCACCCCCGACGCGACGACCGGTCTCGCCGAAGCGCTCTCGTCCGTGTCGGACGCGCGCGCACGCGCCGCGCACGACCTGCGCGTGAGCGAGCTCGCCCGCCGGCGCGCGGCGCAGGCGCTCGAGCAGGACCTGCGCCCGATGCGCATCGACGAAGCGACCCGGGCTTCCCTGCGAGCGGAGTATGCGGAGGCGGATGCCGAGGTCGGCCGTCGCCGCGAGGCCTTCGAGCGCGCAGCCCGCCTCGACGACGCGGCGCGCGAGATCGCGACCGCGGTCGCAGAGTCTCCCGGCCCCGCCACCGACGGTCTCGGGAGCATCCTGCAGGCGTGGAACCGTCTGCGCGACGTCGTGGGCGGCCCCGGCCTGTCCCCCGCGTGAGCGCGGCTACTCGGCGTCCCGGCGCGCCCGTGTCTGCTCGGCGCGGACGGCGAGGAGCTCGTCGGCCGGATAGCCGACCTCGGCGAGTGTGAGTCCGCGCGCCGCGAGCACCTTGACCTCGGGGACGCGCTCGAGGCCGTCGCGGATGAGCGCGACATCGTCGACGTCGAGCCGCCCCTCCCCCACCGCGACGCAGGCGCCGACGAGCGCACGCACCATGCTGTGGCAGAACGCGTCGGCCCGCACGTTCGCGATGAGGACCCCCTCGGCGTCCCGGCGCCAGTCGAACTCGAGCAGCGTCCGGATCGTCGTCGCCTCTTCGCGCGGCTTGCAGTATGCGGCGAAGTCGTGCAGGCCGAGCAGCGAGCGGGCCGCGGCATCCATCGCCTTCTCGTCCAGCGCGGGACGAACGGTCGTCGTCCGCAGCCGCTCGAGCGGGTCATAGCCCGCGGTGGCGTCGGCGAGGCGATACGAGTACCGCCGCCACACCGCCGAGAACCTCGCGTCGAAGCCCTCCGGCGCGAGGGAGGTGCGCAGCACCGCGACATCGGAATAGGCGCCGGTGACGCCCGTCAGACGGCGGGCCAGCGTCTCGACGGCCGATGCGCCTCCGCGTCGCGCCTCGAGCCGCTCGCGCTGCGACTCGTCGAGGTCCAGGTGCGCCACCTGGCCGGACGCGTGGACTCCGGCATCCGTCCGCCCCGCGACCACGAGGCGCGGATCCCCGCCGAGCACGCGGGTGAGGGCGTCTTCGAGCGTCCCCTGCACCGTCCGCAGGCCGGGCTGCTTCGCCCAGCCCCGGAAATGCGAGCCGTCGTAGGCGATGTCGAGGCGGATGCGCACGGCACCGAGCCTATGCGGCAAGTTGCCATGCGTGTCCCAGTTGGCCCCGGAATACAGGCCGCATTCGAGCAGAAGTGGGACATGATCCGCGCGAAGTGGGACACGCGGCCGGAGGCACTCTTGCGACGGGCCTCAGCCGAGCACCGAGCGCCCCGGGTGGAGGGACTCGCCGACGGCCGAGAGTGCGGCGCGAGCCAGGCGCACGCGGTTCTCGGACTCCCGCACGATCTCGCGGGCGAGGACGGGATGCGTGCGGACGACGTCGTCGAGCACCGTGACCGGCACCGAGACGACCTCGAGCTCGGTGAGCGCGACGGCGCGGGAGATCGTCGGCGTGCGCGTGAGCGCCGTGAGGCCCACGGCGTCATCGCGCGCGAGCTCGGTCACCTGCACGAAGCCCGCCTCGGTCGGGATGCCGAGCACGACGCGACCCGCGATGATGAAGCGCGTCGTGGTCGGCACGATGCCCGGCCGCAGCAGCACCTCGCCGATGCTGTAGCGCTCGAGTCGCGCCTCGGAGGCGAGGGCCTCGGCATCTGCCGGGCGCAGACTCAGCAGCGGAGCGATCTGGTGCAGGGCGTCCTGCAGCCGGCTCGGGGTGTTCCAATCGTCGGTCAGGTCGCCGTCCAGGTGCAGGTCGGCACGGCGCGCCGCGTACCAGAGCCGCGTCGAGAACGCGTCCGCGACGGCTCCCTCGTCGCCGGGGTTCTGCAGCGGGATCGACACGCGGTAGACCGACCCGCCCAGGGTCGCGGTGGTGGCATCCCGATCCGGAGACACGAGGGGGATGTCGCGGGCGACGTCGACGAGTAGACCGCGCACCCGCAGCGGCGCATCGTCTGTCGCGAACGCGACATCCACGACGGCCGCATACGGATCGCTCGAGCGTGTGAGGTTCGTGAACGACCCCCCCGCGAGATTCGCCGTCGGGATGACGACGATCCCGTTGCCCGTATCGAGGTGGACGGCCCGCCAGTTGACTTCGACGATCTGTCCGCGCACACCGCCCGCATCGATCCAGTCCCCCAGTTCGAACGGCGCCTCGAAGATGAGGAACAGGCCCGAGACGATCGATCCGACGGCGTTCTGCAGCGCGAGACCGACGACGATCGACGTCACCCCGAGAGCGGCGAAGATGCCCGCGACATCCGCATTCCACAGCCACGCGAAGAGCACGGCGATGCCCACGATGATGAATGTGAAGCGGATCAGGTCGCTGAAGATCGTCGGGAAGCGGTCCCGCCAGGATCCCTTCTCGGCGCGATGGAAGACGAGGTGATTGAGCGCATTGATCGTCACGACGATCACGAGGAGTCCGAAGATCGTCCAGATCACGCGGGGCCACGTGCCCTCACCCTCCCACGCACCGGGCTGGCTGATGAGCACGAGCACACCTGCGACGGGGACGAGGTAGTTGCGCACCATCGCGACGATCGGAGCGGCACGGCTCCCCCGCCGCGCGAGCATGTTGTGCAGCTCGGTCAGTCCGATGAGCGCGAGCGGCAGGCCCACCGAGACGATGACGGCGGGCCAGAACCACGGCTGCGAGACGATGTCGCCCATGGATGCCTCAGGCCTCGACGACCGGCACGGGGGTCTCGATCCGCCACACGCGCTGCGTCCCGCTCTGCGTCTCGACCTCGCCCGACGGGATGATCCCGATGGTGTCCGGGATCCGGTCGGCAACGCGCTGCGTGATGAAGATGCCCGGCTCGGCCGAGTCGCCCTGCACCCGGAATGCGAGGTTCACGGCATCCCCCCACATGTCGTAGACGACGCGCGCACGACCGATGAGCCCGCTCGTGACCTTGCCGGAATCCAGGCCCGCGCGGAGGCCGAGATCGACGCCCTGCTGCGCCGAATAGCGCTCCAGGATCGCGTCGAGCTCCATCGCGAACTCGACGGCCCGCCGCGCGTTGTCGACGCGGGGCGTCGCCAGCCCGCAGCTCGCGAGGTAGCTCTGCCGTGTCGTGCGCACGCGCTCGACCCCGTGCTTCTCGGCGGCCTCGTCGAACGTGCGGATGAGGTCGTTGAGCTTCGCGATGGACTCCTCCGACGACAGCGTGAGCGACAGCGCCTCGAACCCCACGATGTCGGCGAAGATGACCGTGACGTCCTCGCTGTCCTGCGTGATGGCCTCGTCGCCGTGCTTGTAGCGGTCGGCCATGCCCTCGGGCATGAATGACAGGATGAGCCGCTCGTTGGCCTTCTCGTGCTCCTCGATGAGGTTCGACTTCACCTGCAGACTGCGGCTCATGTCGTTGAACGCCGTCGCGACGTCGGCGAGCTCGTCGCTGGACCCGGCGTCCACCTGCACACCCTCTTCGCCCGCCGCGATCCGCCGAGCCGCCGTCTTGAGCCGCCGGAGCGGGCGGACGAAGACCTGCGCGAGCACGAGCGAGAGCAGGCAGACGAAGATGATCATGCCCGCCGTGGACAGGATGAGGTTCCGGGTGAAGTCCTCGACGGGCACGAGCGCTTCAGCCGAGGTCTCCTGCGCGACGATGGCCCAGCCCAGGTCGCCGACGCCGAGCGGGGCGTACGCGATCATGCTGTCGCGCCCCAGATAGTCGCGCTCCAGGAGCGTCCCATCATCCCCCGCGAAGGCCTTCGCCATCGCGTCGCCCGCGACCGTCTGCTGCAGGAGCGTGTCGCCGTTGCGCACGATCAGCGCCGCGGCCTCGGGCGAGAGCCCGGCATCCCGAGCCGTCCGCTCGTAGGACTCGGGGTCGTCGTACAGCTCGCGCGAGATCGAGCGCATCTTGCCGTCGCGGCCCACCAGATAGGTCTCGCCCGTCTCACCGAGACCGTTCTGCGCCCAGTCGCCGCCTACGGTCATGACGTCGTTGATGCGGTCGATCGGCAACTCGATCGCGAGCGCCCCGATCACCTCGCCGTCCTCGGCGATCGGCGTGACCGCCCAGCCGGCGGGGCTGCCGAGACTCGGGCTGTACGCGGCGAAGTCGGCGAGCACGACGTCGCCGACGATGTTGCCGCTCATCGCCGTGCGATACGCCTCGGCGAGATTCGACAGCGCGTACGGCCCTTCGAGCAGGTTCGCTCCGAGGTCGACCCCCTTGAAGGCCGAGTACACGACGTTGCCCGTCGTGTCGATCATGAGCACGTCTTCGAAGTCGTTGAGCTCCGTCATCGCGCGGAAGTACGGATGGTACTGCGCGTGCGCCGCAGACCACGCGCTGCCGTCGCCCGCGTCATCCGTCTGGATCGCGTCCTCCCACGTGTCGTAGGGGATGACGTAGTTGTACTGCAGGTACTCCGCGGCCGGGTCCCTGGGCGCGAAGGTCGACCCGTCGACGGGCTCGCCCGTCGCCTCGGACAGCTTCGTCGCGAAGTCATCCTGGTAGTACGCGGCGACCGCGTCGTCGACCGCGGCATCCGTCCCCTGCTCCCGCAGCTGCGCGAACCCCTCGGCGAAGGCTGTCGCCGCTTGCGTGCTCGTCTCGTTCATCGCGCTCAGACGCACCGAGTTCTCGATCGTCGTGAAGAGCTGGGCGACTTCGCGCGCGCGGTTCTCACGGATCTCGAGGAGCTTCTCGTAGGCGATGGCGCGCAGCGCCTCGGTGCCGTTGAGATATCCGATGACGCCGACCACGATGCTCGACAGCACGCTCACCGACAGCAGCATGATGAGCAGGATCGAGTAGATCGACAGGCCCGCGCGCGAGCGTACGCGCGGCGTGCCCACCCACGGGGTGGATGCCGCGGCAGATGCGGTCTGCTCCGACACTCGCGCTCCTCGTCGTGCGCATCGCGCACGGCCGATCCCCATCCTCGCCGGTGCCGAGGATGCGCTCACCCTAGCGCTCCGCCCGCCGCGCGGATAGAGTGCGCATCCCGGAGCGGCCGCACGCGCGTCCCGGACGGGCCTTCCAGCCGTCCGACGTAGACTGTCACCTCTCGATATGGAACCAGCGATGACGTCGCGCCCGGCCGCGCCCCCGCCACTCCGCGAAGCGGAGAAGAGCGGCGTACCCGGTCGGCGCTACGCGGGTCTCGATGGATTGCGTGCAATCGCGGTCGCGCTCGTCGTCGGCTATCACCTGTTCCCTCCGTCGGTCTTCCCGGGGGGCTTCGTCGGCGTCGACGTCTTCTTCGTGATCAGCGGATTCCTCATCACGACCCTCCTGCTGCGCGAGCACGCCGCGACCGGCGGCATCCGCCTGGGCGCGTTCTGGATCCGTCGCGCCCGCCGGCTCCTCCCCGCCCTCGCGCTGGTCGTCACGGTGTGCGCGAGCGCGGCCTGGCTCATCGGAGGCGATGTCCTCCTCCGAGTCGGCGAGCAGGTCCTCGGCGCCTTCACCTTCAGCTACAACTGGCTCTCGATCGCGGGGAACGCCGACTACTTCGGCCTCGCGGCCCCCGAGCTCTTCCGCAACTTCTGGTCGCTCGCGGTCGAAGAGCAGTTCTACGTGATCTGGCCGCTCGTGCTGCCGCTCTTCCTCCTCATCCCACGGACGTGGGGGCGGGTCGGTGCGACGCTTCTGCTGGCTGCGGCGTCGGCGACGTGGATGGCGTCGGTCACGTCATCCGGCGCCGTCACCCGCGGCTACTTCGGCACCGACACCCACGCGTTCGGGATCCTGCTCGGCGTGGGGCTCGCGTTCGCGCTCGAGCAGGTGCTGCGCAGCGCCGCTCTGCGCGCCGAGCCGCCGATCCTTCTCGCGGGCGGGTGGAGGGTCGTCACGCTCGTGCACGACACGACGGCGCAGCGGCGCACGCGGCGCGTCACCGGCGTAATCGGCGCGCTGGCGCTCATCGGCCTTTTCGTCGTCGCGTTCGTGCCCGCCACGCCGACGGCGGCGACCTTCCCCGGGATGCTGGTGGCGGCGAGCGTTCTGAGCGCCGTCGCGATCACTGCCGGCGTGTGGCCGGGGTCCGCCTTCGGGCCGGCCATCGATCGTCCGCTGCTGCGTTGGATCGGCGACCGGTCGTACGGCATCTACCTGTGGCACTGGCCGCTCCTGGTGCTCGTCGTCGCCGGCGTGCAGGGCACGGGACCCGAGGTCGGCTTCGCGCCCTTGCTCGGTGTCGCGGTGCTCGCGATGACCCTCGCCCTCGCCGAAGTCTCCTACCGGTGGGTCGAAGCCCCCATCCGACGCCTGGGATTCCGCGGCGCAGCGCGCGCCCTCGGCCGGCGCCTCAAGGGATCGCCCGATGCCCGCCTCGGCGCACTCGCGACACTCGCCGCGACGCTCATGGTCGCCGGCGGCACGTCGGCAGCCATCGCGTCGGCACCGGAGATGGGTTCAGCCGAGGCCGTCGTGACCGCGGGCGCGGAAGCGCTCGAGTCGGCCGCGCCGGAGGCGACGGCGACGCCGTCACCTGCTCCGACCGAGGCCCCTGCCACGGATCCCGTCGACGAAGTGATCCCCGCGGTCGTCACAGGCGACCAGATCTCCGCCGTCGGCGACTCGGTCATGCTCGCATCCGCCCCCGCCCTGCTGGCGCGGTACCCCGGCATCCAGATCGATGCAGCCGTCTCACGATCGACATATGCCGGTCCGGGAATCCTCGAGAACCTGGCGGCCGCGGGCGCGCTGCGACCGTACGTCGTCATCGCACTCGGCACCAACGGCCCGGTGAACATCCCCTCCCTCGAGCGGATGGTCGCCGTCGCGGGGCCGGACCGCACCGTCCTCCTCGTCAACGCCTACGCGCCCAGATCGTGGATCCCGGGCGTCAACGCCGACCTCGCCGCGTTCGCGCAGACCCATCCTCGTGTCCGGGTCGTGGACTGGGCCGGTGCCATCGGGGCGCAGCCGCAGCTGCTGGCCGGTGACCAGATCCATCCCGGTGACGCGGGAGGCCGTGTCTTCGCCGACGCCGTCGCGTCCACGATCGACGCGATCGAGCTGCAGCGCGCCCAGATCCAGCACGACCTCGCGGAGCGGCTCTACCGCAGCTCGCGCGAGAAGGTCACGCAGATCCAGTAACCGCTGTCAGTGGTGTGCGACGAGCGCCACCGAGCGCTCCGTCGGCTCGAAGCCGAGTCGGCCGTACAGGCTGTTCGCGCCCGTCGGACTCTCGGTGTCGACGTCGAGCACCGCCTTCTCGAGGCCGGCGGCCCGGGCCGCCCGAAGGAGAGCCGTGATGACGACCGGCGCGAGTCGGCGTCCCCGCCGGTCGCGCGTGACCCCGATGAGGTCGATGTAGACGCTCGAGTATCCCTGCACCGCCCAGTCCTCCTCGTTGACCGAGCCCAGCGCGAAGGCGACGATGCGGTCGTCCTCGACGGCGAGCCATGACAGATCGGGGCGCAGGAACGGCCCGTCCACGAACTGCGACCAGCGCTCGGGCGGTGTCTCGAGGCTCCCCCAGTGGTCGCGGAACGCGTCGTTGCGCGCGAGACGCGCGGCCTCTTTGCGGGAAGAGTCGTAGACCACGATGTCGATCGCGGAGGCGCCGACATCCATGGTCTGTTCGATCGTCGGGATCTCGAGCGCGAGATCGCGCACCATCGTCGAGAACCAGCGCTCCTCCCGCAGTCCCCTCCGCTCCGCCAGATGACGGGCCGCGACGTCAGTCTCCTCCGCGTAGACGAAGATCGCGGCGGGGAGTGGACTGTCGAGCTCGGCGAGCGCCTGCAGCGCGCGCTCGTGCTCCCAGCGCATGAGTTCGCGGCCGATTCCGCGACCCCGGAGCTCGGGGTGCACGCGTCCGGTGAAGTACGCGTGCAGGTGATGATCGCGCGACGGATGCACCATCACACCACCCATCGCGACGGCCCGGCCCTCGGCGTCGAGCCCGAGGATCGTGTCACGGATCGGGTCGATCCACGACGACTCGAACGTCTCCTCGACGTCTTCGCGGGGCGTGAGCCACGACGGGTGATCGATGCGGTCGGCCGCCTGGACCAGGTCCATGATGAGCTCGACGTCGTCCGCCGTCGCGGAGCGCCAGATCGCGACGGCCGGATGCTGCGGCGGCGCGACCACGGCGGGGGCGTCGATGCGGTCGGCGGTGGACTTCTCGCTCATCCCTTCAGCGTACGCGCCGCGAAACGACGAGACCCGCTCACCCTCGGAAGGGCGAGCGGGTCTCGTGCGAGAGCGCGATCAGGCCTTGTCGGCCGGAGCCTCTTCGACGATGGCGGCGTCTTCGGCAGCAGCCTCAGCGGCGGCGCCTTCCTCCTGCGACTCGGCACCGGCGTCGACGGTCTCCTCGGCGGGAGCCTCCGCGGCTGCGGCCTCTTCGACGGGCGCCTCGACGGGCGCGGCCTTGGCCGCGGCCTTCTTGGCGGACGGCTTCTTCACGACCGGCTCGAGAACGAGCTCGATGACCGCCATGGGCGCGTTGTCGCCCTTGCGGTTGCCGACCTTCGTGATGCGGGTGTAGCCGCCCTCACGGTCGGCGACGAGCGGCGCGATCTCGGTGAACAGGACGTGCACGACTTCCTTGTCACCGATGACCGACAGCACGCGGCGACGCGCGTGCAGGTCGCCGCGCTTGGCGAAGGTCACCAGACGCTCGGCGAGCGGACGCAGGCGCTTGGCCTTGGTCTCGGTCGTCTTGATGGACTTGTGCGTGAAGAGGGCCGCGGCGAGGTTGGCAAGCAGCAGGCGCTCGTGTGCGGGTCCGCCTCCGAGGCGGGGTCCCTTCGTGGGCTTGGGCATTCTCAATTACTCCAGGATCAGAATTCGGGGGAACCGGGGCTCAGACGGTCTCGTCGTCGTAGCCGCCGTAGAAGTGCGCGCCGTCGAACCCGGGCACCGAGTCCTTCAGCGACAGACCGAGCGAGATGAGCTTGTCGCGCACCTCGTCGACCGACTTCTGACCGAAGTTGCGGATGTTCATGAGCTGCGTCTCGCTGAGCGCGACGAGCTCGCTGACCGTGTTGATGCCCTCGCGCTTGAGGCAGTTGTACGAGCGCACCGACAGATCGAGGTCCTCGATCGGCATCGACAGCTCGTTCGAGAGGACGGTCTCGACCGGCGCGGGGCCGATCTCGATGCCCTCGGCCTCGACGTTGAGCTCGCGTGCCAGGCCGAACAGCTCGGTCAGCGTGCGACCGGCCGACGCGACGGCGTCGCGCGGGGCGATCGAGTTCTTCGTCTCGACGTCCAGCACGAGCTTGTCGAAGTCCGTGCGCTCACCGGCGCGAGTCGCCTCGACGCGGTACGAGACCTTGAGCACGGGCGAGTAGATCGAGTCGATCGGGATCTGCCCGGCCTCGGCGTACTCGTTGCGGTTCTGGGTCGCCGAGACGTAGCCGCGGCCACGCTCGATCGTGAGCTCGAGCTCGAACTTCGCGGTGTCGTTGAGCGTCGCGATGACGAGCTCGGGGTTGTGCACCTCGACACCGGCCGGAGCCGAGATGTCGGCGGCCGTGACCTCGCCCGAACCGGTCTTGCGCAGGTACGCCGTGATGGGCTCGTCGCGCTCGGACGAGACGACGAGCTGCTTGATGTTGAGGATGATCTCGGTGACATCCTCCTTGACACCGGGAATGGTGCTGAACTCGTGGAGGACGCCGTCGATGCGGATCGACGTCACTGCGGCGCCGGGGATCGACGACAGAAGGCTGCGACGCAGCGCGTTGCCGATCGTGTAGCCGAAGCCGGGCTCGAGCGGCTCGATGATGAAGCGGCTGCGGAACTCCCCGACCTTTTCCTCGGTCAGGGTGGGACGCTGTGCGATGAGCACTATGTGTTCCTTTCGATCACGTGCCCGCTATATGACACGTGCGGTTTTGTGAGGTGTTGAGTTTTTCTCAGGGGATGCCTGGGCCAGGCATCCATGCCGGTGGTCGAACAGCCGCGAAGCGGCGTATCGAGACCCGGAACGCCGGAGCCTCGCGAGAAGGCTCCGGCTCCGGAATCAGACGCGGCGGCGCTTCGGCGGACGGCAGCCGTTGTGCGCCTGCGGCGTCACGTCGTTGATCGAGCCGACCTCGAGGCCTGCGGCCTGGAGCGAGCGGATCGCGGTCTCGCGACCCGAACCCGGACCCTTCACGAAGACGTCGACCTTCTTGACGCCGTGCTCCTGCGCCTGGCGGGCGGCCGACTCGGCGGCCATGCCTGCGGCATAGGGGGTCGACTTGCGCGAGCCCTTGAAGCCCACGCCACCCGAGGACGCCCAGCTGATGACGGCGCCGGTGGGGTCGGTGATCGAGACGATCGTGTTGTTGAACGTCGACTTGATGTGGGCGTGGCCCAGCGCGATGTTCTTCTTCTCCTTGCGGCGCGGCTTGCGCGCGGCGGTCTTGGCCTGTGCCATGTGCGTGTTCTCCTAAACCCTGGGGGCCGCGCCTTAGCGCGCCTTCTTCTTGCCGGCGACGGTGCGCTTGGGGCCCTTGCGGGTACGCGCGTTGGTCTTCGTGCGCTGACCGCGCACCGGGAGACCGCGGCGGTGGCGGAGACCCTCGTACGAGCCGATCTCGACCTTGCGGCGGATGTCGGCTGCGACCTCACGGCGGAGGTCACCCTCTACCTTGTAGTTGCCCTCGATGTAGTCGCGAAGGGCGATGAGCTGGTCATCGGTGAGGTCCTTGACGCGGATGCTCTCATCGATCTCGGTCGCGGTGAGGATCTCACGCGAACGGGTGGAACCCACACCGTAGATGTAGGTCAGTGCGATCACCACGCGCTTGTCACGCGGGATGTCAACGCCGGCAAGACGTGCCATGCGATTCTCCTAGGAGTCATGGGGGTGTGGAGCAGGATCGGTGCCCGGGCCCCCGCCCGAGGTGTCCCCTCCGAAGAGGTTCTGATCCTGCCGTTGTGTGTTGAGTTGTCAGTCACGGAGCCGCGCGCGCGGCATCCGATCAGCCCTGGCGCTGCTTGTGACGCGGGTTGCTCTTGCAGATGACCATGACGCGACCGTGGCGACGGATGACCTTGCAGTGGTCGCAGATGGGCTTGACGGAGGGGTTGACCTTCATGATTTCTTCTCTTCGCTGTCTTCACCGGGCAGGCCGGGGCCTGGGGTGTTACTTCTCGACCGGTCTAGCGGTAGCGGTAGACGATGCGTCCGCGCGTGAGGTCGTAGGGCGAAAGCTCGACGACGACACGGTCTTCGGGGATGATGCGGATGTAGTTCTGCCGCATCTTGCCCGAGATCGTGGCCAGCACCTTATGTCCGTTGGTCAGCTCGACGCGGAACATCGCGTTGGGCAGGGCCTCGGAGATGACGCCCTCGATCTCGATGACACCGTCTTTCTTCGCCATACACTCGCTCACATAAAGCAGACCGGTCGGTCTGCGGGTTGGATGGGATTTTCGGTGCCCCGACACGCCAATGAAGGCGCAAGGCACCAAAGATCAATAGTACGTGATATTGGATGCCGCGGCAAATGCGCGGCCGCGGCATCCCGTCGTCACTTCATGCGGTCGACGAGGTCCGCCTGCGGGTCGCCCGTGAGGGTGACGAACTCGCCGTTCACGATCACCGTCGGCGTGCCGGCGCCGCCCGTTGCGGGGTTGGTCGGCAGCTTCGTCGTCTGGTCCTCGACGAACGAGATGTACTCGCCGTCGGTCACGCACGCGTCGATTCCGGTGGCCCCGGCGTCCGCCGCCATCGCGATGAGCTCCTCATCGGTCTGACCCGGGCCCGTCGGATGCGTCGCGAAGAGCGCCTGCATGAAGGGGTACGCGGCGCTCGGCTCGGCCTCGGCGACGCAGTACAGCGCGTTGGCCGAGCGCTTCGAGAAGTCGGTGCCCGAAGCGGCGTTGAGACTGGCGAGGGCGACGGGGTACAGATTGAGCGTGATGTCCCCCTGCTCGAGCAGGTCGTCCACCGTCGAACCGTACTCGTCCTCGAACTCCTGGCAATGCGGGCAGTAGAAGTCGAACCACAGATCCATCGAGTTCGATCCCTCGCCCACGACGACCGCGCCGGTCTCGGAGTCGATCCCCGAGCCATCGGGTCGTGCGCCGCCGCCCGAGTTGGCGTTGTTCATCCACACCACGAGGACCACGACGAGGACGAGCACCACGACGACCGCGATGCTGATACCCGCAGCGAACCAGTTGAACCTGCGCTGTGCTTGTGCCAAGACTCTCTCCCGTACTCAGTCGATCGCGACCGGTGTCACACCGAACGGCGCGAGCCCCGCCGCGCCGCCGTCGGGTGCCGTGAGCACCCAGATACCACCATCGTGCACCGCGACGCTGTGCTCCCAGTGTGCGCCGGCTGTGCCGTCGACGGTCGAGACCGTCCAGTCGTCGTCCTCGATCAGGGTCTCTTGATCGCCGATGACGACCATGGGTTCGATCGCCAGCACGAGACCGGGCCGCACCTCGGGACCCGGGTCGCTCACGCGGTAGTTGAAGACCGAGGGCGACTCGTGCATCTTGCGGCCGATGCCGTGACCGACGTAGTCGCGCAGGATCCCGTAGCCGCCCTCAGGGGCGTGCGTCTCGATGTGCTCCTGAACGGCCGTGCCGATCTCGCCGAGCCGCTTCGCCGACGCGAGCGCCGCGATACCGGCCCAGAGCGAGCCCTCGGTGACATCCGACAGGCGCTGTCGCGCCGCGACCACGTCGGGCCGGGACGGATCGGGGATCACGAGGCTGAAGGCCGAGTCGCCGTTCCACCCCTTGAACTCGGCGCCCGCGTCGATCGAGACGATGTCGCCGGGCTCGAGCACGCGGGCGCCGGGGATCCCGTGCACGACCTGCTCGTTGACCGATGCGCAGATCGTGTGGCGATAGCCGCGCACCATCTGGAAGTTCGAGACCGCGCCGCGAGAGGTGATGACGGCGGACGCCGCGGCATCCAACTCCCCCGTCGTCACGCCGGGAGCGATGAGCGCACGCGCGGCGTCGAGTGCGGCAGCCGTGATGAGGCCGGGCTCGATCATCGCCCGCAGCTGCGCGGGTGACTTGTAGATCGAACGGCGGAGCCCCATCTCAGGCCGCGGCGCGACGCGCGAGACCCCGCGCCTCGAGAGCAGCGATGATGCGATCGGTGATCTCGTCGAGCGAGCCGATCCCGTCGATCGCGTCGACGATCCCCTGCTCGCGGTACACGTCGAGGATGGGCGCCGTCTCGGTCTCGTAGATCGCGAGGCGATTGGCGATGACCTCTTCGGTGTCGTCGGTGCGCCCCTGCTCGAAAGCGCGTCGCGTCAGACGATCGATGCTCTCCGCGCGCGGGACCTGCAGCTCGATCACGGCGTCGAGCCCCTCGCCACGCCCGTCGAGGAACGTCGCGAGGTCGCCGACCTGACCGAGGTTGCGGGGGTACCCGTCCAGCAGGAAACCACTCGCCGCGTCGTCCTGCGACAGCCGGTCGCGGACGATCTCGCTCGTGAGCGCGTCGGGCACGAGATCGCCCGCCTCGATGATCGCCTTGACCTGCAGCCCGAGCGGCGTGCCGTCCTTGACGTTCGCACGGAAGACATCTCCCGTCGAGACGACCGGGATGCCGAACTCCTCGGCGATCCGGACACCCTGGGTGCCCTTTCCGGAACCCTGGGGGCCGACGATCAGCAGACGTGCGGGACGGGTCATCGCAGGAGCCCTTCGTAGTGTCGCTGCTGGAGCTGCGCGTCGATCTGCTTCACCGTCTCGAGGCCGACACCGACGATGATCAGGATGGATGCGCCACCGAACGGGAAGTTCTGGTTCGCGCCCACGGTGGCGAGTGCCACGAGCGGGATGAGGGCGATCAGACCGAGGTAGATCGACCCGGGCAGCGTGATGCGGGTGAGGACGTAGTCGAGGTACTCGGCCGTCGGGCGCCCCGCGCGGATGCCCGGGATGAAGCCGCCGTACTTCTTCATGTTGTCGGCGACCTCGACGGGGTTGAACGTGATCGCGACGTAGAAGTAGGTGAAGCCGATGATGAGCAGGAAGTAGACCAGCATGTAGAGCGGGCTGTCGCCCGACACGAGGTTCTGCTGGATCCACGCGACCCAGCCCGGCACGGGCTCGCCCGGCTGCGGCTGGTTGAACTGCGCGATGAGCGCGGGGATGTACAGCAGCGACGAGGCGAAGATGACGGGCACGACGCCGGCCATGTTGACCTTGATCGGGATGTAGGTGTTCGTGCCGCCGTACGTGCGACGGCCGACCATGCGCTTGGCGTACTGCACCGGGATGCGCCGCTGCGACTGCTCGACGAAGACGACGAGGGCGACGACGACGACGCCCACAGCGAGCACGAGCAGGAACGTCTCGAAGCCGCGCGACTGCCAGATGGCCCACATCGCCGCGGGGAACGTCGCCGCGATCGAGGTGAAGATGAGCAGCGACATGCCGTTGCCGATGCCGCGCTCGGTGACGAGCTCGGCGAACCACATGATGAGGCCGGTGCCGGCGGTCATCGTGATGATCATGAGGAGCTGAGCCCACCACACGTCGTTCGTGAGGAGCTGCTCGCACTCGGGAACACCGGTGGATCCGAAGAGCTGACCGCTGCGGGCGACCGTGACGAGCGTCGTCGACTGCAGCAGAGCGAGCGCGATCGTGAGGTAACGCGTGTACTGCGTCAGACGCGCCTGGCCCGCCTGGCCCTCTTTGTAGAGGGTCTCGAAGTGCGGGATGACCACGCGGAGCAGCTGGACGATGATCGTCGCCGTGATGTACGGCATGACCCCGAGCGCGAAGATCGACAGCTGCAGCAGCGCACCGCCGGAGAAGAGGTTCACGAGCGAGAGCAGGCCGTCCGTGCCCGCCGACTGACGCAGGCACTCCTGCACGTTGGGGAAGTCCACGAACGGCGCGGGTACGTGCGCGCCGAGGCGATACAGGGCGATGATCGCCAGAGTGAATGCGATCTTCCGCCGAAGGTCGGGAGTGCGGAAGACCCGCGCGATGGCGCTGAACAAGAGGATGCCTCCAGAGGGGATGCCGGAACGCGCGCGGCGTCCGCCATCCAGGGTAACCCAACGGGGGCCGGAGGATCTCCGACCCCCGTTGAGAGGTACTACTTGACGGAACCGCCCGCCGCGACGATCTTCTGCTCGGCGGAACCCGAGACCTTGTCGACCGAAACGGTGAGCTTGACCGCGATGTCGCCGGTGCCGAGCACCTTGACCTTCTCGTTCTTGCGAACAGCACCCTTGGCGACGAGGTCGCTCACGGTGACGTCGCCACCGCTCGGGTACAGCTCCGCGAGCTTGTCCAGGTTCACGACCTGGTACTCCACGCGGAACGGGTTCTTGAACCCGCGCAGCTTCGGGGTGCGCATGTGCAGCGGCATCTGCCCACCCTCGAAGCCGATCTTGACCTGGTAGCGGGCCTTCGTGCCCTTGGTGCCACGACCGGCCGTCTTGCCCTTCGAGCCCTCACCGCGACCCACGCGGGTCTTGGGGGTGTTGGCGCCGGGGACGGGGCGCAGGTGGTGCACCTTGAGAACGCCGGGGCGGGATGCCGGAGCATCCGCCTTCTTCGCGGCGGCCTTCTTGGGAGCAGCCTTGGCGGGAGCCTTCTCAGCCTTCTCGGCCTTGTCGGCGGCAGCAGCCTTGGGAGCCGCAGCCTTCTTGGGCGCGGCCTTCTCGGCCGCGGCCTTGGGAGCCGCAGCCTTCTTGGCGGGTGCCTTCGCGGCGGCCTTGGGGGCCTTCTCCTCGACGGCGTCGTTCTTCTCGGCCTTGTCAGCCATCAGTCGATCTCCTCAACCTTCACGAGGTGCGCGACGGTCTTGACGTAGCCGCGCGTCTGCGCGTCGTCGGGGCGGACGACCGAGTCGTTGATCCGCTTCAGACCGAGCGAACGCAGCGTGTCGCGCTGGTTCTGCTTCTCGCTCACCTTGGACTTGATCTGGGTAACCTTCAGGCGCGCAGCCATCAGACACCTGCCTTCGCAGCAGCCGCGGCCTCGGCCTCGGCACGGACGAGACGGGCGGGGGCGACCTGGTCGAACTCGAGGCCGCGACGCGCGGCGACCGCGCGGGGCTCCTCGAGCTGCTTCAGGGCCTCCACCGTCGCGTGGACGATGTTGATCGTGTTCGACGAGCCGAGCGACTTCGACAGGACATCGTGGATGCCTGCGCACTCGAGCACGGCGCGCACGGGACCACCCGCGATGACACCGGTACCGGCAGCGGCCGGACGCAGCAGCACGACGCCGGCAGCGGCCTCGCCCTGCACGGGGTGCGGGATGGTGGAACCGGCACGGGGCACGCGGAAGAAGTTGCGCTTGGCCTCTTCGACACCCTTCGAGATGGCGAGGGGGACTTCGCGCGCCTTGCCGTAGCCCACGCCCACGACGCCGTTGCCGTCACCCACGACGACGAGCGCCGTGAAGCTGAAGCGACGGCCGCCCTTGACGACCTTCGACACGCGGTTGATCGTGACGACGCGCTCCAGGAACTGGCTCTTGTCGGCATCGCGACCACCACGGTCGCGCTGGTTCTGGTTGCGCTCGCGACCACCGCGACGCGGCTCGCGCTCACGCTCGGCGGGCGCCTCGGTGGCGGCGGCAGGAGCCTGCTCGGTCACTTCGTTCTCCACGTTGTTGTTGGTTGCATCGCTCACAGGTTCAGACCTCCTTCGCGAGCGCCGTCGGCGATCGCGGCGACACGGCCCGCGTAGCGGTTGCCACCGCGGTCGAACACGACGTCGGTGACGCCGGCGGCCTTGGCGCGCTCGGCGACGAGCTCGCCGACCTTGCGGGCCTTGGCGGTCTTGTCACCCTCGAGCGAACGCAGGTCGACCTCGAGCGTCGAGGCGGATGCCACGGTGTGACCCTTGCTGTCGTCGACGAGCTGCACGAACACGTGACGCGACGAGCGGCTCACGACCAGGCGGGGACGCTCGGCGGTGCCGACGACCTTCTTGCGAAGGCGGGCGTGACGACGCGAACGCGCGTCGGACTTCGACTTCACAGCCATGGTTACTTACCAGCCTTTCCGGCCTTGCGGCGGACGACCTCGCCCGCGTAACGCACACCCTTGCCCTTGTACGGCTCGGGCTTGCGGATCTTGCGGATGTTGGCAGCCGCCTCTCCGACGGCCTGCTTGTCGATGCCCGACACGGTGACCTTGTTGTTGCCTTCGACCGTGAACGAGATCCCCGCGGGCGGGTCGACGAGCACGGGGTGCGAGAAGCCGAGGGCGAACTCGATCGAGCTGCCCTTCTGGGCGACGCGGTAACCGGTGCCGACGACCTCGAGCCCCTTGGTGTAGCCCTGGGTGACGCCGATGATGTTGTTGTTGATGAGCGTGCGGGTCAGGCCGTGCAGCGAACGCGACTCGCGCTCGTCGTCGGGACGGGTGACGAGCACCTGGCCCTCTTCGACCTTGACCTCGATGGGGTTCGAAACGGTGAGCGTGAGCTCGCCCTTCGGGCCCTTGACGGCGACGTCCTGGCCGTCGACCGAGATGGTCACTCCGGCGGGGATGTCGATGGGAAGACGTCCGATACGAGACATTCTCAGGTCACCACACGTAGGCGAGGACTTCCCCGCCGACGCCCTTCTGCTCGGCCTGACGGTCGGTGAGGAGACCGGAGGAGGTGGACAGGATGGCGACGCCGAGGCCACCGAGGACGGTGGGGATCTCGGTCGACTTCGCGTAGACGCGGAGGCCGGGCTTCGACACGCGCTTGATGCCGGCGATCGACCGCTCGCGGTTCGGGCCGTACTTGAGCGTCAGCGTGAGGGTCTGGCCGACGCGGGCGTCGCTGACCTCCCAGCCGGCGATGTAGCCCTCCTGCTGGAGGATCTCGGCGATGTGCGTCTTGAGCTTGGAGCTCGGCAGCGACACGGTGTCGTGGTGCGCCGAGTTCGCGTTGCGCAGACGGGTCAGCATGTCTGCGACCGGGTCTGTCATTGTCATGTGTTGTTTCCTTTGTTCATGAGGTTTCGGCTGCCGTTACACGACAGACGACCTACGATGACGGCCCCGGGTCGTGCCCGGGACATCCTGCTCAGGCCTGAGCGTCCTCGCTGCGGAAGGGGAAGCCGAGCGCACGCAGAAGAGCGCGACCCTCGTCATCCGTCTTCGCCGACGTCACGATCGTGATGTCGAACCCGCGCACGCGGTCGATCTTGTCCTGGTTGATCTCGTGGAACACGGACTGCTCCTGGAGACCGAACGTGTAGTTGCCGTTGCCGTCGAACTGCTTCGGCGACAGGCCGCGGAAGTCGCGGATGCGGGGCAGCGCGAGGTTCACGAGACGGTCGACGAACTCCCACGCACGGTCACCGCGAAGCGTGACGTGCGCGCCGATGGCCTGACCCTCGCGCAGCTTGAACTGCGCGATGGACTTGCGGGCCTTCGTGACGACGGGCTTCTGACCCGTGATCTTGGTGAGGTCGTCGACCGCACCATCGATCACCTTGGAGTCGCGAGCAGCCTCGCCGACACCCGTGTTGACGACGACCTTGACGAGGCCCGGGATCTGCATGACGTTGGCGTAGCCGAACTCGTCCTGCAGAGCCTTCTTGATCTCGCCCTGGTACTTCTGCTTGAGGCGGGGCTGGATCTTGCCAGCCTCCACGGCAGTTGCGTTGCTCATTCTCAGAGGTCCTTGCCTGACTTCTTCGCGTAGCGCACGCGAACGGTGCGCTTCACGCCGTCCTTCGTCTGCTCCTCGACACGGTGGCCGACGCGGGTCGGCTTCTTGGTCGAGGGGTCGACGAGCTGGACGTTGGAGATGTGGATCGGGGCTTCGAAGGTCTCGATGCCGCCGGTCTTGGTGCCGCGCTGGGTCTGGCCCACGCGGGTGTGCTTGGTGACGTAGTTCACGCCCTCGACGATGACGCGGTTCTGCTCGGTAAGGACCTCGAGGACCTTGCCCTGCTTGCCGCGGTCTCCGCCGCGCTCGGGCTTGGCGCCCGAGATGACCTGAACGAGGTCGCCCTTCTTGATCTTCGCCATGACTTAAATGACCTCCGGGGCCAGCGAGACGATCTTCATGAACTTCTTGTCGCGAAGCTCACGGCCGACCGGTCCGAAGATGCGGGTGCCGCGGGGCTCCCCGTCGTTCTTCAGGATGACGGCGGCGTTCTCGTCGAACTTGATGTACGAGCCGTCGGGACGGCGCGTCTCCTTCTTGGTGCGGACGACGACGGCCTTGACGACATCGCCCTTCTTGACGTTGCCGCCCGGGATGGCGTCCTTGACCGTCGCGACGATGATGTCGCCCAGACCGGCGTACCGGCGGTGCGAGCCGCCGAGCACGCGGATCGTGAGCAGCTCCTTGGCGCCGGTGTTGTCGGCCACCTTGATGCGGGACTCCTGCTGGATCACTTGGCCTTCTCCAGGATCTCGACCAGACGCCAGCGCTTGGTGGCGCTCAGCGGGCGGGTCTCGTTGATGACGACGAGGTCGCCGATGCCGGCCGAGTTGGCCTCATCGTGCGCCTTGACCTTCGACGTGCGGCGGATGACCTTGCCGTAGAGGGGGTGCTTCACGCGGTCCTCGACCTCGACGACGATCGTCTTGTCCATCTTGTCGCTGACCACGTAGCCGCGGCGCGACTTGCGGTAGCCGCGGGCGTCCGCGTCGCGGACGTCGTGCTCGGCCGACTCGTGGCCCTTGAGGGCGACGGCCTCGACGGTCGCGACCGGGGTCTCGACCTTGGCGGCAGCCTTCTTCGCCGGTGCCTTCTTGGGCGCGGCGGGCTTCTTCTCGGTGGTCTCAGCCATCACTCGGCCTCTTCCTTCACGGCCTCGTCAGCGGCATCCGCCTTCTTGGCCTTCGTCTTCTTCGCCTTCGTGGCCGTCTCGACCGGAGCGGGCGTGGCACGGATGCCGAGCTCGCGCTCACGGATGACGGTGTAGAGCCGCGCGATGTCGCGCTTGACCGCACGGATGCGGCCGTGGCTCTCGAGCTGGCCGGTGGCCGACTGGAAGCGCAGGTTGAACAGCTCTTCCTTGGCCTTGCGCAGCTCCTCGACGAGGCGCTGGTCTTCGAACGTGTCGAGCTCGCTCGGGGCGAGCGTCTTGGTGCCGATCGCCATTATGCGTCGCCCTCCTCGCGCTTGATGATGCGTGCCTTGAGCGGCAGCTTGTGGATAGCACGGGTCAGGGCCTCACGAGCGAGTTCCTCGTTGACGCCGGCGACCTCGAAGAGGACGCGACCCGGCTTGACGTTCGCGACCCACCACTCGGGCGAACCCTTACCGGAACCCATGCGGGTCTCAGCGGGCTTCTTGGTGAGCGGACGGTCGGGGTAGATGTTGATCCACACCTTGCCGCCACGCTTGATGTGACGCGTCATCGCGATACGAGCGGACTCGATCTGACGGTTGGTCACGTAAGCGGGCGTGAGGGCCTGGATGCCGAACTCGCCGAACGACACCTTGGTGCCGCCGGTGGCCTGGCCCGAGCGACCCGGGTGGTGCTGCTTGCGGTACTTGACCTTGCGGGGAATAAGCATCAGGCAGACGCTCCTTCTGCGACGGGGGCCTCGTTGCGCGGACCACGGCGACGGTCGCCGCCACGGTCGTCACGACCACGGGGCGCCTTCGGCGCGTTGGCCTGCTCGCGAGCCAGTTCCTTGTTGGTGAGGTCGCCCTTGTAGATCCAGACCTTCACGCCGATGCGGCCGAAGGTGGTCTTGGCCTCGTAGAAGCCGTAGTCGATGTTCGCGCGCAGCGTGTGCAGCGGCACACGACCCTCGCGGTAGAACTCCGAACGGCTCATCTCGGCGCCGCCGAGGCGGCCGGAGACCTGGATGCGGACACCCTTGGCGCCGGCGCGCTGCGCGCCCTGCAGACCCTTGCGCATCGCGCGGCGGAACGCCACACGTGCGGAGAGCTGCTCGGCGATGCCCTGAGCGACGAGCTGAGCGTCGGCCTCGGGGTTCTTGACCTCGAGGATGTTCAGCTGGATCTGCTTGCCCGTGAGCTTCTCGAGGTCGGCACGGATGCGCTCGGCCTCGGCGCCGCGGCGGCCGATCACGATGCCCGGGCGGGCGGTGTGGATGTCGACGCGGACGCGGTCACGCGTGCGCTCGATCTCGATGTTGCTCACGCCGGCGCGGTCGAGCTGCGTCTGCAGGAGCTTGCGGATCTTGATGTCCTCCGCGACGTAGTCGGCGTAACGCTGACCGGGCTTCGTCGAGTCGGAGAACCAGCGCGACACGTGGTCGGTGGTGATCCCGAGGCGGAAGCCGTACGGGTTGACTTTCTGGCCCATTACTTGCTCGCCTTCTTGGTCGTGGCTGCCGGGGTCGCCTCAGCGACCTCGGGGGTAGCGAGCACGACCGTGATGTGGCTCGTGCGCTTCTTGATCTGGAACGCGCGACCCTGTGCACGGGGCTGGAAACGCTTGAGCGTCGTGCCCTCGTCGACGTACGCGTTGGCCACGTACAGGTCCTGCTCGTCCAGGTACTCGCCGTCCTTGTCCGCCTTGACGCGAGCGTTCGCGATCGCGGCGGCGACGAGCTTGTAGATCGGCTCGCTGGCACTCTGGGGCGCGAACTTCAGGATGGCCAGGGCCTCCTGAGCCTGCTTGCCCTTGATGAGAGCGACGACACGACGAGCCTTCTGAGGGGTCACGCGGATGTGCTTCACGCGTGCGATGGAATCCACCATTGCTTCTCCTCCTATCTCTGCTTCTGGGAGCGCCCCCGCGTCAGCGGCGGCGACCCTTCTTGTCGTCCTTCTCGTGGCCGCGGAAGGTGCGGGTGGGCGCGAATTCGCCCAGCTTGTGGCCGACCATGGTCTCGGACACGAACACGGGGATGTGCTTGCGTCCGTCGTGGACGGCGATCGTGTGACCCAGCATGGCCGGGATGATCATCGAACGACGCGACCAGGTCTTGATGACGTTCTTGGAGCCGGCTTCGTTCTGCACGACCACCTTGCGAAGCAGGTGCTCGTCGACGAAGGGGCCCTTCTTAAGGCTGCGAGGCATCTTCCTCTACTCCTACTTGCGCTTCTTGCCGGCGTTACGGCGGCGGACGATGTACTTGTCGCTTTCCTTGTTGGCGTGGCGGGTGCGACCCTCAGCCTGGCCCCAAGGAGTGACGGGGTGACGACCACCGGACGTCTTGCCCTCACCACCACCGTGCGGGTGGTCGACCGGGTTCATCGCGACACCGCGGACGGTCGGGCGGATGCCCTTCCAGCGGTTGCGACCGGCCTTGCCCCAGTTGATGTTCGACTGCTCGGCGTTGCCGACCTCGCCGATCGTCGCGCGGCAGCGGGCATCCACGTTGCGGATCTCACCCGAGGGCAGACGCAGCTGAGCGTAGGGGCCGTCCTTGGCGACGAGACGCACCGAGGTGCCCGCCGAACGCGCCAGCTTCGCACCGCCACCGGGACGCAGCTCGATCGCGTGGATCACGGTACCGGTCGGGATGTTCTTGAGCGGCAGGTTGTTGCCCGGCTTGATGTCGGCCGAGGGACCCGACTCGACGATGTCGCCCTGCGACAGCTTGTTCGGCGCGATGATGTAGCGCTTCTCGCCGTCGAAGTAGTGCAGGAGCGCGATGCGCGCCGTGCGGTTGGGGTCGTACTCGATGTGCGCGACCTTGGCGTTGACGCCGTCCTTGTCGTTGCGACGGAAGTCGATGACACGGTACTGGCGCTTGTGGCCACCACCGATGTGACGCGTCGTGATGCGACCCTGGTTGTTGCGGCCACCGGTCTTGGCGAGCGGGCGGAGGAGCGACTTCTCAGGCGTCGATCGGGTGATCTCGGCGAAGTCGGCCACCGACGAGCCGCGGCGACCCGGGGTCGTGGGCTTGTACTTGCGAATAGCCATGTTCTCTAGTCCTCTATCCCGACCGTCAGCCGACTGCCGTGAAGATGTCGATGGTGCCCGACTTGAGCGTCACGATGGCGCGCTTGGTGTCCTTGCGCTTGCCCGTGCCGAAGCGGGTGCGACGGGCCTTGCCGACGCGGTTGATCGTGTTGACCGCAGCCACCTTGACGCCGAAGATCTTCTCGATCGCGAGCTTGATCTCGGTCTTGGTCGCGCGGGGGTCCACGAGGAACGTGTACTTGCCCTCGTCGATGAGCCCGTAGCTCTTCTCGGAGACGACCGGCTTCAGGATGATGTCGCGCGGGTCCTTGTTGATGCCGGTCATGCCGAGACCTCCTCGGTGGTCGTCTTCGACGCGACGAAGGCGTCGTAGGCGGCCTTGGTGAAGACGATGTCGTCCGAGACGAGCACGTCGTAGGCGTTGAGCTGGTCGGAGTACAGCACGTGGACGTACGCGAGGTTGCGGACGCTCAGGATGCTGAGCTCGTCGTCACGCGTGATGACGACCAGCACGTTCTTGGTGGGGGCGACCGAAGCCAGCACCGCAGCGGCGGCCTTGGTCGACGGCGCACCCTCGATGCCGAAGCCGTCGACGATGTGCAGACGCTGACCGCGGGCGCGGTCGCTCAGTGCACCGAGGAGGGCGGCGGCGATCATCTTCTTGGGGGTGCGCTGCGAGTAGTCGCGCGGCTTCGGGCCGTGGACGATGCCACCGCCGGTCATGTGCGGCGCGCGGATCGAGCCCTGACGGGCGTTACCCGTGCCCTTCTGCTTGAAGGGCTTGCGGCCGGCGCCCGAGACCTCACCGCGACGCTTGGTCGAGTGGGTGCCCTGGCGAGCCGCCGCGCGCTGCGCGACGACGACCTGGTGGATCAGCGGGATGTTCGTCTTGACGTCGAAGAGCGCGGCGGGCAGCTCGACGGAGCCTGCCTTCTTGCCGTCGGCCTTCAGGACGTCGAGCGCGAGAGTCGAGTCAGCCATGTTCAGGCACCCTTCACTGCGTTGCGGACGTAGACGATGCGGCCACGAGCACCGGGGACGGCGCCCTTGACGAGCAGCAGACCCTTCTCGGCGTCGACGGCGTGCACCGTGAGGTTGAGGACGGTCACGCGCTCGCCACCCATACGGCCGGCCATGCGCATGCCCTTGAAGACGCGGCTCGGGGTCGACGATGCGCCGATCGAGCCGGGCTTGCGGTGGTTGCGGTGCGCACCGTGCGAAGCCGAGACGCCCTTGAAGTTGTGGCGCTTCATGACACCCGCGAAGCCCTTGCCCTTGCTCGTACCGACGACGTCGACGAGCTGGCCGGCTTCGAACGTGCCCTCGACCGTGAGCTCCTGACCGAGTGAGTAGTCAGCAGCGTCCGCGGTGCGGACCTCGGTGAGGTGACGACGGGGCGTCACACCGGCAGCCTCGAAGTGGGCCGTCTGCGGCTTGTTGACCTTGCGCGGGTCGATCTGGCCGTAGGCGATCTGCACGGCCTTGTAGCCGTCCTTCTCGGGGGTGCGGATCTGGGTGACCACGTTGGGGGCCACCTCGATGACGGTGACGGGAACGATCTTGCCGTTCTCGTCCCAGACCTGGGTCATACCGAGCTTGGTGCCCAGCAGGCCCTTGGAAACCTTGGAGTTGATGTCAGTCATGGCGAGCCTCAGAGCTTGATCTCGATGTTGACATCGGCCGGGAGGTCGAGACGCATCAGCGAGTCGACGGCCTTGGGCGTCGGGTCGATGATGTCGATGAGGCGCTTGTGGGTGCGCATCTCGAAGTGCTCGCGGCTGTCCTTGTACTTGTGGGGCGACCGGATGACCGGGATGACGTTCTTCTCGGTCGGAAGGGGCACGGGGCCCACGACGGTCGCGCCGGCACGGGTCACGGTGTCGACGATCTTGCGCGCCGAGGCGTCGAGGCCGGCGTGGTCGTACGACTTCAGGCGAATGCGGATCTTCTGTCCCGCCATTGTCTGCTCACTCTCTTTCCGCGTCGTACCTCGGGGGCATTGGACGCACGGGGGCGTGGGAGGGTGCTCCCTCGCCCTGGGCACTTCGTTCACCGCGTTGCCGCGGCGCATGCTGCACCACTGTTCTGCTGTCAGACCGAACGCCGCGGCATCCGGCTCCTCCCCGCAACGCACGTTCCGGCCCTTGCAGGCCCGTGGTGGGGTTCGGATGGGTGTTCTGCTGCCCGCGGCCTAGAACCTTGCACCCCGTGAGAGGCGCCGTCTATGCACTGCCCTGGCAGTGATCCGTCGCACGCCGAAGGGCGCGCAGGAATGTGGAACTTCCCTAGTCTACGTGCAGCCCGGGCGTGTCGCAAACTCGGGCGTGTCGCGGAGCGGGATGCACGGCGGACACACAGCGACGCCCGACGCTGTCGGCGTCGGGCGTCGTGGAAGCGATGCTTCGCGAACCGTTACTTCTCGTTGCCGATGGCACCGTCGATCGTGTCGCGCACACCGTCGACGTGCTGGTCGACGCTGTCGGGCGCGACCTTCTTGACGAAGTCGGCGGCGGCATCCAGCACGTTGTCGCTGACGTCCTCGGCCTGGTCGCTCTTGAGCGCCTCGCCGATCTTGTCCTTGTTCTGGTCGAGGAAATCCTTGCCCTGGTTGACGAGGTCTTCGATGCCCATGTCTGCTCCTTCGCGGCCCCCCGTGGGCGCGTCGTACTCATTCTTGAGAAGCACATGGCATCCGTCAACGGACTCGGCATGGATGCGACGCAGAAGAGGCCCGGTCCCTTTCGGGAACCGGGCCTCTTCCGAGATCTCAGATCTGAATTACTTCAGGATCTTCGTGACCGTGCCGGCGCCGACGGTGCGGCCACCCTCACGGATCGCGTAGCCGAGGCCCTCTTCCATGGCGATGGGCTGGATCAGCTCGACCGTCATGTCGGTGGTGTCGCCGGGCATGACCATCTCGGTGCCGTCGGGCAGCGTGATGACGCCGGTGACGTCCGTGGTGCGGAAGTAGAACTGCGGACGGTAGTTCGTGAAGAACGGGTTGTGGCGGCCGCCCTCCTCCTTGGACAGGATGTACGCCGTGCCCTCGAAGTTGGTGTGCGGGGTGACCGAACCGGGCTTCACGACGACCTGGCCGCGCTCGACGTCGTCACGCTTGGTGCCGCGCAGGAGCAGACCACAGTTCTCGCCGGCCCAGGCCTCGTCGAGCTGCTTGTGGAACATCTCGATACCGGTGACGATCGTCTTCTGCGTCGGACGCAGACCCACGATCTCGACCTCGGAGTTGATCGCGAGGGTGCCGCGCTCGGCGCGACCCGTCACGACCGTGCCACGGCCGGTGATGGTGAAGACGTCCTCGACGGGCATGAGGAAAGGCTTGTCCTTGTCACGCACGGGGTCGGGGATCGACTCGTCGACGGCTTCCATGAGCTCGACGATCTTCTCGGTCCACTCGGCGTCGCCCTCGAGAGCCTTCAGGCCCGAGACGCGGACGACGGGGGCGTTGTCGCCATCGAAGTCCTGCGACGAGAGGAGCTCACGGACCTCGAGCTCGACGAGCTCCAGGATCTCCTCGTCATCGACCATGTCGGACTTGTTGAGCGCGACGAGCAGGTACGGCACGCCGACCTGCTTGGCGAGCAGCACGTGCTCGCGCGTCTGCGCCATGGGACCGTCGGTCGCGGCGACCACGAGGATCGCGCCGTCCATCTGGGCGGCACCGGTGATCATGTTCTTGATGTAGTCGGCGTGACCCGGCGCGTCGACGTGTGCGTAGTGACGCTTGGGCGTCTCGTACTCGACGTGCGAGATGTTGATCGTGATACCGCGCTGGCGCTCCTCCGGAGCGGAGTCGATCGACGCGAAGTCGCGCTGCACGTTGGTGGCCGACGGGTACTTGTCGGCGAGCACCTTCGAGATCGCGGCGGTGAGCGTGGTCTTGCCGTGGTCGACGTGACCGATCGTTCCGATGTTCACGTGCGGCTTGGTGCGCTCGAACTTGGCCTTAGCCACTGGGTCCTCCTCAGGACGTTCGTGTAGAGGGTCCGGTCGCTGGTTTGCGACCGTTTCTCTACGGGGATATCCCCACTTTAGTAGAGATGCTTCTTGTGAATCTGTGTGTCCCCCTCGCGGCGGCAGCGCCGCCGGGAACACCACTATGCAGTTGTAGGTCGGATGCCGGGATCAGCAGACCCCGGCATCCGGAGCATTACTCGCCCTTGGTCTTCTGGACGATCTCGTCCGAGACGTTGCGCGGGACCTCGGCGTAGCTGTCGAACTCCATGGAGTAGACGGCGCGGCCGGAGGTCTTCGAGCGGAGGTCGCCGATGTAGCCGAACATCTCGGACAGCGGCACGTTCGCACGCACGACCTTGACGCCCGCGGCATCCTCCATCGACTGGATCTGACCACGACGCGAGTTCAGGTCGCCGATGACGTCGCCCATGTACTCCTCGGGAGTACGGACCTCGACCGACATGATCGGCTCGAGGATGACGGGGTTCGCCTTGCGCACGGCCTCCTTGAAGCCCATGGATCCGGCGATCTTGAACGCCATCTCGGACGAGTCGACGTCGTGCGACGCGCCGTCGAGGAGGATCGCCTTGACGCCCACCATGGGGAAGCCTGCGAGCACGCCGACGTTCATGGCGTCCTGGAAGCCCTGGTCGGTCGGGGAGATGTACTCGCGCGGGATGCGGCCACCGGTGACCTTGTTCTCGAACTCGTACGTCTTGTCGGCCGTGACCTCGAGCGGCTCGATCGCGAACTGGATCTTCGCGAACTGACCCGAACCACCGGTCTGCTTCTTGTGCGTGTAGTCGTGACGCTCGACGGCCTTCTTGATCGTCTCGCGGTACGCGACCTGGGGCTTGCCCACGTTGGCCTCGACTTTGAACTCCCGCTTCATGCGGTCGACGAGGATGTCGAGGTGCAGCTCGCCCATGCCCTTGATGACGGTCTGACCGGTCTCGGAGTTCTGCTCGACGCGGAACGTCGGGTCCTCTTCAGCGAGCTTCTGGATCGCGAGACCCAGCTTCTCCTGGTCGGCCTTCGTCTTGGGCTCGATCGCGACCTCGATGACCGGCTCGGGGAACGTCATCGACTCGAGGACGACCTGGTTCGCGCTGTCGGACAGCGTGTCACCGGTCGTGGTGTCCTTGAGGCCGATGACGGCGTAGATGTGACCCGCAGTGACCGAGTCGACCGGCATCTCCTTGTTGGCGTGCATCTGGAAGATCTTCCCGATGCGCTCCTTCTTGCCCTTGGTCGCGTTGACGACCTGGGCACCCGAGTCGAGGTGCCCCGAGTAGACGCGGATGTAGGTCAGGCGGCCGAAGAACGGGTGCGTCACGATCTTGAACGCGAGAGCCGCGAACGGCTCGTCACGGTCGGCGTGGCGCTCGATGATGATCTCTTCGTTCTTCGGGTCCTTCGCCTCGATGGCGGGGACGTCGAGCGGCGACGGGAGGTAGTCCACGACCGCGTCGAGCATCGGCTGCACACCGCGGTTCTTGAACGCCGAGCCGCAGAGCACGGGGTAGAGCTCCGAGTTGATCGTCATCTTGCGGATGGCGCCCTTGATCTCGGCGACCGTGAGCTCCTCACCGCCGAAGTACTTCTCGAGCAGGTGCTCGTCGGACTCGGCGACCGTCTCGAGCAGCTGCTCGCGGTACTCGGCGGCCTTGTCGGCGAGGTCGGCCGGGATCTCCTGGATCTCGTACTTGGCGCCCATGGTCACGTCGCCCTTGGCGTCGCCGGGCCACACGAGGGCCCGCATCTCGACGAGGTCGATGACGCCGACGAAGTCGTTCTCGGCGCCGATGGGGAGCTGGATGACGAGCGGCTTGGCCTTCAGGCGGTTGACGATCGTGTCGACGGTGAAGTAGAAGTCCGCGCCGAGCTTGTCCATCTTGTTGACGAAGCAGATGCGGGGGACGTCGTACTTGTCTGCCTGGCGCCAGACGGTCTCGGACTGGGGCTCGACGCCCTCCTTGCCGTCGAAGACGGCGACGGCGCCGTCGAGGACGCGCAGCGAGCGCTCGACCTCGACCGTGAAGTCGACGTGACCGGGCGTGTCGATGATGTTGATCTGGTTCTTGTCCCAGAAGCACGTCACAGCAGCGGACGTGATCGTGATGCCACGCTCCTGCTCCTGCTCCATCCAGTCGGTCGTGGCCGCGCCGTCGTGCGTCTCGCCGATCTTGTGGTTGACGCCCGTGTAGAACAGGATGCGCTCGGTCGTCGTCGTCTTGCCGGCATCGATGTGCGCCATGATGCCGATGTTGCGGACCTTGTTGAGGTCGGTGAGCACTTCTTGTGCCACGGGATGTCTTCCTTACGTGTGGTTCGGGATGTCGCGGGGTGACCGGCCGGGGTTCTCCCGGCCGGTCACCGAGACGCTGATGATTACCAGCGGTAGTGCGCGAAGGCGCGGTTCGACTCAGCCATCTTGTGGGTGTCTTCGCGGCGCTTGACCGCAGCCCCCAGGCCGTTCGAGGCATCCAGGATCTCGTTCTGGAGGCGCTCGGTCATGGTCTTCTCACGACGACCCTTGGCGTAGCTGACGAGCCAGCGAAGGGCGAGCGTGTTGGCGCGGTGAGGCTTGACCTCGACCGGCACCTGGTAGGTCGAGCCGCCGACGCGGCGCGACTTGACCTCGAGGGTCGGACGCACGTTGTCGAGGGCCTTCTTGAGCGTGGCGACGGCGTCCTGGCCGTTCTTGGCCTCAACACCACGGAGGGCGTTGTAGACGATCGACTCGGCGAGCGACTTCTTGCCGTCGACGAGGATCTTGTTCACCAGCTGGCTGACGATCGGAGCACCGTAGACCGGGTCGTTGACGACGGGGCGCTTCGGGGCGGGTCCCTTGCGAGGCATCTTGCTTAACCCTTCTTCGCGCCGTAGCGGCTGCGAGCCTGCTTACGGTTCTTGACGGCCTGGGTGTCCAGAGCGCCACGGACGATCTTGTAGCGGACACCGGGGAGGTCCTTGACACGACCACCACGGACGAGCACGAGCGAGTGCTCCTGGAGGTTGTGACCCTCGCCGGGGATGTACGCGGTGACCTCGGTGCCGTTGCGGAGCTTGACACGGGCGACCTTGCGCATCGCCGAGTTGGGCTTCTTGGGCGTGGTCGTGTAGACGCGGGTGCAGACCCCCGCCTGCTGCGGGTTCGACTTGAGCGCGGGCGCCTTGGTCTTCGAGACCTTCGGCGAGCGACCCTTGCGAACCAACTGCTGAATGGTTGGCACGTTCTCTCCTTGTTGTGCTGCACGGTGACAGCGTTCGTGTCTCCCCCGCGGCATCCGGATCTTTCGAACCGTGACGCCACGGGCTCACATGTATCCACCGGCGCGGCATGATGGTGCCGAGCGGTTGTGTGGTGGATATGCCGTGGGGGTGGCCTGTTCGCAGGCCGTTCCCTGAGATGCGGCGGCTCACGATCCGTCTCCGCGCCGAGGCACGGCGGACGGCGCGCGAGCGCGCACACCCGATCAATGATACCCGTGATTCCGAGGCCGGGCAAACGCGCGGCGTCGTGCTCGCCGGATCGTCAGGCGGTCGTCAGCAGGACGACGAGCGCGGTGAGCGAAAGCGCCATGACGATGGATGCCACGGCGAAGGCGACCATGAGCCGACGCCGGGCACGGCGCCGGCGCGACGCGTCGATGCCGGCCGTGTCGACGGGCGCCTGCGGCGCGTGCGGCACCCGCGCGGAGCGCGGCACGTGAGCGGCTTCGACCATTCTCGGGCCGTAGAGGATCGGACCGCTCTCGACGGGACGCGCGTCGACAGCGGCGGACTCGACCTCCGCGCGCGATCCGCGTCGGGTCGTCGAAACGACGGTCGCGTCATCCGCCCCTTCGTCTTCCGTCCTCGCTGCGGCGGATGCCGCAGCCTCGGCGCGACGCCTCGACTCCCGCCGGACGACCACCGTCGACCCGTCGTCGTCGATGGGCGCGTCGTCCCGCACTGCCGCGTCCGATCGGCGCAGGCGCACCGTGCGGGTGTCGTCGTCGAAGCCGTCATCGCCCGTCGAGTCGCCGGGCGATGTCGATCGCTCCGTCACTCTCCGCCCCGAACGAGTCGGATCTCCGCATCCCCGAGCAGGAACCGGTCACCGGCTTCGATCGCGACACCCGGCACGACGTCGACCTCGCCGCGTTCGGTCGTGAAGACGATGCCGTTCGTCGAGTCGAGGTCGGTGATGAACCAGACTCGCTCGCGCAGTTCGAGGCGCGCATGGGTCTTCGACACGGTCGCGTCGTCGATCGCGATGAGCTGCGCCGCGGGATGCGCGGGATCCGCGGTCGGCCGACGGCCCAACAGCAGCACCTCCCCCGTGATCGCAACGGCGCGACCCGACGGCGGAAGGAGCGTCCATTCGGTCCGGCGGCGTCTGGTGACGACCGTCTCGTCGACCGGTTCGTCGGGGATCTCCCGGCGACGGGTCTGCGCCGACACCGATGACCGTGCGGCGAGGGGGCCGCCGGCCACCGGAGCTCCGACGATCGCCGACACGGGACCGGACGAGTCGGGGAAGTCCTCCGACTCGGGGAACGGGGAGCGGGCGGGCGCCCAGGGCTCGCGAGATCGCATCGGGGGCGACGCGGCGGGGACACGCGTGACGGCCGGCTCGGGGACCGCCGAGAGGGGCGACGGAGCGCCGGCGATCGCGCCGGTCACCTCGCCGGAGAACTCGAGCTCCGGTGACAGACCGAGAGCCGCCCACTCATCCGTTGCGGTGGCGCGCGCGGAGGATCGCCTCGACGGCACGAACGGGTCGTCGTCTTCGTCGTCCTCGGCGAACGGGACGGGGCGTGCCCGGGCGGGCAGCGGCGGGGGGCCCCATCCGCCTTCGGGCGGAGCGGCGGGCGAAGAGGCTCGCGTCGCGAGCGGGCCCGCGGTCTGTTCGACGTCGTCGTCGAGCGGCGGCAACGGCATCGCGCGCGCGGACGAGCGGCCCGGGATGCCGGGTGCCGGGGCGGTGGGCAGAGGAGGCACGGGCGCCGAGACGTGGGTCTCTCGCCCATAGACGGGGCGCTCGGACGGTGCGTACAGCCCCCGCGGCGCGGCGTAGGCCGTCGCGGCGGGGCCGGGAAGCGATGCCGACGGCGATGCGGATGCCCGTGCCGGCTCGTCACGCCCCACCCAGCGCTCAGGACCGAACCCGACGATCGATGCCCAGACCGGCAGCAGGAGCGCCGCGAGGACGGTCATGCCGGACCCGAAGCCGAAGGCGTGGCCGATGCGGTGGCAGGCGATGGTCTGCAGGACCCAGACGATCAGGATGCCGAGTCCGGGCAGCAGATAGAAGAGCACGAGGAATCCCGAGAACCCGCCGAGCTGCAGCAGCACGGCCTGGTTGAGGAACGGCACCCACGCCTTCCATCCCTGTTCACCCGACTTGCGGAACACGGCGGCGAGCGCGAGCGCCGTCCACACGTAGAGCACCGCGACGCCCACGATCGACAGCAGGGTGATCGCGGCGGCGGTAGATGCGTCAACGGTCATGGTGTTGGGCGCGCAGGTCGCGGAACCTGGCGCCGCCCCCTCTCGGTGAACAGCGTGCGGGAACCCGATGCGGGTGCCAGCGGACGGACTATCGATCTCAACGATACGGTCGTGAGGACTCCTCGCCAGAACCCTCGCTCCCTGGTCAGGGTACGCCGCTGCGATTCCACGCGGCTCCAGAAGGCTTCGGCGTCTTCGTCGCCGAAGCCGGCCGCCGACCCTGCGAAGGTCGCGCGGTCGGCCAGTTCGGCGAGCGGTTCACCCTCGGGGGTGCCGAAGGCCGCGGCCAGCTCGGCGCGCGTGGCGGCGTGCGGGATCTCCCGGCCCGCGTCGGTCGCGGCATCCACATACTCGTCCCAGCCGCCCACGATCCGCTCCGCCGGCGTCCCGGCCGTGCGGCGAGCACGCCGTCGCAGGTGCTTCGCGATGACGATCGCCACCACGGGCCCTGCCACCAGGAGCAGGACGAGCAGCGACGCCGCCACGACGCGCAACGTCGGTCCGAGCCACGCGAGGTCCACCCCGCTCGGATCGTCGCCGGGCTCGGGTGCCGCCGCGTCCTGCTGTACGGGATCGGGCGGGAGGATCTCTTCGGGCGCGTCGGGTCGCACGTCCGTGACGTTCTCGGGGTCGCGCTGCTGGATCACTTCGAGACTCGGCGGCTCGGCGTGCTGCGGGGTCGCATCGATGGGCACCCAGTCGCCGCCCGTCGAGAGCACCTCCGCCCACGCGGAGACGTCCTGTGCCCTGCACGCACCGTCGGGGCAGACCGCGGCATCAACGTCACCCGACACGAGGCGGGTTCCGACGACGACGCGCGACGGGAACCCGAGCTCGCGCGCGATGAGCGCGACGGCGACGGCGAACTGCTCGTCGTCGCCGATTCCGGCGACATAGTTGCCGGATGCCTCTGCCCGCGGATCTGCCTCACGTTCGAGCAGGCGGTCGAAGAGCGCCTCGATGCGCCCGAGGGAGTGACCGGACGCACTCGGCTGCAGAGAGTAGGCGCCGAGGGGCTCGGCCCACTTGGGCCTGGCCGTCTGGCCCGACTGCAGGCCGTGGCTGAGGTACCCGCGTTCGCGCAGGAGCGAGACGAGGGATGCCAGGGCGGCGCCGTCGGTCCCGGTCTTGTGGCGCTCGACCCATGTGCGAAGACTCTGAGGCGCCGCGATCTCGGTGGCGGTGGCGCCGGGCGCTTCGATGGCGTCGAGCGACGCCGTCACGGGTTCGACACCGACCAGGCGGAGGACATCGCCGCTCGCGAGGCCGCCGCCTGTCGTCTGGACTCCCGCGGAGGTGGTCGCGTTGTAGTAGAAGCCGTCGGCGAGCGCCGCACCGCGAGGGCCGCCGAAGTCGACGGCCGCGAGTCGACCTGCCGTCGGCATCCACAATCCGTCCAGCGCGTCGATCGTGACGGTGGCCTCGAACGGCTCACCCTCACCGGCATCCAGCCTCGAGGGGACGCGCACGAAGCGCCCTTCCGATGCGGCGCTCGAGGATCCGGTGCGGAACACCTCGCCGTCGTACTCGGTGAGCGTCGCGAGGCGGATGCGATCGGGCGCGACACCCGTCGACTCGACCGAGAAGAGGATGTCGTCGACCTGACCTTCCTCGAAGTGCGAGCGGTACTCGGTCAGCGGGCTCACGGCCCTCGAGAGGTCGATCTCGGGGCCGACGGCCGAACGCAGGACGTCGCGATCGGCACCCTGCGCGGCGAACGGGACGACGATGACCGCAGCGACGACGGCCACGGCGATCATGCCGCCGCCGAGCGCCGCCCGCCGGCGGTCCGCCGAGGACGACCTCGCCGTGATGCGGACGCCGCTCGACGCGGCCGCGCGCTGCAGGGCGCGGCGCCTCGCGTCGTGGGTGCGCCACGACAGCCACAGCAGGGTCGTGATCAGGCCGAGGACGCCGACGACGGTCTCGACGGGAGCATGGAGCGTCAACGGTCCGATCGAGATGGGTGCGCTGGTGACCGTGCGCCCGAAGAAGAGACCGAACGAGACCATGGCGATCGCGACCGCCGCCGCGAGCACCGACCGGCCGTCGTCGCGCCACGAGGCCAGCAGCAGGACGCATGTGCCGATGAGAAACACAATGAGCGCGGGGACCAGGAGATTCCGATACGACGCGACCGGAAGGTCGACCGTGACGAGGTCCTTCCACGCGAGGACCGCTCCGAGGAGGAGCTCGCCGAGCCCTCGCGCGACCTCGAGAGGGCTGCCGAGGCGCGAGGGGACGGCCAACGGCACGCCGAGGACGACGAAGGCCGTGCCGATCACGGCGGTCACCCGCCACCCGCCCCACCGCCGCACCCGCGCTGCGATGGCGATCGCGAATGCGGTGACCGCCGAGACCACGATGAGCAGCAGGAAGGACGAGGATGCGTAGATCGGCCATGCGGCGACCGCCGAGACCACGACGATCGCGAGCGCGAAGAGCGATCCCGCGAGGACTCGCGAGGGGACCTTCCAGCGACGCCCGTCGACCGCAGTCATACCGTCGCTCCGCGCAGCATCAGGCCGGAGAGGTCATCGATCGTGCCCACCGTCAGGACGGAGAGCCCGGCGAACGCGCGCATGCGCGGATGAGCGCGCTCGTCGCACACGACCGCGATGACCCTCGTCTCGGACGGGAAGGCGAGCGCCGCCTGCTGGAGTCGGGCGAGAGGCAGCCCCGAGCCGACGACGAGGACCGCGATCGACAGCCCTTCATCGGACTCGGCGATCAGACGGCACACCTCGACGACCGGCATCGTGTTCTCGAGCATCTCGACGCCGCTGAACCCGTCGAGCAGGAGTCGCGAGGAGCTCGCCGGAAGGTGGCGGATCGTGCGGATTCTGCCCCGCACGACGCGCGGGACCTCGGAGCCCGTCACGATCGCGACGTCGCGTGCGTCGCGGATCGCTCGCAGACCGAGCGACGCCGCGCACGAGACGGCGAGCTCGAACTCGTCCTCGTCGAGGTACTCGTCCTCGGCGACGGCGAGCACGACGGCCATGCGGGAACGACGGGACTCTTCGTACTGACGGACCATGAGCGTCCCGGTCTTGGCCGTCGACTTCCAGTGGATGTGGCGCCGCGCGTCACCGGGCACGTAGGGACGGATCGCGTGGAACGACATGTCGGCGTCCACGGTGCGGCGCGTGGGACTGCCCTCGAGATCGCGGATGAGGCCCGCGCTGGTGGAGGGGAGGGACACGGTTCGCGGATGCACGTAGACCTCGTGCACGTCGTCGAACGCATGTTCGCGGCGCAGCAGCCCGACCGGATCGCTTCGCACGGTCGTCGCCGGGCCCACCGTGATGATCCCGCGTCGCAATGCGGGGATCTCGAGCGGCTGCGCGACGGTGTGCCCCGGCCGCAGCAGGGGAATGCCGAACTCGACCAGCCCCGCGCCGACCGGGATGTCGATGCGGCCGGGCAGTGCCGTGCCGCGACCGTGGTTGCGGACGACGACCTCGCCGGTCATCCCGTCTCCCGCCACGACGCGTCCGTGCTCGAGCGACAGCGTCACGTCGTACGAGCGCGCGCCGAACAGGAACGGCACGCTCGCGATGAGGAGGATCACCGCGATCGAGCCCGCGACCATCCACTCGACCCACCCGAACACGATGCCGAGGATCAGGCCCGCCGTCGCCGCCACGAGCACGAGCGCTCCGGCCGGCCGCACCGTGCGCGCGACCCATTCCGCAGCCTGGACCGCCGTCGACGAGATCGACCGCCACACCTTCGCGCCCGTGACGACAGCGCCGACGAGGCGCCCCGACGACACCGACGTCGCGGTGACCGAGGTCGCGTGGGTGCGACCGTCGGTTCCGGTCGAACTCGACGTGCGGGTGAGTCTGGTGTCGGTCAGGCTCATACGGCCTCGCGGCGGCTGGGTGGCGCGATGTCCAGGAGCACCTGACCGATGACGGCTTCCTGCGTGATCCCGTCGAACTCCGCCTCGGGGTGCAGGATGAGCCGGTGCGAGAGCACTGCGACGGCGAGCGACTTGACGTCGTCGGGCGTGGCGTAGGTGCGCGCCTGCGACGCGGCGCGCGTGCGCGCGGCGCGTGTGAGGGCGAGGGCGCCTCGGATGCTGACACCCAGCCGCACCTCGTCGGCGGAGCGCGTCGCATCCACGATCCGTGCGATGTAATCGAGGACGAGGGCGTCGACATAGACCTGGGCGGCGAGGTCCGCCATGCCCACGAGAGCCTCGGGCGTGATGATGGGCGCGAGCTCGGCCGTCGCGACGGCCCCTCCGTCGAGGATGCGGACGGTCGCCGCATGGTCGGGATACCCCAGCGAGATACGCATCATGAACCGGTCGAGCTGCGCCTCGGGGAGGCGGTAGGTTCCGGCCTGCTCGACGGGGTTCTGCGTCGCGAGCACCAGGAAGGGCACGCCGACCGAGCGCGAGATGCCGTCGATCGTGACATGGCCCTCCTCCATGACCTCGAGGAGTGCCGACTGCGTCTTGGGGCTCGCGCGGTTGATCTCGTCGGCCAGCACGATGTTCGCGAAGATCGGGCCGCCGTGGAACTCGAAGACGCCCTCCTTCTGGTCGTAGACGCTGATGCCCGTGATGTCACCGGGAAGCAGATCGGGCGTGAACTGGATGCGCGTGTTCGTGCCCCGCACGGACTGTCCGAGAGCGCGCGCGAGCGACGTCTTGCCGGTTCCCGGCACGTCCTCGAGCAGCACATGACCGTCGCTCAGCATCGCTGTCAACACGAGCTCGACGACACGCCGCTTGCCCAGGACGGCGCGCTCGACGTTGTCAGCCAGCTGCCCGAAGGTCTGGGCGAACCACGTGGCCTGCTCTTGCGTGATGGTCATTGCGGGCATCCTCGGTCATCTCGTCGGGGTGTCACGGGGCCGGCTCTTCGATCGCCGGAGGGGCCGGAGGGTTATTGGGGTCGCAGATCGCCGCGAACTCGCTCGAAGCGGCGGAGAGACCCCACGGCTGGTTCCAGCTCGCCGTCACGGAGATCCCTTCGACCCGCGTGGCGCCTACGGGGACAATCCACGAGCCGGCTTCGTGCGGCAGAAGCGCTCCTGCCGCATCGTAGTAGCGCAGGCCCGCGTTGCCGAAGACGATGGATGCCCCGTTGCCCGCGGCATCCGTCGACGAACTCCCCACGGCGCTCAGCGGCGACCCGCCCACGCACGACGCGACCGACCAGTTCGCCTGCACCTGGTAGGGCGCGCTCCCCGGTGCCGGTGTCACCGCCGCCCACTCCGTCGCGGTGCCCCACACGGAATGCACATAGCGGACCCGGATGCCGGGGTCGACGCCGAACACGGTGCTCGGGACGCCGCTCAGCTCTGCCACGTTGCGGTTGGGGGGCGCCTCATCCGACCGCGGTGCAGCGCGGATGACCCACTGCGCTCGTCCGTCGACGATGTCGGGGGTCGCATCGACCGCGAAGGTATACCCCGTCGGAGGCTGGAGGGACTGCTGCGCGCGGACGGTCTGGGTGACCGTCGCGCTTCCGAACGACACCCCGCCGAGCGCGATGGACTCGACGCACATCGTGAACGCGTACTCCTCGCCGTCCGGCAGGCCGCGGAAGGTCGCGGTCTCGCCGTTCGCGCGCACCGTGCAGCGCTGACCCTGCGGGACGATTCCGAACCGCAGCGCAGAACCCGCTCCATTGAGCTGTGCCGACGCGGTCGCTGTGACGGTCGATTGTCCGCCACCCGTCGATACCGACGAGAGGTTGAGCACGGGGGCGAGTGGCGCTCCGACTCCGTTCGCCGTCACCGTCACCGTCGGCCCCGACGGGCTGCCGCCCACGACCGGTGGCGGGTCGAACCGCGAGAACGGGGTGACCGAGATGACCGAGGGAGCGTTGCTGCCGACGTTGTAGGCCGGGACGTCGATGCGCGACTGCCCCGGGGGCAACGCCACCTGCATCCGCTCGCCGGTCGGACTCGTGATCTCGACGCTCCCGGCCTTGGCGGGGTCGAGTCCCTCGATCGCGAGCGAGACCACGCCGCCTGCACCGCCCGACGTCACGACGGGCGCGGCCGTCACGGAGCGCGGTGGCTCGGGCGGATCGTACGCCCACGCGGTCGTGCGCACGGATGCGCGGGACTCGCCGATCGCGTTCACCGCGAACGCTTCGTAGACGCGCTTCTCGCCGTTGGGTGCGGTGAGCGTGGGACAGGCGCCATCAGCCGTGCAGCGGGCGACCACGACACCATTGGAGCGCACGATGAACTCCGTGAGCGCCGGATACGCCAACCGCGCATCGCCGGGATCGACCCGCAAGGTGAGCGTCTCGTCGCCGAAGCCGGACTGGGCGACTGTCGCAGGCGCCTTCGGATACCCGAGGAGATCGAGGTTCAGCGTGCCGTCCCGGTCACCGTTCGTGCGCCGGCCCTGCGCGTCCTTGAGCGAGAACCGCGCGATGCATGTCGCGCCCGGCGCGTCCGGCGTCCATGAGGCCTCGACGGCCGTGGCGGTCAACGCGCGGAACGTCACGCCCACGCATGACCCCGCGTCGCTCACCGCGATCAGTTCGAGCGGAGTTCCCGGCAGCGGGTTGACCTCGCCGGACGCACCGACGACATCGATGACGCAGGAGGCGCCCGAGGCCTGCGAGCACTGCTGCGACAGCACCCCACCACGGGCGAGCGTCGAGGGCGCGGCACCGACGCGCAGGATCAGGCGGACGGGAGCGACATCGGCGTGGCTCGTGACCGAGACGAGCGCGACCTCGTCGGTGCCGGGCACGGCCCGGTCACGGCCCGTCACGGTCACGATCGCCCCGTCGCGGGTGACATCGAACGCCGTGCCGTCGTAGACCAGGTCGTAGGTGATGTCGTCCCACCCCGAACGCAGCTGCCACGTGGTCATCGTCTTCAGATCGAACGTCGCGGTGTCACCCGGTGCGACGGTGAGCGAGCCCGCCCGCAGCTCGGGCTGCGGGTCGAGCGCGCGGACCGTGATCGGCACGAAGAGCACGGTCCAGTCCTCCTGCCCCGCGATGCGCACCGGCACGCGGCAGGTGTCGCCCCACGGCGCGCCCGATCCCGCGTCGTAGCGCACGACCGTGCCCGACTCGACGGCGCAGGTCGCGTTGATGCGCGCGCCCGACGTGACCAGGTCGGGCCCGATCTCGAGGCGGCTGCCCCGCGGCCGGGCGACGAGACGGGCGAGGTCGAACGTGGTCGACTGCAACTCCTCCACCGAGGGCGGCGTGAAGCCGGGCCGGAGGGCGAGCGTGAGGTCGTCGTCGCCGGGCACCCGCAGGAAGGCGTAGGTCGTGACCTCGCCGGTGGCACCGGTCCCGCTCACGACGAACGGGATGACACGCGTCCGGGCCGTCAGCGAACCCTGGAGCTCCCAGCCGTCCGCCGTCACGTCGCTCGATGTCGACCACGGCTCGAGCGTGAGCTCCTCGATGTCGCCGCCCGACCAGGTCACCTTGCCCGTGAGCACGTCGACCCCCTCGGGGAAGTCCTCGCGCGTCTCCGCCGTGAGGATCGTGTCGGCCACGACGGGGTAATCGGGAACGCTCTCGCGCACGACCTTGACGACGATGAGTCCTCGTGCGGTGTTGCCGGAGCTCGATTCGACGTCGTAGAGGAACGCGAGCGTGCCCGGCGTCTCCCCCGCCGAGATCACGACGGTGCTCTCGTCGATGGCGACGAGGTGATCGGCCAGTCGTTCGTACTCGGGGTTGGGCTCGCCGTCGACGAGGGCCGGCGGGGCATCCGGACGCACCCCGGTGACCTCCAACGTGCCGCCCACGGGATCGAGGTCGTTCGAGACCGGGCTGACCCGGATCGTGTTGGTCGCCCCGGCCTGCACCTGGACGTAGTCGGTGTAGGTGATCGGACTCGGGTTGGATTGCTCGTCGAGGATGCCGATCCGCACCGTGCCCTGGCCGGTCTCGCCGAACTCGTCGACGACGCGGTAGGTGAACGAGACGGGTCCCTTGTCGCCTGGGACGCTCGTGTAGACGATGGATGCCCCGTCCGCCGCGATCGCGGCCGAGCCGCGATCGGGCTGCGCCACGATGCGATCGAGGGTCACGACGTCGCCGTCGGGGTCCATGCCGAACCCGTCGAACTCGATCGACGTGGACTGCCCGCTGAGCACACGCCCCTCGAGTGTCTCCGGCAGCGGTGCGCGGTTCGCGTCGTCGGCGAGCACGGTGATCCGCACGAGCGCCGTGTCGGCGAGCAGCGGCGCACCGGTCGTGAACACCGAGTACTGGACGGTGTATTCGCCCGGCTCCTCGGGTGCAAGGTATCGCACGAGGTCGCCCGAGCCGAACGCGAGCGCGTCTCCCGTCGACGTCACGGATGACGGGTCCAGCGTCGGCCGCCCGCCCGACGGCGAGATGTCGTTCTCGAGCACGGGGATGTCGACCTGCGCCCCGGCCCGGACCGCCACCGTGTCATCGACCGCGATCGGCGCCAGCGCCGGCGCGACGGGCAGGAGGTAGACGGTCGCCTCACCCTCGACGCTCGCCCCCTCGTCCTCGGTGCCGTCGCTGACCGTGTATCGCACGGTACCCAGGCGCCCCGGCGCACCTGTGGCGGTCGTTCCCGAGACACGCAGGTAGTTCTGGCCCACGGCATCCACCGACATCGTCGCGCCGGGATCGGCGATCGGCACCAGATCGCTCAGCAGCAGGACGCGGTTGGTCGGGTTGGACACGGCGGTGAACACGTCGACCGTCGCGTCCTCCTGCGGACGGACGAACGCCACGACGGGAGCCGTCGTGAGCGGTGGCACGGCGCCGTCGGGGAGCACCGTGATGCGCACCGTGCCACTCGCGTCGTCCGTGCCGTCGGTCAGGGTGAAATCGACCCGGTAGGTGCCGGCACTGCGCGGCGAGAAGTCGAAGCCCGTGGTGCCGCCCACGATCGTCGCCGACGCCGGGGCGTCGTCGAGCACGCGCACGGACTCGAGTGAGAGCACTCCCGTCGTGCCGGTCACGTGCGGGGCGACGTCGATCGTCGTACCGGAGCCGAGTTCCTCGGTCACCGCGAAGGACTCGACGCTCAACTCGGGCTGAGACGACACCCGGACGTTCAACTGCTTCTGGGTCTCGCCTCCGCGCGTGTCGGCGACCGTGACAGCGATCTCGACCGTGAGGTCTTCGGTCCGGCCGTCGTCGCTGTGCTGGTAGACGACGTCGCCGGCCGGCGTGGCCACGGCGCTCCCGCCGCCCGAGACGATCTCGGCCGACAGGAGCAGGAGGGGATCCCCGTCGGGGTCGACCCATCCCTGGAGGACGGGGATCGTCACGGTGCCATCGCGGGAGACCTCGGGCTCGGGCCAGTCGAGGAGGCAGCCCGCAACACCGCACCACTCCGGTGCGGCGTTGTCCGCCTCGGGAACCACCGTGAGCGTGACCGTCGCGGGCGGCGAGACGAGACCGCCTTCGCTCGTGCCATCGGTCACCGCGTACGAGAACGTCGCCGTGCCGCTCGCGCCCGGCGCGAGGCGGACCGCGAGTCGCTGGCCCGAGTCGGTGATCGACACGGTGCCGAAGCCCGGATCGAGGCCCGTCACCGATGCGGGGTCGATCGTCAGGACGTCCTCGTTCGGATCATGGTCGTTCATCAGGACGGGGAGGGATGCGAGACTGCCCGCCCGAACGCCGAAGGCATCCGGTTCGGCGACGGGAGGCTTCGGATCGAGCATGACGGAAAGCTGCTCGTCGCTGGTCTCGACCGCCGGCGCGATGTTGTCGTCGAGCGTCCAGTCCTGGCTCGACGCGACGATGTCTCCGTCCGGAATCGTCCAGACCCACCCCGACCGGGTCTCGTTGAGCACGATCGACTCGCCGTTCTCGACGAACATCGGTCGGCGCTGGCCCGCCAGTGTGCCGCCGTCGTAGTCGAGTGTCTGCCCGATCCCTTCACCGGGCCAGAACGTGCCGCCCGCGTCACCCTGGCCGAGCCATGCCGCGTAGACGAGGCCGTCATGGATGAGCGGGCGTGCGGGCGTGCCCAGGACGCTGTCGAGCCCGAAGGGCGAGGTGATCGTCGAGCCGTCGACGGGGACTTTCACGACCGAACTCTCGTCGGCGAGGTAGATCGCGTCGCCGGATGAGTCGGCATCCCCGACGACGACGGGACCTGTCGTGGGGGTCGCGGCCGGTGCGTCCGCGCCCTCGAGCCACACGTCGCCGTCGTCGGCGTCCACGACCGCCCACGCACCGCCCGCCGCCGTGATGACGGGGGTGGCGAGACCTTCGGCCGTCAGGGCGTCCCGCGCGCGCACGACCGCCCCGGCGATGTCGTAGCGGATGACCGAGGCATCCTGTCGCGAATACAGGAAGAGATTGCCGCGATCGTCGACCGCGATCGCATCGGCGGTGTACTGCGGCTCGTCTTCGTCCTCGCCCGTGGGGTCGACCTGCGGGATGGTCTCGTCGGACAGCCGGCCGGCGAAGACCGTTCCTGCGTCGGTGAGGTAGGCCACGAAGTCGTCGGCGGTCGCGACGTCGACGGTGCCGCCGGGCGTGGACGTCGACGACTGGAGCGCCTCGGCGTCGAGGTCGGTCGGCATCGCCTCGTCGATCCTGGTCACTTTGCTCAGACTGTCGCTGAACACGTACGCACCCGTCGGCGACTGCGCCACGAGATCCGGATTGCTGATGCTGCGGACGGTGTCGAGTTCACCCACCGACGTGTTGACGCGCGCGTACCGCTTGCCGTCCGCGGTCTGGAGCGCCCAGACCGCGGCATCCACATCAGGGGTCTCCTTCGCGTCGAGACCCGGCCAGACGATGCTCGCGCCGATGACGAGCGCGGTCGCGGCCGTCACCGCCGCGATGCCGCCGACCACACGGCGGCGCATCAGATCACCCCGGTCGCGAACAGCGCCGTGACGATACCCGCGACGAGGGTCACGACGGCGGCGACGACGATCGCGATCGTCGCGGCGCTGCGCCCCTGCGTGCGCTGCGGCGACGAGATGTCGGTGTCCTCGTCGCGCACGAGTGCGGCCACGCCGGACCCCGGGCGCACTTTGCGCCTCGTCGCGTCGTCGAGGTGCGACCGCGCGGGCCCGCGGAGGGAGTCGTCGGAGAAGTCGACCGGATCGGATGCCGGAGCCCATTCCTCGTCCGGCACTTCGAGCGCCGTCGGCGAGATGCCCAATTCGCTCTGCACATCCTGGAGCGCCTCGGCGAACTCACGGGCGGACGCGTAGCGACGCGAGGGGTCGCGGCTCATCGAGCGCGAGAGGACGGCCTGGAGCGAAGGGGGCACGTCGGTGCGGGGGATGTCGATGTACGTCGCTCGGGCGATGCGCCGGCGCAGCTGCTCCTTGGTGTTCTGTCCGCGCTCACGACGCTCGAACGGGCTGTGGCCCGCGAGGAGCGAGTACACGGTCGCTCCGAGGCTCCACACCTCACTCGCGATCGTGCCCGCCGTGTCTTCGGCGACGACCTCGGGTGCGCTCCACGGAATCGACATCGCGAGCACTTCGTCCGCGGTCTCGCGCTGCAGTGAAGACGAGATCCCGAAGTCGGCGAGCACGGGGATGCCGAAGGTCGTGATCAGGATGTTGCTCGGCTTGACGTCGCGGTGCACGAGGCCGGCGCGATGCGCCGACTCCAGTGCACTCGCCATGCGGACGCCGATCGCAAGCACCTCGGGCACCGGGATCCGCTCGATCCGGTAGCGCCGCGAGAGCGACCCCGGGCAGTACTCCATGACGATGTACGGTCGGCCGTCGGCCGAGATGCTCGCCTGATAGACCGTGACGATCGCGGGGTGCGCCGAAAGATGCGCGAGGACGTCGGCTTCGGCGTTGAACATCCGCCGCAGGTCGGGGTCGCGGACGTCGCTCGGGAGCACCTTCACGGCGACGTTGCGCCGCGGCATGTCCTGTTCGTACAGGAACACATCCGCGAATCCACCCGATCCGAGCGGGCGGATGTAGGCGAGCCCGGGCAGGATGGGAGGAGCCGAAGGCAGACGTGTCGCCACGGATCCCTCCCCCAGGGGTCAGCCGCCGGGATCCGACGGGATGCTCGAACATGGCACGCCCGAGTGCGCCCATGCTAACAAAGGGTGCCTCATCTGGCTGAGCGGAGACTGTGGAGAACTGTGCCGGGATCCGCGTCAGGATGCGGGATCCGACGGGTCGAACGGCACGTCGAGGGACCGCGAGAGCTCTTCCAGCATCGCCTCGATCTGCGGTTCGACGTACTCGCCGACGGCGGACTGGATCCGCAGTCGGTGATGCAGGAGTACCGTGCACACCTCACGACCGACCATGTTGGCGTAGTCGTCGGCGAGACCGACTTCCTGCCGCAGCGCCGCTTTGGCTTCCTCGGTCAGCGGCGGAAGCGCGGGCACATCCGCGTCGGCCTCCTGCGCGAGGCCCGCGACGGTGAAGAGGAACGGCGCCCCCGGGATCGGCTCGGGGTCCAGTGGCAAGCCCTCGAACTCGGGATCCAGGCCCTCGGCGGGGCGGTAGCTGCGGGCGCGGTTTCGGGCGGCTTGGTGGTCCAGCTCGGCCTGCAGCATCGGCAGATTCAGGGCCGTGTAGTCGGCGACCGAGTGGTCCACGATCGTCTTGATGCGCGTCGAGAGGCCGTGCTGGACGCCGTGCGGCACGTCCGCGCCGAGCCCGGCCGCCGAGAGCACGGGCGAGCCGAGGCAGCGACGGCAGGGGGCGACACGGCCGCGGTGCGTCGCGGGCTCCCAGCGGGGCAGCCACGCGAGCCAGGCGTCGACCGCCTGGCTCACCTGCGTCTCGAGGGAACGCTCCACGGTCCCACGGTAGCCGTTCCCGCCCGGAATTCCGGGGTTGTGCGGGGTTTCATTCATCGTCGTCGTGCTCCCACGGCCACCTGGGCCGGTCGGCGCGTGTGCGCACGAGCGCCATCCCGCCCCAGGCGGCGACCGCCGCCGCCCCCGCGGGGACCGCTCCGAACCACGTCGTCGCGACGCGTCCGGCGATCGCCGCGGCCGCCGCGATACCCGCCCCGACACCGACAGCACCGATCCACAGGGTCGCGAGATACACCAGGAACACCGCCGGAGTGATCCACGCGACGGCCCAGAACGACGGCGCGGACTGCCGGAGGGCGATCGCGAGAAGCACCGCGAACGACACCGCCGCGATGGAGAGCGACAGGATGCCGGGGACCTGACCCAAGCCCGGCATCGCGATGACGTCCTCGTCGAGCGCGAGCGACAGCATCCCGAATCCGAAGATCACGAGCGTCGCGAACACGACCGTCGCCAACGCCACCGCCACCGGAGGACGCACGCGCGGCGCGCGGTCGTCGCCCGCGGAGGACATCAGGCTCGGACGAGCTGCGGGCCTGCCTCGAGCGTGCGCTCGTATTCGCGCTGCGCCTCGATGTTGAGCTCGGTCACCCGCTTGCCGCGAGCCGCCGCCCACGCGCCGAACCAGATCGTGAGCTCACGCCCGAAGACGAAGGCCGCGATCGCGAGCGGCGCGAGGAGCTGGCCCTCGACGAGGGTCTGGCCCTCGGACGCGGTGAGCTCCCAGAACGGAGCCTCGAAGAGCTGACCGAGGATGTGGCCGCCATACGCGGCGACGCCCACGAGCAGACCCGTGACGACCCAGACACCCCACCGACCGCGGTTGATGATGGCACCGAGCAGCCAGAAGGCGATGAAGAAGACGACCGTCGGAACCCACAGGCCCCACGTGCCGAGTGCCGTGAGGGCCGCGCTGCCGACGTTCTCCGCGGTGACGACGCCCTGCAGCGCGCCGAAACCGAGCGCCGCGCCGAGGTACAGGACCGCGAAGCTGACGGCCGCGAGCAGCCCGATCGCGCCGGCGGCGGCGCGGTTGCCGCGCGGCCGCGGGGCCTCCGGCGCCTGCACGAAGATCGGCGACGGACCGGGAAGGATGGGCGCCGGCGCGACGACGGGCGCTTCGACGACCGGCTCGCTGGGCGTGACGACCGGCTCGTACACCGTCGTCTCGGCCTCGGCGGCCGGCTCGTACGCCAGTGTGGCCGCTTCGGGGCTGTCCCACGGGTCGGGTTCCGCTGCGACCGCGGTCTCTTCCACCGCGACGGGCTCTTCGACGACAACGGCATCCTCTACGCGTGCGGCCTCGGCGTCCGCGAGTCCCTCCTGCGCGCGCACGACGATGTCGTCGTCGGCGACGACCGGCTCCTCGACGGGTTCGCCGTGGGACGAAGTGGGGTTGCTCATCGGACGGACTCCTCACGCAGGGCTGATCCCTGCAGAGCGAGAGTAACGCCCCGACGCGCGCACGCCGCGTAGGCGTGCCGTGGTTCGCCGCGCCGGCGGAGCGCGCCTCGTCTCGACCGCTAGGGTGTGCCCATGCCCTCGTCGCTCGTCCGCCGGTTCGTCGTCGTCGCGGCACTCGCGTCGATCCTCGCCCTGGCGGGCTGCGTGCCCGAGCCGTCGCCGTCCGCGGCACCCGAAGCATCCGCGTCCACAGGCGCCGAGCCGTCACCGAGCGGATCGACGGATGCGTCGCCGACTCCCTCCCCGTCGAGCACCGCGAAGACCATCGCGATGCCGACCGACTGCCGCGCGATCCTCACCGCCCCGGTGCTCGCCGAGCTCGGCGAGACTCCGCTCAACGACCCCGCATTCGGCTCGACCGGCGTCCAGCCGGACGGCTCGCTCATCTGCGTGTGGGGCGACCCCGGCGCCGACACGACCAACCTCACCACGACCATCACCAAGATCTCGCGTGGCCCGGCACTGGATCTGCTGAACGGTCTGGCCGACGACGAGGGCTTCACGTGCTACACACCCGACGGCGGCACGCGCTGCGAGAAGACCTGGACGAACGAGACCTATCCCGTCACCGACGGACGCACCCTGTTCTGGCGCGATGACGTGCTCATCGACACGCGGTTCTCGAACCTCGCCCCGTCGGGGTACACGAACGCGATCGTGACGTCGCTCTTCGGCTGACCACGGCTGAGCTGATCAGCCGAGCACGAATCCCGACATCCGCGATGCGAAGTCGCCGGGCGACCAGCCCTTCGTGAACACGTAGAGCCACAGCCCTTCGCGCAGGACGTGCTCCTCGAGGCCGCCGTCGCGAGCGAGGGTGCAGCGCAGGATGCCGGAGTCCGACGTGCACGTGAACCCCGCACCCTCGAACCCCGCCTGGGCGACGGCCGCGGCATCCACGTCGACGTCCGCCAGTGTCGAGACGAGCGAGCCGCCGTCGGGATAGGACCACGCGCACGTGAGGCGCACGGTCGGAGCGAGCGCCTCGACGACCGTGGTCGCGGCTGTGGAGGGCGGATCCGTCGTCTGGGCCAGCAGCCCCTCGCCGCGCCACTGCAACTCGGCCCACACGTTCTCCGGGTACAGGTCACGGCAGTCGCGCACGGCCTCGAGATCCGCGACCCCGTGGGCCGGCTCCCCCATCGTCACGAGCGGCTCGGTGAGGGCACGATGGGCCGTCTGCCCGACCCACGCCGCGGCGACCGGCATCATCGGCAGCGAGAACCACAGGAGCGCACCGACCACGCCGGCGCAGATGAGTCCTGCGGGCACGGCGATCCACGAATTGCGCCCCGGAATACGTGCCATTTCCCCTCCCCCTCAACGGTAGGTTCGCCGAGGCCGCAGGACGGTCTCGGCGCGCGGGGAACGCCGAAGGCCCCCGGCGTGAACCGGAGGCCTTCGGTACTGCGTGGTGGATCAGTTGTACGACGTGAAGTCGCCGTCCGTCGAGAAGCTGTCGAAGTCGACGTAGCTCAGGTCGGCGTCCGAGAACGCACCGTCCGAGGCGAAGATGCGGTTGGGGTACCGCTCGCTCTTGGCCTCTTCCGTCGCCTCGACCGCGACGCCCCGATACTTCGAGAGTCCCGTTCCGGCGGGGATGAGCTTTCCGATGATGACGTTCTCCTTGAGGCCGACGAGCGGGTCGCTCTTGCCCTCCATGGCCGCCTGCGTGAGGACGCGGGTGGTCTCCTGGAACGACGCGGCCGACAGCCACGACTCCGTCGCGAGCGACGCCTTCGTGATACCCATCAGCTCGGGACGACCCGACGCGGGGCGCTTGCCCTCGGCCACGGTCTCGCGGTTGATGTTCTGGTAGCGCTTGAAGTCCACCAGCTCACCCGGGAGCAGTGTCGTGTCGGCGTGGTCGACGACCGTCACCTTGCGCAGCATCTGGCGCACGATGACCTCGATGTGCTTGTCGTGGATCGGCACACCCTGCGAGCGGTAGACGCCCTGCACGCCGTTCACGAGGTACTTCTGCACCTCGCGGGCACCCATGACGCGCATGACCTCCTTGGGGTCGAGCGTGCCGACCTGCAGCTGCTGGCCGACCGTGACGTGCTGGCCGTCCTCGACCAGGAGCGTCGCGCGCTTGAGCACGGGGTAGACGTGCGGCTCGTCGCCGTTGTCGGGCGTGAGGATGATCTTCTTCGCACGGTCGGTCTCGTCGATCGTGATGCGACCGGCGGACTCCGCGATCGGCGACGCACCCTTGGGGGTACGCGCCTCGAAGAGCTCCTGCACGCGGGGCAGACCCTGCGTGATGTCGTCGGCCGAGGCCGAACCACCCGTGTGGAAGGTGCGCATCGTCAGCTGCGTGCCGGGCTCACCGATCGACTGGGCCGCGATGATGCCGACGGCCTCGCCGATGTCGACGATCTTGCCGGTCGCGAGCGAGCGGCCGTAGCACTGCGCGCAGACGCCGACGGCCGAGTCGCAGGTGAGCACCGAGCGGACCTTGATGGTCTCGACCCCGGCATCCACCAGCTTGTCGATCAGCACGTCGCCCACGTCGTCGCCGGCGTCTGCCAGCACCTCGCCCGAGGGCGAGACGACCTGCTCGGCGAGCGTACGGGCGAACACCGAGTTCTCGACGTTGGCGTCCTTGACGAGCGTGCCCGTCGAGTCCGGCGCCGCGATGACGAACTCGAGACCCTTGGTCGTGCCGCAGTCGTCCTCGCGGATGATGACGTCCTGCGAGACGTCCACGAGACGACGCGTGAGGTAACCCGAGTCGGCCGTACGGAGGGCCGTGTCGGCCAGACCCTTGCGGGCACCGTGCGTCGCGATGAAGTACTCCGCCACCGACAGACCCTCGCGGTACGACGAGATGATCGGACGCGGGATGATCTCACCCTTGGGGTTGTTCACCAGGCCTCGCATACCCGCGATGTTGCGGATCTGCAGCCAGTTACCACGAGCACCCGACGAGACCATGCGGTTGATGGTGTTGTCGGCCGGGAAGTTGTCGCGCATCGCCTTCTGGACGGCGTCGGTCGCCTCGGTCCAGATCTTGATGAGCTCCTGGCGACGCTCGGCGTCGGTCGTGAGACCCTTCTCGAACTGCGACTGCACCTTGGCGGCCCGCTTCTCGTAGCCCGCGACGATCTCGCCCTTGTTGGGGGGCGTGAGGATGTCCGACAGCGCCACCGTGACACCCGAGCGGGTGGCCCAGTAGAAGCCGGCGTCCTTGATCCGGTCGAGCGATGCTGCGACCTCGACCTTGGGATACTCCTCGGCGAGCTTGTTGACGATCTGCGACAGCTTGCCCTTGTCGGCCTGTTCGCGCACGAACGGGTAGCCCTTGGGCAGGGTGTCGTTGAAGATCGCCTGGCCGAGCGAGGCATCCACCAGTCCGTGGCGCTCGTAGCCCTCGGGCGCTTCGCCCTCGAGGAACGTGAGTCCGGGGACCTTGATGCGGACCTTCGCCTGCAGGTCGAGCGTCCCCTCGTCCTTGGCGAGGATGGCCTCGCCGACGGAGCCGAACGCGCGACCCTCGCCGAGGGCGCCCTCCTTGACCGTGGTCAGGTGGTGGAGGCCGATGATCATGTCCTGCGAGGGCAGGGTCACCGGGCGACCGTCGGACGGCTTCAGGATGTTGTTCGACGCGAGCATCAGGATGCGCGCCTCGGCCTGAGCCTCGACGGACAGCGGAAGGTGCACGGCCATCTGGTCACCGTCGAAGTCGGCGTTGAACGCCGCGCAGACGAGCGGGTGGAGCTGGATGGCCTTGCCCTCGACGAGCTGCGGCTCGAACGCCTGGATGCCGAGGCGGTGCAGCGTGGGCGCACGGTTGAGCAGCACGGGACGCTCGCGGATGATCTCCTCGAGCACGTCCCAGACCTCGGGACGCGTGCGCTCGACGGCGCGCTTGGCCGCCTTGATGTTCTGCGAGTGACCGAGGTCGATCAGGCGCTTGATGACGAACGGCTTGAACAGCTCGAGGGCCATCTGCTTGGGCAGACCGCACTGGTGGAGCTTGAGCTGGGGTCCGACGATGATGACCGAACGACCCGAGTAGTCCACGCGCTTGCCGAGCAGGTTCTGGCGGAACCGGCCCTGCTTGCCCTTGAGCATGTCGGACAACGACTTGAGCGCACGGTTGCCCGTACCCGTCACGGGGCGACCACGGCGGCCGTTGTCGAACAGCGCGTCGACGGCCTCCTGCAGCATGCGCTTCTCGTTGTTGACGATGATCTCGGGGGCACCGAGGTCGATCAGGCGACGGAGGCGGTTGTTGCGGTTGATCACACGACGGTAGAGGTCGTTGAGGTCGGAGGTCGCGAAGCGACCACCGTCGAGCTGCACCATGGGCCGCAGCTCGGGCGGGATCACCGGGACGACGTCGAGGACCATGGATGCCGGGCTCATGCCCGTCTGCAGGAACGAGTTGACGACCTTCAGACGCTTGATCGCACGGATCTTGCGCTGGCCCTTGCCCTCGGCGATCTGCAGGTGCAGGTTCTCGGCCTCGGCGGCCAGGTCGAACGCCTCGAGGCGACGCTTGATCGATTCCGCGCCCATGTGGGCCTCGAAGTACTGCCCGAAGCGGTCCTGCAGCTCGTGGAAGATCTCGTCTTCGCCCTTGAGCTGGCCGACCTCGAGCGTGCGGAAGTCCTCCCACACCTTCTCGAGACGGATGATCTGGTCGTCTGCACCCTTGCGGATGAGCGCCATCTCCTTCTCGGCGGCGTCCTTGACCTTCTTCTTCTGGTCGGCCTTGGCGCCTTCCTCTTCGAGAGCGGCGAGCTCCTCCTCCAGCTTCTGGAGGCGGGCTGCGACCTTGGCGTCACGGCGGTCGCCGAGCGTCTTGATCTCGAGGCGGATGTTGTTCTCCTGCGTGGGGAGGTCGCGCTGGCGGGCCTCCTCGTCGACGGAGATCACCATGTAGGCGGCGAAGTAGATGACCTTCTCGAGGTCCTTCGGCGCCATGTCGAGCAGGTAGCCCAGGCGCGAGGGGACACCCTTGAAGTACCAGATGTGCGTGACGGGCGCGGCGAGCTCGATGTGGCCCATGCGCTCGCGACGGACCGAGGACTTGGTGACCTCGACGCCGCAGCGCTCGCAGACGATGCCCTTGAAGCGCACGCGCTTGTACTTGCCGCAGGCGCACTCCCAGTCACGGCTCGGCCCGAAGATCTGCTCTCCGAAGAGACCGTCCTTCTCGGGCTTGAGCGTGCGGTAGTTGATCGTCTCGGGCTTCTTGACCTCGCCGTACGACCAACGACGGATGTCGTCGGCGGTGGCCAGGCCGATGCGGAGCTGGTCGAAAGTTGTTGATTCGAGCACTAGTTCAGTTCTCCTGTGTAAGAAATCGACCGGGTCAGATCTCGTCGATCGACGAGGACTCGAAGCGGCTGGAGATGTTGATGCCGAGCTCTTCCGCTGCGCGGAAGGCGTCGTCGTCGGTGTCGCGGAGGTTGACCGCCGTGCCGTCGGCCGAGAGCACCTCGACGTTCAGGCAGAGCGACTGCATCTCCTTCATGAGCACCTTGAAGGACTCGGGGATGCCGGGCTCCTGGATGTTCTCGCCCTTGACGATCGCCTCGTACACCTTGACTCGGCCGAGGATGTCGTCGGACTTGATCGTGAGGAGCTCCTGCAGCGCGTACGCGGCACCGTAGGCCTCGAGGGCCCACACCTCCATCTCGCCGAACCGCTGGCCGCCGAACTGGGCCTTACCGCCCAGGGGCTGCTGCGTGATCATCGAGTAGGGGCCCGTCGAGCGCGCGTGGATCTTGTCGTCGACGAGGTGGTGCAGCTTCAGGATGTACATGTAGCCGACCGAGATGGGCGCCGGGAACGGCTCGCCGGAGCGACCATCGAACAGCTGGGTCTTGCCCGTCGAGTCGATGAGGCGCTCGCCGTCGCGGGTCGGGAGCGTCGAGTCGAGCAGACCCGCGATCTCGTCCTCGAACGCGCCGTCGAACACCGGGGTCGCGACCTTGGTGCCGGCCGCGGCCTCACGAGCTGCGTCGGGAAGGCTCGCCGCCCACTTCGGGTTGCCCTCGACCTTCCAGCCCTGCTGGGAGATCCAGCCGAGGTGGAGTTCGAGGACCTGGCCGAAGTTCATGCGACCGGGGATGCCGAGCGGGTTCAGGATGACCTGGACCGGCGTACCGTCTGCGAGGAACGGCATGTCCTCGACGGGGAGGATCTTCGCGATGACGCCCTTGTTGCCGTGGCGGCCGGCGAGCTTGTCACCCTCGGTGATCTTGCGCTTCTGGGCGATGTAGACCACGACGCGACGGTTGACGCCCGAGCCGAGTTCGTCGTCGCCGTCCTCGGCATTGAACTCCTTGACCGCGATGATCGTGCCCTGCTCGCCGTGCGGCACCTTGAGCGACGTGTCACGGACTTCGCGGCTCTTCTCGTTGAAGATCGCGCGGAGCAGGCGCTCCTCGGCCGAGAGCTCGGTCTCGCCCTTGGGAGTGACCTTGCCGACGAGGATGTCACCCGGACGCACCTCGGCGCCGATGCGGATGATGCCGCGCTCGTCGAGGTCCTTCAGCAGATCGGGGCTCACGTTGGGGAGGTCACGGGTGATCTCCTCCTTGCCGAGCTTCGTGTCGCGGGCATCCACCTCGTACTCTTCGATGTGGATCGAGGAGAGGGTGTCGTCCTTCACCAGGTCCTGGCTGAGGATGATGGCGTCCTCGAAGTTGTGGCCCTCCCACGTCATGAACGCCACGAGGAGGTTCTTGCCGAGCGCGAGCTCGCCGTTCTCCGTCGCGGGTCCGTCGGCGATGACCTCGCCCTTCTCGATGCGGTCGCCCGCCGAGACGATGACGCGCTGGTTGTACGACGTGCCCTGGTTCGAGCGGTCGAACTTGCGCAGGAAGTAGTCCTGCGTGCCACCCTCGTCGAGCTGGATGGTCACGACGTCGGCCGAGACCTCCAGCACGACGCCGGCCTTCTCGGCGGTGAGCACGTCACCGGCGTCGATGGCCGCGTAGCCCTCCATACCGGTTCCGACGACGGGCGATTCCGAGCGCAGGAGCGGGACGGCCTGACGCTGCATGTTCGCACCCATGAGGGCGCGGTTGGCGTCGTCGTGCTCGAGGAAGGGGATGAGCGACGTCGCGACCGACACCATCTGGCGGGGCGAGACATCCATGTAGCCGATCTCGTCGGCGTGGAAGAGGTCGACCTCGCCACCCTGGCCACGGCGGGCCAGAACGCGGTCGTTCGCGAACGAGCCGTCGGCCTTCAGCTCGACACCTGCCTGGGCGACGATGTAGTCGCTCTCTTCGGATGCCGTGAGGTAGTCGATCTCGTCGGTGACCTTGCCGTCGACGACACGACGGTACGGCGTCTCGATGAAGCCGAACGCGTTGATGCGCGCGAACGACGCGAGCGAGCCGATGAGGCCGATGTTCGGGCCTTCCGGGGTCTCGATGGGGCACATGCGGCCGTAGTGCGACGGGTGGACGTCACGGACCTCGACGCCCGCGCGCTCACGCGACAGACCACCGGGGCCGAGGGCCGACAGGCGGCGCTTGTGGGTCAGACCCGCGAGCGGGTTGTTCTGGTCCATGAACTGCGACAGCTGCGAGGTTCCGAAGAACTCCTTGATCGCGGCCACGACGGGACGCACGTTGATCAGGGTCTGCGGCGTGATCGCCTCGATGTCCTGCGTCGTCATGCGCTCGCGGACGACACGCTCCATGCGCGACAGACCCGTGCGGACCTGGTTCTGGATGAGCTCGCCCACGGCGCGGATGCGACGGTTGCCGAAGTTGTCGATGTCGTCGGTGTCGAGGCGGATCTCGGCGGGCTGTCCGCCGCGGATGCCGTCGAACACGACGTCGCCGCGGTGCAGGCGCACGAGGTACTTGATCGTCGCGACGATGTCGTCGACGGTGAGCACCGAGTCCGACAGCGGCTGGTCGAGACCGAGCTTCTGGTTGATCTTGTACCGGCCGACCTTGGCGAGGTCGTAGCGCTTCGGGTTGAAGTAGAAGTTGTCCAGGAGCGCACGCGCGGCCTCGGCGGCGACCTGCTCGCCCGGACGCAGCTTGCGGTAGATGTCGCGGAGCGCGTCTTCCTTCGTGACGATGGTGTCCTTCGACAGGGTCTCCTCGATGGAGTCGAAGCCGGCGAACTCGTTCATGATGTCTTCGCTCGTGAGGCCGAGGGCCTTGAGGAAGACGGTGACCGACTGCTTGCGCTTGCGGTCGATGCGCACGCCGACCTGGTCGCGCTTGTCGATCTCGAACTCGAGCCATGCGCCGCGGCTCGGGATGACGCGGGCCGACACGATGTCCTTGTCGGACGTCTTGTCGGGGGTCTTGTCGAAGTAGACGCCGGGCGAGCGGACGAGCTGCGACACCACGACGCGCTCGGTGCCGTTGATGATGAACGTGCCCTTGTCGGTCTGGAGCGGGAAGTCGCCCATGAAGACCGTCTGGGTCTTGATCTCACCGGTCTGGTGGTTCATGAACTCGGCCTCGACGTAGAGCGGGGCCGCGTACGTCTTGCCGCGCTCCTTGCACTCGTCGATCGAGTACTTCTCGGGCTCGAGGTAGGGGTTCGTGAACGAGAGCTGCATCGTCTCGCTGAGGTCCTCGATCGGCGAGATCTCCTCGAAGATCTCCTCGAGACCGCTGATCTCGGGAACGCCGGTGCGTCCGGCGGCGGCGGCCTCGGCGACGCGCGTCTTCCACGCGTCGTTGCCGACGAGCCAGTCGAACGACTCGGTCTGCAGAGCCAGGAGGTCGGGGACCTCGAGGTTGTCGGTGATCTTGGCGAACGAGAGGCGGGATGCCCCGCGGCCGCTCTTAGGGGTGGTGGTGGTGGATGCGTTGCGCGCAGCAGCCAAGGGGATTACCTCCGTGGGCCCGTGCCCGGGCTCGTTTCCTTGTCGTCAGGGTGGAGTGCTCTGTTCATTCCCCGAAACCCGGCGCCTCACACGCTCGACGTCGTGAGACGAGGAGCGGGGGCACGCAGGCACAGCCGACCACCATATGAGGGCAGGGGGATCCAGAGCGCAACTACCAACTATACGTCGTCGTCACTCATATGGCAAGCGGGATTCTTGACGGGTTCGGGATGCTGCGGTATAACCGCGCGACGCGCCGCACGATTCCACGCGAAAGCATGGAAACTCGGGGCGCGTGAGGCCAATATGTGGTCATGACCGGGGACACCCGACCCGTCATCCGCACCCCCGATCAGCGGATTCGGGTCTTCGTGAGCTCGACCCTGCACGAGCTCGCCGGCGAGCGACGCGCGGCGCGCGCGGCCGTGGAGCGCCTGCAGATGGCCCCTGTCATGTTCGAGCTCGGCGCTCGCCCGCACCCGCCGCGCGATCTTTACCGCGCCTACCTCGAGCAGAGCGACGTGTTCGTGGGAATCTACGGCGCAAGCTACGGATGGGTGGCCCCCGGCGAGGAGATCTCCGGCCTCGAGGACGAATACCGCCTGGCGCCCGCGCGGATGCCGAAGCTCATCTACATCAAGAGCACGGACGAGCGCGACGACCGGCTCCGAGCTCTCATCGCGCGCATCCAGACCGACGACACCGCCGCGTACCTGCACTTCCGATCCGAACAGGAGCTCGAAGAGCAGGTCGCCGGCGACCTCGCGACCCTCCTCGCCGAGCGGTTCGATGAGTCCCGTGTGATCTCCGAGCTGGAACCGGATGTCGCGGTCCCCTCCCTGATCTCGCGCATCCCGGTGCCGTACACGACGACGATCGGCCGCGCGGACGACATCGCGACGGTGCGAGACATGCTCACGGCCGGGACGGATCGGGTCGTCAGCCTCATCGGGCCCGGCGGGATCGGCAAGAGCCGGCTCGCCATCGAGACGGCCCTCGCCACGGAGGACCTGTTCCCCGACGGCACGTACTTCGTGCCGCTCGAGGGCGTGCTGGAGCCCGGCCTGCTGCTGCCCACGATCTCGTTCGCGCTCGGCATCCGCGACAACGGCGAAGCGGAGCTCGAGGAGCGCATCTCGCATGCACTCGACGCCCGCCGCGTGCTGATCGTTCTCGACAACTTCGAACAGATCGTGGATGCCGCGCCCGTCCTCGTGCGCCTGTACACGGTCGCTCCGAGCGCGGTCTTCCTCGTCACCAGCAGGATCGTCCTGCACATCCGCGGCGAGCGCGTCTTCGACGTGCCATCGCTTTCGATGCCGGTCGGCGGGTTCCCTGCGAGCCTCGACGCCTCGACCCGGTCCGCCGCCGTCGCGCTGTTCGTGGACCGCGCTCAGGCTGTCCGACCGGGCTTCGACGTCACGGCCGACAACGCCCAGGACGTCGCCGACATCTGCCGGCGGTTGGAGGGTCTGCCGCTCGCGATCGAGCTCGCGGCCGCCAAGATGCGCATCCTGACGCCATCGGGCATCGCCGAGCGGCTCGGCAAGAGCCTCCCCCTCCTGTCGGCGGCGGTGCGCGATCTGCCCGAACGCCATCGCACGATGCGCGCGACGATCGACTGGAGCGTGGGGCTGCTCCCCGAGGTGCAGCGCGACCTGCTGGAGGACCTCGGCGTCTTCGCGACGCGGTTCACCCTCGATGCCGTCGAGGCTCTCGGAGCGGGTCGCTCCTGGGACGGCCAGGCGCTCGACGCCCTGTCGGCCCTCGTGGACGGCTCGCTCGTCAAGCAGTTCGACATGGGCGGGCGGTCGGTGTTCTCGCTGCTGGCGATCGTCCGCGAGTACGCCATCGGCAGGCTCAAGGCGCGCGGCGAGGCGGACCGCGTGCGGGCGGCCCACGCCGACTACTACAGCGGACTGGTGCATCGCCTCGCCCCGGGCCTGGGCGGGACGGGCCAGGCCGACGCCGTCCGGCAACTGGGACTGGAGCTGCCGAATCTGCGCGCCGCGGTCCGCCACCTCGTGTACACGAACCGCCTGGACGATGCCGGCGACTTCGCCTGGAGCCTGCTCATCTACTGGTGGATCTCGGGCTTCTTCGCCGAGGTGCGGCTGTGGATGCTGGAGCTGCTCGAGAAGCAGCACGCGCATCCCATCACGCAGCGGACTCGGGCGGTGGCGTGGTTCCTCGCACTGTGGGGCGAGATGTGGCAGCGCCCGAGCGAGCAGGTCGTGGCCGGTCTCGGCGAGTGCGTGCGACTGTTCACCGAAGCCGGCGACGACGACTCGGCCGCGATGGCCCTCGCTGCTCGCGCGACCGCCCGCATCCAGCTGCAGGACTTCGATGCCGAGAAGGCGGATGCCGAACTGCGCGAGGCGGTCGGGCGTCTGCGCGACGCCGGGAACGCCTGGGCGGAGGCCATCACCGAAGTCTCGCTCGGCCGGCTCGCGTGGGTGCGCGAGTCGACGTCCGACGCACTCGCCCACTTCGACCGCGCCGCCGAGATCGCCGAGCAGGGAGGCGACCTGTTCACCCGCTCGGTCGCGGGCAACCTGCGCTCGCGGCTCAACTTCCAGCTCGGGCGCATCGACGTCGCCGAGATCGAGTTCGTGCACACCCTGACGATCTCGGTGGGGCTTCACTACGACGAGGGTGTGGCCTACGGGCTCGAGGGCATCTGCGCCGTCGCGGCGGCGCGCGGCGAGGCGTGGAGGGCAGCTGCGCTCGCCGTGGCGGCGGGGGTGATCCGACGTCGGATCGGGATCTTCGACGCCGAGGCGTTCACGGTGCACACGCCGTACCTCGAGATCCTCCGCGGACGGGATGCCGCCGGCGTCGCCGCAGGCGAGGGGGCCGGTGCCGACCTGACGGTGGCCGACGCCGTGAAGCTCGCGCTGCCGGGGGACGAGTTCGCACGCGTCGCCGAGGCGGTCTCGCACTGGTGACGCGTGATGGACGGGCGCGGCATCCCGACCCCAGAATGAAGCGCATGGAGCGGGGGATGCGATGACAGCAGGCGCCATCCGCACGCCCGATCAGCGCATCCGCGTCTTCGTCTCCTCGACGCTGCGTGAGCTCGCCGACGAGCGCGTGGCCGTGCGGCGGGCGATCGAGCGACTGCGGATGGCACCCGTCATGTTCGAGCTGGGCGCACGGCCGCATCCGCCGCGGGACCTCTATCGCGCGTACCTCGAGCAGAGCGACGTCTTCGTGGGCATCTACGCCGCGAGCTACGGCTGGGTCGCACCCGACGAGGAGATCTCGGGACTCGAGGACGAGTACCGGCTCGCTCCGCGCGACATGCCCCGCCTCATGTACCTCAAGAGCGGGGTCGATCGCGAGGCGCGCCTCGATGAGCTCATCGCCCGCATCCAACTCGATGACACGGCCTCGTACAAGGCCTACGCGACGCCGGAGGAGCTCGAGGATCTCGTCCTCGCCGACCTCGCGACGCTCATGGCGGAGCGCTTCGACGCCGTGACGGTTCCGCTTCGGGATGCCCCGCCACCGCCCGCCGTGCAGGTGCCGGCGGCGTTCACGCCGATCATCGGGCGGGAGGACGCGATCGCCGAGGTCCGGGCCATGCTCGCCGAACCGGGCACGAGGCTGGTGACCCTGCTCGGTCCCGGCGGCATCGGCAAGAGCCGGCTCGCCATCGCCGTCGCGGGCGAGGTCGAGGACCTCTATCCGGACGGCACCGTCTTCGTGCCGCTCGAGAACGTGGTCGAGCCCGCGCTCCTGCTGCCGACGATCGGCTACGCGCTCGGGGTGCGCGACACCGGCGAGCTCCCTCTCGACGAGCGCCTGCGCATCGCGCTCGCCGGTCGACGCATGCTCGTGATCCTCGACAACTTCGAGCAGCTCGTGGACGCCGCCGACGTCGTCGTGCGGCTCTACACGATCGCGCCCGAGACGTCCTTCCTCGTGACCTCCCGGACGATGCTCCGGATCCGGGGCGAGCGCGTCTTCGAGGTCCCCGCGCTCGCGACCGTGGATGCGGCATCCCCGGATTCCGTCAGTCGCGCGCTCGACTCGGCTGCCGTGACGCTGTTCGTGACGCGTGCGCGCGCCGTGCGGCCCGACTTCGAGGTGACCGACGCCAATGCCTCGGACGTGGTCGCGATCTGCCGCTCCCTCGAAGGAATCCCCCTCTCGATCGAGCTGACTGCGGCACGTCTGCGCGTGCTCGGCACGAGCGAGATCCTGCGCCGCCTCGACCATCAGCTCCCGCTGCTCGTCGCGGCCGCGCGCGACCTGCCCGAACGTCAGCGCACGCTGCGATCGACCATCGAATGGTCCTTCGGCCTCCTGGATGAAACGGAACGCCGCGCCCTGCGCGACCTCGCCGTCTTCGCACCGGGTTTCACCTATGCCTCGATCGAGGACTACGGCGCGCGTCGCGCATGGGACGCGGATGCGCTCGACGTCGTGGAGCGGCTCGTCGATTCCTCGCTGCTGCGGCAGACGGAGTCCGACGGCGACATCGTGTTCTCGATGCTCGTCACGGTGCGCGAGTTCTGTGTCGAGCTGCTGCAGGCCGAAGGACAGGAGCGCGACGCCCGCGACGCGCATGCGGCGCTCTTCGCGGCACTCGCGTGCGCCGAGGGCGTCCGCGGGTTCACGCCCCGGGTCGCCGCCCTCGCACGACTGAACATCGAGCGCGGCAATCTGCGCGCCGCTGTGCGCCACCTCGTGTCCGTGGGCGATCTGGACACGGCGGCCGACATGGCGTGGCGCCTCTTCCTCTACTGGTGGGTCGGCGGATACCTCGCCGAAGTCGCGCTGTGGATGGAGGAGCTGCTCGCGAGTCCCGACGCGACGATGTCCTCGCGATCACGCGCGATCGCGGTCTTCTACGTCTCGTGGCGGGATCTGTGGGTCGCTCCGTCGCATGAGCTGGCCGCGGGGCTGCTCGCCGCCGCGAGCGGCTTCACCGAGGAGGACGACGCGCTCGGCGTCGCGATGCTCACGGCGACTGCAGGACTCGCCGAGATCGTCACCGCCGACCCCGACATCGCGACGGCGACGGCGTGGTTGCGCGAAGGCGCGACCCGGTTCAGCAGCCTCGGGGCGGGGTGGGGCGAATCGCTCAGTCAGGTCGCGCTCGGTCGGATCGATCTCCTGCGGGATGAACCCGCAGCCGCGACGGAGCGGTTCCGGCGAGCGGTGGCGGCGTCCGAGGAGGGCGGCGACGCGTTCACGGCGACGATCGCGACCCATCACCTCGCACGTGTGCTCCTCTCGGTGGGCGAGCAGGCCGAAGCGAACGCGCTCTTCGCGGGGGCGATCGACGGGTCCCTCCGTCTGCGTCACGACGAGGGCGTCGCGTACGGCATCGAGGGCATCTCGGCGATCGCCTCGGCGAACGGCGACCTAGAGTCCGCCGGAGTCCTCGTCGGCGCGGCCGACGCGATCCGCCGCCGGGTCGCCGTCTTCGACGTCCCCGCGTTCATCTTCCACGACCGCTACCTCGACGAGGCGATCGGCGTCGCGGGAGCGGGCGCAGCCGAACGCGCCGCAGCCGCGCTCGCCCGCGGACGGGACATGGGATCGCACGAGGCGGCGCTCTTCGCGCTCGACGCGTCGGCGCGGCTCGCACCCCTGCTGTCGCGGGCACCGTGACGCCCGGTCACCCCGACGGGCGTGCGTGACGGAAGCGGATGCGCGCTCCCGGCCGTGCCTGCGCGAGCAGGTCGAGCGCGGCATCCGTCACGACCGCGATCACGGGATAGCCACCTGTCACCGGACCGTCCACGCACAGGATGACGGGCCGCCCGTCGGGCGGCACCTGGATGGCTCCCGCGACCATTCCCTCGCTCGGAAGCTCGCCCGCATTCGATCGCTCCAGCGCCGGACCGTCGAGCCGCACCCCGACGCGGTCTGCCGCCCCGACCGTCCACGTGCTCTCGAAGAGCGTCGAGAGGGCGGATGCCGCGAACCAGTCCGCCCGCGGGCCCGGGGCGAGATCGAGCTCGAGGTCGTCTGCCGGCGCGCCCCACGGGGCGACGGGGGTGACCGGGATGGGGTCGATCGCCGGCCCTCCGATCGGCACGGTGGCGCCGGCGGAGAGCGCCGCCGGTCCGATCCCCGCGAGCAGATCGGTCGAGAGGGACCCGAGCACCGTGCGCCCCGTGAACCCCCCGCGCACCGCGAGGTACGCACGCGCACCCTGCGCGAACCAGTCGAGGTGGAGCTCCGCACCGGCCGGCCACAGGTGCGCCTCATACGGGTCGACCACTCGCCCGTCGAGCACGATCCGCCCCCATGCCCCCGTGACCGCGAACCACGTGTCCTCCGCGGCGAGCGCGCGCAGGCCGCCGAGCGTGACCTCGATCGCCGCTGCGTCTTCGGGATTGCCGAGCAGGCGGTTCGCGGTGCGCAGCGCGCGTCGGTCGAACGCGCCCGCGACGGCGACGCCGAGCGCCGCGGCCCCGGGACGGCCGAGGTCCTGCAGCGTCGCGAGCAGGCCGGGCTCGACGATCCGGATGCCGCGTTCCGTCTCACCGGCCGGGACTGAGCCGCTCCCTCGGTCGTCGAGCGGCACGTCGACTCGCTCGCTCTGGCTCAGCGCCGGTCTTCGCGAGTCGAGACCCTCCGAGCCCGCGCGGAAGCGCACGCGCGTGCCGGGGGCGAGGAGTGCGGGAGCCGCGGCATCCGGATCGAACACCATCGCGGACGTCGTCCCGATCAACCGCCATCCGCCCGGAGTCTCACGCGGGTAGGCGCCGGAGAATCCCGCCGCGAGACCGACGGCGCCGGCCGGTACCCGCGTGCGCGGCTGCGCGAGTCGCGGCACGTCGTAGGGCCAGTCGGGGCTCACGAGATAGCCGAACCCCGGTGCGAAGCCCGTGAACGCGACCGTCCACTCCGCGGCCTGATGCCGGCGGACGAGTTCGTCGGCGCCGACGCCGAGCAGAGCGGCGGTGTCTGAGAGGTCGGGGCCGTCGTAGGCGACGTCGACCTCGACCAGCGGCCCGGGCTCGCGGCGGGCGTCCTGCTCCGGCGCAGACAGCGCCCAGGCCTGCGCCGCGGCGAGCGGCAGGACGCGCGGGTCGACGCGCACGAGCACCGTGCGGGCTGCGGGAACGAGGTCGACGATCCCTTCGGGACGGGATGCCTCGAGCCGCGCGTGCAGCGCGAGCACGGCATCCAGCGATCCGACCTCGACGAGGAACGCGCGCTCCCCCATCGGGCGGATCACCATGGCGCGTGCACCGTCACTCCCGCGTCGTCGAGCACGGACCGTACGGCGCGCGCCATCGCGACGGCCGACGGGGAGTCGCCGTGCAGGCAGAGGGACGCGGCATCCATCGCGATCCGCTCGCCGTCGACGGTCTCGACGATGCCGTCGTCGACGAGGAGCACGGCGCGCGCAGCCACCGCGTCGGGATCGTCGAGCAGCGCTCCCGGCGCGGACCGCGGCACCAGCGTGCCGTCCGCGAGGTATCCGCGGTCGAGGAAGGCCTCACGCACGAACGGCAGGCCCGCCTCGGCCGCCGCATCGACGATCGCGCCGTCCATGCCGAGAATCGGCAGCGCCCGGCCTAGGCGCTCCGACGCGATCGCGACGGCCGACGCCACCGCTCGTGCGTCCTCCGTGCGGCGCGATACAGCGTGGTAGAGCGCTCCGTGCGGCTTGACGTACCGGATGACCGCGCCTGCGGCATCCAGCGCCGCAAGCTGCTGCGCGACCGTCGCCGTGAGCTCGTCGGCAGGCATCCGCACATCGACGCGACCGAAGTTCGCCGTGTCGGGGAACGACGGATGCGCTCCGACGGCGACGCCGAACCGTTCCGCGCGATCTGCCGCCTCGCGCATCGACTCGGCGTCGCCCGCATGCGCGCCGCACGCGATGTTCGCGCTCGAGATCACCGCGAACATCGCCTCGTCGTCGGCCGTGGGCACGCCGTCGACCGTCTCGCCGAGGTCGGCATTGAGGTCGATGGATGTCACGAGTCCACGGTAGCGGCGTGCACAACGACGGCAGATCGAGGCGATGACCTTTCGTGACCTCCTCTGCGGGCCCTCTCGGCGAGATCCTGCCGACGTTGTGCACACCACTCCGCCGTTACGACTGGGTAAAGGCTGCACGGCCATGGGTGCATCGGAGCACGTCGGGAGGCAGGATGGGGGGATGCCTCGCTCCACCGAACGCCTCGCCGCCGGCACCCCCCTCCTGCAGGTGCGGGATGTCGCGGTCGAGTTCCAGACGCTCGAGGGCCCCGTGCACGCCGTGCAGGCCGTCGATCTCGACCTCGCGGCCGGCGAGACGCTCGCGATCGTGGGCGAGTCGGGGTCGGGCAAGTCGACCACCGCGATGGCCACGATCGGTCTGCTGCCCGGCAACGGACGGGTGACGCGGGGCAGCATCCTCTTCGAGGGTCAGGACCTCGTGGGCGCGCCCGAGAGCGTCATGCGCACCATCCGCGGCGGGTCGATCGGGCTCGTGCCGCAGGACCCCATGTCGAACCTCAATCCCGTCTCGAAGATCGGCACGCAGATCGCCGAGACCCTGCTCGCGCACGGTCTCGCGACCCGCAAGGACGTCGACCGCAAGGTCATCGAGACCCTCGCCGCGGCGGGGCTCCCGAACGCCGAGGAGCGCGCGAAGCAGTACCCGCACGAGTTCTCGGGCGGCATGCGCCAGCGCGCGCTCATCGCGATCGGTCTCGCCTGCAACCCCAAGCTGCTGATCGCCGACGAGCCCACGAGCGCACTCGACGTGACGGTGCAGAAGACGATCCTCGATCAGCTCGAGCGCATGACGGGCGAACTCGGCACAGCGGTCATGCTCATCACGCACGACCTGGGGCTCGCCGCCGAACGCGCCTCGCGCGTGGTCGTCATGAACCGCGGCCGCATCGTCGAGCAGGGTCCCGCCCGCCAGATCCTCGAGGACCCGCAGCAGCCGTATACGCAGGCGCTCGTGAAGGCCGCGCCGTCGGTCGCCGCCGTGCGACTGCGGCCCGAAGCGCACGCCCGGCCCGCGGCGCCGGTGGCACCGGTCGAGGCCGCGGCCGAGGCATCCACCCCCGTCGACAACATCGTCGAGATCGAGAACTTGACGAAGGTGTTCAAGATCCGCGGCAAGAAGGAGGACTTCGTCGCCGTCGACGACGTGTCGCTCTCGATCCCCCGCGGCGAGACGGTCGCGATCGTCGGCGAATCGGGCTCGGGCAAGACGACGACGGCGCGCATGCTGCTCAAGGTCATCGAGCCCACGAGCGGCGCGATGCGGTTCGAGGGCCAGGATGTCGCGACGCTCAAGGGCCGCGAGCTGCGGGACTTCCGCCAGAAGGTGCAGCCGATCTTCCAGGACCCGTACTCGTCGCTCAACCCGATGTTCACGATCGAGCGCATCATCGAAGAGCCCCTCGCGTTCTACAAGCGCGGCTCGTCGAAGGAGCGCACGGCGCGCGTCAAGAAGCTGCTGGATGACGTGGCCCTGCCCGCGTCGATGATGAGCCGGTATCCGTCCGAACTCTCGGGCGGCCAGCGCCAGCGCGTCGCGATCGCGCGCGCCCTCGCGCTCTCGCCCGAGCTCATCGTGTGCGACGAGCCGGTGTCGGCTCTCGACGTGCTCGTGCAGGATCAGGTGCTCACCCTCCTGCGCGACCTGCAGCGGGAGTACGGCCTGAGCTACCTCTTCATCTCGCACGATCTCGCCGTCGTCCGCCTCATCAGCGACTACGTGTGCGTCATGAAGGACGGCAAGCTCGTGGAGGCCGCGACCTCCGAGGAGATCTTCACGAACCCTCGTGATCCCTACACGCGCAAGCTGCTGGCATCCATCCCCGGCAACGAACTCGACATCGCCGTCTGAAGCCTCATCGGCGGTACTTCGTCTTGCGCACCCCGAGCTGACCTCGAAGCCGCTCCCGCACGACGATCAGGGCGGCGATGAGGACGGCGAAGAACACTCCGACCACGACGGGGTTCGTCAGCGAGGTCGCGATGCCGATGATGGCCAGCGCGAAGATCAACACCAGCTCGCGGAGCTCGCGAACGGTCTGATCTCCTCTGCTGGCCCGCACGCGTACCGCGGCGAGCTTGTGCGTGCCGAGTCCGAGGAACTGCCGATACCTCGCGTCCAGGTAGAGCCGAGGCAGATCCGGAAACACCCCCAGCGCGTCACTTGAACTCGGATAGCGGGCTGTGAGGCTTCCGCCGCTCAGCTCGCGGCGCCTCGCGCTCAGCTCGTCAGTGATCGTGACTGCGCGGATCCGGAGCGTCGGCGCATCATCCCGACCTGCTGCGGGCGCACCCTCGATGATGATGCGGCTCGCATCCTGGATGCCGAGCAGGTGCAGCACGAGGGGATCGCACAGAACGACGTCCTGCTCCACGTTCGCCAGGTCCGCCGCCTCGACGCGGCAGAAGAGCACGATCGATCGTCCGATGAGGAACGTGCCCAGTCTCGAGCGCTTCGCTGAGACCGGCCGCAGTGAGACGTGCTCCTGCCGTTCGACCCCGAGCGCGTTGCGCACCACCTGATCGGCGCCGACGACCCCGTCTGGCAGCGAAGCGTCCTCGACCACCGCTGCCACCACTCCAGGACGAGACGCGCCGCGCCACGGTTCAGCGGAAACGAGCGCGTGCGAACTCAGTCCCAGGCGCTCTTTGGTCGTGGCGCCGACGCTGATGACGTTCTCTCCCTTGCGCGCGACGCGGTCCGCCGTCGGCAACACCGCGAGGAGCCCATCGCCCCTCCTCGCCAAGTCGCGCGTGGCGCCGTAGTGCACCACGGCTGCCCGATCCACCACGCGCAATCCGTGGATCGCCGGCGTGCTTCGGTGAAGCAGTTCTGTCGTCGACTGCTGGATGCCCGGCTCGATCAAACGAAGACAGACCTCAGCCGCAGGCCCAGCGAAGGTGTCATCTCCGGTGGCGGCGCGCAGCCATTCGAAGAGTTCGCCCTGCGAGCGGAAGGGAAGAGGGCTGTCCGTCACGTGATCCCGAATCAGCCCGTGCGTGGACACATAGAGGTAGTAGTGCTCGGGACGCTCCCCTGATTCCAGCGTGAGCGGATACTCACGACCCGACACCAGGACCCTCTCGTAGTTCGGCTCTGTCGAATCGACGAGGGCGAGTTGATCGTCGTCGAACCACGACGCCACGAACTGCTGTCGATGATGGACCCGCGCGAATGGCGTCGCGGCGATGTAGCCGCCCTTGGACACATGTGCGGAATGACCGATGCCGATGCCCTCGATGCTGCACGTCATGAAGGGCGTGGCGTGCGAGAGGACGTGATCCGCGCGCGCGTACTTCCGCTCGATCACCTGGGGCGATGCATTGGACCCGACCGCCACCACCAGGGTGCGAGAGTCGATGAACGGTGCGTTCTCGCGTACGAGCGCCTCGTTCAATCGAATCCGTCCGCCCCCGCGGGTGACCAAGGCCATCCCGAGTCGCCGCCCGGGCTCTGGAGTGAGGTCGCTGACTTCGCCCCGCAACAGCATCGCACTGCGCGGGTGCTCCACCCACGGATAGTGCTCAGGGGCGGATTCGGTCCCCTGAGCTGTTGCCCCCAGCGTCGCCATTGCGGTCAATATAGGGCGGACCGCGTCCCGATCCCCGACAGCGCGCCGAATGTCGGCGCGGCGCGCCCCGCCCGCCGTCTGACACGCAGCGACACGCGGCCGAGAATTCTCCCTGCGGGCGCGGCGGATACGCCAGGATGGTCGAGGCATCCGCTCAGCTTCCTTGGAGGAACCCCATGACCCAGCCGCCCGCCCCGCAGCCCGCCGGCGTCGCCGGCGAACCGCCGCTCTCGCAGCCCTTCTACGGCGCGTCGTTCGGCCAGGCCTTCTCGCGGTTCTGGAAGAAGTACGCGACCTTCACAGGCCGCGCCAGCCGCAGCGAGTTCTGGTGGTGGTACCTCGCGAACGTGATCGTCGTCGGCGTGCTCTACGCACTCACGGCCATCCTCGGCTTCTCGGGCGCGACCATCGACGCGACGACCGGCACGACCGTCCCCGGCCCGCTCTTCGTCGTCGGTTCGAGCCTGCTCGGACTCTGGGGGCTCGCGGTCCTGATCCCGAGCCTCGCGCTCGCGTGGCGCCGCCTGCACGACACCAACCGGTCGGGCGGGTTCTGGTTCCTCGGCCTCATCCCCTTCGTCGGCTGGATCATCCTGCTCGTCTTCTACGTGTCGGACAGCAACCCGCAGGGTGCTCGCTTCGACGTCTGACTTCCTTCTTTTCACGAGTGCGCCCCGCCGGGTCTTCCGGCGGGGCGCGCTTCGTTGTCGCGGTACGCCAGAGTCTCCACGCTCGAACAGGACCTCACTGTTCAGCGCGAGGCTCTCGCGCGGCTGGGAGTGGATGAAGCCTGCATCTTCGTGGATCACGGGATGACGGGCACGAACCGGGCGCGACCCGGACTGAGAGAGGCGCTCGCCGCCGTGCGGCGCGGCGACACGCTCGTGGTGACGAAGCTCGATCGCCTCGCACGTTCGCTGAAGGACGCGCGCGGCATCGCCGACGAACTCACACTGAAAGGAGTGGTGCTGAGTCTTGGCGGGAGCCTCTACGACCCGACCGATCCGGTCGGCCGCCTGCTCTTCAACGTGCTGGGGATGGTCGCCGAATTCGAGTCGGATCTGATCCTCATGCGGACGCGCGAGGGAATGGCGATCGCGCGCGCGAAGGGCAGGCTGCGCGGCAAGCAGCCGAAGCTGTCGCGTACCCAGCGAGGTCATCTCTACGAACTGCTGGACGACAGGGAGTACACGCAGACCGAAATCGCGGAGCTCTTCAACGTCTCGCGCGCGACGATCTCCCGCGAGGTCCAGCGTCGAGCCGCGTCGGCCCATTGAGTGATCCGGGTCCTCGGCCGGCGCGCTCGCCGCCCGGCCGGGGACCGTCGGTCGAGCCTGGATGAGGGAGCGGCCGGTGCCTGCCTCTGCGAACATGGTCGGATGACAGAGCCCACGCCGTACCAGGAGCTCCACAAGGACGGGAGTGTGCGAGGGCGCGGTCACATGCTCGACGACGAGATGGATGGCTACTGGGAGTGGTTCCGACTCGACGGGACCCTCATGCGCAGCGGCTCGTTCGATCGCGGTCGTCGAATCGGCGTCTGGACGACTTACGACCGCTCGGGTGCGCCGCACAAGGAGACTGACTTCGGCCAGTAGTCACCGGCTTGCCGCTCGCACGTCGACCGGCGCCCGAACGCGTGAAGTTCCCCCGCTCGAGGGACGTGGCGACGGAGCGCCTCCTCTAGCCTGGCTGGATGGACATCGCCTCAATGCTGATGGGCGCATCCATCGCGTCAATCGCGTGGATCGCATTCGTGCCGTGGGCCAAGCTCAAACGCCTCAAGGAGATCGAGAAGCGTTAGACCGAGTAGGAGCCGTTCGTTCGCCGACCGGCTCCCGTGCGGCATCGGATGTCCTGGCGGATGTCGATCTGCGGGTTAAGGCAACGCGTGCGCGGCACTATCGAGTGCCGCTCGCCACGCGCGCACGATCTCGGCCCCGGCTTCGACATCTTCTGGGTGTGAGTTGCTGGCGAAGAGCAGCGGCTCCGTGCCGTCTTCCAGTGAAAGTTGGAGGGTGTGCTCGACGCTACGGTTCATCATCATGCTGAGAACCAGGCTCGGCCACCACTTGAGCTCGACCACGTTGATCGAGACAATCTGGGCACCCACGTAGCGTCGGGTGATGAAGAAGCCACGCGCAATGAGGTGCGTCGACGTCAGCTCAACCCCGTGGAGCGCCGCGCGTAGAACGATCCAGGTTGCAGCGATCCCAACAACCGTGAGGCCGATAGCGAATGGAACCGCGAGCCAGAGCTCGGCACCTTGGTAGAGATCGCCCCAGAGCGTCATCGGCAACAGCACCACGCACCCGGCCGCGAGTAATCCACAGACCGGCGCTGCGACCATCGTCCAGACCCGGAATCGCCGTCCCAATGGCCAGACCAACACGGCCGCGGCGGTGAACGGGCCCGACCGACGCGCGATCACGGATCGCAGCGGATGTAGGAGCACCGCCACGAGGCCCGCCCAGACGGTGGCGAACGCGGCAGCCACTGGAATGTCAACACCAAAGGCCAAGGGTGGGTTGTCAGCTGCAAGCATTAGCGCGCGGATGAGCAGCCATCCGCCAGCAGTCAAGCCGACGAGCATGATCAGTGGAGACCATCGAAAGAGCCACCAGTACCAGCGCGGCGAAATCCAAGCATCGCCATCTCGCACCCGCCCCGGCTCAACCACCGAACGAGCATAAAGCCCGCGCGCCCGCAGCCCGAGTCGGATGTTCAGCGTTACGACCCGCTACAGCCGCGCGATGTACATGCGAGTACCTGGCTGAAGGTGATCGACCTAGTTCTCCAGGTGCGAAGTGGCGGGCGGCCGGCGTCCAATCCCGCCTCAGAAGAGGACCGCCATCCGTGCGCTGACTATCGTGGCTCCATGCCCGTTGTGACGCTGATCCGATCGAACGACCTCGCGAAGACGCCCGGGTATGCGTACGGGTCCGCGATCGCCGCCGGCTCAACTCTCATCCACCTGGCCGGATCATGCCCACTCGATGCCGACGGATCCATCACACCCGTCGGTGACTTCGCGGGACAAACGGCGCGGTGCCTCGCCAACATGCTGACGGCGCTGCGAGCTTCAGGTGCAGAACTCACGGACGTCGCATACACGCGAGTTCTCGTCGCATCGACAGACACCGACGACCTCGGAACGGTGTGGAGCGTTGTACGCGAGACATTCGGCGATCACGAAGTACCGAGCACCTTGTTCGGCGTCACAGTGCTTGGCTATCGACACCAGCTCGTCGAGATTGAGGCCGTCGCCGGGGTGCCCGGGTGACCGACTGCGAACGCCTACCGACCGTTAATCGTGGACTCATTTGGAATTTCGTATTACGATGCCGCAATGGGTGGCGAAGAGTCGATCAACGGAGTTCCGGTGACGGAGGAGCAGATCGCGGCTTGGGCGGCTGAGGCTGAGGCCGGCTACGACGTCGAGGTTCTCAAACGGCGAGGACGCGGACGGCCCGGCCGAGGAGCCGAGCCCGCCCAAGTCGTCGCGCTCCGACTCACTGCGGAGGAGCTGGCTGCTCTTGATGCCCGCGCTGAACGCGAGCACAAGTCACGCTCGGAGCTCATCCGCGAAGCGATCGCCGCGTACGCCGCGTGAAGGTCCACGACTCCGCACTCAAGCACGGAATCGCGTCAGAGGACATCATTCAGGCTGCGTCGTGGCCGCTGTGGATCGACGATCTCGATGAGGCCTCGCCGGCTCGCCAACTCCGACTCGGGCTTGACTCTCAAGGGCGCCTGCCCGAACTCGTCGTGCTGGTCTTCGACAGCGGCAACGAACTCGTGATCCACGCGATGAAGGCCCGACCCCAGATGCTGGATCTCCTCCCATAGCGACAACCGAAAATAGCCCACATCCGCGCGCGGTGGAGGACCCCCCTTCGTCCGGGCCGTGGTGGTTCCTATTCGACGTCGCCAGCGGGTAGCGGCTTGTCGAGGATGCGTGGGCGGCCCTCGAAGAGCTGCAAGCTGCCGTCGAAAGTGCGCGTGGAGACGTCGTCGAGGACGACATCGGGCCAGCCGTCGTAGATCCGCGCGTAGCCGGTTCTGCCGGTGATGACGGGGAAGATGACCACCCGGTAGCGGTCGACGAGACCGGCGGCCAACAAAGCGGCGCACAGCGTTGGGCTCCCATTCGTCACAAGCGGCGAGTCGCCCCGCTTTAGCTCGCGCACAGCTTCCACGGCATCGCCGGAGACGAGGCGCGCTTTATCCCAGATCAGGGATTCTTGAAGCGTGTTCGAGAAGACGACGATTGGCTGCGAGGCCATCGAGTCCACTCCCGGTTCGCCCGCCTCGACCATCCGTGCGTACTCGTTGTAGGTGTGAGCTCCCATCAGCATCGTTGAGCTCTGATCAGAGTCCTCACTGAGGAAGTCGAGGTACTCCCTGCCAGCGAGCCCCCAGAATCCCGGCCAATCTGTCGCCGCTCCGAAGCCGTCAAGTGAAGTGATGTAGTCGATCGTGAGAGTCGCCATCTCCACAGCCTGACGCCGAACCAATACCGCATCAAGGGCATGCCCGCACGCCGACCGTCCTTCGCGCGACACCGTCGAGTCTTGGTTAGTAGTTTCGAGGGCTGGCCGCGGGATGGCTTCGATGCCCGCGCGGCCCATAGGATGCGCCAAGAGACTTGAAGGAAGGCGACCATGACCGAAGGTGGCATGCGCAGGACCTGGCTGTTGGTCGACGGCGAGAACATCGACGCGACGCTCGGCTCGTCCATCCTCAGTCGCCGGCCGCAGCCAGATGAGCGACCACGGTGGGACCGCCTTCTGTCATTCGCCGAGCAGACCTGGTCACAACCCGCACGCGGGGTGTTCTTCTTGAACGCAACGGGTGGCCTGCCCATGACCTTCGTGCAGGCCCTGAAGGCGATGGCGTACGTGGTCGTTCCGCTTTCAGGCTCCCCGGACGAGAAGATCGTCGACATCGCGATCCAGCGCACTCTGCGCGCCCTGAGTGATCGCGCCGAGGACGTCATGCTGGTGAGCCACGACGGCGACTTCCTGAACGAGGTCGCCGCATTAATCAACCCGACCCGCCGAGTCGGTGTCGTCGCTTTCGGCGAGTTCCGCAACGCCGGCTTCAACAGCGTGCAAGGACTCGAGAAGTTCGATCTCGAGTACGACGCCCACGTATTCGACTCCCCGTTGCCGCGCATCCGAATCATCCCCATCGAGGAATTCGACCCAGCCGCGTTCCTCAGCCTCTAGCGGGCGCGCAGACCCACCCTGGTCTCGACGTGACAGCCGGCGATCTCTTGTGCTCCTTCCCGGTTGGCGATGAGGGTCGATACTGGCAGCGTCGCCACAGGTGTGGAAGTCTCCGAGGGAGACTTCGGATGCGGAGCGTGGCAGTGGATTATCGATTCGAGGGTGGCTTTCCGACGGCGGCGACCGTGCAGGCGGCGTACGACGCTGCCGATCACGCCCGAGCGGTTGTCTGCTACAAGCACTTCTTTCCTGCGGTGTCCGGCATGGCGATCTGGGCAGGGACGCAAGCGGCAGGCGTGGTGCCGAACCGGGTCTTCGGGACGATGGACACCCGGCCAGGCCAGGTCGGGTTCACGCTGAACTCCGACACCCCATACGGCCCGGTCCTGCTGGATCTCGCGGTGGGACCGCTCGTAGTCACAGTGCCGGCGGGACCGATCATCGGTGCGGCACTGAATACCGACCAGAGCTGGATCTCCGACATCGGCATCCCCGGCCCGGACCATGGGCACGGTGGCCGTCACATCTTCCTCCCGCCGGGATGGACTGGCGACGACCCCGCGGACGGGTTCGTGCACCGGCCCGTCGGCAATCGCGTCGTGGTCGGACTGCGCGCCATTCCACAGCACCGCGACGTGGACGCGGCGATCACGCTCCTCCGATCGGTGCAGGTCGCGCCTCTGGACGAGGGCGCCGAATGGGCGGAGCCTTCGTGGACGGACCTGACGGGCGTGCCGCAGGACACCACGCCCCTCGCGGTGCAGGGCACGATGGGTTACTGGGAGCTCCTCCAGCAGTACATCGACACCGAACCCGCCCACCCCGGGGATGTCGCCTACCTCGGTGAGCTCGCCGCTATCGGCATCCGTGCCGGCGAACCGTTCGCACCCGACGACCGGATGCGCGGCATCCTCGCGCAGGCAGCCGCGGACGCCGACGCACAGCTGCGCGTCCAGTCCCTCGCGGACCGACGGCCCGACCGGGTGGTGTGGCCGGATCGTCACTGGGAATGGGTGACGCTGCGTCCCGAGAATCCGAATTTCGAGATCGACAAGCGCACTGACGTCGATGCGCGCGAGACCTGGTTCTACCAAGCGATCGCGACGTCGCCGGTGATGTTCCGCCGCCAAGCCGGGTCAGGGTCGCTGTACTGGTTTATCTCGCGCGACGGCGACGGCGCATACCTAGAGGGTGGGACGTCCTACCGCCTGCGCGTGCCGCTTCCGGTTCCCGCCGGACTGTTCTGGTCGCTCACCGTCTACGACGCCGAGACCCGGAGCCAAATCGACACGCCCCAGGGCAACGCAGCACTGCGATCGCTGTTCGAACTCGACGGGCAACTCGCGGGCGACCACATCGACCTCCACTTCGGGCCCAACGCCCCCGCTGACGAGGCGCCCTGGGTGCAGACCCTTCCCGGGCGCGGCTGGTTCGCCTACTTCCGGATATACGGGCCGAGCGAGGCCGCATTCGACGGCACGTGGAAACCCGGCGACCCAACCGCCGAACCCGCACGCTGAGCGACCCGCTTCCGCGCGCCCAAACGACTCGCTAGGACTGATAGATCCCGTCCGAGTTGGGGAATCCGAGGCTCTCATGAAGTCCACCCACGTCTCGGCCAGAGAAGGTCACCTCTCCGTCATCGCCGAAGCGCGTTTCCATGACGACCCACCCTGGAGCATCTTCTGGCGCGTCGGGATCAGCGCCCTCATCGATTACGTCCAGCACAGCGAAAGCCGCCTCGCGCGCCACCTCCCGCATTGCGCCTAGGACCAGGCGAGCATCCGTGCCAGCGTCCAGCAACTGCGCGACTTCAGGCAAGTTGCGGACGTTGTCGTTTGTCCATGTGACAGCTTCGCGAACCCTTCGAATCACCAGCCAGCGGGCCTCCTGAGCGATGTCCTCGGTTAGTTCTGACTCTGCCCACTCCTCGGGGTCTTCGGCTCCGAGCTGACGCATTCGCTCGGCAAGGTCGTAGGCGCGCTCAACACTCATGTCCGAACGCTAGCGGAGCTAGCCGCCCTCGGCGCAGAGCTACTCACTGCGCACGCGGCACGACCGGTGGTCGGGCAGGGAACACGGAGGCGAGGCACAAAACGTGCCCGCGAGTCCGACCGCTGACCGCGATAGCCTCCCGGCATGGAGCCATACACGCCGGTCGAGCTCGCACGATTACTCGGCTATCGCCACGAGGCGCGTCCTGGACTGGTCGTCCGAAGTTACCTGCGCAAGGTCTATCCGAATCACATCAAGAACGCGCGCTGGGAACTCAACGAGGCGCAGGCAGCGGACGTCCTCGCGAACGTGCCACGAGCCAAGCCAGAATCCTCGCCTTGACCGCCGCGGCGGCGAGCCATCTACCGCGCGGATATCGACCGGCAACCGGGCGCGGCCCGAACAACCAGTCGGATCTAGTTGGGCAGAAAGCCGCAGTTGCGGTCGCCGCTAACGCCTTCGCCATCCGGGCGGAAGCCCTATGTCGTCGCGACGCCACCGGACTGCGGGATTGTTGGCGCGTACAGCTGCGGTGTCGAGCAAGTCACCGACGAGGGTCAGTGCGACGTCGAGCGCGAGTAGCACCATGTCTTCCTTCGCGGTCATGCGAGCATGCTGCACTTGCGGGTCTGGTGTATCGGACAGGTCGAGGTCCGACGCCTGGATTGCACGGAGCAGGGAGGGGTGTGCCAACCCGGAAACGTACTGCCAGATGGCACGTGTCGTCGCAATGGGCGCAGGGCGGTGTGCGTCCACCTCGTCGAGGAGTGTGCGCATGCTCGGCACACCCTTCTTGACCTCGGCTGTAGGCAGGCCAACAGCGGTTGCGACCGCGGCGATCTTATCTGCGCGGCGCTCGCTCTGCCCCTGCTTCTGTCGTTCACGTGCCTTGTGCTTCTTCAGCTTCTTGTTGTCCGCGCTACGGTCCTTGAGGAATTCGGCAATCAAGCTCGTCTCCTCGCGAGACTCCTGAACCTGGGTGCGAAGCGCTCGGGTTCGCCGCAATGTTGGGTTGTCCGGCGCAACGATCCAGATTCCGTAGGCGCCGGCCTCGAGCGCTTGACGCGCTACCGGGTAGACACCGAACAAGGGGATGCGGATCCCTTCCGTCGGATCTCGGAGGATGAGCTCGAGAGTGCCGAGTGCGTCGGACGCGACAGCGATCATGTGGGACACCTGGTGCGACAACTGGTACGGCGCGATGGCGTCATCGTCCGCTCGCATCTCCGACCCAGCGACCGCCAAGCCGCCGACCCCCTCGCCAAGGTGTTTGCGCAGCGAGCCGATCATCTCAAGGCGGTAGGCCAGACGCTGCCGAGTGAGAACCGTGGGTTCAACGCTGTCTCCGAACCACTCGACCTGGGGCTGGGGACCGACTCCCGAACGGCGGAACGACTCGATCCCCACTATGGCCGACTCGCGGCGACGGTCCGTATCCGTCTGTGCGCGTAATGCGGGACGCCACGCAGCGCCCGCTCCTCTGACCACTCAAAGCTCGCGATGATGGGCATGCGGGACACGGTACAAGCCGAACCAGACATTCCGCCTGCCGTCAGGTACAACAGGCCAACACCAAATGCCAGCATCGCCGGCACGCAGCATCGGATCACGACACACCTCAATGCCTGGGGAGGACCCCATACGTTCCACCGGTGCCGTCGGACGTTTGCAGACCGGTTCGAGCTTATGCGCTGCTTCCGCGTCGGATGCGGGGCCAGCGCTGATGTCGGCGTCACGCCATAGGGTGACTGATCGCCGCCTGATCTCGGGCGCAACCGACCGCGAGGGGGGGTGTCGTATCGTGCCCGAAGTCAAGAGAGCGCACATGGTGTCCCGGGCCTACATTGAGACCTGGGCAAACGGTCGTTCGCTGGTTTGGGTGTTCGACAAGGAGAACCCTGAGGCGTCTGGGGTGCGGTCGGTTCGTGATGCCACGGTGGTCCGATACGCGTATCGCACGGAACTCACCACTCTCGATCTCGAGGCCGACTACGCGCGAACCGAGAGCCGCGCGACACCAGCGCTGCGCAATCTCGCGAATGGCGGAAGCGTCGACCGCGACGGTGAGGTCGCGATAGTCGATTTCCTTGACATGCATCGGGAGCGCGGTGGCTTCGCCGACAAGACAAAGGAGCGGGTACCGATGGCCTCCGCGAACGTGTTCACTGGCCAGTCTCGGATTGTGCAGGCCGGTCTAGGCGATCGCATTGTTTTGTCCCGCTCTGTCGACACTTCGCGTGTCCGTATCAAAGACCTCCCGATTGATCGGTGGCGCTGGCACGTTCTGCCCGTGGATAGCGGATTGATCACCGGCGATGGCGCCGTGCTTCTCTGGACTGAGCGTGACGCCGTCTGCACCGTCACGTTCCCGATCTCACCGTCCCGGCTACTTGTGATCGGAAGCGGCCTGAACGGTGCGACGGTGCCGATCAACGCGCTGATCGCTGACAGTTCCCGTCGATGGTTGATCGGGTCTCCCTGAAGTAGCACGGGTCTGTGCCCTCGGGATCCGCTGACGGACCCGTTTAGGGGTTCGCTCGAGCCAATGTCGGTGCCGAAGCGTAGGTTGCGCCCGTGGATAATCTCGATGCTCCGCTCCAGATCCTGTTCGCGTTGCTCTCGGTGCCCGTCATCACAGCAGCATTCACCTGGCTTGCCCGGCGGTTCACGAAAGAAGCACGGCTAACGATCGGCCTGAACCCTTCAGAGTGCTCCCGCTCTAGCGGTTCGCCGCCCACCGATGACGCCCTTCCCCGACGCTGGCGCGCGGCGTATCGTGTGGCACTACCTTGAAGCGTTTCGATCGCAAGGAGGTACAGCTTGAATCCCGCGCGTAGATGGTTGTCGTCTGCAACCGAGCTTGCTGCCGGTCCAGATCGACAGGTTGTGATCCAACTTGGCCTCCAGCGCCACTCCCCAGATATGACGCTTCAAAACGTCTTGAGTGGTGGGATCCCGATCAGATTCGCCCGTCGTATGGTTCTCCGACTAACGAACCCCGGCCCGAAGCGCGCTCGCGTAAAGGTCGTGGCACGGACGGAGGATGCGGAGCAGCCCTCTAGATTCAACGCCGAACTGTCACTTGACCAGAAGGGGCTGGTGCAGGTCGACGCATTCAGGACCCGCAGCGTTCGTGTCGATGTGCGACCACGACAAGGAACCCCTGCACCTAGCGGGCCGCTGGAACTCGCACGCCTGTTGGTGTGGCTTGAGCTCGACAGCGACCAGGCAATCGTCCCCGGAGGAGAGGTGGTGGTGGAAAGGACTTTGCTTGCTGAGTTGAATGACGCGCTACCCGTTACGTTCGACTCGCAGGCAATTCAGTGGTTCGAACTGGACCCGCCCTCGCCAGCGACGCTGCTCCCTAGAGATCCTTCAAACGAGGCCGCCGGCACTCCTGGCCAAAATGCTGCGGATCGCCCTCGGCGACCGCGCCGAGACGAACCTAGTCAGGAACTCCCTGGCAGGTAGGCCCCTCCTTCGTACGGGGTCGCCAGTGGTCTGGGAGCATCCGAGGCACGTCACGGGCGACCAGGGCGCCTCAACCGCGCATCGCCCGATTGGGGATCGCCGAGTGTAGCGTGTCGCGATTGCCCTTCAGCGACCCACGGTCGTCGCACTCGTCGGGACTCGACAGCGGTTCATCCAGCGGCTTCGCGGGCAGGCCGCGGCCAGCTTCCGAGGTCGGCGGCGGCGCGGTAGGTTGCCTCGAGGAACTCTTGGACGAGTTCGTCGGGGTCCTCGGAGCGCCGAACCGTCTCTGCGGGCAGCAGGAACTCTCCGAGCTCGTCGCTGTAGTACGCACCCTTCGGAACGCGAGCGTCGGAGAATCCATCGGGCGCAGGGTACGCGTATGCGTAGTAGGCGCCCTCGGCGCCACCACCGGGCCAGAAGCCGGCGCTGCTGAGCTCGTGAGAGTAACCCTCGAGCATCACACTGTCCGGGCAGTTCGGCGCACCGCCCGGGTGCGGCGGCGCAACTCGTCCCGAGAAGCGCGTCACGGCGAGATCCATGGCACCCCAGAAGAAGTGCACGGGACTCGACTTCCCGACGAATCCCGCACGGAAGAGTTCCAGCTGTCGTTGCGCATCGATCAACTGACGCCAGAACGCCCGGGCATGTTCGGGCACGTAGGTGCAGTGCTCGATGTCTTCGGCGAATGGGATGGCAGATTCGACCTCGTTCGGCACGGGGTGGATTTCCACCTCGACGCCAAGCTCACGGAGCGCGCCCATGATCGCCGCGTAGAACGACGCCACCGACTGCCCCGCGAACGAGATCGTGCGAAGACCTGCCGAGCTGGTCCGGAGAACGAGCTCGTTGTGGACGAAGTCGAACTCGATGTCCAGAACGCCCGAAGGGATCGGAATCGCGCCGGTCGTGAGCCCCCGCGCGCTGACGTGGAGCGTCACGTGCCACCAATGATTCACCGGCGGAGCAAGAGCCATCCGAATCTTGCCCACGATCTGCGTCCACATATGGAGGGTGTCCCGCGTGGGCTGCCACGAGTCGACACGAAGCTCGGTGCACATGCGGTCTCCTCTGCAACAACGACGGGCTTGTCCAGGCTAGGCGGTTCCCTTCTGGTATGGCGGTGCGACCTGCGCCGGGATCAGCTCCGAGGGGTGTCGATGAAGAGCGTGTGAACGCGGCTGATGGTGGCGCCGTCCACGGTGATGACGTCGATTCCACGAGCCACGGGTGCAGTGGTGGGGCCGAATGCCCAGGCGAGTGCGCCCGTGTCCGCCGAGGCGTAGCGCTCACTGTCTTCGGTGAACACGAAGTCGCCGGGAACACCGTCAAGAAGCGCGGCTGCCTTCTCTTCGACGGCCGCGCGTCCATGCACGCTGCCTTCGGGGTCGGTGAAAACGACGTCCTCTGAGTAGATCCGGTCGATGGCCGCGCGTCTTGTGACGACGTCTCGGTTGCCGAATACCTCGTGAAGGTTAGCCGCGAGGAGCTCTGAAACTGTGTTGGTCATGATCAATCCAATCGACGTTGGGCGAATATCGGTGGGTCGTTATTCGGCGAGGAACTCGAGGATGTCCTGATCCAGCTTTTCCTGGTAGTCCCCGTAGATGCCGTGCGGCGCGCCGGGGTAGACCTTGAGGGTGCCTTTGCTGACGAGCCGGATGCTCTTCTCAGCTGCCGCGGCGATCGGAACGATCTGATCGTCGTCACCATGGGCGATGAAGATCGGCACGTCCAGCGCTCTCAGGTCTTCGGTGAAGTCGGTCTCCGAGAACGCCTTGATGCAGTCGTAGGCACCTTTGAGGCCGACGAGCATTCCTTGCCGCCAGAAGTCGTACTTGGCTCCCGCGGACACCTCCGCACCGGGGCGGTTGGCGCCGAAGAAGCTCTCCGCGAGGTCGAGGTAGAACTGGGAGCGATCCTTCAGCACCCCTGCACGGATCCCGTCGAACGCTTCGATCGGCGTGCCCTCCGGGTTCGCGGCGGACTTCACCATCAGCGGCGGGACTGCGCCCGCGGTGATGATCTTCTTCACTCGCCCCATTCCGTGCTGGGCCGCGAACCTGACCACCTCGCCGCCGCCGGTGGAGTGCCCGATGAGGGACAGATCCTTGAGGTCGAGGGCATCGACGAGAGCCGCGAGGACGGCGGCGTAGGTGTCCATGTCGTTGCCGTTCCAGGGTTGCGAGGAGCGACCGTGACCGCGCCTGTCATGGGCAATGGCACGATATCCGGCGTCGGCGAGCAGCTTGAGCTCGACCTGCCAGGCGTCGGAGCTGAGCGGCCAGCCGTGGCTGAGGATGACCGGAGCACCTTCTCCGAGGTCGGTGTAGTAGATCTGGGTGCCATCTGCGGTGGTGATGTGAGGCATGGGCTTCAGCTTTCGTTCGTGGCCGCGACGGCCTTTTCGACGAGGTCGGCGACCTCGCTGGGGTGGGTCTGCATGACGAGGTGGGGGGCGTCGATCTCGACGACCTCCTTGAGACCGGCGCGCTGATAGCCGAAGCGCTCGACGTCGGGGTTGATGGTGTGGTCTGCGGAGGAGACGATCCCCCAGCTCGGCTTGGTCTTCCACGCTGCGACCGCGGCGGGCTCGCCGAATGCGGCAGCGCTCAGCGGGCGCTGCGAGACGGCGAAGACTTCGGCCGCTCGGGGGTCCACGCCCGCCGCGAAGACGGCGGGGAACGCATCGATGGCGACGGAGACGTCTGTTCCAGGATCTGCGCCATCGATCGGATACGGGGTGTAGACGAGGTTCGCCGCGAGCTCGGAATCGGGAAAACCGCCCTGCAATTCGCCGAGGCTTTCACCTTCGTTGAGGACGTATCCGGAGACGAACACGAGCCCGACGACGTTCTCAGCCGCTCCCGCGACGCCGATCACGGCACCGCCATAGGAGTGGCCCGCCAGGATCACCGGGCCGTCGATGCTCTCGACGACGGAGCGGACGTAGGCGGCGTCGCCGCTCAAGCTGCGGTTCAGGACCGGTGGGACCAGGACACGGTGGCCGCGGTCGAGGAGTTCGCGCGTGACGGGCGCCCAGGAGGCGGCGTCAGCGAACGCGCCGTGGACGAGCACGATGGTGGGAGAGGGCATGTCGGGTTCCAGCTTTCTGTCGAGGGCGCGGTGTAACGACGGACGCGACCATGTGATGGATTGGCAATATGGTCGACGTAGGCATGACTCCTCCCCTGGAGATCAGCGAACTGCTCGCTTCGACTCCGGTGGCGGATCGTCATGTGGACCCACATCCATTTCATGACGCACCGCCGACCAGCACCATGAAGAAACCATGAAGAAATTCGTCACAAGAGTGACTTCGCTTTGAGCCCCTCGCTCGGTGAGCTTCTCCGCGAACGCCGCATTGCGTCAGGGCTGAGCCTGGAAGCGCTGTCGGCAATCTCCGGCATCAGCGACCGAACGATCAGCAACCTCGAACGGGGCGTGAGCGCCGTCCCGCAGCGGCGCACGCTGATAGACCTTCTCAAGGCGCTCGACGTGACAGGCGAAGAGGAACAGGACCTGCTCCGCCTTGCGCGGGCGCCGCGTCAACCTGTGAAAGGGACGGGAGCGTCAGCGATTCTCGCCCCTCACCTGATCGCCGACTTCACGGGGCGCGTCGACATCCTCGAAGAGGTCCAACGACGACTGCACACCGGCGAGCCGGACACGGCACTTTCGGTGCTCGTCATCAGCGGTGCCCCGGGTGTGGGAAAGACAACGCTCGCCCTGGAAGCGATGAGACGAGTGGACAGCTCTGCGATCCGCTGCCTCTTCGTGGATCTGCACGGCCTCGATCCGGTGCCCCTGTCGCCCCTTCGCATTCTGCAGGCACTGATCTCCCAGCTGCCCGACACCACCGCGGCCGACACTCTCGACGCCGCCATCGGCCAATGGCAACGGGTCACGTCAGACCAGGCGATCTGCGTCGTCCTCGACAACGCCGCAGGTGAAGCGCAGGTTCGCCCAGTCCTCGCAGCGAGCGCGGGGACCGCAGTCCTTATCACGTCGCGCCGTAGCCTGTCCGGCATCGCGGACGCCCGACGCGTCGCGCTCGGCAGCCTCGATCGCACCGACAGCGTGCATCTGCTGGGTCGCATCATTCCCGCGCAACAGCGTACTGAGGAGAGCCTGGAGCGGCTCGCCGAGTTGTGCGACGACCTCCCGTTGGCGTTGCGGATCGCGGGCAACCGGATCGCGGCGCGACCACGCTGGAGTGCCGACGACTTCGCCGTCAAGATGTCCGGTCGGCAGAACCCCCTTTCAACACTCGTCGCCGGCGATCTGGCAGTGCACACGGCACTGGCGCTGTCTTACGACCAGCTCGACACTCGCTCGCGCAGACTCTTCCGGCATCTGGCGCTCATCGAAGGCGGCACCTTCGACGCGCAACTCGCGGCCGCGACCGACGGCGCCGACACAGACGACACCGAAGACAGGCTGGACGAGCTCTGCGACCTCGGTCTCCTCGAAGCACGCGGCGCGAACAGATATCGCCTCCACGACCTGGTCCGCTTCTTCGCCGACACCAACCTGCGGCTCACGGAACCCGACGCCACGAAGCCTGCGGAACGGCTCCGACGCTGGATCCTGCACACGACGCAGAACGCCGGGTCATGGTTCGAGCCGGACCCCGCGGACGTGGCCAGTCCCGGGATGACGTTCCGGAGCGCGGACGATGCCAGGGCCTGGCTGCTCGTCGAAGCGCCGCATTGGCTCGCCGCCGTGCGCGCCGCAGCATCCGCGGGCGAACACGCCACCGTTCTGGCAACAGCCGATGCGCTTCACTGGTTCTCTGACACCTGGCCGGCATGGGAGTACTGGTACCGCCTGTTCTCGCTCTCCGCGCAGGCCGCAATCGACGCCGGTGATCCACGGAACGAAGCCGTCCACAACGGCTACCTCGCCTGGGTGCAGATCAGAACCCACGACTTCACAGCTGGGGTCGTCACCGCGAACGCTGCCTTGGCCGCCGCGGACCGAGCCGATGACGACAGTCAACGAGGATGGAGCCTCTATTACGTGGCGTGGGCGTTGACGGCCTCAGGCCAGTTTGACGATGCGGCGGAAAGCGCCGCGGAAGCGCTCGGAAGATTCACGATCGCCGGCGATGAGGAGGGCGTCACCCAGATCCTTGCGCTGACCGCGCACGTCCTCAGCCAGACAGGCCGCCTCGAAGAATCCGTCCAGCACTACCGGCGAATCCTCGATCAACTCGATGTACGAGGCCCCTCCCTGCCAAGGAACATCGCTATGGTCACGTCCACGAGCGCGAAGACGCTCATGGCAGAGGCGCTGACCAAGGCGGGGAACCCCAGATACGCATTGGACACCATGCCCGGCGTGATCATCGAGGCCACCGAACATGCACATATCGGCGGGCAAGCTGCCGGCCATCTCGAGCTCGCCCGCGCAGCCGCTGCCATCGACGATGAGGCATTGCGCGCGCACCACCTGCAGCGGGCACGCCACCTGGCTGACGAACACCAGCTGAGACACGTCCTCCTGGAAGTTTCCGGGATGGAAGCATGACGGCCAACCGGAGAACTCAACGCCGCCAAGACTGACAGGTTTGCGATCGGCGGTCGCCGCCCACCGCAGCTTCTCGCTATTGCGATCGTCGAGTTTGGCTGTCCGACGCGCCGAGGGCCGCCAACGGGCGCGGTTCGGATGGGGATCCTGTCGAGCGATCAGCTCGATCGGACGACCCGTCGGATTTTCAGCTCGACTGCGGTCGCCGACAGACGGCGCGACCGGAGCCTGGCTGGATGTCAAGGCGCTGGCGACGCGACTCTGTGTCGTGCTCGTCTTGAACGAGCAAGGACGCAGATTCCGAAGGAGAGCGAAGTGAACGAGATCGAGACCTTCATGCGCGCCGATCGAGTGCTGGCCGACGTCGTCAGCCGCATCCCGCCTGCTCTGATGGCAGAGGCCCTCCCTGCCGACTTCCCCACTCAGGACGACCGCACGTACCGACAAATGCTGAACTATCAGGCCTACGACGAAGCGTGGATCCCCGACATGATGGCCGGGCGCACCATTGACGAGGTGGGTCAATACGCCCACGGCGGACCACTCGACGACGATCTCCTCGGAACGGACCCGAGAGGTCGCTTCGAGGCCCTCGTAGAAGAATCTGTCGCGTCGGTGCGCGAACTGGAGGAGTCGGAGCTCGACACCCGCTCCGTCCACTACACCTACGGGGACTACCCGCTGCGGGAGGCGCTCTGGCACGCGATCGTGTTCCGAACGACCAGAGCGTTCGACTTCGCCAGAGCGATCGGAGCGGACACCGCCCTCCCGGACGACTTCATCGAATCGGCGTGGGCGATCGTCGAACCGCACGCAGAGGAGTGGCGGAGCATGGGCGTCTTCGGTCCCGCCGTCGAGATCGACGCAGAAGCACCCCTGCAGAATCGACTGATGGCCCTCACCGGTCGTCAGCCATGACCCTCGACCGACTGCGGCTACGAGACCCGCCCCACGACACGCGAATCTCGTGAGTTCGCAGAGTCCGAGCGCTCCGCGACGCCACGGATCCTGACACGCTGGTTAGTCGGCTGCAGGTGACGAGGGGGTCGCCAGGGATCGACGCGACGACTGCCAGCGCTGTCAACCCTCTGCAGCTGGGCAGGGTTTCGGTGATTGGCTGAACCCGAGAAAGGATGCATGATGCCGCCTGGAATGCTGCTCGATCCTCTTGGCGACGACGCCTGGCGCCTGTGCGACGACGACCTCGACTCCGATGACGCGAATCGACTCGTCGCCTATGTCGAGAGGATGTCTGACGCGCACATCGAAGCGGTGTGGTTGCGGTTCGGCGAGAGCACTACGACTCATTCGTCCCCCGACGATGTGGTTCGCCATGCGACCGCGCTTCGCGAGCTTGAAGCTCCGTCGACGAGCGCTAAGCCGGCTCCGATACCCCACCTGCCCCCGGTGAATTCGGACGGGCCGAGTTCCGAAGATGAGGGCTCGGACGTGAGGTCGACACCGCGAAACGGTCCCGGGAACGCGAGATCCCACCTGGCCCGACCGTAGGGTGTGTCGATGGCTTCGAGTGCGAGCGGTCCCGTGGTTTCGCTTCTTCGTCGGCTCGGAAGGCGAGTGTGGTTCCGTTCTGCGCTCTTCGTCGTGATCGCCATCGGCTTCGCCCTCGCGGCGGGCTTCATCGGCGCCGTGGTGCCCTTCCGCATCGTCATCGACCTCGGCCAGAATTCCGTCGGCTCGCTGCTGCAGATCATCGCGACGGCGATGCTGACGGCGACGACATTCTCGGTGACGGCGATGGTGACCGCGTACTCGTCGGCGACGACAACCGCGACGCCACGTGCGACGCAATTGCTCGTGGAGGATCCCACGTCTCAGAACGCGCTCTCGACGTTCGTCGGCGCCTTCGTCTTCTCCATGGTGGGGATCATCGCCCTCTCGACCGGCTATTACACCGAACAGGGCCGGACGATCCTCTTCCTGGGGACTCTCGTCGTCATCGCGATCGTCGTGATCACGCTGCTGCGGTGGATCGCGCACCTCGCGAACTTCGGGCGGATGTCGGACGTCATCGACCGTGTCGAACGAGCGGCGTCCGAATCGCTCATCGCCTATGCCGCCTCTCCGACGCTTGGTGCGCGGCGCCTCGAAACCATCCCGCGCTCAGCGGAGGCGGTATGGGCGGATGAAGTCGGCTACGTCGTCCGTGTCGATGTCGCCGCTCTCGATCGACTCGCCGTTCGAAGCCACCTGCACGTGTATGTGAACGCGACGCCCGGGCGCTCCGCGGATGCGCTGCATCCACTCGCCTACGTCGTCGGACGGATGGACGACGAGTCCGCGGCGTCGCTGCGCGGTGCGTTTCGAATCGCCGCCCACCGCGACTATGAACAGGATCCCCGACTGGGGATCATCGCGTTGTCCGAGATCGGCAGCAGAGCGCTCTCACCCGCGACGAACGACCCGGGGACGGCCGTGGAGGTCATCGCTGCGTTCCAGCGCGTCTTCTCCGCCGCGCTGCGCACCGAGCGCGACGACCGCGTCAGATTCGAGCGGGTGTGGATCGATCCGCCTCGACTCGAGACTCTCGCCGTCGACGGCTTTCGACCGCTGGCGCGCGACGGAGCGGCGTTCGTCGAGGTGCAGATCCGGATGCAGAAGTGTCTCGCCGGGTTGCGGGAGGCGGACCCCAAGCGATCATCGGCTTTCGAGACGGCAGCAGATGACGCGCTCGAGCGTGCGAGGGCGGCCATGGCGCGCCAGGACTTCAAGGCGCTCCGCGCCGCCGCACGCAGCGCCTGGGCGACCGAGACGCCTCCGAGAGCGAAGCCCGCGGGATGAGTCGCGGGATTCGCGCAATCGACGACCGTCGATCTCGCTTTCATCATCGCGGTGGCGGCCGCCATCTGGTCGGCCTCGAGTGGTTCGGCCACCCGACCGTGGGTCCGGCGCTGATACACGCGATGATGACCAACGCAACGCCAGAGCAGTTGGCGCCGCCGAGGACGACGGCCACATGCTGAAGATGGTCGAGTCCATGCCGATGGGACAGTTCGCCCGGTTCCCCGGCGTCGAGATCCCCGACGAGGCGCTCGAGCGGCTGGTGGCCCTCAGCTCTGGCCGGCTAACCCGGCGGCCAGAGGAGAGACATCCGATGCATTCCGAGGTCCGCCGCACCGTCCTGCTCGGCGAGGACCTTGGTCTGCTCCACGCCAAGCGTCCCGTGAAAGGACCGCTGACTGGGATTGTGCGCTGACAGCCCGCTCGCGGGCGGTGGCCGTTTGCGGATCCAGCCCCGGTGCATGCCCGTGCCCCTGTGGGACGCTCTGTCTTGCGGCATCGTCCATCCGCATCGCGCAAGGCCCGTGCCGGATCCGACCGCACCGGCTTCAGGCGCGATCGGTGGCGCGGGCGATTCCCCGCAGTTCGTGCTGCAGATGCTGTCCCACCACGACTGGGGACTCGAGCAGCGACACCGCTGTGTAGTAGTGCTCGAGCCGGCCGTCCCACGTGATCACCGCGGGCTTGTGGGCGTAGAGCGCGTCGATGGCACCGGTCATACCCACGTCGATCAACACGGACGAAGACTTCGTCCAGGTGACCAGGTCTGACGAGACGGCGAAGCCCTCGCGTGCGTGGCCATCGGCGGCGAGGCCGAAGTAGAACATCACCCAGGTGTCGCCGTCGCGTAGCACGCACGGGTCGGATGCGAAGCGCTCGTCGAACGCGCCGGCCGGTCCCACCGGCAGCACCGGCGTCGACGACAATCGCTTCCAGGAAACCAGGTCGCTCGACACGGCCACGCCGGTCTGTTCGATCCACGGGGGCGGCACCACGACCGAGCCGTAGTCGTCGACGTCCTTCGCGTTGTAGAAGACATAGAAGAGGCCGTCGTGTTCCATGAGCCACGACTTGTAGAGCCCGCCGCGCTCCCACTGTCCGGCATCCGCGTCGGCCGGAGACAGCACTCCGCCAACACGTTCCCACGACATGAGATCGCGGCTGCGTGCGAATCCGATGGATGCCGGTCCCGTCTCGTATCCGGAGCCCGGGTACGCGTGGAACGTGCCGTAATACCAGCCGTCGATGCTGCGCAGTTCACCCGGCGAGCGCAGGTCGTTGTCGCGCACGATCGAGGTCATGGCCGCATTGAACTCGCGGAGGGGATCGGCCGGGTCGCGCGGGAACACCACCTCGCCGCGTCCCCACGATCCCGACTCGTCACGCCACGCCACAGCGGTCTGATACCCGACGCCGTCCCAGCCGACATACGTCATACCGTGGCGGCCATCGACGGAGAAGACGAACGGACAGTCGACGGCGAGGCTGTCGAAGGCGCCATCGACGAACGACGGCAGCACGACATGCACACTCTCGCGGACGGGGGTGGCGACTCGTTCGACAGAGTAGTCGGGCGACGTGAGGGTGTCGGTCATAGTCACTTTCCTGTCCCGGCCACAAGGCCGGAGACGTAGTAGCGCTGAAGGAGGATGAAGAGGATCACGCAAGGAAGCATCGTCACGGTGATGCCGGCCTGCAGCGCACCCCAGTCGATGGTGTTGAGGGGGCCGTTCTGCGCGTTCACCAGCGCGATCGGCAGCGTGAAGCTCGGGTTGTCGTTGAGGAGCACGAGCGCGGCGAGGAACTCGTTCCACGCGGCGAGGAAGGCGAACAGAGCGACCGTCACGACACCCGGCGTCACCAGGGGCAGGATCACACGGGGCAGCGCGCCGAACTTGGTGCAGCCGTCGAGTTCTGCGGCCTCGATCAGCTCTTCGGGCACGCTGTCGAACGAGTTCTTCATCATGTAGATCGCGAACGGCATCTGGAACGTCGAGTAGATGAGCGCGAGCCCGAACAGCGAGTTCGTGAGTCCGAACCACACCATGACCGTGAACAGCGAGACCAGCAGCGCGGGGTAGGGCACGAGCAGCATGCCGATCGTGATGCCGAAGAAGACGTTCTTGCCGCGGAAGCGGTAGCGGGCGAGGGCGTAGCCGGCGAGGACCGCGGCGACGGTGGTGATGGCCACCGTCATGAGCGTCACCATCGTGGAGTTCAGCACGTATCCGAGAAGTGACGAGCCGGAGCTGTCGAGCTTGGCGAAGTTCTCGAGCGTGAACTGCGATGGCCACCACACGGGCGGTGAGGCGTTCGCTTCGGTCGGCGACTTGAAAGCGCCGATCGTCGTCCACACGATCGGGAAGGCGAACAGTGCGGCGAGCACGATCGCGACGATGATGCGGAGCGGGTTGCGCGACACGTCCTGGGCATGGATGCGGGAGCGCCGCGTACCGCGTCGGCCCGACGATCCCGTGGTGAGCACCTGTGTGGCGGTCATGCCTTCACCTTCCTTCCGCGCTGCAGCTGCACCTGGAGCACCGAGAACACAGCCATCAGCAGCACGACTACCACGGCGACGGCGGCGGCATAGCCGCGGTCGAGCGCGACGAACGCGGCGTTGTAGAGGTAGTAGACGACCGTGACCGTCGACCCGTCGGGGCCGCCCTTGGTCATCGTGTAGAACTGGTCGAACGCCAGGAACGTCGTCGTGACGGTCAGCAGGATCACCAGCGACAGAGGCTTGACGATCAGCGGCAGGGTGATGCGGGTGAGGGTGGTCCACGCGCCGGCGCCGTCGAGCTTGGCGGCTTCGTAGATCTCGGCCGGGATCGAGTCCATACCGGTGAGCAGCACCAGCATCGCCAGGCCCGCGGTCTTCCAGATGGTCATGACCACCACGATCGACAGTGTGGTGGTCGGTTCGGCGAACCAGTCGACGCCATCGGGAGCGAGCCCGAGTGACACGAAGATCGACGGCAGCACGCCGGTGCGCGCATTGCTCATAGACAGCCAGAGCAGTCCGGCGGGAGCGAAGCCGATCGTGACCGGAGCGAACAGCAGAGCCCGTACGGCGGTGCGTCCCGCGAAGCGGGGGCGTACCAGCAGAGCGAGACCAAGTGAGAGAAGGATGCCGAGCACCGACGTCACGACGGTGTAGGCGACCGTGAACAGCACGGCCTCCCCGAAGTCCCCGTCGGTGACGACGGCGCCGTAGTTGGCGAGGCCGACGGCCTCGGGAACACCGAACGTCGGCCAGTCGAAGAACGACATGTAGACCGTCAGGCCGAACGGCAGCACGAAGAAGAGGGCGATCAGGATCGCGGCGGGTGCGGCCAGCGCCCAGCCCGAGAGGTTCTCACCGCGCCGGCGGCTGCGGGGTCCGCGTGCCATGGTCACCTTCGTGGGGGTTCCGCTGCCTGCGGCTGAGGCCGCGGCCGCGGGCGGCGCGAGGACTGCGGACTTCGACATCATGGCTTCCGTTCAGCGGGTCGACAGGGGTTCGGGAGGGAGAGCGGGCTCTCGGCGCGCGGGATGCCGGGAGCCCGCCTCACACTCACTCGGTGATCGCGTCCGAGGCTTCCTGAGCCTTTGCCGTGGCCTCGGCGGGATCGGCGCCGTTGAAGACGACCGACTGGAACATCTCGAGGAACGGACCCTGGGCGCTGGCGACGACCTCGTTGTAGAAGGGCGATACGTAGGTCTGGCCCGACTTGACGAGTTCGGCGGGAATGGTGAACTGCGGCCCGAGCTCGTCAGGGGCGGTCACATCGGTGCGCGGGGGTAACGCCGGAAGCGAGAAGTAGACGTCTTCCGAGGTCTCGGTCGAGGTCAGCCACTGGATGAAGTCCCACGCCTCGTTCGGGTGCTCGGTGCCGGCGGTGATCGCCGCCACGTCGCCGCCCGAGAAGGTGGCGAACTCGCCGTCGTTCTGGCCCGGGATGGGGGCCAGGCCGAAGTCGAACTCGGGGTCGGTGCCGAGGGTGGCGGTGTTCACCCCGTTGCCGCCGGCGAAGTTGATGCCGATCTTGCCCGAGGCGAAGACGGCGAAGAAGCCGTCGCCGGCGTCGGTCTTGGCAGTGTCGGGGATGTCGCCGTTTTCGTACATCTGCTGCAGGAACGCGAGGGCGTCCTGCGTGGCGGCGTTGTCCCAATTGAAGGTGCCGTCTTCGTTCACGACCTCGGTGCCCTGCGCCCAGATGGTGGGGGTGAAGTCGTAGGCAAGACTGCCCGGTGCGCCGCCGGAGAGGTAGAAGCCCTTGTTGCCGTCACCGAGCGCGGTGATCGCCGCGGCGGCATCGGCGATGCCCCCCCATGTGGTCGGTGGGGCTTCGGGGTCGAGGCCGGCCTGCGTGAACAGGTCCTTGTTGTAGAGGTACAGCGAGGTGTCGGCCACGTACGGCACACCGTAGACGCGTTCGTCGGCGGTCGAGGCCATGATGTGCGAGGGGGACAGGTTCTCGAGAGCACCGGCCTCATCGAGCAGATCGGTGATGTCGAGCGCGGCGCCCGTCTCGATGATCTGCGGCATGAAGACCAGATCGGCCGCGAGGATGTCGGGAAGCGAACCGGACTGCGCCGCCTGCGCGAACTTGGTCACATACTGGTCGGCCGGCACGTGGGTGATCTCGATCTGGTTCTCGTGCGTGTCGTTGTACGCCTCGACCACCGCGTCGGTCACCGCCTCGTTGCCTGGACGTACCCAGAGGCTGAGCGTGGCACCCGTGTCTTCAGCGGTGATCTCGTCGGTCGAGGCCGCGCCGCCGGCCGATCCGCCGGCGCAGCCGGCGAGCGCGAGGACGAAGATGCCAGCCGAAGCGGCGAGGGTTGCCGCACTGGTCGATCGTTTCATGGGGAACTCCGTTGTCGTGAAGGGAAACGAGGTCCCGCGAGAGCGGGAGAGAAGCCGCAACTGAGTAATTTCAGAAACGGGTTGCGGGATTGAAGATAGCCATTCGGAAATAGAAGCGCAACCCATTCGCGAAAAATGAAACGTTTGCGATCGCTCGCATGGAAAAGTTTTCCGCAATCCCGCTATAGTCGCTTCCGTGACTACCGCATCTGACTCGAACCAACGGCGGCGTGTGACCGCCGGCGACGTCGCCGAGCGCGCCGGCGTCTCGATCTCGACCGTGTCGAAGGCGCTTTCCGGCAAGGGTGCCGTGCGCTACGAGACCAAGCAGCGGATTCTCGCCGCCGCCGACGAGCTCGGCTTTCAGGCGAACCATGTCGCCACGAGCCTGTTCACCGGTCGCACGAACACGATCGGCGTCATCACCAGCGACCAGTTCGGGCGCCTCACCGTGCCGGTGATGCTGGGAGCGATCGAGAAGCTCTCGGAGCGCGAGATCGCGCTCGTCCTGTGCGACGGTCGTGGTGACCCGATCCGCGAGCAGCATTTCATCGACTCCTTCCTGCGGCGCCGCGTCGACGGCATCCTGGTGACCGGGGCCGGGGAATTCGGCCGCGACAGTCTCCGTGGCGACCTGCCGGTGCCGGTGGTTTACGCGATGTCCTGGTCGAGAGACGAAAACGACGCGTCAGTCGTGCCGGACGACGCCGAGGGGTCTCGCATGGCGACCCGGCACCTGCTCTCGACCGGGCGTGAGAAGCTCGTGTTCATATCGGGACCGCAGCGCGACGATGCGTCACGCAAGCGACTGGCGGCCACGCGCGAGGTGCTCGCCGAGCGCGGCCTCGACCTGGTGCACGCTCCACTCTTCGGGGAGTGGAGTGAGCGGTGGGGGCGTCAGGCCGTCAAACAGGTGATCCTCTCCGGTGTCGAGTTTGACGGCGTCGTGTGCGCGAGCGATCAGGTGGCCCGTGGGGCGACCGAGGCGCTGCGTGAGGCGCAGATCGACGTTCCTCGTCAGGTCGGCGTCATCGGCTTCGACAACTGGGATGTCATGGTGGAGGCCAGTCAGCCACCGCTGTCGACGATCGACATGAGCCTTCATGAGGTGGGTGCGGCAGCCGCCACGGCGCTGCTCGAGGCCATCGAGACCGGGCGCCTCGAGCCCGGTATCCGCCGCATCGACTGCGAGTTCATTCCCCGCGAGTCGACCGCCGTCGTCTGAGATCGTACAGATGCGGGGATGCATCTGCACGGAAAGATCACGGAAAATGTTGACAGATAGAGAAACGGGTTGCGATAGTACTCGTGACCCCGCACGCCGAAGTGCTCGCGGTGTCGATCCACTGTCGAATCCACACCCCCTTCGCCGTCCCCGGCGTGCTCCGGCGCGCCCTGGCGAAGAACGAGGAGCTCAGAGATGACACTCAACCGCCCACGAATCACGGCTCGACGCGTCGCGGCCGTCGCCGCCTCCGCGGCCCTGGTAGCGACCGGCGTCGCCGGACTCGGTCCCGCATCCGCCGCCCCCGTCGAGGACGCGCCCGCCGCGGCATCCAACGGGAACGATCGCACGGTCGCGCACGACAAGGCTGCCAGGCAGCTGACCCTCACCGACGGCGACCTGCGCATGGTGGTCGACTACGCCGGCGCCGCACGAGTCACCTCCTTCACGCAGGGCGGTGTTGAACTGCTCGCCGACGGCATGTACAGCACGGCCGAGATCGCAGGATCCGGTGCCGTGCTCGACAGCCGCACTCTCGCGGCCGACCCAACGGTGAAAGTGCGGGGCAAGAAGGTCGACCTCACCTTCGAGATGGCGAACGATGAACTCGCGATCGACGAGACCTGGTCGTTCTCGCTGAGCAAGGGCGACATCGACCTCGACGTCGACCGCACCTACGACTGGGCCGGCGATGCTGCACCGAGCCTCGCCCACAACGGCCAGCTCGAGATCGGCTGGGCCCGCGTGTGGGACAACATCCGCCGGCCGGGTGACGGCGGCAACATCCCCATCGGCAACACCTACGCCGGCACCGATGGCTTCTACCTCAACGAGCCGAACGACCGGTACGGCGTCGAGCAGTCGGCGTTCGTGATGCTCGCGAACGAGGGCGAGCGCGCGCTCGCGGTCGACGCGACCAGCGCCGATCGCGACCTCGCGACCGAGTTCGCGTACGGCGGTGACAACACGTACCAGCAGACCCAAGTGCGCGACGACGGCGAGTGGGAGTACATCGTCGGCACCAAGGAGCAGGGCTTCGTCTACAGCGGACACAGCTCGAACGGCACCGACCGATACATCTACCTGCCCGTCGCGTCGGCCGACCGCACCGACTCGGTGTCGTTCTCGTTCGCCACGGCCGACTTCGACGCGTACTACGACCTGGGCGGCAGGATCAACGGCATCGCCGACACAGCGGCCCTCACGTCACTGCTCAACGACTTCGGCCGCTCGGGCGTTGTCGACGAGGAGTACGGGATGTCGACCGTGGGTCTGCGCTACCTCGGCAACGGCCCGTACGACCTGGCGCACTCGAACCCGACGGTCATGGGCTACTTCGACCCGGCCATGACCGAGTCGCAGAAGGGCATGCTGGAGTACTTCCGCGACTACGCCCAGGGCGCGAACGGCCACATGTTCGGCCGCACCTACCGGCTCAGCAATCCGTGGGGCGACAACAACCTGCACGACGCAGACCCGGCCTACGCCGCCGCTATCGCCGAGATGTACGACTACTCGCCCGACAGCGAGTGGCTCGCCTCGATGCGCGACTCCGCGCACCGAGCGATCGGATACATGCTCGAGGAGCGCTATGACGCACCGACCGGGATGTTCCACAACGGCATCACCGATTGCAACAGCCGCCGGGGCATCATGGAGTGGAACGACGCCTTCTACGTCAAGTGGCAGAGCGGCTACGTAAACGAGTTGATGTACCACGCGCTCACCAAGTGGGCGACCCTCGAGCGCGACGTCTTCGGCGACACCGACCGGGCCACGCACTACGCCGACACCGCATCAGCTCTCAAGGAGCAGTTCAACAAGGACGCCGCCGACGGCGGTCTCTGGGATCCCGAGATGGGCTCCTTCGCGTTCTGGCGCTGCCCCGACGGCACCGTCCAGGCATCGGTCAAGCACACGCAGCTGAACCTGCAGGCGATCGCGTTCGGCATGGTCGACATCGACCGCGCACGGGCGATTCTCGACGACCTCGACGTGGAGATGAAGAAGAACCGGCTGCCGATGGTGCCGATGAACTTCTACCCGATCCTCCCCAACACCGAGGAGTGGAGCGGCGATCACTTCCAGTCGGGCCTCGAAGACGGGCCCATCTACCCCTTCATGACCGAGCTGTACATGAAGGCGGCGGCGTTCGTCGGCGAGCGCGACCGCTCGCTGGAGTACCTCGACGCCACGCTCGAGCGCTACACGCGCGACGGGTTCGTCGGCTGGAGCTTCCTCGACTGGTCGCTCGAACCCCGCTTCGGCGAGGAGTGGTTCCCCACCAACGCGAACGCGGCGGGCGGCGTCTACACGGCCATGCTCGGCATCCAACCCCAACCGGACGGTGTGCAGATCGCGCCCAACTTCCCGGCGGCGATGAACGGTACGACCGTGACGCGCACGATCCACGAGAACGACGAGCTGACCGTCACGTACCACTCGGTGCTCGACCAGACCGTGGACTACTCCGCGAAGGATCAGACGGTCGTCATGGAATGGTCGGGCCAGCAGCCCGGCGCCAAGTACACCGTGCGCGAGGGCAAGCGGACGCACGAGGTGACCGCCGATGAGTCGGGCATCGTGCGCTACGCCCTCGAGGGCAGGGTGAAGAAGACCCGCGTCACGCTGGTCGATGGTTCGATCGAAGGGCACGTGCTCACCACGGACGTGCCCGAGAACCTGGCTGTCGGTGCACCCACCATGGTGAGCAGCTCGTGGGAGGAAGACCGCTTCCTGCAACCCGGCGTCACCGACGGTTCGCGCTTCAGCACCGACCCCTCGATGGGCTGGTCGAGCGATTCCGAGTTGGCTGTTGACCACAGTGAGTGGGTGACGATCGACCTCGGCTCGACCGCACGGGTCGCCCGAGTAGACCTGCTGCCGCGCAACTACGACGGACGCGACATCGGCCGCGGCTTCCCCGTCGACTTCACGATCGAGACGTCTGTCGATGGCGAGACGTGGATGCCTGCGGCAGCGGAAACCGGATTCTCTCAACCCACCGGATTCGATGTGCCGACATGGTCGTTCGAGCCGCGCGACGCGCGGTACGTGCGCGTGACCGGAACGTCGCTACGTCAGACCGACGGCGGGTACCGAATGCAATTGGCCGAGATCGAGGTGTTCGGCCGCTAACTGCGACAGGTTGTCGTGGGGTGCGCGGTCTTCGGGCCGCGCACCCATTCGGCAAGTCGTCGCGCCGACACGGGAGAGAACGTCATCGGATTCTCCGTCGTCACAATCGGGGGCGTATGGAATGGGTGCGGTTCGAGCCCGCCCGCATCGCCCCTCCTACGCGCAAGGCCCGTTTGGGGATCGTCTGTCGGCTCGCGTCGCAGTTCCGTCACCCTGGCGGCGACGGCGTCCGCGGCCGCCGGATCCGCTGCGATATGCGGAGGTCAGGAGCGTCGATCGGACAGGGCGCCTCGGAGGACCCAGCGGACCAGGCCCCAGCCGACAGCGACCATTGATCCGAGCATGAGGGCCCAGAAGAGGATGCGTCCGACGATGATGCCGGCCGTCGTCTCACCTGAATAGAAGAAGACCGGCGCAAAGATCGTCCACGCGAGACCCGTGAAGACGAGATAAATCGCGACTACAGCGACAAGGAACACCGGCAACGCGATCGTGAGCCGCGCGACACGCGTGCGTGGCCGCCCGACCGGTTCATCGGACACTGCATCTCCACCGAGAGGTACTTGCACGAACACCGTGCTGACGTGGACGCTACGCGGCGACGCCGGTCGGAGCAAGATGCTGAGGTCGCCGGGGCCATTGTCGAAGTCCTCGTCGATGACTAGATTCGCTATCCCGAGGGAAGGACACAGATTATGAGCCGCGATCTCTGAGATACCCAAAACGAGCCCCCCGCCCGACGTTGTCGAGCGGGGGCCTCGTCGTTCGGAGATCCATCCCTGCTTCCACGCTTCGACGCGGTATCCGTGATCAGCGCACCACGTGCTCGACGCCTTGGCCGACATCGAGGACCACTCCGACGTAGGACGGGATCTGCGCATCCAAGGTGGCTTCGAGATCGTCGATCGTCGGGATCTGGCCATTGGTGGTCGTGAGCTGCAGGGTGGCGGTCAAGCCGCTCCATGCGACGTTGTAGACCCGTGCGCCCTCGCTCGGGGCAAGCCACTCCGTCGTCGCCTCCTGGATCGTGACGGTCCACCGGGCGATCGCGACCGACACGATCGAGTTGGCCGCGAGGGGCAGGGCGATGATGAGGGCGAGCACCGTGACGACGGTGTACGCACGTCGTCGGTTGGCGCGAGGAGACGCTTGGGGGTCGCGCGCATAGCCGGCCATCGTGAAGACGATGCTTCCGGCGATGACGAGCGCGACGACGTTCGACAGGAACAGCACGAGCGCGCCGAGCGCATCACTCCACAGCCCCTGACCTGCGCAGACGCCGACGACCGCCAGGGGCGGAACGAGTGAGATGGCGATCGCGACGCCGGGCAGCACGGCGCTGAGATCCTTGCGGCACATGGCGAACCCGCCGACGAACCCGGTCGCGAGCGCCGCGATGAGGTCCATGAGACTCGGCGAGGTGCGGCCCAGCACCTGCGAATTCGTGGCGAGCGACTCCGGAGTGGCCACGAACACGGCGAAGCACAGACCCAGCACGACCACGATCGCCAGCCCCAGCAGCACCCACAGGATCGATCGGATGACGAGCGAGAGTCGCCCGATCACGATCCCCCACGCGATGCCGAGGATCGGTGTCCCGAGCGGAGCGATGATCATGGCGCCGATCACGGTCGCCGTCGAATCGGCGAGCACACCCGCGGTCGCGATGATCGCCGAGATCGTCAGCATGATGAGGAATCCGGACCGCTTGCTGAGCGTGTCTCCACTGCCGAGGTCGAGCGCGTCATCCAGCGCCTCGACACTCTGCCGCTGCGCACGTGGGATCAGGGTCTGCGTGAACCGGGACATGGGCACTCCTCCGGGGCGGTTGTGATCATCGTGGCAGGAAATGCCCTTCACCATGTGACGAAAGTGCACCGCTCGCACGTGGAACCTCGATGCCTCCGCGTGCGGATGGCTGTTTTCGGACGATCGCTGTCGCACCGGACTGGGTCGAGGTGTCTCATGCGCCCGCAGGATGTACTTATGCGCATCGCAGACTTCCCTGTGCCCGACTCTCCTGCTGCCCGGGGCGCCCTCGAGCTCGCCACGCAATACCAGTCCGCAGCGATCACGGCTCACGCGCTGCGCTCCTGGCTCTGGGCCGAGGCCTTCGCGCAGGTCGACGGCATCACGGACATCGACCACGAGCTGCTGTACGTGTCCGCCGTTCTGCACGACATCGGCACCGTGGCGGAGTTCGACAACCACAGGATCTCGTACGAGCACGCCGGCGGGCACGTCGGTGTCGTGCTCACCGCGGGAGCAGGCTGGCCCCCGCACCGGCGTGATCGGGTGCTCGAGGTGATCGTGCGTCACAACTGGCCGAGTGTCGATCCCGCGCTGGACGCCGAAGGCTACCTGCTCGAGATCGCCACGGGTCTGGACATCTCGGGTGCGCGGCCGAACGCTCTGCCGGAGGACTTCCGGCGCGAGGTGCTCGCCGCCCACCCACGGGGGATGCTCGCTGCGGAGTTCGGCTCATGCGTGAGCGACCAGGCAGCGCGCAAGCCCGATACGGCCGCCAGACGACTCGTCGACGGCGGTCTCATCGACAAGCTCGCGGCCAACCCCCTCGAACGCCTCGGCTGACCTCGCAGCATCGCGGCGGCAGGGGATCCGTCGCCCGCACCGTGAGGACTCAGCGCAGCGCCGGATCCGGCTCACTCCAGCGCTCGACGCCCTGCACGACCCAGAAAGCGGAGAACAGGACGAGGGCAGACGCCTCGGCGATCAGCACGACTGGCACGTCGACGTCGGCCGCGCTCGGCAGCAAGACCGCGTAGCCGATCAGCACAGCGACGAGCAACGCGGCGATCACGAGATAGAGCACGCGGAAGACCGCGGGCGGCGGGTCCGTGCGGCGCGGGAAGGCATTGCGCACGGCAACGGCGGCGAACAGCGCGAAGAAGGCGATCGTGACGACGAAATGCCCCTGCTGCAGGAATGCGTCGCGGGCGAAGACCCACGTGCCGCCGACGACGAGCAGCCATGCGACGGTGATGGTGAGTGACACGGCCACGGCCCCGAGTGACACCTGGCGCATCGCCCGCAGCAGCACCGCGACGAGCACGGTGAGGGTGCCGATGGCGAGGTAGGTGAGCACGCTCGTCGCGACGCCGGCCTCGTATTCCGGCGGGAAGCAGCGGTACTGGCACGGCACCTCGACCCCCGGCACCGTACCGGGCGCGACAGTGGTGGGAATGAGCGCGATGAGGGGCGCGAACAGGGCGGCCGTGTCGAGCAGCGCGCGATCGACACCGCGTCCCGACAGGGCGAGCAGGGCGAGCGATGCCGCGATGAGCGCGCCGACGAACGAGTCACGGGCAGACGTGTAGTAGTAGTCGCTGAGCGACGGCAGCCATCCGACGGACGACGCCGCCACCGCCACGGAGACGAGGATGACGACCGCGGTGCCGGCCACACCGATGCGGAGATACCGGTACGTGCGCTCGAGCGAGGTCGACGGCACCGCGGATGACATGCGCCTCACCCTACCCAGGTGCTTTCAGCGCTTGCGGGTCCGGGGATCCATCGCTTCGCGCAGAGCCTCGCCCAGCAGTGTGAAGCCGAGCGCGGTGATCGTGATGCAGATGCCCGGCAGGAACGCGAGCCACGGGGCGACCGCGAGCTCGAGCTGCGCGTACGTGAGCATGCGTCCCCACTCGGCGGTCTGCGGCAGACCGCCGCCGAGACCGAGGTACGACAGCGCGGCAGCCTCGATGACCGCCGTCGCGAGCGACAGCGTGCCCTGCACGATGACCGGCCCGACCGAGTTGGGCAGCACGTGGCTCATCGTGATCGTTCCGCGCCCGAGGCCGAGCGTCTGCGCCGAGAGCACATAGTCGGCCGTGCGCTGCTGCAGCATCGACGCGCGCAGCAATCGCGCGAAGATCGGCACCTGCGCGACACCGATCGCGATCATGATCGACAGCTGATTCTGGCCGAGCAGAGCCGCGATCGAGACCGCGAGCAGCAGGCTCGGGATCGAGAGCATGATGTCCACGACGCGCATGATGAGCGTGTCGACCCAGCCGCCGAACATGCCGCAGAGGAAGCCCAGGATGATGCCGCCCAGCAGACCGATCGCGGTGGAGATGACGCCGATCAACAGGGATGCCTGGGCGCCCCAGATGAGTTTCGAGAGCACGTCGCCGCCGAAGCGGTCCAGGCCGAGAGGGAACTCCGGGATCTCCCCCGGCCCGGGGATGTGGGTCGGAGTGATGTATCGCTGACCCGGAAGGTCGGTCGGTCCGTAGGGCGCGAGGATCGGAGCCAGAAGAGCGACGAGCAGGAAGAGCCCGATGATGATGGCACCGACCCAGGCGCTGGGGTTGCGCACGAGGCGGCGGAACACGCCGCGCCAGAATCCACCGCCGCCGACGCGCGCCGACATCAGCTCACGATCGTCCACCGAGGTGTCGTCGACGGGACCGCCCATCGGGGCGGGAGGAAGCATCGCCGAGGTCATTGGACCCTCACTCTCGGGTCGATGAAGCTGTAGGAGACGTCGACCAGCAGGTTGATCAGCGCATAGCCGATCGCGATGAAGATGATGAAGCCCTGCAGGGCCGGGTAGTCCCGGTTGAAGATCGCGCGATACATGAACGACCCGATCCCGGGATACGCGAAGACCGTCTCAGTCAAGACGGCCCCCGAGATGAGCAGTCCCACCTGCAGACCGATCGTCGTGATGACCGGCAGCAGGGCGTTGCGCAGGATGAACCGCTGGCGGATGGTCCCGGTCGAGATGCCCTTCGCCATACCCGTGCGGACGTAGTCCGAGTTCTGCACCTCGAGCACCGAGGCGCGCGTGATGCGGACGATGATCGCGAGGGGGATCGTCGCCAGCGCGATCGCCGGAAGGATGAGGTGCAGGAACGCGTCCCACGCGGCATCCCACTCCCCGGTGATGATGCCGTCAAGCACGTAGAAGCCGGTGTAGTGCGTCGCATCCATCCTCGGATCCTGTCGCCCTTCGGAGGGCAGCCACCCGAGCTGGACGGCGAAGATCCACTTGAGGATGAAGGCGAGGAAGAACACGGGGATCGTGATGCCGAGCAGGCTCGCCCCGACCAGCACGTGGTCGGCGGCCTTCCCGTGACGGCGCGCGGCGAGGTACCCGAGCGGGATGCCGACGCCGACAGCGATGATGATCGCCCAGAAGCTCAGCTCGAGGGTCGCCGGCAGCCGCCGCAAGAACTCCTCGACGATCGGCGCCCGCGTCTGCGTCGAGACGCCGAAGTCGCCCTGCAGCAGTCGGCCGAGCCACGTGAAGTACTGCTCGATGAGCGGGCGGTTGAAGCCGTAGAGCTCGTTGATCTGCTCGATGGCTTCGGGGGTCGCGCGCTCGCCCAGGAGCGCGACAGCAGGGCCGCCCGGAAGGGAGCGGACCCACAGGAACAGCAGGATGGACAGACCCAGCAGGGTCGGGATGAGCAGGAGGAGCCTCTTGCCGATGGTGCGTAGCACGGGGGTGGTCTCCGGGGGATCGTGGGTCGAGAGCGGCGATGCGCCTGCCACGGGCCGGAAGGGGCCCGCGGCAGGCGCGGATCGGGCTTACTCGCTGAGCTCGATCAGGTTGTAGACCTCGTCCTGCACGGGGCTCGCCGGGTACGACGTCACGCGCGCCGCGAAGGCGAGCGTGGGCACCGGGTGGGCGAGCGGGATGCCGGGGAGGAACTCCATGATCTGCTCGTTGATCGCCTGGTAGGCGGCCGACTGCTCCTCTTCGGTCGCGAGACCGCGGGCTGCGGTCAGCGCGTCGAAGAGCTCGGCATTGTCGAAGCCCCACTCGTTGGTCGGCAGGCCGAAGAACGTGCCCACGAAGTTGTCGGGGTCGTTGTAGTCGCCGGTCCAGCCGAGGAGGTGGATGCCGTGGTCACGGCCGCCCTGCATGAGGTCGAGGTAGTCGCCCCACTCGTTCGACACCGGGTTGAGCACGATGCCGACCGCCTGGAGCTGGCTCTGCAGGTTCGTGAAGATCTGCTCCGGGTTGGGCATGTACGGACGCGAGACGTTCACGGGGTAGTTGAACGTGATCGTCAACGGGTTCGCCTCGGTGTAGCCGGCTTCGGCCAGGAGCGCCTTGGCGGCCTCGGGGTCGTAGTCGTACGTCGTGACGGCGTCGTTCCAGCCGATGACGCTGTCGGGCATGAACTGCGTCGCCGTCTCGGTGCCCTCGGGCAGAACCTGCGTGATGAGCTGGTCCTTGTCGATCGCGTGGGCGATCGCCTGGCGCACCTTGATGTCCGCGAGGGGCGACGGCGACCCGGCCTCGGGCAGCGGCGCACCCGTCGACTGGTTCATCGCGAGGTAGAGCACGTTGAACGGGTCGCGGTTGACGAGCACGAAACCGGCGTCCTCGAGCGCGCCGAGGTCGGCGGGTGCCGCGAGGTCGTAGCCGTCGATGCTGCCCGACTCGAGCGCCTGGCGACGGGCGGTGGTGTCGCCGATCACCTGGAAGATGACCTCCTGGACCTGACCCTGCTCGCCCCAGTAATCGTCGTACGCGCTGAGCGTGACGGACTCGCCGACCGCCCACTCGTCGAACTTGAAGGGTCCGGTTCCGGTCGGGTGGCCCGAGCCGTACTCGCTCTGCGTGGGTGCGTCGGCCGTGCCGCCCACCTCGTCGGCGTTGTACTCCTGCAGCGCCGTCGGGCTCTGGATCGCGAACGCCGGGAGCGACAGCGCGGGGATGAATCCGGCGAAGGGCTCGGTGAGGGTGATGGTGACCTCGGTGGGGCTGGATGCTTCGCAGCTGCCGTAGATCGAGGTGCCGGTCTCTTCGAACCCGCGCATGATGACGCCCCAGTAGTAGGCCATGCTCTGGCTCGCCGCGACGCCCGTGAAGGAGTTCTGGCGGTCGAAGTTGAAGCACACCGCGTCGGCGTTGAACTCGGAGCCGTCCTGGAACGTCACGCCCTCCTTGAGGGTGAACGTGTACGACAGACCGTCGTCGGACTGCGTCCAGCTCTCGGCGAGAAGCGGAGCGGGGTCGGCCGTGCCGGGCTCGACGCCGACGAGACCCTCGAAGATCTGCCGCGAGACGCGGAACGACTCGCCGTCGCTCGCGAACGCGGGGTCGAGGCTCGAGACGTCGCCCGATGCGCCGAAGACGAACGTGCTGTCGACCTCGCCGCTGCCTTCGTCGCCCGAGTCGTCGCGCTGGCTCGCGCAGGCGGAGAGAGCGAGAGCGCCGATGGCGACCATCGCGGCGCCGGCGAGCCAGCGCTTTCTCGTTGAGTGGAGCATCTGCTGTGCACCTTCCGTAGGAATGCGGCCCGTCGCGCTGATGGCGCCCGGGGCCGCGGGGGTGTGATCCCTCGACGCTACCCGCGAGCGACTGTCGCGACCATTACACCTATGTCTCGATTGTGTTTCGCTCCGACCGACCGGGCGCGGCCTTGCGGATACCGTGGTTCCATGGCACGCGCGCGGATCGAGGCATCCATTCCCGAAGTCCGCCTCTCGGACGGACGGATCGCACGCGTCGTGCCGTCGGCCTTCGCGGGGGGTCTCGAACTCGACGTCGACGGCACTCCGCAGTCGCACGTCGACCTCGACGACCCGACGCACCTGCACTTCGAGTACGTCGCGCGCATGGGCGCGGTGATCGACAGGCTCCGGATGCCGGGCCAGCCGTTGACGGCGGTGCATCTCGGTGGCGGGGGCCTGACGATCCCGCGCTACGTCGAGGCGACGAGGCCGGGGTCCAGGCAGCAGGTCGTCGAACTCGAGCCCGCCCTGTGGGACCTCGTCCGCGAGAGCATGCCGCTGCCCTGCAACGCGCAGATCCGCGTGCGGATCGGCGATGCGCGCGCCGGCCTCGCGCGCATGCCCGCGGCGCTGCGCGGCAACGTCGACCTGCTCGTGTCCGACGTGTACGCGGGCGCCCAGACCCCCGCGCACCTCACGACGCTCGAGTTCTACCGCGAGGCGGCCGACCTGCTCGCGCCCGACGGCGTCCTCCTCGTCAACGTCGCCGACGGCGCGGGCCTCGCCTTCGCCCGTCGCCAGATCGCGACGGTGCAGACGGTGTTCGACCACGTCATCGTGCTCGCCGAGGTGCAGGTGCTCAAGGGGCGCCGCTTCGGGAATCTCGTGGTCGCGGCATCCCCCACTCTCCTTCCGACGGAGTGGCTGCCGCGGCTCATGGCGGCAGGTCCGCACCCCGCCAAGGTCGCGCAGGGCGCCGAGGTCGACGAACTCGCCCGCGGCGCGCGGATCGCGACGGATGCCGATTCCACCGCGTCCCCGAAACCCGCGGCGTCCCTCTTCGAGCGGTGACGGGCGTGCCGGTCGTTCGTCGCGGCCCGGCCCGTGCACACTGGAAGAGGCCGATGACGGGAGGCGCCGAGTGAGCTACATCAAGGGGTACGACCCCGAGACCCTGCGCGAGATCATCGATCCCCACCAGTGCCGCGATCGCCTGGACGAGATCGGGGAGCAGCGCTCCCTGCCGGCGCTGCTCGAGCGCGTGTGGCTGCTGAAGGTGCTCGGACGCCTCGATGACGCCCTCGTGCTGTCCGAGCAGTCGGTCCGGGTCGCGCGCATGGCCGGCACGCGCAAGGACCTCCTGCGAGCGCGCATCCTGCACGCGACGGTCGAGCAGAGCCGCGGCGCGTACGCGGCCGCGGAGCATGAGCTCACGACGTGCGTCGAGGAGGCCGAGGGGCAGGGTTGGTCGGCGATCGCGGCGTTCGCCGCGCAGCACCGGGGCAAGGTGCACTTCGACGCCGGTGACTTCCCCCTGGCCCGCGACGACTTCAAGCGCGCACTGTTCCTGCGCCAGGAGGCCGGAGCGTCCGACGGCCAGCTCGAATCCACTCTGCTCGCGATCGACGCCGCCGACCGTCGGCGTGCGTACGCAGCCATCGCCGGCTGAGTGTCGCACCTCTGTTCTAACGTGCTCGCATGACCGAACTGCATCGCGTGCGCGTGTGGGCCGAGGCCCTGATCTCCGCGCACCTCGACCCCTCGTGGTCGTTCGCCTTCGACAACGCCAAGCGCCGGGCGGGTCTGTGCGACTACACGCGCAAGCGCATCAGCGTCTCGCGCTACCTCGCGGCGCGCTACGAAGACGACGACAACCACCAGACGCTGCTGCACGAGGTGGCGCACGCGATGGCGGGGCCCGCGGCCGGTCACGGCCCCGCGTGGAAGAAGATCGCGCGCGACCTCGGCTACGTCGGCGGCACGACGCACCACGGCGAGACGGCGACCGAACTCGCCCCGTGGGTCGGCGTCTGCCCCGCGGGCCACAGCGCCTATCGTCACCGTCGCCCGACTCGCCCGACCTCGTGCGCGAAGTGCGCGCCGCGTTTCGACGAGCGCAACCTCTTCCGCTGGACCCGCCGCGAGATCAGCCCCGCCGCGCGTCTCGCGGCGATGACCCCGCGCTGACGTCAGGCGGCGACGAAGACGCCGTCGCGCAGGACGGGGGCGACGGATGCGGCATCCACCTCCGAGGCGTTGAGCACCTCGTCCCGGCGGTCGCGGTCGAGCAGCTCCTGACCCGACCCACTCGCGGTGAGCAGGTGTCGGACGGCGGGGCGCAGGCCGCGGAACGACTCGCACGCGGCGGCCGCCTCGGGGGACGTGTGATCGATGCCGAGCGAGCTCAGCGCATCGACGACCGCGCCCGCGCCGAAGAGGTCCTCGACGGCGAACCGGAGCGTGCCGTCGCCGTCGAGCTCGCCGGCTGCGAGGACCGCGATGCTCGTGCGCGTGCCGCGGCGCTGCTGCTCTTCCAGCACGGCACGGGCGACGGCCGAGGGGTTGCGCAGGCACCCGAGCAGGACGACCGCGCCGGCGGCGGCCGCCGCTTCGGCGAGCGGAGCGCCGTTGATCGAGACTGCGCGGGCCGCGGCATCCATCGCCACGGACTCTCCGCGGGCGACGGCATCCGTCACCGTCGTCGAGAACCGCAGCACGTCGACCACGATGACGACGTCGGCGGGCGCGAGCCGCGCGAGTCCGTCGAGGCCCCAGTCGAGGCGGACCTGGTAGCGATGCTGATCGAAGGGAGGCACCCTCCGACCCTAGGCGGTCAGCTCGACCCGCCGAGGAAGATGACGGTGATGAGCATCGCGATGATGACGGTCGCGAAGGCGAACGACACGAGCGTGTGCCCCGTGACGATCCGTCGGGCCAATGGTGACATGAGCGAGACGTCCGATGTCGAGAACGTCGTCTGCACTTGGACGGCGAGGTAGATGTAGTCCGCGAAGATCCGGCCGCGGTCGTTGTCGGGGAACTGGAAATCGCCCGTCGGCGCATCGGCGCGCGCGTAGTGCAGCGCGTAGGCGACGATCGTGACCGCCCACGAGGCTGCGACGACGACGCAGCTGAAGACGACCGTCACGATCTCTCTCGTGAGTCCCGGCCAGACGGTGAAGACCAGCACGGCGGCGATCGCGATGATCGACCACTGCACGCCGATCGTCGGGCCGGTGCCCGAGATGATCGCGCCGAACTGCCCGGCGCGGCTCTTCGGCTGCGACCCCAGGAGCACCTGCTTGAGCCGCGGCGCGTCGAGCTTGGTGAAGAAGACGAGCGTGTGCACGAGATACGCGATCGACCACCCCGCCGAGAAGGCGAACAGGCACAGCACGATGGAGTCGCCCGCGACGCTTCCGCCCGTGATCAGCACCAGCAGGAGTGTGATGGCCGCCGACGTGAACCCCGCGCCGCACGCGTACCCGAGGCGGACGATATCGAAGGCGACGCGCGGAACGGGCGGGGCGGAGTCCGGAGCCGACGGAGTCGTCATGGTCACACGATGCCACGACGCACGGCCGCGGTGCGAGACTGGGCCGATGCGGATCCTCCTGAAGCTCGAGATCGACTGCGATCCGGATGCCGCGTGGCGCGCCGTCCACTCCCCACGCGCCGTGGCCGAGCTCTATGGTCCGCTCCTCCAGCTCGAACCCCTCGTGCCGAGCGGGATGCCGACGGCGTGGGAGCCGGGGGACGACGTGCCCGTCTCGCTCTCGGCGCTGGGCGTCCTGCCGATGGGGCGGCAGCTCATCCACATGAGCGAGCGGTTCGTCGACGAGCCCGCGGGGCGTGTGCGCATCTTCCGCGACAGCGGCATCCCGCTCACGGGTCCGCTCTCGAGCCTCGACGTGTGGGACCACCAGATGGCGATCTCGCCCGTCCCCGGCCACCCCGATCGCACCCTCTGGCGCGATCGGCTCGTGATCGGCGGTGCCTCTGCGCCGCTCCTGTGGCCCGTGCTGTGGTCGACGTGGCAGTGGCGTGCAGCCCGCATCCGAGCGCTGGCGCCGACGTGGGCGCACGACCCCGCGGCGGCGTGACGCGCTGAGGCGTCGAACCCACACGAATTCGCCGAACCCACACGATCCGGCCGGCGGAATCGTGTGGGTTCGAGCGAAATGTGTGGGTTCGACGGGGTGATGGATGCCTACTCGGCGAGCGCCTCGACCGGCGCCACGCGCGTCGCGAGCCGCGTGGGGGCGACCGCTGCGACCAGGGTGAGCACGGCCGTCGCGACGACGATCGCCACGATCGGCCAGAACGGGATCGCCGGCAGCACGAACGTGGGTGACATCCACAACGGCGGCACCTGCACCGAACCGAGGAGCGACTGCGCTCCAGCCCAGCCGTAGACGATGCCGAGCGCGAGCCCTGCGACGGTCGCGGCGATCGTGATGTGCGCAGCCTCGAGCAGCACCATGCGCCGCACCTGACCGCTCGAGACGCCGAGCGCGCGCAGGAGCCCGAGTTCGCGCGTGCGCTGATGCACGCCGATCGTGAGGAGGTTCACCAGGCCCACGGCGGCGATGACCGCCGAGACGCCGACGAGGCCCATCATGATGCCCGAGAACGTGTCGATGAGGGTCGTCATCTCGGCGGGGGGCTCGCCGCCGCCGGATGCCGCGAGCACCGATTTCACCGTCTCGAGCGCGACCGCGAACATCGTCACGAGCGTCACGCCCATCACGACGCCGATCGCCATGCGGCTCGACCGCTCGGGATAGCGCAGGGCGTTCTCGGCAGCGAGCTTCGCCGTCGCCGAACGGCCGAACCAGCGCCCGACGAGACGGAGCACCGGGGGCATGACGAGCGTCGAGGCGAGGGCGAGACCGGTGAACGACAGAACCCCGCCGAAGAACGCGATCACGACGCCGAGCGGCGAGACGAGTCCGACGAGGATGCCGAGCGCGAGGAGCGCAGCGCCCGAGATCAGCAGCGCGAGAGCGGTGACGTTGCGTCCCTTGCGACGTGCGACGTCGGTGTGGGATGCCTCGACCGACCCGCCGAGGGCCTGCAGCGGCGTCACTTCGAGCACCTTGCGCGAGCCGACCCAGGCAGCCGCCCACGTCGTGAGGGCGACGACGATCGCCGGAGCGACGAGCTCGGGGCGCACGACGGCGTAGTCGAACGAGAGGCCGAATGCGCGCTGCGCCGCGAAGACCCCGACGACCGCGAGCGCGATGCCGCCGACGAGCCCGACTGCCGCCCCGATCGCTCCCACGACGAGTCCCTGCCGGGCGACCTCGGCGCGCTGCGAGCGCGCGGAGGCCCCGATGAGGCGCATGAGCGCGATGCGCCGCGTGCGCACCGCGACGACGGTGGCGAACGTGTTCGCCGTCACGATCGCGCCGACGTAGAGCGCGAGGGCGAGCAGCAGCACGGTGAGCACGCCCACCACGACCGCGAGGATCTCGCTCTCGCCGATGTAGGGGTTGTTCTGGAGCATCGCCCCGATGAAGCCCGTCGCCGAGATGAGCACGACGCCGAAGGCGCTCGAGATCGCCGCGACGAGGATGCTGGCGCCCATCCCGCGTTCGCGCAGCCAGGCCAGCGGAGCAGCTGCTTGACGGCGCGGGGCGGCGGCGAGCGCGGTCACGAGGTCACCGCCGCGGTCTTCGTGTCGTGCAGCTCGGACGCCAGCATCCAGCTCGAGATCTCGTCCGCCGACTGCCGCGGCTTGTCGGCCACGATGCGCCCGTCGCCGAGGAAGAGGACGCGGTCGGCGTGGCTCGCCGCGATCGGGTCGTGCGTCACCATCGCGATCGACTGCCCGTGCTCGCGGCTCGCGGCCGCCAGCAGTGCGAGAACTTCGCGGCCGCTGCGGGAGTCGAGGTTGCCGGTCGGCTCGTCGGCGAAGACGAGGTCGGGGGCCGTCGCGAGCGCACGGGCGATCGCGACGCGCTGCTGCTGCCCGCCCGACAGCTCGTGCGGCCGGTGCCGCAGCCGCGACGTGAGCCCGAGCGTCTCGACGAGGCCGTCGATGCGCGCGCGCTCGAGCGTCGAGGGACGACGCCCGTCGAGGTCGAACGGCAGCAGGATGTTGCCGATCGCGTCGAGCGTCGGCACGAGGTTGAACGACTGGAAGACGAACCCGACGCGCCGACGGCGCAGGATCGTCAGCTCGAGGTCGGACAGCCCCGTGATGTCGGTGTCGCCGATCCAGGCGCGACCGCTCGTGGGTGCGTCGAGCCCGGCCATGATGTGCATGAGCGTCGACTTGCCCGAGCCCGAGGGCCCCATGATCGCGGTGAACTCACCGCGGCGGATGCCGACGCTCACCCCTTCGAGCGCGTGGACGGCGCCCTCGCCGGTGCCGTAGGTCTTGGTCAGCTGCTGGACGCGGGCGGCGAGCCCGAGGTCGGTCGAAGTGATCTCCATGCCTCGAACGTACGGATCGGCATACCGCCGTCGCGTCGGCCTGGCGAGGCATCCGGCTACATCTCGAGGATGATCCTCTTCCGCGCCGGGCGCGCGCGTCGTAGTGTCTGCACCGTCAGCGTCGAAGGAGCCGTCATGACCGCAACACCACTCCCGCCGAGCGGGGATCCGCCCAGCGGACCCCGGACGTGCGATGCGAGCGGAATGGCCGAGATCCATCGCATGTACAAGGTCGGCTTCGGCGAGGGACCCGCACTCGTGCGCGGCGTGCACAGCGGCGACACCGCGCACGCCGAGGTCGTCGCGACGCAGCTCGACCTGCTGTCCACGTCGCTGCACGCCCACCACGAGGGCGAGGACGAGCGCCTGTGGGGAACCCTCGTCGAACGCGCACCGGCGTGCGCCGCCCATGTCGAGCGGATGAAGCAGCATCACGCGGCGATGCTCGTCGAGCTTCAGGCGATGGATGCTGCGCTGCCCGCGTGGCGCGCGTCGGCGTCGTCGACCGAGGCTGCTCCGCTGATCGCGGCGCTCGACGGCATCAACGGTGCGCTGGCGATCCATCTGCCCGACGAGGAGGCGAACATCGTGCCCGTCATGGAGCGCACGATCACCGAGAAGGAGGTCGAGTGGTTCGCCGAGCACGGGCGTGCCTCGACCCCGAAGGGCCAGACCTGGAACTCGCTCGGCGCGATCCTGTCCGCACAGCCCGACGGCGGCCAGGAGTGGCTGCAGAAGCACCTGCCCGGGCCGGTGCGCCTGCTGTGGCGCTGGGTCGGCAAGCCCCGCTACGAACGGACGCGCGCCGCGCTCGAGGGCCGCTGACCGCTCGGGCTCGCTCACTCGGCGTGTCGCGGCCCACGGCGTGTATGCCTCAACGCCATTGAACTTCCCGCTCACACACCAGGTCAGGACGACTGATACCTCCACGGCAGTGAACTTCCCGCTCACACACAGGTCAGGACGACTGATACCTCCACGGCAGTGAACTTCCCGCTCACACACAGAGGCGACGGCGGTGCGCTACCTCAGGGTGTGAGCCGGAAGTTCAATCGAGAAAGGAGAGCACCGCGTCGCCCGCGACACGCCCGGCACTCGGCACCATGGCGAGCGGACTCAGGCCAGACCGTGGTCGAAGGCGAACACGACGAGCTGCACACGATCACGCAGCGCGAGCTTCGTGAGGATGCGGCTGATGTGCGTCTTGACCGTCGCCTCCGACAGGAACTCGCGTCCCGCGATCTCGGCGTTCGACAACCCGCGGGCGGCCAGCGCGAAGATCTCGCGCTCGCGGTCGGTGAGCTGCCCGTAGGAATCCGGTACCGGCCGCGACGCGGCATCCGACACCTGCGCGAAAAGGTCCCGGGTCGCGGATGCCGCGATGACGGCCGATCCCGCATGCACCGTGCGGATCGCGGCCAGGAGGAACTCGGGGTCGGCGTCCTTGAGCAGGAACCCGCTCGCGCCCTGTCGGATCGCACGCGCGGCCGCCTCGTCGAGGTCGAAGGTCGTGAGCATCACGATGCGGGGCGGGTCGGCATCCTGCAGCAGCTCGGCGGTCGCGGTGAGGCCGTCCATGACGGGCATGCGGATGTCCATCAGCACGACGTCCGGCCGCGTCTCGCGCACGATCGCGAGCGCCTGTGCACCGTCCGACGCCTCCCCCACGACGTCGAGATCGGCCTGGGAATCGATGAGCATGCGGATGCCGGCACGGAACAGCGCCTGGTCGTCGACGAGCACGACGCGGATCACGGCATCCCTCCGATCGGGATCCTCGCATCGACGACGAACTCGCCCGCGACCGCACCCGCCTCAAGTCGACCGCCGACGAGCGACGCGCGCTCGCGCATGCCGACGAGGCCGTGACCTCCGCCGGCGGTCACCGACGCTGTCGCGAGAGGGTTGCGCACCCGCAGCTCGACGCGGTCGGCACGCCACGCGAGGGAGACGTCGACGGGCCCGTCGCCGTGACGCATCGCGTTCGTCAGCGCCTCCTGGAGGATGCGATACACCGCGAGCTGCACGGCGGCCGGCGGCTCGCCCGGCGGTGCGGGATCGACCGACACCCGCAGCTCGACACCCGCGTGGCGCACCTGGGCGTAGAGCCCCTCGAGGTCGGCGAGCGTAGGCTGCGGCCCGTCCGACTGACTGTGGCGCAGCTGCGTCAGGAGCAGCCGCACGTCGGCGAGCGCGCTGCGAGCGGTCGTCGAGATCGTGCCGAGCGCGGCGGTCGCCGCAACGGGATCGGATGCCGCGGCATACCGCGCACCGTCGGCCTGTGCGATCACGACGGCGAGGGAGTGCGCGACGACGTCGTGCATATCGCGCGCGATGCGCACCCGCTCCTGCTCGACGACCGCTTCGGACTCGGCGCGCTCCTGCGCTCGGCGGTTCTCCCTCGCTCTGATCGCCGTGCGCACGAGGGCGCCCGCCGTCCAGGCCAGCAGAAGGGCGAATGCCGCGGCGAACAGCACGACGATCGCGAGAGGAACGGACTGCCAGGATGCGCCCACCCCGAACCACCCCGTCGCGAACAGGTAGACCGTGATGGTGACGGCGCCGACGAGCGAGGATGCGAGGCCCAATCGGAACACCGTCGTGGTTCCGTAGGCCGCGGTCGTGTAGAGCACGGAGAAGATCGCGATGTTCGCAGGGACCGGCCCGAGGCCGACGATCATCTGGAGGACGGCGCCGATCCACGCGACGCCGAGCGCGCGCCCAGGCGCGGCGCGCCGGAAGCCGAGCGCGACCGACATGGCCGCCGTCACCACGACGCCGTTGAGGTCCTCCACGGGCCAGCCGCCCTGCGCGAGAAGGGCGACGCAGAAGACGAACAGCGCGACGGCCGCGCAGGCGTCGATCACGATCTGGTACGGCTTCATGGGACGGAACACGATTCTCACGCTACGTCGCGGCGAGGGCCGCGGCATCCATCGCTCGGTGTATTCCGCGTCATCCTGCGGACTTTCCATTGGTCTGCCCAGCCCACCATTGCGGCATCGGAGCGAAGGCTTTACTGTCGCGTCACGGGCGGAAACAGACGAGAAATGTCGACTCGCCAGGATCAACGAAGACGGACGGAGAGACGATGACGACGGTACGCGCAGCGATTTCGCAGACCACGTGGACGGGCGACAAGGAGTCCATGCTCGACAAGCACGAGGGCTTCGCGCGGGATGCCGCGGCCCAGGGCGCTCAGGTGGTGTGCTTCCAGGAGCTGTTCTACGGGCCGTACTTCGGCATCACGCAGGACAAGAAGTACTACCGTTTCGCGGAGTCCGCGGAAGGCCCCATCGTCCAGCGGTTCGCCGCTCTCGCGAAGGAGCTCGGGCTCGTCACCGTGCTGCCGATCTACGAAGAGGCCGAGACCGGCGTCTACTACAACACGAGCGTGCTCGTGGATGCCGACGGCACGATCCTCGGCAAGTACCGCAAACACCACCTGCCCCACCTCGACCGGTTCTGGGAGAAGTTCTACTTCCGCCCCGGCAACCTCGGCTACCCGGTCTTCGAGACCGCCGTCGGCCGCGTCGGCATGTACATCTGCTACGACCGGCACTTCCCCGAAGGGTGGCGCGAGCTCGGCCTCAACGACGCGCACATCGTCTTCAACCCGAACGCGACCAAGCCCGGTCTGTCGAACAGGCTGTGGGAGGTCGAGGGTCCGTGCGCGGCTGTCGCGAACGGCTACTTCGTCCTGCAGCCCAACCGCGTCGGGCGCGAGGACAACGAATACGGCGAGCTCGCCGTCGACTTCTACGGTACGAGCCAGGTGATCGACCCGCGTGGCAACTTCGTCGGCGAGCGCGGTTCCGGCACGGACGAGGAGCTCCTCGTCCGCGACCTCGACATGGACATGGTCCTGCAGATGCGGGATGACTGGCAGTTCTATCGGGACCGCCGGCCCGACTCCTACGCGAAGATCGCGAAGCCCTGATCATGGCGACGACACTCATCACGGGCGGCACGGTCGTCTCGGCCACGGGGCGCGCCGCGGCCGACGTCCTCATCGACGGCGAGACGATCGCGGCCGTACTGCAGCCGGGCAGTGAGCTGCTGGGGACGGATGTCGCGGCATCCGTCGACACCGTCATCGACGCGACCGGAAAGTACGTCATCCCGGGCGGCATCGACGCGCACACGCACATGCAGCTGCCGTTCGGCGGCACGTTCGCGAGCGACACGTTCGAGACGGGCACGCGCGCCGCGGCGTGGGGCGGCACGACGAGCATCATCGACTTCGCGGTGCAGAAGTACGGCGAGCGCGTCCAGGACGGCCTGGCACACTGGCACGAGCTCGCCGCCGGCAATTGTGCCGTCGACTACGGCTTCCACCAGATCATCGGCGGTGTCGACGACGACTCGCTCGCCGCGATGCGCGGGCTGCTCGATGAGGGCATCTCGAGCTTCAAGCTCTTCATGGCCTATCCCGGCGTCTTCTACTCCGACGACGCGCAGATCCTGAAGGCGATGCAGGTGAGCCGCGACACGGGGCTCATGACGATGATGCACGCCGAGAACGGTCCCGCGATCGACGTCCTCGCGGCGCAGCTCGTCGAGCAGGGCAAGACCGATCCGTATTACCACGGCATCGCCCGCGCGTGGCAGATGGAGGAGGAGGCGACGCATCGCGCGATCATGCTCGCGAACCTCACCGGCGCTCCGCTGTACGTCGTGCACGTGAGCGCGAAGCAGGCCGTCGAGCAGCTCGCCACCGCGCGCGACAAGGGATGGAACGTCTTCGGCGAGACGTGTCCGCAGTACCTCTACCTCTCGCTCGAGGAGCAGCTCGGCGCGTCGAGCGACGAGTGGGGGCGCTTCGAGGGCGCGAAGTGGGTGTGCTCCACTCCCCTGCGGTCGCGCGAAGAGGGTCACCAGGACCACATGTGGCAGGCGCTGCGCACGAACGACATCCAGATGGTCTCGACCGACCACTGCCCGTTCTGCATGAAGGGCCAGAAGGACCTCGGTCTCGGCGACTTCCGCGCCATCCCGAACGGCATCGGCTCTATCGAGCACCGCATGGACCTCATGTACCAAGGTGTCGTCACGGGCAAGATCACGCTCGAGCGCTGGGTCGAGCTCACCTCGACCACCCCGGCGCGGATGTTCGGCCTGTACGGCCGCAAGGGCGTCATCCAGCCCGGCGCCGACGGCGACATCGTCGTCTACGACCCGAACGGCCACACCTCGATCGGCTTCGGCGAGGGCAGGACCCACCACATGAACATGGACCACTCCGCGTGGGAGGGCTACGAGATCGACGGGCACGTCGACACCGTCATCTCGCGCGGCAAGGTCATCGTCGACGGCGGCGCCTACCTCGGCGCCAAGGGCGACGGCCGATTCCTCAAGCGCGGCCTGAGCCAGTACCTGACGTAAGGATCACGATGGACTTCGGAGTCGTCCTCCAGACCAACCCGCCCGCCGCTCGCACGGTGCAGCTCGCCAAGCTCGCCGAAGCGCACGGCTTCAGCCACGTGTGGACCTTCGATTCGCACCTGCTGTGGGAGGAACCCTACGTCGTGCACTCGGCGATCCTCGCCGAGACCAAGAAGGTCATCGTCGGCCCGTTCGTGACCAACCCCGCGACACGGGATTGGACGGTCACGGCATCCGTCTTCGCCACTCTCAACGAGATGTACGGCAACCGCACCATCTGCGGCATCGGCCGCGGCGACTCCGCGGTGCGCGTCACGAACGGCAAGCCCGTCACGATGGCAGAGCTCCGGGAGTCGATCCACGTCATCCGCGAACTGGGCAACTCGCGAGCCGTGGAGTACAACGGGGCGACGCTGCAGTTCCCGTGGAGTCGTGGCTCGTCGCTCGACGTGTGGGTCGCCGCCTACGGCCCGCTCGCGCTCAAGCTCGCCGGAGAGGTCGGCGACGGCTTCATCCTGCAGCTCGCGGACGTCGACATCGCCGAGTGGATGATCAAGACGGTGAAGGATGCCGCGTCCGACGCCGGCCGCGACCCCGAGTCGCTGGCCTTCTGCGTCGCGGCACCCATGTACATCGGTGAGGACTGGGAGCACATGCGCGACCAGTGCCGCTGGTTCGGTGGGATGGTCGGCAACCACGTCGCCGACATCGTCGCGAAGTACGGTCACCACGGCGCGATCCCGGATGCCCTCGCCGACTACATCGAGGGCCGCAAGGGGTACGACTACAACACCCACGGCAAAGCCGGCAACGACCACGTGGACTTCGTCCCCGACGAGATCGTCGATCGCTTCTGCATCCTCGGCTCTCCCGAGTACCACATCGCCAAGCTCGAGCACCTCAAGAGCATCGGCGTCACGCAGTTCGCGGGCTACCTCCAGCACGACAACAAGGAGGAGACGATGCGGGTGTACGGCGAGACCGTCATCCCGGCCCTCACGACCCACGCGACGGCGAAGAGGTGACGGCTCCGCCCGCATCGACCTCTCGCCGACGGCGGGACGCGCAGGCGCGCACGGCCTCGGCCGTGATGTGGGGCGTCCTGGGGATCGTTGCGGTTCTCGTGATCTGGGAGCTGTACAAGTTCCTCGGCCCCGCCGAGGGTGTGACGATCGGCGGCGACGGGTCGGCGGGCTCGGGCGTCATGATCCTGCCGCGCACCCACGATCGCGCGATGCCGCACGTGTGGGACATGGTCGCGCGGCTCTTCGAGTCCACGAGCGGCGGAGACACCCCGCCGCTCTGGGTCACCGTCGTCTCGGCGGCGCTCGTCACACTCGGCATCGCCGCCGTCGGGTGGATCATCGGCGTCGTCGTCGGAGCGATCCTCGGCCTCGCGATGCAGCGCTGGCGCATCGTCGAGTGGGGCCTGCTCCCCTGGATCGTCGTGAGCCAGATCGTCCCCCTCATCGCATTCGCGCCCGTCGTCAACGCGATCGGCAATCAGATCGATCGCGGCGGGACGCCGTGGCCGCAGTGGCTCTCGGTCGCCGTCATCGCGTCGTACCTCGCGTTCTTCCCGGTCGCGGTCGGCGTCCTCCGCGGTCTCGCGGCCCCCGACCGCATCCATCTCGATCTCATGCGCACGTACGCGTCCGGGTACTGGTCGACGCTCGCACGCCTGCGGATCCCCGCCGCCGTGCCGTATCTGCTGCCCGCCCTGCGACTCGCCGCAGCGAACGCCGTCCTCGGCGCCGTCGTCGCCGAAGTGTCGATCGGCATGCGCGGGGGCATCGGCCGCATGCTCATCCAGCTCGCGGGTCAGGCCTCGAGCGACCCCGCAGCCCCGTGGGGGCCGACCTTCGGGTCGATCGCCCTCGGGCTCATCGCCGCCGGTTCCGTCGCCCTCCTGGGTCTGGGCCTGCGCAACTATCGCCGAGGAGAGGCCACCGCATGACCGAGTCCCCCGCAGAGCTCGCCGTCAGCGCCGTCGGCGTCGGCAAGATCTTCCCCACGAAGGACGGCGACATCACGGCGCTCACCGGCGTCGAGCTGACGGTGTCGGCGGGCGAGTTCGTGTCGTTGATCGGACCTTCCGGATGCGGCAAGTCGACGCTCCTGCGCCTCATCGCGGATCTCGACCAGGCCACGAGCGGCGACCTGCAGATCTTCGGCAAAGGCGCACGCCAAGCGCGCCTGGATCAGGACTACGGCATCGCGTTCCAGCAGGCGGGCCTGCTGCCGTGGCGCACGGTCGCGGCGAACATCTCGCTGCCGCTCGAGCTGCACGGCACGGCGAAAGCAGCCCGCGCGGCGCGCGTCGCAGAGCTCGCAGAGCTCGTGGGGCTCACCGAGTTCATCGACCGCTACCCCGACCAGCTGTCCGGCGGCATGCAGCAGCGCGTCGCGATCGCCCGTGCCCTCGCGACGAGCCCGAAGCTCCTCCTCATGGACGAGCCGTTCGGCGCGCTCGATGAGATGACGCGCGAGCACCTGCAGTCCGAGCTCGCGCGGATCGCCGCCGAGACGGGGGCTGCCGTCGTGTTCGTCACGCACTCGATCCCGGAAGCGGTCTTCCTCTCGGACCGCGTGGTCGTGATGAGCCCGCGGCCCGGGCGTATCACCGACGTCATCGAGACCGGTCTCACCGGCGAACGGAACGAGAGCCTGCGGGAGTCCCCCGCCTACTTCGACCGCGTCACGGCCGTTCACGAAGCCCTGCACGGAACGCGCGTCGAGAGGGCGAACGAGCGATGACCGGGACCGCTCAGGCGCAGGACGTCACGCTCCGGCGCGTCAAGACCCGCAACCCGGATCGCGAGCCGCCGAGCTGGCTGCGCTTCGTCGCGCCGATCGTCGTCGGCGTGCTCATCGTCGTCCTGTGGACGATCTACGTCGCTTCGGGTGCGGCGCCACGGATGCTGCCGAGCCCGATCGCGATCGGCGAGGAGTTCGTCCTGCGCTTCCCGATCATCTGGGAGGACATGCTGATCACGGCGACGAACGCCCTGATCGGCCTGCTCGTGGGCGCCATCCTCGCGATCCTCCTTGCTGGTCTCGCCGCAGCGGCACGACCGATCGACGGCATGCTCGCGCCGCTCGTCGCGGCCCTCGCCGTCATCCCGATCGTCGCGATCACACCCATCCTCAACACGATGTTCGGGGCGTCGAGCCAGTTCGGCCGCCAGGCGGTCGCGACGATCGCCGCGTTCATCCCCGTGTTCGTCAACGTGCTGCGCGGTCTGCGGCAGACGCGCGCGGTGCACCGCGACGTGCTGCGCGCGTCCGCTGCCACGGGCGGCCAGACCTTCCGGTTCCTCACTCTGCCGACGGCCGTGCCGTACCTGATGACAGGGCTTCGGATCGCGGCTTCCCTCGCCGTCATCGCCGCCCTCGTCGCGGAGTACTTCGGCGGTCCCGCCGACGGCATCGGCACCGCCATCGCGACGTACGCCAAGTCGGGGCGCGCGGCGCTCGCGTGGGCGTACGTCCTCGGCGGCATCCTCATCGGTCTCGTCTTCTTCCTCGTGACATCGCTCCTGGAGCGACTCGCGACGAGGAGATCGCCGGTCTGACCGGCATTGCACCATCGCATCACCGAACCCGAAAGGAACAGCATGAGACACAGCACCGGGCGCGGCCTCGCCGCCCTGTCCCTGGCCGCCGTGACGGCCCTCACGCTCGCCGCGTGCTCCGGAGGCTCTTCGCCGGAGACCTCGGAGGGAACAGGCGACTTCGAGCCGCTCACCGACATCAGTCTGCAGCTGCAGTGGCTGCCGCAGGCCCAGTTCGCGGGCTACTTCGTCGCACTCGATCAGGGCTACTTCGAGGAGGAGGGCTTCGACAGCGTCGAGATCATCCCTTCGGGCGGCGACATCGTGCCGCAGGACGCCCTCGTCGCGGGTGACGTCGACTTCGCGATCGCGTGGGTCCCGAAGGTGCTCGGCACCCTCGAGACGAGCGGCGTCGAGCTGACCGACATCGCGCAGGTCTACCAGAAGTCCGGCACGCTGCAGGTTTCCTGGGCGGGCGACGGGATCACCGAGGTCGCCGACTTCGAGGGCAAGCGCATCGGCTCGTGGGGCTTCGGCAACGAGTGGGAGATCTTCGCCGCGATGGCGGCCGAAGGCCTCGACTCGACCGGCGTCTCGATCACGACGCAGGACTTCTCGATGAACGCCCTGCTCGACCGTGACGTCGACGCCGCGCAGGCGATGACGTACAACGAGTGGGCGCAGATCCTCGAGGTCGTGAACCCGGAGACGGGTGAGCTCTACCAGCCCGAGGACTTCGACGTCATCTCGTACGAGGACACCGAGGGGGCCATGCTGCAGGACGCGATCTGGGCCGACACCCAGCGTCTCGAGGACGACCCCGCCTACGCGGATGCGGCCGTCCGTTTCCTCAAGGCCGTCACGAAGGGCTGGGTCTTCGCACGCGACAATCCCGAAGAGGCGGCGTCGATCACGTACGACGCCGCGATCAACGCGGAGGCCGCCTTCCCCGTCGGTCCCGTCCACCAGCTGTGGCAGATGAACGAGGTCAACAAGCTCATCTGGGCCGGCGGCGACTTCGGTCTCATCGACCAGGCCGCGTGGGACAAGACGGTCACGGGAGCACTCTCGGCCAAGAACCAGGACGGCCTCGAGCTCATCACGACCGAGCCCGCGGCATCCGCCTTCTCGAACGAGTACATCCAGCAAGCGCTCGACGAGCTCGCCGAGGAAGGCGTCGAGGTCGGCGGCGAGTACACGCCGATCGACGTCGTCCTCACCGAGGGCGGACAGTAGCGGCTCCGGACGTTCCGTCCCGCCACGCGCGTTCGACGGCCGGGGTGTCGGTTGACCCCCGGCCGTCGAGCGCGCACCGTTGAATGCAGACGAATCCCGGAAGGACTCCCCCATGACCGATGACCTGGATCAGGCGGCGACCGCACTCGATCGGGAGTACGTCTTCCACTCGTGGTCGGCGCAGGCCTCGCTCAAGCTGCCCGTCATCGCGGGCGGCCTCGGCACCGAGGTCTGGGACTTCGCGGGCAACCGCTACCTCGACTTCTCGAGCCAGCTCGTCAACGTCAACATCGGGCACCAGCATCCCGCGATCGTGAAGGCGATCCAGGAGCAGGCCGCGACCCTCTCGACGATCGGGCCCGCGACGGCGAACCTCACGCGCGGGCAGGCGGCGCAGCGCATCCTGTCGAAGACGCCCGCCGGCTTCAAGAAGGTCTTCTTCACCAACGGCGGCGCCGACGCGAACGAGAACGCGATCCGCATGGCGCGCCTGCACACGGGCCGCGACGCGGTCCTGTCGACCTACCGCAGCTACCACGGCAACACGGGCGGCGCGATCGTCGCGACCGGTGACTGGCGACGGATGCCGAACCAGTTCGCCCGCGGTCACGTGCACTTCTTCGGTCCGTTCCTCTACCGCTCCGAGTTCTGGGCGACGACGCCTGAAGAGGAGTCGGCGCGCGCCCTGCACCACCTCGAGCGGGTCATCCAGTCCGAGGGCCCGCAGACGATCGCGGCGATCCTGCTCGAGTCCGTGCCCGGTACGGCCGGCATCATGATCCCGCCGCCCGGCTACCTCGCGGGCGTGCGCGCCCTGTGCGACCGCTACGGCATCATCCTCATCCTCGACGAGGTCATGGCGGGCTTCGGCCGCACGGGCCGTTGGTTCGCCTTCGAGGGCTACGACGTCGTGCCCGACCTGATCACCTTCGCCAAGGGCGTCAACTCCGGCTACGTGCCCGTGGGCGGCGTCATCATCTCCGACGAGATCTCGGCGACGTTCGACGACCGCGTCTTCCCCGGGGGCCTCACGTACTCGGGGCACCCGCTGGCCGCGGCATCCATCGTCGCCTCGATCGACGCAATGGAGTCCGAAGGCATCGTCGAGAACGCGCGCCGCGTCGGCGCCGACGTCATCGGGCCCGGGCTCGCAGCCCTCGCCGAGAAGCACGCGATGATCGGCGAGGTGCGCGGCGAGGGCGTCTTCTGGGCGCTCGACCTCGTCACCGATCGCGCGACGCGCGAACCCGTCGGCGCCGACGTCATCGGTCGACTCAAGTCCGCGATGACCGCGCGCGGGCTCATGCCCTTCTCGGCCGACAACCGCATTCACGTCGTACCGCCGTGCGTCGTGACCGACGACGAGGTCGCGCGCGCCCTCGACATCTACGACGAAGCGTTCTCCGCCGTCTCGGCGTGAACCGAAAGGAACATCCTCATGACCGACACACTCGACCACTGGGTCGGCGGCGCCACATGGGCCGGCACCTCGACGCGCACGGGCGACGTCTACAACCCCGCACTGGGCACGGTGCAGAAGCAGGTGCGGTTCGCCTCGACGGCTGACGTCGCGTCGGCGGTCGACATCGCCTCCGCGGCCGCGGAATCGTGGCGCGATGCCTCGATCTCCAAGCGCACCGCGGTCATGTTCGCGTTCCGCGAGCTGCTCAACGAGCGCAAGGACGAGCTCGCGGCGATCCTCACAGCCGAGCACGGAAAGGTGATCTCCGACGCGCTCGGCGAGATCGCCCGCGGCATGGAGGTCGTCGAGTTCGCGTGCGGCCTCGGTCACCTCACGAAGGGCGCGTACTCCGAGAACGTCTCGACGGGCATCGACGTCTACACGCTGCGCCAGCCGCTCGGCGTCGTGGGCATCATCAGCCCCTTCAACTTCCCGGCGATGGTGCCGCTGTGGTTCTTCTCGATCGCGATCGCGGCGGGCAACGCGGTCATCCTCAAGCCCAGCGAGAAGGACCCGACGGCCGCGAACTGGCTCGCCGCCCTCATGACCGAGGCCGGCCTGCCCGACGGCGTGCTCAACGTCGTGCACGGCGATAAGGAGGCGGTGGATGCCCTGCTCGAGCACCCCGACGTCCGCTCGATCTCGTTCGTGGGCTCGACGCCCATCGCCAAGTACGTGTACGAGACGGCGACGGGGCACGGCAAGCGCGTGCAGGCCCTCGGCGGCGCGAAGAACCACATGCTCGTCCTGCCCGACGCCGACCTCGACCTCGCCGCCGATGCCGCCGTCAACGCGGGCTTCGGCTCGGCCGGCGAGCGCTGCATGGCGATCTCGGTGGTGCTCGCGGTGGACTCCATCGCCGACGAGCTCGTCGCGAAGGTCGCCGAGCGCATGGGCACGCTCCGCACGGGCGACGGCACGCGCGGCTGCGACATGGGCCCGCTCATCACGAAGGTGCACCGCGACAAGGTCGCGTCGTACATCGACGTCGCGGGTGCCGACGGAGCGGATGTCGTGGTCGACGGCCGCGGCGTCGAGATCGACGGCGACCCCAACGGGTTCTGGCTCGGACCGACCCTCATCGACAAGGTGCCGACGTCATCCACCGTCTACACCGACGAGATCTTCGGACCGGTCCTGTCGGTCGTGCGCGTCGACGGCTACGAAGAGGGCCTGGGCATCATCAACGGCAGCCTCTACGGCAACGGCACGGCGATCTTCACGAACGACGGCGGCGCCGCCCGGCGCTTCCAGCGCGAGGCCACGGTCGGCATGATCGGCATCAACGTGCCGATCCCCGTGCCGGTCGCGTACCACTCGTTCGGCGGCTGGAAGGCCTCGCTCTTCGGTGACGCGAAGGCGTACGGCCCGCACGGCTTCGAGTTCTTCACCGCCGAGAAGGCCGTGACCTCGCGCTGGCTGGACCCGTCGCACGGCGGCCTGAACCTGGGCTTCCCCCAGCACGATTGAGTCGAGCCGGGTCGCGAACCATACCGATCTGGTCGAGCCGCACTGTGGATACGTCCGGTTCGACGAGATCGGTCGGTTTCGCCGACTCCACCTTCACCCGAGGGCGATCGGGCGGTTCTCGAAGAACGTCTGCAGGACGATCGTCGTGCGCGTGCGAACGGATGCCGCGAGACGGATGTCGCGGATCAACGTCTCGAGATCGCGCGGCGTCGCGACGCGTACGAAGAGCATGTAGCTCGCGTCGCCCGCGATCGAGTGGCAGGCCTCGATCTCGGCGAGGTGTTCGAGGAGCTCCGGCGCGTCGTCGGGCTGCGCGGGGTCGAGCGGAGTGATCTCGATGAACGCCGAGAGCGGCTTGCCGACCGCCTCGGCGTCGACGACAGCGCGGTATCCCGTGATCACGCCGCGATGCTCGAGCCTGCGCACGCGCGCCTGGACGGCGGAGATCCCCAACCCCACCGCCTGCGAGATATCGGCGAGCGTGGCCCGCCCATCCACGGATACAGCCTTCACAATGCGCGCGTCGACGTCGTCATCGATGCGCTCCCCCAGCGCTCTCATGGGGCGATCGTAGCATCTACCGGAAAACTTCCGGCAGTGCAATTCGTCCCCCGTAGGGATTCCGTTAGAATCGCAGCACCGCACACCGCTTTTCCTCACCCCGATCGGAGGTCCCCATGTCCATGACTCAGCACACGAACGTCATCGTCGGCGAACCCGAGGTCGTGGAGGACGCCGTCGAGACCAGCATCGAGTGGCTGCGGCTGAAGGATGCCGCGATCGCCCTTCAGGGCATCCAGATCAAAGACGGTTCGATCCCCGAGGCATCCGACCACGCCGACGCGCGCGTCGCCGTCGAGACGATCGTCGCGTCGATCCGCGCCCTCACGCCGCGCTTCCCGCATGACGCCGAGTATCTCGCCGCGAGCGCTCACGACTTCGAGCGCTGGGCCGACGGGGGCTTCGGTGTGCCCGACTTCTACGACTCGCTCGTGGCGTTCCAGCCGCAGCAGCACCGGGTCGACGGCATCCGTCACCTCGTCGTCTTCCCGATGTACACGCAGAACGGCTCAGCCAACCGGTTCGTCGAGGCGCTCATCGTGCAGGCGATCTGGCCCGAGTTCATCGCGCAGCTCGAGACCGAGTACACGAACCGCCTCTTCGTGAGCCTTCGGCTCGTGGACTTCACGCCCGGCTACGACACGAACTCCGCCGTGTTGTTCCCCGAGACGGTCGCGATGCGCGAGATCCCCACGTTCACGTGGGGTGCGATCTTCCAGGACCGCGAGGCGGCCCGGTACCGTCGCGTCACACGCGCGGCGGCCGAGATCACGAAGCTCGAACTGCCCGCCGACGCGGCGCGGATGCTGGATGACCAGCAGCTCACCGAGAAGACCTTCGTGATGTGGGACATCATCCACGACCGCACCCACATGCGCGGTGATCTGCCGTTCGATCCGTTCATGATCAAGCAGCGCATGCCGTTCTTCCTGTACTCGCTCGAAGAGCTCCGCTGCGACCTCACGGCGTTCCGCGAATGCGTCGCGATCACGGCGCGCCTGCGCGCGCAGGACGACCTCAGCGCGACCGAGGCCGAGATGCTCGAGCACGCGGTGCTCGTGCAGTACGCGGTCATCTTCGACCGCATCTTCCGCTTCTCGATCACCGGCACGCGTGTGCGCAACTACGACGGCCTCGGCGGTCAGCTGCTCTTCGCGTGGCTGCATCAGCGCGGCGTGCTGCACTGGACCGACACGGCGCTCGCGTTCGACTGGGACGAGGTGCCCGCCGCCGTCGTCGCGCTCGGCGACGCGATCGACGAGCTCTACTGGCGCTCTATCGACCGCCCGAAGACGGCGCACTGGCTCGCCGCCTACGAGCTCGTGCGCAGCGTCCTGACCCCGAACCCGGCGTCGCAGTGGGCGCGCGGCCTGCCCGACGAGATCCTCGCGGGTGCGCCGAAGGGGTACACCGACGCCGTGATGGACGACGAGTTCCCGCTGTCGATGTTCTTCGAGGCGCTCGAGAAGAAGATGCGGCCCGTCATCGAGTCGACCGTGGGGATCCGCGGCGAGGATGCCTGACCTCTCGGGTCTCACAGTCCTGATCGCCGGCGCGTCCAGCACGTCCGGCCTCGCAGCGACCCGTGCCCTGGTGGGGGCCGGAGCACGGGTCGTCGCGGTCGGTCGATCCGCCGACCGCCTCGCGGAGGTCTCGGGTGCCGGCGCCGAGATCGAGGTGTTCGACCTGACCGACGCCGGGGCGGTCGACGCGCTGGCGGCGAAGGTCGGGCCGGTCGACGGCATCCTGCACCTGGTGGGCGGATGGCGCGGCGGCGGCGGCCTCGCGGGTCAGACCGACGACGACTTCGACGTCCTGGCGCAGTCGCTGACGGCGCTTCGTCACGTCACGCGATCATTCGACGAGGGCCTCCGGGCCTCTCCCGCGGCACGCGTCGCGATCGTGTCGTCCACCGCCGTCGCGCGCCCTCTCGCCGGTGGTGCGAACTACGCCGCGGTGAAGGCCGCGAGCGAAGCGTGGACGCGCGCCGTCGCGCAGGGCTTCGCGAAGGCGGCGAGGGATGCCGGCGAACCCCTCGCCGCGGCATCCGTCGTCTTCCGTGTGAAGGCGCTCGCGGGTCTCGAAGACACCCTCGCACAGGCGTATGTCGGCCTGTGGGACGCACCCGCCGCCGAGGTCAACGACACGATCGTCGAGCTCTCGTAGTCTGAGGAGATGCCCGACCTCATCGCGTCCGACGGCGTGCGGCTGAATTACCTCGACTCCGGCGATCCCGCAGGTCGTCCCGTGCTGCTCGTCGCGGGCTTCAAGGCGCCTGCGACGAGCTGGAAGCCCCAGCTCAAAGCGCTCGAGCGAGCGGGTCACCGTGTCATCGCTCTCGACCGACGAGGTCACGGGGGGTCCGACGTCGGACCGGACGGTTCGCACACGATGGAGCGCCACGGTGCCGACATCGCCGATGCGATCGCCGCCCTCGGCGTGCAGGACGCGACCGTGGTCGGTCAATCGCAGGGCGGCAACTCGATCTGGGCGCTCGCGAGCGCCGGCCGGACGGGCGGCATCCGCGACATCGTCATCGTCGACCAGACGCCCAAGATGCTGAACACCGCCGACTGGCCGTTCGGGTTCTACGGCTACGACGAATCCACCGCGGACACGCTCTTCGCAGCGGGCGTTCCCGATCCCGGCCGCCACTCGATCGCCTCGAAGGGCCCGGTGCGCATCGCGCGCCTCGTGGCGGCGATGGACCTCAAGGCCGCGAAGGCGGGTTTCACCGCGGCAGAGCTCGAACTGTTGAACGACCACGCCCGGCGCGACTGGCGCCCGGCGATCGCTGCGGTGACCGTGCCGGCCCTCTTCGTCGCCGGACGCGAAAGCGACTTCTGGCCGTGCGAGCACGCGGCGGCCGCGGCATCGCTCTCGCCACTCGCCGAGTCGGCCGTCATCGAGAAGGCGGGGCATGCGACGAACATCGAGCAGCCGAAGGCGTTCGACGACGTGCTCCTGCGGTGGCTCGCGCGCTAGAAGGCCTTGCCGGGGTTGAGGGTCCCCCGCGGATCGACCGCCGCCTTGATGTCGCGGTGCATCGCGAGCACGCGATCTCCGAGCTCGATGCGGGCTCCGGGGAGCTTGAGCAGCCCCACGCCGTGCTCGCCCGTCACGGTGCCGCCCAGCGCGCGACAATCGTCGACGATGCGGTCGAACGCGCGCTTGGCACGGGCCTTGGCCGCGTCATCGCCCTCCGGCGCGATGATGAGCGGATGCAGGTTGCCGTCGCCGGCATGCGCGATGGTCGCGATGACGACATCGTGCGCCCTGGCCGTGTCGCGGATGCGGCCGAGCATCTCGGGCACCGCGGTGCGGGGCACGCAGATGTCCTCCGTGAGCACCGGCCCCAGCCGTTCGAGCGCCGGGTAGGCGAGCCGACGGGCGAGGAAGAGCCGCTCGATCTCCTCGGCGACGGCCGCCTGCTCCACGCCGAGCGCTCCGGCTTCGGCCATGAGAAGGGCGATGGATGCCGCGTGCCCCGCGCCGACGTCGCCCACCTCGTCCACGGTCGAGAGCAGGAGCGCCGCTGCACCGTGCGGCAGCCCCAGCCCCTGCCAGTCGTCGACCGCCCGCAGACACGTCTCGTCGATGAGCTCGAGCGCCGACGGCACGATGCCGGCCGCTGAGATCGCGGCGACCGCGGCCCCGGCATCCTCCAGCGATCCGAAGGAGCCGACGATCGCGCGCTCTTCGCGACCGCCCAGCGGAAGGAGCTTGAGGGTCAGCTCGGTGATGACGCCGAGCGTGCCCTCGGAGCCGACGAGCAGCGCCGTCAGATCGTAGCCGGTCGCGCCCTTCGCCGTGCGTCGACCCAGGTGCACGATCTCGCCGTCGGCGAGGACGACCGTCATGCCCAGGACGTAGTCGCGCGTCACGCCGTACTTGACGCAGCAGATCCCGCCCGCGTTCGTCGCGGCGTTGCCGCCGATCGTCGAGATGCGGTAGCTCGCGGGATCCGGTGGGTACCAGAGCCCGTGCGCGGCGACCGCAGTGCGCAGATCGTCGTTGATCACCCCGGCCTCGGCGACGACGAACCGCTCCGCCGCGTCGATCTCGATCACGCGTGTCATGCGCTCGAGCGACAGCACGATCGCGTTCCGCAGCGCATTCGCGCCTCCGGAGAGTCCCGTGCCGGCACCGCGCGGCACGACGCTGACGCCGTGCTCGGCCGCGAGCCGGACGGTCGCCGCCACCTCACCCGTCGTCTCGGCGAGCACGACCGCGATCGGGCGATGGAACTCCGCCCATTCGGCGTCGTCGTGCGCGTACGCGTCGCGCTCTCCCTCGCCTCTCAGCACCTGATCGGGCCTCAACCGGGCGACGAGCGCCGTCACGACATCGGGTTCTGCGGGCATCCTCCGATGCTAGCCATCGATGCGGGAATGGGAGGATGGAGGGGTGACCACGATCCACGACCCGAACATCCGCGGCTTCGCCTCCGACAACTACTCGGGAGTCCACCCCGAGGTGCTCGCCGCCATCGCCGCCGCGAACGACGGTCATCAGGTCGCCTACGGCGAGGACGTCTACACCGCGCGCCTGCAGGAGGTCATGGCACATCACTTCGGCGAGGGCGTCGAGGCGTTCCCGGTCTTCAACGGCACGGGCGCGAACGTCACAGGGCTCCAGTCGATGCTCCCCCGCTGGGGTGCGGTGGTCGCGGCATCCACCGCTCACATCAACGTCGACGAGGGCGGCGCTCCCGAGCGCGTCGCGGGCATCAAGATCCTGAACGTCCCGACCGACGACGGCAAGCTGACGCCCGAGCTCATCGACCGCGAAGCGTGGGGCTGGGGCGACGAGCACCGCGCCCAGCCGCTCGTCGTGTCGATCACGCAGTCGACCGAACTCGGCACCCTGTACACACCCGACGAGATCCGCGCGATCGCCGACCACGTCCACCCGCTCGGCATGCGCCTGCACCTCGACGGCTCGCGCATCTCGAACGCCGCCGCGTCGCTCGGCCTGCCCCTCCGTACCTTCACGCGCGACGCGGGCGTCGACGTGCTGAGCTTCGGCGGCACGAAGAACGGTGCGATGCTCGGCGAAGCGGTCGTCGTCCTGGATCCGGATGCCTCGGCCGGCCTCACCTTCCTGCGCAAACTGAACATGCAGCTGTCGTCGAAGATGCGCTTCGTCTCGGCGCAGCTCGTCGCCCTGCTCGAGGGCGACCTCTGGCTGCGCAACGCGTCGCACTCCAACGCGATGGCACAGCGCCTGCGCGCGGGCGTCGAGGCGGGCATCGCCGACGGATCGATCTCGGGCGTCGCGTTCACCCAGCCCACGCAGGCGAACGGCGTCTTCGCGACGCTGCCCGACGGCGTCGCCGACGCGCTGCGGGCGTCGTTCCGCTTCTACGACTGGGACGCCGCGCGCAACGAGGTGCGCTGGATGTGCTCGTTCGACACGGCGGAAGCCGACGTCGACGCGTTCGTCGCGGAGCTTTCGCGCCTGACGAGCTGACCCCCCGGTCAGCGCCCGGCGAGCCAGTCGGCGTAGGCGTCGAACGCGAACGGACGACCGAGGAACGACTCCACGAGATCGCGGGCGTCCTTCGAGCCGCCCGGTTCGAGGACGAGTTCGCGGTAGCGGCGGGCGGCCGCGGCATCCATCAGGTCATCGCCGAAGCCCGTGAGCATGTCGCGCGCGATGACGAGACTCCACTGGTACGTGTAGTAGCACGCGCCGTAGCCCGTCAGATGGCCGAAGCCGGCGTACATGTGCTGGTCGTCGAGCTGCCTGACGGGCGTCGAGCGCTCCTGCAGCGCCACCGTCGCCGCGTGCAGATCCGTCGGCCGGTCGACGTGCAGGTGGTACGACACCCGGGCGTAGGCGAGCTGCTGGCGCACGCCGATCGCCCGGCCGAAGGCATCCGCCGTCCGCATCTTCGCGACGAGGTCGGCGGGGATCGGCTCGCCGTCGGCGTTCGCCGCGAACGACGCGAGGACTCCGGCATCCCACGCCCACTCCTCGAGAAGCTGACTCGGCGCTTCGACGAAGTCCCACTCGGTCTCGAACCCGCTGAACCGCGCCCAGCGCTGGCGACCGCCGAGGATGAAGTGCACGAGGTGTCCGAACTCGTGGAAGAACGTCACGACCTCGTCGTGCTCGAGCAGACCTCGCGAGAAGTTGCACAGCAGCACGCCCTCGGGAAGCACGCGGCCGTCGATGCCGCGCGCGAGTTCGAAGCACGCCGCGTGGTTGTACTTGCCGTCTCGCGGGTGCAGGTCTAGGTGGATGCGACCCAGCCGATCGTCACCTCGGACGACGTCGTAGGAGCGGACATCGGCGTGCCAGGTCGGCACGTCGAGAGGGACGAACTCGATGTCGAGCAGGCGCCCGGTCACGTCGAGGATGCCCGGCAGCACGCGCTCGAAGGGGAAGTAGGAGCGCACGACCTGCGCATCGACGTCGTACTGCTCGCGCTTGATGACGCTCTGCAGGTAGAGCGAGTCGGCGTTCGTGACGGCTTCGGCCGCGGGTACGTCCTGTCGCAGGCGATCCAGCAGCACGTCGTACTCGGCGGTCGCCGCCTCGAGGGATGCGGCGTCGAGTTTCGCGAGGAAAGTGGGGATCTCGGCCCCGGTGCCGATCATGCGCGTCTCGGTCTCGTAGTCCGCCCAGTCCGAGAACCCGAGCAGGCGCGCGCGCTCGGCGCGCACCGCGAGCAACTCGGCGAGGACCTCGTCGTTGACGGGCCAACCCAGGTTGCGGAAGACCCGCGTGAGGGCGATGCGCGTGTCGCGGTCGGTCGCGTACTCCATGACGGGCCCGACGTCCGTGTACTCGGTCGTGAGGGTGACGTTGCCGTTGGCATCTGCGGGATGCGCGTCGATGAAATCCTGCGGGAGTCCCGCGAGGCCCGCCGCGGGCACAGTGATCTGCTGACGTCCCTCGCGGATGTTGCGCGAGAACGTGAGCGACAGCTCGGTGTCGCGGTCGGTCAGTTCGGCCACCCGTGCGCGGCCCGCGTCATCCAGTTCCACTCCGCCACGACGGAAGTCGCGCAGCAGACGCGAGAGGAGGCGTGCGGCGCGCTCGTCGAGCCCATCGGCATCCGCGTCGGCGAACGCCCGCCAGAGTTCGCGGTCGAGCAGGCGCGAAGCCGCGAGCGACTCGACCGCCTGCACCTGCGCTTCGGCGATCTCGCGGACGGAGGCCTCGGGGTGCGCTTCACTGAGCACGTACGCCTCGCTCACGGCCTCGCTGAGGGCGACCTCGGCGTCGTTCCAGAGCTCGAGTCGCTCGAGTGTGCCGAGCTCTTCGGAGCGCAGCCGCTCGTCGATGTCGCGGACGCGCGCGATGCGCTCGGCGGGGCGTTCGGTCGCGAAGGTCGTCCAGCCTGCGAGGTCGGTGGGAAGGGCGAGGGGCTCAAGGGTCACGGCTCCGAGCCTAGAACGCTTGTTCCGGGCGCGGAGCCGTGAGGGGGATCTGTGGATCAGGCGTCGGCGCGCTCGAGTTCCTCGTCGACCTCCGCGTCGTCCGAGTCCTCGGAGTCCTCGGAGTCTTCGAACTCGGGGAGGGCCTCGACGACCGTGACCGTGACGATGCCGGAGTCGTCGTCATCCTCGAAGTCGTCTTCGTCCTCGACGACGACCTCGTCGGCCTCGGTGTCATCCTGCGCGTCGGCGTCGCTCGGCTCCTCGGCGCTCGCCTCCTCCTCGGCGACCTCGGATACAGCCTCCTCGAAGACGGGCTCTTCGAAGACGGTCTCCTCGGCGGCAGCCATCGTCGCTCCCGCGGCGGCGGGTGCGGATACGTCGATCGCGCCCTCGGGGCGGATGAGCTCCTTGACCTCGGCCATGAAGCTCGTCAGCTGGTGCTCCTGCCAGCGCAGCTGACGGGTGCGGTCCTCGGCATCGCGGAGCGCAGCCTGGGCGTGCGCCGTCACGGTGTCGATGATCTTCTGCGCCTTGCCGCGAGCCTGGTCCAGGTGGGTGTTCGCGCGGACGTGGGCATCCGCCTCGATCTGCTGCGCCTGTGCACGCATGAGCCGCTCGAAGTCGTCGGCCTTGGACGCGACACGCTGCGCGTGATCGAGCGAAGCGGCGACCTGGCTGTTGGCGTCCTGCGTGATGCGCTCGGCGTGCGAAACAGCCTGGTTGTGGAGCACGAGGAACTCCTGCTGCGCGTCGTCCTGACGACGGGTCAGCGATTCCTCGAACTCGAGCGCGCGCACGCGAAGCTCGCGCACCGCCTCTTCGGCCTCGGAGCGGGCCGACGTCGTCTCGCGGGCGACGAGCGAACGCAGAGCGGCGGCGCCCTTCTCCGCCTCGGTGCGGATCGTCGCCGCCTCCTGGGTCGCCTGCGCGACCTTCTCAGCGGCATGCGCCGCTTCGCGCTCGATGCCCGCCTCGTGCGCCGTGCGCTCGGTGTCGATGCGCAGGCGCAGCTGCTGCGCCTCGCTCTGCGCCTGCGAGACGATCGCAGCGGCCTCGGCCGCGGCATCCTTCTTGCGGTTCTCGATCTCGGTGCGGGCCGACTCGAGCAGACGCTCGCCCTGCACCGAGGCGTTGCGCAGGAGCTGCCCAGCCTGTTCCTCGGCGACCCGCAGGACCTCTTCGAACTGGTGGCGGTTGGGGGTCTCGGCAGCGCTGCCCGTGAGCTCCTCGGTGAGTGCGTCGGCGCGCTGCTCGGCGGCGCTCGCTCGCGCATTCGCGGCGGCGAGCTCGGCTTCCAGCCGCTCGACCCGCTCCTGCATCCCGGACGTTGCGGCCGCGGCGGCGGCCTCGGCGTTCTCGAGGGCATCGGCCTCGCGCTCCTTCGCGGCGGCGAGCTCGAGTTCGAGGCGCTCGACGGCGGCCTGCGTCTCGGTGCCGGCGCGCCACTCGCGATCGCGCAGCTGGGCGACCTGGTCGGCGCTCACGCGCACACGCGAGGTCAAGGTCGCGATCTCGGCGTCAACCTCATCCTTGTCGTATCCGCGGAAGACGGTCGTGAACGAGGAGTCCGTGCGCGCGGCCGGCGTCGACGCCGGACCGGTCGCGAAGAGCTCGTCGAAAGGGGTGGAGTCCTGCGCGTTGTCGCGACGGGCGGGCACGGGATCAGACATCGGGCTACCTGCTTCTCGGGGTTCGTGGTGTCGTCGGCGCTGTTCGGGTCTGAGTGCGCTTCGGACGGTCTGCTCGGGCGATACGAGAGCGCATCGCCTCCACGACGGAGGGGGTATATACCACGCAGAGGCTGTTTTGCGTGGCAGGAGAAGGATACCTGTCCTGGCTGGATGCTGAAGACCCGTGTCAGCGGAGTGCGCCGACGCTCGCGAGAGCGAGCCGGATGAGCGTGCCGCGACCGCCCTCCATCTCGGCGGCGAGCGCGTCGGAGGACGCTTCTTCGGGGGTGAGCCACGTGACCTCGAGGGCATCCTGCCGCGGCTGGCAGGTACCCGTGACCGGCACGACGAAGGCGAGCGACACGGCGTGCTGGCGGTCGTCGTGGAAGGCACTGACTCCTGGCAACGGGAAGTACTCGGCGACCGTGAACGGCGTGGGCTGCGCGGGCAGCAACGGGAAAGCCATGGGCCCGAGATCGTTCTCGAGGTGACGGAACAGCGCATCGCGCACCGTCTCGCCGTAGCGCACTCGGCCCGACACGATGGTGCGCGACATCTCGCCGATCGGCGACGCGCGCAGCAGGATCCCGACCTGCATGACCTGACCCATGCCGTCCACGCGGACGGGCACGCCCTCGACGTAGAGCATGGGAAGTCGCCGTCGCGCCTCGGCGAGTTCGATCTCGCTCAGCCAGGCGGGGTTGGACGCGTTGCCGGCCGGCGGGCCGTAGGGCTCGTCGCCGGCGGGCTCGGGATCGGGAGTGCGCACGGACATGCCTCCTGTATACCTCAGACGGCTCTTGCCATGATGGGGGGATGCCGCACGACACGCCTCCCCTCGATCCCACCGTCGTGCAGTGGTCCGTCCGCCCGGAGGACCGTGCCGGTCGGCCCCTGCTCGTCCTTCTTCACGGCTACGGCGCCGACGAGCACGATCTGTTCGCCCTCGCGCCCTATCTTCCCGACGCGCTCGTCGTGGCATCCGTCCGCGCGCCGCTCAGTCCGCCGTTCCCGGCGCCGGGCTTCTCGTGGTATCCGATCGAGGGACTCGACGGGCGCGACCCGCGACACGTCACCGAGTCCGCTTCGCGGTTCATCGAATGGGTGGACGCCGCGACCGACGCGACGACGGTGGGACTGCTCGGGTTCTCGCAGGGAGCCGCCGTCGCACTCCAGGCGGTGCGGCTGGAGCCGGAGCGGTTCGCGTTCGCGATCAACCTGAGCGGCTACGCCACGCCGGGGGATCTGCCTCACGACGAGGCGCTCGCGCAGCTGCGGCCGCCCGTGTTCTGGGGTCGTGGGACGCGGGACGACGTCATCCCGTCGTTCCTCGTCGCCCACACGACCGAGTGGCTGCCGGAGCACGCCGACCTCAGCGGCCGTGTGTACGACGGGCTGACGCACAGCGTCTCGGAGCAGGAACTGGCCGATGTGCGAACCTTCCTCGAAAAGCAGCTCGAGTCGCTGTAGACGGGATTCCCAGCCACGACGGGCGAGGCATCCGGTATCGTGGCCGTCGTTCCTGTTCCCTCTGTGAGGATGATCCGTTGAAGACGATCGACGCCGCCGCGCTGTAAAGCGCTGTTCCGTCGACCTTCCGCACCCTCAGGGCCGCACTCTCGACGCTCCAGCGCATCCATTCCGCGCTGACCGTCGATCCCGCCGCTTCCGTACGCCCTTCGGCGTGCCCGGCCCCTCGTGTCAGCGCAACCGCGACTCACGGAGGTCTCATGCCTGCTCCCACCCTCACACCATCCATCGTCCTGGACCGCCTGTCATTCTCGTGGCCCGACGGCACGGTCGCCCTCTCGGGCGTCAGCGGCGCGTTCGGCGCCGGTCGCACGGGGCTCGTCGGCCGCAACGGCTCGGGCAAATCGACCCTGCTGCGCCTCATCGCGGGCGAGCTCGCACCCGACGCGGGGCAGCTCGTGCGATCGGAGGATGCCGCGTACCTGCCGCAGCAGCTCACCCTCGACGTCGACCGGCCCGTCGCCGATCTGCTCGGCGTAAGCGATGCTCTCCGCGCGCTGCGCGCGATCGAGTCCGGAGACGTGGATCCGGCGCACTTCGACGTCGTCGGCGACGACTGGGACGTCGAAGCGCGCGCGCACGAGGCGCTCGCGGAGGCCGGGCTCGCACCGGAGATGCTCGACCGCCGCGTCGGAGAGCTCTCGGGCGGCGAAGCCGTGCTCACCGCGATCGCCGGCATCCGGCTGCGGCGCCCCGTCATCACCCTGCTCGACGAGCCGACGAACAACCTGGACCGCGAGGCGCGGAGGCGCCTCTCCGACATGGTCCGCGGCTGGCGCGGCGCGCTCGTGGTCGTCAGCCACGACACGGGGCTGCTCGAGCTCATGGACGACACGGCCGAGCTGTATGCGAATCAGCTGTCGGTGTTCGGCGGCCCCTACTCCGAATGGCGGGCGTGGCTGGATGCCGAGCAAGGCGCGGCGCGGCAGGCCGAGCGCGCCGCTGCGCAGGTCGTCAAGCGCGAGAAACGCGACCGCATCCAGGCCGAGGTCACCATCTCCCATCGTCAGGCGATGGGGAAGAAGGCGCAGCTCGAGAAGCGCGTGCCGAAGATCATCGCGGGCGGTCGCAAGATGGCCGCGCAGGTCTCGGCCGGCAAGCTGCGGGGTGAGAAAGCCGACCGCGAGGCTGCTGCGCGTGACGCGTTGGATGCAGCGGAACGGCGTGTGCGCGACGACGACACCGTGCGGATCGATCTGCCCGACCCCGGCGTTCCGGCAGGTCGACGGATCGCGACGCTCGACGACGGCGCTCACGCGTGGATCATCCAAGGACCGGAGCGCGTCGCGCTCGTCGGCCCGAACGGGGTCGGCAAGACGACTCTGATCGAGCGGCTCGTGGCATCCACCTCTCCGGAATCGGACACGACGCGGGAGCGCCTCGAAGAGATTCGGGCAACGGCCCACACCGACCGGATCGGCTACCTGCCGCAGCGGGTCGACGGGCTCGACGACGCCGCATCCGTGCTCGAGAACGTCGCCGCGGTCGCGCCGAGCGTGACGACGGTCGAGCTGCGCAACCGGCTCGCGCGCTTCCTCATCCGCGGCGCCGCGGTCGAGCGGCCGGCGTCATCGCTCTCGGGTGGTGAGCGGTTCCGGGTCGCCCTCGCCCGCCTGCTCCTCACCGCCCCGCCACCGCAGCTGCTCGTGCTCGACGAACCGACGAACAACCTCGACATCGACACGGTCGGACAGCTCGTCGACGCCCTGTCGGCCTATCGCGGGGCGGTGCTCATCGTGAGCCACGACGACGCGTTCCTCGAGCGTCTCGGAGTCGATCGCGTCCTCGAGCTCGATCGCGAGGGAAGGCTGACCGAGGGGTGACTCGGGGGGTCTTCCCCCGTGCGCAGACTGCCGCCGACCGGGATCATGGACGCATGAGCACACTCGTCAGACCCCGACAGGGCGCCGTCCTCGCAGGCGTCTGCGCCGCGATCGCCAACCGCTTCGGATGGAACGTCACGCTGGTCCGCATCCTCACGGTGCTCGCCGTGATCTTCGCCGGACTCTCGCTGTGGATCTATCTGCTGCTCTGGCTCATCATCCCCAAGCAGGCGTGAGCGGCAGAGGGGCGGTGGTCAGCCGACTGCTCCCCCTCCGCCGCCGTCTCCCCCGCCGGCACCGCCGTGATGGCCGTCGCCGACGGGTGGGATGACGACCGCTCCGTCTCCCCCGGCGCCTCCCGGTCCGGCGGCGCCGGCGACCGCGAAGATCACGAAGAGGATCACCGCGAGTGCCGTGCCGATCACGAGTCCGGGGATGACGTTCGCCGCGGCGACGCCGATCGCCGTGCCCACACCGGCACCGATCGCGATCGGACCGCCCCAATCGAGTGCTCTCCTGCGCGCGCTGTGCATGCCCCGACGGTAGGCGACCGTGGCTCGGAAGCGCCTCCCCCGTGCGACGGATTCCGCCCGGATGTCGGCGATCCCGACGAAGATGGAGGGATGGCCGACGCTTCGACAGGCTCAGCGCACCGTGTGCTGGAGCGGTTCGGTCCTGCCACGCAGGACTGGTTCCGCTCTGCCTTCGCCGAGCCGACGACCGCGCAGGCCGGGGCATGGCAGGCGATCTCCGACGGCAAGCACGCCCTCGTCGTCGCCCCGACCGGCTCGGGCAAGACGCTGTCGGCGTTCCTGTGGGCCATCGACCGGGTCTTCCACACCAAGGCGCTCGAGCCGCCGACTGCGAAGAAGCGCGACCGGCTGGGGACCGGCATCCTCTACATCTCCCCCCTCAAGGCCCTCGGAGTCGACGTCGAACGCAACCTCCGGTCGCCGCTCGTCGGCATCGGCCAGTCCGCTCGGCGTCTGGGCATCCACCTCCCCGATGTGACCGTCGGCGTCCGCTCGGGCGATACGACGTCCGCCGACCGCCGCAAGCTCGTCAGCGATCCGCCCGACATCCTCATCACGACCCCCGAGTCGCTCTACCTCATGCTCACGAGTCAGGCGCGTGAGACGCTGCGCGATGTGCACACCGTCATCGTCGACGAAGTGCACGCGGTCGCGGCGACCAAGCGCGGAGCGCATCTCGCCGTCAGCCTCGAGCGGCTGGACGACCTGCGTCGCGAGCGGGATCCGGATGCCGCGGCAGCGCAGCGGATCGGACTCTCCGCCACCGTGCGACCGATCGACGAGGTCGCGCGGTTCCTCGGCGGAGCCGCCCCCGTCGAGATCGTCGCGCCGCGGGCGACGAAGGCGTTCGACCTCAAGGTCGTCGTGCCGGTCGAAGACATGCTGCACCCGCCTCCCGCGCCGGGTGCCGAGGAGCCCGCGCCGGTCGCCGAAGCCGAGGACGAGGATTGGTTCGGCGACGGCCGCCTGCCGCAGTCGACCGAGGCCACCGGCAGCGTGTGGCCGCACGTCGAAGAGGCCATCGTCGACCGCATCCTGCAGCACCGTTCGACGATCGTCTTCGTCAACTCGCGCCGCCTCGGCGAGCGCCTGACGGGTCGGCTCAACGAGATCTACGCCGAGCGGCTCGGGCTCGACGTACCCGAGAAGGCGATCCCTGCAGCGACCATGGCGCAGGCGGGACCGACAGCCGGCGTCGAGCCCGTGCTCGCGAAGGCGCACCACGGCTCGGTGTCGAAGGAACAGCGAGCGCAGGTCGAGGAGGAGCTCAAGACGGGGGTGCTCAAGTGCGTCGTGGCGACGTCGAGCCTCGAGCTCGGCATCGACATGGGCGCGGTCGATCTCGTCATCCAGGTCGAGGCGCCGCCGAGCGCGGCATCCGGCCTCCAGCGCATCGGGCGCGCCGGCCACCAGGTCGGCGAGGTCAGCCGTGCCGCCCTCTTCCCCAAGCACCGCGCCGACGTGCTGCACACCGCGATCGTGACCGAGCGCATGCTCGCGGGCCAGATCGAGGCGATCGCGGTGCCGCAGAACCCGCTCGACATCCTCGCCCAGCAGACGGTCGCGGCCTGCGCACTCGAGCCCCTCGACGTCGAGGGCTGGTACGAGGCGCTCAAGCGCTCCGCCCCCTTCCGCGCGCTGCCCCGCTCGGCGTACGAGGCGACGCTCGACCTGCTCGCGGGGCGCTTTCCGTCCGACGAGTTCGCCGAACTTCGCCCCCGCCTCATCTGGGACCGCGATCACGGCACGCTGACGGGCCGACCGGGCTCGCAGCGCATCGCCGTCACGAGCGGCGGCACGATCCCCGACCGCGGTCTGTTCGGCGTCTTCATCGCCGGGCAGAGCCAGAACGCACGCGTCGGCGAGCTCGACGAAGAGATGGTCTACGAGTCGCGCGTCAACGACGTCTTCACGCTCGGCACGACGAGCTGGCGCATCGTCGAGATCACGCACGACCGCGTCAACGTGCTGCCCGCCTTCGGTCAGCCGGGCAAGGTGCCGTTCTGGCACGGCGACGGCATCGGCCGACCGGCCGAGCTGGGCGAGGCGCTCGGCAAGTTCTCGCGCGAGCTGACGAGTGCCAAGCCGGATGCCGCGCACGCGCGCTTGCAGTACGCCGGGCTCGATGTGCTCGCACAGGGCAATCTCCTGTCCTACCTCGCCGAGCAGCGCGAGGCGACCGGCACACTGCCGACCGACAAGAACCTGACCGTCGAGCGCGGGCGCGACGAAGTCGGCGATTGGCGCGTCATCCTGCATTCCCCGTACGGCATGAAGGTGCACGCACCGTGGGCGCTCGCGGTAAACGCGCGCATCCGCGAGCGCCTCGGGGTCGAGGGGTCGGCGGTCGCGAGCGACGACGGCATCATCGCCAGGGTTCCGGATGCCACGGCCGAGCCCCCGGGGGCCGAGCTGTTCGTCTTCGAGCCGGATGAGCTCGAGCAGATCGTGACCGACGAGGTCGGCGGCTCGGCGCTGTTCGCCTCGCGGTTCCGCGAGTGCGCTGCGCGTGCGCTGCTCATGCCTCGGCGCAATCCGGGTCGCCGGAGCCCGCTCTGGCAGCAGCGTCAGCGGTCGGCTCAGCTGCTGGAGGTCGCGAAGCGGTACCCGACGTTCCCGATCATCCTCGAGACGCTGCGCGAAGTGCTGCAGGACGTCTACGACGTTCCCGCGCTCCTGCGCATCGTCCGCGGGATCGGCGATCGTCGCATCCGCCTGATCGAGACGGAGCCCGCTCAGCCGTCGCCGTTCGCGCGCGACCTGCTCTTCGGCTACGTCGGCGCGTTCATGTACGAGGGCGACTCGCCGCTCGCCGAGCGCCGGGCTGCGGCGCTCTCGGTCGATCCCTCGCTGCTGTCGGAGCTGCTCGGCAAGGTCGAACTGCGCGAGCTGCTCGACCCCGCGATCATCGCCCAGTACGAGCGCGAGCTGCAGCGCCTGGACCCCGAACGGCGTGCCCGCGGGCTCGAGGGCGTGGCGGACCTGCTCCGGATGCTGGGCCCGCTCGACGCCGCCGAGGTCGCTGCGCGGCTGGAAGGCGAGGCGACCGAGGCGGAGGCATCCGCTCTCCTCGATCAGCTCGTGACGGCACGCCGCGCGATCGCCGTCACGATCGCGGGAGCACCGCGCTTCGCCGCGATCGAAGACGCAGGACGCCTGCGCGATGCGCTCGGCGTCGCTCTGCCCGTCGGCATCCCGATCGCCTTCGTCGAACCCGTCGCCGACCCGCTCGGCGACCTCGTGGCCCGGTACGCGCGGACGCACGGTCCCTTCACGGCGGATGCCGCTGCCGCGCGACTCGGCATCGGCATCGCCGTCGCCCGGCACACGCTCCAGCGACTCGAGTCGCAGGGACGCATCGCGAGCGGGTTCTTCCTGCCCGAGGCCGCTCCGGGTGACGACGGAGCAACGGAGTGGTGCGACGCCGAAGTCCTGCGCCGCCTTCGGCTGCGGTCGCTCGCGGCGATCCGCGGCAGCGTCGAGCCCGTCGCCCCCGAGGCGTACGCGCGCTTCCTGCCCGTGTGGCAGCACGTCGTCCGGCCGCTCGAGGGCATCGACGGCGTCGCGGCGGCCGTGGAGCAGCTCGCGGGCGTGCCCATCCCGGCGAGCGCGTGGGAGTCGCTCATCCTCCCGGCGCGGGTGTCGGACTACACGCCCGCGATGCTCGACGAGCTCACGGCGACGGGCGAGGTCATCTGGTCGGGACACGGCACGCTTCCGGGCCGCGACGGATGGATCGCGCTGCACCCCGCCGACGCGGCTCCGCTCACGCTCGCCATACCGGACGACGAGATCGCGGCCGGGTCGCTCGAGGGCCAGCTGCTGCACGCACTCGCTGCCGGTGGCGCGTACTTCGCGGCGCAGCTGAAGCAGCTCACGGGCGCCGAGAACGAGCAGTCCGTCATCGATGCGCTCTGGGCGCTCACGTGGTCGGGTCGCGTGACGAACGACACGTTCGCTCCCGTGCGCACGCTCGTCGGCGGTGGCAAGACAGCGCATCGGGTAGCCCGCAAGGCGCCGCGGGCACGGCTGTACCGCGGTGCGGCGGTGCGCACCGTGGCTGCATCGATTCCGCCGCGTCCACCCGCGATCGGCGGTCGCTGGTCGCTCCTGCCCGAGGCGTCGACGGATGCCGCTCTGCGCGCGACGGCCGCGGCGAGCCTTCTGCTCGACCGCTACGGCGTCGTCACACGCGGCTCGGTGCAGAGCGAGGGTGTGCCCGGCGGCTTCGCGCAGGTGTACCGCATCCTCGCGGGCTTCGAAGAGGCCGGGCACTGTCGCCGGGGGTACGTGATCGAGAAGCTCGGTGCCGCGCAGTTCGCGGCCTCGAACACCGTGGATCGTCTGCGCGAGTTCGCCGGGCTTCCCGACCCGCCGCCGTACCGCGCCGTCACGCTCGCCGCGACGGATCCCGCGAACCCCTACGGCGCCGCGCTCGCGTGGCCGGGCCTCGCGGGCGTGTCGCACCGACCGGGACGCAAGGCCGGTGCGCTGGTCGTGCTCGTCGACGGCGTGCTGACCCTGTACCTCGAGCGCGGAGGCAAGTCCGCGCTCGCGTTCACGGGCGACGAGAACGCGCTGACGGCCGCGACGCGCGATCTCGTCGCGACCGCGCGCGCACGCACGCTCGACACCCTGACGATCGAGCAGGTCAACGGCGCGATCGTCTTCGGCACAGGCATCGGGCAGAAGCTTCGGGATGCCGGTTTCGTCGAATCTCCGCGCGGCTTCACCCTGCGGCGCCTGACCGCCGGCGACGCGCTGCGCGAGGCATCCCGTGCCTGAGGCCTCGCCACCGAGGACGTCGATTCCCGCCGCAGGAGGAGACACGTCCGATGCCTGAGGGCGACACCGTCTACCGCGCTGCTCATCGCATGGACGACGTGCTCGCCGGCGCCGAGGTGACGGAGTTCGACCTGCGCGTGCCGCGCTTCGCGACCGCCGATCTCACGGGAGCCGTGATCGAGCACGTCGTGCCGCGGGGCAAGCACCTGCTCCATCGCATCGGCGACTGGACTCTGCATTCCCATCTCAAGATGGAGGGCGAGTGGCACGTCTATCGACGCGGCGAGCGCTGGCGCAAGCCCGCGTTCAAGGCCCGCGCGATCGTCGGCACACGCGACTGGCAGGCGGTCGGCTTCGACCTCGCCGACATCGACCTCGTGTCCCGAGCCGAGGAGGACTCGCTCGTCGGCTATCTCGGACCGGACCTGCTGGGGCCGGACTGGGACGCCGAAGAGGCGGCACGCCGCGTGCAGGCAGACCCTCGGCCCGTGCACGTCGCGATCCTCGATCAGCGCAGCGTCGCCGGATTCGGCAACGTCTACGCCAACGAGATCCTGTTCGTGCGCGGTATCGACCCGCACACGCCGGCGACCGACGTCGATGCGCGGGCCGTCGTCGACCTCGGCGCGCGCATGATCCGCGCGAACCGCGATCGACCCAGCCGCACCTTCACGGGGGAGAACAAGCCCGGGCGCCGATTCTGGGTCTACGGCCGAGAGGGAGCGCCGTGCCGTCGCTGCGGCACGCAGGTCCGCGCGACGACGCTCGGCGCTGACCCGACGAAAGAGCGCAATGTCTTCTGGTGTCCGCGCTGCCAGACCTGATCCCTCGCGACGTGCGCGTACCGCGCCCGAAACCCGGATGTAACGCTCGGTCGGACGATCTGTCCCGCCCGCGCCGCGCTCCGCCGCGAATCGTCCGGATCGTTCGAAACGGCATTGTGCGGTGCATGCGGATGTATTGGAATACCCGCACAACCGACCCGACCGCGCACCGGCGCGCGGACCCGACACCAGGAGGCCTTCCCAGGTGAGCACGGCGACCGATGCGCAGGCGACCTCGCAGACAGCAGACACGGCGCCCGCGCGCGGCGGCGTCGTCATCGACAGGGTGACCAAGCGCTACGGCGATCAGGTCGCCGTCGACGACCTGTCCCTCACGATCGAGCCGGGCGAGTTCATCTCGCTGCTCGGTCCCTCCGGCTGCGGCAAGACGACGACGCTGCGGATGATCGCAGGCTTCGAGCATCCGGATGCCGGTGACATCCGCATCTCGGGCACCTCGGTCCTCGCGGCCCCGCCGTACCGTCGCGACGTCAACACGGTCTTCCAGGCGTACGCGCTGTTCCCGCACCTGTCGGTCGCCGAGAACGTCGCGTATGGCCTGCAGCAGCGCCGCACCCCGAAGGCGGAGGTGCGCGAGAAGGTCTCGGCCGCGCTCGACATGGTGCAGATGCGGCGCTTCGCCGATCGCAAGCCGACGCAGCTGTCGGGCGGCCAGCAGCAGCGCATCGCGCTCGCGCGCGCGCTCGTGAATCGTCCCGCCGTCCTGCTCCTCGACGAACCGCTGGGCGCGCTGGATCGCCAGCTGCGCGAAGAGATGCAGCTCGAGCTCAAGCTCCTGCAGTCGCGTCTGGGCATCACGTTCGTCTTCGTGACGCACGACCAGGGCGAGGCGCTCTCGATGAGCGACCGCATCGCCATCATGCGGGCGGGGCGCATCGAGCAGCTCGCCGACGCCGACACGGTCTACGCGCGGCCCGCCTCCGCCTACGTCGCGGCCTTCGTCGGTCAGCAGAACTTCTTCACCGGCGATGTCGTCGAGCAGGGCGCCGCGGTCAATTCTCCGCACACGCTGCTGCGCAGCATCCACTCCCCGCTCTCCGGCGCTGCGCAGGGCGAGGCTGCGGTGCGTCCCGAGAACATCCGGATCGCTGCCCAGACGGACGCCACGGCAGCGCCGAACACCGTCGGCGGCGAGCTCATCGGCGTCTCGCATCTGGGCGACACGATGCAGTACCTCGTGCGCCTCGGCGCGGACCAGTCGCTCATCGTGCGGCGTCCGACTCCGGATGCTCCGGCGCTGCGCGTCGGCGACGCCGTCACCTGTACGTGGTCGCCCGAGCACGTCCTGCTGTTCCCCCGCGACGCCGCCGCCGAAGAGGGCGGCTACGTCGCGCCGCCGACGGCTTAGACCCTTCCGACACCGAGTCCCTCACCCGACACCTGGAGAACCCGATGCCCGATTCCCGCACCCCGCTCCGCATCCTCGCACCGGAAGAGGCGGTGCCTCGCATCGTGAACGAGCTGTCGCGCCGGCGCTTCCTCAGCGTCGCGGCGATCGCCGGCGGAGCCGCGTTCCTCGCGGCGTGCACCCCGAGCGGCGGCGGCGCTCCCGCGCCGCAGGCGACCGGCGGCGACCTCGAAGACAGCGTCTCGGTCTACACGTGGGGCGACTACGACTCGCCCGATGTCGTTGCGGCGTTCACGTCGGAACTCGGCCCGGATGTGACCCTCGACTCGTATTCGTCGAACGAGGAGCTCATCGCGAAGCTCGTCGCGGCGAAGGGCACGTCGGGCTACGACATCGTCGTTCCGACGGGCGTCTTCATCCCGCAGATGATCGAGCAGGGTCTGCTCACGAAGTTCAACAAGGACCTCCTGCCGAACCTCGCCAACATGGATCCTGCCTACCTCGGGCGCGCGTGGGACCCGACGAACGACTACTCCGTATGCAAGGCGTGGGGGACGACCGGCTTCGTCTACGACAAGAACGTCATCACGCGCGAGCTCACCACGTGGGCCGACTTCTTCGACGCCGCTCAGAACGAAGCGAGTGGCAAGACCTCGATGTCGGATGACCCCGCGGGCATCATCGGCGCGTACTTCTGGGCGAACGACCTGGACTGGAACACCGAGGACGAAGCGGAACTCGAGGAGTGCCGGGTCTTCCTCGTCGAACAGATCGCGCCGCACATCTCGGCGTTCGACTCGTACCCCGGCACGAACGCGATCCCGCAGGGCACGCAGACGCTCATGCAGGCGTGGAACGGCGACGCTCGCCTCGGACTGCTCGAGTCGAGCGAGCCCGACCGCTGGCAGTGGGTGCTCCCCGGACCGGTGACCGAACTGTGGATGGACAACTGGGCGATCGCGGCCGGCGCACCCAACCCCGAGGCGGCGCACGCCTTCATCAACTTCTCGCTGTCGCCCGAGAGCCTCGCGCTCAACCTCGACTACATCGGCTACAACGTCGGCGGCAAGGACATGGAGGCAGGTGCGATCGAGAGCGAGATCCCCCTCACCGACATGATCTTCTTCACGCCCGAGCAGCTCGAGACGATGCACGAGCAGGAACTCAACGACTCGCAGACCACCCGTGTGGCGATCTGGAACGAGATGAAGGCCGCCGCGGGTGCCTAAGTCGAAGTCCACCGGCGCGTTCCTCGCCGTTCCGGCGTGGGTGTGGCTGGCGGTCTTCTTCATCGCGCCCGTCGCGATGGTCGTCTGGTTCTCGTTCGGCTACAAGCCGGGCATCTTCGGCACGCACGCGAACGACGTCCTGTCGCTCGACCGATACATCGAGGCGATGTCGCCGACCTTCTTCGCGACGTTCACGAACACGCTGTGGGTCGGTGTCATCGGCACCGTCCTGTGCTTCCTCATCGGGGCGCCGGTCGCGTACTGGATGGCCTTCAAGGTCAAGCCTCAGCGCCGGGGCCTGCTCATCGCCCTCGTCCTCGTGCCCTTCTGGACGAACTTCCTCGTGCGGACGATCGGCTGGCAGGTGATCCTGGCGCCGGAAGGATGGATGTCGGGGCTCCTGCAGTCCGTCGGCATCATCGACGGTCCTCTCGAGCTGCTCTACACGCGCACCGCCGTCGTGATCGGCGTCGTGTACAACTACCTGCCGCTCATGGTGCTCCCGCTCTTCGTCGCGTTCGACCGCGTCGGCCCTGCGCTGCGCGAGGCGTCCAAGGATCTCGGCGCGGGACGTGTCGCGACTTTCTTCCGCGTCACGCTGCCGCTTTCGCAGCCGGGTGTCGTCGCCGGCGTCCTGCTCGTGTTCATCCCCCTCATGGGCGACTACATCACCGCGACCGTGCTCGGCGGAGCGAAGGGCAACATGGTCGGGCAGCTCGTCGCGAGCCAGTTCCAGACCGCCCAGAACTGGGCCCTGGGATCGGCGATGGCGGTGCTCCTGATGCTCGTCATCACCCTGACGATCGCCGTCGCGGCTCTCATCGTGTGGCTCGTGTCACTGCCCTTCCGCATGGCGAATCGCCTCGAACTGGACCCGGAACCGGTGACGGCTCCGAAGGAACGAGTGGAGGTCCCGGCATGACCGCCGAAGCACCCGTGCATCGCGCGCGACGGTCGTGGTCGGATGTGCTGCTGAACGTCTGGGGCGTGCTCGTCATGCTCTTCCTGTTCGCGCCGATCATCGTCATCGTCATCTACTCGTTCAACACGGGTCGCCTGCTCGTGTCGTGGGACGGCTTCGGGTTCGATGCCTTCCTCACGATCCTCGAGAAGCCCGCGATCCAGAACGCCGTGCGCGTGTCGCTCATCACGGCGCTGTTCGCCGCGATCATCGCGACGGCGCTCGGCACGCTCGCCGGCATCGCGATGGCGCGGCATCCCGGCAAGTGGGTCTGGTGGTTCCTGGGACTCCTGCTCCTCGTCTCGGTGACGCCCGAGATCGTCGACGCCGTCGCTCTCCTGCCGTTCTTCGTCTGGCTCGGACAGGACATGGGGATCGGGCTCTTCAACGACGGCCTCGTGCGCCTGTCGATCGGCAGTTCGCTCTTCGCCACGGCTGTCGTGTCGTACATCGTTCGCGCCCGCCTGGTGGGAATGGATGCGAACCTCGAAGAGGCATCGAGCGACCTGTACGCCAAGCCCGTCACGACGTTCCGTCGCGTGACGCTCGCGCTCGCGATGCCTGCGGTGCTCGCCGGATTCCTGCTGGCTTTCACGCTGAGCCTCGACAACACGATCGTCGCGGCCTTCGTGCAGGTCTCGGGGTCGACGCCGTGGCCCGTCTACGTGCTGAGCGCCGTGCGGTCGGGCCTCCGACCCGAGATCGCGGCCGTGTCGACGATCATGCTGCTGCTGACGCTCGTCGCACTCGCGCTCGTGGCCCTCGTGCTCAAGCGTGCGGGCGACTCCGCGACCCAGATCGCCCGCACGATGACCGGCGGCTGACATGAGCACGATGACCTACGCCGACCTCGTCTTCACCGGCGGCCCCGTCTTCACGGCGAACACCGTGCGCTCGCGGGCATCGGCCGTCGCCGTGCGCGGCGGCCGGATCGTCTCGACCGATGAACGCGATATCGCCGCGCTGACGGGTCCGTCGACCGAGGTGGTCGACCTCGGTGGCCGTCTGCTCGTTCCGGGGTTCCAGGATGCGCACGTGCATCCCGTCTGGGGCGGCCTCGACATGCTGCGCTGCGACCTCGCCGACCTCGGCACGGCGAGCGAGTACCTCGACGCGATCGGGCGGTTCGCGGCATCCCACCCCTCTGACGAATGGATCCTGGGGGGCGGATGGCAGATGTCCGCCTTCCCGGGCGGCACCCCGACGGCGGCCGCTCTGGATGCCGTCGTGCCCGATCGCCCCGCCTTCTTCCCCAATCGCGACGGTCACGGGGCATGGGTGAACTCGGTGGCGCTGAGGCTCGCGGGCATCGATCGCGACACTCCCGACCCTGCGGACGGACGCATCGAGCGGGATGCCGCGGGTGATCCCTCGGGCACGCTGCACGAGGGCGCGATGGGCCTGGTGAACCGCCTGCTCCCCGAAGAGCCGCTTGAGCGGCTGACCGAGGCTCTGCTCGTCGGACAGAAGTACCTCCACTCGTACGGCATCACCGCCTGGCAGGACGCGATCGTCGGCGCCTACGGCGACGCGGGAGATCCAGGCCCGGCGTATCTGAAGGCGGCCGCAGACGGCACGCTCACAGCCCGGGTCGTGGGCGCGATCTGGTGGGACCGCACGAAGGGCCTCGAGCAGATCCCGTCGCTGATCGAGCGGCGCGAGCGGTATCGCGGCGGCCGCTTCGCCGCGACCAGCATCAAGATCATGCAGGACGGCGTCGCCGAGAACTTCACCGCCGCGATGCTCGAACCGTACTGCGACGGTCACGGGCACTTCACCGACAACTCGGGCATCTCGTTCGTGGATCCCGCGATCCTGAACGAAGCGGTGCCGCTGCTGGATGCCGAGGGCTTCCAGGTGCACTTCCACGCGATCGGCGATCGTGCCGTGCGGGAGTGCCTGGATGCCGTCGAGCACGCGATCCGTCGCAACGGCCGCAGCGATCACCGACACCACATCGCGCACATCCAGGTCGTGCATCCCGAGGACATCCCGCGCTTCCGTACCCTCGATGTCGCGGCCAACATGCAGTCGCTGTGGGCCGCACTCGAACCGCAGATGGTCGATCTCACACTCCCGTTCCTCGGTGCGCCGCGGGATGCCTGGCAGTACCCCTTCGGCGACCTGCTGCGATCAGGAGCGGTGTTGGCCGCGGGGTCCGACTGGTCGGTGTCGACGCCGAACCCCCTGGCGGCGATCCACACGGCAGTCAACCGCACAGCCGCGCCCGGATACGAGGAGGGCGAGTACGACGCGTTCCTGCCGGAGCAGGCGATCGACCTCGCGACGTCGCTCACCGCCTACACGGCAGGATCGGCGTGGGTGAACCACCTCGACCAGACGACGGGCACGATCGAGGTCGGCAAATTCGCCGACCTCGCCGTCCTCGATCGCGACCCGTTCGCGCGGCCCGCCGACGAGATCGGCGCGACGCGCGTGCTGCAGACGTTCGTCGAGGGCGAGCGCGTCTACGCGGCGACGGATGCCTGAGAACCGCCGTGATCCGGTCGAATCGTCCTGATCTCGATGGATCCTCTGGCTTCCGCCACGCGGGCGGGCCACGATCGAGCCAGCACCCATCGCACAAGGAGTGATACCCGTGGGAACCACGGTCTACGAGCGGCAGCGCCCCGCAGCATCCACCATCGCCCACAGCCTCTCGGGCAGCGCACACAGCGTCTTCTGGCTCGATGACCTGCCCGCCACGCCGCCGCGCGAGCGGGTGACCGGCACCGTCGCGGCGGATCTCGTGATCGTCGGCGCGGGGTACACCGGGCTGTGGACGGCGCTGCACGCGAAGCGGCGGGATCCGGGTCTGCGGGTCGTCGTCGTCGAGGCGCGGACGGTCGGCTGGGCCGCGTCGGGTCGCAACGGCGGATTCTGCGAAGCGAGCCTGACGCACGGTCGTGACAACGGCCTGTCCCGCTGGCCCGACGAGATCGACGAACTCGATCGGCTCGGCTTGGCGAATCTCGACGCGATGGGCGAGGACATCGCCGCGTACGGCATCGACGCGGACTGGGAGCGCGTCGGCGCGCTCGCTGTCGCGACCGAGCCGCACCAGCTCGAGTGGCTCGACGAGTGGGCGACGGATGCCGCGGTCCGCGGCGATGACGGGGTCGTGCGCATGAGCGGCGACGAGATCCGCGCCTCGGTCGCCTCGCCGACGTTCCTGGGCGCCGTGTTCGAGAAGCACACGAACGCCCTCGTGCATCCGGGCAAGCTGGCCGCCGGACTCGCACACGCCGCCGAAGAGGCGGGCGTCGTCATCTTCGAGGGGTCGCCCGTGCGCGCGCTCGACGACACGGCGGACGGCGTCGAGGTGGTCACGGCCGAGGGGCGCGTGACGGCTTCGCGCGTCGCGCTCGCGACGAACGTCTTCCCGTCTCTGCTCACGCGCAACCGCTTGATGACGGTGCCCGTGTACGACTACGCGCTCATGACCGAGCCGCTGTCGGATGACCAGCTCGACGAGATCGGGTGGGGCGATCGGCAGGGCATCAGCGACCTCGCGAACCAGTTCCACTACTTCCGGCTGAGCAAGGACAACCGCATCCTCTTCGGCGGTTACGACGCGGTCTACCACTACGGTCGGCGCGTGCGCTCGGCATACGAGAATCGTCCCGAGACGTGGCAGAAGCTCGCGAGTCACTTCTTCACGACGTTCCCGCAACTCGAGGGGCTGCGGTTCTCGCACCGGTGGGCCGGTGCGATCGACACGTCGACGCAGTTCTGCGCGTTCTTCGGCACGGCGCGTCGTGGGCGGGTCGCGTATGCCGCGGGCTTCACGGGTCTCGGCGTCGCAGCGACTCGGTTCGCGGGCGAGGTCATGCTCGATCTGCTCGCCGGCGAGAAGACCGAACGCACGGAGCTCGAGATGGTGCGCAAGCGTCCGCTCCCCTTCCCGCCCGAGCCGGCCGCGGCGATCGGCATCAACGCCACTCGCTGGTCGCTCGATCGTGCCGACCACAACTCCGGGCGGCGCAATGTGCTGCTCAAGACGCTCGACGCTCTCGGGCTGGGGTTCGACTCGTGACGCGGCTGACGTCGGGGGTGGCGATGGATGCTGCGCACCTCCCCGTGCCGTACGAGCCGGTCGATCTCGCGAAGGTCGTGTCGGGTTCGCCCTTCACGCGGTATCTGGATCTCGACGACGGATCCGGCCGCACGATCGGGGTGTGGGAGCACACCCCCGGGGTGTCCCGCGATGTCGAGGCGGATGAAGTCTTCGTCGTGCTCGCAGGCGATGCCCGCATCGAGTTCGACGAACCTGCGTTGCCCCCGATCGAGCTGCGCCCGGGGTCGGTCGTTCGCCTCGAAGAGGGCATGAAGACGGTCTGGACGGTCCGCGAGACGCTGCGCAAGGTCTACATCGCGCCGTAGGGGTCTCGCGTCCGGCGTCCGGCGTCCGGCGTCCGGCATCCGGCATCCGAGCAAACCCGATCGAGCCTGTGTTCAGGGGGTGCGATCAGTAGCCTTCGCCGTAGAGGCTCACGCGGCGGAGGCATCCGATCGGTGTCGCGCAAGCGGGCCGCCGTCGGTCGCATCCGACGCGCGAGCGATCCAGGTCGGCGACCGTCACGCCGCCTGGGCCCACCCATGTGCAGCGGCCTCGAAGCCGGCCGTCGCTCAGTGCCCCCGCGTCGGCCGAAGTGCGCCGGAGCCGAGGTCGATCCATCGTTCACGCCGCAAGACGCCAGCCGACTCGATCGGGGGGCGGATCCCACAACCACCGCAGCGGAGACTTCGACATGAGGAGGACCGGCTCGGAGTTCGAGCCCGGTGGCGCGTGGAGAACGAACCGACCATCGTCTCGTCGAGTGATCCGCCAGCCCGCGTTGTGCAGGTGAAGGTGGTGATATCGACACAGGAGGACCCCGACATCGCAATCAGTGCGTCCGCCGTCGGCCCAGTGTTCACAATGATGCGCCTCGCAGTAAGCGGGTGGGCGGTCGCACGACGGCCAGATGCAGCCGCCATCCCGCACCGCGAGCATGAGTCGCTGCCTGGGCGTGAACAGTCTCTGCTCCCGACCGACGTCGAGCGGCTTGCCGCTCGAGTCGACTGTCAGAGTGACGGATCCGGTCGCGCACAGCGCACGTTCGATCGATGATCCCGGGAGCGCGAGCGAGCCGTCTTCGGAATGCGCCGTCGCGAGAAGCCGCCCGAATGCATCGCGGGATACGGCGTCGCCCGTGGCGGCGTCTCGAATCGCGACGAGGCGCACCCCGGCCTCGCGCGCGCCGAACACGTCGTCCGCGTTCGCGAGTGCTCCTGCTCGGAGGTGGTCGATGAACAGGTCGTAGGCGAGCTGGTCGTTGGTTCGGGCTTCCTTCGACAGCGCTTCAGCGGCCGCGGCCCGTGCCGAGTCGACGAACCGTGGGCCACCGCGGCGGGGCGCGAGCGCGGCATCCATCATCGCCTCGACCCACGCGCCCATCTCGTCATCGAAGACGATGTGGGCGCTGCGCATGCCGTCGGCGGTTCTCGACGACCGATATGAGCGCCTGTCGAAGCGAGCAGCGAAGCGCTCCTCGGCGCCGGCGGGGTCGAGCATGTCGCGCAGAACGCGCGAGCGCGCGCCGAGATCTTCCACCGTGCACAGAGGCGCTTCGTCGGCCAGCCGGGCCGCCGCGCTTCGCCACACGTCGTGGACGGCATCGGACTCACGACCCTCGAGAAGCGGCGGCTCACCGAGGCCCGCACGGATCGCGTGGTGCTGCGCAGCGGTGATCGCGCCGGCGAGGAGGGCAGCTCGCAGCGGCTCATGCCACAGCGCCGGTGAATTCGCGGGATCCGTCTGCTGCTGATCACCGGGGTCGACGTCGACTCCCTCGACGAGTGCCTCGCCCACCCGCACGGCGCGAATCGCCTCAGCTCGCGTACCCCCGGTCAGATCACGGATGAACTCGACGGCGTTGCGGTGGCCGCCCTCTTGCACAAGACCGCGGTGGCCCCGGTCGCGCCCCGACCTCGCGGCCGCGACGCCCGCAAGCACCGACTGCAGCGTCGTCGCGCTGCGGACGACTGCGGCGACCTCTGCAAGGAGGTCGCGCACCGACGAGTCGCTGAGAGTCGACACGGATGCCGGGAGTCGGGATGCCTCGACCGAGAGCTCGTCGAAGACCGAGAGCCGCGATACCGCGTCGCTCAAATCTTCGATGAAGGTCATTCTTCAAGTATGCCGTGGAGCGCAGACATTCGAATTAATTGTCCACAGGCAGAGGGTCCTCGATGATGGTGAAGTCGGGCAGCTCGGCGATAAGCCGCTGGGTCTCGAGACTTACCGTCACGAGTGATCGGATCAGATCCACGACGTAGCGAGGATCGTCGTGCTCACGCAGCCAGGCGTTCGGGTCGTTGACGATGCCCGAAGCCTTGTCCGTCTTGATCATGAACCGGTCGATCACCCACTCGAGCGGGCTTCGGCCTCCGACGCGATACTCGGCTTCGGTCTCCGGAATCCCCCTGATCGTCAGGTGTGCGTTGTAGCGGATGCCGGTGTGGTCCTTGCGCGAGAGCCACGACAGCTTGTCGATGCGGTAGCGCTCGAAGGGATCCTCGGGCGCTGTGAGCGAGAGTTCCTCGACGAGCGGATAGGGCTCGACGGACTCGTAGTCGAGGTGCAGATCCGCCAGAGCTCGCCCGATGCGGGCGTACTCAGCGAAGTCCTCGACCTGAGGGATGCGCGGCAGCATCTTCTGCAGGTCAGCGGCGTACGTCTCTCGGTAGGTCGGGTGATGCAGGAGCGCATAGATGCCGTAGAAGATGTCGTCTTTCGTGATCGCATCGCCGTGCACCGCTTGGTAGGTGGCGAGCGTGGTGTCGGTGACGTTGTCGACCCGACGATAGCCGTCGACAACGAGATCGTCGGATGCCGTGGCAAGCGCCTCGAGGTTCAGCGCCCCATCCGGGGCGGTGGCGAGTTCCCATGTGTAGCGCGGGAAGAGTTGTGCGTCTCCATTCACATGCAGATCAGCGAGGAGTCTGATCATAAGTGGTGGCGTCGCGAGGCGCCCATCGGCGTTCACAGCCATCGCAAGGTTCGCGTGCTCCATAGTCGGCCAGATGCGCGGTATCTGGTACAGCATCTCGTTAAGTCGCGCAGTGCGATCGAGGTAGACATGTTGCCGAACAAACGGGCGATACTGCGCGACGCTGAATCCTGACCGGTCGAGCACTGTCTCCCGGTTTCGCTGCAGGTCGGCGAGGTTGGGCCGCGACCACGATCCGAGGCTCGAATCGCGAACGAGCAGCTTCTCGACCGGCATTGCTGCACCACCGGCGATGAGTGCGTGAACGCGGATCCGCTCTGAGTTCAAGTGATCGACGTGACGACGGACGTTCGCTCGGAGTTGGCCCGCGCCGAAGGCGTACACCCAGGTGTCACGGTTCGTCTTCAGACCATTCGAGAACTCGCGAAAGACCGCCGGCGTTGTCTCGCGTCCCTTTGTCGCCTTGTGACCAACCGGCTGGTAGTGAGCGAACCGCTCGTCCCGCAGGTTGATCCAATCTCCGACCTCGTTCGGCGCGAGGAGATCGAACTCCGTACCCGAGAGCGATCGCTCTTTTCCGAGCCGATCCAGTTTGTCTTCTGCGCTCAAGAAGTCGCCAATGTCGCGGTAGTGCACGCGGGCAGCACCCTCATGATCGACTCGTTTGATCAAGATGGTGATCGCAACCCCGGTCTGGCTCCCCTCCCCGAATATCTTTCCCCCCTCCGCCTGCCAGTTCTTCTTTCGTTGGTTGCCTCGCAAGTCGTAAACGATGACGTCGCTGAACTCGTCCACCCAGCTCAGGCGCACTCCGTCAGCCGTCCCCCCATCGATGAATCCGGAGTTCGACACGAAGGCGATGACGCCGTCCCCCCTGAGGCGGTCTGTGGCCCAGCGGAGCGCCCGGTAGTACGAGTCGTACAGCCCGTTGAGGTTGCTCGCAGTCGAGCGCGCGACGTACGACGCCTTGATAGCGGCATCCACCTTCTCGTACTTCGCGTTCTGGCTGCCGTCGTTCGCGCTCGCCTGTCCGGCCCGGTACGGCGGGTTCATGACGATCACATCGATCTTCGTCGCGCGCTGCTTCTCGAGGCGAGCCGTGTTGTCGGGGAAGACTCCCCCGGCGAGCTGGCTGTCGCGCTCGTCCATCGCGAACGTGTCGGTGAGGCTGATCCCGGCGAACCCGCCATCGGCCGGCTCGACACCGTGCTCGGCGCACAGTTCGCGATACACGCTTTCGATGTTCACAGCAGCGATGTAGTAACTCAGCAGCACGATCTCGTTCGCGAACAGCTCGCTGGAGTACTTGCGCGTCAGATCCTCAGGCCGGATCAGGCCCGTCTGCATCAACCGCGTGAGGAACGTGCCCGTACCGGCGAACGGCTCGAGAATGTTGACTCCCTCGTCGCTCAGGCGCTTGCCGAAGTGCTGGAAGAACGCGGCGTCTGCCGATCGAAGGATGTAGTCGACCACCTCGACGGGCGTGAAGACGATCCCCATCCGGTCGGCGAGAAGGGGGAACGCCTTGGTGAAGAACTTGTCGTACAGGGTGACGAGCATCTGCTGCTTCGCGGCGACGGAGTCGAGGTTGCGGATGCGCTCCGTCACGCGCGCATAGAACGCGTCGAGCGGCTCGCGCTCGCGCGCGAACGCCTCGTTGTCGCTGAACGTGTCGAGGACATGCTCCATGGCTACAGAGACCGGGTTCTCCTGCGTGAACGTGCCCTCGGGGAACATCGCCTCGAACACCGGCTTGGTGATGAGGTGCTGCGCAAGGAGCTCGATCGCCTCCGGTTCGGTGATATCGGGATTGACCGTCGCGCGCAGGGCCGCGACGAAGCGAGCGAACGGGGTGTCCTCGCCATCTGTGGCAGACACGTGAACGGCGATGAGCGAGATGAACCGGCGGGCGATGTCAGCGATGTCGCCGGCCCAGTCGTCCCAGTACATTCGATCGCCGACCTTCGCGACGAGCTTCGCGTAGACCGAGTCCTTCCACGCTGCCGCGTTGGACGTCAGCCCCGGGAGTGTGGGTGCAAGGTGAGAGGGCCCGCTCGGTGTCATTGTCGAATCGACCGGTTCCTCGAACGGCGACGAGGTCCGGGGCTTGGCCGGGGCGAGCGACACCCGGTCGATGACCACCTGCTCGGGCAGCTTGCCAGTGAATGCCGACTGGTTGATCGCGGCATCCAGTCGCTCATCGTGCGCCCGAAGCGCCTGCAGCACTTGCCACACGACCTTGTACCGCTCGTTGTCGTTCAGCGCCTGCTCGGGCGAAACCCCCGCCGGGATCGCGATGGGCAACACGATGTAGCCCAGACGCTTGCCCTCGGCGCGGCGCATGACACGCCCGACCGCCTGCACGACATCCACTTGACTGTTGCGCGGGCTGAGGAACAGCACGGCGTCGAGACTCGGCACGTCGACGCCCTCGCTCAGACAGCGAGCATTGGTCAGCACGCGCGCCACAGGGCGCCCGAACGGATCTTCTTCGGGAGCTGCCTTGAGCCAGTCGAGATGCTCACCGCGAATGGTGGCGTTCATCGTCCCGTCGACGTGGCGCGCCTGCACCGTCAGGTCGTCGGTCGCGTCCTCGTTCTCGATGTTCGACAGGTATCCGTCGACCAGTTCCTCGAAGTCTCCCGCGACCTTCGTCGAGCTCGCGATGTCCTTCGCGAAGGCGACCGCACGCCGCATAGGCGTGACGTCTGCGCCGAACCCGTCGGCGATGAGACCGGCGTTGCGCTTCGCGAGCGCGTTCCAGCACCCGATGAGCTTCGCCACATCGGTGACCTGCAGTTCGCGTCCACCATCCGCGAGCTCCTGCTGAAGGCCCTCGATGATCTCGTCCTCGCTCACCCCGAGCACGATCACCTTGTAGTCCGACAGGAGCCCCTTGCGCACGGCTTCGTCGAAACCGATGCGGTAGAGCACCGGGCCGAAGAGCGCCTCGTCGTCCATAGAGACGAGCTCCGCATCCTTCTGTCGAGCCGCGTTCTTGACTTCCGGCGCGAAGATCCGCGGCGTTGCCGTCATGTAGACCCGTCTGTCGGCCGGGATCACCCCGTCGTCGTGGACCTTGACGAAGTCGGACTCGTCGTCACCGGCGAGCGTGACGCCCGTCGTGCGGTGAGCCTCGTCGCAGATCACCAGGTCGAACCGGTCGCCGCGCAGACGCTGGGCCTCGGCCACCGCATCGATGGACTGGTACGTCGAGAACACGACCGTCATGCCCTCGTGCTCCTCTTCGACGTCACCGAGGAGCGCGGCGAGCTTCGCCCCGTCGGTGGTCGCGGGAGCACCGAGGTCCTCCATGAGGACGCTCGTGAGGTCGTTGTTCTTGCGGCGTCCGATGTTCGTGTCCGAGCCGACCGCGAACGCCCGGAACCCCATCTCGGGATCACGCTCGCGCGACCACTCATCAAGGCTCTGCTGAAGCAGCGCGAGCGACGGAACCATGAAGAGGATGGATGCCGCGCCACCCGCACGTTCGTTCGTCCACCGCTCCGCGAGCTTGAGCGCCGTGAATGTCTTGCCGGTTCCGCAGGCCATGATCAGTTTGCCGCGATCCAGCTCGGCGGTGGTCAATCCCTCCATCACCGCTCGGACGGCCTCGTGCTGATGGACGCGAAGCGTCTTTCGTGCGTGACGCTCCGGCGCTGTCTGGGGGTTGAGCAACTCATAGGTCGACCAGTCCACCGCGCTGTGCCGCAGCTCGTCGAGCGAGATGCGCCGCACCGGCTTGGACCGATTCTTGAGGGCTTCCTCGGCGTTCGCCGACCACGGCGCACTGGTGGTGTCGATCACGAGACCTTCCGTGAACGGCTCGCGGCCCAAAGCCTCGAAGAAAGAGTCCAGATCGCCTTTCTGCATGCGGTGCTCTTCACGGAAGAACTTGACCTGGACGGCCAGGAGACCACCGCCGTGGATCTCGGCGACCAGATCGATGCCTGTGTCGGGACGCCCCTCGCGCCCCGGCCAGTCCTTCCAGAGCCACACGTCGCCGAGCTGATCCGCCCACAACGGCTCGACGGTGAGGTAGTGCCGCGCGAGCTGCTCGAGGTAGTTGCCGCTCATGCGCTTGCTGTCGGCAAGTGCGCGGAACTCGCTCAGCAGCGCATCGAGCGTCGTGCCTGCGGTGCCGTCCTCGCCAGGGCCGTGCGCTGCGTCGGGGGCGGGAAGAGCGTCTGACATTCGATCAGGTTACTGGTACCCGTGGACTTTCACCCTGGCACGACAACCTGCCGATAACGACGCTTGATGGATGGCTCGAGTCGCATCCGCTGCCGCCGCACATGTCGGCGCGCGCATCGCCGAGACGCGCCGCACGTACACGATGACGCACGATCAGCTCGCCGCGACGACGGGCATCGACTCGTCGAACATCCGCAGCTACGAGAGCGGACGCTCGCTGCCGAACATCCACAACCTCATGCGCATCGCGGTCGCGCTGGACGTCGAGCCCGGCCGGCTCCTCGAAGGCCTGACGCTCGATCTCTTCGAGCCGCGAGCCGGTTCGCAGAGGGCCGGCTGAATCAGCGCCCGGCCGACCGCCGCACGAGCAGCGCGATGTGCAGCGCCGTCTGCGTCTCGCCATCGTCGAGATCGACCGCGAGGAGCTCTTCGATGAGCGCGAGGCGCTGATAGAAGACGGAACGCGAGAGGTGAGAGGCGGATGCCGCAGCCGTCCGGTTGCCCGGATGCGCGAGCATCGCCTCGAGCACATCGAGCAGGTCTCCGCCGCGCGCGAGGTCGTGCTCGATGAGGGGCGCGAGCATCCGTTCGCCGTGCTCGATCACGCGATGGTCACCGCGCAGCGCCGTCATGAGCTGCACGAGGGGGCGGTCCTCGGCACGTCGGAGGTGAGGTCCCGCACCCGTGCGCCGACGCCTCCCCCGTGCGAGGTCGACGGCTTCGTGCAGCGAGACGATCGCCGGCTCGACGCCGTCCGCCTTCTGGCCGACGGCGAGCACGAGACGATCCGCGTCCGGTCCGGACTCGACGATCCCGCGGCCGAACCGCATCGCTACGGCATCGTCGAAGCCGACGTCGCGCGGAAGCGAGAGCAGCACGGTCGCGGCCGCGGCACCGAATCCCTCGGGGGGCGAGCCCACGATGGCGCGGCCACGCAGCGAGCGGGCCGCGGCATCCACCGCCTCTGCCGTCACCGTCGCGCCCACCGCCACGATGCCGTAGAGCTGCGCACCACGCAGCGGAAGCCCCGCGGCCTCCAGGCGCGCCGCCGCACCACCCGCGCCGGCGAACCGCCCGGCGAGCAGACCGTCGACGAGGCGACGACGGCTGATGCGACCCCACTCGTCGTTCTCTCCGTCGGCGAGACGACCCACGGCGAGCGCGATCGCCGCCTGTTCGAGAACCGCCGAACGGCCCGCCGCGTGCGCCGGCCCGGGCAGCAGCACGAGGTGCCCCCACCGGATGCCGCGGGCCTCGACCGGCACGACGAGCCACTCGTCGGGCGTCGGAACTCCTCCGCGCTCGCGACGCTGGTCGACCCGACGATGCGCGGAGCGCGATCGCAGTTCCCACTCGGTGAAGAGCTCCTCCTGCAGCGCGAGCGGCACTTCGGCCGAGATCACCTCGTGCGCGCGGTTCTCGAGCACGACAGGCGCACCGAGGGTCTGGGCGAGCTGCTGCACGATGAAGTCCGCTGGCGAACCGCGCAGCGCGAGCATCGTGAACCGCTCGCGGACCTCGTCACGCGCACGCAGCGCCTCGGTCTGTCCCGAGATGATCCGTCCGTGCACGGCCTCGGTGACGGTGACGAACTTCAGCTCGCGGTGCAGCACGATGAGCGCGACGCCGCGGACTCCCGCCTCCTCGACGAGCGCCGCGGGTGCCGTCTCGAAGTGAGTGCCGAGCTCGAGGATCACGCCCGACAGCCCCGCGTCGGCGAGCCCGCCCACGAACTCGCGGAGCGCGTCATCCCCCGTCGGCCACGCCGACCCGGTAGACAACAGCAGCTCTCCCCCGTCGAGCAGCCGCGCGACGCCGGCGCTGTCGGACACGTGCAGCCAGCGCACGCGCGCGTCGAGTGCGTCGTCTCCGACGAGCACTTCGGGCACCCCCTGCGCAACGGCATCCAGCGCGAGCACCTCACGTACCGTCGGAAGGATCTCGTGAGCGGCTCTGCTCACCGGACGTTCCGTATGGATGTTGCGTTCTTGACGACGTTCGGGAACCATCGCGTCCGATTCTGCTGTGGAAGGCGGGCGCGATCAGCCTAGACGATCTGTCCGATCGAACGGTTCCCCATCCGCGGGACGCCCCACGACGAATGATCGGTAGAGGCGGGAATGAATCCGGCCCGGATGCAGTTATTCCTGTACTCGGCTCCATTCAGGGCCGCAGGAGGGGACCGTGGGTAAGAACTACGTCGACATCGAGAACGACCGTGGCGAGACGCTGCGCTATCGCAAGCACGTCAACGGTCGTGGTTTGATCGCGCACGGCGCGAAGGTGCATCCGACCGCCGTCGTCGAACTCGGAGCATACGTGGAACCGGGAGTGCAGATCGCCGCGGGCGCGCACATCGGACGCGGAGTGTGGGTCGAGGCGGATGCCGTCATCGGGCCGAACGTCGATATCGCGCCGCATGCGTACGTGGGCTCCGGCGCCGCGATCGGCGCGGGATCGAAGATCGGCGTGCGCACGCACGTCGGCAGCGGCGCCCGCGTCGCGATCGGCTCGCTCATCGGCGACGACATCACGATCGCCGACGGCGACAGTATCGCGACGGACAAGCGCGGACTCCACCTCGCCGCCTGAGCGCGGGTTCCGACAGCGGAGTTCGAGGCGCGTCGCCCGTCAGGCGAAGAAGAACAGCACGAACCCGATGAGCGGGAACGTGCCCTGCACGAGCGCCGGACGGAGGTACTTGCGCCCCGACGTCACGAGGACGAGGGATGCCGCGAGCATCGAGCCGAGGCTGAACAGCGCGAGCGCGCGCCCCGCGATGTCGGCCGGTGCTCCGTCGCCGCCCGCCCAGAAGAGCACCATTCCGAGGACAGCGCCGATCGCGAGGAAGAGGTTGTAGAAACCCTGGTTGTACGCCATCGGCTTCGTCGTCTCGGCCGCGGCCTGGTCTGTCACGCCGAATCGCTTCCAGATGCGGGGCTGGGTCCACTGCACGCTCTCCATGATGAAGATGTAGACGTGGAGGAGCGCGGCGAGCGAGCCGAACACGGTGGCGATGATCGCGATCATGACCGAACCATAGCGCGCCGCTAGCCTGAAGGCATGGCCAAGCGAACCGCGCCGCGCGGGGGCAAGCGCCCGGCATCGCGCGCTCCGCAGAAGAAGCCCGCCAGCGCCCCGACGCCACCCGTCGGTCCGCTGCGGCTCGGTGCAGTGCCCGGCGCGACGCCCGGCAAATGGATCGACACGTGGCAGGAGCGGCACCGTGATTCGCCGTTGGAGCTCGTGCCGATCGCCGCCGCGGATCAACGGCGCGCACTCGTCGACGGCGAGGTGGATGCCGCGATCATCCGCCTGCCGATCCAGGCCGAAGGACTCAGCGTCATCCCGCTCTACGACGAACTCCCCGTCGTCGTGATGTCGACGGACTCGCACCTCACGGCCGCCGAGGATCTCGAGCTCGAAGACCTGGCGGGCGAAGTCCTCATCACCGCGCTGGACGACGTCCTGGGTGTCGAGGTGCCCGAGTCCGTCGTCCCGCGATTCGCCGCACCCCCGACGACGGGCGACGCGATCGAGACTGTCGCCACCGGCGTAGGCATCGTCATCGTGCCGATGTCGCTCGCACGTGCGCATCATCGCAAGGACGTCGAGTTCCGGGTGCTGCGGGACTGGCGATCGTCGAGCGTCGGGCTCGCGTGGCCCACGGCATCCACGACTCCCGCCATCGAAGCCTTCATCGGCATCGTCCGTGGACGGACGGCGAACTCGTCCCGAGGATGAGGACGGAGGATGTCGCAGACCCTGGTCCCTGCGACATCCCCCGTGTACGGAAAGGATCCCCCCGTCGTGCTCCCCAGCACGACTTCGTCGGTCCCCAGTGAGTGCGGACTCCCCAGCCCCGCGATCAACACCGCGCCCTTCCGACATCAAGGAGCGTGCGTCCGCCCCGCTGATACACGCGCGCCGAGGAAGTCCTCAGAAACCTGCGCCGTGCGTCATGAACGGCGCGACGATCCCCGTGCGGTCGGATGCCGCGGCCAGCGCGACCGCCGGCACCGCGCCGGCGGCGAGGTCGACGTGCATCGCGCCGAGCAGTTCGCACGCCACGTCGTCGGCGACCACGACGGGTGCCGCGACGACGCACGAGGTTCCCGCGTGAAGCCAGATCCGCGTCATCCCGATCGCCTCCTCGCCACCGCGGGACGCGGAACGGCCGACCTCGCAGGACGACATCACGACGAGGTCGGGGACCTCGGCGATGAGGTCGATGTCGTAGCCGAACAGGGTCCCGTCCGCGAGCTCGAGGCCCGAGAAGAGCGGGTGCTCGGGCGAATGCCGCCCGTGGGCGGCCACATGCAGCACGTCGACCCGCGATGCGAGCGCTGTCACGGCATCCACCGTCGCGGCAGCCCCCGTCGTCGTCTCGGCAGCCCGCCACGCGGCACGCGCTCCCGCCACCTCTTCCTCCGCCCTCGCCACGCGGGGTCCTGCGACGAGCCCGACCGATCGACGTGGTCCGGGGGGTGGCCGATCCGCCCACTGCGACGCCGACGTGGCCAAGGTGAAGACCCGTCCGCGCAGCGCGGGAAGCATTCCCCAGGGGAGTCCGCCGAGGACGCCCGGAACGGTGAGGACGAGCCGGCGGTCGCCGGCGAACGGCAAGAGGGGTTCGACGACGACGCGGGACAGCATCGCGAGCCTCGACTCGAGGGCTGTGGCGACTGCGGATGCCATCGGCCCGGAGCGCACGAGCGCGGCCATGTCGAGGTCGGCGCGCAGCCCGGCGAGCGCGGAGGCGATCGGTTTCCAGTCGCCGAGCCGGAAGATCTTCGCGGAGCCGGCCGTGACCGCGAGCGCGAACAGCCCAGCCCCGTCGAAGACGTAGGTGACGAGCGCCGTGCCGTCGTCGAGCGCGTCGTGCATGTCGCCGAGCGAGAGCCGGCGGAGCGCCCCGGCAGCTTCGGTTCCGGTCCACTGCCGCTCGCGCACCCGCTCGCTGAGCGCGCCCGCACGCGGGTCGGCGAGCCAGTCCTCGGATCCCGCCTCGGCGCGCATGATCCGCAGTTCGGCGAGCTCGGCCGCCATCTCGGGATCCGGTGGCGGACGCAGGGGTACGCTCTGCTGGGCGAGGTGACGTGCGCGCTCAGCCCAGTCGAAGAACACGTCGGGCTTCGACGACTGCGCGGCCGCGCGCAGCCCCGCGAACATGAGCCCGGAGCCGTGCAGCGTCAGAGAGGTCGCGAGGTCGAGGCTTCCGAATGCGCTCTGCCACTCGGCGAGCTCGTCCAGCCCGGCCGCCGCGTGGTGACGGGCCGAACGATGGTCACGGCGCGCGGTCGAGCGGGCCGTGCGCACCTCGTGCGCCAGCAAGCGCACCTGGATCGGCGCGTCACGGGGTGTGCGCACGGGTGCTCCGACGGCTCCTGAGGGCGTTCTCACGGCACGCCACAGCTCCCAGGAGAGTCGAAGGGATGCCTCGTCCGCCCGCAGGCGCCGGTTCTCGAGTTCGCGTACGAGGACGTCGACCTCCTGCGCGCTCGGCGGCCGCGCCCGCGACGGGGAATCTTCGAGGTCGGCCGCGAGCAGGGCGCGCAGGCGGACGGCATCCGCACGCAGCGCCCACCACGTGCTCCCGGCACGGTTGAAGGTGCGCAGGGCCTGCGATGCGGCGGTGGCGGCGCGGTTGGGCGCGATCGTCAGCAGCGCGCGCGCGCGGTGGTACTCCGCCTCGCCCCGCGCTTGCGGCATGCGGTGGGCGGCGAAGACACGCGCGACCCGTCCGAGGCTGCGCTCGGCATCCGTCGACATCCCCGCCTCGCGCAGGACTTCCGCACGATCCAGCTCGCAGATCGCCGTGTTGACGGCCGAGGTCTTCTCCATCACGGCGCGCGCGCGGCCGATCGACGCGAGCGCCGAGATGAGATCCCCACTGAGGAGGGCGACATAACCGCTGTTGTTCTCGGCCATCGCACGCTGGACGTCGTCGCCCATGATCGCGTAGTCGGCGGCGGCCGCGTCGAGATCCGCCGCCGCGGCGACGAGGTCACCGCGTTGCATGTGTGCGACGCTGCGGTTGAAGAGCATCATGGGGCGGTAGTCGCGGTCGTCACCGACCCCCTCGACGCCTTCCTCGAGAAAGGCGACGGCCACGTCGAGGTCGCCGCGCTCGAGCGCCAGCAGTCCCAGCTGCCCGTGCAGAACCGCGGTGGTGTGACTCGAGACACCCGGTCGCGCGAGGGCGTCGTGGCACATCCGCTCGGCCAGTGCCGAGTCGCCCTGGCGGATGATCACGGCGGCGAGCGCGCCGTCGATACGCGCGAGGAGGTCGGGGTCGTCCGTGCGTCCCTGCGCCCGCAGGAGGGCACCCCGCGCCGCCGCGGCGCGGCCCGCGTTCAGATGTGCGCGGCCGCGCCGATACAACTCGAGCGCCGAAAGGGTCACCCCCTCACTATGGCCGCTGGATCACAGATCGCGCGAGGCATCCTCGCTTTCGCCCTGCTGCAGGACCTGAGCGACCGCGTCCGCCGGATCGAGTCCCGCTGCGAGCTGCGCGGCGATCCGCCCGGCGACGACCGGTGCCGCGAACGACGTTCCGCTCCAGACTGCGAACCCGCCGGCGAACTCGTCGACATCGAGCGTCTCGCGTCTGCGACCGTACAGGTCGTCGCGGGTCCCGGCCTGAATGCTGCCGTCGAAGACCGTCGGCTGCGTCGAGACGATGCTCACCCCCTGCGCCCACGTCGTGACCCAGGGCCCGATGTTGGAGAACAGCGCGACAGATCGCCGCGACGGATTGAGCGCACCGACGACGATGTGCGCGGGATCGCCGCCTCCGAGCGTCGCGGGCGACACGGGCCGATCGGTGGCGTCGTTCCCTGCCGAGCAGACGACGACGCAGCCTCGGGCGCGGATCTTGGTCAGCAGGGTCGACAGTTCGGACGCCGTCGACGGGTCCTGCGGCGTCTCGGAGAAGAAGCTGAACGACAGATTCAGCACGTCGACGTGTCGGCCGCCCTGGGCTTCCGGCGTCTCCATGAGGGTGAGCAGACGGCCCAGTGCCCCGAGGAGCTCGTACTCGAGGATGACCCCCTCGCCGTCGGCGATCCGGACGGGGAGGATCCAGGCATCCGGGCTCTCCTGCCGGACGATCCCCGCGATGAACGTGCCGTGACCTGCCGCATCATCCAACCAGCCCTCGAGGGGACGACCGAGTGACGGGTGGCGCTCGGGGTCGGTCAAAGGATTCGCGAGTCCGATCGGTTCGCCGCCCTTGAGGACGGGATCGATCATCACGTCGGGCGTGAACCACGGATGCCGGCCGCACCCCGTGTCGAAGATCGCCACGACAGGACGCCGCTTCGCGTCCCCCGAACGCCGCGGCGTTTCGCCGAGATAGGCGACGGGCTGACGGCCGCCGAAGCCCGGCGAGGCGTACGTGTCCATCCCGACCGTCGTCCCGTTCATCTTGAACGGGTTCATCTTGAACGGGTTCATCTTGAAGGGATTCATCTTGAAGGGATTGGATTCGAACGAATCCGTCGTGATGACGTGGTTGAGGCTCACGCCGGCGCCCTTGCCGTTCGCGCGCGCCTGTCGGAGCAGCTGCCAGGCGTCGGGTGTCTCGGCGACGGCCGCAGTCGTGCGCTGGTCGGACGACGGCGCGACCCCGAGGTACACGCGGAACGTCTCGCTGGCCCCGGTGAAGCGCTCCTCGCCGTCCGACTCGTCGCCGGGCGCGCGACGATCGAGCGTCCATCCCGCGAGCCTCGCGAGGTCCTGCAGGTCTCCGAACGGATCCTCGTTGTCGCCGGTGGCGCTCGGGTCGATCAGGAGCTCGTCGGAGACGTACACGGTCGAGAAGACGCTGTCCCGCTTCTCGCCGGCGGGATCCAGGATGCTCCACCGCAGCCGGTCGTTCTTCCAGGAACCCGCGGGGTCGGGGTTCCGATTCGGCTCGTCGACCATCTATCGCTCCACTCTCCGGCGCTGTGCGCCTCTTCAGATTTCGAACTGGGGCGTCTGGAACTCACGCAGATCACCGTCTTCGCCCTGCGCGACGATCCGCAGGCGCACGACGCCGGCCGCCACGCCCTCGAACGCGAAGCGCCCGCTGTCGGCCTCGGCCGACAGCTCGGCGCCCTTGTGCTCGAGACGGATCGCGAGGGCCGCGGCATCCACCCATCCGTCCACACGATGCGAACCGGACTCGTCTTCGCTCACGTGCAGCAGGACGGTGGTCGTTCCGTCGCTGAACTGCAGTGTCGCGGTGTCGTTCGCGCTGCGGACGGCGGCGAGGTCGGATGCCTCGACCAGCGTCAAGAGGGCGTACTCCCGCGAGAGGTCCTCGACGGCGACGGCGGCGACCATGCGGTCGACGAGTCCGGCCGGCACGGGGTCCACCTCCTGCCAGACGCCGCGAAGTCGCGCGAAGAGCGCCGCGTCGGCGGCGAAATCGTCAGTGCTCATGATGGTCTCCTCCCCATCCCGCGCCCTCGAGCTGAGCGCGGAGCTTGCCGAGGCAGCGCTGACGCGTCGGTCCGATCGAGCCGATCGGCATCGCGAGATCCTTCGCGATGCGCGCGTAATCCGGTCGCTCATCGAACGCGACGACACGCAACAGCCGTTGGCACCGGTCGTCGAGCCGGCCGACGGCCTCCCACAGGCGACGCGACTCGTCGTCCGTGGCAGCCGTCTGCTCGGCGGATTCGTGGACGGGAAGATGGGGCTCGAGGCTTTCGGCCTCGGTCGCATCCGCACGGCGGTGGTTCTTGCCCACGCGCCACGCCTCGCGGCGCGCGCACATCGTGAGCCAGCCCGACACGGCACGCGGTTCGAGGATCGACTCGTGCCTGCGCACGAGCGTGAGCCACGTCGTCTGGACGACGTCCTCCGCGAGGGCGCTGTCGAGGCCGTAGGCGCGCACGACGTGCCACAGCACGGGGGTCATGAGACGGACGAGGTCGTCCATCGCCCGAGTGTCCCCCTCCCGCCAGAGCAGGAAGAGGTCCGCGGCGCGCTCCCATCGCGTCGGCTCGTGCGAGTCGACGGATGCGGCGGGGTCCGCGTGCGCCATAGCGCCCATTGTGTCCACACCTTGCCAGAGCAGGGAAGGACTTCGCTGATACATGAGTGCTGACACGGATCGCGGACTCGCCCTCATCCGGTCGCCGACCTAGAATCACGCCATGCCGTCCGCACCGCTCCTGTACGTCTGCGTCAGGCCGCAGCAGGGCGCCGCCGCCGCCGAATACGAGTCGTTCCGCGCCGCCACGCACCTCGACGCAGCGAGCATCGCGCAGCTCGATCTCGTGCGCGCATCGCTTCCCGATGACGTGTTCGACCGCTACAGCGGGTTCGTCGTCGGCGGCAGTCCGTTCAACGTCACCGATCCCGAGTCGTCCAAGACCGACGTGCAGCGCCGACTCGAGGGCGACCTCGAGCGCATCGCCCGCGCGGCCGCCGACGAGCGCACGACGGCGATGTTCACGTGCTACGGCATTGGCGTCGTCACGCGGATGCTCGGCGGCGAGGTGAGCCGCGCCTATCCCGAGGACACCGGCCCCGTGACGGTCGAGCTGACCTCCGACGGCCGGGCCGACCCGCTCTTCGGCGGCCTGGCCGACCGCTTCACCGCGCTGACCGCGCACAAAGAGGGAGCGGGGTCCGTCCCGCCCGGCGGCGTGCTCCTCGCGACGAATGCGGGATGCCCCGTGCAGGCCTATCGCGTCGGCGAGCGGCTCTACGCGACGCAGTTCCACCCCGAGCCGACGACCACCGCGTTCACGGAACGTATGGCGGTGTACCGCGACGACGGCTACTTCGCCGCGAGCGACTACGACGCCATCGCCGGACGCGTGCTCACGGCATCCGTCACCGAACCCGCCCGTCTGCTACGTGCCTTCGCCAAGGCGTTCGGCCCCGCGCCGGCCTGAGTCGACGTCACGGCGCGGGCGGAAGCCCGCCCTCGGCGCACGGCACGAAGCGCACGTCTGCCGCGTCGACGCGGAGCCGTACGGCGGTGCCGGGCGCGAGCCTCTGGTCGGCCACGGCGTCCGTCGCGACGTCGACGGCCACGGCGGGGGCGGTCGTGTGCACGCGAACGCCCGCGGGTGTCTGCTCCAGCCGCACGACCCGCGCTTCCCAGGACCCGGCGACGACGGACTGCGCCTCGCCCGCAGGTTCCACCACGACGTCCGCGGGGCGGAAGAGCGCCGCGAGCGGAGCGCCGTCGGCATCCATCGCCGCAAGCTCCATCTGCGCACCGGACCCGGCGCGCCAGCGGCCGCCGTCTGCGCGACCGACGACCCGGTTGACGCCGGCGAGCGCCGCCGAAAAACGCGTCGCGGGTGCCGCGAGCACGTCGCGGACCGGACCCTCCTGAGACGATCGGCCGCCCTCGAGCACGAGCAGCCGTGTGGTGAGGGATGCCGCGTCCACCGCGTCATGCGTGACGATCACGGTCGTCGTCCTGCTCAGCGCGAGCTGCGCGTGCAGGACGGCGCGCATGTCGCCCGCCGTCTCGGGATCGAGCGCCGTCAGGGGTTCGTCCAGGAGGAGGACCCGCGGCGATGTCGCGAGCGCGCGCGCCAGGGCCGCTCGCTGCTGCTGTCCGCCGGAGAGCTCCCGCGGCATCCGGGACCCGAGCCCGTCCAGGCCGACGCGCGCGAGCCACTCGTCCGCCTCGCGGCGCGCATGCGTGCGATCGGCACCGTGCGCGCGAAGGCCGAACGCGACGTTGTCCCGGGCTGACAGGTGCGGGAACAGGCGCGGGTCCTGGCCCAGGAGCACGACGCCGCGCTTCTCGGCGGGCACGGGACGCCGGCCCGACAGCTCGACGCCGTCGACGCGGACGTGACCGTCCGTCATGCGCTCGAGGCCCGCGACGGCGGCGAGCAGGGTCGACTTGCCGGCGCCGCTCGGCCCCATGACGGCGATCGTCTCGCCGGGCTCTGCCGTCAGCGCCGCGTCGAGGCGGAATCCGTCGCGCCGCTCGACCACGACGTGCGCGTCCAGCGCTCCGCGCGTCATCGAGGTGCCCCCGGACGCCAGCCGCGCACGAAGAGCAGCACCGTGATCGCCGTCACGAGCAGCAGGAGCGACAGCGCGACCGCCGTGCCCTGCCCGACACCCGATCCGTTGAATGCGGTGTAGATGGCGAGGGGCATCGTCTGGGTGACGCCGGGCGCATTGCCGGCGAAGAGCGCCGTCGCGCCGAACTCGCCGATCGCGCGCGCGAAGCAGAGCACGGTGCCCGCGACGAGCCCGGGGCGCGCGAGGGGCAGCGTGACGCGCAGGAGGATGCGCCACCGGCCCGCTCCGAGCGACGCTGCGGCGCGCTCGTACTCGACGCCCACTGTCCGCAGGGAGCCCTCGACCGTGAGCACGAGGAACGGCAGGGCGACGAACACCTGCGCGATGACGACCGCCGTCGTCGTGAACGGGATCGTCACGCCCGATGTCTCGTTCAGGAATCGCCCGACCGGTCCGCTGCGGCCGAGCAGGAAGAGGAGCGCGACGCCGCCGACCATCGGCGGCAGCACGAGGGGCACCGTCACAACCGCACGAAGCACGCCCGCCCACCGCGGGCCCGATCGCGCGATGAGCAGCGCGAGCGGCACGCCGAGCACGAGACAGACGGCCGTCGCCACCACCCCTGTCACGAGCGACAGCCGGAGCGCGTCGAGCGCCGCGGGTGCGGTGACGTCCTGCCAGAGGGTGTCCCACTGCACTCGCGCGATGAGCGCGACGAGCGGAAGGACGAGCAGCGCGAGCCCGATCAGGGCCGGAACGGCGATGGCCGGGGGAACGAAGCCCCGAGCGCGTCCACTCACTCGGCGCCTCCGATCCGCGGTCAGGGTGTGCCGAAGCCGTATTCAGCGAGGATACTCTGCCCCTTCTCGCCGAGCACGAACGCCACGAACGCGGCGGCCGCCTCGGGGTTCGGAGCGCCCGTGAGTGCGACGACGGGGTAGTGGTTCACGACCTCGTCGGCACCGTCGGGCACGAAGCTCTCGACATCCGCGTTCCCCACGACATCCGTCGCGTAGACGAGTCCGGCATCGGCCTCGTCGTTCGCGACCTTCGTCAGCACCGCCGTCACGTTCTGCTCGAGGCTCGCGGGCGTCACCGTCACGCCCTGCTGCTCGAGGAGCGTCGCCGACGCGGCGCCGCACGGCACTTCGACGGCGCACAGGACGATCGTGGCACCGGGGTCGGCGAGGCCCGCGAGGGTCGTGATGTCGGCCGGGTTGCCCGCCGGGGTCGCGACGACGAGGGTGTTGCTCGCGAACAGCTCGGGCCCCGAGGCGAGGCCTTCGCCTGTGACCTTGGCCATGTTCTTCTCGTCGGCGGAGGCGAAGACGTCCACCTGCGCACCCTCGATGATCTGCGTCGCGAGCGTGCTCGAGCCGTCGTAGCGGATCGGCACGACGGTGAGCGACGGGTTCTCGGCCTCGAACGCCGCAGCGATGTCGTCGAAGGCGGCGCCGAGCGAGGCGGCCGCGTAGACCGTGAGCTCGCCCGTCAGCTCGGGCCCGACCGACACCGACGGATCGCTCGACGCGCCCGGCGCCTGGTCGCCGCTCGCACAGCCCGTGAGAAGGAGGAGGGATGCCGCAGCTGCGGCGAGGAAGACACGAGAGGTGCGCATGATCAGCCTTTCGGGGCTTCGACGATGACCGTGGTGGCCTTGACGACGGCGGTGGCGAGCGATCCCGGCTCGAGCGCGAGTTCGCGAGCGGCCTCGGCGGACATGAGCGAGACGACGCGATGCGGCCCGGCCTGCATGTCGACCTGCGCCATGACGCCGTCGATCTGGACGCGGGTCACGATTCCGGTGAACTGGTTGCGTGCGCTCGAGAGCACGTCGGGTTCGCCGGGCGCGGCTGCCAGTTCGACGGCGCGTGCGGCGAGCTCCGCCCCGGGGATCGTCGCGGGGCTCCCCGCTGCGGAGAGGAGGCCCTGATCGATCCATCGCCGTACGGTGTCATCGCTCACGCCCAGGAGCCGCGCGGCTTCCGAGATTCGGTAGGTGTGCACGCGTCGACGCTATCACCGCAGATGCGGAGTTTTTGGCCGAAATAGTCCGCATCGTCTGCTCGCAGTGTCGAGATCGTGCCGACTGCGTCGAATCGATCGTCCGGGTGGGATGGTGCGCGCGTAGCCTGGGTGGATGCCTCTGCCCCCGCTCGTGGAGCCGGTTCCCGCACTCTCCGACGCCGAGCGCGCCCGCACAGCGCGTCACCTCGTCCTGGCCGGCCTGGGCGAACTCGGGCAGCGACGGATCGCGGCGGCCCACGTCGCCGTCGTGGGAGCCGGGGGCCTCGGCTCCCCCGTCGTCCTCGCCCTCGCCGCGGCCGGCGTGGGCACGATCACGATCATCGACGATGACGTCGTCGAGCTGTCGAACCTGCAGCGCCAAGTCATGCACAGGCGTGAGGACGCCGGCGTCCTCAAGGTGCACAGCGCCGCGCGCGCGGCCGCCGCACTCTCGGACACCCGGGTCATCCCGGTGGCCGAGCGACTCGACGCGACGACGGCGCCCGCTCTTCTGCGGGGTGCGCACCTCGTGATCGACGGGTCGGATCTCTTCGAGACCCGCGTCGCCGTCGCGGCCGGGGCCGAAAGCCTCGGCATCCCCCTCGTCTGGGGCACCGTTCAGGAGTTCGACGCGCAGATCACGACGTTCTGGAACGCACCGCCGGCCGGGCACGCACCCGTCGTGCTCGCCGACCTCTACCCCGCGGACAGCGTCGGCGTCGTGCCCAGCTGCGCAGACGTGGGCGTACTCGGCGCCCTGTGCATGCAGGTCGGGTCGATCCTCGCGCTCGAGGCGCTCAAGCTCATCACGGGCATCGGGGACCCCCTCCTCGGCCGCGTCCTCGTCATCGATGCGCTCCGGGCACGGCAGCACGAGGTGCCGCTGCGCACCGCCCGGACGACGACCGCCGCCGTGCCGCAAGAGAGGCCGATCACCTTCGTCGAGCGCGACGCGATCGCCGGCCTCGCCGTCATCGACGTGCGCGAGGACGACGAGGTCGCCGCCGGCGTGATCCCCGGCGCCCGCCACCTTCCGCTCGCTCAGCTGCTCGCGGACCCCGCCGCCGTGACGGGCCCCGTCGTCCTGGTGTGCCGCACTTCCGTCCGCTCGCGCCGTGCTGCCGAAGTGCTGCGCTCGGTCGGCGTCGAGGCCGCGGTCCTCGTCGGCGGCATGGAGGAATGGATGACGGCGGGTGCGCCCACCGTCATCCCCGCGCCCGCCCTGGCGGGCGAGGCATGAGCGCCCTCGTCGGCGTCGAGGAGTACCGCACCCACATCCTCGGGCACGTCCGGACGCTGCCGTCGGAGACGCTCGCGGTGGCCGAAGCGCACGGCCGCACGCTCGCCGAGCCGCTGCGGGCGCGCGTCGACATCCCGGTCTTCGACAATTCCGCGATGGACGGCTTCGCCGTGCGCTTCGCGGACGTGCACGCCGCGACCGCCGACGCGCCCGCGCGCCTGCGCGTCGTCGCCGACCTGCCCGCGGGGACCGCGCTCGATCCCGCCATCGGTGCGAACGAGGCTGCGCGCATCATGACCGGCTCACCCGTCCCGAGCACGGCGGACGCCATCGTCCCGTTCGAGGACACGGCGGGCGGGCTGGAGGACTCCCTCGGCGAGATCGTCGTGCTGCGCGCACCGCGCGCGCTGGGCGCGCATATCCGCCGTCGCGGCGCCGACGCCGTGGTGGGCGACGTCCTCCTCGCGGCCGGACACGTGCTGAACGCCCGCCAGCTCGCCGCCGCGGCGGCCGCGGGCATCGACGACGTCGTCGTCTCCACCCGCCCGCGCGTCGCCGTCGTCTCGACGGGGTCGGAGCTCGTCCGCCCCGGCGAGCCGCTGGCGCACGGGCAGATCCCCGAGTCGAACAGCGAGCTGCTCGCGGGACTGGTCGTCGAGGCCGGCGGCGACGTCGTGCTGCGTCGCACCGTGCCCGACGAGGGCGACGGGCCGCGGCAGGCGATCGATGACGCCCTCGCGCTCGGCGCGCACGTCGTCGTGTTCTCGGGCGGCGTGAGCGCGGGAGCGTACGAGGTCGTCAAGAGCACGCTGGGCGGCGTCATGGACTTCCGGAGCGTCGGCATGCAGCCCGGCAAGCCCCAGGGCTTCGGTGCGACGCCCCAAGGTGTCCTTCTCTTCGGTCTGCCCGGCAACCCCGTGAGCGCCGCCGTCTCGTTCGAAGTGTTCCTGCGCCCCGCACTCCTCGCGCTCCAGGGTCGCACGACGCTCGATCGCCCGACGCTCCGTCTGCCGGCGGCCACGCCCTGGCGCACGCCCCCCGGCCGACGTCAGTATCTTCCGGCTGCGATCGACCGCTCCGATCCCACGGCGTGGACGGTCGCGCCCGCCACGAGCGGCGGTTCGGGCTCGCACCTGCCCGGGGGACTCGCGCGCGCCGACGCGTACGCCGTCGTCGATGCGGACGTGGATGCCGTCGAACCCGGCGACCTCGTCGACGTCCTGCTCATCACGATGGAAGGCTGAGCCCATGAGCACGCCGCATCCGTTCACCCACCTCGACGAAGCCGGCAACGCCCGAATGGTCGATGTGACCCTCAAGCAGCCGACGGTGAGGTCCGCGACGGCGCGCGGGTTCGTGCGCTGCGCGGCCGAGGTCATCGCGGCCCTCCGCGACGGCACGGTACCCAAGGGCGATGTCATCGCCGTGGCGCGGATCGCCGGCATCCAGGCAACCAAGCGCACCCCCGATCTCCTGCCGCTCGCGCACGTCATCGGTGTGCACGGGGCGGCCGTCGATCTCGACGTGCGCGATGACGGTGTCGCGATCGAGGCCACCGTGCGCACCGCCGATCGCACCGGCGTCGAGATGGAGGCGCTCACCGCCGTCTCGGTCGCCGCGCTCGCTGTCGTGGACATGGTGAAGGGTCTCGACAAGGCCACGTCGATCGAGAGCGTACGGCTCATCGAGAAGACGGGCGGCAAGAGCGGCGACTGGACGCGCGCCGCGGAGGCGTGACCGTGGAGGTCGGCGCGATCCTGCTCGCAGGCGGGCGAGCGTCGCGCGTCGGCGGTGCGGCGAAGCCGCTGTTCGAGGTCGGAGGGATGACGCTCCTCGCTCGTGCCGTCGCGGCGGTCGCCGCGGCCGGCGCAGCGCCGATCACGATCGTCGGGGAGGTCCAGCCGGTCTCGGGCGACGTCGACTGGGTGCGCGAGGAGCCGCCGTTCGGCGGGCCGGCCGCGGCGACGGTCGCGGCGCTCACTGAGTGGGCGGCACGAGGCGGCGGCCCCGAGTGGATGTTCCTGCTGGCATGCGATCTGCCCCGCGCCGACGCCGTCGTCGCGCGACTCCGTGACGACGTCCCGGTCCTCCCCGACGACTCCGACGGACTGTGCCTCGCGGATGAGTCCGGGAGGCCCCAGTGGCTGAGCGGGCTGTACCGCACCTCGGCGGTGCGGAGCGCGGCATCCATGCTTCCCGACGCCGGCAGGGATGCACCTGCCCGCGCACTCTTCCACGACCTGCAACTCGCCGTCGTGCGAGCGGCGCCCGGTGTCGTGGAGGACATCGACACGTGGGAGGATCTCACGCGAGCCCGCGCACGGGCCGCCGACGAGGAGGAATCATGAGCGACCGGACGCTGCCCCCCGAAGCCCTGGACGCGTGGGCGGATGCCCTGCGCGAGCGATTCGGGCTCGCCGCGGAGGACCTGCCGATCGCGCTCATCCTCGACCTCGCACGCGATGTCGCGACCGGTGTCGCGCGCCCCGCGGCGCCCTTCAGCGCCTTCGCGGCGGGACTCGTCGCGGGCCGCGCGGGCGGTTCGCCCGAAGACACGCGCGCCGCTGTCGCGGCCATCACCGCACTCGCGAAGGAGTGGGAGGCCTGATGGCGCGCGTACGGTTCTTCGCCGCGGCCGAGGAGATGGCCGGCCGTGCCGAGGAGATCCGGGATGCTCCGACGCTCGCCGCACTCCGGACGGCGCTGATCGCCGCGCACCCCGGGCTCACGGGCCTGCTCCCCCGCTGCGCCGTGCTGGTGGACGGCGCACGCGTCGACGACGACGCGCCGCTGTCGTCCGACACGCTCGTCGACGTCCTGCCGCCCTTCGCGGGCGGCTGACCGGCTCAGCCGCCGATGCCCTTCCAGGCCGTCGTGCCGTCGGCCTCGACCTGACGCTTCCACACCGGCAGCTCGCGCTTGATCGTCTCGATCACGTCGCGGCACACCTCGAACGCCTCGGCTCGGTGCGGCGAGGCCACGGCGATGACGACGGCGATGTCGCCGACGTCGAGGCGCCCCGTGCGGTGAGACACCGCGACGATCGCGCGACCCTCGCCGATCGCCGTCGCGGCGATGCCGCGCAGGACGGTCTCGGCGTCCGGATGCGACGAGTACTCGAGTGCGACGACGGGCGTCGCGGCATCGGGGTCGTGGTCGCGCACGCGGCCCACGAACGTCGTGACGGCGCCCGCCGTGGGGTCATCGACGGCGGCCAGGTGCGCGGCGATGTCGAGGGGCTCTCCGCTGATGCGGGCGATGCGCACGCCGGTCATCGGTGGTCACCGCCGGTGAGCTGATCGAGGACGTGCCGCGCGACGGAGAGGATGACGGGGATGCCGGATGCCACGCCCGCCGGAGACCCCGGAAGATTCACGATCAGCGACTCCCGTGCCGTTCCGGCGAGCCCGCGCGTGAGCATTCCCGCGGGCTTCTCCGCCGCGCCGCGGCGCCGGAGCTCCTCCATGAGGCCGGGGATCTCGCGTTCGAGCACCCGCGCCGTGCCCTCGGGTGTCTCGTCGCGCGGGCCGAGACCCGTGCCCCCGGTCGTGACGATGAGCCGCGCGCCGGTGTCGAGCGCAGCGCGCAGCGCGCTCTCGACACTGGACGCGCCGTCGGCGACGACGACGGCCGCATCGCAGCCGTAACCGGCCTCCTGCAGCGCCGCGACCGCGACCGGACCCGAGGTGTCGTCACGTAGTCCGGCGGCCGAACGGTCCGACACGGTCACCACGACCGCGGAATGCTGGATGGCGTCCACGCGGTCAGCCTAGCGTCCGCGCGACGGCTGCTCAGCGCAGCGCCGCTACGCACTCGAGTCCCGCTCGCCGAACCCGAGTGATCCCGTCCAACCTGACGACGCCGACGGGGGTCTCGACGAGATCGTTCGGGTTCGACGCGGAGCGCACGCTCGCAGATGCGTCACGCCTCGGCGTTGCGCAGGTCGATCACCCGGCTGACGACGGCGCCCACGACCGACACTCCCAGCACCACGACCGCGACGATCACCGCCGTGCCGCCGACGGTGGAATCGTACGGTTCCCCCTGCAGGCGGCCCACCGCGACCCACGACAGCCCCCACGCGATCGCCAGGGCCGGCGCGATGCGCCATCCGCTTCGCCACGAGATCGACAGGCCGATGATTCCCACCACGATGAGCACCCCGACCGCGATCGCCGTGCCCGCGGCGGCCCACGACGGATCGCCCTCGGCGGTGAGCCAGGCGGTGATGTTCGCGACCGTCGCGAGCGACACCCAGCCGAGGTGAAGCCCCGTCGCCCCGTCGACGAGCAGGCTGTCCGCGAACCCCTCGGACGGGAACGTCACGGTGCGTCGGAAGGTCACGGCGAGCGCGATCAGCAGGAGGACGATGCCGACGACCGTGAGCGGCAGCGTGGCGAACTGCGCCAGCAGGAGCCAGAGACCGTTGAGGACGGCCGTCACCGCGACCCACCACCCCAGGTACCGCTGGCGGGCGCGCTGTCGCTGGCCCGGCAGCGCCTGCCACACGGCGTACGCGACGAGCAGGACGTAGACGACGGTCCAGATCGAGAATGCGGGGCCGGCGGGAGCGAGCAGCGTCGCATCCGCTGCGAGCGCGCCGTCCTGGAGGTCCTGGACGGGAGTGCCGCCGAGGACACCGGCCCCCACCACGGCGGCGACGATCATGAAGACGGTTGCCGAGATGACCGCGACCTGACGAGCGATGTCCCTGCCGGTGGTGTCCATTCTCCGACGCTACGGCCACCCCGGCCCGATCGTCAGGGGGTTGACAGCCTCGTTCACGCCCCGGGCGCGGGATCCGTCAGCAGCGCGATGCGCTCGTCGAGATATCGCCCGAGCGGCATGTATCCGCCCGAAGCGCTCCACTGCACGCTCAGGACGCCGCCGTGGAGGGCGAGGGGCGCGGATGCCTCGCCGCGCGCGAGCGCGGAGAGATCCAGCATCCGCCAGCCGACGTGCACCGTCATGCCTTCGGGAAACCCGCCCCGGAAGGCGGCGGCCGAACGCTCCGCGCGGCGCCGCTGCGACTCGGCCGTATATCCGCGCCGCACCTCGGCGTGCGAGCGGAGGACCTCGCCCGTCGCGAAGACGTCGTCGTCGCCGATCAGCAGGACGCCCAGATGCCACGCGGACCCGACCGGCGTGATGCGCGGGCCGCGGCCGATGCCGAGGATGCGGCGCGGTTCGACCTCGAGGCCGAGCGCCTCGCGCGGGGCGTCCGCCAGTCTGCGCTGCGCGTCGTCGAACAGCTCCCGGGCGTTCACGCCATGTCGTCCTCGCGGGCGGGCTCCCCCGGGGAAACGGTGGTGGGCTCGCCGCGGACGGCGGTCGCGACGAGCGGCAGGATCAGCACCGACAGCATGCCGGCGCCGACGAGAACCGATGCGGCGGCGGACGTGAGGACCCCCTCGGTGACCCCGATCGCGGTCACGGCGACGATGATCGGCAGACCGGTCGCGCCCATGAGACCGATCGCGATGCGATCGCGGCGCGAGGAGCCCTGCGGGGCAGCGAGTATCGAGGGGAGACCGCGCACGACGAGCAACGCGAGGAATGCGACCGGCACGAGGAGGAAGAGCAGGGGCTGCGCGAGGAGTGACGCGAGATCGAACGTCACGCCCGTGTAGATGAAGAAGACCGGGACGAGGAAGCCGAACGCCACGGCCTCGACCTTGCTCTCGACCGCCTCGCGATCGGCGGGCGCGGCATCCCGCATCATGAGCTTCCACACGACGCCGGCCGCGAACGCGCCGAGGAGCATGTCGAGATCGAGGAAGATGCTGATCGCGACGAGCACGCCGAGGATGAGGAAGAGCAGACGGATCGCGAACTGGCCCGACGTGTGGAGAGTCGCGTTGACGAAGCGGTGCATCGCGCCCTGCGGCACGCGGAAGGCGAACCAGATCGCGAGGCCAGCGATGAGCGCGAATGCCGCGAGGACGATCGTGGAGAGTCCGGGCTCGCGTCCGCCGAGGAAGATCGAGATCGCGATGAGGGGGCCGAACTCGCCGATCGCGCCGATCGCGCCGATCGCCATGCCGAACGGCGTGCGCAGCTCGCCGGCATCCCGCAGGATCGGCAGCAGGGTGCCCAGCGCGGTCGAGGCGAGCGCGATGCCGATGATGATCGCGGCTTCGCCCGGGGCGATGAGCCAGCCGAGGGCGACACCGCCGGCGATGCTGATGAGCCAGCCGAGGGCGGCGTTGCGTCCGGACCTGCCGCGGAAGGCCATGAACTCGATCTCGGAGCCGGCGACGAAGAAGAGCATCGCGAGGCCGAAGCTCGAGAGGGTGTCGACGAAGTCGGACGGCTGCGCCCATCCGAGCAGACTCGGTCCCACGACGATGCCCAGCATCAGCTCGAACACGACGATCGGCACGCGGGCGACGCGACCGATCGCCCGGGCGAGCAGTGGCGCGAGCACCGCGAGGATCGGGATGATCAGCAGTGTCGGTTCGAGGTCGTCCACGGCTTCAGAGTACCGACCTGATCAACGCACGCGGATGCGGTCGAGCCATTGCAGCAGGCCGGGGATCGCGAGGTAGGCGACGGTGCCGTGGGTCGCGAACGAGATCTCGTGATACGTCACGTCGATGCCGAGGGATGCCTCATGCTCCGCGAGGTCCTTCGTGTCCTCGGGGACCACGAGCTCGTCATCGAGACCCTGCGCGATGAACAGGGGGGCGTCGAAGGCGACGGAGCCCGCCGAGTTTTCCTTCAACAGCGTCGCCCAGGGCTCGGTGGTCGTCGGGTCGCTCGTCGTGAAGTCGCCCACGACGGGCTCGCCGATGCGGTGGAGCTCGGCGATGTTCGACAGCAGGCACAGCTCGTTCATCTGCGGCTGGATCGCGATCGCCGCGGGAGTGAGGATGTCGTCGATCGGCTCGTCGTAGATCTCGGAGTAGGCCGAGAACGCGTACGAGCCGATCGTGACCCCCGAGATGTCGTCGAGGTGCGCGCTCATGAGGTCGATGAGATTCGCGGCGGGAGCAGCGACGGCGACCGCTTCGAGGTCGAACTCGGGCGCGTAATCGGTCGCACGCTCAGCGGCGAACAGCGCCGCCTGGCCGCCCTGCGAGTGGCCCCACAGCACGAGACGGTCGCTGACGGTGTCACCCAGAACGTGCTGCGCCGCCCGCGCGGCGTCGAGCACGTTGTTGCCCTCGGTCGCGCCGATGAGGTACGAGTCGGGACCTTCGGCACCCATGCCGGTGTAATCGGTCGCGACGACGGCGAAACCTCGATCCAGCAGCGCTCGCAGCCCCTCGATGCCCGTGTAGGGATCGAAGCCGTACGACGGCGCGCACTCCCGAGCGGACCCTGTCGTCGGGTGCGCCCACGACAGGATCGTGCGGCCTCCCGGCGGGGCGGGCGTGATCGGCACGACGACGACGCCCGTCGCGACGACGGGATCGCCGTTCAGGTCGGTCGAGCGATACATGATGCGCCACCCTCGCGCGGCGAAGGGTGCACCGAGCAGGGGATCGGCCTTGACGATCGTGCCCGGATCCCCTGCGACCGCGGCGTCGGCGTACTCGTAGAACGACGCGACTCCGGGGCGCTCGAGCGCGTCACCCCCGATGCGCAGGACTTCGGATGCCAGGACTCCGCCGATCACCGCGAGCGCAGCGGCGAAGAACCCCGCGACGAACCTGTGCGCCCTGCGGTGGTCGCGATGCGCAGGGTGCCGGGGGGAACGCGCCATGAACGGAGGCTATCGCGTCGCGGCCTCCGCTCAGTCCACCGGCTCCACCGCGATGACCTCGGCGATCCACGGGCAGTAGACGTCGCTCGTGAGCGTGCCGTCCTCGACGTACTCGGGAAGCCCATCGCAGACTTCGGTCGTGAAGTCCGCGAACTCGAGCGACCTCGGATCGATGTGCCAGCTCCACGGCTCGTTGACGGAGGGATCGTCGCGCACGATGGTTCCCACCGGGATGGCGGGGAGCTCCTCCCGGTTCATGAGGTCGATCGCGTGCTGCACGAGCTCGGGGGTGTCGAGCTCGATCTTGAACGTCTGATCCACGACCTGGAACGTCGCGACGCTCGGAACCGCCGGTTCCGCGCGGCAGCCTGCGAGACCGAGGGCTGCGAGCAGCACGGCGGCTGCGGCGAGGATCTTCTTCTGCACGGCTCGATCATGGCCGAGAGAGAGCGCACACACCATAGCCGTCAGTCGATCGCGTCGCGCGCCGCCGTCGCCTTCTTCTCGGCGGAACGGGCGAGGGATGCGGCGTTCTCCCGCTCGCGGTCCCAGCGCTCGAGATCGCTCCGCGCGGTGGCCGCATCGGCGCGCACCCGCGCGAGCTCGCGCTCGAGGTCGTCGAGACGCTCGGCCAGATGGTCGACACGCTCCTGCGCCTTGTCGCGTTTCGCCTCGACGCGCGCGAGTTCGCGAGTCGCCTCGTTCGCAGCACGGTCCGCTTCACGCGCGGCTTTCTCGGCCGCCTTCCGCGCGCGGCGCTCGGCGAGGTCGTCACGGCTCGGTGCCGCGGTGGCACGTCCGTCGGGAGTCGACCCCGCGACGGCGCCCTCGAGATCGACCGCGTCGAGACCGGATGCCACGAGCGGGCGCACGAGTCGCCCGGTCATGACGGCGGCGGCGGCCGAGGCGTCCATCATCGCCGCGTTCAGGGTCTTCTCGATGTCTTCGCGCGCAGCGGCGCTCACCGTCACGTCGTGCTCGCCGGCGGCAGCGACCGCCTGCGCGGCGAGGGCCGCGACGAGCGAGCGCCGCTGGCGGCCGAGGCGGGCGAGTTCGGGCGCGTCGAGGTCGTCCTGCGCCTCGCGCAGGGCGGCAGCGAGCTCGAGCGCGTCGGTGAGGCCACCCGCCCGCACGAGCAGGTCGACCGCCCAGGCCGATACGACCGGCTTGCGAAGGGCTTTCACCTGCGCTGCGAGCGGGCCCATCGCCCGCGCGTTCCGAGCTGCCGTGAACTCAGCCGGCGGCAGGGCGTACAGCTCGGCGGCGATGTCGTCGAGGTCTGCGGCATCCATCGCCCCATTCTCGCCGAGCGGATCCACTCGCGACAGCGACCTCCGGTATCACCGGATGCCCCGAACCCGAGTCGGCGCACTCCGTCGGACCAGGCGACAAGAACGACAGACCCCGCCAACCCAGCGCCCACGCCCGAACCCGAGTCGTGCGGGCACGCCCCGCGAGGCTTACGCGGCGACGGTTGCGGCCTGGCGCGCCGCGCCCAGCGCGACATACTCGTCGGGCGTCGGCACCTCGACGGGGATGCCGAGCACGAGCGGTGCGATCGCGCGCACGGCGTCGGATTGAGCGCCGCCGCCGATGAGGAGCGCGCGTTCGAGGGGCACGCCGAGGCCGCGAAGGGCGTCGAGCCCTGCCGCGAGTCCCGAGAGCATGCCCTCGACAGCCGCACGAGCGAGGTTCTCGCGGGTCGTGGACGCCAGCGTCATGCCGGTGAGCGACGCCGTCGCATCCGGCAGGTTCGGCGTCCGTTCGCCCTCGAAATAGGGGACGAGCGTGAGTCCCTCGGAACCGGGCGCGGCGGCGAGCGCGAGGCGTGACAGCTCTTCGTGATCGACCGCGAGCAGACCCGCGATCGCATCGAGCACGCGCGCCGCGTTGAGCGTCGCGACCAGCGGCAGGAAGCGCCCCGTGCAGTCGGCGAAGCCCGCCACGGTTCCCGTCGGGTCGACCGTGCGCGTCTCGCTCACGGCGAAGACCGTGCCCGACGTGCCGATCGACACGACGACATCCCCGGGGCCGGCACCGAGGCCGAGCGCAGCGCCCGCGTTGTCGCCCGCGCCGCCGCCGACGCGTCGTCCGGCCTCGTCGAGGACGAACTCGTCCGGTCCGAGGACGCGCGGCAGAAGGACGTCGTGGCCGAGCGCGGCGACGAGAAGCTCGCGGTCGTACGCGCCCGTCGCGGGATCCCAGTAGCCCGTGCCCGAGGCATCCGATCTGTCGGTCACGAGCTCGTCGAGCACCGGACCGAGCGTCGACTCGCCCGCGGGGCCGTATCCGCGCAACCGCCACGTGAGCCAGTCATGCGGCAGGGCCACCGCGGCCACGCGCGCGGCGTTCTCGGGCTCGTGATCGCGCAGCCAGCGCAGCTTCGTGATCGTGAACGACGCGACGGGCACGAGGCCGGTCCGCTGCGCGAGGGTCTCGGCGCCGAATTCGGCGATGAGCTCGTGCGCGGCATCCGCCGATCGCGTGTCGTTCCACAGCAGCGCGTCGCGCACGACCCGCCCGTCGGCGTCGAGCGCCACCATCCCGTGCTGCTGGCCCCCGATCGCCCACGCCGCGACGTCGTCCAGTCCGCCCGCGGCGTCGATCGCGCTCTGCAGCGCTGACCACCACGCCTCCGGGTCGACGGAGGTGCCCGCCGGATGCGCCGCGCGCCCTTCGCGCACGATGGCGCTTGTCGCGGCATCCATCACCACGACCTTGCACGACTGCGTCGACGAATCGACTCCCATGACGAGCGTCATCGCTCACTCCTTCGGCGTTCGACCGCGAGCACCCTTCTGCGCCGCGAGAACCCGATCGGGGTCGGGGTGCTCGTCGCGCAGTCGGGTTCTCGCGGGTTGGATGGATGCTGCGGTCAGCGCGCGCCGAGCAGGTGCTCGGTCGCGAGCTGCTGCAGGCGGACGAAGCCACCGCCCTTGCCGTTGAAGTAGGCGTTCGCGTCGAAGTCCTCGTATGCGCTGCGGTCGGCGAGGAAGTCGTCGTAGGACTCGCCCTCGTTGAGCGTCGGCGTCGAAAGCTCGTCGACCTTGGCCGCCGCGAGCGCCTCCTGCACCTCGGGATCCGCGCGGAAGGCGGCCGCGCGCTCCTTGAGGAGCAGGTAGGTGCGCATGTTCGCCGCCGCCGAGTCCCAGACCCCGACCTCATCCTCGGTGCGCGAGGGCTTGTAGTCGAAGTGACGGGGGCCGTCGTAGGCGGGGACGCCGCCGGGGCCGCCGTTCTCGAGCAGGTCGACGAGCGCGAAGGCGTTGTGCAGGTCACCGTGGCCGAACACGAGGTCCTGGTCGTACTTGATGCCGCGCTGGCCGTTGAGGTCGATATGGAAGAGCTTGCCGTGGTACAGCGCCTGCGCGATGCCCGCGGCGAAGTTGAGACCCGCCATCTGCTCGTGGCCGACCTCGGGGTTGAGGCCGACGAGCTCGGGGCGCTCGAGCGAGTCGATGAACGCGATGGCGTGCCCGAGCGTCGGCAGCAGGATGTCGCCGCGGGGCTCGTTGGGCTTGGGCTCGATGGCGAAGCGGATGTCGTAGCCCTTGTCGGTCACGTAGTCGCCGAGCAGGTTGACCGCCTCGCGGTAGCGCTCGAGAGCCTGGCGGATGTCCTTCGCCGAGTCGTACTCGGCGCCTTCGCGGCCGCCCCACATGACGAAGGTCTTGGCACCGAGCTCGGCACCGAGGTCGAGCTGACGGAAGACCTTGCGGAGGGCGTAGCGGCGCACGTCGCGGTCATTGGCCGTGAAGCCGCCGTCCTTGAAGACCGGTGCCGAGAAGAGGTTGGTCGTGACCATCGGGACGATGAGGCCGGTCGCCTCGAGTGCGCCCTTGAGGCGGTCGATCTGCGTCTGCCGCTCGGCGTCGGTCGACCCGAAGGCGAAGAGGTCGTCATCGTGGAAGGTGAGGCCGTACGCGCCGAGCTCGGACAGCTTCTCGACGGCGTGCACGACGTCGAGGTGTGCGCGGGTCGGACCGCCGAACGGGTCGGTGCCGTTGTAGCCGACGGTCCAGAGGCCGAAGGAGAATTTGTCGTCGCGGGTGGGGGTGGGCATCGGTGCTCCTGTTCGGCGCTGAAAACTAAATGTTGCGAAAGACAACCTATCGCATGACGGATGCCTCGCCAACCCCTTCACGCAGCTCGAAGCGGTCGACGTCGACGGTGCCGTCGCCGACGGCGAAGACTCCTACCCAGACTCCGACGAACGTGCCGTCGCCCGTCGGCGCGAGGGCGCTCACGTCCACCCTCGCGAGGTGCTCCCCGTTCAGCGCGACGACCGCATCCAGGCCGTCGAACGCGATCTCGACCGTCCCCGCTGCCGCTGCCCCGGGGCGCTGGGCGATGATCGCGCGCGAGCCCTCCGAGGCGAGCGCGACCTCGGCGACGCCCGCGTCGGTCCCGGAGATCTCCAGGTAGGCGTCCTCGGACATCCTGGCGAGCAGCCCGGCTCGGCCTGCGCCCGATCGCTCGATCGACGCGCGCACGAGACAGCGCGGCCATGCCAGGCGGCGCCCGAGGAACGCGAGAGACCCGACCTCCGACGGCTCGACCCCGGAGGCCGAGACCCTCGCCCACCCGGGACGAGCATGCAGATCGACGAACTGCTGCGGGAACCGCCCGACCGCGTTCCACGCGGCATCGAGCTCTGCCCCGTCGAAGTCGTCGATGATCAGGGTCTCCGGGGGCGCTTGGTCGGGAATCCCGTCGGCCGCCATGACGGCCGAGACACGCGCCGATCCCGGGGCGAAGAACGGCCGCCCGTCCACCCAGTCGACGGGGACGAGGTGGGTCTGCCGGCCGAGGATGCCGTTCGCGCCGCCCCTGGCCGTCGACACGGCCAGCAGCACCGCCCACCAGCGACCGTCCGGCGCCTCGACGAGATCGGCGTGACCGACGTCGACGATCTCGGCGCGATCCCCGAGGTCACGGTGGGTCAGGCGCGGATTCCCCGGGTCGCCCGCATACGGACCGGTGATCGTCTCGGCGTATGCGACGCAGACGGCGTGATCGCGAGACGTGCCTCCTTCGGCCGCGACCAGCATCCAGCCCCCTCCCGGTCGCGCCATGACGTGCGGGCCTTCCGCCCAGACGGCGCCCGCCATGGCGCCGCCCCAGATCCGCACCGGCTCGCCGACCCCGGCGAACGAGATCGGGTCGAGCTCCCGGATCCAGACGTCGGTCTGACCCGGCCACTCCAGCGGCACCGCGGGCGCTGTCGCGCACAGCCACACGCGTTCTCCGTCGAAGGTGAGGGACGGGTCGAAACCGCCGAGCGCATCGATCCACACCGGGTCGGACCACGGCCCGGTGGCATCCGTCGCCGTGACGACGAAGTGTCCGAGACGACGATCGGACGTGTCGCCACCCTCTTCGGCGCCGACGACGGTGCACACGACGTAGAAGACCCCGTTGTGAAACCGGATCGTCGGAGCGTAGAGACCCCGTGATGACGCGAGCCCTGAGAGATCGAGTTGCTCCGGACGGTGGATCGCGTGACCGACCGGCTCCCAGTCCACGAGGTTCCTCGATCGATGGATCGGCAGACCCGGCAGATAGGCGAAGGTCGACGTCACCAGGTAGTAGGCATCCCCCACGCGGCAGATGCTCGGGTCGGGATGGCACCCGGCGAGGATCGGATTCCGGTAGCGCCCCATGAGCTCCTCGATTCACCCGCGTTTTGCGGCGGACACAACAAAACCACGAATCAGCTCTACAGTGAAGCGATGACCGATTCGGCCGTGTCCCTGGACGGCGTGCGGGTGCGCAACCTCGCGCGGATGCTGCAGCTCGTCCATCGCGATGGTCCTCTCAGCCGCGCAAGCCTCACCGAGGCCACGGGCCTGAACCGCTCGACGATCGCCGATCTGGTGGCAGAGCTGGAGGGTCTCCGTCTCGTCGAGCAGCGGGAACCGGATCGCCGCGGCCGCGTCGGCCGCCCCTCACCGCTCGTCGCGGCGAGCGGTGACACGGTCGCGATCGCCGCGAACCCCGAGATCGACGCCCTCGAGATCTCGGCAGTGGGTCTCGATCGCAGCCTGCGGCTGCGCGAGCGCATCGTGGTGAGCGACGTGCCGACGCCTGACGAGGTCGCGGCGCTCGTCGCGCGACGGATCTCGAGCTGGCGGGAGGACGAACTCGTCGGTTGCCGCGTCGTCGGTGTCGGTGTCGCGGTGCCCGGGCTCGTACGCGCGTCCGACGGACTCGTGCGCGATGCCCCCCACCTGCGCTGGCGTGACGTGCCGCTTCGGGATCTGGTCTCGGATGCGACCGGGCTGCCCGCTGTCGTCGGCAACGATGCGAGTCTGGGTACGCTCGCGGAGCACTTCTACGGCGCGGCGGCCGGCATCGACGACGTCGTCTATCTGAACGGCGGCGCGAGCGGCATCGGCGGCGGTCTCATCATCGACGGCCACCACGTCGGCGGCGCCGGCGGATACGCGGGCGAGTTCGGCCAGAACCGCCCGGGCATCGCGGCAGCCGCCGATCGTCGCGCCGGCGACGGCGTGCTCGAAGACGAAGTGAGTCGCGCTCGACTCGTCGCCGCCGTCGGGCGCGGCGACCTCGATGATCGATCGCTCGCGCGTGCGATAGCCACGGCCGGCACGCCCGATATCCTGGCCGAAGTCGACCGCCAGCGTCGCATCCTCTCCACGGCGCTCGCCAACGCCGTCAACGTGTTGAACCCGGCGATCATCGTGCTCGGAGGCTTCCTCGCCACGCTCGCCGACCACGACCTCGCGGAGTTCGAGCAGGCGGTGCGCAGCCAGTCGATGTCGGCGAATGCCGAAGCCCTCGTCATCCGCCCCGCCGCCCTCGCCGCCGACCGGCTTCTCATCGGCGCGGCGGAGTTGGCCTTCGACGCCCTCCTCTCCGACCCGACGCGGCTCTGACCGTCACGCGGGCGGCGCGGTCGTCGCGCGGGGGATGAGACGCGTGGGAAGGATGACATGCGTCTGGTCCAGCGTCTCGCCCCGCATGAGAGCGGCGACGAGCTCGGCGGCGACGGCACCGAGCTGCCCCATCGGCTGACGGATCGTGGTCAGCGGGACCGATCGCCGCGAGGCCTCGGGAATGTCGTCGAAGCCGACGATCGAGAGCGCATCCGGGACATGGATGCCCAGTTCCGCCGCGACTTCGAGCAGAGCCAGAGCGGACAGATCGTTCGCCGCGAAGACGGCGGTCGGTCGCCGCTCGGCCCGCAGCAGTCGATGAGCGGCCTCGCGCGCCGCCTCCTGCTCGTAGCGCCCCGGCTCGACGAGTCGCGTATCGAAAGGGATGCACGCCTCGGCGAGTGCCGCGCGATAGCCGGCCTCGCGCAGACCCGCCGAACGGAGGTCTTCTCGACCGGCGAGGAATCCGACCTCGCGGTGGCCGAGCTCGATGAGATACCGCGTCGCCTCGAGTGCGCCTCCGCGGCTGTCGGCTTCGACGGTGGGGAGATCGGCGCGACCCGTGTGCGGATCCACGGCGACGACGGGGATGTCGGCCGTCGCGCCGAGCACAGTCGGAGTCACGAGGATGGCCGCGTCGATGAGAGTGCCCGACAACCGCTGCAGCGACCGACGTTCCCAGCCCCCGACAGCGCCGCGGCTCGCACCGGCGTACGCGAGGACGTCGTACCCCGAGCCGTGCAGGGCGGCACCGACACCCTTGAGGACCTCGGCGCTGAAGGGCTCGAAGTCCGCGACCAGGACGCCGACGACCCCCGTGCGGCGCGAACGCATGCTGCTCGCCACGAGGCTCGACTCGTACCCCAGACGCTCGGCCGCCGCGAGGACGCGCGTGACGGTCGCCTCCGCGACGCCGTAGCGCCCGTTCACGGCCTTCGAGACGGTCGCGACCGAGACCCCGGCTTCGGCGGCGACGTCGTGGATCGTGGTGCGGCTCATGATCAGCGAAGCGTATCGGATGGAAAACATTTTCGAAAACGTTTGACACGGCAACATATCCCCGCGCACACTGCATGACACGTCCTCGATGCGAGCATTCCCTCGCGATGGATCCGGGCAGGCGCGCGGTCTACAGGACACCACGCACACTCAACGAAGAGAACAGGTGAATCGCATGAACAGCAAGCGCATTCTCGTGGCGGCGGCGGCTCTCGCTGTCGCATCGCTCTCGCTCGCCGGTTGCGCCGGCGGAGACAGCGGCGACACGGGGGACGGCGGGGACGTCACGATGACGTTCTGGCACAACTCGACCACGGGCGACGGCAAGCAGTACTGGGATGACACGGTCGCCGCGTTCGAGGAAGCGAACCCCGGCGTCACGATCGAGGTGCAGTCGGTCCAGAACGAGGAGATGGACGGCAAGCTCCAGACATCCCTCAACTCCGGCGAAGGCCCCGACATCTTCATGGCCCGCGGCGGAGGAAAGCTCGCCGACATCGTGGCGGCAGGGCAGGTCAAGGACCTCACCGCCGGCCTCACCGGCGCGACGACGAACGACGTCGGCGCCGCCCTCAACGCGTTCGCGATCGACGGCAAGAACTACGGCGTGCCCGTGTCGATCCTGCCCTCGGGCATCTTCTACTCCGCCGACCTGTTCGAGACGGCCGGAGTCACGGAGCCGCCCGCGACGATCGCCGATCTCGAAACGGCGGACGCCGACATCGACGCGACCGGAGTGGCGCCCATCGCCGTCGGTGCGAAGGATGCCTGGCCCGCCGCGCACTGGTACTACAACTTCGCGCTGCGCGCGTGCTCGCAGGACGTGCTCGACGAGGTCGCGACGAGCCACGAGTTCACGGACGAGTGCTGGCTGAAAGCCGGCGAGAACCTCGAGGACTTCCTCGCGACCGACCCGTTCAACGACGGCTTCCTCACCACACAGGCCCAGCAGGGCGCGACGTCATCGGCCGGACTTCTGGCCAACCACAAGGCATCCATGGAGCTCATGGGGGCGTGGAACCCGGGCGTGATCGCGTCGCTGACGCCGGACGAGCGGCCACTCGCCGACCTGCGCTGGTTCCCCTTCCCCGAGGTCCCCGGCGGAGACGGCGGCGAGGGCGCCATGATGGGCGGCGTCGACGGCTTCTCGTGCTGGGTCAACGCGCCCGACGCGTGCGTCGACTTCCTCAACTTCATCGTCGAGAAGCAGAACCAGGAAGCGTACGCCACGGCCTTCCAGACCTTGCCCGCGTCGACCGCAGCACAGAGCGTCGTGACCGATGAGACGCTGAAGAACATCCTCGACGCGTACAACAAGGCCCCGTACGTCGTGCTCTGGCTCGACACGCTCTTCGGTCAGAACATCGGCAACGCGCTCAACGTCGCCGTGGTCGACATGTTCGCCGGGAAGGCGAGCCCGCAGGACATCGTCGACGCCGTGAACTCCGCGGCCGCCAAGTCCTGAGGAATTCGTCCATGGCTACCGTGCGCGCAACGTCGCAAGACATCGCATCGGCGCCCGGCACGCCCGTGCCGGCCGGGGAGCTCGACTCTCCGGCCGGCACCCCGCCCGCCGATCGCCGCTCCGAGCGGCCACGGCGGGGACGCGGGTGGGGTGCGCGGCTCGAGCTGGTGATCTTGATCGCTCCCGCGCTCCTCGTCTTCTGCGCGTTCGTCATCTTCCCGGTTCTGCTCGCCTCCTATTACGGCTTCTTCAGCTGGAACGGCTACGGGCAGCCGACCGAGTTCGTCGGACTGCGCAACTACGGGGTCATCCTCACCGACCCCGACTTCCACGAGGCTCTCGGACACAACGCCTTCATCGTCGTGATGTCCCTCGTCATGCAGGGGCCGATCGCCCTCGGCCTCGCGCTCCTGCTCAACCGCCGGATGCGATTCCAGTCGCTCATCCGCGTGCTCATCTTCATCCCGTACGTGATCTCGGAGGTCGTCGTCGGCATCGGGTGGAGCCTCATGCTCGCCACGACCGGCTCTGTCAACGGCCTCCTCGAGAAGGCGGGGCTGGACTCGCTCGCGCAGGAGTGGCTCTCCGATCCCTCCATCGCGATCTGGACCCTCATGGTCATCATCACGTGGAAGTACATCGGCTTCGCCGTCATCCTGTTCCTGGCCGGCATGCAGGGCATCCCGGACGAGCTCTCCGAAGCCGCCGCGATCGACGGGGCGTCGTACTGGCAGGTGCAGCGGCACATCACGCTGCCGCTGCTCGGCCCGACGATCCGGATCTGGGCCTTCCTCTCGATCATCGGCTCGCTGCAGCTCTTCGACCTGGTGTGGATCATCTGGGGTCAGTACGTCTCGTCGACGGCGGGGACCTCGACGATGGCGACGTACATGGTCTCGAACGGGCGGATGGCCGGCAGCTACGGCTACGGCTCCGCCGTCGCGGTCGTCATCTTCGTCATCTCGCTCATCGTGGCGCTCGTCTACCAGCGCTTCGTCCTCCGGCGTGATCTCGCCGGAGCCATCACAGGAGGCACGCGATGACAGCGACGGCCACACTCGTCCAGCCGAAGGCGGCGCGAGGACGACGCGAGACCGGGCGCGTCGGCGACCGCAAGGTCACGATCGCGCTCGTCTACTTCGTCGCGTTCGTGCTCGTCGCGCTCATGCTCGCGCCCGTGCTGTACATCATCGTGGGCGGCTTCCGGTCGAACTCCGAGATCACCGTCGATCCGTCGGGCCTCCCCGAGATCTGGCGCTGGGAGAACTACCTCGAGGTGCTCACGTCGGGGGTGTTCTGGCAGATGGTGCTCAACTCCACGACGGCCGCACTCGCGACGACGGTCATCGTCGTGGCGCTCGGGCTCATGGCGGCCTTCGCCCTGAGCCGCTATCGGTTCCGGCTGCGCGGAACGATCTACGCCGTCTTCACCGCGGGCCTCATGTTCCCCATGACCGTCGCGATCACCCCGCTGTACATCCTCGTGCGCGATCTCGGCATGGCGAACACGCTCGCGGGCGTCATCGTGCCGCAGATCGCCTTCGCGCTGCCGATCACGATCATCATCCTCGTGCCGTTCCTCGCGGCGATCCCCCATGAGCTCCAGGAAGCCGCCGAGATCGACGGATGCAGTCGACTGGGCTTCTTCTGGCGCATGGTCCTCCCCCTGTCGATCCCCGGGGTCATCACCGTCGGCATCCTCGCCTTCGTCGGGAGCTGGAACAGCTACATGCTGCCGCTGTTCATCCTCAACAACCCCAACCTCTACACGCTGCCGCTGGGCACGCAGCAGTTCGCGACGCAGTACTCGGTGGACACCGCCATGGTGCTCGCGTTCACGTCGCTGTCGATGATCCCCGCGCTCGTGTTCTTCAGCCTGTTCGAGCGCCGGATCGTCGGCGGCCTGACTGGGGCGGTGAAGGGCTGATGCCCGGCAGCCTGCGCTCGCCGCGCGTCTCTGCGCTTCTGGCCGACATGACCCTCGACGAGAAACTCGCTCAGCTCGTCGGCTTCTGGGTGGATCAGGGCGATGAAGTGGTCGCACCCATGGCGGGCGAGATGCAGACCTCGACTCGCTACGAGGAGGCGGTCGCCCACGGCATCGGCCACCTCACCCGCGTCTACGGCACGCGCCCGGTCGATCCGCGCGAGCGCGCGAACTGGCTGTGGCGGGAGCAGCGCCGCCTGCGGCGCGAGACGCGTCTGGGCGTCCCCGCGATCGTGCACGAAGAGTGTCTGACCGGGCTCGCCGCCTGGCAGGCGGCCACCTACCCGACCCCGCTGGCCTGGGGCGCGTCCTTCGATCCGTCGCTCGTCACTCGGATGGGTGAGCGGATCGGCGCCGCGATGCGTGCACTCGGCATCCACCAAGGGCTGGCACCCGTGCTCGACGTCATCCGCGACCCGCGCTGGGGACGCGTCGACGAGTGCATCGCCGAGGACCCGTACGTCGTCGGCGTCATCGGCACGGCGTACGTCACGGGTCTGCAGTCCGCGGGCGTTCACGCGACCCTCAAGCACTTCGTGGGCTACTCGGCCTCACGCGCCGGCCGCAATCACGCACCCGTCCACGCGGGTCCCCGGGAGATCGCCGACGTTCTGCTGCCTCCGTTCGAGATGGCGGTGCGCGACGGCGGCGCACGCAGCGTCATGAATTCCTACACCGATATCGACGGAGTGCCGGTCGGCGCGACCCCGCGGTACCTCACCGAGGTCCTGCGCGGCGAGTGGGGTTTCGACGGCGTCGTGGTCTCCGACTACTTCTCGGTGGCGTTCCTCGAGACGATGCACCAGGTCGCGGCGGACCGGGCCGAGGCCGCCGTGCTGGCGCTGCAGGCGGGGATCGACGTCGAGCTGCCCAGCGCCGATGCGTATCCGGCGCTCGCCGACGCCGTGCGCTCCGGCGCCGTGCCGCTGGAAGTCGTCGACGACGCCGTCGCGCGGGTCCTCACTCAGAAGGAGGACCTGGGGCTGCTGGACGACCCGTTCGACACGCCCCCGGCCGAGGTGGAGCTGGATGCCGCGGCCGACCGGGAGCTCGCGCGCACTCTCGCGGAGGAGTCGCTCGTTCTGCTGAGCAACGACGGGGTGCTGCCGCTGTCCTCCGCGGCTGCGCGGATCGCCGTCATCGGCCCCAACGCCGACAGCACCGAAGCGCTCATGGGGTGCTACTCGTTCGTCAATCACGTGCTCGCGCATCACCCGGGCACTCCGGCGGGCATCGAGCTGCCGACCGTCCTCGAGGCGCTGCGTGCCGAGCTTCCCGAGGTCGTCATCGAGCACGCACGCGGCGGCGACGTCGAGGGCGATGATCGCACCGGCTTCGACGCTGCGGTGGCCGCGGCATCCCGCTCCGACGTCGCGATCGTCGTCGTCGGCGACCGCGCCGGGCTGTTCGGTCGCGGCACCGTCGGCGAGGGGAACGACGTCGACTCGCTCGAGCTTCCGGGCGTCCAGCGAGCACTCGTCGAGGAGGTCGCCGCGACGGGGACGCCGACCGTCGTGGTGCTGTTGACCGGCCGCCCCTATGCGATCGGGTGGGCGCTTCCGCCCCGCGGTGCAGCCACGGGGGCCACGACCGGACTCGGTGCCGCCCGCAGAACCGACGATCACCACCGGAACGGAGAGCGACGCCCCGCCGCGGTGCTGCAGGGCTTCTTCCCCGGCGAAGAGGGAGGTGCCGCGATCGCCCGCGTGCTGTCGGGCTCCGTCACGCCGTCGGGGCGCCTGCCGGTCTCGATGCCGCGCACGGCGGGCGGGCAGCCGTACTCGTACCTCCACCCGACCCTGGGCGGACTCACGGATGTCTCCAGCGCCGACCCGTCCCCCGTCCTCCCGTTCGGCCACGGGCTGTCCTACACCTCGTTCGTGCGCGAAGAGCTCACGGTCGATCCGGCCGTCCCGGCGGGCGAGGCATTCACGGCGACGGTGCGCGTGCGCAACACGGGTGAACGCCGGGGCGCCGATGTCGTACAGCTCTATGCGCGCGACGACATCGCGAGCGTGACGCGCCCCGTGGCCCAGCTGCTGGCCTTCGCGCGCGTCGAACTCGAGCCGGACGAAGAGGCGCTCGTGCGGTTCGATGTGCCCACGCAACGACTCGCGTTCACGGGTGTCACCGGACGGAGGATCGTGGAACCGGGTGCCATCGCCCTCTGGGTGGGTCCGTCGTGTGCCGAGCGCGAGACCGAGACGCGGATGCTCATCACGGGTGACACGCACACCGTCACCCCCGACGACCCGCGCGTCGCGCAGGTCGCGGTCGCGGCCCGCACGAACAGTCCGGCGTGACCTGCGAGCCCCGACTCATCGGCTGGGTCTGCTGCCTCCCCGGGGAGTAACGTCGGGAGCACCAGCATCCGAAAACAGCTGAGGAAGGCCAGCAATGTCGATCACGACCGAACGCCACGCCCGCACCGAGGCGGAGCTCCAGGCGATGGCGAAGGACCACCTCTGGATGCACTTCTCGCGACAGTCGACGATGGATGCCAGCGGAGTGCCGATCATCGTCAAGGGCGAGGGTCATCACATCTGGGACTCGAACGGCAAGAAGTACATCGACGGGCTCGCGGGTCTCTTCGTCGTCAACGCCGGCCACGGCCGCAAGCGCCTCGCCGAAGCGGCCGCGAAGCAGGCCGAGCAGCTCGCCTTCTTCCCGATCTGGTCGTATGCGCACCCTGCGGCGATCGAGCTCGCCGACCGCATCGCCGACCTCGCGCCGGGCGATCTCAACCACGTCTTCTTCTCGACCGGCGGCGGTGAGGCCGTCGAGACGGCGTTCAAGCTCGCGAAGTACTACTGGAAGCTCAAGGGCCAGCCCGCCAAGCACAAGGTGATCTCGCGCTACGTCGCCTACCACGGCACTCCGCAGGGCGCCCTCTCGATCACCGGCATCCCGGCGATGAAGGCGATGTTCGAGCCGCTCACGCCGGGCGGCTTCCGCGTGCCGAACACGAACTTCTACCGCGCCGAGGACATGGGCGGTCCGACCGGCAGCATCGAGGAGTTCGGCGTGTGGGCTGCCGACCGCATCGAGGAGATGATCCAGTTCGAGGGCCCCGACACGGTCGCCGCCGTCTTCCTGGAGCCGGTGCAGAACTCGGGGGGATGCTTCCCCCCGCCGCCCGGATACTTCCAGCGCGTGCGCGAGATCTGCGACAAGTACGACGTGCTGCTCGTGTCGGACGAGGTCATCTGCGCGTTCGGCCGTCTCGGGCATTACTTCGGCGCCGACGCGTACGGCTACCAGCCCGACATGATCACGTTCGCGAAGGCCGTCACGAGCGGCTACTCACCGCTCGGCGGCACGATCGTCAGCGACAAGATCTACGAGCCGTTCTCGAAGGGCGACACGACGTTCTACCACGGGTACACGTTCGGCGGGCATCCCGTCTCGGCCGCCGTCGCGATGGAGAATCTCGACATCTTCGAGGAAGAGGGCCTGCTCGAGAACGTCCGCACGAACTCGCCGGTGTTCCGGTCGACGCTCGAGCAGTTGAAGGACCTCCCGATCGTCGGCGACGTCCGCGGCGACGGGTACTTCTTCGGCATCGAGCTCGTCAAGGACAAGGTGACGAAGGAGACCTTCGACGACGACGAGTCCGAACGGCTGCTGCGCGGGTTCCTCTCGAAGGCGCTGTTCGAGGCGGGCCTGTACTGCCGCGCCGACGACCGCGGCGACCCCGTCATCCAGCTCGCCCCGCCGATCACGATCGGACCGCGCGAGTTCACCGAGATCGAGCAGATCCTGCGCGGCGTCCTGACCGAAGCCTGGTCGCGCCTCTGACGCACAGCGTCACACGGGAATGATCGGCGTGGTCCGGCGTTCCACCCCCGCATGACAACTGTGGGAATCATCGGAGCAGGACACATCGGCACGGCAGTCGCGAAGGGTCTCGTCGACCGCGGCTACACGGTCGTGATCAGCAACTCACGTGGGCCGGAGACCCTCGCGGCCACGGTCGCCTCACTCGGCGCGAATGCGTCGGCGGCGACGGCTCAGGATGCCGCGGCCGCCGGCGACATCGTCGTGGTGACCGTTCCGCTCAAGGCGCTGAACGACGTGCCGGTCGAGCCGCTCGCGGGCAAGATCGTGCTCGACACGAACAACTACTACTGGGAGCGCGACGGCCACATCGCCGCACTCGACGAGAAGCGCGCGACCACGACCGGGCTGCTGCAGGAGCACCTGCCCACGTCGAAGGTCGTCAAGGCCTTCAACCACATCATGTCCGGCGACATCCTGACGACGGGCTCGCCCGCAGGCAGCGCCGATCGTCGGGCGCTCGCGACCGCGAGCGACTTCCCCGAGGCCGTCGCGGCCGTGACCGACCTCTACGACGAGTTCGGCTTCGACACGGTCGACATCGGCTCGGTCGCCGAGAGCTGGCGCGTCGAGCGCGACCAGCCCGCCTACGTCGTGCGTCAGAACAAGGACGAGCTCGAAGCGAATCTCGCCCGCGCTGCGCGATGAGCCGCGCCGGGCTCCCCCCGCTACGATGAACCGCGGCGGAGGGAGCCCGACATCGACGAGACGACGCTCGTGACGGCAGGCGTGGCCCTGTTCACGATCTGCAACCCGATCGGCACGATCCCGGTCTTCCTGAGCGTCACTCAGGGCAAGACGCGCGCCCAGCAGCGGCGGATCGCGCTCATGACGGGCGTCGGCGTCTTCGCGGTGCTCGCGGTGTCGCTCATCCTCGGATCCTTCATCCTGAGCTTCTTCGGCATCGGCGTCCCCGCGCTCAAGATCGCCGGCTTCCTCTTCGTGGCGACCATCGCATGGGCCATGATGACGCGCGAAGGCTCCATCCTCCCGACGACGAACGAGGGATCGCCCGCGATCGTCCCCCTCGCGATGCCGGTCGTCGCGGGACCGGGCGCGATCGCACTGGTGATCGCGTTCTCGAAGGACAACCCTGCGCTCACGGACTACCTGTGGGGCATCCTCATCATCGTGATCTCCGCAGTGGCGACCGCCGTCATCTTCTTCTTCGCACCGTATCTGGCGAAGCTCCTCGGCCCGGCCGGGATGCAGATCTTCCAGAAGCTCTTCGGGTTGATCCTGCTCGCGATCTGCGTGCAGCAGATCCTCGAGGCGATGCCCAAGATCTGGCCGGGGCTCGCCGGCTGATTCGACGCACACCCGCCGAGCACTGAGTCCGTGAGGCTCGCGCCTGCATCCCGGTCGGAGAATGTCGCCGATGTCGGAGCCGAAACGGCTGAGAGCTCCGACGTGAGTGACATTCTCCGACCGGGATGCCGAGAGCGGCGTTTCCGGTCGGACTGCCGCGGTCGGTCAGAGGGTCGCGGCGTAGGGATCGAAGTCGGCGCCGAGAGAGCCGGCCTCGGCGATCGTGCTGTCGACCGTGACGAAACCGCGGCTCTCGACCGCCTCTTCGATCGAGAGCAGTGTGTCGAGCACGTGGTAGCCGAACTCGCCCGTCGCGATGTGCGGGCGACCGTCCCGGATGGACCGCGCCATGTCGAGCAGGCCGAGACCGCGACCGGTGAGCACGCCCTCCTGAGCGACGTCGTCCACGCGCTGCACGATCGGCGCCGGCGGAATGACCATCTCGGTGAGCGCACGCGTGATCGTGATCTCGCCCCCGAACGTGTTCGGGTCGGGGATGACGAGCGTGCCCTCGGTCCCGGAGATCTCGACGATGCCCTGGCGTCGCAGCGGCGAATCCGTGCTGTAGAGGCTCTGGGCCTGACCGCCCTGCTCGAACTGCATGAGCACCGAGATGGTCGACGGGACCTCGACGGGGAACTCCGTACCCGCGAGCGGGCCGACCTGAACGGTCCGCGACTCCGTGCCCTTCAGACCCAGCGCCGCGACCGCGGCGACGGGACCGAACACGTGCACGAGCGTCGAGACGTAGTACGGGCCCATGTCGAGCAGGGGCCCACCGCCACGCGCGTAGAGGAACGCCGGGTCCGGGTGGAAGATCTCCGGCCCCTGCCACTGGAACGTCGTCGTCGCGAAGAGCGGACGACCGATGTCACCGCGCGCGATCGCGCGCTTGGCCGTCTGCACCCCCGGCCCGAGCACCGTATCTGGGGCGATCCCGACCCGCACGCCCGCGGCATCCGCCTTCTCGAGCATTCCACGCGCCTCGTCGCGGCCTGTGCCGATGGGCTTCTCGCTCCACACGTGCTTGCCGGCCGCGATGATGGCCTCGGAGACGGGGACGTGGGACGCGGGGATCGTGAGGTTCACGACGATCTGGATGTCCGGGTCGTCGAGCACGACATCGACCCCGCCCGCCTTCGGCACTGCGTACTTCTCGGCCTGCGCACGCGCGCGGTCCTCGAGCAGATCGCCGATCGCGAGCACGCGGACGTCGGGGAAGCTCGTGAGGTTCGTCAGGTACTGGTCGCTGATGTTGCCCGCGCCGATGATGCCGACGCCGATCGGGTTCGCCATCAGACCGCGACCCGCTCGTCGAGGAAGACGCGGCTCTGCTCGATTCCGTCGAACAGATCGCCGTCGAACGCGTCGTACTCGACCACGGCGACTTCGAGGGCGGATGCCGCGGCGATCGCGGCTTCGAGGGGCACGACACCCTGGCCCGCGGGCACCTGGTCGGCCGGCGGGTAGGCCTTGATCGCCTCGGCGTCGAGCGTGCCGTCCTTGACGTGCACCGCGACGACGCGGTCGCCGAGCTTCTCGAGCAGGGCAACGGGGTCGACACCTGCCCGTGCCGCCCAGTAGAGGTCGACCTCGAGCTTGACGCGCGGGTCGAGCAGCTCTGCGAGCAGCTCGAGGCCGGTCTGACCGTCGATGACGGCCTCGAGCTCGTGCGCGTGGTTGTGGTAGCCGACGCGCAGTCCGCGGGCCGCGGCGAGTTCGGCGGCGGCGTTCAGGCGGCGTGCGGTCTCTTCGATCTGCTCGCGCGTCTCCCAGCGGTTGGGGTGCGTGTAGGGGTCGATGATCGTCGTCATGCCGATCGTCTCGGCCGCATCGAAGACCTCGTCGGGCGTCGGGACGGCGTTGTCGGTGTCGCTCCCGTCGGGGTTCACGAACGTCGTCGACGCGAGGAACCCGTGGCCCGTGGGCGCCGTCAGGCCGTTGGCCGCGAGGGATGCCGCGAGCGCGTCGGCGCGGCGGACGAAGTCGTAGGGCTCGACGGCCGTGAAGCCGCGCCGCGCGACCTCAGCGAGGGTGCCGTCGAGATCTGACTCGAGGGCCTCCCGCACGGTGAAGAGCTGAACGGAAGTGAGTGCCGTCATGGGTTTACCTCTCTCGGCGGTCGTCGTCGACGCGCACGGCTTTCCCGGCGCTTGTCGAGTACGCTAGCACAAATACCTCCACTCGGAGGTTTTTAGTCGCTAGGATCTCACCATGCCCGATGACGCCCCCGACGGCCCAGCCGCCGGCCGCCCCCGCGGCTCGTACGCGAAGGGTCTCGCGCGCCGGCAGGAGATCCTCGACCGCGCGATCGAGGTGTTCGCACGCCGCGGCTCCGAGGGCACGAGCCTGCGCTCGATCGCGCAGGAGATCGGCGTCTCGCACGCGGCGCTCACCCACTACTTCTCCTCCCGCGAAGACCTGCTCGTCGAGGTCTACAAAGAGGCCGAGCGTCGCGGCGACTCCGAGCATCCCCACGCAGACGACGCCTCCCCGGTCGAGATCATGACGGCATCCGCCCGCCACAACCACGGCGTTCCGGGGCTCGTGCAGCTCTACTCGACCCTCGTCGCGGCGGCGCTCGAGGCGGGGCACCCCGCCGCCACCGCGTTCGCGACCGATCGCTTCGCGGCCGTCCGCGCGGATCTCGTCGAGCGCGTCCTGCGCGACCAGGCTGCCGGTCGCATGCGCGAGGACGTGGATCCGGATGCCGTCGCATCCCTCGTCATCGCGGCATCCGACGGCCTGCAGACGCAGTGGATGCTGGACGAATCGGTCCCGCAGTCCGAGGCTCTCGAGCTCCTCGCCCGCCTACTCGCTCCCTGACGATCAGCGCGGCGCGAACGCGGCCCGAAACAGCGCACGCGCGCGGCGCGCCGCCGCCGGGCGGTCCGCGGCATCCGTCCTCGCGAGCTCGGTCGCCAGCATCCCCGTCGCCATCATCACGTCGGCGGCATCGATGTGCGCACCGAGGTGCCCGGCCTCGTGCTCGCGGGCGACGAGGCGCGCGACGACCGCCGCGAAGCGCTGACCCAAGGGCAGCACCCGAGCATCGTGCAGGTCGGCGGTGATGAGGTCGATGAACGCCGTCGACACCATCGCCTGGGCGACCACGCGGTCGAGCAGATCGTCGATCGTGCGGCCATCGGGCGCGGTGTAGGCCTCGAGATCGGCCACGTTCTCCTCGAACACGGCGACGGCGAGCGCCGTGCGATCGGGGAAGTGCCGGTAGAGGCTCCCCTGCCCCACGCCTGCGCGCTTCGCGACGGCGCTGAAGGGCGCGCTGAGCCCCTCTTCGGCGTAGACCTCGCGAGCGGCCGAGATCAGGGCGCGCCGGTTCGAGGGGCCGGCCGCGCGCCCGCGATTGGGCTTCGGCGACTCTTCTTCCTTCGACGGCACGGGTGTAGCCTATAACCGGACACGGTTGTCCGGTAGAAAGGAAACATCATGGGCACCACCAAGCCGCTCACGGGCGACTCCTCGATCGCAGACTGGCTCGCCGACCCGGCGGGCAACGCGATCCTCACCGACATGCTCGCGCAGGGCGGGCAGACCCCCGAAGTCTTCAAGCCCGTGCGCCGCCTCGCGATCAAGCGCCTCGTCAAGATGAGCCGCGGCGCCTTCACGCAGGAGATGCTCGACGACCTCGTCCGTCGTGCCGCGGCGGGTGACGTGCCGGCCGGCGCTTCCGCACCCACTGACGCCGAAGAGGTCTCCGCCGCAGACGAGGTGCCCCTGCGCGAGTGGACCGAGCGGCTCGACCAGGGCCGCTTCACCGGCCGCACGCACATCGTCACGGGCGCAGGCTCGGGCATCGGCCGGGCGACGGCATCCCGCATCGCCCGCGAGGGCGGTCGCGTCATCGCGGTCGACGTCAGCCAGGAGCGCCTCGACGAGTTCGTCGCCGATCACCCGGGCGCGGACATCACAGCTCTCGTCGCCGACATCACCGACGACGCGGGCGTCGCCCGGATCGTGGATGCCGCGGGCGGCACGATCGACGGTCTCGCGAACATCGCGGGGATCATGGACGACATGACGCCGGTCGGCGATCTGACGGATGCCGTCTGGGACCGCGTCCTGAAGGTCAACGTGACCGGCACCATGAAGCTCATGCGCGCTGTCATTCCGACGATGATCGCGCAGGGTGGCGGCTCGATCGTCAACACGGCCTCCGAGGCCGCGCTGCGCGGATCCGCGGCCGGCGCCGCCTACACGGCGTCGAAGCACGCGGTCGTGGGGCTGACGAAGTCGAGCGCGTTCATGTACGGACCCAACGGCATCCGCGTCAACGCCGTCGCCCCAGGGCCTACGATCACGAACATCGAGGCGACGTTCGCGTCTCCGCTCGGTGCGGGCCGCATCCAGACGGGCATGGCCGTCATGACGGACCCCGTCGAGGCTGATGCGCTCGCGGCATCCATCACCTTCCTGCTGTCCGACGACGGCGTCAACATCAACGGCGTGACGCTCGCCTCCGACGGCGGCTGGTCCGCCGCCTGACCCCTCCCGACGGCGGGCGGCTCCCGACCAGCGCGACGCTGAGCCGCTCGCCGTTCAGACTGTCTGTCAGCGCGATGGAACTTCCGGTTCACACGCTTCCGCCGGCCCCTGTCAGTCCGGTGTGTGAACGGGAGGTTCACTCCGCCGACGGGACCGGAGCGCCGCCACACGGCGTGTGAACGGGAAGTTCGACACGGCGACCGTCGTCCCTCTGTGAACCGGAAGTTCATCAGTGAGAGCGGACATGCTCTGCGGCGCGCGACACGCCGACGTCAGAACGGCCACACCACCGGCACGTACAGAACGGCCACGACCAGGAACCAGAGCGCGAGCGGCAGCCCCAGCTTCCAGTAGTCGCCGAACCGGTATCCGCCGGGCTCCATGACCATGAGGTTCGCGGGCGTCGCGATGGGCGTGAGGAACGCCGCCGCTCCGGCGACCGTGAGCGCCATCATGAACGGCTGCACCGAGAGGTCGAGCGTCGCCGCGATCGATACCGCGATCGGTGCGATGATCAGCACCGTCGCCGTGTTGCTGATCAACTGACCGAGCACGATCGTGAGCAGAACGAGCACGAGCAGGACGACGTGGGGCCCCGCACCGCCCACGAGCCCGAGCAGCCAGCCGCCGACGAGATCGGCCGTCCCGGTCTGGATGAACGCCGTCGAGAGCGGGATCATCCCCGCGATGAGCACGATCGTCGTCCACGAGATGGACTGGTAGGCCTGCGCCACCGCGACGGTGCGCGTGAGGACGAGGGCGGATGCCGCGAGCAGAGCGCCGACGGCGGGCGGCACGATCCCGGTCGCGAGCAGCACCACCATGAGCCCGAGGATCACCATCGCGCGCTTCGCCCCGCGGCCGAGCGGGACCGCGCGACGGATCTGGGCGGGTGCCGCGACGGCGAGCACCTTGGCATCCGGCGCTTCGGTGTGGCGTGCGAGGTCGTCCCACGTGCCCTGCAGCAGAAGCGCGTCGCCGGCCTGGACGACGATGTCCTGACCCTTGAGCTGCTCCGATCCGCGACGCGCGGCCAGCAGGACGAGGTCTCCGCTCGGCGTCGCCATACCGGTGCACAGCTTCACGCCGATGAGCGGCGAGCGCGGCGGGACGACCACTTCGGTCACGCCGTTCACGGGTCCGAGCAGGGTGCCGGTGTCGAGGCTCAGCGAGTACTGCTGCCGCAGCAGGCGCGCATGCCGGACGAGATCCGTGGGCATGACCGCGCCGTTGCGCGACGGGAGCAGACGCGCCCCGAACAGCGCGATGATGATGAGCGTCCCGGCGAGCAGCGGGAGCCCCACGAGCGCGAACTCGAAGTAGCCGAACGCGCGCCCCCCGTTCTCGGCCGCGATGTTCGACACGATGATGTTCACCGGCGTGCCCGTGAGCAGCAGGAGCGATCCGGCGTGCGCCGAGAAGGCGAGCGGCAGCAGGAGCTGGGAGGTCGGGATGCCGGCGCGGGACGCCACGACCACGACCAGGGGCAGCAGAGCCGCGACGGCGCCGTTGATGCTGATGACGGCCGTGAGCACGGCGACCAGCACGCCGATGACCAGCAGCAGCCGTGTCCGCTTCGTGCCGGCCCGGCCGATGACGATCTGGCCCGCCCACGCCGTGACGCCCGTGGCATCCAGCGACTCACTCACGACGAACAGCGCCGCGATGAACAGCACCGTCGGGTCGCCGAACCCGGAGAGCGCCTGCGGCAGCGTCAGGACCCCCGTGAAGAAGAGCGCGAGGGAGACGCCGATCGCCACGATGCCCAGGGGCACGCGGTTGCTCACGAAGGCGGCGATCGCGAGCACGAGGATCGACAGCGTCGCAACGACAGGGTCCACGGCCTCAGCGTAGTCAGAGGCGTGATCGGTCTGTGCCCGGCAGGCGTGCGTCTCTGGCGCCCGCGCCGGATGCGTCGATAGGGTGACCGCGAGCGGCACCAGCGAGCGGGGGCACACGTCATGTGGGAGCAGTCCATCGATCCGACGGGTCAGCTGTGGCTGTCGGCGATCATCGCCGTCATCCCGATCCTGGTGTTCCTGCTGTGCCTGGTGGTCTTCAAGCTCAAGGGCATCACGGCCGCACTCATCGCGGTCGCCCTCGAGGTCGTCGTCGCGATCTGGCCGTACGGGATGCCGATCGGCTCGATCGCCGGGGCGAGCCTGCTCGGCATCCTCACCGCCATCTGGCCGATCGCCTACATCATCGTCATGGCGGTGTGGCTGTACAAACTCGCCGTCGCGAGCGGGCGGTTCGAGATCATCCGGGCGAGCATCTCGGGAATCTCGCCGGATCAGCGCATCCAAGTGCTGCTCATCAGCTTCTGCTTCGGCGCGTTCCTCGAGGGTGCGGCGGGCTTCGGTGTGCCGATCGCGATCTGCGCGGCACTCCTCGTGCAGCTCGGGTTCGGACCGGTCAAAGCCGCCATGCTGTGCCTCGTCGCCAACGTCGCCGCCGGTGCCTACGGCGCGATCGGCATCCCGGTCATCGTCGGCGCGCAGGTCGGCGGCGTCGAGGTCATGGACCTCACGGTCGACATGGTTCTCGTCCTGCAGGGACTGACGCTGGCCGTGCCGTTCATCCTCGTCATGATCCTCGACGGCTGGCGGGGCGTGCGCGAGACCTGGCCCGTGACGCTCGCCGTCAGTGCCGCCTTCAGCGCCGTGCAGGCGGCGATCCTGCTCTTCCTGGGTCCGGAGCTCGCCGACATCCTGCCCGGGCTCATCGGCATGGTCGTGATCTTCATGGTCGGCCGCGTCTGGAAGCCGACCCGCATCTACCGCGAAGACGGCGGTGTCGCGCCGGAGCCGAAGAAGTACGACTTCGGTGACGTCGTCGTCGCGTGGAGCCCGTTCTACATCCTCACCGGAGTCATCTTCGTGTGGTCGATCCCCTGGTTCAAGGCGCTCTTCGCCCCCGGCGGCGCGCTGTCGTGGCTGGCGTTCGCCGTGCCGATCCCGGGTGTCACCGGCGTCATCGTGCCGTCCGGAGCATCCGATCCCGTCGCGACGACGTGGGCGTTCACCCCGGTCAACGCCACCGGCACCGCGATCCTCATCGCCGTGCTCATCACGTTCTTCACGACGCCGCAGCTGAAGTCCCGCGACCTGTGGGATCAGCTCGCCGCGACGATCCGCGAACTCTGGCGCCCCATCATTTTGATCGCGCTCATCCTCGTGGTCGCCAACATCGCGAACTACTCGGGTGGCTCGGCATCCATCGGCAACGCCCTTGCCGCCGTCGGGCTCCTCTTCCCGCTCTTCTCGCCCATCATCGGGTGGTTCGGCGTCTTCATCACGGGCTCGGTCGTCAACAACAACACCCTCTTCGCGCATCTGCAGACCATCACGGCGCAGCAGATCGGCGTCGATCCGACGCTGCTCGTCGCCGCGAACACGGCAGGCGGCGCGGTCGCGAAGGTCGTCTCGCCGCAGTCGATCGCGATCGCCGCCGGCGCGGTGGGGTTGGTCGGACGCGAAGCTGAGATCCTGCGGGCATCCATCAAATACAGTCTCGGGATGCTCGCCTTCGTCTGCGTGTGGGTGTTCCTCCTGTCGCTCGTCCTGCCTGCATAGAAGAAGAGCCCGGACCGCTGATGCGGACCGGGCTCTTCAGGAGGAGGCTCAGAAGTCGAAGTCTCCGATGTTGTCGGCGTCGAACACGTACGGGTCGCCGAGCAGCACGCCGCCGTCGGCGCCGACCTCGAACGAGCCGAGCTTGCCGGCCTCGAACGAGTCGCCCACTTCACCGGTGATCTCGCCCGTGATGAGCGCCTGCGTCGCCCACGCGGCGAGGTAGCCGAGGTCGGCCGGGTTCCACAGCGCGAACGCCGTGACGGTGCCGTCCTCGACGTACTCGCGCATCTGGTTCGGGGTGCCGAGGCCGGTCAACGCGACCTTGCCCTTGTACTCCGACGTCGAGAGGTAGCGCGCCGCCGCCGAGATGCCGACCGTCGTGGGCGAGATGATGCCCTTCAGCTCCGGGTAGGTCTGCAGCAGGGCCGCCGTCTTGTCGAACGAGGTCTGGTCGTCGTCGTCGCCGTACGCGACCTCGACGAGCTCGATGTTCGGGTGGTCGGCCGCGAGGAGCTCCTCCATCGTCGCGATCCACGCGTTCTGGTTCGTCGCATTGGCCGACGCCGACAGAACGGCGACCTGACCCTCGTCACCGATCTGCTCGGCGATGAGGTCGACCTGGATCTTCGCGATGCCCTCGGACGTGGCCTGGTTGATGAACAGGTCGCGGCACTCGGGGTTCGTGTCGGAGTCGAAGGTCACGACCTTGACGCCCGCCGAACGCGCCTCGTCGAGCGCGTCGCAGAGGGCCTCGGGGTCGTTCGCCGAGACGATGAGGCCGCCGGCGCCCTGCTGGGCGGCCGTCTGGATGTACTGCACCTGCGACGTGGGCGATGCCTCCGACGGGCCGACCTCTTCGAACGTGCCGCCGAACTCCTCGGTCGCCTCTTCGGCGCCGCCGGTCGACGTGTCGAAGTACGGGTTGCCGAGGTTCTTCGGCAGCATCGTGATCGTCAGGTTGGCGTCGCCGCCGTCCCCGCCGGCGTCGCCACCGCTGTCTCCGCCCGAGCTGGAGCATCCGGCCGCGACGAGCGCCACGCCCAGAGCAACAGCGGCGACGACACCAGCGCGCCGCGTGCGCTTCATTCCGAACATCATTGTTTCCTTCCTTGGTGCGAGAGGACTCGCGGGTGTGGTGTTACAGGGTCGGGGCGGACGCTGCTGCGCGTCGTCCCCTTCGCTTCCCGATGGCTGCCGACTGACGCCGGTGCACCCATGCGAGGAGGCTTGCCGAGACCACGGAGAGGATGAGGAGCACTCCCGTGATGACGTTGATGATGTCGCTCGTGACGCCGGCGAGGCGCAGGGCGCTGCCGAGGATGCCGATGAGCAGGACGCCCGCGATGACGCCGTGCAGCGCCCCGCGACCGCCGAAGATCGAGACCCCGCCCAGCAGCACGGCCGCGATGACCTGCAGCTCCATGCCCATCGCGTTGTCGCCGCGGGCGTTGGAGTACAGCAGGGTGAAATAGACGCCCGCGAAACCCGAGACGGCGCCCGACATGACGAACAGCAGGAACTTCGTGCGGCCGACGTCGATGCCCGAGAAGTGCGCCGCCTCTTTGTTGAGACCGATCGCGTAGAGCGAGCGGCCGAACGGCGTGAAGTGCAGCAGGATCGCGAACACGATCGCGAGCACGACGAACGGGATCATGATGACGGGAACGGGCGTGCCCGGGATGTTCGCCTTCGCGAGGTCGGTCCACTCCTCGGGGAAGTCCGTGATCGCCGTCGTGCCCAAGAGCCCCACCGCGATGCCGCGGAAGAGCGCGAGCGTGCCGATCGTGACGGCGAGCGACGGGAGCCCGACGACCGTCACCAGGAAGCCGTTGAAGGCGCCCGCGACGGTGCCCACGAGGATCGCGAGGATCGCCGCGACCGGGAACGGCAGCCCCGCCTGCGTCAGGATGCCGGTCATCACCGACGACAGGCCGACGATCGAGGCGACCGAGAGATCGATCTCCTCCGTGATGATGATGAGCGTCATCGGCAACGCGATGAGCAGGATCGGCGCGATGTCGCGCAGCAGGTAGGTGACCGTCAGCGGACTGTCGAAGTTCGGCACGGCGATCAGCGAGACGACGATGACGAGGAAGAGGATCGCGATGATCGCCATCTCGCGCGTCAGCAGGGCGCGCCGCCAGAGCGGGCGAGCGTAGGACTGGTAGCGGCGAGCCGTGACGGTCTCGGTGGCGACGGCGCTCATCGGCCCTCCTCCCTCTGTGCGATGAGTCGTCGATGCTGTCTGATCGCGAGCACGCGGTCCAGCACGATCGAGCCGAGGATCAGGACGCCGACGACGGCGCGCTGCCAGAAGTCGTCGATGCCCAGAATGGGCAGCGCGCGGTTGATCGTGAGCAGCAGGAACGCGCCGATCGCCGCGCCCCACACCGTCCCGACGCCGCCCGAGATCGCCACGCCGCCGATGACCGCAGCGCCGATGGCCTGCAGTTCCCACCCGAAGCCCGCGGCCGAGCTGACCGTGCCGTACCGCGCGGCGTAGAGCACACCGGCGAGGCCCGACAGCGCGCCCGAGACGACGAAGGCGGTGATGATGCGCTGGTTGACCTTGAGCCCGTAGAGGTGCGCGGCAGCGGGGTCGGAGCCGATCGCGTAGAACTCGCGTCCGCCCCGGATGTTGCGCAGGTACCAGGCTGCGGCGATGAGGACGACGACGGCGATGATCGTGAGCACCGGGATGCCGAGCAGTTGATCGGTGCCGAGGCCGCGGAACTCCTTCGGCAGGTCGGAGGCGTTGATGCGGTCCGATCCCGTCCAGGCGACGTTGATGCCGCGGTAGATGTACATCGTGCCGAGCGTGATCACGAGCGCCGGAACCTTCGCCCATGCGACGAGCAGGCCGTTGACCGCCCCCAGCAGACCGCCCAGGACGACGCCGCCGACGAACACGAGGATGATCGGGATGCCCTCGATGTCGATGAAGAGGCGGCCCGTGAGATAGGCCGTCAGCCCGACGATCGAGCCGACCGAGAGATCGACGTTGCGGGTGATGATGACGATCGCCTGGCCGACGGCGACGAGGAGCAGGAGCGACGGCGTCAGCAACAGGTCTCGGAAGCCGTCGTTCGAGAAGAGGAACGTGGGGTTCGCCGCGGTGGCGGCGACGATGACGAGCACCAGCGCGATGCCGATGCCCGTTTCACGTGCGGTCGCGATGCTGCGGACGATCCGGGCCGCGCTGCTCGTGCCCGGCTTGACGGGGGCGGTGGTGGTGGTGCTCACGCGGCGGCCTCCGCATCCGCCGTCGCGGCGTACATGACTGCTTCGGGTGTGGCGTCTTCACGCGGGAACTCGCCGGTGAGGCGCCCCTCGCGCATGACCAGCACGCGGTCGGCCATGCCGAGCACCTCCGGGAGTTCTGACGAGATCATGAGGATGGCGAGTCCCTGCTGTGCGAGCTCGCTCAGGAGGCGGTGCACTTCGGACTTCGTTCCGACGTCGATGCCGCGCGTGGGCTCGTCGACGATCAGCACCGTGGGCTCGGTCGCGAGCCACTTGCCCAGCACGACCTTCTGCTGGTTGCCGCCCGAGAGCGTGCCGGTCTCGGCATCCAGCGCCTGCGTCTTCACTTCGAGGCGACTCGCCCACACCTGTGCCGCCTCGTTCTCGAGGCCGTTCCAGATGAGGCCCCACTTCGCGAGCTTCTGCCGGATCGCGAGGGTGATGTTGCGCGAGACGCCGTCATCGAGCACGAGACCCTGCTTGCGGCGGTCCTCGGGAACGAGCGCGATGCCGCGGCTCGTCGCGAGCCGCGGGTTGCCCTTCGGCAGTGCCTTGCCGTGCAGCGTCACCGACCCCGACTCGTAGACGTCCACGCCGAACACCGCGCGCGCGACCTCGCTGCGACCTGCGCCGACGAGTCCCGCGAGTCCGACGATCTCGCCCGCACGCAGGTCGAACGTGATGTCGCGGAAGACGCCCTTGCGAGTGAGTCCCTCGACCGAGAGGACGACGTCGCCGACCTCGGCCGGCAGCTTGGGGAAGAGTTCGGTCACGTCGCGGCCGACCATCTGGCGCACGAGTTCGTCGACCGTCGTCTCGGCGATCGGAGTCGTCTCGACGTACGAGCCGTCGCGCATGACGGTCACGGTGTCGCACAGGGCGAAGACCTCGTCGAAGCGATGCGAGATGAACAGGAGTGCACGACCCTCGTCGCGCAGGCTGCGGGCGACTGCGAAGAGCCTCTCGACCTCGACGCCCGAGAGCGCGGCGGTCGGCTCGTCCATGATGAGGACGCGCGCGTCCAGAGAGATCGCCTTCGCGATCTCGATGATCTGCTGATCGGCGATCGACAGGCCTTCGGTGATGCGGTCCGGGTCGAGCCCGACGCCCAGACGCTGGAAGATCTCGGTGGCCTCGGTGCGCATCGCCTTGCGATCGATGCGGCCGATGCGATTGGTGGGCTGGCGCCCCATGAAGATGTTCTCGGTCACCGACAGGTCGGGGAACAGCGTCGGCTCCTGATAGATGACGGCGATGCCGGATGCCTTCGACTGCGCCGTGCTCGTGAAGTCGACCGACTCTCCGTCGAGGAGGAACTCGCCCGAGTCGCGGCGGTAGAGCCCCGCGATGATCTTGACGAGCGTGGACTTGCCCGCGCCGTTCTCACCGATGAGCGCGTGGATCGAGCCGCGGTCGAGCGTGAGGTTGCCCGAGCGAAGGGCGACGACGGGTCCGAACGACTTGACGACGCGTCGGAGCTCGAGGGCGTGCGCCGCTTCGGGCTGCGGATCGGCATCGAGAGCCACGGGGCTCCTCCTCGTTGAGGTTCAGCGGAATGAAACGATCCTCTGAAAACTGGTGAATCGATTCAGGTTGATTTCAAGCTACTCTAAGAGCGCCGACAGTGGTGGTCAAGTCGAAGGACGACAATGACCGAATCGTGATCCGATGAGGGATGGAGGATGCCGTGCCGGTCAGCATCCGTGACGTCGCGCAACGCGCGGGCGTATCGGTGGGCACGGTCTCGAATGTCCTCAACCGGCCCGACGAGGTCTCGTCGGACTCGGTCGACCGTGTGACCCGAGCGATCGAGGAGCTCGGCTACGTGCGCAACGACGCGGCCAGAAAGCTCCGCGCCGGCGTGTCGACGACCGTGGGCTTCGTCGTGCTCGACGGCCAGAACCCGTTCTACAACGACGTCGTGCGCGGCGCCGAAGACGAAGCGACGCGCCACAGCATCGCGATCCTCTACGGCAACACCGACGAGGACCCGACGCGCGAGCGCATGTACCTCGACCTGTTCCAGGAGCAGCAGGTCCGCGGTCTGCTGATCGCTCCGTACGGGGACGTCACGCCGCGGCTGAGACAGCTCAAGGCGGGTGGGATCGCAGCCGTCCTCGTCGACCGGTTCAGCGGAGACGGGCGCTTCTCGTCCGTGTCGGTCGACAGCGTCGCCGGCGGGCGCCTCGCCGTCGACCACCTGATCGCGACCGGCCGCCGCCGCATCGCGTTCGTCGGCGGTCCGTTCGACATGCGGCAGGTCACCGATCGCCTCGCGGGCGCGCGGGCTGCTGCGGAGAACGCCTCGGCGCACGTCGACCTCGAGGTCGTCGCGACCTCGGCGATGACCGTCGACGAAGGCGCCCTGGCCGGCGCCCGCATCCTGTCCCGCCCTCGACGCGAGTGGCCCGATGCGCTCTTCGCCTCGAACGACCTGGTCGCCCTCGGCCTCCTGCAGTCCCTCGTCGTCGACGGTCGCGCCGTCGTTCCCGACGACATCGCGATCATCGGCTTCGACGACATCCCGTTCGCCGGAGCCGCCGCCGTGCCGCTCTCGTCGATCCGTCAGCCGAGCCGGATGATCGGGCGTACGGCCCTGCGGATCGTGCTGGAAGAGGCATCCGACCCCGACTCGATCCCCCGACAGACGGTCTTCCCACCCGAACTCGTGGTCCGCGCCTCGACCGCCGGTCGGTGAGGACGGCGCGCGCAGGAGATAGGGCGTATGCCCGATGCGGCCGCCATCGCGTGCCGGGTCTGCTGGTATCGGCACGCGAGTGAGCGCCGACACCTCCTGCCCGGACATCGCCTGATGACCGTCATCCCGCCTCTCGGCACCGAACGGAAGGATGAGTCATGAAACTGCTCCACATCGTCGCGTCGCCTCGGCTGGACGGATCGACGACACTCGGGATCTCGCGTGAGCTGCTCGGAAAACTCGCCCGCGAGCGGTCCGACGTCGACATCGAGACCCTCGACCTCTTCCAAGCCGACCTGCCGGCCATCGCCGGCGACAACATCGAGGCCAAGTACACGCTGCTCACCGGAATGCCGATCGGCCGCGAGCACGAGCAGTCCTGGCGGCAGATCGAGCGCGAGATCGCACGCTTCCGTGACGCGGATGCGTATGTCGTGACCGCGCCGATGTGGAACTTCGGCATCCCGTACGCGCTGAAGTACTACATCGACTGCATCGTGCAGCCCGGATACCTCTTCCGCTTCGACGAGAACGGTATCCCGCGGCCGCTCCTCGAAGGCAAGCGCATGATCGTCGTGACGTCGTCCGGAAGCGACTACAGTGCGGCGAGTCCCCTGCACTCCCTCGATCACTTCGAGCCGTATCTGCGCACGATCTTCGGATTCGTCGGCATCAGCGACGTCACGTTCGTCCACGCGCACGGCGTCGACATCTCACCCGAGGCTCGGGCAGGGGCCGTGGCGACCGCCATGACGGACGCCGCGACCGCCGTGGCGACGGCCGGGTGGGTCGAGGAGTCCGCCGCGGCAGCCTGACGGACGAGGCGGCACGATTCGGACTGCCGCTCATCCCGCTCGTACTCTAGGGTGGCGTCACGGGTCCGCACCCGTCTCCGTGGCCGTCGCCGATCCCCCCGTTGCGACCGGAGGCGCACGCGGTGCCCGCTGGGGGCCGGTGTGGAACTGGTGGGGCGCGAGCGGGAGTACGCCGAGCTCACGCGCATCGTCTCCCAGACGCTGGGCGGCGTCGTCGTCGTCACGGGAGCACCCGGCGTCGGCAAGAGCGCGCTGCTCACCACGGCGCTGCGCGACGGCGCTGACGACCCGTCCGCGATCTGGTGGATCGATCTGCGATCATCGACTGCCGCCGAGGACACCCTCATCGAAGCGATCGCACGATGTCTGGGCGTCTGGCCGGCGGTCGGCGACGCGTCCGCCCGGGACGTGCTCTCAGCATCGGTCGCCTCGAACCGGACCATCATCGTCGTCGACCACGCCGAGGACTTCGAGCTCGACGACGCCGAGCTGCGCTCCTTCGTCGAGCACGCTCACCGCACGACCGTCGTGCTCGCCACGAACCGTGTGCCCGAGGTGCGCAGCTCGACCACGCTCCTGCTCACGTCGCTCGAGGTGCCGAACGCCGAAGCGACCCTCGCCGAGGTCCGCGCGAGTCCGTCCGTCCGCTTGTTCCTCCGCGCCGCCGAGCGCGTGGGCGTCATCCCCGATGACGAGGGGGTCTTCGCCGTCGGCGAGATCTGCGATCTCGTCGGAGGCCTCCCGCTCGCGATCGAGCTGGCAGCCGCGCGGACCCGTCTGCTCTCACTCACGGCACTCGCGCGAGAGCTGGGCGCGGAACCCGATCACCCCGTCGATCTGGAGCTGCTGAGATCGTCGCAGGGCAGCATGCGGGCGACGCTGCATGCCACGATCGCGACCCTCGAGCCCGACCAGGTCGACCTGCTCGAGCGCCTCTCGGCGTTCCACGGTCGATTCCCGCTCGATGCGGCCGTCACGGTCTCCGGTCGACCGCTGGCAGCGGTGCTCGACGATCTCGAACGACTCGTCGACCTGCGTCTCGTGGATCCGCGGGCCGGATTCTCGGAACCCGAACTCGGCCTTCTGCCGATCGTCCGGGCGTACGTGCGCGAAAGAGCAGCGGACCACGGCGAAGACGCCCGCCGGCGCTACCTGCAGGCCCTCGCCGCCGAGGGCGCGTCCGCGAGGGCCGAACTCCGTGCGTCCGAGGCGATCGAGCGCCTGCGGGTGCTGCGACGCGATGTCGACATCGAGCTGCGAACCCTCATGCGAGAGGACCCGGTGGCCGCCGTCGAACTGGCGGTATCCGCGGCACCCGTGCTCGAGGCTTCCGAGATCGGCGCGACCATCGGCGAGGTGTTGGATGCCGCGCTCAGATCCCGTCCAGCGCTCCCACTGACCCGTGCGCTGCGGGCTGCGGCGCTGCTGTGGTCCTCGCGCATGATCGCGCTGGCTCCCGACGCGCAGGACTCCGTCGAGCTCGTCACGCAGCGCTGGCAACAGGGCGCTGCTCTCGCCGACGATACGATCCTCAGCCTTCAGGCGTGGATGATCGCCGTCCACAACGGCACGACGACGGGTGACCTGCGGTTCTCGGTGACGGCGTCCATCGAGGGCCGCGCGATGGCGGCGGCGGCCGACCTGCCGGCATGGACGGCACGGTTCGAGATGTGGGCGGCGGGAGCACTGCATCACACGGATGGCCCGGCCGCGGCCATCGAGATCGGCCTGCGCGCACTAGAGCGGGCGCAGCGGACCGGCGATCTGTCGTCCATCGCGTGGGGCATCATGCTGCTCAACACCCTTCCGCTCGACCAGGTTCCCGATCATCCGCCGGTTCCCCGTCTCGAGGAGGGGTTCGCGATCGCCCGCCGATTGAGCGACGCGGTGCTCGAGTCGTTCATGTACGCGGCCCTCACCATGCGCGAGCAGCGGGCGGGGCACCTCGCCTCCGCGGCGCACTGGTGTGCTCTGCGCCTGGAGCTCGGCATCCGTCGCGGCTGGTCGGCGCTCTCCGGCATCTCCTTCGTGCACACGGTGCTCATCGCGTCGCGCGTGACCGATGACGACGCCGCTGCGGTCACCGCCCGACTCATCGGCGTCGTGCGGATCGACCTGGAGCGGATCCTGCGCTCCATGGCCCCGTCCACGCGACCGCTCTTCGACGAGGCATGCCGGCGCACGCGCAACATGCTCCAGCCGCACCGCTTCGCGCAGCACGTCGCGGAGGGCGGTCTCCTCTCGGCCGCCGACGCGAGCGCGGTGGCCATCGCCTGGCTCCGTCGGCACAGCGCCGAGACGCCGGCACCGCCTCCGCGCACGAGCCCCATCACGCCCCGTGAGCTCGATGTGCTCGCGCTCCTGTCGCACGGACTCACGAACAAGGAGATCGCCGACCGGCTCCACCTCTCGGCGAAGACCGTCATGCATCACTCCGTCGCGATCTATCGCAAGCTCGGAGTCCGCGGGCGCGCCGAGGCGGTCGCCTACGCCTTCCGCCATGGGCTCGTGGCCGCAGGCGCGGACTGAGTCCGCGTCAGAGCGCCCCGAGGGCCTGCCCGAGATCCGCGATGAGGTCGTCGATCGACTCGATCCCGACCGAGAGCCGCACGACCTCCGGCGGCACGGCGAGCTCGGTGCCGCGCACCGACGCGTGGGTCATCTCGTCGGGGTAGTTCACGAGCGACTCGACGCCGCCGAGCGACTCGGCGAGCGTGAAGACCCGCGTCGACTCGGCGAAGCGGCGGGCGGCCGCGGCATCCGTCAACGCGACCGAGACGATCCCGCCGAATCCCGCCATCTGGCGTGCGGCGAGGTCGTGTCCGGGATGCGACGAGAGGCCGGGGTAGTAGACCCGCGCGACCTTCGGGTGGGCGGCGAGGAACTCCGCGACCGCCTGCCCGTTCTCGCTGTGCCGCTGCATCCGGATCCCGAGGGTCTTGATGCCGCGCGTCGTGAGCCACGCGTCCATGGGCCCCGACACCGCGCCGGCGGCGAACTGCAGGAAGCGCACCTGCTCGGCGAGCGCGTCGTCGTTCAGCACGAGCGCACCGCCGACGACGTCCGAGTGCCCGCCGAGGTACTTCGTCGTCGAGTGCACGACGACATCGGCTCCGAGGGCGAGCGGCTGCTGCAGCGCAGGCGAGGCGAAGGTGTTGTCGACGACGACGAGCGCGCCGGCCGCCCGACCGAGTCGTGCCAGGCCCGCGATGTCACTGATCTTGAGCAACGGGTTGCTCGGCGTCTCGACCCAGAGGATCTTCGCGGGGCTCTCGGCGAGCGCGGCCTCGACCGCCGCGAGGTCGCTCATCTCGACGACGCGGAGCTTCACGCCCCACGGCCCGAGGATCCGTGCGATCAGCCGATACGTGCCGCCGTACACGTCGTTGCCCAGGAGCACTTCGTCGCCGGGCTTCAGCACCGCGCGCAGGAGCGCGTCCTCGGCAGCGAGACCCGACGCGAACGAGACGCCGTGCGCGCCGCCTTCGAGTGCGGCGAGCTGCGTCTCGAGCGCCGTCCGGGTCGGGTTGCCGCTGCGGCCGTACTCGTAACCGCCGCGAAGCCCGCCGATGCCGTCCTGGGCATACGTCGATGAGAAGTGCACGGGGGGGATGACGGCACCCGTCGTGGGGTCGAACTCCTGCCCTGCGTGGACGGCGGTCGTGTCGAATCCGGTCATGCGCTGTGTCCTTCCGTGGAGATGTCGAAGCCGTTGGCCTGCATCCAGTCGTCGTCGTAGATCTTGCTGAGGTAGCCGCGCCCGTGGTCGGGCAGGAGCACGACGACGACGGCATCGGCGGGGAGCTCCCGCGCCACGCGCAGCGCGCCGACGACCGCCATGCCGCTCGATCCGCCGACGAGAAGCCCCTCTTCGCGCGCGAGGCGGCGGGTCATCGCGAACGCTTCGGCGTCGTCGACGCGCTCCCACGCGTGCACGACGGCGGGATCGAAGGTCTCGGGCCAGAAGTCCTCGCCGACGCCCTCGATCTTGTAGCCGTGGATGTCGCCGCCCGAGTAGATCGAGCCGACCGGGTCGACGCCGACGATCGTGACGTCTCCGGCCTCGCGCAGGTACCGCCCCGTACCTGTGATCGTGCCGCCCGTGCCGACGCCTGCCACGAAGTGCGTCACCCGACCCTCGGTGTCGCGCCAGATCTCGGGTCCGGTCGACTCGTAGTGCCCGCGCGGCCCGTTCTGATTGGCGAACTGATTCGGCTTGAAAGCCCCGGGGATCTCAAGCGCGAGTCGGTCGGACACGCTGTAGTACGAGCGCGGGTCCTCAGGTGGCACGTTCGTATCGGTCACGACGACCTCGGCTCCGTAGGCCTTCAGCACCGCGACCTTCTCGCCCGCGAACTTGTCGGGGACCACGAAGATCATGCGATACCCGCGCTCGAGCGCGACGAGCGCGAGGCCGACGCCGGTGTTGCCGCTCGTCGGCTCGACAATCGTGCCGCCGGGCTTCAACAGACCGTCGCGCTCGGCCGCGTCGATGATGTTGCGGGCGATGCGGTCTTTCGACGAGCTGCCGGGATTGAAGTACTCGACCTTCGCGAGCACCGTCGCGGCGATGCCGTCGGTGACCCGGGTGAGCTGGACGAGGGGGGTGTTGCCGACGAGGTCGGCGACGCTGCGGGCGTAACGCACGGGGTTGGTCCTTGGATGGATGCGCCGTCTGGGCGCTGCGGGCTGGGGTCGTCGAAGGGAACGCAGAGAGGCGTTCAGCGACAACAGCGACAGGTCAGCACGCATCCACCGTACCCGATCTCGGGCGCACCCACCCAACTCTGTTTCCGTCGTCGAGATGATTCGATATTCACGAGACGGCATCGCACGCGCGTGTGCAGCGAGCCGCCTCGTGAAGATCGTGTTCTCTCGACGAACACACGGAGTGAGAGAGGAGTTCAGCCGCGAAGTGTGGCGAGACCCGCGACGTCGTACGCGACCTCGACCGCATCGAAGATCGCGGCGTCGATCGTCCGCGGGGCGAAGGCGTCGCCGATGACGAGGACCCGGGATGCCGCGGGCACGGCGATCGTGACGGACTCGCGCGGCTCGATGCCCACGATGGCCGAGGTTGCGGCGACCAGGCTCTCGGCGCCGGTCACGGCATCCCGGATCACGACGCCTTCGGCGCCTACCCGTTCGACTCTCTGTGACACGTGCCGGCGGAACCCGGCGTGCGCGCCCAGTCGCTCGAGCAGGAGCGGGCGATCGTAGCCGGCGCCGATGTGCGGGAAGACCGTCTCGAACGGCGTGATGAGCTCGAGCTCGTCGACGTGCTCGAGCAGGGTCAGCACGACTCCTGCCGCGTAGGCACTGCCGTCGGCGTCGATGACTGCGACCCTGCCGCCGAGTCGGTCGGGGGCGGATGCCGCGGCGAACGCGTCCACGATCCCCTGTCGCGCGGCATCCGGCGCGTACGCTCCGCCGAGCGCGAGCGACGTCGTCCGTGGGGCGATCGCACCCGTCGCGACGACGACGTTGCCGGTGAGCGCCGGCGGCTCGACGCCGAGGCGCACCGCGACTCCCGCGGCGGCGAGATCGCGCACGAGATCGTCGACGAGCAGACCCACGCTCTCGCGTCCGGGCACCGCTCGCGCGAGACGGAGCTGCCCGCCGAGCTCGTGCGACCGTTCGTACAGCGTCACGTCATGCCCGTCGGCCGCGAGCTCGATCGCTGCGCGCATGCCCGCCGGCCCTCCCCCGACGACGGTCCACCGTTCGGGTTCCGTCGCGCGCGGCCGTGGGAGTCGGTCGAGCTCGCGCCCGGCGAGCGGGTTCACCGTGCACGACATCGCGAGTCCGCGACTGCCCCGACCGAGGCATCCCTGATTGAGGCGGATGCAATGGCGGATGCCGCGGTCATCGCGACCCGTGAGCTTCAGCCCGAGGTCGGGGTCGGCGATCTGCGCACGCGTGAGCGCCACCATGTCGGCGATGCCGTCCCGGACGACCTCTTCGGCTTCTTCCACCGATCGCGCGGCTCCGACGCCGAAGACGGGCACATCGGGGTTGGCGCTCTTGACGGCAGCGACGTCGTCGCGCAGCCACGCGTACGGCATGGGCGAGGACGGGAACACGTAGTGCACGTTGTGATAGCCGCCGGCCGCGAGGTCGAGGAAATCGATGCGGGCCTCCGCGCGCAGGCGCGCGATCACCCCACGCATCGCGGCTCCATCGAGACCGTCGGGATGGAACTCGTTGGCGACGATGCGGATGCCCACGGTGAAGTCGTCGCCGACTCTTCGGCGCACGGCTGCCAGCACCTCGCGTGGGAACCGCGTGCGGCCCTCCAGATCGCCGCCGTACGAATCGGCGCGCGCGTTGTACAGCGGCGAGAGGAACTCGTGCAGCAGGTACCCGTGGGCCATGTGGATCTCGACGCCATCGAAGCCGCCGTCCTGCGCGAGCGCGGCCGAAGTGGCCCAGGCCTCGACGAAGGCAGCGATGTCCGCGGCATCCATCTCCCTCGTCGCGTGGGACGTCGACGGCGAGAGTATGCGCGACGGGGCATACACGGTGCGCGGACCGTCGGGACCGTCGGGCTGCGCCTGCGCACCGTGGTGGTTCAGCTGCACGAAGATGCGGGATCCGGCGTCGTGCACAGCATCCGTCATCGCGCGGTTCGCCGCCACCGACTCGGGACGGAACGCATCCTGGAACCCGCGGATCGACCCCGAAGGATGCACGAAGTGGTTGCCGGCGATGAAGAGTCCACAGCCACCGTGCGCCCGCCGCACGTAGTAGGCGGTCTCGCGCGGCGTCTCGAACCGGTCGGAGTACTGCTTCGAGTGCGCCGTCTGCATGAGCCGGTTCGGCACGATTGTCGCCCCGATCGTGAGCGGTCGCAGCAGGGCCGAAGTCATGGCCCGAGCCTACGGCGACGGGTCACGCGAGGGTGTCGAGGATGCCCGTCAGGACCTCGAAGGTCGTCAGCGGATTGATGATCGCGAACCGCAGCACCGTCTCACCGCGGTGCGAGCTCGGCACCACGAAGCCGATCTGATCGTCGAGGAGGCGATCCGACCACGCCTGGTAGTCGGCCGGAGTCCATCCCTCACGCCGGAACACGACGACCGAGAGCTGCGGATCCCGCACGAGCGAGAGTCCATCGCGCCGCTCGATCTCGGCGGCGATGTCGCGCGCGAGCGTGATGCCGTGGTCGACGGATGCGCGGTACTGATCCGTCCCGTGCGTGGCGAGCGAGAACCAGAGCGGCAGCCCGCGCGAGCGACGTGTGAGCTGCACCGCGAGGTCGGACGGGTTCCAGTCGGGCCGCTCGGTGAGCGTATCGAGGTACTCCGCGTGCTGCGTGTGGGCCGCGCGACCCTGGGCCGGGTCGCGGTAGATGAGCGCGCACGCGTCGAAGGGTGCGAAGAGCCACTTGTGCGGATCGACGATGACCGAGTCGGCGAGCTCGACGCCCGCGAACGTCGGCCGCATCCGCTCGACGAGCATCGCAGCGAGCCCGTACGCGCCGTCGACGTGCAGCCAGACGCCCCGCGCCTTGGTGACGGCAGCGACCGACGCGATGTCGTCGACGATCCCGAAGTTGGTCGTGCCGCCGGTCACGACGACGGCGAAGACGGCGGCACCGTGCTCGTCGAGCGCGGCGTCCACGGCGTCGCCGTGCAGGCGGCCGTCGTCGCCGGTCGGCACGGGCACGACGTCGACATCCATGACGGATGCCGCGGACACGATCGATGAGTGCGCTTCCGAACTGCACACGACCTTGAAGCGCGACGGGTTCTCGACACCGGCCTCGGCATTGCGGCGTCGCGCGGCATCCCGCGCCGCGACGAGCGCCGAGAGGTTGCCGATCGTCCCGCCCTGCACGAAGACCCCGCCGGCGCCCTCGGGCAGCCCGAACTCGCGTGCGAGCCAGTGCAGCACCTCGTTCTCGGCGAAGACGGCACCCGCGCCCTCGAGCCATGAACCGCCGTAGATCGCCGACGCCGACACGACGAGGTCGAACGCGATAGCCGCCTTGCTCGGCGCGCTCGGGATGAACGAGACGTACCCCGGGTGGTCGATCGAGAGGCACGTCGGCGCAAGCACGTCGGCGAAGAGCGCCGTCGCCGCCTGCGCGCCGATGCCCTCGGCGGTGATGGAGCCGGACGCCGTCGCGACGAGCTCGTCGGGGCTCACGGGCATGTCGAGCGGCACGTTCTCGTAGAGCGCGCGGCTGCGCGCGTAGGCGAGCACCTCGTCGACCGTGTCGCGGGTCTCTGCGGTGATCGCGTGCATCGCGTCGGGCTGGATCGTCACGGTGTCTTCCTTTCGGACGGGTTGAGGATGCCGCGGGGAACGCCCAGCATTCCCCCTGCCGCGCGGAGCATGAGGGCGGAGCGATCGGATGCCCTTCCCCAGCGCACGAGCGACTGCGCGTTGATGCCGTCGATCATGCCGAGCAGCTGCCAGGCCGCCTCGGCGGGGTCGTCGATGTGGAGGTCGCCATCAGCCGCGCCCTCGGCGAGGAGGTCCTGCAGGACGCCCTGCCACCGGTCCATCGCCTGGCGCGCGGCGGCAGCCAGAGGCTCGTTGCGGCGGCCGAGCGCGAACGCCTCGACCCAGACCAGGGTGACGTCATCGCGCGAGCCGTCCAGCAGTGCGCCGAGGAGCGCCGCGAGGCGGTCGACAGCGGTTCCGGATGCCGCGAGCCCGGCGAGCTCGGTGAGCTCGGCATCCACCACCGACGTGAACGTCGAAGCGACGAGGTCGTCCATGGTCGGGACGTAGTGGGCCACGAGCGCCGGCGTGACGCGGGCACGTGCCGCGACGCTGCGCAGAGTCAGCGCCGCGAGACCCTCGTCGAGCGCGAGGTCGCGCGCGGCGTCGGCGATCTCGCCGCGTCTCTGGTCGGGTGAGCGGCGCGGCGCGCGCGGGGCGGTCGGCATCCGGCATCCTTCCTCGCGGATATTGATCGTGTGGTCAATACTGCCCAGCTGCCGAGTCGGGCGCAAGTGCCGGCATTCGACGAGTTGCGGGGATCGATCATTGACGCCGATCGAGCGAGACGGTACCTTCCCTATTGAGCACGCGATCAATAACCCGAGGAGAGCCCATGACCTGGCGAATGCCCGCGGAGACTGCGCCGCACGAGCGCACCTGGATGGCGTTCCCGCGCCCCGGCATCACGCTCGGCGACTCCCCCGCCGAAGGCGAAGAGGCGTACGCCGCGTGGACCGCTGTCGCCCACGCGGTCGCCGAGTTCGAGCCCGTGACGATGGTGGTCGATCCGCTCGAGTCGGGCCGGGCGCAGCGGATGCTCGGGTCCGGAGTCGAGATCGTCGAGTCCCCGCTCGACGAGTACTGGATGCGGGACTTCGGCCCGACCTTCGTCGTCGACGACGAGCGCCCCGGCGTGCTCGGCGCCGTCGACTGGATCTTCAACGGCTGGGGCGCCCCGGATTGGGCGGAGTGGCGGACGTCCGCCGAGATCGGCCGCTTCGTGAGCGGGCTCGTCGGATCCGAGCTCGTCAGCTCCGTGCTCGTCAACGAAGGCGGCGGCATCCACGTCGACGGCGAGGGAACGGTCCTCGCGACCGAGACCGTGCAGCTCGACGCTCGCCGCAATCCGTACGCCGACAAGGCACGTGTCGAGGCCGAGTTCGCCCGCACGATCGGCACGACGAAGACGATCTGGCTGCCCCGCGGACTCACACGCGACTATGACGACTTCGGCACGAACGGCCACGTCGACATCGTCGCGACGATCACATCGCCCGGACGTGTGCTCCTGCACTCCCAGAACGACCCGGGCCACCCCGACCACGACGTCACGCGCGAGCTCAAGGCCCTCCTCGAGCAGGAGACCGATGCCGCGGGTCGCCGCTTCGAGGTCGTCGATCTGCCGGCCCCCGAGACGCTGCGCGATCACGAGGGATTCGTCGACTGGAGCTACGTGAACCACCTCGTCGTCAACGGCGGGGTCATCGCCTGCGGCTTCGGCGAGGAGAAGGCGGATGCCGCGGCCCGCGCGATCCTCGAAGAGGCCTACCCGGGGCGCCGGGCCGTGACCGTCGATTCGCGTGCGATCTTCGCGCGCGGCGGAGGCATCCACTGCATCACGCAGCAGCAGCCGGCGGTGGCGTCGTGATCGCCTCGGCGGGCATGAAGAATGGCGGGCTCTCGTCACGACACGCCGCGGATGGTCGGCGCCGAGCGGCGTGTCGACCAGAATCCCCGCAGATCTGCACGGCGGTGCTCGCGTGATCGACGTCGTCGAAGCATCCATCGCCGACCTGCGTGCCGCGCTCGAGTCCGGCGAGACGACCGCCGTCGAGCTCGTCCGGGCCTACCTCGCGCGCATCGACGCGTATGACGGCGAGCTCAACGCCGTCGTCGTGCGCAACCCCGACGCGATCGCCGAAGCCGAGGCGTCCGACTCCCGCCGCACACGGGGCGAGCTGCGGAGTCCGCTCGACGGCATCCCGTACACCGCGAAGGACTCGTATCTCGTGAAGGGGCTGACCGCGGCATCCGGCAGTCCCGCTTTTCAACACCTCGTGGCGCAGCGCGACGCGTTCACGATCGAGCGCCTGCGCGCCGCTGGTGCGATCTGCCTCGGCCTCACGAACATGCCGCCGATGGCCAACGGCGGCATGCAGCGCGGGGTCTACGGGCGCGCCGAAAGCCCCTACAACCCCGACTTCCTGACGGCGCCGTTCGGCTCGGGGTCGTCCAACGGCTCGGGCACTGCGACGGCGGCGAGCTTCGCGGCCTTCGGGCTGGGCGAAGAGACGTGGTCGAGCGGCCGGGGTCCTGCCTCGAACAACGCGCTGTGCGCCTACACACCGTCGCGCGGAGTGATCTCGACGCGCGGCAACTGGCCGCTGGTACCGACGATGGATGTCGTCGTGCCGCACACCCGGACGATGGCCGACCTGCTCGAAGTGCTCGACGTCATCGTCGCCGACGACGCCGAGACCCGGGGCGACTTCTGGCGCTCGCAGCCGTGGGTCGAGATCCCCAGCGCCTCCGCCGTGCGGCCGGCGGCCTACCGTGACCTGGCAGGCTCTCTCGACGGGGTGCGCATCGGCGTCCCCCGCATGTACATCAATGCCGACGATGCCCCCGACGGTGTCGGCATCGGGGGACCGACGGGCCGCCGCATCCACACCCGCGACTCGGTCGTCGCTCTGTGGGATGCCGCCCGCCGCGACCTCGAGGCAGCCGGCGCGACGGTGGTCGAAGTCGACTTCCCGGTCATCACGAACTACGAGGGCGACCGGCCCGGCGCGCCTACGATCGCAACGAGGGGCCTCGTCTCACCGGAGTACCTGCACCGCGAGATCGTCGACCTGTCGGCCTGGGGCTGGGAGGACTTCCTCTCGGCGAACGGCGATCCCGCGCTGTCGACCCTCGCGGCTGTCGACGGGGCGACGATCTTCCCGCATCCGGCGGGTGCGCTCCCGGATCGCTACACGGGCTTCGACGACGACATCGCCGAGTATCCCGACTGGGCGCGCGCGAATCCGAGCGTCGGCCCGGCTGACATGCCCGAACTCGCGGCCGGCCTGCACGGACTCGAAGAGACTCGGCGCATCGACCTCGAGGAGTGGATGGATGCAGCATCCCTCGATGCCGTCGTCTTCCCCGCCGTCGCCGACGTCGGCCCCTCCGACATGGACGTCGACGAGGCGTCCGCCGACCTCGGGTGGCGCAACGGGGTGTGGGTCGCGAACGGCAACCTCGCGATCCGTCACCTCGGCATCCCCACCGTCACGGTGCCGATGGGGACGATGGATGACATCGGGATGCCCGTCGGCCTCACCTTCGCCGGTCGGGCCTACGACGACACGGCGCTACTCCAACTCGCCCTGGCGTTCGAGGCGACGGGTCACCGCCGCACCGAGCCGCCGCGCACACCGCGGCTCTGAGGGGTCACCCCTCGGCAGGCGGCTCTTCTTCGGGCGGCTCGGGCATGATCGTGAGCCCGTTCGGGCCGCTCGCCGACTTCATGAGCTCGTCGATCCAGTAGCGGTTGATCCGCGGCGAACGCGTGCCGTTGAAGTGGATCTGCATCGGGATGGACGGGTGGATCCAGAAGCTGCGACGCCCCGTGCCGTCATTGAGGTCCACGTCGAACATGAACGGTTCGGCTCGGCGGAGCTTGTTCATGAAGACGATGCGCAGGTGCGCCAACGTGCGGTCCTCGAGTTCGACCGAGTTGCCGATCGTGTCGTAGATGAACCTGCCCATGCGGCGAGCCTACTGCTCGGGATGCGGCGGCGATTCCTCCGGACCGTCGCGGTAGCGCGCGGATCGACGACGTATGTCGGCAGCGGCCTCACCGGCGCCCGCGATGCGCACCGGGATCACGTCCGGTGCGTCGACCACGACGAGCGCGCTGCCCGCGCCGAGAGCGATGGCCGAGTGCGACGACGTGCCGCCCACGATCGCAGGGAAACGCACCAGGTCGACGCTGTTGTAGAGGTTCAACAGTCCCGAGTACTCCAGCAGCGAGTCGGCCAACTCGTCGGTCGTGAGAAAACGTGTTCCGCCGATCAGCAGATCTTTCATCGGAGACTCCCGCACTGCGTCGTCGTCCCCCCAATCACTCCACGAGGGTCGCCCGGGATTCCCGGGCCTGGCTCCAGCATCCACCGCCCCTCACGATCCCGCGAACGGGTTGACGGGTCGATGGGCCTTTGGTAACCGAGCGGCGGCCGCGGGGCTACGATTCACACGTGGGCAGGATCTACTACGGCGGCGAAGCGACTCCGATCGACATCGAGGATCGCGCACTCGCGCACCTGAAGGTCGTGATCGCGACCAAGTTGCGCCGCGGTGAGAGCTTCACGGTGTCGTGGAAGCATCCCGACGATCAGCCCGGCGGTCGATCCACGATCTGGCTGCACCCGTCGATCCCCCTGCGTTTCACCTTCGACGAGCCGGAGGCTCCCGAGCTCAGTCGCGAGTGGCTCGAAGAGCTCGCGAACTCGGCGCACTCCTCGGGCGGCATCACCCTCATCGCCGAGCACTTCGACACGGGACCGTTGGAGGTCCAGGAGCCGACGACGATCAACGTCGAGGTCGCCGAGGTCGACGTCGTCAAGGTCGCGAAGATCGAATCCGCCTGACGTTCAGGGCGTGGGCGCGACCGCACGCCGGCGGGCTCACTCGGTGACTCTGGAACCCCAGGCGCTATCGGGTTCAGGCTACGCGATGAAGCGCCCGCCGGGTCTCGCGACCCGGCGGGCGACGACACGGCAGACCCGACCTGCCGTGTCGAGGGTCGGCCGTCGCGACGGCCGACCCTCGAGGCGGCGTGCCCCACACGCCACCCCGAGTCGGGAGCTAGCCGGCTCGCGCGAACACGACCAGGAATCCTCCGTCGCTCTCGCGCACCTGGAAGTCGACTTCGCTCCCGGCCCCGTCGAGGGTCGCGTACCCCGTGCCGGACTCAGCGCCATCGCTGCGATACGTCTCGTAGCCGGACAGCGCGGCCTCGTAGAACGCCGCGACCTCCTCGAACGGCTGCGTCGTCGCGTACGACGCCGTCTCGCTGGCGCCGTCGATCGAGCCGGAGGTCGCGCACAGCGTCGAGCCCTCCGGAGGCTCGGGCCAGTCGCCCGGCTGCAGTTCGACGTCGGCGATGTCGGCCGGGACGACGGCGAGCGGGTACGTCTCCCGGCACTCGTCGGGCACGTCGACGTCGACGGGCCCCGACACGAGGGGGTCCGCGGCCTCGCCGCCGTCGGCCTCGGGCGCGCCCGTCGCGCATCCCACGAGGAGTGCGAGCGTCGCGGCGGCGAACATCGCCCCCGCCGACCGCCGCGCGCTCACGAGGACACGTCCGGGAGGGTGATCCGGCTGCGCCCCACGGCGAGCCACACACCCGTGACCGCGAGCCAGACCGGCATGAAGACGCCCGGCAGTCCCGGCACGCCCGCGACGACGACGGCGCCGGTCACGAGAACGGCGACGAGGCCCGAGAAGGTGCCCAGCACGCGCGAGACGAGTCGCTCGACCCAGGCCATCCACGCGATGCCGACGGCGCTCGCAACGACGCCGGCCCACCCGATGTATGCCCCGAAGTCGGTCAGCATGTAATACACGAACAGGCCGTCCGGTCCGTAGAGGCCCGACTCGGGGCCGAGGTAGTTCGCGAGGGCGCCGCGCCATCCGTAGCCGAGCACGAGCGCGCTGGCCGAGACGACCACCCCGATGCCGACCAGTCGCGCGCCCGTGGAGCGCGTCGCGCGCACCTCAACGTGCGTGCGCCAGAGGGCGACGAACACGAGGAGGGCGAAGACGGCGACAAGGCCCGACGTGAAGCCGATGCGCCCCGTGAGGACGTCAAGGGTCTCCATGTCGGCGGGGGTCACGGCATACAGCTCTCCGCGGTCGATGGCCTCCGTCTCGCTCGCGGGTCGCAGATCGGTCACAACGGTGCCGATCGTGCCGGCGACGCCCGCGAGGGTCGCCCAGAGGGGCCACGCGCGGAACCGCGTGTGGCGCGCGATCGGGCGGCGTGAGACCGCCCCCGCGTCGAGGTCGTTGGTGATGGACATGATTCGCTTTCCGTCGAGGAGCGCCGTGGCGCGGCCGCCGTGCGGCGGTGTGGGTCCACGTTCTCGGGCCGGGCGACCCGGCCGGCAGGTGCGGGAGTCCTCGATCCGCCCGGGACGCCCGTCGGGACGTCGAGCGCCTCAGGAGGGGACGTCGCCCGCGCGCATGCCGAAGCCGGCTTCGCGGGCCATCACGATGAGGGCGCTGCGATCCGGGGCACCGAGCTTGCTGATGATGCTGTGCACGTAGTTGCGCACGGTCTTGCTCGTGAGCACGAGCGTCCGGGCGATCGAGGCGTTGTCGAGCCCGCGCGCGACGAGATCGAGGACCTCCGCCTCGCGGTCCGTGAGCTCGGGGAAGCGCCGCGGTCCGCTCTCCCCCGCGCTGCCGCTCAAATACGCCACGGCGCGCGCGGCGACGTCGGCGCCGAAGAGCACCTGGCCGCCCGCGATGGAGTGGATGGCGCGCTCGACCTCCTCGGGCGAGGCGACCTTGAGCAGGTAGCCCTTCGCTCCCGCGCGCATCGACGCGAAGAGGGAACGGTCGTCGCCCAGCATCGTGAGGACGAGGACGGACGTCGATGGATGCCGGTGCGTCAGCAGCCGCGTCGCATCGACGCCCGATTCGGCGCCGAGATCGAGGTCCATGAGGACGACGTCGGGACGATGCTCCTCGACGAGCGCCAACGCGGCGCCGACGGTGGCCGCATCGCCCACGACGCGGACCCGGTCGAGCGTCTCGAGCAGCGAGATGAGCCCGCGGCGGAAGAGCGGATGATCGTCGACGACGGCGACGGTGATCGTTCGCTCGTGCTCCATGTCATCCTCTCCGCTCGGCACGGAGGACCGCGCGCGTCCCCTCATTGTGGCCCGCTCGCTCCATCATGGGTGTCCCGCCGTCCCGCTCACGAGAGGCGATCGTCCCGGTCACCGTCGAGGTCGTTCGCCGTCGGCGTCGGGATGACGGCGCGCACGAGCGTGCCCGGACGTGCGGCGGACACCGTCAGTGCGCCGCCGACCGCGGCCGCCCGCTCGCGCATGGAGTGCATGCCGATACCGGCCGCGGCGCCCGCCGCGATGCCGGTCCCGTCATCGCGGACGTCCACGACGACGGTGGTGCCGGTCGTCGAGACGACGATCGACACCTCCTGCGCCCCGGCGTGACGCACCGCATTCGTCAGAGCCTCGGCGACGATGAAGTACACCGCCGAGGCCGACACGTCGTCGACGTGCGCGCCCACGGCGCGCACGTCGAGGCGCACGCCGAGCTCCGCCGTGTCGAACCGTGCGATCATCGCCTCGAGGAGCGGCCGCAGGGCGCGAGCCGTCACCGCCGACGGCTCGGAGACCGTGTCGGCGAGGGCCCTGGCATCCTGTCCCCGCCGATCGACGTCCTCGCGCAGCTCCTGCAGCAGCCCGCGGGCGCGCTGGGGGTCCGAGATGGCGAGGTTGCGCGCCGCCGCGAGGCCGAAGCCGATGCCCGCCAGTGCGGGACCCAGGCCGTCGTGCAGCTCGCGGCGCACGGCGCGCCGCTCGTCGGTGCGTTGCGCGGCGAGCTCGGCACGTGCGCTCTCGAGGACGCGGGACGACTCCGCGAGCCGCACGACGGTCGCGACGAGGCCCGCGATGTCGTCGAGCACCTGGATCGTCCGGCGGTCGAGCCGCTGCCCGCCGACGGGTTGGGCACGCAGCTCCCCCACGAGCTCGTCGCCGGCGCGCAGCGCCACGCGGGCAGGCGCGTGCCGCGACGGGCTTCCCGCGGAGGCACGGTGGCCGTCGTCCGTCGTGACGATCTGGACCCAGCCGAGACGGAGCACGCGCCGAAGGGTCTCGGCGAGCTCCGCGAGCGAGTCCTCGCCGAGCTCGCCGATCCGCCGTCCTAGGCGGACAAGCAGCAGTCCCGGATCCGCGCCCTCCCCGTAGATGAGGCCGTCGATCCGCCGCTGCAGCCACGCGCGCAGCGGCAGGAGGGCGAGCGCGACGACGACCGGGACGAAGAGGGCCGCGACGCCGTCGCCGCTGAGGGCAGCGGGCAGCAGCGCGACGACGACCAGGTAGAGCCCGACGCCGCTCGCCGTGAGCGATGCCCACAGGAGGAGGCGGCTCACGACCAGTTCGACGCCCCAGAGCCGCTGCCCGAGGACGACCACGAGGATCGCGACGGGGTACAGCAGCTGCCCGACGACGGGTGCGATGAGGCCGAAGTCGATGACCCATGCGGGAAGCCCCAGCCCGGCCGGAAGGACGAGCGCGACGTACGACGCCGTGAGGAACGCGTGGCCGACGGTGAGCCAGACGATGCCGATCCGCGCACGCCCGTGCGCGCGCCGCAGCCGTATCAGGAGCACGACGATGGACGCGAACGAGATCGCGACGGCCGTGAACGAGAGCGCTCCGTAGACCGTCGGGAGCGTGGCCTGGTAGAGCGGGATGTCGATCGCGAACGGATTGCGGGGCTCGGGGACGCTCTGCTGCGTCAGGCTCGCGAAGAACGCCGCGGATGCGACGACGACGCACACCCGCACGAGCCAGCGCTCGACGGCGCCGAGGCGACGACGCGTCACGAGGATCGGAAGCGCCGCCGTCATGAATGTGCCGGGCACGAAGCCCCAGCCGGCGGCGAAGGCGAAGAAGCCCCAGAGGGGCAGATCGGGATCCACCGTGCCGAGCAGACCGTACTGCACGCCGAAGGCCGCGAGCCCGGAGCCCACCGCGTGCACCGCGAGCACGACCCCGACCGGATGCGGACGACGGGCGAGGATGAGGGCGCTGACCGGCCCGTAGATGAGGGCGACCGTGATGCCGATGTCGTCGAAGCGCGCCTGCATCGCAACGGGCGCCGACGAGAGGAAGACACCCGGAACGGGGTCGGGGCCCAGCCCGGTCGTCGCCGCGAGGACGACGGCGGCAGCGGCGAGCACCCACGAGACCGCCCACACGGCGAGCGCGCCGATGCGCCGCCTCACCGCCGTCATCTGCTCATCACCGCCTCCACCCCGTCGGGCGTGGACGAGACGACCATGCCGAGTTCCTCCGCACGATCGGCGACCTCCGCCCGCAGCCCCGTCACAGCGGTCGCCGGGCCGCCCAGACGCAGCGCCGTGCGCACCGAGCGCTCGTCGATGCGCACATCGACGTCGACCGACCCGACGCTCGTCGCCCGTCGGGCGTGCGACACCGCCTGCGCGACGACGAGATACACACGCAGCTGGTCCGCCGCATCCAGCACATCGCTCCCGGGCGCATGAACCCTCAGCACGACCCCGCTTCCCGCCGTCATCCCCGCGAGCTCGGTGAGCGCCGCATCGAGATCGCCCTGATCGAGGGCCGTCGGCAGCAGGGTCCGGGCGAGGCGCCGCACGTCCTCGGTGCACGCGGCCGTGGCCTGCCGGAGGACGTCGATCTCTTCGGCCGCCGTCGCGTCGCCCCTCGCGAGCAGCCCGTCGGCCGCGAGCATGCCCTCGCCGATCGCGGCGAGGCGCGGAGTGAGATGATCGTGCAGCTCGAGCTGGAGCAGGCGCCGCTCCTCCCGCCGGACGACCAGAGATCGGGTACGCGTCGCGGCGGATTCCTCGTTGACCACGACGAGCAGCACGACGGCGGCCAGCAGGCCCGCCGTCTGCTCGATGACAACCACCACTGGGGCGACGCCCGCGCCCGGAGCCCCGAACAGCGCGACGCGTCCGATCGATCGACCGCCCGAGGGCAGCGCGACCGAGGCGCTCTCGGCCCCCGCGACGAGAGCGCCGACGAACGCCGTGCGATCGCGATCGTCGACCGAGATCTCGACCGCCGCGAGGGCGAAGGTGTCGCGCAGCGATCGTGCGATGTCGTCGAGTCCCGCGCCCGCGCGCAGCGGCGAGGGCAGCGCGTCGGCAGCGACGACACGGTCACTCAGGCGCCGCAGCAGCTCGCGCGCGTCGGGTGGCGAGCGCGTGACGAGCCGCCGCACCCAGACGCGCGATCGCGTCACGAATCCGCCCAGAGTCAGGGCGAGCACCGCCGCGGCGATCGCGCCGCCCATGACGACGTCGACGTCGAGCGCGCGCGCCGCCGCGGTGACGAGCAGATACGCCCCCACCGACAGGGCGAGCGCCTGGAGCCAGGCGAAGGCATCCGCGAGTCGCACCTCGACGCCCTGTCGAGCGCGTGAGACGACCGACACGAGCACGGCGACGGGCAGGAAGCCCTGCGCGACGACGAAGGACGCATCGGCGAGGAGGGCGAGAGGCTCGGGCAGTGGGAGGAGCACGCGCACGTAGCTGACGACGAGGAGAGCGGCCCCGACGAGGAACCAGGCGGCGGCCATGCGCTCACGGGTGTCCCCTCGCAGCCAGCGTGCGGCGACGACCACGGCGCCGGCGAGGAATCCGATCACCGCCCACACGAGCGGGACCAGGCCGAGGAGCCCCGGCACCGGGACGATGGTGCCGACGAGCGACAGCGCGGCGCTGAGAGCGGGCGCGCCGATGCCCACGGCGATCGCGAGGCGGTGCTCTCCGGCCGCCGAACGGGCGACGAGCCACGGGAGGACGGCGAGGGCCGCGAGCTCGGGGATGCGGGCGACGTGGACGAGGAGGACGGTCGCGGGGTGCAGAGCCGCAGCCTCAGGCGCGAGAGCCTGGAGGACGAGGGCGAGCGCGAGCCATGCGCTCGTGGTCGACAGCGCGCCGCACACCCCCGCGATCGCACGACTGCCGAGACGCAGAGCTCCGACCGCCACGAGAGCGTAGGCGAACGCCGTCACGAGCAGGCGGGCCGTCCTGGACGGGTCCGTCTCGGTCACGACGGCGAGCAGGATCGCCGCGAGCGCGGGGGCGCCCGCGCCCACGATGATCGCCCGCTTCAGCATGGCCACTAGTATCGCCCGCTGCCCTCGTCGCGACACGGATCCACGGGGTCCTCTCATCGCCGCGGTCGGACGGCTTTCCCCACGATGGTCCGTCATGCGTCCCAGGCGGCAGAGACGCGCGTCCTCGATCTCCGTCGCGCGGTGGTCTGCGATCACCCGCAGAACCGGAGGCCGAATGATCAGCCGCCCCTTCGGCCTGCTCGATATCGGCACGCCGTCGGCGGGATGCGTCGCCCGCAAGGCGGTGTGACGCGCGGCTCGGCTTCCGGTCCGGGTGCGCGTCAGCTGTCGGCGCGCACGAGCGTCGACGGCTCGTCCGCGGCGTCGAGCCGTTCGCGCTCGGTCTTGGCCCACGACGTGCGACCCGACAGCTGCCGCAGCAGCGAGACGAACACGACGGGGAAGATCATCCACGAGTACACGGTGTACGGCAGGAGCAGCACGATCGCGGTGAACGGCGAGTACCAGCGACCGCCCCGCAGGATCAGCGTGATGATGCCCGGGCCGAAGGCGACCGCGAAGAAGAAGATGAGCACCCACCAGTAGCTCGGGCGGTACTCGGCGCCCAGGAAGACCCAGAGCGCGATCGACGTCACGAACGCGAAGCCGACGACGAGCTGCAGGATCGGGGTGAGCAGGTAGAACACCGCGTCGACGCGGCCGGCGAGCGGCATCCGTCCTCGCATCGTGCCCCGCAGGAGAGCGAGTGCCTGCCAGGCCCCCTGCGCCCAGCGCACGCGCTGCTTGTAGAGGCGGCGCAGCGAGTTGAGACCCTGCTGGTCGATCGTCACGTCGTTGACCTGCACGCCTGCCCACCCGGCCTGGATGAGACGCACGCCGAGATCCTGATCCTCGGTGAGCTTGTGCCGCCACGGCCCCTCGTCGTCGGCGACGTCTGCGAGCGCCGCGAGACGGTTGAACTGTCCGTTGCCGCCCATGTTCGCGGTGCCCCACCAGGCACGACCGGCCTGGAAGACGAGGCCGAACGACGAGAACTCGACGTCCTGCGCCCACGTGAGCCAGCCGCGGCGGTTGTAGATGCGCACGAGCGTCTGGACGCCGCCCACACCGGGATCGAGGAACCGCCGGCCGGCGGACTCGGGCGCCTTCGGATCGAGGCGCCCGTCGGCGTCGACGATCGTGACGATGACGCGGTCTTCGCTCCAGCGGGCGTACTCGGGCTGCGTGAGGATCGACTCGCGCAGGTGGCGGTAGGCATTGTTGAGCGCGGCCGCCTTGCCCTGGCGCGCATGCGGGGCGTGGCGGGTGAGCACGTGCAGACGAGGATCGTGGATGCCGGCGAGCACCGCCGCCGTGCCGTCATCCGATCCGTCGTCGATCACGAGGAAGACAGCGTTCGAGGCCTCGGTCTGGCGCAGTCGCTGCACCGAATCGGCGATCGTGACCTCTTCGTTGAGAGCCGGGACCATGAAGACCCAGAGGAACTCCGACTCCGCCGGGGTGCCGCGCTGGTCGCGTTGGTTCTGCCGCTTCTCGCGGAGCGAGTTCACGAGCAGGACAGTCACCGAGATGAGCGAGCACACCGAGATCGCGAGCGCGATCCAGAACAGGATCTGCGCCCACAGCGGCACGCCGAGGTAGAGCTCTTCGACGACGCTCACGCGACGCTCGCGAACGCGGAGTCGACGCTGTCGACCCAGCTGCGCTGCAGCGGGTCCGCGACGCCGGCGGCCGCGAGGACGGCGGTGCGGTCGAAGCCGGGGCCGTAGGATTCGGGAGCCCGCGTGCCCGACACGATGTTGTCGAGCGCCTCGATGATCCGGGCCGACGCGAAGCCGTCGCCGTACGGGTTGACGCGGGCGGAGCGCCGCGCGAGCTCGTCGGGGTCGTCGAGGAGGACGGACGCCGCGTGCACGATCCGCTGGACGTCGGTGCCGACGAGTTCCACGGTTCCGGCGGCGACGCCCTCCTGGCGCTCCGTCGTCTCGCGGACGCAGATCACGGGCACGCCGAGCGACGGCGCCTCCTCCTGGATTCCGCCGGAGTCGGTGATGGCGAGGGTCGCGCGGCCGAGCAGGCGCGCGAACGACGCGTAGCCCATCGCCGGCACGAGCGACACGTTGCGGTGTCCCGAGAGTCGCTTGACGAGCACATCGGCGACGGCCGGGTTCGGGTGGAGGGCCACGACGAAGCGGTCGTCGGGGTGGCCCGAGGCCAGGATCGCGACGGAGTCGGCGATGCGAGCGAGCGGCTCGCCCCAGTTCTCGCGGCGGTGCGCGGTCACAACGACGACGCGCGGGCCGTCGGCCGTCTCGAGGTCGGCGAGGGCCGGGTGCTCGAACGGCGCGACGCGCGCCGCGGCGATGCGCAGCGCGTCGATCGCGGTGTTGCCGGTGATCAGGATGCGGTCGAAGTCGATGCCTTCGCGCACGAGGTTCGCCTTCGCCCGCGACGTCGGCGCGAGGTGCAGTGCCGCAACGCGCGAGATGAGCTGGCGGTTGAACTCCTCGGGGAACGGGGAGTTGACGTCATTCGTGCGCAGGCCGGCCTCGACGTGCACGACCGGGAGCTTGAGGTGGAACGACGCGAGCGCGGCTGCTGCTGCGCTCGACGTGTCGCCATGCACGAACGTCGCGACGGGGTAGCCTTCGGCATCCATCGATCCGAACGTCTCGGTGACGTACGTCTGCACCTGCGTCACGACGAACGAGAACAGGTCGTTGAGCGTGCGCGGCCCCTCGGGGAGCGCGAACGTCACGTCGGGGACGATGCCGCCGATCGCGAGCACTTCGGCGACCATCGCGGCGTGCTGCCCCGTCGAGACGACGATCGGCTCGAAGCCCTCGTGGTCGCGCGCTGCGACGATGAGGGGAAGCATCTTGATCGCTTCGGGGCGCGTGCCCACGACGAAGAGCGCCCGCAGCGCTGAGGTGTTCCGGTTCTGTTCCACGTCCTCGACAGTAGGAAGGCATCCCTCGCGCGACCTTTGACGAAAGCCGAGGTTCGCTCAGGATCCGCGCGGGCTTCCTCAGGTTCTGCGCACGCACGAGCGCGCGCGGCCGATCCGACCTGGGTCGTCGAGTCGCGCGACGGACTCCTGCACGACAAGGGGTGAGATACAGCTCGGAGTCCATGAGCGATTCCGGCGGGAAGCATGAGGATCGTTCAGGGTGACGGTGAGGACGTCGTTGATCGTCGACAGGACCGACCCCGCATCCGGCCGCGCAGCCGTAGCGTCGCCGGCACCGTCGGTCACACGCGAACGCGGCGCCTGACAAACGCAGTAGTCCTCGGCCTGCGAGGCACGACGCGATCCGTGCGGCGGATCGGTGCGGGCTGTTGATGTTGCCCGATCACCCCACGGCCGCGTACCCCGCCGAGCGCGACCGCGACGACGCACGGGATCAGTAGACGGACTCACCTCCGTCACTGGGCAGCACGGCGCCGTTGATGTTGATCCCGTCCCGGCTGAGCAGGAAGGTGATCGACGCGGCAAGGGCTTCCGGCAATGCGAGCGGGGCGTCGGCGATGTGCTCATCGAGGCGTGCCTGACCGAACGCGCTCACTGCGCCGGGGCGCATCCCCGTGAGGGTGCCTCCGGGGGCGACAGCGTTGATGCGGATGTTGTACCGCTCGTACATGTACGCGGTGTTCTTGGTGATGCCCACGACGGCGTTCTTCGACGCGGTGTACGCGAGTCCCGCGGACGAGCCACGCAGCGCCGCTTCGGACGCGATGTTCACGATGGATCCCTGCTTCTGATCGATCATGAACGGGACTACGGCGCGAGTGAGTTTGATGAGGCCGAAGACGTTGACGTTGAAGACCCGCTCGAGGGTTTCGTCGGACACCTCGTGGATGGGGCTGAAGTCATCGAGAAGTCCGGCGACATTCGCCAGCCCATCGATGCGTGCTCCTGCCGCATCGACGATTCGACGGATGCTCTCGTCCGAGGTGATGTCGCCGGCGACGGGGACGATCTCGGCCTCGGGGATACTGGCGGCGAACTCAGCCAGACGGTCCTCGGACAGATCGACCGCGACGACGCGACCGCCCTCGCGTGCGATGCGCGACGCGACCGCGCGTCCGATGCCGGATGCGGCGCCGGTGACGATGACAGTCTGTCCGTCGAATCGACCGCGGGTGACGACTTCGGTCCAGGACGTGTGGGCGACATCGTCCGGCGCCTCTCCTCCGTTGGCCTGGGAGACAAGGTGGTCGATCATCCCATCAGGCAAGGGGCCGCCCGCGCTCAGGAATCGGCTCAGCGGTACGTTGCGTGCAAGCCGGAGCGCACTGTCGGAGATTCCCCCTTGAGCGGCCATGCCGGCGATGATCCGGACACCGGCCGGATGCCGCATCCATTCTCCGATCGTGCTCTCTGCGTCGATGGGGGTGATCTGGTCAGTCATACTCGTCCTTCTTTGAGCTCGGATAGGTGCAGTGGTCGGTGGCCGATCGCGAGGTCGCGCTCAGAGTGCAGGTTCAGCCGCGGCGACTGCATGGGCGGCCTCGACCAAGCCGTCGATCATCGATTCGTTCAGGGCGCCGCCGCTCATCGCGACCAGTTGGGTGAGGGGAGCGCCGCGCAACGGTGACAGGCTCGACGATGTGGCGCCCGATCGCGACAGGAGACCTTCGAGGATCACGCCCCCCACGGGGTGATCGAGCCACTCGCCGATCGTCGACTCAGCCGATAGCGGGAGCGACGCGTCGGGTGCGGCGGGTTCACGCGGCGGTTCCCGGCGGGTGCGACGTGCGTCGAATCCGACGCCTTGAGTCGCGGGGACGAAGCCCTCATGCGTCGCGTGCCATCCAGAAGCATCGAAGCAGCCCGCTTCGGCCAGCAGTGCGACGGCGAGCAGGAGCCCACCATTGGCCGGCAGGTAGAGAGGGAGCACGCTCCCCATCTGCGGATTGTGGCCCACCGCGGTGAACCGGTTCTTGCTCTCGGGTCGCAGGAGCGCGTCGAGGGCGAGTGACGGCTCATCCAAACGCGCGGCAGTCATCGCCATTGCAGGGAAGTCCCACCCCCACGCCGTCGGCCATTCCCACGAGTCCCAGACGTCGGCCAACGTCGCGCGCATGATCTCAGGATCGATGAGCGGGGTGTCTGGGACGACACCCAGGGCCATCAGCAGAGATGGGTGGTCGTCTCGTCGGAGCGGTTCCCTCGACGCGACCGCGGCATAGCGGCCTCCATCCACGTACGGTGCGTCGAGTCCATCCTGCACACGGGCCCAGTGGTCGTCTCGCGCGAGGCCCGCACGTTCTCGCCACCGCTGGGCGATCTCGAGCCCCCACCACCAGTAGGCGAGTTCGAACGTCGGGTCCGTCGTCGCACGGGGGTCGTAGAACTCCTGCGCCGGCATGATCGGCGGGCCGAGATGGAAGGCGCCCGCACGCTCCTCTGCGAACGCTGCCATGAAGGTCGCCGTCTCGCATACGATCTCTGCGTAATCGTCCAGCAGCCGCCGCCGGTCGAAGTCCGACGACGCGCTCCACACCGATTCGAGCAGGTGGAGGATGTGGGGCTGTTGCCAGGCGAGCAGGGATCCGATGTCACTGGGCGACTCCTCCCCTGCGGGGCCGGTCTGCTTGGGCCATCTGGCGCCCGGGTAATTCTGACGGGCGGCCGTCTCGCGTGCCTGTTCGAGGATCGTGCGGTACCACGCAAGGCTGCGTTCGAGAAGATCCGGTCGCCCCCACGCTGCGAAGTGCGCGCCGTGCCAGAGGTGCATCTCGAGGTGGAACTTCCCCTGCCACGAGTTGGTGACCAGGCCCGTCTCCGCCGGAGGCAGGTGACCTGCGGAGTGAACGCGAGTGAGGTACTGCGACAGGACGACGCGGCGTTCGAGTTCGGGCGCGCGCGGGTCGGTGCTGCCTGAGAGGTCGATCGCCGCACCGCTGAGCCAGAACGCCTCCCAGGATTCGACGGATGATGTGCGAACCTCGTCGAACGACGGCATCGGCTCGTCGTCGTCGGTGGTCGAGAAGCGGACGACGACGTCGATCTGCTCTGCCGAGGTCTCGAGCACGAAGTGGTGGGCGGAGTCGCCGCTGACGACCGAGCCGTCGGTCACGGAGATGTCGGTGACGTATCGGGTCTCGTCGAGGGTCCTGCTGATGCGGCCCGTCCCGTCAGCCTCGGAGGTCAGATCGCTGCGGTGCGCGTCGACGGCAGACCAGTCGTCCGTGGCGAAGAACGCATCGCTCGCGTACGGGAAGCGGATCACGACCTTCGCTCTTCCGGTCTCGAGAAGACCGGTTCCGATGCGGAACCCGACGACCGCACCGTCTGCGGCGCCGACGGTTTCGACCCGCACCCGCTCGCCCGCGTACGTGAACTCGCTCGTGAGCACACCGGTCCACAGGTCGAGCTCCTGCCGGGGCTCGGCCAGCACGTCCGGGTCGGTCTCGCAGTCTGCTCCCGGATCGCTGCGCAACTCGAGGCCGATCCGGCCGAGGTCGAGACGCTGCGGGTTCGCGTTCAGCCACGCACCGGGCAGGAAGTCCTCGCTCACCTGTCCCGCCATCGCGCCCATCATGTCGTGCTTGTCGGGGTAGCTGACCGGGCCGCGGGCCGTCTCGTACGTCGTCATCGCGTCAGCGAGGGCGTAGCCATACGGATTGGGCATCGAGTGCCACCCCCACGACGTCATCGTCGCCGTGTTCACGACCGTCCGGCCCTCACGCTGGCCGACGACCGGGTCGTGGAACGCGGTGAAGGTCTGCATGCCGGTGAGGTCGGCGTTGAAGGCGAAGTCACCGTTGCCCAGCGACACAACGTTCTCGGGGTCCGCGCAATCCAGGATCACTCTGTGCCGGGCGACGACGGCTGCCCGATCGACCGCCTCGGCATCCTTCCTCACTTCGTTCTCTTCGGCGGTCACTGCCCGCTCCCGTCGGCGTCGGCCATCGCCAGTAGTCCGGCAATCTGTTCCTGGCCGATCTGCCCGCCGCTGAACGCGATCATGCGATTGAGGGGAATCTGCGCCATCATCTTCGCCGTATCACTGCCCATCGCATCGTCGTTGCTCGCCCCGTGGCTGGTCTGGCGCGCCCCCATCGAGGCGATCATCGGGCCGGCGACGGGATGCTGCATCAGCTCTCCGAGCGTCGATCGCTCGGTCAACGGGCGAGGGATGTCATCGCCGACGAGCTCCGCACCACCTGTGACGCGGATGTCGCGACTCGATGCCCCGACCGATACGTCGTGGTCACCGTCTTCAACGACCCATGCCGAGACGCTCTCGTCCCAGTAGGCGAGGTCGGCGCGCGGAATGTCGAAGACGACTGTCTCGGATGCACCGGCGGCGATCGCGATGTGCGCGAAGGCCTTCAACTCACGAGGTGCACGGGGAATGCCGGATCCTTGCTTGCCGACGTATACCTGGATGACTTCGCGTCCGTCCCGAGCACCGGTGTTGTCGACGGTGACCGCAACACGCAAGGCACCGTCGACAACGTCGACAGCGAGATCCCGGTAGGCGAAGGATGTGTAGGACAGTCCGTGGCCGAAAGGGAATGTGACGTTCAGATCGCGCGCGTCGTACCACCGGTAGCCGACGAAGACTCCTTCGGTGTAGCGCACCTCGGACCCGCCCCCGGGGAAGGACAGGAATGCCGGGACGTCTTCGAGACGCTGCGGAACGGTCTCGCTGGTACGGCCCGACGGATTCACGACACCGAAGAGCACGTCGGCGACGCCTCCACCGAACGCCTGGCCGCCCAAGGCACCGTCCACGATCGCGGGAGCCGACCGCTCGATCTCAGCCAGGCGAACCACGCCACCGTGACTGAGAACGACCACAGTGCGAGGTTGAGCGGCGACGACGGCACGGAGGAGTTCGATCTGGTCACCCGGGATCTCGATGTCGGCGCGGTCGAAGCCTTCAGACTCGTCGTGCTCGCCCAGGCCGAGGAACACGATCGCCGCGTCCGACGCGCGCGCCGCGATGACAGCCTCCTCACGCAGCGCGGCGGCGTCGCCCGACACACCGAAGCCTGCGGCGAAGGTGAGTTCGGCTGCGGGCGCGAGCTCCCGGATCTCGTCGAACGGGATATCGACACGGATCGCATTGACGTGCGAGCTGCCGCCGCCCTGGAACCGGGGCGCTCGAGCGAACTCGCCGATGACGACGATGCGTCCGTGTGGGGCCAGGGGCAGGAGACCGCCGTCGTTCTTGAGCAGCACCGTGCTGCGTGCGGCGGCCTCGCGTGCGAGTGCGTGATGGGCGTCGAAATCAACGGCCGGAGCGCGGGTTGCCGAGGCATCCCGCGAATGCTCGAGGAGGCGGGTCACGTTCGCAGCGGCCTTCGCAACGTCCGCGGCATCCAGGACCCCTGCCTCGACGGCCGTGACCACCGCGCTATCGGATACGGCGTGGCCACCGGGCATCTCGAGATCCATGCCGGCTGCCACCGAGGAGACGCGATCGTCGACGGCACCCCAGTCGCTGAGGACCACCCCGTCGAAGCCCCATTCACTGCGCAGGACATCCGTCAGCAACCAACGATTCTCGCAGGCGTACTCGCCGTTCACCCGGTTGTACGCCGCCATCACGGTCCACGGCTTCGCCTCGCGGACGACCTTCTCGAAACCGCGCAGGTAGATCTCGCGCAGCGTGCGCTCGTCGACCACCGAGTCGGACCGCATCCGGTCGGTCTCGGAGTTGTTCGCGGCGAAATGCTTCACCGAGGCTCCGACACCTCCCGACTGCAGACCCGTGACCCACGCAGCGCCGAGCACCCCCGTCAGATGTGGGTCTTCGGAGAAGTACTCGAAGTTGCGCCCCGCACGAGGGTCGCGCTTGATGTTGATCCCGGGGCCGAGCAGTACACCGACGCCGTACTCTCTCGCCTCCGCCGCCAGTGCCCGACCGACGCGCGCGACGAGGTCGGGGTCCCACGACTGCGCGAGTCCGGCTGCAGGCGGGAAGCAGGTGGCGGGCTGACTGGGGGCGATACCGACGTGGTCAACCGCTGCGTCTTGGGCACGCACGCCGTGCGGGCCGTCCGAGAGCACGATACCCGGGAGGCCGGGAGCGCCTTTCGTCTTCCAGAAAGACGCTCCGCTGCCGAGCGCTGCCTGTTCTTCGAGCGTCGTCACGTCAGAATCCCCGCGGCATTCAATGGGTTGGGACGAGCTGCGGGCGAGAGGATGACCGTCGCGTCGCCGTGATGCGTGCTGCGGGCGGTCACCACGATCTCACCGACGTCGGCCGTGCGGCGGATCGCGGCGAGCGCCCGCCCTCGGAAGGTCGTGTGCGTCGCGCTGGAGTAGCTCTCGTCGGTGACGGGTCGGGCGCTTCCAAGCCCGGCCAGCTCGCCCGGCCCGTCGATCGACACGGTGATGACGTCGGTCGTCGCCGAGTCGACAGTGCCCTCAGGGTCGCCGAGTTCGATCTGGACGAAGGTCAGTTCGTCCACTCCAGCGGACTCGTCGGCACGGAGGTGAAGCGCCACAGACGAAGCGCTGCGCAAGGTCGACCGCCCGATCTCGGCGCCGGCGCGGTAGGCGACAGCCGTCAGTTCACCAGGCTCATACGACGTGCGGAACCGGGCGACGAAGGACTTCGCCGCTCCGGCGCGCTTACGCCCCAGGGAGCGTCCGTTGAGCAGCAGCTCGACGTGATCGGCATGGGAGTAGACCTCGATCTCAGCCGTACCGCGCAATGCTCCCCACGACCAGCTCGACACTGCGTCGGTCGACAACCAGGGGGTCTTGTTCGCGCGCTGTGCCACCTTGTCCAGCGGCCGCACGGCGATGCCGGGCGATTCCGTGATCTGCCAGACGGCCTGGGCTAGGTGCAGAAGAGCGCCTGGGTTGCCGGTGATGTCGAAGACGCCGGCGCCGGCGAGGATGCCTGGGTAGGGCTTGCTGATGCCGCCGACCTCGTCTCCGTAGCTCCAGTAGCCGAGGCCGACTTCGCCCAGGTAGTCCCATCCGGTCCAATTGAAGTCGCCGATGACACCGGGAACCTTCGTGACGCGCTTCCAGATCGCGGGGAGGTCGCCGGGCATGGACTCGGTGCCGACGATCACCCGATCCGGGTAGCGCCTGCGGGCGCCGGGGTAGCTGGCGTACGCGTAGTTGTATCCGGCGATGTCGACCGCCGCGAAGGCGTCCCGCGTGGCTTTGTCTGCAGCGGGGAGCAGTGAGGCGCCCACCATCAGCCGACCCAGCTTGGCGGTGATCATGTTCGCCGCCGTGCTCGTCGCCTCTTTTCGCTCGGGCGGTGCGCTCTCTCCGCTCCCGTCGGTACCGCCCTTGGCTGCGGCCTTGGCCTTCGCTGCCGCCGCCTTCGTCGACATCATCGCCAGGAGAGGATTGACAGCGAGGGTCGTGGGCCTGGTCGGGTCGGCGTCGTGAACGTACGCGTGGATGTCGCGGGCCAGTGCTGCGCCTTCGGCGGTGGCGGCTTCGGCGATCTCGTTGCCGATCGAGTACATGATCACCGAGGGCCGGTTGCGGTCCTTCGCGATCATCGAGTCGGCATCCTCGCGCCACTCGTCACGGAAGCGGGCAGAACCGTCGCTGGCCGTCTTGCGCGCGAACCACACGTCGGTGAGCTCATCCATGACGTAGAGTCCGAGTTCGTCGCAGGCGTCGAGGAAGTGGCGCGACAACGGGTTGTGAGCGCTGCGGATCGCGTTGTAGCCGGCATCTTTCAGCGCGCGAGCGCGGCGGTGCTCGGCACCGGCGTAGGTGGCAGCGCCGAGGATGCCGTTGTCATGGTGCACCGCAGCCCCGCGCAGCAGCACGCTGCGGCCGTTGATGCGCAGGCCGTGTTGCGGGTCGATGGCGATCGTACGCAGGCCGATGCGCGAGGATCGCTCATCCCGTGTCACACCATCGGACACGAGCGCCACCCTGACGTCGTAAAGCGTGGGGGATTCAGCTGACCACAGTCGTGCAGCCGGCACGGTGACACGAAGTTCTCCGTGTCCGGTCGCGAGGATCGGCGTCTCCGCCTCCACGACGAGCGCGCCGTCGAGCGAGAGCTCCAGGGTGGCCACGGCACCACGGTCATCGATGCCGTCGACGTCTATGAACACGTCGACCTCGGCATCCTCGCCGGCTGTGACGGTGACGATCCGGAGGCCGTCGCGGGCGATCCGCGCCGCTCCGACCGCCTCGAGCCACACCGGTCGGTAGATGCCGGCGCCGCTGTACCAGCGGTCGGTCGGCACGTCGGACTTGTCGACCAGCACCTCTATCAGGGCATCCGCGTCCGGTCGGGCGCCGGTGAGGGGTGCGGCGAACTCCCGGTAGCCGTTTCGGCAGGCGGCGACCTCGAGACCGTCGAGCAGGACGCGGGTGTCTCCCTGCACACCCTCGAACAGAAGCGAGTATCGGGTGGTCGCGGCATCGGCTGGAACGTGCCACGTCTTGGTGTACCGATAGGTGCCGCCGGGGAAGAAGCCGCCGTGACCCTCGGTCGCAGCATCCGCCGCCCGCTCTTCGCCGATCATCGCGTCGTGCGGGAGGAAGACCGGAGCTGCGTCACCCTCCGGCGTGCGTGTGAAAGTCCAGCCATCGTGGAATCGGGTGGTGCTCATGGTTCAGATCTGCGCCTCTTCAGCGGTGGTGGAAAGTTCGGCACCGTTGCTGTGCGCGATCGCACCCAGCCAGGCCAGGCTCGGTTTCGGTGTGCGCACGAACGATTCGCGGTCGACGGCGATGAGACCGAAAGTCGGCCCCCAGTGACCCCACTCGTAGTTGTCCAGCAGCGACCAATGGAGGTATCCGCGGACGTCCACGCCTTCGCGCATGGCCTCTTCGAGGTGCAGGAGGGCCTCTGCGGTGTAGGCGACGCGCCGCGTGTCATCGGGTGTGGCGATGCCGTTCTCGGTCACCAGCACGGGCACGCCTGAGACGGCGGCGGCGTGGCGGACGGCGGTCGCAAGTGCGTCGGGGCGATACGCGGTGCCCACCATGGTGTTGTCGGGATGATCGGGATGAGGCACGAGCCCGTTCTGATCGACACGCTGCGCTGAGTAGGACTGCACGCCGACGAAGTCGTCGCCGCGGGATGCCTCGAGGTAGACGTCTTCGTAGGCGTAGCGAACTTCGACAAGCTTCTGCTCGTCCTGCGGATCGGCATAGAACGCGCCGTTGGCGATCGACCACCCCACCTTCGCCGACGTGCGCGCGCGGAGGATGTCGCGTGCGGCGTGATGCGCGGCGATCAGTGGTGCAGCGTGACTGACGGTGGGCACCGGCAGAGCGGCGGCGATGCGATCCCGGTCGGAGTCTGCCTCGACCGTCGGGCTCTGCCAGTCGGGGGCAGCGCCCGATCGCATGGCCTCCATCACCATGGTCATCATCGCGAGCATGTTCGGCTCGTTGATGGTGACGACCCATTCCACCCCGTCGAGGATCTCCGTCACCTTCTCGACGTAGGCGCTGAAGCGCTCCACCGCCTGGGGCGAAGCCCAACCGCCATCCTGCGCGAACCACGCAGGAACGCTGAAGTGATTCAGGGTGACGACCGGCGTGACCCCCGCGGCCAGGCACGCGTCGATCATGCGCCGATAGTGGGCCAGTTCTGCGCGCGAGAAACTGCCCTGACGCGGCTCGATCCTCGCCCACTCGATCCCGAAGCGGTAAGTGTTGAGGCCCGCTCGAGCGAGCAGGGCGATGTCTTCGGAGTACCGGTGGTAGCTGTCGACGGCGTCACCACTGAGCTCCATGCCGGGCATCATGCCTTCGCGGGCCCACCAGTCACTGTTGGTGTTGTTGCCTTCGATCTGGTGGGGCGCAGTCGAGGCACCCCAAAGGAATTCATCGGGGAAGGAGGTCATGCGTCGCTCTCATTCGCGGGTGTCGAGACTCGGGACGGGCGGCGGGACATGTGGCTCCCGCCGCCCGGACGGTCAGATCTTGATCGTGCTGGTGTCGGAGTGGACGCCCGCAGCGAGGTCGTCCTGGATGGCCGGCAGGTGCTTCTCGACCTTGTAGAGGTAGCTGAGGCCGAACATCGCAACCGTGACGATCAACGGCATCAGCGAGTACAGGCTGACGATCGCACCGCTGGCTTCGGAGGACTGTGCGTCGAGCAGCCCGTTGTAGCCGACGACCCCCATGGTGATTCCCACGATCGCCGACGCGAGCCCCTGGCCGACCTTGCTGGCGAAGCCCTGGATCGAGTTGGTCACCGCGTCCACCCGCTTGCCGGACTTCCATTCGCCGTAGGTCATGGCCTGGATCATGAAGAAGCCGACGAGCATGGTGACCACGGTCGTGAATGAGCCGAGCAGCTGTCCGATGACGACCATCGGCAGGGAGGTCGGAGCGATAAGCACCATCAGGTAGCCGACCGTGGCGAGACCCAGTCCGATGCGAACGAAGTTCATTGCTCCGATCGTGCGCACCGCGAGCGGGAACAGCAGGTACACCAGCGGGATGATGATGCCGCCGAGGGACACCAAGGACAGCAGACCGAGGTCCCCGAGGATGTACTTGAAGAAGTAGGCGCCGACGATCGCGTTCGCTCCGATGACGATGTTGGCGAGCAGCACGATCGCCGAGAAGATGAAGACGAACTTGTTCTCGAACACCGCCTTGACCGTGCCCTTGAAGCCGAGACGCTCCTCGGTCACGTGGTCGGTCTCGTCCTCCGGCAGTTCCTTGATCGTGAAGAACCGCACGAGGCCGATGAGCATGAGCGGGATGCCGTAGACCGCGGCGATCAGAGTCCATCCACCGGGCTGGGTGCCCCACGTCGCCATCAGCTGCGGGAGCATGATGCTCGCGACCGCGGCGACGAGGATGATGAACACGCCCTGACGGGACAACACCTTGGCGTACTGCACATCACCCCGGATCGAACGCTTGAGGTAGACCGCCTCCGACGCGTTGAGGAACGTGGCGCACACGGAATTGATGAGCGCGTACAGGACGAACAGGTATGTCGCCTGCCAGAAGGTGTTCATTTCGGGCGTCGAGAAGATGGCGATCGTCAACAGCCACAGCGGAATGAGGAACAGCTCGTACGGGCGAGCCTTGCCCCAGCGGGTGTTGGTGCGGTCGATGATGAACCCGGCGACGAGGTCGGTGATCCCGTCGAAGATCTTCGCGGCGAGGAACAGACCACCCACCAGTGCGGGCGCCAGGCCGATGATGTCGGTGGCGTAGAACGTGAGCTGCAGCATCACGACCACGTTCACGGCGAGCGCAAAACCTCGGGTCGAGAACCGCAGCGAGAAGAACGGCGGAAGCTTACGGGTGGTCGGCAGGGCCGTCTGCGGGTCAGCGCCAGCGGCGACGGTGCCCGGCTCGACGGTGCCGGCAGAGTCGGTTCGGGTGTCGGACATTGTGCACTCTCCGTTGAGGTGTAGATGTTGTGTGATCGCGTTATCACGTGACAACGCTCCGTAGAACACGTATCGTTATCACGTGTCAACCGTCGCGGAGGCGGATAGGCTTTCTTCGACGGAGAGGAGTGCACGGGTGAATGCGACCAGCTCCGACGTGGCAAAGCACGCCGGCGTCTCCCGCGCCACTGTCAGCCAGGTCCTCAATGGCTATGCCGAACGCTTCGCTCCAGAGACGGCGGCCAAGGTGTTCGCGTCCGCAGCCGCGCTCGGCTACGAGCCCTCAGCAGCCGGTCGCGCGCTCCGCCGCGGATCGAGTGACTTCGTCGTCGCCCTCCTGCCTCACACCACCTTCGGCGGCAATCTGCAGGACCTCTTCGAGCAGATGACCGTCACGCTCGCCGACCACGGCTACACGCTCGTGCTGCGGATGTCCGGGTCGGCTGCGTCCACCCTCGACAGGATGATCGCCGGCATGAAGCCCGCAGCGGTGTTCTCGCTCACGCCGTTCACATCGGCGGAGCAGGAGGTCCTCCGTCGTCGCAACGTGCTCGCCGTCGACCCACCGAGCGTGTCGGCGGTGGATTACAACAGGGCCATCGGGCGCATGCAGGGATTGACGCTCGTCGACGCGGGCCACCGACGTCTCGCTTTCGCCCACCTGCGCGATGAACGCCAGGATCCGTTCGGCTTCGCCCGCGAGGAAGGCATCCGGGACGTCGCCCACGAGCGCGGACTGGACGACCCCCAGGTCATCGATGTGTCCATCGACCTCGATTCGGCGCTCTCCGCACTGGACGCGCTGACCACACCGGGCATCGCGGTCGCGTGCTACAACGACGACGTCGCGATGTCTCTGCTCGCGGCGGCACGTGTCCGCGGCCTCGAGGTTCCTCGCGACGTCGCCGTCATCGGGATGGACCGCAGCGACCTTTCGAGAATCGCCCTGCCGCGTCTGACCACGATCGAATACGACATCGTGGCTGCCGCGAGCGCCGGCGTGGCCAGCCTCCTTAAGGCGCTGGGCGCCGGCGCCCCGCTACCCGCTTCCACGCCCGCGTTTCTGTCGTTGATTCCCGGCGACACGGTCTGAGGTTTCTCATCCGGTAGCTTCTTCGGCAGCACAGGCACGAACACGAAAATCCCCGGTAAGCCGAGGATTTCGAGCGGAGACGGAGGGATTTGAACCCTCGGTCCCCTTACGAGGACTCCACCTTAGCAGGGTCAGGAGACCAAGTTGTCGAGGTGCCGTCGACCAGCCCATTCTACCGCGTGACTACGCGGATATATTCCTCTGATCTGGTCTCTTTTCTCGTGTCACGGCCGCTCGCGCGGCACTGCACACACTCCACGCTCTTCGCCCCTCAGTAATCTCGCACCACTCGGGGTCACTTGGGGGTCACCTCATTAGCAGCCTCCACCGCGGCGGTCGATTAGCCCAGGATCCCTCGGACCAGGCCATACGTGCTCAAGGGCTCGGGGGGCTGGGTCGGCGCGCGATCCCACCGGCACGAGACCGGCATGACTCGCGCGAACCGCGTCCAGTCGCTTCCTGACGAACATCGGATCAGCGCCGACGGCGACCTGATTTGCGACTAATGCGGTCGCCAATCCCGCCTGATGGCGGGCTCAAGCTCCTTCTCCACAGAGCGCCAACGCTCCGCACTCGGGAGTTCGGAGATCGGGCGAGGGCATTCACCGTAGACGTCAGCAATCGAACCAGGTTCGGGACGGGCAGAAGTCGGCGGGCAAGTGGTTGCGAGGATTCGACGTCCTGGCAAAGGCCACCGGCGTCATGCCGAGCGGAGATCCGCTCACGGTGTTCGATAGAGAGTTCGACTTCGTCCTGGACTTCAGTCCGCTTTCCTGCGGACGCAGGTCGCGGCAGCGGCGTTGGGAACGTCGAGCGGCGGATGAATCTTCAACAGCACCTCCGTCGAGGCCGAGGTCGGCTACTCGGGTTCCGTTCGCGTACGGAGCGAGCAACGGCGCCATGCGACTGCTCACGCAGGCGCTCGCTAAGGCTTTGGCCCGCGACGACATGAGGGAGAGCGCAGGGGCGCGCGCTACGCCACCGTCACCGTCACCATGATCTAGGTGAACCGTGGAGTCCTCGCGACCCGCTGAACTGGCCGATCCTCAGTCGAAGTTGACGACGTGAAGTTCCATACCGTCCAGTTCCGGCTTCATCTTGATCTGACAGCTCAGTCTGCTGTCGTCGGTGGCGTTGTCATCCGCTGACAGCAGGTCCTCTTCGTCCTCGGAGGCCGAGCGGACCATCTCCTTCCACGGGGCATGCATGTAGACGTGGCACGTCGCGCAGCTCATCTCACCGCCGCATTCGCCTTCGATCCCGGGAACCGACTGACGCGTCGCGGCGCGCATGATCGTCTCGCCGTCAGTGACGTCGATGTCCTGTTCGCCGCCTGCGGCGAGCTTCATGTGAACGGTGCCCATTGGTGGCTCTCTCGTGTGAGGTTGTTCGGCGCCCGGTCAGCGGGCGCGAAGGGTCATCGGCATCTCGGCGAGGAGACGTGCTCCGGGAGAGTCGTTCCCCCAGACGACGTCCCCTGCGAACTCGGGAATGAAGCGTTCGTAGAGCTTGGAGAACGCCACGGACATCTCCAGTCGAGCGAGGTGCCGACCGAGGCAGTTGTGCACGCCCGAGCCGAACGTGATGCCCGGTCCGTCGTTCCGGGTGATGTCGAACGTCATCGGCGAGTCGTAGCGCCGCTCGTCGAAGTTCGCAGACTTCGTGAAACCCACCATCCAGTCCCCGAAGCGGATCTCCTGACCGCCGAATTCGAGGTCGCGATTGGCCACCCGAAGGCGGGTCGGAGAGTTCGCGGCATGCCGGATCACTTCGTCGACCGCGCTGTTCATGAGCTCGGGATTCGTCCGGAGCAGCTCCGCCTGGTCGGGGTTCGCCAGCAGCAGCCACAGCCCGTAGGCCAAGGCGTTGCGCGTGTTGCCGACCGCTCCCTCGAGGAGGATGAAGATCGTCGCGGTCGCCTCGTGGAGGCTCATCGGCTCGCCGTCGACCTTGGTGCTGACCACTGCGGACAGGAAGTCTTCCTTGGGCGCCTTCATCCGGTCCGCAGCCAGCTGACGCGAGTAGTCCCAGATGCCGTTGTGATCGTTCTCGGAGCGTTCGTCCTCCGTGCTGGGAACGAACCCGCGCCCGCTGGCGTACACAGCGCGCTGGACTTTCGCCCAATCCTCGTCGGGGACCCCGTACCAGTGCAGGACGACCCGTGTCGACACCGACAGCGCGAACCCGTTGACCGCTTCGTCGATGCCCGTCTCCGCCAACTCGTCGAGGATTCCGTCGATGGTGTCATCGGTGAGCTGACGGAGCTTGCCGATCGCCGGCTTGCTGAAGTGACGGTTGAACGGTCGTCGATAGACGTCGTGCATCGGATTGTCGAGGAAGGGCATGAGCACGTCGAACCCCTGCGCGTGGCGCTCCTCGGGTGTCATCCGCTTCGGCGAGCGCGGAACATGCACGTCACGGCGATTGCTGAAGTCACGATCGTTGAGCAGCAACTCCTCGAGATCGTCGTGGCGGGTGACGGCCCAGAAGTCCTTGCCGTATCGGGCGTCCTCGGTCCAGTGCACCGGGTCCTCGTCACGAAGCCGCTGGAACCCCTCGAGGTAGGCGTCCGTGCGGTACCAGCGCGGGTCGAGCAGCTTCTCATCGAGATCGTTCAACGCAGACATCCCTGTCCTTTCGTCGTGTTCGTGGACGGCGGCGCCGCCGGGTCAGCGGGCGATCACGATCCGCAGGGGATCGAGCTCGGTGCCGCGCGGGTACACACTGCCCAGCAGCGCTACTCCGCGGCTCGTGAGTCGCGGAGCGTCGCCGGTGATGACGAGCTCGCGGTCCGCGATGCGACGCTCGACCCCGTCCTGCTCGGCGATGACGATCGACCCGGCACGATGCTGCTCGGCCACGCTCACCGTCAGGACGTCGCCTACGACGCGCACGGTGATGTCCCGGAGGGTGATGTCCATCAGCCCGCCGTGCGCGAAGTATCGCACCGCCCCGTCCGCGACGAAGACGTACGCGTCGGGGTCCGCCTCGCGCCCGACCCTCATGCAGGGGAATCGTGCCTCCGTCGCCGGGGCATCCCACTCGATGCGACCGTCGTCGAGGCCGCGGACGTACTCGCGCAGCGAGCTCTTTACACCCCACTCGAGGCAGGACAGGGCGACGATGGCCTCGCTCGTTGCGATCGCGCTGGGCATCTGGGCCCCCTCACCTTTGTCGACGAACCCGTGCATGTCTGGATCCAGTATCGAGCGCACCGCTCCTGCGGCCAATGCATTTATCCGCCGATAATAATGCATGCGACGCTACCAATCAGGAAGCATGGCGGGGTCAGGCCGGATGACCGCGGGCGGGCGGAAAACGCCCATGCTCCCCGGCGATTGCGACCGACAGCACGGCGCTGACGGCGCAGACCACCGCGGCGCCGATGAACACGACGAGCGGGGCGGTCCACGCGCCGCTCGTCGACCACAGTGCGCCGATCAGCGACGGCGCCGACGCTGCGGCGACGTAGCCGATGCCCTGCGTGACTGCGGCGAGAACCCGTACCTGATCTTCGTCTCTGGACACCCGTACGACGAGAGTGAACAGCAGGGTGTACCCGCCGCCCTGTGCGAATCCGCTCAGGCTCATCCACACGGCCCAGCTTTCGGAAGCCACGAGCAATCCCACGGGACCGATGACGTACAGCGCTTCGAGCGCCAGGAGTGCGCCGAACATCCCCAGCCGCCTCTGCAGCCACGGTGCGACGAGCGCACCGGGGACCGCCGCGATCTGCAGAACGCCGGCTGCAGCGCCCGCCCCGATCGGTGTCATTCCGACCTCTTCCCTCAGGATCGCGGGAAGCCAGGCCGTCAGGCCGAAGTAGACGAAGGACTGTCCGGCGAACGCGAGGGCGAGCGTGACAGCGGTGCGATGCCACCACCAGCCGCGCGAGGCCGGCCGTGGACTCGCGTTGGTCCGCGGGCACGCGTTCGGTCCCGGCGATGCGAACCGGACCGCACGACGCCGGAACGCGGGGCGCAGCCCGACCGCAAGGATCCAGGTCACCGCGGCGAGGACCACGAGGACGCACCAGAACGCCAGGGCGACCCGCCAGCCCCACAGAAGAGCGAGGGGCGCTGTCAGGGCCGAGGTGATCATGCTCCCGAGGTTGAGAGCCGCGGTGAACATGCCGGAGGTCACGTCGACACGGTCCGGCGCTACGTCTCGACGGACGACCACGGGGACGGCGATGTTCCCGACCGCGATGAAGGCGCCGATGAGGATCGTGCCGACGAGCGCTGCAGCGGTGTCACCCGAGGACCGGACGATGACGCCTATCCCCACCCCCAAGATCGTCGTGGAGATCGCCAGGTTCGGTCCGAGCAGGCCGACGGCGCGCGCGGCGAACGGGGTCAGCACGGCGAAGCAGAGTGCAGGCAGCCCGGTGAGCAGACCGACGGTCGCGGCATCCCAGTTCAGATCCGCGCCGATGTCGCCGGCGATCGGGGCGACAGCGACGAACGGGGCGCGCAGGACGAAGGCGAAGCACACCAGCCCGACGCACAGACGCCACCACACCGCCGATGAGTTCGAAGCGCGTTGCGGCGAGGACATCCGTTCGCGTCAGCCGACCGTGCGGACGACGGACACGCGTGAGCGGATGCGGCGGACGCTCTCACCCCAACGGGCGGTGAAGTCGCCGATGAGCGCCTGGAACTCGGCGGACTCGAGAGCAGCGTCGACGGCGGCGGGCGAAGCGAACTCGTAGGTCGCGTAGTGGACGCGACCGTGCTCCTCACCCTCGCTCCAGAAGCGCCATCCGCGCGCAGCGTGCAAGCTGGTCACCGCCTGGAGGAGGTGATCGTCGTACCAGCGATCGAATTCGACGATGTGGGTGGACTCTTCGACCACCGCGCGGATGAAGAGGTACCCGAGGCCGGGGTTCATCCCGCGCTCGGGGCCGGATGGACGGGCTCCGGGACGGAAGCCGTGGCGAGATCCGTCACCGATGCGAGGAACGCTGCGACATCGGCGCCCGAACCGGCTCCTGCTGGTGTTCCACACATGAAGTGCCTCCTCGCACATCGATTGCTCGAGTCTTGTACGCGTCGCCGATGCGGTCTCGAGCGGGACCGCTCGCCGTTCCCCGCGCGCATCGCATCCGCTTTCAGGGCACGGCAGCACGCGTGGTCCCGGTCGCGGCGCCACGTGAGCGGGCGCCGCGACCGGAGGGTGTCACGCCGTCAGGCGGTCGCTCCGACGAGAGGCTTGACGCCGAAGATCTCCCGGTACTCGGCAGGTGTCGCCACCTCGCGGCCGAGTGCCTCGACGATGGTCTTGATCTGGAGGAACGCCTCCAGATTCGAGGTGATCTTCTCGTCCTTGTGCGGATACTTCCACACGGTGTCCTCCATGCCGACGCGGATGTGCAGTCCCAGTAGCGCGGCTGCCGTCGCGAGGAACACGGATGCGCGACCGGCGGCGCAGACGAGGATCTTCGCCTCCGGGTCGACATCGCGCACCAGCTCGACCAGGCGCAGGAGCCCGGTGAACATCTGGTGCGGGTTCTCCATGGGGCTCGCTCCCGGAATCGAGGGCAGAACGCACCACACCTGGCCGGGGCCCAGCAGACCGCTGCGGAACAGGAATCGCTCGGCGTTGTTCACGTCGGCGTCGGTGTACACCGCGACGATCGGCGCGGCGCCGGATTCCAGGATGAGTCGCGTCTTCTCGATCATCAACGGTGCGGGCTTCGCGAAGAGGGCGTCGCCGTTGTAGAGCACAGCCGTGTTCACGGGCACGCCGTCGAGGATGTTGTCGTCCAGCGCGAGCTTCATCTCGTCCCACTCGCCCTTGAGGGCGGTGACGTAGCAGCCGTCGACCGAGATGCCGGCGAACTCCTCGCGGAGAGGGTTGACGACCGCCTTGAAGCGATCGCGGTCGAGCACGTTGTACCCGTTGTCGCCTCGCATGTGCAGGTGGATCGCGCTGGCGCCCGCACGTGCGCACTCCTGGGCGTCCTTGAGGATCTCCTCCGTCGTGATGGGCTGGTTCGGATTCGCGTTCCGCGTGTAGAACGCGCCGGTGATCGCGCTCTGGACGACGATCTTGTCGGGCACGTTCCACTTGGGCTGGATCTCGCCCTCGTGGAAGTAGGAGTGCGAGGGATCGATGATCTCGGGGAAGCCGTACGGCCTCCAGATCAAGCGGCCGTCGGCGCGCTCCACGCCCTGCTGGACGCGGTCCCAGTGAACGGTGTTGTCGTCAAGTCCCATGTCAGGCTCCTGTCGTTGCTGCGGTGGTGGCGAGATGCTCGGTCATCGGCGAGCCGATGTACTCGCCGTCTTGGATGTATCGGAGGGGTCGGTTCTGCTCGATCTCCTCGATCACGTGCGCCATGAGACCGGGGAGGACCGAAAGTACGGCGAACGCGACCGTCTGGTTCGCCGACCAGCCGAGGTCCGACCCGATGGCCGCCAAGGCACCGTCGATGTTGATCGGGATGCCGGTGCGACCGGTCTTGCGGACGAACGCCTCGTGGATGGCCTGGAACTGCTTGATCGACTCCCCCGCGAGTCCCAGCTCGTCCGCGAGCTCGAAGAGGATGTCCGCGCGGAAGTCGCTGGTCTTGTGGATCGGATGACCGAACCCCGGCAGTCGCTTGCGCGCCGCGACGTACTCGTCGACGATCCGGTCGGCTCCGACTTCGAGTGACTCGTCGCCGCGCAGCTCGGCGGTGCGCTGCAGCAGGTGGTAAGAATGCTCCGGCGAGAGCGTGTTGCTCCCTGCGGCGAGAATCCCTCCCGCGACCGCGGGAATGAACTGCGGGTTGCCCGAGGCGATATAGCGCGCGGCGGTGATCGTCGAGGCGACGTAGCCGTGGTCCAGGAGGCTGTTGAGGATCGCATCGACCAGTCGCCGTTCGCCCGGCGTCGGGATCCGGCCCGTGATCGAGAGGAACGCGCCGTCGGCGTACGTCGCCTCGGACATGATCTCGCGCAGCGAGTATCCCCGGAGGTTCACCTCCCCCTCGACAACTTCGCTCACAGCGGTGCTGAAGTACATCTCATCTCCCTCCTTCACGTACGCGACGTGCGTCGAAGGCCGTTTCGGGCACCCCTCGCGCGCGCAGTTTGTGCTTCTCGACCTTTCCGGTCGGTGTCATGGGCAGGTCGCCCACGAAGTCGATGAATCGCGGTACCGCGAAACTCGGGAGGATCTGCGAGACCCGCTCACGTACGTCGTCGGCCGAGAGGGTGCGCCCGTCGCGCAGGACGATCGCCACCATCACTTCTTGCCCCACGACATCGGACGCGATGCCATAGCAGGCGACGAGCTCCACTTCCTCGAGCGTGAGCACGGCCTCCTCGACCTCCGTGGCGGCGATGAACTCGCCGAAGCGACGGATGACGTCGTCGATGCGCCCCTCGAACCACAGGTTGCCGTCATCGTCGAACCGCCCACGATCGCCCGAGTGGAACCAGAAGTTGCGCCACGCCGCGACCGTCTTCTCGGAGTTCGCGAAGTAGCCCTGGAACATCGAGTACGGCTCGCGGGAGCGGATGCAGATCTCGCCGACCTCGCCGGTCGGCACCTCGTCATCGCCCTCGCCGCGGATCGTCACCTCGAACTCGGGGATGACCTTGCCGGCCGAGCCGACCCTGTGCTCGCCCTCGAGGCCGCCCCACACGGGGATCGTGCCCTCGGTGGAGCCGTACGCGTCGATGATCCGCATCCCGAATCGCTCTTCCATCTCCAGATGCAGGTTGCGCGGCACCATCGCCCCGTAGGCGACACGGATGGAATTGTCGGGCGAACCCTCCTGTGCGCCGAGCAGTGCGAGCAGAGAGCCGACGAAGACGAAGACGGTCGCTCGAGCGTCGGCCACCTCACGCCAGAAAGTGGACCTGCGGAAGCCCGGAGCGATGAACACCTCGGCCCCCGCCACCAGCGCCGCCATCACGCCGTAACCCTGGGCTTGATTGTGATGCAGCGGCAGGACGACGAAGATGCGGTCCTCCGGACGGATGCCGGCTTGCCGAGTGGCCTGCCAGCCGTTGGTGTAGTGCTGTCCATGCGGAAGGATCACACCCTTGGCGGGGCCTGTCGAGCCCGAGGTGTACATGATCGCCACCGTGTCGGCGCGCGTGATGGCGGGAAGCGGGGCCGCGGCAGATGACTCGATGGTCGCGAACGACACGGACTCGATCCCCTCGATGTCGGCGTCGCCCCCCACCGTGACGAGGAGGCGAAGGGAGGGGAGCTCGGCTCGAAGGGCGTCGAACTGCTCGACGTAGCGAACGTCGGTCACGACGCCGGCTACCGCGGAGTTACGCAGCGCATGGAGGAGCCGTTCGCTGCCCATCGCAGGGTTGAGCGGCACCTCGACGATGCCTGCTGTCGCGAGACCGAACCACGCCGAGACGAACTCGGGACCGTTGTCGAGCATGATCCCGACTCTGTCCCCAGGCGCAAGACCCCTCGCGAGGAATCCCGAAGCAGCTCGCTGCGCGGATTCCCACACCTGCCGGCGTGAGATCTCGCCACCCGGATGGGCGAGGAAGACGCGCTCGGGATCCTCCGCGGCGTTGCGTTCGAGCAACGCCGGAAGGTTCCGGAGCTCGGGCGGGTGGATGGTCATCTCCGCAGCGCCCCCTGCGCGTCGATCCGCGAACGGAGCAGTTCCAGCTCCTCGGCCGTGGGGCCATCCGTGACCGGAACGTCCTCCGGGACGATGATCTCGAAACCGGTCGCCGCCACGACATCGTCTACGGCGACGCCCGGGTGAACCGACTTGAGCCGCGCGCTGCGGGTCTCCTCCTCGAAGTCGAACACGCACAGCGGAGTGATGATCGACGTCGGACCCGCATTGGGCAGCCCGAGGTCTTCGCGGAGATTGGCTTCGCCGCGACCGTATCCGACCGCCGAGATGTACGCGACGCGATCGACCAGCACCCGCGGGTCATGCGAGTTCGTCACCAGGTGCCACGTGCCGTTCTGGACGGTCGCGTTGGTCGTGCCGATCGGACCGGGTCCTCGGAACTTGAGCTTCGTGTGATCGTCGCCGATGCCGATCATGTTCGAGTTGCCGAACCGATCGATCTGGATGCCACCGCAGAAGAAGACCCCGTTCGCTCGGTGGCGCTGATTGTTGAGGAGCTGATCGTGCTGGTAGTAGGCCTCGGCCCAGCGCATCGCGCCCACGTCCGTAATGAATTCGAACTCCTCGATGACAGGAGTGTCGCGCAGATAGGCCTTCGTCATCGCGATCATCACCGTCATGTTCGGGCCGTGCGCGAGGTGGCCGAGCAGTGCGCCCGCGCGCGGGACGGGAAGGTTGGCACCGACCTCGACCCACTGACCGTCCTTGAGCCCGTGCGCGATCACGGCCGCCATGACCTCTTTGGGATATGCCGTCTCGTTCATATGTGCCTCAGAACTCGTTCAGGGAGAGGAGGGTGCGGATGCCGACGCGCTCCAGATAGTCCGCGTGATCGGCGGGGCCGACGATGTACTCGTCGAGGTAGGCGTCCAGTTCGGACCGATCGTCCGACTTCAGCCAGGTGGTCGCCGCAGCGAGGTAGCCCTGGATGTGCGCGGCATCGGGAACGTAGTAGCCGTCGGCCGAGTACGGGTGCGAGCCGAACGGAGCGCGGATGACTCCGGTCGCGCCTGGGATGCTCGTCCTGAGCGGATCGGCACGGATCTGTTCGGGCGAGACGATCTTCTCGACGGAGACGAAGGTCTTGTCGGCCGCGTTGTACATCGCGATGTCGCCGTAGCGTGTGCCGTTGTGCTGGACGTTGCCGTAGATGTCGCTGACGGCGGCGTGTAGCAGGCATACGTCGATGTCGATCGCGGGAACCGCGATGAGCAGCTCGCCGTTGATCGGATCGCGGTACTGCTTGAGTCGCGGATTGATCACGGGGAGGTCCGTTCCGAGTCCCGCCCGCCACGGGTTGTAGGGCACGCGTTGCGCGGAGGCCCGCAGACCCGCGTAGAAGTGCGCTTCGTCGAGTTCGAAAACGTCGATCGACCCGTCCTGTGCCGCCTTGCGGAACGCCGGGCCGATTCCCGCGAAGCCCTCTGCGCCGATGTAGGGGGTGATCACGTGACTCGCGACGCCCGCCGCGATGAGCAGATCCGTCTCGAGGCCCGCAGATGCCGCACCGACGATCGTCAGATCGCGACGGCCGTCCTTGATGAGCTGGCGAACGACCGCCATGGGGTGCCCGGAGTTGATGAATCCGCCGACGGCGACCGTCATCCCGTCCTCGACCTGGGCCGCGACATCCGCGACGTCGATGACCTTCGATGCGCGCACTCCGCTCATCGGGTCACCTCCCATTCCGCGACGTGGTCCACGCGGTAGTCCGTGCGGTACCACCGCGGATGACCGTGGATGGTCTGTCCGCCATCGATCGGCACGGCGACGCCCGTGATGAAGGCTGCATGGTCGGAGCTGAGGAAGAGGACGAGTTCTGCGACGTCCTCGGGAAGGCCCAGGCGTCCGACGGGCGTGTCCGATACGAGGATGTCCCGGTGCGCCTGACCGTTCTCGCCGGCGAGCATCGGCCCGGTCATGCCGGTCTCGATGACCCCGGGCTCGACGCAGTTCACACGGATGCGGTGATTGCCGAGCTCGGAGGCGAGTCCCGTCGCGAGCATCTTCAGCCCGGCCTTGGTCGCGCAGTAAGCGCCGAGGAGGTCGGAGTACTGGGACGCACCCGACGACGCGTTGATGACGATCGATCCACCCGAGCGGGCGTCGACCATCGCCTGCGCGACGGCCTGGCAGACGAAGAACGTGCCGTTGAAGTTGACGTCCACGTGCCGGTGCCACTCCTTGAGCGGCTGCTCGAGCAGGCCCGAGAACTTCCCGTACCCCGCATTCGCGAACAGCGCGGTCACCGGTCCGACGGCCGCGATCGCGGCCGCGACACCCTCCAGCACGGCATCGGAGTCGGTCTGGTCGACTGCGGCCGCATGCACACGGACGCCCTCCGCCTCGCAGAGCCGCACGGTCTCTGCGAGAAGCTCGACCTTGCGGTCGAAGACGACGACGTCACGGCCCTGTCGTGCGAATCCGACCGCTGTCGCCTGCCCGATGTCTCCGGCCGCGCCTGTGACGAGTGCCGCCCCCTGTGGTGCGCTCATAGTGCCGTGTACCCTCCGTCGAAATGAATGACCGCACCCGTCATGAAGCGGGATGCGTCCGAGATGAGAAAGACCAGGGGTGCGCCGATCTCGGCGGGATCGGCGATGCGACGCTGCGGCACCTTGCGCAGCAGTGCGGTCGTCGCCGCCTCATCCGCGAGGACGTCGCCGGGCATGTCCGTTGCGAAGTAGCCGGGCGACAGCGCGTTGACGCGCACATCCTCGCGGGCGAGTTCGACGGCGAGCGCGCGAGTGAGGCCGACGACACCTGCCTTGCTGGCGGCATAGGCCGCCTGTCCGCGAACGCCGACTGTCGCCGCGAGCGAGGAGATGTTGACGACCGACGTGCTGCGGTCGTTCCGGCGATGCCGCAGGAACGCCTGCGTGGCGATGAAGGTGCCGGTGAGGTTGACGTCGAGGATGCGATCCCAGTCCGCTTTGCCCACGTCCAGGACTGCGGCCTGGTGGGCTTGAGCGGCGTTGTTGACGATCGCGTCGAACGGGCCTACCGCGTGAGCGAGCTCGCCGAACGTCGTCGCCACGGCATCCTCGTCGACCGCGTCGAGCACGCGGTGCTCGGCCGACCCGCCGGCGGCGGTGATCTCGTCGACACGCGCGCGAAGGAGGTTCTCACGCCGACCGGTGAGGATGACATGGGCGCCCGCTTCCGCGATGGCACGGGCCCCCGCGGCACCGAGTCCACCCGATGCGCCGGTCACGATCACGACCCGACCGTCGAGGCGGAACTCGTCGAGCACGCTCACAGTCGGATCCCCATTCCGCGTGCGATGACGATCTTCTGGATCTCGTTGGCGCCGCCGCCGATCTCGAGGTACTTACAGTCACGGTAGTGGCGTGACACGGCGTACTCGTCGGAGAACCCATAGCCTCCGAAGATCTGCACGGCTTCCCGTGTCGCCGACACGTAGTCTCGGGTCGCGTTGAGCTTCGCGATCGATGCGACCGTCGATGCGTCCGGGTCGCCGGCATCCAGCAGAGCTGCAGCATGCATCGTGAGTGCGTGATTCGCCTCGATCGCGACGCGCATCTCGACGAGCTTCTCGGCGATGAGCTGGTGGCCCGCGATCGGCTTGCCGAACGTGCTCCGCTCCTGCGCGTAGGCGAGGCAGAGATCCAGCAGGTTCTGGAGTGCACCCACGCTGAGCGCCGCGAGGAGAAGCCGCTCGTTCGCCAGGCCCGGCAGCATCCCCGACCAGCCCTTATCGACCTCTCCCAGTACGTCGCTGGCGGGCACACGCACGTCGGTCAGGAAGACCTCGCACAGGTCGATGCCCTTGAGACCCATCTTCGCCAGCTTGCGGATCTCGACCCCGGGGAGGGCTGGGTCGATCATGAGGGTCGTGATGCCATCGTGCTTCCTGCCGTCCGTCGAGGTTCGCACACCCGTCACGATGACGTCGGCCACCGCGGCTCCGGTGATGAAAACCTTCGAGCCGTTGACGACGTAGTCGTCTCCATCGCGCACGGCAGCCGTGCGGAGCGCGGCGGCGTCGGAGCCCGAACCCGGCTCGGTGAGGGCGAACGCCACGTTCTTGCCCTGGAGGATGGCGTCGAGCCACCGCTCCTTCTGCTCGACGGTGCCCAGGCGTTCGATCGCCTCGGCGCCCAACACCCAGAGCGAGAAGTATGCCTGGCCGATCACGAGGTTGTGGCGGGCTAGCGCTTCGTGAACCACGACGAGATCCTGTGCACTCGAACCGGCACCGCCGGCCTCCTCCGAGACGGGGAGGGCGGACCACCCGCCTTCGGCGAGTGCGTCCATGACTTCGCGGGGATACCGCGCCTCCCGATCGAGAAGTGCGGAGTATTCGTCAGTGACGAGGCGGGAGCAGATCTGATCGATCGCCTCGACGATCAGTCTCTGATCCTCGGTCAGCTGCGCCATCGCGTTGTCCTCCACTTCGAGCCCGACTCATAGAGAGTCGCATCTTGTCTGACAATTGTCAAATGGTTCGTTTTTGTTCATTGTCTGACGAGCGAGATCGCCAGGATTGCGAAGGATCCACGACCGTCCGTTCCTCCACGACAAGCGTTTCCACCGTCGCGACGAACGTCCGCTCATGATCGTGGACGACTCGACCCGCAGGGCTGCCGAATGCGATCCGCGCAGCATCCACGTCGTCGAACCAGAGCTCGACCATGCCGTCGTACGGCCACGGCCGATGGTGCGCGATCGCCGGGTTCTGCCGATAGCCGCGGAGCCCCGGAAGCCGTTCGACCAAAGCGGTGTGCTCGTCCTGCCAGATCCTCAGGAACTCCTCGCGATCGAGATCCGCACGACGGGTGATGAGTGCGACCATCTTGATCATCGGACCGACGCCAGGTCGTCGTCGAGCCGGCCGAGCACGTCGCGCGTGCGCTCCGGCGATGCCCATGAGACATCGCACACGAACCCTCCCACACCCGCGTCGACCAATTGATGAAGGTAGGTGCGGAGGGATGCCTCACCCACCGCGCTCGAGCGAACGGGAACCCTCGCGACCGCCGTCGTGGAGGCGTCCCCCGCACGCTCTCGGAACCGCGCGATCCGCTCGAGCGCGGCCGGAATCGGCGTTCTCACCGGATCCAGCACGGTGAGCCATCCCTGACCCCGACGGATCGCGCGGTCCATCGCCGCCTCGCCATCGCCGGCTACCAGGACGGGAAGAGTGACCTGCGCCGGGGTCGGCAGCGTCACGAGACCATCGCTCAGACGGTATGGACCATAGGCGCCGGGGCGCGGACGACCCGTCCACACCTCGCGCAGCACGTCCAGACAGGCGTCCAGGCGCGCCCCTCGCCCCGCGAACGGCACGTCGAGCGCCTCGAACTCCTCGGCCAGCCATCCGGTTCCGACGCCGACGACGACGCGTCCGCCGCTCAGTCGATCGAGCGTGGCGATCTGCTTGGCCAAGATGATCGGCTCCCGGAGCACGGGGACCGTCACCGCGACGCCGAGTCCGATCCGGGGCACGGCGCCGCCGATCGTGGCGAGCGCGACCACCCAGTCGAACCACGCCACGTCCGGTGCCCCCGGGAACAGGCCGTCCTTTGAGTAGGGATACGGCGAGCGCTGGTCCTCGACCATGAGGTTGTGGTCGCCCATCCACACGCTGTCCAGCCCGCACCCCGCGACGATCGCGGCGAGGCCCACGTGGTCGTGACCCCCAGGTGGGGAGGGCGGCATGCTGACGCCTGCCCAGAACGGCGGCGGCGCGACGGCTCCTCGACCGGAGGCGGATCCGCCCGCGGCCTCGGTCACGTGCGTGCAGCCCCGGCGAGATCCTTCAACCCGATGGAGGTGTCGGCGAGCAGATCCACCGCGACGGTGCGCCGTGCGGGAACGAGGGACTTGCCCTGAGCGAAATCCCTCGTGCTGTTGATGCAGTCGAGCGCGATCACGACACCCTCGCGCAGGTAGGCGACGGTGAACGACCCGGACTCGACGTCGCCGCGGACGACGAAGTCGTCGTAGTCGTTGAAGAGCCCCACCGTCTGCAGCTTGGTGTCGAACTGATGCGACCAGAACCAGGGGGCGGCTTCCGTGCGCTCCCCCCCGCCCGTGATCGCCTCCGCGACCCCCTTGCCGACTTCGACCGCGTTGGGGACGGACTCCAGCCGGACCTGCCGCCCGTTCGAGTAGGCGTTGACCCGGTTCGCGCAGTCGCCGGCGGCGAACACGTCGGGATCCGACGTGCGTCCGTCGGCATCCGTGTCGACGCCGTTGCTGCAGATGATCCCCGATGCGCGAAGCGGCTCGATGTTGGGCACGAGCCCGATGCCGACGAGCACCAGATCGGCGGGGACGACCTCACCGTCTGCGAGTCGCACACCGGTGACGGCACCGTCGCCGTCCGAGGTGATCTCCTCGACGACGACTCCGGTTCGCACGTCGGACCCGTGGAACCGATGCAGCGATGCGAAGTACTCGGAGACGGGTGGCGAGGTCACGCGCGCGAGCAGACGATCGAGGGCCTCGAGAATCGTCACCCGAGCGCCTTTCTCCCGGAGAACCGCCGCCGCCTCCAGGCCGATGAAGCCCCCGCCGATGACGACCACATCATGGATGTCCGCCGAGTGCGCCCGAAGCAGGTCGGCGTCATCGAGCGTGCGGACGCTGAGCACGCCGTCGATGCCGGTGCCGAGCGGCAATCGGCGTGCGCTTCCACCTGCCGTCCAGACGAGCCGCCCGTAGCCGAAAGTGCGATCCGTGCCGCAGTGCACCTGGTGCGCCGCGCGGTCGATCTCGACGACCGACTGGCCGAGTTCGATCGAGATGGCGCTCTCCTGCCAGAACGCCTCCGCCCGGAAGAGCAGGTCCTCTGCCTCGCGCTCACCGCGGAGGTAGGCCTTCGTCAACGGCGGCCGTTCATACGGGAAGTGGCCGCCGGCCTCCAGGATTCGGATCGAGCCTTCGAACCCCGCCGAGCGGAGCCCGACGGCGACCTGCGTGCCCGCCTGGCCCCCGCCGACGATCAGCACGTCCGCGTAGGCGGCCGATGCCGCTGAATCCGCGTGATCCATCATCCGACTCCGTTGTTCAAAGGACTGCGATGACTACAGTGTGCGTCGTCGATTGAACGCGTCCAATGCATGTCCTGCGTCGAATAGATGCAATGTGCGCAGATTCAGGATGCCTGCGGCCAGCCGAACCATTCGCGGACCGCGCGGCCCATCACATACTCCTGATCGCCCGCATCGAGGTGTGCGATCCCCTCGAGGAACACACCGACGGTGTCGCCGTAGGACTCGCCTGGATATCGGGTGTAGTCCGAGCCCCAGAACATGCGCGTCGGGCCGAACCAAGGAAGGAGCAAATCGACGACACGCCTCACGGTCGCCGGCGAGTACGTCGCCTGGAACGAGATGGGCAATGCGGACACCTTGACCGCCACGTTCTCGTACGGTGCCAGCGCCTCGAGCTGCTCGATCCGGTCGAAACGGTCGTATCCCACCTTGGGGACGCTCGTACCGAGGTGATCGATCGACAGCCGGAGCCCCGGGTGGTCGCGCGCGATCGGCACGAGCTCCGCGAGGTCGTCCACGACGGGGAACATCGATACCGGGATGCCGCGCTCCTGCACCCACGGCCACAGCCAGGACAGCACGTCGTCCTCGATCCAGCGAGCGGCGGCGCCGTTGAAGGTGAGCCGGATGCCGCGAAGCAGCGGATCCTCGAGTTCTTCCTCGATGACCCGGGCGACGTCGGGAGCGACCATGTTCCACCGGCCGTGAGCGAGAAGTCGCGTGGGGAATCGATGCGCCGCGCCGAGCGAGGTGTCGTTGCGATCGCCCTCGAACGAGGTGGGGACCACCAGCCCCGCGTGCACACCCGCGGCATCCATCTGTGCGATCACCATCTCGGCGGTGTACTCCGCCGGCCCGTGCGGTTTGTGACCGGTCGCGACGTTCCAGGGTCGCTCGGGGGTGTCGGGCGCCCACACGTGAACCTGGGCATCGACGATCTCCACCGTCAACCCTCCATGAGGGGACGCGTCAGACCGAGCATCTCGTCGAACCACACCGGATCGGGGCGGCCGTCGAAGAGCGTCCGCCAATCGCCCGTGAGCGCCTGACGGTAGGACTCCTGCAGGGGCGGCACGACGTTGCGATACTCACCGGTCACCTTGACCGCGACGGGCTGGATCTCCTGCATGTCCTCCCAGCGCGTGACGTACTTCATCGCGCCGTTGATCGGTGGCGACGCCGCGAGCACCATGAGCCTGCCGGGGAACCTCTCGCCGGCCGCGACGAGCGCGTCCTTCGACGGCGCGAACACCGGGACGACCCAGTCGGCACCGGCGGCATCGTAGATCTCCAGCCGCTCGAGGCTCTCCGCGAAGTCCATGAGCAGCAGATAGTCGGTGCGGGCCAGGATCTCGAAGTGGTCGCCGAAATGCTTCCGGATGAACTCGAGACGATCGACCATCACCTGCGGATCGCAGAGCTTCTGTTCGACGCCGACCGTTTTGGTGGCCCCGGACTCGTCCTGGTCCTCGATCATGATCGCGTTGCACCCGGCCATGGCGAGCTCGTCGAGCAGGCGGCCGAACTTGGGCAGTCCGCCGAATCCGGCTTCCGCGTCGACCATGATCGGCAGACCCGTGGCACGGGTGATCTCCTTGACGGTCCGCGCGACATCCTCGGTGTCCATCAGGCCGCGATCGGGGTAGCCGTGCACGTTGTTGAGCGCGGCCCCCGAGAGGAAGAGGTGCGTCGTGCCGACCGATCGCGCGGTCGCCGCCGAGAGCACGTCCCAGACTGCGGGGAGGATGGTCATCGGCCCGAGGCCGTCGGAGAACCTGGGAATGGTCACCGGCACTGTGTGCTCCCGTCTACTTGTTCACGACACTGACGTGGATGGGGGCGGCGCCGGTCGTGATCTCGCCGCCGAGGATCTTGATTCCGTCTTCCGCGTCGGCGAAAGACACCGTGTGCGTGTGCCACGGCGCGAAGTCGTACCGGCCGCTCAGGATCGCCTTGATGGCGAGTTGATAGCCGCGCGAGCTGACTCCGAGTGCGCCGACGACCTCGATCGATTTCAGGATCAGATCGTCCGACACGAAGTCCGGCACCGTGCGCGCACCCTTGAGCCCGCCCAGCACGACCCTTCCGCCCACACGCACGGCCTGGATCGCGTCGAGCACGGGGCGCGTCGCCGCGGGGACGACGTCGATCACCTTGTCGGCGACCTTCGTGCCGGTCTGGTCGAGGAGGCTGGTCGGTTCGGCGGGGTCGGTGATGAACGTATCGGTAGCGCCCAGAGCCTTGGCGAGCTCGAGCTTGTCCCGGTCTCCCTCGAGCCCGGAGATCATGATGCGATCGGCGCCAGCCATCGAGGCGGCGATCACGCAGGCCAATCCGCGTTGACCCGCGCCGATGATGAGGACGTCGTCGCCGATGCCGATGCCGCCCTTGAGCACCCCCCACTCGAAACCTGCCGACAGCGGATTGAACATCAGAGCGTCTTCGGCCGAGACATCCTCGGGCATCTTGTGGAGCACGGTGTTGCCGCTGAGCACCATGTGCTCCGCGAGACCGCCCCAGAGCCCGGATCCTACGTCGAGGCTGACGTACCCGTACTGGATCTTCCGCGGGCACAGGACCTGACGTCCGGACATGCAATAGGTGCAGACGCCGCAGCCGGCGTGGGGTTCGACCGCGACGCGGTCACCCTCCGCGACCTGCCAGCGCTCCGCCGCCTCGGGGGAGACCTCCTGTATGCGCACGAGCGGCTCATGGCCGATGACCAGCGGGTACCGCATGATGCCGGTTCCGTCGAAGTGACCGACATACTGCTCGAAGTCGCTCCCGCAGATGCCGTTCGCCTCGACCTCGGCGATCGCACCTCCGGGGAAGAGTTCGGGGAGTTCCAGTTCTTCGATCGCCAGATCGCGGGCTGCTCGCTGCACCCAAGCCTTCGTTGTTCGCACCGCTCCATCGCCTCCGAATCACACGCATTCGTCATCGATGCGCGCTTGTCCGACAATACACCTACTCAGGCAACGTTCGCGGCTGGAGGGCCGGAAAACCATGGTCAGGCCCATTCTTTCGGTGCGTGGAGTGCAACAAACCCCGCGGCTCGGGTCATAATTGACGAGATGATGGACGGAAGTCGACCACTACTGGCACGATGGCTTCATTGTCAGTGATCAGACAAGGTCTCACATGACGGACTCATCGACGAATCCCGCAGCATTCTCCGCGATACCGGTGCAGCGCCCGCGGGAGCAGGTGGAGAGCCAGCTCCGCCGCGCCATCCTCGACGGGTCGATCGTGGAGGGCGAACGGCTGCCAAGCGAACACGCCCTCGCACAGTCCTTCAATGTGAGTCGCGCGACCATCCGCGAGGCCCTGCGCTCGCTGGTCGAGGCCGGCCTGCTCGCAAAGGGCCCCGGCACGACGAGCGGCCTTTACGTGGAGAGCGTCGACCACAACGCCCTGTCGCGCGTGGTGTCCGAGCGCCTCACAAACATCCTCGATCTCGGGTCGGTGACCGCAGAAGAAGTCGCCACCTTCCGCGACCTGCTCGAGGTTCCCAGCGCCCGCCTCGCCGCGACGCATCGTGATCAGCGGCATCTCGAGCAGCTGCGCGAGATTATCGACGAGGAGCGCGGAACGACCTTCGACGATCCGATCGTCCCGGTACTGAACGCCCGCTTCCACTCCGAGGTCGCGAACGCGTCGGGCAATCGCGTGCTCGCGGCATTCGTCTCCGCGCTCCACCGCACGGCGCACCCGCTCGCCTTCGTCAACACCGATGAGGAGTTGGGCCGAGTGGCGGTCACGCACCACATCGATCTGTATCGGGCGATAGAGAGTGCCGATCCCGACGAAGCCGTCACGGTGATGCGGAGCCACCTGGACTATCTCCGCTCGCACGCTGCGGCGAGCGGGGCCTCCGCTGCGCGATAGCTGTCTGTTTTGTGACAGTTTGCCTCTTGTCAGGCAAATGAGGTACGTTCCTTCTCGTAGCGGAGACGACGATCGTCTCGCGTGCGAGGGGGACGAGGATGACTCTGCTGGATCGCAACACACCCGCTATTGCGGCGACCTCCGACCCGTGGCTGCTGCCGCCCGCGGAACTCGACGACATCGCGCGCCGCATCCGCATCTCCATCATCGAGATGCTCGCGTCGGCCAAGAGCGGCCACAGCGCCGGCCCACTCGGCATGGCCGAGATCCTGACCGTCCTCTACTTCCATGCGATGCGCCATGATCCGGCGAACCCGGAGTGGGCCGAGCGGGACGTCTTCTTCCTCTCGAACGGCCACACGGCACCCGTGCTCTATGCCGCGCTCGCGCACGCGGGTTACTTTCCGCTCGAGGAGCTGAGCACGCTGCGCCGGTTGGGCACACGTCTTCAGGGTCATCCTGAGCGCACCGCGCTGCCAGGGCTCGAGAACACCAGCGGGCCACTGGGCAGCGGCCTCTCGCAAGCGGCCGGTTATGCATACGCGAGTCAGATCATCGACCAGGATCTGCACCGATTCGTCTACGTCGCGATGGGCGACGGCGAACTCAACGAGGGCAACATCTGGGAAGCGGCGATGTTCGCGGGCAAATACAAGCTGGGACGCCTCATCGGAATCGTGGACCGCAACTACATCCAGATCGACGGGCTCACCGAGGACGTCATGCCGTTGGACGATCTGCGCGCGAAGTGGGAGTCCTTCGGATGGCACGTCCTGGAAGTCGACGGACACGATGTCAGCGAGCTCATCGGCGCGATCAACCAGGCGAAGGCCGTAGCTCAGAAACCTTCTGTCATCCTCGCCTACACCGTCCCGGGCAAGGGCGTCCCGTTCATGGAGTACGACTATCGCTGGCACGGCAAACCGCCGACAGCCGATCAGGCGATCTCCGCGGTCGCACGCCTCGAGAAGGAGTCGGCCCGATGAACGCGTTCACGATCGATCTGCACGACGAGGCGACAGCGCCCCGGACCGAGCCTCTCAGGTCGGGATTCGGCCTCGGACTCCTCGCCGCCGGAGAAGCGGATGATCGGATCGTCGCGCTCTGCGCCGATCTGACCGAATCCACGATGATGCACCACTTCGCCGAGCGCTTCCCGCGCCGGTTCATCGAAGTGGGCATCGCGGAGCAGAATCTCGTCACGGTCGCGAGCGGCATGGCCCGCGCCGGGAAGATCCCGTTCACATCGAGCTACGCCGCGTTCAGCCCCGGTCGCAACTGGGAGCAGATCAAGACGACGGCGGCTCTCAACGACATGCCCGTGAAGGTGGTGGGCTCGCACGCCGGCGTGAACGTCGGACCGGACGGCGCGACGCACCAGATGCTCGAGGACATCGCGATCATGCGCGTGATGCCGAACATGATCGTCATCGCGCCCGGCGACGCGATCGAGGCCCGAAAGGCGACGCTCGCCGCCGCTGCGAACGACAAGCCGACGTACCTCCGCCTCGCGCGTGATGCGACGCCGGTCTTCACGACCGAGGACACGCCTTTCGAGATCGGCAAGGCGTACATCGCGCGCACGGGTACGGACATCAGCCTCATCGGCACAGGAACGATGACGTACGAGCTCCTCATCGCTGCGCGCATTCTCGCGACGCGTGGCATCGACGCCGAGGTCGTGCACTCCCCCACCGTGAAGCCTCTCGACGAGGGGACCATCCTCGCCTCGGTGGCCAAGACCGGCCTCGCCGTGACGGCGGAGGAAGCCCAGATCGCGGGAGGGCTCGGCGGAGCGGTAGCCGAACTGCTGTCCGCACAGCGTCCCACGCGTCTGCTGCGCCTGGGGATCGATGACCACTACGGCCAGAGCGGTGGCCCGCGCGAGCTCCTCGAGCACTTCGGCCTGACCGGTGTCGGTCTGGCTGAGCGGATCTTCGCGTTCACTCGCTGAACGTCGGTGTCACCTGGGTCCAGTCCCCGGGCCAGTCCATGAAGCGGGTCCAGAACCAGACGACGCGCCGTCGCTGAATCCGCCACCTGCCGTCGACGCGACGGTAATCGTCGTCGTAGTGGCCCGCCTCGAACCGTGCGCGCCCGTCGGGCCAGTTCGCCGCGAACAGGAAGTACTGGACACCTCGGGCGGTGTCGTCCGATGTGAGCTCGAGGGTCGATGTCGTGTTGTGGTGACTCCACGTCCCCATGATCGAGGGCAGCGTCCTGTAGAACGCGCGAAGGGTCTCGCGCCCCACGATCGGGGGATCCTGGGCCGTCTGCACTTCGCCGTCGGGCGCGAACAGATCCGCGACGGCATCGAAGTCGTGGCGGTCGGAGGCGACCGCGTAAGCGCCGCGCAGCTGCTCGATCTCGCTCCGATCCGCCAGGATTCGGATCGCACCGTCCCGGCTCATGCCGCTACCGCGTGCTGTCCCCGCGCTTGCGTGCCGACAGGACCGAGAGCGACACGGCGATCAGCAGCGCGACGCCGTTGAACACGTTGGGCAGCCAGAACGGGGCGCCCGCGATGACGAGCCCGCTGATGCCCACCGCGAGCACGAGTGCGCCGATGATCGTCCCCCAGAGGTTGAAGAGCCCCGGCTGGATGACGGTCGCTCCGAGGAACGCCGCCGCGTAGGCGGGCAGCAGGAACTCCGGGCCCGATGTCGGGTTGGCGGATCCGATCCATGCCGTGTTGAGAAATCCCGCGAGTCCCGAGATGGTCCCCGCGATGATGAAGACGGCGGCGAGCGACGGCCCGGTGCGCACACCACTCAATCGGGCCGCCTCGCGGCCCGATCCCGTCGCCCGGATGTATCGGCCGAAGGGCGTGAACTCGAGGATGTACCAGACGACGAGCGCGAGAGCGAAGGCGATCCAGACCGTCATGGGGAAGCCGATGAAGGTCGTCGTCCCGATCTTCTTGAGCTCGTCGGGGATCCCCCGGAAGAGCAGCTGCCCATTCGTCACCAACAGGTTGAATCCCACCAGGATCGTCCCCATCGCCAGCGTCGCTATGAACGCGTTCACGCCGACCTTGACGATGAAGAACGCGTTGACGGCACCGATGATCGCTCCGATCGCGAGAGCGGAGACCAGGACCAGAACGACGGGCCAGCCCAATGAGCTGGAGTAGGCGACCCACACCCCGCAGAAGCTCAGATTCGCCGCGACCGACAGATCGAACTCACCCGCGGAGAGCGGGAAGAGCACCGCGATGGCGAGGATGAGCGGGATCGCCTGGCCGGTGAGGATGGTCACCCCGTTCGCGGCGGTGAAGAACCTCCCCGGCAGCAGGATGCTGAACACCGCGATGAGGAGCAGCAGGAAGATCAGCACGCCGTAGCGACCCAGGATGTCGAGGGCGCGCGCGCCGACGGTCCGCCGCGGCGGGGCAATGGTTTCCGTCGTCGTTGTCATGGCTTTTCGGCCTTCCTGCCGGAGTGCGGGGTCCGGGTCGTGACCACTGTCACGGCCCCGGTCGTGGTCAAGGCGATCTCGTCCTCGGAGATCTCTGAGCGATCCATCTCAGCCCGGATGCGCCCGCGGTCGAGGACGATCATGCGGTCGCAGAGGGCGACCAGTTCGGGCGCATCGCTGGATGCGAGGATGACGGTCGTGCCGGCGCGTGCCAGCTCGAGCACGCGCCTGCCGATGTCGGCTTTCGCGCCGATGTCGATGCCCTGCGTCGGCTCGTCCAGGACGATCACGCGCGGTTGCACGCGCAACGACTTCGCCAGCACCGCCTTCTGCTGGTTGCCGCCGCTGAGCTTCGCGATGGGTCGGGTGGGATCCGCGGGCCGGATGTCGTAGTGCTCGATGAGCGCGAGCGCCTCGCGGCGCTCTTTGCGCTTGTCGAGCCAGAATGCGGAACCGAAGGGCCGCAGATCGAGAAGCGTCAGATTCTGCTGGACGGAGAACGGTCCGATGCAGCCGAGGTTTCGCCGGTCCTCGGGCACGTAGGTGATTCCCGAGCGGATGGCTTCGCCGGGCCCGGTCGGGTCGTAGAGCTCGCCGTCGAGCATCATCGTGCCGGCCGTCGTCTTCTGGGCGCCGGCGATCAAGCGCGCGAGTTCGCTTCGTCCGCACCCGGCGAGTCCTCCGATGCCGAGGATCTCACCCCGCCGGACGTCCAGGTCGATGCCCGAGACGATGCGTCCGCTCACCCCCCGCAGCCGGAGGATCCAGTCGTCCTCCCCCTCGACGCGGTCGGTCTCCTCGTCGGCGCGCCGCGGGGCGGTGCGCGCGAGTTCGCGGCCCAGCAGGAGCGCGACGATCTGCTCGTGGGTGAGCCCCTCCGTGGAGCGCTGCGCGATGATCTTGCCGTCGCGCAGAACGATGACCTCATCCGCGATCTCGAGGACCTCGTCGATGCGATGAGAGACGTACAGGACGGTTCCCCCGTCCTGCGTCACGCGCTGGACGATGTCGAAGACCTGCCCGACCTCGGTCGCGGGAAGGGTCGCGGTCGGCTCGTCGAGCACGAGCATCCGCGGCGAGCGGTCATCCGGGTCGCCCAGGACGCGGGCGATCGCGAGCATCGTCCGCTGGGCCGGCGAGAGCGACGAGACGAGGGCGTCCGGATCCCAGCGGAGCCCGAGCCGCTCGAGGCGCTTGCGCACCAGCGAGCGGATCCGGCGGCGCCGGATGGCGCCCACGAGAGGAGTGCGGAATCCCGTGCTGAAGCCGACGTTGTCGGAGATGGACATCGACTGGACGAGCCCGAGGTCCTGATGGACGAACCGCAGGCCGGCGTCGTGCGCCCGGGCGGGCGAGACCGGGGTCGTCAGCTCGTTGCCGCCCACCTCGATCCGCCCACCCGGCGCGGGGTCGTAGAAGCCGCTGAGGATCTTGATGATCGTCGACTTCCCCGAGCCGTTCTCTCCGAGCAGGGCCACGACTTTGCCGCGGCCCAGCTCGAAGGAGACATCGGTCAGGACGTGGTTGCTCCCGAACCATTTGTTGATTCCGTCGAGGACGAGGGCGTGCTCGCCACCGTCCGCCCACGTCGCCTGACCGCGCGGAGTCATCCGGAGTACGCCCCCGTCGTCCACAGCTCGGTGTAGATGGCTTCGAAGTCGGAGTCACCGGTGTACTGGTTGCCCTCGGGGATGAACGCCTCCGAGACGAGACGGATCTGCACACCGTCGTGGTTCTCGGTGGTCGTGCCGTCGGCGAGGAGCCGGTTCACATTGTCGAGGGTCGCCCAGCCCTGCCATTCGAGCGCGACACCGATGGTGCCCTTGACGGCGCCGCCGTCCGCCACGTTCTCGACGATGTTCTCGTTGGCATCCATCGAGTAGACCGACACATCGTTGCGGCCGATCTGCTGGAGCGCGACCAGGAAGTCGGTCGTGAAGGCGTCGGCCGGAACGATGACCGCGTTGACGTCCGGGTTCGCCTGGAGCATGGCTGCCACCTTGCCCTGCAGGACCGTGCCGAGGTCAGCGGCGGAGATCTGCTCCTGCTTCGTGGTGATGCCGGGGCACTCCGCGAGGGACTTGTCGACTCCTGCCATGCGCTGCTGGACGAGCTTGAACTGCTCGTCGATGAACGTCATGACGTTTCCGGCGCCCCCGAGCGCGTTGCACGCTACGGCGCCGATCCACTCGCCCTGTTCGGGTCCATGCGCACTGACGTCGTACTGGATGCCGTCGTCGGTGTAGGGGTCGTCCTCATAGCCGGCGCCGGCGCTGACCACGACGATGCCGGCCTGGCGTGCCGCCGCGATCGAGTTCGATACGAGCGCCGGGTCGATGCTGATCATGACCACGGCATCCGCGCCCATGTTGATCGCCTGCTGGAACGCGTCATTCGTCTTCGTGGGATCGAACGCGGGATCGATCGTCTGGACGTCCCATCCGAGCACGTCGGCGGCCGCGTGGACGCCCGCGTCCCATCGAGCGCAGCCGGCCGCCGCCATGCTGCACGGAATCGAGACCACCGTCACGTCCGTCGTGATGTCCGGTGAGGTGGTGGGACCGTCGTACGTCTGGGGCTCTGCGGCGGCCGCAGCCATGTCGACGATCGCCTGGGGCACGTCGCCGGCAGGTGCGTCGGTGCCGCCTCCAGACGGTGTGTCGGTGGTGGAGCCGCATGCGGTGAGTGCGAGCACGAGGCCCGCTCCAATCGCGATCGCGGCGAGTGACTTCTTCATGTGATGACCTCCGTTGGTCTGTCTCTTGGTGTGTTTTCGGGTGCGGGTCAGACCTTCGCGAGCCTCGTGGGCCACGTGAAGGTGGTGTGTGCGCGCGGACGGCGGTTGGAGGCCGTCCTGCTCGTGTCAGGCGGCGCGGCCGGAGCTGTCCTCCCACAACGACCAGCCGGTCTGTGCCGAGGTCAGATGCTCGGCCAGGCGGAACGCCAGTGCCTGGATCGTTGCGGTCGGGTTGTAGCCGCCTACGGTGGGGAAGGACCCGCCGCCGAGGGCGTAGAGACCCGGCACCTGATGACTCTGCAGGTTCGCGTCGACGACCGAGCGAGCCGGGTCGTCGCCGAGGATGTGGCCGCCGTGGTCGTGGGTCGTGATGTGCAGCGGCTTCATGCTCAACGACCACGGTGCGACGGTGCCGCCCATCGCGGTGAGCACTTCGCCGAGCTTCGGCTGGATCCAGGAGCTGTACGTCAGTTCGTGCTTCGTCCAGGAGTGCGTGATCCGCAGCGCAGGCTCACCCCAGGGGTCCTTCCGGGTCGGATCCAGATCGAGATAGTTCTGCTCCATCGGGAACTGCACGCCGATCGACACCATGCCGACCATCCGGCGATACCCGTCGGTGAGCCACTTCTTGAACTGCGGTCCGTAGCGCATTTCATCGCCTGGCTGCATCCCCGCCCCCTCGGTGGGCTGGATGTCGCCGTTGAAGAGCACGAACGGTCCTCCCCACGCGATGCCTGTGCCCGACCAGTCGTAGTTGACCGCGTTGTAGTCGTCGAGCGCACCACCGGCAGCCGCGGGGCCGGCGTAGAGCAGCGAGTCCTCCTCCATGAGGGTCGCCGACCAGTCGTAGTTGTGCATGTAGTAGTACTTGCCGGTCTGCCCGTTGTCGTTGATCCCCGACGCCAGCAGCAGTCGCACGTTCTCCAGCACGTAGGCGGCGAGTATCACCAGAGGAGCCTCCGCCTCGTGCTCGCCACCGTCTTCCGGGGTGATCCACGACACGCCCTTCGCACGTCCGTCCGCCCCGATGTTCACCTTCTGCACGCGCACACCGAGTTGCATGTCGAGATTGCCGGTGCGAAGCGCATCCGGGATCAGCTGCACGTGCGTCGAGCTCTTGGCCCCGACATGGCACAGGAAGTCACGGCAGAAGCCGCAGTAGGTGCACGCCTTCCGCTCCCCGGTGTCCCGCGAGATGATCGCCGTCGGCGTCTGGTATGCGTGGAGACCGAGTGATTCGGCGCCCTCCTTGAACTTGCCGTAGAGCGCGCCCGGCCGCAGCGCGGGGTATGCGAACTCCGACCGGCGAGGCGTCTCGAAGACGTTGCCGCGCGGATCGATCGCGCCGTTGATGTTGCCCGCCTTGCCGGATACGCCGATCTCGTACTCGATCCGCTCGTAGTACGGCTCCAGCTCCTTGTAGCCGAAGGGCCAGTCCTGGATGTTCGAGCCCTCGGGGAGCGCGTCTTTGCCGAAGCGCTCGGTGATCGTCGAGCGCATCGTGAAGTCCTCGGCCGCCTGGCGGAAGTGCCACGCGGCGTAGTGCCACGATCCGCCACCGGGTCCGAGCGACGGAGGGATGCAGAAGGGATTGAGCATCGGCCCGACCGCCCACGGGGCGATGACCGCCTCATCGGCGTCATTGTCGCGCCACGTGATCGGGTCGGTGGTCATGCGCGGAGAGTGCTGAGCGCGCGAAGACCAGCCGAGCTCGTCGAACTTCTTCCACGTGTCGTCGAACTCCAGCTCGTGACCCTTGTCGAGACCGAGCACCTTCATGCCCGCACGCGTGAGCTCGCGAGCGAGCACACCACCCGAGGCGCCCATGCCGACGATGATCGCGTCGTACTTCTTTGCCATGTGTTGAATCGCTTCCTTGCTGAATCGGGGGCGTCAGTTGCTGTAGCTGTACGCGTTGAAGAACTTCTCGGGATGCTCCTCGGCGAGCTTCTTCATGGCCTCGCGCGGCACCGGCATGGGCAGCGGGGTGCCACGGCCGTACTGGAACTCGGGGCCGTAGCCGTATTGCGCACCGGGGAATCCGACCGCCTTCCAGCCCACCATGTCCTTGTTGCCGCCGTAGACCGGGTCGCACAGGAAGCCCTGCACGGTGTGCTGCCAGAGGACGCCGAAGAATCCTTTGGTCCATGTCGCGTCTGTGCCGTTCAGCTCCCCGGCCGAGAGTCCTGCCAGGACGACTCCGCGCGCATCGTCCGCGAGCGTCTCGTACGTCCCGCCGAACTCGGCCAGACAGTAATCGGCCAGCCCCGTGAGCGCGACCGTGTAGGCGGGCTGCCAGGCAGCGTCGTGGCCGGCGAGTGCGCCGTCGATGAAGTCGACGACCCCCGCTTCGCGAGCGCCCGGGTGCTCGTCGTCGGACGGGATGATGTCCGCCACGAGCGCCGCCACCGTCGCGTGCTGCTCCGGGGTGAAGAAGGTGCCCAGTTCGTCCTCGGTCATCAGCCGACCAGCCCGTACGTCTTGATGTTGGCGAAGCCGTCCATACCGGACTTGCCGAGCTCACGACCGGTGCCGGACTTCTTCGTGCCGCCGAACGGGATCTCGATCGGCGAGCCCAGCGGCCCGTTGATGCCCACACCGCCGGTGTCGATGCGCCGCGCGACGGCGAGTGCAGCATCCTGTTCACCCCACACGGTGCCGCCGAGCCCGTAGGGGGTGTCGTTGGCGAGTGCGACGGCGGCATCCGCGTCGGCGACGCGGTAGATCATCGCGACCGGCCCGAACACCTCCTCCTGGAAGATCCGCATCTGCGGCGTGATGCCGGTGAGCGCGACCGGTCGGAAGAAGGCGGTGTCATCCACCTGCCCACCGTCCAGCAGGACGGTCGCACCCTTGTCGATCGCATCGTCCACCTGCGCCTGGACGCGCGCGGCGGCGTCCGCACTGATCATCGGTCCGAGCGTCGTCGCCTCGTCCATCCCGTCACCGAGGACGACGTTGCCGAAGGCAGGGACGAACTGATCGATGAACGAGTCGGCGATGCCGTCCTCCAGGATGATCCGCTTCGGGGAGATGCACACCTGACCGCCGATGTAGAGACGCCACCAGCACACCGTCGCGGCCGCTGCGGCGACATCGGCCGACTCGAGCACGACGTACGGGTCGGACCCGCCCAGCTCGAGCGTGACGGGCTTGACGTTCTCGGCCGCGAGCGCACCGATGACTCGTCCGGCGCGCTCCGAGCCGGTGAAGGTCACCGCGCGCACCCGGTCATCGGCGATCAGTTGTGCCGCCTGCTCGTGACTGATGAGCGCGGTCTGATAGACCCCCGCGGGGAACCCTGCGTCCTGGAACAGCGCATCGAAGAGGAGCGTCGAAAGTGCGCACTGCTCGCTCGGCTTGAGCAGGATCGTGTTGCCCAGCATGAGGTTGGGGGCGACGGCGCGCATGGCCTGGTAGAGCGGGCCGTTCCACGGCTCGATGCCGACGACGACGCCGAGCGGCTCCTTGCGGACGATCGCCTTCGACAAGCCGGGGACATCCAAGACCTCGTCGGCGAGCAGCTCCGCGCCCCGTTCGGCGTAGTAGCGGAACATCGAGATGGCGAGATCCGCCTCGACGACCGACTGGATGAGCGGCTTGCCCATCTCGAGGGTCACGGCACGAGCGAACTGATCCTTGCGCTCTTCGAAGAGATCGGCGACGCGGGTGAACAGCGCGGCGCGGTCGGAGACCTCGGTGTTGCTCCACGCAAGGAACGCCGCGTGCGCGGACGCGACCAGCGACTCGAGTCCCTCGGCCGTCGGGTGCGGATACTCGTGTACGAGTTCTCCTGTAGCGGGGTTGATTGTCCGGAAGGCAAGAGCCATGGATTCGCCTCACATCATTGTCGAAGATCCTGTATGACGTACATCAGTATTGATCATCATTGGACAAAAGGAAAGCTTGTCGGACAAATCGCCAGGATAGATCCAGGGCGACCTCTTTGCGCGACGCCATCCACGGTCGTCGCTTGTCAGACCATTGCGGCCCCACTCAGTGGGGGAGGTCGATGAGAGGACGACCTCGGAGGCGGATGGACGAGCACGTCGCCGACGTCCACGGCAACGCGGAGTCTCTCCGGAGACCGGCTGCCACGCGCTCCGCCCGGTCGGAGCGCAGGCGGGTGACGCGGCGAGTCTCGAGATCCACGTTGAGGAGAAGCGACTCGAGGGTGCTCACCACCTCCCCACCAGCGATCCCGACCATGTACGCCATCGTGTGCAATCCCGTCACGCTCGCACCGAGCAGGCGAACGTGCACTCGGTACGCATCACCGAGACGCAGCTCGCGCAGGTAGCGCGCGTGATGATCGACCGAGAACAGCCCCATTCCGCACTCGGCGGGATAACTCAGGTCCAATCCGTACTCGCCGCACGCGACGGTCGTCGCTCGCGCCTGGATGTCGAGATACCGGATGACGTTGAGATGACCGTTCTCGTCGATCTGGCCCGACTGCACCTCTCCCTCACCGACGCAGACGAGCTGTCCGACCTCGGCAGCGGTAGGGACGGAAGCGTTCATGAGGGTGCCGATCGAGGATGCACTCTGAGCGACGGGTCGCGCAGAGTGCGCTTGTCGCCTTCCCACCCGGTCGATACGCTGACCGGATGGATCTTGCGCATTCGGAGGCCGTGGACGAGGGACTGTCTCCCCGGCGCGAGGGGCACATCACGGCGCTTCAGAACGGACTGGCCGTCCTCGACATGTTCGACGTCGATCGGCCGATCATCACCGTCGCCGAGATCGCACGACACCTCGGAACGCACAAGTCGACGGCATCCCGGATCGCCGCCACTCTCGTCACCTCGGGCTTCCTTCGCCCTGCCACCGTCGGGACCGGATTCCAGCTCACCGGCAAGATGACGCGTCTGGCCAGCATCGCCGCAGCCGACACCAATCTCACGACCGTAGCCGCGCCGTTCCTTCGGCAGCTCGTCGACGAGCTCGGCGAGACCTGTCATCTGGGCGTCCTGGAGGGCAAGGAAGCCGTGACGGTGGCCCTCATGGACGGGTCCTTCTCGGTGCGGATGCATTCGTTCGTCGGCAAGCGCAGCCCGGCGCACTGCACGGCCATGGGCAAGGTCCTCCTTTCGCAGCTGCAGCCCTCGACGTTGGACATGCTCTACCCGACCGAGCAGCTGACCGGCGGCTCCACAACGCACAGCGTGCAGTCCAAGCGGCAACTCCTCGACCAGTTGAACGTGATACGCCTGCACGGCTACGCGATCGACGACGAGGAGCTGGAGATCGGCCTTCGATGCGTCGCCGCGCCGATCCGTGACCACGAGGATCGCGTCGTCGCGAGCATCACGATCGCGGGCTCTTCGTCGAGGATCGCGATGGCTCGTATCGACGAGTACGCCGCGCGTGTCATCGAGCAGGCGGATCGGATCAGCCGCGAACTCGGCGCCCACGATCGCTCCGATTCCTGACCTTCGCGTCCGCATCTGGTTCACCGGGCCGTGAATCCGCCGTCGACCCGCAGTTCCGTGCCCGTCACGTAGCTGGAATCCGGCGAGGCCAGGAAGCGCACCGCGGCCGCCACTTCGAGGTGGTCGCCGACTCTCTCGAGGGGGACGGTCGTTCGCACGACGCTCTCGCGATGCGCCGTCGCCCGCTCGGCGGCGTCGTCGGCCAGGCCGGACATCACCGGCAGGATTCCGGGCGCGACGCTGTTGACGCGGATGCCGTCCTGCGCCATCTCGACAGCCATGATCCGCGACAGGGACGACAGCGCGGCCTTGGATGCTCCGTACGCGGGGTGCGCCGGCGTCACAGCGACGGCTGCTGAGATCGATGTGACGTTCACGACCGACGGCGCGGACGACCGACGAAGCAGAGGCCAGGCGTGCTTCATCCCGAAGAACGGCCCCGTAGCGTTGATCGCGAAGAGCGTGTGCCATCGCGATGTGTCGAGGAGGCCGCCGTCGCCGATGATCCCGCTCGCCCCGGCGCAGTTCACGAGTACGTCCAGGCGACCGTGCTCCGCATCGATCGCGTCCATCGCCCGCATCCACGCGGACTCGTCGGTCACGTCCAGTCGATGGAATCCCGCGCCGATCCGCTCAGCGACGGCTCGCCCCGGCGCGTCCGAGAGATCCGCGAGGTGGATGATCGCGCCCTCACGCGCGAAGAGGTCGCCGATCGCTGCGCCGAGGCCCCCGGAGCCACCGGTGATCAGGCACACCATTCCGGTGAGGCTCACAGCGCCACCGGAGGACGCGGAGAGTACCCGGCCGACAATGCGTGCGTGCCACCGTCGACCACGGCGATGAGACCGGTCGTGTAGCTCGCCTCATCCGAGTTGAGGAAGAGCGCCATCGCGACCTGCTCATCGATCGTGCCCGCGCGGCCGCCGAGCGGCACGCGAGAAGCGCGAGCGGCATAGAGGTCGGGAGCCTGCTCGCGAAACGACTCGGTCATTCCCGTCGACGTGAACCCGGGAGCGAGCGCGTTCACCCGGATGCCGTACCTGCCCCAGTCGACGGCGAGGGACCGCGTCAAGCCCACGACGCCGTGCTTGGACGCCACGTACGCCAGGCCGTCCGTGACGGCGGCGAGCCCGGCGCCCGAGGCGGTGTTGAGGATCGCGCCACCACGCTGGGCGATCATGACCCTCCCCACGGCCGATGCGACGTACCAGCACGCGCTGAGGTTCACTGCGATGACACGGTCCCACTGGGCGTTCTCGAGTTCCTCGGCAGGCGCGAACAGTGCGATTCCCGCGTTGTTGAACAACGCGTCGATCCGGCCGGTCCCGATGTCGAGGGCGGCGCTGACGAGCGCGTCGGCGGTGGTGGGGTCGGTGACATCGCCGGGCAGACTGATCAGATTCGGATGCCTCAGCCGGTCGAGCCGGCTGGTGTCGAGATCTCCCGCCACGACATGGGCGCCTTCATCGAGGAGCCGCACGGTCATCCCGAGCCCGAGCCCGGCCCCGGCGCCCGTGACGATCGCCACCCTGCCGTCATATCTCGACATGCCTTCGCCTCCGTCGTCGCCTTCGCGGCCGCGATCACGTACCGGCGCCGGATCTCGTTCCGCACATCGACGGCCAGCGGTCCGCGCTGCGCAGCGCGCGCATTCGCGCGCAGGTGACCGGGATCGGCGGTTCCCGAGATGACGGTCGACACTCCGGGTGTGCTCAGAGTGAAGCGCAGCAGCAAGCCCGCGACGGACTCGCCGTCGAGGAGGTCGCCCAGGTCGAGGTCGCGAGCGGCAAGTCCGACCTGGGCCGAGCCGCGCGCACGCAGGGCCCCACCCTGGGCGGACCCGCCGCGCACGATCACACCGCGGTCGTCGCCGGCGAGCGCCGCGATATCAAGCTCCAGCTCCGGCTCGAGTGCGGAGTACGGGAGCTGCACGGCGTCGATCCACGGGAGCCGGAGGTGGCCTTCCAGCTCGGGGCGCTCGCTCGAGACACCCAGGAACCGCACCTTGCCCTCGTGGCGGAAGGACTCGAGGGTGGCCGCGACGTCGTCGCGGAGCAACTCCTCGACCGCGGGCGCGAGATGCACTTGAAGCAGGTCGATGTGGTCGGTGCGCAGTCGGTAGAGGCTCTGCTCCACGCCCTCGCGCAGATTCGCGGGTGAGTAATCGTGCACGAGTCGAGCCGTCGTGGCATGCGGCTGGTGCTCGACGGGGCAGCCCGCCTTCGTCGCGAGGACGAACTCGTCACGGCGATGACCGATGAAGCGTCCGATCCGCTCTTCACTGTCGCCGTAGTCGATGGAGGTGTCGATGAATGTGATGCCGAGGTCGAGTGCGGTGTTGAGGACATCGGCCGCCACGCTGTTCGGCACGGGACGAGGATGACGATGCGGGGTGTTGCGCAACTCCATCGCGCCGAAGCCCAGTTCGGAGACGCTGAGACCCGTTCGCCCCAGGGTGCGCGTCGAGAGGGCGGGCATCCGGACTCAGCCGGCGGCCCGTGATGCCATGCGCGCCCAGGGCGTCCGGCTCAGGAGGGCGCGCACGAGCGAGTTGAGTCCCCATCCGACGAGTGCCAGCACGATCACGGCGGCGAAGACGCCGTTCACGATGAGAAGTCCTGCCTGATTCGACACGAGGTAGCCCAGGCCGGAGTTCCCCGAGAACATCTCGCCGACCACGGCGGCGGCGAGGGCGTACGGCACGCTGAGCCGGAGGCCCGCCAGAATGTAGCCGCCGGTCGCGGGGAACACGACACGAGCGAGCAGCTGGCGTCGATTCGCTCCGGCGATCCGGCCGAGCCGGATGAAGTCCTCCTCGATGGCCTTGGTCCCGGCCATCGTGTTGATGAGGATGACGAAGAACACCACCGTGATGACCAGCGCGATCTTCATCATCGACCCGAGCCCGAACATGAACACGAAGATGGGCGCCAAGGCGAAACGCGGGGTCGCGTTCGCCATGTCGATGAACGGTTCGGTGACGCGATCCCAGAACGGCGACCGAGCCAGGACGATCCCTAGCGGGATCGCGATGACGACGGCGATAACGAAGCCCACCGTCGCCTCATACAGGGTCACGGCGGTGTTCACCAGCAGAGTGCCGTCCTGAATCCAACGCCACAGGATCTGCGCGGTCCCGACCGGCGAGCCGAAGAGGAAGGTGTTGATCCATCCCAGATTCCCGGCGAGCTGCCACAGCCCGAGCGCACCCACGACGAGCGCGACCTGCGTCACGACCACACGCGACCGCAGGCGCCGACGCCGAGCGGACTTCCCGCCGACCGTCTTGAGGGGCGCCGTCAGGTCACGTCCCACGAGGGCGGTCATGCCGACGCCTCCTCGAGGTGGTCCGCTGCCGGCGTTTCGTCCTCGGTGAGCTCCGGGCGCAGGTCGCGCCAGAGCTTCGCATAGAGCTCGTGGAACTCCGGGTAGTTGGGGAGGTCGAGGATCACGCGCGGCCTCGGGATGTTGACTTCGTACACGGCCTTGATGTGGGCGGGTCGATGGCTCATCACGAAGATGCGGTCGGACAACCCGATCGCCTCGGTCAGGTCGTGCGTGACCATCAGGACGCTGGGCCGTTCCTGCTCCCAGATCTTCGCGAACTCGTCCTGCACGAGGACCCTCGTCTGTGCGTCGAGCGCTCCGAAGGGCTCATCCATGAGGATGACCTCCTTGTTCCCTGCGAGCGTGCGTGCGAGTGCGGCCCGCTGGCGCATGCCGTGAGAGAGCTCATGCGGGTACTTCTCCTCTGCACCGCCGAGCTGCACGCGTTCGAGGAGCCGACGAGCACGGTCGCGGCGCTCGGACGAAGGCACCCGCTGCGCGCCGACCTCCATGGGGAAGGTGACGTTCGCAAGCGTCGTCTTCCACGGGAAGAGCGTGTCACGGGCGAACATGAACGAGACATTGTCCGACTGCACGCCGCGAACCGGCTTGCCGTTGATCTGGAGCGATCCGGTCGTCGGTGCGAAGAAGCCGGCGAGCATGTTGAGGAGCGTCGTCTTGCCGCACCCGCTCGGGCCGATCAGGCTGACGAACTCTCCCGGAGCGACGTCGAGCGAGACGTCGTCGACCGCTTTGCTGGCCTCCGTGATGTTGCCGGCAGGATCCTCGAAATAGTGGGTCACGTCGCTCACGCGAACGCGAGGTTGATCGATCGATGTCTCGACGGTCGTCACAGTTCAACTCCTTCGTTCACGGATGCGGGGTCGCGCAGGTCGGCCCCGCATCCATGGTCTGCTATCGGCGCGACCTGGCCTAGCCCGAGAACGGGATGACGAAGTCGGTGTACGAGTAGTCCTTGGTGAGGACGCCGTTCGCGGTCAGCATCTCCACGCCGCTGTTCCACTGCTCCTCGGTGTACTCGCTCGTGTCGCCGAGTGCCGCGATGAAGGTCTCCAACGGTGCCGCGACATCCGCGGGTTCGACGTCGAGACGCGTCGCGATCATCTCGGCGAGGGCCTCCTTGTTCGCGGGGTCCTTCGCCCAGGTGTTCGCTTCTTCGATCGCCTGCTGGAAGCCCGCGATGACGTCAGGGTTCTCCTCGGCGAACGCCGCCGTCACGGCGGGCGTGTTGACCGGGATGTTGAAGTCGGGCACGTCCCCGGCGTACAGATCGAGCACCTGCACGAAGTCACCGGATGCGACGAGAGGCTCGAAGAGCGGGCTCGGAACGAGTCCGGAGTCGAACGATCCGCTCAGCAGCCCCGCGACGAGCGCAGCACCGTCTCCGGCGGGGGTGACGGCGATGTCCGACGCGGAGAGTCCGGCATCCGTCACGAGGAACTTCGCCATGTTGTCGACGAGGGCGCCCGGAACCGTCGTTCCGAGGCTCTGCCCGACGAGGTCTTCCATGACGTCGGGCCATTCGTGCGCGTTGTCCACCGCGGCGCTGCCGGCGGGCACGATGAGCGAGAAGGTGACGGACGCGGGGAACGCGGCGATGAACCGGATGTCCTGACCCTGCTCGAGGCCGGCCATGCCGTTGACGCCGACCGAGCTGATGTCGATGTCGCCCGAGAGAAGGGGGGCGATCGGATTCTGGGAGATGCCGATGATCTCCGCATCGATGCCGTGGTCCTCGAAGAACCCCTGCTCATCGGCGACGAGCGTCAGATAATTGGCTGCCTGGAACGGGCTCACCTCGCCGATCGTGACCGGCGTGAGTCCACCGCTCTCGGTCGGTGTGGCGGATCCGCCGGATGTGCAGGCGCTGAGCGCCACAGCCGCGACAGCGGCGAGCGCAACGGCGGCGGAACGTGCGGGGGTGCGGGCTGCAAGACGCATCTTCGGGTCTCCATCATTGGGGTTCGGGATGTGAATCTCGCGGGCTGGAACAGAGTCGAGCTCGCTCGATCAATCGTCGCCGACGGTAGCAGCGCGGTGCATCCTACGCAACAGGTTCCGCATGATGCACCACCCCTTCCGCATCGACATCGATTCGGTCGACATCAGTATTGCCCATTAATGAACAAAAAGCCACTTGTCAGACATTTAGGGCGGTGTGAGTTTATCAAGAGATCGCTCGCAGCCCCTGACCGTGAAGGCGACGAGCTCAGCGACCTTCGACAGGTGCGCGCAACTGTCCGATGGCGGCGTCCGCGATCTTGGAGAGGCGGAAGCCGTCGAGCGTGAACAAGAAGGTGCGCGAGGCTCCGAGCTGCCGCCAGATGTCGAAGTCGAGGTGCACGAGCGGCTCCCGGATCATTCCGGCGAAGGCCGCGAGAACTCCGTCGGTTCGCGCGGTGAGGTCGGCGAGTACTTCGAAGTTGTCGACCACGAGCGTCGGTCGCAAGCGCGCGAGGACCTCGTCGCTCTCCGCGAGCAGGCGGTCTCGGAACGCGGAACCGGCATAGCGCGGGTATCGCGCGATCGAATCGACCGTGATCCGCGGCTCGTCGAGGATCGGGTGGCCCCTGCGCACGCTGTACGCCATCTGGACGGTGACGAAGTCGTCGCAGCGGACGCGCGGCGGCCGCACGCCGGGGATCTGCCCGGAGATGAAGAACTCGATCTCCCCGGCCAGCAGCTGCTCCAGCATGATCTGCGTCGGACCCACGCTGACGTTCACGACGACATCCGGATGGTTCCGATGCATCCACAGCAGCGCACTGGGCAGGACGAAGCTGGCGAACTGCGGGCCGATCCCGAACGCGAGATTCTGAGTGCCGTCCACGACCGATGTGTTGCGGAGCGTCGAGGCCTGCGTGAGGATCTCGTCCGCACGTTCCAGCACCCGCTCCCCCGCCGCAGTGAGCGAGATGCCGGTTCGTCCGCGCTCCCGGTCGATGAGCCGCGTGCCGACATAGAGTTCGAGGGCCTGGATGCTGCGGGAGAGCGCGGACTGCGACAGGTCGAGCTCTTCCGACGCGCGCGCGAAGCTGCCTCGCCGTGCCAGCGTGTGGAAGTACAGCAGATGCTGCATGCTGACGGACTCCGGCGCGCGCCCTCGGTTGTCCACCACGGCGTCAGCCTAGCCAGATGTGCGCGTCGGCGATCGTGCGCGCCGTGCGCTCCACTCCCACGGAGACGAGCGCGCCGTCCGCGAACGTGGCGGTCGCGATGACATCGGAAGTTTTCCCACGGACGGTGAGGGACCCGTCGGCGCCGTGGACGACGACCTCGTTCACGAGAGTCCCGGCGACCTCCGCCGCAGCCGCCGCGCACATCGCCGCGGTGACAGGCACCGATCCGATCACAGCCCCCATCGAGACAGCCAGGACCCGGAGCTCGCCCGGTGGCGCTGCGTCCTCCAGGAGCACGATCCGCGGCACGGCCGGTGACGATCGCGAGGCATCCGGCGCGACGTCGACGACACCGAGGCGCACGCACGCAGCGGCTCTGAGCCGCTCGATCGCCGCCGAGGCCTCGGAATCGATCCCCTCGGTGACGACGACATCGCGGTAGCGGACGAACACGTAGGGATGCGTCGCATCCACGATGCTCACCCGCACGGGGCGTCCGTCGAGTATCAGGTCGTCTGCGGGCGACCCTGTCGGCAGCAGCGCCTCGAAGACACTGCCGGCTGGATCCAGGTAGTCGGCCCGCACCCGGGCGGAAGCCCCGCGGTCGCGGGACGAGGAACCACCGAGGAAAGTCGTCTCGACGATCTGGCCGGTGGACGTGTTGCGCAGACGGTACCCGCGGGCGCCCCGCGCGCACGGCCAGTCGTGCTCCTGGGCGAACAGCGGAACGGCGGATGTCATGTTGCCGCACGTACCGGCGTAGTCGATCGTGTCGGCTCCGACCACGACGTTGCCGACGCAGTAGGCGATGTCGACATCGGGGTCTCCGCGAGCCGGCTGCACGATGACGACCTTGCTCGTCGTCGGCGTGCCGCCTCCGACCCCGTCGAGCTGTGATCGACCGCGACCGATGAGGTCGATGAGCACCCGGTCGCGCTCGGCACCGGGCTCGGGCAGTTCCGCCTCTTCGACCACCGGCCCGCGACTGGATCCGCCGCGCATGAGCGTCGCATGAACTGAGCGCTTCATGACGATGACCGCGCGGCTGCCGATTCGCCTGCCGCGCGCCCCATCGTCGCACTGCGCATGAGTCCTGCGCCGGTCGGCACGGTCGAGCGGAAGTAGCCGCCCAGAATCTCGCCCGCTGCGAACAGGCCCGGTACGGGTGCGCCGTTCCGTGCGAGGACCCTCCCGTTCTCGTCGGCGGAGAGTCCTCCGCCCGTCGTGAACGTGATGCCGCAGGTCACGGGGTAGGCCCGGAGCGGGAGGGCCGTCAGCGGCGTTGCCCAGTTGGATTTCGGCGGCTGCCCGAGCGGTTCAGCCCGGAGGCCGTCGAGCGCTCCCGGGTCGAAGGCCCCGTCCGGGCACGAAGCGTTGAAGTCCTCGATCGTCCTGTTGAGGTGCCGCGGGTCGACGCCGATGCCGGTGGCGAGTTCGGCGACGGTTCGCGCGAAGACGGGCTCGGCGGTGGCGTATCGCGGCTCGAGAAGTGCGGCAGAGCTCTCGTCGAAGATCTGAAAGGCGATCCCTCCAGGCTCCGCAAGGATGCGACGGCCGAGTTCGGAGTAGAGGAACGGCCACTCGTCGGCGCCCTCATCGAGGAACCGCCTCCCGTCAGCGTTGACGAGGATTCCGAACGAGAAGGAGTACCTCGCGGTCGAGTCTCCGATGGCGAGGTCACCCACCGATGGCGCCGCCGTATCGATGGGGACCGCGTGTGCGGCGGACCAATCGCCCTTGGCAGCGGCGCCGTGCGCAAGTGCGCGATACAGCATCGTGCCGGTGTTGAACCCGGTGCCGCGGACCCTCGCGTCGGCCCAGGCCGCACCGAGGTGCTCGGCACGCGCTGCCGCATCCGCTTCGAAGCCGCCGGCCGCGAGCACCGTGGATCTCGCCCTCAGTTCGGCCCTGGTGCCGGTGGATTCGACGACCGCCCCACGTATCTCGCCCTCGAGGTCGACGAGATCGGTTGCCCGGGTGTTGTATCGGATGTCGATCCCCGCACGCTCCGCCGTCGCGAAAAGGGCTTCGACGAGTCCGACGCCGTTGCCCTCGACGATGAGCTCGCCACCCCGCGGCAGTCGGACCGGACCCTGCGGATCCCCCGGGCGGGTGACCAGCCGCCACACGACGCCGCGCTCTCCGAGCCAGCTCAGAGTGTCGAGCGAGCGGGCCACGAACGCCGACACCAGGGCTTCATCGACGTGCTCGGACGACGCCGCGCCCTTCACGTCGGCGACGAAGCTCTCGGCGGGGTAGTGATCGTGGCGCACCCGATCCCACACGACACCCTGATCCGGTGTGACGAGGTGTCGCAGATCCTCGACTCCGTTGTGCGCGGCACGGAAGACGGCGCTGGCATATCGGCTGTTGCCGCCGCGTTCCGCAGCCGTTGAAGGCTCCAGGAGGATCACCGAAGCTCCGCGCTCCCGCGCGGCGATCGCCGCCGTCAGCCCCGCCGTGCCCGCGCCGACGACCAGGACGTCGCAGTTGGGCGATTTCTCACTCACCGCTCACCGCCCGCCAGGCGAGCCGTCGCGACCGGTCGTGCAGTGGCCGCAGCACGCCACCTCCGCCCGGGTGGGTCGACCCCTTCTCCGACAGCACCGTGATGAGGGTCGGCCCCTCCTGCTCGGCCGCCCAAGCGAATGCCGCGTCCAGCTCGCTCGGGTCCGACACAGTGCGGGCCGGGATGCCGCATCCCTCCGCCACCGCCCGGAAATCGAGGCGATAGTCGGGGTTCGACCCCGACCCGTCGAAGTCCGCGAACGCCGTGCGACCGGCCTGAGCCATCTGCGTGTTGTGGACGACACCGTACGACGCGTCGTCGATGACCACCGTCGTGATCGGGAGCCGGTATTCGGCAACCGTGGGAAGCGCGGAGAGCGACATCGACATCCCTCCGTCGCCGAGCCATGCGATCGTCCGCGCCTCGGGGCGCCCGAGCTGAGCACCGATCGCGCCGGCAAGTCCGATGCCCATCGACGCACCGCCCATGCTGCTCACGATGTAGTCGTCATCGCCCGCCTCGAACTGCTGCACGATCCACTTGTGATGCTTGCCGCAGTCGTTGACCAGGTTCACCGGACCGGAGAAGGCGCGGCGCATCGCCTGCACCACCGCGCCGGTGCCGATCCTGCCGTCCATACCGGGGTCCTGCGACTCCAGCGCCACCGAGGTCCATGCCTCTCGGGCGCTCTGGATCTCCTCGAGCCACGCGGAGACGTCCAGTCGCTCATCACCGAGGACTGCGGTCAGGTCCTCGAGCGCCGACACGAGGTGCCCGATGACGGGCACCTCGACCGGGTACGCGTTCGCGATCGCGCCGGCGTCGATGTCGAACTGCACGATCTTGGTGTCGGAGCCGAACGTGGCGCCGTCGACCCAGGAGCTGGCGGTGGGCTCGCCCAGGCGCGCGCCCAGCACGAGCAGCACGTCCGCATTCGCCGTGGTGAAGTTGCCCGTGCCGGTCCCGACCCAGCCGGCGACGCCCACCGACAACGCATCCGACTCGGGGAAGCCGCCCTTGCCTGATGCCGTCGTCGCAACGGGGATGCCGAAGCGCCGAGAGAACGCGCGCAAATGGTCGCGTGCTCGACCGAGGTTCACTCCGTTGCCGGCCAGGATGGCCGGGCGTCGCGCACCTCGCAGGAGCTCCGCGGCGTCGGCCACGCGCCGCGAGTCCGGCCGCGGTCGATCGTCGGCGAAGACGAACCGCTCGAGATCGGGACGCGCACCGCCGGTCACGTCGACCGTCTGCGACCAGACCTCCTGCGACACGTTGAGCGCCACCGGGCCGGGGCGTCCTGCGCGCGACTCTCGCAACGCGGCGAGCGCATTGTGCGCGAGGTCCTCCGCGGTCCGCGGCTGCCACACCCGTTTCACGGCGGGCCGGATGACTTGGGTCAGGTCGTCGTCGATCTGTCGCGACAATTCCTGGTAGCCGCCGCGTCCGATTCCCACCGAGGCCGTATTGCCGGTCACCCAGAAGAGTGATGAGAAGTCGGCGTAGGCGTTCGCCACCCCGGTGAGGGCATTGGCGGCTCCCGGGAACGCGTGCGTGAACACGGCCATGAGGCGCCCGCTCACGCGGAAGTAGACATCGGCCGCGAACGCCCCCGTCGCCTCGTGGCGCAGGAGTATCGGCCGCAATCCTTCGCGCGCGCCGACGGCGAGCGCGAAGTCTCCGATCGTGTGCCCGGGGATGCCGGCGACCACCGTGATGCCTGCGTCCTCAAGGAGCGCGGCGAGCACGTCCGCGCCCGACATCGTCGTCGGTCGCGCATCGACGACCGTCTCCTGTTCCATCACGTAAACACTCATCCGTCATCCATCCTTCGTTCTTCGCGGTGGCGGAGTCCGCTCACCCGTCTCCGTAGATCGTGAATCCGCCGTCGAGCACGAGCTCCGTGCCCGTCGTGTACTCGGCGTCGATGAGGTATCTCAGCGCCGTCGCCGCTTCCGCCGGCTCCGCACCGCGCGCGAGGGGGATCTGCCGGAGGCGGCCGGCCATCACATCGGCTCCGAGCTCGCGGCGCACGCGCTCGGTCATCGTCATACCCAGCGCGAGCGTGTTGACGCGGATTCCGTACGGCGCGAGCTCGACGGCCAGCGTGCGGGTCACAGCGTGCAGTGCGCCCTTCGCTGCGGCGTATGCAGATGTGGCCGCCACCCCGACGATGGCATGGCTCGTGCCGAGGTTGACGACCACTCCGCCGCGTCCCGTGCGAATCCTCTCCGCCGCGAACGCCTGCGTCATGAAGTACGCCGACTCGACATCGATCGCGAGGACATCGCGCAGGAAGGCACGATCGGTGTCGAGGAACGGCGCGTACCGGACGACCCCGGCGTTGTTGACGAGGATGTCCGCCCCGCCGAACGCCTCATCCGCGAGTGCCATGATCGACCCGGGAGCCTCGGGATCGGTGACATCAGCGACGAAGGTGCGCACATCGGCGCCACCCGCGCGGAGCCGCGCCGCGGTCTCGTCGAGGGCGTCACCGGCGAGGTCGACCAGGACGAGTCCCCGCAGATCGCGGAGCTCGCGGGCGAACTCCGCGCCGAGCCCGAGGGCCGCGCCCGTGATGACGGCGATGCGCCCGTTCACACGACGCCCGCGGCCGTGCGGCCCGCGACGATGCCCGAGCAGAGCGCGTCGGAGAGGGAGCATCCCTGCACGGGGTAGAGCAAGCCGACCGCCTGGCCGAGCTCGCCCGCCGAGAGCAGTCCTGCGATCGGCTCGCCGTCGAGAACTCCGAGGACGCGGCCCCGCGCATCACGACGCGGCCCGCCTGTCGTATGCGGTCCGCCCACGTACAAGGGCACGCAGTAGAAGGGTGCTTGAAGGGGTACGAGACTGTCGACCGGTCGACCGAGCGGATCCTCGCCGGTGGCGCACGCGGCGTTGTACTCGGCGATCGCGCGGTCGAACTCATCAGAAGGCTCGGCCCCGGCCGCGACAGCCGCCTCGAGCGGCGTCGCGCCGGTGGCGATCCATCCCGAGTCCACCTCCTTGCGATTGTCGACGCTCCATTCGTAGAGCCCGACGGCGGTCACACCGCGATCCGGATACGTCAGCGGCCCGGCATCCATTCGACGTTGATCGAAGAAGTAGTACGACGGGGAGCGGGTGTACGCGCCTGCGGCCGGATCGAACTCCTGCATCTCGTACAGGACGTCGTGCGCGAGCCGGGCCTGCCGGATCTCGTTCATGTATCGTCGGCCCGCGGAGTCGACGATCGCATAGCCGCCGCCGTCGAGATTCAGGATGAAGCCGACGCGCAGGCCGGATTGCACATCGTCGAAGGCTGCGACCCCGCGTCCGATGAAGCGGTTCATCCGCACGATGTCGGCGCCCACCGACATCGCCAGCCTCAGACCGTCGCCGCGATTGAGCGGGTTTCCGTAGAACTCGGTGTTCGGGACGTCGATGAAGTTGACGACGAGGTCGCGGGAACCTCCGAAACCCCCTGTGGCGATGACGACGCTCGCGGCACGGAACTCGCGTTCCTCACCGTCGATGGTGGCCACGGCGCCTGCGATCGCTCCGTCCTCCACGAGCAGACGTTCCGCCCGCGCCCCCCAGCGGATGTCCGCGCCACTGGCCAGCAGACCGGTCATGAGCCCGCGATACAGCGCTTCTCCGCCCAGGCACGCGGCCTCGGGGTCGAACCAGCCACCCTGCCCGTCGATCGGCGAGCGGAGGGCCGTCCACGAGCGTCGGATGCCGATCGAGTGCGCGCCCGGAACACGCGGGTGCTCGGGCCCGCGGACCCCGTCGCTCTCCTGGAGTTCGACGCCCAGGCCCAGGAGCCAGTCGTAGAGATTCGCGGACTCCGCTGCCCACATCCGTAGAACGTCGTCGTCGACGAGGCCATCAGCACAACCGCGAAGGTACGACAGTCCTTCTGCCACGTCGCCGGTGGTCATGACCCAGCCCCCGGACATGCGGACGTTCGGCGTGTGGCGGTCGGCGGCGGCGGCTTCGAGCACCGTGACGCTGCGGCCCTCGCGCGCAGCCGTGATCGCCGCCGCTGCGCCCGATGCACCCGCACCGAGGACCAGCACGTCGGAGACGACCGCGCTCGTCATCGCGACCGCACCTTCTCCTCGAACTCGAGCCAGTCTTCGAGACCGGAGTGCTGCTCCAGGACCTCGAAGGACCAATCGGATTCGCGCAGGAACGGTTCGTTCGTGCCGGTCTCGAAGATCTCACGTGCGGCCTTCACCATCGCGCTGCCCGCGGCGAAGATCATCGACATCGGATACACCGTGAGATTCACTCCGACGGACTCGTACTCCTTGACGCTCATGAGCGGCGCCATCCCGCTCTCCGACGACGTGACCATGAGGTGGTCGATCTCGCGGCCGAACGTCGCGAGATCGTCGAGCGTGCGTGGGAGCGCGGGGAAGACGAGGTCGGCACCGGCCTCCTGATACGCTTTCGCCCGTTCGAGTGCCTCTTCGAAGGTCGTCGTGCCGATGGCATCCGTGCGCCCGATGATCACGAAGTTCGGATCGCTCTGGGCCGCTTTCGCCGCCGCGATGGTGGTCTGCATCTCCTCGATGGGAACGAGTGTTCGTCCTTCGCGCTCGCCGCTGCGTTTCGGGAAGGTCTGATCTTCGATCTGGATGCCGGCGATGCCCGCCTCCTCGAAGAGCTCGACTGTGCGTTTGACGTTCGCGATGCCGCCGTATCCCGTGTCGGCATCGACCAGCAGCGGCACCTTGACGGCACGCGCGATACGAGCGGCGATCTGCACGACTTCGAACTGCGTGAGCAGTCCCACGTCCGGCACACCGCACGACGTGGCCAGCGAAACCCCACTCAAGTACACGGCGGGGAAGCCCGCCTTCTCGCCGATGCGTGCTCCGAGTGCGTCGTAGCAACCCATGGCGGCGACATTGCCCGCGGCGAGCGCCGCGCGGAGCGCTCGCCGCTGCGTGGTGCCGTACCCGCGGAATCCCTCGTCGTTCTGCATTCTGTCCTGCCTATCTCTCGATATCGTCGGGTGGCGAAGTGGTCACGGTGAACAGCAGGTCGACCGCGCCGGTGTTCTCGACCGCGTGAACGACGCCCGGAGCGACGAGTACCGTGTGACCGGGGCCCACCTGGTAGGTCTCGTCGCCGCACAGCACTGTGCCCGCTCCCTCGATGAAGAAGTAGAGCTGCTCGGCGACCTCGTGCACATGCGGATCGACGCGCCCGCCGACGGGATAGCGCGAGAGACGGAAGTCGAACCTCTCGCTGCGACCGTCCGAAGGGGTCACGACGTACTGCGAGTAGCCGCGCACGTGCCCAGGCGGCTCATGCCACGGCAGACCTGCGGATTCGATGAACATAGACCAGGACCCCCTTGTCCGCCAACAACATTGTCAGACCATTGAACGAACGTTACCACCTTCGACAAGATGGCGTTGCGCACTACGCATCTTGTTGCGCAGAGTGACACCTCGGTGAATCGACGGTCGATGACCCGTATCAATCGACCGCGAACGCTTCACCCCGCACGGGCACCACGATTTCGCTTCCCTCAGGTGCGAGCTTGGTGAGGTAGTCCGTGTAGATCTGCGGCCTCGAGAGCACACCCTCGTGGATCGGGATGACGATGGGCGCAGCGACGGCTCGGACGTAGCCAACGACGTCTTCCAAGGCCTGCCACGGGCCGGAGATGGGCGCGAGAAGCACTCGCACGGACTCCGCCGTCACGAACTCGTCGCCTGGATGCAGAAGCCGCTGCTCGGGCAGGTGGTAGCCGACGTTCACGATCTGCGGGATGTCGGCGTGCACCTTCGCATGCACGCCGCCGACGACGCGAACGGTCGTCCCGGCGATGGTGAGTTCGTCACCCGAGGCCACGCGTCTCACGCGATCCGCGGCGATCAGGTCGGGAACCTCGACGGTCTCGTCGACGAAGAGGAGGCACTCGGCGTGGCGTTCGAGAATCGCACCGACCACATCGGGCGCGAAATGGTCGAAGTGCCCGTGCGTGATCAGGATCGCATCCGGATCCGTCTCCGAGAAGCCGTCCGAGAACCCTCCGGGGTCGATCAGGAAGCGAGCGGCGCCGGTGTCGATGAGCACACACGCGTGCCCGTAGTGAGTGATGTGCATGCGAGGCACGCTATCAAACTGCGTCCCTCTCAGCGCAACACGTTGTGCGGAGTGCTACACCAAAAGGTCGGTGAGCAGCGTAGGGACACGGCTGCTCAGCCGCGGAGACAAAACCTCGAGAACAAGAGTGGTGAAATGTTCCGACTCGCGGTGGGCGGCGACGGCTCCGATATCGCGATACCGCTCGTAGATCAGAATTACGCGCTCGTCCTCCAGGTCACGGGTGATCCGGTATGCGAGATTGCCGGGTTCACTTCTCGTGGCCGAGGCAAGCCTGCCCAGGTCGGCGATGTCGGCATCTGAGACGGGCTTTTCAAAGGTGTACGTGGCCAATATCGTTACCGCGTTCCCCGACGGATGGCGTGATGACATGGGTCGATTCTGCCCTGTCATCGGACGAGCCAACTCGGGCGCGACCTTCGTGAGGTCCACCCACGCAGCCGGGGACTGTCTGATTAACGGTGGATCTGGTCTGGCCTGACTGAAAGGAAGGGCGATGACCGATGTCATCGAGATGATCGATCCCGTGACGGGAGAGATCATCGATGAGCAGCAGCTCGCGGAGCAGCTGCTGAAACAAGCGAAAGAACAGGGCGTCGA